>OZ244898.1:0-3070977 GCA_965221585.1 Candidatus Aldehydirespiratoraceae bacterium | reverse complement strand
ATGACCGACATCGTCTTCGGCCCCCTCGACTGGACCTCGGACTGAAGACCGTCGTCACTCGGACGAATTGGAATGGGCCTACTCTCGCCTCGATTCGACGATGGCGGTCACGGTCTTGCGACCAAGTCCCGAGATCTCAGCAAGCTGCCGTAGTGAGGCACCGGCACGGTGGGCGACTCGGATCATGTCGTCACGGATCGCTGCTTCCCTGTGGACTCGCTCCGCGCTGAGGCCCACCACGGCCAAGGCGGCGCCCACCTCATCTTCAAGACCGCCCCGATACTTGTCCATCCCGATGACGGCTTCGAACACCTCTGCTTCGCTGTAGCTCATAGTTGCTCCCGTAGTGCTTCGGCCAGCTTGTCTCGAATCGACATCAACACCGGTACTCGCGGCGTCAGATCGCCGCGCGCCTCGGCGGTGTTGAGATGGGCCAGAACCATCCCCATCAGTTCCAATGCCTCGATTCGTTCAAGCTCAAGGTTCATTGGTCCGATTATAACCACTACTGGTTCCAAATGGACCATCACTGAGCAATGGTGATCTCCACCGACACTGAACCGCTCTCGGCACCGATGCCCTGAGTGATCTCGATCCCCGTGCCGCCGATCCGGTCGTGCATGGTCCATAGGCGTCGGGATTGCGGCGGGGTTGGCCAGGCTGTCGCCACCAGCATCGGCCCGACCGTGCGGCGCAGTTGCCATTCGTCGCTCACCTCGGGGACGGGAGCCGACAGGTCGAGCCGTGGTTCGGTTCCGGCGGTTTCCGGGACGGCGACCCCCACGATGTCGGCCACTGATCGCCCGGCCAACGAGAAGAAACCGCCGGTGAGTTGGCGGTCTGGGGCGACGAGCACGCTGTAGGACTCGAACTCGTAGCCGAACCGGGGCCACAGGCCCTGTCCGGTCATCGCGCCCGGCTGCCACTGTGTTGCGGTGCCCACGACATCGGGACCGAGGTAGCGGCGCTGGTCGCCGACCACTTCGAGATCGAACACCCATTCACCGGCGAAGGCGGCCATGGCGTGGCCTTCGAGCTCGGCCGACGGTTCGCACTGCTGGGTCACCCGCAGCCGCGCCCCCTCGAGCTGTTCGACCAAGCGGCGCTGGGCGACGGTTCCCCGGTAGGCGCCGTCGGGGTCGAAGACGTATTCGGTGACCAGCCAGGCCCCGCCGAAACTGTCTGCGCTCTCGCTGCTCATGTCGGTTCACCCGCTCATTGTGGATCGAACGTCAAGGTGCCGTAGGCCGCGCCGAGGCGTTGCTCTCCGCGATACCAGATGTGGAGCACAGCCTTTGTGGTCCCGTCCCGTGATGCCACTTCGCGCCGCCACAGACGCAGCCCGCTGCTTCGGTGATGGAACTGTCCGCTGAAGCCACGGCCTCCGCTCAGACTGCCGCTACCTGCAAGGTCGCCGTGCCGGGTCCAGGCGGTCCAACCGTCGGACGCCAGGGTGAACGCGAACCCCGGCGAGTAGTCGCCTCCCGATATCTGTATCTCCCAGGTGTCCTTCCGCGAATCGACGGTTTCCTGGTAGGCGGCCGGGCTGGTTGGCTGGTAGTCGGCGTTGAGCCGCTGCAGCTGCCCGGTCCATCGGCCGGCCCGCAGCAACAGGAGTTCGCCGCGGCCGGCGGTGGGGTCCGAACGCAATTCGGTCGGGTCCATGGCCGGTACTACGGGGGGTGTCGGAGCTGCTGCATCGACCTGGCGCTGGTACTCCCCGACCACGGTCCACTGGAGCTTCTCGCCTCGGCTGAGCAGAGCCAGCGACGACTGATGGGCGCCGTCGGGCGTCACCATCAGGAAGAACCGCTGCGACAGACCGAGGTCGGGCCAATAGTTGTGGGCGGCCACCAGGCCGTCGCCCAGGGCTTCGGCGTATCCGACGTTGAGGGGGCCCTCGTAGGTGCGGTGCGAGCCGTGGTCGACGATGGTGTACTCGCCCGACAGCGAGAACGGCCCGTCGAAGCTGACCTCTACGGTTACCGTCCCGGCCTGGTCGTCGGCCTTCACCGAGCGGGTGTCGCGCCCGATCCCTGCGAAGCGGCCCTCAGCGTCGTATACCTCCGCAGCGCCGATCCATTCGCCTACCCCCGCAGAGAACGAGCCGCCGCTCACGCCCGGACCAGATGCACTGTCTGCGACTCGACCGGTATGGCTGCCAGCACCGGGGCGAGGTCGGTGCCTGCCGGCTGCGGAGTCAGATAGCGGCCGTCGGTGGCCAGTTCGAGTTCGTCGGCGGCGAAGGGGTAGGGGTCTATTTTGTAGACCGCGCCGGGGCGTTCCGACACCGAGATGGTCACGTCGTCGCCGACGGCTCGTGGCACGTTGTGGAACTCCGATTCGCCGCGTTGGCCCTCGGGCGCGAGGTGCATGTAGAGCGAGAGCGTGTCGAAGAACTGCAGCTGCTTGTAGGCGTGGAACAGGTATTCGTCGGTTGCATGGTCGGGGTCGCTGACCGCGAGCTCCTGCTTGAGGCGGTCCTGTCGGTCCTCCTCCGCTGCGAGCATGGCGTCGACTTCGGGGCGCAGGTCCGCTTCGATGGTGTCGAGGAAGATCTTGTCGCTCAGTCCGTAGCGGCCCCGGTACAGGCCGTAGGTGTGCATCGAGGAGATGATGCCGCTGAACGGGTGGTGGGTTTCGTTGAACGCGGGTGATCCGGCGGAGGTGGCGATGATCTGCGGCAGTCGGGTGGCCGTGAGATTGTACGGCAGCCCGGTTGCGGGGTCTTGAGGCGCGGCAGCATCCAGTTCCGCCCAACCCTGGTCGTGGTGGTCGACTACGAACTGCATCGGTTCGGCGGGTTCCAGTCCGGCGAAGGTGTCGTTGCCGAAGTTCGCCGCCAGCGACCCGGCGAAGGCGGTGTGCTGGTGCATGGCGATCACGAAGCGTGGGGCGTCAGCAGCGCCGCCGGGGGCTCGCTGGACGATCATGGCCGTTGGATCCGGGCGAAGTCCTGGATCTGGAACAGGTTGGTTTCCCCGTCGCGCACCTTGTGGGTGATGATGCGTCGGGTGTCGGGGTCCAAGAAGTAGTGATTGTTGTAGACGATGGTGCCGGAGACTCTGCTGTCGATGGTGAAGACGTAGTTGTAGGGCGTGAGTTCGGCGCCTTCGAGGCTGATCTGTTCGCTGTCGGCGAAGCACCGTTTGCCTTCGACTCCGATGGGTGTATTGAAGACGGTCTCCCCCACTCCGTAGAGGTTCTCGAAGTGTTCATGCAGGTGCCAGGTGTGGTCGTCGAGCCAGTAGACGTCCATGTGCACCGCGCTGGACTCCAGGAACTCGCCTTGTGGGCTGAAGCTCTTGCACAGCCCTTCCCAGCGCCCCATGAAACACTGATAGGGCCGGTCCGATGCGGGGCCGTAGCTTTTGGGTTCGCTCATGGCGCAATCGTAGATTGCCGAGCTCAACAATGAAACTGCGTTCCTCTGAGCGGAACCCTAGGCTGAAATGATGATCGTGCGCGGTTGGCACTTCGCATTTGAGACCGCAGAGGACGCAGCGGTGGGCACGCTGTACTACCCCGGCGACGATCAGCGGTTTGCCGAAGCTCGGTTGACGGGGCGAGTACCGCCGGTCGAAGCGCCCGACCGGTGGCCGGTGGTGGTGATGATGCCTGGGATCAATGTGGCCCCGGACGGGTACCGCTGGCTCGCCCACCGACTCGTGGGCGAGGGATTCTGCGTGGTGACCTATTCCGCTGTCGGATCCCTGGGACCCGCGGGTCGGGGCATCACTCCAGGCATCGACCTGGGTGCACTCACACCCGACACGATCGGCACGCAACCTTCGTCCACCGTGCTGGCGCCGCTGTTGCAACGGCTTGCGGACGCAACATCCGACGACAGCCCGGTTACCGGGCTGTTGGACCTGGCGAGCGTGGTGATCGGAGGCCACTCGGCCGGCGGGACCGTGGCACTGCACAACAGCGACCCGGCCTGGGTGCCGGGCCTGAAAGCTGTGTTCACTTACGGCGCTCACACCATGACCGCTGCCACCCTGGGGCACGGTGAGAGTGCGGTGTTGGCCGTGCCTGCCAAGGTGCCGGTGATGTTGCTGGCCGGAGCTACCGACGGGGTCATCGCAGCCAGTAGCGACCGCTACCGCTCACCGAACCACGGCGCGGTGCACGACCCCATCGGGCGAACCTTCGATGAGGCCGTCGCCCGCGCCCATGAAGACTCGTGGCTGGTGGAGTTGGCCGGTGCGGGCCATTTCGCGGTCTGTTGGCCTCTCGACACGACCAGCGGCCGCACATTCCTCGAAGTCGATCCTGTCGATGCCGATCCCGCGGTCCGGGCACTGTTGGGCGACCTGATCGCCGCTTTCGTCGCCACCAGCCTGGGGCGATCCACGGGCACCCCCTTGGAGCATCTCGTCGAGCACCGATTGGTGAGCCGCTACAGGCGGCGCTGAACCCGATCATGAAACGGTCGTCCTCGTAGAATCCGAACCGAAAGGGATCCAATGGGCAAGCGCATCGTAATCACTGGGAGTACCAGGGGAATCGGCAACGGGCTAGCCCGCGAGTTCCTGAAGCGCCAATGTCAGGTGGCCGTCAGTGGACGCTCCGCCGACAGCGTTGCGGCGGTGGTGGCCGAGCTCGGTGAGTACTACGGGTCGTCGAAGGTCTGCGGCAGGGCCTGCGACATCACCGACCCTGAGCAACTCCAGGAGCTGTGGGACCACGCTGCTGCGGCTTTCGGCGGGGTCGACATATGGATCAACAACGCCGGTGTCAGCATCGGGCGCGAACCCCTGTGGGAGCAGAACGACGGCGACTTGGCGGGGCTGGTCGAAACCAACCTGACAGGCACTTTGCTGGCCAGCAAAGCAGCCATCGCCAACATGGTCCGGCAGGGCCACGGGCAGGTGTGGAACACCGAGGGGTTCGGCTCCGACGGTGCCACCCAACCCGGTATGGCGGCCTACGGTGCGACCAAACGTGCTGTCCGCTACCTGCAGAAGGCGCTGCGCAAGGACACCGCGGACACAGCCGTGCAGATCTGCACCGTGTCGCCCGGTATCGTCGTGACCGACCTGCTCACCGGCGACTACGACCTCACCTCTGAGCAGTGGGAGAAGTCCAAGAAGATCTTCAACATTCTCGGCGACGAGGTCCACACGGTCACTCCCTGGCTGGCCGACCACATCCTGGCGACCGACAAGTCCGGGGCGCGGGTGGCCTGGCTCACCCGCCGCAAGGCCTTCGCCCGGTTCATGACGGCCGCTTTCCGCAAACGCGACCTTTTCGTGGATGTCAAAGGAGCTTGAACATGGCCACCTCGGATCGGCCCGCTGTGTTGTTCCTGTGCGTTCACAACGCCGGGCGCTCGCAGATGGCGGCCGGTTTTCTCCGCCATCTTGCCGGGGATCGGGTGGAGGTGTTCAGCGGGGGTTCCAGCCCCGGTACGGAAGTCAACCCGGTGGCGGTAGCGGCCATGGCCGAGCAGGGAATCGACATCTCCGCGGAGCACCCCAAGCTGTGGACCGACGAAATCGCCCGAACCGCTGATGTGATCGTGTCCATGGGCTGTGGCGATGCTTGCCCTGTCTATCCGGGCAAGCGTTACGAGGATTGGGTTCTGGACGACCCCGCTGGGGGCTCCATCGAGTCGGTTCGGCCCATTCGAGACGACATCCAGGCGCGGGTGCGGGCGCTGGTGGACACTCTCGGGTTGAATCCCGATTCTTGACGCCCGGCTCTCAGCGATCCTGTTCTCCGGCAACCGCGGAACCGCTGCGGGCGATGGCCGTCAGGTCGCCTCCCAGGTAGCTGCGCACCACGGCGGCGTCGGCTTGGACCTCGCTGGGGGTGCCTTCGGCGATGACGGAGCCTGTTTCCATGGCGATCAGCCGGTCGCAGACAGAACTCAGCAGCGGCATGTCATGCTCGATCACCACCAGCGTCATCTGGTAGGCGTCGCGGATCTGGGTGATCACTGAGCCCAGCGCCTCGGTTTCGGCTTGGGCGATGCCGGCCGAGGGTTCGTCCATCAGCAACAGTCGTGGACGCAGGGCAACGTTGGCGGCGAGTTCGACGAGGCGGCGGGTGCCGGTGGACAGCAGGCTCACGGGCATCTCGGCGACTTCGCTGAGACCGAACATCGCCAGGGTCTCGGAGGTCTGGTCCTCGATCCGGCGTTCGTTGGCTGATCCTCCGATCACGAAACTGTGTCCCGCGGCTCGTTTGTTGGCCAGGAAGACGATGTCGCGGGCGGTCATGGTGGGGAACAGAGAGGCGTTCTGGAACGAGCGCACCAGACCGGCGCGGCTGCGAGCCTCCGGCAACAGACCGGTGATGTCGGCACCGTCGAAGACCACGGTTCCGGCATCGGGTCGCAGATACCCGCTGACCAGCTCAAACAGGGTTGTTTTGCCCGCTCCGTTCTGGCCGATCAGCCCCAGCGTCTCCCCGGCTCGGACCTGCAGAGACACGTCGTTCACAGCAACCAGGTCACCGAATCGCTTGCTGATGCCGCGCACTTCCAGCATCACGTCGTCGGCAGGTCTGGCGTGGCCAGCGGGCTGCACTGTCACCGCTGTCGAGACTGCCTCGACGTCGCCTGGTTCGGTTCGGGTGGCAACGGGGTCGATACCGTGCAACCGGGCGATCTGATCGATCAGGTTGCTGCGGGTCGTGCTCAGCAGGCCGTGCAGGCCCCGAGGCTGCTCGAGGATCAGGATCAGCCAGGCCGCGTTGAGTCCGGCCAGCGCCGACAGCTCAAGGTCGAAGAACTCCCGGATACCGATCAGGTAGGCGGCCCCGAGCAGAGGCCCGGTCAGCTCCGACAGCCCGCCGATGACAGCCAACGACACCACGTTGATGCTGTCGCTCGGGGTGAAGATGCTGCGGGAGACGAAGGTGTTGCTCATCGCCAGGACCACTCCGCCGATCCCGGCTACGAAACCGGAGAATCCGTAGGCGGCCAGCAACAGGCGGCGCGGGGCGATCTGGAGTACCCGGGCCGCCGGGGCGTTGTCACGCACCGCGATCAACGACCGGCCGAAGGACGAGCGACGCAGCACGTGGGCAATGGCCAGCACCGCCACGAACGTCACTAGGGCCGCGAAATAGAACCGGCGCGAGGTGCCGAGATCAATGCCGACCGCGCTGACCGGGCGCGACGACAGACCCGCACCAAAGGCCCAGTCCTGGCGCAGCAGCCAGCTGAACGTCGCCAGCGCGAACGCCAGCGTCGCGATCGCCAGGAGCAGGCCCTGCACCCTCAGAGCGGGCAGCCCCACCGCAGCCGAAACCACAGCCGCGGTGACCCCGCCGCACAGCAGCCCGAGGATCAGGCTGCCGGTTTCGGTGGCCACCCGAACCCCGACCACCGCGCCGATCGCTGCGAAGGCGACCTGCCCCAACGAGAGCTGACCGGCCAGACCGGTCAGGAAACTGACCGAGATGCCGATGGTTGCGAAGGCGACGATGGTCGACAACACGAACGCCGAACGGTTGCTGATCAGCAGCGGAACCACGAGCGCAGCAGCCACGCCGACCGCGCCGGTCACCCAGGCCAGGTTCCGGATCAGCCATACCTCCCGGTACGCATCGGGCAGCCGCCGGGCAGGGGCCAGGCTCGACCAGCGTTCGGGCTGTTCCCGACCTGAACGCACCTGCAACGCGACGCCCAGCAGGATCAACACGAACAATGCCACTTCGAACCAGCCGGTGGCTTCGGGGTTGGAGGCCAGGATCTGCTCGACGATCCCGATTCCAACCCCCGAGACCAACGCCACCCCAAGGTTGGCGAAGCGTGCCAACGCGGCCACGGCCAGACCACGCACGATGAAGTCGGGGCCCAGAGCATCGGCGGTGACCGTCGACTGGTTGCCGATGATCAGCATCGCGGCGAAGGCGGCGATGGCTCCAGCGAGGGCCCAGGACAGCATCGCCATGTAGCGCGGGTCGGCGCCTGCCAGGGTCGCCGAGTCAGGATTGGCCGCGGCGCCCCGGATCGCCAGGCCGTATCGGCTGCGCTGCAGGAACAAGTAGAGCCCGACCACCACCAGCGGAGACAGACAGAGCAGTGCTGTCGACGAGGGTGAGACGTAGACGGTGAGATCGAACTCCGGGAAGAACGGGGGCTGGGGAAAGCTGCCGCCTCCCAGACCGCCCTTGGAGAACGACAGTGCCAGCAAAAGCAGGGCTTGAGCGGCGCCAAGAGTCGCGACCATCGACAGGACCTTCGGGGCCGCCGACAATTTGCGAACCACGAACGCTTCCACGCCAGCGGCCAGCAGGGCCGCCACGATCAGCGCTCCGACGAACCCGAGCCAGTAGGGCACGCCGTAGTCGGTGACTACAACCGACATCATCGAGGCGGCAACCAGGCCGATCGAACCGTGCGCGAAGTTGATGAAACCGCTGGACCGGTACGCCAGCACCAGGCCGATGCCCAGCAGCGCGTAGCCGATGCCGAAGATCGAGCCCAGCAGCAGCAACGGCCCGGTTATGTCGAACGAGCCCACGGCTCTACCGGTCCGCGTCGAGGGCGCTGGCGAGACCCTCGAGGTAGGCGGCTTGAAGAAGGTTGGGTCTGGCGCGGAGCTCTTCGGTGGTGCCTGAATGGCCGATCTCGCCCTTCTCCATCACGTAGGCGAAATCGGCGATGGCGAGCGCGATGTTGACCGACTGTTCGACCAGAAGCACGGCCGAGCCCCCATCTGCGATCCTTCGAACCACCGGCAGCAGCTCGGCGATCACGGTTGGTGCCAGGCCCAGCGAGAACTCGTCGATCATCAGTAGGCGGGGCGGCACGATGATGGACTTCGCCAATGAGAGCATCTGTTTCTCACCGCCGGAAAGGGTGTCGGCTCGCTGGCTGGACCGCTCGGCCAGACGGGGGAACAGGTCATAGACCTCTGCGATGGTCTCAGCGAAGGCTTCGCTGCGGGTCGGTTCGGCCGACGCATGGCCGAACAGACGCAGATTCTCGGCCACTGTCAGCGGACCGACCACCGTCTCTCCCCCGACGATCTGGTGCAACCCCATTCCGACGCGCCAGGTCGGCCGGGTCTTGGTGATGTCGAGTCCGGCGTAGACGATCCGACCGCCGATGGTCGGTTCAAGCCCGGAGATCGCTCGCAGCAAGGTGGTCTTGCCCGCTCCGTTGGTGCCGAGCAGCGCAACGACCGCGCCCTCGTCGACCCTAAGGTCCACGTCGAACAGGACTTGCACAGTTTCATAGGCCACAGACACCTGTTCGACTGAGAGCAGCGGAGGGGCGGGGGGGCCTGTTTCGTAGACACGGCGGGGCACGGTTGTGGCCTGTGCCTGGGCGACCGCGGTCGCCGCGTCGCGAGCCGAGGGCGCGTAACGCCGTACACCCCAGCCCACCTCGACAAACAGGAGCCCGACCCAGGCGATCTTCCACTGGTCGGACCATCCGCCGATGATCAGCGCGTTGACCAGCGACACCAGCAGCGCTCCGACTCCGGCCCAGAGGACCTGCCGAGCAGCTACTTTGCGGCGCAGCGCGGGGGCGAGCGGAGTGAACGCCGAGGCGTCCAGTCCGGCTGCCGCCAAGCCGAGGGCTCCGCCCGCCACGAGCCAGCACACAACCAACCCGATGTAGGTGAACGACAGGCCGCCCAGCGTTATCAGCAGTCCCCCGACCAGCAGGTTGGTTCCGACAGCGTCGGCCCTGCGAGCACCGAGTAGGCGGTGCAGGCGGTGGTACCAGGGCCCGAAACCGCTGATGAGCGCCGCCGCGATGGTCCCGGCTGCCAACACCGCCGCGGTCTGGGTGCTGCTGCGCTGCCATTGTCCCAGCAGCAGCGACTGTGCCGCGTCGGCTCCGCCCACGACCACGGCGCCACCCGCGAAGGCTGCTCCGTAGGCTCGCCGGGCCCATGGCACGTCGGTGCGGGCCACGGTGTCTTCCACTTCGAGGTCTTCGTCGTGGATCAGCGCATGACGCCCGACCAGCAAGGTGCCGACCAGCACCAGCGCCGCGCTGACCCACAGCAGACTGCGATAGTCGACCGTGCCCAGTACCTCCAGTACCAGGGGCAACGAAGCACCCGACGCAACCGCCGTCCAATACCACGAGAGCGTCCGGAAACGGTCGGCCGGACGTTCGTCGGTCGCCAACAGGATCCGGTGGACGACCAACCCGGGTGCTGATCCCAAAGCCAGCAGCACACCGCCGACAACGAACGTCGTCAGCTGGTCTGTCGAGGCCACCAGTGCCAACCCGACCGCAGCTGTCAGCCCGCCGAGCAGTAGCAGAACTCCAGCGGGGATCTTGTCGCGCAGCCGAGGAACCGCCGAAGCAGCCAACACTGCCACCGCACCCACCAGAGAGACCTCGCCGACAACCGCACCCAACAGGTTGAGGTGTTCGGCTATCTCAGCTCGGCGAAACAGCAGAACCGGCAGCGAAGACGCCAACCCGGCTGCCTGCGTGCAGACCGCTGTCAACAGGCGGGGGTTGCCGGGCCGCCCCTGGCGCTCCTGGTCCATCAGCCCGACCGCCGGCCGTTCAGCCGTCGAAGTCCGCTGGGTCGCCGATCAGTGCCATGCACTCGCATTCGGGGTCGAACACGAAACTCCGGTAGGTACCGCCTCCGGCGTAGCTGCCTTCGCTGTACTCCACCCCGTATACCGATGCAGCCTCGAAGCTGTCGCCGAGCTGCCACAGCGCTTCGGTCACTCCCTGGGCGCTCACCTCGGTGAGGTGTGGTGAGGCGGCTTGAAGCAGTCGCAGCATGTCGCAGAACATGAGCCCGGTGCGCACGTTGTTGCGTTCTTCGAAGGCCAGTCCGGCGTTGCTGTAGATGTCGAGGCATTCCTGCTCGGCTGCCGTGGCCGGGAACGGGTGTTGGTCGTCTCCCACGTCGTAGCCGGGCATGACGCTTATGCCACTGGATCCGGGCATCAACTCCGGGTAGTTGAAGACGTTGAACTCGGGGTTGTCGTAGCTGCTCACAGCGTATGCAGGTGAGTAGTTCTGGGCTTTGCTGACGTCGATGAAGAAGGAGACCAGCCTGGAACCGCCGATAGCGACCACCTTGTCCACCCCTTCTTCCTTGAAGTTGATGATGGCTTGGAGCAGATCGTTGTTGAGCGACGTTCCGTCGGTCGGGTCGATGGCGTTGTAGGAGACCACCTCCACTCCCGCGGCTTCCAGGCGGGGGATGAACTGCTGGTCATAGACCCGTTCGGATAGTTCGGACTCGATGGCGATGACACCGAGTGTGGCGTCGTCGAACCAGCCGTCTTCGATCAGTCCCGCGGCGAGTCCGCCCACCAGGTCGTCGTAGGAGGGCAGTATCGGCGACCAGTAGTAGGGTGCCAGCGCCTCGAAACCTGCATTGTCGACCGGGTAGAGAGTCGCATCGAGCATAAGTGTGTTGGCGTTGTGGTAGCAGGGCCGGGCGTTTTCCTGGAACTGCCCGGTCATCACGACCGCGAAGGCTTGGTGGTCCTGGGTGATTTCGTTGCAGATCGCCTCTTCGGAGATGGGACTGTCGGTGATGGCGTTGAACACCCTGACTTTGGCTTCGATCTGGCGGCCGGCGAATCCTCCGTTGGCGTTGAAGTGGTCGACCATCGCTGCCAGTTGGGCTTCGCGGTCGCCTTCATCGGGTGTTTCCCATCCGAATGCGGCGGCTACGGCGGAGGTGTCGGTGATGATGAAGGAGATGGTGACCGTGTCGTCGTCGACGCCGGGGGTGTCGGCTCCCGCGGGCACGGGTCCAGCGGGTTCTGCGGGTTGATCGGCGGTGGTTTGGTCGCCGTCGTCGGCAGGCGTGTCGGTGGATGTGTCGGCTGCGGTGGTGGGGGTGGCGTCGGGTTCGGCGGGGTCGGCGTCGTCGGCTGACTGGGAACACGCCGCGGCGAGCACGGTGACTGCCAGCAGCAGCTTGAGCGTTCGGCGGATCGTATGGCTCATGGTGTACCTCTTATCGTTCGTTGTCTGGTTCCAGGCGTGTGGCGTCTGCGGCACTGAGCGCCGCTCGGTAGGCGGAGCGGCGACGGTTGAGCGCTTCGGAGGTGAAGTACGCGGCCAGAGCCAGCAGCACCAGGACCGCCACGGTCTGGCCCCAGCGTCCGAAGTCGAGCCACCAGCCACCGATGATGTGCAGTGCCTCGTCGTTCATCCCGGTCAGGTACAGGAATGCGCCCATTGACGGGAAGAACCACGGGCGTTTCTGGAGTTGGTTCATTCTTTGCTCCCGGTGGTTCCGAATTGGGCGCCTTCTCGGCCGTGCACATAGTAGGAGGCCGCCTCCAGGCGACCCCTTTCGGCTGGGAAGCCCTGCACAAGTCCCATCGACAGGTCGCGCAGTCCCCGCGATATCGGTTCGTCCATGCCGGTGTTGCCGGTTCCGCAGGCCTTGAGGGCACAGACTGCGACGTTGAAGCAGTTGTCGGCGATCTCACCCTTGGCGACACGCCAGTTGGCGACCACATCGTCTTTGGGGATGATCTCGGGCTCCGCGGTCTCCAAGCGGATCTGGCGGCGGGCCCACAGGTAGGCCGTGTCGAGATGGGCTCGCATCTTGCCGATGAGCTGGCGGTGCATGTCGCTGCCGCCGATCGGTTCGTCGCTGCCGTGGTAGGTGGTGGTTCTCAGAAAGTGCATCGCATAGTCATAAACCGCCTGGGCCGCGCCTATATACACCGATGACAGGGCCACTTGGTTGCCGACGAAACTGCCTCGGCTCACCTGGGTCATCTTGACGAACGTTGCGGGCACGGTCAGCGCATTCTCTTCGGGCACGAAGGCGTTGTCTAGAACGATTCCGTGGGTGGCGGTGGCGCGCATCCCGATCGCGTCCCATTTGGTTCGTTCGCTGACCCCGGCGGTGTCTCGCGGGATCAGGAACACTGCCAGGTACTCGGCGGTGTCGCCGCTGTCGAGTTTGGCTGTCACCAGGTAGTCGTCGGCCACTCCGGTGGCGCATCCGAACGATTTGGTGCCGTTGATCAGCCAGCCGCCTTCGGTCCGGGAGGCTTCGGTGGCAATGGTGACCGCCGCGTCCTTGGTGCGCACCGATTCGCTGGCGAAGTTGGCGACCCAGCGGCCTTCTGCCCCCATGCGCCGCAGCACCTTCTCCCCGAAGGCTGTGACGGTCGGGATCTCGTCGTCGGCGAAGAGTCCGGCTTCGACGGCCGCGAGCGGCAGCAGTCCTCGAGATGATCCGCTGCATTGGAAGAAGTAGGCCAGCGATGTTGATGCACAGGCGGTGGCCATGGCGAAGGTGGCGGCTGCCAGGTCGCGCAACCCGCCGCCGAGTCCGCCGTAGGCGACGGGTACGGTCAGGCCGAGCAGGCCGGCGTCGGAGATGGTTCGGACGTGTTCGATGGGGAACTCGCCGGTCCGGTCGGCCTCGACGGCTCGTTCGGCCAGGGCCGGCAGCACCGAGTCGACTTGTCGTGCCCGCTCGCGCTCGGCGTCGGTCATGTCTTCTACCAACAGTTCCCCGGTTGCCGGATTGCTCACATCAGCGCTCATGCCGGCCATCACCCTTCGGCCGCGGAGCCGCCGAGTACCAGGTCTGTTCCACCTGCATTGGTGCCTGCGTACGAGCCGGTGGTGTAGCCGCTCCAGAAGATCGATCCGTCGGCGGCGACATCCAGCCCGGTGGCCTCTTCGGTGGCTTCGGAACCGAAGAACCTGGAGGACAGCGGTCTGCCCCATCCTGTCAGCCATGTCAGCGCCAGTTGCCGGCCTGTCGGTACCACGGTCATTCCGGGGATGCGTGGGTGTAGGACAACGTCCTCGGCAGCAACGTCACTGATATCGACAGTACCGGTCACCAACACACGCCCGCCGACCGAGCGCACTTCGAACGCGGTGTCTGCGTGGTGCGATCCGGACTGCCAGCGCCAGATCTCTTTGCCTTCGTCGTTCAGCGACACCACGATCATGTCTCGTTCGCCGCCGATGTCGGCGGCAAAGGAACCTTCGGTCGAGCCGGCCACAAGTACCCCACCGTCGGGGCCGATCCCGACTCCTTGGGTCCAGTCCAACGCTTCGGATCCGAGTTGGGTGACCCACAGCATTTCTCCTTGGGCTGAGAGTCGTGTCACGAACAGGTCTTTGTCTCCGGCGTTGGGGGCACCGAAGTCTCCCTCGGTGTATCCGGTTACGTACAGTCCTCCGTCTGGTGCCAGCGCCGATCCCTGGCCCCACTCGGTAGCGGCGGTGCCGAACTGCCGGATCCACTCCTGGTTGCCATCTGCATCGAAGCGCGCTGCGAATCCGTCGAAGCCTCCTTGGTAGGTGTCTGCGTCGAGCGGGCCGGCGCTGTAGCCGCTCACGTAGGCGCCTCCGTTGAAGGCGCTAACGTCGAAGCCTCGGTCCCATTGGTCGGTGCCGAACTGCGTGCGCCAGAGTTCGTTGCCGTCTCCATCGAACCGGGCGAGCCAGACGTCCGCTGATCCCTGGTTGGGGCCGGCGAAGCTGCCGTCGGTGAAGCCGCCGACGTAGATGGAGCCGTCGGGCGCTACGGAGACTCCCAACGGTGAGTCGTTGCTCCCGCCGCCGGTCTGGATCTCCCATAGCTCGTTGCCCTCGGCCGAGTAGCGCGCCAGGTATACGTCTCGTTGGCCTTGGTTCGGGCCCGCGAGGTCGCCTTCGGTGGAGGCGGCAATCACCACGTCGCCGTCTGGTGTCGCCGACACGCCGTAGGAGGTTTCGGCGCCTGAACTGCCGATTTGAACCCACCAGAATCCACTTGTTTCTGGAATTGGTGCAGGGTCGTCATCGTCGTCGCCGCCGCAGGCGGTCGCGGCGACGCAGACGACGATTGTCGCAGCTAGGACCCGGCGGCCGATCACATCAGGCGGCGCTGCCGCTCTTTTGTCGCCCCCTGCGGATTGCGGGGATCAGGACTACCACGATGACCACTGGGATTATCACCGCAATGGGGATCCAATTGAACCCCGACCCGTCGTCATCGTCGTCTGCTGGTGCCGCGGCTGCGTCCGGCTCCGGTTCGGGCTCGGGCTCCGGTGCTGGTTCCGGTTCGGGTTCCGGCTCGGGCTCAGGCTCGGGCTCGGGTTCAACCACTTCCTCTTCAACCGGCTCCGGCTCGGGCTCGGGTTCCGGCTCGGGTTCCGGTTCCGGTTCGGTGGTGGCGGCGAAGGTGACCAGTTGCGCGGCGTAGTTCGCGGTTGCTCCGAACCCGTCGCCAGCCACGATGAAGCATGGGTTGTCGGCGTCGCAGCGCAGGGGGATCACTTTGACGGGATAGTCGATCGTTGCGGTACCGTCGTCCGCGATCGGCACGGTGTACTGGCCGTAGTTGCTCAGTTCGCAGTCGGCCGGGCCGGCGGCCGGATAGTTGTAGCAGGTGACTACGGTCGCGGTTTTGCCGGGGAGCCAGCTTGTGAGTGTGACGGTTATGACGTCGCCGTCCTCGATGCCTTCGCTCTTTGAGACTTCCAGGGTCTCTCCGTTGTGCCCCTCACCGTGATCGGCGAATGCGCTGGGCAGCGCCGTGAGGCTTGCTAGCGCAATTACTGAAACCGCTGCTATCAAGCGGTATTTGGTGCGGATCATGGGGTCCCTCCGAGGTTTCGCCTTTGTCGCGGGTCGCGTTCCCGCATACCTGTTGCGACTCTATAGCGAAACGCCGTTCCGGTCAACGAAACAGCCGATCGCGCGGCGGTGGGACGGGAATCACCGAATTCAGTCCGCGTTTAGCGCTCCGACCTCGGCCAACTCGGCGCTCATGGAGTTAACCGCGCCGATCATGCTGGTCTGGAGCATGTAGTCCCTGCTCTGTTCGGGGTCGGCTGCGGTCACGGCCAATGCGTCGAGGGCGCGTTGGCGGGCGGCGGGGTCTTTCGCTGCCAGGTTCTCGGCGTTGTTGTGGGTGTGGCGTCTCACGTAGTCGATGGCCAGGGCACGGCGCACCTCCGCGTAGTGGTCGAGCCGGTCCTCGGCGATGTCGCCGCCCAATACTGCGGCTAGCGCGCCGCCGAGCAGTACCGCGTCGTGGATCCCGCCGTTCATGCCCATCCCGCCGAGTGGGTTGTTTATGTGGGCGGCGTCGCCCATCAGCAGAACCCGTCCGACACGAAACCGGTCGGCCACCCGCTGGTGGACCCGGTAGATCGTGCGGTGGGCGATGTCGTAAGGCTCGTCGCGGGCGACCACTCCGTTGAGTCGGCGCTGAGCGCTTCGGTCGCTGAGCGCCTCGGCGTCGGATTCGTGCTCGCCGACCGGGAACAGCGCCCGCCACAACTCGACTGTTCGTAGCAGCACCAGCCATTCGTCAGGGTCGGAGATGTAGTTGACGTAGGCCAGGTCGTCGAGGTGGTCGGCCATCTCGAACGGGGTCGACACCACCAGATACCGGTCCTCGTAGGTCATGCCGTCGAAGGCCAGGTCCAGCGATTTGCGCACCGCGCTCGCCGCGCCGTCGGCTCCGATCACAGCATCGGCGTGGATCGTCTCGCCCGAGGCGAGCCGCACATCGGCGGCGTCGCCGAAGTCGGCTGCTGCGACCACTTGGGCGTCGAATCTGATGTTGACGCCGGTCATCGAGGCGAGTCGGCTGAGCAGGATTTCACAGAGCTTGTACTGCTCGCATTGGAGACGGAAGGGATGGTTGCTCACGTCGGCCAGGTTCGTGAGGTCGAACTCGGCGACCACGCCCTGGCGGCGGTCACGGTAGGCGAAGCGGCTGGCTATCAGACCTCTGCTGATCATGTCGTCCACCACGCCGTACTGCTCGAGAAGGTCGAGGGTGGCGGGGTGGAAGGTGGACGCCCGCAGTTCGCGGGGAAGTTCGGGGGCGGATTCGAGCAGCGTCACCCTGATTCCCCGTTTTGCGAGCACCGCTCCCGCCACGCATCCGACGGGACCAGCCCCGGCGACGACTACATGCGGGTCCGGCACGATTCGGTACTCGTGTCAGTACTCGCGCAGCATCATTCCGTGGCCTACGAACTGGTCGTTGATCCCGAGCGTCCGTAGCGCATGCCACAGGCATACCGCGTTGATTGCCAGCACGGGTTTGCCGAGCCAGCGCTCGGCCTGGTCGGCCACTTCGACCATCGAGAGGTTGGTGCCGCATTGCACGATGGCGTCAATGTCGTCTCCGTCGAGGTTCTTGAGCACGTCGACGAGGGTTTCGGGGGTCACGTCGGCGATCGAGGTTGCCGATTCGCAGCGCAGGCCGTGTACTCGTTTGACGTCGAGGCCGCATTCGCTGAAGTAGCCGTACACCTGCTCATCGGCAGCCGGTTGGTAGGGGGTGAGGCAGGCGATGCGCGACACTCCGAGTTTGCCGAGGGCGGCGTTGCAGGCCGCGGCACCGGAGGTGATGCCGATTTCGCCGGCGATGGCGGCGACTCGGGCCGAGAAGGCGGCGTTGCCTTCTTTGCCTCCCCAGAATGTCTCGGCCGACATTCCCATGAGGATGTGGTCGGGTTTGCAGGTCATGATGTCGCGGATCGCTGTGGGGATCGTCTCGCGGATGAGGTCCAGGAAGTGCAGGAATGCCTCGTCGCTGCTGAGGTCGGGGGCTTCTACCAGGAAGCGTCCGCTGTGGAAGGTGACTCCGGGTGGGCGCACTCTGGCGAAGTCGTGTTCGACGACGGTGTTGGTCGACGGCACGATTACCCCGATTTTGGCCCGGTACCCCACAACATCAGGCACAAGTGCCCCCCTTCCGGCTCGCTGGTTGCGGAATGATGTTCCGCTAACGGGAACACTATCAGGACGGTGGGCTTGTGCTTCTGTGCGCTAGCCTCACGATTCTGGAGACGTGGCCGAGCCAGGTTGAAGGCGCTTCCCTGCTAAGGAAGTAACGTCGCAAGGCGTTCGTGGGTTCGAATCCCACCGTCTCCGCTGCCTTCGCTTTCCGAATGATGCTGGACCACTCCACCGGGAGACTCACATGCGGATCACATTGACCAACATCCTCGTTGACGACCAGGCCGAGGCCCTCGCCTTCTACACCGAGGTCCTTGGATTCCAGAAGCATCACGACGTGCCCGTCGGGGAGTACTCGTGGCTCACCGTGGTCTCCCCGGAGCAGCCTGACGGGCCGGAGTTGCTCCTTGAACCCGCCGCACACCCGGCCGCCAAGACTTTCCGGGACGCCCTCACCGCCGACGGGATCCCATCAGCACAGTTCACCGTCGACGATGTCCACGCTGAGCACGCACGGCTGAGCGCCGCCGACGTCGATTTCACCCAGCCGCCGACCGACCTAGGCACCGTTGTGGCGGCCGTCTTTGATGACACCTGCGGAAACCTGATCCAGATCGTTACCCCCGCTCCAAGACCATAAATCGATGCCATCAGCACAGCACCAGCAACGTAATTACGTTGAATAAAATAGCTCGGTCAAAAAATAGAAATTCTTCTGGCAGAAATTAGAAACTCCCTGGTAAGGCAGAGACTGTAGGTTGAGGGCGTGGGACGACGGCACGGGGAGGCAGCCAAGAATGACACTGACTGAGCCCGCCGAACGGGCGCAAGCCGTTGTTCGGCAGAAGTGGCTGACCGGCGCGACCATCGGCTGGAACTGCGTCGAGGGCGTGGTCGCAGTCGTCGCCGGTATCGCCGCGGGGTCGGTGAGCCTGATCGGTTTCGGGCTGGACTCGGGAATCGAGGTGTCAGCCGCGCTGGTCCTGGCTTGGCGGTTGGCGCAGGAGCGCCGAACCGGCTGCAAACAAGACGCCGACAAACGGGCCCAGCGGCTGATCGCGCTCAGTTTCGCCGCTCTGGCGCTCTACGTGGGGATCACCGCGGGGCGCGACCTGATGCTGGCCAACCGTCCCGACGAATCACTGGTCGGTATCGCGATGGCTGCCCTGTCGCTGGCTGTCATGCCGGCGCTGGCCCGGGCCAAGCGCAAGCTGGCTCCGGTGATGGGATCGCGGGCGGTGGAGGCCGAGGCGAACCAGACGCTGGTGTGCGCACTCATGTCTGGAGGGCTGCTCATTGGTCTGGGTGCCAACGCGGCCCTGGGTTGGTGGTGGGCCGACCCGCTGGCGGGGTTGTTCATCGCGGCTCTGGCGGCCCGCGAGTCGGTGTCCGTTTGGCGGGCTGACTCCCTCGAGGACACCTGCTGCGCCTGAGGCCCGGACGAGGGGCGCGTCGGTCAACCCATCGAAGCTGTTGAGGCGCTGAACAACGTTTCCGGTTAGCGTGCCCGCTGATACTCGGACCTAGGAGAACAGGGGCCCATGAACCGGTCACCGACGATCAACGAACTCATCGACGGTCGACTCTTCCAGCGTGTGCTTGACACTTGGGCGCAAATGGCAGACATCGTCTACGGGGATCGGGGTCCTGCTGCGGGGTCCCTCATGCGGGCGCACGGCATCAAGTACCTGACCCGCTACCTGACGGCCGGCGCGATCCTCGCCGTGGAGAACAACGACCCCGAGTACCCCTGGTTCGAGCGTTGGGCAGACCAGGCCTGGTCATGGGGGATCGACAACCCCGACGGCAACTACGAGTTCGCCGCGGTCAACGACACCGATACCTACCGGATCTATGGCAGGCGCGGAACCGCCCACCAGTTCGATGTGCAGGTCCACGCCCCCCACTTCTGTGAACACCCCAACCACCGGGTCATCGCCAACATCAACTTCGAGCAACTTGAGGTCTCCGACGACGGTTCGGTCGAGATCATCGTGAGCCCGAAGCCCCACGAGGGCAACTGGCTCCAGAGCCAACCCGGTACCCAGTCGCTGTGCATCCGCCAGTTCTTCTACGACTGGGAGACCGAGATTCCCGCGGATCTGACGATTGAGCGGGTAGGGGCTACGTATCCTCCCCCACCCGAGTCACCCGAGCGCACAATCGAGAAGTACGAACTGCTGATGCGCTGGATTGAGCACGGGGCAAGGTTCATGGACGACATGGCGCACTGGTGTCTCGACACCGAGCCGAACTCGTCTCCGTTCCTCGATCCCGGTTTGAGCGAGTGGGGCGGGCACCGAGGCTTGTCGTACGGCATGGGCAACTTCCAATGTCAGCCCGATGAGGCGGTGATCCTTGAGGTCGCGCCGCCTGACTGCCACTACTGGGGGTTCCAGGTCGCCAGTTGGTTCTGGGAGTCCCTTGACTGGTGGCGACGCCAGACATCGCTCAACGGGCACCAGGCCGAGGTGGACGACGACGGGGTGTTCCGTTGCGTCATCTCCCACCAGGACCCGGGCGTCTACAACTGGCTCGACACCGCCGGATACACCTGGGGCACGCTCAACGGGCGTTGGTTGCTCACCGATGCCTGGCCTGAGCCGGAGATGCGCCTGGTGCCCTTCGACGACATCGACAAGCACCTGCCGAAGTCGACCCGGAGGGTGACTCCCGAGGAGCGCTCCGAGATTCTGCGGCGGCGGCAGTACTACGCCCAGCGCCTGGTCGGCTTCTGAGATGAGGAACCGCTGGCGAGTCTTGATCCTCTCGGTTGCGGTGACTGTGATGGCGGCGGCCTGCTCATCTGCGGAGGACGACGACGAACCCGCCAGCGAGACGACGATACCTGCCACCACCACAACCGAACTTCCCGCCTCTAGAACCACCGTCGACAGAACCACGACCACCACGACGACGCCACCCGACACGTCCACCACCGCACCCGAAACCACCGTCGACAGAACCACGACCACCACGACTACAACAGCACCCGCAACCACAGCCACGGCACCGGAGGAGCCGAGTCCCGAGAGCCACGTTCCGGACGGCCTGGTGACACCCACAGGCGTTCCTGTCGCGGTTCTCGGCCTCACCGAGTCGGGCTACCTGGTGCGGACCCCTTGCGGGCACGCTGCCGAAGTGTCCAAGGGCGTGTTCATCAACGGTGCCCAGGTCGTGATCGATCCGGGCCACGGCGGACCCGTCGATACTGGCGCGATCGGGCCCAATGGCTTGATCGAACGCGACCTGAACCTCACGCTCAGCTTCGCCGTCATCGATGAACTGACCCGCCGCGGCATCTCCGCGGTCAGCACCCGCACCGGCGTCTATCCGACGTTGCTGTCGGTTCGCTCGCTCCTCGCCGACGATCTGGGGGTTGAAGCCCTGGTCTCGATCCACCACAACGCCCCCACTTGGGCGCTGAGCCGCACCCCAGGCAGCGAGGTGTTCATTCAATCGGCTTCGATCGGTTTGCCCCGTGCCGATTCCGCTCGTCTCGGCGGGCTGCTGTACGAGGAGATCACAGCTGCGCTGGCGACTTTCGACGATGTCAGCTGGAGCCGAGCCGCCGGTGCGGGCGTTCTGCGGGTCCTCTCGTCACGCGGCAGCGATGCTTACGGGATGATCGTCCGGCCGCAGGTTCCCGCGGTCCTGGTCGAGTACGGCTACCTCTCCAACCCCTCGGAGGCCGCGCTGTTCGCCACCGACGAGTACATCGAGGTGGCGGCAAGAGCAACCGCTGATGCCATCGACGCCTACCTGCACACCGAGCGGCCCGGTACGGGATTCGTCCAACGCCCCCGCATATTCGACCCGCAGCGTGCTCCCAGTTTCTGCGAGGACCCTGTACTCGAATAGGCCTGCTCTCGATAGTACAGTGGATCCGCCCACGTCAGCCGGAGCGTTCCACCTCGACGACGACCACGTCGATCCCGCTGTACTTGCGGTGGCGTACCGACGACGCGAAGTGCTGCAGCAACCGGAGTGACACCTCGCTCTGCTCGGGCGTGTCGGTGTGTTCACCGAGGTAGGCGAGTTGATCCTCGAGGTTGCCCTCCTCGAGAACAACGAGGAACTCCAGTTCGACCACATCGGCGGCCGGTCGTGCCATCACGATGAGACGTTTCGGGGCCTCGTCCTTGTTCACCTCCATCAGGCTCGCCACCGCCTCCTCGCCGACCAGACGCAACCGGCTCGTTGCGGTCTCGTCCCAGCCGGCGTCGGCCGCCAGCGTCCCCAGGAACTCGTCGAGCTCGGGCAGGGCCTCGACGCCCAGTTCGAACTCGCGCCGTCGCCTCCGAGCGCTGCTCAACTCGACGAACGCGGTCAACAGGATCGCCGTGATCGTGCCCATCGTGAGGCCGTTGCCCAACAGGATTCCCCAGGGGGATCCGATGAGGTCGCCCACGACGTTGTCGCCCTGCAAGCCGACCCCGACTGCCAGTGAGACACCGACGATCAGCGCCCTGCGAGGTTGCAGGTCGTCCTGGAAGACCGACCGGGCACCCTCCACGAACAGCATCCCCATGATCACCAGCATGTAGGCGCTGGTGACCGGGTCGGGGATCGTGAGCAGCAGTGCCATGGCCTTGGGCAACAGAGCGATGACCATCAGCAGGGCCCCGATGGCGTAACCCACCCTGCGAGCGGCGACTCCGGTGAAGTTGATGAGCGACACGGTGGTGGCGCCGTAGGCCCCGATCGGCAGCGTTCCCAGGAACCCGGAGATGATCGAACCCACACCGTTGGTGGTGACGGCACCCTGGACCAGCCGATAGTCGGTCGCTCTCGATTCCCGCCACGAGACCTGCTGGACGACGACGCTGTTTCCTATGGCTTTGATCGTTCCGGCCATCGACACGATCAGGAACATCGGCAGCAGCGCCCAGAACTGGGCTCCTGGAGTCAGATCCAGCCCCGGCACCCAGGGGTCGGGCACGGCGATCCACGGGGCGTCGGCCACTCGCTGGGTGTCGTAGAGCCCGAACAGGCCCGCGGCGGCGCATCCTGTGAGGATTCCGATCAGCGGCGACCAGAGCCGCAGAGCTCCCCTGGCTCCCAGGCTCAGCATCGCAGCGACAGCCAGGGTGACTACAGCGACGACTGGTTCGGCGACCGCTGGGGCGTCGGTCGAAGGCTGCTCGAGCCTCGCCACCGCAACCTGCATGACCCCCACGGAGATCAACATGAGCACGACACCCGAAACGACCGGTGTGATGATTCGACGGAGCAGCGGGAGCCAGCGCGCCAGCGCCAGCTGACAGCCGGCCGCCACGACGATCAGGGAGGCAAGCGTCTCCACTCCGGCCTCTTGCACCGCTATCAGGGACACTGCCACGTAGCTGGTGGCGGAGCCGGTGATCATTGCGTGGCCGCTGCCTATCAGACCGAGCCGGGTTGCCTGAACGACGGTCACCACTCCGCTCAGGAAGACCGCGACGAGGACCGACCACACTATCCGTTTCTCGCCGAGGCCTGAGGCCCCCGCGAACAGCGACATGGTCAGCACTGTCGGCGCGAGCGCCAACAGCACGCCCTGCACCGCCACGCCGACCGTCAGCGCGGAGGGGCTCCGGTCTTCGGGTTCGTAGGTGATCCCTTCAGCCGACATCACGGCAGCTCGATCGGGAGGCGGGCACCTCGGGGCCGAGCGGGCAGTCTCCAAGGTCTACGCGGCAACCGGGCTACTCCTCTCTCGTGTGTCCAGAACGAGCAGCCAAGGACTCGCTGCGACCGAACGGTACCCGTCGCGGTGTCCCCCTTCAAGCAATTGGACTCCAGCCGGTCTGACCTGGATCGTTGCTGGTGGGACTAGGTTGCGGATATGGGAAAGGTGAACTTCGTCCTCGTTCACGGAGCGGCGCACGGGGCGTGGTGCTGGGAACGGCTTGTTCCCTTTCTTCTGGCCGGTTCTGCTGTGGATTCCGTGGTCGCGGTCGACCTGGTCGGTCACGGCGCTCGCCTCGATGCCAAACCCCTCGATTCGATCTGTCTCGATGACTACGCAGACGATGTCGTGCGCGAGGTTGAATCCCGTGACCTCCACGATGTGGTGCTGGTAGGGCATTCGATGGCGGGTGTCACTCTCCCTCTTGCGGTCCCACGCATACAGAGTCGCCTGCGGAGGGTGATTTTCCTGTCGACCACGAACCCGCCCGTGGGCCAGTCGATCACTGATCTGATGACCGACCCGTTGTCACCGGTGTCGAGGGAATTGGACTTCGAAACGATGTTCTGCAACGACTTGGACGACGAAACCACGTCGTGGCTTTTGAACCAGCTGGGTCCTGAGCCGCCTGGTGCCATGACGGAGGCCGCCAGGGTTTCGCCGGTTCTGGCGGATGTCGCCACCACCTATGTGTTGCTTGAGCAGGACGAGGCTCTGCCACCTGCTTTTCAACGCCAGCAGATCGAGAATGCCCAGCCGGACGAGGTCGTCTCTTTCGATGCTGGTCACAGTGCTTTCGCGTCCCGTCCCGAGGATCTCGCCGATCTCTTCCTGGGTCTCGCCCGCCTCTGAGCAGTGCCCGGCCCGCCCTCAACCGCCGACGACAGCCCACAACCCTGATCGTCAACTAGAATCCGGCCCAACCGATCCACGCCTGTCATGCCCTCCGATTTCGCTTTCAAAGCCCTGAACCGCTTCCACAGCGCAGCCATAACCGTCAGCCGCGGGAGGGTCGGCTGGACCGGTGCCAAGATGCCGGTCTTGGAACTCACCACCATCGGACGCCGCAGCGGCCTGCCCCGTTCGGTGCTGTTGACTGCGCCCTGGCTGGACGGCGACCGGATGGCGTTGATCGCCTCGGCCGGCGGGAACGACAAGAACCCGGATTGGTTCCTGAATCTGCGGGACAACCCGTCGGTCACTGTGCGCACCGCGGAGGGCACCAAGCAGATGACCGCTCGCATCACCTCGGGCGACGAACGGCAGGAGATCTGGAATGCTGCCGTCTCGGACTTCAAGCACTACGCCGCCTACGAGTCGAAGACCGACCGTGAGATCCCCGTCGTGGTCCTCGAACCGCAGGGATCAGACCAC
This sequence comes from Candidatus Aldehydirespiratoraceae bacterium, assembly GCA_965221585.1. Classification (GTDB taxonomy): domain Bacteria; phylum Actinomycetota; class Acidimicrobiia; order Acidimicrobiales; family Aldehydirespiratoraceae; genus VXYK01. The sequence goes on along the minus strand of OZ244898.1, from coordinate 3,046,303 downwards.
CAACCCACCTAGTTTCGAGCTTCTTTGGCAATGGACCTGGTTCCGACCATTGACATCGCAACACCGACGGCGCTGTCAATTGGGGCTCTCGACGCTGCTTGTTCCGATCATGGGTTCTTTCTGATCGAAGGTCACGAACTGGACGACCTGATCGACCAGACCTGGCAAGCCACACACGAGTTCTTCGACTCCCCGACACATGTCAAGGAATCGATCCGGCGCAACCCGGATTCGATGCTCGGCTGGTACGACCGTGAACTCACAAAACGCAAGCGAGACCACAAAGAGGTGTTCGACTTCATCGATCCTGAGGTTCCCGCCGAGCACAACCCGAACTGTTGGCCTCAAGGTGTCGATGGTTTCCGTGAGACGATGGAGAGGTTCTTCGACGCTTTCGCTGCGCTCGCCACAAAGACGCTCAGCTTGGTACATCAAGCTTTGGGCTTGCCCCCGGAGGTGGCGGCCGCTCATACCAGCCTGCGCTCTACCAGCACTGTTCGGCTCAATCACTACCCGATTGGGGATCCTGTCCCTGAGTCGGAACGTGATGGGTTGAATCCGCTGGGGGAAACCGCTTTGGGGTATCACACCGATCCTGGCGTGCTAACTCTGCTGTTGCAGGACGAAACCGGTGGGTTGCAGGCGGAGTCGGTCGAGCATGGGTGGATCGATGTCGAGCCACGGCCGGGGACCATCGTGGTGAACCTGGCTGACACCATGCAGGTCTGGACCAACGATCGCTACAGAGCGGCGGTTCATCGGGTCGTTCCCATGACCGAGAAGTCCCGTTACAGCATTCCCTTCTTTTCGAACCCTCCCCGCGATTGCATGATCGCACCGATCGATTCGTTGGCTGCTGACCAGCCCTATTACCGCCCGTTCGGCTGGCGCGAGTTCATCAAAGGCCGTGCTGATGACAACTTCGCCGATTACGGCGTCGACGACATCCAAATCAGCAATTTCCGCATCACCGGCTAGACAAATCTGGGCTCAGATCCGTGTCGAGGATCCGACGCACTTCGGTGACCGCGTCGACCGTGAGATCAGGAGGTGGCAGATCGGCAGGAAACTGTCGGCCTCGTCGAACCCACGCCGTTCGCATTCCGAAGCGCCTGGCTCCGTCTATGTCGCCAACGGGGCTGTCGCCCACGAACATCACCTGCTCAGGGCGGGCCAAACGAGTCCTTTCTAGAGCGTCGTGGAAGATCCTGGGGTCGGGTTTGGCATAGCCGACCTCCTCTGAGATGACGATGAAGGGCGCTAACTCGTTCAGGCCCAGAGCTTCGCATTTGTGGCGCTGCATTCCGCTCGGACCGTTGGTAACGATGTCCCACGGCATCCGTCGGTGGTTGAGGTCCGAGAGAAGCCCGTTGACCTCCGGGTCGGGTTGAATCCGCTGATCCATCGCGTCGTCGTACCATGCGTTCAACGTTGTGATGTCGAGGCCAGTGTCGGGCCACTCGCTCAGCCAACGAGCGAATCGGCGACCTTTCAAGTCGGGAACGTATTCTGTGCTGGAGTGCAGCTCATGGTCCCAGCGGATCATCATCGCCACCGCGTCCGCACGTGGCATTGATGTTGTTGGCTGAAGGTGCTGTTCGTAGTAGTCGTGAACGACCCCGGCAAAGACGTTGTCAGAGTCGAACAGCGTGTTGTCCAAGTCAAAGATCAGGCCGTCGACTGTGAGGTTCACGTGTGTTCCCCTTTTGGCGGAGACAACCATCGTAACTGCGCGACTCTGACCCACAGAGACTGTGCCGTGGGTGACTCAGCATTACGATATTTTCATTGATTTTCATGTTATTAGGTTGCGGGTTGTGTGAAGGGTGCTAGGGTTCGGGAATGGAGACAGGCACAGACCCGACGTTGCTGGCACTGATCTCCACGTTGATCGTCATTATGGTCGGCAACATCTGGCACCAGAATCGTGAGCACTCCAAGACCCGCGATCTGCTTAATGCTCTCCGGGTCGAATTTGACGGCAAGCTCGGCGCCCTAGAAAAAAGGATGGACACCAAGATCGGGGCGCTAGACACAAAGATCGATGCGCTAGACAAAAAGGTGGACACCAAGATCGGCGCCCTAGAGAAACGTGTTGACACCAAAATCGGGGCGCTAGACAAAAGAGTGGACAGCAAGGTGGGGTCACTCGCCACGGAGGTTGGGTCGCTTACCACAGAAGTCGCGAAGCTCAGCGGTCGGTTTCTTGAGTTCAAGACCGCTACTGAGAAACATCTGCGAATGACCGACGAGAGCATCGCAGAACTCAAGGTTGCCGTCGCCAGCAATGGTGAGCGGTTGGCGCGCATCGAAGGCCATCTCGGGATCGGCATTGCCGAAGCGGCACCAGTCAAGTAGGCGGTTGCTACACTGAAGCGCTGTTGCGCCCGTAGCTCAGCTGGATAGAGCGTCTGACTACGGATCAGAAGGTCGGGAGTTCGACTCTCTCCGGGCGCGCCAAGCACATGTCGACCGATCAGATCTTTCTCGCAACGATCGCGCTGGAGCCGAACCGCTGGTTCGGGATCACCTCCGACCGTTGGGCCACAATCACTGCCAGTGAATGGCTCGACCTGATCCGTGATGCGGGATTCGACGGGATCGAGCTGTGGGAGGCCCACGCCACCGAAGCCGAACCAGCCGAGCTGGAGCTGATCTTCGGGTATGAGCTCGGAGTGGCCGTCTACAACACCTACGTCAATTTCGACGAGGAGTCCGACACTGCTCGTCTTCAGGCTGCCGAGATGACTCGCCGCACCGGTGCCAGGAAGGTCAAGTGGAACACCGGCGCTGACCGCGATCCCGCGTCTTTGGATGCCTACGGCGAGCGGCTCGCCCGGTGGGTCGGCGAGTTGCCCGGTGTTCAGACGGTGTGTGAGTGCCACGACGGTTCGGCCATGGACGACCCTGCTGCCGCGGCGAGAGTCTTGAACGCCGCCGGTCCCGCCGCCTCCGTGGGCGCGCTGGTTCACACCCATGACAGCCATGATTTGCTCCGTGCGCGCTTCGATGCGTACGGCGAACGGATCTGTCATGTGCATATCAACCATCTGAACCTGCAGGCGCCGCCTTTGGCTGAGATCCGCGACGAGTTCACCAGCACCGTCGGCCTGCTCAAGGATCTCGGCTTCGACGGTACGTGGAGCCTCGAGTTCGTCGACGGGACGCTCAGCGAAACCGGCAACGAGCCCGAGAAGCTGTTTGCCGCAGCTGTCGCCGACCTCGAAGTCCTGCGGGAAATCCTGGGCTGATTTCGACTCGTCCGCGACTACGCGGAAAGCTGAGCGCCATGTTCATTCTTCGATTCGATTTCCGCCTCGGCCCGCAGTCTGACGCGACGATGGCCGAGCTCTACCGCGCTTCGCTCGAGATGTGTGAGTGGGGTGAGGCCAACGGAGCGATGATGGCGATGTTCTCCGAGCATCACGGTGCCGACGACGGCTATCTGCCGTCGCCGCTCGTGCTGGCTGCCGCGGCCGCGGCCCGAACCAGCTCGCTGCCGCTCAATGTGGGTGCCCTGCTGGCTTTGATGTACGACCCGGTCAAGTTGGCTGAGGACATGACCGTGCTCGACCATCTCAGCGGCGGTCGGGTCTCCTACACGGTTGGACTCGGTTACCGGGCCGAGGAGTATGCGATGTTCGGTGTCGATCCGTCGAGGCGTGGTGTGTTGATGGACGAACACCTCGATGTGTTGCAACGAGCGCTGGCCGGGGAGCGTTTCGAGTGGCGGGGGCGCACTGTGCATGTGACTCCGGGCCCGTTGAGCGACGGCGGCCCGATGATTGCCTACGGCGGTGGCACTGCTGCAGCGGCTCGGAGGGCCGCCCGCCGCGGTATGATGCTGCTGCCGCAGCACGGTGATCCGGCGCTGGCCGAGGCATACGATGCGGCGGCTCTCGAGGCGGGGAACCCGACTGGGATGTGTATGTCGCCGCCGGTCGGCGCCCCCACTTCTTTGTTCGTCGCCGACGACATCGATGTTGCGTGGCAGGAGCTCGGCCCGCATCTGCTTCACGATGCGCTCATGTACAAGGAGTGGATGGGCGACGTGGCGTCCGCTTCGTTGTCGGACGCTTCCACGGTTGAGGAGCTGAGGGCCGAGGGCGGTGCCTACCGGATCGTCACCGTTGACGAGGCCCGTCAACTGCGCGATCAGTTCGGCGTGTTGTCGTTGCAGCCTCTGTGCGGGGGGATTCCCCCGGGTGTGGCTTGGCCGTATCTCCGCAACCTGGCCGCTCTCTAGTTTGTTCAGCGCTGTTGGGCTTGGCGCTTCTGCAGGTTGGCCCACTCGTCGCGTAGTCCCACAGTGCGGTGGAAGGTCAGCGGATCCTGGGGGTCGTGGGCGAAGTAGCCGAGGCGTTCGAACTGCACCACTTGGCCCGACGGGGTGTCTGCGAGGGCCGGTTCGAGTTTGCAGCCGCTGCGAACCTCACGCGAGGCGGGGTTCAGCGAGGCAAGCGGGTCGCTGCCGTCGGCGCCGGGGAAGGGGTCGCTGAAGAGCCGGTCGTAGAGCATTACCGTGCCGTCGAGCGCGTGGTCGGCCGAGACCCAGTGGATCGTGGCTTTCACCTTGCGGCCGTCGGGGGCCTGTCCGCCGGCGGTTTCGGGGTCGTAGCTGCAGTGGATACGCAGCACTTCACCGGTGTCGTCGGTTTCGACATCGGTGCAGGTGATCAGATATCCGGCCCGTAGGCGCACTTCGCGGCCCGGTGCCAGCCGGAAGAACTTCTTGGGCGGGTCGAGCATGAAATCGCCGCGCTCGATCCAGAGTCTGCCGCTGAAGGGCACATTGCGTGTGCCTGCCGATTCGTCTTCGGGGTTGTTGACCGCGGGACGCTGATCGGTCAAGCCTTCGGGCCAGTTGTCGATCACCAGCTCGACCGGGTCGAGCACGGCCATCCGGCGCAGCGCGTGTTGGTTGTGGTGGGTTCGCACGAATGATTCGAGCAGTTCTATCTCGTGTGTGCCGTTGACCCGGGCCACGCCGATGTGGGCGCAGAACGCCCGGATCGCTTCCGGCGGGTAGCCGCGTCGGCGTAGACCCCGCAGGGTGGGCATGCGGGGGTCGTCCCAGCCGTCGACGTGGCCGTCGCGGACCAGTTCCAGGAGTTTCCGCTTCGACATGACTGTGTGGGTGAGGTTAAGGCGGGCGAATTCGGTTTGGCGGGGATGGTCGCTTCCGAGGCCGAGCTGCGCGATGAACCAGTCGTAGAGGGGCCGGTGCGTGTCGAACTCGAGGGTGCACAGCGAGTGGGTGGTGCCTTCGACCGCGTCGCTCTGTCCGTGCGCCCAGTCGTAGGTCGGGTAGATCTTCCATTCGTCGCCGGTGCGGAAGTGTCGGGCGTTGCGGATGCGGTACATGACCGGGTCTCTCATTGTCATGTTGTCGTGGGCCATGTCGATTTTGGCTCGCAGCACCTTCTCGCCGTCGGCGTACTCCCCTGCCCGCATCCGGGCGAAGAGGTCGAGGTTCTCCTCTACTGAACGGTCCCGGTAGGGGCTGTTGATGCCTGGTGTGGTGAAGCCTCCGCGGTTGGCTGAGATGGTCTCGGCGTCCTGGTCGTCGACATATGCGAGTCCGGCGCGGATGAGTTGTTCGGCCCATTCGGCTAGCTGATCGAAGTAGTCCGATGCGTAGGCGGGTTCACCCGGGTCGAATCCCAGCCAGGCGACGTCTTCGCGGATCGCATCGATATAGCTGGCGTCCTCGGTCTCCGGGTTGGTGTCGTCAAATCTCAGTCGGCACACGCCTTCGAATTCGGTGGCTACTCCGAAGTTGAGGGAGATCGATTTGGCGTGCCCGATGTGCAGGAACCCGTTGGGTTCTGGAGGGAAGCGTGTCTGGACTCGTCCGCCGTAGGGTCCATCGACGGCATCTTGCGCGACCATCTCGCGGATGAAATCGGTCCCTGAGTTGCTGGTCGATCCCGTGGGGGTGTCGTTCACAGGTTTCAGGCTAGGTCTTGTCTGCCTTGGCTGAGCGGTTTCGTTGACAGGACTCTGGTCAGGTAGCGTTCCGCGCATGTTTGATCTCTCCGGCAGGACCGCGTTGGTGACCGGTGCTGGCCAGAACGTCGGCGCGGGTGTTGCTGCGGCTCTGGCAGCCCAGGGCGCGCACGTGCTGGTCAACGACCTTTTGGCTGAACGAGCGGAGGCGGTTGCAGATCAGTTGAGAGCCACTGGAGGGTCGGCATCGGCCGAAGCTTTCGACGTAACCGACCTCGACGCGGTCCAGGCCGGACTTGCCGACCACCCGCGCGTCGACATCCTCGTCAACAATGCCGGCAACGGGGGCGCTGAGCAGATGCGCCCCAAGCCGTTCAGGGAGATGGCACCGGTCGAGTGGGAGAGTCCCATCGAGGTGAACCTGCGGGGCGTGCTCAACTGCGTGCACGCGGTGATCAATCCGATGGTTGAGGCCGGTTGGGGGCGCATCATCACCATCTCATCGGGGGCCGGGAATGCCGGTGTCGATATCGGTGTGGCTCCGTATTCGGCGGGCAAGGGCGGCGGGCTCGGGTTCATGCGCTCGTTGGCGTTGGAGAACGCTCCGTTCGGGGTGACCGCGAACAGCGTGGCGCTCGGTCTGATGAACAACGTGGCAGGGGGCGAGTTCACTGAACGTCTCGAGCGCGGCATCCCGGTGCGGCGCCTCGGTGGTCCGGCCGATGTGGCCGCGATCTGCGTCTATCTCGCCAGCGAGGAGGCGTCGTGGATTACCGCCCAGACCATCAACCTCAACGGCGGTTCCATCACCAGCTAGCTGCCGCCGGACCGAGGGACCGGTCTAGTCGGGCCATTCGATGTTGTAGTCCTCGAACCAGAACCGGGCGTCGCGGATAGCGGTCGGCGAGGTGCGCAGGTCGAGGTCTTGGTTGAGTTCCAACGGCGTCGGGCCGATGTCTTCGGCGATTTTGGTGAGGCCGTCGATGTCAAGGTCGTAGCAGCGCACTGCGTTGAGGCCCAGCAGCAGCCGGGTCTCCTCCACCGGGATCTCCTGGAAGTCGGTCTCGAGCCGTTCGACGGTGTTGGGCCACGATCCTTCGGGATGGGGGTAGTCGGTTCCCCACATCAGTGCATCGATGCCGTTGATGTAGCGGCGGCGCAGTTCGACCTTGCTCATCGTCGATGCTCCGATGAAGACGTTGGTGCCGATGTATTCGGAGGGCAGTCTCTGGATCAGGTCCTTGGTGCGGGAGGCCATTTTCTTGACTTTCCAGTTGCGTCCGCCGAAGACCGCGTCGGTCTTGAAGAGCAGGTCCCCGAGCCACCACGATCCGCATTCGACGGGCGCGTACCTGAGGTTCGGGTACTTGTCGAACTTGCCTGAGAGCAGCAGTTGCCACAGCGGTCGGTGGGTCCAGAACGCCACTTCGAGCATGTATTGGGCCATGTTGTCGTTGTAGGACTCGGAGTCGGCCTCGCCGGAGTGGGTGTGGACGACCAGCCCGGCTTCGGCGCAGGCTGCCCAGACCGGGTCGTAGCTTTCGTGGCCGTAGGAGGGGTTGTCGTGCCACATGGTGGGGATCATGATTCCTTTGATCCCTGGTTTGCCGGCCAGCGCTTCGATCTCTTTGACCGATTCGGTGACTCCGTGAGTGATCGGCACCAGCGCCACCCCGGCTCGCCGTGGCGGGTTGGTGGCGCAGAACTCTTCGAGCCAGCGGTTGTGGGCCCGGGCGCCGGCCCAGGCGAGTCTGGGGTCGGTGATCATCCCGGCCTGGAGCCCGGCGCCGAACGGCGGTGCTTCCATTCCGGTCACGGCGTCGCCGTCGGCGAAGACGATCTCCCCCGCGACTCCGTCTGCGTCGAGGGTCTTGTCACGGATCTCGGGGTCGTATGCGCCTTTGAGTCCGACTTCATTCTCCCGTTCCCACTGCTCCACGTATTCGCCGTTGAGTTCTTCGACCATTGCCCGGTGTTGGTGGCGGGTCAGCAGCCATTCGTCGAACTCGGCGTGGAGCGCTGTTTCGAGGTACTCGCGGTAGTCCTCGACGAACAGTCCGGCATGGGTGTCTGACGAGACGATGATGTATGGAGCGTTGCTTTGGTCTACGCCTTGGAGCGGGTTCGGCATGGGTGTGCTCCCTTGGATTTGAGTGTTTGTCAATTTGAGCTTTCTACCCGAATCCGGGCATTGTAGGTCAGTGTTGACCACCCTTGTAAATCTGAGTTCAACGGAGGACTGCCAATGACCATGCCAGAGAACACCGCGCCGATGAGCCGCCCGGGCGAGGTCGCCGGCTGGCCCAAACTTGTCGTCAAGTACCGCACCGACGAGGCCAACGTCGCTCCTCTGCTGCCGCCGGGGTTGACTGCGCTCGACCCGATCGTGCAGATCGGGATCTACTGCGTGCCGATTCTCGGTGAACCTGAGTTCGGTGTGAGCGTGAAGGTTCCGGCTTCGTTCAACGGTGTCGAGGGGGCTTACAACCTCGGCATGGGGATCGATCAGGAGGCTGCGGTGTTCATCAGCGGTGAGCTCAATGGTCAGCCCAAGTTTCTCTGCGACATCGAGTTCTTCCGTCTCGGCGACCATGTCGCTGCTCGGACGGTCCATCAGGGCTACACCTTCATCGAGTTCTCCGGCGAGGTGACTGGTGTGGGTGCTCCTGTCGAGGGTGAGTTCGTCGAGCATGAGTGGTGGACGAAGTATTCCCGTGCGATCGGCGGGGCTGAGAAGCAGTACGACTTCCCGCCCCATGTGGTGGATGTGGCGACACGCTTCGAGCAGGTCCATGTTGAGGAGATCGACGGTGATCTGAAGCTGCTCGACTCGCCTTGGGATCCGGTGGCGCGTTATCTGCCGGTCGAGGAGCTGGTGTCGTCGCAGTTGGTCACCCATCAGGCGAAGGCTCGTGACATCACCAACGCCGGCCCGCTGGATCCCGACGCTTTCTGGCCCCACGCTGACGTGATCGGGGGGAGCCGCTGGCCCGGGGACCGGGGCGGCCCCCGCCACAGCTGAGATCTGTCTTTCAGGTTTCGCCGCCGAACCAGGTGGCTACCAGGTTGAGCCCCTCGATGGCGGATCGGGGGTGCATCTCTTCGAATATCCGACGGTATCCGGTGGTCTTGATCCGCCAGCCTGAGGCGGTTTTGACGTATTCGTCGTAGTAGAAGGCCGCGCCGCGCAGGGTGATGTCGTGCTCCCCGATGATCACCTGATCCTCGAGTTTCCAGATCCCGGTCGCGGTGCCGTCTCCGTTGAGGGTGATTTCGGGGTGGTGGCAGGAATGGCTCGAAAGGAAGCTCTCAGCGCCCATCGACTCCCGCAGGAAGGTGATCACCGCGTCCACTCCGTCGAAGGAGTACTTGCCGTCGCTGTAGCGGACGGTCACATCGTCGGTGAGCACCGTGCGCATCTCTTCGAACAGGTGCTGGTCGAGCAGGCGCAGGTACTTGTATTTGAGTTGTTTGATCTGTTCGATCTCGACGAGGTCTTGGGGGGTCATGGTGGTTGCCTCTGTTTCAGCAGCGTGGTTAGTTCAGCAGAGCGGTTATTTGAGCAGGGCGGGCAGTTGTTCGGTGACTTCTTCGGGTGTGACCCAGGGGGCGAAACGGGCGACCACGGCTCCGTCGGAGTCGACGAGGAACTTCTCGAAGTTCCATTGGATGTCCGGCGAGTCACCGTCTCCGGGGTGTTGGGCTTTGAGCCAGACGTAGAGTTCGGCCGCGTCATCACCGTTGACGTCGATCTTGGCGAACATCGGGAAGTTGATGTCGTAGTTCTCGTCGACGAAGGCTCGGATCTCTTCGGCGGTGCCCGGTTCTTGGCCCGCGAACTGGTTGCACGGGAAGCCCAGGACGTGGACTCCGTGGTTTCCGTTGTGGAGCGTACGCAGACCTGCGTACTGCTTCGTCATGCCTCAAGCGGAGGCGACGTTGACGACCAGGCAGGCCCTGTCAGCGAACGTTGACAACTCCACTTGTTCACCGGCTAGTGATGTCATTTCAAACTCGTGAAAGCTTGCCATCGGTCTCCCTGGTCTCGCTGGTCTCAAGGTCGGGTCCGACTCTATAACCCAGCGGCGACGACCGCCCAACCGCCTGTTTGACCGTGCGCGTCAACCGCCTGAGATCGGCGCCACGAAGTAGACCTCTGTGGTCTCGTCGACCTTCTCGAAGATGCCGTTGGGGATCAGTTCGCCGTCTATGGCGACGCTGGCGCCGTCGGTCAGCAGCGGGCCGAGTCCCGGGTAGCGGCGTTCCAGTTCTCTGATCAGGGCACCGACGGTGTCGCCTTCCACCTGCAAGACCTTCTCTCCGCCGGTGAATCGACGATGGTCGGCTTGAAGATGGACGGTGGCCACTGGCTCTGGCGGGGTCGCTAGCTGTCGCCGTTCTCGTTGATCGCGGCCAACAGCCTCGGCGGAGACATCGGCAGCGCCGTCATGCGGACGCCGGTAGCGGCGGCGATGGCGTTGGCGAGGGTCGGGATCGGGGGCACGATGCCGGTCTCGCCGACACCGCGCACGCCGTAGGGGTGGCTGGGGTTGGGAACCTCGACGATGATCGCGTCGATCATCGGCAGGTCGGAGGCAACGGGCATTCGATAGTCGAGGAAGCTGGCGTTCTCCATGACCCCATCGGAGTCGTAGATGTACTCCTCGTTGAGTGCCCAGCCGATACCCTGCACCGAACCCCCCTGTATCTGTCCTTCGACGTAGGAGGGGTGGATGGCGGTGCCGGCGTCTTGAGCTGCGGTGTAGCGCAGGATCGTGGTCTGGCCGGTTTCCTCGTCCACGTCCACGTCCGCGACATGCACCGCGAACGAGGGCCCTGCCCCGGCTGCGTTGAGCGAGGCGGTGGCGGTCAGCGGCCCGCCGGTGTTCTTGGCCATGGCGGTGATTTCGGGGATCGTGAGCGGGTCCTGGCCTTCGATGACGGCGGCACCGTCGACCCAGTCGACCTCTTCGAGGTCGACGCCTTTGATGGTGGCGGCCCTCTGCTTGAGCTGGTCGATGAGCTCCCGGCAGGCGTTGACCACTGCCATGCCGGTTGCGAACGTGGCCCGGCTGCCTTCGGTGATGTCGGTGAATCCGACGGATTCGGTGTCGGCGACGACCGGGGTGATCCGGTCGACGGCGAGGCCGAGTTCCTCGGCGGCCATCAGCGCCATCGAGGCGCGGCTCCCGCCGATGTCTGGGCTGCCGGTGATGACTGTGGCCGTGCCGTCCTCGTTGAGGTTGACGGTGGCCGAGGATTGTTCGCCGATGTTGAACCAGAACCCGGTGGCCACACCTCGCCCGGCGCCTTCGGGGACCGGTGAGTTGTAGTGGTCGGAGTTCTTTATCGCTTCGAGCGTCTCCACGAAGCCGATCTTGGGGTGTGGTGCACCCATCGCGGTGGCGTCGCCCTCGACCATCGCGTTCTGCAGGCGGATGTCGATCGGGTCCATGTCGAGGCGCTGGGCGATTTCGTCGATGAGGGTTTCGACCGCGAAGGCTGCCTGGGGAGCGGAGGGCGCACGGTAGGCGGCCGAGCGGGCGGTGTTGGTGACGGTGCCGATGGCGTGCAGCTGGAGGTTGGGCAGCTTGTAGGAAGCGACCGACATGGCTCCGGTGAGCGCGCCGAACCCTTTGGTGGAGCCGTTGTCGAAGTACATCGTGGATTGCAGGGTGGTGATCTCGCCGTCGTTGGTGGCGCCGATCTTGGCCGAGATCTTGGTGGCGGGCGCGGGACCGGTGGCCCGCAGCACTTCTTCGCGTGACATCACGATCTTGACGGGTCGTGCGGCTTTCTGTGACAGCAGCACCGCCACAGGTTCGAGGTAGATCGTGGTCTTGCCACCGAACCCGCCACCTATCTCGGCGGGGATGACCTTGATCCGGTCGGTGCTCCAGCCGAGCGCCGCAGCAGTCTTGGCGCGCACCGCGAAATGGCCTTGCGAGGAGGCCCAGATCGTGGCTTTGCCGTCCTGGCCGCAGTCGGCGACGCAGGCGTGGGGCTCGATGTAGCCCTGGTGCACTGCAACGGTCCGGAACTCTCGTTCGATCACTATGTCTGCGGCTTCGAAGCCGGCTTCGACGTCGCCGCGGCCGAATTCGTTGACCGAGGCCAGGTTCGACGGTTCGGTGTCGCCTGAGAACAGGGTGCGATTGGTGGGATTGGCGATCGGGGCGCCTTCGGCGATCGCTTCGTCGATGGTGAGGACTGCGGGCAGCGGCTCGTATTCGACTTCGACTGCGGCAGCGGCGGCGGCGGCCTGGGCGGCCGTGACCGCGGCGACTGCGGCGACGGTATGGCCGTTGTAGAGCGCTTCGTCCCGCGCCATCAGGTTCACTGCCATGTCGAATTCGGGGTGGGTGGGGTCGAGGTCGGCGAAGTCGGCGCCGGTGACGACGGCTTTCACTCCGGGCATCGCCTCGGCTTTGCTGGTGTCGATCGAGACGATGCGGGCGTGTGAGTGCGGCGAGCGCACGAATGCGCCTCTGAGCTGCCCGGTCATGTCGAGGTCGGCTGCGAAGCGGGCTTTGCCCGTTACTTTTTCGAGTCCGTCGTGACGCACCGGTCGGGTGCCGACGTACTTGTAGGTTCGGTTCTCTGTGACGGTCACTTGGAGGCTCCATTCACCTGGACGGCCGCTTCCTGCACGGCTCGGATGATTTTGTCGTAGCCGGTGCAGCGGCAGAGGTTGCCGGCTAGGGCGTAGCGGATCTCGGTTTCGGTCGGGTCGGAGTTCTCGTCGAGCAGCGCCTTGGCGGCTACCAGGAATCCTGGTGTGCACACGCCACATTGCAGCGCCGCGCCTTCGAGGAACGTCTGTTGCAACGGGTGCAGGTGGTCGCCTTCGGCGATGCCTTCGACGGTTGTGATCGAGGTTCCCTCGGCTTCGGGGGCGAACATCAGGCATGCGCAGTTGACTCTGCCGTCGACGAGGATCGTGCAGGCGCCGCAGTCGCCGGTTCCGCAGCCTTCCTTCGCTCCGGTGAGGCCGAGTTCGTCGCGCAGGGCGTTGAGCAGGGAGGTGTCGTCGGCTGACAGGAAGTCGACCTGGTCGCCGTTGACGGTGCAGTTCACATGGGTTCGGGGCATCAGCTCGTTCCTTTGGCTCGTTGTGCGGCGGTCTGCGCGGCTCGTTTGGCCAGTACTCCCGCTACTTGCCTGCGGTATTGGATGGTTCCTCGTTTGTCGTCGATGGGGTTGCAGGCTGCCGAGGCTGCGGCGGCTACCGCGGCGAGGGTGCCGTCGTCCAGGCTGGAGCCGACGAGGGCGGATTCGGCGTCTGCGACTCGTACGAAGGTCGGGGCGACGGCTCCGAGTGCGATCCGGGCTGAGGCGACGGTGTCGCCGTCCATGGTGAGTTGCGCTGCGGCGCCGACTACGGCGATGTCCATCTCGGTGCGGGGGATGAGCCGCAGGTAGGCGTCGCCGCTGCTCGCCGGCGGGTCGTCGAGCAGGAATTCGACGATGAATTCCCCGTCGCTCAGTGAGGTTTGTCCTGGGCCGGTCACGATGTCGGCGACGCTGGCGGTCCGTTCGCCGGAGCTGCCGGCGATCACGGCTGTGGCGTTGTTGACGATCAGCGCCGGGACCGAGTCGGCTGCGGGTGAGGCGTTGCAGAGGTTCCCGCCCCAGCTGGACCGGTTCTGGATCTGGTCCGAGCCGATCAGGCCGCTTGCTTCGGACAGGCCCGGGAAGGCGGCGCTGAACTCGCTGTCAGCGGTCAGGGCCGAGGTGGGGGTGGCTGCGCCGACGGTCCACGTGCCGTTGCTGTGGTTGACGCCGACGAGCCGCTCGATGCGTTTCAGGTCTATGAGCAGTGCCGGTTCGGGCCGGCCGGCTCGGATTTGGGGGATGAGGTCGGTTGCGCCTGCGAAGACCCGGGAGTCGGGGTCGCTGTGCAACAGTTCAATCGCCTCATCCACGGTTGTGGGAGCTGCGTATCTCATGAAGTCCGTAACATACTGCGCAGTTCGCTTCGCCACACATCCGCGCGGCCAGTTGTTTCGGCTCGGCTCGGCGGGTTGCTCAGATGCCGGCGCGGGTGCGTCGGGCTGACCAGTGCCGGGTTGCTCCCGCGGACTGGAAGCGCTCGGGCCGATCCTTTGGTCCGAGGATCTCGGTGGCGAGCCACAGGCGTTTCAGCCATCGCACTCTGCCGGTCGCCCGGTCGTCCTGGTAGGCGTTGCGGCCGTGCAGCACGTGGTAGTTGTTGACGAATTGCATGTCGCCGGGTTCGAAGGTCATTTCGACGCGGTTGTCGGGGTCGTTGACGAGCAAGTCGTAGGCGTCCATGGCAGTGCGTTGCAGGTCGCTGAGCCGCGGGGCGTCGGGGTGCCGTTGGGATGCTTCGATGTAGGGCCGGATGTAGCGCACGAACAGCCGCTCGTTGTGTTCGCTGAACACCGGCACTCGGTAGAAAGGGTCGCTTCCTTTGCTCTGCTCACCGCGGAAGTCGTAGGGGAGCGGGTCGTAGAGCACTTCGGCGAGTTGCGGGTCCTGCGCCACCAGCAGGTTGTGGGCGGCGACTGCGTTGGCGACCAGGCTCTCGCCTCCGGACACTCCCGGGTCGAGGCACAGCAGCCCGATCAGGTCTGAGCCGTCGGAGTGGAATGGTTGGGCCACGCCGCCGAGTTCGTTGCCTCTTGCGGTCGGGTCGTTGACCGACTTTCCCTGGTCTTTGACGTCGCCGAGCAGGTGGCCCTTCACGTTCTGGGGCCATGGCACGCCGAGGTGCAGGCCGATCCCCCAGTACATCCAGGAGGCGTCCTCGTAGCCGATCCGTTCGACGGGCAGCGCTGAGATTCGACAGAATCCCCGTCCGTTGATCAGTTCCTCGGCGAGGCCGTTCAGCACCGGCGCGAGGGTGGGCAGCGGGAAGTTCTCTTTGTCGACATCCAGCACTTCGTCGCTGTAGGAGCGTGCCACTACGAGCGCAGCTTCCAGTTCGGCGATTTCGTCCGCGTTGAGCCGGTAGGTCCACCTGTCGCTGTCGGCCACGTCTGCCGCGGTCCAGTTGGCGTGTGTTTCGAGCGGTCGGACCGCTGCGGTGTCGACTTGGGTGAGCGCGCTCATCGACCGCGGCCGTTCGTCGCACCGTTGGTCGTTGGTGCCGGTTGCGCGCCTCTCACCAGCCTCCCGGGCAGGGCTCCGGTGGCTTCGCCTGAGGCGTAGGTTTCTTCGCCGCTCACGATGGTGTGCAGGTATCCGTCGGCTCGTTGCAGCACTCGGCGGCCTCCGGCGGGAAGGTCGTAGGCCAATTCGGGGCCGCGTACTGCCAGGTTGTCGAAGTCGATGACGTTGATGTCGGCCCGGTAGCCCGCCTCGAGGACTCCGCGGTCGCAAAGCCCGACGGTGCGGGCGGTGTCGCGGGCTTGGCGTTGCACCAGGAACTCCAGGTCGATCTTGTCTTTGGGCCGGTCCCGACCCCAATGCTGCAGCAGCGTGGTCGGGAATGATCCATCGCAGATCGTCCCTACGTGCGCGCCGCCGTCGCCAAGCGCCGGCACCGTGTAGCGGTGGGTGAGCAGTTCTCGTGTGCCGTCAAGGTTCATGAAGCCGTAGTTGGTGAAGGGCACCCACAACATGTTGGTCCCGTCGTTCTCCAACAGCAGGTCGAGCGCGAATTCGGCGGGGTCGACGCCGTGGGCTTCGGCGCGGCGGGCCACTGTCTGGTCCGGTGCGGGTTCGTAGTAGGGCCACTCGCCCATTTCGAACATGTTGTGGAAGTTCTCGATGATGCCTCCGCCGACGAGGACGCGTTCGACGCCGCCGCTGGATTGGAGCAGTCGTTGACGTCGGTCGGGGTCTTGCAGGGCTGCGACCCGCTGAGCTGGCGCCATGTCGGCGATTTCCTGCCATCCGGGGTTGCGCATGAACGGGTTGAGGGTGCATTCGAATCCCAGCAGGATGCCTATGGGTCGGACCGGGCATTGTCCGGTGATCTCGAAGCCGTCTGCGCGGGCAGTTTCGATCCGCTTCAAGAGATCCTTGTGGAAATCGGCTGAGCGGGGGCTTTCGACGATTGTGAACGACAGCGGGCGCTCGGATACCGCGCACATGTCGCGGAACATCTGGAATTCGGTGTCGCGGTCAACGAAGTCGCTGACCAGCTGGAACACTCCTGTGGAGCCTTGGCCCACTGCTCGGGCGATGCCGATCAGCTCGTCGGCGGCGGCGGTCAGGGTCGGTGTGAAGTCTCCGGTCGAGGTCTTGTGGTTGGAGGTGCGGCTGGTCGTGAACCCCAGGCCGCCTGCGGCGATGCCTTCGGCGGCGAGGCGGCCCATCTCGGCGATGTCGTGGTCGGTGGCGTCTTCCCGGTTGGCGCCTCGCTCCCCCATCACGTGCAGGCGCAGGGCGCCGTGGGGTACTTGGGCGGCGATGTTCATGTCTTTGCGGCCTTCGAGCGCGTCGAGGTACTCGCCGAAGGAGTTCCATCCCCACTCCAGCCCTTCGTGCAGGGCCGCTCCGGGGATGTCCTCGACGCCTTCCATGAGTTCGACGAGTTTGTCGTGGTCCTGGTCGTGCACTGGTGCGAATCCGACGCCGCAGTTGCCGAACACGACGGTCGTGACGCCGTGCCAGCTTGACGGTTGCATGCGTTCGTCCCAGGTGGCTTGGCCGTCGTAGTGGGCGTGGATGTCGACGAATCCGGGGGCTACCAGCGCCCCGTCGGCGTCGATTTCGCGGCGGGTTGATCCGTTGACCCGGCCCACTTCGCTGATGACACCTTCGTTGACGGCGATGTCTGCGGTGCGCGCGGCTGCGCCGGTGCCGTCGATGACGGTGCCTCCTCTGATGATCAGGTCGTGTTGAGCCATCGTGCGCCCCTTCGCGATTTCCCTAGGCTGTTGCTATCAGCAAACCTCTTATTGGCCGCACAGGCAACATGAGCACGGGGACAAGATGATTGAGATCACTGACCAGGGGCGGGTTCGTACCATCACTTTGATGCGGCCCGAGGCGAAGAACGCCATGAACGCCGCCATGTGGGACGGTCTTGCCGAGGCGTTGAACGAGGCCACCGAGGCTGCGGGGGTGGCCGTGGTTGTCATGACCGGGTCTGGGGACTCCTTCTCGGCCGGCCAGGATGTGATTGAGATGGGTCGGATGGCGATGGGTGAGCGGATCGAGGGGATTCACGGGTTTGCCGGGGTTGCCAGGATCCTGATCGACTTTCCGAAACCGTTGATTCTGGCTGTCAACGGGATGGGTCTGGGTTTCGGTGCCACGGTCCTGGGTTTGGCTGATCTTGTGTTCATGTCGTCTACGGCCCGGTTGAAGTGTCCGTTCACGGTTCTGGGCGTTGCCCCTGAGCTGGCAAGCAGCAGCAGTATCCCGCGGCTGGTCGGGAGGCAGAACGCGAGCTGGGTGTTGATGAGTTCTGAGTGGGTCAGTGCTGCCGAGTGTTTGGAGATGGGTCTGGTCTTCAAGGTGTGTGAACCTGATGAGTTGATGGCCACTGCCATGTCGCACGCCGAGGTTCTTGCTTCCAGGCCGATCAGTTCGCTGATTGCCTCGAAGCGCACGATTGTCGAGCCGATCCGCGCGGCGCTGCATGAGGCGCACGAACGAGAGAACGCCGAGTTCGCGGTGTTGATGGGTTCTCCCGCGAATATCGAGGCCATGACCGCTTTCGCCGAGAAGCGCCCCCCGAATTTCGACGGAATCGACTGACGCTGCTGATCGACCCCGTCGTTCAACAAGGATGTTCGACGCTTGCCCGCGTGACTTGAAGGTGTAACGATTGGGTCGTGCGTAGTCGCATGGATTCTCTGCGTGTCATGTTGGAGGTTCGTGCTTTGGCGGAGTTGGGGACCTTCGTGGCGATTGCGCCTGTCTTGGCCCGGGTGCTGCCTCGTGGTGTCGGGCGTCCGGTGTTGGTGCTGCCCGGTTTTCTGGGTGACGACCCCAGCACCAAACCGATGCGGATGCTGCTGCGCTCCCTGGGCCACGACGCTCACGGCTGGGGTCTTGGTCGCAACATCGGCCCGACCGACGAGATCCTCGACGGTCTCTTCGACCTTCTTGAGGACAAAGCCCAAGACGGACCCGTCGATCTTGTGGGTTGGAGCCTCGGCGGCCTCTATGCCCGGGAGATGGCTCGGCTGGCTCCGTCAGCCGTCCGTCAGGTGATCACGCTCGGGAGTCCGTTCCAGATCGTCGGCAGACAGGACTCGAACGTGAGCACGGCGTTCGGTGCGTTCGAGGAGTTCCATTCGGATCGGGTGATGATTCCTCGCATTCCGAGTTGGGCGAGGGATCCGATTCCGGTTGCTGCCACTTCGATCTATACCCGCGGTGACGGCATCGTGCAGTGGGATCAATGCCTCAACCGCGATTTTCCCCATACGGAGAACGTTGAGGTGCGCGGCAGCCACTGCGGGCTCGGCCACAATCCTGCGGCAATGGTCGTGGTTGCGGATCGGTTGGCTCAGCAGGGTTCGGATTGGCAGCCGTTCAAGCCTCCTGCGGCGTTGCAGGCGCTGTTCCCGGCCGCCGAGGTCTACGACCCGTCTCAACACGCCGCCTGACCGCCGCGTCGCAACACGCCGCCGGACGGCCGCGTCGCAACAGCGCCTAGTAACGGCTGTCAGGCCATGCCGGCTTTGAGTTCCTCGAACGTCTCGTTGATGCCGTCCATGAACCGCTCCGGGTCGGGCATTATCTCGCGGCACGAGGTGACGCCGATGGTGATGCCGCCGCAGTAGCTGAGCACCGGGATGAACAGCGCGAGTCCGTCGACCAGCGGGCCGAACCCGTACATGTCGACCAGCCGGGCTGACGCTGCGTAGAGCGGAACCTGCGGCCCGGGCACGTTGCTGATGACACAGTTCATGGCGGGCCGGGTTGAGTTGGCCGCAAGCCTGGTCGCTAGACGGCTGGCCAATGCCGCGGTCGCCGCGGGTATGAACTCGGTGTAGTCGGTCATCAGTCTGGCCCCGACGGCGTTGGTGAGTTCTTTTGATTCTTTGGTGGCGTCGCGGATGGCTGACAACCGTTCGGTGTCGTCGGCGATGTCGGTGCGGAGCCGCACGACCATGGCCGATACGTGGTTGCCCGCGTCGGTTCGTTCGCTGTCTGAGCGCACTGAGATCGGGGCCATTGCGGTCAGGCTCTCTTTGGGGAGTTCGCCGTGGTGTTCGAGGTATCGCCGGATGCCTCCGGCGCAGATTGTCAGGACGGCGTCGTTGATGGTCGCTCCGTCGACGGAGTTCTTGATGGCTTTGATCTCGTCGAGGTCGAACCGGCTGCCTGCGATCACTCGGTTCGGTGAGACCTTCTGGTTGAACCGGGTGACGGGTACCCGTCCGGGGAGTGCCGGCAGGTGAATGTCGTCTTGGCTTGCTGTTTTGACGAGCCGGCCGATGGCGGGCAGCGTCTCGCGGATCAGGCTCGGGACGCGCAGTGGTTGACGGAGGTTGTTGACGGCGGCTCTGCCTAGGAGTTCGACCGGGCTCGGCTCGACGTCGGTGCGGACCAATGGTCTGTCGATCGGCGGCCCGTAGGGTTCCAAGTCGTGGATGGCCGCGGTGATCTCCTGGCCTGACACGCCGTCGATGGCGCAATGGTGGATCTTCGAGACGAGGGCGTAGGACCCGGGTGGTATGCCTTCGAGGTTGTCGAGGCCTTCGACGACGGTGAACTCCCAGAGCGGGCGTGACAGGTCGAGCGGACGGGAGACAAGGCGGGCCACCTGGATCCATAGTTGGCGCCAGTCGCCGGGTTTGGGCAGCGCGATGTGGCGGACGTGGTATTCGAGGTCGAAGTCGGGGTCGGACACCCAGTAGGGGTAGTCGACTTTCAGCGGCACATGTACGAGCCGTTCGGTGAAGGAACGGGCCATGCCCAGGCGTTCCTCCAGCATGGCCAGTATGGATTTGAAGGTGACCAGGCCTCCTTCGACGCTGCTCTGGTCGTAGATGGACACTGATCCGATGTGCATCGGCGTCCTCTGCGATTCGAGGTGTAGGAAGCTCGCGTCCTGGGCGCTGAGTTGCTGCACTGTCGACCCTTTCGTCGTTAGCGAGACTACGGAGCGCTCCGCTTGTTTGCCACCGGTCTCCCGCTCTTGTTCACTGCGTTCACGGGCCGCGAGGCCCCGGGCGGGCCGCTCGGCCTCTAGGCAAGCTGGTCGCGTTTGGTCTTGGGACCCTGCAGGGCTGCGGCTTCGCTTAGTTCGGCTGCTCTGTTGGTCAGCGCGAGGGCTTGGCTGTCGAGCTCTTCGGCCCGTCTCATCAGCGCGGTGCGGGTTTCGAGCAGGTGCTCGCAGGACACCCAGACCTCTCTGGCGATCATCCTGGTGAGCTTCATCCGGCTGATCTCCGCGGCGTTGGATGACCACACTTCGGGGAGGTGCCGCTGGATGCAGGGTTCGAGCCGGTTGGTGAGCGACAGTCTGCGTTGGTCGATGGCCGCGGCGAGTTCTCGCGCGGCTGAGGCCTGCGCGAAGTACCGGTCTGCTATGGCCAGCAGCCGGGCGGGTTCGTCTAGGTCGGTTTCGGGCATTGTCGGGTGTCGTTGGGCATCGTGGTCTTGGTTTAGCAGATGATTTATTGAAAATATATAGAACTTCTTGAAAATTGTGCGGGTTGTTGAACTTGGCGAGCGCTCGAGCAACTAGCTTCTAAGGGTGCCCTCGCGCTCCCCCACCGGTCCCACTCCGGCTGACCCGGCAGACTTGGAAATCTGTGTTCAGATCGCGCTCCAGGCGGGCGAGTTGACGCTCGAGTCGTATCGCCGGAAGGGTCTCTCCGTCGACGTCAAGGGTGACGGTTCGCCGGTCACCGCTGCCGACCTTGCCGCGGAGACCTTGATGCGTGATCGTCTCAACGCCGCCTTTCCCGATGACGCCGTGCTCGGTGAGGAGCATCCTGACACATCGGGTGCTTCGGGCCGGACTTGGGTGATCGACCCGATTGACGGGACCAAGGCCTTCATGAAGGGTGTGCCGCTGTTCAGCAATCTTCTGGCGCTTGTCGACGAGCACGGCCCCGCGGTGGGTGTGATCAACCTGCCGGCGCTGGGTGAGACGATCTGCGCCGGACGCGGCCTCGGTGCGTTTCTCAACGGCGAGCCGTGCGGGGTCAACGACCATGAGGGCCTTGCCGGCTCCTACGTGTGTACGAGCGGCTTCAGCTACTGGCCGGAGGCGCCGCTGTCTGCGCTGCTCGAGACGCCTGTCAAGCTGCGCACCTGGGGTGACGCCTACGGCTATGCCCTGGTGGCTACCGGCCGCGTCGAGGCAATGATCGATCCGATGGCCTTCCCGTGGGATCTGGCGCCGATCGCGGTGATCATCTCGGAGGCGGGGGGCAGTTTCAGCACGTTCGACGGCCGGACGGGGCCCGACGTGTGGAGTTCCGGGTCCGCTGTCGCCTCCAACAGTCGGATCCACGCCGAGCTGTTGGCAGTGCTCGATCGCTGACTGTTCGGTGACGGACCTGCTCAGCTGACCTGTTCGAGGATCTCCAAGTAGTGAAGGTTCGGCGAGTCGGGTGCGGATCCGACGGCCTGTCCACAGGACGCTCCGGCCTCGGGTGCGACCGGGGAATACCTCCCCATGTAGGTGTCGAGGAAGTCGTCGACTGCGGGGTCGAACCAGTCGTTCACCGCCAGTTGGCGTCTCCAGGCGGTGAGGACGATGGTGTTCTGCAGTCCGGGGTACGGCGCTACCAGCGCGAACCGTTCTGATTTCAGCTGGTCGGTGATCGTCTGGAGTACGGCGGGGTCGATGTCGGGTTGGTATGCCACCCAGACGGCGCCGTGTTCGAGGGAGTGGACGGCGGTCTGGATCTGGACCGGGTGGTTGTAGATGCCGCAGTTCTGCCACGCCGGGAAGTGGGCTCCGCTGGCCGGCGGCGTGTGGTCGTAGTCGGCGCAGATTACGTGTTGCCTGCCGTCGTCGGGCAGTTCGATGACTTCACCTACAACCAGCCGCTCGGGCTCCGCGATCTCGGCCTCGGGACACAGTTCTGAGGTGTCGGGGCTGGTTGCTTCAGCCGCCGGCCGGGGCTCGTCGGCTGGGTCCGAGCTTCCGCATGCGCTCACCGCCACCGCTAGAGCCACCAACAGAGCCACCCTGAACTTGATCGTCACGGCATCACTCTATGGCTGTCAGTAATACATGGACACGCCTTCGAAGCGCAGCGGGCGAACGCCGCGCTCGGCGATGTCGTTGAGCAGTGCGAGTGGATCCGCGATTCCTGCCAGGCCGTAGGCCCCGGCTGAGAATCCTCCCTCGAGCACTGCCAGGCTGGTGCTGACGGCTACCACCGCGGCCGCTGAGGCCGGGCGTTCGACCGCTCCGAACACGCTGATTCTGCTTTCGCCTCCGACCCGGCCGCGCAGTTCCACGCGTACCGCTCCGAGGCCTCCTTCGGCGTGTGGCGGGCTCAGCATCGGCAGCGGCGAGGTCAATCGGTCTCTGCGGGTCGCGGCCATCCGCGCGGTGACTCGCTGCACGCCTTGGAATTCGGGGACGAGCAGCAGGGCGTCTGGCAGCGCTCCCCGATAGCAGTCCCGACCGCCGATCGGGTCGGGGAAGTAGGCGAGTTCTCGTCCCGATCCGGGCGCACGTGAGGCCCAGCGGCCGTCGCGCCAGTCCAGCCCGACCGACGAGAGGGCTTGGTGGTGTTGCCGGGCGCATGCGGGTCCTCCCGTTCCGACCTTGGCGACGTGGATCTCGTCGAGGAGGTCGAATTCTTCGGCACCGTGGCGGGCGATCAGGCAGGTGAGCCCCGGCATGAAGGTTGCCCCGACGATTACCGGGACCCTGTTGTGCAGCGCTTCCTGGTGCAGTCCCAGCAGTCGCCTCACTTCTGAGAGGTGGTTCGATGTGGCGACGACCGGTACGCCGTGGTGAACCGCCCGCCGGGCGATGTTGGCCTGGCTCGCGGCGGGGGTGGCCAGCACCACCAGGTCGATTGAGGGGTCGATGTGGTGGCCGTGGCCGAGTTCCGGGGTGTTGTCGCGACCGTTGACCAGCTGCCGGGATCGCCTGATGAGGTGCCTCGACCGTTCTCTGCGGGTGTCGCGGACTTCGACGTTGTTCGCTTTGCCGCTGGCCAGTAGTTGCTGCGCGATCCGTGTTCCGGTCGCACCCGCCCCGAAGACCACGATGTGCGACATCAGCGGAGGTCGTCGCCTCGGAGTTCCCGCCAGCCTCCCTTTTGGGGTGGTGTGCCGCCGCTTCCTCGGACTCGGATGGCGGCTGCGACCGCGATCCCTGCTCCGATCGCAACGAGGGCTCTGCGGATGAGTGTGAACAAGCCGCTTCTGCCCATCAGTTCCTCCCGTCGATCGGCGGCACGAAACGTGGGGCTAGCAGGAGTCGAACCTGCGACCTCACCCTTATCAGGGGTGCGCTCTAACCGACTGAGCTATAGCCCCGCAAGGCGACCACGCTAGCGGTCCGACGGCCGTTTCGACATAGAACCCCGTTTTGGCCCTTTGTTCGGCTTCTTGCGTCGATCTTCGGGCCAGAACGGTGTGTCGTCGGCTTGTGCAGGGCCGCGGTGTTGGGTGGCCGGGTCGTTGTGGCCTGGTCTGACGACTCCCGGTGCCGGTCCCGGTTGTGCGGGGTTCTGTGGCTGTCTGGCAGCGGCCGAACCTGAGCGGGGACGGGTGCGTTTCGGGCGGGGTCGTGCGGTCTCCTCTTCGACCACGGTCAGCCGCACGCCGCCGATCAGGTCGCTGATCAGGTTGAACAGCACTGCCATCAGCACGGTGAATCCTGAGCCGGCTACGACCATGACCAGACCGCCGAGTGCGCTGACTCTGAAGATCTGGTCGGGGTTGAAGGTGAATGTCTCCAACGCGAACAGTTCCTCGATGAAGTTCTCGAGTCTCTCGACCGTGCCCGAGGTGACTGCGAACCTCCAGAGGATCACTCCGGCGGTGAGCAGGACCACCCAGAGGCAGAAGTAGAAGATGAGCGACATTTTGAGCACGGACCAGGGCTCGATATGGCGTACCAGCCGCCTGACTCTGCGGGCGCGCAGGCGGCTGGCGGTCCGGTGTTGGAGGAACGCCGCCAGCGGCTGTTGGGAGCGTTGGGGTCGTTTGTTCGGCCTGGTTGGCTGGGATTTGGTGGGTTCACTCATGGGGACTGTGTCTCATGGGGCCTGGTCTCATGGGGACCGTGCCCGAAGCGTCGGCCGGGTATCGCCCAAGTGTAGGGGCAGTTGATCTCGACGCGGGATGTTCCAGGCAACGCCGCGTTCGGCTCTGGACCCGTGTCGCCCCTATTGGCTGACGGCCGCGGGATGTTCCCAGACGACGCTGCGTTCGGCTCTGGCGACCGCCACTGCCGACCCGACCTGGACCCGGACTTCGACCTGGTTGCCGAAGGCGGCGTAGTCCACGAGGGCGGCTCCGTTGGCTTCGGCGAGCTCGGTCGCAGCGGCGAGACCCTGTGCCGCGCCTGCCAATGCTGCAGCGTCGGCTGCGGTTCGGGCCTGTGCGGCTTCGTCGGCGGCTGTTCCGAGGCGGGCGATGGCGATCACGACGACTGCGGCCACCGCCAGGAGCAGCGCCATCATGGGCACGGCCTGTCCCTGTTCGGGGTGCTGAGGCCGGTTTCGCCGAGCTTTGAAACAGCCGTGCACGTCCTGGCACCGCCCCTCGTGTCGGGTTTGCTGGGGGAAGCTGTTCGCCTATTCGGAGGCCGGTTCGTCGGGCTCCTCGGCTGCGCCCCCGTCGGAGGGATCGTCGGGCGTGTCTGCGCTGTCGTCGTCGTCGACGCCTGGTGTGACGAGGCCTATCGACGCGACGACGTCTCCCCCGTCGGGGCTCATGACCTTCACGCCGCTGCCGTAGCGGCTCTGCAACGAGATCGCCGCGGCCGGGGTGCGGATCACCACGCCGTTGACGGTCACCGCCAGGATCTCGTCGTGTTCTTCGACCACCAGCGCGCCGACCACAGAGCCTTTGTCTTCTGTGAGTTTGATGCCGATGACTCCTATGCCGCCACGGTTCCGGGTCGGGTACTCATCCACGCGGGTTCGTTTGCCGAAGCCGTTGGAGGTGACATGAAGCAGCTCTGTCCCTCCGGCAATGTTGCAGGCCACGACTTCGTCGCCGGCCTTCTTGAACTTCAGACCGATGACCCCGGCCGCGGCCCGGCCCATCTCTCGGACCTTGGACTCGTTGAACCGGATGGTCTGGCCGAGCCGTGACGACAGCAGGATGTCGTCGAGGCCGTTGGTGGGGACAACCTCCGCGAGTTCGTCGTCGTCGTTGAGCCGGATGGCGATGAGACCGGCCCGTCTCGAGGAGTCGTAGGCGTTGAAGCGGGTCTTCTTCACCCGGCCCTTGGCGGTGGCGAAGAACAGGTACCGGTGTGTCTCGTAGTTGCGGGTGTCGATGACAGCCTGGATTCGTTCGTCGTCCTCGAGGGGTAGGAGGTTGACTATGGCGGTCCCCCGGGCGGTGCGTGATGCCACCGGGATCTCATGGGCCCGCAGTCTGTAGACCCGCCCCCGAGTCGAGAAGAACAGCAGATACGAGTGCGCTGTGGTCCAGATCAGGTGGATCAGCGTGTCCTCGTCCTTGAGTTTGGTGCCGGCGACGCCGCGGCCGCCGCGGCCCTGGGTCTTGAACTCCTCGGCCGGGACGGTCTTCACGTAGCCGGCCGCGCTCATGGTGACCACCAGCGGGTCGTCGTCGATCAGGTCCTCGATGTCGAATTCGCCGGGGTCGATCTCGAGGGTCGAGCGGCGCGGTTCACCGAACTTGCTGCGGATCTCGGCGAGTTCGTCGATGATCACGCCGCGGAGCTTCTTGTCGTCGCCGAGGATCGCTTGGAGTTCCGCTATCGCCTGCTGCAGCTGCTCGGCTTCTTCTTCGAGGTCGGACCGGCCGAGGCGGGTGAGTCTGGCGAGTTGCATGTCGAGAATGTGGTTGGCCTGGACCTCGGAGAACGCGAAGGGGTCCGTGGTCAGGGCCTCTCGGGCTGCGGTGCGGTCCTCGCTGGCTCGGATGGTGGCGATGATCTCGTCGATCAGTTCGAGGCAGCGGATCAGTCCTTCGACTATGTGCAGGCGTTTGGTGGCTGCGTCGAGGCGGAACTGGGATCGTCTGGTGATGACTTCGATCTGGTGCTCGACGTAGGCGATGAGGGCTTCGCGCAGGTTGAGCGTGCGCGGCACCCCGCCGACCAGTGCGACCATGTTGACCCCGAAGCTGGTCTGCAGCGGTGTGCTCTTCCAGAGGTTGTTGAGCACTACTTCGGGGTTGGCGTCGCGTTTGAGGGAGATGACGAATCGGGTGTCGTCTCCGGATGATTCGTCGTTGATGTCGGCGATCCCTTCGAGTTCTCGGGTGTCGACGAGGTGGGCGATCTTGCGGGCCACCGCTCCTGCGGAGACCTGGTACGGGAATGCGGTGACGACCAGCGCTTGGCGGCCCTTGATCTCGGTGATCTCGATCGTGGCCCGGGTCTTGATCGAGCCGCGGCCTTCCCGGTAGGCCGCTTCGATGCCGCTGCGGCCGAGGATCTGGCCGCCGGTCGGGAAGTCGGGGCCTTTGATGTGCTCCATCAGGTCGCCGACGCCGGCGTCGGGGTTGCGGAGCAGGTGGATCACTGCGTCGCAGACCTCGTTGAGGTTGTGTGGCGGGATGTTGGTGGCCATCCCCACGGCGATGCCTTGGCTGCCGTTGACCAGCAGGTTGGGGAAGCGGGACGGCAGCACTTGTGGTTCGGTGAAGTCGCCGGAGTAGTTGTCGACGAAGTCGACTGTGTTCTCGTCGATCCCGGCGAGCATGTGCATGGCGAGCGGGTGGAGCCGTGATTCTGTGTAGCGGGCCGCGGCGGGCGGGTCTTCGGGTGATCCGTAGTTGCCGTGGAAGTCGATCAGCGGGTGCCGCAGCGAGAACGGTTGGGCCATGCGGGCGAGCGCGTCATAGATGGCGCTGTCGCCGTGCGGATGGAAGCGGGCCATGACGTCGCCGGTGACGCGGGCGCATTTCACGTGGGCCCGGTCGAATCTGAAGCCTTGGTCGAACATCGACCAGAGGATCCTCCGGTGTACTGGTTTGAGGCCGTCGCGGGCGTCGGGCAGCGCTCGGCTGATGATGACCGACATGGCGTAGTCGAGGAAGGAGCTCTCCATCTCCTCCTGGATCTCGACGGCGGTCACTTCGTCGGGCTCTTCCTGGTCGTCAAGGTCGACTGTCGGCGTGTCGCTCATGTCGATCTCTCAGAAGTCCAGGTTCCGCACTTCGCGGGCGTTGGTGACTATGAAGTTCTTGCGTTGTTCGACGTCGTCGCCCATGAGGATCGACATCACGTCGTCGGCGATGGCGACCTGTTCGACCGAGACTTGCAGCAGCGATCTGGAGGCGCTGTCCATGGTGGTGTTGCGGAGTTCGTCCCAGTCCATCTCTCCGAGGCCTTTCAGCCGCTGGAAGTCTTTGGTGTAGTTGGGGCGGCTGGCCAGGAACTCTTCTTTGGCTGCGTCGTCTTTGAGGTAGACGGTCTGGGTGTTGGAGACTTTTGTCGAGTACAGCGGCGGTTGGGCGATGTAGACGTATCCGGCTTCCACGAGGGGCCGCATCTGTCGGAAGAAGAAGGTGAGCAGCAGGGTGCGGATGTGGCTGCCGTCGACGTCGGCGTCCGCTAGCAGGATGATCTTGTGGTACCGGACCTGTTCGATGTCGAACTCTTCGGCGAACCCTGCCCCGATAGCGGTGATGAGGGTCTTGATTTCGGCATTTCTGAGCATCTTGTCGATGCGGGCCCGTTCGACGTTGAGGATCTTGCCCCGGATCGGCAGGATCGCTTGGGTTCGGGGGTCTCGGGCCCGTACTGCTGATCCGCCGGCGGAGTCGCCTTCGACGATGAACAGTTCGCGTACGGCCGGGTCTTTCGCTGAGCAGTCTTTGAGCTTGTCGGGCATGCCGGCGCCGTCGAGCAGCGATTTGGAGCGGATTGCTTTGCGGGCGTCGGCTGCGGCGACCCGGGCGCGTGCTGCGTTGGTTGCCTTGGTGATCGTGGCTTTGGCTTCGCCGGGGTGTTCTTCGAGCCATTCGGCCATGCGTTCGTTGGTCACCCGTTCGACCAGTGAGCGCATGGAGACGTTGCCGAGTTTTGATTTGGTCTGGCCTTCGAATTGGGGTTCGCCGATCCGTGCGGAGATGATCGCGGTGAGGCCTTCTCGGATGTCTTCTCCGGTGAGGTTGTCGTCTTTTTCTTTGAGCAGTCCTTTGTTGCGTGCGTAGCTGTTGATGGTGCGGGTGACTGCTGCGCGGAAGCCCTGTTCGTGCATGCCGCCTTCGATGGTGGCGATCCCGTTGGCGAAGCTGTGGATTCCGTCGGCGTTGAATCCGGTGTTCCATTGGAAGGCGATCTCGACTTCGTGGGGGTTGTCGTCGATCTCTTCGGAGCCGACGAAGTAGCCGACGGTGTCGAAGAGTGCTTCTTTGGCGTCGTTGATGTGGCTTACGAAGTCGATGATGCCGCCGTCGTACTGGAATGAGACCCAGTCGTTCGACGCCGCGTTCTGTCTTTGGTCGCGGACTCGGATCTCCAGTCCCCGGTTGAGGAAGGCCATCATCTGGAAGCGTTCCAGCAGGGTCTGGAACCGGAATTCGACCTCGTCGAAGATCTCGGTGTCGGGCCAGAATCGGACCGTGGTCCCGGTCCGTGGTCCGGTGGAGCCGTTGGACAGCTGGGCGACGGCTGACGGGCCGACCGGTTTGAGCCGTTGGATCAGTTCTCCGCCGTTGCCGAACAGCATCGCGTAGCGTTCGCCGTCGCGGTCGATCTCGACTTCGACCTGGCTCGACAGGGCGTTGACGACCGACACTCCCACCCCGTGCAGGCCTCCGGAGACCTTGTAGCCCTTGCCGCCGAACTTGGCGCCGGCGTGGAGCACGGTCATCACGACTTCGGCCGCGGTCAGGTCTTGGTAGTTGGGGTGGTTCTCGACCGGGATCCCCCGGCCGTTGTCCGATACTTCGCAGGATCCGTCCTCGCCGAGGGTGACGTCGATTCGCGTGCAGTGGCCGGCCATGGCTTCGTCCACTGAGTTGTCGACGACTTCCCACACGAGGTGGTGCAGCCCGGTGGGTCCGGTGGAGCCGATGTACATGCCGGGCCTGGTGCGTACGGCTTCGAGCCCTTCAAGAATCGTGATGTCTTGGGCCCCGTACGACGATTCGTCGGTGGTGACCGTGTCGATTGTCATCTCTGCCTCGGTTTGCTGGTTCGAGACGCCTTCGCTGCATGTGTCCGCGCGATCCTCTGCGCGGGTGGCGTTCTCATTCGGGATACCTGGCTTGTTGTTCCCGCTCACCGGGGTGACCCTGGCGAACCCTGCACCACAAGCAAATTGCGGGGTTCGGGTGGTGTCGCGATGCCTTTGAGATGCTGATTTGCAGGCTCATACACTGGGTTTGAGTCTATCAGTTCGAGGCGCTTATTCTTGCCGCGCGACCCGGACTTTCAGCTTGTTTATCCGGTCTGATCCTGAGACTCTTTCGATCCTCTCGATCAGTTGGTTCTCGAGCCAGCGGAGTTGGCTCGCCCAGGTTGTGTCGTCGGCGGTTACGACGAGTGTTTTGCCGTCGATGGCGCTGGGTCGGGCGTGTGCTGCGACCTCTTCGCCGACGATCTCGGGCCATTGGACGAAGACTGCTCTGAGCACATCGGTGTTGGGCGCGTTCATGTGCCGCATCATCTGCTCGAACCCTGCTCCGAGCTTTTTCGGCCCGTCGTCGTCCCTGCTCATGACGGCTTTTCCAGCACTGTTCCGGAGGTGACTTCGAGCACTCTGTCGGGGGTTGCGAAGGGGGGTACCCAGGTGGCGGTCGTGAGCAGTCGTTGGCCTTCGGGCAGCGCTTCGATCAGCGCCTGGGCGCGGCCGGTGTCGAGTTCGGAGAACACGTCGTCGAGCAGCAGCACCGGTTCGGCGTTTCCGCTCCGGCGGATCAGCGAGTCGACCGCGAGTCGCATCGCCAGCACCAGCGATCGTTGTTCTCCTTGCGAGCCGTGTGTCCGTGCCGGGGTCGCTCCGATCTGCAGGGTGACCTCGTCGCGGTGGGGTCCTATGGTTGAGACGCCTCGTCGCAGGTCGATCGTGCGGCTCTCTTGGAGGGCTGATGCCAGGTCGCCCTGCCAGCTGGCTTCGTAGCGCGCGCTGATCTTGGTGGGTTGTTGGGCGACTGCTTCATAGGCCGAGCACAGTTGTGGTTCGATCTCTTCGAGCAGTGTCTCCCGTGCGTTGCGCAGCGCTGTGCCTGTTTCGGCGAGTTTGGTGTCCCAGACGTCGAGGGTGAACGCTCCGTCGGTGTCGAGGCGGCCTCCGGCGGATCGCAGCAGGGCGTTGCGTTGTTTGACGATCCGTTCCAGGTCGTTGCAGAGCGTGTCGTGGCTGGGCTGGAGGCTGGCCGCGGCGGCGTCGAGCCAGCGCCGCCGGCCTGCGGGTCCGCCTTTCACGAGTTCGAGGTCGTCGGGCGAGAACACGGTTACGGGGACGACCCCGATCAGGTCGCTCTTGCGGCGCAGGGCCGCTCGGTTGAGTTTCACCCGGTTTCTGCCGATCCTCGGTAGTTCGACTTCGACGAGTTGTTCGCGGCTGGCGGGATCGGTCGAGGTGGCACGGATGATTGCGGAGTCAGCTCCGACGCGGACCAGGGTGTCGTCGGCCACACCGCGGAACGATCCGAGCCCGGCGATCCAGCTGATGGCTTCGAGCAGGCTGGTCTTGCCCTGGCCGTTGGATCCGACGATCACGGTCAGTCCGGGATCGAATTCGACCTCGGCGGACTGGTAGATCCGGAAGTCGAGCAGCTCCAGCCGGTTGATTGTCATCAGCTGCGGCCGCGGCTCCTGTTGCTAGCTGACGCGCACGGGCATCAGCAGATACAGAAAGTTCGGGTCTTCGGACGATTTGAGCAGGGCGGGTTTCAGTTCGCCGATGCTTTCGAGCACGACCTGTGATCCTGGGCAGACCTCGATCCCGTCGATCAGGTATTCGGGGTTGAACGCGACCATTAGGTCTTCGCCCTGGTATCCGGCTTCGAGGGCTTCGTGTGCTTCGCCCACTTCCTGTGCGACGGCGGCTACTTCGAGCCCGGCCGACGACATCGACATTCGTATCGGGGTCGACTCCTGGGCCAGCAGGCGCACGCGGCGCAGCGCGTCGAGCAGGTTCTCGCGGTCGATGGTGAGCCGGTTCTCGTGTGTTTCGGGGATCAGTCGGTTGTAGTTGGGGAAGTCGCCTTCGATGAGCCGTGTGGTGACGGTGGCTCCGCCTACTGAGAAGCTGGCGTTCTGCTCCCCCAGCGACAGCGTGATCTCCTCCTCGTCATCGACGATCCGGGCGAGTTCTTTGAGGGCGCGGCTCGGGACCAGCACTTTCTGTCCTTCTCCGAGGACGGTGAGGCCTTCGAGGTCGCACATGGCGAGGCGGTAGGAGTCGGTTGACACGAGCCTTAGTCCGCCTGTTTCCGCGGCCATGAGCACGCCGGTGAGGATCGGCCTGGCGTCGTCGGATGATGCGGCTTTGCCGACCTGCTCGATCGCTGCTTTGAACATCGCCGCGTCGAGGGTCACGACGTCGCCCGAGGGTTCGGGTATCTCGGGGAATTCGTCACCGGCAACAACCTTGATCGAGAATTCCGAGGGGTTGGCGACGATGCGTGCTTCGTCGTCCTCGATCAGCACGTCGACTGCGCCCGGGCGCAGCGATCGGACCACGTCGGCCATCAGTTTGGAGCGCATGACCGCGGTGCCGTCACCGGTTCCGTTGACTGTGACGGTCACTGAGATTGTAAGGTCGCCGTCACTTCCTGTTGCGGTGAGTTGGTCGCCTGCGAGCTCGAGCCGGACTCCGCCGATCATTGCTGGGGCTCCGCGGGTGGCTACGCCGCGGCCAGCGGTGTTGAGGGCATCTGACAGCACGTCTCTTTCGCATCTGAACTGCATGCTCATTGTGCGGTTACTTCTCCTGAGTTGTATGGATATCCATTCTGGTAGGAGTCCATAGGTGTTGTGGATTGTGGATGGTTGTCAGTTTGCCTTGTGTTTCAGCGGTTTCTGGTTGCACAGGTTGTTCCGGTGGGTTCACAGCCTTGGTTGTGCTCGAGTTTCGGGTGTGGGTATCGCGGGGTTTGTCCAGTTGTGGCCCACTGCTGTTGCACAGGTGATCTACAGCTTTTTCACCGGGTGTGAACTGCGCCGAGCCTGCGGCGGGTTGTTTCACGGTGGGTCGTTGAGCCGACGTTGGAGTTCGGTGACCTTGTCGAAGATCTGTTGGCGTTCGCCCATCCGGGCTTCGATCTTGCGAACGGCGTGCATGACCGTGGTGTGGTCGCGGTCTCCGAAGGCGCGGCCGATGTCGGGGAAGCTGAGGTCGGTCATGTTGCGGACGACGTACATTGCGACCTGGCGTGCGTCGACGAGTGGCCGGCGGCGGCTTCCTCCGGTGATCTGGTCGACTTCGAAGTTGAACATCTCTGCGGTGAGTTCGATGATGCGTGCCGGGGTGACTGGTGGTTTCTGGGAGTTGTTGATCAGGTCGGCGAGTACGAAGCTGGCGAGCCGCATGTCGAGTGGTTGGCGGGTGAGGCTGGCGTAGGCGGTTACTTTGATGAGTGCGCCTTCGAGTTCGCGGATCGACTGGGTGATGTTCTCGGCGATGAAGGTGAAGACGTCGTTGGGAATTTCGATTGTCCGCGACTCGGCTTTCTTGCGGAGGATGGCGAGTCGGGTTTCGAGGTCGGGGCGCTGGATGTCTGTGGTCAGTCCCGATTTGAAGCGGTTCCGGAGGCGTTCCTCGAGGGTCGGCATCGCGTCGGGGGTGCGGTCCGATGAGAGCACGATCTGCTTGTTGTTCTGGTGCAGTTCGTTGAAGGTGTGGAAGAACTCTTCTTGAAGGCCTTCTTTGCCTTCCATGAACTGGATGTCGTCGATGAGCAGGACGTCGTTGGTGCGGTAGCGACGTTTGAATTCGGGCTGGGTGTTGGTGCGGATTGCTTGCACGAATTCGTTGAGGAACGTCTCGGTGGAGACGTAGCGGACCCTGTAGTGCGAGTAGTGGCTTCGGACGTAGTGGGCGATGCCGCGCAGCAGGTGGGTTTTGCCGAGTCCGGAGTCGCCGTGGATGAACAGGGGGTTGTACCCCGCGGCCGGTGTCTCTGCTACCGACAGGGCGGCTGCGTGCGCGAAGTGGTTCGAGGGGCCGATGACGAAGTGCTCGAAGGTGAACTTGTCCTCCAGTTCGGTCCGCGCCTCGGGTGATTCCTCGGGGATGGTTTCAGAAATCACCTCTGACGTGGGCTGATACTCGACCGGGCCGGTTAGGTCGGCGAACGGGATGTCGAAGATCTCCTTGGTTCCGTCCGTGTCGATCTCCACGCGGACGGATGCGTCGGCGTGGCTTTCTTTGATCGCGTGCTGCACGAGTCCGAGGTATCTGCCCTCGATGCGTTCCTTCTGCAGGCCGTTGGGGACGACGATGACCAGTTCTCCCCCATCGAACGCCGCTGCTCTGGCGCCGCTGAAGGTTGTGTGCCAGACGGCGTCGCTTACTTGGGCACGGATACTCTCTGCGCAGGAACTCCACAAGCCGGTCGCTACGTCTGCCTCGTTGTTGTTCAATTGACTCTCCACAGAATTGTCCACAGGTGTGGACGACTGATTCATAAAGCTTGGTAAAGGCGTCAACAGTGACCTGCGAGTGTGTCGCTTGTCGGCGAGGCAACCTAACCGTGGTAGGGGGTGAACTTAGCAACCTTCACGGTCTCTGCAACTTGAACTCGGGGGTCTTTTCATCGTGCCTGTTCACGGGACATAAGAGCAACAAATTACATTTGTGTTACATTTGTTGAGGCACAAATCCCATTATTGTGGTTTGTGATCTACAGCTGATTTTCGGGAGTCGGAGGTGCCTTCGCTGCTGTTGCGGCGCGCCCTCGGCAACGCATCAGGGGGCATGCCGGCGTGGTTCTCAGACCGATTTGCGCGGTTGTCGCTGTAGCCTTGCAACCCTACTGTGATCGGAGAACTTTGTCGGGTTCGGAGAGGACCCGGCCTTTGGCACGGCCGCACTCTTCTGCGGGTGCCTTGTGGAGGAACTATGAAGCGGACCTATCAACCGAATGTGCGCAAGCGAAATGTGAAGCATGGTTTTCGTGCTCGCATGAGCACTCGTGGGGGGCGTGCAGTGATCACCCGGCGCCGCCAGAAGAAGCGGACGCGGCTCTCCGCGTGATTGAGGCGCTGTCTGGTCGTCGCTCCTTCGAACGTTTACGAGCGGAGGGAGTGCGTCGCGGTCGAGGTCCGCTTCGACTGGTTTCACGGCCCGCGCCCGCACATGATCCTACGCAGAGCGCGAGAATTGGGTTCGCAATCTCACGCACAGTGGGAAATGCTGTCCAGCGCAACAGAATCCGTCGTCGCGTGCGAGCGGTTCTGCGCGACATCTCCCGCGAGACGCCGTCGCTGCTGCCTCCGGGGGACTACCTTTTCAGGGTCACCTCGTCGGTTGAACACTGGTCCGGAGCCGAGCTCAGAAGTACGGTCGATGGGCTCCTGCGTGAGACCGTGATGTCGGGGGCGGGTTCATGAGTGCCGGACGGTCGGGCCCGGTGGCACGTTCGCTCACCGCGTTGCTGGGGGTGTACCAGCAGCTCACCGCTGGTCGGATTTCGCCTTGTCGGCATGTGCCTGGGTGCTCGACGTATGCGATCGAGGCGATCGAGTCCCACGGGGCGGTCCGGGGCTCTTGGCTGGCGACGCGTCGGGTCTGTCGTTGTCATCCTTGGGGCACTTCCGGGTATGACCCGGTGCCTGTGACCGGGGAGCCGCCCGTTGCAAGGGAGCCGCGATGTTCGATGTGATATTCGACTTGATCGGCGAGGTTCTCGCGTTCTGCTATCAGCTGTGGCCCTCGTACGGGATGGCTGTTGCTGGGCTCACGTTGGTGGTGATGGTCATCGTCACCCCGTTGACGCTCAAGGGCACGAAGTCGATGCTGCAGATGCAGCGTTACCAACCTGAGTTGAAAGCGATTCAGAACCGT
The DNA here is from genome assembly GCA_965221585.1 of Candidatus Aldehydirespiratoraceae bacterium. Lineage (GTDB taxonomy): Bacteria > Actinomycetota > Acidimicrobiia > Acidimicrobiales > Aldehydirespiratoraceae > VXYK01. The sequence continues at coordinate 3,011,327 of OZ244898.1, read as the reverse complement.
AACCGCGGTGACCGCCAGAAGCTGAACGAAGAGATGATGGCGTTCCAGCAGGAGCACGGCATCTCGATGTTTGGGGGTTGTCTGCCGCTGCTGGTCCAGATGCCGCTCTTTCTGGTGTTGTTCCGCGTCGTTCAGGGTTTGACCAGCCGGGCGACCAACTTCGGCAATCAGTTCGGATGGACCAGTGGTCGGATCTCTTCTGGTGTGGGGCTGGACACCACAACTTTCGGGTCGAGAGATCGACCGTTCCTGCCACAGAATCTTCCGACCGACAGCGACCTCTATCGGCGACTTGCCGGAGACGGTGCAACGCCTCTGGCGGATCGGCCGACCGAGATGGTGTCTTGGGGCATGGACCTGTCGAGAAGCGCTCAGGATGTTCTCGGCGACAGTCTGATATCGGGTGTCCCCTACATCATCTTGATCCTGATTGTGCTGGTATCAAGCATTTTTCAGCAGCGCCAGATTCAAAATAGGAGCGCTTCGGCTCTGCCTCCGCAGCAGCAGATGCTGATGAAGATCCTCCCCTACATGCTGCCTGTGTTCAGCTTTACGATGCCGGCGGCGCTGGTCGTTTACTTCGTGGTGTCGAACCTCTATCGGATCGGACAGCAGGCCTATATCACTCGAAGTCTCTATCGCGGTGAGGACAGCCCGGGGGCGTTGGTGGCCAAGAGACGCGAGGAGATGAAGAACGCCGAGGATGAGCACGCCGCGTCGGGCGGGCGCACCACTGCCCCCAAGGGCGTGCCGACACCGAAGCGCGATGGCACGTATTCCAAGAAGAAGGGTAAGAAGCCGCCGCCTCGGCAGGCTGCATCGAGCCGGTCCCGCAGCAACAAGAATCGTGGCCAGCAAGGTGCCAAACAAGGTGCCAAGGGGTCGCGCGGCAGCAAGGATGGTGATCGGCAGGCTGCCAAGGGCTCGCGGGCCAAGGCTGCCGACAAGTCGACATCGGATAGCCAGAAACCTAAACGCACCGGTGCGGGTCGGACGGGAAATGCGCCGACTCGGCACCATCGAGGGTCTGGTCGGACGACCGAACCAGGTTCTCCACAACACAAGAAACGAAAGAAGTAGCGGCCGGCTCTCATTGGCGGGACTCGATTGAGTTGGCAGCGCAAAGGCAAAAGGAGCAGCGATGGAATGGGTAGAGAGCATCGGCGAATCGATCGATCTCGCTAAGGAACACGCCTTGGATCGGCTCGGTGTTCACGAAGACGACGCGGAGTTCGATGTCCTGAGCGACGTCAAGACGGGGGTGTTCGGCCGGATCAAGGAACCGGCGCGAGTGAGGGCCCGGGTTCGTCCCACCACCCCCCGGTCCAAGGAGAACCGCAATCGACGTGATCGTGGCAACCGGCGTGGTCGCCAGACCCAGAGTAGTCGCAACGGCGGGAATCGCAAGCAGGATCCAGGTCGAGGCGAATCTGGCAGTGCTCAGAATTCGAAGGGCTCCCGGAGCTCGAAGAATACAACGGCCTCCGAGAAGAGCTCCGACGACCGGCCTTCTCCAGATCAGAAGGCGGAGCAGCGCAAACAGAAGCCGGATGCGTCGAAGAAACCGGATAGTCCCAAGAAACCGAATACCACCAAGAAGAAGGCAGGAACCGTGAATGATGACCAGGAAATGATGCCGTTACCCCAGCAGGCGGACCTCGCTGAAGAGTTCGTCAAAGGCTTGGCGGAGCGGTTCGGCACGACCGTTGACTTCCAGAGGGAGAATATCGGAACCGACGAGATCCGGATCACGGTAAGTGGCGACGATCTGGGGCGGATGGTTGGTCACCGTGGCGTGACCGCGGGTGCTATCGATGATCTTGTTCGGACTTTTTTGCAGCGCCGTGCGGGCAGCGCTCGCAATGGCAGAGTTCGAGTTGACGTGGGCGGTGTGATTGCTCGACGGAACGCGGCCTTGGTTCGGTTCGCCCGTGACCAGGCGGCCGAAGTACAGAACTCGGGCGTCCCCCGATCCCTCGAGCCGATGAATGCAGCGGATCGCAAGGTGGTTCACGACGCCGTCGACGGGACGGAGGGTGTCAAGACGCTCTCTGAAGGGGAAGATCCTCGCCGCTACGTGGTGATCGCTCCTGCGGGAGACTAGGGCAGTCACGGGCTTGTGGCGGATTCGCAATACGAGGCACTGGAAGCAGTCTGGGAATCGGCACGAGCTGCAGGATCACTCGGCTCGGTCTCGATTGAGGCGCTCCGAGCGCACGCAGAAGGCTATATCTCGTCCCAGACAAGCCTGAAAGGTGGCGCACGCTGCGTTGATCTGGGTACTGGTGTGGGCATTCCGGGCGTACTGCTCGCGATTCGGCATCCGGAAACCACGTGGCGACTGTTGGACTCCAGCTCACGCCGTTGCGAGACTGCGCTCGCGGCGGTCCGGGCAGCAGGTTTGGACGGTCGGGTCGAAGTGGTGCATGGACGCGCCGACGACTATGCGCATGACCCCAACTGGCGTGAAACCAACGATCTTGTCGTAGCACGCCTGTTCGGGCCTCCGAGCGAGGTCGCAGAGTGCGGACTTCCGTTGCTTGCTGAAGGCGGCTCGCTGGTGGTGTCAGTGTCAGACGGTACCGCCGACACTTGGATGGCGGCCGACCTTTCGCCTTTGGCAGCTTCGGTCGTTGAACGGTGGGAGACTGATTCAGGAGGGTTCCTGCGGGTGCAGCGGACAGCCGGCTCGCTTAGCGAACGATTCCCCCGCCGCGAGCCAGCCCGCCGCCGATCGCCGATCTTCTGACCAGAGGCCGAGCGAATGGATCCCGCACGGGATCACGTCGAACGAGGCCGTGGCCCGAGCGGCCCGTGAACGCAGTGAACAAGAGCGGGAAGCAAAGCGTTTCACGTGAAACGCATCTGCGACTCCCCTACGCGTGTTTCACGTGAAACACAGACTTTTGTAGAGGATGCTTGACCTTGTCAGTTCACTGACCGAAGATATTGAGGCTCTGAAGAAGGGAGTTGGTTTCGTGACTCGACCCAACCCGAGGGTATTCGCTGTCGCCAACCAGAAAGGCGGGGTTGGGAAAACCACGACGACCATAAATCTCGCGGCCTGTTTGGCACAGCTTGATCAGCGTGTGCTCATTGTCGATCTCGACCCCCAGGCGAATGCGACGAGAGGCCTCGGCATTGATTCGCGTATGGTCGATCACTCTCTTTACGATGTGCTGCTCGAGGATGTCCCTCTGGAGGATGTGATCGAGCCGGTCTCGGTCAAGAATCTCTACATCGTCCCCTCGAGCCTGGATCTTGCGGGCGCGGAAATCGAGTTGGTTCCAGCCATGAACCGCGAGCGGAAGCTGAAGATCGCCCTTGAGGACGTTGCAGACGAATACGACATCGTGTTCATCGACTGTCCCCCCTCGCTGGGCCTGTTGACGATCAACGGGTTGACGGCGGCGAACGAGGTGCTCGTGCCCGTTCAGGCCGAGTATTACGCTTTGGAGGGCCTCGGCCTTCTGATCCGGAATATTGACCTGGTGACGCGCAATCTCAATCCGGATCTCCATCTCAGCACGATTGTGCTTGGGATGGTTGATGCGCGGACGAAACTGTCGAAGCAGGTGTCTGAGGAGGTGCGGGGTCACTTTGGAGACAAGGTGTGTCGACAGGTGATACCTCGGGCGGTCCGTTTGAGCGAAGCACCGAGTTTCGGCTTGCCGATCTCGGTTTTTGATCCCGGGTCGCGTGCGGCGACCGCTTATCGCACTCTAGCTAAGGAGGTCCTTGATGGCGCGGCGTAGTGGACTTGGTAGAGGTCTGAGTTCGCTGATTCCAGCGGATTTCACCGCTGACAGCGGTGTCTATCAGGAGATCGACATCAAACAGGTAGTACCCAACCCGAACCAGCCTCGTGAGCATTTCGATGAGGAGACTCTGGCTTCGTTGTCCAGGTCGATCACCGAGATCGGTGTGATCCAACCGATCGTGGTTCGAGAGTTGAGTGAGGGACAGTATGAGTTGATCGCGGGGGAGCGTCGCTGGCGCGCCGCGAAGCGTGCCGACCTCTCAGCCATCCCGGCGATCATCAGGACTTCCGACGACCAGTCCTCGCTTGAGACAGCAGTTGTTGAGAATCTGCATCGGCAGGATCTGAACGCGCTCGAGGAGGCGGCGGCCTATCAACAGCTCGTCGAAGAGTTCGATTTGACTCAGGAAGATGTTGCGCGGCGGGTGGGGCGGTCGCGGTCCGCTGTTGCCAATACGCTCAGGTTGTTGCACCTTCCGTCAATGGTGCAGCGCCTGTTGATCGAGGGTCAGCTGAGTGCTGGACATGCTCGAGCCTTGTTGGCGACACCGGACCGTTCCGAACAGGAGCGCTTGGCCGCTCAGATTGTTGAGGAGGGTCTGACCGTCCGCCAGGTGGAGGAGATGCTCCGCGATGAGGATTCGGAGGACACCGATGAGGACAAGCCTCAGGCGAAACGGGCAGCTCCGAAAGTGGCTGATGCGGGAGTGCTGGAGCTTGAGGAACTGTTGGCCACGCGGTTGGACACCAGGGTTGCGGTGAAGCTGGGCAAGGGTCCGGGGAAGCTGGTGGTTGACTTTGCCGACCTCGATGACTTGGAACGGATCTATCGGATCATCGCCGGTCAGAAGTAGCGGCCCCCCTACAAACTATTGACAGTTCAACTGACAATAGATTACCCACGACTCAGGGTCACTCGGGGTGAGGGCCCGCACACCAGTCGACCACGGCGTCGCGCAGCGCCTTGGCGAAGGCCTCGGTTCGCTCGACCACCGCTGGTGCCGGCCCGACCCGGCACCACACCGCGGTCATTCTGGTCTCGCGAAGGATCGGCAGGCGCATCCCGGTCGCGGGCAGATCGCTGTTGAGCACAGGACTGATCTTGTCGATGCACTGCTGGGCGAGCAGGTGGCCTCCGCTGGAGGTGAAGCCCTCGGTCTGGAAGTAGGCAACCCAGAAGTCGTGGGTGGCGAGCGTCACACCGAGGTAGGCGTCACCGCTCCAGCTGTTGGCGATCTGGGCGTGGGAGGAGAGGTCGGGGTGATGCAGGGTGAGCACCGTTGCTCCGTCGAGCTGCAGGAGCCGGGCGAGCGAGTTGACCACCGCGGGGAGGCCTCCGGTCTCGCCGAGCAAGATGCGCCTGCCCTCGACGCCGGCGTGTCGGCGGAGGTTCTCTGTCTGGTGCACTTCAGCGATCGTCTTGGCGCCTACTACACGGCCCGCGAGCCGGTCGAGGGCGGCGACAGTGGCGCGACCGACTGTGCCGTCGGCGTTGAGTCCTTGATTGTGTTGGAAGTCCCGTACCGCGGCTTCGGTGTCGGGTCCGAATATTCCGTCGAGCCAGCCGGCGTCGAACCCGAGATTGCCGAGACGCAGCTGGAGGTCGGCGACGTCGTCGCCGCGGGTCATGGGGGAGCGCAGGTACAACATCCGGTCGCCTAGCCGAAAATGGGCGTCGACCAGGGCTGACCAGGTCTGTCGTCCGCAGATTCCGTCTTCGACCAACCGTCGGGCGGCTTGGAATGCTCGAAGGGCCACCTCGGTGGTCTCGTCGAACACCTCGGGGGATCCGACGTCGCTGAACCCTGCCGCGGCCAGCCGGCGATGCAGGTCCCGTACTCCGGCACCGGTGTCGCCGCGCCGAAGGGGGAGCCCGGGCGGGTTCATCGGGCGCTTCTCAGAGGAAGGGGGTTACGTCGTTGAGAAGAGCACCTTTGGGCTTTGCACCGACAATGCGTTTCGCTTCCTCTCCGTCTTTGAAGAGGATCAGGGTGGGAATGCTCATGACGCCGTACCGCTGGGCGATCGAGGGGGCGTCGTCGACGTTGAGCTTGAGAATCTTGAGGGCGTCGCCCTGCTCTTCGGCGATTTCTTCGAGGATGGGGGTGACCATCTTGCACGGACCGCACCACTCTGCCCAGAAGTCGACGAGTACGGGCGCGGTAGCGCTGCCGATCTCCTCGTCGAAGGTGCTCTCGTCGAGGGTGCCAAGGGATCCTGCCATTGTTGGTCTCTTTCAGTCGGGTTGCTGCTGAATCTAGCTGTGCTGGGACTCAAGCTTGGTGGCCCGGTTCTGGTTTCGAGCGACGGGCTGTTCCGACTCTAGCTGTGTTGCGACTCAAGCCAACGCTCCGCGTCGAGCGCGGCCATGCACCCTGATCCGGCTGCGGTGACGGCCTGTCGGTAGACGTCGTCCTGCACGTCTCCGCAGGCGAACACGCCTTCGATGTTGGTGCGTGAGGAGTCGGGCTGAGTTACCAGGTAGCCGTTGTCCTTCATTTCGAGCTGGCCTTTGAAGATGTCGGTGTTGGGCCGGTGCCCGATGGCGATGAACACTCCGGTGACTGCGAGTTCGGAGCTCTGGTCGGTCTTGACGTTGCGTAGCCGCAGGCCGCTGATCGAGTCGTCGCCGAGGTATTCGGTGACGACGGTGTCCCAGATGAACTCGATTTTCGGGTTGTCGAAGGCGCGCTGCTGCATGATCTTCGATGCGCGCAGGCTGTCGCGCCGGTGGATGATCGAGACCTTGCTGGCGAATCGGGTGAGGAAGGTGGCTTCCTCGATGGCGGAGTCGCCTCCGCCGACCACGGCGATCTCCTGGTCGCGGAAGAAGAAGCCGTCGCAGGTCGCACAGGTGGAGAGTCCGTGTCCTACCAGGTCGATCTCTCGGTCGAGGTTGAGCATCAGCGATTGCGCTCCGGTGGAGACGATCAGACAGTGGGCTCGGTAGGTCGGGTCCGGTGCCTCCGGGTCGCCGGTCCAGACTTTGAAGGGACGTTCGGAGAGGTCGACTCGGGTGGCTTTGACGGTCTCGATCCGTGTCCCGAAGCGGTGGGCCTGGGCCCGGAAGTTGACCATCAGTTCGGGTCCCATGACTCCGTCGGGGAACCCGGGGTAGTTCTCGACGTCGGTTGTGAGCATCAGCTGTCCGCCGGGTTGGTCGCTGGTGCTGCTGGGTTCGCCCTCGAGCAGCAGGGGGGCGAGGTTGGCGCGGGCGGTGTAGAGCGCGGCGGTGAGACCGGCGGGTCCGGAGCCGATGATGACTACGTCGTGGGTTTCGGGCTCATTCGTTTCGGGCTCATTCTCGGGCATTTGTGCTCCTAGGCGGGGGGAGAGGGCGCTGGCGGTCAGGCGAACGAGTCGATGATGCCGTAGCAGACGATCACGACGATGATCAGGGCGTCGAGTATCAGTGCGAGGTTGACCCAACGCATGCCTTCGGTCTTGCGGTTGAACCAGAAGCCGAAACCGAGGATCGCCAAGAGGCTGCCGACGAACAGGTGGGCGGCCCAGGTGGCGTCGCCGACTCCAGAGCCGATCGGGAGGTAGGCGTCCGCGAGGCGGACGCCGATGATGATCAGCAGCGTCAGTGCTGCGGTGACGAAGACCAGCGCCACCAGTCCGTAGACGACTGCTCGTACCACCCGGATGGCGTTCTCGGTGCCGTGGGCCCGGACCTTGTCGATGTTGTCGACGATTGCGTCGACGACACCTGATATCCAGTCTTTTTCGGCTGGTGTGGTCTCAGAGGCCATGGCGCCAGAGCCTAGCGGCACCAGACCACGGTTTATGAGGCTAGAGGTCGAGGCCGGATGCGGCGACGGGGGAGTACATCGCCATCTGCGGGGGGCTTGCGAGCAGTTCCATGAAGGGTCCCATGACCTCCTGGAGGGCTTCGGACTCGGCGTGTGACTGGATCGACTCGGCCGACGTGAACAGCGCGAAATAGGAGTAGTTGTTGCCCTCGCCGCGGTGGTACGAGTAGACCTCCACGCCTTCGAGTTCGGCCGCGACCGCGACCTGGGCTGCCAGCGCGGCGTCCATCTCGTCGTTCTTGCCTTCCTTGCAGGTGAATGTTGCGACCATCGACACTTTCGACATGTGTGGCTTCCTCTGGTTTCAGTTGGGCGGCCCAGCATAAGTTGTCGTGGAGGAGGGCGCCTATGCGGGTCGGTTTCATCGGACTGGGGAATATCGGTGGTCGCTGTGCCCGCCGTGTGCTGGCTGTGGGCCACGAGCTGACGGTCGCCGACCTCGACGAGGCGGCTTGCGCCAGGCTCGTGGAGGCGGGCGCGACCGCGGCCGGCAGCGCCGCGGGTGTTGCTGCGACGAGCGAGGTTGTGGTTCTGTCGTTGCCTTCGCCGGAGGCGTCACGGTCAGTCGTGACCGGCGCGCAGGGCATTGTCTCGGTGGCTGCGCCCGGGCTGGTGGTTGTGGACCTGTCCACCAACAGCGTCGATGTCACCAGGGAGCTGTTCGAGGCGTGCGCCGCGGCGGGTGTGGACTTCGTTGACTGTCCGGTCTCTGGCGGGCATGCGGGTGCTGATGCCGGCGAGCTGACTTTGATGCCGTCGGGGGCGCAGGCTGCGTTCGATCGTTGTCGTGAGGTGCTGGTCTGTTTCGGGAAGGATGAGACTGAATGGCTCGGGCCGTCTGGCACGGGTACGTTGCTGAAGCTGGTCAACAATCTTGTGTTTCTGGTCGCTACCCAGGTGTTCGAGGAGGGGTATCTGATGGCTGCCAAGGCGGGTCTCGATATTCCGCGGTTCTTGAGGGTGCTGCGTTCGAGTTCGGCGGGCTTCTATATGGCTCTTGCTCCGATGATCGTGAACCGGCAGTGGGACGATTCGACCTACGATCTGGCGCTGGCTGAGAAGGATCTGCGTCTAGCGTTGGATTCGGCGGCGGACATTGGCACGCCGCTGCCTTTGACGGAGGCGGCTCATCGGGTCTTGGCCTCTTCGGTGGAGATGGGCCTTGGTGAGAAGTTCTTCATCGGTGCGCTGGAGGCGCTCGAGTCGCAGGCCGGTTTTGTTGCGCCGGTGCCTGAGGAGGGTTGATGCCTGGCCTTGAGATTCCTGATCTGAGCAGTTTCGAGACTTTCGTCAACGGGTTTCCGCATGATGCTTTGACGCGCCTGCGTTCCGAGGCGCCGGTCTGGTGGCACGAGCCGACTTCGGTGACTCCCGACGGGGAGGGTTTCTGGTGTGTGAGCAGCCACGAGCTGGTCGTGGAGGTGTTCCGCAACCCGAGGACCTATTCGAGCCATACGGGCGGTGGCCGCCCGTTCGGCGGCACGACGATCGACGATATGGAGATGAGCGGGAAGCTGCTCAACATGATGGACGACCCGCGTCATCAGCGGATCCGTCAGCTCGTGAACAAGGGTTTCACGCCGAGGATGATCGGCGGGGTCCGTGCCGACTTGGTCGACATGGCTCAGCGGATCCTCGACGGTGTGGCACCGGTCGATGGGGCTCGGGGGTCTTGTGACCTGGTGGTTGATGTGGCAGCGGAGTTGCCTCTGCAGGCGATCTGCATGCTTTTGGGTGTGCCGGTGGAGGATCGGCGCATGCTCTGTGAGTGGGTCGACGTGATTTCGGAGAACTACAGCTCGGAGAAGTCGGCGGCGGCGCGTGGTGATGAGAGTGTTCGGATGTTCGAGTACGGGCAGCGTTTGATCTCGGAGCGGACGGAGACTCCGGGTGACGATCTTCTGTCGGTTGTGATTCATGGGGAGTTGCCTGGGCAGGCCGAGTCGCGGCTCGACAGTGTGGAGGTGGCGATGTTCTGGTCGCTGTTGTTCACGGCGGGGGCTGAGACGACCCGCAAGGCGATCGCCGGCGGTCTCTGGGAGTTGACGAAGCATCCCGATCAGCTGGCTCGTCTGAGCGGGGACCGGTCGTTGATGCCGACGGCGATCGAGGAGATTGTGCGTTGGACGACTCCGTCGGTGTACAAGCGGCGGACTGCTACGCATGACTCGGAGTTGGGCGGTCAGTTGATTCGGGCCGGGGAGAAGGTGGTGGTGTGGGAGATGTCGGCGAATCGGGATTCGGCGGTGTTCGACGATCCGTTCGAGTTCCGGGTCGATCGGCGTCCCAACAACCATGTGGGGTTCGGCCACGGTCCGCATTTCTGTTTGGGCGCGAACCTTGCCCGTCTGGAGATCGATGTGATGCTCAATGCGATCCTGGACCGTTGGTCCGATATCGAGGTGGTCGGTCCGGCTACTTGGACTCGCACCAACCGCCTGAGCGGCCTGAAGACCCTCCCCATCCAGTTCACCGACACCGCTAGGCCCGCAACACCCTGAGCACAGCGATTTGGGTTAGGCAGGAGGCTTGTTGGCTTCGCCGCCGCTCAGCCGGTCGATGACGCCCTGAAGCCATAGTTTCTGGCGCTCGCCGAGGCCTTCGTCGGGGAACACGCCTCGTACGAGCGTTTCGACTTGCTCGACTGTGTTGTAACCGCACTCGCGCAGCAACTGTTCGACATCTGACTCATCAACCGAGCGGGCCGCTCTGGCTTTCATCGCCAGTAGATGGTCGTTGGTGGCGGCGATCACTTTGAGGGCAGGGTGGTCGAATACCACGGCACCACGGCGTTTGGATGGTGGAGGCATGTAGGTAGTCGCCTGCTCGTTGATCCATGTGCTGGGCCAGCCGCGCTCTCTGGCGATCTGTCGAGCCGCCTCCATTACTGCTCCGTATCCTTCTTCGATCCAGGCGTCTATGTCTCTGGTGAGCCGGTCAGCGTGGTTTGCCAGGATCATTGCCGCTCCGCCGGCTACGTAGACTCGTGCTCGCTCGCCGCGTCGTTGGAGTTTGGCCGCGAGTTCGCTGAGCGCTTCACGCAGTTCAGGTGCCGAAAAAGTGGGAGTCACACGACTTCCAGTTCGCGTTCGGCGATCCACATGCCGTGTACTTCAAACGCGGCTGGGGTGCTCATCATCACTGAGCCACGCTCGAACTCGAAGTAGTGGGCGGGCCACCACATCTGCTCCAAGAAGCGGTTTTCCTGCTGTGTCCATGCTGGCGCTGGCAGGTCGGCGTGGTAACAGAGGTGTTCGACGTAGGCCGCCAAGAAGCCATCCCATCGCTCGTCGAACGGTTCGGGTTCTTCCTCGACCAAGACGACCCGCGCGGCCTGGTCGGCGTGCTGCCAGACCATCCCGAAGTCGTGCAGAATCACTCGCAGGCGGAACGCGTCGTCGTATTCGCGTAGACCGGGCACGTAGCACGCCAGACGGTTTTCGGTGATCGTTTTGTCCATCGTGGTCCAAGTCTAACTTTGGACGCGTTCAGGGGGTGAGGGTGGCGAGGAGTGTGACGGTGCAGGTGGGTTCGGCGGCGATGAGGAGCTCGGCGGTGTCGACAGAGGTTTGGACGACGACGGTGACGGGTTCGCCGGCGACGGTGGTTGCGCTGACGTTGATTATGTCGCCCCACCCGTGGCGGTCGAAGGTGTCGATGTAGATCTGCCCGCACGGCAACTCGGCCAGGGCCTGCGCGGCGATTCCCGGCTCGATGACGGCGTCGGGGTAGGGAGTCGCGCCCGCGGCGATGAGTTCTTGCCAGCGGTTGGTGGCTTGGTCGATGAGCTCGTCGAAGGTCGGGTAGCTGTCGGCGATTTCGAAGTCGAGTATGTGGTAGGTCGTCGTGGTTGCCTCGGCGGTGTCGTCTCCGAAACTGCTCTCCGTCTCCTCGCTCTGGTCCGACTCGTCGCGTCGAGCCCAGTCGGCCAACTCTTCTGCATCGGACGTGTCGCCCGGGGCGTCGGTGGGCTCGTCATACTCTTCATCGGGCCCGTCGTCGGCCATGTCGTCGCCTTCGTCGCTCTCGGGCATCGCCTCAGCGGTCATGGCATCGCCGTCGTCTGCGAAGGACTCCTCGGCCATGTCGCTGTCGAATGCCATGCCGCCGTCGTCTGCGAAGGAGTCGTCGGCCATCTCGGCGCTGTCGGCGGTGGTGCTGGCGTACATGTCGTCGTCGCTCTCGGAGTTGAACACGATCAGTGCGCCAACTGCGCCGGCGAGGATCATCAAGGCCGCGGCGATAGCCGCCAGTCGCTGGGGGGTGAACGTGCGGATGGCCCGGACCGCCGCCAGGTCGGTGACTCGGCTGCTGGTGGAGCTCTGGTCGAGGGCGTTGTCGATGAGCCTGTCGACGTCGTGCTGGGCCAGCGACTCTACGGGGGTCGACAGCATCTCGGCGACGGCTCCGAGTTCTTGGGCCTCGGCGAGCAGTTCGGGGTCGGCTTCGATGCGGGCGACCTCGTCGAGGGTCGCCTCGCCGTCGAGGTAGGACGAGATCGCTTCGTCGTCGGAGTGGGTCGGGTCAGTCATCGGCTTGTGGGTTCTGACGATTGTCGGGTGGGGGTTGGTTCCTTGATTCGCGCGGGTTCATGACATTCACCAGCTGGCGTCGCCCTCGGGCGATCCGGGAGCGGACCGTGCCGGGCGCGATGTTGAGGACTTCGGCGATTTCGTGGTAGTTGAGTCCGGCCACGTCGCGCAGCACGACCGCGGTTCGGAATTCTTCGGGGAGTTGTTGGAGCCCGCGGTCGATGTCGATGCGTGCGCTGATCACATCGGCGGGGTCTCGTGGCGTGCTCGCGGCCCACTGGTCGGCTTGTTCGTGTTCTGGCAGGCCTGGTGTGGGTTGGCGGTTCCGGCGGCGGAGTTCGTCGATGCAGGCGTTGGTGGCGATTCGGTAGATCCAGGTTGAGAATTTGGAGCGTCCGTCGAAACGCGGGAGTCCCTTGACGATGGCTATGAGTGCTTCCTGGGTGGCGTCGAGGGCGTCGGCGTCGTTGCCGGCAATGCGTCGGCAGATTGTGTGGATTCGGCTCTGATGCTCGCGTAGTAGCTGGTCAAGAGCCTGCCGGTCCCCTCTCTGCGCAGCGTGGATCAGGGTCGAGTCGTCCATGGGAGCGTCACTGAGACCCTAGTCCGGGTGGGTACGGGTGGGCGTGTATGTGTGGGTGCGTCAGCTTTGCAGGGCGAAGCCGATTACTCCGGGTCCGCCGTGGGTTCCGACCACTGGACCGATCACTTCTACTCGTGCCTCTCTGATGTCGACGACCCCGTCGATCATCCATAGGAAGTCTTCGAGGTCGGGCGCTTGGGCGTGCATGATCGCCAGGTTCTGGGGGTCGTCGTATTCGGCGAGCTTGTCGCGGAGCCAGGCGAGGGCCTTTTTGCGGGTGCGTTGTTTGCTCGCCTCTTCGACTTCGCCGCTGGACAGGTCGAGGATCGGCTTGATGGCGAGCATCGATCCGACCAGTGCCTGTGCTCCGCCGATGCGCCCGCCTTTCTTGAGGTTCTCGAGGGTGTCGAGTGCTCCGAAGACGTGTGTGCGGTCGCTGAGGTCGGCTACGGCTGTTTCGATCTGGTCGGTTGTTGCTCCGTTGGCGGCCATTTCTGCGGCGGCGATGACGATCGATCCGAGGCCGACGGTGATGGAGCGGCTGTCGACGACTCGGATGTCGGCGTCGATGTCTGCGGCCGCGGTCTTGGCGGACTGCATTGTTGCGGACAGTGCTGCGGAGAGGTTGATGCAGACGATTCCTGAGGCTCCGGCGTCGAGTTGCCGTCGGAAGGCTTGGTCGAATCGCCCGGGTGCCGGCGCTGCGGTTTCGGGGAGTGTCTCGGCGGCGGCGAGTTCGCGGTAGAACTGTTCGACGCTGAGTTCTTCCCGGTCGATGTATTCGGTTTCGCCGAAGCGAATCGAGAGGGGTACGACTTCGATGCCGAGTTGGTCGACTTCGTCGCCGCGAAGGTCGCATGCGCTGTCGGTGACGATACGAACGGTCACAGTTCCTCCTGGTCTTGTGGTGTTTGGTCTGGTTGGTCCGGGTTCGGTGGCTTGGTGGGTGTTTGGTCTGGTTGGTCGGAGTTTGGTTGGTCGGGTGGTGGCCGGTCGGGTGGTGTTTGGTTTTGTTGGTCGGCTGGTGGTGTTTGGTCTTGCTGGTCGGGTGGTGGCGGGTCGGGTGGCGGTTGGTCTTGTTGGTCGGGGTCCGGCGACGGTTGGTGTGGTTTCGGGTCTGGTTGGTCTGTGGGGGAGTCGGTTTCCTCGGTGGTGCCCGCGACGGTAGCAGCGGAGGTGTCTGCGGCGGTAGAGGTGTCTGCGGCGATAGGGGCGTCTGCGACGGTAGCAGCGGAGGTGTCTGCGGCGATAGGGGCGTCTGCGACGGTAGCAGGGGCAGTGTCTACGACGGTAGTGGCGGCCCGGTTGCGCCGTACGCGCAGGATTGTTCGGGCCCACCATCCGCCGAGCACGGCCAGGGCGATGATCGAGATCACCAGGCCCAGACCGGAGATGGCTGTGGAGCGGATGTCTACGACTCCCTCGGTGAGCTCGATCTGGCCTCCCGGGGAGGTGATGTTGACGGTGACTCTGGCGTCTCCGGAGGCGAGGGTCTCGACCCGCACGAGGATCTCGTTGTCGCCTGGGTCGAGCGTTCGGCTGAACCGCTCGCCGTCTACGAAGCGCAACTTCTCTGCGCTGAGCAGGAGTTCGACGGTGATCGGCAGTGGTTGTCCGTTGCGGACTGTGATCCGCAGGTCTGCGTGGCGGTCGGTAAGGGTGATGCGTTCGGCTGGTTCGATGGTGATGTCGGCCGTTCCGGTGAGTACCTCTTCAAAGACGCTGCGGGTGTAGGCGGCGCTCTGTTGTTCGCTCAACTGGCTGGCTGCCGCGGCTCGCATGAGTGTCTCGAGAGGGGTTATCGGGGTTCGTTCGGGGGCGATCATCGAGGCGTAGGCGTTGACGGTCCCGCGGGTGACTCCGATGTCGGCTGAGCGCTGTGACAGGTCTGGTGTCGGTGTCGGTGCCAGGGTGACGACCAGTGGTTGTCCCTCCGGGTTGCGGGCGACGGGCACTTGCAGGGCTCTGGCGACCGAGGATGTCTGCAGGCCCCTTCGCTGGTTGACGCCGTCGAGGAGCACGTCGAGTGTCGCTGCTTCGAGTTGGTCGAGGTCGAACAGGATTGCGGTGTCGGTGGTCGAGTTGGCGGCTTCGATGGCGAGTTCGGTGAGGGCGCGCTGCCCGGCGAGTTCCGGGTCGGGGTGGTTGAGCGTTTGTCGCAGCGAGTCGTCTATGGCGATGGCTGTCATGGTTTCGCCGTTGGTGGCGGCGAGTCGGATGGGGGCGAGTGTGCTCGTCCCGTTCGGGAGCCTGATCCGGTCGGCTTCGACGATGGCGGTCTCTGTGCCGTTGCTGCGCAGCAGCGCGAGCGTTTCGGGTGTGGCGTTGGGGTCGAGTCGTGAGGTTGTTGTGGGCTCACGGCCGAGTATTTCGGTGATGACGGCTGTTCCGTGGTTGTACTGGTCGGTGATGAGGTTGGTGTCGTTGGCGAGTCGCCAGGCTTCTTCGTCGAGGTCGACCCAGGGTGCGTTGAGGACGGGCCGGTCTGTGAGCAGTTCGATGAGTTCGTCGAGTTGGTCGGGTTGGCTGGTGGCGAGGGCCTGCAGGGTCTCGGGTTGCAGCGCCACGGTGATCGGGACTTGGCTGCGTTGGGCGATCCGTTTGGCCCGTTCGAGCAGGTCTCGGGTGTCGAGTTGGATGGTCTGGTCGGGCTGCAGGGCGAGTGGTGCGCTGAGGTCGGCGAGGAATGCGATGTGGAGGGTGCGGTCCTGGTGGTCGTCGAGCACGAGCAGGTGGGTGATCAGAGTGTCGATGGTGTCGCCTGTGCTGTCTCGGAGGGTGATGACGACGGGCAGCGCGCCCTGGTTGATCCGCAGGATCTCGCCGATTTCCTGGTCGGGGATCTCGATCGAGAGGATCTCGCCGGTGCTGTTGAGTTGGCAGGGGGCACCTTCGACGGGTTCGTCGACTGCGCAGGTGAAGTCGCTGAAGGGGCGCTGGTCGCCGAGGCCCTGGTAGCCGGCGCGGATTTCTTCGCGGTCGGTGAGCGCTTCGAAGATCTGGATGCGGATTCTGGAGTCGGGCGGTGCGCTGAGCTTGAGGTCGATGGTTGCGGGGGTGTCGCCTACGAAGGCGGTTTGGGCGACGAGGTCTATTCGTCCGTCGGTCTGGGCTGCTGCCTGGTTGGCCGGCGCGGCGGCGGCGAGCAGCGTGATCGTTGCGATGAGTGCCAGTAGGGCTCCTGCGGGGCGGCTGCGTCCTGGGTTGATGTGCGCTGTGTTGATGTGCGCTGTGTTGATGTGCGCTGTGTTGACGGGTCCTGGGTTGACGGGTGCCGCGAGGTTCATGTGAGTGCCCGGTACATGACCGTCAACGGGTGTTCATGGAGGGTGAACCCGAGTTTCTGGTAGAGGCGCAGAGCGGATTCGTTGGTCTTCTGGGTGTTGACCCAGCATGTGGTGGCGCCGCGGCGACGGATCCAGGCGATGGCGTCGTTGACCAGCAGCGTGCCGATGCCCTGTTGGCGGTATGCGGGGTGTACCGCGAGCCGTTGCAGGTATCCGGAGGCTCCGGAGTGTCCGGTGAGCGCGTAGCCGACCAGTTCGTTGTCGGGTGTGCTGCTGGGGCTGCCGGCTGGGCGTTCGGGAATGCCGACGAGGTCGGCACCGCGGATGATCCGGAGTCTGCTCACGGGGGTCGCGTCGATCGAGTCCTTGAGCCCGTCTCGGTCGAAGTGCCAGAACTCGTCGAACGACTGTTGGTCCACGGCGAGGATCTCGTCCCAGTCGCGGCCCTTGGCTCGTCGGGTTCGTGTTCGGCGGGTTCGTGGCCGCTTGCGCGGCCATGGTCGTTGGCGTCCACGGCTGGTCCGGCTGGTCGCAAGGCCGGGCACGAAGCGTGGTAGGAGGTCGTAGCGCAGCAGGTGGAGCTGTTCGCGTTCGCTGAAGTCGTCCTGCAGGAAGGCGGTTCGTTCGGGCAGGCCGACCGGGCCGGTGACGACGGCTCGGAAACCCTGGTTCTGCAGGACTGCGCGGGCGGCTCGCAGGGATTCGCGGTGCAGGGTCCGGGCTTCGGTCAGCGGGATGAGCGTGGCCACCTCCGCGCGGCCCTGCCAGCGTCCGGCGCGGAATCTTGCGTCGCCGACAGTGAGCTGGGTGAGGGCCATGGTCACCGCTTACGATACGTCGCTCTCCGTTGGGCGGGTAGCGCCCGGTAATGTCTTTGTGTGGCCGGCTACTCCTATGAGCTTGAGGCGGTGTTGGAGCGGGCGGACCCGGTGGCGCGGCGCTTCGAGTCTTGGGGCTTCCGGTTCTTCCTGGTTGGTGGCGTGGTGCGGGACTACTTTCTGGGCCGGTCGAGCGTGGGCCAGGATCTTGATGCGACCACTGATGCGCGCCCCGAAGCGATCCGGTCGTTGGTGGCGGATCTGGCGGACGAGGTGTGGTTGCAGGGTGAGCGTTTCGGCACGGTCGGTTGTGTCATTGCTGGTCAGAGTTATGAGATCACGACTCATCGGACGGAGTCCTACGAGCCGGATTCGCGCCGCCCGTCTGTGGTGTTCGGCGATGATGTCGTTGAGGACCTGGCCCGGCGGGATTTCACGGTGAACGCGATGGCGATCGACATGGCCGACCATTCGCTGGTGGATCCGTTCGGGGGCCGAGCTGACCTGGAGGCCGGGGTGCTGCGCACGCCGCTCGAGCCGGAGGTTTCCTTGTCTGAGGATCCGTTGCGGATTCTGCGGGCTGCCCGCTTCGTTGCGAGTTGTGCGTTGTCGGCGGCGCCGGAGTTGGTGGCGGCGATGTCGGCTGAGGCTGGGCGTTTGGAGATCGTTTCGGCTGAGCGGATTCGTGACGAGCTGCAGAAGCTGTTGATGCTCGACGATCCGGGTGCGGGTCTGCGTTTGATCGATGAGTCAGGCGTCGGTGGTTTGGTTCCTGTGGTAGGTGTGGTTGATTCTTGGGAGTCTGCGGCTGGTCGTGTGCGGGCTGTGCGCCAGGACCCTGCGATGCGTTGGGCTGCGATGTTGAGTGTGCTGCAGGCGGGGACCGGGCCTGCGGCGGAGTCTGGGGCCGGGGCGGAGTCTGGGGCCGGGGCTGGGGCGGGGACGGAGGCTGGTTCTGGGGCGGAGCAGCAGCCGGGTGTGGGGTCGGGTCTGCGGGCTTTGAAGTTCTCGGGGGCGATGGTTCGTGCAATCGAGTGGTACTTGGCCGACGGCTGTGCCCTGTTGACGACGGATCTGGCATCGCTTTCGGACAGCCGCTTCCGTGAGCTGGCCCGGCATTGTCCGGCGGGTCACCGTTTGGAGGACTTGCTGGCGTTCGTGTCGGGGCTGCGTCTCGGCGACGGTCGGTCGGTCGATGATGTCGAGGAGGCGCTGGGCCGTTTGGAGCGGTTGCGTGGCCGTGAGCCTGACCTGGATGACCCAGTGCCGATCTTCGACGGTCTGGAGGTTGCGGACATGCTCGGAATCGAGCCGGGTCCGGAGCTTGGCACGGCGCTGGCCTGGCTGGCGCAACTGCGTGTCGCTGAGGGACCTCTTGATCCTGCTGTTGCCGAGCGCCGCCTGCGGGCTTGGTGGTCCGAGAGCCAGAGTTCCTGATCGGGCTTGCCGCGCTGCCCTGCGGGGTCAGCGGCCGGGTTCAGGGTTTGCGGGCTCTCACCAGCAGGGTCGAGGGCAGCAGGTCGTCGCCGACGTGTCGTTCGAGGACCGTGTCGACGACGAATTTGGCCCAGCACATCGACGACACGATGGATTCGATGGTGTGGATGTATCTGCCGCCGACGGGGCGGTTGCCGTTCCAGCTTCGGACGGTAAGGGCAGGGTTCTTCTTGTCGGCGCACAGAGCGGCCGGGTGGGGGAGCGATATGAGCAGGTGGCCGCCACCTTTGATGACCCGGTGCACCTGGCGGACGACCCGGTCGAGGTCTTCGACGAACGACAGCGAGGTGACCGAGAGCGCCAGATCGACCTGGTCGGCGGTCAGGAAGGCCAGGTCGGCGAGCTGCGTCTGATGGAACTCGACGGTGGTCTCGTGGCGGATCGCCAGTTCGCGTCCGGCGTTGATCTGGGTGACGTCGTCGTCGATGGCGGTGACCCGTGCGCCCCGCAGCGCGAGTCCTACCGCGGCGTGTCCCCCGCCGCATCCGAGTTCGAGGACGCGGCGTCCTGATACGTATCCGATGAGCCGCCGATCGAGTGTCTGCTCCACGCCCAGGCCGAGGTCGACATGGTCGATGGGCCGGTCGGCGGGGGTTCGTGTGTCGTGCAACTGCATGGTGCTGATTCTTGCCGTCGTGCGCCGCCCATGTGTGGACGGTTACTGTGATGATCGTGAAGATGGGACTGACTCAGGCCTTTGGTGGTGCTGCCGGCATCGACTATCGGTTGATGCGCGAGACCACTCTGGCGGCTTGGCGGAAGGGCAAGGTCAGTGTTTCAGAGCTGTGTGACGCTCAGCCGGAGCTGCGGCGCAATGCGGAGTTCTGCGGCCGGCCTCTGGAGTCTCCCTGCCCGGTCTGTGAGTCGGACGGGTTGGTGGAGGTCACCTATGTGTTCGGTCCGCGTCTGCCGGGGCACGGCCGTTGTGTCACGAGCGACAGGGAGATGGCTCGTCTCAATGCCCGCAAGCAGGAGTTGCGGGGGTATGTGGTGGAGGTTTGCACCGACTGCGGTTGGAACCATCTGGTGAGGAGTCGTTCGCTCGGCGGCTGTTCGGTGTCGTCGGTCGAGGGCGTCGAGGGTGTCGGCGGCTGAGTTCCTGGGCTGAGGTCGGGGCTGAGAGCCTCGGGTTGGGCTTGGAGTTTGGCAAGTTGTTGCGGTAGTCTGTGTTCACCGCCGGCAGCCGAAGAGCGCTGGACGGGGAAGGGAGTCAGACATGGGCAAGCTCACAGCCCCTGCAATTGCGTCCAGGAAGGTTCGTGCCGGCGACGATCCGTTGGTGATGGTCACTGCGTACGATGCGCCTGGGGCGCGTATTTCGTCGGAGGCGGGTGCCGACATCGTCCTGGTGGGCGACAGCCTCGCCATGGTGGTGCTCGGCTATGACGACACGCTCCAGGTCACGATCGACGACATGTGTCATCACACCGCCGCGGTCGCCCGCGCTCAGCCGGACTGTCACATCGTGGCTGATATGCCGTGGATGAGCTATCACGTCTCGCCCGAGGAGACGGTTCAGAACGCGGCCCGGTTGATGCGTGCGGGCGCGCATTCGGTCAAGTTGGAGGGCGGCCGCAAGCGTCTGCCGATGATTGACCGGATCATCGACGCGGAGATCCCGGTGATGGGCCATATCGGGTTGACCCCCCAGTCGATTCACGCGATGGGCGGCTTCAAGGTGCAGGCCAAGCAGGCTGAGCATGCCCGCAAGCTGGTGCAGGCGGCGAAGTCGCTCGCTCATGCCGGCTGTTATGCGGTGGTGCTGGAGGGTGTGCCGGACCGGGTTGCGGAGATGGTCACCGACGCGGTCGACATTCCCACGATCGGGATCGGAGCCGGGGCTCGGTGCGACGGTCAGGTGCTCGTCTACCACGATCTGTTGGGTATCGAGGATCGTTTCGTTCCGAAGTTCGTGCGGCGTTATGCGGATCTGAAGGCGGCGTCGGTGTCGGCTGTTTCGGCTTATGCCGCCGATGTGCGTTCGGGTGCGTTTCCCAACAGCGCTGAGAGCTATCACATGGCCGACGCGGAGGCTGAGGAGTTGGAGCTCTACGGCGGTCAGTAGAGCCGGTTTCGGCGGGGTTGTCTCAGCCCGCTGTCACACCCCGTGTCATACCCCCCTGGCAGTCTGTAGTCATGCAGTTTCAGCCACAGGTTCTCCTGGGATTTCCGGCAGGTGTCATCGTGGGCGATCCGCCGGTAGTCTTCAGCAATTCCCCCAGGTGGAGTTTCCGACGGAAGCAACTCCGAAAGGAAACAACTTCAGCAACCAACCCCTGCCCCGGGAAGGGGCCCCGGTTCTTCCGGGTCCATAGGAGGTGAGTGCTCGTGGATATTTCTCGGGCGTATGAATTGATGGTCATTGTCGACTCTGATGTCGACGACGGCGACATTGCTGCGGTGATTGACCGCATCGAGGGTCTTGTTGTCGCGGAGAGCGGCCGGATCGCGTCGACCGACAATTGGGGCCGTCGTCGGTTCGCCTACGAGATCAACCACAAGTTGGAGGGCACCTACGTGGTGTGGGAGATAGTCACCGAATCGGCTGGTCTTCCCGACACCGAGCGACAGTTGCGTCTCGCGGACGACATAGTCCGCCACAAGCTTTTCCGTCTGCCCGACAAGGAAGCGGCCCGCCGTGGCCTGTTCGGGGAGGCGGTGCCGGCGTAGGCCGGTCTACCAGGAGGTACCCAGATGGGATTTGATAACACTGTGACAGTCGTGGGCAACGTGACCCGCGATCCCGAATTGCGCTTTACCCAGGGCGGTATGGCTGTCGTCAATTTTGGCGTGGCCTGGAACAAGAGACGGAACGACGGCGAGGACGAGGTTTCGTTCTTCGACGTGACCTGCTTCCGCCAGCTCGCTGAGAATGTCGCCGATTCGGTGACCAAGGGTGCGAGGGTCGTGATCTACGGCACGCTCTCGCAGCGGAGCTGGGAGAACCAGCAGGGTGAACGCCGTTCGAAGGTGGAGATCCTCGCCGACGACGTGGCGCCGAGCCTGAAGTGGGCGTCGGCTGAGATCACCCGCAACGAGTTCCGCGGCGGGGCTGACGATGGCGGCCGTCAGGGCGGCGGCGGGGCCGCGAGGTCCCAGGGTTCGGAGCGCTCGCAGCCGCAGCCGACGTACGACCTCGACGAGGAGCCGTTCTAGTTCGCCTGCGAACGGCGGCTTGAGCACTGATCGTCAACCGAGAACACGACAAGAACTACCGGAAACGCAGAACTGGAGAAGTTGAGAAGCTATGGCCAAGGTAAAGAAGCGGGGCAAACCCAAGGACAGCGGCCGCAGGGTCAAGAAGAAGGTCTCGATCCTCAGCAGCGAGCAGATCGAGTACGTCGATTGGAAGGACGCCAACCTTTTGCGGCGGTTCCTGTCCGAGCGGTCCAAGATCCGTGCTCGCCGTGTCACGGGCAACAACTCCCAGCAGCAGAAGATGGTTGCCGATGCCATCAAGATCGCTCGTGAGATGGCCCTGGTCCCCTATGCCAACCGTGTGACGACTCAGCGCAGCGGGCGCGGCGACCGTGAACGCGGCGGACGTGCCGATGGTCCGCTGCCGCGTCCCAGCGCTCCGCCGCCGGCCTCTCGTGAGGACGACGAGATGATCTACGACGACGTCGAGCCGGTCTTGGACGACGCACACGATTCGGATGCCGGTCCTGCCGCTGGCGAGGGTGATTCGGATGTTCCGGTTGCCGAGGTGAGCGGCCGATGAGGGTAGTTCTTCGCCAGGATGTCGAGGGTCTCGGCCGCAAGGGGGAGATCTGCGATGTCGCCGACGGGTATTTTCGCAACCTGTTGTCGCCTCGTGGTCTGGCACTGAAAGCGACCACGGGAGTGGAGGCGCAGGCTGAGGCGATGCGCCGTGCCGCGGTCCTGCGTGACGCCCAGAGCCGGGCAGAGGCCGAGGAGATCGCCGCGCGGCTGGTTCCCATGGTGATCACCGTCAGCGCTCGTGCTGGGGAGGGCGGCCGGCTCTTCGGTTCGGTGGGCCCGAACGACATCGCTCAAGCCGTCGAGGCTCAGGCTGGTGTTGTCATCGACAGCCATACCCTTGCGCTGGATTCTCCGCTGAAGGAACTCGGTCAGGTGTCGGTGAACTGCAAGCTTCAGAATGAAGTGGAGTTCCCGGTCACGGTGGAGGTCGTGGCAGAGTGAGTCGGCTGTCACCATCCGGTGACAGCGGGTTCATTGTTGGTGTGGGCGGCGACTTGAGCGGCGCGCGCCTGCGCGTATCTGAAGTCCACAGCAAATCCCCAGCGTCAGGCCCGATTTCCACGATTCTTAACAGCACGATCAGCAGGGGTTCTGTGATTGGCTTGTATGACGAACCGATGACAGGCAGGTAACGAACAAATGGCGATGACTCAAACCAGCACCCGGCGCGACGGCCGTGTCCCTCCCCACAATCTCGAGGCCGAGGAGTCGTTGCTGGGGGCCATGCTGCTGTCGAGCAGTGCGATCGCGGACTCGATCGACCTTGTCGGCGCTGAACAGTTCTACCGGCCGGCGCACGCCCACGTTTACGACGCCATAGAGGCGCTGTACGCGTCGGGCGACCCGGTCGATCCGGTCACGGTGGCCGTTGAGTTGGAGCGTGCCGGCGTGTCGGAGGCTGTCGGTGGGCTGGAGGGCCTGCATCGGCTGGTGAACAACACCCCGGCCACCTCGAACGCGACGAAGTACGCCAGCATCGTGCGTGAGCGCTTCATGCTCCGACAGCTCATCAGTGTTGCCAGCGAGATCGCCGAGATCGGCTACAGCCAACCGGAAGACGCCGCCGCGGCCGTCGACGAGGCCGAGAACATGGTGTTTCAGATCGCCGACGGCCAGGACGCCGAGTCGATGAGCAAGTTCGGCTCGCTGGCCGAGGAGGCACTCGACCTGATCATTGCCCGCAGCGAGTCGGGGAAGGGCATTGTCGGCACGCCCACCGGGTTCATTGATCTCGACGAGAAGCTCTCGGGGTTGCAGGCCAGTTCTTTCATCGTGGTCGGTGCCCGGCCTGCCATGGGCAAGACTTCGTTCATCCTCAACATCGCGAGCCACGCGGCGATCCGCGAGCAGAAGCCGGTTCTCGTGTTCAGTCTGGAGATGGGCCACGTAGAGATCAGCCAGAGGATCCTGTCGGCCGAGACTCGTATCGACACCAGGTCGATGAGCACCGGCCGGCTCAAGGAAAACGAGTGGCCCCGGATCAGCAACACGATCGCCAGTCTTAAGAACGTGCCGTTGTGGATCGACGACAACCCGAACCCTTCGATCCTCGACATTCGCTCGAGAGCCCGGCGGTTGAAGAGCAGCGTGGGCGATCTCGGGTTGGTGGTGGTCGACTATCTGCAGTTGATGACCGGTCGTGACCGTGCTGAGAGCCGTCAGGTCGAGGTTGCCGAGATCAGCCGCGGCCTGAAGATCCTGGCCCGCGAGCTCAGATGCCCGGTGATCGGGGTTTCGCAGCTGTCTCGGGCGTTGGAGGCCCGTTCCGACAAGCGTCCGCTGCTGTCGGATCTTCGCGAGTCGGGTTCTATCGAGCAGGACGCGGATGTGGTCCTGTTCCTGTACCGCGACGAGGTGTACCAGAGTTCCGATACCCGCGATGCCATGCAGAACGAGGGCATTGCCGAGGTGATCATTGCGAAGCATCGCAACGGGCCGATCGGAACTGTCGAGCTCAATTTTGTGCCCAGGTACACCTCGTTCCAAAATCTGGCTGCCGGGGTGATCTGAGTGTTTCTGGGCGAGGATCTGCTCGTCTGGCTGGTGTTGGCGCTCGGCGGTGCGATGGCGGTCGGGAATCTGTTGGCGTTGTTGCGTCCGGCGTCGAGCCCGCATCGGGAGGGCGACTTGGAGCGTGCACCGGTGGTGCGCAGCGTCGTGTTCATCGTGGTCGGACTCGTCGCTGCTGTGTGGGCGCTTGCCAGCCTGATCCAGGGCTAGTCACAGGCCCAGTCAGCCGCTGCGCCGGCACCTCAGAGGTAGGTCTGTTGGTGTTGTTGTCGCAGGGTGTTCTTCTGGACCTTGCCCATGGCGTTCCGGGGCAGTGACGCGGCGATCAGGATCTGTTTCGGGTGCTTGAAACGGCTGAGCTTCTTTGCCAGCTCGGCTCGGGCGTCGTCGAGTGAGAATCTTGCCTCGTCCACCACGACGACCGCGGTCACGGCTTCGCCGAGGTCGGGGTGGGACAGGCCGATCACTGCGGACTCGTGGATCCCGGCGATCTCGTCGAGCGCGAGCTCGACCTCCTTGGGGTAGATGTTCTCGCCGCCGCTGATGATCAGGTCGCCCGACCGGCCGTGCAGGCTGAGCCGACCGCTCTCGTCGAGGCTGCCGAGGTCCCCCGTCTCGAACCAGCCGTGGGCGTCCGTGGCCGGTGTGCTGCTGCGCCAGTACCGGGAGAACACGTTGGGGCCGCGCACCTCCACGGAGCCGATGATCCCGGGCCCGACTGGTTCGACTGTCTCGTTGGTGCTTGTTGCGCCTGCGGAGTCCGCGGTGTTGTCGACCACCCGCAGCTCGACTCCTGGCAGGGGATAGCCGACTGTTCCGGGGACTCGGTCACCGTGGTAGGGGTTGGATGCGATGATGCCCGTTTCGCTCATCCCGTAGCGTTCGCAGATCCGCTGCTCGGTGCGTTCGGTGAACTCGGCAAAGACCGATGCGCTCAGTGGTGCCGATCCGGAGATGAACAGGCGGGTTCGTTCGGCCGACTCTGCGGTGAACCTCGGATCTGCCAACAGCCGGCTGTAGTGGGTGGGGACGCCCATGAACACGGTCGCCTCTGCGAGCGCGTCGATCACCTGCTCGGTGCTGAACTTTGCCAGGAAGGTCACCGGGATCGCGCAGAGCATGGCGCAGTGCAGTGCCACGAACAGTCCGTGTGTGTGGAACAGCGGCAGACAGTGCAGCAGCCGGTCGCTACGGCTGAAGTGCCAGGTGTCGATCAGCGCCAGGGCGTTGTGTCGCAGGTTGGCGTGGCTGAGCGCTGCGCCCTTCGGTCGGCCTGTGGTGCCTGAGGTGTACAGCAGGGCGGCGAGGTCGTTGTCCTGGCGTTCGACTATCTCGCTGTCGGCGGCTGTGACGGTTCGGGTGTTGGTCTCGTCGGCCAGCGCCGGCAGGGTGCCCCACCCGCCCGCGGCCAGGGTGAACACCAGCGGGCCGTTGCCGGCGACGGCTCCGCTGACATCTGTCTTCGGGTCGACGACGACCACGGCTGGTTCGGCGTCGCTGATGAAGTAGGTGAGCTCCTCGGTGGTGAATGCCGGGTTCAACGGAACGTGCACTGTCCCGGCGCGCAGACATGCGAGGTAGAGGGCTACGGCTTCGATGCATTTGTCGACCTGTGTGAGCACGCGGTCACCGGCTTTCGCGCCGCATGCCTGCAGAACGTGTGCGTAGCGGGCCGCGAGATCGTCGATCTGGCCGTAGCTGTGGGTCCGGTCGTCACCTTCGATGAGGAAGGGCTTCGAGCCGTGCTCCGCGGTGACGGATCGGATCGTGGCGCCGAAGTTCCCGGTGGTCGATCGCGTTGGAGGTCCGTTCATCGGGGTCAGGCGATCCGGTCGACCATTTCGCGGGTGATCGGGTTGCGCAACGCCTGGCCTGTTGCGTAACGCTCGACTTCGTCGATCACCCACTCGCTCATGCGTCCGAGTTCAGTGCCCTGGGAACCGGCTATGTGGGGTGTCAGCACCGCGTTGGGAAGGGTCCGGAGCGGGTGGTCGGGCGGCACGGGTTCGACCGGGTCGGTCACGTCGACGATGGCGAAGAGTCTCTGCGATTCGAGTTCGGCGGACAGGGCGTCGAGGTCGAGGCAGTGTCCCCGCGACGTGTTGATGACGGTTGCCCCGTCGCGGAGCGCGGCGAGTTCGGCCCGGCCGATGAGGTTGTGGGTCTCTGGCAGCGCGGGTGCGTGGATGGACAGCACGTCGGCTCGGGCGCACAGCTCGAGCAGGTCCTCTTGTTTGGTGGCGCCGAGTGCTTCGATGGTGTCGGCGTTGGTGAACGGGTCGTAGACCTGCACTTCAAGATGCGGGAAGGCCTTCAGCAGTTCGGCGACCCGCTTGCCGATCATTGATGCCGCGACGATTCCCACCGTCTTGTTCCAGTTGCCGTGTGCGGCGGTTTCCTCCGGCGGTGTCCAGGCCGGTCGCTGCGCTTCGCGGTCGATTGCGGGGAACACTCCCTTGTTGGCCAGCAGGATCATGGCCAGGGTGTATTCGGCGACGGGCTCGGCGTTGGCGTCGGCGCCGGAGGTGACCGCGATGTTGCGCTCCCAGAGTTCGTCGGTCAGGTAGTGCTTGACTGTGCCTGCGCCGTAGGCGAACAGCCCGAGGTTGGGTGCGCTCTCGAAGAACTCGGGGTTGAACAGCGGGCAGCCCCAGTGCCCGACGAGCACCTCGGTCTCGGCGAGCAGCTCCTGTGACCGGGGGTTGTCCCAGTCCTGGAGAGGTTGGCGGTCGAGCAGCCGTCCGACGGTGTCGAGTCGGTCCAGGGCGCGTTCCTCGAACGGTGCGAAACCCTCGTAGTGAGCGATCACGGTCGCTGGTCGCTTCATTGGTTGATCTTGGCCGCTTGGCCGCGCCGCCGACAAGACCGACTAGCTTTCAACGTCAGCTTTCGACATCGGCTTTCAACGTAGATGTCTGGGATTGGAGAGAAACCGTGTCGTTACCGAGTTTGAGCCGGGATGAGGAGTTGCTGATCATCGATTTCGGCGACGATGACAACCGCACGAGCGTGGCCTGGGTTGCCGCCATGAACGAACTGCTCGACGAGGCCGAGGCTCTGGCCCTGAGCGGTCCGGCGGCACTGATCACGACGGGGTCGGCGAAGCACTATTCCAACGGGCTCGACGTGGAACACATGGCGT
This sequence comes from Candidatus Aldehydirespiratoraceae bacterium, assembly GCA_965221585.1. Classification (GTDB taxonomy): domain Bacteria; phylum Actinomycetota; class Acidimicrobiia; order Acidimicrobiales; family Aldehydirespiratoraceae; genus VXYK01. The sequence continues at coordinate 2,984,160 of OZ244898.1, read as the reverse complement.
CGATCTCGGGCCCCGAGATCATGGCTTACGTCGGCACCGTCGAGGGGGTGCTCGGTCGCATTCTGACCTTTCCGGCGCCGACGGTTGCTGCTGTCAACGGACACGCTTTCGGAGCGGGTGCCTTCGCGATCCTGGCTCATGACTATGCGGTGATGCGCGCTGATCGGGGGTTCGTCTGCTGGCCGGAGGTTCATCTGCAGATGACTTTCAGTCCCGGGCTGATGGCGATGATCCACAACCTTCTGTCCAACTCGACCGCACGGGAGGCTGTGACCACCGGTCGCCGTTACGGCGGGCCCGATGCGGTTGCCGCCGGATTCGTCGATGAGGCGGTGAGCCTCGATCAGTTGATGGAGGCAGCGTCAAGTTATGGCCGCGCCCACGCCGCCACTGCGGGGTCGAACCTTCAACAGATCAAGCGTCAACTTCACGGGACTGTGGTTGAGCTGCTTCGTACCGGCTGAGCAACCCAGCCAGGTCAACCCAGCCGGGTCAGTTCTTGGGAACGTCGGCCCAGGGGATTCCCTTGTCGACACGCGGCTCGCCGGGAAGGCCGAGCATCTGTTCACCCATGATGTTGCGGAGGATCTCCGACGTGCCGCCTTCGATCGAGTTGGCCCGTGCCCGCAGGAAGAGGTATCCGAGGCTGCCGCCCTCACCGGGCATCACCACGCTGGTCGGCCGCCGGAACGTGTAGTCGTAGTCCACCTGGGAGGCCATGCCCGCGAGGTTGATTCCTTCGCTGTAGATCTCCTTGTGGAGTTCGGCTCCTGCCAGCTTGGCGACCGATCCTTCGGGGCCGGGTTGGCCGCGTTTGGCGTTCTGGGTGGCTCGCATGTTGGTGAGTCGGAGCACTTCGGCCCGATTCCAGAGTTTCATCAGGCTGTCTTGCCGGGAGCGGGTCCGTTCGTGGTCCGGCAGCGAGTTCCAGGTCTTGACGAGTTCGGCGATGGGTCCGCTGCCTCGGGGCGGCGTGCCTCCACCACCCGCGCCTCCGATGACGGTGCGCTCGTTCATCAATGTGGTGATCGACACGCGCCAGCCTTCGCCGCGCTCTCCGATGCGGTTGGCGTCGGGCACGCGCACGTCGGTCATGTAGACCTCGTTGAACTCGGCCTCGCCGGTGATCTGGCGCAGCGGCCGGACCTCGACTCCCTCGGCGTGCATGTCGAGCGCGAAGTAGGTCATGCCCTTGTGCTTGGGGAGTTGCGGGTCGGTGCGGGTGACGAGCATTCCCCAGTCGGCGATGTGGGCGATCGTGTTCCAGACTTTCTGTCCGTTGACGGTCCACTCGTCGCCGTCGAGTTCGGCCTTGGTGGCGAGTCCGGCGAAGTCTGATCCTGCGCCCGGTTCCGAGAAGAGCTGACACCAGCGTTCCTCGCCGGTGAACATGGGCCGCAGGAAGCGCTGTTTCTGTTCCTCGCTGCCGTGGGCGAGGATCGTCGGTCCTGCCAGCGCCATGAAGAACTGGCTGGTCTCCATCGAAGGGGCACCCGCTTCGGCCAGTCGTCGGTTGACTTGGCGTTGCAGCTGGGGTCGTACTTCGAGGCCGCCGTGGCCCTTGGGGAACTGGACCCAGGCCAGTCCGGCGTCGTATTGGTGGCCTCGAAACTCGTGGTACGACTGCTGTGTCGGGTCGTGCTCGGCCAGCAGGGCATCGAGTGCTTCGTTGATTGCGGTGACTTCGCTGTCGCTCATAGTGACAGTTTGCCTGACAGTTTCTCTTGTCGCCAACCCGCTGTTAGGTTGCGATGCCATGAGCACCTTTGATGAGTATTTTTCGGCCCACCAAGAGTTGTTCGCGCACTACAACGATCTTGTCGGTCGTCTGAGCGATGAGCAGATGGCGGTGCAGTCGCTGTGCCCCGCCTGGGATGTGCGCGGGGTCATCACCCACACCGTTGGAGCCGAGCATTGGCTGACTGGATGGGAACCGTCGGACTCTGAGCCGCCGCCGTTTGCGCGGATGGCTGAGTTCGAGGCGCGTGTGAAGGGTTCGAGCAGGTCTGAGTTCGCTCAGGTTGTGGCCGAGACGACCGCTACCCGGCTTGACGATCTCACTGCGATGGGGCCGGGAGTGCTCGAGCGGCCGTCTTTCACACCTGCGGGGATCTTGACCTATGGGCGCTTTCTGCAGGTTCGAGTGTTCGACATGTGGGTTCATGCCCGCGACATTGCTATTCCGTTGGGTGAGACCCTCGACGATTCGGGCTTCAACGCCGAGACCGCGCTGGATGAGGTCGATGCTTCGATCGGCTACATCGTCGGCAAGAAGATTGGTCTGCCGGACCAGACGAGTGTCGCCTTCCGGATTCGTGGCGCGGTCGACCGCGACATCCTGGTGCGTGTCGACGGCCGTGCCGGTCGTGTCTTTGAGCTCGACGCCCCCGATGTCGAGGTGTTCGCCGATGTCGCCACCTTTGTGATGCTCGCCTCCGGCCGTATAGATCCTCAGGCCCAGATCGACGCCGGCAAGATCTCATGGTCCGGCGACGACCATTGGGGCGAGACCGCAGCCCGCAACCTCGCCTACACCCAGTAGTCGCTTTCACCTAGCAGCACCGATTGGAGGCAGCCATGGCCCGAGTCAGTTCGATAGATCATGTTCAGTTGGCGATGCCACCGGGGGCTGAGGATCAGGTCAGAGGGTTCTACGCAGGTGTGCTCGGGCTGACGGAGGTGCCGAAGCCGCCGGAGTTGGCCAAGCGTGGCGGGGCCTGGTTCGAGGGGCCCGCGATCAAGCTTCACCTGGGTGTGGAGCAGGAGTTTCGTCCTGCCCGCAAGGCCCATGTGGGGTTCGTGGTCGACGATGTCGCCGAACTGGTCGACCTATGTCGATCACAGGACCTGGAGACGACCGAAGTCAGAGCCGTCGACGGTTACCTCCGAGCCCACGTCTTCGACCCCCTCGGCAACCGCCTCGAGTTCATGGAGCCCCTCTGATCCTTGCGGGACCGGTCTGGTCATTGCGATCCCGTCGCGACCTCCCTCGATTCAGTAGTTGTCAGGGGCCGTTTGGCGGGTTGTTGGGATTGATGATCTTGTAGCCGGTCTTGGTCTTGGTGACGATGTAACCCCGGTCGTGGATGTTGTGGTGGCACAACGGGCAAGCGAGACACATTTTGTCGATGTCTGTTGACCCTCCATGTTCCCAAGGCACGATGTGGTGGACCTCGCAGCGTTCGGGTCCGGTGGTGCAGTCCTGGCCTCGGCAGTGCCGGTCACGGGCGATGATGGCTTTGATCTGGGCTTCGGTGGCGTGACGGTGGGTGCGCCCCACCCACAGGGGTTGTCCTTTGCCGTCGAAGACCACGCCAGTTATGGCCGCTGTGCACATGAGGCGTTCCAGCACGGTCTGGGGCAGGGCTTCGCCGTCTACGATCTCAGCCTCTCCGGCGGGGTTGTCGCCGCGTAGCCGTTCAATGTCAGCTACCGCGATGAGCTGCGTGCGGGTCTTGCCTGGTCCGCGGCGAACCGGGTCCGTGAGCAACGCCACGAACGCGTCCGCTGAACGCTGGTGCGGGGTACGGATCTCATCAGGTCTGCCGTCGCGGCCTCCGTCGCTGCGCCACAGCCGGTCATACTCGCTGTTGATGGCTTTGCGCACCTGATGATAGCTGAACGGATCGAGCTCGGCCAGCAGCACTCCCATGCCTTCGTCGTTGACCCAGTGCTTCAACAACCGGTTGTCGCGCTGCTGCTGGTACAACTCTTCGCCGTCATCGGGTTGTTTGCGGCTCACCCACCTCCGCGAATGTTCGGCGAACATGTCGACAGATGAAACCTCGGCGAGCTTGGAGAGCTCGTCGTCGACCTGCTCAGGCGAAGTCTTCTCAGCAGCCCCTGCCGCGACCGCGGCGTGCTCGACGGTGATCGCGCCGCTGGCCAACGACTCCGCGAGCTTGGGCATCTCCACAAGCCCAGCAGCAGTCTTAGCAACCTTGTTCGCCGCGCGGGTCGACATGCGCCCCGCCTCACGCAACACCACCTTGGAGCTCACCCCACCATCATCGAGCCCCTCAATCTCAGTCGCGCACCGTGTCTGCAACGCATTCAACGCCGCGATCGCCCGCCCAGCACCCGCAACCAGACCCTCCAACTCGCCACGGCAAAGCCCAGAAACCGCCACCCCCCGGGTCTGCTGGATCATCGATTCGAACATGACCCTAAGCTAATCAAAGGGTATGACACTCCATTATATTGCGGGACCCAGAGGGGCGAACGCGTTGTGCGATGTGCCTGGGGTTAGTCCTCGATCCTTCTCCTGCCAGGCCTAGCATTTGGCGAGCACGGCATCGACCTCCTCACGGGTGTCGCAGAGCACGCCGAGGTGGTCGTAAGGCGGTGGTGCCATCGGCTCTCGATGTTCGGCCAGCAGGATGAATTGACTGGTAGCCGGATCGGTCGACAGCAACAGCGCGTTCTGGCCGAGAATGTGGGTGTCGGTGGCGGTCCAACCGAAGCCATCGCCGAAGAACTCCCGTGCTTCGGCCCGGAACTCATCGGTCAGGGTCCCCAGCGGGAGCGTCAACTCCATGTGGTTGAAACGCATGTTGCCCATGCCGCGGCGTACCCGCGGCGGCTGCTGGCGGCCGAACTGCCGGAGACTGAACTGCTGGGGATGTCGGTGACTGAACTGCTGGGGATGTCGGCGGCTGAACTGCCGGAGGCTGAACCGCTGGGGCTACTGGCGGCTGAGTTCGGCGCGGGCTTGGGCTTGGAGGGTTTCGACGTCCTCGCGTGACAGCAGTTTGATCTCCACAGAGTGCAGCGTGCCGGTGTAGGGGTTGGAGCCGCTGTAGTCGCGGCTGACCGGCGAGCCCGCGTCGTATCCCACGCTGTGTCCGACCGATGAGATCGTCGACATGACCCACGGAACGTGCCCCTCGCCGACCACTTCGCCGTCGATCAGCACCCGAGCCCGAGCCGTGCGGGACGGCCCGCGATGGAACTCGACGCCCAGCTTGTGGTCCCCGCCACCGACCGCGGTGTCGGAGCGAACGACTGTGTGGTCGTCGAAGGCGTTGTAGTCCAGCACGAGGTGTCCGTCGTCCAGGAAGATCGAGATGCCGGCGTTCTCGGTTCCGGTGGCGAACAGCACCCCGTCCCGCCCGGCGGTCACGGACTCGCTGCCGTCCGGGGCGGAACCGCAGGTGACTGAGGCCGTGAAGTTCCAGCTGCGCCCACCGATGGGCACCCCGGACTGGCTGCCCAGCGGCGAAACGGGGGGATAGTAGCGGTAGGTCCTGTCGGCCGGGTGGGGTGAGCGGTCACGGAATCGCGAGGCGAACAGCTCGATCATCCTGTCGTCGAGCGGCAGCACCCCGTGCGTCTCGGCCTCCTGCCACCACAGGGCGATCATCTCGGCGAGCTTCTCGGGCATCGCACCGGCGAGGTCGTTGCACTCCGAGGGGTCGACGTCGGTGTGGTACAGCTCCCAGGTGTCGTCCTCGAACGGCACTCCGGCCTCGTGGCGGGTCACCGCCTTCCAGCCGTCGTGCCAGAGCCCCCGGTGTCCCCCCATCTCGAAGTACTGGATCTCCTTGCGGGTGGGTGCTTCGGGGTCGTCGAGGGAGTAGGCGAGCGACGTTCCGCTGACCGGAATCTGCTCCAGCCCCCGCCGGATCGCGGGCGGTTGTATATTTATAAGGTCATAGATCGTGGCGGCGAGGTCGTTGACATGGTGGAACTGCCGCCGTACCCCGCCGCTGCGCTGAGCAAGACGGTCGGGCCAGTGCAGCACCAACGGCACGTGCACTCCGCCCTCATGAGTGTTCTGCTTGTACCACTTGAACGGCGTGTTGCCGACCTGCGCCCAGCCCCACGGGTAGTTGCTGTGGGAGTGGGGTCCGCCGATCTCGTCGAGGTGCTCGACCGCCTCGTCGGGCGTCTCCAGCACACCGTTGAAGTACTTCATCTCGTGGAGCACCCCGAACGGCCCGCCCTCCTGTGAGGCCCCGTTGTCGCCCAACACCATGATGATGGTGTTGTCGAGCTCCCCGAGCGCCTCCAGGTCGTCGACCAGCCGTCCGATCTGGGTGTCGGTGTGGTCGAGGAATGCGGCGAAGGCCTCCTGCAGGCGGCACGCCAGCAGTTGTTGGTTCGTGGAGAGGTCGTCCCAGGCTTCGACACCGGGGTTTCGTGGTGCCAGGGCGGTCCCCTCGGGCACTACTCCCATGGCGAGTTGGTTGGCGAACCACCGCTGCCGCACGATGTCCCACCCCTCGTCGTAGCGCCCGCGATACTTCTCGAGGTATTCGGGCGGCGCCTGGTGCGGGGCATGGGTGGCCCCGAAGGCGACATACAGGAAGAAGGGCTTGTCGGGCCGCACGCTCTTGGTGTCGTGGACGAACCCGATGGCGCGGTCGATGAGGTCCTCGCTGACGTGGTAGCCGTCTTCGGGCCGCCCCGGGGGCTCGATGTGGTGGTTGTCGTAGGTGAGGGTGGGGTTGAACTGGTCGGTCTCGCCCTCGAGGAATCCGTAGTAGCGGTCGAAGCCGCGTTGCAGCGGCCATTGGTCGAAGGGGCCCGCCGCGCTGGTCTCCTCCATCGGTGCGAGATGCCATTTGCCGACGGCGAATGTTGCGTAGCCCTCGTCGTTGAGCACTTCGGCGAGGGTTGCGGCGTGGTTGGAGATGTGGCCGGTCATGTGGGGGAAGCCGGTGTTGAAGTTCGACACGGCCCGCATACCGACGGTGTGGTGGTTGCGTCCGGTGAGCAGGGCGGCCCGGGTCGGGGAGCACAGCGGGGTGACGTGGAAGTTGGTGTAGCGGAGGCCGCGGCCGGCGAGCGCATCGATGTTGGGGGTGTCGATGTCGGATCCGTAGCAGCCGAGCTGTGCGAATCCGAGGTCGTCGAGGAGGACGATGACCACGTTGGGCGCGTCGCCGCCGGGGTGGGGCGGTTCGGGGAACCAGGGTTGCGAGTCGGCGAGGGTCTTGCCGATGGTTCCTTGCCATTCGCCGTACTGCTTCACGTCATGCTCCTGAGTTGTCGGTTGGTCTTGTTGGTTGACAGGGTTGCTTGGCGGGTGTCGCCCAGCATTGCTCGATGGTGTGACACTACGGCCCGACATCTATTGTCGCCAACACTGACAATAGTTATCCTCCCAGGAGCCCCCCAACCGGCCCCGCCCCGCCAACCCCGACCCCCCGACCCCGACCCCCAATAAGAGAGGCAACGTCCCATGAAGCTGTCGATGACACTCAACTACACCGGCGATCCGAAGGCTGCGGCCGCGCAGGCCGCCGATCTGGAGCGGGCGGGGATCGATGTCGGCTGGGTGGCGGAGCTCTACAGCTTCGACGCGGTCAGCATCCTCGGCTATCTGGCCGCCAAGACCGAGACGATGGAGCTCGGGTCTGCGATCCTGCCGATCTATTCGCGCACGCCGACGCTCACCGCCATGACCGCTGCCGGTCTCGATGCAGTTTCCGACGGCCGTTTCATTCTGGGCATCGGCGCGTCGGGCCCGCAGGTGATCGAGGGCTGGCACGGCGTTCCCTACGACCGCCCGGTCGGCCGTCAGCGTGAGCTGATCGAGATCTGCCGCAAGGTGTGGCGCCGTGAGGTGGTGGAACACGACGGCCCGAGCTACCAGTTGCCGCTCCCGCCCGACCAGGGCACGGGCCTAGGCAAGCCGCTCAAGTTGATCAACCATCCGAAGCGTGCCGACATTCCTATCTATATTGCGTCGCTCGGTCCGACCAATGTTGCGGTGACCGCCGAGGTCGCCGACGGCTGGATCCCGGTGTTCTTCCATCCCGACAAGGCTCAGTCAGTCTGGGGCGACACCCTGGCGAAGGGCGCTGCGAAACGCGATCCGTCTCTGGGACCGCTGGAGGTCGTGGCCGGCGGCACGCTGGCGATCTGTGATGAGCCGCAGGCTCAGAAGATTCGTGACGGTGCTCGTTTCATGGTGGCGTTGTATGTGGGCGGCATGGGCTCGCGTGACCAGAACTTCTACAACAATCTGTTCCGCCAGTACGGCTATGAGGAGGAGGCGGCCCAGATTCAGGACCTTTATCTTGCGGGTCGCAAGGATGAGGCGATGGCTGCGGTCCCTCAGGACTTCCTCGACGCCACGGCGATGGTCGGCGATGAGGGCTGGGTGCGGGAGCGTGTCGAGGCGTATGCCGAGGCCGGTGTGACCCGTTTGCAGGTGACCCCGGTCGGGGGCGACCCGCTAGCCCTAATAAGTAAGGTCAAATCCTGGCTGAGCTGACTAGCGGCGTTTTGGCTTCCAGCCTCTCGATCTTTCGGTCGAGTTCATCGATCTTGTTGCCGAGGCTTAGCTCCAGGGCCTGGATCTCCCGTTTGAGCCTCTCTTCTCTGGCGTCTTGTTCGATCTGAATCTCCATTTCCTTTGCCTCACGTTTGAGTTTTCGGGCGTACCGCTCCATTGACACCGCTGTGTGGATGGTCACCGCAAAGAATACTGATGCCGCGCAAATCGCTATGACTGATGCGGGTTCCATTCTTGCCCTTCCCGGACTCCCGACGTGAGCCCTTGTAGAGTCAGATGACTCAAATCCAATGTGATTGTCTATCACACTAGACCAACCCGTGTGACACTACAAGAGTGTGTTTCAGGCCACTCAGCGCACACCGACCGTTCAGGCGGTGTAGTTGTGTGCGGCGAAGTCCCAGTTGATGAGGTGCTCCAGGAAGGTGGCGATGTAGGCGGGCCGGGCGTTCTGGTAGTCGAGGTAGTAGGCGTGCTCCCAGATGTCGATGGTGAGCAGTGGCTGATGTCCGGCGGTGAGCGGGTTGTCGGCGTCGTCGGTGTTGACGACGGCCAGCTCTCCGCCCCCGCCGCCCGAACCCCCACCGAGGCGCACGAGCCAGGTCCAGCCGGACCCGAAGTTGCCGGTCGCCGCCGCGGTCAGTTCGTCCCGCAGTGCGTCGACCGACCCGAAACGGGCGTCGATCGCCGCGGCGAGCTCTCCGCTGGGGTCGCCGCCGCCGTCGGGGCTCATGGACTGCCAGTAGAAGGTGTGGTTCCAGATCTGGGCGGCGTTGTTGAACACCGCTCCGGGTCCGGCCCTGGTGATGAGCGCCTCGAGATCCGCCGAGCCGCCACTCGCACCCCCGGCACCAACATCACCGTCTCCGGAGGCGAGGAGCTTGTTGAGGTTGGCGACATAGCCGGCGTGGTGTTTGCCGTAGTGGAATCCCATGGTCCGTTCGCTGATGTGCGGGGCGAGCGCGTCCTGGGGGTAGGGGAGTGCTGGGAGTTCGATCATGGGGGTTCCGTGGGTGCTAGTCGTGCTGTGGACGGGTCCGGGTCCGCGGATCCGGTGGCCACGTTGCGACCGATCGGCCGCGTCCGCAAAGCGTAACGGCACCCACCCCAGCCCCCGCCCCGACATTCGCCGCAGCCACGCGACTTCCGACCCCGGAGCGTGCTCCCGTGGATTCACCTACGCCCCAGAAGGCCGACTGGACCGTGCCCCGCCGCCGGTTCCACAGCCCGCGGCGGTTAGAGGGCGATTTCGGGAGGGCTGGGGTCTCCAGGATTCTCAATGGTCATTGAAATCGCGTGGAGCTGGGAGGCAAGTTCAGGGATATCGACGCGCACCACTTCTCGAACGCGGTCTGCTGCAACTTTTTGGTAGTGGTGGGCAAGTATGTTGCGCATTCGTTTGGCGTTTCGATAATCGATTTCGGGGTGAGCGGCCTGAAACTCTGGAGAGAGCCGGCTGACCATGTCTCCAATGATCTCTACGATCCGTTCGCCCGCTCGCTGAACCATCGGGTCGGAGTCGAAGGAGCGTTCAAACCGTTCATCATCGAGTTCTTCGGCGGTTTTGAGAATTGTTGAGATCAGTTCGTTGTCGTTCACAGGTCGATCGCATGGTCCAGCAAGTGGCGGGAATGGTCGCCGAGCGCGTCCTTGTCGATCACGTCGACGGAACGCCCGAGGATGTCCTCGAGCGTGAGTTCAAGCCGTGCGTGGTCAGCCAAGCTGGACCGTGGACCGAACGACACGACGAAGTCGTAGTCGCTCTCTGGGGTGTAATCGCCCCGCGCCACCGAACCGATCAAGGCCACAGCCAAACCCCTGTTGGCTTTGACTGCCTCTTTGACTTGGTCGCGGCGCTCGACCAGAACAATGTTCTGAAGGTCCATGGAACCGATGCTATCAGCACCCAGGTGAAGCGAGAAAGACGCAGAGCTGCCGAGCGGCTCGACCGCCCCGCCAGCCGAGTCCCGCCCCACGCGCCGCCTGCCGAGCCCCGCCGAGACCGTGCCGTCCCCCCGGAAAGCGGAGGGGATCAAGTAGTTCGTGAAAGCATGGCGCGTAATCAATTGTGGCGTTATGCTAAGGGCCTTGAATACATGTGCGGTTTTAGACCGACACCATTCGATTCTGGCGCCTAGTCCAGCCCCTGTGTCGTTGACCCGGGGGTTGGGTTGTGTTAGAAATCGGCCTGCGCTAACCTTTGCATGCCGATCGTGATTGGTGTTTTCTGTGTCCCAGCAAGGTGTTGGGTGCAGCAAACCGCTAGATTTCGACTGGTGTCTGCGAAGAGCCAGACAATCCAACCAAGAATGGAGCAGCAATGAGTTCAGCAGTAACGGGAAAGGGAGTGCCGGTGAAGGTGCCTAGCCGATCAAGTCGGTTGAGCGTCCTTCGCTTCGTGCGCATGGCGGTGGCCTTTGTCGTCGTCGCGGGCAGTCTCGGTTTGGCCACGGTCGCAGCGACCGCGCAGTCCAGCGGCGGATCGTGCCCATCTGATGGCGCCGCGGCCTATTCGGATGTACCCGAATCCAGCTTTGCCTATGACGACAGTCGATGCCTGCGCGAGCTCGGCATCTCCGATGCTGGTGACACCTACCGTCCAGGCGACGACATGACTCGTTCTGAGATGGCCGCGTTCATGGCGAACGCCTACGCGGCGCTCACTGGTATGGAGGCACCGATCGAGGATCACATGTTCACCGACGTTGCGGGAGACCCCAACGCCGATGACATTGCACGGATCAGCCCCAACGGCTTGATGATCACGACCGGCACCTCAGACACCACCTACTCGCCCGACAACCCTGTGGTTCGCGGGCACATGGCTCTGTTCTTGACACGTCTGTACAAGGCGGTGACAGGCAGTGATGCTCCGGCGGGCACCACTCCGTTCACCGACATCGGCGACCGTCCTGCCGGCGAGCAGGCCGCCATTGGTGCGATCTACGCCTTGGGCGTCACGACCGGTACCACAGACACCACCTACTCGCCGCACGGCAATGTGACACGCGAGCAGATGGCCTCATTCGTCGCACGCATGTACCGGGCGATCGACGCGCAAGCTCCCGCGTTGGACGCACCAGGTGGCGTGTCAGCATCACCGAGCGGCACGGCAGGCACCGCACTTGAAGTCTCTTGGGACGCTGTCGAAGGTGCTACGAGCTATGTCGTCCAATGGGGTACCGACTACGCCAACCAACGGACCACCAGCGACACCTCGACCACCATTCACGGCCTCACCAAAGGCACCGCTGTGAGTGTTCGTGTCGCCGCCGTGAATGCTGATGGTCAGAGCGACTGGGCGAGTGCTTCCGGTACGCCCGGAACCACGCCAGGAGCAGTTGGCAACCTCAGAGCAGCACCTGGTGCCAGCCCTGGAACTATCAATGTCACGTGGACCAAACCCGCAGACGACGGAGGCACGCCACTCACCGGCTACCTCGTTCAGTGGGCTAAAGGCAACAACGCGCAGGAATCCACACGAGTGAACAATCCAGGTGCCACCAGCCACACCATCAGTGGACTGGACAGCGCAGCGCTCTACTTTGTGTGGGTCACTGCAGTCAACGGCGCAGGCGACGGTGCAGCCTCCAATGCTGCCACAGCCACACCAACCGGTAACGTCCCAAGCGGAATCGTCAAGATCAGCCTTCCAGGCGTCGCCGACGCCGGAGGCCGTTTCGCATCGCTCACTTGGCCGACCGTGACACCCAATGCCCGTCTTGGTCAATCTCTGGATGACTACACGATCCACCGCAAATGTGGAAGCCAACTATGGCCAGACCAAATTGTCCCGAATGCCGATGCCCGTATTGTCGCTGCCCATGTGAATGTAGCCACGCAGGCCAACCAGGTTCTCCCTGTAGGCTCTGCCTTGCTCGGCGGCGCCCTTGATCCCGCCAATCGCGGCACGCTTGTCAACGGGGTTGAGTGCACCTACCGAGTTCGGGCCAACGTCTACGTTGATGCGAACGGCGATTCCGACCAGAACCCCAACGAGCCGAGCCTAGGCAAGTGGGTTGAGGGCACGGCCACGCCGATGGCTACTACAGCTCCAGCCCCTGGGCCTGCGGCAACCGTGGTTCCAGCTGCTCCAGCTGCTGCGTCCGCTGTTCGCGGTAACCGGACCGTGCAGGTCAACTGGACGCTCGTACCCGCCTCGGGCCAAGGCACCGGCGGCCCGATCACCGGATACAGGATCACCCTGTTGTCGCCGGCACCTGTGCCCGTTGCTTCCGTCACCGTCAGTGCCACCACCGAATCTCACACATTCACTGGCCTGACCAACGGCTGGGCATACAGCGGTTCTGTCGTCGCTCTTAACTCTAGGGGCGCTGGCGCTGCGGCCCCCGTCGCCGCGGTGACCCCCGGGGCCGCGCCAGGCGCGCCGACGAACGTGAGGGTCACGCAAGGCACCGCACGAGGCACAAGCTTGAAGGTCGCCTGGAACGCTCCAGCTTCCAACAGCCTCGCAGAAGTGACCGGCTACACCTTGCAGCGGCGCACCTCAGCCACCGCCACGGCACCCGCCGCTGGCTGGACTGATGCCACCCCGGTTCAACCGGCAGGAACAGCGACCATGGTCGAAGATACAGGACTCGCCCCAGGTACGTCCTACGACTACCGGGTCCAAGCCACCACAACCACGACCGACGCTACGGCCAGTCCTTGGAGCGCCGCCGCTTCAGGAAGCGCGACAGGACGCCCCGGAGCAGTCACCTCGGCCAACATTGAGGTGACCGCAAACGCCGGGTCGTTGACTCTGGCGTGGACTCCCGCCGACGGTAACGGTTCCAAAGTCACGAGCTACACACTGAGGTACCGCCGTGACGGAGCTGCGCCTAACGAATACAACCCGTGGAATTCTGCCGGCAGCGTGGCCGCATCATTGTTGCCGACCAAGACCATCACTGGACTGGCAAACAATCAGGCATACGAGATTCAGATATTCACGCACAACGCACAAGGATCCTCAACGACACCAGGATCCGCAACGGGAACACCTGCGGCCGGGAACGGTAGCGCTGCAGCCCCGACGTCGATAAAGGCGACGGTTGTGCCTGTGACCACTGATGCCAATTCCAATAACGGAGCTGATGACATCACAACTGGTGCCAATTCTCGGATCAACGTCAGTTGGAACGCTGTGCCACGAGCCACCGCCTACGTCGTCGAGTTCCTGCAGGTACTTGATGCGACCGGCGGATCACCTGGCAACCCGGTCGGTAACTGGTCGACCACAGGTGTGACGGTCACAGCCGCTACGGCCAGTGCTGCCATCACCGGTTTGACACCCAACGCTACCTATGTGGTGCGGGTGCGGGCATCTGCTCCGGCAGCGGTGGCCAGCATCTACGGGTTCGCGACGGCGGCTAAAGCCGAGCGTGCACCAACAACATCACCGACGGGTGTGAGTGTTGTTCAAATTGCTGGAACATCAACGCTGAGAGTCGACTGGCTGTCGCTCAACGCAACCAATACCCGAACCCAGAAGGTCACTAGCTACAAGGTGTCTTGGGCACCAACCAATGCACAAGTGACCGGCAACCGCGGCACCGCAACCATTGCGGGGCCAGCCAATGCCGGGAGCGGGATGCCGATGAGCTACAACATCACCGGGCTCACCGCCATCGGTACTCCGATGCGGGTGACTGTCCAAGCAGTCAACAACATCGGCGCAGGTGCTGGCGGCGCAGAAACCTTCCCGCCGTCGTAACCAACAAGATGTAGTCGGCTGGCTCCTGGGCTCTCCGCCGGGCCCAGAGAGCCGCCGGCTACTTAGCTGCAATTGCAACTAAGCATTAGTTCAGAGCCCGAGGTCTTGGCCTCGGGCTCTAACTATTTTTCCCGCCCGATTCCACCCCGAGAGCCCTAGGTGCCCAGACAAGCATGCCAAACCTGTGGGTACGACGACTCGATAGTTGAGTTCGTCAACGAAGGTGGAGAGCAAGTTCTACATTGCGAAGACTGCAATCACTCATGGTAGCCGACGTCGGAGGCAAGGGGCACAAGCAATTTGACCCCCCGCTCTGGGATCGGAGAGGAACTCGGCGTCTATGACGCGTTGATCGCGTGCGTTGACGACTCCGATGTGTGGCTTGAGTACGGGATCATCGAACACCGCTACAAGCTTGCACACCCGAGCGCTTACACCCAGATGGTCCAGCGTTGGGGCCACACCAGCAAAGCACCGACGAAGTACTCCGCGTCGAGCTTTCTCGGCGGCTGTCTCAGACGACTCAAGGATGAAGGTGCGATCTCCACCAAGAAAGGCCGACCAACCGGATACTGGGCGCGGTACCTCTCGGTAGTTACCCTTGCCGCAGGCGTTCCCTCTCCCACCGCCGACGCTGTCTTGAGCTGGCACGTCTACGCCACCCAAGAAGGCCTTGACTCCTACAACTGGAATACCGCCACGAGTTGAGCGCTCCTTTGGTCAAACCAGAACCAGGGAACTCAATCGCCCGAGCAAAGCAGTTCGACAAAATTAGTTAGAGCCCGAGGCCAAGACCTCGGGCTCTAACTATTCCCCCACTTCTCTCGTTCTGGCGACGCCACCGTACGGATACCGACCCATCGCGCCGCCAGAACCCCCTCCAAAAGCACCTCAAGAACGGATGGAAAGGGCCGCGTCGGGGTCTTGGCAGTAAACGCCTCCCCTACGCCGAGTTCATCGCTGTGGAGTGAACCAAACACCGAAGGTCACTTGCGCGTCCCAATCAGCCTGTCACGGCATCGGTCGTTTGTGATTGCGCCACCGCGCTGGAACCCCCGTGGCCTTCGCCACCGGAACCGATCCGCACCAACCGTGACTCGCATCTGCGTCTGATCAAACACGTCGGTCGCACCGGTCTCGGCGTCATCGAGGGCCTCATCACCGCCGCGGTCGTCATCAACCAGGCCGTCGAAGCTCACCTCAACCGGCCCGTAGAACCGGAAAGAGGATCAGGTCTGTCGTTTGATGTGCCTGACATTAGTTAGGGGCACCGCGGCCACCTGAGTCCCGCCATCAGGTCTGTCATCATTGACTAGGTACAGCATGCGATCGTCTTCATAGTACCTATCCGCGACTACCTCCAGAGGGTCTTCGCTGTCACGTAAATGAATCTCAAAGGTTTTCATAGGTTCAAGATCGTACACAGATACACCGTGGGTGGTCAACCGCCATTGGTTGGGTAATTCGGTATGTCATCCCCAAAAAGTAGTTAGAGCCCGAGGCCAAGACCTCGGGCTCTGAACTAATGCTTAGTTGCAATTGCAGCTAAGTAGCCGGCGGCTCTCTGGGCCCGGCGGAGAGCCCAGGAGCCAGCCGACTACATCTTGTGGGTTACGACGTCGATATGGCGTTACCCGGGTTAGGTGGACTACCGGTCGTGCCGACACTGTTGACGGCTGTGACGATCACCGTGTAGGTCCCGTCGCCGAGACCGGTGATGTTGTGTCTGGTGGCGTTGGCTGCGACCGGCGCTGTGTCACGATCACCGGTCAGCGGATCGGCGGTATCGAACCAACTCACCACGAATCCGGTGACACCTTCGGACACCACCGTGCCGTGGGTCCAAACCACCGTCAGCGTCGTACCGGTCGCAGTGACCGACGTAATTGCGGGGGCAGTCGGGGTCCCGTTAGCCCTCACTGCGGCGGAGTACCCTGGGACACCGCCTGCGGCGTTGTTGGTTGCTTCGGTCCCACGCACGCGCACCGTGTAAAGGGTTCCTCGTGTGAGTCCGGTGAGTGTGGCTTTGCGAGCTGCGACCTCTGCGTCGGTTGCTGCTCGTGAAGTCCAGGTGTTGGTACCGTCGTCATACTCAACCAGGTAGCCAGTAGCACCGTTGACAGTTGACCAAGTGACATCCATTTGGGTGCCATCGGTGTTCTTGGGTGTTGGTGTTGCTGTCACCGATGATGGCGCTGCGAGCACAGTGTTGACAGGCGTACGGGAGGTTGCAGTGGCAGCATCATCACCTGATGTGAATGCCGCAGCGGAACCGCCCGAGTTGCTCGCTGTTACACGAACGCTGTATGCGGTGCCGTTCGTCAACCCACCGATGGTCCTGTAGGTCGTAGATGTCGTACCTACCGACCGCCACAGACGGTCAAAGCCGGAGTCAGCGGAGTATTCGACGGTGTAACTAGTGGCACCTTGAACTGCTGGCCAAGTCAACGACAGCATGCCGTTGCCAGGGATCGCTGTAATCGCGGTCACTGAGCCGGGCCGTGCTACAGCAGCGACCGGGGTTCCTGAAGCGAATGTGCTCCACGGCCCATTGCCGGTAGCGTTTGTTGCCCTAACCTGCACGTCATAAGACACACCGGCGGTCAGGCTCCCGACATCAACGGAGCGAGTGGCGACATTGACCGTACCGCTGGCAGCGGCCCAGGCTCCAGCCTCACATGTCTTTCCGGCAGGAACGTCCGAGGTTGATGTGGTGCACCTAGCGGCGGGCAGTGGCCCTGGTATTGCTGAGTTGCGCACCTGCACCACATAACCGGAGACTGCTGGGGTGCCGTTGGGCGCTGGCGCGTTCCAACCCGCAACCAGTGTGGTGCCTTGATCAGCGCCGGTGGCTTGCGCCAACCGCACGCCGGTCGGTGCTGCCGGTACCGGCGTCGGGCTGGTGGACGCGCTCGCTGCGGAACTGGCCTTACCCCAGTCGTTCACGGCTGCGACAACCACTGTGTAACCAGCACCGTTGATCAGCCCAGTGATGGTGTAGCTGCGTGCCGAAGCAGCCACGGAGATGGGTTGACCGACCGGACCGCCGGAGTTCAAGGTGATCTCGTATCCGGTGATCGGCGAACCGCCATCATCAATAGCTCCTGCAACCATTGCCGGGGTCCAACTGACAACCAGTGATTGGTTGAAAGGAGTAACGGTAACGGTCGGAGTGCCTGGAATGCCGACAGGCGTTGCTGAACCGGTCATCCATGGCGTGTCACCTAGGTTCGTGGTGGCCTTGACTCGGAAAGTGCACTCAACCCCGTTCATGAGCGACCCGCCGTCGCTGGTGTCGCCGTCGTCGCCGCGCAACGCAGCAGTCCCAAGCGTTTGGATGGCTGTCGTGGCATCGGGGTCCTGCACCACTTGCCGGGCGGTAATTTCGGCGGGGGTGGCTGGCCAGTTTTGGGTTCCACATTTACGTTGAACTGTGTAACCGCCGGTGGTGTTGATGGTCTGGCCGCTCCTTAGCGTCGGTGTCGGCCAAGTGACCGCTGTGAAGTAACCTCCACGGTCGACTGGTCTCGGAAGCGTGATCTTGACCGCCCCACTGGAAACCGTTGTGGTTGGCGTACTCGTCGACGGGGCGGTGATCGCTCCATCGCCAGCTGCGTTGACAGCTTGCACGTGGACGCGGTATTCAGCTCCTGGAACCAGGCCTGTGATGGTGTACGTGGTGCTACTTGTATCGGCCATTTGTGGCGCGCTGCGCCCAGTGGCCCAGTGCACGGTGTAGCCAGTTACATCACTACCGCCGTCATCCGTTGGTGGCTTCCAGGATGCTGTAAGAGTGCCGGCAGCGTTGCCTGCGGTAATGGTCAGGTCAACGACTGCTCCCGGGGGAGTGGCAGGCGTACCGGTCGTCATTGTCCAGTCGCTCCGACTGTCACCATCATTTGCTGCTACGCGAATGTTGTAGGTGGTGCCTTTAGTCAACGCACCAATAGTCGTAGAAGTACTACTGGTTGTTGTTTGGTTGTTGTAGTCGGCGCCCCATTGGACGGTGTAGCTGGTGGCTCCGTCGACGGCGTCCCAGGTGACTTCGAGTGAGGTTCCTGTGGTGCCGGTGGGTGATGCTGAGACGCTTGCTGGGGCGTCTAGCGCTGGAGCTTGCGCGTCGATCGCCCGGTACATGCGTGCGACGAATGAGGCCATCTGCTCGCGTGTCACATTGCCGTGCGGCGAGTAGGTGGTGTCTGTGGTACCGGTCGTGACGCCCAAGGCGTAGATCGCACCAATGGCGGCCTGCTCGCCGGCAGGACGGTCGCCGATGTCGGTGAACGGAGTGGTGCCCGCCGGAGCATCACTGCCTGTCACCGCCTTGTACAGACGTGTCAAGAACAGAGCCATGTGCCCGCGAACCACAGGGTTGTCGGGCGAGTAGGTGGTGTCTGAGGTGCCGGTCGTGATCATCAAGCCGTTGGGGCTGATCCGTGCAATGTCATCGGCGTTGGGGTCTCCCGCAACGTCGGTGAACATGTGATCCTCGATCGGTGCCTCCATACCAGTGAGCGCCGCGTAGGCGTTCGCCATGAACGCTACTTTGAGTGCGCGTATGGGTACCATTGCCGAACTCACGTGCCAGAAGGAGCAGGGCATGGTAGCAAAACCGCAGGTAAACATTGAGAACCTGCCGGAAGGAAGGCATAATTTCGGCAAAGGCCTGTCGCTCAATGTGCAGGGTCGGAGTCGAGCTTGGTCCACGCGTTTCAGCGTTGGCGGCAAGCCGCTTTCGCGTGGACTCGGTGCGTATCCTGGCGTAACGGAGGAAACAGCGCGAGAACGTATGGCCGAACTGTGGGCCAAGCATGACTACAAGCCCAGGAGCAAGCGCACAAAGAGCGCCCCAGCCAGGGCAACAGCGACAAGGCGCGAAACACCCACTGAGTACGAAGAAGTTCCTGAGCCCGGGACCTTCGGAGCATGGGCGTCTCACACTCTGAGCGTCAAGGTATGCGCCGACAAAACGCGGAGAGAATGGAAAGCGAGGATGCGGACCTATGCCGACGCGTTGTGGTCGATGCCCATCGAAACCATCACGCTAGCTCACATCCTCAATACCCTTACAGCGTCGAAGAAAGGAGGAATCAGCATTCCAAAGAAGATCCTGTCGAACATTCGAGAAGTCCTCGACGAAGCAATGCTCGCAGGAGCAATAGAAGCCAATCCTGCTGCTGGATCTGCCGTGATACGCGGCATGAAGAGACGAGACTTGATATACAAGCCGACTCATCACCCGTATACACCTTGGCCGAAAGCCCGCAACGTCGCCGAACAGCTCTCAGTGCGTCTGCGAGACGAAGGAGGGCCGGGACGAGTGTTGCTGTTCATTCTTCTGACAGCCACAAGAGGGAACGAAGCTACCGGAGCGCGTTGGGAGGAGATCAATCGCAAAGAGCGAATCTGGACCATCCCCGCAGAGCGCACGAAGACGAGAACACAGCACAGAGTGCCGCTGAGCAACCAGGCTATGGAACTTCTTTACGGGAAGGGACGCGAGACAGGCGGAGCTAGATCCTACGCGTCTCTCAAAGGATCCGAGTTTGTGTTCCCTGCTTCATACAAACCCAATCGGGCAATCCACCACAATAAGACAACGACGCTACGCAAGGAACTACTCGGCAAAGGTACTACCCATGGTCTCAGGTCGACGTTCCGCACCTACTGCGCGGATCATGGCGTTGCGCGTGACGTAGCGGAAGCTTGTCTGGGCCACATCGTCGGGAACAGCACAGAGAGAAGTTACCAACGCTCAGACATAATCGAGCGTAGGCGTGAAGTGATGCAGCAATGGGCAGACTTCGTGCTTCCCCCTCCTGACCAGGTTGCCGGCGGAACCGCCGCCGGCGCCGCCTTCGGCTCGTAACCCCCAAGATCCCCTCAACCACCTCCCATGCCCCTCCTCTGGGGCTCGGTGACACTCACATGAACTTTCATGTCGCTTTGTTTATCCCGTGTTATGGTGTGTTGACTCGCTCGGAGAAGGCGAACATCTCCCAACAGTCACCTAAGCTAGGTTGAGAGCAATGGAACCAGGAATACCGGCACCCAAGACCGGGGTCTACCGTGACCTCTTCAGCGGATGCGAAGCCCACGCCAAACAAGGCGATCCTCTGCCCGATGGTCCCGGCCCAGAGGCAAAGTGGTTTCTCGTACACACCATCGACGAGAGTTGGATGCTAGTCGAGTGACCTACCAACACACGCCGGGGTTCGCCGTTCCCGACCCCCGCCACAACGACCCCCTCACGGATGAGTACATCAATAGAATGGTCAACCAGATCTCCGGTGTTGTCGACGGCCTCATCGACCCCATTTTGGAAGCGGAAATTCATCCTTACGAGAAACTCACGCTGCTCAACACACATCTGCTGAACGCGTCCCTCGTATTCAACTCGTGCATCTCCGACCGGTACTACAGTCCAGAGATAGAGAGCCACACGACAGCAGACGGTACGGATCGCTGAGAAGGCGGCAGCACTCATGGAGTCGATATCTCCCATCCCCTGGCACGAATTCGCCACCAAAGACGACCTGAAGTCGCTCAAGGAATGGGCCGAAGCGAAATTCGAGGCGCAGTCCGAGGCGATGAAAGCTCAATCCGTGGCGATGAACGGGCAGTTCAACTACCTGAAGGGCGAGATCGCCAAGCTCGGAGGCAACCTGTCCACCCAGATAGCCGAGCAGTCCAAAGACAATGCCAAGCAGACCCGCACGATCGTGTTCTGGATGGCCATGTTTGCCGTGGCCGTGTGCATCGCACTGGTCGCCGGCTGATGCCCGCAGTTTGATGAGAGTGGACCCAATGGCACAGCAACCACCTGGAGGATGGGAGTCGCTGGCCACCAAGAGTGACCTGAAGGCCTCGATAGTCGAACTCCAGTCCACGATGGACTCCCAGTTCGCGCTGATCCGCGAGCAGCTCGCTGAGATCCAGAAGCAATTCGCGGCCGTCGACACACGGTTCGCTGGGTTCGACACCCGGTTCGCTGGGTTCGATACGCGATTCGCAGAGATCGACACTCGATTCGCAGCGGTCGACACGCGGTTCGCGGAACTGATTGCCCGCCGCAGCAGAGACGTTTGGGCGTTCATTGCGGCAGTCGCCGTGATGACCGTCTCCATCTGCGGCTCGGTCTTCCTTGCCGCCTAACTCCCGCGATGGGCAAAAAGGCCCGAAACCGGCGCATACCGGCGACCAACCCAGAAACGGGATCCTCAAGCACCCCAAGTTCTGAATGTTGCGCGCATAAGAGATAGATTCGACAACAATCGGCGAACCGCAACAAGCCGACCCCAGAACGGAGCAGCAGCGATGCGACCAGCAGTCAGCGACAAACCAGCGCCAGCACCGAACCCACACCGCTCGACCCGGCCAAACCTGCTACAGATCCTGCGAACCGCAATCGTCCTCATCACACTCGCCGGCTCGCTCGGACTCGCCACCGCCACAGCCAACGCCCAAACCAACGGCGACACCGACGACATCACCTGCCCATCAGGAACCGGCCCCCTGACCCTCACCGACGTCGACCCCAACAGCTTCGCCTACGACGACATCCGCTGCCTCGTAGAACTCGGCATCACCCGGCCATCAAGCAACCGCTACCGCCCCCGAGAAGAAGTAACCCGTGAAGAAATGGCCGCCTTCATGGCCCGCACCTACAAAGCAGTCACCGGCCTCGACGCAGAAATCGTCGAAACACCCTTCACCGACGTGCCCGAGACCTCCTTCGCCGTCGACGACATAGCCCGCATCTACGGACTCGACATCACCACAGGCACCACCGCCACCACATACTCGCCCAAAGCCCCAGTGCTGCGATCACACATGGCCCTGTTCCTAGTACGCCTCTACAAGGCGATCAGAGGCGTCGAACCGCCAGTCGCCAGCACCAACTTCACCGACATCGGGCGGCGCTCAGCCGAACAGCGCAAAGCGATCGCCCAGATCTACGGACTCGGAGTCACCACCGGCACCACACCCACAACCTTCGCCCCAAGAGCCGGAGTGACCCGCGAACAAATGGGATCGTTCGTCGCCCGCCTCTACCGCTCACTGGTCAACACCAGAGCCGCAGCCCCCACCGACATCACAGCCCGACCAGGCGGAGACGGCACCGAACTCAACCTGACCTGGACCCCGCCCTCCGCCGCCGGAGGCCTCGGAGCAACCAGCTACGTCGTGCAATGGAAATACGGCACCGAAGACTACGCCACAACCCGACAACAAAACACCAGAACCGCCTCAACCAGAATCACCGGCCTCACCAAAGGCACCGAATACACGATCAGAGTCGCCTCCATCAACGCAACAGGCACCGGACCATGGTCCGACGAAGCCACAGGCATCCCCGCAACCACCCCAGGACTCGTCAGCAGCTTCAACGTCGAACCCGGCAACACCGAACTGACCCTCACCTGGGAACCACCCGCCGACGACGGCGGCAGCGAAATCACCGGCTACCTCGTCCAATGGACCGCCAACCGCCGAGTCGAACCCTCCCGACACCAGATCGACGACCCCGCCGCACGCACCCACACCATCACCGGCCTGCGCAACACCACCACAGCCAACCCCTCGTCGTACTACGTATGGATCACCGCCCTCAACGCCGCCGGCGGAGGCCCCCGAACCCCCGCGCCCAACGGCGACCCGGTCAGCCCCACCACCGTCGCCCCCGGCCTGCCCACCAACCTCGCAGTCACCGCCTCGGCGACCTCAGGAACAGAACTCACCGTCAAATGGGGAGCCCCGCTCGACGACGGCGGCGAACCCGTCGACAGCTACCGGGTCGAACGCAACTGCGCCACCGCCAGCGGCAGCAGCGGCTGGATCACCGCCGGGATCCCCGGCAACCCGGCCGGACGAGTCGACGTCCTTAACGTCCCGACCGAGACCTACACCATCACCATCACCGGCCTCGAGAACGGACAGCCCTGCCAAGTACGCGTCAGGGCAGTCAACATCAAATCCAGCCCCACCGCCCCCTGGCTCTGGGCCACAGCAACAGCCACACCCGTACAGGTACCAGGACCCCCGACCCTCGAAGCGAGCGGCGTGCTGTCAGCCCACGAATCCCTGCAAGTCACCTGGACCCCGCCGGCCAGCACCGGCGGCAGCGCAATCACCGGCTACGAAATCACCTACGCATCAGGCGGAGCACCCAGACAGATCAACGTCGCCGGCACAATCACCTCCACAACCATCACCGGGCTGACCAACGGCTTCGGATACACCGTGTCGGTCAAAGCCGTCTCCGCCGCCGGCCAGAGCCCACCCTCAGCCGAAGTCACCGCCATACCCAAAGCCGTGCCCGACGCCCCGCGCAACCTCACCGCCGGCCCGCCCCCAGCAGCCGACACCAGCGGCAACCCGGTAGTCGTCGACCCCGAATCGCTGCTCGTCACCTGGGACCCGCCGACAGCCAACGGCACCAACCCCGTGGTCGGCTACATCCTGCAATACCGCGAATCCTTCGTGCCCCCGAGCTCCCCCGACACCAACGACGAGATCCGCGCCGGAGACTGGACCGAAGTCACCCTCACAGCCACCGACATCACCAGCCGAAGAGTCATCATCACCGGGCTCAAAGACCACCGCAGCGGC
Source organism: Candidatus Aldehydirespiratoraceae bacterium (assembly GCA_965221585.1). Taxonomy (GTDB): domain Bacteria; phylum Actinomycetota; class Acidimicrobiia; order Acidimicrobiales; family Aldehydirespiratoraceae; genus VXYK01. The sequence goes on along the minus strand of OZ244898.1, from coordinate 2,960,587 downwards.
TCTGCAACCGGCCGAGGAGTCTCCTTCGACATACGAGTCCAAGCAACCAACGACCACGACGGCGACGGCGCCACAGCCAACCCGAGCCCAGCCGAAGGCGGTCCCTGGGCCCACACCTCGGCAACCCCGGCCACCCAACCCGCCAGCATCGGCGTCGACGAAACCGCATCCGGAACCAACATCGACATCGAAACAGGATTCCAGCTGCTGACCGTGACCTGGAACCCGCCCGACGACGGCGGCACACCAATCACCCACTACCTGCTCCGCTACGCCGAAGGCGACAGCGGCCAATACGTGAGCCCCATCCGCATCAACGCACCCGCCAACCGCCACACCATCACCGGACTCAAAGACGGCACCAACTACTTCGTGATCATCAGTGCCGTCAACGCAGTCGGCAGCAGCGGATACAGCCACGAAATCAGCGGATTCACCTCGTCGGTGCCACCCGCACCCCAAACGGTCACCGCCACCGCGGCGACAGTCAACAGCGACGGGACGGCAGGCGACGGCACCCAACTGACGGTCAGCTGGACCGCCGTCACCCGGACCAACGGCGGACCCCCGATCACCGGATACGAAGTCCAGTACCGCCGGCTCGCCGACCCCGACAAACCAGTGCCCGACGCCCGCTACCCCGCACACGTCTGGCAGACCGTCGACGGCGACACCCAATCAGCCGGAACCGACTTCCCGCTCGGCGCGCTGACCACACAGATCACCGGTCTCGAAGTAGGCGCCAGCTACGAAGTCAGAGTCAGAGCCGTGACCCGCTCCGGATCGGTGGGCACCTCCGGCTACGCCGCCATACTCAAGACAGCCGGCATCCCGACCGCCGTGTCGATCAATGCGGTCAGGATCAACGACGCAATCGCCAGCGAACCCGACAGCACCAAAGTCATCACCTGGGAAGCCAGCGGAGAAGGACTGCAGGGAGTGACCAGCTACAAGGTGCGCTGGTTCCCCTCAGTAGCCGGGGCGCCAGGTTCCAGCGGTGAGGCGATCGTCGGGGTCGGCACCCACACCTACACCGTCACCGGCCTCGCCCCGGGCACCTACGTGGCCAAGGTCAGCGCCTGCAACGCCATCGGCTGCACCGGCGAAGTCCAATCCACCTACGACACCCGCACCCAATCCGGCGACCAAGTAACCGTCCCCTAACCCCCGCCAGGTGCCCTGGCCCGGCCCGGTCGGGCCGGCGGCTACTCGGGGGAGTCGCCGGTGGCCAGGGCCTTGAGGCGGTCGAGGTCCTTCTGCGAGAGCATGCAGATCACATCGTGCACGGGCTTTCCCTCGCCGGTCACCTCACGCAGCGCACGGTCGCCGGAACTGTTGGGATCCGGACGGTCCGTCGTCAACAGAACCAGCCGAGTGCTCGGATCGTTTGAATGCAGCACCGAGGCCTTGCCGAGCGCCTTCCACAGAGTGTCGGTGCGCTTGAGACCCGGCCGCTGAGTCACACTGAAAGCCCCCGACACATCGAAACACCACTCCCGGCCATGCCCGTCGAGAGCTACGAGGTTCACCTCCACACCCCCAGCCCGAGCAACCTTCTCGCGAATATCTTGAAACCCACAAGAAACCAGAACCGCGTAAGCCATCTCCTGCGCCTTACGCCCCTCACGACCGGCCCGGGCCTGGAAATCACCCTCGTCTTCGGACGGTGCTGAACGGCTGTTCGACGGCAACGACGCATCCCCCAACTCCTCAGCAAAACTCAACTGACGGCTGCGAGGAACCGTGACCGGCCACTCGAGCGAATCCGCCGGCTCCGCAAGCCGCTCACGCTCGCCGACAACGCGCTGCTCGGCCGTGGCGATGTAATCCGCGTCGGTGTCGAACCCGACATAGTGACGCCCCGTGCGCACCGCGGCCACCGCCGTAGTCCCGGCCCCCATGAACGGATCCAACACCAGGTCACCCCGATACGTGTAGAGCTCGATCAGTCGCTTCGGCAACTCCACCGGGAACGGCGCAGGATGACCGACACGAGTCGCCGAAGCCGGCCGGATCTCCCACACATCCGTCGTCGCCTCCATGAACTCCTCCACAGACGCGGTCGCCTCCGAAGGCAGGCCCTCAAGCTCCCTCTGCGCCACCGGCCGGGCACGATCCAGCCGGCCCTTGGAGGCGATCACCACCCGCTCAGTCAGATCACGCAGGACCGGATTGGCCGGCCCCCGGAAACTCCCCCACGCACAGTTGCCCGCCGCGCCCTCGGCCTTCTTCCAGATGACCTCACCCCGCAGCAGCAGCCGCAGACGGTCCTGCAGAATCTGCACCACATCCGCCGACAACGAACGGTAAGGACGACGCCCCAGATTCGCCACATTCACCGCAATCCGGCCACCCGGCTCCAACTTGCGCTTACACTCCGCAAACACCTCGGTCAACATGTCGAGATACGCCAGATAATCGGCCGGAACATGCCCCTGCCCCAAGGTCTGCTCGTACTCCTTGCCCGCGAAATACGGAGGCGAGGTCACCACAAGCGCCACCGAATTGTCGGCCACCTCACCGACCGAGTCCATGTAGCGGGCATCACCCACCCACAGTCGGTCGACACACGAAGGCTCAGCAATACGGTCGTCGTCGCTGATCTGCGGTGCAGGGAAGCGCCCATAGAACGCCGAAGCGTCATGCCCCTCACGCCGCCCGCTCCCGAAACTCGACGTGGAAGTACCCCCCCGACGCCGCTCCGCGCCACTCACGACAGACCACCCGGCCCAGCACAGCCCGAGACCCCGCGCGCCGCTGTCCACAAGCCGTCCACAGTCATACCCCCAAACTACATCCCCAGTGTGACAGTGAGCGTCAACCGGCACGAAACCGCTCCACCGTGCACGATGACACACACGCCGTGTAGAACAGGCTCTCCAACTAGCCTCTGACTGAACACGCGCAAGGAGGGCCAGAGTGAAGGTTGACACGTTCGAGACCTTTGTGGTCGGCAACCCTCCGCCCTCATTCGGAGGCCGCTACTTCATCTTCGTGAAACTCGTCGCCGACGACGGAACCGTCGGCTACGGAGAGGTCTACACCGCCACCTTCCACCCCGACGTCGTCGCCCGCATGATCGAAGACGTCTGCGAACAACACGTCGCCGGCCACGACCCCTTCCACATCGAAGCCCTCTGGCGCAACGTCTACGCACGCGGCTACACAGCCCGCCCCGACATATCGCTCATCAGCGTCCTCAGCGGCATCGAGATCGCCTGCTGGGACCTCATCGGCAAAGCCGTCGACAAACCCGTCTACGAACTGCTCGGCGGCCAGGTCCACCAAAGGCTCCGCAGCTATACCTACCTCTACCCGTCGCCTGAAGACGGCCCCGACCCCTGCCGCGTCTACACAGACCCCGCACTCGCAGCCCAACGAGCTGCAGAAGAAGTCGAACGAGGATTCACCGCCATCAAGTTCGACCCCGCCGGGCCCTACACCGTCTACGACGGCCACATGCCCAGCCTCGAAGACATCGAACGCAGCCGAGCCTTCGTCGCCGCCATCCGCGAAGCAGTGGGCACCAGAGCCGACATGCTCTTCGGCACCCACGGCCAATTCACCGCAGCAGGAGCCATCCGCCTCGCCCAAGCCCTCGAACCCTACGACCCGATGTGGTTCGAAGAACCCGTACCGCCCGACAACATCGCAGAAATGGCCAGAGTCGCCCGCCAAACCTCGATCCCGATCGCCACCGGAGAACGCCTCACCACCAAATACGAATTCGCCCGAGTCGTCGAAGCCCAGGCCGCGGCCATCCTCCAACCCGCCCTCGGCAGATCGGGCGGAATCCTCGAAACCAAGAAGATCGCCGCCATCGCCGAAACCCACCACGTGCAGATCGCCCCGCACCTCTACTGCGGCCCCATCGAGGCGCTGGCCAACATCGCCCTCGCCACCTGCACCCCCAACTTCCTGATCCTCGAGTCGATCCAGACCTTCGGAGGGTTCCACGCCGACCTCCTCACTACACCCATCCAATGGCACGACGGCTACGTAATCCCACCCACCGCCCCAGGCCTCGGCGCCGACCTCAACGAAGAAGTCGCCCGTGCCCACCCCTACACCGACCCCGACCTCCACCTGGAGCCCCAACAACACCCCCACCCCGCCGACTGACCGCCAGCAAGGAGCGTCAGTCGCTACGAACGGTTGTAGCGGACAAAGACGGGGCGGTTGGCATCTGAACGGTCCGGGTCGTAGCCGTAACCATCCTCAGCGAACTCCATCAGGCCCCGCACAGACCCGACCCGATTCCGCACAATCCAGCCGGCCATCGACCCCCGCGCCCGCTTCGCGAAGAAACTCACGATCCTCGGCTCGGCACCGTTCTTCGAGTCCAAGAACACAGGACTCACCAGCCTCGCCTCGAGCCGGTCGGTATTCACAGCACCGAAATACTCATTCGAGGCCAGATTGACCAGAGCACGCGCCCCAGGACTCGCGTCCACATCGGCATTCAACACATCAGTGATCGAATCACCCCAGAACCCGTACAGATCGGAGCCACGGGCAGTCGCAACCCGGCTCCCCATCTCCAACCGGTAAGGCTGCATCAGATCAAGCGGCCGCAGCACCCCATAGAGACCCGACAGAATCCGCAGCGTCTTCTGCGCATGCGTGAAATCACGCTCGCCGAACGACTGCGGCTCCATCCCCATATAGACGTCGCCGTTGAACGCCAAAACCGCAGGCCGAGCATTCTCAGGAGTGAACGGAGTGTGGAAATCCTGGAAACGCTCATGGTTCAACTCGCCCAGCGCCGGCGAGATCGACATCAGCTCGCTGAGCTCCTGCGGCGACTTCTGCGCCATCACCTCGACAAGCTCCCGGCTGCGGTCCAGAAACCGCGGCTCACTGCGCTTCCTCGTCACCAGCTTCGACTCATAATCCAGCGACTTCGCCGGAGAAACAACGATCAACACACCATTGTTTCTACCCCAAACCCCCCACAATTTCCACCACGCCAGAATCAGTTCACGGAGATCGCGCGGCGGGGCGTGCCGAAGGGCTCGGGGGCCACCACTGCCACCAACTCGACACCGCCGAGATCAACAACCAGGCGGGTGCCGGGCACTGTCGCCGCCCTAGCCACAAGGGCGATACCGATGCCGTGCCCCAGCCGAATAGACCAGACGGCGTTGCGAAGCTCACCCACCGGCGCCCCATCGACACACACCGGCCGCGGATGCTCGAGCGGCAACAACGGAGCCACGCCCGCATCGTCGACAAAAGAAACGTTCACCAGAGCACGCTCGATCCCACGCTCCTGCCGCCGCTGCAGCGCCGCCCTGCCGATGAAGTCGTAGCCGGCGTCAATATCCACCCAGCCGCCCAACCCGGCCTCGAACGGATCGGTCCTCGCATCGTTGTCAGACCCGTACGACAACAGCCCGCTCTCGATCCGCTCAACCGGATTTGGCGACCCCGGCCCGATCCCGAACCGAGCCCCCGCCGCCATCACCGTGTCCCAAAGCTCCACCCCCCGAGACCCGTCGGTCAGGAACATCTCAAAACCGCCCTGCTTGCTCCAACCAGAACGGCACAGCACCAGCTCGATCCCGTCGATCTCCGTCCAGGCATGCTGGAAGAACCCCAGCGAACCCACCAACTCGGCACCGAACAGCTCGGCCGCCAGATCCACCGCGCAAGGCCCCTGAATCGCCAACGGCGACACATCCGGCTCGAACACCCGCACATCGGCCCCACGCTCCGCAGCCACCGCCCTGGCCCACAACAACAGGTCGCTGTCGGCGATCGAAACCCAGAAACGGTCATCGTCAAGACACAACACCACCGGATCGTTGATCAGAATCCCGTCGTGGTCACAGATCGGCGCGTAACGGGCCCGCCCGGCCACGAGACCCCCAAGGTCGCGAGCCGAAAGATACTGAACAACGCCCGCAGCATCAGGACCGACAATCTCGACCTGGCGCTGAGCCGCCACATCCCACAGCGCCACCCGCTCAGTGAGACGCCTGTACTCCTCGGCAGGATCACCGTAGGAAGTCGGCATGTACATGTGGTTGTAGATCGTGAAGGCGCGCACACCGGCAGCCACCGTCGCCTCGAAATACGGAGACCTCCGGACCCGAGGCCCGAACATGATCTCAGGCACCGGAGAAGCATAGAAGCAACCGTTAGCCAAAGGCTCACCCATCGACCCGATTTGTTGGTCTGGTTACGCGCCCCCCATGTGGTTTAGGCTCAACCCCCATGGGTCTGATGATCTTGATAGGTGACGGCGCCGGCGAGAGCATCATGCTCTGGCTGTTCCTCGTCGGCGTGCTGATGCTGACACTCTGGGAATGCCGGGAGCGCGCCTACAACCGCAAGCAGACCCTGTGGTGGATGAGCTTCGTAGCGATCACCCACGTGTTCGGATACGTGATCATGCGCCTGGTGCGTGCGCCCCGCAAAGCAGCGAAGTGACCGGTCCATGAGCTGGCTCGACAAGATCAAGGGTCAGATGACCTCACGCAGGCTGCTGTTCATAGCAGCCGGACTGCTGGTCGTCGTATTCCTGCTGCGCGGCTGCTCAGGAGTCGACATAAGCCGAGAAGAAGCGGTGGCCACCGCCACAGCCGCCTTCGAGGCACACGAAGGCTATTTCGAACCCACTAACACCGAAGCCAGAGTCCTGCGCCAGGGAATACCGACCAGCGCCGTCTGGATCGTCGTGTTCACCGTGCCCGACCCCGACGGGTCACGCAACGAGTTCCTCCACCGTGCAGTGGTGAGGGTCGACGCCGGCAACGGAAACGTCCTCGACGTAGAAATCACCCCGCCCGACAATTAGCCCATCCCGACCCGGCGCGCCACAAAGGGCAAAAGTGACATTCGACACTTTGCTGCCTCTGTGCTAACGTCAGCGATATCCGGCCAGAAGGTCGGAATTAGCACGAAGAATTGGGGGTGCGCCTATGGACACATCAGTAGTGTTCACAGAGGCCTATTACTTCTTCACCGTCGCGATCATGTGGTTGCTGCACGTAGGTTTCATGACCTACGAAGCCGGCGTAAGCCGCCGCAAGAACATCATGTCCACGGCGATGAAGAACATAATGACAATCGCGGTGGTCACACCGACGTTCTACTACCTCGGGTGGTGGGTCTACTTCTGTATGGAGGAAGGTTTCATACCGACGACCACAGCCGACGGAGCAGGGAACGCAGGGGAAGGAGCGTACTTCTGCGGAGACGGCTACGGCGTCCCGTGGGACGGCTCAATGGGCCCCAACCTCGGTGACAACATCAGCGGTGTCTTCTGGGCCGCGTTCGTACTGTTCTCTTGGACCACCGGCTCGATCATGTCCGGTGCGGTGCTCGAACGCATCCGCATCTCGGCATACCTCTGGCTCACCGCCCTCATGGGCGGCCTGATCTGGGTGATCGCCGCAGCCTGGGGCTGGAGCTACGGAGGTTGGCTGCCGGTCCACTTCGGCTACCACGACTTCGCCGCATCAGGCGTCGTCCACGGCATCGCCGGGATCTTCGCCCTCGGGGTGTTGTTGAACCTCGGACCGAGAATCGGCAGATACGACCGCAACGGAGGCACACGAGCATTCAAGCCCCACAACCTTCACCTGACGTTGATGGGGCTGATGATCATCTTCACCGCGTTCTACGCCTTCTACGCAGCCTGTCTCGCGATCACCGCCGACACCACGCCCGGCTGGGCCAACATCTACTTCAGCCCGGCAACCCTGTCAGCGATCACCTTCACGATCACCATGGGCTTCGCAGGCGGCTTCGCAGGCGGATACATCTTCGCCAAGGGCGACCCGTTCTGGACATTGTCCGGAGGCCTCTCCGGGGTCGTAGCCGTGTCGGCCGGCGCCGACATCTACAACCCGTCACTGGTGTTGATACTGGCCTTCTTCTCAGCCGGTCTTGCGTACGCCGCAGGCAACTGGATCGAGCAGAAAGCACGAATCGACGACGCGGTCGGAGCGGTCGCAGTCCACGGCGTGATGGGCTTCTGGGGCGTGCTGCTCGTGGGCATCGTCGCCGGGGGATACCCGACTGGTCCCGCAGGCATCGAGACCTCGTTCCTCGGCCAGCTCGTGGGTCTGGCAGCCCTGTTCCCGTTGGCATTCCTCTCCGGCTACATCGGATCCGGAATCCTCAAGAAGCTGAACCTGCTGCGGGTCCCGCCCGAAGTGGAGATCGAGGGCCTCGACATGGCCGAGTTCGAGACGGACTTCTATCCGGAGTTCGGCCGTGCCACTGAGCCGATCGTCAACGCCGACGGTTCCGAAGAACCGGCCGAAGCCGTTCTACGAGCGGCCTACGCCGAACTCAAGTAACGAGGGTGTCCGGTACATGGCTTCAGTTCATCGCAGCAATCGCACTCATGTATCTGGTGGTCGCGGCCGCCGGCTACTGGGGCATGCGCAAGCGACGGCAACAGAAGTCAGACAACCGCACCTGAGACAACACGACCTGAACCGAACGTTCACTCATTAAGGAGAACTTATGAACACATTTCCCTACGACAGTTGGGAAGCGGCCCTCGAAGCCGCTGACGGAACCACGGGCTACTTCACTTGGGGACCGGGCGGAAACTTCGCCACGGTGCTCATCACGCTCATCGCCATCGTCATCTCGGTGTATACCGGGGTGATGGTGACCAGGCGTGAGAACGCCCTGCTCACAGAATCCGCCGAGCGTCTCGCTGGCAAGTACAACTCGCACAACGCGGGCATGGAGGGCTGAACATGGCTGGAAAACAAATTGAATTCGACGGGATGCAGGGCCACGACAAAGGCGTGGAGAGGGCGGTAGTCATCTTCTCCATCGTCTGCATCATCTTCGCCGTCATCTGCATTCAAGTCGTCGCCGGCGCCTGACGCCCGACGCCCTGACGGGGTAGGGGGTACAGTTCACATTGTGGACGTACCCCCTACACACCCGCCAACAACGCTGAGCCGAACGTGAGGCTCACACGTGCGCACCTGGCTCGGCTCTGCTTGGCGATCGCCGTCGCCTCCCTGCTCCTTCCTTGGGAGACCGGCGACACCGAGACGACAGGGCTCGGCGTCAACGACGGCAAAGTCGCCTTCCTTGCGCTGCTCATCACCCTCGTGCTGATCCAAGTCAAGTTCCGACCCGCATGGACCGGAGCGGGCTTCGTCGTAGCCGTCGCCGGGCGAGCCATGCTCAACCTCTCCGACAGCGGACCCCCCGATCTCGGCATCGGCGTGGTCATCGTGGTCGTCGCCGCGCTGGCCGCAGCAATCCTGCTGCTCTGGGACCTGTTCGCCGCGGTATCCGCCCCCTCCGCGGCAACCGACGATGAGCGTTAGCGCACTACTCCCGCGGGTGCTCGAACCCGGACTCTGGCTGCTCGACCCCGGCGCCGAGCGATACCGGGTCACCGGCGGCGGTGCCACCGCCCTGGCGCTCGACCCCGGAGACCGGATCGAGATCATCGACCCCGAAGGCCGCCAACAATGCGAGCTGAGCGCCTACGACGCCCAGGGCAACAGCGACCCAGGACTGCTCGGCGCAGCCCCCGCCCCGCAGAGCACCACCGCGCCCACCGGCGCTGGCACCGTCACGATCCTGTCGGCTCCCCTCAACGACGCCCGAAGGGTCCGAGCCGGGCTCGAACGACAAGGCATCGACCTCAGCGCGGCCCGCCCCGCCCTCGTGTTCGAACCGGACTCACCTCCGGGCAGCTCGGCCACTTACACCGCGGCCGCACCGATCGCGGTGATCGTCGCCGCCCCCGGCGGGCCCATGGAACCACACGACCACAACCCACCCACCGACCTCATCGTCTACGTCTACCGGGCCACACTGCCAGAACCCGGCGAGATGTACCTCCCCGCCCCGCTCGCCGACCCCACCAACGACTTCACCATCGCCGCGGCAACAGCACAAGCCTACGAAGTCGCCAAAGGCGACTACTTCCAGGTCGTCGACATCGAAGGCCGCGAATGCTCAGACTTCCAATGCTTCGCGGTCGCCGACCTCGAACAGGGCAGAGCCAACTGCCTCGACGGCACCATCACCCGCACCCTCATGGGTGCCACCTGCCCCGAACCCGGGCTCTACTCCAAGTTCTACAACGCCGAGATGCAGCCGCTCGTCGAGGTCGTCCAAGACACCGTCGGACGACACGACACCTTCAACACCGCTTGCAACTCCCGCTACTACGAAGAGATGGGATTCCCCGGCCACGTCAACTGCACAGACAACATCAACAAGGCATGGTCCCCCTACGGAGTCGCCGCCCGCCGCGGCTGGGAAGCCATCAACTTCTTCTACAACACCCACGTCGACGACAACAACCAGATCTACTTCGACGAACCCTGGTCACGACCCGGAGACTACGTGCTGATGCGGGCACTCGAAGACCTCGTCTGCGTCTCCACCGCCTGCCCCTGCGACATCGACGCCGCCAACGGCTGGAACCCCACCGACATCCAAGTCCGTGTCTACCCCGCCCACAACATGTTCAAGAAAGCGACCGCATTCCGCATGACAGCCGACTCAGAAGCCGAACTCACCAAAGACACAGGCTTTCACCCCCGCAGCTCCGAGTTGACCCGCAACTTCACCGAATACGCAGGCTACTGGCTCGCCAACTCCTACCGCGACCACGGCGCAACCGAGGAATACTGGGCCTGCCGCCAGGCCGCCGCAGCCATAGACCTCTCACCGCTGCGCAAATACGAAGTAGCGGGCCCCGACGCCGAACTGCTGATGCAGACCTGCGTCACCCGCAACATCCGCAAACTCTCCGACGGCCAGGTCGTCTACACCGCCATGTGCTACGAAACCGGTGGCATGATCGACGACGGCACCGTGTTCCGCCTCAGCCGCGAGAACTTCCGCTGGATCGGCGGCAGCGACATCAGCGGCCTGTGGATCCGCCAGCAGGCGACCGAACGCGGCCTGCGAGCCTGGGTCAAAGACTCCACCGACCAGCTCCACAACCTGCAGGTCCAAGGCCCCAACAGCCGCAAGATCCTCGAACAGATCATCTGGACCCGCCCCGACCAGCCCGCAGTCTCAGAACTCGGCTGGTTCCGCTTCGCCATCGCCCGCATCGGCGATCACAGCGGCATCCCCCTGATCGTCTCGCGCACCGGCTACACCGGCGAACTCGGCTTCGAGATCTTCTGCCACCCCAGCGACGCCCCAGAACTCTGGGATGCGGTCTTCGCAGCCGGCGCCGAACACGGCATCGTGCCGATGGGCCTCGAAGCGCTCGACATCCTCCGCATAGAGGCGGGCCTGGTCTTCGCCGGCCAAGAGTTCTGCGACCAGACCGACCCCTATGAGGCAGGCATCGGATTCACCGTCCCCCTCAAAACCAAAGAGGACGACTTCATCGGCCGGGAAGCGCTGCTCAAACGCCGCGACAACCCGCAGCGCCGCCTCGTCGGCCTCGAACTGCAGGGCGGAGAACCCGGAGCCCTCGACGACGGGGTGTACGTCGGCCGGTCCCAGGTCGGCACGGTCACCAGCGGTACCATCTCACCGACCCTGCGCAAGAACATCGCCCTGTGCCGCATGGCAGTCGAATACGCAGAAGAAGGCACCGCGGTCGAAGTCGGCAAGATCGACGGTCACCAGAAACGCATCCCAGCCACCGTCGTGCCCTTCCCGTTCTACGACCCCACCAAATCCCGAGTCCGCGACGTCCCCCCACCGACGGAATAGCCCTGAAGGCGCGGGAGCGTCAGCGGCGCAGGACCTTGGGGACGACCTTTCCGAAATCCGACGGCAGCTTCACGATCGTCACACCACAGTCGCGCAGGATCTTCACCTTCTCAGCCGCAGACTCCCCGACAGTCGAGACGATCGCGCCGGCATGGCCCATGGTGCGCCCCTTCGGCGCGGTGAGACCCGCGATGTAACCCACCACAGGCTTGTGCATGTGGTCGCGGGCATACGCCGCAGCCTCCGCCTCCTGCAACCCCCCGATCTCACCGATCATCACCACAGCCTCGGTCTCACGGTCGTTCTCGAAACGCTTCAGATGATCGAGGAACGAACTCCCGTTGATCGGATCGCCACCGATACCCACACTGGTGCTGACCCCGATGCCCTCCGCGGAGAGCTGCGAAGCAGCCTCATAGCCGAGCGTCCCAGATCGGCTCACAATCCCGACCGGGCCCCGCTCATAGATGTGCGAGGGCATGATCCCCAACAACGCCTTTCCCGGACTGATCACACCCGCACAGTTGGGGCCGATCAGACACATCCGCTTGGCGTGCAGATAACGGCGCAGATAACGCTTCACCCGGATCATGTCCTGCACCGGGATCCCCTCGGTGATGCACACGCAATACTCGATACCGGCATCGGCCGCCTCCATGATCGCGTCGGCCGCGAACGGCGGCGGCACGAAGATGATGCTGGCCGTGGCCTCGGTTGCAGCCACCGCCTGTTTCATGGTGTCGAACACATCGATCCCGCAATGCTTCGTGCCGCCCTTGCCCGGCGTGACCCCGGCCACCACGTTGGTGCCGTAGCCGGCCATGTCCTCAGTGTGGAACGTGGCGATCCGTCCGGTGATGCCCTGCACCACCACCGGGGTGCTCTCATCGATGACGATGCTCATCAGGCGGCCCTCCCAGCAACGGACTGAACCGCTTTCGTGCCCGCCTCGGCCAGCGAATCGGCGGTGATCACACCCACGTCGGCATCGGCGAGGATCTGCCGCCCCTCCTCGACGTTGGTACCCGAGAGCCGCACCACCACCGGCACCGGCACGTCCAGCTGTTCCAGCGCCTGCACCACCCCCTCAGCCACCCAGTCACAACGGTTGATGCCGGCAAAGATGTTCACCAGCACCGCCTTGACGTTGTCATCGGACAGCACCAGACGGAACGCCTTCAACACCCGCTCGGGCGAGGCACCCCCGCCGATGTCGAGAAAATTCGCGGGCTCGCCCCCGGCGTGCTTGATCATGTCCATCGTGGCCATGGCCAAACCCGCGCCGTTGATGATGCAGCCGATGTCACCGTCGAGCCCGACATAGCTGAGCCCCCGGTCCACCGCAGTCCGCTCCCGAGGATCCTCCTGGGACTTGTCACGCAACTCCGACACATCCTGATGACGGAACAGAGCGTTGTCGTCGAAGATCATCTTGGCGTCGAGCGCCAACAGCCGCCCGTCCGCAGTCACCGCCAGCGGGTTGATCTCCAGCATCGTGGCGTCGAGATCGATGATCGCCCGGTAGCAGGCGGTCATCAGCTGGACCGCCTGGGGAACCAGGCTCGGATCGAGACCCACCGCGAAGGCGATCTCACGCGCCTCGAAGGCCTGAAGCCCCACCGCCGGCTCCACATTGACCCGCACGATCGAACCGGGATCCTGAGCGACGATCTCCTCGATATCGGTACCGCCCGCCGCCGAAGCCACGATCATCACACGCTCCGCGGAACGGCCGAGCACGAAACCGAGATACACCTCGCTCTCGCTCGCCACCGCGGCCTCCACATAGAGCCGGTACACGCCCTTGCCACGCTCGCCGGTCTGCTGCGTGACGAGGCGCTTGCCCAGCATCTCGTCGGCCGCCTCGGCGACCTCGCGCTCATGGCTGCAAACCCGGATTCCGCCAGCCTTGCCCCGAGCCCCCGAATGGATCTGAGCCTTCACCACCCACTGCTCCCCGCCGATCTCCGAAGCCCGGTAGGCAGCCTGCTCGGGACTGTACGCCAACCCGCCGTCGGGAATCGCGACCCCGTAGTCGGCGAGTATGGCCTTCGCCTGATACTCGTGAATCTCCATCGAGTCCCCTCCTGAACTCCTCGTATGCGGTTCGCTTACGATCTTGTTGTGCGCCCGGCTGCGCTTGTCGTGCCGGAGTCTGTCCTCAGCCCGCCTCGATGGCATCGGCGGTCTCAACCACGTTGCGGGCCATCCGTGCGGACGCGGCATCGATCATGCGCCCGTCTATCTGGGCCGCACCACGGCCCGCCGCGGCAGCCTCCTCCAGTGCCTCGAGCACCCTCCGCGCCTGCGCCACCTCGGCTGCGGGCGGCGTGAAAACCTCGTTGGCCAGGGCGATCTGCGACGGATGGATCGCCCACTTGCCCTCGTAGCCGAGCGCCGCGGCTCTGCGAGCCCCCGCAACGAAGCCGTCGGGATCACCGAAGTCGCCGAACGGGCCGTCGATGGCACGCAGCCCGTTGGCTCGACAGGCCACCAGCATCCGCGACAGCGCCGAGTGCCACTGATCGCCCGGATAGTCGGGGTTGAGCCCGCCGATCGTTATCGTCCGGGCCCGGACCGAGGCCGTATAGTCGGCCACCCCGAAATGCAGCGCCTCGAGCCGCGGGCTCGCCGCCGCCAGAGCCTCCACGTTGGCCATGCCCAAAGCGGTTTCGACCAGAGCCTCGAGACCGATCCGGTGGTCGAGGCCCATACCCTGCTCGATCTGGGTGACCAGAGCATCGACCATGTAGATGTCGCCGGGAACACCAGCCTTGGGGATCAGGATCGTGTCGAGGTGCGCGCCCGCCTGTTCCACGACCTCGATCACATCGCGGTACATGTAGTGCGTGTCGAGCCCATTGATCCGCACCGAGATGGTCTTGTTGGAGCCGCGCCAATCGATGTCGCCCAACGCCTCGATCACGTTGCTGCGGGCCGAAACCTTGTCGTCGGGCGCGACCGCGTCCTCGAGGTCCAGGAACACGTAGTCGGCAGCGCTGGCCGCAGCCTTCTCGAAGAATGCGGGATTGGAGCCAGGCACGGCCAACTCGCTGCGATGCAGCCGCCGGGTTGCTTCGGCAATTTGATAATGGCTCATGATGGACCGATCGCTAGACCAAAAAATGATAAATATTGGTCACCGAGGAGAATTCTCGGCTGAATTCATTCGTAGTGGCGCGACAGTAACACTACTGTCAAGGGTTGCTCCACTAATATTGCGGGTGATTTATGACAAATATTGATCGAATTTTGATGGGTCCGGGCCCCTCAAACCCATACCCAGAAGTCACCCAGGCATTCACCCGTCCACTGCTCGGCCACCTCGACGGCGAGTTCATCGCGCTCCTCGACGAAACCTGCGAACGACTGCGAGCCGTGTTTCGCACTGCCAACGCGCTCACCTTCCCGGTGTCCGGAACCGGGTCGGCAGGCATGGAGGCGGCGTTCGTCAACGTGGTGACGGAAGGCGACACGGTCGTGATCGGCGTCAACGGCGTCTTCGGACGGCGCATGTGCGACGTCGCCGCCCGCTGCGGCGCCACGGTGATCCCCGTAGAAGCCGAATGGGGAACCCCCATCGATCCGCAACGCCTCCTCGACGCCCACCCGAACCCGACCCTGATAGCCGTCGTGCACGCAGAAACCTCCACCGGCGTACGCAACGACCTCGCCGAGCTCAGCGCCGCAAAGGGCGACGCCCTGCTGTTGGCGGACTGCGTCACCTCGCTCGCCGGGATAGACGTGCGCCTCGACGACTGGGGCGTCGACATCGCCTACAGCGGCACCCAGAAATGTCTCGGCGTGCCCCCCGGTCTGGCCCCGCTCAGCGTCTCGGACCGAGCCGTTGAGCGCCTGCTCAAACGGCCGGCGTCGTGGTACTTCGACCTGCAGATGATCGCCGACTACGTCACAGGAAGCGGAGCCCGGGCATACCACCACACCGCCCCCATCGCCATGATCTACGCCCTGCACGCCGGACTCGGCGTGGTTCTCGACGAGGGCCTCACCGCCGCCCAGGCCCGCCACCAGCAATGCGGCGACCTGCTCCAGGACGGGCTCGAGGCCCGAGGGTTCGAGCTGGTAGCGCCTGCCCCCAACCGCCTGCCCCAACTCACCTCGGTACGGGTGCCCGAGGAGCGGCTCCCGGATTCATGGAGCGAAGCCGACATACGCAGACAACTGCTCGACCACTACGGCATCGAGATCGGCGGAGGCCTCGGAGCCTTCGCCGGAACCTGCTGGCGCATCGGCTGCATGGGCCACACAGCCCGCCCCCGCAACGTCACCCTCCTCCTAGCCGCCCTCGACGAACTGCTTGGTTAGGGGCAGGATGCAGGCCGTTTCCACTTCCCCTGCACGAACCGGAAGACTAGGCTAGGTTTTACTCTGGTTACAGGTACCACCAATCACAGGGGGGATTTGGAAGATGACACGCGTAGCCATAATCGGCGCCGGACCATGCGGACTGGCGCAACTTCACGCATTCGCCAGCGACAAAGCAGCCGACGGCGCAGCAATGCCGGACCTCGTCTGCTACGAGAAACAAGAGGACTGGGGCGGGCTCTGGAACTACACCTGGCGCACCGGCCTCGACGAACACGGCGAGCCCTGCCACGGAAGCATGTACCGCTACCTGTGGTCCAACGGCCCCAAAGAATGCCTCGAATTCGGCGACTACACCTTCGAGGAGCACTTCGGCAGGCCCATCGGCTCGTTCCCGCCACGAGAAGTCCTCTACGACTACATCGTCGGCCGAGCCGCCCGCAGCGGCATCCGCAAGTACATCCGCTTCAACCACGCAGTACGCAGCGTCACCCGCTCACCAGAAACCGGCCGCTTCGTGCTTCAGGCACACAACCACGAAACCGACAGCTCCAGCACCGAGGAGTTCGACTACGTGATCGTGGCCAGCGGACACTTCTCCACACCGAACATGCCGCACTACCCCGGCTACGACACCTTCGGCGGCACGCTCCTGCACGCCCACGACTTCCGCGACGCGGTCCAGTTCGCCGACCAGAACGTGATGATCATCGGCTCGAGCTACTCAGCCGAAGACATCGCCTCGCAATGCTGGAAATACGGGGCACGCTCAGTCGTATGCTCCTCGCGCAGCGGACCCATGGGCTTCGACTGGCCCGAAGGCATCACCGAGAAGCCGATCCTCAGCCACGTCGACGGCCGCACCGTCCACTTCGTAGACGGCACCTCTACAGAGATCGACGCCATCGTCTCCTGCACCGGCTATCTGCACCACTTCCCGTACATGGACGACGACCTGCGCCTCGTCACCACCAACCGGCTCGCCAGCTCGATGCTGTACAAGGGCGTCGTCTTCCAACCCGACAACGGCGTCATGTATCTCGGCATGCAGGACCAGTGGTACACCTTCAACATGTTCGACGTGCAGGCCTGGTACGCCCGCGACGTGATCCTCGGACGCATCGAACTGCCCTCGGCAGAGGAGCAGGCCCGCTCGATCGCCGAGGAACAAGCAATCGAGGATGCCATCGAAGACGACTACGGCCTCATCGACTACCAGGGCGCCTACACCCAGGACCTGCTCGAACAGAGCGACTACCCGGACTTCAACACCCCGCTGGTGTCCAAGATGTTCAAAGACTGGAAGGGCCACAAGAAGAAGTCGATCATCGGCTACCGCGACAACGGCCACACGTCGCCCATGACAGGTACCGTCGCCCCGGTACACCACACCGACTGGGTCGACGCCCTCGACGACTCACTCGAGTCGTTCCTGGCAACCGAATGACGGACCCACAACCAAGCCCATGAGGCCGGTCCCGGCGACAGCAGACATCGTCGTTGTCGGCGCGGGCATCATGGGTGCCAGCATCGCCTACCAGCTCGCGGCCCGATCCGATGCCAAGGTCGTGGTCGTAGACGAACGCCCGCCGGTAGGGGGGATCTCTGGAAGAACCTTCGGCCAGATCCGTCAGCACTACTCCAACGAACTGCTGATCCACATGGCCCGGCACGGGTTCAACGTGATCCAGAACTGGGACAACGAGGTGGGTGTCGGCGACCCCGGCTACCAACAGCTCGGTTACCTGCTGCTCGTCGTCGAGGACCAGCTCGACGCCCTCCACCGCAACATCGACCTGGGCAAGTCCTGCGGCGTCGACACCCGATTCGTCGGCGCCGCCGAGATCGCCACCCTCGAACCCCTGCTGGTGACCGACGACCTCGCAGGCGGGGCATACGAACCCGACGGCGGCTACATCGACGTCACCAAGATGGTGCTGAGTTGGCTCGCCGCGGCCCAGGCCCACGGCGCGCAGGTCGTCAGCGGAGTCAGAGTCACCGAACTGCGAACCGACGGCGGCCGCCTCACCGGCGTGACCACCGCCGCAGGCACGATCGACGCCCCCGTGGTCGTCACAGCGACCGGAGCTTGGGCGACCGAACTACTCGACCCGATCGGAGTGCACGTGCCCGTGCAACGGCGGCGGCTCGAAATGACCATGATGCAGACCCAGCCCGGCCAACCCCAGATGCACTCCTGCGTCACCGACGGAAACTCCAACATCGTGCTGCGCCCAGACATGGGCCGCCGCTTCCTCGCCGCCGCCTACCCGCCGGAGATGCCCCTGGTCGACGACCCGCTGTCGTTCGGCGACAACGCCGACCAACAGGCGCACATCGAACGCATCGACCGGGCGCTCGCCGCCCGGATGCCCGCGCTGCGAGGCGCAACCCCGGTCCGCCACATCAGCGGCGCCTACGACATCACCCCCGACTACCACCCCCTCATCGGCTGGACCCCCGAGACAGAAGGCCTGTGCCTCGCCCTCGGCTTCTCAGGCCACGGACTGAAACTGTCGCCCGCAATCGGCGAGATGGTGGCGGCCATAGTCCTCGGCCACGAACCCCCCTTCGACCCGCACCCGCTGCGCCCCACCCGCTACGCGGACGACGAGCACATGTTCTGCGCCTACGGCCCCTCCGCCCGCGCCTGACCGAACCCGCAGAGACTCTGTCAGTAGTCTTCGAGATGGACTCCGCCGTTTGAATCGTAGGCATGGCAGGGGAGATCAGGATCCAGGCGGTGATAGTCGCTGGCCTCGGCCACGAACAGGGCATGCGCTGTCTCAAGGCCAGTAGGCACCTCAAGAGCCCCGGCAGTTACCGAATACCTCCCGGGCTTGGCACTCGAACGCCAGAACAAACCGCCCCCGCAATGAGTGCAGAACCCATAGGCGACGCTGCGCTCCTCGTCAGGAATCCACCACTTCACCGAATCGACACCTCGATCGAACGAGAGATCATCCCGGTGCGTATTCGTGGCCGCCATGAAATGGCCCGTCCAACGCCGACAGCGGGAACAATGGCAGTTGATCACAGGCCGCAACGGCCCCTTCAACGTGAACCGCACCGCACCGCACGCACAACGACCGGAGACAGTCATCTCTGCCTCAGCACCCAACAGGTTTGCGGGAGCGGGAGGTCAGCTCCACGGGTACGGCGAGTTGCTCACCGGGTGCAGATCCCCAGTGGCGTAACGAGACCAACAGAACGGAGCCAGCAGAACTTGAGGCTCACCCAACAACTCCCTGGCCACAAGCGCACCGACACCGATCATCTTGTAGCCGTGGTTGGAGTCCGCGATGAAATAGACGTTGTCGCAGAACGTGTCGAACACCGGGAAATTGTCGGGTGAGAAACTGCCGATACCGCCAGAGGGCTCACGGCTCATCAAATGACCCTTGCCCTCGAAACGCTTCTGACAATGAGCCAACGCCGCAGACCAAGTCCGGTAGAAATCCTCGCCCACAATGAAATCGGGTGACTCCGGCCCGTAGGGATCAACCGCCACCTCATCCGCCGGCTTGTCGACCACATAGGGCATGTAACCGCCCTGCACCCCACCGAAATTGAAGTCAGGTTTGTAGTACACCCCCCACGGACCCTCAGTGACCAGGCCGTCGGCGTCGTAGAGCGGCGCGTCGGTGTCGATATGAACCACCGGCGGCATATTGCCCGAATTGTCGACCAGATAACCAGGATCCACCTCCAACGTGCCCTCCTGCAGACACATGTAGGTCCAGGTCGGCCGACGATGCAGGTTGCCGTCACGGCCCAACACATCAGTCTCGAACGGCAGATCGAGCATGGCCCAGATCTGCTGCACCCAGGGCCCCACCGCCACAACCACCTGGTCACACGCGACGCTGCCCTGATCGGTCACGACCGCAGTCACAGCCCCCGCAGTATCACGCTCGAAACCCATCACCGTCACCCCGCCGACCACCGACACACCCTCGGCCTCCGCCTTGCCCAACAAACCCTTGAGCGAAGCCATGTTGTTGGCGTAGCCGCCCCGATGCTCCTGCAGAACGCTGGTGATGCCCTGCGCCTGCCAATCGTCGAAAATCCCCAGCATGTGCCGACGGGAATCCTCAGCCCCCTCCACGAAAGTCGACGCATAGCCGATATCGCGCTGCTGGGCATGGATCGAGGCGACATCGGCGCGCATCGCCTCATGGCTGATCTGCAGATACCCGACCGGATGATACGAGAACGCCTCCGCGTCGCTCTCCCAGACATCCACCGAATGCGCCATCAACTCGCGCATCGCCGGCTGGAAATAGTTGTTGCGGATCACACCGCAGGCAATGCCCGAGGCACCGGCACCCACGCTGGCCTTGTCGATCACCACCACATCGGCACCCGAGCCGCGCCCCGACGAACGCAGATCACGGGCCAGGTTCCAGGCAGTCGACAATCCGTGGATACCTGCACCGATGATCACATAACGAGAACTGCGGGGAAGACTCACGGCTGCTCCTTGTTGATTCTTCGCTCGACCCTCGGTCTCAGTGCGCCTGGGGCGCGGTCCAGCCCTCAAGCTCCGTCGGTTTCCAGTTCTCGCCCACGATGCGCGACTCGGCCACCCAGGGGCCCAACTCCACCTGCGGGAACTTGCAGTGGATGTCCTTCAAGGTGATGCCGTAGGAGTTCCCGTCCACCAGATGCCTGATCAGCACCTTGCGGGCAATGTCGTCCTCTTGGCCCTCGGGGATATCGAAATAGATCTTCAGGAACGAGTTGGAATAACGGTCGAACACCGCAGGCACACCGTCCTCCTCCAACAACGTGATGTCCTCGAGCCAGTTGATGTCGGGCCCGGGCGTCGCAGCCAGCAGATCAATGTCGGCGACAAGCGTTATGTCCTCCTGATACGGGAAACGCTTTCCGGCCAGCACTTCGGCGTCGATCGCCACCGTGCGGACTTCCGACGGGCTCTCGCCCGTGCTTGCCGATTCTCTGCCAGTTGAATTCGGCATCTCAGTTGCCTCCATCGATTACGTGTTTGTCGAACAGTTCCCGGATCTCCGCCAGAGTGTTCTCCTCGGTGACACCGGGGATGTAGGTGCTGCCGGCCAACGGCACCTTGGCCATCGCCGCAGCCTCATAGGTCAACGCCGCCAAGTCCTCGGGCTCCAACGAATGAATGTCGGTCTTGCCGCAGGCCCGCGCCAGCATCTGCACTTCCATCGTCAACGTGATCAGGAAGTTGTAGACCCGCAGCGCCGCTTCATCGACATCGAGACGCTTGCGCAACTCCACGTCCTGAGTGGCGACACCGACCGGGCAACGGCCCGTGTGGCAGTGGTAGCACTCGCCGGCGGGCACACCGATCGTGCCCTCATAGTCGGTGACCCCGGGGATCTCCTTGTTGCAGTTGAGGGCCATCAATGCCGCGCTGCCGATGGCGATCGCGTCAGCTCCCAGAGCCAGGCACTTGGCCACATCGCCGCCGTTGCGGATACCGCCGGCGACCACCAGGTCGATGTCGTCGGCGAGGCCCACATCCTCCAGCGCCCGACGAGCCTCCGGAATCGCCGCCATCAACGGAATGCCCGTCTCCTCGGTGGCCAGATGCGGGCCGGCACCGGTGCCGCCCTCCGCGCCGTCGAGATAGATCACGTCAGGCCCGCACTTGGCAGCCATGCGCACATCGTCGTAGACCCGGGCAGACCCCAGCTTCAGCTGGATCGGGATCTGGTAGTCGGTGGCCTCACGCACCTCCTGGATCTTCAACGACAGATCGTCAGGGCCGAGCCAGTCGGGATGCCGAGCCGGTGAACGCTGATCGATACCGGCTGGCAGCGACCGCATCTCAGCCACCTGCTCGGTGACCTTCTGGCCCATCAGGTGACCGCCCAGGCCGACCTTGCAGCCCTGGCCGATGAAGAACTCGACCGCGTCGGCCAGCATCAGGTGGTGCGGGTTGAAACCGTAACGGCTCTGGATGATCTGGTAGAACCACTTGGTCGACAGGTCGCGCTCCGGCGGGATCATGCCGCCCTCACCAGAACAGGTGGCCGTCCCGGCCATCGAGGCGCCCTTGGCCAGAGCCATCTTGGCCTCCAGCGACAGAGCGCCGAAGCTCATGCCGGTGATGTACACGGGAATGTCGAGCTCCAGCGGCTTGGCCGCGAACCGCGACCCGAGCACGGTCTTGGTCTCGCATTTCTCGCGGTAGCCCTCGATCACGAAACGGGTCAGGGTTCCAGGCAGGAACACCAGCTCGTCCCAATGCGGGATCTTCTTGAAGATCGAGAAGCCGCGCATTCGGTAACGGCCCAGCTCGGACTTCACATGGATGTCGTTGATCACCTCACGCGTGAAGATCCGGCTCTGGCCCAACACGTCGGTGCTCTTGTTGACTTCGCTCATCGTTGTCTCCTCGTCTCTTTGTGATGTGGGCTCAGATCACCAGCTTGCGCTCGGAAGGCTCAAGCGAGTCGTAGTTGTGTAGCTGCTTGCCGCAGACGAACTTCTCGAACTGGGGTGGATCTCCCAGCCCGTGGATGCGGAACTTGCGTTCGATCAGCTCGGTGTCGGCATCGGTCCATTCGCCCGGCACGCAGTCGACGCCCAGCGACTGCACCTTGCCGGCCACATAGATCTGACCGTCGTACATCGAGTCGCCCAGATTCTGGCCGGCGTTGCCGCAGATGATCTGCCGGCCCCGCTGCATCATGAACCCGGTGTTGATCCCGACATCGCCGCCCACGATGATCGTGCCGCCCTTCTGGTCGATGCCGGTGCGTGCACCCACATCGCCCTTGACGATCAGGTCGCCGCCGCGGATCGCCGCGCCGGTCAACGACCCGGCACCGCGTTCTACCACGACCACGCCCGACATCATGTTCTCGCCCAGCGACCAGCCCACCCGGCCGTTGATCGTGACCTCGGGTCCGTCGATAAGACCGCAGGCGAACCAACCGGGGCTGCCCTCGAAATGGATCCGGCAGCGCTTCAGGATGCCCACCGCCAGCGAATGCTTCGACGACGGGTTGAGCACTGTGACGTCCGTGATGCCGTCGTTGTAGATCAGCTTCCGCAAGGCCATGTTGATCTGGCGGATCGTCAGGTCTGTGGCGTCGAAACGAGCCCGGCCGCCGTCGACCTCGATGTTGTCGGGCATCTCGGCATGGGGCTCGACGAGGCCCCGGGCGTCGTAGGAGACACCGCTGCGTGAACCTACACTTGCCACACCAGCACCTCCCGCTCGTACGGATCGCGGGTCTCGACCTCGCGTTTGACCAGAGTCCGGATCGACACCTCCTCGGTGGCCACCGCCACCAGATCGTCGGACTCGAACAGCACCAGCGGCTTGGCCGCCATCTCGTCCTTGGCGATCCCCAACTCGTTGCCGGTGACGCACACGTAGGTGAACACACCGTCGAGGTCGTCGAGGCTGTCCTTCATGGAAGTCTCCAGCGACAACCCGCCCGACATCTTCTCAGCCAGGTACACGGCGATGATCTCCGAGTCGCACTCGCTCTGGAAACGGTGACCGGCCTGCTCGAGGCGGCGACGCCACTGGTGATAGTTGGTCAGCTGCCCGTTGTGGACCACCGCCACATCCGCGAACGGATAGGCCCAGTAGGGGTGGGCGCTGGCCAGATCGACCTCGGACTCGGTCGCCATGCGCACATGCCCCACGCCGTGGGTACCGCGGAACGAGCCGAGCCCGTACTGGTCAGACACCGTGTTGGCGTCGCCCATGTCCTTGATGATCTCCAGCGAACTGCCCAGCGACAGCACCTCGCAGCCCGGGACGTCCTCGAGGTAGTCGGCCAGCGGCTTGAGCTCGCCGCTGTAGCGGACCGTGGCCCGGAAGGCGTAGCCGGTGTCGCTGGTGACCGTGGCCACCTCGGCACCGATCTTGGCGAGCCGTGCCTCGACCTCCAGACGATTGCGCGCCAGACGTTCCTCCATGCCGAAACCGGTGCTGCGGTTGGGTTCAGCGAGCACGAACCGGATGACGACAAGGTCGTCGGCCGGCCCGTACACCGCGTAGCCGGTGGAGTCCGGCCCCCGGTGTTTCATTGCCTGCAGCATGGCTGTCAGTTCGGCGCCGATGTCGGCTGTGCCGTCGCGGTGGATCACTCCTGCGATGCCGCACATGGTGCTACCTCCCTAGGTGGCTGTTGAGTTGTGAGAGTTGAGCTGGACGATTCGAGCCGGATCAGGGCAGGACGTCGAGGTACTCCTCGACATCCCAGTCCGAGACGGTGTGCAGGAACCGTTCCCACTCGTCGGTCTTGTAGTGCATGAACACCTTGTACATCTCGCCCGGAAGCGCCGCCTTGATGACCTCGTCGTTGTCGAAGGCCTCGAGCGCTTCGCCGAGGGTCAGCGGGATCTTCTTGACCTGCTTGCCTTCCTTCATGGCGTCGTAGATGTTGCGCTCCTCGGGCTCGCCCGGGTCGAGGCTGCGGTCCAGGCCGTCGTCCATGGCCTTGAGCAGGCCGGCGAACGACAGGGCCGGGTTGACCGCGCTGTCGACCGAGCGGTACTCGAAGCGGCCCGGTGCGCTGACCCGCAGCGCCGTGGTGCGGTTCTGGTATCCCCAGTCGGCGAACACCGGCGCCCAGAAGCCGGTGTCCCAGAGCCTGCGGTAGGAGTTGACGGTCGGCGATGTCAGGCAGGTGAGCGCCCGGACATGCTCGAGGATCCCGCCGATGGCCTTCATCCCGATCGGGCCGGGCATCTGCGGGTTGTCGCCCTCGGGCATGAACTTGTTGTTGCCTTCGGAGTCCCACAACGAGATGTTGTGGTGGCAGCCGTTGGCCGACACGCCCATGAAGGGCTTGGGCATGAAGCAGGGGAACGCCCCCAGCTCCCGGCCCACCTGCTTGCAGACCTGGCGGTAGGTGCTCAGCCGGTCGGCGGTGAGTTCGGCCCGGTCGAAGTTGAAGTTGAGCTCGAGCTGTCCGGGTGCGTCCTCGTGGTCGCCCTGGATCATGTCGAGGCCCATCGCCTCGCAGTACTCGACCACCTTGTGGATCAGCGGCTGGAGTTCAGCGAACTGGTCGATGTGGTAGCAGTTGGGCTTGGTGAGGCCCTCGACGGTCGGTTTGCCGTGCTCGTCGGCTCGCAGCCACATCATCTCCGGTTCGCAACCGGCCCGGAGATGCAGTCCGTGCTTGGCCTCGAACTCGGCGTGGATGCGCTTCAGGTTGCCGCGGCAGTCCGAGGTGAGGAACGCGCCGCCGTCGACTTCCTCCTCACGTCCGCGGAACAGCGTGCACCAGACCCGGGCCGTGCGGCTGTCCCACGGCAGAGGCATGAAGGTCTCGGGTTCGGCGATGCCGACCAGCTCGCGGGCCTCGGGCCCGTAGCCGATGTACTCTCCGTGCCGGTCGATGAACAGGTTCGCGGTTGAGCCGTAGACGAGCTGGAAGCCCTTGCGGGCAATCATGCCGAAGTGCTTGGCCGGTATTCCCTTGCCCATTATCCGTCCGGTGACGGAAAGGAACTGGCAGTACAGGTACTGGATGTTGTCAGCCTCGATGCGGGCTTCCACCTCCCGCACCTGTTCCTCGCGGCCATCGGCCCCTACGAACATCTCAAGATCAGTGGCCATGTCTCCCCCAATTGGAATTGAATCTGGTGCGAGCGACCGTAGCACTACCAATTGGGCGCGTCTACTGAGAGTAGGGATATTTTCCTCTCAGTAGCGTGAGGGGTTGCCGCCGTGGGGGAGTTCTAGACCTTCTTGCGGGGCGTGTCGGCGTTCTTGAGGACCTTGCCGGCGGCGTCGAGAATCCCGGCCTTGGAACCCAGAGACAGAGGATTGGCACCGAACAGATCCTCCCGGTTGATCGCCACCCAGCGGTAGCCGTTGATCTTCTTGGCCCGCTTGAAGGCAGACTTCAGATCCCCGGTCTCGGAAGCCACAATGATCGAACCCTTGATCGAACCCTTGTCGAACACAAGGTCAGCCTCACCGCTCGGGTCTGGAGTTGCGCCCACAGCTGTACTTACAGCCTCGCTGAGAGCATCGTGGTTCAGTCTGGCCATTCAGTCGTCCTCCGAAGTCAGGATCAGTTCAACGGCATCGAGAGCGGCTTGCGCATCGGCGCCTTCAGCGGTCACCCGGGCGGTGTCGCCGGTGGTGGCGCCGAGGGCAAGCACGCTCATGATGCTCGCTGCATTTGCGGATTTTGCACCAACCTCGACGCTCACCTTCGCGTCGAACGATTTCATCTGCTCCACGAGAGCAGACGCAGGGCGCGCATGAAGACCCTGCGGATTGGTAATGATGATCTCACGGTCCATTGGGCCCCCTAGAGGTCAGCGGTCGTCTAGTCGTCTTCAGGGTCAGCGGTAAGGCAGTCATACAGGAACTGGGCATCGTCGGTTCGCCACAGCGTCTCGCAGAGATCCTCGTCCTGCAGGACTTCGGCAAGCTGGGAGAGCACCTTGACATGGTCGTCGCCGACCGCGGCCAACCCCACAACCAGATGGGCGGTCCCCGCCTGCCAGTCGACCCCGTCAGGATGCTGGACCACAACGATCCCGGTGGAACGGATGTAGTCCTTGCTCTCGAGCAGTCCGTGCGGCAGGGCGACACCGTTGCCCAGATAGGTGGAAGCCTTCGTCTCGCGCTGCTTCATACCGTCGATGTACTCGTCGGAGATCGACCCCCGAGCCACCAACAGTCCACCCGCATGCTCAATGGCCTCGTTCATCGAATCGGAATGATGACCGAGGACAATGTCATCGGGCGTGAGAACGGCGGCGAGCGAGTCGTCCATGAGCAGACTCACATCGCGGAAACGACCGGTTCGCCCGCGGTCAGTGATTTGACCAGTGCCTTGACGGCCGGGTCGTTCATGAACAGCGTGAACGGGATGATCGCCGCTCCCGGAACTTTGGTCTGCGCCTGCTTGGCCAGACCCTTGTGAACGACCACCACGTCAGCTGCGTCGGTCAACTGGCCCACAGGTGAATGCACGACGTTGATGTCAAGCTTCGCCTTCTTCACCATCTTCTTCAACTGGTTGGCGCCCATCAAGCTGCTTCCCATACCAGCCTCGCAGGCGTAGACGATCAGCTTGATCTCGTCGGCCTGCTTGGTCACGCGTTCTGTCACGTCGGTCCCCCTATTCAATTCTCGATGCCGTGCGGCAGTTCATGTTGTGGGGTGGTCCGGACACTCCAGACCACCCCACAACAGATATCAGACTTCAGGCCCCTTTAGGAGACACCCGGTACGCCGGCCATGGCGTCAGCGAGGTCGTCGCTTTCGTCATCGGCGTCGGTCATGTCTCTCACCGGGAATAGCCGCAGCAAGATACTGCCCACGAAGAATGCGGCGGCTGCCCCGACTGCGATCCCGGCATATACACCGAATGCCGCAGCCCCATCAGATGGTGTGAACGTGAAGTAAGCGAAGATGCTTCCTGGAGACGGTGGCCCAGTCAATCCGGCATCGAAGATCGTGAAGATGATGTCGGCCGAGATGCCTCCTGCCCACATTGCGACGATCATCACCGGGTTCATCAGCACGTACGGGAAGTACACCTCATGGATACCACCGAAGAAGTGAATGATGATCGAACCGGGAGCCGAGAGCTTGGCCAGGCCCTTACCGGCGAACCAGTAGGCGAGCAGCAGACCAAGACCAGGTCCTGGATTGGACTCGAGCATGTAGTACACCGAACGCCCGGTCTCGCCCACATCGGTCGTGCCTAGCGGCGTCAGCACACCGTGGTTGATGGCATTGTTCAAGAACAACACCTTGGCAACCTCAATGGGCAAGTCGACCAACGGCAGCAGGCCGGAATCGTCGATGCTC
The DNA here is from genome assembly GCA_965221585.1 of Candidatus Aldehydirespiratoraceae bacterium. GTDB lineage: Bacteria > Actinomycetota > Acidimicrobiia > Acidimicrobiales > Aldehydirespiratoraceae > VXYK01. The sequence goes on along the minus strand of OZ244898.1, from coordinate 2,932,785 downwards.
TCCACCATGTCACCGAACGCCTCGGCGATGGTGCTCATGATCGGGCCGATGATCCGATACCCCAACATGGCCAGGAAGAGACCAGAGATACCTTGGGAGAAGTTGTTGACCAACATCTCGAATCCCGCTGGAGTTCGAGGTTCGAGCACCTTGTCGATCTCCCGCATCACCCAACCGGCGAGAGGCCCGACCAGCATGGCTCCGAGGAACTGTGGCGGGTCACCACCGATCACATCGCCACCGACGGTGATCTCGAAGTTCGCACCACCGATAACACCCATGACGGCGACAGCTCCGAGCACACCTCCCCGGTGACCGTGGATCAACTTGCCGCCCGTATAGGCCACTAGCAGCGGCAACAGATACTTGATCATCGGGCCGACCGTGTTGCCTGTGATGGTTCCCCAATCCCAGTCAAGCCCGGTCTTCTCAAGCCATCCGGGTGGAATGAACAGAGCGGTGATCAAGCCCCAAGCAATGAACGCTCCGATGTTCGGAATGACCATGCTGGACAGAAAACCGCCAATACGTTGAATACGTTGCATGCGCGGGTCCTCCCCCTATTTTCGTAATGCTGACGTAAACATGTCACAGAGCCGTCACGGTTCGCTACTGCCAATAAGGCACTAGGCAGATATGACAAAACGGCGCAGCGTTAGGTGTAGCGCGCAACTCGGGCAACGTCGGACGCCGACAGCAGAGGACTGACCACAACCACCGGAGCATTGATCTCCCGAAGTGTGATCGTGCTGATGACCAGGTCGAACTCGTCGTGGCTCAGCGCCTCGTAGCCGCGTTCCGAGAGAACCTCCACCAATTCGAGCTCCGGGAACTCAGCCTTGATCCGAGAGACCAGGACCCAGACCGTCGCCATACCACTCGGACACACCACCAAGGCCTTGCGACGCGGCCGCAACTGAGCACGTTCCATCGCCCCGGCGAGGTACATGGTGATGAAACAGACCTCATCAAGAGTGATCGACACGCCCATCTCCGTCTCAACCAGCGTGGCGATGTCAGCGGCAACCGAATGAACATCCGGATAACGGTTCGACACCTCCTCCCGCAACGGGTTGTGAATCGGCAGCCCGTGACGGAGCCGGACGCTCAACCGGCCAAGATGCAGAGCCAGGCTCCGCCGCAGCTCCCGATCCTCCCGCAAGGCAACATGCAACCGCTCACCTGCGGTGTCGATCACCTTGCCGAGCAGATCCCTGGTGATCGGCAGCGAATCGGTGGACACCGCATCGAGGGCGTCGAGACCGAGCAGGTACTCCGTGATCGCCGCGAACTCCTCCGCCGGCAACTCGAACCCCAGAATCTTCTCAACATCGGGGACCAAGTCCGACACGCTCGACGCCACCGGATGGTCCATGACCGAACGATGCAACCCGGTCTCCATCGCAACCCGGTGACCGTCCCGCAAGCGGGTGATCGAAACAGCCAGAAACAGCGCGAACACAACATCGCTCCGACCCGACGTGAGAGTCTCACTGATCGTGCTGCGGCGCACGATCGCCGCAGTCTCCGCCAGCGGCAGAGCGAACAACCGTTCCCGAAGCCCCACCGGCACACGAACCGAGGACTGCTCGCGGGCCTCGGCATCGTCACCCATCTGCAGCCGCAGCACGTCCTCAGGGACCGACTCCAAAGTGAACTGCACCATCACCCTGCGAATACGACGCTCAGAACCGACCACCGAAATCCCCTTGCCGGGGCGCCGCACCAACGGCAGACCGTTGCGCTCGAGCCAGGACTCACAAACATGCAGATCACGACGAGCCGAAGTCTTCGACACCTCCAACTCGTCATGCAGCTCCTCCAGCGAAGTCATCGCCGGCGCGGTCCAGAGCAACGCTGCCAACAGCAACCGAGCCCGCTCCTCCGGGGCATAGACCCGGGGTGCCTGCGGACGCGACAGAAGATCCTCGCGGATCTGTCGGCGCAGATCGTCCGTCGCCTCGATCGCCAACCCGAGACCCTGACGGCGAACCAGCTCGGCACCCTTGTCGCGGAGGTAGCGCTCAACCTGGTCGAGCCGATAACGAACCACTCGCTGGCTCAGACCGAGTTCAGCCGCGAGATCCGCGGTGCTTCTCGGGCGGTGCTGGTCGACCAGCCAGCGGGTGATCCGAATGACCCTGGTGTCGATATCGACGGTCACGCCGGCGAGCTCTCTGAACGAACGACCTCCCGTACCTCCTCAGCACTCGCGGCGGCGAGCACCGGCTGAACCAGACGCTCGGCGGTTGCAGCTTCGAGAGAATCGATGACGGACTTGGTCGGGTTGACAGACCGGGCGCTGACCGACAGCTTGTCGATTCCCATAGCGGCGAGTACCGCCGCACCGGTCGGATCCGCCGCCGCCAGCCCGCAGACAGAAACTGTGATCCCGTGGCGATGCGCGGCATCGGCTGTCAGCTTGCACAGAGCCAGCACAGCCGGATGCAGAGGATCCTGGAAACCGTCGAGCTCGCCGTTGGTGCGGTCCGCGGCCATCGTGTACTGCGTCAGGTCGTTGGTGCCTATCGAGAAGAAATCGACCTCTTTGGCGATTGCATCCGCCACCAACGCCACCGCAGGAACCTCGACCATCACACCTATCGCCGGCACCTTATGAGCGACGCCCTCGTCGGCCAGCTGCTGGGCCACCTCGGCGATCTGGGCGCGCACGCTGCGAATCTCGCTCACATGGGAGATCATCGGCAGCATCATCGACACGTCCCCATGAACCGCGGCCCGCAGGATCGCCCGCACCTGGGTGTTGAACAGGTCGGACTCCTGGGAGTAGAGACGGGCGCCGCGCACCCCGAGGAACGGATTCTCCTCCGGGTCGATGTCGAGATAGGAGGCCGGCTTGTCACCTCCGATGTCGAAGGTCCGAATGACCACGGTGTCGGTGAACCCCTGGGCCGCCAGCGAATAGAACTCGAACTGCTCCTCCTCGCTCGGCGCGGCCGCGCGGTCCAGGAACAGGAACTCGGTGCGCAGAAGACCGATGCCGTCCGCTCCCTCGGCGATCGCAAGTTCGATGTCCTCACGGGAACCGACATTGGCCGGGACAGCCACAGGGCGATCCCCCAGGCTGACACGCACCCCCCTGAACCGTGCCGCAGCCTGCTGCGCGGCCACGAACGCGTCCCGACGAGCGGTGAAACCGGCAGTGGTCTCGTCGTCAGGGCGAATCGCCACATCACCACTGGTGCCGTCGAGCGCAACCACATCACCCGAGTTCACCATCTGCACCACGCCGGTCGTTCCCACCACCGCGGCCACACCCAACGACCGGGCGATGATCGCCACATGGCTGGTCGGACCGCCGGCCTCGGTGATGAATCCGAGAACCAGATTGGGGTCCAGCAGCGCCGTCTCGGCTGCGGTGATCGCCTCGGCCACAAGGATCGACGGAACCTCGATGGCACCCAGATCCGTACTCTCAACCCCGGCGAGATGACGCCGCACCCGGTCGGTCACCTCCACCACATCGGTCGCTCGGGCCGCAATGTAGGGATCGTCGATAGCCGCGAACATGGCCGCGATCTCCGCAGAGGTGTTGGTCACAGCCTCCTCGAGGGTCGCCCCGGCCTCGACCCCTGCCGCAACAGAATCGGCCAACATCGGATCCTCGGCCATCAAGGCCTGGGCGCCGAGCACCTCGGCGGCCTCGGTTCGGCCGGCATTGCGGGCATGTTCCTGCAGTCGGATCAAATCGGCCTGCACCGCCGCCATAGCATCGTTGAAGGACGCGACCGGGTCATCCGTGTCAGGGATCTCGACCTCCACCGTGTCGATGACCACCGCGGGCCCGATAGCAACACCTCCGGCAGCGCCGGTTCCGACGAGTTTCGCCTCTCCTGGTGAGCTCATCACCGTCTCCTCGGCCTTCTCGACCTCTTCGGCTTCCTTCTCGCGCCCCACTGCGGTCTCTGCGCCGGAGGCAGCGGGACGAGCATGTCGTCGAGAGTGTCGTAGAGACACGCCCAGGCAACCATCGAGATGCTGGCCGTCATCGCCAGAGTGATCAGGGTGATAACGACCGTCACAGGATTCACGCCCAGACTGAGCGGGAACAGCGCCGCGAAATTGAACATGAAGAACAGCACCAGCAGAGCGAACAACGCGATCCGCCGCTTCTCGCCCAAGCGGACGCTGGTGCCCAGAGCCCGCAGTGGGCCGTCAACCGCCCTCTCGGCGACGACAAAACCGAAGAATCCGTACAACACGGCAACAAACAACGCCGGAATCGTCAACAGATATTGGAATCCCAGAAGGAACGCAGCCCAGAACCAGAATGAGGCGACCAACTGGTCGACGAATCGAGTCCCGTCCCGAAACGGCGCTGCAATATCGATCGGTTCGTCGCGAGCGGTGTTGAGCGCGTAGGTGAACCAGGGAAGCGCCACCATGCTCGCCAGGACCATGCCAGTGATGTTCAAACCCAGGTAGCGGACTGTGTCTCCGTCGTTGAACGCCCCTGCTGCCGGGATCCCGAAGGCCGCATAGACCCCGAGAGTGACAACAGCCGCCAGCGTCAGAGGAACCACGTTTGCGACGTAACCGCGCAAGCCGCGCTGAAACATGGCGGATATCGGAATAGGGAACGGTTTGATCCTCGGTTCGGCCATTCAAGCTGAGTCTCGCGGAAATAGACCGATTTCGCCACCCGACCAAGGGCCGCCGGTCGTTGGGTCAAGGGCCCAGTCCTAGGTGTGGCCGACGCTCATATCGAGCGGAACAGGGGCGGTCATGGTCACCGCGGCCCGGTCTTCGTCGGTGCACCGAGGCCCGACCGTGTCCGTTGAGCGAACCGCGGCCCGAGCCCACGCCAGAGCATTCTGCAGAGCGGCCGGTCCCTTCGCGCCGCCGGCCAGAAACCCGGCGAGCAGCGCATCGCCGGCCCCGACCGTGTTGCGGATGTCGCCCGCCGGAGAATTGCCGTAACTCACATCGTCGTCGACAAGCACCGCGCCGCTGCCCCCCAGGCTGACCAGAACCGTGCCCCAGCCGTGGCGCTGGAGCTCACTGGCCGCATCCACCACATCGCCCAGAGTCCACAGCGGTTTCTGAGTCAAGCTCGCCAGCTCCTCGAGGTTCGGTTTCGCCACGGCACAGGGAGTATGGGCCATCTGTGCCAGAGCCGTGCCGCTGGTGTCGATCACCAGCTTCTCGGCCGGGTCCGGCAACCGCTCGGCGAGCCGCACATAGAAGTCGGCGGGTGCACCCGGGGGAAGGCTGCCGCTGGCCACGAGCCAGCGCGAATCGGCGGCCTTCTCGACGGCTGTTTCAAGAAGCGCGTCGACCGCAGACTCGCTGAGACGGGGACCGCTCTCGTTGATCTTTGTGGTGGTTCCGTCGTCCTCGATGATCGTGAGGTTGGTGCGGATAGTGCCCTCTATGGGGACCATGTGGGTTCGGGTTCCGGCTTCGTTCAAGGGCGCGATCAGATCGGCAAGGCCGTCGGGATTGCCGGGGATCACCGCCTGAGCCTGATGGCCGTTGGTAGTCAACACCCGTGCCAGATTGACACCCTTCCCGGCGAATTCGACGCTGGCGGTCGTCGCTCGCAGCACCTCGCCGCGCTCCAACCGGCCGATGGCCAAGGTGCGGTCGATGCTCGGGTTCGGGGTGAGGGTTGTGATCAAGGCACTGGGGTGGCTCGGTACTTCTCGAACATGAGCTGCTCGGCTTCAGGGGTCCATTCTCCCCGCTCGCCGAGGGCAGCTCCGATCTCGGGGAACTGCTCGGCCAGCTCAGCCAAGCTCAACAGGGGAACACCGCTCACCTGCGGGAAGATCATGACCTTGCCCGCGAAACGGCCCTGCATCACCGCCTCCACACCGTCGCGGGCCGCCTCGATCCCGCCCACTGCGGCCAGGTTGAGAGCCGGGGAGAGCGAACCGTTCAGCGCCTTGTCGAGCACCAGCTCCTGGTCGCTGATCGCAGACCCCGAAGTGCCGGTGTACTGGGCGTTGTGGAGATAGACGCGGCTCATGTCGAGCGGGCCCATCGTGCCGTTGGCGATCCCGGCGAAGAACACCAGCATCCCGTCGGGGTTCATGAGCCGAGCCGCGTCGGCCATCACCGCGGCCACCGGCACCGTCACAACCACATCGTCGGCGCCCTCGCCTCCGGTCAGCCGGCTGACGAAATCCTCGGTGGTCTCGCTCGCCGCGCTCGGATCGAACAGCTCGAGCGTGCAGCCTGCCTTCTCGGCGAGCGGACGCAGCGACGCTTCCAGGACCGCCAGACGGATACCGTCGGGGTCGACCCCGATGATGGTTGAAGGACCGTCGGTGCTCTCGATCGCCCGCTGAATGTGCATCTGCCCCATCGGCCCGCCCGCCCCGATGAACACCGCGGTGCCGCCCGGGCGCAGGTCGCAGCGGTTGCGGGCCTCGCCGTACGCCGCGGTCACATCGGGTCCCCGGGTCCCGACATAGGCCGTGTAGTCGTAGTGAAGACGACCGAAATCGATCTCAGCCGGACCGTCGAGGGGATGGTTGCCGACGAGGTTCAAGGTTCCCCGAAAGGCGATTTGTCTGGCCGCCTCGGTCACCTGCACAGCGGAACGCGGGTCGAGCAGGATGATGTCGTCAAAACCTGCTCCTCCGGTCTGCTCAGCAGCCAGAGCCCCGTAGTCGCCCGGGTCGATCCCACCTGCGATGGCCACCTCGGTGTCGGTGCCGATCGACGCGCGCACACGCGCCTCGACCTCCGGCGACAGATCGGAGAGCACGACCGAAGCCAACCCGGCCAAGCATCCGCCGAACTCGTATTCGGTCAGGTCGGCCGGACTGCCGATGATCCAAGCCTTGCCGCCGGCAAGGGGTTCAAGGCGCCGACGCTGCGTGTAGGCCGCCTCCACGCACGCCCAGGGTTCCGACAGAGCCGCCGCGGCATAACCGATCTCGTCGGCCACCGGAATCACGTACTCACCTTCGTCTGCGTCAAGAACCTCAGATCCGATCACGTGGTACTGGATCAGGCCGCCAGGAATCGTGTAGCCGTAAGCGGTACTGCGCCCGTCGACATAGATGTCGGGCTGGATCGCCAGACGGTCACCCTTGCTGAACCGCGACGCAAGCTCGGACCCCACCTCGATCACGGTGACCGCAGCCTCATGACCCAGACGAGTGGGGTCCACCGCCAGGTCGCGGCCATACAGCTTCGGATGGTCGTTGCCCAGACGGATCAGCTTCACGTCCGAGAAGCAGAGGCCCACCGCGTCGACGCGGATCAGCAACTGGTCCGGCCCAGGTGTGGGAACCTCCATCGGCTCGGGCGAGCCGTCGCTCCCCATGCTCTCAATACCCGTGCCGTACATGTTCCAACCGAGGTTCGGCTCAGGCAGCGCGGTGTCGCCGAGGCGATAGTCGGAGAATGTCCAGTTGTCAGAGCTCATGTACGGCGTTTCCTTCAAGTCGTGTAGATAGGGGCAAGTCGTGTCGTCAACAGAACCTAGATCCAGATGGTGGATTGTTGCGACAGAAATGACCGCTCAGCCAACCCGTGCCACACCGAGATGCTGTCACGGAACTGCCGCCAGTGTTCGAAGATGGCCCGGAACTGCGGATCGTCGGCGGCGAGCCCGTTGAGCACATTCTCCGTCTCGGCTTTGAACGCCCGCATCAACTCCGGGGAGAACTCGCGGACGACCGCGAACTGCTGGATCTTCTTCAAGTCGATCTGATTGCGGTAGTCGTAGTGGGCGACCGTGTTGATGTTGGCAGCCATCGCCGCGATCTCGACAACGGACTGGTAGTAGGGCGGCAGCTCGTTCCAGCGCTCGAGCGAGATCTGCACCTCCAGAGTCGTGCCGGGTTCCCACCACCCCGGGTGGTAGTAGTAGAGATCACCGTCGAACTCGTCGAGTCCCAGAATCAGGTCATCGGTCGGGCCGACGAACTCAGCGCTGTCTATGTCGCCTCTGGCGATGGCGTCGCGGATCTCGTTGGCGCCCAGATTGAACGCCACGCCGCCGAGGTTCTCCAGCACCTGTCCGCCCAATCCCGGTATGCGCATTCTCAGCCCGCGCAGATCGTCCACGGTGCGGACCTCCTCGGTGAACCAGCCCCCCATCTGGCATCCGGTGCTGCCGGCGGGGAAGGTGATGATCCCGTGCTCGCCGGCGTAGAAGTCGTTGAGCATCTCCAGGCCGCCGGCGTGGTAGAGCCAGGCGTTCTGCTGTCGTTGCGTGAGCCCGAACGGGACCGTGGTCCCGAACTGCTGCACAGGACTGAGATCGACGTAGTAGTACGAAGCGCTGTGCCCCATGTCGACCTCGAGGTCGCGCACGGCCGACAACACGTCGAGCGCCCCGACGGGTTCATCCGCGGGCCTGGGGGTGATCCTGAACGCCCCGCCGGTGAGCTGACTGACCTTGTCGGCGAAGAACTGTGCCGCGCCGTACAGCGTCACCAAAGACTCGGGCCAACTGGTGGCCATGTCCCAGCTGATCTGAGGCCCGGAGAACGAAGTGCCCGCGGTGCCGCTGGGGCCTTCAGCGCCTGCGTTGTCGGCGCTTCCGTTGTCGGGGTTCAACACCTGGTTGTCGGCACATGCGGCCAGCACCGCGGCCGACGCCGCGAAACCAGCCACTCCGACAGCGCCCTTGACGAAACCCCGCCTCGGAACCTGCACGGGCGAGTCTGCTTCAGCGACGCCGTTGTCCCCCCGTGTCTGTTTCACAGCTGCTTCTCCCACGACAGATATCAGCAGACAACATAACTGACCTGACGGGCAACCGGACCGGGCCGTTCAATGAGGGGTGTCCGCTGGTATCGGGTTGGAGCGGGTGACGGGAATCGAACCCGCGTTATCAGCTTGGGAAGCTGATGTTCTACCATTGAACTACACCCGCGTGAACGGTCGATCCGAGCCGGATCGGCTAGGCCGCATCCGCTCGGTCGCAGTCTATTGGTGCGAGCGGTGCCCAGACCATGCGGCCTCCAGTGGAAATCGGCTGCCCGCTCGGCTTCAATCGCGTCGGGCAGCGAAACCGTCGTTGAGAATCGAGCGTCCATGCCAACCACCGTGAGCGGAACCATCCTGCAGACGCCGCAGCCGGGCATCCTTCAAGTTCTTGAAGACCACCTCGTGACGATCAGCGAAGACGGCGTCATTGTGTCGGTGGCGCCACGAGGTGGGGCAGCGGCGGACAGGAGCCTCGACGCCGACGAAGTGCTGATCCCGGGCATGATCGACACGCATGTGCATGCGCCTCAATGGCCTCAACTCGGCACCGCGCTCGACCTCCCCCTCGAGGTGTGGCTTAACAACCACACCTTCCCACTCGAGGCAAAGTTCAGCGACATCGCCTTCGCAAGGCGCGTCTGGGAGTCGATGGTCCCGTCGCTGCTGCGCAACGGCACCACCACAGCGGTCTATTACGCCTCCATCCATGAACCAGCGACCATCGCCCTCGCCGAAACCTGTATCGAATTCGGACAGCGGGCGTTCATCGGTCGGGTGGCAATGGACCATCCCGACGGCACCCCCGAGTGGTATCGAGACACCAGCCCCAGCGAATCGGTGGAGGCGTCAGCCCGCTCGATAGAAGCTCTGCGGTCGCTGCCGGATCCGCTCGGCCTGGTCCAGCCGATGGTCACCCCCCGCTTCATTCCCGCCTGCAGCGACGCCGCATTGGAGGGGATGGGCGAGCTTGCCGAAGCAACCGGGGCTCTCGTGCAGACGCACTGCTCGGAAGGCGACTGGGAGCACGGTTACGTGCTTGACCGCCACGGCTGCACCGACAGCGAGTCGCTCAACGACTTCGGTCTGATCCGGCAGCACACGGTCCTGGCGCACGGCACGCATCTGACCGGCAGCGACCGCGAGCTGCTCGTCGCCGAAGGTGCAGGGGTTGCCCACTGCCCGCTGTCGAACGCCTACTTCTCGAACGCGGTATTCGCAGCGCGAGCCAGTCTTGACAGCGGCATGCGGGTCGGGCTCGGCACCGACATCGCCGGCGGGTCGTCAGCTTCGCTGCTGGTCCAATGCCGACAGGCTGTGACCTCGTCGCGGATGCTCGAAGACGGCCTGCTGCCCGGGGTCCCCGGGGTTGAACGATCGCGGATAGACATCCCCACGGCCTTCTGGTTGGCGACCGTCGGAGGAGCCGACCTGCTCGGCATCCCAGCGGGTCTTCTGGAACCGGGCAGAGTGTTCGATGCGGTAGCACTGCGCATCGGCGGCGGGTCGACCGTCGGTGTCTGGGACGAGATCGACGACTGGGATCGAACTTTCGAAAAGCTGGTGCGCAGATCAGGCCCGGCCGACATCGTCGACGTCTGGGTCCAGGGAAAGCGTGTGGTCAGGTCGCCGGGCGCGGATAAGGTCGCCGACGAAGGGCAATCGAGATCGGACACAAGTGATTCTCTCTGACCGCACACTCCGCGAACAGCTCGACAAGGGGCGCATCATCATCGAGCCGCTCGACCCTTCCGCGCTGCAGCCGTCGTCGGTGGATCTGAGGCTCGACGCGACGTTCCGAGTCTTCAGGAACCACACAATGGGCCACATCGACGTGAAGGAGGACCTCAGCGAGCTCACCCAACTGGTGGAAGTCGGATCGGACGAGTCGTTCGTCCTGCATCCGGGCGAGTTCGTGCTGGGTAGCACCCTCGAACGGGTCGCGGTGCCCGACGATCTCGTTGCGAGGCTCGAAGGCAAGTCGAGTCTGGGCCGGTTGGGTCTGCTGATCCACTCGACAGCGGGATTCGTGGACGCAGGATTCGACGGGCAGTTGACCCTGGAGCTCAGCAACGTCGCCAACCTGCCGATCAAGCTCTACCCGGGCATGAAGATCGGACAGATCTCGTTTCAACAGATGACCACCGCGGCGGAATTCCCGTACGGTTCCGACGAACTCCGGTCGAAATACAAGAACCAGCGCGGACCGATGCCGAGCCGCTACTGGGAGAACTTCGAGAGTTGAAACGGGCGGGGTTCAGCGGTACTGGGTCGCGGTGACGATACCGGCCAGGATCATCCCCAGGCCCAGCAGCAGCACGATGTTCGAGGTGTCCCAGAACGAACCTACGTAATTCACGAGAATCGTCGCGACCCCGACCCCGAGCAGGCCAAACATAAGGATCGGAACCCACATGGGGCTCGGCGGCATGCTCTCGGCGCCGGTGTGCGACACCGTGTCGGGGGTGTATCCGTCGGGTCTGGTTCCTTTGGGCGTGACCCGGCCACCCGAGACGCGGCGTTTGGTTGGCTTGTCAGGCATGCAGCAACTCTAGAGGCTCAGGACTGTCGGCAGGTCGCTCAGGTGTAATCACACGGGTGTGATTATCCACGGTTTTGCCCACAGGTTGTGGAAATTCGGGCTCATTCGACCGGAGCCACCAGGTCCATGTCCTCAAGGCAATGGCGGGGAGGTTCCGGATCCTCGTCGGGGGCGACCGTCATCCGAACCTCCGTGCCGCAGATACTGCAACGGTAGGTGATCTTGACCTTCCGAAGCTCCCCGGCAGGCGGCGGTTCCGGCGCGGGCCGAGCGAGCCCCCGAAGCATCGCCAAACCAATACGAATGATCAAGAATCCCGCAGCCACTGCGATGAGCACATTCAACACGTTCACTACGGTCAGCCTACGCTCGGCGACGCCACAGCGTTACCGCAGAGCCGGTGGTACCAGCGCTGACCGCCGCGACCCAGTCACCATCAGCCGCGGCCAACACCCCGTCGACGGTCAGACGGAGTTCCTCCGCGGCGCCGGCATCGCCGACCCCGAGCGTTCCCCCGTCGGGATTGGCGCACCCCGGATCCACGCCGAGGCGCCGACAGACCGACAAGAACCCCGCCGCGGTGGTCTCAGCGACCTCCCAGCGGACCACATCAGCAGGCGCGGCACCGGAATCCGAGAGTGCACGCCGCAACGCCTGTCCAACCCCTCCGCTCGCGTCCAGGGGATCACCCGCGGCGCGCCCCACACCAATTGCCTCGGCCAGTACCCCTCCTTCGACCGCGAGACCATCGGCGGTGAGCAGCAAAGCCGCCGCACCGTCGACAGGAGGAGCGAACGAATGCGCCGTGACCGTGCCATCAGCATCGAACAGCGGCTCCAGCTCGGCAGGATCCTCGATCGCCTCCCGGTGGTCGTCGCCGGTGACGAAGGTTCCCCTTGCCGCAGGCGAGCGATTCCCACCACGGCCCGCGACCCGAACCAAACCCGAGGCAACGGCCGAGCGCCTACGCTGCGCGCTGCGCGACGCCGCGAGGTCCTGTTGTGCCCGATCGATCTCAAGGAGAGCGGCACCCGCCTCGGCCGCCCTCGGCGAAGGCAGCAACCCCCCGGTTTCGGCCACTCGGGCGGCAGGGCCCTCACCCCAAGGCTGTCCGTACACCCGCCCCAGAGCTGAGGCACCGGGAGCCACGATCGACGCAACCGACACCCCGACCACAACCGCAGTACCGACCGAGCCCGACTCGATCCCAGCGACAGCGGCATGGAGCGCGGCCGACCCGCTCGTCTCCGCCGCCTCGACCACTGCTCCGCCGATGCGCTCAGGCCAACCGGCGCTGAGCACAGCCGCCCTTGCCATGTTCGCACCCTGCGCACCGACCGGTTCAGCACACCCGACCCACACCTCGTCAACAGACTCGGCAGCAACACCACCCCGGCGGATCACCTCGTTCATCACCAAGGCACTCAGATCAACCGGATGCCAGCCCGCGAGAGCACCGTCGGTTCCCACAAACGGGGTCCGACAGGCGGCCGCGAGCATGACGGTCATTTGCCGAGTCTTCTACACTGGCGCGGTACGCGGGTAGCCATCAGGCACAAACCCGACGCCTAGCGCTCGAATCGCAAGGGCAGGAATCGCAAAGGAACGCAATGGGATCAACAATGATGCTCGGCGCCGAGAACTACATAGCCGACATGGACGCTCTCAGCCTCGGCACGCTGATCGTCAGGGTCGCCGTCGGCCTGACCCTCGCGGCCCACGGCTACGGAAAGTTCTTCCGAGGCGGGAAGATCAAAGGCACCGCAGGATGGTTCGACTCGATGGGGATGCGGCCAGGGAAGTTCCACGCCCTGCTCGCTGCCTCCACAGAGGTCGGAGCGGGGCTCCTCTTCGCCTTGGGTCTGCTGACCCCGCTGGCCGCACTCGCCTTCGTGGCGCTGATGGTTGTGGCCGGATGGACAGTGCACCGCGACAACGGCTTCTTCATCGTCGCCGAAGGCTGGGAGTACAACTTCGTGCTGGCGATCATCGCGGTCGGCGTCGCCGTGACCGGTCCCGGCGAGTACTCCCTCGACTACCAGCTCGAACTGATCGAGGACTTCGACGGCACCACCGGGCTGCTGATCAGCGCCGTCGGAGGCGTCGCTGCCGCCATCGCGCAGTTGGCCATCTTCTACCGCCCCCCAGCCTCCGACTAGACGAGGTTTGCGAGCGTCTAGCCGGTGTTGCGGAGACCGGCGGCCACTCCGTTGACGGTCAACAGCAGGGCGCGGCGCAGACGAGTCAGGTCGTGGCCGTCGTCATGCCCTGCACGGGAGCGGGCAAGCAACTCGACCTGCAGAACGTTGATCGGGTCCAGATAGGCGTCACGCACGTCCAACGTCCGTTTCAGGATCGGCAGGTCGTCAAGAAGGTCGCGGTCGGTGATTCGGGCGATCTCGGCGACGGTCCGGTCGAATTCGGCCGCGATCGTGTCGAAGAAGTGGTGCAGCTCAGACGGCACGAGGCGGTCGACGTAATAGCGCGTGATCGCCAGGTCCGTCTTCACGAGAGTCATCTCAACATTGGAGATGAACGCCGCGAAGAACTGCCAGTCGTCGTACATCGCCTTTAGGTCGGGCGCGTGCCCCGCCAACCGGGCAGCTTCAAGAGCGGTCCCGACCCCGAACCAACCCGGAATGATCTGGCGGGACTGGGTCCAGCCGAACACCCAAGGAATGGCCCGGAGTCCTTCAAGACCCGCTCCGGTACTCGTACGGCGTGCGGGCCTTGAGCCGATGTTCATGTCGGCCAACTCCTCCACAGGCGTCGACTTCTGGAAATAGTCGACGAAACCGGGAGTCTCGAGCAGTGCCCGGTAGGACTCGAAAGAATGCTGCGACATGAGCTCCATGACCGTGTTCCAGCTGTGCGTCGTCGACCATTCGTGGCGTGGAGTGCGATGCGCCAGAGAAGCTTCCAACATCGCCGACAGAGCCAGGTCGAGGTTGCGCCGGGCCAGTCCCGGCAGCCCGTACTTGTCGGCTATGACCTCGCCCTGTTCGGTGATCTTGACCGCACCGTTGACGACTCCGGGAGGCTGGGAGAGGATCGCCGCGTTGGTGGGGCCGCCGCCACGCCCGACCGTGCCCCCCCGACCGTGGAACACGGTGATCCTGATGCCCGTCTCAGCAGCCAATTCGGCAATCTGACGCAACGCCTTGTGGATCTCCCACTGCGAGGTCGTGATACCACCGTCCTTGTTCGAGTCCGAATAGCCGACCATCACCTCCTGCTTGCGGCCCCGCAACTCCAGAAGGCGCCGATACGACGGATTCTCGAACAGCTCGCGCAAGACCGGGCCGATGCTTCGCAGATCGTCGATCGTCTCGAACAACGGAACAAAATCGAGTCGGGCCACACCCGCCACCAGGTCGACGAGTCCGACATCGCGGGCCAACACGGCGGGCGCCAGGATGTCGTCGACGCCCTTGGTCATCGAGACGATGTAAGCGCCGATGATCTCGTCGCCGGACTGGTTCATCGCGTCGCGCAGAGCGGCCATCAGCGAAAGCGAGCCACCTCCCGTTCGGCCTGTCGGCGGAGCGAGCGGCCGACGGCTGCCGAGTTCGGCGGTGAGCAGATCGGCACGGGCGGAGCGGTCAAGAGCCGAATAGTCGATGTCGAGCGACGAGAAGAGTTGACCCAGAGCGTCGTGGTGCACCTCAGCGTGCTCTCGAATGTCGAGCGTGGCCAGGTGAAACCCGATCAGAGCCACACTGCGCCGCAAACGAGCGAGGCGTCCCTGCGCCAACAGCGAACCGCGGTGCGCAAAGAGAGAACGCTCCATGACCGCCAGGTCCGAATCGAACTCTTGAGGCGAGCTGTAGGCGTTGGGCCCTGGGGGTGTGCTGGCGGTCTCCTGGAGACGGTGATGGATGACTCCGCAACGCCGCCTGTACGGTTCGCCGAGGCTGAGTTGGTTGAAGCGTGCGGTGACCGCCGGGAAGGCTGCGTTGTCGGCGTCGAGCTGGCTGTGCAGCTCCGCCGACACCTCGGCGACTATGTCGCTGACCGACAGCTCGGCCGAGAGCTGCTCGACCTCGTGGATCAGGATGCGCAGCGCTCGACTTCGTTGGAACTCGAGCACCTCGAGCGTGATCTGGGGTGTGACGTTGGGGTTCCCGTCGCGGTCGCCGCCGACCCACGACCCGAAATGAACCGGCGCCCTCTCGTCGAGTGCTCCTCCGATGCCGCGCAGGACCGCGTCTATGTCGTCGAAGAGTTCGGGAACACCCTCAGTAGTGATCTCGTTCAGGAAATAGAGGATCGAGCGTGCTTCGTTGACCGGGTCGGGCTGGGTTCTGCGCAACTCGTCGGTCTGCCAGATGACATCGATCAGTTCGTCGATCCGACGGTCGATGCGCGCCTTGTCGCTTGCCCCGGTGCTGGATTCGTTGCGCTCCTCGATGAGAACTGCGATCTCTGCGAGCTTGTCGAGTATTGATCGGCGGGATGCCTCGGTGGGGTGGGCAGTGAACACCGGTCGCAGATCGAGGGACCGTGCCGTTTCGACAATCTCGGAATCCGAGATTCCGCTGGCCTGAAGTTTGGCGACGGTCTCGGCGAAACGCCTGTTGCTTGTTCTCGGGTTGGCGTTGAGATGCTCGATGCGGTGGACCTGTTCGGCGGTGTTGGCCAGATGGAAGTACACGGTGAACGCCCGCACCAACAGGATCGCCTCGACGAGGTCGACGTCGGTGAGGTGATCGATCAGGTCGCGGCCCGACTCTCCGTCGCGGTGCAGCCGGCTCGCATACGTGCGCACCTGCTCAACACTCTCGAGCAGTTCCGGACCGTGTTGACGAACCAGAGCCGACCCGAGCTGGGTACCGAGCCGGCGGATGTCGTTGCGAAGAGCCGCGTCGATCTCCTGGAGATTTGCGTCGTTCACCACCGACACGTTACTTATTCCCCAGCGCTCATTCCTTGACTTTCGTGCCCGTCCTAGTCATCGGTCGCCAATGTCACATCATGCGTTTGGCGGTGTTCGGTCTCGGCGGGACAGGTCATCGCAGCCTCGGACGTACCAGCGCCACGGCAGATCGGCACCGGTGCTGAGGCCGATCCGGGTGGACCGGCCGGGGTCAAGCGGGGGCGGGGTTCCGTCGTCGAGCAGTTCGATGCCTGTATCGGCGGTCACCAGGTCGGCGCCGTTGTGCGTGCCGTCGATACCGAACGCGGCGGTGAACTTGGCGGGACCGCTGCACAGGTCCCGGTCGCGCCGGGCCGCGGGCCGGCGCTTCCGCATCTCGTCCAGGCCGGTCAGCGGGGTCACGGCCCGCAGCAGGACGGCGCTGCATTCTCCGTCGGTGCCGCACACCACGTTGGCGCACCAGTGCATCCCGTAGGTGAAGTAGACGTAGAGATGCCCGGGTGGTCCGAACATCACCTCGGTGCGCGGGGTCATCCCGCGGTGGCCGTGGCTGCCTGGGTCGTCGGCACCGCGGTATGCCTCGACTTCCACCACTCGGCCGCGGCAGGCCTCGAAGACGAACAGCTTGTTCAGAATCTCGGGAGCGACCTCGAGTGAGTCTCGGGCGAAGAAATCCCGTCGGGGTTTTTTTGCGTGGGCTGATGGATCTCGCGGTCGGGCCATTGCCAGCGCACTGTACAGGTCACCGTTTCCCTTCGGCTCGGCGTTGGCGGTCTCCTGAAGGGGTTTCAGGAGCTGTTCGGCGGGTTGGGTTCAGCGATGGGTTGGGGGAGATTGAGCGTCGCTGCGAAGAACTGTTCGACCATTTGGGACCACTCGCTCTCAGAGGGCGTGTGGATGTCGTCCCGGCCTACCGAGAGCAGCAGATGTGTGCCGATCCCGACTGCCTGGATGGCCAGGGTGACCGCAGCCACGTTGACCTCAGCGTCGGCATTCGCCTCGGCTGCAGTCCGTTCGACGAGTCTGGATATTTGCTCAGCCTGCTCGTGCAGGTACAGCTTGAAGCGCTGCTGGACGGCTTCGTTGTTGCGGGCACTGGCGAACGCCTGCACCATCACATCCTGAGCCTCGTCGCCTTGCAACAAGCTGTCGCCCCACGCCAAAAAGATGTTGATCGCAGGCCACTCCTCGATACCAAGCTGCTTGAGGCGTTGGTCGGGGAGGATCTGGCTGAAGATGTGGTCCACGGCCGCGGCCATCATCTCGTTCTTGTTGGGCCAACGAGCAAATATCGAACCGGTTGTCAGCCCCGCGCGGCGGGCCACGTCGCTGACAACAGCCTTGTCGTAACCATGTTCCACGAATGTCGCTGCAGCAGCGTCCAGCAACTTCCTGGTGGTCTCATCGGTGTTGCGTCGACGAGTTCCCTGTTCACCGTCGGGCATTCGCAGCTCCTCCCGAGTCGTGAATTTTTGGGGTCACTAGAGGAGACCCGCAGATCTCCTGCAGCGCCCACCGGCCGACGGTGGGGTCCCAATCTTCGAAACAAATGGCCTCTTTGATAACAGCCGTTCTACCGGAAAAATACTAGTGAAATCCTGCTAGCAAAGAAAATTTGTATTCTATGTTATTATAATAATTATGATTATATAACTGGCGCAGGCAAGAGGACCGTGGAATGCTGCTTTCGGCTGATGCCCCTCGCTCAGCGCTAGGGCACCGTGAACGTCACCGTCTCGACGCCGTTGGCGATCACCCGGTAGGTCTCGCCGCTGCTCAGCGAATCACCGAACCGGACTACCGCTTCGACGGTGACGGTCTCATCATCGCACGGGATGGCCCACGGAGTCGGCGGTGGCTGCTGCAAGGTGACCGTGACGAAGATGTCGGTTCCGCTCACCTCGAAACTCTCGCTACCGGGGCGAGCACAGCCTTCCATGGTGGATTGAAGATGTTCGACGAGCAGGATCGGCTCGGGGTGGAACTCGACCAGTTCCGCACCGAGCACCGGAACTTCGGCTTCGACCCAGGTCTGCCAGTTCGACTCGTTCCATTGGCCGGTCGGGTCGGGCGGCGGTGTGGCCATGACCAGTAACATGTCGACCCGGCGGGGGTTGCCTCGAGTGATCACGTCGTAGGCGGTGTCGTTGATGAAAGCCAGGCGCTCGCCGGTTTCGATGATGCGTGCCGATATGGAATAGGTGGCTCTGGGGTCGATGTCGTCGGGGTCATACTCCACGTTGAACTTGATCGGTACTTGACCCGGGTTGGATATCACCTGCTCGGCTATGAGTTCAGCGGCAGCATCCGCATAAGACGTGTCGTAGAGCCTGACCCTCAGGATTGCGTCGTCGGTCAACTCCAGGTTCTCCAGATAGTTGACCGTGCCTCCCACCGAATTCGCAGAACCCGAAGACGATAGACAAGCCGAAACCAGCAACGCGACCAAGATGCCCACGGCCGCGACAGTCCCGATCCGGTTGCGGTGGCTCTCGGCTGTCTGATGCTCGGTTCTGATTCTCATCGGAACCCTCCCCGTAGAGGACTGGGCCGGGCCTGCCATCGGTGCGGACCCTTTCCCATTCAGACGACCACAACTCAAGATTAGTTCCCGGCGAATGCTGGTCAGACCTCCAACATCAGGGTCACCGGACCGTCGTTGACCAGTTCGACATCCATCATCGCCCCGAACGACCCGGTAGCGACCGTGGCCCCGAGGAGTCTGAGCTCCTCCGCGAGCTGGTCGATCAACCCGGCCGCCTGGTCGGGCGCGGCGGCCGCGACGAAAGACGGACGGCGTCCCCGACGGGTGTCGCCGTAGAGGGTGAACTGGCTGATCACCAGCACTTCGCCGCTCGTGTCGGCCACCGATCGGTTCATGTGGCCGTTCTCATCGGCGAATATCCGTAGGTGCCAGAGTTTGCTGGCCAACTTCTTGGCGCTGTTCTGGTCATCTTCGTGGGTCACCCCGATCAGGCAACACAGCCCTGCGCCGATCTCCCCGACCACCTCACCGTCAACCCGGACCCTCGCCTCCGCCGCCCGCTGCACCAGTGCTCTCACGCCCCTCAACCTACTGCTCGGTGGTGTCTCGCGAGGATCACAGTTTTGAGCTGTGGTTTCGTACGCTCTATGGGTGGCACTACTGGGACCGAATGATCCGTTGCCTGAGCCTTTGAACCGTGTGGTCGTAGCGGGGGCGTGCGGTGCCGGAAAGTCGACGGTTGCTGAGGCTGTTGCAGCGAAGCTGGGGTTCCCGTATGTGGAGCTGGACTCGCTGTATCACGGTCCTGGTTGGGTGCCTCGGCCTTCGTTTGAAGACGATGTGGCGGAACTTGTCGCCTCGGAGCGTTGGGTGACGGAATGGCAGTACACGGTGGCGCGGCCAACGCTCGCCGCACGTGCCGACCTGCTTGTGTTTCTCGACTTGCCCCGTTGGTTGACCGTGACGCGTGTGGTCCGTCGCACGATCAGGAGGATGCTGCTTCGCACCGAACTCTGGAACGGCTGTTGGGAACCGCCGCTTCACAAGTTCTTCACGGACCGGGACCACATCATCCGTTGGGCATGGCGGACCTACCCGGACTACGAGGCGTTGACCCGCGACCTCATCGAGCAGCAACCCACCCTGCCAGTCTTGTGGCTCAAGACCCGCAGCGAGGTCAAAACCTGGCTCACCGGTCTCTATCGTCATGTCCCTGATCAATCGTGACGCTCGGAACAGGAGTATCTTGGAAGTGTGCCTGTTCCATTCACCGCCTTGCACGGTGAGCAGGTCCGCTTGCGGCCTTTCCGCGTTGATGACGCTGCCGACATCGCCGACTCCTGCAAGGACCCAGACATCCCACGGTTTACGATGATGCCCGAGCAATTGACGCACGCTCAGGCCCGCGTCTGGGTCGAGCAGCGGCTTGAGTGGTGGGACCGCGGGTTGTATGCGTTCGCGATCACTTTGCCTCCGTCTGATCGTTGCGTCGGTCAGGTTGGCCTTCAGTTGGAGGCGGAGTTCCGTCGTGCTGTGACGTTCTACTGGCTCGATCAGCGAGTTCGGGGACGGGGCATCGCCACCGAATCGCTGAACCTGGTAACCGATTGGGGCTTCGCCGAGCACGACTTGGCCCGAGTGCATCTAGTGACCCATCTCGACAACCCGAGGTCCGAGCGTGTGGCTCAACGGTGTGGCTATCAGCGCGAGGGAATCCTGCGAGCGTGGGAACCCGTCAAGAACGAGCAACCCGACGTCGTGATGTGGAGCCGTCTGCCTACCTAGCTGGACAGGAGTTGGTGGACGCGTTGGTGGGAAACTCCGATTAGTCGTCCAACGTCGCGCAGTGGCAGGCCTTCGGCTCGGAGCGCAAGGGCCGCCTCGTGACGTAATCGGGCAGCTTTCCCTTCGGCTTCGGCAGCCTCGGCCATTGTCACTTTCAAGGTTTCGAGCAGATCCGTCGCTGTTCCTGGGGGCGTGACGTGTATTTCAAGATCCCCGACTGCGGTTTTGTCGATGTCGAGCATCATCGCTATCGCCTCGCGTGCCTGGGATTCGACTTGATCAAGACGCTTCGCCTGAGAGAACAGTCCGCTGAGTTCTGGCACGGTAATGGCCCACCAGTCGCCGGACCTGACCGCCTCTACCCGGTAGGTTCGTTCACTGCTCATCTCTAGTCACCTCCTCGACCCTTTTGATGATGCTCCGCGCGGCAAATGAGATACCGCTTGGTCATT
Organism: Candidatus Aldehydirespiratoraceae bacterium; assembly: GCA_965221585.1. Classification (GTDB taxonomy): domain Bacteria; phylum Actinomycetota; class Acidimicrobiia; order Acidimicrobiales; family Aldehydirespiratoraceae; genus VXYK01. The sequence goes on along the minus strand of OZ244898.1, from coordinate 2,911,954 downwards.
GCTAGTCCATCCTGATGGACTTATCAAGTCAATGGGAATAGACTCGATAAGCGGAGTTCAGGGGGAAGTGTCCGCCAAGAAGACTGAAACCCCTGGTTATCGAAGCAACAGGGGTAGTCGACGAACCGTAGCGGTCATCGCTCCTCTGGTCAATGTGCTTGACGCAACGAACAGGTGTGCCCTAGTGGGGTGGGTTGAGTTGGCGGACTGGGGGTGGCTGTTTCATACTGACCGTGAAACCCTGACTGCGACCGCGCCGTCGGGCTCGGTTCCGAAACCCGACTGAGGATCCATGTACCCCGGCCACCATGCAACGACGACTCCCGACAAACCCGCAATCGTCATGGCCGGCTCCGGTGAGACCGTCAGCTACCGGCAACTCGACGAGAACTCGAACCAACTGGCCCATTGGCTCCACGCCGAAGGGCTCCGCACCGGTGATCACATAGCGATCCTTGCCGAGAACCACCCGCGCTACTTCGAGGTTTACTGGGCAGCGTTGCGTTCGGGGCTCTACATCACCGCCATCAACCGGTTCCTGTCGCCTGACGAAGCCGCCTACATAGTCAACGACAGCGGATCGAGCGTGCTCGTCACCACCGCCGCGATGGCCGACACCGCCGCCGCGATGGCTGACCTGATTCCTCGATGCCGGAAGCGTTTGATGATGGACGCCACCATCGACGGTTTCGAGCCTTACGAAGAAGCGGTCGCGGCTATGCCGACCGAACCGCTCGCGGACCAGCCGGCCGGCGATGTGATGCTCTACTCCTCGGGCACGACCGGCCAACCTAAAGGCGTCCGGCGCGGACTCAGCGGCCTGCAGATCGACGACCCGGAACGCGGAAGCTTGACCATGCTGATGCGCTATCTGCTGGGCATGGACGAGAACTCGGTGTATCTCTCGCCGGCGCCGCTCTACCACTCGGCACCCTTGCAGTGGTGCGCGGGAGCACACGAGCTCGGCTCCACGGTTGTGGTGATGGAGAAGTTCGACGCCGCCAAGTTCCTGGAGTACGTCGAGCAATACTCGGTCAGCGACACACAGCTTGTGCCGACCATGTTCGTGCGCATGCTCAAGCTCCCGCAAGAGGTTCGCACGGCTTACGATCTGTCGTCGCTGAAGATGGCCATCCACGCAGCCGCGCCCTGCCCGATTCCGGTGAAGGAACAGATGATCGAATGGTGGGGACCGATCATCAACGAGTACTACGCAGGCACCGAGGGCAACGGGTTCTGCTTCATCACCAGCGACGAATGGCTCGAGCACAAGGGGTCGGTTGGCAAAGCCGCACTCGGCATCCCCCACATCTGCGACGAGGAGGGCAACGAGCTGCCGACCGGGGAGGCCGGTCTGGTCTATTGGGCGTATTCGGCCATCACATGGATTTGGCGAACCGTTTCGTCGTAGTGGATCTGCAAGGATTGGAAGTCGGATTTCCGGTAGCCGCGTCGTTCGTTGGACAGGTGGATAGTCATCGCCGGGCGAAACACAGTAAGGCCCCTGTTGAGCCTGATGATCTCTTGTTCGTGCAACCACACCAACGACCGGTCCACGAGTTTGCGATAGTCCTTGATCCCTTCGGCTTCCAGTGTCAGGTCGTTCTCGACTGCCTTGGTCAGTTCCCCCAACGTGGTCTCAGCCAGTAGGTCGGAGCCGCGTTGGCCCGTTCGTAGGCACGAAATCAGGTGATCGAGCAGACGGGAAGCACCGGCTCGCCGACGCTGAGCGATCTTCAGCAGCGCGTGCCACTCGCGCCTCAGGGTCACTCGAACACTGTCGGCGTCGAGTTTCTGGACTTTTATGCTCCCGCCCCCGGTGCCTTGACCGCGGCCGTCGCCGGCGATCCCTTGTAGAAGGCGGACCATGTACACGGGCCGGAAATGGTCATGGCCAGCGTCTTTGATTCGCTGGCTGGCAACGCGCAGGTTGAGGGGAGCATGGTCGCCGCGTCCCATGTCGGGAGCCATCTCCTGCATCAGGCCCAACAGCTGCTCTTCAGCCCCGGCCGCGTGCTCAAATCGTTTTTTGGAACTATTGGGAACACCCACATGGACGAACGCAGTGAGCACGGTGTCGTTGTTGGCGATGCCGCATTTCTCCAAGTCATACAGAGCACCCCGTACGTGCTCAGAGCTGAGACCCGCCGCCTCCATGAGAACATCGGTGGAGATGCCCTCGTCAGGGTCGGCTTCGATCAGCATCTGCACGATGGTCAGCAGCCGATCGCGCCCATGATCCGAGATCGTTCTTGCTTTCAGTTTCTCCCTCGCCTCTTCAACCGTGTTAACCCGCAACGACGACGGGAAGATTCGTACATGGTTCTCGTCGCGTTTGAGCAGGTCTGATTCCTCGAGCCATGCCACCGCCGTGCGACCTCGTGTGTCGTCTGTGGTGGAATCCTTTCGGAAGTCGTTGTCTTCGTCCTTGAGCAGGATCTCTCCTACGGTGGCTACGACTTCGTCGCTCTTATTGCGCCTGCCGAGTCGGCGCAAAGCCATCAACACCGCATGAATCTCGCGTCGTGTCAACCGTCCCCGCGCAGACATGCCGAACTGTCGCTCCACGTCGTCTCTGGTGTAGAGCAGCACGCAGTGGGCTTGTTTCTGGTCACGCCCTGCCCGTCCCGCCTCCTGTAGGTAGTTCTCCAGAGACGATGGGATGTCGGCATGAATCACTAGGCGTACGTCGGGTTTGTCGATGCCCATTCCGAAGGCATTGGTGGCCGCGATCGCTTTCAGGTCACCTTCGATGAAGTTGCGCTGAATGGTCTTCTTCTCCTCCGGTTTCAGCCCGGCGTGGAAGCGGTCGGCAGAGAATCCCTGTTCAGTGAGGAAGTCCGCCACGTCCTCGGTCTGACGTCGGGTGGCGCAGTAGACGATTGCGCCGCCTTCGCTTCCCGCTGGCAGATGCTCTGCCAAGATCATGTGGATGTCGTGGAACTTGGTGGGACTTGTTGTCTCCTCCACGACGAACTTGAGGTTGGTGCGCTCGCTGCCGCCGTCGAACACTCTCATCTCGATGCCGAGGTTGTCGTTGAAGTACTCGACGATCTCTTCTTTGACTCCGGGTTTGGCGGTCGCAGTCAAACACAGCACCGGCGGGATCGAACCGTTTTCTGCGCGTTCACGTATGTAGCGCCCCACGTAGCGGTAGTCGGGCCGGAAGTCATGGCCCCATTTCGATAGGCAGTGGGCCTCGTCGAGCACCCAAGCACCGATCTCGCGCTGGTCAAGGGCACGCCGGAAGGAGACGCTGCGAAGCTGCTCCGGCGAGATCAGCACGATTGCGCTGTCGCCCAGCCTCAGTTTCTCCAGCGCCTGGGACCGTTCGGGCATCGACAGCATGCCGTTGACGGTGATGCAGGAGGTGATGCGCCGAGCCTCGAGTCCGGTGACCTGGTCGGCCATCAGGGCTACCAACGGCGATACCACTACCGTCACCGCTCCGGTCTTCTCGTAACGCGACAGCGCTGGTATCTGGTAACACAGTGATTTGCCGGTACCGGTCGGCAGAATCCCGAGGACATGCTCGCCTGCCATCGCCGCTTCCACAATCTTCTCCTGTAGAGGACGACCGTCTTTGTGGGATGGTTCCTTTCGGAAGTCGTCGAACCGGAAAAAGCGTTTCAGCTCGCGGCGAGGATTGTGGCTCCTTAGGCACCAACTGCACTGTTGGTCGTCGCACTTGAGATCACGTAAGCGCTGCACCAGTATCCCGGCACCGGGAAACTGGTGCCGCACCCAGGGCGGCATGACCGAATTACCGCCCGCCACCGAAAGCCAGGCCAACGCGTAGGCGAATGACCATCCGTGTTCGTCGGCTGCAAAGATGGCTCTGCGCGCGTGGGTCTGGCAGCAACTCTGGTCGGTCAGGGAGTGGATCGCTTCGCGGGCTCCACCGCCGGACGGCCTCGGCGAGCCGCGCACGCCTTCAAAGAACAGATCAAATCCAGAGCCTCTTTCTTGGGTGGTGAGCCAGTGCCAGGCGACAAGCAGTCGTGAGTCGGATTTCTGTAGCATCGACTGCTGGTTGGCGAAGACTTCCAGCGCGATCTTGGCGTCTTGTTCGGGATCGTTCTTTCGGCCGGTGAGCAGCTGACCATCCTGATAGTGCTTGACCAGGCTGTGATACGGGTTGCTCGGGAACGCCAAGGGGTTGAGCCAGAGCGTGTCGACCGCCGGCAATTCCAGTAAACGCAGGTTTGGATTCGCGGCTCGCAGATGCTGCAGGTCGAAGTTGATGAAGTTGTGCCCCAGCACGAAATCCGCTCCGTCGGCAAAGTCGTCGAGTTCAGCGAGCGCTCGGGTCAAGCCCGGTCCCTTTGACCGATAGACAAATGACTGACCGTTGTCAGCCCGCACTCCGGCCAGGGCATGGATCTTCTCGGTCGTTTTCGAGACTTCAAGGTCGATCGAGATGCAGCGGGACAACCCCGCCAGTAGATGCCTCGCTACTGGCTCTCCGTCGCGATCTTCGGAGTCACCCGAACAGGTACCAGTTGACATAACCCCCGAAACAATAGTCAGCGGGCCGTCCCCAAGGTTCAGCGGGACCGGAGCTGACGGGAACCGGACCGCGACCGGCAGAGGGATTCGCCGAGATACCGGTAGCCGATTGCCCAACCCCTGAACGGTGCCGTTCAGCCGGTCGGCTTGCGACGGTTTACGGTCCGAGGGCGGTGATGGGAACCACAGCTACGCCGTCGGTTCGCTCGTATGCGAATCCGGTTGCGGTGAGCACGACCAGGCGTCGGGGTTCGTCGACTCTCTCCGGGTCGATCCGTTCGTCACGGAGCTTGGTCAGGGAGGCAGCGGCTGCTTCGATCGCGGCCCTGCCTCCGAGCTTGATCTCGACTGCGATCCACTCGCCGTTGCGTCTACGGATGATCGTGTCTACCTCCAGGCCGGTGTTGTCGCGGTAGTGGCTCAGTTCCGCGCGCAGTCTCTGGCAGTAGACGCGCAGGTCTCGTATGCACAGCGACTCGAACAGGAATCCGAGCGTCTCAAGGTCGTCAAGCAGCGCCTTGGGGTCGGCCTCCAGCGATGCTGCTGCCAGAGAAGGGTCGACGAGTTGGCGTTTCGGCGCGCTCCGAAGCCTGGAACGAGACCGTAGCTGAGGACTCCACGCCGGCACATCTGCGACGATGAACAACCGCCGCAGAGCCGACAGGTACGAGGCGACAGTGCGGCTGTCGATGGCGTGGTCGCCACCTGCGTCTGTCGACAGGGTGCTCATGGATGCCTCGGTCGAGATGTTGCGGGCGAGCGAGGCCAGCAGACGACCGACCGCGGTCGGGTCGCGCCGCACGCTGTCCACGTCGGAGATGTCGCTCTGGGCCAGTTCGGACAGGTAGTCGCCGACAAAGTCCTGCGCGTCGTCTGCGTCCATCCCGTGGCAGAGAGGCCAACCGCCACGGCAGATGGCCTCGGCCACCTCGTCCAGATCCGGCGGTGGTGCCGTCGCTGAGCACTCTGCGCCCTCGAATAGAGCCTGCAAGGACACGGCACCGGTTGACAACCCCGACTCGTACAGCGACATCGGCTGCATCCGCACCCGCGCCAAGCGGCCGACCCCCGAGTGCTGCTTGAGGTTTGCGGGGGGATCGGCCGACCCGGTGAGAATGAACTGGCCGGGGAGGCTTCGACGGTCGCACTCGCGCCGGACCATGTCCCAGATGCCGGGCACGAGATGCCACTCGTCGATGAGCCGGGGTGCTGGTCCTTCCAGTAGCGGGAGTGACCCCGGTGATGCCACCAGGACTGATGCCATGGCGTCTTCGAGGAGTATCTCGCTGGAGGCGATCTGGCGTGCGGTGGTGGTCTTCCCACAGGCGCGCGGTCCTTCGATCAGCACGGCGGGTGCCGACCGCAGACGACGCCGCAGTTCGCCGTCGGCGACTCTTGCTACGTAGCTGGGGGTTTGCGTTGACGTTTCCATGGGCGCCGATCTCGGTCGCGGCCGTGTAGGGGCCCTGCCGCCGTCTACTCTACCCGCTGATGCGGGTTTTACAAGATGTCAGTGCATGTTCTGCAATGCTCTAATGCCGGATCTGCAACGCATCTAATGTAGGTTTTGCAATATTCCAATGTCCGTTTTGCAACGAATCCAATGCTGGTTTTGCAATTTGAGGAGCCAACTGGGCCATGGATCCACGACAGGCGCGATACCGGTTTGGCCACAGCTGAGGCTTGAGAGTTTCGACCAGCGCCCCCAGATGCCTAGGGCGTGAACGGGAGCCGGAGCTACTCGTCGAGTTGAGACTGCAGGTAGCGCTCGACGCCGATGTCTTCGATCACCCGCTGTTGGGTCTCGAGCCAATCCAGGTGCTCTTCTTCGCCAACCAAAAGATGTTCGAGAAGCTCCCGACTGCCGGCATCGCCGTGCTCCAGCGTCAGGGCGACACCTCGACGGTATCTGTCGACGGCGTCTTCTTCCAGGGCGCGGCTGAACTCCAATTGTTCCGGTACGGTCTCGCCGACCATCACCTTGCCCAAGCGTTGCAGGTTGGGCAAGCCCTCGAGCAACAGGATGCGATCCATCAGTTTCTCAGCGTCGCGCATCTCGTCGATGGATTCCTCGCGAAAGTGCTGGGCCAAGCGCTTCCAACCCCAGTTCTCGCAGAGCTTGGCCTGCGCGAAGTACTGGTTGATGGCGGTGATCTCAGCGGTGAGTGCCTCGTTCAGGAACTCAATTACTTCTGGGGAACCCTGCATATTTCCTGCGATCCGGTAGTCCGACTGTTGTGAGCGCCATCTGATCGGTTTGGTTGGTCTGACGCTGTGCAAGCATACATTCGATCAAGTCCAGGCATTGTCCACAGTCGGAACCGGCGCCGCACTGTTTGGTCACCTCGTCTGCCGTCAGCGCGTGCGAACTGAACAGGTTGCTGAGGAACTCGGCGTTGATGGCCTTGCAGTGACAGACAACCATCAGTGTTCACCCGTCACGACAAACAGGGGATTGCCGAGCATTCCGAGCCCAAGTGCGGCCGCCAGAGGGATTCGGCGAGATACCGGTCGCCGATGGCCGAGACCTTGAACATTGCAGTTCACCCGGTCAGCATCGATGCGGAGATCTACCCGGAGGATCCGACGCAGTGTCGTGCCCCAGAATCGGGCCTTCTCCAGGTTCGGCACGGTGTCGACGGACACCTGCTGCTCCCCGCAGCAGCAGTCGAAGGTCAAAACGGTGTGGTTGTCGTGCGGGGATATGCGAACTACTGGGCCTCGCATCGAAGGCTTGGTTGTTTGTGTGCTCGGCATGCTTGGGCTCTCCGCGCTCGACCGGAATGGTTAGGGTACCCTAATTAGGTTCCCCTAACCAACACCGGGTGCATTCTGTCAGCACACCGGCAGCCGACCGCTAGCGGGCGGACTCAGCTCCAGACGGGCGGGTCCAACGGCAACAGGTAATCCTTCGGGGCGATGCCACGGGATTGGGCAGCCAGATCGACAGTCGGATCAACAAGCCCTTAAAACGGTCGGTCAGTAAGGGGTCAGCTCCATCGGGAACGTGTCGAGCAACTCGGTGCCTTCGCTCGTCACGTACACCTGGTTCTCGAGCTTGATTCCCTCGGAGCCGCCGGGCTCGCCGACGTAGGTCTCGAGGCACAGCACTACACCGTCCTCGATGACGCCGTCATAGCCGTAGGCGTCCCAGTCCTCGATGTAGTGGATCATCGGGTACTCGGTGGACAGACCCAGGCCGTGGGCGATGTCCGCGTACCGGTTGGCAACGAACCGGTCAGGCAGCTGGTAGCTGGTCTCGGCGAACTCCCTGAACGTCAGGCCGGGCTTCAGGATCGAGCGGTTGTGGGCCAGGACCTCGCAGGCGAGTGCGTGCAGCGACACCTGCTGGGCAGTCGGCTCAAGTCCGGGTGTGACCCATCCCCGGGACATGTCGACGGCGTAACCGTAGGGACCGATCAGGTCGGTGTCGAAGCTGACGAGGTCGCCGGCGTTGATCACTCGATGGGAGCACTCCGCGAACCATGGGTTGGTGCGCGGCCCGCTCGACAGCAGCCGGGTCTCGAGCCACTCGCCGCCGCGAGCGATGTTGCCGGCGTGCAGCCGCGACCACAGCTGGTTCTCGGTGATGCCGGGCTCCAGCGCCTGCCACATATCGAGCATTGCCTGCTGGGTGCTGTGGACGGCCCGTCGCATGGCCACGATCTCCTCGGGGTGCTTGCGGTAGCGGGCCAACTCGGTGAAGCGCATGCTCGTGACTGCCTCGACGCCGTGACGCGCCAGAGCCGAGAGTCCCGGCCCCTCGCACTTGTCGAGCGCGACCCGCAGGTTGCCCCTGCCGTGCAGGCGCACGAGATCGGCGATCTCGGCGGCCCACCGATCGGTCGCCTCGGCCTCCCGAGGGCCGTTCTGGAAGAAGAACCAGCCGGTCGCGTCGCGGATCTCGTCAATCAGGGGCAAGTGCGCGGTCAGGTGCTCGCAGCGGGCCAGATCAAACAGGACGGTCGGTCCGTCGGTGGCCACGAAGGCATACCGCACCGCGTTGTGCGTGCTCCACACCTGCATGTTGGTCGCATCGAGGGCGTAGCGAATGTTGAGCGGATCGAACAGCACGATGCCCGCCACATCCTCAGACACCAGCTGAGACCGCAGCCGCTGAAGCCGCCACAACCGGATGGCATCCATGTCCGGTGGACGCAGTCCAACCGACTCCCACTCGGCAACGGCCGGGTTGGTGCCAGAGCCGGGATCGATGTCAAGCACGGGTCAGCCCCTTCACGGTGGCAGCGACATGTTTGCCGACGATGCTAGCGCCGAGGGGCCACTGAGCGTGGACGTCTAATGCGTGGAGCTGGCGGGAATCGAACCCGCGACCTCCTGCTTGCAAAGCAGGCGCTCTAGCCAACTGAGCTACAGCCCCGTGACCGGACACGATACCGGTTCGGCCGGCTGCCACGTTCACCATTCCCACGCGGCGTGGCATGGCCACGGTGACGGTGGCAGGATCAAACGATGGAATCACGGGCGCTCAAGACCAACTCGATGGACGACTTCGACCTGCGGATGTCTGAGGCGTCACGTCCCTTCTTCGACGCGGTGGTCGAGTTCCTCGAAACGGTCGTCGAGCCCATGCAGGCCGAGTTCTTCGAAGCGGGCGAGGGACGAGCAGACCGTTGGAGCTACACCGACCGCCAGCTTGAACTGCTGGAGGGTGCCAAGGACCAAGCCAAGGCGCAGGGGTTGTGGAACTTCTTCCTGCCCGACACAGGCCAAGGACTGTCCAACCTCGACTACGCATACTTGGCCGTTGAACTGGGCAAATACCCGCTCGGATCAGAGTCGCTCAACTGCTCCGCACCCGACACCGGCAACATGGAAGTGCTCGAACGAGTCGGCACCCCGGAACAGAAACAGCAATGGCTCGAACCCCTGCTCAACGGCGAGATCCGCTCCTGTTTCGGCATGACCGAACCGGGCGTCGCTTCGTCCGACGCCAAGAACGTGCGCTGCCAGGCCGTGCGCGACGGCGACGAATACGTCATCAACGGTGAGAAGTACTACATCTCCGGTGCTGGGGACCCGCGCTGCAAAATCATGATCCTGATGTGCCAGACAAGCCCGGACGGGCCACCGCATCGCCGTCAATCGCAGATTCTCGTGCCGATGGACGCCCCGGGTCTTGAGATCCTCGGACCGATGCACGTCTTCGGCCAGGACGACGCACCGCATGGCCACATGCACCTGCGCCTCACCGATGTGCGGGTGCCTGCCAGCAACATGCTGTGGGGCGAAGGCCGAGGCTTCGAAATCTCACAGCTACGGCTCGGACCCGGCCGCATCCACCACTGCATGCGTGGAGTCGGAGCCGCTGAGAAGGCACTCGACCTGATGTGTCGGCGCGGGCTCACCCGCGAAGCGTTCGGCAAACCACTCGCCCGGCTCGGCGGCAACACCGAGATCATCGCCCGGGCCCGCACTGAGATCGAGGCGATGCGGATGATGGTGCTGCGAGCCGCCAAAGCCATGGACACTCTCGGCAACGCCGAGGCACGGGTTTGGATCAGCGCGGTCAAAGCAATGGTCCCCGAAAGGGTCTGCAACATCATCGACCAGGCCATTCAGATGCATGGAGCGACCGGTGTGTCGCAGTGGACCCCGCTCGCCGGCATGTACCAGAGCCAGCGCACGCTGCGACTCGCCGACGGCCCCGACGAGGTCCACTGGATGGTCGTAGGACGCTCCGAACTCGCCAGCTACGAAGGCCTCGAAGTACCCTCCAACCCGACCTCCGCGGCGCTCGGCCTAGGGGGCTAGGGGACGGCCGAAGGGGAGTTCGTCCTGCCAAGTCAACAGGTAGGACTCAGCGGCGAGGCACGCGGCCAGGAACGGTCCGTCCTCATGTGTGGCGAACTCGCCGCTGAGAGTGCCGACGGTTTCAGCCACGGCGGCCAGGATCTCGGATTCCGAGCGGGCCGGGTCTCCCCAAAGAGCAAGAGCGGAGCCCGCGAGAGCGACGAAATCGGCGGGTGCCACGACGCCGGCGCGTCGCAGTACGGCAAGCGCCCGAGCGGTGACCGGGATCCGTCCACAGGCAACCACGGCAGCGGCATCCTGCAACTGTTCGGCGACCTGATGGTTGACCGCACCCATCTTCGAACCGACAAAAAATACATCGGCTCCGGAGCCGAATACATCACCGGGCTTGCCCACCTCACCCAGTTCGTTGACCATCCCGGGCCCGTGCGCAGCCCAGGCATCGGCCACGGCCTGTGCATCGAACCCGGAACTGGAACTGACCGTGCCGACGGTCGTGGCCACGGCGGTAACGGTGGCACCACGCTCTGTCACCGCAGCTACCAGCGCCGGCCCGTTGGCGCTGAAACCCTCGATTGCCACGGAACGGCCCGAAAGGTCGCCGACGCTGTGCTGCGCGCACACCGCGGCGCTCAAACCGTCGCAGCGGTCAGCGAAAGTCGGACCGTCGCCGGCCAGACGTGCTGTGTCGCGGGGATCGTTGGCGCGCAACGGTGCCAGATCGGCCTCGCTGACGCCCTTCGCAGCGTCGGGCAGGTAAGTGCCGTAGTCGACCAACTCGGCCGCCTCAGCAACGAACGCGCTGATCGCCTCCCCCCGGTCCGGACCCTCGGCACTGATCCCGGCCGAAGCGCCACCATGACGCATGTTTAGCACCGCATAGGTATAGGTCTGGGACCGGGCCAGATCCTTGGCGCCCCCTTGCAGAATCCTGCGAGCCCAACGAACCGGACCCGACGAAGTCTCCGCGCCTACAAGGTCTATGGCCACGAAGGCGTCGACGGAAGCGAACTTGTGGATACGCACGATTCGCAGCGTACGCGATCAACCCCATTGGAGTGAACGCAGGAGAGGGAACGCCGGTAGCGACCGTCAGTCGTCGGCGACCTCGATCGCGAACTCGGGGCAGTTGTCGACGGCAAGCATGGCCTTCTCTTCAAGCTCTTTGGGCACGTCGCCGTCGATTCTCAGAACCGCATAGCCCTCGTCGTCGGTGTCGAACAGTTCCGGGGCGAGCATGTAGCAGCGATTGTGGCCCTGACAGGCGTCGCTGTCCAAGTTGATTCTCATCCCAGAACCATAGGTCAGCCCTCGGCGATAAGTCTCGTCAAGGTCAACTCGGGTTGATCCGCCTCGAGGCGCTCAAGCCAGTACGGGCTCTCGAACAGTGCCAGCAGTTCACCGTCGGAACGGCTCGCTACCGTGACCCCGCTCATTCGAAGCAGCACCGCAGCCGACGCCTCATCGGTGATCCGCGCGGTGCTCCACGAACAGGCATTCAACTCCACGGGTGCACCGAACTCGTTCTCGAGGCGGTGAAGCGCCACCTCGAACTGCAACGGACCGACCGCGGCGAGAATCGGAGCCTGATCGCCGACCTCCGGCTCGCGCAACACCTGAACCACACCCTCCTCGTCGAGTTGGCTGATACCACGGCGAAACTGCTTCGCCTTCGACGTGTCGAGTGTGCGCGCCACCCGGAAATGAGCTGGGGCGAAAGCAGGCATGTCCGGCCAGCGCACAGCCGAATCGACGTAGACCGCGTCGCCGACCCGGAAGTCGTTGGCGTTGACCAGACCGACCACATCACCCGGGAACGCCTCCTCAACGGTCTCCCGCTCGCGTCCGGTCACCGACTGGGCGTACTTCGTGGCGAAAGGCTTGCCGGTCGGGCCGTGGGTGACGACCATGCCCCGCTCGAAACGCCCCGAGCAGACCCGCATGAAGGCCATCCGGTCGCGATGGTTGCGATCGGTGTTGGCCTGGACCTTGAACACGATCGCTGAGAACGGATCGGCGAGCAGACGAGGCTCTCCCGCTCCATCGAGACGCGGAGACGGTGACGGGACCAGGTCGACCATGGCGTCGAGCAGCAGCCTGACCCCGAAGTTGGTGAGCGCGGAGCCGAAGAACACGGGTGACAACTCGCCCGACTCGAACAGCTTGGAATCGAATTCGCGACCGACCGTGTCGAGCAGTTCAGCCCCGTCTCTCGCCTCAACCCAGAGATCGCCCTCCTCGGAGGCCGCCTGATCAGAGTCGACCAGCTCTTCTGGAGCCTCCGTTGCCCCTCTGGCGGTGCGGGTGAAACGCAGGAAGTCACCGCTGCGACGGTCGATCAGTCCCCGGAATCGTTCACCGTCTCCCACTGGCCAGGTGACCGGAACCGGATCGAGGATCAACTGCTCCTCGATCTCGTCGAGCAGGCCCAAGGGGTCGCGGCTCGGGCGGTCCCATTTGTTGATGAACGTGACGATCGGGATCTCCCGGTCGCGGCACACCTCGAACAGTTTGCGGGTCTGGTTCTCTATGCCCTTGGAACCGTCGAGCACCATGATGGCTGCGTCGGTGGCGGCCAGCACCCGGTAGGTGTCCTCTGAGAAGTCGCGGTGACCGGGTGTGTCGAGCAGGTTCAGCACGCAGTCTCGATACGGGAACTGCAGGACGGTGGAGCTGACGGAGATGCCGCGTTGCCGTTCGAGGTCCATCCAGTCCGAAGTTGTGGAACGGCCAGCACCCTTCGCCCTTACCGACCCGGCACCCGCGGTCAGGGCACCCCCGTAGAGCAGGAACTTCTCGGTAAGCGTGGTTTTGCCCGCGTCGGGGTGAGAGATGATCGCGAAAGTCCGTCGTCGGCTCGCCTCGGTCTCAAGATCAGCCACCGTTACAGGCTAAGACCCCAGAACGGGGTAAGGACGGGGTCAATTCTCGCGGTCTACTACGTAGTCGGCCAGAGCCCGAAGGGCCCCATGGCTGCCGTTGACATCTGGAAGATCGTCGATCGCCTCCAGGGCGCTGGTCAGCAGTTGATCGATCTCAGCTTCGGCGGCTGCCACCGCGCCGGTCTCGACCAGCACCTCCTGGATCGCAGCGATGTGGTCGTCGCTCACATCAGAGCCGACATCGGCGAGCACCGCCCGTTGCGAATCGTTGGCTGCTTCGCGGGCCAGCGCCAACAGGACAGTCGGTTTGCCCTCACGCAGGTCGTCGCCGACCGGTTTGCCGGTGCTGGCTGGTTCGCCGAACGCACCGAGCATGTCGTCGCGCAGCTGGAAGGCGACGCCGAGAGGCATCCCGTGCGCCGACAACTGTGCAGCCAGATCAACCCGGCCGGCCAGCGCGGCACCGAGCTGCAGGGGACGCACGATCGTGTAACCAGCGGTTTTGTGACGTGTGATTGTTCGGGCGTCGGCGACCGACACCTCGCCTTGAGCCGTGCCGATCACGTCGAGGTACTGCCCCATGTTCAGCTCCGTGCGCAACGCGTCCCAAACCTGGCGCACCTGCACGCTGACGTCACCCAGGGTCCGGTCGGCCAAGACGATGGCAATATCCCCCACCAGGACCGCTGCGGCTTCACCGAAGCGTCGCGCCTCGCCCTGCCAAGCGCCGTCGCGGTGGCGTTCGATGTAGCGAGCCCAAACGGTCGGTGCGGAGCGGCGGGTCGGGGAACCGTCCATCACGTCGTCGTGGATCAGCGCGAAAGCGTGGAGCAGCTCCAAAGCACAGCAACCCGCCAACGCCCCATCGCCCGAGGGGTCGCCCCCCGCGGTTACCCAGCCCCAATGGCAGTATGCGGGCCGGATGCGCTTGCCGCCGCTCGCCACGAAATCAGCAAGGTCGGACAGAGGCACGTCCAACGCGGGGTTGAGGCTCGCCCAAGTCTCACGCTCTTCGACGAACAGGGCACTCAGAGCTTCGTCAACCCTGGCCGCTACTGCCAAGAGTTCCGGCGGTGGGGGCTTCACGGCAGGTCGTCACCGGTGTCGCTGAGATCGGCCTCGTCATCGCTGTCGAGGTTGGCGACGACCCGCTCGACCTGCACTCGGGCATCGCCGATCCGTTGGCGGCACAGTCCGATGAGGAACGAGGCCCGTTCCACGCGGGAAGCCAGCATGTCGACGTCGAGGTCGTCGCCCTCAAGGTCGCGCAGGATCTGCTCGAGCTCCTTCATCGCGTCTGCGTAACCGATCGACTCGTCGCTGCCGTTCTGGGGTTGTTGGTCGTTCATGTGGTCTCCTCGGAAATAGCGCTTTGGGGCTCTGCAGTCGGGTCGTCGGTGCGCGAGGTGATCGTACTTGTGAGAACACCGTCTGCTAGCTGGGTGGTGACGTCGTCACCCGGTTCAACGCCCACGGTCGAGCGCACCACCCGACCATCAGCATCGCGGGTGATCGACCAGCCCCGTGCCAGAGCCAAGGCCGGGTCGAAGGCTCGCACCTGAGCCGCCGCCGAATCGACCCGGCGGGCGGCTGTGGTCAAACCATGCCGCTGCGCGACTTCAAGGCGCGCAAACCCCTGAGCGACCTGGTTGGCGGCCCGCCGCTGCGAGGAACGCGCCGCCCGGACCAGCCGCACGCCGCGAGATGCCAGACGCTGCTCGTTGCGGTCGAGCACATTGGCGGTCAGCACGGCCACCCCGCTGCGCACTGTCTCGACACGCTGCTCGGCGCTCTGCATCGCCCGTTGTCCAGCGGCAACCAGCGTGTGCTCACGGTCGGCCAGCTGGTCGAGCCAGAGCCCGACCCTCCCCACGACGAACTGGGCCGCCGCGGTCGGAGTGGGAGTGGAAGTGTGGGCCACTTCGTCCGCCACGCTGCGGTCGATGTCGTGGCCGATGCCGGTGACGACAGGCACCGAAGCCGCGGCGATCGCCCGGGCAACCACCTCGTGATCGAAAACCGCCAGGTCGGTCTTGGAGCCCCCGCCACGAGCCACAAGCAGCACGTCGACGGCGGCTCCGTCCGCGGCACGGACAGCCGCGGCGACCGACAACTCCGCACCGGACCCCTGCACCGGCGTGTCGACCTCCACAACCGTGAACGCCAGACCGGCATGATCGAACACCCGGGAGACATCGGCGTGAGCCGCGCTCCCGATGGACGTCACCAGACCGACCCGCAACGGCACCGGCGCCAGAGGCAGCGCCGCGTTGGCCTTCAGGATTCCCTCCGCAGACAACGACGCCAACAGCGCGTCCTTGCTGGCAGCCAGCTTGCCCAACGTGTAAGTCGGGTCGATCGACGACATACGAAGCTGAACCCGCCCGGTCGGAGGGTAGTAGTCGACCCGTCCCTGGATTCGCACACTGACACCGTCGCTCATGCGGATCGGGTCACCGTGCCGCTTCAACAGCCGGTTCACCCGCTCGCGTGTCTCCCGAAACAACACCACCGGCAGCGACGCCAAAGGCACCGCACCCGGAGCCTCGCCCGGTTCGATCAGGTCGAAATAGACGTGGTTGCTGCGAGCCCGGTTGAGCCCGCTGATCTCGCCGGTCACCCAGAAATCGTCGGGCATCGTGTGCTCGATGACGCCGCGGATCAGGCCGCACAGCTCAGCCACGGTCAGAGTCTCCTGGTTCACGCAGACGACCGTACTCCCCGATGGTGACAGTGGCGCGTCGACGATTCAGATCCGCGATGAAATCAGAGCAGACACCGCCACGATCCCAGCGCCGACAGCGAACGCCACAGGAATACCGGCAACCGACGCCAACACGCCCAGCGTGATTCCGCTGAGAATCTCCCCGCTGGCGTATGCCTGGCTGACGAACGACAGCACCGTCGCCCGAACCTCCGACTCGCTGTGTGCGTTGGCGATCATTGTGATGAACGGCTCGGCCGTCATCCGCAACGCCTCCTGCATCACCAGACCCACGAACACCGCCCAAGCCAGATTCGCACCGCCGGCCACCACGATCGCCACGCCGGCGCCCAACATCAGCAACGACAGCATCCGAGCGGCGGGAACATCGATGAAGCGACGCTCGACCAGACGCACCAGGACGATGCCCGTACCAGCTTGAACCAAGGCCAACGCGCCGTAGAGGAACACTTCGTCAACCCCGCCGGGGACGGGCGTGGAAAGCAGACGGGCGAGGTCGAGATAGTCGACCAGCCCTGAACCCAAGCCGATGAACACCGTCGAAATCACCAACAGACGCAACGGTCGAATACCAGCGACCAACCTCGACCCGAGTACAACAATGCGCTTGAACTCAGCGCCGGCAGCCCTCGCAGACCGCTCGAATCCGGCCTCGGGCATGATCACGATCAGCACCAGACCCCACAGGGAGACCGCTGCGCCCGCGATGACGATGGCGGTTGTCCGAGTGGTAACCGCGACCAGAGCCAACGCAATCGGCACGCCCAGGGCGTTCGCCGTCAACTGGACCCGGGCCCGGCGGATCAACAACCGATCGACCCGACCGTGACTCCGCAGCTCATCGGTCAACCAGGCCACGTCTGCACCGCTCTGCAGCGTCCAAGCAAACCCCCAGCCGACCAGCGCCAAAGCGATCAACCAGAGATTCTCGAACACGCCGGCGAGCGCCATTATCGGCCCCATGATGAGAAACGAGGCGATGATCGACAGCCGGCGACTGACCATGTCTGCGACAGCTCCGGTCGGGATCTCGCTGAGCAGGGCGCTGAGTTCAAGTGCGACACCGAGCAGTGCCAGTTGGTAGGGCTCCAGGCGCAGGTCGTCGACCAGCCGTGGCATGAACACGATCCACTTGGCGTTGGTGCCCGCGGCCAGCACCGCGGTGCTGGCCAGGAAAATTCTTGCCGGGTCGGCCCTGGTTTGATCGGCCCTGTGTTTATCGGCCCTGTGCCGCACGGCAGAACTAGTTCAGGATCGCGTTGGCCTGTTCGTCGCTGCGGTCAGCTGCTTCCACATGCTCTCGGGGTATGCCGAGAACGAACAGGATGGCGTCGAGGTAGGGGACCGACAAGGCCGTGTCGGCGGCTTCAGAAACGATCGGTTTGGCGTTGAAAGCGATTCCGAGGCCCGCCTCGCTGAGCATGTCGAGGTCATTGGCGCCGTCGCCGACGGCCACGGTCTGCGACAACGGAACACTGGTTTCTTCGGCGATCGAACGCAGACACTCGGCTTTACGTTCACGGTCCACGATCGGGCCGACAAGTTCGCCGGTGAGCTTGCCGTCGACGACTTCCAATACGTTGGCGTGGGCATGATCGAGGCGGAATTCTTCGGCGATACGGTCTGTGAACACCGTGAACCCGCCCGACACGATCGCCATCGTGTACCCGAGGCGTCTCAATGTGCGTGCGAAGGTACGGGCACCGGGTGTGTAACGCATCCTCGCCTGCGCCCGTGCTACGTGCGACTGGTCCAGACCCTTCAGGTACTGCACTCGTTGGCGCAGCGATACCTCGAAGTCGATTGCACCGGCCATGGCCTCGGCAGTGAGCTTTTGAACGACTTCGAGACATCCGGCCTCTTCGGCCAGCAGATCAATCACTTCGTCCTGGATGATGGTTGAATCGACATCCAGCACGATCAGTCGTTTGGCCCGCCGGTCGATGCCCTCGGGCTGAACAGCGATGTCCATTCTGGTGTGGGTTGCAGAGGCGAGCATGAGGTTGGACCGCAACCTGGCGACATCTCCGTTTCTGACCAGCATTTCGTAACTCATCACCGGGAACCTCGACAACCGGGTGATGCGGTCGATGTTGGCTCCGGCATCGGCTATAGCGGCCGCTGCCGCGCCGACTTCGGTCGGGTTCAGATCCGGACCGAGCAGGGTAACCACCATTCCGGGCTGCGTGGGTTCAGTGTCGGTGTTCTGCACCATGTCGAAACCGATCACCATGCCTTGTTCCCAACCGAACAGAAGAACTTCTTTGAGCAGGTCTCGACCCTTGGGCACTTCCAGTGCCAAACCGAGGTTGAGTTGGTTGCAGATCACGATCTGTTCTATGTCGATAACCTCGGCACCGGCGTTGGCCAGGATTGACATCAAACCCGCCGTTACTCCGGGACGGTCCGGCCCGGTCACCCTCACTACGACCGTTTCACAGGGGGCGTTGCTCTTAAGATCGTTCAGGTCGGTTGCGTCGAGCACAGCAGTACAGCCTAGGCGTAATCCGCACGGACCAGCCCTTCATAGAGCTCCTCGTAAAGACCGCCGCGGTGGCGCAGTTCGTCGTGTGTGCCGCTCTCAACAATCCGGCCCTCCTCGAGCACGATGATGAGGTCGGCGTCGGTGATCGTCGAGAGGCGATGGGCGATCACCAGAGACGAACGACCGGCCAGAGCGTTGGCCAGCGCCTCCTGCACGTGCGCCTCGTTCTCGGTGTCGAGATGACTGGTCGCCTCGTCGAGCACCACGATGGCCGGATTCTTCAGCAGCATCCGAGCGATCGCCAAGCGCTGCTTCTCACCGCCCGACAGCCGGTAGCCGCGCTCCCCGACGATCGTGTCGTAGCCCTCCGGGAGGGCCGCGATCACATCGTGGATCCGGGCCGCCCGACACGCCGCTTCGATCTCAGCCTGGCTTGCCTCGGTGTCGGCGTAGCGCAGGTTCATGCGCACCGTGTCGTGGAACAGGTGCGGGTCCTGGCTCACCACGCCGATCGCACGGCGCAGAGAATCCTGGGTCAACGAACGCACATCACGGCCGTCGACTGTGATCGCCCCGGCGGTGACGTCGTAGAGACGGGGAACCAGCGAGGTGAGCGTGGTCTTGCCCGAACCCGACGGACCGACGATGGCGACCATCTGGCCGGGGGCGACGGTCAGATCGATGTCGCTCAGGACGTCGCCGAGCGAAGCGGTCGACTCGTCTCCGCCCAGTGACGCGGGGGTGCCTTCGGGCGGGTCCGGGTAACGGAAGTCGACATGGTCGAAGCGAACCTCGCCCTGCGGGTCGACCAGATCGACGGCATCGGGAGCGTCGACGATGGCGTTGGGAGCGTCGAGAACCTCGAACACCCGCTCGAAGCTCACGAACGCAGTCATCACGTCCACCCGGGCGTTGGAGAGGCTGGTGAGAGGCAGATAGATCCGCACTGTGTAGAGGCCCAGCGCGGCCAGCGTGCCGATGGTGATGGCCCCGTCGATGACCAGGTGCCCGCCCAGCCAGTAGATGATGGCGGTGCCGACCGCACCCACCATGGTCAACGCAACCAGGAACACTCGGCTGTACATGGCGCTGCGGACACCGATGTCGCGCACCCGGCCCGCACGGTCCGAGAAGTCGTCGGCCTCGGCGCCGTGACGCCCGAAGAGCTTGACGAGCAGCGCCCCGGCCACGTTGAACCGCTCGGTCATGGTGTTGTTCATCGAGGCGTTGAGAGTCATCGACTCGCGGGTTATGTCCTGCAGGCTGGCCCCGACCCGTCGGGCGGGAAGAACGAACACCGGCAGGATGATGATGGCCAGCAGGGTCAGGCGCCATTCCAGGATCAGCATGGCGATCAGTGTCCCCGTGAGCGTGATCAGGTTGCCGACGACCGTTCCCAGCGTGCCGGTGAAGGCCCTCTGCGCGCCGATCACATCGTTGTTCAGACGGCTGATCAGGGTGCCGGTCTGGGTGCGGGTGAAGAAGGCGAGAGGCATCCGCTGCACGTGATCGAACAGCCGCACGCGCAGGTCGAAGATCAACCCCTCTCCGATCCGTGAACTCAACCAGCGTTCCACCAGCGACAGCAGAGCCTCGGCCGCGGCGGCACCGACCATCACGAAAAACAGCAGGTTCAGGTAGCCCCCGTTGCTGTCGACGATCGCCACGTCGAATATCTGGCGGATCAGCAACGGAGGCAGCAGCCCGAGGAACGTCGACGTCACGATGATCGTCAGATAGACGACGATCGACCAGCGGTAGGGACGGGCGAAGGCAAGCACACGGCGCCTCGTCTCCCTGTTGAACTGCTTGCCTTCGATGCCGGAACGGTCCGCCGTCATCGAGTGCATCACCTGGAACGGACTCGACGCGGTCATACCGTGAGCCTACGCAGACCCCGCTAGCGTGATACGCGATGGAACGCTCCTCCAGCGCGCTTTTCACCGACCACTATGAGTTGACCATGGTGGAATCGACCCTCAAATCGGGGGTCGCCTCACGGCGCTCGGTTTTCGAGGTCTTCGCCCGACGCCTGCCCGAGGGCCGAGCCTATGGGGTGGTGGCGGGCATCGACCGTCTGGTGGACGCAGTTGAACGTTTCCGATTCGATGACGGCACGGTCGACCATCTGCAGGCCTGCGGAGTCGTCCAGGACGAACTGATGGCCGACTGGCTGCGCAACTACCGCTTCGGAGGCGACATCACCGGTTACGCCGAAGGAGAATTGTTCTTCCCGTACAGCCCGGTGCTGTCGGTGGCCGGCTCGTTCGCCGAGTGCGTGGTGCTTGAAACGGTTCTGCTCTCGGTGCTTAACCACGACTGCGCGGTTGCTTCGGCGGCTGCCCGGGTGGCCGACGCTGCAGGTGGTCGCCTGCTGGTGGAGGGAGGCTCACGGCGCACCGATCCGGAATCGGCTGTGGCTGCTGCACGCGCCGCGCATGTGGGCGGGTTCGACACGACCTCCAATCTGGAGGCGGGCCGGCGGCATGGCATCCCCACCGGTGGGACCACAGCGCACGCTTTCGTGCTGGCCCACGCCAGCGAGGAGGAGGCCTTCACGGTGCAGCGCGACACCCTGGGTGTCGGGTCGACGTATCTTGTCGACACGTTCGACGTGATGGAAGGAATCCGTCGAGCGGTCGATGTGGTGGGCCCCGGGATCGGGGCTGTGCGGATCGACAGCGGCGAGCTCCTTGACGACAGTCGAGCGGCGCGCCGCTTGCTCGACGAGCTGGGTGCGGTTGACTGCCGGATCGTGGTGTCGAGTGACCTCGACGAGTTCCTGATTGCGGATCTGGAGATGGCGGGCGCGCCGATCGACGCCTACCTGGTCGGCACGAGCCTGGTGACCGGTTCGGGCCATCCGACCGCTTCGATGGTCTACAAGCTGGTGTCGATCGCCGATGGCGACGATCCGACCCCGCTGCGTGCGGTCGGCAAGCACTCCCCTGGGAAACGCACGATCGGTGGCCACAAGGCGGTGCATCGTACCTACGATTCCGATGGTCGGTTTCTTGCCGAGGTGCTGTCGGTCCTTCCGGTGGACGTGCCCGAGAATTCGATGTGCCCGCAGGTGCCGCTGTTGCGTGACGGCGAGGTCGTCGCCAATCTGACCGACGTGAGCGAGGCTCGTGCCCGCTGCGCGGAGCGGCGTGAGCGTCTGCTTGACGAAGACAGGACTCCTTGGCCTGCAACCACCCCTGCTGTGCCTACAATTTGGGAAGGTGTGGAGGAACCGCTGTCAGCGGCGGTTGTCAACAGCAATGGAGGTCTGAGCCGATGAAGGCGTTGATCGTTGTTGATGTTCAGAACGATTTCTGCGAGGGCGGTTCTCTGGCGGTGGACGGCGGCGGTGCGGTGGCTCGTTCGATCACGGAGTTGGCGGGTTTGGACCGTGCCGGTGGGGCGTACGGGCTGGTTGTTGCCACCAAGGATTGGCATGTCGACCCGGGTGAGCATTTTGCCGATCCGGAGGTCGGCCCGAACTTTGTCGATACCTGGCCGGTGCATTGCGTGGCCGACAGCGAAGGCGCGGCCTTTCACCCCGACTTGGACATTGCGGTCGACGAGGTGTTTCTGAAGGGCCGCACGACTGCGAGCTACACGGGTTTCGACGGGGGCGCGGCCTCTGACGAGTCGGTGCTGCTCGGGGATTGGCTCACTGAGCGGGGCGTGTCTGGGGTGGATGTGGTCGGTCTGGCGACCGATCACTGTGTTCGGGCCACGGCGCTCGATGCAGTGGCCGCCGGTTTCGACACGACTGTGCTGCTCGAGCACTGTGCCGGTGTCGCCCCCGAAACCACCGCAGCCGCCCTGACCGAACTCACCACCGCCGGCGTCACCCTCGCCTAGCCCCCGACGCCGTTTGTTGGTGCTCCGGCGCTGAGGTTCGTGGTGGCGGAGGTGAGGCGGGTGGGGTTACTGTGCGGCGATGAGTGAACCTCGGGTGATTGCGACGGGACTGAAGTTCCCGGAAGGGCCGATTGCTGAAGCCGACGGGAGCGTGCTGCTCGTGGAGATCGCCCGTGGCACGTTGAGCAGGGTTACCCCGGACGGTGAGGTGACGGTCGTGGCGGACTGCGGCGGGGGACCGAACGGCGCGGCCTACGGTCCCGACGGCATGGTCTACATCTGCAACAACGGTGGCTGTTTCAACTTCAAAGAGGTGATGGGTCTGCTGATCCCCGGTGAGGGACCGACGGATTGGACTGGCGGCTCGATCCAGCGGGTCGATCCGGCCACCGGCGAGGTCGAGACCGTTTACACCGAGAGCAGCAGCGGCCCGCTTCGTGCGCCCAACGACCTGGTGTTCGACGAGCACGGCGGGTTCTGGTTCACCGATCACGGTGTCCGCTTCGAGCGCAGCAGCGACCGCACGGGCCTGCACTACGCCACCATCGACGGGTCGTCGTGCGTGGAGCGGGTTCATCCGCTGGATTCACCCAACGGGATCGGGCTGTCTCCCGACGGTTCCCGGCTCTACGCCGCGGAGACCCACACGGGCCGTGTGCGGGCCTGGAATGTCACCGCCCCGGGGGTTGTCGATACTTCAGACCTGTTGGGTTCGACTGGCGGTGAACTGCTGCATGGCGCGCCCGGCGCTCAGCTGTTTGACTCGTTGGCGGTCGACGGCGAGGGGTGGGTCTGCGTCGCCACTATCGGCAACGGCGGCATCACTGCGATCTCGCCCGACGGTGCGACTGTGGAGCATGTTGCGCTGCCGGATGCTCTGGTCACCAACATCTGTTTCGTTGACGACGAGCCGCGTGCGTTCTGCACGTTGTCTGGCACCGGTCAGCTCGTCGAGATCGACTGGCCGCGGGCTGGCCTGAAACTGCACTTCCCCTAGTAGGGACCGGGATTCGGGGCTAGAAGGTTGCGTTGGCTACTTCGACAGTGAATGTGCGGCACCACACCAGTACTGTCCAGACGCCGCTGGTGAGACCGCTGCATTCCGAGACGTCGTAGCTGAAGCTGCCGCGCTCTGCTTGGAGTGCTCCGACGAAGCATCCGCCTGGGCTTTTCTGGTTTCTGCCCGAC
This sequence comes from Candidatus Aldehydirespiratoraceae bacterium, assembly GCA_965221585.1. GTDB lineage: Bacteria > Actinomycetota > Acidimicrobiia > Acidimicrobiales > Aldehydirespiratoraceae > VXYK01. Next base: position 2,888,538 of record OZ244898.1, on the reverse strand, counting down.
ACCAGGTAGACCAGCAGGTCCGGGCCAGAGCCGATGTCGACTGAACTGAATCTGAGTTCGAGGTTGTCTCCGGTTGCCAACAGCGAGACGGTGCCACTGCCCCGATGTCCGGTCAGCCCCTGGAACGACCCGCTGCGCAGGAGCCTGGTCGTAGGGGCCGGAGCTTCGGTGGTTGGCGGTGCTGTTGTGGGTGGTGCCGTTGTCGGCGGGGTCGAAGATTCGGGTTCCGGTTCTGGTTCGGGTTCCGGCTCAGTCTCCGGCTCAGTCTCGGTCTCAGGTTCGGTCTCGGTCTCAGGTTCTGGTTCAGGCTCTGGCTCCAGATCAGTCTCGGTCTCGGACTCAGGTTCGGTCTCGGGTTCTGGTTCCGGCTCGACAACGACCTCGGGACTGGTGGTGGTTGAGGAAGGCGGTGGCTCGGGAGTCACCTCCGTCTGCTCGGATTCCTCCGGCTGAGGCTGTTGGCCCGGCTGCGTGGTTTCTGGGGTTTCGGGAGTCTCGACAGGGCCTTGATCGGGTTCAGGCACCTCAAGGTCCGCTGGGTCTTCGTCGGGATCCTCGGTCACGTCGATGAATTCGCTGACATCAATGAAGTCGCTCACGTCGATGTCCGGATTGTCTTCAAGCTCACCGAAGTCCTGCGTCGACAGGAGTTCATCGATGTCGGGTGTCTCGGACGATTCGTCTTCGCTCACACTGAGGTTCAAGAAGCCTTCGTTGACTTCCGTAGCCGGACGCACGTACGGCCAGACCTGTGTGACCAATACGAGAACCACCGGCGTGAACGCCACAACCATCGACAGGGCTTGCGGCTTGACAAACCGCCTGATCCCCCAAACCCAGACGCCCAGTCCGGCCATCAACGCAACGACTCTCAGGAACGTGTCCCAGTCGCTGACAGCCCCCGTGTAGATCTCCGGCGCGATCACCCACAACGCAATCAGCACAGCGGCCGCGACCACCGCACCAATGGCCCGGTTACGAACTGTCTTACTCATCAACAAGGCGTCCGAGCATCACTCAATGCACGATACAAACCAATTCGAATTTCAGCCGGTCAGCGATCCGATCTCCCGACCTTCCCGGGGGCCACGGCGACAAAAGACTATAAATCTGATCTAATTAGTCACGAATAGGGTTACGCTTGCGACTGATCTGTCCGCCAGTCCAGCAACGGATGTCCGATGAGCAACAGTCGCCGTCCCCCGCAGCCCGTCACCGATGCGCGCCCCGGCAGCCCAACGACACACATCGGTACGGCGGACCCGCACCGCCGCGACGAGATCCAGTTCACCGACACTGAGCTGGCTGAGCTGAGTGATGAGTTCGAGAGCCTGCCTGCAGAGAAGACGATCCAATGGGCGGTGGACAACTTCTCGCCGTACCTTTGCCTGGCTGCCTCGATGACCGACGCCGTGCTGATTGACTTGGCGGTCAAGGTCGACCCAGGTGTCGAGGTGGTGTTCATCGACACCGGCTACCACTTTCCCGAGACCTTGGAGACGGTGGAGCGAGTGCGCCGTCACTACGGTCTGAACCTGCGGATGATGACGGTGGCCCGGCAGTATCCCGATCTATGGGTGGCGGATCCGCAGAACTGTTGCGCTGCGGTGAAGGCCGGCCAGCTCGATCGCGCCCTCGCCGGCAAGGCCGCCTGGATGAGTGGGCTGCGTCGGGTCGAGGCTCCGACCAGAGCCTCGACCGCCATCGTGGCACGCGACCTGCGGGGGCTCGTGAAGGTCAACCCGATCGCGACCTGGAGCGATGAGCAGGTGGCCGATTACATCGCGCAGGAACGGGTCCCGTTCAACCCTCTGCTGGATCAGGGCTATCCGTCGATCGGCTGCATGCCGTGCACCCGGCCCGTTGAGCCCGGCACCGACCCACGCTCGGGCCGCTGGGCAGACACAGACAAGACCGAGTGCGGCCTCCATACGTAGTTTGAAGCACCGATTCGGCGCGCTCGTGAGCAGTCACTGCCGTCAAATGTCGAGGTAAGAACACTTCTAGTGCTCGTGCGGCGGAAGGTATGGGATTCGAACCCATGGTGACCCGGAGGCCACAACGGCTTTCGAGGCCGCCCCATTCGTCCGCTCTGGCAACCTTCCGCCAAAGAGGCTACCGGCGTTGCGATAACGCCACACGGTCGACCCGACGGGTCAGTACAAGCTCGACTCGGTGTCAGACGAATCCTCGCCGCGGGCCAGGGCAAGCTCGGCCATGATGCCCATGCGTGCTGCCAACAGATCGGTGGTCACCGTGACCATGCGGAACCCGGCGGCCACTCGCTTGGGAGTCAGAGCACCGGTTGACTGGATCCCGGCGATGATGTTGTGAGCGGCGCAGCGCTCGAGAATGAAGGCGAGCGCATCGTCGAAGGCCTTCTCACCGTCGTTGTTGCCAGGCGGCAAACCCAGAGTGATCGACAGATCCGCCGGCCCCACATAGATCGCATCGATGTCGGGCACCTGCAGGATCTCATCGAGGTTCGACAGGGCCTCGGCGGTCTCGATCATCGGGATGCAAGCCACCTGACCGGGCTCCCAGTTGAAGTAGTCGTGTCGCAGACCAGCCACGGTCGGGCCCCAACTGCGCGCGCCGCGGGGCGCATACCGACAGGCGCTCACAGCCTCCTCAGCCTCGGCCACAGTGTTGACCATGGGGATGATCACGCCGTGAGCACCCGCATCGAACGACTTGCCGATGATGCCCGGTTCGTTGCGGGGCACCCGCACGATAGGACTCGACCCGCCGAGCAGGATGGCCTGGATCATCGACACCGAATCGGCGAAGTCGAGCGGTCCGTGCTGGGTGTCGATACAGACGTAATCGAAGCCGCAGCGAGCGGTCGCCTCGGCCGTCACAGTGCTGGGGATCGCCAACCAACCCCCGAGGGTGGTCTTGCCCTCCCGCCATTGGTCGCAAATTGTGGTAACCGTCATGGTGATGGGTCTATCACCCGCAGCGTGACTTCATACGGGTTGGCGGCGATCCCGGTGCAATACTGGGCCGGTGAGGAGCGTTGATCGGCCATGACGATCGTGCGGGGCACCGTGGTCACGATGAACCCGGACAGGGAGATCATCGTCGACGGCGCAGTGGTCGTCTCGGGTGAGACCATCGCCGCGGTTGGGGGTTTCGACGACTTGCGGGCGCAGTATCCCGACGAGGCCGTTTCGGGCCTTGCGAGCGATCTGGTTCTGCCGGGGTATGTCAACGGCCATCAGCATCTGACCGGTGATCGCCTGATCCAGTCATCGATTCCGGACGATCTCCCCCCAGGTGAGGCGATCTTCTCCTGGGTTGTGCCTGTCCACGGCGAGCACAGCGGTGACGACGACGAACTGTCAGCCACGCTCACCCTCGCCGAGGCGCTGAGCAACGGAATCACCACGACGTTCGAGGCTGGAACGGTGGCGCACCCCGACCGGGTCGTGGCCGCCGCTCAGAAAGTCGGGGCTCGGGTGACCGTCGGGACCTGGGGGTGGGACGTCGACGAGGGACCCTTCACCGGCTCGGTCGACGAGGTGATCGACCGTCAACGAGCGGCCTTGGACTTGGAGACCGGTCCGCGGGTGTCGACCTGGGTGAGCCTCATAGGCCACGATCTGATGTCGGACGAACTGGTTGTGGCCGCGAGCGACCTGGCCCGCTCACGAGGCGTGGGAATGACCTTCCACCTGTCGCCCACGTCCAGCGACGTCGACAGCTACCTGGCCCGAACCGGGGTGCGGCCGGTGGTTCACCTTGCCTCACTGGGAGCGCTCGGTCCGCATGTTGCGATCGCACATGGCGTGCATCTCGACGCCGAGGAAATTGCCGTGTTGGTTGAGAGCGACACCGCGGTGGTGTCTTGCCCCTGGGCCTACCTGCGGCTCGGGCAGGGCCTGACCCGCGAGTTCCGGCACCTTGAACTGTGGCGCGAGGGCGGACGGCTGGCTCTGGGGTGCGACGCCGAGAACGCCGGCGACATGGTCGACGGGATCCGCACCGCGGCCCTCTTTGCGGGAGTAGCGAAGGACGCTGCGGTCGACCCGACGATCTTCGGGGCCCACAATGCGCTGGAGCTGCTCACGATCGCGGGCGCAGCAGCGCTGGGGATGGCTGATCTCATCGGTTCGCTCGAGGTTGGCAAACAGGCCGACATCGTGGTGCACGACCGGTCTCATATCGAGTGGGTGCCAGCGAGCCCCGACCCGGTACTGCAACTCGTCTGGGGCAGCGACGGCAGATCAGTGCGAAACGTGTTCGTAGCTGGCGACCTCGTGGTCGCCGACGGTCAGGTTCAGACAGTCGATGTCGCCGCCCTATCCGCGCAAGCCCAAGACGCCGGCCACGCCCTGCGCACGCGCAGCGGCATCCAAGCCGTGTCCCACTGGCCGATCATCTGATCACCGCGCTGAGCGGTGTCGAGATTTGATGCTGGTCGTCAGAGCACCGGCCATTTGGCTTTGTCGGGGAGGCCGGAGCGGGTGGTGATCGCCTCACCGGCGAGCTGCGCCTGGGCGTAAAGGGCCTGCTCGTCGATGGTGGTCATGCGACCGTCCTCCACGACCTTGTTGCCGTCGACGACAACGGTGTGCACGCCACGCCCGTCAGCTGACCAGACAAGCTGGTTCGCCACGTTGAGCAGCGGCCGCCACTCGGGGCGGTCGGTGTCGTGCAACACCACATCGGCCAGCTTGCCGACTTCGAGCGAACCGATCTCATCAGACATCTGCATCAACTCAGCACCACCGATGGTCGCCATCTCGTAGGCCTTCTCGGCGGGGAACATCTGGGGGTCCTGGCGCCCGTCCTTGAACAAACCGGCCACCAGATAGGTGGCCCGCATCAGATCAGAGTAGTTGGAGGCGTTGTTGCCGTCGGTGCCGATGCCGAGGTTGATTCCGGCCTGCACCATCTCCGGCATCTTGCCGACCTGGGTCACCCCGTAGCTGACCTTCAGCGCCGTGGTCGGGCAATGCGCAACATGCGCGCCCGTCTCGGCCATGATCTGGATCTCGTTGTCGTCGACCTGCACGCAATGTGTCATCGCCACATCCGGTCCGAGCACCCCGAGCTGCGCCAGATGCACCATGGGCCGGTGCCCGAACTCGGCAACGAAGCCCTCCGGATCGAGCTTGGCCGGTGACATGTGGAAGCTCAGCCCCACATCGTGCTCGGTCGCCAATTCCCGGGCGGCTCGCCAGAGCGGATCTGAGCAGGTGGTGTGGCCCACGAGCAGCGACCAGGCGCTGATGCGGTTGTCGGCTGCTGCGGGGTGGCGTTCGAGTTGTTGTTGCAGGTTGGCGATGGCCTGGTCGGTGTCCTGCTTGTAGACGTCGGGCTCGGGCGGCAGGTCCCAGACCCATTGGCCCACCCGCCCACGGATCCCGACCTCTTCGAGTCCGTCGACAACTTCGTCGAGGAAACGGATGGTGCCGGCCTCGAGAAACGTGGTGGTGCCGGACTTGAGCATCTCGGTGGCTGCGAGCTGCGCCGACAGCCGTTCCTCGGTGGCGTTGTACATGGAGTACAGCGGGCACAGCCACATGAACACGTTCTCCTCGAACGGCGTGTCGTCGGGAACATAGCCGCGGGTCAGCGGCTCACCGGTGATGTGGATGTGGGAGTTGACCATGCCTGGTGTGACCACGAAACGGTCGCCTCCGATGGTCTCGGTCGCCTGGTACTGGGATTCAAGCTGGCTGGTCTTGCCGACGGCCACGATCTGGCGCCCACGGACCGCTACGGCACCGTCGTGGATGATGTCGCGGGTGCCGTTCATGGTGACGACGTAGTTGCCCTTGATGAGCAGGTCGATGTTCTCGGTCACGAGCCCAAACGTAGTGGGGTCGAGTTGTGCCCGTCAGACTCGGCGATCAGAATCAACGGCAGCAGGTTCAGCGTCCACTAGACCATCGAGGAGGGACGTCATGGAGATCCGGCGAGTGGCAGGTGCGCTTGGCGCTGAGATCACCGGCGTCGACCTGCGTGATCCCGGTCTCGACTTCGACGCTGTCTATCAGGCGTTCCTCGAGCACGAGGTCATCTTCTTTCGGGAAGTGCATCTCAGCGAGGAGGAGCACCTCGCGCTGGGGCGACGGTTCGGCACTCCGAGCATCTATCCGGTGGCTCGTGTCATGGGCGCGACCGAGCCTTCGATGACGGTCATCGAGGACGGCCCCGACAGCCCGCCTCTGGCCGATCTGTGGCATACCGATGTGACCTGGATTGCGACGCCTCCCAAGGCTGCTCTGCTGCATATGGAGCTGACTCCCGAGTTCGGGGGAGACACGGTGTGGGCCTCAGCGACACGGGCCTATGAAACGCTGAGTCCGCAGGTGCAGTCGTTGTTCGCTTCGCTGACGATCAGGCACTCCAATGAGGATTATCTGAAGCGAGTGGCGAACAAGGGAGGCAAACGCGCCGAGGGGATCGTCGAGGCCATCGAGCGGGACTACGGACCTGTCGAGCATCCTCTGGTGCGCACCCACCCGGAGACCGGCAAGCGGGCGCTGTTGTACGCGGAGGGGTTCATCGACCATGTGGTCGGCGTGAGCCAGGCTGAGAGCGACATGGTTCTCAAGTTCCTGCGTTCCCATGTGTCCGATGTGTCGTTGCATTGCCGCTGGCAGTGGCGTGAGGGCGACCTGGCGATCTGGGATGAACGCTCGACGTTGCACCGTGCTGCTGCGGACCACTTCCCGCAACGGCGGATCATCCGCCGGCTCGAGATCGACGGCGACCGCCCCTACCTCGATCCCGTCGCTTCCTAGGGTCTGGCCCGTCTCGGGTCAGGTCAGTTCGGGGAACCGGAAACGTGGGCCGGCTTCGGCCCAGTCCATGTGGTCGCGGATGTACTCGTTGGCACCGTCGCGCACGGGTGTGAAGTCCCAGGAGTAGGGGCCGTCGATGGTCATCGCGGCGTGGAGCATCCGTCGGCTTCGCTGGGACTCCAGGACCCGCCGGCGTATGTCATCGCTGTCCCAACGCTGCGCGGTCTCCGCGGCGAAGTCTGCGGCCAGTTCGGCGTGGGCGGGGTCCTCCGCGAGGTTGGTGCGTTCCAGCGGGTCGGCTTCTACGTCGTAGAGCAAGGCTGGGTCGGAGTCGCAGTGGATGTACTTGTGTCGGCCTCGCCGGATCATGAACATCGGGTGTGACGTCATCTCGCCGGTGTATTCGGCGATGGTCTCGTCGACGGGGTCGTGTCCTCCGGTTGCGCTCTCCCAAAGGCTGCGCCCCGCCAGCGGCACGACCGGTTCGATACGGTCCGAGCCGTTACCGCCAGCGCAGTCGCTGGTGATGTCGAGCATGGTGGGCAGCAGGTCGAGCAGTGAGCAGACGTTGCCGACGCTGCGGTTGGCCACACCGGGCCCGGCCATGACTAGCGGCACCCGCAGGGACCGTTCGAAGAAGTTCATCTTGAACCACAGGCCCCGGTCTCCGAGCATGTCGCCGTGGTCGCTGGTAGCGATCACGATGGTGTTGTCGAGTTGGCCGGTCTCCTCGAGGACCTCGACCATCCGGCCGAGCAGGGAGTCGAAGTAGCTGGTGTTGGCGTAGTAGGCGTGGCGGGCGTTGCGGCATTGGTGTTCGGTGTAGCCGATGGTGTCGGCGCAAATGCCGTGGCGGATTCTCAGCGTGTGGGGGTCGGGCGAGTCGAGCTTGTCGTCGGGCAGGTCGATGTGGTCGTGGTCATAGAGGTCCCACCATTCGGGGCGGGCCACGTAGGGGTCGTGGGGGTGGATCAACGCTGTCGCCATGAACCAGGGTCGTTCGTCGGCTTCGCGGGCGAAGTCGTAGAGCTGGCGTGTGGTGGAGAACCCGACTTCGTTGTCGTAGTCGATCTGGTAGGTGGCTATTGCTTGGCCGGCCTCCGAGAGGCTGTCCATGTTGTGGTACCACTTGTCTATTCGTTCGTCTGCTGCGTCCCAGTCGGGTGTCCAGGCGAAATCGGCGGGGTAGACATCGGTGTTGAGCCGGCGGGTGAAGCCATGGAGCTGGTCTGGTCCGACGAAGTGCATCTTTCCGGCTAGCACGGTGCGGTATCCGGCGAGGTTGAGGTAGTGGGCCATGGTCGGGACCCTTGCCGGGAACTCGGCGGCGTTGTCCCAGGCGTCGATGGCTGTGGCTTGCTGGCCTGCCAGCATCGAGAAGCGCGAGGGGGCGCATAGTGGGAAGTTGCAGTATGCCGCGTCGAATCGTGTGCCCCGTTCTGCGAGGGCATCCATTGCCGGTGTGCGCACCAACGGATGGCCGTATGCACCGGTGAAATGCGGCGCCAACTGGTCCGCCATCACCATCAAAATGTTGGGTTGTGTCATACCCCGCGAAACTACTAGCCGCAGACCCGAGGCGACCGTCCTTACGGCCCCTATAAGGGTGCGCTTTTACAAGTTATAACTTATACTCGTCCGGTGTGGGAAGTCGAGTACAAACCCCATCATGATTAGCACCACGTCATACCAAGAACTTCACGATCGAGTCACCGCCCGACCCGGTGCCGCCGAGCGACTCGCAGCCCTCCGCCGGGACACCCTTGCGGAAATCGGGTTGTACGAACTGCGGCGCTCACTCGAACGTTCTCAGAGCGATCTAGCTGCCGAACTAGGCATCAGCCAACCCGCTGTCTCGCAACTTGAGCGCAGCGACGACATGAGACTCTCAACCCTAGGCAGCTACCTCAATAGCCTCGGCGCCCGACTCCAGGTTCTCGCTATCTTCGACGACGGCGAGGCTGAAACCGTGATCCCCATCAAAATCGGAGCCAACTTTCGTCGGGAGCTCTTGGAAGCCGTTTCTGAAGCGGACTGGGACGAGGCCCGAGCTGGATTCGGAGACCCGGATCTGGCCACGGAGTGACAAGCGGGGTGTTGGTCACACAGTGTCGGCGGTCCAAGGGTTGACGAGATCAACACCGGTCTCCAAGAAATCGCGGGTATTGCGAGTGGCTAGGACCATGTTGCGTGAGCGGGCGATGGCGGCGATCTGGATGTCGAACTGCGAGGTGGGATGTCCCGCAGCTCGACGGGCTGCGGCAATTTCGGCGAAAGTTCGAGCGGCTTCGCTGTCAAAAGGCAGGACTCGGTCGGCGAAGTCGAGGCGCAACATAGTATCGATCTCAGATTCGAGAGCGTCCCGACGCTTGCCGACGGCCATGATGGCAAGGCCGAATCTGAGTTCAGCCTCGGCCACTGCAGACACGTACAGGGTCGATGCATGTCTTCCAGCGATCCATGCTTGAACAGCCGGATCAGGCTTCGGCCGCATCAACTCAGACACGACGTTGGTGTCAAGCAGTATCACCAGCCGGCCTCACGTCAGACGCGGTGGTTCTCTCAGCGGCTGGCGCGGAGGCAAGTCGAGTTCCACACCTCCTAGGGGAGCGAACCGCTCTTGGATCGCAGCCGCGAGATTTGTCGGGCCTTCCTGGGACTCGACCGCGTCACGTAGTATCAAGCGAGCCTCTTCTTCCATTGAGCGGCCGTGACCAGCTGCCCTTACGCGCAGGCGTGTCTTGACCTCGTCATCAAGATTGCGGATTGTAATGCTGGCCATGATGATCTCATCTCCGTCCGGAGTGTGTCGAGGCAGGCCCAATCACGCCGGAAGCTCTTCGGGAAGCATACAGGAGCAAGTGATTGCAATGCAATCACGCTAGCCATTCGAGTCCGTTTCTCAATTCGTAGCCTTCGCTCGTATTGTTGATTTCATTGGCGGATAGCGATATGGTGCGAGATTCACTCGGAATCGGCACACAGGATTCCCTTCTAGAGGACTACGAACCATGAGGGAAACCCGAAAGTGCCAATCACAGAGGCTGAGCGTTCAGAGATGGTGAACGAACTCTCGGCCGCTACGAGTCCGAAGACCGTCGAGACGCTCATGAAGTGCGTTCTCCCCGACGGACGAGACCATCTCGCCACCAAAGACGACCTCAAGGTGCTCGAGCACAGCCTTCGAGCCGATTTTGCTGAGTTGAAAGCTGAGTTCGCTGAGTTGAAGGCCTACGTCGATACGGCGCTCGCCAAGCAGACCCGGCTCTTCATGACGACCCTCGTCGGTTTCATGCTCACCACCTGGACAACGATGCTCATCTACCTCGCCGTCTAGGGCGTGTCTTGGCTCATCAGTTCCGAGCCGGTTGTTTGAACAGATTCTCGTAGTGCCAATCGATGTACTCCTCCGCGGGAGGTGGATAGCCCTTCTGTGGCACACGCATAGGCTTGCGAGAAAGATCAAGAAGATGTCGCGACGAGTGGTTGAGAACGTCCAGGTGTTGACTCACGAGAATCTCAGGTCCACCGCTCCGAGGCGCGAGTCCGATCGCCCCGTGGTCAAAGAGGCGGTGATGCAGAACACACAGCGCTACGCCGTTCTCAATGACGCTGGGTCCATTCTTGGAGTGCATCTTGAGGTGTGCGGCATCGATGCCGACGGATTTTTCCTGCAGGATCACGCCGAGATCGCAAATCGAACACCGCTTCTCATATGCCAACAGCACGATCTCGCGGAACCTGGTGTCCCGCTTCGCAGTTGAGGTCCCGTCTAGGCGTAGTCCGATCCTGCTCAAGACATCTTCGTGGGTTGTTTCGGGGAACTCAGCGAAGAGTATGTGCCGTACGACCTGCTCTCGGATCTGGGCATCGCCGATCGCTCTTTCAAACTGTTCCGAGATGCGGCCTGTTGCCTCGTTGCGTAAAAACGTGAGTTTTTGCGATCCCGAAATGTCATTACCGTCCTGGTCAGTGACCTTCCAGAGTTCTGGCGATGTGCCCAGACGCACGAATGGGTCTTGAGGTTTGGGTTCAGTGCGCCCGACCCTGAACTCCGCGAGCAGGGATTTCAAATCAGATTCCGCGTCTTCGAACCGGACTTCGGGATCGTCTCCGTTGGTCACGCGCGCGATCAGCCACAACAGGAGCAACGGTTTGTACGGCGCACGTTTATCTCGCGCATGGCGGTACTGGGGCATTGAATCGATTACATCGATCCAGGCATCCGCATTGTTGGCCTCGGTTGTCATGCCATTCAACCTATTGGCCGGCGTGGGACTCGTAGTGGTCGACTAGCCAGGAGTTGAACTGGGCCAACACGCCCTCCTGCCAGGAGTAACGGCCGCGGGGAGCGAAACGGGACTGCATGCCGCGCTGCACCGAGACGTTGGTCGGCATGTCCTGGCGGTTGAAGTTGGCAACGCCGGCAATAGCGACCTCGAGCAACTCGCCGAACAACGGCATCTGCACAGTCGACTCGGGGAACAGATAGGCCATCGACAACTCGTGAGAAGTGGGCCCCGTCGGGTCCACCGCGAACCAGAACGCCGAATCGGACTGGATGCCGATCAACAACGACGGCGGCACCAGCGCGAACAGCACCTGCTGGCGTTCCTCGATCGTCGTGCCGGGCAGCACCGGGAAAAGCGCCCTAAACGTGGGGTTGAAGCCTCCGTCCGGCTCCAGCGTCCGGTTGAACCCGAACATCGCCCCGTCGCCCGGCTCGTACTCGGCGTAAGACGCCCCCGATGAAGGCGCCCAGTCGTGGATGCCGTGATGCAACCGGCTGTTGTGGTACATCTCCATGAAGTTCTCGATCATGATCTTCCAGTTGAACGGAACGTCGGGGATCACCGCCGGGTCGACCGTGATGAGCTGGTCGAGCTGGTAGGTGGTCAGGACCTCGTCGAGTTTGCGGAGTCTCGGGGCGAGGGGCGCAGGATCAGGGCTCAGGTTCACGAAGATGAAGCCCTGCCAGATCTCAACCGACAGGCTAGGCAACCGCACCGAGCCGGTGTCGAAACCAGTTGTGCGACTCATTTCCGGTGCGCCGATCAGTTGGCCCTCCAGGTCGTAGACCCAATAGTGGTAGGGGCAGCGGAAGTTCTTGGTGGAACCCGAGAGATGCCGCGGCGGGTCGAATATCTCGTCGTCGCTGCGAGTCGTGTCGGCGGTCAGGCAGAAGCCCCGGTGTCGGCACACCGCAGACATGGCGCGGATCTCGCCGGAAGCATTGCGCACCACGATCAGCGGTTCGCCGGCTCTGGTGACGGCGAGGTAGTCGCCCTCATCGGGAATCTGCTCGCAGCGGCCGACACACAGCCACTCCGAGCCGAACACCGCCTCGATCTCGAAGCGATGAAACTCTGTGTCGGAATAGACCGCCGGTGGCAGCCCGACCGCGTCGGCGAAAGTGCCGCGTGAGGCCCGCAGGCTGTCTAACGGGATGGGACTCTCATGCATGGCTGTTGTCGTTGCGTTCACCGGGTCGCTCGGGCCAGAGGCCCCGCAAATCGAGCTGTTCGCGGCGGGAGATCATCCGCCAATTTGCGGGGCCTCTTGGTGAGCGCGATTCAAGGGTAAGTGGACCGTCACCGAGATTACTGGTCGCAGCCGGTTGTCTTGAACTTGACCTTGTTGGTCTTGTGCATCGCTCCTCGGTACATTTGCGGTTGATCATCGACTGGATTGAATGCCGGGTGTTTCTCGTGAACCCGCGCGTAGTACACGGTGCAGGGCTTCAGGCCGATGAGCAACGCCTGATTGGACCCGGCAACCCTGGGGTTGGATCCCGGAGTCTGGGCGAGCCGTTCAATATGGGTGGCTGAGTTGGGGGGACCTTCGAAGATCACGACCACCGTCTCGACACCGCCTGGATTCTGCCACTTCAGCCACGCTCGTGTGTCGGAGCCAGAGACGGCACGTCGAGAAACCAGACTGCTGAGATTCGGCTGGTTCGGGGCCGGAAACCCCTCGCCGGTGTCCCCGTCACACGCGCTCTCCGAACGTGACTTAGTCCAGATCTCCAATGGATCGGACCGTTCCGTCAAGCTCTTCCAGGACTTGCGCAACTGCTTGTTCGTCATCGATTCCGAGGGCAGATGCACCAGGTAGATGGTGTACTTGCTGCACGGTATGAGGCCGACGACCGTCTTGTTCAGACTGTAAGGAGCGGTGTCGGCTGCGATGGGGTTGGAAGTCTTGTCGGCAAACCTCGCGAAGCGCGGCTCGCCGTGGTTTCTGATGGCGACCACCGCAGAGGGCGCATTGCTGCTGACGGACAGTCGAACGGTGAGGCCGTCACTGCCGGCTAGGTCCTTTGCCGACAATTTAAGCACTTCGTCTCTCACTTCAATGTCTACAGTGAAGGAGGCCGATTGGGGGCTTGCCGACGAGTCGGTGGCTGTCACCGTGAAACTCGTTGCCGCCATCGCCTTGGCGTCGCGAGCAGAGATCACGCCTGTCTCCGGATTCAATGACAAGCCCTTGGGCAGGGCGGGTTGAATCGTGTAGGTCACCTCGCCCGTCGCGTGGGTGAGTCCCGGCGGTTCGATCGTCAGGTCGGAACCCAGCGATGTCGACACCGAACCTAGGGTTGACTTGCGGAATCCGATCGCGGAGATTTCGAGACGTATCATGAACGACGACGACTGTGGAGAATCCGAAGAGTCGGTCGCTGTCACGGTGATCCAAACCGGCTTGTCATTCGGAGTCGGTTCGCTGGGGCGTCCGGAGATCACTCCGGTCGCTGGATCCAATGACAAACCCGCAGGCAGGGTTGGAGCCACCGAATACGTCACGGCACCGACTGCGTTACTGATCGGCGGCGGTGTGATCTGCAGATCCGAACCCACGCTCGCCAACACGTGACCCGTGTCGAGCCAGCCGAATTGAATGGGGGGTGTCACGGTGATACTTGTCGTGAACGAGGCCGCCTGATTCGGGGTCCTGGCGGTGACCGTGTATGTCGTCGCTGTTGCAGCATGAGTCGGTCGACCTGAGATCACCCCGGTCGCTGCGTCCAGCACCAGACCGGAGGGCAGCTGTGGAGAGACCGAGTACTCCGCCTTTCCGCTTCCGCCCTCAAGCATGGGCGGGTCGATCGTTACGTCAGAACCGACTGGTGTGGAGACATCGGCCAAGTTCGTCTCAGCGAAACCCATCACGAACAGGTAAATTTCGAACGAGGTCGCCTGCTGCGGTGTGTCTGAAGAGTCGGTAGCAGTGAACGTGTACCTGACCTTCGACGAAGTCTCCGTTGGGCGTCCGGAGATCACTCCGGTCGCTGGATCCAATGACAAACCCGCAGGCAGGGTTGGAGCCACCGAATACGTCACGGCACCGACCGCGTGCAACAACTTCGGTGGGTTGACGGTCAATGTCGAACCGATTGTCGAATAGTTCCATCGGCGATAAGCTATTTCCGGTACAAAATACATACCGTCAATTCTGAAGGAAACTGAGAAACTTGCAGTCTGTGGGACATCGGACGAATCAGTGGCAGTCACGCGAACTGGTCCGCTGTAGGAGTAGAATTCTGTGGTTGGCTCTCCTGAGATGACCCCGGTCCTAGGGTTTAAGGTTAAGCCGTCCGGCAAATAACCATAAGTAGACTGAAGAGAATACACCACCTTGCCTTCTGCGTGGGACAGTTTCGGAGGAGTGACTCTCAATGCCGAACCTACGGTGCCTCTAATCTGGCCTAAGCTAGAAGTGGCGAAACTCAATTGTTCCACACCGATTGTCAACGTGTATGATGCGCTTCGTGCGATTGACGAGAGTTCGGTGACTGTCACCGTGTACTCCTTTTGGGGAGAAGCCTCTGTTGGAGTACCCAAGATCATTCCTGAGGCCACTCGAATACTCAAGCCGGCAGGCAATTGTGGAGATACCGACCACCTAAGGACGGTAAGGTCGTTGTGTGGTACCTGTGGGTAGATCTGAAACTTAGTTCCGGTCGTGCCCGCGAAGTGGCCAATGTCTGAACGGGCGAAGCCGAGATCCGTTACCGTTATCTTCACATAGAATGATGCCGACCCCGACCAGGGACCACTTTTAGAGGTAGCCGTAATTGTGTAGCGGGTTGCCGCTGAAGATTCGGTCGGTCTGCCTGAGATGACGCCGGTCGCTTGATTCAGACTCAAACCAGCCGGAAGTTTTGGAGACGCTGAGTATGTCACTCTCCCTTTTTGTTGGGGCAATTGTGGTGGCTCAATGCGGATGTCTGAATTCGTGTCGGTCAGCACTTCCGTTAGTTCCTGTTTCGCGAAGGTCAGGGCTTTGACACTCATCCGTATTGTGAACGAGGCCTGCTGTGGAGAGCTGGCGGAGTCGGTGGCGGTGACCGTGTACAGTACGCCCACTTTCGCGCGAGTGGGCATACCAGAGATCACACCGGTCGCTTGATCCAGACTCAAACCAGCCGGAAGTTTTGGAGACACTGAGTATGTGACGGTTCCGACAGAGCGCTGCAGTGATGGTGGATTGAACCTTATGTCGCTCCCGACAAAGATATCGTTGGAGCCGAGCGTTAGCTGACTGAACTTCATCGACCTCACTTGGATGGACACGGTGAACGAGTCGTTCTGGTCTGGGTGTGCAGAATCAGTGGCGGTGACCGTGTACGTTCGGCGCGCCGAGGATGAGGACACGGTGCCCGATATCACTCCTGTAGTGGTATCCAGACTCAAACCAGCCGGAAGTCTTGGAGACACTGAGTATGTGACGACCCCGGCCGGCGTGGCAGACAAGGTTGGTGGATTGATCCGGACAGCGGAATCCATGACTACCGAGACGGCGGCCAAACTCTTCTCGGCGAAGCCCGCAACCCGGAAGATCGGCGACAATCCGTACAATGACCTTCGGTGTTGCCCGGAAGCAGTGTTGATGAACATAGTCTTTCGGTCGCCACTCTGGCCGATTGAGGTATCGCCGAAACCGACTTGCTTTGGATTACCTTTCACAATTTGAAGGCAATATCCGTTGTCGTCGGTGAGCGGCCCAGGGTCGCAAGCATAGTACGAGGGAGGGTCGTAGTTTCCATGTTCGATTCTTGATGTCTTGTAAGTTGAGCCTAATTCGTAGCCTTCATTGGCGTAACCGTTGTTCCATGTTCCTGTCCATGCTTCACCGTAGCTGTAACTGAATTTTCCGTGCTCGTCATGGAGCTGGTAGGAATCCCAGGTGCCGTCCCAAAAGTCGTCGTAATCGTCAGCAATCTTTTTCCCATCGACCCAATAGATTGGTTTACCTGTGTCCGAATTTCTGGTTTGAGTATTCTGTCTGGCATTCTTTGCTGCCGTAGAAACAACTGCCCTGAAATCGTCAGCGCAGTTCCGCAGATATCCACTAGAAGCAAATATCGACGTGCCTCCGAGTTTAGAAGATCTTATCGAATTCTGTATGAACTCATTGTATGGGCTTATGTTGTGTGCTTTCTCATTGGCATCGCGTTTCCCCGAAGAGATGAACATCAACCTGAACTCGTCGCCGTGTTCAAGGCCTCGTGGCACGACCGGCGAACCCGCCCAAACATTGGTCGGACAATCGTCCTGACTGGACGAAGCTCCCGCTTCGCCGGACAGCGCGAGTGACGCGGGCAGCACCACCGATACGAACAGGACAAATGCCGCTACGCACGAGACGAGGCTGGTTGCTCTAGACCGAGACGGCGAACACAGCCGCATCGCCCCCCCACTGTGAGGATATTTCATTATCCTTCACCCCTTTTGTTACCCTTTAGGTTGGAAATCAATTTCGACGATCACTTTGATCTAGTTGTTTGATACCAGGTCGATGGGGTTCTGTCTAGGATAATTATCGCTGTTTATCGGTACTGACAGGGCTGATTCCTACCTGGGCAGATTGGTCGGCCCACGAGGCTTCGGCTATGATCGGGTCCAGACTGGGAGAGAGGGGAACGATGACCTATCCGAACACGCTCGTATTCGTCGACTTTCCGTCAGACGACGTAGACGCAGCCCGCGCGTTCTACGCCGAGGTATTCAACTGGGAGATCGAGGAACGCATTCCCGGGATCTTCCACCGCATCGTGCCCGGCCAGAACTTCAAGGTCGACGACGGCTCGCAGGGCCCGACCGGCAACCTCCACATGGGCCTGTCGAACGCCGCCAACATGCGGCCCCACCCCGACACCGCCCCGACCCAGCCGACCAACATGAACCCCGGCGGCCGTGCCATCCGGGCCTGGATACTGGTCAGTGACGACGATTCCTTCGACCGCATCCTCGAGGCGGCGGACCGACTCGGCGGCACCATCCTTTGGCGGGACCACTTCTGGACCGAGTTCGGCGGCGCCAACGCCTCCTTCCTCGACCCGTGGGGCAACCAGCTCATGCTCTGGCAGCACCTTCCCGACACCGAGACCGACGACGACACCCACCAAGTCGTTGGCGAGTTCAGCGTCCCCGACGGCTGGACCGTTGAATAAGACGCTGTCTGACGCTCAGCCTTGACCTCCGGCCCGGTTCGGGCGGGTGGCTACGAAGCACTGCTGGAAACCGATGGGTTCGATGAGACGGATGTGGGCGAAACCGGCGTCACGCAGCCACTCGGAGAACTGCTGGTGTGTGAAGGTCGAACCCCTCCTGGTGCTGGCCATCATGGTGGTGCCCATGATCACCGCATGCGGGTTGAACTTGCGCTCTGAATCGGTGAAGTAGTCAGCCAGCAGCAACCGACCCTGAGGCTTCAGCGCGTCGAAGGCCCGCGCAATGAGGTGGCGGGCACCGTCTGCGCCCTCGGTCCGGCAGACATGCCCGAGCACCACGATGTCGTAGGCGGCCTCCTCGATGTCAATTGTGTGGAAGTCGCCGGGGCGCAGTTCGCAGCGGTCGGCCACACCGTGCTCGGCAGTCTTGGCCGCGGCCACGTCGATGATGCCGGGCAGGTCGTTGATCACCGCGCTGCCCTGCGGGCAGGCGGTCAGAACGGCAATCGACCAGGGTGCCCCGCCCGCCCCGAGATCGAGCACCCGAGGCGCGTCCATCGCCGAGTAGCGGATCTTCAGGTCGGCACGGCTAGCGCAGCGCAACATCGTGGTGAAGGTGCCCTCCACCAGCGGCACATAGAACGCGGCGGGATCGGCCTCGATCGGAGTGGAGGGAACACCGTTGCGGATCGTGTCGGCCAACCGCCCCCAGTTCTCGTGCGGACCCGGTGCCACAGCCACCAAGTCGGCCATCGTTGCGGGGCCGTCGCTGACCAGGTAACGCTTCGCCGTGTCGTTCAGTTCGTAGACGTCTACGAACTGGTCGAGCAGCCCCAAAGCAACCACACCGTCGAGCAACGTCGCCAGATGGCCGGCGGGCACATCGAGTCTCTCCGCCAGGGCTTCTGCCGTGGCCGGGCCGGCTACCTGCAGCGTGTCGAAGACATCGAGTTCCAGCGCAGCCAACAGAATGTAGTAGCGGCCGAGTCCCTCGATCGCAGCCCACACCGGAGCCGCGGGTGGAGGTTTGTAGTCGGTCCACGGCCGGCCCTTGAAGGCCATCGTATGGGTCTTCTTCAATTCGGGATACGGGGCATCCCGCGGCTCGCTGGTCATAAGGGCAGGGTCACGGCTTGAGAATGATCTTGCCGAAGAAGTCGCTCGACAACATCTTGGCTTGGGCATCGGCAGCATCGGCCAATGCGAATTCGGAGTCGATCACAACCTCGAAATCACCCTCACAGAACGTCTCCCACACCGGGCCGAACTCCTCAGGACGGTAGGGGTCCGAGCCGAGGATCTTGATCCCCGAGTGGAACACGTAGCCGAGCGACGGGATGGTCGCCTCATCGCCGGACGAGTTGCCGCAGTTGACGAGCCGCCCGCCGATGCCGATGGCAAACAGGGACTGGCCGAACAGCGCCGTGCCGACATGATCGAAAACCATGTCGACACCCGCCCCGGCCGTGACTCCCCGGGCGAAACCCGTCACGTCACCGGTGCGGTTGTTGCACACATGATCCGCCCCCAACTCCAGCGCCCGGTCGCACTTCTCGTCGGTGCCGGCAGTGGCCAGCACCGTCGCGCCGGCGTGCTTGGCCAACTGGATCGCCGCTGTGGAAACGCCCGAACCGGCGGCATGGATCATCACAGTCTCGCCCTCGGAAAGCTCCCCGACATCGAACAGTGCGTGGGCCGCGGTCAGATAGCAGGTCGGGAACGTGGCTGCGTGCTCCAGCGGCATCGAGTCTGGCACCTTGTAGACATGCGAACTCGGGGCAAGGCATTTCTCGGCGTAGCCGCCGTCGACGGTCCCGCCGATAATCCCGAGCTCACCGTAGAGGTCGCCCATACCCGCAAGCTTGGAGGACTCGGCCACACCGGCCAGTGACGGGTCGACCACCACCCGGTCGCCGATCGCCACTTCGTCGACCTGCGAACCGATCGCCGAGACCATCCCGGCCACGTCCATCCCCGCAATATGGGGATACTTGAAACCGGGCATCTGGAACCAACCGTTGCGCTGCACCACATCTAGGCGGTTGAGAGCCGTGGCGGCCACGTCGACAACCACGTCGCGCGGTCCGGGCTCGGGGTCGTCCACATCGACGTACTGCAGGACCTCGGGTCCTCCCGGTTCGTGGTAGAGCATTGCTTTCATGGGGGTATGTCTCCGTGTCGGCGCGGCTATTTCAGGCCGCGGATGAAAGGTCTGGCCAGGGCTGCAGGGGCACGTACGCGGTGGGCGAAGATAGCCATCCCCGCCACGGTGACGATGAACGGCAGCGACTGCAACAATTCGCTGTTGATGTCGTAGCCGAGCCCCTGAATCGAGAGCCGGAACGAGAGCGCACCGGCGAATATCACGCAACCTGCGAGCGTTCCCCGCAAGGTCCATCCGCCGAAGATCACCGCGGCGATGGCAATGAACCCGCGGCCACCGACGATCGTGTCCTCAAACCTGCCCACATGCCCGAACAGGAAGAACGCTCCTCCGAGCCCGCAGGTCAATCCGGCGTAGTAGATCGACTGGCGACGTCGCTTGTTGACATCGATTCCCGAAACGTCCGCCGACTGCGGGTTCTCGCCCACAGACCGCAACTCCAACCCCCAGCGGGTCCGGTAGACCAGCCACCAGGAGAACGGAATCAGCAGATACAGGATGTAGAACGGCCAGCGTTGGCCGAACAACGCGCCGCCGACAAGGGGAATCTCGCTCAACAGCGGGATCTCCCAGCGACCCGCCAAGGTCGACTCCGGCGAGATCTCATTCTCCAGGAACCCCGTGAGACCGAACACCAATATGTTGAGCGTCAACCCGACCACGAACTGATCTGCAGCGAGACGATGGCTCATCTCGGCCTGCACACCCGCGATCAGCATCCCGCCGAGCATTCCTGTCAGCAGACCAACGGCGACCGATCCGGTGACGTGATAGCCCATCACCGCAGTGAACGCGCCACCCAGCAGCATTCCCTCGACCGAGATATTGAGCGTTCCCGAACGTTCCGCCACCCATTCGCCCGTAGCTGCGAAAGCGAGGAATGCCGCGAACAACGCACCGTTGAGATAGGTCGACTCGCTGGTGAAGATCTCATAGACCGCGCCGAAGAAGTCAGCCATGGCTCACACCCTCTCCGTCGCGGCAGCGCGGGCTCGTCGGCGGTCGCGCAGAAACATCACCGCCGCAGGAATCAGCAGCGCCAACACCAACAAACCCGAGATGACGTCGGTGATCCGACTCTCGACCCCGGTGCTGCCCACAAAGCTGGATCCTGTGCGCAAACCGGCGAAAACCACCGCCACCGGGATCGCGGCCAACGGCTTCTCATAGGCCACCAGCGCAACCAACAGGCCGGTCCAGCCAATATTCGCGGAGAAACCCGGGACCATCTGGTAGTTCCCAAAAGCGAACCCGCCGCCGGTGAGCATGGCAGCCCCGGCCAGTCCCGCGAAAGCACCGCTGAGCATGAGCGCCGTGGCCCCGTATCTCGCTTCTGATACGCCCGAGCGCTGGGCGGCGCGGGGGTTCCGGCCGAGCATACGCAGCCGGAAGCCCCAGACCGTGCGCGACAAGACGAAGGCAACGATCACGGCCAGGATCACCGCGATGAACACCGTCAAAGGAAACTCGTTGCCGAAGAGGTCCGGGCGTGGAAGCCGGTTGTCCGCAGCGAGCTGCTCACTGACCTGGTTGCGGTTGCCACGCCGGCCCTCCGGCGCCAACAACAGCCATTCCCAGCGCAGCCCGTAGGCCACGGCTTGGCCTCCGATTGTGACCAACAGCAGGGTCGACAACACCTCGGGAACGCCGCGCCAATAGCGCAGCCCCGCCGCCACACCCGCCCAGAAAGCACCACCGGCAGCCCCGATGATCAGAATCAACACCACGTTGACCGGTCCGGGCCCACCGATCAGAAATCCGAAGTAGGTCCCAATGGCCGCGCCCACATACAACTGGCCCTCCTGGCCGATGTTGACCAACCCGGCTTTGGAGGAGATGACCGTGCCCAGCGCGACGACGAGCAGCGGTGCTGCGGTAGCCAGCGTCTCCCCCCAGCGTCCCGGCCTGCGGACGCTGCCGTCGAGCAGCGCGCTGACCACCGGCCGCCAGTCGCCCCCGGTCGCCTCCACCAGAATGGCCGACAACACCAGTGCGGCCAGAACACTCATCGAGTACAGGACGAACCATTCGCTCAAGCGCGCCCCGGTACGTGCCCGGGTCGGTAGCGTCTCAGCGTCATCGGCTGCGGCAGTCTCGACAGCGGTCACGCCGCGGCACCACCCGTCGCAGCACCACCCATCGCGCCGCCCATCAACAGGCCGAGCGTCTCGAAATTGGCCTCCGCCCGTGACATCTCCCCGGCGATGCGTCCGCTGTGCATCACGATGATCCGGTGCGACAGTTCGAGAATCTCCTCCAGTTCGCTCGAAATGAGCAGGACTGCAACACCGCTCGCCGCGGCGGCTTCGAGGCGATGGCTCATGTATTCGATGGCACCGACATCGAGGCCCCTCGTCGGTTGTGCCGCCACCAGGATCTTCGGTTGCTGGGAGAGCTCCCGAGCAAGAACAACCCGCTGCTGATTGCCACCGGACACCGACCACATCGGGGCGTTCGGTCCAGAACAGGCAATGTTGAACTGCTCGATCATCTCCTGAGCGAAGGCGTTGAGACGTTTCTGGTCGATCAAGCCGCGGGTTGCGGCGCGGGACTGGTCGACGAGCACGAGATTCTCGGCGACGGTCATGTCGAGCACGAGGCCGCTGTCGTGCCGGTCCTCTGGAATCACACCGATCCCTGCGTGGGCCATCGCACCGGACCTGCCGGTCGGCACCGCTGTGCCGTCGACAGAGACCGCCCCCGACGAGAGAGTCAGCAGGCTGGACAGCAGATCACCGAGCGCTCGTTGTCCGTTGCCCTCCACGCCAGCGACTCCAACGATCTCGCCGGGGTACATCTCGAGAGAGAACTCATCGAGGGTGACGACCCCGGCAGCGTCGTGAGCGGTCGCCCTGTCGATGCGAAGCACCGGCTCAGCAGTCGGCGCGACCTGAGGCTCAGCGATGCTTCGGGAGTCGGTGTCAGCTGCGGAATCGACATCGTCAAGGTCATCGAGGCTGTGAATGCCGAGAGCGGCCCGTTCGGACCGCAGAGACACTTCCCGGCCAACCATCGCCCGGGCCAGGGTCGGGGCATCCGCATCGACCGATCGCCGCTGATCCACCACCCTGCCCTGACGCATGATGGTGATGTCGTCGGTGGCGTGCAGCACCTCGTCGAGCTTGTGGCTCACCAGAACCACAGCCCGACTCTCGGCAGCGACCACATGACGCAGCGACTCGAACAGCTGCTCGGACTCCTCAGGAGTGAGCACCGAGGTCGGCTCGTCGAAGATCACGATGCTCGGGTCACGCCGGAGGCACTTGATGATCTCCACCCGTTGACGAAGCCCGGCGGTGAGGTCACCGACCCGTTTGTCGGGGTCGATGACCAGCCCGTACTGCTCGGCAATCTCGCCGATGCGGTCCCGGGTTGCGTTCGGGTCGAGCCGGCCGGCGTCGCCGAGTGCCACGTTCTCCCACACGCTCAGCGCGTCGACGAGGCTGAAGTGCTGGTGGACCATGCCGATCCCGAGCGCCGACGCGGTCAGCGGATCATGTATCGACTGGGCCGTGCCGTCGATGGCGATACTTCCGGCATCAGGAAGGACAAGCCCGATGAGCATCTTCATCAGGGTTGACTTGCCGGCCCCGTTCTCTCCGAGCAGACCATGGATGCGCCCGCGCCGAAGCGACAGATCGACGCTGTCGCAGGCAACGACAGCACCGAAGCGCTTGGTGATACCAGTCAGCTGAACCGCGGGGACCGACGAGTTGGTCTCGTCAGTCCCCGCGTCGTCCAGTTCGCTGTTGCTCACCCGCCTGAGTATGCCTCACCCGAGATACCACCGAGCGTGCCGTAAAGGTCACCATCGAACGAAGCGATCAAGGCGAACGCGTCGTCGAGGAGAGCCTGGGCGCCGGCTGGTGCGTCGCACAGCAACGCGCCGTTAAGGCCGGCTTCGGTCGGGAACTGGTAGGTCGAGCCTTCGGCAAGCTCACCCGCGATGATCAAGGGGAGCGCCTCCCGGGCGTAGACACCGCCGTCGAAGACGATGCTGCCTGTCCAGTTGATGCCGTCGTCCCGCTCGCAGACATCCGCGGGCCCTGCCGCGAAGACGGCCACTCCCTCATCGGTGGCCAGCTGACCGACGGCCTCCAGAGCACCGCCGAGATAGGCGTAGGCCAGGGTGACGCCGTTGGCTATGGCGTTGGTCAGCGCCGCGGTGGCGTTGGCGGAGTTGTTGAAGTCGAACTGGTAGTCACCAGTGCTCACATACTCCATGGTCAAGTTGGGATCGACCGACTGAAGGCCGAAGACCGTGGCGTTGTATGCCTCGCGCTCGAAGTTGATGTCACAACAACCGAGGAACACAGCCTTGTCACCACCGTGGTCCTGCAGGATGCCCGCCATGGCCACACCTGCCGTGTAGTGGATGGGTGCGCCCCAGTCGGTTGCCTGCGCCAGACCGGGCAACTCCTGGAATCCTGCCCCGCAGTTGCAGTACCAGAAGATGTCGGGATACTGCTCGGTCAGGTCGGGCAGCGGCTCGGCGATCTCGGAGGCTCCGACCATCAAGATGTCGACGCCCTGCTGCGCCAGGTCGGAAAGAGCCTGGGCGGCTTCGGCTGCACCGATGTTGTCAGACACGATCGGTGGCGCGAATCCGTTGTCGGCGGAGTACTGCTCCGCGAAGTTGACCAACGACTGGTAGTAGCCGTTGTCGTCGCGTGGGCCGGCCGCCGCGACACCGATGGTCACGGTGCCGTCGCCATTGGTGTCGAACGCCTGCACGATGGCGCTCGTCTCCGGTTCGTCCATGTCGGCATCATCTTCCATGTCGTCCTCGGCCATGTCGGCGTCGTCGTCCATGGTGTCGTCAGCCATGTCGTCCTCAGCCATGTCATCGCCGGAGTCGTCGGCAGTCTCGTCGGGCGCGTCGGCTGCGGTTGTGGTCGGCGCGGGCTCACTTTCGTCGTCGTCTCCGCAAGCGGCCGCGATGAGCGTGAACGCCAACAACAACGTCAACAGTTGAAGTGGTTTTCTTAGGGTTTTTGTTTGCATTGGGTTCCCCTCCTTAATGGGACTTTGACGGACCTTGGGCACTGGTCCTAGGTGTTCGTGTTCGGCCACGCTCTGCGGTAGCGCTGGACCAGCCAGCGGTTGAACTGGATGTGGCTCTCCTCCTGCCAGGAATAGCGGCCCCGCGGCGCGAACCGGGAGCGCAGACCCCGCTGGACCTTGGTGGTGGCGTCCTGGTCCTGGGCGACGAAAACCTGCACGCCCGCGTCCGACAGAGCCATCTTGTGCTCGAAGAGCGGGTCGTCCAGCGCGGATGGGTGGAAGATGTAGCCGATCTCCACATCGATGGACTCCGCGCCGGTGGGTCGGACCAGGAAGAAGAAGCACTGATCCGGCGCGGTCCCGAAACAGAGAGTGGGCGGGACGAGGGCGAAGGTCGACCGGGTGCGTTCCTCCTCGGTCAGATCGGGGAAGACGTCCATGATCACGCGGTGTGTGGCGTTGAAGCCGCCGTCGATGTGGGTGTAACCGGCGGTACGGAAGATGACGTTGGAGTCGTCGGACCACGGCACGGGAAAGGCCGACATGCTCGACGGGCAGAAGTCCTGCACGAACTGGTGCAGCCGGTTGGCGTGGTAGCCGTCGTTGAAGTTCTCGAACATGACCTTCCAGTTCCAGGGCATGCCCTCGAGGGTAAAAGTACCGGGGCACACCGCGTTGGCGAGGTCGTAGTTCTCAAGGAACGGCTCGTAGCGGCCCAGGGTGGGCCCGAGCGGCGCGGCGTCCGGGTCGAAGTTCACGAACACGAACCCCAGCCACTCCTCAACCTTGAGTTGGGGCAGGCCGCACTCAGACTTGTTGAAGTCCTCCGTGCGCTCCATCGCGGGCGCCCCCAGCAGGCGCCCGTCGAGCGCGTAGTTCCAGTGGTGGTAGGGACACTTGAAGGTCGTGGCGTTGCCTTCGCCCTCGCACACCTGCATGGCACGGTGCTGGCACACCGCGGAGAGGGCCCGCACCGTCCCCTGCTTGTCGCGGGTGATGATCAGCGGCTCGCCGACCAGATTGACGGTGAACCAGTCGCCCACGTCGGCGATCCGCTCGGCTCGGCCGACGCACAACCATTCCCTCATGTACAGCGCCTCGGTCTCGAAGGAGAGAAACTCCGAGGAGGTGTAGATCTCCGGTGGGAGGGTCACCGCACGCGACACGTCGCTGGTCGAGGCGTCGAGTTGTGCCAGCAGGTCGCTGTTCAAAACGCTCATGAGACGCCAACTCCTTGTTTCGCTGAATCTGCCGCTGAGTCTGCTAGCAGGAACTTGCGGATCTTGCCGACGCTGGTGCGAGGGAGTTCTGAGAGCATGGTCACTCCTCGGGGCTGCTTGTGTTTGGAAAGGCGTTCGTCACACCATTTGAGCAGGTCTTCCGGCTCGGGGGGATTCGCCGTGTCGGCCGGAACGACGAACGCCAGCGGAACCTCGTCACGGACCGGGTCGGGTGCACCGATCACCGATGCCTCCAACACCAGCGGGTGCGCGCACAGCACCGACTCGATCTCGACGGTCGAAACGTTCTCACCGGCGACCTTGAGCACATCGGAGCGGCGACCGTCGAAGAAGAAACGGCCCGTCTCGTCACGCCAAGCCCGGTCACCGGTGCGGAACCACTCGCCGCGATAGTTGTCGGCAGTGGTCGCCGGATCATCGAAATAGCCCCCGAAAATGGTGATGCCCGTGATGCCGCGAACCACCACCTCGCCGAGTTCGCCTGCTTTGACCGGCACCCCGTCGGAGTCGTGTATCTCGACCTCGCATCCGGCAGTCACGAAGCCCATCGAGTCTGCGCGGGGGTTCGCGGGAGTATCGCTGAGCACCGCTGGGATGGTTTCGGTCATGCCGTAGAGCTGGCGGGGACGGCAACCGAACCAGTCACAAATCGTCTGGTACTGGTCCTCCGCGAGATTCTGGGCGAACCAGCAGTGGCGCAGCCTCAACCCCTCGACAGGTCCGCCCCGAGCCAGGATCATCCGCATCGGGGCCGCGAACAAACTGGCGCAGGTCGCGCCATGACGGGCGGCCTGGGGCAGGAACCCGCTGGCTGAGAAGGTGTGCATCAACGCCACCGAAGCTCCGGCCCAGATCGCCGAGGCGAACGAGTAGTACTGCGCGTTGGCGTGGAACAACGGCAGCACCACCAACTGGCGGTCCTCTGGGGTCAGGTCGGTTGTTTCAGCCATGATCTTGCCCGCGAAGGCGTAGTTGGCCTGGGTCACCGACACACCCTTGGGACGCCCAGTGGTCCCGCTGGTGAACATCACCGCAGCGAGGTCGGTTGGTCCGGGGGTGGCCCAGGCAGTGAAGGTCGCTTGCGGGAACGGCGCAAACGAAGTATCGGCCTCGTCGATCTCGATGACCGTCATCGCCGCGGCCGGCGCCGACCCTGCCAGCACCGCGGGCACAGCGGCCACCGCGGCAGCGTTGGCAGCCGCTGAGATGTAGGGCTCCCGTCGACTCGTCGAGCAGAAACCGACGGTCGGGGAGGTGCGCTCGATCTGTTCGGCGAACTCCGGTTCCCTGCCCTGCGGATCGGCCGGCACGATCCAAGCACCGAGCCGGGTGGCGGCAAGCCACACAGCCACGAAGGTCGGACAGTTGGTCAACGCCAGATGAACACAACTACCGGCACCGACCCCTTCGGCATGCAGGCGGGCGGCCACCCGTTGGACCTGCGAATCGAACTCCTGGTAGGTCCATTGCGTGACCTGACCGCTCGGGCCTTCGAAGATCAGGAACACCTCTTTGGGCCGGGCACGCACGGCCCGCTCCCAAACCGACGAGAACGTTGGGATTGCTGGGGTTTCAGCCAGCATCGTGTTCTCAGTCATCGTCCGGCACTCCGTAGCCTCCCCCGCCGGGGAGTTCGAGCCGGACCACATCGCTGCCCTCGAGGGTGATCCGGGCCTGGGTCTGCACGGGTTGGCCGTTGACCTTGAAACTTCCCGCCGCTCCCGCTTCGCCGCCGAAGACACCGAGGGGAGGATCGGCGAGCCGGCTGGTGACAGCGTTGAGTTGCCAGGGTTTCTCGGTGTCGACGCTGAACTCGATCGTCTGGCCCAGCCCCCCGGTCTGTGCGCCGGCACCGCCGGAACCGAGCCGCAATGACTTCTCGGAGAACCTGATCGGCGCCGAGGCCTCCACAACTTCGATCGGCACCGCCGACACTCCGGTCGGGTACGAGCAGGCATTGAGGCCCGGTTTGGTGGCCCGCGCCCCGACCCCTCCCGCATAGGTGAACATGGCAGTGATGAACGGACTGCCGTCGGGATGGTTGCCGTTGACCTGCATGGTCCACACCGCGCCCGATCCCTCCGCCATCGCCGCTTCGGGCCTGACCTGTGCGAGTGCCTTGAGCAGCGCGTTCGGCAGGAACATGCCGACCACGTGACGGGCCGTGCCAGGCTGAGGCGTCACCGCGTTGACGATCGAGCCCTCGGGCGCCTTGACCTTGATCGGCGCGAGGCTGCCGTGATTGTTGGGGATGTCGGGGTTGAGCACCGATCTGACAGTGAAGGTCGTGTAGGCGTGGGTGTAGTTCATCACCACGTTGATGCCCCACGGCGATGCCTCCGAACTGCCCTCGTAGTCGACGGTGACCTCGCCGGCAGCTGGGTCGACTTCAAGGGAGCAGACGATGTGGATCCGGCTGCTGTCGGCCAGATCAAGCACCGCCTCGGCGTTGTAGGTCCCGGCCGGCAGAGCCTCGATACTCTTGCGGGTCGCCCGTTCGGAGCGGTTGATGATCTCGTCGGACAGCGCTTCGATGTCGTCGAGGTCATGCGTCTCGCAGAGCGTGAACAGCCTCTGCGCCCCCACCTCGCCCGAAGCCATCTGGGCGTGTAGGTCACCGGCCATGTGGTCGGGTTGACGCACGTTGGAGAGGATGAACTTCCACACGTCGGGATTGCGTTGACCGCCCTTCATCAGTTTGCAGATCGGAATCCACAGGCCCTCTTCGAACACGTCACGACCCCCCGCACCGATGCCGTAGCCGCCCACGTCGGTGTGGTGGATGGTCGAGCCGAACAGGGCGATGATGCGCCCGTTGCGCCAGGCCGGCACCAGCACGGTCACGTCGAGCAGTTGACCGGCCGTCTTGTAGGGGTCGTTCGTGATGAGCACATCACCGGGTTCGATCTGGTCCAGCGGATATTCCTCGAGCATCTTGGACGCGCCGATGGCGAGCGAGTTGATGTGGCCCGGCGTGCCGGTCACGGCCTGGGCGACCATGCGCCCTCGGCGGTCGAACACGGCGTTGGCAAGGTCACCGGCCTCTCGAACGATCGGCGAGAACGCCGAGCGCTGCAGGGCCCGGGCCTGCTCGTTGACCGTCGAGATCAGCGACTGCCAGAGAATCTCAAGCTCGATGGGGTCGAAGCTCGCCGGGCGCGTCTCGGTGGCGGTCATGGTCGCATCCTCGTCGCCATGAGGCTTCCGTCGGCGGCGACCTCCACAACCCACCCGGGGCGGATGACCGAGGTGGTCTCGCGTTCCTCGACGACTGCCGGGCCGTTGAACCGAGCTCCGACCGCCAGTTCGCTGCGTGCATAGACCGGCGTGTCGACCGCCGCAACGCCCCGTCCGAACACCATCGGTCTGGTGCGGCTGGGCATCGGCACCGCGGGCGCGGATCCGGTTGTGCCCGGCGCGGGCACAGTGGCTCCGGTTGCGCCCGGCACAAGCACCGCCGGTTCGATCTCGGTCGGTGCAGCGGAGGCTGACAGTCGCCAGGTGATCGCCTCCACCTCCACGTCGGGAATCGTCATTCCGTAGATCCGGCGATATTCGGCCTCGAACGCTTCGATGACCTGGCTCTGCTCGACAGGCCAGGAGGTGCCTTCACCCACCCAGATGGTGATCTCGTTCCCCTGCCCGGCGTAACGGGCGTCGACTCCGTAGCGGTACACGATCACGTCGTCGGGCACCCCCGCTGCCTGCAGCACGCGCCGCCCCTCGTCGCGAAGCTCGTCGAGCAGGGAGTCCCGCTCGGCGGGATCGACGGAGTTGATCAGCCGGGGCATCGAGCGGGCAAGGTCGATCCTCACAGGCGATACCAGCGTGCCGAAGGCCGACAGCACGCTGGCGTTGACCGGGAAGATCACCTCGTCGGACTCGAGCAGCTCAGCCACACCGCAGGCATGAACCGGGCCGGCACCGCCGAAAGCGATGAGAGGGATCCCGCGGAGGTCAATGCCCATCTCAACGCCGTGCATCGACGCTGCTGCCGCCATGTTCTGGTTCACCACGTCGTGTATCCCGGCCGCGGTGTCGACCAGGCTGAGCGTCAGCGCCTCGGCCACAGATTTGGTGGCGCTGTCGGCGAGCGACGCGTCCAGGGGCATGTCACCGCCGAGGAAGGCGTCAGGGTCCAAAAGACCGAGAATTACATCGGCGTCGGTCACCGCGGGAGTGGTCCCGCCCTGGGCGTAACTGGCAGGCCCCGGGTCGGCACCCGCGGACTCGGGACCGACCTTGAGCAGGCCGAACTGGTCCACCCGGGCCAAACTCCCGCCTCCGGCGCCGATCTCGACGAGGTCGACCGAGGGGACCGACACGGGATAGCCGGAGCCCTTCTTGAACCGGTAGGCGCGGGCGACCTCGAAGGTGTTGGTCAGTTCGGGCTCGCCATGTTCGATCAGGCAGGCCTTGGCGGTCGTTCCGCCCATGTCGAAGCACAACAGGCGCTTGATGTCGAGCCGCTTCGCGAACCAGCTTCCCGCCAGCGCCCCAGCCGCCGGGCCGGACTCAACCAGGCGGATCGGCCCGACCGCAGCGTCGGCGGCCGACACCACCCCGCCGTTGGAGAGCATCATCAGCACCGAACCACCGAATCCCTCAGTCGACAGCCACTCCTGGAGCTCATCGAGGTACGGACCGATGACGGGCATGGTGGCCGCGTTGCAGGCGGTTGTGGTCATCCGCGGGTATTCGCGGATCTGCGGCGAGATCTCTGCGGAGATGCACACCGGAACGCCAAGGGCCCGGCGCAGATGAGCCGCGACCGTCTGTTCGTTTGTGGCGTTGACGTAGGAATTCAACAGACAGACGGCAACCGACTCGACCTCGGCGTCGAGGAGCTGTCGGGTCAGTTCTTCGAGGTCCGCGTCGCTCGGCTCAGTGTCGACCGTGCCGTCGGCAATGGTCCGTTCGGCGAGTTCGAAGGTCAGCTCCCGAGGAATCGGCGGTGCCGGGAACTCGATCTGCAGGTCGTACATGTCGTAGCGGTGCTCGTCACGGATCAACAGCGTGTCGCCGAACCCCCGCGTGGTCACCAACGCAGCCCTGCCGGTCTTCCCTTCGATCAAGGCGTTGGTGATGAGCGTCGTGGCATGAACGATCGGCGCAGTGATGTCCTGGGGTTTCACGCCGGCCCGTTCGAGCAGCTGGGTCAACCCGGTGCGCACACCGTCCAGCGGTGCCGCGGGTGTGGTGAGGGTCTTGTCGACCACTATTCGGCCGGAGTTGGCGTCAAGCAGTACGACATCGGTGAAGGTCCCACCGATGTCGACCGCGAGCCGCCAATCCGCCATCAGCCGGCTACCAAGTCGTCTCGTGGGGGGCTGAACACGTCGAGGATCCAGCATTCGTCGTATTCGTCGTCGCCCACAAAGATGCTGTCGCCGTGCCACACGCCCGGTGCGGCCAGATACGCCTGGTTGGCGCTGAGCACTTCCCGCTTCGACGAATCGTCGGTCTCGTCACCGTCGAAGATCCGGAAGTCCAGCGAACCTCGCACAATGATCCCAAGTTGCTCGTTGTCGTCGTGTTTGTGCAGGTACGAACCGGTAGCGCCGCCCTTGATCCGCCAGAAGCAGAGCTGCAGGTTCTCGCCGGTGATGACGCGCCGTCTGAACCCTGGCCGGTCGGTCTCGGTGAACTCGTCCTCCTCGAAGAAGTGGCAGTAGTGATTGGAGAGGTTCACGCTGTCTCTTTCGTCGCTTCGGGAGCGGGATCGGCAGCCGAGTCGCCGAACCGTTCCATGTCCGCGGCTATGTCGAGGGGTCGGATTATCGCCTCGTGCTCCTCCTCGCCCCATCGATCGGCGGGAGCGAGCCACATCACTTCGAACTCGAGCCCGTCGGGATCCTTGCAGTAGAGGCTCTTGTTGACGCCGTGATCCGAAGCACCGACGAGGACTCCGGCGGCTCGCAACCGCTGTTCCATTTCAGACAGTTCGGCGAGGGTCGCCACCTCCCAGGCGATGTGGTACATGCCCACCGTGTGACGCCCGGCTTGGGATGGTCCTGAGCCCTCACCGATGGCGAAGAAGGCGATGTCGTGGTGGTTCTTGGAAC
This sequence comes from Candidatus Aldehydirespiratoraceae bacterium, assembly GCA_965221585.1. GTDB lineage: Bacteria > Actinomycetota > Acidimicrobiia > Acidimicrobiales > Aldehydirespiratoraceae > VXYK01. The sequence goes on along the minus strand of OZ244898.1, from coordinate 2,856,856 downwards.
CGGGTGCGCGCATAAATGCGTACTGGCCAGGCTCGTTGATGATGGTGGTGAACCCGAGGATGTTCTCGTAGAACTGTCGATGCCGTTCGGAGTTGCGCACATACAGTACAGCGTGGTTCAGGTTCTTTATCATCGTCGGGTCCTGTCTCTAGTTCTCATGGCGCTCTGGTGAATCAGGCAGACCGATGAACTCGGCAAAGCGACGACGCCACTCAACCGACGGTTTGTCGGACTGCACATTGACCACGCCCGTGCGGGTCAGTGGCAGGGTGCCGGGCACCTGTTCGAGCATGGCCTTGTCCTCTGCGCCGATGGCACGGTCGAAGGCGATGATCTCCTCGGGGTCGACGCTGTGGTCGTCGTTTCGCCAGACAACGAATGTGAACAGAGACTCGAGGTCGTCGCGGGGCGTGCTGACGAGCAGCAGGATGTGCTCCAGGCCGTCGTCGTAGCGGATTGTGCTGCGGACCATGAACGGCAGAGCGAAGCCGGTCGTCATCACGCGGTGCACCACGTCTTCCTCGCTGCCGCTGACTGCGGTGGCCTCATCGGGGTTGGCCGCGTAGACCTCGTAGATGTAGCCGTAGAAGTCCTCGTCGAGCTGCTCCAGGTTGAGTTTGGGGATCAGCGGGTCCTGGCCGAGGCCGAAGGTTCCGGTGTGGACCCAGGGGAAGTGGCTGAAGTCCATGAAATTGTCGACCAGACGCGGGGTTGACACTCTCCAGGTCTCGACGCCGCTGTTCAACCTGCGGAACGCCGGGTCTTCGTCCTGGGGGATTCTGGGGATTGCGACGGCCGGTTCCCCGGGGCAGACCCAGACCAGCCCGTACCGTTCCTGCACCTGGTAGCAGTCCAGGTGGGCCGTCGGCGGGATCGGAGCTCCGGGGCCAGACGATGGCACGAGCGTGCATCGTCCCTGGGTCCCGAACGTCCAGCCGTGGTAAGCGCAGGTGAGGTTCCCCTGGTTGAACGTGCCGATCGAGAGCGGGGCCTGACGGTGCGGGCATACATCGGGCGCGACAACCAGTTCTCCGTTCGTTGAGCGCCACAGCACGAGGTTCTCTCCGAGAAGCCGGGTTGCGTGGGGTTTGTCCTCGATGTCGGTCGATTCCGCTACCGGATACCAGGCGGTTCGTAGTGCTGTCCGGTCGACGAATGTTGTCATTGGACCGCCCCTCCCCACGCGGATCGTCTTGTTTGGTCAGACCAACTGACCATTTGCCGCATTCTATAGTGAGGTTCGTGAACGAATCCAACGAAGCAGCCAACGCCCACCGGATCGCTCGTTCCTACCTGGAATCCTTCGCCACCGGCAGCGCAGAAACGATCGCCGACCATGTGTCGGCCGACTTCGTCAACGAGCACACGTCGGCACTCGGGGCCGGTTGCGTCGGGCGTGACGCGTATCGACGGGCCCTCGTCGGTTTCCTCAACGACATGGTTGATCTGCGATACGAAGTCGAGCAACTGATCGTTGAAGGCTCCGAAGTTGCCGCCTTCTACACGCTGACCGCTCGCTGGCAGGGCGAACACCCCGTCTCCGTACGGGGCGTGCAGCGCCTGGTCGTCGCGGACGGACTGATCACCCACCGCACCGACTACTGGGACAGCGCCGTGTTCCTCACCCAGGCCAGCGAGGCCGCCCGCACGGCCTTGGCCCCCTTCGGCATCAACCCCTGAACCGGGGTGGACCGGCCGCTACAGCTCGCCGGAGGCGAGCATGTCCGCGGGGATCTTCATATCGACCGCTCCGAGGAAACCACCGAAGTCGGCGATGGCATCGTGCACGCCATAACCGATGAGCTCCTGGGCACGGCGGGGCAGGGTGCGGGCGATATCGGGGGTTGTGGCCAGGCAGTTGTTCTCCTCGCAGCGCAGCCAGCCGAGCATGTAGCTGAGGTGGAAAGCGGGGCGGTACTGGTCGTCGGTGGTGTTGGCCCCGGCTCCGTGGATGGCGGAACCAAGGTAGATCACCCTCGATCCGGCGGGCATTTCGGCATTCGCGAACTCGTGCGGCTCAGGTCGACGGTCCCGTTCCCAGCGATGGCTGCCGGGCACGATCCGGGTGGCACCGATGTCTGTGGTGAAGTCGCACAGGGCGGTGATCGACGCCAGTTGAATCTCGGGCCGCGGGCTGGGCATATGCACCCAGACGTCTTCGTCGCGGTGGGGGAACTGCGCTTCGGCCCCCGGGCCCAGAACCAACAGGTGGGCAATGTTGAGTTGGATGTCCGCACAGTTCGGACCGAGCACAGCGTCGGCCACTGCGAGCATCAAAGGATGCAGCAGCACCTCGGCAACGAAGGTCGGTGACTTGGAGCACAAGCCGGTCACATGGCGTGTGTGCTCCCCGTAGAAGTTGGAAACGACCGGGTTGATGTGGGTCTTGTTGGAGTCGGGCTTCTCAATGTGGGGGGCCAGTTCCGAGAGGATCTGTTGGATCAACTCGTCGCTGAAGCACTCCTCCACGATCACTGCCCCGTCGTTTTCGAGCACCTCGAGCACATCCTCGAGCGGTTCGTCACTCTTCAGATGGGTCAGCTCTGCCTGTTGCGCCATGAACCCACCCTATTTCAGAGCGGGTAGTCGTCAAATTTGCCTTTGGGCGGGGGATCGGCTGTCGGCGACTCGTCGGCCGGCGAGGCGTGAGGGCTCCTGGCGGTGATCGTCCGGTGGATGTTGGCGGGGTCGTTCAGTTGCTTGACCAGGAAGGCCGCCGCGTCCTCGCGGCTGACGTTGGTCGTGCGCTCGACGAAACCGGGGGCCAGCTTGTCGTTGATCACAGGGACACGAACGATGGTCCAGTCGAGCGGACTGTCCTTGATGATCTCTTCTTGAGGTGCGTGGCCCGACATGGTGTCGAGGAGGTGCGTGCCGACCCTGAAACCCCACATCCTGAAGAATGGATAGAAGATCCGCGCGGCCATCGAGATTTCCTTCTCGGCGAGTCCGTGGTTGGTCGTGGTGGCGACGACAAGGCGTTTGACGTCATGCTCAACCATCGCGTCCACGATGATCTTTGTGGCGGTGTTCGGGGCGGTTTGTTCGATCAGGTCGGTACCGAGACTCACGATCACGGCATCATGGCGAGAGATCGCAGCAGACATCGCTCGGGCATCGAATGAGTCGCCGCGGATGGTCCTCAGCGCCGGTTCCTTCTTGTTGAGTTGCTTCACCCAGCGTCCGAAGACGGTGACTTCGTGCCCGTCATCGAGCGCCTTGCGCCAGATCTGCCGCCCGAGCCGGCTGGTAGCCCCGAATACGATGACTCTCACGCCGATTCCTTCCCATCTGCGTCTGATCTAGACTCGAAGTATATGGAGTATCGCAATCTTCTCTACAAACGTGATGATGCGTATGTGACGATCACGCTCAACCGTCCGGAGCGGCGGAACTGTCTGTCGTCGGAGATGCTGACAGAGCTGGAGGACGCCTTTCGCACCACCGGCAGCGACGGCGACGTGGCGGGCATCGTGCTCGCCGCCAACGGGCCCGTGTTCTCGTCGGGTCACGACCTCGGCGAGATGGCGAAGATGAACGAGGACGAACTCAAAGGTCTGTTCACCCTGTGCACCTCGGCGATGACCGCGATGACCGAGATACCCCAGGTGGTCGTGGCCCAGGTGCAAGCGCTGGCCACCGCCGCCGGCGCGCAACTGGCGGCCAGCGCCGACCTGATCGTGGCCAGTGAGCAGGCCGGATTCGCCACTCCGGGCGGCAAGGGAGGATTGTTCTGCCACACGCCGATGGTCGCGGTGGCCCGTCCCCTGGGCCGCAAACGCGCAGTGGAGTTGGCGCTCACCGGCGACACGATCGACGCTGCCACAGCACTCGAATGGGGACTCGTCAACCGTGTCGTGCCTGCCGATGAGCTAGAGGCCGCGACTCGTGACCTGCTTGAACGTGCGACTCGCGGGAGTCGTTATGCCAAGGGCGTCGGCAAGCAGACGCTTTATGCACAGATGGACATGTCCACCGACGATGCCTACGCGTTGGCTGTCGAGGTGATGGCCTACAACGCGGCCCGCGGTGACGGTGCCGAGTGGCCCAAGGCGTTCATCGAGAAACGCCACGCCGTCTGGACCCACACCGGTTAGCGGAGGACTGGACCCGCTCCAACGCGAGCCGGCAATCCAGGATTGCTAGTTCCAGACCACGTCGAGGGGCAGGTGTTCGTGGCGGCGGACGAACATGTTGTGCTCCCATCGCGGCGGATCGTCGTCAGCCAAAGAAAAGGAACTGGTCTCCTGCAACAGGCGTTTGACGGCGCTGTTCGCCTCCAAGCGTGCCAGCGGAGCGCCCACACAATGGTGGATTCCGCGGCCGAAGGCCAGGTGGCTGCGGGGGATGCGGCGATCCAGCACCACGTCGTCCGGCCGGTCGTGCTCGGTGGGGTCGCGGTTGGCCGAAGCCCACAGCAGCATTGCGGTCGTACCGGCCTTGAGGAATACGCCGCCGAGCTCACAGTCTCTCCTCACCTGGCGATAATGGCCTCGAAACGGCGACTCCAGTCGCAGCGCCTCCTCAATGAACGGCTCGACGAGGCTGTGGTCGGCGCGGATCCGGCTCTGCAGTTCAGAGTCGTCGGCCAGTATTCGCACCGCGTTGCCGATCAGGGCGGCGGTCGACTCGCCCCCCGCTCCGAGCAAGCCCATCAACGTGGCGATAGCGACCCGCACATCAAGTTCACCGCTCGCCACCGCTTTGGAACACACCCCGATGAGGTCGTTGCCTGGGGAGTTCCTGGCCTGTTTGAACTTGTCGGTCATGTAGGGGGAGGCGTCCTGCATTTCGAGAATCAGGTCACGCAAGGATTCAAGGGTGTGAGTGCCCGCGAGCATGTTGCCGCCCTGGAGGGCCCAGCGCATCACATCGGGCCAGTCTTCGTCGGGCAACCCGATCAGGTGTCCGATCACACGGGCTGGTATCGGGTGGGCGACTGAGTTCGACCATTCCACCCGGGTTCCCTGGGCCCGGGCGTCTGCTATGTGCTCCCCGACGACACCTTCGACGAAATCGCGCATGTCCTCCATGCGTCGAGCAACCAACTCGGGGAACACGACGCCGCGGTGCTTGGTGTGCTCGGGCGGGTCGGCGGTGGCCAGGGTGGTGATGCCCGGGCCGAAGTCGTCGGTGCGGAACAGTGCGGGCGATCCGTCCTCACCGGTGATGACCAGGACGTTGAGGTGGTTCGAGAAGTCGTCGATGCGTCGGACTGCTTCCACTACATGTTGATGTGACGCGACAAACACCAGGTCCAGCCCCGGTACGAGCCACACGGGGTGCTCCTGGCGGAGCCTTTCGAAGTACGAATACGGGTCGGCCAGGACCGCCGCGTCGGTGATGATGCGAGCTTGGAGTGGTTCGCCGGCGTTCATTTCAGGTCAGCTTGTCGATCATGGACTGTTCGACCAGGTCTAGGTGTGATTCTGCAGCTTGGCGCATTGCCGCCGGGTCGCCGGCGGCGAACGCGGCAGAGATGGCGTGGTGGCCGTCAGAGGAGTCGGCGATGATCTGGGCGACCTCGGTCTGGTTGGCCTCTGAACTCAGCAGCGTGAAGAACTCGACTGATCGGAAGAGCCGGTCGAGGACCTTGCCGTACAGTTCGATCAGCAGCGGGTTGTCGCAACTGGCGGCGATCGTGGTGTGGAACTCCCGGTCCAAGCGGCGGAACGTGCCAATGTCCAGAGAACCGTTGAAACGGGCGGCCAGCGCGGCCACCCGTTCGCGGTCTACATCACTGGCGCGCTCGGCGGCCATCACGAAGAGAGGCACTTCCAGTACACGGCGGGTTTCGAACAGTTCGGCGACAAACGATTTGCCGTTCCTGTCGCCGTTGGGTGCCACCACAACCTCGGGAAGGTGTTCAGCTACATATGAGCGATTGCCGCGACGTTCGACGACACCCAGCGATGCCAGCCCCTGCATTGCTTCTCGCACCGAGGTCCGGGCCACGCGGAAGCGTTCGCTGAGGTCTCGTTCTGAGGGCATGCGTGCGCCCGGGGCCAACTCGCCGGTGGTGATGCGTTCGAGCAGTTGGGTCCGGATCTGCGAACTGACCGTTTGGCGAGAAATCGGTTCGAACGGATGATCATCTGCTATCACGCTTGTCGTCCCCCAGCGGCCAGAGCGGATTCTGGTCAGATCGGTTCAATGGTCCGACCAAGATACCACAAGTCACTTGTGTGCGGGTAGGGACGCTGTTGGTCTGACCAACTGACCATGGTAAGTTCGTGGCGGGGAGGGCCTGCCTTGACCGAATCGACCTACCAACTCCACCCGACCGAGCCTCGCTGGACGCACATCGCGTTACGGGTGAAGGACATGGACGCCACGATCGCGTGGTACAGCGAGTTCACGCCCCTCGAACTCATTGATCGCCGTGAAGACGACGTGGGCTACGGCGCCTGGTTGGGCATGCCAGGCGAGACCAACAACCCGTTCATCCTGGTACTCGCCCAATTCTTCGAAGGCAGAGACCCCTTCGCCGACGCGCCCCTGGCGACCCTCGCTCCCTTTGCCCACCTCGGCATGGAACTGCCCGCCAAAGAAGCCGTCGACGCCATCGCCGCCAAAGCCGCCGACGCCGGTTGTCTGGCGATGCCCCCGACAATGATGCCCCCACCGATCGGCTACATCACCATGCTGAGCGACCCCGACGGCAACATGGTCGAGTTCTCCTGGGACCAGGGCGTATACGCCACACTTCAAGAGCAGTGGGACAAGTAGCGCCCCAGCTGCACCAGCCTCCACATCCAGCGGCGGAACAAGCGATCAAGAAGTATGAATGTGGCGGTTGAACTCGAGCAGCACGGCGCTGCCTCCCCAGTTGTCGAGAACCGAGATCGATCCCGGATACACCCACAACTTGAGGATCATTTCCGGAGCACCGCCCGTGGCCCAGATCACTGCCGATTTGATCGGCGTCGCGTGCGTCACGACCAGAATGTTCTCATCGGCCGCACGAATGGTCATTTCCGCGCAGACCTCGGCGACGCGGTTGTGCAGCGAGGGGAGCGATTCGCCGCCTTCGGGCTTGTAGTTGATGTCGGCTCGCCAACGGGTGCCCAGATCGGGGGCTACTTCCTCAACCTTCCGTCCTTCAAACTCACCGAAGCTGATCTCCCGCCAGCGATCGTCGACCCCGAGAATGTCTGCCGAGAACCCGGCCAGCACGGCGGTCTGTTGGCTGCGTTGCAACGAAGTCGTGAAGACCGTGTCGATGTCCCAGCGGTCGCGGATATACGCGCCCGCTTGTTCAGCCTGAAGTCTGCCGACCTCATCGAGAGGGATGTCGGAATCACCCTGCAGGCGCGCCTCGGCATTGCTTGCCGTACGTCCGTGACGCAACAAGATCAGCACTGAGTCAGTGTCGCACAGTTAGCCCGCCAGAGCGATTGCGTCGAGCAGCGTGGGTGGTCAGGTTCCGGCCAACGCCGCGACAACTCCTGGGAAGTGCTCCATGCCCTGCCCGCCGTCCTGCTGAACGACCACATAGTTGAAGCCCCAGCGTTCACGGCGCTCCTGCAACGTCTCGACGATTTCGGGAACGGACCCCACCAGCAGTGCAGGCGTTTGAGCTACCTCTTCGACCGAGGTGGCGAACATCTGGGAAAAGAAATCCAATGTGCCTTCGCGATCGTTTGTGACGGTGGTGTTCATGGTGAGCGAACTGATCTCCAGATCGCCGATGCGGCTCCCGGCGCACTCGCGCAGACGGGCGATCTTTCGGTCGTAGGCCGCGGGCATCGAGTCGGCGATGGCTTCCACCCCGACCTCACCGGCACCCAGATTGGCGGTGATCCCCACGATGTCGGCGTGTTCGGCTGCCACCCCGATCATTCGCGGGCCGCCGCCTCCGATGATGACCGGCGGTCCGGTTTCGGTCCAAGGCTTGGGGTGACCGTCGTAACCGCTGATGGTGTAGTGCTCACCGGCAAAATCGAACGGCCCCGGCCCCCAACAGCCTTTGATCACAGCCAGACTCTCGACCATTCGCTCGATTCGCAGACCCGGCCGGTCGTAGGTCATCCCGGACTGCTCGTAATCGGTACGCATCCAACCGGCGCCGAGACCGAACTCGCAACGACCCTCCGATATCTGATCCAGGGTCGCCATTTCTTTGGCGAGGATCACAGGATGGCGGTAGTCGTTGCCGAACACCAGGGCTCCGACCTTCAGTTCAGTGGTGACCGCTGCGGCTCCTGCCAAAGCGGTCATCGGCCCGTACTGGTGATGGAAATGATCGGGAATCAGAATCGACGAATAACCCTGCTGCTCCGCGTAGCGCGCGGAGTCGAGCCAGCTCATCTGATCGATGGGTGAGTGGAGTTGGAGGCCGAAGCGGAAGGGTTGCGTCATGGACGGAGCGTAGACCTAACGCTCCGTCCATGACTCACCGAAGGCCATGACACACCGAAGGGACGTGTGTCAGCCCTTGGCCTCTGTGAAGGCATCGGCGTAGTTGATCTCAAAGTCGCCGGTGTCTTCGATCTCCTCGAGTGACTCGACCCCGCCGGCATAGAGCGCCGGGTTGCTGATGAAGTCAAGCAGATCTTGGTCCAGCAGCTCGTAGGCAGCCTCGTTGGGGGTGGCGTAGTAGTTCCAGTTGGTCAGCGCAGCACCCTGCTCGGCCGACAGCATCCAGTTGATGAACGTGTGAGCGGTGCAGGGATGCGGTGCGTCGAACGGGATGGCCATGTTGTCGATCCAACGAGTACCACCCTCCTCGGGGACGAAGTACACATAGTCCTCAGGGTTGTCGGTCTCAAGATATTGGACGAACATGTCACCCGAATAGCCATGGGCGATCACAGTCTCGCCGCTGGTCAGGAACTCGTCTGCCGAGTCGGTATTGAATGCCGCAAGACGTGATGCGGTCGCGGAAACCAAGTCAGTCGCCTCTTGGAGCTCGGCCTCGCTGGTGGTGTTCAGCGAGTAGCCAAGGTATTTGAGGGCGGCGCCAATCGTCTCGCGCGGGTCGTTGAGCAGCTGGATCTCACCGTCGAACTCGCCCGAAATGGCAGGATCAAAGATCAAGCCCCAGGAACGGGGGAAGTCCGTGCCGACCACAGCGGTGTTCACGCCGATGCCGGTGGTTCCCCACTGATAGGGCACAGAGAACTCACCCTCGGGGTCGTAGTAGATCCCCTCGAAATCAGCGGAGATGTTCGCGGCGTTGGGGATGACATCAAAGTCGAGCGGCTGGATGCTCCCGGCGTCGATCAGGATCGACACCATGTAGTCCGACGGCACGATCACGTCGTACCCGGACCCGCCGGCAGAGACGATGGGTTGCATCGCCTCGTTCGAGTCGTAGGTGTCGAGTGTGTAGCTGATGCCGTGTTCCGAGGCGAACTCAGTGAGCTGTTCCTCGTCGATGTACTCGGCCCAGTTGTACATGGCAAGGTTGCCGTCGGTCTCTCCGAGTTCGCATGAGGCTTGCTCGGCATCGTCGTCGTCGCCGCAGGCTGCGGCGACCAGTGTGAATGCCAACAAGCCGGCGAGTATTCGCAGCCAAGTCAGGTTCTTCATGGTTTTCTCCTTAAGGGCGCAGGGCCCGATTGGTGATCATTTCCTTCGGTGTTGAGGCTGGTCAGAAACCTCTCCTCTGGTTGGTGCCGACGTTGCGGACGCGTTCGACCAGCAACGACAGCGCGACGAGGGTCATCGAAGCCATCAACATCACCACCGAGACGGCGTTGATGAGTGGTGTGACACCCCTTCGAATAAGACCGAAGACATACACCGGCAGGGTCGTCCAACCCGGTCCGGTCACGAACTGGGTGATGACCACATCGTCCAGAGAAATGGTCATCGCCAGCAACGCTCCACCGAGGATGCCTGGGAGGATCTGGGGGAACGTGACGAACCGAAAGGCCTTCCAACGGCTGGCGTAGAGATCCAGTGCCGCCTCCTCGAGGTGGCTGCTCATACCCGCAAGACGCGCACGCACCACCACCGAGACGAAACTGATACTGAAAGCGATGTGGCTCAGGGCGATCGAACTGAACCCCTTGCGAAGATCCGTGCCGAACACTGCATTGAGCACGTCGAAGAACTCGGCGAAGAACAGGAGCATCATCACGGCCATGGTCACATCGGGAATGATGATCGGGAGATACAGCAGCGCGTCGAACACCTGCCTGCCGCGGAACGTGAAACGCTCGAGCGCCAGAGCCGACATCGTCCCGAGAACCACCGAGATAACCGTGGAGACCGTGGCGATCTTCACCGAGTTCCAGAGCGCGGCCCGGGTCTGTTGGCTGTCGACGAACCCCTCGTACCAGTCGAGAGTGAAACCTCCCCAGACGCCCACGTTGCGGCTGTCACTGAACGAGAAGATCACCAACAGCAGGATCGGGGCGTAGAAGAAGGCGTACACCAGCCAGCCGTTGGCCTGCAGCAGGCCCTTGGTCCAACCCCTGGGTTCGACGGCGCTGCTCGTTGGACTGCTCATAGGGTGCGCCCTCCCTTGCGGAAGTACACGATCGTGGTGGTGAGCATGACCGCCATCAGAACGAACGACAGCGCGGCTCCGAACGGCCAGTTCCGAGCGGTCAGGAACTGGGTGACGATGTAGCTGCCGAGCAGGGTCGTCTTGGATCCACCCAGAATGTCGGGGGTGACGTAGGCGCCGAGGCTGGGAACGAACACCAGGATCGAGCCTGCGATCACGCCCGGCATCGACAACGGCAGCAGAACCTTGCGGAACGACTGCCAGCCCGAGGCGTAGAGGTCCCGGCTGGCTTCCAACAGGCGTTTGTCGATGCGCTCGATGGCCGCGTAGAGGGGCAGGATCATGAACGGCAGGAAGCTGTAGACGAGGCCGATAACAACCGCGGTCTTGCTGAACAACAACTCCCGCTCACCCAGACCGATGGCTTCGGTCACATCGGTGAACGGGCCGTCGTTGCCGAGAATGACTCTCCAGGCGTAGTTGCGGACCAGGAAATTGGTCCAGAAAGGGATCATCACGAATACCAGCATCAAGTTGCGCACCACTGGGGTTCTTGTGGCCAGGTAGTAGGCGAACGGGTAGGCGATGACCAGACAGATCAGGGTTGTCAACAACGCCAGCCACAGCGAACGGAACAGAATGTCACGGACTATCGGCTCGCTGAGCCGGGAGTAGCTGGCCAAGTTCCAGCCCGACAGATCAGTGCCGCCGAAGCGGTTGCGAGTGGCGAACGAGTAGACCACCACGATCACCAACGGCACCGCGAAGAACAGCACCAGGTAGGAGTAGCTGGGCAGAGCCAACAGAAAGCCGCGCCGAGACTCCTGCCGAATTGCTGCGGCCTCGAACTCCGGTGTGGCGACCGCAGCCTCGGCGTCGGACGGGAGCTGGACCGCGGTCACTAGTCGGCCACCACCGACACAGCGCTCGGATCCCACGAGACGGACACCGGCGTACCGGGCTCGTGCAGAGTCGCACCGGGCCGGTTCTCTTCACGGACTTCAATCACCATCCAATCGAACCGCACCCGGTAGACCCGGGCATTGCCCAGATAAGTGATCGACTCGACCTCGCCGTCAACCGCTGCCTGGCTTGATTGGGACTCGCCCCGCGGGCCTATGTGAACCCGTTCAGGACGCAGGCTCACAGCCACCTCAGTCCCGACGGGATGGTCGCTGAATCCAGTCACACGCGCCCCGTTCGAGAGGCAGACCGTCTCGGCGTCGACGACCCTTCCCTCCAGCAGGTTCGTCTGACCGATGAAATCAGCGACGAAACGGTTGGCGGGATGCTCGTAGATCTCCTCAGGCGTGCCGACCTGCAGCAGCTTGCCTTCGTTCATCACAGCCATGCGGTCGCTCATGGTGAGCGCCTCCTCCTGGTCGTGGGTGACGAATACGAAACTCACGCCGAGGTTCTGTTGGAGGTTCTTGAGCTCTCCCTGCATCTCCTGGCGCAGTTTGAGATCGAGGGCACCGAGCGGTTCATCGAGGAGCAGCACCTTCGGCTGGTTCACGAGAGCACGAGCCAGTGCCACGCGCTGCTGCTGACCGCCGGAGAGTTCCGAGGGCTTGCGTGCGTCCATGCCGGTCAGCTGCACCAGATCGATCGTTTCGAGCGCCCGCGAGTAGGCCGTCGACTTGTTGACTCCCTGCATCTTCAAACCGAAGGCGACATTGTCGAGCGCGTTGAGGTGCGGGAACAGGGCATAGTTCTGAAAGACGGTGTTGACCGGACGCTTGTTGGGTGGCAGCGTCCCCACTTCCTCACCGAAGATCTTCAGGCTTCCCTGGGTGGGGAACTCGAGACCAGCGATCATCCGCAGAGTGGTGGTCTTGCCGCAACCGGAGGGCCCGAGCAGAGCAAAGAACTCGCCGTCGGCGATGGTCAGGTCGATGTTGTCGACCGCGACGACATCGCCGAACCGTTTGGTGATTCCGGCGATCTCCACGGCTGCGGTCATGCGGTCCCCCAGTCGTAGTTCTGTTGCACCATGCGCAGGTAGGTCATTACTTCCACGTCGAGCACCCCGTCGACCCGGCGAACCTGGTTGCTCACCTCCAACAGATGCTCGTTGTCGGTGCAGACCACTTCAGCGAGCACGTCGTAGCGTCCGGCGGTGATAACCGTGTAGTCGACCGACTCGATCTGGCTGATCTTCTCGGCCGTGTCGGCAACCTCGGAGCCGACCTTCACCCCGAGCATGGCCTGCATCGAGTATCCCAACGACATCGGGTCGGTGACCGCAACTATCTGCACGACGTTGCGGGCTTGCAGGCGGTTGACCCGCTGGCGGACCGCAGCTTCGGACAGCCCGACGAGTGGAGCAAGCCGGCTGTACGACATCCGCCCGTCGACCTGCAGCTCCCGGATGATCACCTTGTCGGTGTCGTCGAGTTCAACCTGCACTGTCACTGTGTCCCCCGGCGCATGTTCTCGAACTCCGCCATGGCCTCGGTGAGAGCCTGGCGCAGCACACTGTTGATGCGCTCGAACTCGGCGGGCCCGGCGATCAATGGGGGTGCCAGTTGGATCACCGGGTCGCCGCGACTGTCGGCACGACAGATCAGGCCCAACTCGGCCATCCGATGGCTCAGGAACCCGCGCAGCAGCCGGTGTGCCTCGTCTTCGCTGAAAGTCTCCTTGGTTGCCTGGTCCTTCACCAGTTCGATGCCGTAGAAGTAGCCCATACCACGTACATCGCCGACGATGGGAAGGTCGGCCAGATCATCGAGGGCGGCCCGGAAAGCCGCTTCGTTGGCGTTCACGTTGTTGAGCAGGTCTTCGGACTCGAAAATGTCGAGGTTGGCGAGCGCCACTGCACAGCACACGGGGTGACCGGCGAAGGTGTAGCCGTGGAGGAACTGTTCATCGGTGTCGACGAACGGTTCGGCTATACGGTCGCTGACGAGCATCGCCCCGAGCGGCGCGTAGCCCGAGGTGAGGCCTTTGGCGCTGGTGATGATGTCGGGCACGTAGCCGAGTCGTTCGGAGCCGAACATGGCTCCGAGGCGTCCGTAGGCGCAGATGACTTCGTCGCTGACCAACAGCACACCGTGGGTGTCGCAGATCTCGCGTACCCGCGCGAAGTATCCGGCGGGCGGGGTGATGCATCCGCCGGCGTTCTGCACGGGCTCCAGGAAGACCGCAGCGATGGTCTCGGGCCCTTCGCGCAGGATGGCCTGCTCGATCTCCTCTGCGAAGTAGCTGTCGTCGGTGACCCATTCAGGCTTTCGGTAGGTGTTGGTGTTGGTGACCTTGACAGCACCCGGTACAAGGGGCTCGAAGGGCCCTTTCACCGATGACAGACCGGTGATCGAGAGGGCTCCCATGCTGGTCCCGTGGTAGCTGAGGTCGCGGCTGATCACCTTGGTCCTGAGCGGTTGCCCGATCAGCTTGAAATACTGGCGGGCCAGCTTCCACGCCGATTCGACAGCTTCTGAACCGCCGCTGGTGAAGAACACCCTGTTGAGGTCGCCTGGAGAGATCGAGGCGAGCCGGGCAGCGAGTTCGATGGCCATCGGGTGTGCGTAGGTCCAGATGGGAAAGAAACTGAGCTTCTCGGCTTGGGCTCCGGCTGCTGAGGCGAGTTCCACACGGCCATAGCCGACCTGGGTTGCGTAGAGACCTGCCAGACCATCAAGGAATCGTTTGCCGTGGTTGTCCCAGATGTAACAGCCCTCACCGCGTTCGATGATCGGCATGCCGTCGATGCTCCGTCCCAGCGAGGAGAAGTGACCCCACAGGTGGCGATCCGCCTGGAGCGCGAGTTCCACGTTGGCCGATGACGTCATTCGCTAGTCCCTCCCCGATGAGACGTTCCCTTGTTGTTGCTTCCTAAGACGGATTCAACATCAGATTTGGCCTCGGCGCAACCGGATTAGTTGACAATTTCGCTTGTGGCTTTCGTATGAGTGGTTCACAATGGTTCCATGCAGCGTCCCGCTATCCGCATCGTCGACCTGGTCGGGTCACCCGAGGCAATGGGTTTCAGCCATGGGCACGGGTTCGCCGAGGAGATCCGGCGCTACACTACCGAGCGGGTTGAGTTGGTGGCGCAGGGCCTGTGGTCGGGCGGTCCGATGCAACCGGGCGACGTGGTGGATCTGGCCGCTTCGATGCTCGGAGCGCATGAACAGCACTCGCCGAGGCTCTATGCCGAGATGGTGTCAATGGCTGATGCTGCGGGGATTTCGGCCGCTGAGGCGGTGGTGGTTGGTGGATTCACGGATTTTGTCGACACGGTTCGAGCGGTCGTCTCCGGGGCGCATCCGGCAACGGTCGTCGACGACGACTGCACCGCGGTGATCGTTCCCGATGTTCGTGGGGACGGGTCCGGATATCTGGCTCAGACCTGGGACATGCATGCGTCTGCCACCGATCATGTGATTCTGTTGAGGATCAGGCCTGATGATGCTCCGGCGGCGCTGGTGTTCACGACTACGGGCGCGTTGGGTCAGATCGGGATGAACGAACTCGGCGTTTGCGTGGGCATCAACAATCTGACTGCCAGCGATGGCACCGCAGGCGTCACCTGGACTCAGGTTGTGCGTGATGCTCTCGAACAGTCCTCGGCCGACGCGGCCCGGGATGCCATTCTCGACGCGGATCTGGCTGGCGGACACAACTTTCTGGTGTTCGACGCGCAGGGCGTGGGTTACAACATCGAGGCGATGCCCAGCGTTCGCCCCGTCACTCGCGTGGCCTCCGATGCGGTTGCTCACACGAATCACACGCTGGTTGATTCCGCCGGTGTGGTGGAGGCTCCGAGGCCGCGTGATCTGGACGAGAATTCTCGGCGCCGCCTCGGTGCCGCACGGGCACGGCTGGATCGTCATGGCGTTACCGAGGAGGATCTGATGGCACTGACCCGCGATGCCGCGGTGTGTCAGATCGCGACCGACCCTTACCACGTCGAGTCTTCCGGGGCTGTTGTCATGCGCCCGAAGACCAAGGACTTCTGGGCGGTATGGGGGCTTCCCTCCATGAACGAATTTCAACACGTCGAGTTTCTGCGCTGATGGGTGACCTCGAATACGTCAACTTGTCGGTGGAGCACGCCGAGGCCCTCGAAGAACTGGAGCTGTCGGTGTTCTCCACCATCGACCCGGCCGATCTCTACGACGCGGGAGAGTTGGAACGGTTGGCTCGAGTGTTCCCGGATGGCAATTTCGTGGTCCTTGACAACGGTCGGCCCATCGGTATGGGCCTGGGGATCCTCGTTGAGTTCGACTTCGACCACGCCGAGCATTCCCTTGTTGACGTCACCGGTGAGGACGGCGTGTCGAACCATGACATCAACAATCCCTGGTACTACGGCACCGACATCTCCGTGTACCCCGAGTACCGCGGCCGAGGGATCGGTCGTCGTCTGTACGAACTGCGCAAGGACTGCGTCAGGCGGCTCAACAAACTCGGCATCGTTGCCGGCGGTGTCCTTCCCGGGTACGCCGATCACCTCGGCGACATGAGCGCGGACGAGTACATCGACAAGGTTGTTGCCGGGGAGTTGCACGATCCGACCCTGAGCTTTCAGCTCAACAACGGATTTGTCGCGCTTGGAGCCCTACCCGACTATCTGGAGGACCCGACGGTCGGCAACAACTCGGTCCTCATCGTCTGGCACAACCCGGACTATCAGCCCCAAGAGGACGAGCGAATTCATCCCGCACAGGGTCACGCCGAACGAGGCCGTGGCCCGAGCGGCCCGCCCGCGGCCCCGCGGCCCGTGAGCGAAGCGAACAAGAGCACGGGTGGCGCGTAGTGAACAAGAGCGGGAGACAACGTGTCTCGGTGCCCCCCGGGATCCCTCAGCCCCGGAGCCAGCGTGTCAGAGTCATTGCCAGTCGAGCCTCCTGACCCCGACGATCCTCGATGTCGTCGGCTCTGGCCATGATTCGACGGCTGCCGCGGATACCCAGCCATCGGAGGGGCTCCGGTTCCCAGGATCGGCCCTGTGGCGCAACCCACGGCAGATCGACCCGTTCAGACTCCGTGTCGGTGATCAGATCGGCAAGCGTCCGGCCTGCCAGGTTGGCAGCAGCCACGCCCTCGCCGACGTAACCGCCGGCCGTGGCGATGCCGGTGGCACGGTCGTAGTCGACGAACGGTGTCCAGTTCCTTGGCACACCGAACACTCCGCCCCAATGGTGTGTGATCGGTGTGTCGGCAAGAATCGGGAACAGGTCGACCAGCGCCTCGTGAACCAGACGGTGCGAGTCTGGACGCACCTCCATCGACGGACTGATCCTCGATCCGTAGAGATAAGGCACGCCCCTGCCACCGAAGGCGATGCGACCGTCGCTGGTTCGTTGGCCGTATATGACCATGTGCCGGTCATCGGCGAATGTCGGTCGATTCGCCAACCCGATCTGCTCCAGCACTCCCTCACTCAAGGGCTCGGTGGCGATCATCCGCGAATAGAACGGCGCCAGACGGCGGCGCTGACCCTTGAGGTCCCGGGTGTACCCCTCGGTTGCCTGCACCACAACCGAGGCGCTGATCGTGCCCCGCTCGGTAATCACTCGTCTCGGCTCGATCGCCTCCGCGGCGGTGCGCTCAACAATTGCGACCCCGGCCCGGTTGCAGGCCTCTGCCAGGCCCAGCACCAACCGGGCGGGGTCGACCGCGGCGCAGGGCGCAAACATGATCCCGCCGAGGATCCCGGTGGCATTGACGATCGCCTCGGTTTCCTGCTTGTCGAGCAGACGAATCTCCTCCTCCCCGAAACCGAGTTCACGGTGGTGGTCGACTTCTTCGATCTGGCGACGAAGTTGCGGCCTGTTGCGGGCCATGCGGACCACCCCGCCCTTGGCGTAACCACAATCGATGGCTTCGGCGTCGACTATCCGCCCGACTTCGTCGACCGCGTCGAAGATCGCTCTGGTCAGCCGAAGCGAGTCTTCGAGTCCGCAACGCTCGGCGTACTTCTCGATTCCCGCCGCGAGTTCACCGACGACCCAGCCCCCGTTGCGTCCCGAGGCACCGAAACCGACATGGCTCTTCTCGACCACCAGCACGTTCAGCGACGGGTCGAGCTGGGCCAGGTAGTAGGCAGTCCACAGTCCGGTGAACCCACCACCCACGATCGCAACGTCAACTTCGAGATCGCCCTGCAGCGCCGGCCGAGAGACCGCGTCCAACTCAAGCTCATCCAGCCAGAGTGACCTTGCTGCGGTAACCACGCCCACACTCTGGCAGGTTCGTCGCCAAAACCGGCGCGAATTCAGCGGGGAACTGCCGATGTCAGTCGTTGCCGGCTCGGCGGTCGGCGAAGAAGTCGCTGAGCAGGGCCGCGCATTCGTCGGCCCGGACCCCGTGCTGAATCTCGAACTCGTGGTTGAGACGGGGGTCCGCACCGAGGTTGTACAGAGAACCACAGGCACCCGCCTTGAGGTCCGCCGCGCCGTAGACGACCCGGGCGACCCTGGCCTGCTGCAACGCGCCGGCGCACATGACGCACGGCTCGAGCGTGCAGACGACGGTGGCACCCTCGAGCCGCCATGAATCGAGGGCGCGTGCTGCGTCGCGCACTGCCAGCAGCTCTGCATGAGCCGTCGGGTCGTTGGTTGCCTCTCTTTCGTTGTGTCGGCGGGCGATGATCCGGCGATCGACGACCACCAGTGCCCCCACCGGAACATCTCCGTGTTCGATCGCCTTTTGGGCCTCGTCGATGGCGATACCCATCAGGGCCTCATCTGTCGGGTAGGCCGTGGCGTCCACGGGCTCAGAGTCCGGCGTACCAGTCGTAACCGCGCTCGCCCCAGTAGTCGCCGCCGTGCTCGGTCAGGAACTGGATCTCGCCTATCCGCTTGAGCTGTTTGATGCCGTACTTGAGCGGCGTGGCGAGGCGCAGCGGCGCGCCGTGGAGTTCGTCGATCGGTTCTCCGAGGTTGTTGTAGGCGAGCAGGGTCTGGCTGTGGAGCATGGTCTCGATGTCGTTGCTCACGTAGTACTGGCCGTCGGGGGTCTCGAGGTACACGTGGCTGATGTTGTCGGGGAGTTGGTTCTCGTAGAGGCGCATGAAGTCGCTGAAACGGGCGCCGCCCCAGTTGGTGATCTGGGCCCAGCCCTCGATGCACTTATGTTCGATGGTCATCTCGTGGTAGGGGAGGCGCTTGATGTCGTCAAGTACGTGGCGTCCCAACTCGGATCCGTCGGGTCCCTTGACTGTCATCTGCCAACTGTCGAGGTCGATCTCGGATCGCAGACCGAGGCGACCGTTTAGCCGCAGGATAGACGCGGCCTCGCGGTCGAAGGTGCGTGCCTGGTGGTCGTGTCGAAACAGACTCTTCCACAGAGATTCGTTGAGTTCGTGCCCTTGGCGCAGCACGTTCGGGATTCTGTTGGTCTCGGGCTGGGTCTGGACCCAGCCCCAGCCGATAAGCCCGGCCAGGGCGGCGGCGCCTCCGGTCAGCAGCGAGCGGCGGGACCGTTTCCGGTAGGCCTCAAGCGATAGTTCCGGCTTTTCAGGCATCGCTTGCTCCTCTGACTGGTTCGGGCTCCTCTGACTGGGGAGGCTCCTCCGGCCGGTTCGGCTCCACGGCATAGGGCGGTTGGGGCGGTGGGGGCGGTTGGGCCGGTTGGTCGGGTTCGATGTCGACCAGTTCGTAGCCGGTGACCATGCTTGTGAAGTTACGCCACCCGGCCCGTGCCACCTGTGCGATATGGACCACAAAGAACAGCACGAAGGCGATCGTGACCGTGAAATGAATGACTCGGGCCGAGGTATAGCCCCCCAGCAGCCAGGTCAACGGCTCAAGTTGAGTGGGTTTGAACAACGCGAACCCGCTGATAACGGCCAACGCGCCGAGGAAGATCACCAGCGTGTAGGTCAGGCGTTGGGCTTCGTTGTAGCGGCCCCGCTTCGGTGGTTCCCCCTTGCGTATGCGCAGGTCATAAAGCAGCACATCGAAGAAGCCGCGCAGCGAGCGCCGGTTGGGCGCAAGCTCACGCCACTCACCGGAGCGCCATGTGTAGATGACGAAAGCGAGGCCGTTGATGGTGAACAACCAGGCGAAGTTGAAATGAAACGCCAGGCCGCGGGCGAGGCGCCTGTTGATGTGGAACCATTCGTAGAAGAACTCGGGGAAGAAATGAAATATCTCCCAGTCGAGAATGCCGAAGCTGTAGACGCGTTCAGCCCAGTAGATGCGAAGGCCGCTCCAGACCATGATGACGATCAGCGGGAAGTTGATCCAGTGCATCCAGCGGCTGCCCCGCCTGTGCTTGAGAATCGCCTTCTGGGTGGCTGGTTTTTCGGTTTCGGTGGGGGTTTGGACTGTCAAGATGGATCTTCGCTCGATGACGGTTCCGAGGCATCCGCGCGATGCCGTAATTCGTAGAGCACAAGCACAATACAGCCGCACACAACGAACATGTCGGCCACATTGAAAACCGCGTACCAGGTGACATCAATGAAGTCGACGACGTTCCCCGAGAGGAACCCGTCGTCGGCCCGGACAACCCGGTCGATGAGGTTTCCGAGAGCCCCTCCGAGGATCGCGGCGAGGATCGCGGCACGAGCGGGCAGCCTCTCGATCCAGATCCGCCAGCCGATGAATCCACACAGGGCGATGACCAGCGTGCCCACCAGCGGGCCGTAGCCGGCTCCGGCGCCGAAAGAGAAACCGCTGTTGTAGGTGAGGTCGAATTCGAGCGTCGGCAGCACTTCGATGGTGCGCCCCCGGCTGAGCCGATCGATGGCCCACTCCTTGGAGAGTTGGTCGAGCACCAGGACCGTAGCGATCACGACGCTCGTGACCTGCCATTTCCGCGATCGCATCAGTTCACGCTAGCGCAAGCCGACACCGGCCAGATTGGCGCTCGACTTCATGGTGTTCGCAGACGCTCGATTAGGTGGGGGCCGTCGTTGCGGGCGTTGTTGACATCGGTCGACACCGGGTGCATCCGGATAACTTCGGAGGGGGCTGGGACCAGCAGTTCGGTCGTAGCTTCGGGGTCGGTGTTGGACGGGTCGAGCCAGAAGTCCCAGGTGTCTTCCGGCAACATCACGGGCATCCGGTCGTGGACCGGTGCCATGGCGCGGTTGGCGGCGCAGGTGAGGATTGTGCACGAGTGCAGTTCGAGGGGTTCTCCGTCGACGTCGAGGTTGTCCCGGTCACGCCACACCGCCCACAGACCGGCGAAGGCGAACGGCACGGAGTCGGGGCGGCTGATGAACATGGGTTGCTTGCGCTTGGAGCCTTCGACTCGCTGCCATTCGTAGAACCCGTCGGCTGGGATGATGCAGCGCCGTTTGGTCAGCGAGGAGCGAAAGGCGTTCTTGGTGGCGGCGGTCTCGGCGCGGGCGTTGATCATCCGTGCACCGATCCGGGGGTCCTTGGCCCAGAACGGCACGAGCCCCCAGCGCAGCGAATCGAGCCTGCGCACACCGCCGATCTCACGTGCGGCGTGCACCAACTGGGTCGGAGCGATGTTGTAACTGGGATCCAGAGCGGTGCCCGAAGCCGGAGCTTTCGCCCTCAACAACTGGGCCAGTTCGTCCGGCGGCGTGTTGGAGATGAAGCGCCCACACATGTATCTGAACCTACCCCGCTGGTGCGACTACCGAGTACGGAGGAGGTGTGGCGGAGGGTATGCCCGTGATGTCGGCTGTTCGCTTGCGTGGTCGTCTGTCGGTCATCATCAGCCCTGGTCAGGCGGGATGAATGTGTCCGCCTAGAGGCCGATCATTGCCTCATCCAATGCGCTGCTCTTATCATCGAGTGTGACCTACAGCCTGGAGACGCTCCGCGGAGACTTCTTCGGCGGGTTGACCGCGGCGGTGGTGGCGCTGCCGCTGGCGTTGGCGTTCGGAGTCGCGTCGGGCCTCGGCGCTATCGAGGGGCTCTACGGCGCAGTGGCCGTGGGGTTGCTTGCCGCGGTGTTCGGCGGGACCAGCACCGTGATCTCGGGGCCGACGGGACCGATGGCGGTCGCGATGGCGGTCATCATCGCCGACCACGCAGGCCACGACATCGGCCGCGCTCTCACGATCGTGGTGCTCGCCGGCGTCATCCAGATCCTGCTGGGGCTGGCGAGGATCGGCCGGCTGGTCTCCTACACCCCGTACTCGGTGATCTCGGGCTTCATGTCGGGCATAGGCGTGATCATCATGGTGATCCAGACGCTGCCCTTCGTCGGGCTGCCCGTCACCGAGGGCGGACCCGTTGAGACCATCCGCCAGTGGCCCGACGCGGTGGCAGAGATCAACTGGAGCGCGCTGGCGGTCGCGGCGGTGACGTTGGGGGTGGGGCTGGGTTGGCCGCGGCGGCTGCGCGAGGTCCTGCCCTCCGCGGTTGCGGCTCTGGCGGCGGGAACGCTGCTGAGCGTGCTCTGGCTGAAGGACGTACCGGTCATCGGTGAGGTGCCCACCGGCCTGCCGAACTTCCGCATGCCGGACCTGTCACCGACGGGTCTGCTCGCCGATCTCGAACCGGCGCTCACGATCGCGCTGCTCGGCGCCATCGACACCCTGCTGACCGCTCTCATCGCGGACTCCATCACCCGGGAGCGTCACAACCCCAACCGAGAACTCGTGGGCCAGGGTCTCGGCAACACCGTCGCGGGGCTCTTCGGGGCAGTCCCCGGAGCCGGCGCGACCATGGGAACGGTCGTCAACATACGAGCCGGGGCACGCACACGCGTCGCCGGGTCGCTGTGCGCGCTGTTGCTGCTCGCGGTGGCGCTGGGACTCGGCCGCTTCGTCGAGTCGATCCCGCATCCGGTGCTGGCCGGGATCCTGATCAAGGTCGGCTGGGACATAGTCGACTGGCGGTTCATGACCCATCTTCACCGCGTGCAGCGCGAGCACCTGCTGGTGATGGTCCTCACGCTGGGGTTGACGGTGTTCGCGGACCTCGTCACCGCAGTGGTGGTGGGCCTGGTGGCCGCAGGAATGGCCAGCGCTCGCCAGTTCGAGCGGCTGGAGCTCGACAACGTGATCTCGGTGCCACTGCTGGATGACGCCTTCCTGGCCGACGACGCCCCCGCAGAGCGCAACGACGACTTCGACGAGTTCTCGGCCCATGTCGGGCTCGTGGCGCTGCGGGGAACGTTCACGGTGGCGTCTGCCAACAAGTTGATCGCGGTCCTCGGCGCGGACGTCCGCGATCACGAGGTGGTCATCATCGACTTCACCGACACCGTCTACATGGACGACAGCGCGGCCGTCGTGGTCGAGCAGCTCATCGATGTCGCCATCGACGAGAACACCGACTGCATCATCATGGGGACCTCGGACCTGCCGGTGGGCAGCCTGCAGGCGCTCGACGTGCTCCAGCGAGTACCGGCCGACCGCTTCGTCGACGACCTCGACGAGGCCCGGGTCCTCGCCCAGCAACTGCTGGCCGCCGACACCTAGCCGTCGACACCGATGTGTGGCGGAGGGTGTGGGATTTGAACCCACGGAGGCTTGCACCTCACACGCTTTCCAAGCGTGCCCATTCGGCCGCTCTGGCAACCCTCCGGGTACCCCGTGGTGCGGGTATCGGCTCAAAAGGATAGCGTGGAATGACCGTTCCCGTTTCGGGGTGTGGCGGTCGGGTCCTGTGCAACAGGCGTCCGTGAACCGGGTCAGGGCCGGAAGGCAGCAGCTCTCAGCGGAGCCGCCTGTGTGCCGCAGACAGCCTGGCCGTCACTCCCGGAGGCGGGAACGGCTTTTTGTGTGGTGAGGGTCTGGCAGCCGTGTCACGGGCGCACAGTAGGATTGACTCCCACATGGCCTACCAGTCGCTCTATCGCCGCTATCGACCGCAGAAATTCTCGGAGATCCGCGGTCAAAGCCACATTGTTGCCGCCCTGCGAAATGCCGTCGCGAACGACCAGGTCGGCCACGCCTACCTGTTCTGCGGCCCGCGAGGCACCGGAAAGACCAGTTCAGCCCGGGTACTCGCCAAGGCGCTCAACTGCGAGAACCTCGGCGAAGACTCAGAACCCTGCGGCACCTGCGAAAGTTGCGTCGCAATCGAACAGGGCCGTTCCTTCGACCTGCACGAACTCGACGCCGCGAGCAACAACGGCGTCGAAGACATGCGCGACCTGTTGGGCAAAGTCAACCTGGGCAACCCGGGTCGGATGAAGGTCTACATCCTCGACGAGGTTCACATGCTGACCAGGGGAGCAGAGAACTCGCTGTTGAAGACCCTTGAGGAACCGCCGGGCCATGTGGTCTGGGTTCTTGCCACAACCGAGCCGCACAAGGTTGTCGAGACGATTCGCAGCCGTTGCCAGGTGTTTGAACTCGGCCTTCTCGGTGCTGAGGAGATGACCGCACATGTTCGCTGGGTCATCACCGACGCCGGGCTCGATGTCGACGACGACGCAGTCGACTACGTGGTGTCGGTGGGCGGCGGATCGGTCCGTGACACACTGAGTGCGCTCGACCGGGTGGTGGCCGCCGGTGGGGTCGTCGAGATCGATCAGTCGACCGACCAGCTGCTGCGAGCGCTCGCAGCCAAGAGCACCGCCGGAGCGCTCACCGCGGTGGGCGAGGCGACGGGTCGTGGCCGCGATCCCCGGACCATCGGTGAGATGCTGCTTGCAGGGCTGCGAGACGCGTTCTTGACCTTGATGGGATCTCCGCCGCCGCGGATCACCGCGGCCGAACAGGAACGTGCCGCGGAGATCGCCGAAGAGATGTCTGCGGCTCAGCTGACACGGGCTCTGGAGACTCTGGGGACCGCGCTCGTGGAGATGCGTCAGGCTCCCGATCCACGGGTCCACCTCGAAGTGGCGCTGGTGCGCCTCTGTCGGTCCGCCGGAGACGGTTCGGTCGACTCGCTGCTCGAGCGCATCGAACAACTCGAAGCCCGTCTCGCTTCCGGTGCTGCAGCTGGTCCGGTTGAGGCTGCATCGCGAGAGGCCCGCCCGGCTGGGTCTGCGCCGGTAGAGGCGGCCCCGGACACGGCTGCGCCGGATGAGGCTCGCCCGGCAGTGGCCGCTCCGATCGAGGCGGTCCGGGAAACGGCTGCTCCGATTGAGGCGGTCCCGGACACGGCTGCGCCGATTGAGGCTGTGCCGGTTGAGGAGGCTCCCGCGCTGGCGGACTCGCCGAAGGCGGAACAAGAGACAGTTGAACCCCGGCAGGTCCGAGCACCCGACACAGCCCCTGAACTGCCGCCCCCACCACAGTTGACCGGCCTTGCCAACCCGGCCGGTGAACAAGACATCAGGTCACTGCAACCGAACACTGCAAGAGAAGTAGTCGCGTTGGCCGGTCAGCATCTGTCGCTGGGGCGCGACCTGGTGATCGCACGGGCGAACAGCGTGCTCGGTCCCAGCGACGGCACGCGTTCCAGTGAAGAGCTGCAGCGACTGTGGCACGTATTGGTCGATGAGTTCGGCCCCGATTCGCTCCCCGAAGTCCCTCCTCTCGCCGAGGAGGCACCCGGGAACGACCCCGAACCAGCCCCGCCCGTCAGCGACCGTTCGCCCGTCGAAGCTGCCGCGGATTCTTCCGATGATGATGTCGACGACACCGAGCCGAGTGCCAGCACGGCAGACTTCCACGAGACGGTCACGGTCGGCCCGGTGGAGGACGACGGACTCAACTTCGACGAGCTCATCGATGCTTCGTCGCACACCGAGAAGGTGGTCGAGCTGCTCAACGAGGCATTCCCGGGAGCCGAGATCGACACGCCCGCCGAATCCAGGGCCGACCAGTGAGCTATTCCAGTTCAGTACAGGAGTTGATCGACCAACTCGGTCGACTGCCGGGAATCGGCCCAAAATCGGCGCAACGAGTCGCGTTCTATCTGCTCAAGGTGCCGCGCGAGGATGCACTGCTGCTTTCCCAGGCGATCATCGAGGCCAAGGAGCGGGTGTCGTTCTGTGAGCGTTGCTTCAACCTCTCCGAATCAGGAGACGAATGCTCAATATGTCGCAACCCGCGTCGCCAGGACGGGCTCATCTGCGTGGTGGAAGACAGTCAAGACATCGTTGCGATCGAGCGCACGCAGGAGTTTCGTGGCCGCTACCACGTATTGGGGGGCGCGTTCAGCCCGATAGACGGTGTCGGTGTGGACCAACTGCGGGTCAAGGAGTTGATGAGCCGGGTAGCTGACGAAGACATCTCCGAGGTGATCGTTGCGACCAACCCCAACCTCGAAGGTGAAGCCACCGCGGCTCTGCTGGTCAAGTACTTAAAGCCGATGGGGATCCGAGTCACCCGCATCGCCATGGGCCTGCCGGTCGGCGGCGATCTCGAATACGCCGACGAACTCACGCTCGGCCGCGCCCTCGAGGGCCGCAAGATCATTGACGACGGCGAGGCCTCTCCCGCAGCGGGTGCCGCCCAGGCCAGTACCCTCTAACGCGTGCAACTCACAGAAATCGACCACATCGCCATCGCCGTCAAAGACCTCGACGCGGCGGTCGCCTACTATCACGAAGCCTTCGGAGCAGATGTCCACCACCGCGAGACAGTCGACTCGGACGGCGTCGAAGAGGCATTGATCAAGGTGGCCGACAGCTACATCCAACTAACCGCAGCGACCCGGCCCGACTCCCCGATCGCCAAGTTCCTCGAGAAGCGGGGCGAGGGGCTGCACCATGTCGGATATCGAGTCGACGACTGCGCCGAAGCGCTTGCGCAGATGGTCGCCGCGGGTGCGACTCCCATTGACAAGGCACCACGACCCGGTTCAAGGGGTACGACGGTGGCCTTCGTCCACCCCAAGGGCTCCCTGGGCACGTTGATCGAGTTGGTGCAGGAGTAGCACGGCAGCGAGCCTCCGCGTATGGGAAGCTCAGCGGATGTTCGTCCATCTAGTCGACGGGACCTATGAGCTGTTCCGCTTCCACTACGCCCCTTCCAACCGTGATAGCCGTCTCGGGGCGCAGCGAGGGGTGCTCAACACGCTGCTCGATCTCGTAGTAGACGGTGCCACCCACATCGGAATCGCCACCGACCACGTGATCGAGTCGTTCCGCAACAACCTCTACATCGGCTACAAGGACGGCAGCGGAGTTGAACCCGACCTGATGGCACAGTTCCCCGAAGTGGAGGAGCTGTTGGAGCTGGCAGGGTTCGCGGTCTGGCCCCAGATCACCCACGAGGCCGACGACGGCCTTGCAGCAGGCGCAGCAATGGCCGCGGCCGACCCGCGGGTCGAGCAGGTCATCATCTGCACCCCCGACAAAGACCTCGCCCAGTGCGTGACAGCCGACGGGCGAGTGGTGCAGCATGACCGTCGCCGGGGAATCACCTACGACCGGCAGGGAGTGATCGACAAGTTCGGTGTGCCCCCCGAACTGATCCCCGACTACCTGGGAGTCGTGGGAGACTCCGCGGACGGCTTCCCTGGGCTCACGGGCTGGGGAGCAAAGTCGGCGGCCAAGATCCTGTCGCATTTCGGTCACATCGACGAAGTCCCGTTCGATGCGGCGGAATGGAACCTTGACGTGCGCGGCGGCGCCAAGCTGGCCCTCACGCTCGGTGAGTACTTCGAGGAGGCGTTGCTGTTCCGACGCATCGCTACGGTCGACCTCGACGCACCCGTCAGCGCCACGGTCGACGAGATGCTCTGGGCAGGCCCCCAAACCGGATTCGACCAGCGCTGCTCAGCCATCGGTGCTGAGCGGATCGCCGAGCGCGCGCACCGCCTGTTCGCCGAGTTCATGCAGCAGTTGGTCCACCCTCGACAAGATCAGCCCTTGAGGTGGGGCAAATGACGATCAGCCCTCGGCGTTCAGCACCTCGCTGATACCCATCGGTGTGGCCGTCACCAACTGGCTGTATTCGCAAGACCGCGCCTCACGATCGGGTCGCCAGCGAACGAAACGTGTCACCCCCCGGAACCTGCCGTTGAGCACCGCCTCGTACTTCACCTCGGCCACCAACTCGCAATCCAGCGGCGTCCAATCCTGCGACGGTCTGCCGCCACTCCATCGCGAAGGCGCCCCCGGCATCAAACCCCCGGCGTGGGCCTGCGGATCCATCCACTGCGCCCAGGGATGATCGGCCAGATCCTCGATGATGTTGGGAGCGAGGACGTCGACGAGTTCGGCCCGTAAGCTGGCCTTGAAGCTCGACGCCACTCCCATGTGATGCAGTCGCTGATCCTCGTCGTGCAGACCCACGAGCAGCGAACCGACGCCCTCGCCGTCCTTGTGCATCCGATAGCCGGCCACGACCACGTCAGCGGTACGAGTGTGTTTGACCTTGTACTGGGCTCGCTTGTTGGGCAGGTACGTTCCGTCGCGGGGTTTGGCGATCAGTCCGTCGAGACCGGCTCCTTCAAAGCGCTGGTACCACTCCTGGGCGGTCTTGCGGTCAAGCGTTGAGGGAACCAGATGAATCGGCGGTGCGAACCCCGACGAGATCGTTTCGAGGATCTTGCGGCGATCCCGGAACGGTTCGTCGGTCAAGGCGGTGTCGTTGACGGCGAGCACGTCGAAAGCCACGAACTCAGCAGGCGTCTCCTGCGAGAGCCGCTCCACCCGTGACTCCGCCGGGTGGATCCGTTGCTGGAGAGCGTCGAAACCGAGGTGGTCGTCGACCGTGATGATGATCTCCCCGTCGACTACGCAACGCTGTGGCAGACACCGGCGCAGGGGCTCAAGAAGCTCCGGGAAGTAGCGGGTCAGCGGCTTCTCGTTGCGCGAACCCAGATGCAGGTCGTCACCGTCACGAAAGACGATGCAACGAAAGCCGTCCCACTTGGGTTCAAAGGCCAGGTCACCAACGTCGGGGATCCCGTCTATCGCCTTGGCCAGCATCGGTTTCACCGGAGGCGTGACGGGCAGGTCCATGAGTTCTGAGCCTACGTCCGGTTTGCTGTCGGCGGGCGCAGCTAGCACGATGCGGATATGAGCGACGACATCAGGCCCTTCACCATCGACATACCCGACTCGGCAATCGACGATCTACGCGAACGCCTGGCCCGCACCCGCTGGCCGGAATCCGAGACCGTGGATGACTGGACCCAAGGCATCCCGCTCACCTACACGCAGGAACTGTGCGAATACTGGGCCACCGAATACGACTGGCGTCGCTTCGAGAGCGAGATCAACTCCTACGACAACCACCTCACCGAGATTGACGGCCTCGACATCCATTTCCTGCATGTCCGCTCGCCCCACGACGACGCCACCCCGATGATCCTCACCCACGGCTGGCCGGGATCGGTGGCCGAGTTCATGGCCGTCATCAAACCGCTCACCGACCCGACCAACCACGGCGGCAGCGCCGACGATGCATTCCACCTGGTCATCCCTTCGCTGCCCGGCTACGGCTGGAGCGGCAAACCGTCTCGGCCCGGGATGGGCGTGCCGTGGATCGCCACCGCCTGGAACACGCTGATGGTAAGGCTCGGCTACGAGTCCTACGTCGCCCAGGGAGGCGACTGGGGCAGCGCGGTCACCACCACAATCGGCTCACAGAACCTGGGCAACGTACGGGCGATCCACACAAACATGCCGGTCGCCGGTCCCACGCCGGAATCGCTGGCAGAACCGACCGAGAGCGAACAAGCCTCGCTCGAATCCCTCGGCCACTACGACCGCTGGGACTCGGGCTACTCCAAACAGCAGTCGACACGGCCGCAGAGCCTCGGCTACGGGCTGGTGGACTCGCCCGCCGGACAGTGCGCCTGGATCGCCGAGAAAATGTGGGCCTGGACCGACAACGACGGCGACCCCCGCAGCGCCCTGACCTTCGACCAGATGCTCGACAACATCTCGATCTACTGGTTCACCGCCACGGGCGCTTCATCCGGCCGCCTCTACTGGGAGAGCTTCGCCCAGTTCGGCGACGATGGCGTCGAGATTCCCACCGGCTGCAGCATCTTCCCCAAGGAGATCATCCGTGCCAGCAGGCGTTGGGCCGAGAAGCGCTACAGCGACATCCGCTACTGGAACGAACTCGACGTCGGCGGCCACTTCGCCGCCTGGGAACAACCCGACCTCTTCGTCTCCGAGATGCGCGCCGCCTTCAGCGTGATGTAAGTGGCAGCGGGCACGGCGCTTAGCAGACAGTTCTTGACTTTAGGCGACCGAACGCCTCGGTGATCGCTGGTCAGCTAGGCGCGGATCCACTTGGATTCGGTGGAAGTGCGGTGACGGGAGAGTGCGTCCAGCAAAGCGGCCGGGTTCTGATGTGCCAGCAGAGTCCGGCGGTTCGAAGGTTTGAGAATCGCACGCTCGACCATCATGTCGAGCTGGTCGAGAAACGGCTGCCAAAAACCATTGACGTTCAGCAAACCCACGGGCTTGGCCATGATCCCGAGCTGGTTCCAGGTGAGCGTCTCAGCCAACTCGTCGAGCGTGCCGAAACCGCCGGGAAGGGCGATGAAAGCGTCCGACAGCTCGTACATGAGCGCCTTGCGGGTATGCATCGAATCGACCTTCTCGAGCGCAGTGAGGCTCTCGTGGCCGACCTCGTCGTCGAAGAGGTCGGTGGGGATGATCCCGGTGACACGGCCCCCGCGAGACATGACAGTGTCGGCTATCAGACCCATCAACCCGACCGCGCCGCCGCCGTATACGAGTTCGATATCGCGATCAACGAGGAGCTCGCCGAGCTCAATGGTTGCGTCGGTGATCTCCGGGTCCGTCCCTGGAGACGAAGCGCAGAACACGCACACTCGTTGAAACTTGCGCATCGGACAAGCCTACTGCTCAACGGAATCTCAGCACCGGGTATATCGCCGCGTCGGCAGCGTGTCGCGGTCTTGATAGTCAAGCGGTCGTCGGGATCTTCGGCGGAGCGGCTGACGGGTAGGCCCTTTGGATCAGGTCGATCCACTCCTGGTCGTGGAGCGGGTCGTCGGGAACGACCGGGTCGAGACCCTTAGCCCGCATGTCGTCGACGAATCGGGTGACGATGTCGTCGATCGGCAGGGCCGAATCGAACAGTTCCCGGCGAACCGAGCGCTCTTCGTCGGTGGCGAATACCTCGGCCTTCCACGAGATGGTGATCCGGACATCGCCCGGCTCATACTCGACCAGCGGGTCGGGATCGTGGATGCTCCAGCGGCCAGTGTCTGATTCGTGGTGGATCGTCGCATCAACACTCAGAGAGGCGCCCCGTCCGTTGGCAGCAGAACCGAGCGGGCCTACTCCGTGGTAGAGCGCCTCGTTGTCAGCTACGACTGCGACATTGTCGAACGGCGGCTTCTCGGAGAGCATGGGACCGGCAGGCCCCTCGGGCCAATAGCAGAATGCGCCTCCCGGTCCGTGGAAGAACCAGGTGACCGCCGTGGCTAGACGAACCCGCCGCTCGACGAACAAACCGGACTGGAACATAGCGATGAGCAGCCACACCGGGCAGTTGCGGCGACTGGCGTGAGTGAACACCGGGATGTCGAGATGAGGAACGAAGGGATAGCTGACCGGGCCCATCACGTTGACGTACACGGTCGTCGGATCGACGATCTGTGCGTCGGGGTAGACCCGGGCCGCGGCATCGCAGTAGCCGGCGTGGAAGAGCAACTCCTCGCCGCCGGGAAAGTGAACCTCGCCGTGTGTGGCCAGATCCCGCCGGAACCACGGTGGCACGAACGACACACGTACCTTGCCCGAGCGCTCCTGCTCCTCCTTGGTCTGGGCGGTCAGGGCCAGACTTGTGAACGGCCCCGCTGCCTCGACCAGCGAACGAACCCGGCCCGGGTCGTCGAACACAGGTTGGAGACGGATCACCTCCGACTCGACCGTGTTGCCTCTTGTCTGCATCTCGCTCCTCACGGGCTCGGCCGATACCGGACCAATCGGCCGACAGTTGACTGTAGTGTCGCGACACGCAGTGGGGCAGGCAACACAGGTCCGCAGATTCCGCTTCTCATCAGCGGCATCCGACTGCGTCACCTGCACCTCCCAGCCGGCGAGCGCGTACTGTTGGAAGCGTGCAGCACGGGATCTTTGTGGCGCCGTTCGGTCCGTTCGCCGACCCCCACCGACTGATGGATCTAGGGCGGGCCGTGGAGGAATCGTCCTGGGACGGTCTCTACCTGTGGGACCATGTGCTGCGTCCGGAGAGCAACGAGATCATCGACACCTGGGTCGCGCTGGCGGCTCTGGCCACGGCCACGCGGCGGCTCCGACTCGGCCCGATGGTCACACCGGTGCCGCGCCGCCGTCTCATCAAGCTGGTGCGGGAGGTGTTGACAGTCGACCTGCTGAGCGAGGGCCGTTTGACTCTCGGTGTGGGATCCGGCACCGACACAGGCGGCGAACTCGCCCGATTCGACGAAGTGATCGATCCGCGGCTTCGCGGCGAGCGTCTCGACGAGGGTCTCGGAATCGTGGCCCGGCTGCTCGAAGGAGAGTTTGTGGTTCATTTCGGCGAACATTTCACCGTGGACGGTGTGTCGGCGGAGCCTCGGTCGGTGCAGACCCCCCGACCGCCGATCTGGTGCGCAGCCAGGGGCACCGCGATGCGTCCGGTACGTCGGGCGGCCCGCTACGAGGGAATGTTCCCGATCGAAGTCGACCACGACAGTTTCTGTCGGGCTCTGGAAGAGGTCGTCGCGGTGCGAGGCAGTCTCGACGGGTTCGACGTCTGTCTGCGGACCGAGTTCGACGGCACGCCGCCGTCGTTCGCCGACCAGGGAGCGACCTGGCTCCTGCGCTCCTTCCCCGCGGTGACAGACCCCGCAACCGTGTTCGACGCGGTGATCAGCGGCCCGCCGGGATGAGCGGCAAAGCCGGTTGCAACCGCCGACTCTGAGAATCCGCTACCGCGACGAACCGGGGTCGGGTTCGGGCAGCGCTGCTTCGGGCAGATAGATTGCGGCTGTGGTTGATCAGTCAATGAACGCCAGACTCGACGACCTTCGTGAACGCAAGGATCAAGCGTTGAGCGCAGGCTCCGAGCGTTCCGTCTCGCGCCAGCACGAAAAAGGCAAGATGCTGGCGCGGGAGCGAATCGACTATCTGCTCGATGAGGGCTCGTTCAACGAACTCGACATGCTGGCCCGTCACAGGGCGCACGAAGCTGGGCTGGCGGAGCGCCCGTACACCGACGGGGTCATAACCGGTTGGGGAACCGTCGACGGGCGCAAGGTGTTCGTTTTCTCCCAGGACTTCACGGTCATGGGCGGTGCGCTCGGCGAGGTCTTCGCGGAGAAGCTCCACAAGGTGATGGATCTGGCACTGGCCACCGGAGCGCCGATGATCGGCCTCAACGACGGAGCCGGCGCGCGCATCCAGGAGGGCGTCGTGTCGCTCGACGGCTACGGCGGAATCTTCTTCCGCAACGTCCAAGCCTCGGGGGTCATCCCTCAGATCTCAGTGATCCTCGGCCCCTGCGCCGGAGGTGCTGTCTACAGCCCGGCCATGACCGACTTCATCTTCATGGTGCGCGAGAAGTCGCACATGTTCATCACGGGTCCCGATGTCGTGAAGACGGTCACCGGTGAGGAGGTGTCGCTCGAGGAGCTCGGCGGAGCGGGCAGCCACAGCAGCAAGTCGGGGGTCGCCACGTTCGTCGCCGACTCCGAGGAGCAGGTGCTCGACGAGGTCAAGGACCTGTTGAGTTTCCTGCCGTCCAACAATCTCGATCAAACGCCCCGCGTCGAGCCCAGCGACGATCCAGATCGCCTCTGCCCCGAACTCGACGAGATCCTGCCGGACAGCCCCAATGTGCCCTACGACATGAAGCAGGTCATCGCAGCCGTGGTCGACGATGGCGACTTCATGGAGTACCACGCCTCCTGGGGCCGCAGTATTACCTGCGGTTTCGCCCGTGTCGACGGTCGGGCCGTCGGTGTCGTCGGCAACCAGCCGATGATGTTGGCCGGGGTGCTCGACATCGACTCGTCGGAGAAGGCAGCCCGCTTCGTCCGCACCTGCGACGCCTTCAACATCCCGCTGCTGACCTTCGTGGACGTACCGGGATTTCTGCCCGGCGTCGACCAGGAGTACGGGGGCATCATCCGCCACGGAGCGAAACTCCTCTACGCCTACTGCGAGGCGACCGTGCCGCGCATCCAGGTCATAACCCGCAAGGCGTACGGCGGCGCGTATGTGGTGATGGACTCGAAATCGGTGGGTTCAGACCTGTCGTTCGCCTGGCCCTCCGCCGAGCTCGCGGTGATGGGTCCGCAGGGCGCGGTGGAGATTCTCTACAGACGAGAACTCGCAGAGGCGGCCAACGCGGACTCGCGCAGGACGGAACTGATCGACGATTACACCGACCGCCTGGCGAATCCGTATGTTGCTGCGGAGCGCGGCTACGTGGACGACGTGATCGAGCCGTCGCAGACCCGGCAGAAGGTCGTTGCGGGGTTCCAGTTGCTCGAATCGAAACGCGAGGAGTTGCCGGAGCGCAAGCACGGCAACGTGCCTCTGTAGGGGGTCCCGCAGGTCCATGGCGATGATCGAGTTCTCACCGGCACCTTCCGAGGAGGAAGCGGCGGCCATTCTGGCGGCCTATGAAATCCTCTGGCCCCGACCGTCCGCGGTCAACGGTCCGCAGCAGGCGTCTCGATGGCGCTTCGCGGGTCGCCGCTGGTCCGGGCGGGCCGGTTACGGCGGATGGGCATAGCCGCGGACTCAACCCGAGGCCAGTAGTTCCAGCAAGGCGGGACCGAGTATCTCGGCGGCGAACAACTCGGAGCGTTCGAAGTCGAGATGAACACCGTCGGTTCGGCCGTAGCGACCGTGATGCCCTGACGCATCCAACTCGACTGCTGTGTCGACCAGAGCCACGCCCGCACCCACCGGGTCGGACTCGAACTCGGCAACCAGACCGCGTACCAGGGAGTTGTAGGCCTCGGCTCTGCGGGGGTCGTGGTCGATTCCAACTTCGTAGTACGACAGCAACCGGGGCGCGGTCGCGAACACGACTTTGGCGTCCGCAGCGTGAGCCTTCGCCAACAACTTCCGGTAGGAGTCTTCGATGTCGGCTGCGAAGTCACCGCTGAGCATGGAGGCCCAGGTTCCGTCCAGGCGTTGGTGCTCGTACTGCGGGTTGACGTGGTCCACCACCAGCACCAGGTCCGTCCCCGGCTCGATCAGGTCATCCCGACAGGGCTCTTCATGGATCCACCACCTGATGGGGTCGTCCTCATCTGGATCTATACGGCGCGCCCGCCACGGACGGTCCTCGCTGATCAACGGAGAGCAGCCGACACGGGTGTGGTCCACAACGGCCACCAAACGGTTGGCGTCGGCCCATTTGCGCAACCCGTCGGCAAGGTGCAGACCGGAGGAGTCGCCTAGCACAGTGATGATCGGTACCTCAGCGGTACCCGTTGCGTCCGTGGTCTCGGTCTCAGGCGGTGGAGCAGGTTCGGTCGATGTGACGTCTGCGTTGCCTGCAGTAGTCGTGGATCCCTCAACCAACGATGATCCCGGAGTCGACGTCGTGCTGGTTGCGGTTGAAGTTTCGGGAGCCTCCTGGGTCCATGCCGGTAGCTGATCCGCACCAGAGGCACGTTCGCCTACGGCACGCGCCGGGCTGGAGAGTACCGCCGTGGCCGTAGCGGTCAGTGCCACAGCAAGCGCGGCCACGCCCAACACAGGCAATGCGGCGCGCCCGCTGCGCAGGCGCACAG
This sequence comes from Candidatus Aldehydirespiratoraceae bacterium, assembly GCA_965221585.1. GTDB lineage: Bacteria > Actinomycetota > Acidimicrobiia > Acidimicrobiales > Aldehydirespiratoraceae > VXYK01. Next base: position 2,821,900 of record OZ244898.1, on the reverse strand, counting down.
GCATCTCGACCAGTCGGTAGGAGACCTCCGCGGCGATCAAGGTGGCTGTGACAACCACCAGCGGGTGCCAGTCCGTGAGTTCCAACAGCGGCCAGTGGAACAGGTAGATGGCATACGAACGTGTGCCCAACCACCGCAGGACACCGGTGGACATGATTCGAGACGCAACCCCATGCCGTATCGCCGCGACCACGAACACCACCCAGCACAGAGCCATCAGTTGGGGACCGCCCCTGAAGACGAGACCGTCCTGGGGACCCAGTCGGGCCAACGCCACGACCGTCACGGCAACCGCCGCAGCAAGGATCACACCGCCCGCAATTCTCGAAGCGGGCCGAGAACCATCGTTCGGGTCAGGGTTCATGAGCCTCTGGACAGAACCCGACCGCGCTGCAGCCAACGCAAGGCCCGCTCCCGCCGCGATCTCCAGGGCGCGCACGGGTGTGGCTACGTAGGCGTCGGTCGACCCCCACCACAATCCCACGCCGACCAGGCCTGCTATCGCCATCGCCCACACCACCGCAGCGGTGCGGCGGGTCAGCGCAACGGCCGCTGGGAAAAGCAGATAGAACTGTTCCTCGATCGCCAGAGACCAGAAATGCGCCAACGGCTCAGGCCGGGCCTCGAAGATTGCCGCGTAACCGGCAGTGTCTGCCGCGACGCGCCAATTGAATACGTTCAACACGGCGGTCAAAGCGTCCAAGCCGACTTCTCGCATTGCCTGGTCGTCGGCCACCGCGGTCAACACCAACACCGAGACGATCGTCAACAGCGCGGCCGGCATCAACCGTCGAACCCGTCTTGCCATGAAGCGGCCCAGCCGCAGCCCTCCAGTGGCAGACACCTCGGTGTCGATCAGACCGACAACCAGGTAACCCGAGAGCGTGAAGAAAAGACCAACGCCGAGCCATCCGCCGGGCACGGTGTCAGGCCACAGGTGAAACGCGACAACCCATGCCACCGCCAGGCCCCGCAATCCGTCGAGACCGAGATGCCGGCGCGGGGCTGTGTCGGAGCCAGGTCTGCCGGCCCGTAGATCAGAAGCCGGTTCCATCCAGGTTCTTGCGGTCTCAGTCCGCTGACCGGATCTGTGAGCGCAGGTCCGCGAGCCAGCGGTCGGACTCTCCAGTACCGACGCGGTTATTCTCCTGCTCCTCTTCGGTTCCGTAGGTGGACGGATAGGAACCAAGGAACTTCACGACGTGTCGCTGCTGGTGGAGACTTCGGAGGGCATCGCCGACGACCTCGTTGGCAATGTGGCCCTCGCAGTCGATCAGGAAGCAGTAGTCCCCGAGTTCCTTGCGGGTCGGTCTGCTCTCCAGCTTGGTGAGGTTGATTCGGCGTGCCGCGAACTCTTGAAGAATGCTGATGAGCGAGCCTGGCTGATCAGCTCTTTGGAAGACCACAATCGAAGTCTTGTCGTGACCGGTCGGTTCGGTTATGCCCTTGCTGGTGACGAGCACGAAGCGGGTCTGGTTGTCGGGGTGGTCTTCAATGTCTGCCGCCAGCGTCTCGAGTTCGTAGACGTCCGCGGCGCGTTGCGGAGCGATCGCGGCTGTGTCCCGCTGCTGGGATTCTGCGAGTTCACGAGCTGCGTCCGCCGTGGAGTTCGTTGCCTCGATAGTGGCCCACGACATCTTGTTGCGCAGGAACTGGCGGCACTGAGCGTAGGCCATCGGGAAGGAACGAACAGTCTTGATCTCCTCCAGACGCACACCGGGCTGCACCAGCAGGTTGAGTTTGATGTTGATCACCACTTCGCGCTGAATCAGCAGGTCAGCGTCGAAGGCGAGGGTGTCGATCGTGGCGTTGACCGATCCTTCGATCATGTTCTCGATCGCCGCGAAGCCGTAGTCGATCTCGCCGGCCTCCACTGCCGTCAGCACCTCAACGATGGAACCGAACCGCTGATGGTCCATCGCCACCAGATCGGGCTCAGTGTGGAGAGCCTGCTCGGTAAAGGTTCCGCGTGGTCCCAGGTAGCCGACTACCGGTATATCCGACGATTCGCTCACGCCCTAAAGGATAGGACCACACGAGCGTCAGACCTATCGACCCCTGCGGCTACCGTTGTCGGCATGGACGATCCGGGACCTGCCCATTCGGTCCCAGAGAAACGACTTTGGGCTGGCCGAGCGGACCGTCTTTTGGGATTCGTCCACCGTCAACGCATGTATCTGTCGTTGGTTCCCCTGGTTTTTCTGATCCAGCTGCCGCTATGGGCGATGCTCAAGGAACCGGGCAACACAATGGAAGAGGGCACCCTGCTCATCGGTGGTGAACTCGTGACCCGAGGGTGGACCCCGCACGGAGACTTCGAGCACCTCTACGGTCCCGCCGACCTGTGGACCCTCGCAGCAGCATTCTCGATATTCGGCGTGTCGATAACCGTCGAACGGATCGTCGGGTTGCTGTATCGGCTCTTGTTGGTCGGGTCGATCTACGCGATTGCCAGGCGCTGGGGAACGGGTGTCGCCACAGCCGCGGCCGGCCTGGCCTGGTTGTTGATCGTCCCCTTCGGTCTGATCGCGTACTCCTGGGTTGCCGCGCTGGCCTTCGGTGTCGCCAGCCTGGCTGTGGCACTCGATGCCGACGAGAGCCAGCGGCGATGGCTGGCAGCCGGGTTGCTGTCGGGCGTTGCGCTGCTCTTCCGCGCCGACTTCATTCTTGCGTTGGCCCTGGGGGTCGGGCCGCTGGTCTGGCACGCAGGGCGAACCCAGACGCTGCGGTTCATAGCGGGTCTGGGCGCGGGCGCGGTCGGATACATCGTTCATCTCGTCACGGCGGGCCCGGCAGCGGTTGTCGAAGGAATGCTCATCAACCCGGTGTTCAGGCTCCGCTCAGGGAGACGGCTCCCGATTCCCCCGAACTCGGAGACCGCCGATGAGTTCTTCGCAAGGCTCGACGACTTCATCCGTGGACCCGACAGTCTGCCGGGGCTGGGGCGCCCGGCACAGATCACAGCATTGTTCTGGGTGACGCTGCTGGCCGCGGCGCTGACGGTCTGGCTGGCGCGACGAGACCGCCGTCTGCTCGCCTTCTCGTTGTTGGCGGCGGGGACCGTTCCCCAGTTGCTGCAGCGACCGACCCCCAACCACATCAAGTTCGTGGGGGTACTGATCTTTCCCGCTCTGGCGATCGCCCTCGCCAGCCGACTCAGATGGCGGGCGGTGAGTGGACTGGCGGCTGTCTGGATTCTCGCCTGCCTGATCACCATCGCCCCGCACTACATGGGTCGCGTCACGTTCGAGACGTATTTCGATGCGGAGTTGGGAGTCGAGGCGACTGTCGCCGGTCGGAGCTTCACCACCGATGTCGACGATGCCCGCGACCTCCTCAGCATGCTCTGGATCCTCGATTCGTTCGCGGAGCCGGGGGACAGCGTGTTCGTGGGTCCCGAGACGCTGGCCCGCACCAACTACTCCGAGACGTTCCTATACCACCTGCTACCTGACTATGAGCCGGCCTCGTACCACATCCAGATGAACCCCGGGTTGGCGAACCGAGAAGGCGGCCGCCTGGCCGCCGACATAGAGCAAGCGGACTGGCTCATCCTGACGGACTTGTTCGAGGGCTGGTCCGAACCCAACAGCTCCACCGTCGACGGGGACCTGCGAGCCGACGCGGTGGTCGATTCGTCCTTCTGCAAGGTCGTTTCGTTAGGCCCGCGAACGCTCTACCGGAACTGCTGACCGCGAGACTCCGCTGACTCCATGAAGCGGTCGTGGCCCATAGCGCAACACATGGTGGGCAGGTAGGATCGAGTCATGGTCGATACGGCCAACCATGACCAGCTTGTAGCCGAACTGACCGGCGGGCTGGCGCCCAGCGAGGACGACCTTCTGCCGTTTGCAGGGTCGGATCGTTTGAGGCCCGACGGGCGCCCCCGCCCCGAGTTCCGCGCCGAACTTCGGCGCATTCCCAACTTCGCCAACGTCGTTCACGTCCTTGTCGTTCTGGCGTATCCCTTCGTGGTGGTCTGGGGAGCCGTGACAGTCAACCATCCGCTCACCTGGGTACTGGCGTTCTGTGCCATGGGCGTGTGGTACCAGCGGGCGTTGACCCTGCACCACGAATCGGCCCATCGGCTGCTGTTCAGCAACCGCACGGCCAACGACTGGGTTGGTGAGAAGCTCCTCGGCCTGCTCGCCTTCGGCGACGGTGGACCGGCGTACCGCATCGTGCACACCGCCCATCACCGCGACGAGTTCGGCGAACGCGAACCGGACTTCATGCTGTATGCGCGTTATCCGATACCGGCCGATTCGATGCGGCGCAAGCTCCTGCGTGACGCCTTCGGGGTGTCTGGGTACAAGCTCCTCAAACCGGCGTTCGTCGGTCTGTTCGTCGCGGGCCGGCGAATCCGTGCCATGCGGTTGTTCGCGGGCCAGCTGTTCGTATTCGCGGTCTTCTGGACTTTCGGTCATCCGTGGCTCTACGTGTTGTTGTGGTGGCTGCCGTGGATGACCTTCTGGCAGGTGGCGAACCGGCTTCGCGCGCTGGCCGAACACGCCGGCATGACCCGATCCCCGGATCGCCGCCGGACCAGCAACAACATCCACCAAGGTTTCTTGGCCCGGTACGTGTTCCTGGCGCATTCGGTCGGTTTTCATCTGGCTCACCATGTCGATTCGGGCATTCCGATGGCCAACCTGCCGAAGTACCACCGGGTTCTGGTCGAGGACGGTTACATCACCGACGCCATCACCTACCCCAGCTACCGAGCCTTCTGGCGAACCCTGGTCCGCCCCGCCGAGCGGTAATCTCCCTCAATGGACTCCGCGGCTCCGGCCACTCCCGTAAGTTGCAACGTGATGAGGGGGGCTCCGGCTGCGCCCGGCGCTAGCAACGCGCAATGAGCGATCGCTTCTACTTTCGTCAGCTGCTGTCCGGTCGGGACTTCGCCACCAACGATCCGCTCGCCGCGCAGATGGTCAACTTCGTGTACGCCATCGGAGACCGCCAAAGCGGCGAAGCCGTACTCGTCGACCCTGCATATGACGTTGCCGACCTGCTGGCAGTGCTCGCCGCAGACGACATGACCTGCACCGGCGTGCTCGCCACCCACTACCACCCCGACCATGTGGGCGGGTCGATGATGGGCATGCAGCTCGAAGGAGTCGCCGAGCTTCTGGAACACGTCGATGTGCCGATTCATGTGCAGGCGGCCGAAGCCGAATACGTGCGCACCGTCACCGGTCTGACCGACGATGCCCTGGTGCAGCACCGGAGCGGTGATGTCGTGACAGTCGGAGCAGTCGACATCGAACTCATCTGCACCCCGGGACACACACCGGGCAGCCAATGTTTCCTAGTCGACGGCCGGTTGGTCGCCGGCGACACGCTCTTCCTCGACGGCTGCGGACGGATGGACCTCCCCGGTTCAGACCCGGCGCAGATGTACGAGAGCCTTACCCAGAAGCTGGCCAAAGTCCCAGACGATGCGGTGCTGTACCCCGGTCACCGCTACTCGTTGGAGTCCTCGGCGACCATGGGTATCACTCGCGAGCGCAACGTGGTGTTCCGGCCCCGGTCCCGCGAGCAGTGGCTCGCCGTGTTCGGCGGCTGAGCGAGGTCGGTCCGGGCACGGACCTAGGATTGCTGTCTGATGCCCGCTGTCCCCACTGAGCCCTCCGCCGCCGGCTCAACTGCCACAGGGTCGGGTATCAGTCGACTCGTCGGGCTCGACGGACTCAGGGCCATCGCCGCCTTCGCCGTCTTCTTCCACCATGTCGGTTTCCACTCGGGAGCCACCTACGACGGGGCGATCGGTCGCTACATCGGTCGCCTCGACATCGGCGTGCCGGTCTTCTTCGTGCTGTCAGGGTTCTTGTTGTTCAGGCCGATCGCGGCCGCAGTCATGGACAAGCGCCCGCTGCGTCCCACCACCGAATACCTGTGGCGCAGGTTCATGCGGATATACCCGGCGTTCTGGGCCGCGCTGCTGCTGATAGTCCTTTTCACCAGCGAGGACCTGGGTCTCGCCGACGGGATAACAACCTCGCTGCTGACCCACATCTACTGGACCGACCATGTGGTCGGACCGATTCCCCAAGCCTGGAGCCTGGCCACTGAAGTCAGCTTCTACCTGGTTCTGCCTCTGCTCGCCCGGTTCCTGATTCCCTGGCTGGCCGACCGTGGGCGCTCGCAGCGCCGCAATGCGCTCTTTGTCTTCGTTGCCGGGTGTTACCTGCTGTCGGTGTTCTTTCGGATCTGCATGCTCGGCCTGGACAGTCTGTGGAGCGTCGACGCGCTGCTCTGGCTCCCAGCAATGTTCGACTACTTCGCGATAGGCATGGCGCTGGCCGTCGCCCGAGTCGGGTTCGAGCACGGCTCTGTTCAGCGGGATCGACTTGAACGGTTGGCAGGACCGGCCGGTTGGTGGTGGATCGGTGCCGCGCTGCTCTTCCATGTCGTGTCCCAGTGGATGGGGTTGGCGCTGGGGCTCGACGCGGCCTCATGGCCCCGGGAGATCGGACGCCAGTTCGTGTACGGGGCGATCGGGTTCGCGTTGCTGTTCCCCCTGGTGTTCGGCACCGACCGCCGGTCGTACGTGCGCCGATTCGTGGCGAGTCGGCCGATGGACTGGCTGGGAAAGATCTCCTATTCGATCTATCTCTGGCACATGGTCTTCATCGTCCACCCGTGGGGCCCGATGACAGACATCTTCGGAGAGGTGAAGTTGTTCGAGACCAACTATTGGCGCCTCTGCGTCGTCGCATTCATTCCGATGATGGCAGTGTCGGTGGCCAGCTACTACCTGGTCGAACGCTCGGGCTTGCGTATGCAAGGTCTCATTCGACGCGAGCAGCGCGGGCCGACATCGTTCGAAACGGCCGTCAAACGGCTCGCCGCAACGTGGCGCGCGGCATCGTTTCGGTTGCAACTGGCAGTGATCGCGGCGGCAGGGCTGGCGTTGCGGGTTGTCTACGTGATCGTGGTCAAGCGCGACCACACACTGGAGAGCCTTGATGTTTTTGCAGGTGATCAGTTCTATTACTCGCTGGCTGCCGACGCGCTCGCCGCGGGCAGAGGGTTTGTCACGCCGTGGCACGGGTTGTCACCCGAAACCACGATCGGCGCTCAAGCAAGTCACGCAGCGGACCATCCGCCGTTGACCGCGATCGTTGCCGCTCCCGCTTCGTGGCTGCCGGGAGGACAGGGCCAGCACCTCTTTGAACAGCGGTTCATGATGTGCCTCGTCGGTGCCGGCGTGATCGTGATGATCGGTTTGTTGGCGCGACAGCTGGCGGGCCGAGCGGTGGGACTCCCGGCGGCCGGCATCGCCGCGGTCTATCCGGCGTTGTGGATCAACGACGGTCTGGTCATGGCCGAATCGTTGACCGTCTTGTGCGTAACCGGCGCGGTCTGGACCGCTCTGCGATACCGGAACGACCCGTCGAGTCGTCTGGCGATGCAGTTGGGAGTATGGATCGGTTTCGCGGCGCTGGCCCGGGCAGAGTCGCTGTTGTTGGTGCCGCTGCTGGTGGTGCCCCTGATGATCGTGGCCCATCCGCGCTGGCGTGAAAGAGTGACCTCAGCAGCGGTCAGTGCCGCCCTGACAGTGTTGGTGATCGCCCCCTGGGTGGTTCCGAACCTGCTGCGGTTCAACGAACCGGTGTTGATGTCCACCAACGACGGAGTCACCCTGATCGGCGCCAACTCCCCGCAGACCTATACGGGCGGCGCGATCGGATTCTGGTCGTTGGAGTATGCCGACACACTGGCCGGTGACCTTCCCGAACTGGAGGGAGCCGACACCAGCGAAGCGTCGCGGATCTGGCGGTCAGAAGCCTTCAGCTATATAGGAGACAACCTCGATGATCAGCCCCGGGTCATGGCCGCACGACTCGGTCGTCTGTGGTCGGTCTTCCGGCCGTTGCAAATGTCGGACTTCAACACGGGCGAGGGCCGTGAGGTCTGGGCCTCGAACCTCGCCTTCGTCGGGTTCTGGATAGCGGCGCCTCTGGCGCTGGCGGGCTGGTGGCGGCTCGGCCGAGAGCGACTCACACGTTGGCCGTTCGCAGCGTTGGCGATCCATGTGTCACTGGTCGGGGCGCTGTTCTACGGGATACCACGCTTCCGGGCTCCGGCGGAGATCGCGGTGGTGGTCTGCGCAGCAGTTGCCATCCACTGGTTGGCTAGCCTTGGCACATGTCCACCTCAGCCCACATCGTCGTCGCCACCGTCATCCTCCTGACGGTCCTGTTCATCTTCCGTCTGGTCCGCCGCCAGGTGCTAAAGAGCAAGTATGCGCTGCTCTGGTCGTTCGTCGGAGTGGCGCTGATTCCGTTGGCGGCGGTACCCGACATTCTCGTACCGATATCCGATTTCATCGGGATCGAATACGAGCCCGCCACGGTGCTCTTCGCGGCCACCGCTTTCCTGTTCGCCACGACGGTGCATCTGTCCTACGAGATGTCGCGCGTCGAGGCTCGAACCCAGGACCTGGCCGAGGAGCTGGCTCTGCTGCGCGTCGAAGTCGAAGCGGTCGCCCCCCGCTCCACCACCTGACAGCGGTCGCCGAACTGAACGGTCTAGTGGATCAGCCGTTGCGCCTCGCAGTGCGATGCCTGTCTAGGCGTCGACGCTGCCGAGGAAGTCGATCAGGTGGTCGGCAACCTCTGGGCCGGCCTCGAGCAGGATGGAGTGCTTCAGCCCCGGCAGGATCCGAAGCTCGGCGTTCGGAAGCGCCTCGTGAATCTGGGAGTTGAGCCGAGGGTTGCAGCCGCCGTCGAACTCGCCGGTCATGACGAGCGCCGGAGCGCTGACCTCGTGGAGCCATGGCCCCATCTCGAACGTCGCGTAGATGCGGAACACGTTGAGGAACGTCTCGGGATCGCAACTGAGAACCTGGTCCAGCCGCCGCCGCACGATCTCGGGATGCCGCTGAATGAAAGCGTCGCTGTACCAACGGTCGGTGAGCGTCGGGAGGATATTGGGGATACCGTCTTCACGCATCTGCGTCACGACTCGGCCCACAGCGGCGCTGTCCTCGTCAGTGCGGAATGCGGCTGTGGACAGCAGAGCGATCGATCTGACGCGATCCGGGTACTGGCGGGCGTAGGCGGGGCCGATCATTCCTCCGAGTGAATGGCCAGCGATGTGGGCGCTCTCGAAGCCGGCTCGTTCACGCACGCGCTCAAGGTCGTTGACGAGCTGCTCGAGCTCGAATGTCGGCTCAGTGAGTGAGGACTCGCCATGGCCACGCAGGTCGTAGCGCACGACGGTGTATTGCTTCGCGAGTTTCTCGACCATGAATCGCCACGTGTCACGAGCCGCGCCGATTCCGTGGACCAGGATCAGCGGCGGCCCGGATCCCTCGATGGTGTAGTGGCAGTCCACTACGGCGGTCATCCGGGGCCCTCCACCGACTGGCATGAGACGAACGGAATCACGTCCTCAGCGAGTGAGTGGATCGTCTCCAAATTCCTGGATTGCTCCAGTCCGAAGTTGATGTTGAGAATCATGCGGTCCACGCCGGCCGCTGCGTAGAGGTTCAGCTCGTCTATGAGCGCTTCGGGAGACCCGATTAGCAGGCTCTCGGCGAGCTCGTCGATGCTGTGGTTGGCTGGGAGTTCGCGGATCCTCCCGTTCTCCACGAGCCCGGGACCGGTGAACACATTGTCGAAGCGGCCGTAATAGTGGTGGGCTGCTTCGAGGACGCTGCGCTGGTCGTCAGCGGAACGGGTCACGCCGGCGACTCTTGAGAGCGACAAGGTCAGGTGTCGCCCCGCGTCGCCCATCTCGGCGCGTGCCTCGGTGAACGCGCTGGTCTGGCGGCGGAACAGGTCGAGATCGCCCGACAGGGGTGTGGTCTGTATGTGGAATCCCTGCTTCGTGCATGCGCGGATGCCGTCGGGGTTCATGACGGCCATCATGATCGGTGGCCCTCCCGGGCGGACTGGTCGTGGCATCACGGTGATCGAGTCGAAGTTGTAGTAGTCGCCGTCCCAGGAGACCTCCTCCTCCGTGAGCAGCCGTTGGAGCACGGCGAGCGACTCGTCGAAGCGAGCGCGGGTCTCGGCCATCGGGACGCCGAGCCGTTCGATCTCGTACGCGAATGCGCCACGTCCCACGCCGAGGAGGAGGCGGCCGTCGGTCAGCGTGTCGGCAACGACGACTTCGCCGGCGAGTATCCGCATGTCGTGCAATGGCAGAACGACGACCGCGGTGAGGATCTTCAGGTTGGCCGTCACCGCCGCGACCTTGACGGCGAACATGAGCGGGGCCGGGTTCATCAGACAGTTCAACAGGTGGTGCTCGGTGAATGCGACGGACTCGAAGCCGAGCCGGTCAGCGAGGACGGCCTGCTCGATCATGTCGCCGTAGACCTTGTCGGCGCCATAGCTGGTGTCCGGGTATTCGCACGACAACTGGAGGCAGTAGTCCATGGCTCGCAGTCCCCCGCTACTCGGAGTCGGCAGGCCTTGGCGTGGGCGAGGGTGTGGCCGTGACAATGAGACCATCGGCAGAGAACGGCCGATTCAGCTTGCCGAGCACCCGTTCAAGACCGGCGACCAACCGAACCGCGGCCGCCTCGAATCGACTCCGGTCGCCCCGCTCACGCACCGCAGGCACGTAGGTCACCGTCTGGTCGTGTTCCCAGCCTGACCGGCGCAGCAGTTCAGTCAAGGTGCGCCAACTGAACATCACCACATGGTCCGGATGGTTGATCTCAACCTTCCGGAAGATCGAGGCGGCCACATTGATCAGGCCATAAGCGTTGGGTGTCGTAATGATCAGCGTGCCGTCCGGTTTGCACAGGTGATGCAGCGCGTCGAGGAACAGTCCCGGAGCGGAGATGTGTTCGATCACCTCGCCGGCCAAAACGATGTCGGCGGGCTCCAAGACCAGGGCGGCCACAGCCTCGGAGTCGGTGCAGTCCACCAGGTGGGCCTCGAAACCCTCCTCAGCGGCAGCGGCAACACCGTCATGGTCGCTGTCGACCCCCACGAGCTCAGCAGCAACATCATGGAGGCGACCGTGAAGCCAGCTTCCGGCACGCCCCTGTTCGCGGCGGAACCCGGCGTCCGCGAACCCGACATGGATCACTCGCTTACCGGCGCAACGAGCGGTGAGCCATTCGATGCGATCAACGATCTCGGCATCGGGCAACTCGTGTGCCAACTCATCCTGGCTGTATTCCGGAGTCTCAGAGTTCATCGGCCCGACCCCGTCTCGAGCTTGCTGTCCGAATCAGGCGAGAACACGGGCAACGCTGTCATCGAGGCCGCCATGTCGGCCAGGGTGCGTCGGCTGCCCGCCACCAGATGCTCGACGCGGGACTTCATCCTGCGCCGGCCCCACCACAGGACCCTGCTGCCGACCCGACCGACCTCGGGGACTACCCAGCGCGGCTCGTCGGGGTCGAAGTCGTAGGGATGGGCGTACACCCAGGCGTGATCGGGAGCTCGCCTCCTGGTCCGAGCGACGATCGGTCCAGGTGCGGTGCGCAGGTATGTACCGCCCAGAAGCGGGAGCAGGACAGGACCGACCCCGAAGACCGGCGATGGAATCTCAATGAGCCCCGAAGGCCAGCGGAACGGGGTTCGGGGAGCCTGAGGCCAGCCGAACAGCGGGTTGCGGGCCGGCAGCACGCTGGAGGAGTACTTGAATCCAAGATCGCTGAGAATCTCAGGTGCCCACGCCGACTCGGGCACAAGGGAGAAGATCGGCGCTCGAAACCCGCTGATCTCGGTTTGCACGAGCTGGGCCAGGCGATCAACAGCCTCAACGGTGACCGCACGGAACGTGGTGGGCCCGACATCGGGCAACGGGGTGTGGCTGGCGCCATGCAAACCGATCTCATGTCCACGAGCGGCAACACGAGCCACCAGGTCCGGATCCTCGCGGGCCAGGTCGCCGACCACGAACACCGTCCCCGTCACACCCCATTCGTCAAGGTCACGCAACAACTCGTCAGTGACCGCGCCGTACCGCGGCGCAACCGATCCATCGGGCCGATGATCTTCCAAATCAAGCGTAAATGCGATGCTGCTCACGACAGTGGCCCTCAACCTACTTCGGTCGAATCCGCCTCGTGCACGCCCGCAGGCGCCCGAGACGAATCGGCTCGAACATACTGCTCGACCAGCCAGGAGACGGCGACCGCGCTGAGGGCCATCATGGCGATGTCTATTGGGACCCGGTAGCGGGTCAACCCGAAAGTGATCGCCGAGGCCAGCATGATCGTCGGCCACATCGACAGCATCGGTGTGAGTCGGATGCCTCTGCGCCAGAACACCAACGCGCCGATGACCGTCAACGGCAACAGTGCATAGTAGAAGCCGAGACCGAACGTGGACGGCTCCTCCCAGCGCCCCTCGACCTGGTAGTTCAGACGCAGGGAATGGCCCGGTTTGAACAGCTCGAGCGATCGACCCATGCGAGCCAGAGCCACCACACCGAACCGCTCCCAATTCTCAGCGGTGTACTCCAAGGCGTACTTGCGATTGAAGGAATCGAGGACGGACTCGTCGTAGACGACCCGGGACTCGCCGCGCAGCGTCGAACCCGGCAACTCGGCTTCCAACTCGTCCCAGAGCCCTCGGGAATCGAAGCAGACCGTCCAGAAGCCCATGGCTTCGCCACTCCAGGCCTCGTCGCAGGAACCGGCCATCATCACGGTCCCCGGGACAGCGCTCATCGTCACAGGGTCCTCGAAGCGGAGGTTGTTGTAGATCAACCAGGGCGACAGGACGATCAACCCGGCCAGCCAACACAACCCGATCTGCCGCAGCTTCTCGCGCCGTCCGACACCTCCGAGCCACCAGACGAGCGGGATGACCATGAACCCGAACAGTGCCAAGGCCTCGGCCCGGGTCAAAGCCGCGACCGCGATGACCGCGCCCAACACGACCACCCGTTTCGCCGTCGGCTTCTCGATCCAGGCGTACGCGGCCCAGAGCACCGCAACGATCACCGGTTGATACAGGCCCTCGGACAGCAGCATCATGTCGTTGATCCACATCAGCGGGTGGAGCGCGGCGAGAACCGCGGCGATGACTCCCGCCAGGTCGCCTGCCAACCGTCGCACCAGCAAGCCCAACGAGACGATCAGCGCGAGACCCGCCAGCGTGGACACCAGGCGGTGGTCGGTAACGCCATCGAGACCGAGACGCGACCAGAACGCCAGGTACAGGGCATACAAGGGCGGGTCACCCGCGGAATCGAGGATGTGGCCGTGAACTATGTACTCGTGCGGGTTGATGAACCAGTGGCCCCTGTGGATCAGGTCTGCTTGATGATGGTGGTAGTAGGCGTCACCGGCGAGGGTGTAGCAGTCAGCCGCGCCTGTCGTGCAGGTGGGGCGGTACCAGAGCACCGCGGCGATCCGCAGGAACCATCCGGCCAGCCCCACGCCGACAATGATCGGGACGCCGCGCCCGCCGAGAAGTTCACGAAGCCGCCCGATCATGCCGATGTCGCCTCGGGTTCAGGTGCAGACGGAGATAAGGGTCGGTAGCGGTCAAGCAGCGCCCCCAGCGCCACTGCGGCCAACACCACGAACACCACATCGGCGCCGAGTCTGTAACGGGTGATCCCGAAGGTGATCGCCGCGGTGAGAATCGACGTGCCGGCAACCGCGGCCACCGGCAGCAGAGTGGTACGGCGGCGCATCACCAGCGCACCGTAGATCGAAGCGGCCATCACCACATAGTGGCTCAACAGGCCGATGTGGACGTGTGAAGATATCCGCCGCTCGAAGAACACATCGAAATCGGCGGTTTGCAGCGGTCTGAACAACCCGAGCACCCGACCGACCCGAGCGGCGACCACCTTGGGCTGTTCGCTGAGATGGTCGCCGATGTACTCGAGGGCCTTGTCGAGTTTTGCGGCGCCGATGACTGATTCGTCGCCGTCGGGCCAGGTCGACTTGCGATCCTCGGCGCTCCAGAAGCTCAGCGCACCCCGCGAGTCCGTCTCATCGCAGCCGCCGCTCCAATATCCGAGCAGCCTCCCGGAGTAGGTCTCGTCGCAGTTCCCGAGTTCAAGCACATAGCCGGGGCCGATCGCCAGAAAAGTCGGTTCGTCGAAGGTGGCCAGGTTGCGGCCGACCCACGGTGTCAGCAGCAGCATTGCGATCAGTGCCGCGCCGGCCGTGCGGGTGAGCCGCGAAGGCCAGTCCAATGCCCGGTGAGTCAGGATTATCGGTGCCAGCAACAGGAAGAAGAGCATGAACGGCTCGCTGCGCGTCAGGGCTCCGAGCGAGAGCACCACCGTCAGCTCGGTGATTCGCCGCCAAGACGGTTCGTCGTACACACGGTGGGCGAACCAGAGAGTCCATGCTGCGATCGGGATGTACATCGACTCCGAGAGGATCAACGCGTCGTTCATCCAGAGAGGCGGGTGCAGCGCCACCGCGACCATGCCGATGAAAGCTGTGCGTTGGTTGAACAGGCGTCGCAGGAGCATCCCCACGGGAATGACCGCAGAAGCAGAGACGACGCCGCCGGCGAGGCGATGCCAAGAAACGCTGTCGAGTCCGAGCAATGACCAGATGGACAGGTAGACCGTGTAGCCGGGCGGGTGTCCAGCCGTTGGTTGGAGCTCGCCGAAGATTGTGTACTCGAACGGATCGGCGAAACCGTGCCCGTCGGCCAGCAGGTTGGCCGTGACATGGTAATAGACGTTGTCGTTCACCTCGCCGATCGGCAGGTACCGGTACCAGCGCAGGAACACGAACCAACGAACGGCCACCGCGAACAGGAACACTGCGGCCACCAGCCAGCCGAAAGCGTCGCGTTTCGACGAAGTGAAGGGCCTGCGCACCCGCCAATCCTAGTTGTGGCTATACCGTGACGGCCTATGCACGTAACCGTTATCGGCCACAGCTGCCTGCGGATCCAGACGCGCGCAGGCACTGTGCTGATCGACCCGTGGCTGTCGGGATCGTGCTACTGGCGGTCGTGGTGGCATTTCCCTCCCAGCGCTGAACCCGACGAGGAGATGTTCAGCCCCGACTGGATCTATCTCACCCACCACCACTTCGACCACTTCCACTATCCGTCGATGCGGCGGATGGACCGGTCCGCCAAGGTGATGATCCCCCGCTTCGGGGTGGATGCGATGGTCGATGAGGTTGAGAGTCTCGGCTTCGAGTCGCCCCAGGAGCTGGTGCACGGCCGCGTGGTCGAGCTCGGTGAAGGGGTTCGGGTTGCCTCTTACCAGTACGGCTTCGACGACACGACCTTCGTGGTTGCCGAGGACGACAATGTTGTGATCGACATCAACGACTGCAAGATCCGCAGACGTTCGCTCTCCCAGATCAGACGGGAGTTCGGCCGACCGACGCTGGCCTGCAAGAGCCATTCGTTCGCGCAGTCGTACCCGGTCCTGTACACCGCGGAAGACCCCGAGCAACTCCGATTGGTCTCCCGCGAGACCTACATCGACGACTTCCACGATGTGATGTCGGGACTGCAACCCGAGTTCGCGGTGCCCTTCGGTTCGATGGTCGGTTTCCTGCACCCGGAGAGCCGGCCGGTCAACGAACACCTGGTGACCCCGAACATGGTCGTCGACGGCGTGGCTGAACGCGGGGGCATCGAAGGCACAGAGGTTGTCACCATGGCGCCGGGCGACGTCTGGGACAGCGAGGCAGGATTCACCCGCTCCGAAGTGGATTGGTACACCGATCGGAGCCGACATCTCGAAGACCTGCTGAAGGTGCACGGCCCGAAGATCGATGAGCGCAGCGCCCAAGAGAAGGGCGTCACCGTGGACTGGCAGGACTTCGAGCCTTATCTGACGCGCTTCGTGCGAGAAGTCCCGAGGGTGATCGGTCGCCGGCTGGCTCCGAAGCCCTTTGTGTTCCATGTGCCCTCCGACGAGGACACGCCGTACTGGTGGGTGTCGTTCGGTTCCCGGTCAGTCGGCCGGTCAGCGGAGCCTCCCGCTGACCGCTCCGGGGTAACCACTGTTCCTGAGGCCGTTCTCGCTGAGGCGATACAAGACACGATCCTGCACCTGGTTCACGGCTCAATGCGCATCCATACCGCGCTCGCACCCGATGGAGTGCAGAGCGACCTGGGTTTCTGGGGCTTGGCGATGATGTGGGAACTTGGATACCTGCCTTTGCGCCGGAGCGCCCGTCGGCTCCGCTTCTGGACCGCTCTGGCGCGCCGTCACCGAGAACTCATCGAGCAGATCCCGGTTGTGGTGCTGCGCAACCCCGTCGATCACCTGGCCGAACGCTTCGGCGCCGACGTATAGACAATCGCTGCGGAAGTTGATAGCTTCACCTCAAGTATCGCGGCCTACTTGTCGGGCGCCATAATTGATTGATCTACAAGGAAAATCAGTATGGTGTTCCATCTTGTCACGCTGCAGTTCGCGCTCTTCGGGGCCTTGATGTTCTCTCTGGGTTACTCAGCTTCGACCTATGTCTGCTGGATGATGTTCAAACGCAGAATCCGAAGAGTCGCGGGGGAACCCGATGAGAACGGGGTGACACGCGACGACATCCGCTCGGAGCTGATGCGCGACGCCTTCGCCACCGAACTCATGTGCAACGACGACACCCCCGAAGACGTTACGCGCTACCTCTACCTGGAGGCGGAACGCAGAGCAAGGATGCGCAAGCAGGGAGTCAGCGTTGAGAACGAGAACGACCTGTTCTCCAAACCCCACCCCAACCCGGAGCCGCTTCAGTAGGCGTCCATGTCCAAGAACTCGAAGGTGTCGAGCGTGATCGTGTTCTGGTCGACCGTGGGGTCAAGACCCCGGATAATGAGGTTGAGCGGCGACGGCTGAAGCCTTCTTGGTGGACGGACACCACGCACCCGGACCGAACCGTTGAAGCCCGCGTAGACCGCGAAGGCCCCGCGGTGCCAGCGTGTTGCCGAGCGGATGGCGCGGGTCGCGTCGACGGTGACGTTGCCGCTGGTCATTGAGAAGATCTTCAGGACAACGCAGGCCGGAAACGGACCTGCGGCGGAACGCGTTGTGATCAACGCAACATCCTCGGCGATGTGCAGGCAATAGTGGGTGTGCGGGCACGCTAGGCGCCAACGCAGCACCTCGGGCGTGTAGTCGGTCGCCCAACCGCTGACTTTGTGGCGGTCGACTGTCGCGGCAAGCTCGTTGAACTCGTTTGAATCCAGAAACTCTTCGCCGATGTCGATGTGCCGGATGCGGCGCGCACCGCGGCCCAGCGGGGCGAGCACCCGTACCGGCAGCGGTCCTACCAGCCGCCAGCCCATGTACTTGACGACTGCACCAGTCGACTTCTTGTTGGTCACGCCGACAACGAACGACCAGCCCCGATCAGCGGCCTCGTCGTAGATCTCGAGTCCGATACGACTGAAGTGTCGGCTTCGCTGGTGGTCGCGGTGCACAACTGCGTTCTGCGACCAGGCCCCGTTGCTGCGTTCACCGCCCGGCCCGCGGTACACCCGTGGCATGTTGGCATAGTGGGCGACAAGCCGTGGCTTGCCTGCGGCAGCGACGATCTGGTGCCTCTCGATGGCACGTCCCAGCGGGTTGTCCCGGTAGGCCCAGCGCAGGTAGTCCGACGACACGAACCGGGGGTCGGGGAGTTCGGCGTCCAACAGCGCGGTGGCATCATCGAGGATCTTCTGGTCGTCGGACGATTCGTCGATGGTCCATCCTTCGACGCCCTCGTGAACGGCAGCTCCCTGGGGTGGTTGCATCGATGCCGTCACGTCCCGAACAGTACTCGCCGTAGGTATCGCTTCGGTGCCGTGGGGTAGCTTGAGGGAGTGCCGAATCGACGTTGGACGGAATACCTGGCCTCGCTGGGTCTGCTCGGGACCGAATTCGGCAAGGCTATCGAGGGTGTGGTCGGTGTGCCGGTGACAGCTCACAGCGCCTTTGAGGCAGCGGTCAAAGCTGCGTCGATGGCGTTGGAGGGTCGCAGGATCTCTTCGACCGCGCATGAGGACAGTTCGGCCACGCTGGGTCGAATAATCGAAGTGGTGCCTTCCTTCGCCCTTCCCGTGACGGCCGCCGGCCGCATCGCCATCTGGCAACGTCTCGGCGTTGAACTCACCGACGGCTCGTGGCAGGGCTACGGATTCGACCGGGCGCTGGTGACGGCGCACGACGTCGGCCTCGACTCCAGCCAACTCGACTGCATCGAAGTGGGACGGCTGACCGCGCAGGTCGAAACTTCGGTTGATGAGCTGCGGCGCTGGCTCGAGCTTCGTGACCTCGACACCAAAGTGGAAATCTTCGATGGGGCATTCGTGATCCGCCCCGGCTGGTCATCGCGGCTCACGTCCAGTGGCAATGGTCCCGAACTGCACAATCGGCGGGTCTATCTTGAAGTCGTCTCGGTTGGAATGTGGGGTCGCACAACTAGCCGAGTGGCGGGCTTGCCGCTGGCGCTTTCGTTCCGGGTTGACGAAGCGCCACCTGAACTGAGCGTCACCGGCTTCGTCATAGACGGGGAGACGGTTCGGGCGCATGTGTCTATAACCAACCTGGTTGTTCCGGTCGACCTGCGAGAGGTGTTGTCTGCTGCCAGCGCGGAAGGGGCCAGTGCTGCCGCTGCACTGTTGGCGCTGTTAACCAACGCCCGCTCATGAAACCCCCCGTGCTCGCAGGCCGCTCAGTGCTGTTTGATTCGATCGGCGCATCAAACTTGTCTTGGAGGGCGCTCCCATGATGCAGTTTCTTGCTTATGTCTGGCTGGGTTTGGTACTCGGTGTGTCGTTCCTGGCGACGCCGGTCAAGTTCAGGGCCAAGTCGTTGACCCGTCCGGTGGCGTTGGATGTTGGTCGCACGACATTCCACGCCTTCGGGAAGCTCGAGTGGGTTCTCAGCGTGGTGCTAGTGATTGTGACGGTTCAGAACCGGGGCGCTCTGGAACCGGTGGACTGGTTCCTGATTGGCCTGGTGCTGGTCATCGTGTTCGGCCAGACCCTGTGGCTGATCCCCCGGCTCGATGTCAGGGTTCAGGCGATCATCGACGGCGAGGAACTGCCCCGCTCACATCTGCACAGCGTCTACGCAGGTGCCGAGGCCGCCAAAGCCGTCGCGCTGCTGCTGCTCGGCGCCTGGACCGCGGGGCATGCCTGAGCCTGGCGGCGGTGCCGATCGTTCCGTCTATCAGTTGCGGTGCGATTGCCGGTGTTGTTTCGAGACAAATCGGCGATTAGTTTATGCGTGTTGAACTGGCAAATGATTCAGTACGGCAAGCTCGCCTGAAAGGAAGAAGAACATGACTGGTGGAGATGCGGTAATGCGCTCATACGGAGCGCAACAACCAGTACCGACGTTCGACGACCCTGCGTTCAGCAAACTCGACAAGCCCCTCAGCGAAGCTCGTGTCGCGATCGTCACCTCGGCGGCGCTGCACCGTCCGGACCAGGATCGCTTCGGGGCGATCGACACAGGCTTTCGGGCGCTCGACCGCGCCGACCGCAACATTGTCATGGGGCACTGGAGTCCCAACTTCGACCACACGGGCTTTCAAATCGACCTGAATGTCGTGTATCCGATCGACCGCCTGGAGGAACTGGCCGCTGAGGGTGTCATCGGCGACGTCGCACGACGGCATTTCGCCTTCGCCGGCAACCAACCTGAGACAGTAAGCGAAGTGCGTCTCGACACCGGCCCGGCATGCGCCAAGGAGATGCTGGCCGACGCGGTCGATGTGGTCGTACTGACCCCGGTTTGACCGGAGTGCACGCGTACCGTGAGTACGCTCGCCCACGTATTCGAAGCGGCCGGGTTGTCGACCATCGTGCTCGCCTCCATGAAGGAGGTCGCCGAGCGGATGATGCCCCCGCGCACGCTCTACTGCGAGTTCCCGCTGGGCCGTCCGCTGGGCCGTCCCGACGATGTCGAGTTGCAGATCGACGTCTTGAACCGTGCCTTCGCATTGCTCGACTCCGACGAACCCACCCTCGAGACCTATCCGCTGGTCATCGAGTCCGATGAGACACCGTTGACCTGCTCGATCCCTCCGCGCTTCGATGCAACGCTGCCGCCCGCGGTCGATGAAGCCCAGGGCCTGCGCGCGGCCTATGACCGGTCGTTGGAGTCTCGGGGCATCACCTCGGTCGGTCGCGCCATCGACGCAGACACCGTCGTCGACGCACTCAACGTGCTGCATCAGTGGGCCGAAGGTTCTCCGTGGACCGAGACTCCGTTACCGGGAAAGATCACGATCGCGGTCTGTCACGACATACGTGCCTACTACGCCGAAGCGGCCCTCGAACTGGCGACCGGGCCGGCTCCGGGCGGACGTGCGGTCGAAGAGTGGTTCTACACTGAGACCGAAGCCGGCAAGACCATGATGGCGGCACGCGCGCAGCTGAAGGAGCAGGACGCACCGTTCCCCTTCTGGTTCTATATGGCCCCTGCCCACCGCTAGCCTTGGCGGCTTGACTGAGCCGAGAATCACAGTTCGCCCTGGGCATCCGGACTTCTTGGACCTCGCTTGGGAACGGTCCATCGTCGATTGGGACAGTCCCCGGCTCGTCACCCTGCCAAAAGGGATCTCCCGCCACGAAGTGCGCTTCGTCGCCTACGACCAAGGCCTGTATGCGATCAAGGAACTGCCCCACAAGGCCGCCCGTAACGACTATCAGGTGCTTCGCGAGCTCGAACGGTTGGAGGCTCCGTCGGTCACCGCGGTTGGACTCGTTGAAGACCGCTTCCACGACCCCGGCGCGGAGCGCTCGGCAGCCCTGATCACCAGGTATGTCGACTTCTCATTCTCATACCGGGAACTTCTCGAAGGAGCCGGATTCGGTGAACGGCGCCGACAGATGCTGGCCGCCTTCGCGGGTCTGCTCGTCGAACTGCATCTGGCTGGTTGTTTCTGGGGTGACTGCTCCTTGTCGAACGTTCTCTTCAAATACGATGCCATGGCCATCGAGGCTTTGATGGTCGATGCCGAGACCGCTGAACTGCACCCCGAGCTCAGCGACGGCCAGCGCCTCCACGACATCGACATCATGACAATCAACGTGGCAGGTGGTATGGCCGACATCGCGGCCTCACGAGGGGTCGGCTTGGACGACGCCGATACCGACCTCGGTGAGGAAATGGCTAGTTGGTACGAGTGGCTGTGGGATGAGACGACGAGCGAGACCGTCATCGGGACCGACGAGCGATATCGCATCACCGAACGTGTGCGGCACCTCAATGACCTCGGGTTCACGGTCGATGAGGTCGACCTCGTCTCCACCGATGGAGGCACCAAGTTTCGGATGCGGCCGAGTGTCGGTCCCCGGAACCACAACACCCGCCGCTTGCGGGAAATAACTGGGATCGAGGCCTCGGAGTGGCAGGCCCGGCACCTGCTCAGCGACATCTACCACTTCGCTGCGGGCCAACGCGTCGAGAGGAGCGGCGATATGGCGCTGGCAGCGATCCGCTGGCGGACAGAGCGGTGGGAGCCGGCAGTGCGGCGAATCCGAGCTCAGGCCGGGGATGAGAATGTCCTGCAGGGGTATTGCGACTTCCTGAATTATCGCTATGAGGCATCGAGTAGAGCCGGCGCCGACCTGGGTCAAGAAGTCGCCTTCGACGGTTGGCTTGCAGCCGGTCGCCCCGGTTTTCGCCCCGAACCCGAAGCCTCACCAAAAAACGACCCGTGACGTGCAGACCACGGAGGCCGTGTGGGACCGGCGGCTCGATGCCGCAGTAGTATCGGTGGCTCTGGCCGTGTCTTGGTCCAGTCTGGAAGCGACATGAAGGCGATCGAGATCAAAGGTGACCGACTGGTGTGGGGCGACACACCCGCTCCGTCGTTGGGGGAGGGGGAGGTCCGCATCGAGGTCAGAGCCAGCGCCGTGAATCGGGCCGATCTGGCGCAACGAGCGGGTGCCTATCCGCCGCCGCCCGGTGCCAGTCAGATTCTCGGACTGGAGTGTTCGGGTGTGGTTTCTGAGATCGCCGCAGGTGTGTCCGGTTTTGAGATCGGTGACGAAGTCTGTGCCCTGCTCGCCGGAGGCGGTTACGCCGAGCAGGTCGCGGTCCCGGCAGCGCAGGTTGTCCCGGTCCCGGCTCCTCTGTCTTTCGTCGAGGCCGCGGCGCTCCCCGAGGTCTTCGCCACCGCCTATCTGAATCTCTGCATCGAAGCTGCCATGGCTCCCGGCGAACGGGTCCTGCTGCATGCCGGAGCGAGCGGTGTGGGCACCGCGGCAATTCAACTGTGCAGGGCTTTCGGCAATCCCGTGTTCGTGACGGCCGGCGCCGACGACAAGATCGCGCGCTGCGTCGCGCTGGGTGCGTCCGGAGGCAGCAACCGGCACTCCGGGAGCTTCGTCGATCATGTTGAGGACTGGACCGACGGCAACGGCTTCGACATCATCCTCGATCCGGTGGGTGCGAGCTATCTCGGCGACAACATCAGAAGTCTTGCCGTCGACGGTCGGCTGGTGCTGATCGGTTTGATGGGTGGTGCCAGCGCAGAAGTCTCGCTCGGGTTGTTGATGATGAAACGGCTGCGGGTGATCGGTTCGACCCTTCGTGCCAGGCCGGTCGCCGCCAAAGCTGAGGTCATGTCGGCGCTTCGCGAACGGGTCTGGCCTCTGATCGAGTCGGGTGAGATCGCTCCGGTCATCGACGAGGTGGTCCCCATTGCGGAGACCGGGCGGGCTCACGAACTGATCGAATCCAACGAGACAGTCGGCAAGGTCGTGCTCAGAGTCGACTGACCAAACCGCTCAGCGAATCCGACATCGACACAACGTATCCAACCGACGGGTCGGCCTGACCTTCCAACAGCTCCCGGTAGACGGCGCTGATCTCGTCGGGTCCGCTGCGGTGGACCACGTTCATCCAGCGGTCGGTACTGTCGACGAGGATGTGCCAGGACTGGGCGATCCTTGCATTCAGCTCGTCCGCGCCCCACTCTTGGGAACGTTTGGCGGCCTGCCCGGGTGCGAAGAAGAACTCGGGCTTGGGTCCTGGCAGGTCGCGGGCCGATCGGGCTGGTTCCTCCCAGTGAGTAACCCCGACTGTCAGCGAGAAGGCCAGGCTGTCTGCAAAGTGCGTGTGCACCGTCTCGCGTACGGCGCCGTTGCCGGCCATGTCGACCATGCCTGAAACCGAACTGGAGTCGAGTTGCTCGATCTCGTCATAGGTGATCACCTGTGCGTACGTGTCGAGGCTCTCCACGAATGCCCGATTGCGCTGCGAGGTGAGCCCGATCCCGGGATGGCCGCGTCTGGCCAGGCAGGAGGCGAGACAGATCGATGTCTTGGATGAGGCGCTGGTGACCAGGGTCGCGGAGGCACCGGAGAAGTTGTTGTCGCCGAGGTAGTCGTCGACGAGGAACGATGTCATGAAGAGGCCACGCAGCAACAGGTATTGGTCCGCCCGCTCGTCCTGGAACATCGGATCGCTGCCGACGTCGATGAAATTGGTGTAGGTGTCGGCGTGGCCGGCGCGGTGCGAGCCGACGTCGCGGAACCCGTTTCTGCGGGGTTCGGCGGTGATGGTCAGTTGGTCAGACATCGGGTAGAAGCCGAAGAACCGCCCCCCGACCGGGATTTCTGGATTCGCTGAGTCGACTACCGAACTGAGCCCCATGGCAGGGAGCCGCCCCCAGGGCGTCTCGGTGGGGAAGAAGCCCCAATAGTCGAGCATGTCACCGGCCACCGCGTAGGTGACGTTGTTGGTCGTAAAGGCGAACCGTTCGACGGCGAGCCGGATCTGTCCTGCGCCCAACTCGGCAGCCGGCGTGTCGATCACCCGGGTGTCCCGGAAGTCCTGGCGGTTGACCTCGAAGTCCATGGCCGGACCCTAACAATCACCGTCAACTATTGCCAGTTCGAAGCGCACTACTATATATTGTGAGGCCGCTACTTTCGGATTCGCACATGACAAACATAGATCAAGCTGAAGCCCGAATCGACGGCCGTTCCGCTCGGCGCGAGCGCAACGTCAACAGTGTGCTTGACGTTGTATTGGAGATGTTCGCCGAGGAGTCGTTGTTTCCCACCATCGAACAGGCCGCGAAGCGCTCGGGGCTGTCGTTGCGCTCGCTGTATCGGTACTTTGCCGATCCCGCAGAGTTGCTTGAAGCCGTCATCGAACGCAACCGCGAGCGCGTTGCAGACGATGCACATCTCTCGTCGATCGGACAGGGACCTCTGCAGGATCGAATCGACGATTTCGTCGTCATGCGAATGCGTCTCTACGAGAAAATCGGCCCGGTGTACCGTGCGACGGTTGCCAATGCTGCTTTGAACCCGCGCATCCGCGAAGAGCTCGCGGCGACCCGCGACGATCTTCGTGACCAGTTCGAGCGTCAGTTCGCCCCTGAACTAGACGGTCGCGAGGGGCCTGATCGAGCCGCGGTGTTGTCCGCGGGTGATGTGATCACTCAGTTGGACTCGCTTGACTTTCTCTGCCGGCACCGTCAGCTCACTGTCGCTGAGACCGGTGAGACGCTGCGGACGGCGCTTGCTGCGATCCTCGTATAGTGCCAGTATGACTAGCATAAGATTGAAGGCCGGACTCTCCAGCCTGAAGTAGAAGGTGGCAAACGAATGAACAGTCCCTCTATCGATTCGATACCCGTGGCCTACACGCCCACCGGCGGCTGGACCGAATGGCCGAAACCGATCCTCGCCGGTTGCCGTGAGCCGCGCCCCGACGGCGCCCCTGACCTTGACGGCTACTGGCAGACCACCGAGTTGACGGTTGACGGGGACGTGGTACCCGATCACCCGAGTCTGGGTGTTGTCACCAGGATCGAACAGGCTGGTGACCGTTTGGTTGTGGTCGGTGGGGGCGTCGTTCACGACATGCGCTGCGACGGCACGCTCGAGAACGGAGTCCACGATGTGGCCGAGTTCGACAAGTCGACAGAGATCAACGTCGTCGCAAGCTACGAGGACGGCGTGCATGTGCTGCGCCCCCAGGGCATGGACTTCGAGGTTCGTCGTTGGCGCGAGGGCGAGCATCTGCTGTGGGACTACGCAATTTTCGTCGCACGAATGCGCCGTCTCGGGCCGGCAGATGCAGACCCCGGCGAGATCATGGCCTCAACAACGGCCCAGTCCTGAGGAGATGCCGGGATGAAGACCCGGGTTACGGACTTGTTGGGAATCGACATCCCGGTGGTGCAGGCCCCGATGGGCTATATCGCGCGAGCGCAGTTGGCTTCGGCGGTGTCCGACGCCGGGGGCATGGGAATCATCGAGACATCCTCGGGCCAACTCGACGAGATCAAGCTCGAGATCGCCAGGATGCGTGATCTCACCGATCGCCCCTGGGGGGTCAACATCGCGCAGATGCTGGTTCCCGACGCCACCGTCATCGACTTTGTGATCGAACACGAGGTGGGCTTCGTGACCACCTCGGCAGGCGACCCCCGGCGTTTCACGTCGATGCTCAAGGATGCGGGGATCACTGTCTTTCACGTCGTGCCGACCTTAAGGGGCGCGCTCAAAGCGGTGGCCGCCGGCGTGGACGGACTGATTGTGGAGGGAGTAGAGGGCGGAGGATTCAAGAACGCCCACGGATCGTCCACGATGGTGTTGACACCGCTTGTACGAGAGGCTGTGGAGGTGCCGGTGATCGCCGCGGGAGGCATCTGCGACGGTGTGTCGATGGCGGCCGCGCTGGCGCTGGGCGCCGACGGCGTGCAGATGGGCACACGCATGCTGTCAGCGGCGGAATCGCCCGTCCACGACAACTGGAAGCAGGCAGTCGTGGCGGCCGCGGAGACCGACACGGTGCTGTTGAATCGATTCGGGCGTCCCGGCATGCGGGCGCTGCGAACCGAACTGACCGCCGAACTCGAGCACCAGGATCAGGTCCACCTGCCCGGCCTCGACCTGTTGATGGAACAGTATTTCGGTGGACGGATGGATGTTGCTGTGCCGTTCGGAGGCCAAGTGATGGGCAGGATCGACGAGGTACGACCGGTGGCCGACATCCTGCGAGAATCCTGGGAGGAGTGCCAGGCTCGGCTGCGCTCCTTGGGAGAGGCCGTGGGCTGATTCCACCGGACTCGTCTTGGATCGGCGGGGCAATGGCGACCGGGACCGACTCGTAGGCGGCGCTGGGCCATAGATTTCCGGGTGTGGGGTTCCACCCGAACAATGAGCAAGAGCACGAAAAGGCGCCGAAACGAACCCGGGGCCCCCACCCGTTGATGGCTGCGGCGCTGTCGGTCCTCTGGCCCGGTCTCGGGCACTTCGGGCACCGCAACCGCCGAGCGTTGATCCTTCTGCTGGGCTCGCTCGCAGCCAGCGCCGCGCTGGTCGCGTTCGTAGCCACGCGCAGCAGAACAACCCTGCTCACCTGGACCGTCACACGGTCGCCATTGTGGATCACCATCGTGATCGCGGGACTCGCGCTGGTCTTTCGCATCTGGGTAGCGGTCGACGCCTACATGGTTGCGCGCAGCTGGCCCCGACCCGAAGGCGGCTCGCTGTGGGTCTATCGAGCGGTCGCCACGGTCACTTTCGTTGTGCTGGCCGGGATCATCGCGGTTCCTCACTTCTTTGTCGTTCGCTACTCGGTTGCTCAATTGGACCTGCTGTACGGCGTCTTCAGTGCCACGACAACGGTGACTGCGAACCCGACTCCGTTGGTCGACTCGGACCATCTGGACCAGCCTGGTGCCGAGCAGCGTTCAACAGACCAGGATTCCGTGCCCGGGGCTACGACGGTGCCGGAGCAGACTTCAGAGCAGGCAGAGACTTGGGACGGCCACGAGCGCTTGACCATCGCACTGCTCGGCGGAGACGGCGGCTTCGACCGTCGCGGGGTACGGACCGACACGATCATTGTGGTCTCGATCGACGTGGCCACAGGTGAAGCCGCCGCGTTCAGCATCCCTCGCAATTGGCGGGATCTGACGTTCCCGCAAGGATCGCCCGCGGCGGAGCGCTGGCCCGAAGGGTTTCCCGATATTGCCAACGAGGTGTACGCCCTCGGCTTGCGTTACCCCGAGACCTTCCCTGATGTCGACGATCCGGCGGGTCATGCGATCAAGTCGGCCCTTGCCCAGTTGACCGGGCTACCGGTCCAGTACTACGTGCTGATTGACATGGCCGGGCTGGTCGACAGCATCGACCTGTTCGGAGGGATCGACGTGCGTGTCACCGAAACGATCAACGACCGGATCAAACCCATCGTCCCGGGAGGACCACCGATCGACATAGTGGTTGAACCAGGCAACTACCACTTCGACGGTCTGACCGCGTTGGCGTACGTGCGGTCAAGAACGGGAACCACGGACTACCACCGCATGGCTCGGCAGCGATGCGTGGTCGAGGCCTTGATCGATCAGGTGTCGATCCCGGACCTGTTGGCCAATTTCGTTTCGTTGACCGGGATCATTTCCGCTCATGTCAAGACCGACATCCCCCTCGATCGTCTTGACGAACTCGTGGGGGTCGCCCGCAGGCTGGACACTTCGAGCATTGTCACGGCCAATTTCGTCCCGCCCGAGTTCCCCCGTGGCAGCGTGCCGACTGCGCTTGTGCGGGAGGCTGTCGCCGAAGCCCTCCTTGGCGTCGACGATGAAGCTAATGCGTCTCTCTCGGAGACCTGCCAAAACCCCTCCTAGGAATCGAGTCGGTGTGATCGTGGCCGGGATGGCTGTGGTGCCCATGGTCGTCGAGCACGATCATGTCGTGAGCGTGGGTGTGGTGGGCGTGGTCACCGAGCGTGCGTTCCCCGAACGCCTGCCTGAGCCGCTGCTCGGTGAGCATTTCTGCGGGGCTGCCTGAGGCGATCAACCGATTGGCGAGCAGCAGCACTGAATCACAGTGCCGGGCCTCGTCGAGGTGGTGTGTGGTGAGGATCACGGTCGCGCCGCGGCGGGAATAGTCCTCGATCATCGCGAGGATTCGATCCTGGCTCGGTATGTCGAGGCCCGATATCGGCTCGTCCAAGAGCAGCAGTTCCGGATCGGAGGCCAGTACCTGTGCTATCCGAACTCGTTGCTGCTGCCCGCCGCTGAGTTCACCGAAGCTGGATTTCAAGAGGTGGTTGATGTGGAGCCGTTCAGCTGCGGAGCGCATGGCCGCGCGGTCGGCATCTCGGAACCGGCCGATCAGGCCCCGTTCGCGGTAGCGGCCCATTGCCAACACTTCGCTGGCGGTGACCGGCATCCAGGTGGTCGGTGGGTGCTGGCAGACGTAGGCGAGCCTCTCACTCACCCCGTCGATGCGGCCCGAATCGGGGCGGATCAGTCCGGCGATGGTCTCCAACAATGTGGTCTTACCCGAGCCGTTGACCCCGATGACTGCTGTGGACGTGCCGGATTGGAAGGTGTGGGTGATGTCGTCGAGGGCTTTGAAGCCGTCGAACTGGACGGTCAAGTTCTCTATGCGGACCGGGGCTGTCAGGCGGGCTGTTGGCATTCTCCACATTCTCCGTGAAGGTCGAGGGTGTGATGTAGAGGATTGAAACTGGCGCGGGTGGCGAGCCGGTTGAAGTTCCGATCGAGCAACTCCTCGAGTTCGTCGTCGAGATGCACATCTTCGATAGCGCCACAGTTGACGCATATAAGGTGATGGTGGTGTGAGAGCAGTGGTTCGGCCAGTTCGAAATGAGCGTGGCCGCCGCCGCTGGTAATGCGGCGGACGACACCGCACCGCTCGAGGACTTCCAGGTTGCGGTAGACGGAACTGGCTGCCAGATCGGGCGCGATCTCGATGATCTCCGGCAGCGTGAGCGGCTGGCTCGATCCGGCCAGCGCATCGACGAGTCGGTGGCGCCCGGTCGTATAGCGGTGGTTCTCGGCTGACAGTCGCTGCTGCACAAAGGCATGATGCTCAAAAGAGTGGTCGTCGGGTGGGGTCGCGGTTGTGTTTTCCATCAGGTGCCAATAGCGTGAATGAGAATCATTATCAAAAACCCTACCATCAACGATACCCAAGGGGATCACTGTCATGCGCGTCAGACAACTCTCAGCCGAAAACACTCGACCGCTTCAGGCGAGTCGGAACCTGCTGCGAACGACAATTGTCTTGGCGGCGCTGGCGCTGGTTGCTGCTGGATGTGGGGACTCCTCCGATCCAGAACCGTCGGCGGACACCCAGGCTGACGTCCCCAATATCCAGGCGACTACCGCTATCTGGGCAGACATCGTTGCCAACTTGGCCTGTGGTGGAATTGCGGACGTTGAGACCATCATTCCGGTCGGCGGCGACGCTCACGGATTCGAACCGTCGCTGCGTGACAGGGAACGCATGGAGAATGCCGACCTTGTGGTGGCCAATGGACTGCTTCTGGAGCTTCAACTGGAGGACACGCTCGCGGCGGTCGAGGCTTCTGGTACGCCGGTGTTGAGGATCGCGGAACATGCCGATTTGATTCCTTTCGGTGGTCACGCTGATGAACACGATGATCACGATGATCACGATGACCATGACGCCGATCACGACGACCATGACGCCGATCACGACGACCATGACGCCGATCACGATGATCACGACGATCATGACGCCGATCACGATGATCACGACGATCATGACGCCGATCACGATGATCACGATGATCACGACGACCATGACGCGGACATGGATCACGCCGATCACGATGATCACGACGATCATGACGCCGATCACGATGATCACGATGATCACGACGACCATGACGCGGACATGGATCACGACGACCATGACGCCGATCACGATGATCACGATGATCACGATGATCACGACGACCATGACGCGGATATGGATCACGACGACCATGACGATCATGGCCATGCGCACGGAAGCGACGACCCGCACGTCTGGTTCGATCCGGTACGCGTGTCGGCCGTGCTGGACGACCTGGCCGAGCACTTGATTGACGATGCGGGCGTCGACGCAGATGCGGTTGCCGCATGTTTGAGTGACTACCAGGCGGAGTTGGCCGCACTGGACCAAGAACTTGAAGAGCTTCTACAGCAGCTGTCAGCCGATGAACGCAAGCTGGTCACAAACCACGACGCCCTCGCTTACTTCGCCGACCGTTACGGCTTCGAAGTCATCGGGACCGTACTCCCCTCGTTGTCAACAAGGGCTGAAACGAACCCGGCTCAGCTCGAAGAACTGGCGCAGACCATTCGGAGCGAAGGGGTCAGGGCCATCTTCGCCGAGACGGTGCACTCGAACGTCGACACCGAAGCTCTCGCCTCACGGGTCAGAGATGTGGAAGTGGTGACGCTGTACACGGGGAGCCTCGGTCCGTCGGGTAGTGGGGCAGAGGACTACGTCGGATTCATGCGCACCAATGCCCGTCTGATAGTCGAAGCGCTCGGATAGAACGTACTGGGTGGAGTTTCTCACCAACCCCCTGGCGTGGTGGATCGAACCCTTCACGTCGAACCCGTTCATGCAGCATGCCCTCTATGCGGGCCTGTTGGTCGGATTGACGACCTCGGTGGTCGGCACCTGGGTCGTGTTGCGAGGAATGAGCTTCCTGGGCGACGCCTTGGCGCACGGCCTGTTGCCCGGCGTCGCAATCGCATTCATCGTCGGCGTCAACACGACCGTCGGCGCGTTCGTGGCAGCCTCGTTGATGGTGTGGGGGATCAATGTGATCCGGCACCACTCGCCGCTGCCCGACGACGCCTCGATCGGCTTGCTGTTCGTGGGGTTCCTGGCCCTGGCAGTGGTCATCATGTCGAGTTCGTCCGCGGCCTACGTCGGCGATTTGAGCCGTTTCCTTTTCGGTTCCATCACCGGGGTCGACACCGGGGACCTGCAACGCCAGACGATTGCAGCGGTCATCTCATTGGTCGGTGTGTTCGTCTT
Organism: Candidatus Aldehydirespiratoraceae bacterium; assembly: GCA_965221585.1. GTDB lineage: Bacteria > Actinomycetota > Acidimicrobiia > Acidimicrobiales > Aldehydirespiratoraceae > VXYK01. Next base: position 2,791,202 of record OZ244898.1, on the reverse strand, counting down.
CTACAGGGCCTTCCTGGTGATGACCTTCGACCAAGCGCAAGCGCAGGTCTTGGGACTGAGGCCGCGACTGGCCCACGCCGCCCTGCTGGTGCTGTTGGTGGTCTCGATCGTTGCTTCTTTTGAGGCTGTCGGGAATCTGTTGGTCTTCGCTTTCTTGATCGCTCCTCCAGCCACGGCAGTGCTACTGGTGAAGCGGGTTCCCCGCATCATGACGGTCGCGGTGCTGATCGGCGCGGGATCGACCGTGGTCGGGCTGCTCATCAGTTATCACCATGACACGGCCGCGGGCGCGACGATGGCGCTTGCGACGGTCGTCGTCTTCCTCGCCGTGCTGATGTCGAGGTCGCTGTGGAACGCGATCGCAGAGCGTCGCTAGCTCTCAGTCCGGCGCGGTTTGGGAGTGACAGACACCCCCGCACCTAGTATCAGTTGGGGTATGGCTGAACCGGAACCGCAACGCCGCTTGGACGACATGTTCGAGTTCCCCCGGACCGTGGAGTATGTGGAGGACAGCGGACCGCGCAACATGGTGGTTCTGCTGCTCGACAGCCTCAACCGACACATGATCGGGGCGTACGGCGGCGATGAGTTCGAGACCCCAAACCTCGACCGCTTGGCGGCTCGCTCGATCAGGTTCACCAATCACTACTCGGCGTCGTTGCCCTGCATGCCCGCCAGACACGACCTGCTGTGCGGATCCTGGGACTTCCTATGGCGACCCTGGGGTTCGATCGAGTTGTGGGAGAACAGTGTCACCCAGGATCTGCGTATGACGGGGGTGACGAGCCAACTGATCACCGACCACCCGCACCTGTTCGAGACGGGAGGGGAGAACTATCACACTGACTTCTCCGCCTGGGACTACCTGCGGGGTCACGAAGGCGACCCTTGGAAGACCCGACCCGACCCGTCATGGGTGGGCACGCCCGCCCTGCCCGCAGCCCAGGGAATGTTCCGGCGCGGCTACGACTACTCGCGCACCTACTTCCGCGAAGAATGCGATTTCCCAGGCCCGAAAACCATGGCCGCGAGCGCCGACTGGCTCGACCACAATGCCGGTGCCCACGAACGATTCTTCCTGTTCGTCGACGAATTCGACCCCCACGAACCCTTCGACACTCCCGAACCCTGGACATTCAAGTACCACGACCAGCGGAACGGGGACCTGATGATCTGGCCCCCCTACGGCACCGACCCCGTGGGCGACGGGGAGCTGACCGAAGCACAAGCTGAGCAGATCCGCGCCAACTACGGCGCCAAACTGTCGATGATCGACCATTGGCTGGGCCGTGTCCTCGACGCCATGGACCGCAACCGGCTGTGGGAGGACACCGCGCTCGTGCTGTGCACAGACCACGGTCACTACCTCGGTGAACACGGCGGCGCGTTCGGCAAACCAGGACTGCCGATCTACAACACTCTCGGCCACATCCCGATGCTGATCGCCTGGCCGGGAACCGAACCGCGCGCCTGCAATGCATTGACGACCACCGTCGACATTCACGCCACAATCGTGGACCTCTTCTGCGCACAGCCCCGTCACCGCACGCACGGCGTGTCGTTGCGGCCGCTGCTGGACGGCGGGGCAGACACGGTACGCGAATGGACACTGCAGGGATACTTCGGTCGTGAAGTCAACGTCATCGACGCGGCCGGAAAATACATCCGGACCACGCCCAACGGGCCGTTCCCGCTGTCGATGTGGTCGAACCGGTGGTCGACGATGCCGTTTCATGCTCTACCGCGATTCGGGCTGCCCAAACCAGACGCCCGTGCGTTCTTGGATCGCATGCCGGGATCAGATGTGCCGGTGATCCGCCAACCATTCGAAGAAGAACAAGATGCAGCGCACCCCTTCATCGCCGGTCGCCGGGTATCGGACACGCATCTGCTCTTCGACGCAACTGATGTCGACGAATCGGAGAATCTGGCAGGTTCAGAACGCGAGGCTCACTACGTTGACCTGCTCACACATGCGCTGAACGAGATAGACGCCCCCAAGGACCAACTGGCGAGGCTCGGCCTGTCGTGACGAGTCATCGGCTCCCCAAACCCAACTTCCTGTGGTTGATGTGCGATGAACTGCGGCCCGACGGCGTGGGCTGCTACGGCAACAAATGGGGCGTCGTGGACACGCCGAACCTTGATTCGTTGGCGGAGAACGGCACCCGATTCGATCGGTTCTTCGTGAACTCCCCGATATGCGTGTCGTCACGCATGGCCTATCTGACAGGATGCCGTCCGGCAGTAACCGGTGCGTACGGAAACGAGGCTTCGTATCGCTGGTTCCCGCCCGACCAATACCTGGGCCAGCGTCAAGAGACGCCGCAGACATTCATCGAGATGCTCGCCGACGCCGGCTATGTAACCCACAACCTGGGCAAACAACATCTCAATGGATCGCTTGAACCGTTCGAGGTGTCTGACACGAGCAACGCGGACCAATGGCAGTTGATGCAGAAGGTCGGAATGATCGGACTAGAAGTGCAACGCAACGCGGTCGGTTCCGCGATAGGCGGGATCTGGCCGGCAGGCCATCCCTATCCCCATGATGCTCTGGCAGCGCAAGCGGCGGAGTGGCTGGCCGCAGCGCCGACGGACAAACCCTGGATGCTGCGCGTCTCGTTCCTGCAACCCCACACCCCGGTGGTGGTGCCCGAACCGTTCGCCAACCAGTTCGTTGACCAACGCTGGGTTGACTCTGGAGATGCCACCGAGACGGTCAGCGCCTTCGAACGGAACTTCGGGGACGTAACAAGGCCCTCAGACGCTGATGACGAGTGGATCAGCCTGGCAAGGGCCCGCTACTACGGCCTAGCGGCATGGCTCGACCACCAGATCGGGCGGATTTTGTCGGCACTCGACTGCTCCGGTCAACGCGACAAGACCATCGTCGCCTTCTGCTCGGACCACGGAGCCGGGTTGGGTGAAAGAGGCATCTGGGCGAAGCACGTGTTCGCCCCGCAGGTGCAGGGTTCGCCCCTGATTCTGTCGGGAGCCGGGATCGACCGGGGCGTACTGCGCAACGACCTCTGCGAATCGGTGGATTTCGCACCGACGATTCTCGGACTCGCAGGTGTGGAACCGACCGCACCGCTCGACGGGCGTGACCTGATGGCAACCGAGAGAGGGGGCCCGGTGTTCGGTGCAATCGGCTACGGGCTGCGGGACTGTCTGGCCCAGCCGATGACACAGAACGGACGTTGGCCCGACGGCCGAGGTTGGCCACAACGCTTCTGTGTACGTGAAGGCAGCTACCGGCTTGACCGCTCAACTCGAATCGACGGGCAGTTTGTTGCAGCAGACGATTCCGATGCGGATGTGTTCCTGGCCGACTCGCAGGCAGATCTGGAAGAAATCTGCAACCTCACCGACGACCCAGAGTACCGAGAGGTCCGTGATCGGCTGCTCTCGCTGCTCGAGAATCACGTTGCCGATGCCGCCGCCCCGGAACTCGACGACTTCTACGAAGCTTGGCCGTCGATCATCGAGGAGATGATCGCGCAGAGGTTTGCACCAACGGAACGTTCAGGAGAAGACCATGCCGACTGAACCTCCAAGTGCTCCGAACCCGGCACGACCCAACGTGCTGTTCATAATGACCGACCAATGGCGCTGGGACTGGCTCAGCTGCCTGGGAACCGTCGGTCCGTGCACCCCACACATTGACGCCCTGGCAGAGCGGGGCGTTCACATGACGCACCTGGTAACCGACTCGGCAGTCTGCGTGCCCGCTCGGATCGCCTTGGCCTCAGCGCTGTCGCCGTTGCGACTCGACTGTCTGACCAACAGCTCCGTCCTGCCGGCCGGTACCGAAACCTGGCACTGCCGCTTTCGCGACGGCGGATACCGGGTTGGTCTGGTCGGTCAAACCGACCTCGACAAACCGACCCGCAACATCGGTTTGGAGGGCAACCGCCAGCTCATCCACGAATGGGGGTTCAGCGACGGGCTCGAGGTGGAGGGCAAGATGCACGCCGCCGCGGGTATGGAGGGGCACCCGTTGGGGCCCTACGGCGCGTACCTCGCCTCGCGAGGGCTGTTCGAAGCTTTCCACCACGACTACAACGCCCGCAACATCCCCATGTACACGGCTCTGATGACCAACGGGCACTACGCCGATCCGGACTGGTATCGCGATTCAGTGCTCCCGGCGGATGCCTTTGCAGACACGTGGATCGGAGGGCGCGCGGTCCAGTGGCTGGAGGCAGCCGACGAAGGCCCGTGGAACCTGATGGTCAGTTTCGCGGGACCCCACGACCCCTTCGACCCGCCGAGTCTCTGGGCCGACAACTTCAGGAATGCAGACATGGCGGCAGCCGTTCTCGACACCGACGACAACAAACCCCTCTACCGCACGACCTCGGCATGGGGATTCGACGCCGACCACATCGCCGAGATCCGGCGTCAATACAGCGCCTCCTGCGCGGCCATAGACCACGAAGTTGGACGCATGGTGGCTGTGCTCGACGAACGCGGGTTGCTGAGCGAGACGATTGTGGTCTTCACTTCAGACCACGGAGAGATGCTCGGCGATCATCACCGGTTCCAGAAACACGTCCCCTACGAACCCTCGGTGCGGGTCCCGTTCGTAGCTGCAGGTCCAGGTATCGGTCAAGGCACCAGCAAGGCCTTGGCCCAGCTCAGCGACGTCGGGCCGACCCTTTGTGAACTCGCCGGTCTCGAACCGTGGACAGGTGTTGACGGAATCTCGTTCGCGCCGACACTGGCATCACCGGCCGTTGCACACCGCGACGAGGTGGTGTGCGCCGAAACGCACTACCGCATGGTGCGCACCGGGGACCACAAATTCATCTGGAACCGCAACGACATTACCGAGGTATACGACCTCCAGAATGACCCTGGTGAGCGCAATAATCTGCGTGGCACCCCTGTCGAGCAGCACTTGCTCGATCTGTTGATTGCGCGCACCGGAGGTTTGCCCGAATCCGCGTAGGGTGTGATGGCCGCACCAGGGGGCGCTGGAGAGTTGGCCGACCCCATGACTCGCCGAGGAGAAAAATGGAACTCAGCACCATCGACTACGACCTACGAGATCACGTCGCCCATGTGCGGTTCGTCCAAGGCGATGCTGCGAACGTCGTCAACCGAGCCTTCGCTGCGGATCTCAGGGCGGTGATGCTGGAGATCGAATGGGACGACCATGTGCGAGCGGTGTCGGTCACCGCCGAAGGCAAACTGTTCAGCGCCGGTGGCGACCTCAAGGAGTTCCATTCCAAAGGGGCCGACCTTCCCGAACACGTCGCCGACCTGCTCACCGACTTCCACACGGCGATCTACAAGATGAACCGCATCCCCAAACCGTTCGTCGCAGGGGTCCGCGGTGGCGTGGGCGGAGCGGGACTCTCGCTGGTCGGGGCGTTCGATCTTGTCGTGTCGGGTGAGTCAGCCAAGTACACGATGGCCTACACCCGGGCGGGCATGACGCCCGACGGCACATCGAGCTACTTCATCGCCCGCCACATCGGGGTCCGGCGGATGCTGGACCTGACCCTCACCAACCGGACGTTGTCGGCGGCAGAGGCGGAAGCCTGGGGCTTGGTCAACCGGGTGGTGCCCGATGACGAGGTCGACGAGGCCACCGAGCAGCTCGCCCGACAGCTGGCAGAGGGTGCTCCGTACGCGATCGGCAACGCCAAACGCATCATCTACGAAGGCTACGAGCGCTCTCTTGAAGAGGCCGGCGAGATCGAAGGTGTGATGATCACCGGAGCGGCGGCAACCAACGACGGCCGAGAAGGAATAGCGGCGTTCGTGGAGAAACGCCGTCCTGACTTCACCGGCACCTAGAAGTGACCGTGACCGGGCAAACGACACCCTCACCGGAGCCGCGGACCAGCGGCGAGTGCTACACGCACGGGTACCACGAGGTGATCGTCGGGTCATACACGTTGCGTACCGCCGAGGCGTGCGCGGGCTTTCTGCTGCCCCGTCTGCGGCCGGACATGCTGCTGCTCGATCTGGGATGCGGACCCGGCACAATCACCGCGGGTCTGGCCCGACGGGTCGGGCGCGTGGTCGGACTCGACGCATCCGCGGAGATGGTCGACGCGGCCCGCAACCACGCCGCAGCAAGCGGAATAGACAATGCGACCTTCGAAGTGGGTTCGGCCTACGACCTGCCATGGCCGGACGACAGCTTCGACGTGGTGTATGCCCATCAGGTCCACCAACATCTGTCGCAGCCTGTGCAGGCCCTGCAAGAAGCCCGCCGAGTGCTGAGACCGGGCGGGATCGTGGCGCTGCGCGACTCCGATTACGAAACCATGATCCACGCCCCGGTAACCGAGGAGATCGTTCGCTGGCGGGAGCTGTATCACCAGGTACACAGAGCCAACGGAGGCGAGCCGGACGCGGGACGGTATCTGTTGTCCTGGGTCACCGAAGCGGGGTTCGTCGAACCAGAGGTCACCACCGACTCTGTCACCCACGCCACCGCTGAGGCACGAGCATTCTGGGGTCAGATGTGGGCGGTGAGAGTGATCGACAGCGACTTTGCCCGACACGCCGTGGACCACGGACTCTCCACACGGGCAGAACTGCAGGAGATCTCCGACGCGTTCCGCCGTTGGTCTCGCCAACCCAGCGGATTCTGGGCCTACCTGTGCGGCGAAGTAATCGCTGTCTGCCCCTAAACTCGGGCCAACATAACTCCGTTGCTCAACTTAAAGGTGGCAAGACCGGGAGGTCTCATGAACCCTCGAAGAGACATGATCATCGGTGCGATCGCCTGCATCGTCATTTTCTTCTTCTTTGTCAGCATCGATCTGTACGAGACGGTCTCTGACTTCACCAGCGAGCACGAAGGCTGGCAACTCGTCGAGATCCTCGCGGCCGTGCCCACTCTGGCGATCGTCACATCCTGGTTCGCGATACGGCGCTGGCTGGAGGTGGCCCACCTCAACGACCGCTTGGCGCACACGGTCGGGCAACTCAAAGAGGCGATCGATGATCGCCAGGCCATGGAGGAACAGATCGGCGAGGCGTACAAGATGGCGGCGATGGGCCAGCTCTCCGGAGGGCTCATCCGAGAACTCAACAACGTGATGCAGCCGATCGTCACATTGGCGCAACTGGAGGTCGACAAGTCCGACCAGAGCGAATCGCAGAAGGAGAATATGGGTCGTGTCCTGTTGGCGGCGGAGCGCGGCTGCCAGATCCTGGAGAGTTCGCTGGCCGACCCGCTCGGCACATTCGGCGAACCGGAGGAGATCGTTCCGTCGCGACGGTTGAGCAGGGTGATCGGACAGTCACAGGAGTCTTTCAGCAACGATGTGTCGATAGCGACGCGCTTTGCTGACGAACCCGGGGTGATCTCGGTGAACCGGGACGAATTCGACTCGGTGTTCACGAGTCTGTTGACGAACGCGGCGGAGGCCATGAAGCGCGGCGGCGAGATCACGGTGGAGCTATCGACCCGAATATTCGATGACGCCGCGGCAGCCGCGCAGGGGGTCTCGGCCGGCAGCTACTTCAGTGTGACCGTGGCCGACCAGGGGATCGGGATGACCGAAGAGGTGCTGGCACAGGTCTTCGATCCGTTCTTCACGACCAAGTCGGCTGACGGATGCGCTGGGTTGGGTCTCAGCATCGCCTATGACCAGGTCCACGGATGGTCCGGCAGGATCTCCGCCGAATCTACATATGGCGAGGGTTCGACGTTCGAAGTCCTCATACCCCGTCATGACGTCACCCCGGTTGTGGAACTCTGAACGATGGCAACCGTCTTGGTGGCTGACGACGATCCGGGGGTGCGGTTCGCACTGAAGAGCCTGTTGGCTGCGCAAGGCGACATCGAGGTGATTGAAGCAGACGGCTGCGAAGCTGCGCTGGAGCTGGTGGCCTGGGCGAAGCCGGATGTGGTTGTGACGGAGGCGGTGATGCCGTCGATGACCGCGATCGACTACATAAAGGCGCTGCGTTGGGCGTGTCCACGTGCCGGAATCGTGGCACTGTCGGCGGGAGGCATGCACCAGAGTCCAGAGTTCGCAACCGGCCTCGCCAGCACCGCGGGAGCCGACGAAGTCCTGCGTAAACCTGTCAGGAACGAACCCCTGCTAGCGGCCGTCAACGAACTGCTCCGCTAGTCACGAGCGTTCGGACGCGATCAGAGTCCGAGGTCGTTGGCGAGTTGAAGTGCGTGGAGGCCCTGTCGAGCGTTGTCGAGCAGGGCGGCACCCCGCTTGGCGAAGAACTCGTCGGAATCGCTGACGGTATCGCCGCCGTATTGTTGATGTTCGGTGGCTGAGGCACGTTCGAGCATCAGAGGTGTGAGCCAGTCGTACTTGACCGCTGACGCGGCCATGGCCAACTCAACGATCCTTGGATCGCCCTGCCAACCCGCGTCAGCGAGGCCGGCGAGATAGGCGTCGAGCGTCGCTTCGCGGAGTTGCGGCAGCTGGTCCGGTTCGACGAAGAAGTCGAAAGAGGCGTCGGGAACGAGGTTCCCGATGTCCTCGCCGAGCGCTCCGTCACCCACGAATGCCCAGTCCAGAAGAACAAGACTGCCATCGTCGGCCTTGATCAGGTTCTTGGTCCAGAAGTCGAGGTGACAGAGCACCCGCGGAAGAGACTCGACCAGGGAGTAGAGACGATGACGCTGCGTGTGCAGTTCGTTGGCGGCCAACCTCAAAGCCGGGGGGAAGTTCTCGGCAACAACCGGTTGGTTCCAGGCGCGGTCGTCGTCGAGCAACTCCCAAGAGACCGGCTTCTCAGTGCTGTATGAGCGCAGGAACCCTCGAGACAGCCAGTCAACCTCCGGCAGCACCCCGCTGAGAAGGATCTCACCCTGCGCCGCACCGAGCGCCCGCGCCGCCCCGGCGTAGGTGTCAAGATCCCAGCGCTCGGCGGGCGTGCCGTCGACGAATTCCATCGCCACCACAGCGTCCTCACCGGAAATGTCCACGTCTACGCACGAAGGTGCCCGCAAACCCTGGTCGGCGAAACGCTGCGCCACACCGGACTGGTAGGCGAGAGCTTCGCGAAGCCAATAGTTCCACCGGTGGGGGATCTCGCAGTCCCTGGACCAGTGGCGCGTGAACGTGGTGGGGCCGGGCTCGCGTCCGCGTGCGAGCCGCTTCACGATCAGATGACGGTCACCCTTCGTCAGTTCCCAGATGTCGGCGGTGAGCCAACGATTGTGCTGAGGTTCCGTCACGAGCCAACCCTCCGGCTCCAACCCGACCCGAACGAGTGCCTCGTTCAGCGACAGATCCACAGGTGCCACCGCCAGCGGAAAGGCTACGGGCCGGGTGTGGCAGGGGTGTCGGGTGGTTGAGAGACCTTCAGTGACAGGAACCGCAGCGGCAGTTCGATCAGCGCCGTGGGCCCGTGTGTCACCTCGCCCCGAAACTGCATCGAATCACCGGCATTGAGCACATATCGCTTGGTCCCGTAGCCGTACTCGACACAGCCCTCGAGGATGTAGATGAACTCCACACCACTGTGCTGGAAAAGCGGGAACACTTCGTCGGGCTCGGTGATCGTCACATACAGCGATTCGATCTCGCGGGTCGGGCCTCGCAGCGATCCGAGGTCCTGATAGACCCTGCCGGGTCCGGCCCCTTCGTGAATGATCTCCATCCCCTGCCCGGCGGGGACGACCACGGCGTCGCGTTCCTCGTCCAGTCCGCGGAAGAATGCTGTGAAGGGAACCTCCGCGGCGTCGGCCAGGCTGATCAGCGTGCTGAAACTCGGCGAGGTCTGCCCGTGCTCGACCTTGGAGAGCATCCCGATCGACAGACCCGCCGCGTCGGCGAACTGTTCCATGGTCAGGCCCATGCCGACTCGCAGTTCTCGCACCCGCCGACCGACGCTCTCGCACACCTCATCGGTGGTCAGTCGCCCGGTTCGGCCGTTGTTGACGGTCCGCGGCGTAGATGGATCGCTCTCTGCAAGGGACATGGTGAAAGTGGACTTTGTGGCGGCGTCAGCTCTTAGAACAGAGTGAGGTACTGGTCAACCTCGGATTGGGTGACCTGGTGATGGTGGGCCATGAACTCGGCCTTCTTGGTCTTCACAAAATAGTCCCGGTAGGAGCCGTCCGGGGTCATCCCGAGTCCCTTTTCGAGCACATCTGAGTTGGCCAGGTTCTCTGCTGCGTGCAACAGAGTCGGCGGCAGCGTGACGATCCCCCGCTCGGCGATCTGCTCAACCGACAGAGTGAACAGGTTGTCCTCGTTGGGGGGGCCCGGATCGACACCTCGGTCAATTCCATCCAACCCACAGGCGAGAATCGCCGCGAACATGAGATACGGGTTGGCGGCTCCATCGGCGAGACGGAGTTCCAGCCGGTCCGGTTCGGGCACGCGGATCATCTGCGTGCGGTTGTTGCCTCCATACGCCGCGTAGGCGGGTGCCCAAGTAGCCCCGGAGGTTGGGGCGCCCACGCCCATGCGTTTGTAGGAGTTGACGATCGGGCAGAGGATCGCCACAAGCGACGGAGCATGTTCAATCAGTCCAGCCGCGAACTGGTAGGCCATGTCGCTCAACCCCAGACCCTTGGGATCATCGTCGCTGCCGACGAAGAGCGGCTCGTTGTCAAGCGACCAGAGGCTGGAATGGGCGTGGAGTCCGTTGCCGGTCTTGTCGGCGAAAGGCTTCGGCATGAACGTGGCGTAACGGCCGTCACGCGCGGCCAGGGTGTGGACCATAAGCCGGAACAGCACCAGCCGGTCGGCGGTCGTGAGCGCATCGGAATACTGCCAGTTCTGTTCGAACTGGCCGTTGGCGTCCTCATGGTCGTTGGCGTAGTTGCCCCAGCCCATGGCGTTGAGGTTTCGTGAGACTTCGGTGAGGTGTGGAAGCATGCGGGTCAGGCCCTTGGCGTCGTAACAGGGTTGCTCGTCCACATCGCGCTCGTCGGCCACGACGATCGACCCGTCAGGGTTCCTGTTGACCAGGGAATATTCAGCTTCGACACCGGCGTTGAACACCAGACCCCGCGAGGCCAGATCGTCGAGCGCGCGGCGCAGGATCACACGCGGCGCGTAGGGCCAAAGTTCGCCCTCGACAGTCGGATCGCATTGCATGGCAGCGACGTTGGGCTGCCACGGCAACTGTGTGTAGGAAGCGGGATCGGGAATGGCCAGGATGTCGGGGCTGGAGGGATCTTGGCCTATGGGGCCGGCGGCGAATCCCGCGAATCCGGCACCATCGGTCATCACCGTCTCAAGGGCTTCGACCGGCACCAGCTTGGCGCAGGGTTTGCCGTGCATTTCCACAAACATCGCGTAGATGAACTCAACACCGTCGTTCTCGACCCGTGCCTTGATGTCTTCGTAAGCGCCCATCGGCAACTCCTTCGTCTTCTTTGGTCTCAACAGAACCTTTGCACGTTCCACCTACCGAAGCTCTACTGTAGGTGAAATCTCTTCACCATTGTCAAGAGACGCGACTAAGGTCTGCGAACCGGCCCGAGGTAGACCGACGAGCTAACCGCCCGACGTCGATTTCTTTGGAGGAACTGAACTCAAGCCATGTGTGGAATAGTCGGTTTGTTTCTAAAAACGGCCAGATACCGCGGTGAACTGGGGAGGCTCACAGCGCTCATGCTGCATGAGATGCGCGGACGCGGACTCGACAGTGCGGGCTTCGCGGTCTACGACCAGGGCGACATCGAGCGTACGAGGATCACTGTGCTGGTGAAGGACGGGTCGATCAACCGCTTTGAGACGGCCGAGGCACTTGAAGCAGAACTCGGAGCCGAAGTCACATTGCGGGACATTCATGACCACGCCGTGTTCGAGACGAGCGGAGACGGTCGAGTCGCCCGCCAATGGTTGATCGACAACGTGGCGGGCCTCGACGTTTTGAGCTACGGGCAACAGATCGAGCTCTACAAGTCGGTTGGAGACCCTGATCTGGTCGCCAGTCGCTACGACCTTGCCTCGCGCAGTGGGACGCACGCCATCGCTCACACCCGCATGGCCACCGAGTCCGCGGTCACGACCAACGGATCCCACCCGTTCCTGACCGGGGCGGACACCTGTCTGGTTCACAACGGGTCACTGTCGAACCACAACCAGCTTCGCGAACGCCTGATACAGCGGGGCGAGTCCTTCCAGACGGAGAATGACTCCGAAGTTGCCGCCGGGTACCTTTCATGGAAACTGAGAACAGGCGACACAATCGACGGTGCCCTCACCAGCGCGCTGAGTGACCTCGACGGTTTCTACACGTTCGCCATCGGCGTCAAGAACGGCTTCGCGATCCTGCGAGACCCGATCGCCTGCAAACCAGCGGTGGTCGCAGAAACCGACGACTGGGTGGCGATGTCGTCGGAGTACCGGGCGATCGCCCAGCTCCCCGACGTGAACCACTCAGAAATATTCGAGCCCGAACCGTCACGTGTCTACTCCTGGAGCCTGGCCTCATGACAGTCTCGATCGACCTGTCGCAGGTTTCGCTGCGCGACTTCAACAAGCGCTTGCACGAGACCGAGGAGGGCCACTTCGTGGTGCGCAATCCACGCGGGGCGCATGCCGTGGCGGTCGGAATCACCTCGAAGATCACCGTGGATGTTGAAGGATCGGTCGGGTACTTCTGCGCAGGAATGAACATGTCGGGCACCGTGCGCATCGACGGCAACGCGAGCACCGGACTGGCGGAGAACATCATGTCGGGGACGGTGCGGATCACTGGCAACGCCACCATGTCCGCAGGAGCGACCGGGCACGGCGGGCTTGTGGTCATCGAAGGCAACGCCGGGGCCCGCTGCGGCATTTCCATGAAGGGCGTCGACATCGTGGTAGGCGGCCATGTCGGGCACATGAGCGCATTCATGGCTCAGGCAGGCAACCTGGTCGTGCTCGGCGACGCCGACCACGACCTAGGCGACTCGATCTACGAAGCGGAAGTATTCGTGCGCGGCGAGGTTGCATCTCTCGGCTCCGACTGTGTGGAGAGGGAGATGACCCCGCAGCACCTCGAAACTCTCAGCCGCCTGCTCGCGGCCGCAGAGATGTCGGCCGAACCGAGCGACTTCCGCGTCTACGGATCGGCCCGAGAGCTCTACAACTTCCATGTCGACGATGTTGACGCGGCCGAAGCTGTGAGACGGCTGCCATGAACTCCCGGCCGTGGCACCACCGCGAGTCCTACACGTTCGATCGGAATGTGATCGCCGAGATCCGGAGGGCGGCCAACACCGGGATCTATCGGATACGAGGATGGGGAGCCAAGCGGGAACTTCCTACGTTCGACGATCTGGTCTTCCTCGGCGCCTCGATGTCTCGCTACCCGCTGGAGGGCTACCGCGAGGCGTGTGCCACCGACCTTGTGATCGGCGAGGGACGCGCGGAGCGACCTGTGCGCCTGGACATCCCGATCACGATCGCCGGAATGAGTTTCGGTTCGTTGTCGGCGCAAGCGAAGGAAGCTCTTGGCCGGGGTGCCACCGCCGCGGGCACGTCCACGACCACCGGGGACGGCGGCATGACCAGCGAGGAGCGGGGCCACTCAAAGACGCTCGTGTACCAGTACCTGCCGTCCCGTTACGGCATGAACCCGGACGACCTGCGCCGAGCCGACGCCATCGAGGTGGTTGTGGGGCAGGGTGCCAAACCAGGCGGCGGCGGGATGCTGCTGGGCCAGAAGATCAACGAGCGGGTAGCGGAGATGCGCACGCTCCCTGAGGGGATCGATCAACGCTCGGCTTGCCGCCACCCAGACTGGACCGGTCCCGACGACCTCACGATCAAGATCATCGAGCTCCGTGAGATCGTCGACTGGCAGGTTCCGGTCTACGTCAAGGTCGGGGCCGCCCGCCCCTACTATGACACCTGTCTGGCAATAAAGGCGGGTGCCGACGCCGTGGTCGTCGACGGCATGCAGGGAGGCACGGCAGCCACGCAGGACGTCTTCATCGAGCATGTCGGCATCCCCACGATCGCCGCTGTCCCGGAGTCGGTGAGGGCGCTCAAGGAACTCGGGGTCCATCGTGAGGTGAAACTGATCGCCGCCGGAGGAATTCGTTCGGGCGCTGACGTGGCCAAGGCACTGGCATTGGGGGCCGACGCGGTGTCGCTCGGCACCGCCGCGTTGATCGCCATCGGCGACAACGACCCTGCTCTCGACGAGCAGTATCGGGAGCTGGGTTCGGCGGCTGGGTTCTGGGAGGACTTCCAGGCCGGCAACGATCCGGCGGGGATCACCACCCAGGATCCCGAGTTGGCGAGCCGCCTCGACCCGGTGCTCGCCGGCCGTCGTCTGGCCAACTACCTGCAGGTCCTGACCCTCGAGCTTCAGACACTGGCTCGGGCCAACGGAAAGTCTCACGTCCACAATCTCGAACCCGAGGACCTGGCCGCCCTCACCGTCGAGGCCGCGGCGATGGCCAGGGTGCCGTTGGCGGGCACCGATTGGATTCCAGGCCGTTAAGTCCCGGTAGGGACCGGGTCGGTGTGAGCGTGGTCGGGAGCGGCGCCCAGTAGCCGTCACCTGTTCAACTGTCCAAATGGTGTATCCCGTCTATCGTGTGAGCGTTTATGCTTGATTATTAAGAAAAGATGATTGTTTCTGCTTGATTTACCAAAACCAAGCGTATGGTCGCAGCTATGAGCATCGTGAGACGCGAGATTGGATCACAGCCCGCAGTCTGGACGAACGATCTGATCGCCGAGCGCGCCCAACATCTGCCGGGACGCGGCAGTTGGGTCGGAGTCATTGGATGTGGCACATCGTTCTACACGGCTCAGAGCTACGCGAGCTACAGAGAGTCGAACGGGCTCGGGCCGACGGACGCATTCCCGGCCTCGCTGGTCCCGCCGAGGGAGTGGGACTGTCTGATCGCCATCTCGCGGTCGGGCACGACCACAGAAGTCCTCGACGCCCTGGGTCGGGCTCGGGCGGCCAGGAAGTTGGCGGTGACGACTGTCCACGACGGTCCGCTCGCGTCGGCTGTCGACGATGTTCTCGCACTGCCCTTCGCGGACGAGGAGTCCGTGGTGCAGACCAGGTTCGCCACTACTGCGCTGATCACACTGCTTGTCAGCGTCGGCTACGATGTCGAGGCCTCCGTCCGGGGCGCGGCCGTCGGCGCGGGGATCGATCTGGAGACCGAAGTCTGGCAGGGTGCCCGCCAGTTCGTGTTCGTCGGTGTCGATTGGACCTTCGGCATCGCCAACGAGGCAGCGCTCAAGCTGCGGGAGATGGCGGGCCAGTGGAGTGAGTCGTATCCCGCGATGGAGTACCGCCACGGTCCCATCTCAGTGGCGGACGACGCCACGGTGCTGTGGGGATTCGGGCCGCGGGACGAGGCCCTCATCGGCAGCGCCCGCGCCACGGGCGCCTACGTCCACTGGCCGGAGTGCGACCCGCTCGCGTCCCTCGTGGCGGTGCAACGCCTGGGTCTGGCGCTGGCTGAGAGACACGGCTTCGACGCGGACGCGCCCAGGCACCTGACTCGTTCCGTGATCCTTTCCGGTGCCGTTAAATCGACCACTGACGGCCAGCGGGTAGACTGCCCCGGTGGACCCGAGCAACGAAACTGATCATCGGTGAGTCCCGAACACCGGCATGCAGCCATCATTGCTGCGTTGGCAGCTCAGGACAGCGTCGAAGTCCAAAATCTGAGCGAGTCCCTGGGCGTCTCTGAGGCCACGATCCGACGGGATTTGGCCGCGTTGGAGTCCCGCGCGGTCCTGCGACGGACGCACGGCGGCGCGGTTCGGACGAATTTCGCCTACGAGCTCCCCCTCCGCTACCGGGAGTCGCGGCAGGAACTCGAGAAGGATGCGCTCGCTGCCGCGGTTGCAACATATGTGTCCGAGAACATGCGGGTCGGACTGTCCGGTGGGACGACGCTGACAAGGATCGGGCGGACTCTTGGTCTCGGTCCGCCGATCAGTGTGCTCACCAATTCTCTCAGTGTTGCATCAGAGTTGGCCCAGTGGCCCCAGCATACGCTTGTGACCAGCGGCGGGCTGGTGCGCGACCGCAGCTTCGAGATGGTGGGTCCTGTCGCCGGCCGCACGATCGCCGAATTCAATCTCGACCTATGCGTCATCGGCGCCGACGGTGTCTCCCCGTCGGGTGTGAGCACCCACGACCATGCCGAGGCTGCCACAAACCGCGCCATGGTGGAGGCGGCCGCCAAGTGCATTGTCGCCGTTGATCACACGAAGCTGGGCAAGACGATGTTCTCCCGGATTTGCGGACTCGAGGACGTGCAGATCCTGTTGACGACCGGCGATCCGCCAGCCGACCTCGCTGCGGCCTTGGATCGCCACGGTGTGCAGCTGGCCTTGGCGGGTCCGTCGACCGAGGTTCAGTTCGCTGCGATGTGAACCTGGTCCACATCGGGGTCGAGCAGCTTGGTCCGGGACTCCAGCGAATCGACGAGATCTGGTCGCACGCGTCCCGCTGTCGCCTCGGTGACCGCTGCGGCCCCGGCCGCGACGGCGCGTCTCAATGCGGCCACTGCTGGGAGTCCGCGGGTCTCCGCAGCGATGAGAGCGGCGAGAGCCGCGTCACCTGCGCCCCCAGGATTGCCTTGGACATCGGGGGGCACGGCGACGTGCCACTGTCCCGAGATCATGAGGCCGGCGCCGGCCTCGCCGAGAGTTGCGAGAACTCGGGCTCCACCGCTCTGTCGAATCTCTTCCACCATGCGGGCGGCGTGTCGTGAGCGGTCGGCTGGGTCCGTCGACAGCAGTTCAGGGTCGCTGTCGGTGAGTGTGCACAGTTCGTCGAAGTTTGGTGCGATGGTCAGATCGGCCAGGCTGGCCGCAACCGCAAGATGCTCCCCGCTGGTGTCGACATAGACTCTGGGACAGTCCAGGGACGAGACGAGATCAGACACCCAGCTCGCGGGGACGCCCGGTGGAAAGCTGCCGCTTATGGCAACGGCGTCCGCGGTTGAGGCGGATTGTCGGGCGGCCTTTGTGAATGCGTCCCATTCACGCTCGCCGACGTCGGGACCCCTGCCGCGGACCTCGCTGACACCCGAGGGACTCACCAGAGTGAGGCAGAGGCGAGTCGTGCCTCTCACGGCTACCCGTTCGAGTGAGAGTCTGGGGTCGAGCAGGTGTTCGAAGCTGGCGCCGGTGTCGCCGCCGAGCAGTGTGACCAAGGTTGCGGCGGCACCGAGATCGGAGGCCACGCACGCAACGTTCGTGCCTTTGCCGCCCGCTCGTATCGTGGTGTCCGCCCCTGCGATGCTGGTTCCTGGCGCGATGACCGGCGTCACCGCGGTGACGTCGAGCGCGGGGTTCGGACAGATGACGGCCAGTCGCCACGAGCGGGGCGATTCTTGATATTCGGGATCGGGAGAGGTCTTCACGGGTGTCGAACGAGGGTGGTCAACATAGGAGGCAAGGTCGGTATTGACTGTTTTGTGTATGAATCACACATATATGAGCACATTCTTGCTTGATTTGTCGTTGATATAGTCATTGGGATGAATCGCGCGGAAGGGACCATGGCAGCGATTGGAATCGACGTCGGTGGAACCGAGTGCAAGGCGGTCTTGGGCAGCGCTGTCGGTCTGATCGGAGCGCCACTGCGCCGACGACTGCCGGGAGGCGCGACGACGGCTCACGTAGTCGCAGAGACACGCGAGGTCGTCGTTGCGCTGATCGAAAGGGCGGACGCGGCCGGTGTCAGTGTCAGCGGTGTGGGTCTCGCCGTGCCCGGCCGCGTCGATCCGACGACGGGTCGGGGCGAGTTTTCGGCCAATCTCGGCTGGGTCGACGCTCCCCTCGGCCCCGAACTGGAGGCGGCATCGAGACTGCCGGTCCACGTCGAGCACGATGTCTACGCAGGGGCGCTGGCGGAGTTCACCATCGGTGCCGGGAGCGGCACACGCTCGGGGGCCTTCGTGCCGGTTGGCACCGGGCTCGGCGCGGCACTGCTCATCGAAGGCCGCTTCTGGAGAGGTGCCAGCCGTCTCGTGGGTGAGATCGGTCATATCCGCCGCCTCAGCGACGAGACGACCTGCGGCTGCGGGCGGCAGGGCTGCGTCGAGTTGCTGGCCTCCGCCCGCGGGCTCGAGCGGACCTACGCACGGCTCGCCGGTTCAAGCAGTACGGTCGATGCCAAGGAGATAGCCGCTCGGGCCGGCGACGGTGAGCGGGCTGCAGTCATGTCATGGGATGACTGCGTCAGCTGCCTCGCCCGCTCCCTGGCTGAACTCACACTGACCGTCGATATTGACACCATCGTCATCGGAGGGGGCCTGAGCGAGTCTGGAGCGCAACTGCTCGATCCGCTCGTTGCGAAGGTTCACGAGGAACTGGCGCCACTCCGTTCGCCCCCCGAGATACGGCTCGGCGCTCTCGGCCGGCTGGCCGGGGCGCAGGGCGCGGCGCTTCACGCCCTGGCCGCAGGTTTGTCGGCTGAGCCGCGCCGTGCCGGATCGACAGCCGTCGCAACGCCACCGGACCCGGAGCAGGCGATGTTCATGTTGGCTTTCGACCACCGGTCGTCCACTGCCGCGGAGTTGTTCGGCCAAGAAGAGGTTTCGCCCGGGCAGTGGCAGTTCCTCGCCGAAGCGAAGACCGTGATAGCCGAGGCTGCGGTCCTCGCGCGGGAAGATCTCGCTGAATTCGGCGAAGTGTCGGTTCTCGTCGATCCCGAGTATGGGGCAACCGCCGCACAGGTGGCGCGGTCTGAAGGGGTCGCTACGGCTGTCGCACTCGAGGTCTCCGGCCGGCGCGATCTGCGGCTGCTCGATGAGTGCACCCTGGAGACCGCGATCCACGCCATCGGATCACCGAGGTGGGGCAAAGTACTGCTTCGTTGGAATCCGGGCGACCCCGACGAGCTCAAGGACGCGAACCTGGCAGCGCTCGAGCAGGCTCGCCACTTCTGTCGCACCGTTGGTGCGGACCTGCTCCTGGAGCTGATAGTTCCACCAGTGCCGGCTGACCTCGTCGCTGTCGGAGGCGACAGAGGGCGCTATCGGAGCGAGGTGCTGCCGACGCTGCTGCCCGTCGCGGTGGGCGACCTGACCCGGCGGCTCGGCGCCCCGGACCTGTGGAAGCTCGAGGGCTTGACTTCTCCCGTTGCCGCGGCCGCGGTATCCGAGGCCGCATGCTCGGACGGCGTCGTGCCGCCTGTTCTGACCCTCGGCGCGGCTGCCGACCGGACCAAGATCGCCAAGTGGTTCGCGGCCGGGTCGGGTGCTCGCGGCTATGCCGGTTTCGCCATAGGTCGCAGCATCTGGAAGGCGCCGGTCGCGGACTATCTGAGCGGGCGGCTCGACCGTGACGCGACACGGGAGGCGATCCGTGCGCACTTCGTCGGATTCGTCGATGACTATCTGGTGGCTACGCGGGTCGTGCCTGCTGCGGGCTGCCAGTGAGCACGATCTCCGCCGAGCGGGTCCTTACGGCAGCAGGCTGGGTTGAGCAAGCCGAGGTGAGACTGGCGGACGGGCGCGTCGAGGAGATCGGCCCGGCGAGTCGGCCCGCCGATGTCTGCTATCTCGCTCCAGGATTCGTCGATATCCAGGTGAACGGGTTCGACAGCGTTGATCTGGCCACGAGTCCACCCGGCGACTGGCCGACGCTCGCTCTCGCCCTGCTGGACAGCGGGGTGACCTCGTGGCTCCCGACGCTGGTATCCCGCCCGCTCGACGCCTACGCCGGCTGGCTCGAGGATGCGGCCGCGTTCGCTCGCCGCCGGAGCGGCCCGAGGGTGCTGGGAGTCCACCTCGAAGGTCCATGGTTGGGGGAGCTCGAGGGTGCGCATGCCGACGTCGCTCGCGGGCCGATCGACTCGAGGTGGTGCCAGGCTCTGCCGTCGACGGTCCGGATCGTGACGCTCGGGCCGGAGCGAGCCGGAGCGCTCGAGGCGATCGAGTGTCTGCGCCTCCGCGGCATCGTCGTAGCCGCCGGCCACAGCTCCGCCGACCATCCGACAGCTCAGAGAGCATTCGACGCTGGAATTTCGCTGCTGACCCACTGTTTCAACGCGACCACCCCGATGCATCACCGCCACCCTGGACTGACTGGGGCCGCGTTGGCCCGGGACGACGTCTTCGTCAGCCTCATTGCAGACGGTCACCACGTTCACCCGGACATGTTGAAATTGGCCGTGCGGGCCAACGGCCCGGAGCGGACGATTCTGGTGTCGGACTCCTCGGGGTGGTCCGCAGGCACGCTGGGCTCGACGGAGATCCGGTTCGAGAGCGGCGTGCCACGCACGCCCGACGGCCGCTTGGCCGGAAGCGCGCTCACGCTCGATGCAGCAGTCCGGTACATGGTCGATATGTGTGGACTCGAGTTGGACGATGCCCTGCGGTGTGCTTCGACAGTCCCGGCACGGCTCCTCGGCGAGTCTGGGATCGGGGTCATTCGAAGGGGTGGCGAGGCGGATCTTGTTGCGCTGGACGACACGCTGCAGGTCACAGCCGTCTGGCTCCGCGGTGAACAGGTCGTGTGAGCTGCGACAGGCAGTGTCTGTGGCCGCGTGGATCGTGGTACTTTCAGACTCGTTATGGCTCTGACCGACTTCCAGATCGAACCGTTCTCCCACGGAGGTGTCACCCACGACGTGTACACGGCCGGCGACGGCCCCTGCGTCCTGGTGGCTGCGGAGATTCCGGGGATCACCCCTGAGGTGATTCGTTTCGCCGAAGACCTCCTGGCGGCAGGATTCTCGGTGGCGATGCCGTCGATGTTCGGGGTGCCGGGCAAAGCTCCCTCGGCTGGTCGGATCACCAGGACCCTGGCACGGGCCTGCATCAGCACCGAGTTCCACGCCATGGCCATGCGCGACAGCTCCAGAGCCACCGAATGGCTCCGGGGACTCGCCCGCAAACTTCACGCCGCCCACGGAGGGCCGGGCATCGGATTTGTGGGCATGTGTTTCACGGGAGGGTTCGGACTGGCGATGCTGCTCGACGACGCAGTGATCGCGCCGGTGCTCTCCCAACCGACGCTGCCCTTCCCGATCGGCGCGAAACGTAGGGCCAACACGGGGCTTGATGAGAAGCAACTGACCGCGGTGGCACAAAGAGCGGCCGATGGTTGTCCGATCCTGGGGCTTCGCTTCACGGGAGATCCCATGGTGCCGGCCGAGCGTTTCGCCACGCTCCGGGAAGCCCTGGGGGAGAACTTCATCGGTGTCGAGATCCAGAGTCCCGACCCGGACAATGGAATCAGCAAGAACGCGCACAGCGTACTGACCGAAGAACGCTCCGATTCCCCTGGTCATCCCACCAAAGAGTCGTTCGATCAAGTGGTGGCCTTTCTCACCGGGCGTCTCCACGGGACATAACTTCGCCGGTGCGTTAGGGTCGCCGCGATGGACCGTCGTCAATTCCTGCAATCAGGTGTGTTCGCCGCAGGGGGTGCCACAGCCCTCCCGCTCCTCGCCACCGCCACGGCCGGGGCCCAAGCTTCCGGCGAGAGCCCCTACGGCTCTCTGGAAGGCATCGCGCCAGATGCCAACGGAATGATCCTCCCGCCGGGATTCACATCCCGTGTTGTTGCCGTCGCGGGTGAACCGGTGGGCGACACCGACTTCGAATGGCACATCTTCCCGGACGGAGCGGCGATCTTCGACGACGGCAACGGCGGTTGGATCCACACCGTCAACAGCGAGGTCTTCCTCGCGGGCGCCGCAGGTGTGAGCGCCATTCACTACGACCGCGACGGCAACATCATCGACGCCTACCCACTGCTGCGCGGCAGCAATTCCAACTGCGGAGGAGGACCGACCCCCTGGGGAACGTTCCTTTCGGGCGAGGAGGTCTTCGCCTCAGGCGGGTATCTCTGGGAGATCGATCCGACCGGCGCCACCGAACCGCAAGCGCACGAGGCGATGGGCATTTTCGTGCATGAGGCCGCTGCCGTTGATCCGGTGCGGGAACAGGTGTATCAGACCGAGGACATGCCTGACGGCCGCCTCTACCGTTACACCCCCGACAACTATCCGGATCTGAGCAGCGGACTACTCGAGGTAGCCGCGGTGGCGCAGGACGGGTCGGTGTCGTGGCTCGAGGTTCCAGATCCGTCGGCCGCGGAGACGTTCCCGCGTCACCAAGTCCCGGAATCGACTCCTTTCCTGGGCGGCGAAGGGATCTGGTACCACGACGACTGGATCTTCTTCGCGACGAAGTTCGACAACAAGATCCACGGGATCGACCTTGCCAACTCGGTCCACACTCTGCTCTACGACCCCGACCCAGAAGCGGTCGCGGCCGGCGAAGCAGTGCTGTCAGGTGTCGACAACCTCACGGTTGACGCCGGAACCGGCGACATCTTCGTGGCCGAGGACGGTGGCAACATGGAACTCGTGATCATCACCCCCGACGGGGTCGTGGCACCGTTCGCCCGCTTGGTCGACCAGGACAATTCAGAGGTCACGGGCCCGGTGTTCAACCCGCGTCGCGACCGTCTCTACTTCTCGAGTCAGCGCGCACCGTCGGTAAAGACGATCGGCGAGATCAACCCGATGGTGGTCACCGAAGACCGCTTCGGAGGGATCACCTATGAGGTCTCCGGCCCGTTCCGAGGGATCGTGGAGGAGGTCGTCGAGGAACCCGCGACGACCACGACCGCCGCAGCGGCTACAACTACTGAGGCGCCCGCTACAACCCAAGCACCGACGACCACCGCCGCACCCACCACGACGGCCCCGTCACCCACCACGACGATCGCCTCGATCTCGGAGGAATCAGGTGACGGCGATGGCGGCTCCAGCGCCGGTGTGGCCATCGGAATCGGCGCTGCCGCAGTGATCGCCGTGGGCGCAGGAGTCGTAGGCCTTCGTCGTCGCGCTCGTTCCTAGACGAGGCTGTATGTCGGGGCCGGCAGTCTGAGCGGGGTTCTGTCCTCGCTTTGAGTCGATTGTCGAGAGGGTTACGATCACGCGATGGACGTTGTCGTAGTGCTGCATGTGGCCGCGGCGCTGCTCCTGATCGTGGCGGGGCTGGCCAAGATTCTCAGGCCGGTGCCGGCTGCCGAGCTTCTGGCGTCGTTCGGGTTGCCGGAGGTGACGGCGGCGGTCGTAGTCATCGGCGTCGTGGAGTCCGCGGTGGGAGTCTTGGCGTTGGCGGTCGGCGGGCCTCTCCTGGCGGTAGCGACGGGAACGCTGTATGTCGGATTCATCGTGGTGGTCAGCAGGGCGCTGGCCACAGGGGCGGGATCATGCGGTTGTTTCGGTCGGATCGACTCACCGCCGTCCTGGATTCACGTGGTCGGCAATGCCGTCTTCGCGGTCGCGTCGTTCATTGCCGCGGCCGGGCGTACGCCAGAGCAGGTCATGGCTGACCAGCCGGCAAACGGAATCGGCTTCGTGCTGGCGGCCGGTGTGACCGCCGGTCTGGCCCTGGCAGCGTTCACCGCCGTGCCTGAAGCGCTCGCAGCTCGTAGAAGCACCAGGTCGGCTGCTGATTTGCGGGCCACCAGCGAATCCCCCAGGCGATGAACCGTGTCAGCATCGCACCTTAGGGAACGGGTTGGAAGCGTCGGGCAATCTCGCGGTGGGTGACGAGCATCTCATCGAGGCGGGGTGAGGTGAGTTCGCCGTTGTAGACGATGGACTCGCCGTTGACGATCGTGTGGTGGGCACCGACCGGACCGCAACGCAACCAGCCCTCGATCAGATCATCGAGAACCCCGGCAAAAGCGGGACCATCGAGTTTCCAAACAGCGATGTCGGCAACCGCGCCGAGCGAAAGCTCCCCGAGTTCCCCGGAACGTCCCAGACACGCGGCCCCGCCGCGGGTGGCTATCTCAAGCGCCGAGCGAGCAGGCATCGAATCGGCGCCGCTGCGGAGTTTCCCCAGCAGCATCGCCAGACGTGCCTCCTGCCACAGCGAAGCACTGTCCGCCGACGATGACCCGTCGCATCCCAACCCGACCGGGGCCCCAGCGGCGCGGAACTCGACGACAGGCGCGATCCCGGAGCTGAGAATCAGATTGGAACTCGGGCAGTGGGCAATCCCAACACCAGCGGTGCCGAGCTTGACGACTTCGTCAGGATTCGGCCGGACGCAATGGGCCACCCAGGAACGGTCGCTGAGCCAGCCGCAATGCTCGAAATGCTCGACGCAGCGCATCCCGTAGGTCGCCAGTGAGAAATCGTCGTCCTCTTCGTTCTCGGCCAGATGGGTGTGCAATCGCACATCCAGTTGCTCAGCCAACTCGGCGGTCCGCTGCATCAAGGCGGTGGTGACCGTGAACGGCGAACATGGAGCCAGAGCGACGCGGGTCATGGCCCCGTGATCTCTGTCGTGGTGCCGGGTGACGGCGCGCTCGCTCTCGGCGAGAATGAACTCCTCGTCGCGCACCGCGTCATCTGGGGGGAGGCCCCCGTCCTTCACCGAGAGGCTCATCGAACCGTAGGTCGGATGGAAACGCATGCCGAGGTCGCGCGCTGCTTCAATCTGCGCGCTGAGAAGGTCGCCCGCGCCCCGCGGATGCAGGTAGTGGTGGTCTGTGGATGTGGTGCATCCACTCAGCGCGAGCTCAGCGAGACCAACCCAGGTGGAGACATGGGCGGCCTGTTCGTCCAACGCCGCGGTCCACAACGGGTACAGCGTCTGCAACCAACCGAAGAGAGGCGCCGACGTCATCGGTGTGTAGGCCCGCGTCAGATTCTGGAACAGGTGATGGTGGGTGTTAATGAGACCGGGTGTGACCAGACACCCGTCCGCAGAGATCGTTCGTTGAGCCGCGGGACGGGGGTCGTCGGGTGCCCCGATTCCTGAGATCCTGCCATCCGTGCAGGCGACCCAACCCCCGGGGATCTCTCGTCGCTGCTCATCCACGGTGGCCACCAGCGAGGCGTCGACGACAGCCAGGTCCGCGGTCATGCGCTAACGCTCCTCACGGCGGAACGGCAGACCCAGAGCGGCGGGCGCAGCAGGCGGACGGTTCCGAAGCACCAACGCGCCGGCGATCATCACCGCGATCGTTAGAACGTACGGGAGCATCGACCACAGAATCGGGTCCCAGGGCAGGTCGAAGCTCTCGGTGCGGTTGGGCAACGCCATGGCGAGACCGAACAGGAACGCCCCCACGGCAACCCGTCGCACCTTCCAGGCGCCGAAGATAACCAACGCGACCGCTATCCAACCCCGGCCTGCCACGACTCCGACCGTCCAACCGGGGCTGATCGACAGTGACAGGTAGGCACCGCCGATTCCAGCGAAAGCCCCTCCGACCACAACCGCAAAGAGACGCAACCCGACCACCGAATGGCCTGCAGCGTCTGCTGTTGCCGCGGACTCCCCGGCAGCACGCAACGCCAGACCACCGCGGGTGCGGTTCAACACGAACCACGTGACAAGACCCAACACGACAGCCAGATACGCCAGCGGTGACTGTTGGAAGAAGATCCGGCCGATCCAGGAGATGTCGCTCAGCGGGCCCCAGTCAACGTCGACAAACTGCACCTCCGGACGGACACCCTCGTAGTCCGTCCCCCAGAAGTTGGAGAGACCGACACCGAAAATCGTCAACGCCAGCCCGCTCACGACCTGGTTGGCCCCGAGGACCACTGCGAACAAACCATGAATCAGCGCCACCAGGCCACCGATGACAGCGGCGGCGATCAACCCCAGCCAAGGGCTCCCTGTCTCGATTGCGAACACGAAACCACCGATCGCGCCCATCGACATCATTCCCTCGACCCCGAGGTTGAGCACGCCCGCCCGCTCAGCGATGACCTCACCGAGGCTCGCCAGATAGATCATCGCGCCGAACTGGATTGCTGCGAAGAGCAGACCGATCAGCGCGGTCTCAGGAAAGGTGAGGCCCAGGATCATCGGCTACGCACCCTCGCTTCGGCCAGTTCGACTCGATACACGATCAGCACTCCGGCCGCGATCACCCCGAAGAGGATCAGTGCCTGCAGCACCGTCGACACCGCGTCGGAAACACCGATCGCCTTTATCGACTGCCCTCCGACCTGCACCGCGCCGAAAAGCACCGCCACCGCGGCCACACCGCTCGGGCGCATCAGGGCCAGAGCCGCCACGATGATCCCCGAGTAGCCGTAGTAGTTGGAGATCGTCTCGGTGAGCCGCGTCGCGTTGCCCGTCAGCTCGATTCCTCCAGCGAGTCCGGCGGCCGCGCCGGCTAGGACCAGCACCGTCAGGATCTTGCGCTTGAGCGAGATACCGGCGTAGGTGGCGGTGGCGCCCGACGAGCCGGCGACGCGGAGTTCGTACCCCCAAGAACTGCGCGACACCATCAAACCGACCACAGCCAGCACTCCGACAGCGATCAGCAGACCGATATGGGTCCGCTGGAACAGGTCGGGCAGGAACGACTGTTCGGGAAGCGCCGGAGCCTGCACGAACCCGAAGCCTTCAGGGTCTTTCCACGGACCGTTGATCAGATAGCGGACCAGGCGGATCGCGATCTCGTTGAGCATCAAGGTAGTGATGATCTCGTTGACGCCGATGTAGGCCTTGGCCGCGGCGGGGCCCAGCGCCCAGACCGCTCCGCCGATCGACGCGCCGACGATCATCGCAATGATCAGAACCGGCCCCGACCAGCCCTCCCCGATCTGTGCGATCCCGGCGGCCGTGGTGGCACCGAAGAGGATCTGCCCCTCGGCTCCGATATTCCAGAGACCCATCGTTGCGGCGATCGCCACCGCCAGCCCGGCGAGTGCCAGCGGGATCGCCCGGTTGAGAGTTACCGAGAAAGCCTCCATGTCGCCGAATGAAGCGGACAGCATCCGCCTGTAGACCTCCATGGGGCTGTCGCCGGCGACCAGAAGCAGAACAGACCCGAACAGCAGTGCCACCAGCAAGCCGACCGCGAAGGCCAACGGCTGCCCACCGCGCACAGGCACCTCTCTGCGAACCAGGACCGGGCGCATTACTGTGTCTCGCCTGCCATGGCCAAGCCGATCTCTGAGCGGTTCGCGTCGGCACCGTCACACTCCGCGGCGATACGACCTCCGTGCATCACGATGATTCGATCTGAGATCGCCAGGAGCTCGTCGAGATCCTCTGAGATCATCAATACGCCCAAGCCCCGGTCGCGGGCCTCGATCAGGAGTTCTTGAATCGCTTTCACACCCTGCACATCCAGCCCGCGTGTCGGCTGCGAAGCGACGATGACTGACGGCTTGGCGGTCAACTCGCGCCCGACTAGCAGGCGCTGAAGATTGCCGCCTGAGAGCCCCGCAATACGTTGATCCAGCGACCCGGTTCTCACCTTGAACGAGTCGATGACGTCGGCGCAGAACGCCTTGGCTCGATCCACCGCGATGAGTGGTCCACGGGTGTGGTCGCGGTAGGAGCGCAGGATCGCGTTGTCGGTGACGCTGAGCTGTGGAGCGAGCCCGACACCGACACGGTCCTCGGGAATGTAGGACAGCCCGCTGCGAAACCGATGACGCA
This sequence comes from Candidatus Aldehydirespiratoraceae bacterium, assembly GCA_965221585.1. Taxonomy (GTDB): domain Bacteria; phylum Actinomycetota; class Acidimicrobiia; order Acidimicrobiales; family Aldehydirespiratoraceae; genus VXYK01. Next base: position 2,763,871 of record OZ244898.1, on the reverse strand, counting down.
CCGTGGCAGTTGTGACGTCCTCGTCGAACAGCGTGACGGTCCCCGATGTCGCCTCGCGGAGGCCGGCGATGACATCTGCAAGCTCTCGTTGACCGTTGCCCGCCACTCCCGCGATCCCGACGATCTCACCGGCATGAACCGACAGATTGATATCGCTGAGCGCCTCGAGATTGCGATTGTTGAGAGCGCACAGCTTCTCGACAGCCAACAGTTGCTCGCCCGGCTGCCGGGGTTCTGGTCGTAGAGCCGTGTCGGTGGCCTCTCCGACCATCAGCTCTGCGAGTTGTTGGGGTGACAGGTCGGCGACCGCCATGGACGCGGCAACAGTCCGTCCACCCCGCAGCACCGTGGCTTCGTCGCAATACTGCTTCACTTCATGCAGCTTGTGGCTGATGAAGATCACCGATCGACCGTCGTTCGCCATCCGCCGGATCACCAGTCCGAGTTCGTCCGCCTCGTTCGGCGTCAGAACCGCGGTGGGTTCATCGAGGATGAGGATCTCGGCGTCACGCCACAGCGCCTTGAGGATCTCGACCCGCTGACGTTCCCCCATCGACAGTTGCCAGATATGACGCTGCGGATCGACATCCAGGGAGAATTGTTCGGCGAGTTCCGCCACCCGACGTTCGACGGCTCCCATGTTCAGAACACGTTCAGCGGCGCCCAACACCACGTTCTCGGCCACCGTGAAGGTTGGGACCAGCCGGAACTCCTGATGGACCATCCCGACACCAGCCGCCAGCGCATCGGAGGGATTGGCGAACACCTTGCGTTCACCGAAGAGGCGCACCTCGCCCTCCTCGGGGCGGTAGACGCCGGCAAGGACGTTCATCAACGTCGACTTGCCGGCGCCGTTCTCACCGAGGACAGCGTGGATGCTGCCCTGCTTGACTCGGAGCTCAGTACCTGCGTTGGCGACAACGCCGGGGAACCGTTTCCAGATTCCTGTGAGTTCTACAGCAAGCGGGGCAGCGTCCACTGGTGTGTTGCGTCCACTGGTGTATTGATGGTCGATTAGGAGTCCGAAGTTGAGGTTGTGGGCTCAGCCGATGTCGCCAACCACACCCTGGACGAAGAACGCTTCGCTCAGCAGTGTTCCTGGATCCATGACCTCGCCTTCAGCCAGCAGTTGCGTGCCGTCCTGGGCGAACAGGGGACCTGAGAACACGGCGAACGTGCCGTCGATCATCTGTTGGCGGATGTCGTTGACCGCAGCGACGATGTCAGGATCGACGTCGTCGGCGATCGAGCCGATGTCGACGATGCCGTCGTCGTAGCCGCCCCAGTAGAACCCGGGCGTGTAGCTGCCGTCGGCGGCAGACGAGATGATCTCGGCATACCGCGGACCCCAGTTCCAGATCGCTGATGCCACGTAGGCATCCGGTGCGAACTCGCTCATGTCCGAGTTGTAGGAAACCCAGCGGGCGCCGGCAGCTTCAGCAGCGAGACCGGCGGAAGTGGTGTCCTGATGCATCGCAATGACGTCTGCGCCACCCTCGAGGAGCGCGTCGGCCGCGTCGCCCTCGATTGCGGGATCGAACCAGGTGCTGGTCCAGTTGACAACCACTTCAACATCGGGGTTGACGCGCTGGGCGCCGAGTGCGAAGGCGTTGATTCCGCGAGCAACCTCAGGGATCGGGAAAGCCGCGACGTAGCCGATCCGGTTGGTCTCGGTGACCGCGCCGGCGATCATTCCCGTGAGGTAACGGGGCTGGTAGATCTTTCCGAACGTGTTACCGAAGTTGGTGTCGTTGGCCTTGTAGCCCGAGACGTGTTCGAAGACGACATCGGGGAACTCTGCGGCCATCGCCTCCATGGTGTCCATGTAGCCGAACGATGTGCCGATGATCACGTCGTGACCGTCGGCGACGAGAGTCCGGATCGCTGCTTCTATGTCTGCAGGTGATCCGTCGGCGACGTTCTCGACGTAGATCGTCGGGATTCCGGTGGCTTCCTCGGCGTAGATGCGGCCCTGGTCGTGAGCCCAAGTCCAGCCGGCTTCACCGATGGGGCTGATGTAGAGGAACGCGGCAGTGAAGTCGTCGTCGCCCATGTCGCCGTCGTCCATGTCGCCGTCGTCCATGTCGGAGTCGTCGCCGTCGTCCATGTCGCCGTCGTCCATGTCGCCGTCGTCGCCGTCGTCCATGTCGTTGCCGGAGTCGTCGCTCACGGCGGAGTCGCCGTCGTCGGTTCCGGCGTCGTCGCCGTCGTCGTCGCCACAGGCGGCTGCAACCATGACGAAGACCAGCAGCACAGCTAGCAGACGCCACAGCGCCTTGGTCCATTGTGTTGGTTTCACGTTCCCTCCAAGGGTTTGATCCGTGAAGGTCGGTTGGACCCTCCCGAACAATGTTCAATTGACACCCGAAATTCGGTGCGTCGCCCGGAGAACCTCGGCGGTTCTCGTCAGCGTCACGACATTAGCGCTCTCCGCGTTCGTTGTCATGAGCGAACAACAGCTGCCGTAACCTAATCTGACGTCCCGGCACCTCGGAGGTTCGCCCAGCGTGCATGATGTCCAACTCCCGGCAGTCCGACCAGGCTCCTACGCCGCGCCCGCCACGGTCCCAGAGGCTCTGGCGATGCTCGCCGACGGTGGTCGGGTGGTTGCGGGCGGCACCGATCTCATGATCGAAATGGACCGGCGGATCAGCGGAGATGTCGAGAGGCTGATCGACATCACCCGTATCGCCGGTTTGGACGAGATTTCGGTGGTGGACGACCGGGTGCATTTGGGACCTCTGGTGACGCACAATCAGTGCACCGAAAGTCCGATCATCGGTGAGCATGGTTTGGCGTTGGCGCAGGCCTGCTTGGAAGTCGGTGCACCTGCTCTGAGGAACCGCGCAACCGTCGCCGGGAACGTGGTGACAGCGAGCCCGGCGAACGACACCATCAGCGCGTTGAGGGCCCTTGAGGCGGAGATAACGCTCACATCAGCGACGGCCGCATCAACGCAGCAGAGCCGCACGGTCGATCTGGCGGACTTCTTCATGGGGGTGCGCTCCACGATCCTCGAACCGAATGAACTTGTCACCGACATCTCATTTCCGATCCGTAGAGGCAACAGCCGTTCGATGTTCTTGAAGCTGGGATTGCGCGGTGCACAGGCAATCTCGGTTGTGCATCTGGCAGTCCGCTGTGACTTCGACGACCACGGGACGGTTTCTGACATCGCTATAGCCCTGGGCAGTGTGGCCCCGGTCATCGTGCGCGCGACCGAGGCCGAAGGGCTGCTGATCGGAGGATTCCTCGACGATGACAGCATTGAAGCAGCCGGCATGCTTGCCGGTTCCAGTGTCGCGCCGATCGACGACCTGCGAGCCCCTGCCGACTACCGGAGGCGTCTCGTGGAGGTGATGGTGCGCCGATGTCTTGCGGCGATCGCTTCTGATGATCAGCGGGCCGCATGGCCAGAGTCGGTTCCCACCCTTGCAGGCCCTTGCATTGCTGCAGATGTGGTCGCTGCGGAGTTCGGCCCGGGTGACGTGATCTCCGCCACCATCAACGGCGTCGCCGTCTCTGCACCGTGGACGGAGATGTCGCTGCTCGACTGGATTCGAGCCCAAACTCCTCTGACCGGCACGAAAGAGGGGTGCGCCGAAGGGGAGTGCGGTGCCTGCACGATTCATCTCGACGGCACGGCGGTGTTGAGTTGCCTGGTCCCGGCGCCGAGAGCGCATCGGGCGGAGGTCACGACGATCGAGGGGCTTGCCGCAGCCGACTCGCTCCACCCGCTTCAGCAGAGTTTCATCGACTGCGCGGCTGTGCAGTGCGGCTACTGCATCCCGGGTTTCTTGATGGCCGGGGCCGCGTTGCAGGCCAGCCACCCCGACGCTGACCAAGCGACGGTCAAGCACGGACTCTCCGGCAACCTCTGCCGCTGCACCGGCTACTACGCGATCGAGGCTGCGTTCGACGACGCAGACCCGTTTGACAATACAGGCCCGGTTGGAGTCGGTTCGTGAGTCTCGGAGGAGGAGTCGCGAAACCAGACGCGCACGGGAAGGTAACCGGGGAGGCGATCTACGCCGGAGACATTTCCGATGCTGAGATGCTGCACGCCAAGGTGGTGTTCACCGACGAGGTTCATGCACGCATCAAGTCGCTCGACACCAGCGCAGCCGCCGAGTTGGAGGACGTGCATCTGGTTCTGACGGCCGCTGATGTGCCGGTGAACGAATACGGGTTGACCAAGTTCGATCAACCGGTCCTGGTCGGGCCCCAGAGCACCGGGCGAGCCGCGGTGGCTGCCGACGTGTCCCGCTGGGAGGCAGACCATCTGGCGGTGGTTGTGGCCGAGACTGCCGAGACGGCTCTCGCCGCGGCTCAACTGATCGTCGCTGAGTGGGAGCCCCTCGATGTGGTGCCTGATCTGGAGGCGGCGCTGAAACCGGACGCGACGCTGGTGCATCCCGAAGACGGCGGCACCTCGAATGTCTATGCGCATCTGAAGATTCGCAAGGGTGACGTTGCAGCTGCTTTCGCTGAGGCTGCGCATGTTGTCGAAGGCACCTATGCCTTCCCCTACCAGGAACACGCATACCTTCAAACAGAGGCCGCCGTCTCCTACATAGACGACGAGGGCAGAGTCACGGTCGAGACCGCCGGCCAGTGGACTCACGAAGATCAAGAACAGGTGGCCCACGCGCTCGATCTGCCGGTCGAGCAGGTGCGGATCGTCTACAGGGCGATCGGTGGCGCGTTCGGCGGGAAGGAGGACATGAGCCTGCAGGTCGTGATGGCGTTGGCTGCCTTGCGGCTCAAAGAGGCAGGGGTGGCTCGACCCGTTCGCTGTGAATGGAGCCGCGAAGAGTCGATCGTGGGGCACCACAAGCGCCATCGAGGCAGGGTTCAGACCCGCTGGGCCGCCGATACAGACGGCCGGATCCTGGGGGTGGAAGCGGACGGACTTCTCGATGCCGGTGCATACAACTACACGTCCAACAAGGTGCTCGGGAACCTGCATCTCACCGTGGCCGGTGCATATCTGGTCCCGAACGCCCGCATCGATTCTCGGGCGGTCTACACGAATTCACCGCCGGGCGGGGCATTTCGAGGCTTCGGTGGACCGCAGGGTGCTTTCGTGGCCGAGATGCAGATGAACAAACTGGCTGAGCTCACAGGTCTCGATCCTGTCGAGATCCGTCGTCGAAACGTCTTGACCGAGGGGTCGCTGGGCATTTCCGGCACGGAAATGCCTGCCGGGGTGAGTATCGGCGAGGTCGTCGAGGCATGCGCGCAGCAGGCCGGCTGGTCGGAACCGCTGCCGGAGCCCCGCGCCGCATCGGTGTTCGCCACGCTTGCGCCTTCAACGAGAGCGCTCAGGCGCGGGCGCGGGTTTGCCTGTGCATTCAAGAACATCGGATTCTCGTTCGGATTTCCTGAGCGAAGCGAGGCTGCCATAGTCCTGCACCCGGACGACGAATCCCCGGACGGTGATTCGCCCGCATCAGCAGAGTTGTTTCTGGCGGGCGCTGACGTGGGTCAGGGAGCCCACACCGCTTTCCTGCAGATGGCCGCCGAAGCGACCGGAGTGTCACTCGATGCCATCGAGGCGAGCTTCTCAGACACGGCCACCAGCGGGGATTCGGGTTCGGCTTCGGCCTCCCGCCTCACCTGGATGACCGGCAACGCCATCCTGGGCGCCGCGGAGGAAGCAGCGAAATCGTGGCTCAACGGAGACCGCCCAGCCATCGGTGAGTTCCGTTACGTACCCCCTCCCACCGAACCGCTTGATCCGCAGGGTCTGGCACCCACCACACCCAACTTCGCGTATGGCTATGTGGCTGAGGCGGTGGACCTGTCGGTCGACATCGAGACCGGGCACATAGTGGTTCACGACGTCGTGTGCGCGATCGATGTGGGACGTGTCGTGAACCGTGCCTTGGTTGTGGGGCAGGTCGAAGGCGCGATTGTCCAAGCTCACGGCTACGCGTTGTCGGAGAATCTGCACGTGGTTGATGGACGGATCCTCAATCCCCGATTCAGCGGCTATCTGATTCCCGGGATTTCAGACATCCCCGAGCGGGTCCGGTCGGTGCTGCTCGAGATACCCGACCCTCGGGGACCGTTCGGTTTGCGTGGGATGGCCGAGATGCCCTTCCTGCCCTACACTCCCGCGATTGCCGCAGCGTTGCACGATGCCACCGGTGTCTGGTTCGATTCCTTCCCGCTTACCCCCAGCCGCGTTCTGGAGGGCCTGACTTCCGGCAGCAAGGCCGCGAACGGTTTATGATCTGATGTTTGTGTCCGCCCAGAATCGTCGTCGTTAGATGATGAACCTGCTTCACCGGTTCAGCGGGAGCCTCATCCCTCTCGCCGCGGCGTTGGCCGCGCTCGGGATCGGCGCGGTCGTGATCGTGGCGCTTGGCGCCAACCCCCTTGTGGGGTATGGAGAACTCGTCAAGGGGGCGTTCGGCAGCGGTGACGCGCTGGCTGATACGGCTGTGCGGGCCATGCCTTTGCTTCTGGTCGGTACCGGCATCTGCATCGCCTTTCGCGCCAGCGTCATCAACATCGGCGGTGAGGGTCAGATAGTTGCGGGAGCACTGCTCTCGACGATCACCGCTCTGGCCGTACCCGACCTCCCGGCGATTGTTCTCATTCCGGTTGTCATGTTGGCGGGAATCATCGGCGGCGGGATATGGGGGGCGATTCCCGGCGCGCTGAAGGCCTATCTCGGCGTCAACGAGATCCTCTCCACCATCATGTTGAACATCGTCGCCATCCAGGTGATGAACTACCTGTTGCGCGACCCCTTGATCGATCCCCTCGAGATCGAGCGGGGGACACGGATCCCACAGACTGAGCGATTGTCGGAGAATGCCGATCTGCCGATCCTCATCGAGGGCACTCGCCTTCATCTCGGCGTTGTGATCGCTCTGCTGGCCTCGGTGGTGGCCTGGGTGTTTCTGTGGCGTACCACGACAGGGTTCAAGACCCGTGCGGTAGGGCACAACTCCGCGGCGGCGAACTATGCGGGCATGCCCTTCAAGCGCATGACCATGCTGGCTCTCACCTATTCGGGGGCGATGTGTGGTCTGGCGGGTGCGGTGCTCGTGTTCGGAAGCCAGTCGCATCGCTTGATCACCGATGGATCGTCGCTCGGCTTCACCGGATCGTCGGGCTTCAACGGGATCGTCGCGGCGTTGTTCGGAGGTCTCCACCCGCTCTGGACGATCCCGTCTTCGTTCTTGTTCGGAGGTCTGCTCGTCGGTGCCAATGCCATGCAACGCGCCATCCAGATCGATTCGGCCCTGGTAATCGGTCTCAACGGGTTGATTGTGGTGTTCGTGGTGAGCAGCACCAGCGTGCGTGACCGTCTCCGCCAGGCGCTGGAGATCTCCCGCATGCGAACCCATGAATTTGCCGGTTCCGCGGCACCGTCCGCGTCTGAACCCGCCAGCTCCGAAGGTGACGTGGGATCTGCGGCTCCGTCCGCAGCGCAAGCAGAGCCTGAGGCGTCGTCCGCCGCGCCAGCAGACCCTGACGATGCCCGCGGGTCTGAGGCGTCGCCCTCAGCGAATGAAACGCGCCCCGATGAGTGAGTTCTTCACGCTGTCGGTGCTGGTGGCGACGTTCGCTTCGGCGATGCGCCTGGCGACGCCCTACCTGCTCGCCGCGCTGGGCGAGACCATAGGTCAACGCAGCGGCGTGTTGAACCTCGGTGTCGACGGGGTGATGCTGCTGGGAGCCTTCTTCGCCTACTGGACAGTCCTGGAGACCGACTCGCGTCTGCTGGGCGTGGCCGTGGGTCTCGGCGTGGGTCTGATAATGGGCGTCGCATACGCCACGGTTACTCTGGTATTCAAGGCCGAGCAGGGGATCAGCGGCATCGGCATCTACCTGTTCGGTTTGGGAATGAGTGAGCTGCTCTTTCTCAAGCAGGTTGGTACCCCCCGAGGCATCCCGTCCTTCGACGACCTCAAGATTCCGCTGTTGGGTGACATCCCCCATATCGGCGACATGTTCTTCAACCACAGCCTGCTCGTCTATCTGGCGGTCCTGTTGGTTCCCACGTTGACGATCATCGTCAATCGCACAACGTTGGGGCTCAACATTCGCGCAGTCGGAGAGAGCCCCGAAGCAGCCGATTCTCTGGGTGTCAGCGTGTACCGGACCCGGGCCGTCGCCATGCTGATCGGGAACTCGCTGGCCGGGCTCGCTGGAGCCGCTCTCACCATCGAACTCGGCACGTTCCAGAACAACCTCACCAACGGGATCGGCTTCATCGCCGTGGCGCTCGTCTACTTCGGGGCGTGGCGTCCGGTGGGTGTACTTGCCGGGTCTCTGCTCTACGGGTTGATAACAGCGACCGTGACACAGTGGAAAACACTAGGTATTGTCACGGGGGCGACAGCGAGTCTCACCACCATGGCACCTGCTGTCCTTACGGTGATCGCGTTAGCGATCATTGCACGCCGGGCCGCTGATCAACCCGCAGCGCTCACAGTTCCATTCAGTCGCGACGGGTGAAACCGATTCGTCACGAGCACCCAGGAGGGAAAAAATGAAAAAGACAATGTTGTTTCTTGTAACGCTGCTGGCCGCATTCAGCCTTGTAGCAGCGTCGTGTGGAGACGATGACGATTCGTCCGCAATTGCCGAACGCGAGTGCGACGCCGGTAGCGAAGGCGAGGGGATCCGTGTAGCCATCGTCGCACCGAGCGGTGAGAACGACTTGGCCTTCACACAGAGCATCGTCGACGGTGTCGACTGTCTCGAGGGAGTGTCCGAGGTGGCGATCACCCCAGGAACCTTCATCGTTGAGGACGCCGGTGTGGCGTTGCGTCAGTACGCCGAGGACGGTTATGACCTCGTTGTCGCCCACGGCTCGCAGTACGGCGGTCTGGTCCAGGAGATCGCCACGGATTTCCCCGACACGGCGTTTGCCTGGGGTACTGCGGTCGACACGTTCGGCCTGCCGAACGTGTCCGCCTACACGGCCGCTTCGAACGAGGGCGGATACGTGCTGGGTCGTGCAGCGGCGGAGCTCGGCAGCAACGTGGGCATTGTCGGACCGATCGAGGTCGGTGACGCGAAGCTCTACGTCGATGGATTCCGCCTGGGCGCAGAGGCCGGTGGCGCGGAAGTCAATGTCGTCTACATTGAATCGTTCGCCGACGTGCAACTCGCCTCCGAGACTGCGACAGGATTCGTCTCCAACGGCGCTGACATTCTGACCGGCACGGCTCAGATGACGGTCGGGGCGATCAGCGTCGCCGAGGATGAGGGAATCCTCTGGTTCGGTACGCAGTCGAATCAGACAGGCGCCGCGGCAGACGGAGTCGTAGCGGCGAACCAGGTGTATCGCTGGGAAGTCGCCCTGCAGCAGCTTGTTGACGACCTCAACGACGGAGTTCTCGGCGGTTCGAGCTACGAGATCAACTTGGAGAACGGTGGTCTGGGGATCGAGTACGGGAACTGGGATGTACCCGACAACATCACCGACCTGGTGAACTCCACCGCCGAAGCGGTGATCGCAGGCGAAGTAACCACAACGGTCGGCTGAGCCGATTGATCAGGTCGGGGGCGCGCCGCCAGCGGCGCGCCCCCGACAACTTTCTGCCGCCGGAGGTGGTCTGGGAAGGTCATGACCGACTCGATGCTTGAGATGAGGGGGATCACCAAGACGTTCCCCGGGGTGCTCGCCAACGACAGCGTTGACTTCGACGTGCGCGCCGGTGAGGTGCACACGCTGCTCGGCGAGAACGGAGCGGGCAAGAGCACCCTGATGAAGATCCTGTTCGGTCTCTACACAGCCGACGAGGGGACCATCACGTTCGAGGGGTCGCCGCTTGAGATCGACTCTCCGGCTGCGGCGATCCAAGCCGGTATCGGCATGATCCACCAGCACTTCATGCTGGTCCCCACCTTCACAGTCACCGAGAACGTTGCCTTGGGCCTGGGTACCTCCGACATGGGTCAGGTACGCGAACGCCTCACCGAACTTGCCGAAACCTACGGCCTCGATGTCGACCCGGACGCCTTGGTGTGGCAACTCGCGGTGGGGGAGCGTCAACGAGTCGAGATCCTCAAGGCGCTGTACCGCGACGCTCATCTGCTGGTCCTCGACGAGCCGACCGCGGTGTTGACCCCCCAGGAGGTCAACGACTTCTTCGTGACCCTGCGCCAGATCGCCGACGACGGTCGCGGTCTGATCTTCATTTCCCACAAACTTCATGAGGTGATGGCCCTTTCGGACCGGATCACGGTGCTGCGGGACGGCAGGGTGACCGGATCGACCACCCCGGCCGAGACCTCCCGCCAGCAGCTGGCACAGATGATGGTCGGCCGGCCCGTGAAGCTCGCTCCCGACAAACCGCCGGTCTCGGTCGGCGTGCCGCGGCTCGAGATCGAAGCTCTGAGTGTCATGGGTGATCGCGAGGCGCTCGCGGTGCATGAGGTAGACCTGTCGGTTTCGGGTGGTGAGATCCTCGGTATCGCCGGGGTCTCGGGCAATGGTCAGCGCGAACTCTGTGAGGCTGTGTCCGGGCTGCGTTCCGCTGCGGCCGGTTCGGTGCGCCTTGATGGTCGGGACATCACAGGGGCATCGCCGAGACAGTGCCGTGACGCAGGACTCGCATTCGTGCCTGAGGAGCGGATGCTCCATGGCGCAGTCGCCGAGTTCAGCGTCAGCGAGAACCTGATGCTGCTCAACCATGACTCAGAGGAGTTCTCCCAGTGGGGTTTCTTGAAGCTCCCGGCGTTGCGAGAGCGAGCCGGCCGTCTGGTCAAGCACTACGACGTCAAGACCCCGTCGATAGACACGCCGACCAGCGCGCTGTCGGGAGGCAACATCCAGAAACTGATCATGGCGAGGGAGCTGTCCGCCGAACCGGCTGTGTTGCTGGCTGCGCAGCCGACTCGTGGGGTCGACATCGGTGCTGCGGAGTACATCCACGAGCGGTTGATCGCCCAACGGGAGCGGGGAACCGCGGTGCTGGTCGTGTCGGAGGACCTAGACGAGGTGATGGCGCTCGCCGACCGGGTGGCGGTCATGTTCGAAGGTTGGATCGTGGCAGTGATCGACCGTTCCGAGTGCACGGTGGAGGACCTCGGCCTGCTGATGGCCGGCGCGGAGCCCTGATCTGCGGCCCGTGCCCCCTTTTCCCCTAGAGAATGGGGCGGTTTGGTGTAAGAATGCGGTGATATGGACGATCTCCGTATCAACGTTGACCGGCTGATGGGCCGAATCGACGAACTGGCGCAGATCGGCGCGATCGAAAACACCGATGGCTGCTCCCGTCTGGCGTTGACCGACGAGGACAAAGCAGGCCGGGACCTGGTCGTCACCTGGATGCGTGATCTCGGGATGGAGATCACCATCGACGGAATCGGCAACGTCACGGCAATGTGGAAGGGCCCAGACACCGACGCGTCGCTTGATCCCGTAATGACCGGATCGCACATCGACACCGTTCGTACCGGCGGACGATACGACGGCAATCTCGGAGTTCTGGCCGGTCTCGAAGTGGTGGAGACGATCGCCGAGGCGGGCCTTTCGACCCGTCGCCCGCTGGCGGTCGGGTTCTTCACCGACGAGGAGGGCTCAAGATTCCCCCCCGACATGCTGGGCAGCCTCGTCTACGTCGGCGGGATGAGCCTCGAGGAGGGACTCGACACGGTCGGCATCGACGGAGCGGTGCTCGGCGAGGAACTGGATCGCATCGGCTACCGAGGTGGAGCACCCTGCCCGGCGGCCGCGCCCCATGCCTTCGTTGAGCTGCACATAGAGCAGGGACCGGTGCTGGAAGCCGAAGAGGTCACCATCGGGGCCGTCGAAAGCGTCCAGGGCATCAGCTGGACCGAGATCACCATCAAGGGCCAATCCAACCACGCCGGCACCACACCCATGAACCTGCGACGTGATCCTGGATATGCCGCATCCCGAATCGCCACGTTCGTGCGTGAGCTCGCGCTGGAACTGGGCGGTCGGCAAGTCGCCACGGTCGGGCAGATCAAGCTGCATCCGAACCTGGTCAACGTGGTGGCCGCCAATGCAACGCTCACCGTCGACCTTCGCAACACAGATGAACTGACATTGCAGCAAGCCGAGAAGCGGCTGGCCGTGTTCTGCGATGAACTGGCCGAGAGCGAGAACGTCACCATCACCTCCAGATCCTTGGCTCGCTTCGAACCGGTCGTCTTCGACCCTGAGGTTGTCGGCATGGTCGAACGCACCGCCAAGGAACTGGGACATTCGGTCAAACGCATGCCGTCAGGTGCCGGGCACGATGCGCAGATGCTGGCCCGCGTCTGCCCCACCGCAATGATCTTCACTCCAAGCTGGATGGGCCTCTCGCACAACCCTTTCGAGTTCACGGCGCCCGCCGACATCGCTGCTGGAACTAACGTGTTGTTGCATGTCCTTCGAGGCTTGGCCGACGACCACGAAGAACTCACCTGAATAAAGAAGAGAAACCATGACCACATTTGAACTCAACGGAACGCCGGTGACGATCCGGGGGAACCATCCTCATCTGCTGAGCGCCCTGCGCGAAGAACTGGATGTCATCTCACCCAAGGACGGCTGTTCACCCACAGGACAGTGCGGATGCTGCACGGTACTGATCGACGGCAAAGCCCGGGTTGCGTGCCAGGTCAGCCTCGACAAGACCGCCGGGAGTTCGGTCACCACCCTCGAAGGCATGGACCCCGAAGAGGTTGATCGCATGGCCCGTGCCTTCGCGGCCTGCGGCGCACTCCAGTGCGGGTTCTGCACTCCTGGAATCGCGGTGCGCGCCAAGGCGTTGATCGATCGCAAGGGATCGGCACTGACCCGTGAGGAGGCGTCGCGCCACCTCGGCGGGCATCTGTGTCGCTGCACCGGCTACATCAAAGTGCTCGACGCGGTGGAGGCTCTTGCCTCGGGCAACATCCCCGAACCGGAGAGGCCCGGAGGGATCGGCAGCTGTGGTGTCAAGTATGAGGGTCTCGAGTTGGCGGTCGGGTTGAGGCCGTTCATTGACGACATGCGACCCGAGGGTCTGCTTCACGGCGCCTTCAAGCTCGCGGATCACGCCCGCGCCGACATCGTCGCAATCGACACCAGCAGAGCCGAAGCGGTCGAGGGAGTGGAGCGGGTGTTCACCGCCGCCGATGTTCCAGGCGAGCTTCGCGTGGGTCTGATCCACAAGGACTGGCCCATCTTCATCCCCGTCGGAGGTCGGACCAGCTACCTCGGAGATGTGCTGGCGATGGTCGTCGCCCAAGACCGCGAGACGGCCCGGGCTGCTGCTGGGCTGGTAGACATCACTTACGATGTTCTGCCGCCCATAGTGGAGCCGGCGGCGGCTGTCGCCTCCGATGAGGACGCTGTCTGGGGCTTGGACGGGAATGTCCTGTCACGCTCGGTGTACACGCGAGGCGACACCGAAGCGGCTCTGGCCGGCGCCGCCCATGTCGTGCACGAGACTTTCCAGACCCAGCGGATCGACCACGCTTTCGTGGAGCCCGAGTCGACTCTTGCGGTCCCCGAAGACGACGGCACCTTGATGGTCTACAGCGGAGGGCAGGGGATCTGGGACGATCGCAACGACATCGCCGCCATTCTTGATGTCGACCCGGATCAGATCATGGTCGAGCTGGTGTCGAACGGGGGTGCTTTCGGAGGCAAGGAGGACATGTCGAACCAGGGCCAGACGGCGCTCGCGGCATGGTTGCTCAAACGCCCCGTGAAGGTCACGTTCTCACGCGAGGAATCGTTGCTGGTTCATACCAAACGACACCCGATCCGCATGGAGTATCGCGCCGGATGCGACGAGAACGGCAAGCTCGTGGCGCTGCATGCGCGGATGCTCGGTGATTCCGGACCCTACGCCTCGGTCGGGATGAAGGTGCTTGAACGGGCCGCGGGCCATGCCAGCGGCCCGTATATCGTCCCCAACATCGATGTCGAAGCGGTCGCGGCTCGCACCAACAACTCGATAGGTGGAGCGTTCCGGGGTTTCGGCGCCAACCAGGCTCAGTTCGCCATGGAGGGCGTCATGGACCGGCTCGCTGACGCGGTCGGGATCGACGCCTGGGAGATGCGGCAACGCAACGTGGTTGAACCCGGCAAGATATGGGGCCCCGGGCAGATCATGGACGACGGCTGCTTGGGGGCTCAGGCGTGCCTCGACGCAATCAAACCCGCTTTCGACGCCGCGGTCGCCGCCGGCAAACCGGTCGGACTCGGTCTCGGGCTCAAGAACTCCGGTCTCGGCAACGGGTTCAAGGAGATAGCGAAAGCAGTGGTGCATTTCCGTGAAGACGGTCAGGTGGAGGTACGGCACTGCTGGACGGAGATGGGTCAGGGAGTCCACACGGTCGCGCTTCAGGTAGCAGTCGAAGAACTTGGTATCGACCCCGAACGGATCGAGGTGCTCGTCGACACCAGCCGCGAGCTGGGAGCGGGCCAGACCACCGGGTCGCGAGGCACTCTGATGGGTGCCGGCTCGGTGCAGGAGGCGTGCCGTGCAGCACTCGCGGACGGGTGCAAGGTCGGCGTCGATTACGAGGGTGAGTACCGGGTCGATTGGACCAACTCGCTGTCGGAGGGCCTTGAGAACCCGATCATTCACTCGACCTTCGGATACGCCGCCCAGCTTGTTGTGCTCGATCCCGAGACGGGTCTGGTGGAGAAGGTTGTGGCGGCCCACGATGTGGGCCGCGCGGTAAACCCGGTGTTGTGCGAAGGCCAGATCGAAGGTTCGGTGCATATGGGCTTGGGCTATGCACTCACCGAGGGCTTCCCCTGCGACGAGGTGGGGATGCCCAACAACATGACTCTGCGCAGCCTGGGGATCATCCGACCCAAGGACATGCCGCCGGTCGACGTGATACTCGTCGAGTCGGCCGAACCCAACTCTCCCTACGGGATCAAAGGGGTGGGTGAGATCGGACTCGTCCCCACAGCGGGTGCGGTAGCGGCAGCCGTGCGCAACTACGACGGTGAATGGCGCAACGAACTGCCGATTTCCAACGAGTCGAACCGCGAGCGCGAACTGGCGTGGCAGTAGCTACCGATCTCAGTTCCAACCAGACGCACGGCCTGGTCTGCGCGCACCATCACCTGTATTCGGCACTCGCCCGGGGGATGCCGGCGCCGCCCCGTACACCAGGGTCGTTCCTCGACATTCTGGAACTGGTCTGGTGGCGCCTCGATCGGGCGCTCGACCTTGACACCATCGAATGGTCGGCCAAGCTCGCTGCGCTTGAAGCCTTGGAACGCGGCACGACCTGCATCATCGACCACCACGAGTCACCGAACGCCATCGAAGGCTCGCTCGAAGCGATTGCTGCGGGATGCGCCGAGGTCGGCGTGCGCGTCAACACCTGCTACGGGGTCACCGACCGTCATCCCGGTGGCGTCGACTCCGTAGACTTCGACCCGAGGGGTTTCGACACGTCCGGTCCGATGACTGAAGGTGCACGCCGCGGGCTGGAGGAGAACCGCCGTCATCTTGCCAGTGGCGCTACTGCGATGGTCGGCGTACACGCCGCCTTCACCTGCACCGACGAGACGCTTGCCGCGGCAGCTGAACTGGCCGCAGAGTTCAATGTCGGTGTGCACATTCACGTGGCCGAGGGTACGGCGGACAGGGGAGCGGCGCCTCGACTCGCCCCGCTTGCCTCCGACGATTGGCTGATCATCCACGGAGTCCACCTGGAGGACGACCACGGCCTGGCCGGCTCTCTGATCCACAACCCGCGGTCGAACATGAACAATGCCGTCGGATATGCGCGCCCCACGCGTTTCTCCAATCCCACGGGACTGGGAACCGACGGGATTGGTGCCGACATGATCGATGAGTTCCGCGTCGCCTACGTGCGTATGCGCGAACACGACGTGACGGCGGTTCCCGACACCGCCTGGGGAATGCTGGAAGTCAACCGTGACCTCTTCGGTGAGAGTCGCAACGATGTCGTGACCTGGAACTACGAAGACATGGACCCGTGGCGCCTGGCCTTCACCACGGGCGTGACCCCGCGCCAGATCACCGTCGACGGAGAGACAGTGATGGAAGACGGTCGGCTGACTAAGGTCGATGCGACCGAGATTCGGGCCAAGGCCGCCGAAGCGGCGCAACGTCTTTTCGAGAAACTGGAGGACCTCTGATGTCCCAGCCTGTTGCCCTGTACATGCAGGATGCCCGCAGCATCCGTGACGCCATGGCCCACGTTCAGTATGCCGAGGACCGGGGGTTCGATGCGGTCTGGCAGGCCGACTCACGTCTGGTTCGAGAGGTGTGTGTGCCGATGGCAGCGTTCGCGTCGGTGACCGACACGATCAAGATCGGCAGCGGCGTGGTCGACTGCTGGACGCGCAACCCCGCCCGTCTGGCTTCAACCTTCTCGACCCTCGATGACCTCGCCCCGGGCCGCATCATTTTAGGCTTGGGCGCCTGGTGGGATCCGCTCGCCGCCAAAGTGGGGATTGACCGGGCCCGTCCGCTGCGGGTGATGCGTGAGGTGGTCGAGGCGTGCCGTGCCCTGCTGGCCTGCGACGGTCCGGTCGACTACGACGGCTACTTCGTGCAACTCGACGGCGTGGAGCTCGACTACGTCCACCAGGAGCGCAGGGCCAAGGACGTGCCGATCTACATCGGTGCCACCGGCATGAAGATGATGGAACTGTGCGGAAAGATCGCCGACGGTGTGGTGCTGAACTACATGGTCGAGCCGGCCTACAACGACCGGGCGATGGCGGCTCTGGAGGCGGGTGCAACCGCAGCGGGACGTGACCTAGACGACATCGACCGACCGCAGTTGATCGTCTGTTCGGTCGACGAGGACCGTCAGGTCGCTCTGGACGGCGCACGCCTGCTGTTGACCCAGTACCTGGGGCAGCAGCCTCACATCATGGCTGCCAGCGGGGTGTCTGATGATCTTCTCAACGACATCCACAAGGTTCTCACCTGGCCCGCCACGCACGAACAGGTAGTGGCGGCCTCGAAGCTCGTGCCCGACGACGTGGTGCAGCGCTGCACCGCGTCGGGTACTCCCGAGGAGGCCGTCGCCAAGGTGTCGGAGTACATCGAGCGGGGCTGCACCACCCCGATCCTCTACCCCTTGGGCCCCGACGTGAACCTGATGATCGACACGTTTGCTGGTTTCCGGGCGTAGCCGGAGCCCCTTACTTTGTTGCCGCGCGCGGGGTTGGTCACGACTGCCACCGCGGGTTCGCCGGGGCGACGGTTGATTCTCGCGGGCGCGGTGGGCTAGCGCTGGACGCCGGTGATCAGGACGGCGGCGGTGTCGGTGGGGGAGATGGAGCCCTGGCGGAGGGCGGCTAGCAGGCCTGCGTAGCCGGCGCTGCCGGTGTGGTCGGCGTCGTAGTCGGCGGCACGGACCTGTTGGTTGGCGGACTCGATATCGTCCTCGGTGGCCAGCACCGACGAGCCGCCGGTCAGCAACAGTGCACGGGCCACGCCGAGCCAATCGTAGGTGACGTCGTCGAGGATGCCGGTGGCAGCCGATGACGGATCGGGCCAGGGGGTCATCAGATTCTCGGCTTGTTGCTCGGCGAGACCCAGGCGTTCGTCGATGGTCGTTGCGGCGGGTATCTGCGACCATGCACGGTCAAAGGGCGCGCACTGCTCTGACTGCACCGCCCAGACGCGTGGCACACGCCTCAGCGGACCTAGCTCAGCGCCCTCGAGCAGACCGATTGCGCAGCTCGTGAGCAACGCGCCGCCACCGACCTGTACCAGCACATGGTCCACAGAGTCGGCTCCGAGCTGGTCGGCGAGTTCCCAACCGATGGTGCGACCGCCGTCGAGAGTCCAGAGGTTCTCCGTGGCCTGCACACCGAAAGGCAACGCCCCGGCCGACACCGCTTCTTGAAACCGCAACATGCACGGGTCACCCGACTCATGGGCCTGACGTTCGCAGACATGGATCGTGGCTTGGAGGCTCTCCAGCGCTGCCACGACCTTGGGGTCGGCCCAAGTCGGGATGAAGACATCGATCGGCCGGCCCGCAGCGCGAGCCACGGTGGCAGCGCCGAGTGCTGCGTTGCCGCATGAGGAGATGGCCAGACGGGTGTCGTTGGCCACCGCATCGACCGCAAGATGCAAAAGCAGTCCCATGAGATGCCTGGCCTTGTGCGATCCGCCCACATTGCCGGTCTCGTCCTTGGCGAAGACAGTCTCTTGGGAAGCGACCCCAAGCGACGGAACCCAACAGGAGGGAGTCGTGACGAAGCCTGCGCCGTCGACTGATTTCACCGAATCGTCGAGGGAGCGGACCATGGCGGTGAAGTCACGGTCGGGCAAACCAGCGTCTATCCAGCGGTGCCACGACCACAACAACTGGCGATAACGCAGGAACGGGTTCGTCTCTTCTTCCTGGGCAGTCGGCCAGACTGCTCCTGGAGGTGTCTCTAGCCAGGAAGTGGTCATTGAGCCGCGGTCATCGAGGGTCTAGACGGTCACGCCGGTGGCCGCGTTGAACTCTTCGATCATGGCGTCCCAACCCGGGGCCATTGTGTGGAGGTGGTTCCAGAAGCCCTGGTCACGACGTACATCGAAGTCTTCAACGCTCACACCCTGCTGTTCGACCCAGGTGTAGTAGCCGAGGTTGAAGATGCGGTTGCGCCCCACGGAATCAAGTTCCTCGAGATGCTCGGTGTCGGCTCCCAGCAGGTGCTGGGCAACGATCTCCGCGGCATGAATCTCCGCGAATCCGTCGGGGTAGTCGGTGGCCAGCAGCTGCTGCTTCTCGCTGACATACAGCTCCGAGCCGTCGGTTGCGACTGAGATCACCACATCGTCGTGGCCCAGATCGAGCTGCTTGGCGGTCTTGATCGCCGCCAGCATGTTGCAGATCGAGGAGAAACCGAAGTGGCGAAGCTGATCGACGATCTCTGGGTCGACACCGAGGCGGTCAGCCAGGTAGCGCTTGCCGGCGTCGGTTGTGAACACCAGATTGAGCCCGTCGGTCGCCTGGTCGCTGATACCCGCGGCGATGTCGGTGTTCATGACGTTGTGAATCAGCGGGATGTGCTTGTCGCCGATCCCCTGGATGTTGTGCTCGCCGTATCCGTTGTAGAGCATGGTCGGGCATTCGAGCGCTTCCACAGCCACGATCTTGGTGCCGAAATCGTCCTTGAGTCGGTCACCTGTTGCCAGAGTGCCTGCCGATCCGGATGCCACCGTCACCGCGGCAAGACGCAGGTCGGGATCGTCATCCAACATCGAGGTGAAGACGTGGCCGAGAGCCTGCCCGGTGACCGTGTAATGGCCGATGTGGTTTGCGAACTCCGAGAACTGGTTGAGGATGAAATTGCCGGGGTCTCGTTCGAGTTCGTTGCAGGCGTCGTAGATCTCCTTGACGTTGCTCTCAGACCCGGGAGTACGGATGACGTCGTCGGGGTTCGGAACCCAGGCATCGAGCCAGTCGAAACGTTCCTGCGACATGTTCTCGGGCAGCACAGCCACGCCACGGCTCTGCATCAGCCGCGAGATGGCGATCCCGCCGCGCGCGTAGTTCCCGGTGGACGGCCAGATGGCGCGATGACGAGTCGGGTCGAACTGGCCGCTCACCACGCGTGGCACCAGACAGGAATAGGCAGCCAGAACCTTGTGCGCCCCGATCATGGGGAATCGGTTGCCGAACACCAACACAATGCGGGCGTCAACCCCGGTCAGTTCGCCCGGCAGCACGACATGTTCGGGGACAGCAACCTGATCGGAGCGGTCCCAGCCGTTGTACCAGTGGACCCGGAACAGATTCAACGGATGTGCATCGTTGCGCCCCACGCTGTCGAGCGCGCTGCGTATCTCGGCAGGGATCGTGGAGGGATCGGCGAGCTGTGCGAAGGTCGGAAGCAGGATGTTGGCCTCGCGGAACCGTTGCACCGATCGCTGGTAGCTGTCGGGGTCGACAACGGATTGCAATAGGCCGTATCGGGCAGAATCGATCGCTAAATCCATGGCCTGACACTATCGCTTGAGTGCGCTGACAGGTGTGGAGAAACGACCAGTTGGGGCTCGACTGCGGCGCCTCAGCAGACGAGCAGGATCTTGCCGGCCAGAGTGCGGCCCTGGAGCAGGCGGTGTGCTTCGGGGGCTTCGGCCAGCGGCAGGCGTGCGGCAATGAGCACCTGCAGGTCGCCCGAGGAGATCCAGCCGAACAACTCGGCTGCCCTGGCCTCCAGTTCGCTTCGTTCGCTGATGAAGCTCCACAGCGTGGGTCGCGTCAACCACAAAGACTTGGCCGACAGATGCAACGGCGGCTTGGGCTCAACCGGCCCCGAAGCGTTGCCGAAGGTCACCATCGCCCCACGAGGACGCAACAGATGCAGGCTGTCGTCGTACACCGCGGCTCCCACTCCGTCGTAGACGACATCAATCGCCTCGGGCCCGACCGCTTCCTCGACACCTTCCACCAGGTCGGTGGTGGTGTAGTTGACGACATGGTCGGCGCCGGCCGAACGGGCGAGCTCGACCTTCTCGTCGCTGCCCACCGTGGCGACCACTTCAGCCCCGCGCAGCTTGGCCATCTGCACGAGCAACCGCCCGGTGCCGCCCGCGGCGGCGTGGATCAGGCAGCGGTCGCCGGGGTTCAGCCGAGGACAGTCGCTGGCCAGATAGTGCGCGGTCATTCCCTGCAGCGGAGCAGCAGCTGCGACCTCAATGTCGATGTCGTCAGGTACCGGGATTGCTGCCGCGGCACGGACCACGGCGCGCTGCGCATAAGAGCCCCCCGAGCCACACCACGCCACGCGGTCACCGACCGCGAAAGCATCGGTGTCCTGGCCTTTCGCGACCACCGTTCCAGCGCCCTCCTGGCCCAGAACGGTGGGCAGCGGCAATTCGTACAGTCCGCTGCGGTGGTAGGTGTCGATGAAGTTCACCCCGGCCGCAGCCACCTCCACCAACAACTCACCAACCCCGGGTCGCGGAACGGGAAGGTCCACAAGGCGCATGACCTCAGGCCCACCGACACTCTCGATACGGATGGCTGACGTCGTTGTGTCGCCGGTCGTGGTCTGATCCATCACGCCAATCTAGACCTCACTCGTTGCTCACCCGCTAGTTGCTCCCCCGACAGGAAACCCTCGGGGCTTCAGCAAAAGGGAGTGTCTATTCCCCGTCGCACGCGTCAGTCACACGTTGGAGGTGACTCTCCGCGTTGTCGCTGTGGAATCGGAACACCGTCTCTTCATCGAAAGCGAGCTGACGGACAAAGACATCGATCCAATCGTCGTCTGTGAGCGCGTCGATGAGATCACCTTGAAGCGTGCTGGGAACGAACATGCTTCTCTTGCTTCTCGACTCGCTCCAAAATGAGACTTGCTTGTTCTCCTCGATGTAGTTGTCTCGCCGCTGTTCGTCCCACTCCAGTATCTCAGCCGGACCCGACACGTAGTGCACCTCGATCAGGTTGCGGTTGTCGTGGTCTCCGAACAACTGCCCGGACCGGACTCTGATGTAGATACTGAGCTCACCGTCGCTGTTGCCGAAGAGATCTTGGGCATACGGATTCCGACACCTGACAAAAAGGGTGTTCCTGCCGTCGGCGATCAAGTCGGAAGGAGACTCAGTGGAGTAGGCGTCGACATAGGCGATCGTGCCGCGCTCGTAGTCGTAGCTGTTCCACCTTGTGGGAGCGGATGGCTGGTCCGACCCCGGATTGCCCTGCCCGTCCTCCCAAGTCCACCCACAGTCCTCGGTCACTTCTTGAACCTCGGGCAGCGATCCGTCGGTCAAGAACGCGAAGACTCCGAAGTTGCTGGCGTCGTACTGCTCGACATTGAGGTACGCCCAGTCGTTCGAGACCACCGAGTTCAAGAACTCTCGATGGAGATACTGCGGGACGAAAGCGCCCCTCTTGGTGGTCGATTCATGCCAGTCACCCGTCTTGATGTTCCTCAGCACGTATTCGGCGCGCCTGGACTCCTCCCAGTCCAGCAGCTCATAGCTGCCGAACACGTAGCTGACGGGAATCAACTCGTTGTTGGTGTGCTGCCCGGCGAGATATCCGGATTGAAGCCACAGGAAGACATCGAGATCGTCGCTGTCGGTATCCGCGTCGGGGTCTGCTTCGGGGTCTGAAGGCCTGCACCTGACGACCAGATTGACGGTGGCACCCTCGTGCGGATAGGGCAGCGAATGATAGAAGGAGTTGATATAGGCGATCTTGCCGCCGGTTCGGATGGGCCTGATGGTCCATGTGTCCTGTGACTCATCCGCCACCGGCGGAGTTGCTGTTCCGCACACCCCGGCCGGAGGGATCTGGGCGTAGGTCACGTAGAGATGGTCTGCCACACATCTGAAGATGTCGTTGGCGATGCATATTCGATACTGGTTCGTGCCGTTGACGGTGCTGCACTCGCGTATCGACGGGTGATCGCGCACGAGCGCGTGGGCGAGTTCATGAAGGAGCGTGTCCAAGAGGGCGTCTGTTCGGCGGATGTGGTTCTCGGCGCGCTGATAGCAGCCAATGGTGAATCCGCCGCCCTCGATGGGGGCTGCACAGACCACTCCCAAGGGCACCAGTTCCGAGGTCGGCGCGTTCGCCGGCTTGCCCTCCACATATACCTCGGCCCAGACACGGCTGATCAACTCCGCGGCTTCGGAGTCCGACAGCACGTAATTGTGTTTGTCGCTCTCCCGGAAGTTCTGCCAGGCACAGAACTCCCATTCATAGATGTCTTCGGAGAGGGTGTCGGCGCAGCGGCCACTCGCCCGGGTTTCCGGCACTGTGATGGGGTCGCCCACACCGGTGCTGTAGCGGTACAGGAAAGTGATCCACTGCGCCCGGGTCAATTCACGATCGGGGAAGAATGCTGTGGGCGACTTCACCGTGGTGATGTTGGTTTGGGAGAGCCAGGCGACCGGCGCTCGTTGCCATTCGCTGGTGACGTCGGCGAACGACAGTGAAGGCGGCGTCGGCTCGCCGGCCAGTCTCCACAGGAAGGCCGCCGCCTCAGCGCGGGTCAGGATCTTGTCCGGCGAGAACATGGTGGGCGATGTGCCCGTCGTGATGTTGCTTTCTTTCAGGTAGGCGACGGCTTGGGCTTGATGCTCGGGAACGTCCGTGAACATGTGGGGTGCCGCCTCCGGCTGGTTCCCCATGCGCCACAGCCAGACGGCGGCCTCTCCTCTGGTGACCTGTCTGTCGGGCTCGAATTCGTCGCCGTCGATTCCCGTGACGTCGTTCTCGACAGACCAGGCAACGGCCTCTGTGAAGTAGCGGTCGCCGGGCACATCGACAAACGTCTGTTGGGTCGATACTTCCTCGGCAGCGGTTTCGGTGTCTGCGGACGCGGTGGGCACGGTGTAGGCGGTCGTGAGGGCCACGGATGCAACCAGCAGAACGGCCACCCGTCGACGCAGCCGCGGCAGTTTCACGCGTTCGGGTTTGTTCATCGGATCAAGTTACACATCCCGCCAATCAAAGAGTGGCTGCACTCCCCTTGCGGGGCGGTGCCACTGCGACACCGCCCCGCTCAGAGGAATGGCTACTGAACTGTCTCCGGAGCCTAGAGCAGGCCCTGCTCGGTGGCCTCGGTGATGTATGCCTCCTCGGCTGCGGCGAGGGCCTCCTCCACAGGGGTTCCGTCGAGGATGGTCACGAGCGCCTCGCCGAGCTTGGCGCGGGCGATGCCTGCGGCCGGGTGGGTGAGGTCGGCGCCTCGTCCGTTGACCAGGCTGGCCTCGGCTGCGGCTGCGTCACGTGGCCCTTCGGGGTGGCTGACGCCGCTGCGGGTGACTAGGCCGAACTGGGCGGCTGCCTGCTGGCTCTCGAGGTCGGTGGCGGCGAGCATGGCCAGGAAGATGGCCTCGACGTTCTCCTCGGGGGTGCCGGCGGGGATCATCCAGCCGTCGATGTAGGCGGGTGCGGCCAGGGTGCCGGTGCCGGGGCTGAGCGCCGGGGCGAACTGGATCTGGCCGACCACGGTCGACGCCTCCGGGTCGTCCATGGCGCCTGCCCTCGATGCCCAGGTGTGGCCGAGGATGGCCTCGCCGGTCTGGAAGGCTGCCTGCACGTCGTCGGTGCTGTAGGTGCCGCTGGCGTTGGGCGCGCAGTCCTGCCACATGCGCTGAAGCAGGCTGGCGGCCTCGATGCCCTCGGGGCTGGTGAAGTTGGGCTGCGCGGTCACCGGGTCGATGGAGGAGCTGCCGAGCGCCCCGATGACGCTGTCGAACTCGATCTGCCAGGCCCAGCCTGCTGAGAGCATGTAGAGGAAGCCGATGTCGTAGCCGGCGTCCTGGATGGCTGAGCAGGCCGCGAAGGCCTCGTCGAACGTGGAGGGCACGTCCACGCCGATCTCGGCGAGGGCCGGCTCGTTGTAGAAGACGTGCATGGTGTTCGACACCATGGGGATCGAGTAGATGTTGCCGTCGAGCGATGCCATATCCCAGAAGGCCTGGTCGATCTGGTCGAGGTCATACTCGTCGCGGTACTTGTCGACCAGGTCGTTGAGGGGCCGGACGAAGCCTTGGTTGGCCAGCTCGCTGATGAAGGCGTTGGAGCCCTGGTAGAGCTCGAAGCTGGGTGATCCGGTGGCGGCGTCCTGGGTCATGGCGCTGCGGGCCTCGACCGAGTCGAGGAACTGGTAGTTGAACGAGTAGTTGCCCTCCTCGCAGTCCTCGAGTTCATCCTGGTACTGGCTGACGATCGGGAACTCCCAACCCATGAGGTCGATCTCGACTTCGTCGCTCGGGTTCGGGATGTTGCACTCATCGGAGATGTGAGCCATCTCCTCGGCCATTTCGTCGTCGTCGTGGTCGTGGCCATCGTCTTCGTCGTGGTCGTGGCCATCGTCGTCGTCGTGGTCGTCGTCGGCCATTTCGTCGTCGTCGTGGTCGTCGTCGGCCATGTCGTCTCCAGAATCGTCTCCGGAGTCGGCGGGCTGAGACGCCGGCGCATCGTCGTCATCGTCACCGCAGGCGGCGGCGATGAGGGTGAACGCAAAGATGATGGCGAGGAATCGCCACCACTTATACTTGGTTGTATTCATGGTCAGTGCCTTTCATGGGTTGGTTGGTATTGCACAGATTCAGCCACCGGCTGAGGAGGCTGGTCAGCTCCTCGGGCTGATCGATCGTTGACAGGTGCCCGGCTCGCTCAACTATTGACAAGCGGGCGTGCGGAATTCGGTCTGCCAGGTCGCTGTGCATCGCTGGGGGGCAGAGTTCGTCTTCGCGTCCGCATACGAGCAGCACGGGGCAATTCACAGACGCAAGGTCGTTGCGGCGGTCGCGGCGATGCAACAGAGCCTGGTTCTGTCTGAGGAAGGCTTCTGGACCCACACGCTGGGCCATGTCGACAATGGTTCGGCCGTGAGCTTGTGGGTCGATGGTCAAGTGGTCGACTTCCTTGATGAGCTGCTCGAAATTGCCGATTCGCACGAGCTCAGCCCAGAGGCGACGGTTCTCGATCTGGACTTCGTCGGGCAGACCCAGATTGATGTCGAGCAATGCCACGCCGGCGACACGACCGGAAGCCTGTGCAGCCACCTCTGCAGCGACGATGCCTCCGAGCGACAAACCGACCACAGCGAACCTCGGCGGGGCGTTGTCGAGAACATCGGCGGCCATTGCCTCGATGGTCGACGACCTGGTCAGATCGCCCACTGACGCGGCCGAACCAAGCGACTCGAGTTGGCCGGCAAACAGGGCCGCGTCACACATCGATCCGGGCAACAGAACTACGGGAAGCGTCATCGCTGGTTCCTCCCGATCAGTTCAACGGGAGCGAGGTAACCGCCTGCGTCACGACCCCAGCCAGCCTGCTGGGCGGCCTCAACGATGCCGGAGTCCCATTCGATCATGGCCCGTTGATCGGTGCCGCACACGACAACGGCACGCGCTTCGTTGTCGCCGAAGTTCGACAGGTCCCGCCAGGCACCGGAGTTGATGGAGACGACCGATCCTGAAGCTGGGCGAGATCGCAGGGTGTCCTCGTTGCGGTTCACCGCAATCTCCCAAGAACCGTCGATGGCGATGACAACTTGATTCTGTGCGTGTCGGTGCAAACCCGTGCTGCAACCGGGCGGAAGGCGCAACCACTCGACGCTGAAGCCGTGCGCGGAGGTGATCGGCGAACGATGGTGGCGATCTTCGGTCATTCCGTGGCCGATAACCGGAGCCATCGCGCTGGCGTGACCCTCGACGACATTGGACAACAGAGCCTGGTCAGACCAACGCAGATCCTCTTGGCTGACCGCGCGTCCAGCTAGTTCCTGGTCGCTGTAGTGGTCGACTGATGCCAACTGCGCCGGTTCAAGAGGCTGCACGAGGTCATCGGGCGGCACGCCTTCGGTGCCGTTGACGATCGTGTAGTCAGAACGCAGGTACAAACCTGTTTCAGCGGCGGCCCGCAACACGTGGGGAGCCCAGATGATGCCGCCGGTGTCATCGCCCCCAAGCACGGCATACAACCATCCATCGTCGTCCCCGATGTTCTCAAAACCGCGGAACACCCAGGTAGGAGCAGAGAAGATCGTTCCCGGTCCGATTTTCAGCTTCTGCTCACCGTGTTCTCCGATGGCCACCCGCCAGTGGCCGCGAGTGCAGATGAAGACCTCTGCGGTGAAATGAAGATGCTGGCCGTTGATGACGCCGCTGTCCATGCTGGCCGCGCCGATGTTGAACCCGTGGGGAACGTCGAGGTTCACCGTCTGGTCGTGATTCTGAGAGACACCGGGCCCGATGATGGAATAGCTGGCCTTGCCTGCGGAGCGTTCAAGGCGCACGTCGATGAACGCAGCCGTGTCGGCCACGAAGTCTTCGGGCTCGATGATCCGACGGGCGAAGTCGTCGGCATCGACGACCACCTCCGACGATGACTGGTGGAGGGGATCAGTCATCGTCGGCTCCTGTGTTGACAGAAGATGGTGATCGACGAATGGGGTGAGGACCGAGGTGAGGTGAATGCGGCATCGTCATGACGTTCCAAGAGGTCGGCCGCCGTCGACGCTGACAATTGATCCTGTGGTGAACGGCAGGTGGTTGACGACTGCGCTGACGGCCGCGGCCACGTCAGTCGCGTCGGCCAGGCGGGCCAGGGGTGTGGCGGCGCACTGGGTGTCGAGCACCTCTTGGGGCATGCGCATGGCGTACTCACCCAACACCCAGCCCGGAGACACCGACACAACCCGGATCTTGGGTGCGAGGGCACGGCCCAACGAGCGAGTCATGGAGTCGAGGGCGGCCTTCGAAGCGCAGTATGCGACGTTTGATCCCTGTCCGGTGACACCAGCCACCGAGGAGATGTTGACCACGACCGGGTTCGTGCCTTTGTCGAGCAGTGGGCGAAGCGCTCGCACAGCAGCAAAAGCCCCGCGCCAGTTGGTTGCGAAGATCTCATCGATCAGGTCGTCATCGAGGCTGTCGAGGTCTTCGTGGGGCACTGGGCGGCTCATCCCCGCGCAGTTGACCAAGACATCAAGGTGGCCGAAGTTGCTGGCCACGGTCTCGCTGAGCGCATCGAGAGAATCACCTTCGAGCACTGCAATGCGCTGGACCAGATGCTGGTCCCCCGGGAGTTCAGACACCAGGTCAGCGGCGGCTTCGGCGGAGTTGTTGTAGCCGGCCACCACAGTGAATCCATCGGCGGCCAAGCGGCGGACGATCGCTGATCCGATGCCCCCGCTGGCTCCGGTCACGACTGCGGTCAACATCACACGACTCCGCCGTAGCGCTTGACACGGATATCGGCTTGCGCCTGGTGGCCGGCGAAGTTCTCGATGGCGCAGAGACGACTGCAGTACTCGCCGATGATGGCGCTCGATGCCGGGTCCGTGATCCGCTGGTAGGTGACGGTCTTGATGAACTTCCCGACCCAGAGTCCACCGGTGTAGCGAGCCGCACCTTGGGTCGGCAGCGTGTGGTTGGTGCCGATCACCTTGTCGCCGTAGGAGACGTTGGTCATCGGTCCCAGAAAGAGCGCTCCGTAGTTGACCATGTTGGCCAGGAAGAAGTCGTCGTCGCCGGTCATCACCTGGACGTGCTCGAATGCGAGTTCGTTGGCCAGCGCCAACATCTCGGCGTTGTCGTCGACGACGATCACGCGGCCGTAGTCGGCCCAGGCTTTAGCCGCGATGTCTGCGGTGGGCAGCGTCTCGAGTTGGCGCTCAACCTCGGCGATGGTGTCGAGGCCCAGTCGCCGCGAGGTTGTGATCAGGACCGCGGGTGAGGTCGGGCCGTGCTCGGCCTGACCCAACAGGTCGGTGGCGCAGATCTCCCCGTCGACGGTGTCGTCTGCCAACAGCAGCGTTTCTGTGGGTCCAGCCGGAAGGTCTATGCCGACGCGCCCGTAAAGCTGGCGTTTGGCTTCGGCGACGAAGGCGTTGCCGGGGCCGACGAGCACATCGACGGCTTCGATGAACTCGGTGCCGAGCGCCATCGACGCCACGGCCTGAACACCACCGAGCAGGTAGATCTCGTCGGCTCCGGCCAGGTGCATCGCCGCGACCGTCTCGGCAGGGATCTCGCCGCCGATCGGTGGGGTGCAGGCCGCCACGCGCGGAACCCCGGCAACCTTGGCTGTCAGCACGCTCATGTGGGCCGATGCCACCATCGGGTAGCGGCCACCCGGGACGTAGGCCCCTACTGCGTCGACGGGAAGGTTCTTGTGACCGAGCGTCACACCTGGCAGGGTCTCCACTTCGACGTCGTTCAGTGAAGCGAGCTGGGCTTGGGCGAAGTTGCGGATCTGCGACTGCGCGAACTCGATGTCGCTGATGGTGCCCGGATCGACCCGGTCGAGCGTCTGCTGTATCTGGGCTGACGTGAGCTGGAACTGCTCGGGCTCCCAGGAGTCGAAGCTTCTCGACATCTCTCGAACGGCAGATTCTCCGCGGGTCTCGATATCTGCGATCAGGGTTCGGACGCGTTCGGCCAACTCCAAGTCGGCTCCGTGGCTGCTCTTTGTCGTTGCGTCTTTGAGGATTTCAGCCATGGCGTCTGAGGGTCGTCTTTCCGTAGCGGATGGTGCCGGGCACGACCACTGAGACCGGATCGTCTGCAGCCGGCACTTCGGTGGCCAAGAGAATCTCGATGGCCCGAGCTACCAGCACGTCGGTGGCTTGGACCAGGGTGGTCAGGTCGAATCCGGCCCAGGCGGATTGCGACAGTCCGTCGAAGCCGGTGAGGAGCAGGTCAGCGGGTACCTCGACGCCCCCGGCGCGCAAGCCGTCGTGAACCCCGAACGCGACCTCGTCGCTGCTTACCATCACCGCATCGGGCAGTGGCTGTCGTTCGACGATCTGCTGGGCGGCTTTGTAGCCCGCCTCGTAGGTGAACGCGCCGGCTTCGAGATAGGTGCAGGGGACGCCGTGGTCGCCGAGTGTTCGAGATGCGCCCCGGTAGCGGGTCTGGTCGGTGGAGGCGCTGGAAACGCCGCCGACATAAAGGACGTCGTTGGTGCCTATGTTGATCAGATGCGTCGCCAGCTGTGCCATCCCGGCCTCGTTGTCGACCGATACCGAAGGCACGACCCCGCTTGCGGCGGGATGGTTGAAGGCCACGACCGGTCGGTCTGAATCGCGCATCTGGATCAGTTGCGCCTCGTCGATGGTGGCCGACGCCAGGACCAGGCCGTCCAGCCGGTACTGCGCGACGGAGGCCAGTGCACCGTCGACGTCGCCGGGTTCGGCGAAGCTGAACAGCAGCAGCTGCCGGTCCCTGGTGGCGAGTTGACGGGAGAACTCGGTCAGCACGCTCTGCCAGTATTCGCCGAATGCCGGCACGACGGCGCCGATGATGTTGGTCCTCTGCGACTTGAGGCTGCGCGCTATCACGTTGGGGACGTATCCGAGTTGAGCGGCGGCTTCGTGGACTTTGTCGCGGGTCGCGGGGGAGACCTTCTCGGGGGTGGAGAAGACCCGGCCGACGGTTGCTTGGGACACTCCTGCCGCGGCGGCGACATCAACCGAGGTCACGCCCTTGCGCGCGGGGCGGGGCAGATCAGCCTGCGATTCTGACGACATCTGAGACCCCCTCCCATATCGTCGTGCCGGTTTGTCCGGGTGTGCGCCCAGGGTTGAATGCTTACGTAGTCATCGAACATATGATTACGTAAGCATTCTGTCAAACCAGAACCCAGAAATTTCCTAGCACGACCCAGCAGGGCTCGGCTGCGCCCGGCGACAATAGAGCGCGGCTCCGGCTGCGCCCGGCGAAAGCAGAGTTCAGCCGGTGTGAAGCAGGATCTGCTTGTGGATGGCGACCTCGTCGAACAGCACGAACTCGCGATGCAGGCCACGAGGACCGAACTCGGCGTGACTGATTCCCATCACGTGCACCGGTGCTCCAGTTGCCGGACCGAAGGAACCAGCGCCGCTGTGGCTGCCCGTCAAAGACCAGCGAAGTGCAGCCCGGGGAGCCATGTCGGGGTCGCTGCGGCCGATCTGGTGGTGAATACCAAAGACCGCATCGGGAAACGACTCGCGGAGGTCGGCCCAGAATCTGCTTGTCGCGTCCCAGCCATGAACTGTGCGACCCCCAGGCGACTCCAGTTGAACCGCCCGGTCGTAGTGCTGCTCCACGGCTCCAGTTCGTCCCGACAGCACTTCGCGGAGGATCTCGGCATAGGTCGCACCGACCTCATGGGCATTGCCCGAACCGAGATACAGCGGTGCCACATCGTTGTCGGGAGTCAAAGGGTGCTTTGCCAGTCCCGCCCCACCCTCAGCTGTGATCTGGTCAGCGGCGAAGGTCCGCGGATCAACACCGAGTTGCCGGACAATGGCGCCGAGGTCACGCACCAGCCACTCGTCATAAATCTGGTTGTTGATGGCCGCGCAGTCGGCGATGATCCGATAATGCAGCTTCGTGCCTGAGGCCGGCCCGAAGACTCCGTCCCCGGCATGGGTGGCGGTCGACATGATGCGATGCGACGACAGGAAGCCGTCGCTGTCGTTGCCACTCCAGATCACGTCCTCCCCGAACAGTTGGCGATCCGGGAACTCCGCCAGCGTGGCCCAGGTCGCGGCGATCACCGCCTGGTTGCCGACTACGACCCCGTCAGGAGATCGAACAGGGATGTCGGGCGTGTAGTAGTGGTTGAGCGTCTCAACACCACGTTCCTCCCAGATCTCCTTGGTGATCCCGATAATGAAATCGGGCAGATCCCGGAATTTCGGATCGAACCCCTGCATCGCGCCTCCTGTAGCGGCCCAGCGCCCGGGAGTATACGCGCGGCGGCGCAATCCGCTGTCAATTCGGCGGTTGACCGAGGGTGGTGGCTGGCGTAGGGTTTTTGGACCTCGAGTCGGGCAGGCAGCGAGGATAAAAGGTGTGTGCCCAGCCCATATCAGCCCGACTTGAGAGGACACACCATGCGCTTCGGGTACTTCCTGAACTCCAACAACCTTGGTCTGCAAAAGACCTTCACCGAGGTTCTGAACGAGGGCCGCGAGATCGCGCAGTACTGCGATCAGCACGGCTGGCACTCGATCTGGACCACCGAACACCACTTCGGCCATGAAGGGCTCGAAGTCTGCCCCAACCCAGTGCTGATGTGCGCCGACCTGGCCGCGCAGACCAAGAACTTGCGGATCGGTCAGGCCGCAAGCATCATCACCTTCCGGCACCCGCTGCAAGTCGCTGAGGATGTGGCCATGCTCGATCACATGTCGGGCGGACGGGTCGAGTTCGGCGTCGGTCGCGGCATCTACCCGCGAGAGACACTCAACATGAACCCGACCGCGGATGTGCGAAACCCCGCAGTGAACCGGGAACTGTTCGCCGAAGGTCTGGAGGTAATCCGCCGGGCCTGGACTGAGGAGTTCTTCGCTTATTCGGGAAAGCACTTCACCTATCCGTATCCGGGCGTGTCCTTCCCGCATCCGATGAGCACCCCGCTGCCGCAGAACACCGACCCCGACACCGGCGACATCACCGCGCTGGCGCTTGTACCAAGACCGTTGCAAGACCCGCATCCACCGATCTGGCAAGTCGTCGACACCTCACCGTCGATCATCAGTGCAGGCCAGATGGGGCTAAACGTGATGTTCTGGATCCCGCCGACAGACTCCCTGATACCGCGGTTCGAGATGTACCGCGACTCGCTCTCGGAGTCTTCAGGCGAAGAGGTCCCGCTCGGTTCCGGTGTCGCGGTCCTGCGTGACATGTGCGTCACCGAGACCATGAAGGAAGCTGAGGAACTGGCCGGTGAGGCCGTGCTGCGCTATGTGCGGTGGGTCTGCCACTACCGGGGCCTCAGCAATCACCGCTATCCCGGCGAGGAGCTGCCGGAGACCGAGAACAAGCTCGATCTGTTGAGCTACGACTGGGTGCATCCCCGCAACATGCTGTTCGGCACGCCCGAATACGTCACCGAGAAGATCCAGGAGATGGATGACAAGCTCAACCTGCAGCACCTGCTGGTCTGGTCGAGCTTTCCGGGGATGGACCACAAGGCAACGATGGCGAGCATCGAAATGTTCACCGAACAGGTGATGCCCCACTTCGCCGAGAAAGCTGGAAACGCCGATGAAACCAAGGGAGTCGCATGATGGACCTGGCACTGAGAAAACTGGTCACCACAAGTGAAGAGATCCATGTAGAGGGCGGCAAACCGTGTGCCGTGCCGTTGCGCCTCTACGGGGTGGCCGCAGTCATCGCCAACCCTTGGGCAGGTCAGGGTTTCGTGGAAGACCTGAAACCGACGATCCTTGCGGTCGCCCCTGAACTCGGAGCAGTAATGGTGCCCCGGCTGGTGGAGATGGCCGGCGGCGGTGAAGCTGTCGAGGCATACGGCAAGGCAGCCATGGTCGGCAGCAACGGCGAGGTCGAACACGGATCAGGCATGATCCACACCCTGCGGTTCGGCAACGTGTTTCGCGATGCAGTCGGGGGGACGTCGTATCTGTCGTTCACCAACACTCGCGGCGGTCCCGGCGCGACCGTGTCGATTCCGATGATGCACAAGGTCGACCCTGGCTGGCGTTCCCACTACCTCACCTTGGAAATGACCGTCGCCGACGCGCCCGGTCCCGATGAGATTGTTGTGGCGATCGGCGCATCGGTCGGAGGTCGACCGCATCACCGGATCGGCAACCGGTATTCCGATATGGAGGAGATGGGGTTGGACAACCCCTCATGACCACGACATTCAGCCGTGTCGACGGAGAAGGCACCCCACTGGTACTGATTCACGGAGTCGGTCTCGACCACACGATGTGGGACCCAGTAGTCGAAGTGCTGGCGCAGAACCGCATGGTTCTGCGATACGACCTGTTGGGTCACGGTCGCAGCGACGATCCCGCGGGCCCGCGCCGAGCCGACGATTTCGTGGAACAGTTCCTGGAGGTGCTCGACTCCAACGACATCGGAAGCGGCGATGTGGTCGGGCTGTCGCTTGGCGGTCTCATCGCTTTGATGGTCGCGGCCCGACACCCGCAGCGAGTTCTCCGGCTGGTCCTTGTGAGCACTGTGTTCGGTCGCAGCGAACGCCAGTTGAGCGGCGTGCGAGAGCGTCTGGAGCTGGCCGAGAACAAAGGACTCGAACCGGTGGCGGATCTCGCGGTCGAGCGGTGGTTCAGTCCTCAATGGCAGGCGACGCATAGCGCCGAGACAGAATCGGTACGCCAACGGTTGCTCACCACCGACCTGGACGGCTATCTCAAGGCGTACCGCCTGTTCGTTGAGGCGGATAGCCGAGCTTCAGCCTCCGCCGCCGAGGTCGCAGCGCCCACGCTGGTGCTCGCCGGTGACCGAGACACTGGTTCCACGCCCGAAATGGCGCGCGCCCTCGCCGCGGCGATCCCGAACGCAAGCGTTCAGACAATGGCCGGGGTGCATCACCTCGCTCCGATCGAAGCGCCCGGACTGTTCACAAGCGCCCTCATTCAATTCCTGGATCAGGAGAACCCCTCATGACCGACTATCAACTCTTCATCGACGGAACGTTCTGCGACGCCTCAGACGGAGCCCGGTTCGACTCTGTCAACCCCGCCAACGGTCAGCCTTGGGCCACTGCTCCGGCAGCCACCAGCGAAGATGTAGAGCGGGCCGTGAACGCCGCTCACCGGGCGCTCCGCAGCGGGCCCTGGCCTCGGATGAACGCGACCCAACGCGGACAGCTGCTGTTTCGGCTCGCCGACCTCGTTGCCGAGAACGCGCACCGTCTTGGCAGCATCGAAACGACCGACAGCGGCAAGCTCGCCGCCGAGACCCGCTCGCAAACCGCATATGTGGCCGACTACTACCGCTATTTCGGCGGGTTGGCCGACAAGGTTCAGGGTGCCACGCTGCCCATCGACAAACCGGACATGCATGTCTTCACCAGGCGCGAGCCGATCGGCGTGGTTGCCGCTATCGTGCCCTGGAACGCCGAGATGTTCCTCACCGCGACCAAGCTCGGGCCCGCGCTTGCCGCCGGAAACACTGTGGTGATCAAGGCATCGGAGGAGGCACCGGCGGTGATGTGCGAGTTCGCAGCCCTGATCGCTGAAGCAGGCTTCCCTGCCGGTGTCGTCAACGTCGTCACCGGATTCGGAGAGCCCTGCGGCCGTGTCCTCACCAGCCACCCGCTCGTCAGCAGGGTCGCCTTCACAGGTGGTGCAGCAGCGGGGAGCAAAGTGGTGGCCAACACGGCCAACAACTTCGCCCATGTCACCCTCGAATTGGGCGGCAAATCGCCGATACTCGTGTTCGACGACGCAGACATCGAAGGAGCGGTCAACGGCGCCATCGCCGGTAATTTCGGAGCCACGGGTCAGAGCTGTGTTGCAGGCTCACGGGTGCTGGTGCAATCAGACATCCACGACGAGTTCGTGTCGGAACTCAGCGCTCGGGCCCGAGCGATCCGGATAGGCGATCCCCTCGATGCCGACACCCAGATGGGGCCTTTGGCGACAAAGGCCCAGCTCGAACGCATAGAACAGGTTGTGGCGGAATCAGCGGCGCAAGGCGCGGTGGTCCAGACCGGGGGCAAGCGGCCAGACGGGTTCGACTCCGGCTGGTACTACGAGCCGACGATCATCACCTGTGAGGACCAACACACGCCCAGTACCCAGATAGAGCTTTTCGGCCCCGTCATGTCGGTGCTGAGATTCGACGACGAGCAGCAGGGTGTCGAGTTGGCCAACGACACTCGCTTCGGCCTGGGAGCCGGCGTGTTCACCAAGGATGTGGCCCGGGCCCATCGGGTAGCTGCGGACATCCACTCCGGCATTGTCTGGATAAACACCTATCGAGTGATCTCCCCGATAGCCCCCTTCGGAGGATTCGGCCAGAGTGGATACGGCCGGGAAGCCGGAATGGACGCAATCCACGACTACACCCGCACCAAGACGGTCTGGGTCAACACTTCGGACGAACCCATGGCCAATCCCTTCGTGATTCGCTGACACGCCTAGGGTCTCCAGCAGAGAAGGAGCAACCGGAATGAACAGTCGAATTGTGTCGCTGGACGACATCGAGGCGGTGACTAGGTGTAGCTGCTGTTGGTGCTGCTGAACCGGCACCAATCGCGCAGCGCGTTCGCGGTGAACTCGCCGCCGTTGTCGCATCGCAGGAACTCGGGGCATCGGCCCCTGGCCGAGGCGACTTTGTCCAAGCAGGCCACCGTCGCGTCGGCGTCGATGCTGTGGTCCACCAAATCAGCGAGCGACTCTCGGGTGAACTCGTCGAGGATGCACAGGATCTTGTGGCGACAGCCTCACTGGCGTCGCATCAATCGACGACGCAACCTCGGCGATAATTCCAAAGGGCGCCAAAGAGGAAGCATCACTGTTCATCTATGAGCTAGGAAGCTGGTTGGCAGACTGCACGGAACCTCTGGCCCGGCTCGGGCGCCTGAACGACGCCACCAAATCAGAGATCAAAAAAGCGCGAGTATGGGGCTGCGGCTCTCACGGAGCGGGCCGAGTTCGGCTACCACGCGGTCTCGGTCGGTAACCAGGATCGTCTAGCCGGAAGCCGCGAGCCGGACGTACTCGCTCAGACTGCTGTTCAGGGCCTTGATGCCCACCGACCTCATGCACCAAGGGTAGCCACTAGTAGCTACTTCGTCAACGAAGTCTTCCCGTGATGGCGGTACGGGGTGTCAGTCGTTGTCGGTGATGGTGCCGGTTGCCTCGCTGTTGGTGATTGCTGCTTGGACTGCGGAGTACAGGACGACTACAAATGTCTCGTCGTCTTCGGTTCGGCTGTCGTCGGTTGCTGTTACGGTGATGGTCTTGGTTGTCTCGCCGGGTTTGAAGGTGAGCATCCCGTAGGCTTGGGCGAAGTCCGCGAACGTCGCCGACAACGCAGCCCCGTACGCGGGCCGCGCGTAGTAGTGCACCCACACATACCGGTCGCTGGAGGGGCTGAGCGTCACGGTGAACGTCAGCGTGCCGCCCTCGCTTGCTGTCGCGTCGCTGATCGACAGCGACGGCGTCGCGTTCACCGCCGGCGGGGGCGGAGGCGGCGGGTCGTCGTCGTCTGCCACCGTCACGGTCGCTGTGCCGGCGGTCTGCGACACGGTGTAGCCGCTGCCGGCGTCGATGCCGACAGTGACTGAGCCGTCGGCCTCGTCGGTGCTGTCGTCGGTGGTGCCGACTGTGAGCGTGGCGCTGCCGGAGGTCGGGATCGTGACGGTCCGGGTGCCCGGCGTCACGCCGAAGTCGCCCGAGGTCGACACCGACACGTCCACCGTCAGCGGCACCGACGGCGCAGGGCTCGCAGTGACCGTGAACGTCGCCGCGTCGCCCTCGGTCACCCCTGCGCCCGCGGCGACGCTGATCTCCGGGTCGGGGTCGGGTGTCACCGGGTCGGGGTCGGGTGTCACCGGGTCGGGGTCAGAGTCCGCGGCGGTGGTGCAGCGCTGCAGTGCGTCGTTGATGGGCGCCCAGCCGGCCCAGCCCTTGCCGTCGCTGAAGTCCCTCGCTTCCTGAGCCGTGATCGTGTCGTGGGTCACCCCTGCCGGCTTCGCCGGCAGGTCCTCGGCGCCGAGCGTGTTCAGGATCCGCCAGAACATCGCAGCGTTCGACCCGTAACTCATATGCCACTCGAACGCCGCACGCGCCCGCCTCACGCCCTCGCCGGCGTCGCACGGCACCGCATCGTCCTGCGCCGACACCGAGTCCAGGCTGTCGTCGCCCCCGGAGGACGCCAGCACCGTCACCGTGGTGAAACACGACCACGACACGGTGTTCACCTGCCGCGCCCGGCCGGGCTCGCCCGGATCCACAATGGGTACGCCGTGCCGGTTGTGGCCCTCTACTCGAGGGGCCCTGTACGGCCGTGCGGGAATCACCTGCTCAGACGCCTTGCAGTTCGGCGCATCCGGGTCATAACCCGTCTCGGGATACTCAACGTTGTTCGGGGAGGGGTCGCCCCAGTTGATCTTGAAGTTCTTGCCCACAGACGGCGCACACAGCCTGATCGGAATCGACACCGACCCGCCAGCCCGCAGGTTGCGATAGTGCCAGTGCTCGACCCAGCCGTGGTTCTCGTGGTTGTCGTAGTCATTCCCGGGGCCGCACGAACCCTTCAAGTTATCCCGAGCAGTGCCATCGGAAATAGTGAACAGCACACCATTGCCGTGCACACCCGGCGGAACCGGCAGCACCACGTTCACCACCTTGTCGTGGCCGCCGAACTGCACCGTCGCCGTCTCCGGCGGACGCTTGTACTGCAAGCCCTGCGGTTCGGCGACCTGGAAGATGCCCGACAGTCCGACATAGACGTTGTTCATGCTCTGGGGGATGTCGCCCTGGTCGATCGGGTTCTGGTTCGGGTCGCCGCCGCCCCAGCGCGTCTGGTTGCTGCTGTTGCCCAGCGCCCTGCTGGGCTTCTTGGTGCCCGCGGTGGCATGGGTGGCGCCGGTCTGGGTGCCGGTGTTGGGCCCCCGGTTGTTGGTCGACACGCTGCCGTCGGCCCGCCGATGAGCGCCGTGGCTGTTGTCGTCCCAGGTGCCGTCCCAGAAATCGTTGTAGTCATCCGCGATCTTGGGGCCGTTCAGCCAAAAGACCGGCGTCGAGAACGGCGTATGGCTCGGCTCGCCGCCGACCATGATCCCCGTCGCGGTATGGGCCGCCGCATCGACCGACGGCGTCGAGCCCACCACCCTGAACGTCGACGAATACTGACGAATGTCCGCATGACCAGTGCCCGCGCCGCTCACCCGATCACGCACGAACGCGTCATACGTCCCGATGGCAGCAGCGGAGCCGTCGCGCTCATTGTGAGTCTTGAACAACAGCCGGAACTGATCGCCCACACCGACA
This sequence comes from Candidatus Aldehydirespiratoraceae bacterium, assembly GCA_965221585.1. Classification (GTDB taxonomy): domain Bacteria; phylum Actinomycetota; class Acidimicrobiia; order Acidimicrobiales; family Aldehydirespiratoraceae; genus VXYK01. The sequence goes on along the minus strand of OZ244898.1, from coordinate 2,725,707 downwards.
CCCGCAGGCTTCAGCGCCCAGTGCTCAGGCACCACACTGACATTCACGATCTGCACAGTGGCGTACTGTCCCTGGTTCGTGGCGTCCTGCTGGGAGCCGATGGTGATCCCCGCCGGAATCGCGCCGAAGCCCATGACGAAGGTCTCGTAGTCCTCGATCTCGCCGTCCGCCGAGACGGGAACGTCGAAGGTGTGGCTGGTCACGCCCGCCGGCACCGTCACCGAGTGCGCGGCGGAGACATCGGTGGTGCGCGTAAATGGACTTTGTTCGGCGTAGTCCACGCTGATGTCATTGGTCAGGTCGGCGTCGCAAGTCTGGAAGACAATCTCGAAGGTCTGCTCCGCCGCCGTGGGCGAGCCGAAGGTCAGCGTCGGCCGCAGCGGGTCGCCCTCGCGCACGTTGTAGTCGCCGCGGCTGAACCCCACCGTGTTCTCCGCCGCAACCGGCCCGATCGGGCCGACGATCGGCGAGTAGACCCGCGTCCTAAGGTTGTTTCCGTCGTGGTACTCGACACCGAGCCGCAAGTAATGGCCGGAGTCCGCTTGCGTCAGGGTGTAGCTCTGGGAAGTCGCGCCGATGATCGGGGTAAACCCACCACTTCCGGGTGTAGCTCTTCTCTGCCACTGGTAGCTGAACGTGCCGTTGCCGTCGGCGTCGTCGCAGACCCGATGCCCCGTCAGGGTGCCGTTCAGCTGGGGCTGGCCGCCGATCCGAAACGCGGCCCGGCCGGAGTTCTCAACGATCGTCACCGTGTATGTGGTTCCTGAGCCCAGGTTGTAGTCGGCGCCGTCGTTGATGGCCAGAATGATGGTCTCGCCGGTGTCCGAGACCGCGTCGCCCAAGGCCGCAATTGGGAATTCAACACTGGCGAACCTCGCCGTACCCGCCGGAATAGTGAACGTCCCGGTCCCTTGGCCGCAGTCCGCGCCGACGATGGTGTAGTCCGTCCCGCAAGTCGCCGTGCCGCCAATGGTGTAGCTGACGGTCAGGGGTGCAGTGAGATCCTGGTTGACCTGCAAACCTGACCCTGGTACCTGTGACGACTCCAGTACGACATCAACTAGTACGGACCACCACACGTTCGGGACACTCTGCGCCTCGGCCCGCTCGGCCGGCGTCACAGCCACGACCGCGACCAGCAGCACCACGACAGCCGCGAGACGCCCCCCAAGACGCGCCTCACGCCCTCGTCCGACCAGCCGAACGAAACGGGGAGAGAGACTCCTCAGCCCAACACGAAATCTGCGAATATCCATCTCAAGTCTCCTTCGCTCGTGTCACCGCACGAAAATCGTCTCGACGATATGAGTGAGACGATAGCTGATCAGCGCGCGGAAGGCACATCTCGAAGGTTCTTGATTCTGTCCACGCTGGTGGAGCTGACGGGACTCGAAACCCGTGACCCCCTGCCTGCAAAGCAGATGCTCTTGCCATCTGAGCTACAGCCCCCACAAGCGATGCCCGCCGAGGGTACCCGTCAACAGGGCAGGCTTGGAGGCCAGCGGCCGGCACATCGAGTCTGACATTCCCGGGCGAACCGCAGGACCCGTCGGGCCCGTGGCTCAGCCTCTTAGGCTCCCCCGGGTGAGCAGCATCTGGCAGGTCGCACGCGGACTGAAGATGTCGTACCGCGGCTCGGACCTTCGACACCGGGTGGAGCAGCTGAACGGACGGCTCGACGAGACGTGCGCGTCGAGCGACGGCCCGACTTCGGACCACGCTGAGACGGCAACGGAGTACAACGGAGTACTACGACATCTGCAGCCACCTCATGATCTACGGCTGGGGTGAATCGCTCCACTTCGCACCGCTGTCTCCGTAGGAGAGCTTGGAAGACTCGAAGCTCCGGCATCAGCGGCTGATGATCGACAAGCTGGCTTTGCGCGAGGGCATGTCGGTCATCGACGTCGGGTGCGGGATCGGCGCGCCGATGCGGACCGTGGTCCGTGAAGCAGGAGTCACGGTCACCGGCATCAACAGCAGCGAAGTCCAGCTGGCCAGGGCGAGAGAGTTGACCGCCCAAGCAGGCCTGTCAGTCGTTGTCGGTGATGGTGCCGATGCCTTCGCTGTCGGCGACTGCTGCTTGCGACGCGGAGTACAGCACGACTCTGAACGTCTCGTCGCCTTCTGGGCTGCTGTCGTCGATCGCTGCCACGGTGATGGTCTTGGTTGTCTCGCCGGGTCTGAAGGTCAGCATCCCGTAGGCCTGCGCGAAGTCCGCGAACGTCGCCGACAACTCAGCCCCGTACGCGGGCCGCGCGTAATAGTGCACCCACACGTAACGCCCGCTGGCGGGGCTGAGCGTCACCGTGAAGGTCAGCGTGCCGCCCTCGCTAGCCGACGCATCGCTGATCGACAACGACGGCGTCGCGTTCGGCGGCGGGTCGTCGTCGTCGGCCACCGCCACCGTCGCAGTGCCGGCAGTCGCAGAGACGGTGTAGCCGCTGCCCGAGCCCACCGTCGCCGTGACCATGCCGTCGGCCTCGTCGGTGCTGTCGCCGACCGTGGCGACGGTCAGCGTGACGCTGCCCGACGTCGGGATGGTCACCTGACGCGACCCGGCCGCTACGCCGTAATCGCCGACCTGAGCGATGGTCACCTCCACCGTCAAAGCCGCCGACGGCGCCGGAACAGCAGTGACCGTGAACGTCGCGTCGCCGCCCTCAGTCACCCCGCCGCCTGCTGTGATGCTCACCTCAGGCGTCACCGCAGGCGGGTCGTCGTCATCGGCGACCGCGACCGTCGCTGTGCCAGCGGTCGCGGACACGGTGTAGCCGGTGCCACCGTTGATCGTGACAGCGACCGACCCGTCGGCCTCATCCGCGGAGTCGTTCACAGTGGCCACCGTCAGCGTGACTGTGCCCGACGTCGGCACCGCGACCGACCGCGAACCCGTTGCGACACCGTAATCGCCGGTCTGAGCGATGGTCACGTCCACTGTCAACGGCACCGTGGGCGCCGGGTCCGCAGTGACCGTGAACGTCGCGTCGCCGCCCTCAGTGACCCCGGCCCCAGCAGTGATGCTCACCTCAGGAACGGCCGTCGGCGGCGGGTCGGTGTCGCATTGGGCCATGGCCTGCAGGGTGCGCACGGCGCGGTCCCAGCGGGCATTGTCGAACTGCGCCTTGACCGCCTGCGCATCGGCCACAGTCATCGCCGCCTCGCCAGTGTCCACCCCCAAAGCAGCCAGCACACGATTCCACCGCAACACATGCGCCGCCCCCGAATGACCATCACGCCAACCAGTCACCTCAGAAACCGACACCGCATCCGACGGCAAGCTCGGCACACACACCGACGGCAGCGGAACAGCGCCGTCGTCATCAGCCACCACCACCGACGCCGACCCCGCCGTCGCCGAGACCGTGTAACCCGTCCCGACGCCGACCGTCGCGGTGACCGACCCGTCGGGCTCGTCGACCGAGTCGCCGACCGTGGCGACCGTCAGCGTGGCGCTGCCAGACGCCGGGACCGTGACCGTATGCGACCCCGGCGACACACCGAAATCGCCCGACTGGGCGACCGCCACAGTCACATCCAGCGCCGCTGTGGGCGCCGGGACCGCAGTGACAGTGAACGTCGCATCGTCGCCCTCGTCGATGTCGGCGCTGGCGGCGATGCTGACCTCGGGATCCTGCTGCAACTCCAGGTCCGGCTGGACCACCGTCTGCGCCGGGATGCCGTCCACGGTCAGCGTGAACGACCCCGGTGTCGACGCGCGATACGTCGTCGCCTCGATCGTGTAATCGCCCGCCGCCAGCGTTCTGCTGATCCGCGAGTCGTACCCGTCACCGCCGTCATCGTCGGACTCCAGCACAGCGCCCTGCTTCTGACCGACACCGGCGCGCAGATACATATACGTGTCGACTGAGGACTCCAGATCGGCCGTCACCTGGCTCGAAGCGTCCACAGAGAACGAATAGAACAACGCGTATCGGCCGCCGCGAACCGAAGAAGCGCACCCCGCAGCCCACTCCCCGGTAACGCTCCCATCACCCGACAACGCCACCACACACGGATCGCCTGTCGACACCGGATCATCGTCATCAGCCACTGCGACCGTCAGCGTGAATGGCGCCGCTACCCGCGCGCGGTGCGTCGTCGCCTCGATGGTGTAATCGCCTGCCGCAAGCTGGTGACGGATCCGCGTGTTGTCCCTGTCGCCGCGGTTGTCGTCGCTTGCCAGCGCCTCACCCGACCTCTGGCCCGACCCGGCGCGCAAATACAGATATGTGGTATGCCCATGCGGCGATTCCAGATCGATCGTCACCTGGCTCGGGCTGTCCAGCGAGAACGTATTGAACCGCGCAAACCGGCTGCGGTCATACCGGCGTAGTCGCCGGCGCTGGTGACGGTGTGGGCGATGCTCGTCTGACGGCCGCCCGCAGTGTTCGTGTTGTCGTCGACAGCGGTGACGGTCACCGTCCGTTCGGTGCTCCAGTCCGCGGAGGTGAACTTCAGCGTCGCCGGGGTGACCGTCGCCACAGACGTGTCGCCGCTGGCCAGACCGACAGTCACATCGCCGCCGGCGGGCTCGCTTGTCAGGCGCACTGTGTAGGTGCCTCGGTGCTCGAGAACCCCGCCGGTATCGGGATCGTCGGCCTCGTCGAGCGCCAGCGCGCCTGCCGACACGCTCACGCCCCGAATGTCTTCATCGGCGACCACGACGGCTACGTCGTCCGCCGTCACGTCACCGACGCCGGCGCCGCTGACGTCGTGGCGGATGCTCGCGTGACGATCCCCGACATTGTCAATGTCGTCGTCGACAGCAGTCACCGTCACCTTCTGAGGGGCCTGCCAGTTGGCCCCGGTAAACGTCAACGCCCCCGACACCGTAGCGACGGATGTGTCGGCGCTCACCGGCGTGACGGTGACATCGCCGGAGGGCTCCTCGGTCAGCCTCACCGAGTAGGTCGCCTGATGCTCCCACGCGCCGGCAGTGTCGGGATCGTCGGCCTCAGCCAAGGACAGGGAGCCCGCGACACCGTCACGTCCCAGTCCGCACTGACCTCCTCGATCTTGAGCAAAAAACTGTGCAGCAGCCGCCCGCCGGAATGCAGCCGATGCACGCGGATACGGCTCGTGTACCAGCCCGGCGTCACATCGTTCACCTCGACCCGAAGCCCGAACGTCGCCGACGAGTTCGCGGCAACCGTCACCTCGCACGGACACTCCCCCAGCCTGCTCTTCCCCGGCAGCGACGGACTGAACACGCTCTCATCAAGCGCACCCGCAGCACCGCTCTCGCTGATAGAGAACGTCGAAACAGCCGAACTGTTGTTGACCAGCCGGACCACCACATCGCACTCCGCGTCAGACCGCAGCCTGCCCTCCGCAGGAACCGGACAAGGATCCTTGCCAACCCCGGCATCAGGCAGAACCGACGCCTGAACCGACGCCAAACCAGCCGACGCCCCAACAGGAGACAGCGACAGCGCAACGAGAACAACAGCAACCGAAGCAACAACCAGACCCGTGAACCGTCGTGGCATCAGCATCCGAACCCCCGTTCCACACAGGTGCTGAATCAACCGAGATGCTTGCACACATCATCGAGCAAGGAATTCACGGCCCGGCACACCTCGGCGGGCGCTGCAGGACTCGAACCTGCGACCCCCTCCTTGTAAGGGAGGTGCTTTCGCCAGCTGAGCTCAGCGGCGGGACGACCCGACAGGCCGATCACGGCCCGCTCGCCGCCGACGCGCCAACGATCGAAGGCTGCCAGCGCTGGCTGAACGGCGTCGGCAGTTCTCGTCTCCAGTTTCTGAGAGTTTTATTGTCTGTGCTGTTTCTCAAGAAACTAAAACTTTGGCAGACGGCCATGGCTGGCATCCGACTCGTCATGCCGGACCCAGTTCAGCCTGATGCGACAGATGCTGCCCGCGTCAGTTTATTCAAGGGTCCCGAGAGTTTTAGTTCAATGCAAATTGTCAGTTAGGCTAAAATTATGGCGACGGAACGTGTGCCGGATGAGGTGCTTGAAGCGCTGGAGGCGATCGGGCGTGGGTCGAAACCCGGTGACCTCGAGTCGGAGACTCTGGAGTTCAAGTCGGCCCGCGGCGGCGCACGAAAGACTCGCATGGCGCTGGCCGAAGCCGCTGCGTGCCTGGCCAATGGCCACGGTGGTTCTGTGGTTCTCGGAGTCGACGATGACCAGAGTGGTGCAGCGGCATTCTCGGGCACCGATCTCGACGAACTGGAGGCGCGCCGCTACATCTTCGAGACGGTGACGCCGGGCCTCACGGTGGGCCTCACCGTGCATTGGCACGACGAGGGGAGGCTGCTGGTTGCGCACGTGCCAGTCGGCGCGACCGTGCATGGCGTCGCCGGCAGAGTGACGCGACGCATCGGGCGCAGCTGCCTCCCGCTGGCCCCCGACGAGATCGCTGCGCTCCACAGTGAACGGCACGGAGTCGATCCGTCGGAGGCACGCAGCGGCCGGACCGTCGAGGATCTTGACCCGGTCGCGATGGAGGTCGCACGCGGGGAGTTGCGGCGTCTCGGCGGCGAACGAGAACGCTGGGCCGAACTGCCCAACGCCGAACTGTGCTCAACGATGGGCTTGGCTTCGCCCGACGGAGGGCTGTACATCGCAGGCGAGCAGCTGCTCTGCGCGACAGGCGAGGAAGTCGTCGTCTACCAGCACCGCCTCAGCGTCGGCAGTCCGCCCGACGCAACGGAGCGCATCGCCATGCCGTTGCTGCCGGCGTTCGGCCGCGTGCTCGAACTCGTCGCCTCCAGGAACCCCTTCGAGCCGCTGCTCCTGCCGAACGGCCAGCAAATCCAGATGCACCGCTACCCGCCCGGATCGATACGCGAAGCCGTTGCCAATGCTCTCGTCCACCGCCGCCTCGATATCACCGAACCCGTACGGGTCGAGCACTTCGACGATGCGCTGTCGGTCACCTCGATGGGGCCATTCGTCAGCGGCGTGACCGAGCACAACATCCTCTCGACAACATCTCGCCCCCGCAACCGGCTCCTCGCACGTGCGTTTCGCGCGTTGGGCCTGATCGAAGAACTCGGCACCGGGATTGCGCGGATGTACCGGTCGATGCTGAGCCTTGGCAAGCCGCCCCCATCAATCTCGGGTTCGGCGGAAGCCGTGCGGGTGCAGTTCGATGGCGGTCCTGCCGAACCTGATTTTGCCTCGTGCGTAGCGCTCCTCAAGGATGCGCAGCGCAACGATGTCGAACTGCTGCTGGTGCTGCGCCGACTCTGCGCGTCAGGCACCGTCGCGCCGACCCAGATGGCTCAGGCCTTCCAGCGTCCCGAGACGGACGCAGCCCGAGCAATGCAGCGCATGGCCGCCGACGCCCGACCGCTCATCGAACCATCGCACGCCAGAACGAACGGGCCCTCAACCCGCTACCGACTCACCGCAGAGGCAGCCCGAGGCTTGGGCTCTGCTGTGCGTCGCTCTCGGCGGGACAGCAGCGAGATCGAAGACACCATCGCCGCTCACGTGAACAAGCACGGCCGCATCAACAACCAGGTCGTGCGCAACCTCCTCGGCGTCGGCACACCAAGAGCGTCGGCCATCCTGCGCGAACTCGTCGATCGCGAAATGCTCGAACGGATCACTGACGCCCCACGCGGCCCCAGCGTCGCCTACGGCCCCGGCCCCCGCTTCGAGGTCTAGGAGACTGCTGATTTATTCGGCCGGACTTCCGCCCGGCATCTACTGACTCAGCTCGCCTGTCAGTCGTTGTCGGTGATGGTGCCGATGCCTTCGCTGTCGGCGACTGCTGCTTGCGACGCGGAGTACAGCACGACTCTGAACGTCTCGTCGCCTTCTGGGCTGCTGTCGTCGATCGCTGCCACGGTGATGGTCTTGGTTGTCTCGCCGGGTCTGAAGGTCAGCATCCCGTAGGCCTGCGCGAAGTCCGCGAACGTCGCCGACAACTCAGCCCCGTACGCGGGCCGCGCGTAATAGTGCACCCACACGTAACGCCCGCTGGCGGGGCTGAGCGTCACCGTGAAGGTCAGCGTGCCGCCCTCGCTAGCCGACGCATCGCTGATCGACAACGACGGCGTCGCGTTCGGCGGCGGGTCGTCGTCGTCGGCCACCGCCACCGTCGCAGTGCCGGCAGTCGCAGAGACGGTGTAGCCGCTGCCCGAGCCCACCGTCGCCGTGACCATGCCGTCGGCCTCGTCGGTGCTGTCGCCGACCGTGGCGACGGTCAGCGTGACGCTGCCCGACGTCGGGATGGTCACCTGACGCGACCCGGCCGCTACGCCGTAATCGCCGACCTGAGCGATGGTCACCTCCACCGTCAAAGCCGCCGACGGCGCAGGGTCAGCAGTGACCGTGAACGTCGCGTCGCCGCCCTCAGTCACCCCGCCGCCGGCCGTGACGCTCACCACAGGGTCCACCGCAGGCGGCGGAGGCGGGTCGTCGTCATCTGCCACCGCCACCGTCGCAGTGCCCGCCGACTGGGACACCGTGTAGCCGCTGCCGGCGCTGACGGTCGCTGTGACCGACCCGTCGGCCTCATCGGCGGTGTCGTTCGCCGTCGCCACGGTGAGCGTGACACTGCCGCCGGTGGGCACCGTCACCGTCCGAGAGCCCGGCGACACGCCGAAATCGCCGACCTGAGCCACGGTCACGTCCACTGTCAGCGGCGCCGTCGGCGCGGGGTCCGCGGTGACCGTGAAGGCGGCGTCGCCGCCCTCGGTGACCCCGCCGCCTGCTGTGATGCTGACCTCAGGATCAGCCACAGGCGGAGGCGGCGGGGCGGGGTCGTCGTCGTCTTGGACCGCGACCGTGGCCGTGTCCGCTGTGGGGGACACGGTGTAGCCGCTGGCGGCACTGACGGTCGCTGTAACCGACCCGTCGGCCTCATCGGCGGTGTCGTTCGCCGTCGCCACGGTGAGCGTGACACTGCCGCCGGTGGGCACCGTCACCGTCCGAGAGCCCGGCGACACGCCGAAATCGCCCGACTGCGCGACCGACACAGTGACCGTCAGCGGCGAAGACGGTGCGGGATCAGCAGTGACCGTGAACGTCGCGTCGCCGCCCTCAGTGACACCGGCCCCGGCAGTGATGCTGATCTCAGGCGTCACCGCCGACGGGTCGGCACACTGTCCGAGAGCTTCGAGAGTGCGGGTGACGCGGTCCCAGCGGCCGGGGATGAACACGCTCTCATTGGCACGGGACTGCTCCACTGTCATCGGCGTCTCGCCGGTGTCTGTGCCCAAAGCGGCCAGCACCCGGTTCCACCGCAACACGTGCGCCGACCCCGAATGGGCGTCACGCCAGCCGGTCACCTCTGACACCGTCACCGCATCAGACGGCAAAGACGGCACACACACCGACACCGGCGGGACCAGGCTGTCGTCGTCGGCCACCGCCACAGACGCCGACCCGCTGCTGGCCGACACCGTGTAGCCGCTTCCGGCGCCGACGGTCGCGGTGACCGAACCGTCAGCCTCGTCAGTCGAGTCGTTGGCCGTGGCCACCCTCAGCACAGCGCTGCCCGACGTGGGAATCGTGACCGTGCGCGATCCCGGCGACACACCGAAATCGCCCAACTGGGCGACCGCCACGGTCACGTCCAACGCCGCCGACGGCGCCGGAACCGCAGACACCGTGAACACCGCGTCGCCGCCCTCGGTGATCCCGCCGCCCGCAGCGATAGCGATCTCCGGGTCCGGCGGTGCCACGGTCTGCGCCGGAATGCCAGCGACCGTCAGCGTGAACGCTCCGGCCGTCGATGCGTGATACGTCGTCGCCTCGATCGTGTAACCGCCCGCCGCAAGCGTCCGGCTGATCCGCGAGTCAAAGTTGCCGCCGCCGTCATCGTCCGATGCCACCGCGGCACCCGACTTCTGGCCCGCACCGCGGCGCAGATACATATACGTGTCAGCCAGCGACTTCAGATCGATCGTCACCCGGCTCGGGTCGTCCAGCGAGAACGTGTAATACCGCGCATAGCGTCCGGAGCGCTCCGACGAACCGCACCCCGCAGCCCACAACCCGCTCACGCTCCCATCACCCGACAGCACCGCCACGCACCGATCGGCCACCGGCACCGGGTCATCGTCATCGGACACCGCGACCGACGCCGAACCCGCAGTCGCCGAGACCGTGTAGCCGACCCCGGTGCCGACCGTCGCCGTGACCGACCCGTCGGACTCGTCGACCGAGTCGCCGGTCGTCGCCACCGTCAGCGTGATGCTGCCCGACGTGGGAACAGTGACCGTCCGCGAGCCCGGCGACACGCCGAAATCGCCAGTCTGGGCGACTGCCACAGACACATCCAAAGCCGCCCACGGCGCAGGACTGGCGGTCACCGTGAACAGCGCATCGCCGCCCTCACCGACATCGGCACCCGCAGCGATGCTGACCTCGGGCACATCGTCATCAGCCACCCCAACAGAGGCCGTGCCCGCAGCAGCGGAGACCCTGTAGCCGGAGCCAGCACCGACCGTCGCGGTCACCGACCCGTCCGCCTCATCAGCCGAGTCGCCGACCGTCGCGACGGTCAAGGTGGCGCTGCCGGTGGTGGGGATCGTCACCGTATGCGACCCCGGCGACACACCGAAATCGCCCGACTGGGCCACGGTCACGGTCACATCCAGAGCCGCCGACGGCACCGGGACCGCGGTCACCGTGAACACCGCACTGTCGCCCTCGTCCACATCGGCGCCAGCCGTGACGCTGATCTCAGGCGGCGGGACGTGACACTGCATCGCAGCATTGATCGGCACCCAGCCAGGCCATGTCTTGCCGTCGCTGAACGCCCTCACCGCCTCAGCAGTGGTCCAAGCAGGAACAGTGCCACCCGGCGGCGCAGGCAACGGATCCGCCCCCAGATAAGCCAAGATCTGCCAGAACCAAACCTCGTTGCCGCCATTGTTGTCAACATGCCACACGAACGCAGCACGCGCCCGGCTGATGGCATCCGCGGTGTCACACGGCGGATCATCGTCATCGGACACCGCGACCGACGCCGAACCCGCAGTCGCAGACACCGTGTAGCCCTGACCGCTGCCGACCGTCGCAGTCACCGATCCGTCCACCTCGTCAGCCGAGTCGTTGGCCGTCGCCACCGTCAGGGTCACGCTGCCAGAGGTGGGGATCGTGACGGTGTGCGAGCCCGGCGGCACGCCGAAATCGCCCGCCGCCGTGACCGCCACGGTCACGTCCAACGCCGCCGACGGCGCCGGGTCGGCCGTCACCGTGAAGGTCGCGTCGCCGCCCTCAGTGACCCCGGCGCCGGCAGCGATACTGACCTCCGGGCCTGTCGGCTGCGCGGTCAAACCGCTCACGGTGAGAGCGAAATCGCCGCCGGCGGCCTGGTCGTGGGTGGTGGCTTCGATCGTGTACCAGCCCGCAGCGAGCGTTTCGCTGATGCCGGCGTCGGTGCCCGGACTGCGGTAGTCGTCGTTCTCGTGCAATGCGGCGCCGGTCTGAGTGTCGTTGCCTGCCCGCAGGTAGAGGTAGTTGTCCTCGAACGACGCCAACTCGACAGTCACCGCGCTCTGCTGCGACAGGTTGAACGAATAGAAGCGGGCGTACCGGCCAGAGCGGTCAACCGAAGCGCAATCCGAGGTCCACTTGCCGTCCACAGTGCCGTTGCCGCCCAGCCGCACCGAACAAGGCGCACCGCCGTCGTCATCCGACACCACCACCGCCGCCGCCCCCGCACTGGTCGACACGGTGTACCCGGCGCCGGCGGTCACCGTCGCTGTGACAGCGCCGTCGTACTCGCCCACCGAATCATCCGCCGTGGCGACGGTCAGCACGGCACTGCCGGTGGTCGGGACGGTCACGGTGTGCGAAGCCGGAGTCAGGACGCCGAAATCGCCCGTCTGAGAGACCGCCACAGTCACATCCAGATCAGCCGACGGCGCCGGATCAGCAGACACCGTGAACACCGCGTCACCGCCCTCGGTGATACCGGCCCCCGCCGTGACGCTGACCTGCGGCGTAGCTGCCGGAGCGGGAATACCGCTGACTTCTAGGTCAAAGCGCCCGGACTGAACGCGACGATACGTCGTGGCCTCAATGGTGTACCAGCCGGGAGCGAGCGATTGGCTTATGCGTGCATCGGAACCCGTGCCGCCGTCGTCGTTGGTGTGCAGCGCTGTTCCTCCCCGGACGTCGTTGCCTGAGCGCAGGAAGAGATAGCTGTCGATGCTTGACTTCAGATCGATGGCAATCGTGCTGCGCTGCTTGAGCTCAAAGGTGTAGAACCGGGCATAGCGGCCTTCTCGTGCGCTTGAAGTGCAACTGCTCGCCCATGCGCCCTTGGACGTGCCGTCGCCCGTCAGGTGCTCTATGCAGGTGCCGTTGTCCTCTGTGATTCCATCTACGACCAACTCGAACGCGCCCGTTGTGTCGGGCTTGTACGAAGTGGCCTCGATCGTGTAGGTGCCGGGATCAATTGTGCGATCGATCTTGGCGTTGAGCCAGCTGCCGCTGTCGCTGGCCACCAAGGCGCCGCTCTTGACGTCGTTGCCGCTGCGCAAGTTGAGGTAGGTGTCCCTTGTGTCCATTCCCCCATGGACGGGCACGGTCCCGTTCATCTGGATGGTGATTTTCCCCCGCTGGCTCATGGTGAATGTGTAGAAGCGGGCGTAACTGCCATCACGGTCTACCGACTGGCAACCGTCGAACAGCTCACCGGTCATGTTGCCGTTGCCGCTCAGCGTGATGGAGCACGGCGGGGCGCCGTCGTCATCGGCCACGGCGGATGTGGCTCGCCTCGCCGTTGACACCGTGTAGCCCTGACCGTCGTTCAGCGCGGCTGTCACCCAGCCGTCGTCTTCTGCTGTCGAGTCGTTTTGGGTCGTGAAGGTCAGCGTTGCTCGGCCGCTGGTGGGGATCGTCACCGTGGTGGATTCAATGCTCGGCGAGAAGCCGAAGGCGCCAAGCTGGGTGATATCCACAGGGATTTGGAGATCGGCAGCCGGTGCGGGAAGAGCCCGCAGATTGAAGACAACATCATCGCCTTCGGTCACGCCGTCGGCAGCGATGCGGATGTGAGGAACAGTCGGCTGTGACGACGTGAGGCCGCTGGTCACGAGTGCGAACTTGGTGAGATGCGGGCCGCCGCCGTTGTTGTCCCACCCCAGAGTGGCTTCTATCGTGTAATCCCCAGGATCCAAGACGGCAACGATCTTCGAGTCTCGGACAGGTCCACTGTTGTCGTCCTCATAGAGCGCAGGCCCACGCAGGGTGCCGTTGCCTTGGCGCAGGTAGAGATACGTGCTCTCCTTGTAGCCGTCGTCGAAGGCGTTCATCTCGATGGTGACGACCCGCGGCTCGGCTACCGAGAACGTGAAGAAATTGGCGTGGGCGTCTCGAGTGAACGAATGACAAGCCAGAGTCAGCTCGCTGTTCGTGGTGCCGTCGCCGGTGATCGGATCGGTGCACGGAGCGCCGCCGTCGTCGTCGGAGACCGCGACCGTGGCTGCGTCAGCAGTCGATGAGACTACGTAAGCGGGCTTGCCGACCACCCGCATGGTGACCGAGCCGTCGTACTCCTCGGTCGAGTCGTCGAAGGTGGCGAGGGTCAGGGTGGCGGTGCCGGTGGCGGGGATCGTCACCGTCTGTGTGCGGGGGGTGATCCCCCAGTCGCCGGCGGCGGTGATCTCGACGCTTGCAGTGAGCGCCGTCGGCGGCGCGGGATTGGCCGTGAGGGTGAAGATGGCGTTGCCGCCCTCGGTGATGTCAGGGCCGGAGGCGATGCTCACCTCTGACATCTCTGTCAGCCCGCCGGACACCGCCAGCGTGAACGTGCCGGTCTGCCCGGTCGCCGCGGTGGTGGCCTCTATCGTGTAGGTGCCCGCGGCCAGCGACTCGCTGATGCGGGCGTCGGTGCCGGTGCCGCTGTTGTCGTCGGTGTGCAGCGCCACGTCTTTCTGGTTGTTGTAGCCGTTGCGCAGGTACAGGTAGCTGTCGACGCTGGAGGACAGGTCGATCGTCACCGTCGATTGCTGCGAGATCGCGAACGTGTAGTACCGGCTCGACTTCTGGGTGTGGACCGCCGACGTGCAACTCGATGTCCAGGTGCCGGACACTGTGCTGTCGCCGTCGAGGCGGTCGACGCAGCCCAGCGGCGGCAGCTGCGCGAAGCCGTGCCCCCAGGTGTTGTTGGGATAGGGGTTGCCGCGCGGCACAGCGTGCGTCTTGAGGTACTCGGTGGTCTGCGCGGGGGTGAACGCGGGGTTCTGCTGTCGGACCAGAGCGGCCAGGCCGGCGACATGGGGTGCGGCATAGCTGGTGCCGTAGTTGGTGCTGCTCACGGCCACGTAGCCGTCCGCGCCCACGATGTCGGGCTTGACGCGGCCGTCGGGGGTCGGCCCAAGACTGCTGAAGTATCGAATTTCGCTGCTGGCGGTCGAAGCGGCGCCGACGGCCAGCATCCCAGCGTGGGGGCTGTCGGCCGGGCTGATCACACTGTGGCCGGTGGTGCTGTGAGCAAGCGAGCCGAACGTGGCCATCTGGATCCAGCCCGGCGCCGCGCCGCTCATCTTCTTCACCACGAACGCGTATGTCCCGGCGTGAGGGGCCGTGAACGACTTGAACTCGAACGGGAAGCTGTTTGAGGCACCCTTCTGCTCGTCGTTCAAGTTGTCGACCACTTGCTCCGACGCCGTGCCCGGGTTCTTGACAACCAGCAGCGCCAGGTCCTTGCTCGCTGTGCCCCACGCGTCATCCCAGCGCATGAACACCGCATCCTTGGACTCACCGGCATTCAACGTGAACTCTTGGTACTCGTCGCCGGTCGCCCACTCGTGGATGTTGTCGTTGTCGGCATCGGTGAACGCCCCGAACCAAGTCTTGCCGTTGCGGTTGCCGGCCGAGTTCACCCACACAATGCCGTTGTCGGCCGCCCACTTCACCGTTCTCAGCGGACTCGGATTCACCGGGGTGGTACCGTCGGCAGCACCGTGGAAGCTCCAAGAGGTCGAGTGGACGATCACCCCGACCCCTTGGTTCTTCATCCATTCCACCGACCGCTGCAAATCGCCCCAAGTGCGAGCATTGGAGATATACAGGCCGGCGTCGGGCGCCACGTCCATCACGGTCGCGGCCACAGACATGCCGTGGCTGTCACCGCCCGCTTTAGCGCAGTCGTCGATGTCGCTCGTCGCCAAGGCCACCGCCTTGTAACAGCGCCCCACCACCGTGGCAGGCAGATCACCGCTGGCCATGGCCGCGCGCAAGCCCGTGAAGCCGTCCCTCGCTGTAACTCCCGACGAGCCGTCGATCACCCCGATCTTGACGCCGCCGCCGGTGACGCCCGCGTCGTGCCATGCGTGGGCCAGGTGCGCAGCAACGCCGCCGCTGGTGTAGCGACCCCGGTCCTTGTGCGGCTCAGCGAACTCCCGGGCCCAGGTGAGGCCGGGGATCTGCGCCAGAGCAGCCAGCGCTGTGGGGGGCACGAATGCCTCGACATAGCCGTCGAACACGTTGCGCACATCGCCGCCGACGGCCGAGATCGCCTCGACGGCCTGCTCGGAGTCGCCGTCGAACGCGATCGACAGCCCGATCATCGCGGTGGCGTAGCTGCCGGATTCGCTGGAGTTGCCTTCGCCGCCGACTGCGGACGCCGCGGCGACCGCCAGCGCCGACAGCCGTGCGCCCAAATTGGGATAAACCAAATCAGACGCGGTCGCCGCGCCCGCGGCCTCCGGACCGGGTCCGTTGTCGCCGTCTCCCAGTTCGACATCGACCAAATCCTCTTCGATGCTGCCCTGAGCCACCGCCTCGCTGCCTCGTGCGGTCGCCAATCCGAGTGATGCGACCAAGCTCCCCACTGCAAGGACCGCCAGATGTCGGCGCATCAACACGACGGCCCCGACTTCGCGCACGGCACCAGGGTCAGGCATGACAGTGCAGGATTCAATCGAGCTACGAACTGCACGACCGGTTCACCCGAGCACGAATGACCGAGATTCGAGATGACCGCGATTGGACATGTACACACTGAGAACTCCTGCTGACCCCATGACGGACTGCAGCAGGATTCTAGCGGTATGTTCCCGGCAATCGAAGGTCCGGGCGGGAGGTTCCAGAAGCACCTGACAATGCCTGCGGCAGGCTCCGTTAGGCTGGCGGTTCATCGCAAACGGAGAGCAGCCCGAAGAAGACATGACCTGGATAGACGAGACGCTTGCGCGGGCTCGATCGCCGATCTTCATCAACGACTCGAAGACCCCGAGCGGCATAGCGCACGTTGGCTCGCTTCGAGGGGTCCTCACCCATGACGCGCTGCTGCGTGAAGCACGCCGCAATGGCCATGAGGCGCGCTTTACATACGGCTGTGACGACATGGACCCGGTCGACGAGATCCCCCATGGAACGGGGGAGCACTTTCGTGAACACCTGGGGAAACCGCTCTACGCGGCGCCACCGCCCCCAAGTCTTTCTGGCGCAGAACCTGCCGGTGAGAACATGGCACAGGCCTACTTCTCCGAGTTCACGTCCACCTTCGCGCCGCTGGGAGTGGAAGCCGAGTTCTACTTCACGAGCGACCTGTACCGTTCGGGCCGCTTCGACGAGACGATCGACGTGTTCCTTCGTGGGGCATCTCTGGTCCGCGAGATCTATCTTCGTGAAACCGGAGCTGTGAGACCTGAGAACTGGTTGCCCTTCCAACCGATCTGTGAGAGCTGCGGACGGATCGGCACCACCTTTGCCTCCGACTACGACGGCGAGACCGTCGCCTACGAATGCCGCCCTGACCAGGTTGCCTGGGCGCAAGGATGTGGAGCGTCCGGTCGGGTCACCCCGTTCGGAGGTGGTGGCAAGCTGCCGTGGAAGCTCGAATGGGCGGCCAAGTGGAAGGTACTGCCGGTCACCGTTGAAGGCGCCGGCAAGGACCACATGGGTGCCGGTGGGTCGCACAAGGTGACTGCCGCGCTGGCCCGCGAGGTCCTTGAAATCCCGGTGCCGACTTCGTTCACCTACGAGTTCTTCACACTTGGCGGAGCCAAGATGAGCTCCTCCAAGGGAATCGGGCTCAGCGCCTCTGAACTCGTCGCCTGCCTGCCCCCTCAGTTGCTTCGATATCTCATTCTCAAGGTTCAGGTGAAGCGTGCCCTCGACTTCGATCTGGACCTGGCGACCCTCAACGGTGCCTTCGCCGAGTACGAGCGGCTTTGGCACGCCGTCTATGAAGGCGACGCGAACGGCAATCAGCGGCAGCTGTTCGCGATCTCCCAACGCAACAGCGCAGGCCAAACGGCAACCCCTCCGACTTACAGTCCGCCCTTCGACTCGGTGGTGAGCGTCGTGCAGCAGCCGCACATCGATCTTGCGGCGCACGTCTCGGCGCTTGGTGTGGGACCTTTGAGCGATTCGGACCAGGATTGGATCGAAGTCAAGCGCTCCGCGGCGCAGTCGTGGTCCCAACGCTTCTCGGAGAGCGCTTCGAGATTGATGATCGCCGATGAGTTGCCGGACGCGACGCAGGAACTGTCCAACCAGCAGCGTGGTTTCCTGTCTGTGAGCAAGAGGTTGCTCGATGAAGTCGAAACCTGGCGTGCAGCGAGCATTCAGGCAGCGCTCTTCGACGCCGCCCGTATCGTGGGCATCACCCCAGCGTCAGCTTTCGAAGCTCTCTACACAGCGTTCTTCGGCTGGCCCGAAGGTCCTCGCGCCGGTTCGTTCCTGGAATTCTTGGGACGGGCCGCGGCATCCGAACGTATGGAGCAAGTGCGCTACTCGTACGCCGAGTTGGTCGAGTCCACTGCCGTCGAACTCGACGAATGGAGTCAGGCTCTGCGCGCTGCGGCAGAGGAACAGCAGAAGTTCACAATGGCTCTGAGCTGGGTTTCTGCTAGCGACTCCAGAAAGGGCCTCGACGCTACCGGGGTAGTGGAACTGTTCGTCGTTGATGCCAAGGGCCGCACATCTGCCCATCGAGCAGTCTTCGACGGACCGCAGGAGTCCTTTCAGCGAGCGGCGCTGGAACATGCCGCGCAGGTCTTGGGCATTCCGTCGAGCGAGGTTCCGCTCCGAGGGGTCAATCCCTTCGACTAGGTGAGGTTGTCCGGGCCGAACGCTTCGGGGATCAAGGCCCCGAGGCGCAGCGGTTCGGGCTCCCAGTCAACGATCAGGTCGGGGCCTCCGTGCTCGAACAGCAGCTGCCGACAACGCCCACAGGGAGCGACGGGGGTTTTGTCGCCCTGCACGGTGGACACGGCGATCAGGCGTCCGCCACCGGTCCGGACCAGATCGGAGATCATTGAGCACTCCGCGCACAGCGTGAGCCCGTAGGAGGCGTTCTCGACGTTGGTCCCGACCACCAAGCGACCGTCGTCAACAAGTCCCGCTGCGCCGACAGGGAATTCGCTGTAGGGGGAGTACGACAGGGTTAGCTGGGCAATCGCCAGATTTCGGAGTTCTGCCAGATCGATGTCAGCCATGGGTTGGTTCGCTTCTTGCGATGGTGGAGGTTCCAGGTTAGTAGCCGAGATCCAAGTCGATCGGGCCAAGTAGTTCTTGGCCGGTCGCGTAGCGGCGAGTGTTCTCGGTGACTCGTTCGGCGAGCAGATCAAGACCCATGAGCGGGGTGTTGCCGACATGGGGGGTGATGATGCAATTGTCGAAGGACCACAGCGGGTGGCCGTCGGGGAGTGGTTCGGGTTCGGTCACGTCTATGCAAGCACCACCGATGCTGCCTGAGCGCAGCGCCGCGACGAGAGCGTCGGTATCGACGTGCACGCCACGAGCCAGATTGACCAACCAGCTTTGTTCGCCCATCAGATCCAACTCTTCGGTACCGATGACACCAATGGTCTCGGAGGTGACCGCCAGTGCCACGACCACGACATCGGCCAGCGGGAGCTCGTCGTGGAGGTCGTCGAGCGTGCCCACGGACGCGGCACCGACAAGTGGAGCAGGCACTCTGCGCAGGACCACGTTGTGGGTGTGGAACGGGGCCAGAAGTGGCAGCAGATCCTCGGTGATGCCTCCACCGCCGAGGATCAGCACCCGGCAACCGTGAAGGTTCCGGCCCACCGGTCCGGTCCACTCACGAGCCGCCGAATAGGGGCCGAGATTGTGGAACGCGGCCAGGATCAGAGCCAGGATGTGCTCGGCAACCGGCCGCGAGTAGACGCCTTTGCCGCAGGTCCAGAGCCGCTGGCGGTCGAGCATGTGGATGAACGGTTCGACCCCTGCGTAGGGAAGCTGCACCCAGTCGATCCTGTCGTGGAGATGCCCCCTGAGCAGCTCAGGTGCCTGCGGGTCGGCCCAAACCAGCGCCGTTGCGTCGTGGCACTCGACCACATGTCCACCGCCTGCCTCGACTGCATTCGCCAGTGTTTCCCGGCGCCAACAAGGAGGCTCCACCGCAATACGAGCACCGTCGAGGAGTGAGTTCATCGAACCAGGATCGTACAGTTACCGACTAAGCAATCGGAATCAGCCAGAGATTCGGCTCGCGGGTTCCAGGCGGTGGACGCCTCGGGGCTTCCAGCTGAGTCCTTCGGACTCGCCGAGGATGTCGGCGGCTAGGTACACGATCGACAGCCACATCTCTGTGCCTTGGAGCCCGGGGACGCCGCCGGCCTCGAAAGCGAACCCCTCCCCATCCGCCCAGTCATCGAGGATTCCCGGGAGGACACCCGCGACAGCCGAGCGGATCTCAGAGGCTCGATAATCGGTCTGGCGGCCGAGAAGCCAGAGCGGGTGGACTACGTCGAGGACGTTGCAGGCGTTCCGTCCTTCTGTGGCGAACCACCCGTAGTCGCGACAGTGGGCCAGCACCGTGTCGATTGACGCTTCCGCATTTGGGACGGGGATTCCGAACTGGGCGTAGGTGCCTCGGGTGAGCCGGTAGAACCCGTTTACGGCCATGAGCCAGCGCAGTCTGATCTCGCCTGCCGGCTCGAGGTGGATGCCCCACATGCCGGTGTGGGCGTGCTGGTTGGCGAGCAGCCATCCCCACAGCAGCGCGCCGTCGTCGTTTGATCCGTGGTGCAGACGGTTGAGGTGGATGCCGGTGCCCCAGGCATCGATCCACGCGCCTGAGGCCCAGGCGAGCCATTCCATATCCAGGGTTTCGAGCCTCGCTCGGAGTTCATCGTCGGACGTGTTCTCAATGGCGTGGACGGGATGGACCGGTCCCGACCCGAGCACCTCGAGCGCATAGCCCGTGGACAACAGGCCGTACATTAGCCACCTGTTCGAGAGGTCGAAAGCCACCGGATCGTCGCCGAGTCCAACCGCCGGGTCGACGAACGTACCCGTGTCGGGGTCCTGCTGGGCCTGGAGGCGCTCGACCCACTCGCTCCGCTCGGCGCCCGGGGCAACCTCGCCGAAGGCGGCTGCTATCTCAATGGCATCGTTCTGGGCCCGCGGCCCCCAGTCGTCGCCCGGAATGTCGACGTAGCTGTCCCCGGTCTCGTGGACACGGCGACAGCGCTCCAACACGTCGGGCCACTGAGCCTCGACCGTCTTGGAGAAGGATGCCAGCGGATTGGACGGCAGTCCGCTGGGGTCAAGCCGGCTTCGGATGACCCGGGCGGGAACACCCCCAACGATGCTCCATGGAGGGATGTCCTTGGTCACGACCGCTCCCGCGGCGATAACGGAATGAGCACCGACGGTCACGCCGTCCAGGATCGTCACGTTGGTGCCGATCCACACGTCGTCCTCGATGACGAGCCCCTCCTGGGTGGACCCCTGGTGCCAGATGGGGATCTCGGTGTTCTCGAAGACGTGGTTGAAGCCGACGAGCACCGCTCCGCTGGCGACCCGCACATCGTTGCCGATAGTTACCTTTCCCATTGCTGTCGCGCCGGCATTGAAAGTGCAGTTGTCGCCGAATGCAACGGTGCCCCTCACCAGGCAGCCCGATGCGATCAAGCTCAACTCACCAAGACGCAGGCTCTGGGCGGTGACATGGGCCCCTTTTGCGACGAAGGCCCGCTCGTGGATCTCGTAGCCGGGTCGAGCATTGAGCTCCGCTAGCCGTTCGGACCGGCCCGGCCAGTTCTCATCTCGGTAGACGACGCGCCACGGCTCGTGTTCCACGACCTCGTCCGTTGTCTCATCCCAGCGGTCCTCACCCATTACCCCGAATAGTATACGGGCTGAATGTGATGGTGACCTCACATATTGCCGTCTCGGATCAAGACAACCCACGTACTAGTGTGGCGCGCAGTATGAGTATCCTCCAGGGCGACGGGAGCACTTGACTTGCAAGATCACTCGGAGTGGAAGCTCCCGGTCCAAGAGCGGTCAAAGCGGCGGTTTGACGCGATCCTCGACGCGGCCGGGGCCGAGCTGGACGAGGTTGGATGGCACAGGTTCACCATGGAGTCCGTGGCCCTGCGGGCCGGTGGCTCCATCGGATCGGTCTATCGCTACTTCCCGAACAAGATGAGCCTGATCGCTGCTCTCATCGACAGCCAGAGCGAGCAACTGCTTCGCGTGTTCGACAGTCGAGACGACGGTGAGAAGCCCTTCGAGGACCTTGTTCTGGAGATGATCGACCAGTACGGAGACGCGGTGCGCAAGTCACCGGGGTTGCCGGCTGTGGGCATCGCCGCGCAATTCGACCACGAAGCACACGAACTACTGCGACACGTTATTTTTCCGGCACGGCAATGGATGGCCGCTGCGTTGCGCCGGCGCCTGCCGAGGGTCGAAACCACCCGCTTGGAGGGCATTGCCGCAATCCTCGTTATCACATTCGAGTCGCTGATGCTGTTCTCCAACCGGCTTGCAACCCCGAGTCGGGCGGTCATACTCCGAGAGTTGAGGCTCGTCCTCAGGGGCTACATGAACGAGCTCTCCCAAGAGGTCACTTAGCCTGCCTTCCACGCACACTTCTTGACATACGACCCGATTTTGGCTTCACTCGCCAGTAAACCTGAGAGCAATCTCAGGTTTACTTTGGGACTGCCTGACAAAATCAGAGAGGAACTCGATGGCTGAACCCGGCGAGGCAGAGCTCTCGGACGCGGCAGCTGATCCATCGCCGACCATAGACCCACCTAGTGTCCAACTCGGGGAGGAAACATGAGAAAGCTATCCATACTGTGTGCCGTAATCGGCCTGCTTGCCGCCGGCTGTGGAGACGGCGATTCGGGCAACGGGGACGACCCGGCCGGCCAAGGGCCGTCTCCGACCTCGGTCGACGCGTCCGAGGCGACTGAGGATGGCAGCGAGTCCGCCGATCCTGCGGCCGATGACGCCGTCGACGACCCCCAGCCCGAGACCGGAGAGACAGCCGGCACCCAGGCAACTGACGACGGGCCCGAGACAGACGACATGGCAGCCGACTATCCCATCTTCCAACCTCCGTGCGCGGGAGACGGCGCGCCCGGCGCCACCGCCACCGGGGTTACCGAGGACACCATCAAGATCGGCGCGCCCCAGGTGGACTTCGAGGAGTTGGGGAACCTGGGCCTCGTTCAAATCGACCGAGGTGGCTATGAAGTGATCCTTCAAGCTCTGGCAGATGAAGTGAACGACAACGGGGGGATCTGCGGCCGCATGGTTGAGCCGGTCGTCTACAGGTTCTTGCCCTTCGGCACCGACACCTCGCTGGCCGGATGCGTCTACTTCACCGAGGACGAACAGGTGTTCGCGGTGCTGGGCGAATTCACCAGAGTCCCCACCGGAAATCTCTGTGTGACCGAGAGCCACAGCACCGCCCTCATCGGCGCTCCCTACTCCGCCGACGATCTGGCCCGCGCCAATGCGCCGTGGGTGAGTCTGTCGATTGCCAACGAACGGCAGCTGTCGGTGTTCGTGAGAGCGTTGGACGAAGCTGGGCTGCTCGCCGATGTCGGCCGTGTCGCCGTGCACTCCGACGCAGAACGACAGGAGAGGGTCGACAACGTCCTCGTCCCCGCCCTCGAGGCCTCCGGAGTGGACATCGTCGCCCGGACGGTGCTCGACGTACGTCCCGGCGACACCCAAGCCGCAGCGTCGAACTGGCGCACATTCCTCGAGATCTACCGCAGTGCCGACGTCGACTCCGTGTTCCTTGCGGGAGACGTCAACGTATCGATCGAGCAGATCATCCAGGGGGGCCTCGACGTCGCCGTGTTCAGCGTTGACCGCGGTCCATTCGGATTCGCGCTGGGAAACTCCAGCGACCCCGGTTATTTCGACGCGTACACGATCGGATCGCCCTTCTCCGGAGATGCGACCAACCAGCGAATGGATGAGTGCATCGCTGTATTCGAGCGCCAAACGGGAATCGAAGTGGTCCCCTCGTCACAGGTGCCAGAGGACGAGACCGACTGGCATGCCACGGTGTTGGCCGCCTGTCGTAATTTCGATCTCTTCGTGCAACTCGCAGCCGCGGCCGGTCCGGACCTGACCAACGATTCCCTGCAGGCGGCAATCGACAGCTTTGGACCGATCGAACTGCCCAACGAGGCCTTCGCCTAACTGGGCGTCGGCAAGTACGACGCCCGGGACGGTGTCGTGCTGATGAAGTGGGATCACGAGGCCGAAGACGGTGACGGCGAATTCGTCGTCATCTCCGACCTGATCGACACTTCCGGCTGAAGGGGCCGAGGCCGCGCATGACGGATTCTGCGGCAAGCACCGCAAAACATGAGGATAGTCTTATGTTTAGCATGAATATGATCTGAGGCCATGACACAGTGCAGGAGTCGAGGATGAGGACACGCCCCAACGTCGGCTGGGTCGACGTTTGATGAAGGTATTGCCCGGTCGGGCCATCACCGGGATGTCGGCCATCCTTCTGCCCCATCTCGACTCGGTCACGGTGGACTGGGCGTCGCTCGATGCCCACATCGCCCGTACGCACGAGGCGGGACTCACCCCGGCAGTGAACATGGACACCGGCTACGTCCAACTGCTCGACGCCGATACCCGGCTGCAGGTGCTCGACCGAGCTGCAGCCGTTGCCGATCGTGATTTCGTGGCCGGGGCCTTCGTGGCTGACGAACCGGGAGCGGCGTTCGACCTCGACGCCTACCGGCAGGCCGCCGATGAGATCACCTCCCGGGGCGGCTTGCCGGTGATCTTCCCGTCCCACGGTTTGAACGAGCACGGCGACGACGCCTGGCTCGATGCCTACGGCCGGATCGCCGCGCACGTCGACCGGTTCATCGGCTTCGAACTCGGCCCCATGTTCGTGCCCTACGGCCGGATCGTGTCGCTCGACACCTACGGGGGGCTGTTGGCGCTGCCCCAGTGCATCGGCGCCAAGCACTCGTCGCTCAACCGGGAACTGGAGTGGGATCGGCTGGCGCTGCGCAACGAGGTGCGCCCCGACTTCCTGGTGCTCACCGGCAACGACCTGGCCATCGACATGGTGATGTACGGCTCCGACTACCTGTTGGGACTGTCCACGTTCGCCCCCGACAAGTTCGCCGAGCGCGACCGGCTGTGGGCCGAGGGCGACCCCGCCTTCCACCAGCTCAACGACGTCCTCCAATACCTGGGCCACTTCACCTTCCGCCCCCCGGTACCGGCCTACCGCCACAGCGCGGCCGTGTTCCTGCGGATGCGGGGCTGGACTCGCGGTGAGGCGGTTCCCGCCGGAACACCGACCCGCCCCGACAGCGACCGCGAGATCCTACGCGACATCGGCGAGCGGCTCGGGGTGCTCTAGCCCATGCCCCGCTGGACCCAGGTCAAGAACTTGGCGACCGTGGCCGCCCTGCGCAGCCACCTCGAGGGTCTCGGCGTGGAAATCCCCCTCGATGACGAGGTGGATCCCGCCGGTTCGCTGGCTCGATCTTTGACCATCAGCGATGGCTCGATGGGCACCAGGACCGCCCCGAACCGCTGGGCTGTGCTGCCCATGGAAGGCTGGGACGGAGAAGCCGACGGGCGGCCGTCCGATCTGGTCCGCCGCCGCTGGGATCGGTTCGCGGCCAGCGGAGCCGGGCTGGTGTGGGGCGAGGCCACCGCGGTCCGCCATGACGGCCGCGCCAACCCCAATCAACTGGTGCTGGACCAGACCACCGTGGACGATGTCGCAGCTTTGCGATCCCGGCTCGACCCGTCCCAGGTGACAGTTCTCCAGCTCACCCACTCCGGGCGGTTCGCCCGGCCAAGCGCCGACGGACCAGCCCCCAGGACCGTGTACCAGCACCCGCTGCTGGACGCCCGAGTGGCATCAGGCCCAGCCGAAGTGTTCTCTGATGATGAGCTGGACGAACTGGTCGCGCAGTTCATCCACCGGGCGGTGCTGGCGCAGGAGGCGGGGTTCGACTTCGTCGACATCAAGGCCTGCCACGGCTATCTGGGCCACGAGTTCCTCTCCGCAATAGACCGTCCCGGTCGGTACGGCGGCGACCTGGAGGGCCGCACCCGGTTCTTGCGATCGATCATCTCCGGGATCCGTGACAGGGTTCCCAAGCTGGGCGTGGCCGTGCGCCTTTCGCTGTTCGACTTCGTCCCCCACGCCGCGGGCAGCGGCGGCGTCGGGGTTCCCGAGACCCCCGGCCCCTACCCGCTGGCGTTCGGAGGCGACGGTTCGGGAGCGGGCATCGACCTGACCGAGACCCACCGGGTGCTCGACATGCTGGCCGGACTGGGGGTGGGGCTGGTCTGCGCCACCGCGGGAAGCCCGTACTACGTCCCCCACATCCAGCGACCGGCCTACTTCCCGCCCTCCGACGGCTACCAGCCCCCTGAAGACCCCTTGGTCGGGGTGGCTCGGCTGATCGCTGCCACCGCGGAGGCAACCCGCCGTCACCCAAGCATGGCGGTGGTCGCCGCCGGCCTGTCGTACCTCCAGGAGTGGCTGCCCAACGCAGGCCAGGCCCTCGTGACCAACGGCTCGGCCCACGCCGTCGGTTTGGGCCGCATGATCTTGTCCTACCCGCACATGCCCGCCGATGTGATGGCCGGCCGCCAACTCGACCGACGTCTCATCTGCCGCACATTCTCCGACTGCACTACCGCCCCCCGCGGCGGCCTCATCTCGGGGTGCTACCCGCTCGACGACTTCTACAAGCAGCGAGAAGAACGTGTCCAGCTCGCCGCCTTCAAGAAAGAGGCCAGAGCGCGGCTGCTCAGAGGCGGAGAGCGAGCCGGACCGCGGTAGCGTCGCGGATCGCGTTCGGGAGAATCCAGTCGACGGTGTCATGGCTGTCGGTTCCTACCCCGTGGGAGAACTCGATGGTCCATGTCTGCGGTGCACCGCGGTCGCGGATCAACTCCACCTGATCAACAATCTGATCCGCCAAGTCCTCTGGTTTGATCTCCGGTTCAACCGTTCGCATCTGGACATGAACGTGCGTCACACGCTCGCCGAGCACGTCCAGCGCCTCCTCCAACCCCGGGTCGATGTGCGGGTGGACATGGACGGTCGCTTGCGTCCGGTCGGACCCGCCGACACTCTCGAACATGCGAAGTGCCACCGAGGGAGTCTCGGCCAGCGTGTTGCGGTGGCACTCGCAGATGAGCCGGACCCCGGCCGGGACTCTGGCGTCGAAGCGGGCGAGGCGCTCTGTGAATTCGGCTTCCATCTCGGGGTCGGCGCCGACGTTGAACTTGACACCCGTCGCGCCGAACCGCTCAACCCAGCGGGCCGCTCTGTCGCGATATTTGTCGCTCTCAGGATCCCAGCTCGCGTAGCTGTTGAACACCACCACTGGCACCGGGGCGGAATCCAGTGCGGCAAGGTCGTCAGCGTCCACCGAGCGGGCGTGTCGCTCCCACAGCTCGAGCCCGTCGAATCCCGCGTCTTCCAGTAGAGGAACCCAGTCTCTGGGCAACGAGACCGGCATGCCGCCATGGACCGCGAGCCCCCAGCGGTTGGGTTCAATATTGACGGTACCCAGCAGTACGCGGGGCTCAGGACTGCGGGGTTGGGGCGAGGAGGCAGCCATGGTGATCAGGTGCTGCGGTCGAATCGGTCGAGGTCGAACTGGTGCAGCACCGCTTCCCCTCGCCGGAATCGGTCGATCTGGTCAACTACCAGCTGCTGCATCGGGTTCAGCCCTGGACGCTCCGGCCAATGGGAGGAGCTGATCTGGTGAAAGGTGAGAATCACATTGTCGGCAGCCCGAAGGGGGTGCTCAGAATCGAGGTGATCGGGGTCCAACACGTCGAGCCCGGCGCGGATTCGTCCTGATGCCAGCTCATCGAAGAGCGCCCCCTGATCGAAGATCTCCCCCCTTGCGGTGTTCACGACCATCGCGCCATCTATCAGCCGGGCCAGGCACTCGCGGCCAATCGTCGAACGGGTTTCAGCAGACAGCCCGGCGTGAACCACCAACGCCTCGGCAAAGTCGCACAGCTCAAGCAGGGAATCTGCCCGATCCACATCGTCGGGGAATTCAGTGACGTAGGGATCGAAGCCCATCATGCGGGCGCCGAACGGGCGGAGCAGGTCGACGAACCGACAGCCCACGTAACCGAGACCGTAGATTCCGACGCGGAGTCCACGCAGGTTCCCGATTCGGTCGCCATCGATGCCCCACTCGCCGCTCCGCTGTGCACCTCCGAACCGTGGCAACTCCTTCAGGCCTGCCAACAGCAGGGCCATAGCGCCCTCGGCCACACCGTCGCCGGCCAGCGGGCCCCAGTTCGAGACCGTGATCCCGGCTTCGATCAGCTGACGTGGAACGGTGTGGCGAATCGTTCCCGAGTAGCTGCACACGTACCGCAGCTCGCCCGGGTCGTCGGCCAGCGTGGCGGGAAGGCCGTAGGAGTCCCAACCGACGATGGCCACATCGTGCGCTCGGACAAGGGAGGTGATGTCCTCGTCGGCTAGCGGACCGGTGCGCTCTCGCATCGTGAGCTCGCCCAGCGCGGCCAACGCCGCGACGAACTCATCGGTCCAGACATCGCGGTTTCGGGGGCCCCCTACGATGTGCACGATCTTGACCATCGCCTACGTCGCAATCCTCTATGTGGTTGACCGGGGGCGGTGTTGGGTGTCGAGACCGGCGGTGATGAACAGGGCAGTGGCGTGCTCGGCGACATCGGCGGTGTGCCAGACGCCTGGGGCGTTGATGACGTATTCGCCTGCGCCGATGGTGGCCGACTGTTGAGTTCCGTCGGGCAGCTCTTGGTGCAGGGTCATCTCGCCGGCGGTGCACACCACGACCTCGTGGCCCAGCGGGTGCATCTCCCAAACGTCCCACGGTTCGCTGAAGGAGTGCATGGCAACGAGGCGGCCTTCTGCACCGTCGCCGGCGTGACGTTGGGTGTAGTCGCCGTACCAGCTCAGCTCACCGGTGAAATGCGGTTCGACCTCTGCTGTGGCCCCCAGTCCGAGATGGATCAGGTTGGAATCGAGAGCGAAGACAGGTCCTTCGGGAATAGTCATGAGTCCATTGTGACCCAGACCAACTAGCGGCGCCCAGCCACTTCGGATGCTCCGTCGGGGGCAACGTCGACTTCGACGCGGCGCGCGGCGATGGCCCAGGCCAGCAGCGCCAGGATGATCAGTGGGTCGATTACCTCAAAGGCGGTCTCGTTGTCGTTGGTCAGGTACGCGTAGATGAACAGGGCGACGCCGAGCGCTGTGGCGGTGACCGCCACCAACCGTGCGGTGATGGCCGTTGGTCCCGGTTCCTTGCGCAGTCCCCACGCCTTGATCACGGCCACGACCGCGAAGGCGATGAACAGCGGGTCGATGGTGTACCAGACGTTGAGGGCTTGGTCGCCGAAGGTGTCGCTGTATTGATTGATCAGGATGCTCACGGCGAGAAGCGATAGGGCCAGAGTGCGCACCCAACAGACGCGATGGGTGTTGCGCCACAGAATCAAGACGCCGATGATCGAGACGACAAGGGGCGGGAGTTGCCACAGTTGCCATTCCCAGCTTCTGGTGAGTTCAAAGTCGGGGTCTGCGACTACTGATCGCTCGGTCCAGGTGAATACTGCGGCAACCAGGATTGCTAGACAGAGGCACGCGTCCAAGGCTCCAAGATCGCGCCGACGGAAGATGTGATTTACCATCTCGACTCCTTGGTGTGGATTCTTCTCACAAGGTTACGGGACGGTGGATCATGAAGTCGTGTCGTCGAGAACCATCAGCGTCTTCAGGTCGCTGTGGAAGTCGAGAGCGTAGTCACCGCCCTCACGTCCGATACCGGAGATGCCTGTGCCGCCGAAGGGCGCGGTGAGATCGCGTGCAAGAAACGTGTTGACCCAGACCACCCCAGCGCGGATCGCCGTGCCGACTCGTTCGGCCCGTTGCCGCGAACTGGTGTAGACGACGGCCGACAAGCCGTAGCGGGTCGAGTTGGCGAGCTGGACCGCTTCGGCCTCATCGTCGAAGGTCTGGAAGGTGAGCACCGGCCCGAAAACTTCGCTCTGGACCACCTCGCTGTCGTTCGAGACAGGTTCGATCAGGGTCGGTTCGTAATGCAGCGACCCTTCCAGCATGCTTCCGCCGCGCACGACTGTGTCACCAGCGGTTCTCGCCCTCTCCACAAATTCGTGTACCCGCCGGCGATGGTCGGGATGCACCGACGGCGCGATATCCGTTGTCGGATCGCGGGAGTCGCCGAGAACCAGCTGATCGGTATGGTGGTTGAACCGCTCCAGGAACGGTTCGCGGATCGAGCGTTGAACCAGTAGTCGGGTACCCGCCAGGCATACCTGACCTGAGTCGTCGAACTGCCAGGCGGCTTTGTGGGCGGCCAGGTCCAGATCAGCGTCTTCGAACACGATGAACGGTCCCTTGCCGCCCAACTCGGCGGTGAACGGCACGATATTCTCTGCTGCCGACTTGCCTATCAGACGGCCGGTTGCGGGCGACCCGGTGAAGCTGATGCGACGAACGCGCGGGTCAGCAACCAGAGCGGCTCCGACTTCGGCCCCGATCCCCTGCACGAGGTTGTACGCACCGGCCGGAAGTCCCGCTTCCACAGCTAACTCGGCGAGTAGCGCTGCGCTCAACGGAGACCACTCGGCCGGTTTGTGGATCACCGAGTTCCCGGCGGCCAGTGCTGGGGCCAGCTTCCAGGTGGCGAGCATGAACGGCGCGTTCCAAGGGGTGATCACCACCGCCGGTCCAGCAGGCATCCGCTGCACGGCATTGGCCATGCCTTTGGCGTCCCAGAGTCGCTCTTCGTGCGCCGCTGTCAAGTCTGCGTACGTACGGAAGTTGAGCGCGCCCCGGCCCACCAGCCGGAGCTTCATCGACTCTTCGAGAAACCCCATGTCGAGACACTCGACATGAGCGATCTCATCGGTGTTCTCGTCGATCAAGTCAGCCAACCGGTGCAGCACCTCGGCCCGTTGCGTCGCGGTTGTCCGGCCCCACGCTTCGAATCCCCCTACCGCTGCGCTTACCGCCGCGTCGGCGGTCGCGGCGTCACCGCGGGCGATGTCTGCGAGATGAAGGTTGTCCCAGTCCAGCGGCGAGCGAGTCTCGAAGGTTGAACTCGAACCAACCCATTCACCTCCGATCAGATGCCCGGTTCGAACCGAGACTCCGTCGATGTCAGCCCGAAGCGGCTCACTCATTACTGGACTCTCCAGCCGCCTCTGGGGATCGCGCTCCGGCTTCCTCGGCTCCGGCTACGCCCGGCGAAAGCACCGCGTCCGGCGAAGGCACAGCGCTGTCGTAGTGTTTGGCGCCGGGGCCGAGCGGCGCCCGGATGCCCCGGAACTCCCAGTCTCCGCCAAGCGCGGTGGAGCGCACCTCTTCAGAATCGCTGGGTTGGGCCCCCACATCAGTCCGGACCGGTGTTGGTCCGCTGACGATCCTGTTGGTCAACTCGCCAAGGCCCTCGACCGAAACAGAAACAACGTCACCCGGGTATACAGTCCGCGAATTGGCGGGCGTTCCCGACAACAGGATGTCACCCGGCAACAGCGTGATGGTGCGGGCGATGTCGGCCACGATGTAGTGCATGTCCCACTCCATCTCATCGGTGGTGGCGTGCTGGCGGACCTCGCCGTTCACCAGGGTCTGGATTCGTTTGCCTCGAAAGTCCCAGTCGGTCACGAGCCCAGGACCAACCGGGCAGAGGGTGTCGCTGCCCTTCACCCGCAGCATCGATCCGGCGTCGGTGTCACGAAAGTCGTGCAGCCCATAGTCGTTGGCGACCGAGTAGCCCGCGATGTAGTCGCCGGCCTCAGCGGGTGAGACATTGCGACAGGTCCTGCCGATCACGATGGCTATCTCGCCTTCGTAATTGAGCCATTGGCAGCCGTCGGGCCGAACGACATCGGCGCCGTGCCCGCACAGCGCAGTTACCGGCTTGTGGAAGTAGGTGGGAGCGGCGGGGAGTTTCGTCATGAACTCGTCGACTCTGCTGCGATAGTTGAGGTGTATGCAGATGATCTTCTGCGGTTCGACAGGTGCAAGATGCACGGCCTCTGCCAGTTGCACGCGGCGACCGTCGCCGGCGATCAACTCGTCGCCGTGGCGCTGCGTGAGTGTCGGATAGCCATCGACAAGGACACGGCGGTATTCGCTCATAGCCTGCGACAATAGCCAATGGAGGGATCTTTTGGTACCGAACGATCCTTGCATTCAAGTTGATCTCGTATGGTTGGTGCCTGGAGGGCGACGAGAACTTGACCGAGAACGAAGGCTCAATGAACGGCGAGGACTTCCTGGCAGCTGAGCGTGACATCCGAAAGCGTCTTGGGGACAGGCAACTTGATTTCGATTCGTTGCACGCCATATCCAACATCTACAGAGCCGCCACGGCTGTGCGTCGCCGAGCCGAGCGGGAGGTCCTGGCGCAGCACAACCTGTCATGGGGCGGGTTCACGATCCTGTGGGTTCTGTGGGTTTGGGGGCAGATGGACACCGCCCGTCTGGCAGCGGAGTGCGGGTTGGCCAAAGGCACTCTCACCGGCATGCTCACGACGCTCGAACGACAGGAGCTCGTGGAACGGGAACGGGTCGAGACCGACCGACGCAAAGTAACCGTTGCGCTCACCGCAGATGGCCTGGCGCTGATCGAAGATCTTTTTCCGCGGTTCAATGCCTATGAGACGGCCATGTCTGAAGGGCTCTCCCTTGAAGAGAAGCGAGAGCTGGCCCGTCTCCTTCGCCTCGTGACCAGCAACGCGCAGCCATAGCCCGGTTATGGCACAGTGTCTTGGGCGAGACGGGTGAAACCGTCGCGGGTCTGGGGGAGCTTCATCTCCAGCACGCGGGACGCCACAACGGTGCGTAGGATCTGGGCGGTACCTCCGCCGATGGTGAACATGCGCACATCGCGGTACATGCGCTCCAGGGGATTGCGCCGTGAATAACCAGCCGCTCCGAACAGCTGCAAGGCATCGCTGACCACGTCGATGGATGTCTCAGCGGTGAAGAGCTTCGCCTGAGCGGCAAGCGTCGGATCAGGAAAGGAACCGTGGCCTGGACCGCACGACACAGCCGCTCGATGAGTGAGGCTCCTGGCGGCTTCGAGCCGAGTCGACATGTCCGCGACCATCCACTGCAGCCCTTGGAACTCGGCGATCGGCCGACCGAACTGCCGGCGTTGCTTGACATACTCCACTGCGAGTTCGCAGGCACCTGCCGCCAGCCCCAACGCCACCGTGCCCGCCCCCACACGTTGGGTGTTGTAGGCGTTCATCAGGTCCGCAAAACCACGCCTGAACCCGCTGGGAGGCAACAACACCATGTCGTCGCCGACCTCGGCGTCTTCAAGGATCACCTCACGCTCGGGAATCCCACGAAGGCCCATGGTCGGCTCGCGTCTTCCGAAGGACAGGCCGGGGGTCTCATCACGGATCGCCAAGAACCCGCCAATCCCCTGCTCCTGACCGTCCTCGTCGAAGACCCGAGCGAAGATCAGGTGGAGTTTCGATACCCCCGCACCGGTGATCCAATGCTTGGTGCCGTTGATGATGTAGCGGCCGCCACGTTGCTCGGCGCGGGTGGTCATCTCCGAAGCTGCGCTGCCGGCGTCGGGTTCGGTGATGCAGATCGCTGGTTTGTCCCCGGCCAGCACCAATTCAGCGGCCCGTCTGCGCTGGTCGTCGGTGCCGTAGGCCATGACTGCTGAGATAGCGCCCATGTTGCACTCCACCGCGATCCTGCCGGTGACCCCGCAGACTTTGGCCATCTCCTCGACAACGATCACTGCATCGAGCAGCGGTCGGCCGGGTCCTCCGAATTCCGCGGGGATGGTCATTCCCACAAACCCGGCGTCGCTGAGCGCGGCCACGTTGGCCCACGGATACTGTTCGCTCTCATCGATCTCGGCGGCGCGAGGAGCGATCACCTCGTTGGCCAGTTCGCGCGCCCGGTGCTGCAGCGCGAGTTGTTCGTCGGTGAGAGTCGGAGTCATGTCGTTGCTGCCTTACAGCTGGAGAGGTTGGCGGACGTGTTGCGGGTGAGGGTGATCAGTTCGCGTTGTGCGTTGCTGCCTCCAATGCGGTGTATTTCCGGTGTCAGATCGTCGAGTTTTGTGACTGCGGCGGTGTGATCGCCCTCAACATACGAGCGAATCGCGGCTAGCAGGGGCCGTACGACATCACCGAACGTACGGGCGTTCTCCGACACAGGGACCGGATGGGAACCGGCAAGACCGCCGAAGAATGCTGCCGCCCCGGGATGGGTTGAGCGACGGAGGAACACCAGCGCCGCGTGCAGATCAATGAAGGTGCAGGTGTGGCGTTCGGCGATCATGGCCCAGCGGTCAGCCAACAGCGACCAACGGTCGGCCACATCGACCCCGACAAGCTCCAGCCGCCACAGCAACGAGGTCAAATCGCACAACCGAAATGCCGTGGTGGCCACGGACAGTTCCTGGTCATGAATCGACAGGACCCGTTGGTAGTCGCCGACAGAAATGAGACGCAGCGCCAGATGCCACCAGACATGGGTCGAAAGCGCATCCTGGTCATGCCACACCGCGCCGGGCCCATCAAGGAGATCCAAGGCCCCCTGTTGGTTGTCGGCGGTCTCATAGACATGGGCCAGAGCGTGGCGTGCCCACAAGTCGTGCGGGTCGAGATCCAGAGCCGCCCGCCCTACCCGTTCCGCCTCGTCGAGCCGACCGACTTCCTCGAGCGCGAAGGCGAACTGTCCCTGCACATAGCCGTACCCGTGATCGTGGGGTTGCCAGCGATCTGCAGCCGCCTGGGAAGACCTCAACCGCCCGTCGTTGTCTCCAACGTGGAGATAAATGTCGTGCGCGATCCGAACCGCAGCGAAATCATGCGTCTGCGCAGCGATGCCGTCCCAAACCTCAGCGGCTTTGCTGAAGTCGCCTGCCAGATGGTGCCTCAGAGCCTCGACGTGTGCGTGTTCGCGGTCACCAGAGGCATCGACTCGCTGATCAACACGCTCAACCTCGGTGATCAGGTGAGGCGCGTCGGGGGGAGTCCCGGCGAGAACGTAGTAGGCGGCGTTGTATACCGAGCCCAGCACGAACTCAGGGTCGTCACGGTTCGCCGCTTCGAGCTCTTCCATCGGGTCACCCCGGAAATGCAGCATCCTGGCCCACGCCCTGTCCCAGCAGGCAACACTGGCCGCCGATCCGCTCACCGGTTCTCCCCAGGCATCGACGGTCATCGGATTCGAACCTCGACATGCTCGATTCCGTTCACGAAGTTGGAACGCACATAGGTGGGCTCGCCGACGACCTCGATCTGCAAGTTTCTCTCGGCGATCTCGTCGAGCAGAATTGCGACCTCCAGACGAGCCAGTGGGGCTCCGAGGCAGAAATGTGCGCCGCCGCCGCCGAACGCGACATTGGCGGGGGGAACCGGGCGTCCCAGATCAAAGTGGTAGGGATCGGCAAAAACCGTCTCGTCGAAGTTCGCGGCCGCGTACCACATCACCACCTTGTCGCCTTTCCTCAGCTGGGTACCTGAGAGTTCGACATCGCGGGTGACGGTGCGTCGAAAATACAAGATCGGTGACGAGTATCTGATCACCTCCTCCGCCCCCGACTCGATCAAGTCGCGGTGGTCCTGGAGACGGGCGAACTCTTCACCGAATTGATCGAACTGAAGCGCCAGGTGCGCGATTGCCGAACGGGTGGTCTCATTGCCCGCGAAGATCATCAGTCGGAAGAAGTTTGTGAACTCGTTGTCGCTGAGCCGTTCGCCGTCGACCTCCGCGTTGATGAGCTTGGTGACGAGGTCGTCGGCAGGCTCAGTCCGTCGTCTTTCGCCCAGTTCACGGGCGTACTCGTTGATCCCGTGGGCGGCGGGGCTGTTGAACGGCAGCAGGCGGAGCTCGGTGGTGTTGCCGTAGGCATCGGGTTCGAGCGGCTCGTTGGACGTGCCCGCGACGAGATAGTCGGACAGTTCGATCATGTAGTCGTGATCGGTTTCGGGCACCCCCATCAGGTCGCAGATGACCGAGATCGGTATCGGCTTGGCGACGGTGGAAACCCAGTCGCCTCCTCCGTCAGCAGCGATGTCGTCGAGACAGCGCCGGACTCTGGTGCGAATCATGCGGCGATAGTCGAGCACATGACGAGGTGTGAAAGCGGAACTGACCAGTCGCCGCAGCCGGGTGTGCACCGGCGGGTCCATATCGATCATCGACGCTCTCGCCTCCAGGGCGTCATCGTCGATGTCGTATATCTGGATGTGTCCGACAGCGGAGGAGTAGGTGGTGGTGTCGCGCGACACTTCAACGACATCGGCGTGCCGGGTCACCGCCCAGAAGCCTGTGTTGTCGCCGGGCGCTGTGTTGTTGCCGGGCGTGGCCGGAGCCGCGGGAGCGGGTTGACCTTCGTCGGTGATGGCGTTCCAGCAGAGGCCAGGTGTGGCCCGGACCGCGGCGAACACATCGTGGGGGATACCCTGCGCATACAGGTCGACGTCAGCCAGATCGACGGGTGTTCGGGGCACGGTCGTCACCACGGTCTGCTCCCTAGCCGATCACGAACGGGTCGCGGGTCTTGCCGCTCAACTCGACCCAGACCACCTTGGTGTTCAGGAAACCATCGAGCGCCTCGAGGCCGTTGTCCTTTCCATGGCCCGATTGCTTGACACCCCCGAAGGGCGTGTTGTAGCTGACCGTCCGGTAGGCGTTGATCCAAACCGTTCCCACATCGAGCGCCCGCGACACGCGATGGGCACGGCGAATGTCGTTGGTCCAGACACCCGCGGCCAGGCCGAAGTCGGAGTCGTTGGCCAAGGCGACCACCTCGTCCTCGTCACGGAAGGTCATCACTGCCAGCACGGGACCAAAAACCTCTTCGCGGACGATCGCCGTTTCGTTGCTGACATCGACGATCACGGTCGGCCTGACGAAACGCCCGCCGAGTTCGGGGTCGACGACACCTCCCGTGACGATCGTGGCGCCCTCGGCGCGTGCAGTCTCAACCATTTGCAGGATCCGGTCGCGTTGAGCGTCGGAGGCGGCGGGCCCCATTTCGGTAGCGGGATCGCGGGGATCGCCGAGCACCAGTGTCTCAGCCCTCGCTACCACCCTGGCGATGACATCGTCGGCAATATCTTCGTGAATATAGGCACGGGAACCAGCCACGCAGGTCTGCCCGCTAGCCGCGAAAATACCTGAGAGCAGGCCATTCGTCACCGCTTCGGGATCGACGTCGTCAAAGATGATCTGCGGAGACTTGCCTCCGAGTTCCAGCACGGTAGGTGTCAGGTTGTCGGCTGCAGCGCGTGCCACGTGACGTGCCGTCGCGCCTCCACCAGTGAAGGTGATCTTGTCGATGTCGGGGTGCGAGGTGATGGCCGCGCCCACAGCGGGTCCTCCGGTCACCACGTTGATCACACCGGGCGGAAATCCTGCCTCGGCCGCCCTCTGGGCCAGCAACAGCGACGTCACAGGGGTTATGTCAGAAGGCTTGATGACAGCGGTGCATCCCGCTGCGAGCAGCGGTCCGAGTTTCCAGGTGAGCAGCATCAGCGGAGAGTTCCAGGGCACGATCACACCCACCACACCCACCGGAACCTTCTCGGTGTAGACCAAGAAGTCGGGCGAGGGGTTCGGCAGTTGCTCACCGTGGATCTTGTCGGCGACGCCGGCAAAGAAGTCCAGATAACTCTTCAAGGCGGCGGTCTGAGCCGATGTCTCACGAATTATCTTGCCGTTGTCGCGAGTTTCGACAGCCGCGAGTTCCTTGGCATCACGGGCCAGCAGTTCGCCCAGCTCCCGCATCAGGCCGCTTCGCTCCACGGCCGACATGGCGGCCCACGGTCCCGTCTCGAAGGCCCGGCGTGCTGCCGTGACCGCCACGTCGACCGCAGCGGGATCGTCCGCCACATCTGCCCAGACCTCCCCGGTGAACGGGTTTTGGGTTTGCATTCGCGGCCCAGCTGCGGACGGCACGAAAGCGCCGTCTATGAAGTTGTCAAAGCTCTCAACAGGATCAGTGGAGTCAGTCATCTTTGGTGGTCTTCCTCTAGTTGCCTTCCCGAATTGATATGGCGCTGATTGATATGGCGCTGCTCGGGCATTTGTCAACGACGATCTCAGCCCGGCGGCGTGGCAGTCGCCCGTCACCGATCACGGTGGATATGCCCTCGTCATCGTCGAGGCGGAACACATCGCCTTCGAGCAGTTCACATTGGCCCACCCCCACGCAGACCTCATCGTCGAGTTCAACGGTGACCAGGTCGCTCTGGGCTTCGAGCGGATCAGACTCAGCCACGAGACGCTCCCAGGTCCACCGACAGCACCCCATGCACGAAGTTCGATGGAGCATGCACGGCTTCACCTCGGCGTTCCAGAGTCATCGAACGCTTGCGCATTTCGGTGAGCAGCACGGTTATCTCCATGCGAGCCAGGAACGCCCCGAGGCAGAAGTGCGGACCCCCACCGCCGAAAGCAAAGTGAGGGTTGTCGCCTCTGCCAACGTCGAAGACGAACGGGTCGTCGAAGACTGACTCGTCGCGATTGGCCGACACGTACCACATCACCACCTTGTCTCCGGCAGCGATTCGGGTGCCCGACAATTCTGTGTCGACCGCCGCGGTGCGGCGCATGTGCAGGACTGGGGTTGCCCAACGGAGCACCTCCTCGGTGGCGGGTGTGAGCAGATCCTCATCGGCGAGGATTCTCTGCCACTGGTCGGGATAGTCGGCGAACGCCATCGCCCCATGGGTGATGGCCGTGCGTGTGGTCTCGTTGCCGGCGAACACCAGGACGTGAAAGAAGTTGCGGTATTCGTCATGAGACAGCCGGTCGCCGTCCTCGGACGCTTGAACCAGCATCGTGACCAGGTCGTCGCGTGGGTGTTGCCGACGTTTCAAGCCGAGGTTCTCGCCGTATTCGTAGAGCGCATGGCTCGCTGGGCTACCGAACGGCAGCAACCGCAGGTCGGTGGTGTTGCCGTATGCGTCCGGCGGCAAAGAAGGCTGATCACCGGTGCCCTCGACCAGGTAGTTGGAGAGTTCGACCAAGAAATCAGCGTCCTCAACAGGGACACCCAGGATGGCCAGGATCACCCGGATCGGCAGCGGCGCGGCGACCATCTCGACCCAGTCGCCGCCGCCCGCGGCGAGATACTCATCAAGCAACTCCTCGGTTATCTCGCGGGTGAGGTCTTCCCAGCGGCGGATGTTGCGCGGCGTGAAAGCCTTGCTCACCAGTCGACGCAGCCTTGTGTGATCGGGAGGGTCGGTGTCGATTATCGAGCGGCGTGCCTCCAAAGCGTCGGGCTCGAGATCCCATAGATTGGTGTGTCCCAAACCCGACGAGAACTCCCTGGCCCGCTTCGAAGCCTCCTTGATGTCGGTGTGGCGAGTCACTGCCCAAAACCCAGACGACTCGTAGGGATGCCAGGTCAGGCCCGGTCGTGCCCGCATATCAGAGAAGCGCTCATGGGGAGCACCGTTGAGATACAGCGACGGAGTGGTTACGTCAACCACTTCGTCATCGGCAGTTGTGTACGAAGCAGCGGAATCAGCGGAGGTGGTCATTTTGGTTCAGCAATGCTCGATGAAGCGGTCCCGCTCCCATTGGCTCACATGATCGGGGTCGTCGGACTCGGCGTTCTGGGCTGCGAGGTCGACCTCAGCGGCGGCGATGCTCACATAGCTGCGTGAGAACATGTCTCCGAGCTGTTGTGCCATCGGGCTCGACTCGTACGCTGCTATCGCACCGGGCAGGTCCGTGGGCAGAGCTTCACAATCACCTGGGTTGGTGTACATGTCGCCGTGGCTCATGGCCGGCGGAACGAGCCCCCGTTCCACGCCGTCGGCGCCCGCAGCCAACACACCGGCGATGATCAGATAGGGGTTGGCGTCCGCGCCGGCGGGGCGGAACTCCACGCGGTTGGCCGACGATCCAGGCTCGGTGATGCAACGGGCCAGCACCGTGCGGTTGTCGAGCCCCCAGTGGACGTGCGTGGGAGCGAAGGTGTAGGGCCGGATCCGCTTCGGGCCGTTTGATGTCGGCGCACCCAGCAAGGTCAGCGACAGAGTGTGCTCCAAGATTCCGGCCAGCCACTCAGCCATCAACTCGTTGGGCGCCCCGTCGGAATCGGCGAAAGCGTTGGCTCCGTCGACGTTGAGGCTGGTGTGTACGTGCATCCCCGACCCTGAGGCCTCGGTCCAGGGTTTCGGCATGAAGGTGGCGCGCAGGCCGTGTTGCACGGCTACCTGTTTGATGATGCTCTTGTACAGCACCGTGTTGTCGGCTGCGGTCATGGCATCGGCGGGCCCGGTGTTGAGCTCGATCTGACCTGGCCCGTACTCGGCGTTGGACGACTCCACCTCGATGCCGGCACCTGCGATGGCATGGCGCATGTCGCGCAGCACGTCCTCGAGTTCGAGCGCGTCGGTCAGCGAGCTGTACTGGATGTGACTCTGCACCGGCTCCCAATCGGGGGTGCAGAGATAGAACTCCATCTCTGTGGCAACCAGCGGGTCCAACCCCTGCTGTTGGCAGCGCTCGATCTGTTTCGCCAGAACCGAGCGGGGTGCCAGCGGGTGCGGGTTGTGTTCGGGATCCAGAGCGTCAGCGAAGACCAGCGCATATCCAGGGCGATGGGTGAGGATCCGCGGAGACGACAGATCGGGGATCAGGTGGCAGTCGAGATAGCCGGTGTCCATGTTGACGAACTCGTTGTCGGGCAGGTCGTCCTGCATGTCGAAGACGAACATGGCGTCGGCAATGCTTACACCTCCCTGAGCGACGCTTGCGAAGAAGCGGTCAACGGGCACGCGTTTGCCGCGCAGACGCCCCTGGGTGTCGGGAGCACCAACCTCGACGGTGTGAATGTTGTGCTCGTCGGCCAAATTGCGGAATTCGTTGATCATTGAACTCTCTTTCACTGAGTGGGTGCCTTTGGAGTAGGTGCCGTTGGAGTAGGTGCTGGAGGAAGTTGGTTGGGGGGTTCGGACACGACGAGGACCATACGGCCATGAACCTCACCGGCACGGAGCCTGTCATGGGCCAGTTGGGCCTCGTGCAGAGGAAGGGTCTCGACACCTTGGACGATCGACGGCTCGCGTCGGGCAAGATCCAGCAGTTCGTCGAGTTGGCGGCGGCTGCCCCAGATGCTCGAGAGGAAGCGGGCTTCGTGGGGTACGGCGCCGAACCCGAAGGGGATTCGCCCTCCCCGCAGGCCGACGACGGCGACCATCCCTCGTCGCGCCACTGCTGAGGCGGCCGTGGCGAGGGTGGCCTCCGCCCCGACGAAGTCGATCACGAGGTCTGCTTGGGCGGTTTCGTCGTCCGGCCCCGCAGCGGCGTGCGCTCCCACCTCCACGGCAGTGGCACGCTTCTGATCCGAGGCGTCGAGCGCTGTCACGTGCGCATCGCTGAGCAGACGCAGGTAGCGAATGGCGAACTGGCCGAGCCCGCCTGCCCCGATGACGAGGGCCCGACCAGCGGTTCCACGGTCGCGCAGGATGTCGAGTCCGTGGTTGACCGCTCGAAAGGCGGTCAGACCACCGCAGGCCAGCGGCGCGGATGCCACCGGATCCAGGCCGTCGAGCGGGGCCAGATAACGGCGGTGCTTCACCCACATCCGTTCGCAGTAGCCGCCATCGACCAGCAGCCCGGCCTCTGTGCTGTCGGCGCAGATCATCTCCAAGTCGGCGTTGCATTCAGTGCAGGAGCGGCATCCCCAGGGCGCGTAGACCATCACCGCGCCGAGTTCGGCGTGGTACCCGGTGACTTCGTGGCCCAGCACGATCGGGAAACTGGTCGGAAACTCCCCGTCAACCACGTGAAGATCTGAGTGGCACACTCCACAGGCTGTGACCTCGAC
Organism: Candidatus Aldehydirespiratoraceae bacterium; assembly: GCA_965221585.1. Lineage (GTDB taxonomy): Bacteria > Actinomycetota > Acidimicrobiia > Acidimicrobiales > Aldehydirespiratoraceae > VXYK01. Next base: position 2,684,658 of record OZ244898.1, on the reverse strand, counting down.
TATTTCGCCGCCTTCTTCGCCCGCGCCGGGCTCAGGGTGATTCTCATCGACCAGGAGGGACTGGCCCGGCGCGGGCAGAACAATCGCACGCATCAGTAGCTCTTGGGGAGGCCGAGGCACTTCTGGGCGACGAAAGCCAAGACGAGATTGTTGTTGACTGGTGCCACCTGATAGAGCCGGGTTTCGCGGAGTTTGCGCTCGATGTCGTATTCGGTCGCGAAACCGAATCCGCCGTGGGTGTTGAGCGCTGCGTTGCCTGCCTCCCAGGAGGCTTCGGAGGCGAGCATCTTTGCCATGTTGGCTTCGGCGCCGCAGGGTTGGTCTGCATCGAACAGGTTGGCGGCCTTCCAGCGCATCAGGTCGGCAGCCGCGAGGTTGGCATAGGCCTTGGCAAGAGGGAACTGCACACCTTGGTTCATGCCGATGGGGCGGCCGAAGACCTCCCGTTCACGGGCGTACGCGCTGCCCCGCTCCAAGAAGAAGCGACCGTCGCCGATGCACTCGGCAGCGATCAGAATCCGCTCGGCGTTCATTCCACCAAGGATGTGTCGAAAGCCGTCGCCTTGAGTGCCTACCAGTGCGTTTGCGGGTATGACGACATCGTCGAAGAACACTTCAGTGGTGTTGTGGTTCATCCAGGTGGCTATCGGGTTGATGGTGAGCCCATCGATGAGCCCGCCGTCGTCATCGCGCAACTCGACGATGAACACCGAGAGGCCGTCGAGCCGTCCCTCGGCTTCGTCGGCGGGTGTGGTCCGGGCCAGAAGGATCATCAGGTCCGAGTACAGCGCCCTGGACGTCCATATCTTCTGGCCGTTTATTCGCCAGGTGTCGCCGTGGCGCTCCGCCCTGGTGCGTATCGCGGAGGTGTCCGAGCCGGCGATGGGCTCTGTGACACCGAAGGCCTGCAGGCGTTTGCGGCCATCCGCGATCTGCGGGAGGTAGTGCCGTTTCTGTTCTTCGGAGCCGTGTCGCAGCAGTGTTCCCATGACGTACATCTGGGCGTGACAGACAGCGGGATTTCCGCCGCTGGCGGCGATCTCCTCCAAGATGACCGAAGCTCCGGCGAGGCTGAGGCCGCCACCCCCGTACTCCTCGGGGATCAGAGAGCCCAGCCATCCCTGAGTGGTCAGTTCCTCGACGAAGTCTTCGGGGTAGCGGTCGGGTTCGAGGCCCCGCCAGTATTCGTTGCCGTACTTGTCGCAGAGCCGGCGCACCTCGGTGCGAATCATCTCGAAGTCCTCGGGAACCTGGTCGGTCCCTGCGGTGGACGCGGTGGTGCTTGTGGCAGTCACGGTCGAATCAATCCTCCTCGTCACTCCAGAAACCTTGGCGTCGCAGCGCCTCGGTGGCGGCGACACCGCTCTCGTGGAGGTGGGCCTCCATGGCTTGGCGGGCCCCTTCGGCGTCGCGTGCGATCACCGCGTTGAGGATCTTGCGATGGTGTTCGACAGCCTTCTCGTCCCAGCCGTCGGCGAATTCGTAGTAGTTGGCGGGAACGGACCGGACCAGCAGGCGCAGCAGCCATCGGGTTCTGCGCGGCGCCGCGGCGTTGATGATCCGGTGGAACTCGTCGTTCAGAGCGGAGAGGTCTTCGTGCGAGTCCGCAACGAAGCGCTGCTGGATCTCTTCGAGTTCGGCGATCTGTTCGTCTTTGAGGGTGTCGGCGGCCATGGCCGCGGCTCGCCCTGAGACCACGCCGTAGAGTTCGTAATGGTCGATGATGTCGTCGGGTGTCAAACGGGCGACGAAGAAACCTCGCCGCGGCGCAACGTCCAACAGGCCCTCCTGCCCGAGCACGATGAGAGCTTCACGTATCGGGCTGCGACTCACGCCGAGTGCATCCGCAATCGCGTCCTGGTCGACCTTCACGCCCGGTTTCAACGCACCGGTAAGGATCAGATCCCGTACGTAGCTGGCGACCTCGTCGGCGAGTCCGCCGCGCCGTCGCTGTTGCGGCTCGACCCGGTTGTAAGGGGTGTCGTCGTTCGTCTCGATAGTCATGTCGTCAGCGTTCTCCATGTCAGTCCTTGCCCTCGGATCCGAGGTAGGCGACTCGTACCAGCGGGTCGGCCTGTACCTCTTCGGCTGAACCTTGGGCGATCACCTCGCCGTGGTCGAACACATAGATCCGGTCTGAGATGCCGGTGATGAAGTTCAGGTCGTGGTCGATGACCAGAACCCCGGCGCCGACCGTGGCCGCCATGTGGCGGACCTGCTCGATCATCTCCGTGGACTCCAGATCGCTCATTCCGCTGGTCGGTTCGTCGAGAAGCAGAAAACAAGGGGCTAGGGCCGCGGCGCGAGCCAACTCCAAGCGGCGAGAGTTGCCGTAGTCAAGTTCACGGGCACGTCTGTCACGGTGCTCCCACAGACCGGCCTCCGCTATCACGGAGTCGACGTCGGGCGGCGTTCGACCCTGTCGATGACCAGCCGCGATCAGCGCCGACACCTCCACGTTCTCGCGCACCGTCAGCGCAGCGAAGAGCCGCAGGTTCTGGAAGGTGCGAACGATACCGAGCCGGGCAAGCCGGAACGTGGGCGTTGAGGTGATGTCCTGGCCGTTGAGCGAGCATTTCCCAGACTCCGGCTCGACCAGGCCGGTGATGACGTTGACCATGGTCGTCTTGCCTGCTCCGTTCGGTCCGATGATGCCGATGACCTCGCCGCTTCGGGCGACAAGGCCAGCATCGCTCAGGGCTTTGAAACCACCGAAGGAGACATCGATTCCATGCGCCTCGAGTGTCGATGACTCCACGGATTCCAGTTCGGGAAGTGGCTCGGGTTTGGTTTCGGCTGCGCCGGCCCGCTCAGCGCGCCCGAAACGCAGCCGTCGGATACGGGCTCGGAGCCATTCGTCGAGTTCCCAATCTCCCAGCAGGCCCTTCGGTCGAAGGAGCATGAAGCCCAACATCGAGACGCCCAGAAAGACCGTTTGAAGGTTCTCACGGAACACCCAGTCGAGCGGCTTGCCGTCGAGACCGATCCCGAATATCTCGAAGCCGTCCTGGCCGAGTCGGCGGGCGAGCTCACGGCCCGCGGTCATCACTGCGACCCCCAATAGCGCCCCTGTCACGCTGTTGCGGCCTCCCACGATCAACATCACCAAGGTGAGCAGCGTGTAGTTGAAGAAGAAGTTGTCGGGCAGCAGCGAGCCGTCCTCGTAGACCCGCAGACTGGCGCCAACGCTCACAACCGCAACGGAGATCAGCAGGGCGACCATCTGCTGAACCTGAGGGTTCACACCCATGGCACGGGCGGCGAGGTTGTCTTCGCGTGCAGCGGCGGCGAGGCGTCCGCTGCGGCTCTGAGCATAGAGGCGAGCCACGACCAGGGCTCCGAGCAGGGCTGCATAGATGGGGGCTCTGGTATCAAGCTTCCCACCGATCGGGAAGAACAAACCGGCTCTTTCTCCGCCGGTCAATTCAACCCAATTCCGGGCCACTTCGTGGGTGACGAACAGCAGCGCCAGGGTGATGACGGTGGCCGACACCGCCCCGGACTGTGCACCCGAACGTGCCAGTCCAACCCCGATGATGAAGGCGACTACGACGGTCAGCAGCACCGCCACCAGCACTGCGGTGGTGGAACTCACGTCGACTTCGGCCAGACCGAACGGCGCATCAGGGATCCTTTTGGCCTTCTCTGACGGCGCTATGGCGAATACCGCGAAGGTGTACCCCGCTATGGCACCGAACCCGATGTGACCGAACGACAGCACCCCGGTGTTGCCGATGTAGATCTGCATTCCGAGCACGATCACGGCGTCGATCAACATGACGGTCATGAGCCGTTCAGCTGCTCCGCCCATCCAGTTCTGATAGATCAGCGCTGATGCCACGAACACGCTGAACAACAGCAGCGCCCCGATCACCGGAAAGGCAACGTCTCGTTGCAGGTTTGGGAACATCACACCCGCTCCGCGTGGGCGACCGTGATAAGGCCCTGTGGTCTGAAGATGAACAGCAGTGCGATCAAGACGAATACCACGCCTTCGGTGAGGCTTGCTATCGAGTCGGGCAGTCGACTGCGCAGCAGGACTTCGGCCAGTCCCAACGCAAAACCTCCCAGCACCGCCCCGCGCAGGCTGCCGAGCCCGCCGATGAGGGCCGCCAACACACCCTTGAGCATCGGGTCGATGCCGGCGGAGGGAGTGGTGCTGCCGGACCGCATCAGCCAGAACACCCCAGCAATGCCCGCCAGCAGGCCGGACAGGGCAAACGCCCCACGGATCACCGTATCCGACTTGACGCCCATGAGCCTGGCTGTGTCGAAATCTGCTGAAGCCGCGCGTAGGGCCAGGCCGAACATGGTGCGCTGCAGCAGCATTGTGGTTGCGATCAGCGTGATGATCGTGACCACAATCACCACCGTGTCGAACACCTCGATGTTGAGCGGACCGACGGCGTAGGTGTTGGTCACCCATCCGGGGCGCGAATAGGCCTTCACGGACGCGGAGACATAGAGCAGAAAAACTGCCGACACCACGAAATGCACGCCGAAGGAGGTGAGCAACAAAGTGAAGTCGGACTCTCCGCGCACCCTGCTGAAGGCAACACGCTCGATCACCAACGAGGCCACCACCGCGCAGGCCACGATCAGAGGCGCTATCAAGTACCACGACCAGCCCTGCTGGCTCGCTGCGTACGCCGCGTAACCGCTGATGGTGATGAGTTCACCGTGCGCGAAGTTGAGCAGGTGCATCACACCGAACACCACGGCCACGCCGAGCGCGAGCAGGGCATAGATGCTGCCTCGGCCGAGTCCGTCGATGAGATTCTGGAGCAGTTCGATCATTTCTCAGCCGCCTATGAACGTGCCGAACAGGTCTTCATGTTCGCTCAGCTCGCTACCGGTACCCTGCGCCACTATCTCTCCGCTGCGCAGCACGTAGGCCCGGTCGGCGATTTCGAGCATCCGCGTCGCGTTCTGCTCGACCACCAGCAGCGTGCGGCCCTGTTTGCGAAGCGAATCGATGAGTTCGAACACGGAATCGACGAGAATGGGCGCGAGTCCCAGAGACGGTTCGTCCATCATCAACAACCGGGGTCTTGCCATCAAAGCTCGGGCTATCGCCAGCTGTTGCGCTTCGCCACCGGACAGGAAACCCGCTGCGGTGTTCCATTTCGAGCGCAGCACCGCGAACAGTTCGGACATCTCGTCGAGATCCTGTTCTCGGTGTTGAGCCGACTGAGTGATGCCGCCGATCTTGAGGTTCTCCTCCACGGTCATGTCGCTGAAGATTCGGCGGTGTTCCGGTACCAGCGCCAGCCCCGAACGCAGGAGCCTCTCCGGCGAGTGCCCGGTGACATCTGTGCCTTCGAAGGCAATGGTGCCTGCGGACGGCCGCAGTAGTCCCGCGATCGAGTTGAGCAGCGTCGTCTTGCCCGCACCGTTGGGTCCGATGAGTCCCACCACCTCACCGGACCCGACAGTCAGCGTTGCATCTCGAAGTGCCGAAATCGCACCGTATTTGGTTGTCAACCCCGTGACTTCGAGCACGGTTTGGTCAGCTTCTGGTGTCTACTAGGACATCCTCGCCGTTGACGATCCGGTTGATCGGGACGGCCTTGGGCGGAATGCCGTTGGTACCCGCGTAGGTGATCTCTCCGGACAAGCCCTGGAAACCGGAGAGTGCCTGCACGGCTTCGCCGATCTGCGCGGGGTCGTCGCAACCGCAGTCGAGCATCGCTTGAATTCCGAGGAACATGGAGTCGACGTAGAGGGCCATGAAGCCACGGCTCTCGAGTGCTTCCCCGTTCACCGCCTCGTAGTGAGCGAGCATCGAGTCGATCGGATCGCCGGCGCTGATGCTGGTGTGCGGTGTGTGGGCGATGCCCTCGTTGTTGTCCTCGACCTGGATTCCTGTAGCGTCGAGCGCGTCGGTGCCGATGTAGGTGAGCCCGTCGAGTCCCTGACCTTCCAGCTGGCCCCGCAGAGCTGTGACCTGGTAGCCGAGAGCAGCAGAGAACACGACTTCGGTGTTGTCGGAGATCCCTGCGATCTCGTTGACCTGGGCCGAGAAGTCCGTGTCAACGAACCAGACGTAGTTCTGTGTGCTGACGACTTCGCCTCCTCCGGCAATGAATGCCGCGGCGAAAGCGTCCGGGTTGACGCCGGTGTAGGGGACTCCTTCACCTTCGGTGAACACAATCGCCCTGGTAATTCCCTGATCGAGTGCCCAGTTGGCCGCCGCTGACGACATCTGGATGTCGTCGAAGGTGACCAGGTAGGAGTTGATCGAGGCGTCTGCCAGCGTGGGTTCGGTGGAGGCTGCCACGAACAGCGGAACCTGTCCCTCGGTTGTCTGCAGGATCGGCAGTGCGAAGTCGGCGAACGGTGGTCCGATCAGGAAATGGGCACCCCAGTCGAGCAGCTCTTCGGTGGCGAGCGCAGCGTCAGTACCGACTTCTGCCACGCGAACCTCCACGGGCCGGTTGTTGATACCACCTGCACAGTTGGCCAGGTCGGCCACGAATGGCACGAGCTTGGAGCCCGGGATGTCGACGAAACCGACCACGTCGCTGAAGTCCATGGCCATGCCGACTCTGATCGGGTCGCCGCTGGGTGCGTCAGCGCAGTTGTCGAGGTCTGCTCCGAGGATGCCGGCGATATCGACTGTGTCCATATGCGGCATGTCGTCGGCCATGTCGTCTCCGTCGTCGGCCATGTCGTCTCCGTCGTCGGCCATGTCGTCTCCGTCGGCCATGTCGTCTCCGTCGTCGGCCATGTCATCGCCTTCGGTTACAGCGTCGGTGGTGTCGTCGCTGTCGTCGTCGCCGCAGGCCGCGGTCAGCAGTGTGAAGACCGCGAACAACGCGATCAAGGTCTTTAGTTTCATTGGGATCCCCCCTCTAGGCCAATTGCATGGAATAGTGACACAGAATTCGTTTGGTAGCAAACGATTATTTGTATAAAATACATAATATTATCTTCAGCGGAAAACGCAAGTAGAAATCGCAGCACCTTGCCGTCGTGGAGAACATCTCCCTTGAATCATTTGGTACCAAACGATTATTGTCTCGGCCATGGCTGAACTCACAGGGTTCATGTACCCGCGTACCCCGACCGGTGCAGCGGGGATACTTCCGGGTCCTCCATGGCACTATTCCGGCGACATGCTCACCATCGAGTTTCGAACAGACCCCGCCAAGGTTGCAGAACTCTTGCCTGAACCGCTGGAACTCGCCGACACCGACCCGGGCGCGGTCGCGTTGATCTGGGCCGACTGGCAGAGCTGCAGCGACAGTTACGAAGAACTGCTCGACCCGGCCAGAGCGCAATACAAGGAGGTCTTCTTGGTGCTGCGCTGCCAGTACCAAGGCCGAACCTACAGCCGAGCCGCCTACATCTGGGTCGACAAGGACTTCGCCATGGCCCGAGGCGTGGTGCAGGGCTACCCCAAGAAACTCAGCGAAATCCAGATGACACGCGTGGTCAGCGTCGGCAAAGCCGGCCCGCGCCTCGAAGTGGGCGGGCGTTTCGGCGCAACCGTCAGCACCTGGGGCAGGCGCATCGCAGATGCCACATTCACCATCACCGGCACAGCTGATACGCCCGGCTTCGTCAACGCCCACCCCATGCTGCACAGCCGCCAAATGCCTGCAATCGAAATGGACGGACGCGACTCGCTCGACGAACTGGTCACCATGCGTGGTTTCGATGTCGAACTCGGCCCGGTCTACGCAGGCGACGCCGAACTGCAGATCCACGACAACCCCACCGAAGAACTCGACCGTCTCAAACCCTTCGAGATCATCGGCGGCTACTACCGCCAAGTAGGCAACTCCATGGCTGGAGGCACCACCGTATGGGCAGCCCCGAACCCCATGGCCTGATGATCACCGTGCTGAAGATTGCTACGTCATGACCTTCGTAGACGACTACCTGGCCGACCTTGGCCCCGACGACGTCGACATCACCAGTCACGACACGTTCACCAACGGCGTTCCCCACGCCACCTTCAACCGGCTCCGCGCCTGCGACCCGGTCCACTGGACTCCCGAGACCGACGGGTCAGGATTCTGGTCGATACTGCGTTACGACGACGCTCTGGCGGTCAGCCGCGACTACGAAGCGTTCACTTCCACCAAAGGCATCCGGCTCGAGGAAATGGACGAAGACCAACTCCGGACTCGGGGCACGATGATGGAACTCGACCCGCCCGAACACACCCGCTATCGGCGCCTCGTCAACAAGGGATTCACCAGACGCACCGTAGACACCTTTGAAGAGGCCATCCGTCAACTCGCCGCCGAAGTCGTTGAAGCGGCCCTCCCCAAAGGCGAATTCGACTTCGTCGCCGAAATTGCCGAGCAGCTGCCGATGCGAATGCTCGGGCGACTGCTCGGCACCAGCGACGAACACGGGCATCAACTCGTGGCCTGGGGAGACGCCCTGCTGGGCAACACCGACCCCGAGTTCACCGACTTCCCCGTAGACCTCACCGACACCGAACAGTACCGAATGGTGCCTTTCCGCAGCCCCGCCGCGCTGGAGATCTTCCAGTTCGCGCAGGAGCAGGCGGCGGAACGACGCGACTGTCCCCGAGACGACATCATCACCAAACTGCTCGACCCCACCCGCGACGGCGAACCGCTCACCGACCTGGAGTTCAACAACTTCTTCACCCTGCTCGTCGCCGCAGGAAACGACACCACCCGCTACACCATGACCCACGGCGTGTGGAACATGATGAACCACCCGCAGCTCTGGCAGACGCTGCGCGAACGACCGGAACTGATGCGGTCGAGTGTCGAAGAGGTGCTGCGGACCAGTTCGGTCACGATGCACTTCCGGCGCACCGCCACCCGCGACATCGATATGCGAGGCAAGAAGATCAAAGCCGGCGACAAGGTTGTCATCTGGTTCAATTCGGCCAACCACGATCCGGACGGCTTCCCCAATCCGTTCCGATTCGATCTGGCCCGGGGAGCCAACGACCACATGGCCTTCGGCCGCAACGGTCCGCATTTCTGCCTCGGCGCCTGGCTCGCACGAATGGAGGTTCGTCTGGTCTTCGAAGAACTGATGAAACGCATCGATCACTTCGAGTCCGCCGGGCCGATCGAACGGCTGCGATCCAACTTCATCGCTGGGATCAAACGTCTACCTGTGAAAGTCATCTGAGGAATGAAAGGACACCAACCAGTGAAAGCACAACTATGGGACAGATAGTCGGCGCGGCGCTGGTGTCGCACGTTCCGACGTTGGTGCTTCCCGAATCCATACGACGAATGTTGAACCGAGGGGACGACACAACGCTGTTCACCGGACTGCATCAGCTCGCTGCGGAGAAGTTTCGACCCGCGAAACCAGACACTGTGGTTGTCATCGACACTCACTGGTTCACGACCATCGAACACGTCGTCAGTGCCCACAGCACCAGAGGTGGGTTGTTCACCTCCGATGAGCTGCCCCGCGGCATGGCGCAGATGCCCTACAGGATCAACGGTGATCCCGAGCTGGCCCACGCCTGGGCGGCATGCGCCGAAGACCGGCAAGACACGTGGATCACCGCCATCGACGATCCCTGCCTGCCGATCCACTATCCCACGGTCAACCTGCTCGGGTTCCTCCAAGGCGACGAGCGATGGGTCTCAGCCGGGGTCTGCCAAACCGCAGATTCCCAGGACTTCCTGCTGTTCGGCGAACTGCTCGCTGAGGCGATCGACAAGGTCGACCGGAGGGTGGTCGTGCTGGCCAGCGGGGGACTGAGCCACCGGTTCTGGCCCTTGCGGGAATTCCGGTCCCATGAGGCCGCCGACCCCGACACCCATATTCGAACTCCAGAGGCCGCGGCGGCCGACCGTCGGGTCATCGAATGGCTCAAGTCGGGAGACCACGCCGCGGTGCTCGACTTCCTGCCCCAGTATCGCCAGCACGCACCCGAGGGCTATTTCGGGCACTACCTGACGATGATCGGAGCACTGGGCGGTGCTGCCGCGGAAGTTCGCGGCGCCCAGTTCGGCGAATACGAATCCGTGTCCGGTACGGGCCAAGTCCACATATGGTTTGACCTATGAGCCGCACTCCTCGGGCACTCGTCATCGTTCATGAACCCGATGGCGACGCCTGTCAGATCGAAGTGAGGCTCCGCGAACTCGGCTGGGACGTTGACAACCATGTCGTCACCTCCGACTACGAGCGTCCCAACGATCCGGCGCCCTGGCCCGACTTCGCGGACTACGACACGATCGTGCCGATGGGTTCGATCCGTTCGCTCACCGACAAGGACGAGGTCTCCAACTGGATCTACGCCGAACTCGAACTGTTGAGGAACGCTCATGAGAGCGGAACACCGATCCTCGGGATCTGTTTCGGGGGTCAGTTGCTGGCAGAAGCGCTGGGCGGCTCAGTCGAGAAGGCGCCTGTCACCGAGATTGGTTGGTACGAGATCGAAGCGGCGAACGGCGCCGACAACCCGGTCGGCCCCGGACCTTGGTTCGAATGGCACCACGACCGATTCAACGTTCCGCCCGAGGCGGAGGTGTTGGCTGTCAACGAGAACGCCGTTCAACTCTTCCGGATCGACAGATCGGTGGGCACTCAGTTTCATCCCGAGGTGGACGTGGATCACGTGGTGGGCTTTCTTGCGGGCTCGGCCGACGATTACCTGGCCTCGCTGGATCTCAACCGCACGCAGATGCTCGAGGAGATCAGCTATCACGAAGAGCGCAACACCAAGCAGTGCCACGCTTTCGTCGACTGGTTCCTGGATCAATCACAACTCTGACCAGTGACAACAGGGCCGGTCGCGATCAACTGGTCAAGACGTTGACCGAGCGGGGGCCTCGAAACTCGAACCCTTGAAGCTCAACTTGGTGATCGGGGTCGAGCCGCAGATCGGGAAACATCAGCAGCAGTCTCTGAACGCCGACGCGCACCACCTGACGGCCGAGCCACTCACCCAGGCAGCGATGCGTGCCCAGCGCAAAGGCGGCATGCTCGCCCTCGCGCCGGTCCAGGTCGATCTCTGTGGGGTTGGACCAGTGCGTCTCGCACAGATTGATGGAACGAAGAACACCGCTCACCAGGTCGCCGGCCTTGATCTGGACTCCCGCCAGTTCCAGGTCGCGGGTAGCTTGCCGAGTGATCGTTCCGACAGGGCTGTAGACCCTGAAGACCTCTTCGATGAGCCTGCGCATTCGGGCGCTGTCGTGGGACACCTCTGTTCGCAGATCAGGCCTCGTGAGCAGCACCCAGGCGACGAGGCCTATACCGTCGCGTGGTTCGTTGATGCCCCCGGAGATCATCAGGCGCACGTTGTTGACTATCTCGTCGTTGGTGGCGCCCTGCCGTGCGAAGTAGCTGATAGCGCTGTCGTCGTCGCCGGCCGTGGCTATGCGTTGTGCGATGGCTTCCCCCAACTCTGCTTTGGTGCGTTTGCCCAGTGCCGTCAGCTCGGGATCGTTCTCGAAGTTGGCGATGTCGGCGCACAGCCCCTCGCACCAGCGCCACATGGTGCTGAAACCGTCTTCTTCGGAGTCGTGGTCGCTGAGACCCAGCACGATCGATAGCGAGGCTGCCGACAACGGCTGGGCATAGCTCTCCATCACGTCGAATCCCGCTGGATCAACCCGTTCAAGAATCCGGTCGGCGAGAGGTACGAGTTCGGTTCGGACGAACTCCCCGCTTCGACCGCCGGAACGGAAGGGCGGCTGCATCATCGCCTGAACACGGGTGTGTTCAGGTGGGTCGGTCGTCAACATGTTGGGACCGAGAGCCCGGGCCAAGAAAGAGGGGTCGGTGGCCGCGGAGAACAGCTCAGGGTGCGCTTCCATCTCTGCCACGTCGTCCCAGCGGGTAACCAACCACATCTCCATAGGCTCCGACCAGCTGACCGGCTCGGTGGCGCGCAACCGAGCGAGGATCGGATCTGGATCCCTCTCCAGGTCTGCCAAGGTAATTTCTGGGTTGAGTGACAAGTTCAACTCCTTGCTCGTTGGGAGCGAGGCGGTTCTGCCTATGGTAGTTCGCAGCTATGTCGATAACGTTTGGTGCCTAACGAATTATGGAGCGAATGACATGACCACCCGTCCTCTGATCGGGATTCCGGGACGCGTCAAGACCGGTAGCGAAATTGCCGGGATTCCTGTGAATTTCGGCGCCGCGCAGGTGGACGTGCACATGTCCGCATACGCGCAGGGCGTGATAGCCGCCGGCGGGCTCCCGGTGCAGCTGCCGATCGATGTCGATCCGCTGCTGATCGTCGAACGGCTCGACGGACTGCTTCTTCCCGGCGGCACCGACATTGAGCCGAGCCTCTACGGCGCTGAGCCTGAGACCGACATCTACCCGCCGGAACCCGAGCGTGACGATCTCGAACTCAGCCTCTACAAGGGGGCCGTCTATCGGGAATTACCGGTTCTCGGGATCTGTCGCGGCCAACAGGTCATCAACGTCGGCGCTGGTGGGACCCTGCACCAGGATGTCCCGCCACATTCAGCTTTCGACAAGCCGGCCGAAACCGAATTCCACGAAGTCCGCTTCGAAGCCGGGTCGATTCTGGGAGAGATGTACGGCCCGACCGCGTGGGTCAACTCACTTCATCATCAGGCAGTCGACGTCGTGGGCGCTGATCTTCGCGTGACTGCCTGGGCGGACGATGGCCTGGCTGAGGGGCTCGAGCACACCAGCCTGCCGATCATTGCGGTGCAATGGCATCCGGAGATGATGGCCACGCGCGATTCCGACCCGGTGTTCCGATGGCTTGTGGATGCGGCAAGCCGTGGATAGACCACTTGCAGGTGTTGCCGTTGTCGCTCTCGAACAGGCGGTTGCGGCACCCTTCGCCACTCGCCAACTGGCTGATCTCGGTGCCACTGTCCTGAAGGTCGAGCGTCCGGGAGAGGGCGACTTTGCGCGCGACTACGACTCGGCGATGGACGGAACATCGGCCTACTTCGTGTGGGCCAATCGAGGCAAGCAGAGCATTGAACTGGACCTGAAGGATCCTCAACAGCGCGCCACGTTCGATCAGTTGGTCGCTGGTGCCGACGTGTTCATTCAGAACCTGTCGCCGGCGGCCGCGCAACGCGCAGGGGTTCTTGCCGAGCAACTCAGAGCAAAGACCCCGCAGCTGATCGCCTGTGATGTCTCGGGTTATGGGCTCGGTGGTCCGCGAACCGACGACAAGGCCTATGACCTGGCGGTGCAAGCCGAAGCAGGTGCGGTCGCCCTCACCGGCACTGACGATCAGGCGTGCAAGGTGGGCTTCTCGGTGGCGGACATTTCAGCCGCCATGTATGCGTTCTCGTCGATTCTGGCGGCCCTGTACCGCAAGCAGGCCACCGGTGTGGGCGCCTCGATCGAGGTGTCGATGCTCGAGAGCCTCGCCGAATGGACTTCCCCGCCCACTTTTTCAGCCGTTGGCAACGGTGTGGTCCCACCCCGGTCGGGTCATCGCCACACGATGATCGCGCCCTACGGGATGTACCAGATGAGCAACGGCGAGTACATCATGATCGGCGTTCAGAGCAACCGGGACTGGGTGTCGTTCGCCACCCATGTGCTCGGGGATGCGAGTCTCGGTGAGGATCCGCGGTTCTTGGACAACACCGACCGGATGGCCAATATCGACGAACTCGAAGCATTGATCACCAGCACCTTCGCGGTGATCTCTGCCGAGGAACTGCTCGATCGGTTCAAGCGCGGTCGAGTAACCCACGCCTCGGTGCGCGACCCCCTCGCACTGTGGCAGCACGAACAGCTGCGGGCGCGGGACAGGTTCATGACAGTGGCCACCCCGACCGGCACCACAGAGGTCTATCGCCCGCCGTTCAACATCAGCGGCCTGGGCGATCCCGAAGCCTCCGTCCCAGCACTCGGAAGCCACGACCCCGCCTTCATCGACCACCTCCTTACCCGCGCCCAATCCCAATCAAGCGAGGCGGCAGAACAGCCCCTGTAAATGGCCGCGATCTGGGAACGCAGAGGCATATCCTTGGGGGCTCGGAACAGAATCAGAAAGCGGCGAATCATGGACACTGAGCAGTTCAACAAGATCAAGCACGACGACGGTTTCATCGCCGCCCTGGACCAGAGCGGCGGGAGCACGCCCAAAGCGCTGAAACTCTACGGAGTCGATGAGGACACCTACCAGGGCGACGCCGAGATGTTCGATCTTGTCCACGACATGCGCTGTCGCATCGTCACCAGCCCCAGCTTCGGCGGTGACCGTATTCTCGGAGCGATCCTCTTCGAGATGACAATGGACCGCGATATCGCAGGCCAGCCGAGCGCCTCCTACCTCTGGAACCACAAACAGGTCGTGCCCTTCCTCAAAGTCGACAAGGGTCTGGACACAGAAGCCAACGGAACGCAGATCATGAAACCGATGCCCGCACTCGACGAGCTGCTTGAACGGGCGAACGACATGGGCATATTCGGCACCAAGATGCGCTCGGTGATCAACGAAGCCGACCAGGCTGGTGTCGATGCAGTGGTCGACCAGCAGTTCGAGGTGGGCAAACAGATTCTTGCTGCCGACCTGATGCCGATCATCGAGCCTGAGGTCAACATCCACAGTTCGACCAAGGCCGAGGCTGAAACGATGCTCAAGGCGGCGATTCTCCAGCATCTTGACCGGCTCGACGAAGGCCAGTCGGTGATGCTGAAGCTCACCCTGCCCTCCATCGACGGGTTCTACAGCGAGGTCATCGCCCATCCGCGGGTGCTCCGAGTTGTGGCCCTGTCGGGCGGCTACTCCCGTCAAGAATCCAATGAGCGGTTGTCTCGCCAGCACGGCATGGTCGCCAGTTTCTCACGAGCTCTGACCGAGGGACTCAACGCCCAGCAAAGCGAAGAGGAGTTCGATTCCATGCTCGACTCCTCGATAGGCAGCATCTTCGAGGCATCCCGCACATGAGTTCTGCGACCGCGGCGACCGAGACGAAGAGCGGATTGAGTGTCCGGCGAGTCTCAGGTGCGCTCGGTGCTGAGATATCCGGGGTTGACCTCTCTACCGACCTGTCGGCAGAGACGATCGGCGAGATCCGCCGAGCACTCGTCGAGCACCATGTCCTTTTCTTCCGCGACCAGAACCTCACCCCCGAACAGCAGATTGCGTTCGGCAGGCGCTTCGGCGAACTCGACACTCACCCGTTCGTGCTCGCCAACCCCGAATACCCGGAGCTGATCGACGTGATCACCGAACCAGACGATGTGTTCAACTTCGGCGGCGGTTGGCATACCGACGTCACGTTCCTCCCTGAACCCGACCTCGGCTCGATCCTGTATGCAGTTGAAGTGCCCGAAGCGGGAGGCGACACTCTGTTCGCCAACCAGCACGCTGCCTACGACGCTCTCAGCGACACCATGAAGGAGCTTCTCGAACCCCTCTCCGCGTACCACTCCGCAGGGCCGCAGTATGCAGAGGGGGCCCTTTCCACCCAGACCAAGGCGATCAAGACAACCAACGCCGAACAGGCGTCTGAGACCGTCACTCATCCTGTGATCCGCACCCATCCCGAGTCGGGACGCAAGGGCCTCTACGTGAACGGTGCCTTCACCATCCAGATAGCGGGTCTTCACAAAGACGAGTCGCGGACCCTGCTTCGTTTCCTTTTCGGCCATGCCGTCAAGGAGCGGTTCACCTGCAGGTTCTCCTGGGAACCGGGCTCGTTGGCCATGTGGGACAACCGCAGCGTGCAACACTACGCACTGCATGATTTCGCTGGTCAGCGCCGCCATATGCGCCGCATCACTATCAAAGGCGACCGCCCGGTCTGAACCAGCGGCAGGCCTGCGAGCCCGACACCAAGGAGGCACAACATGGGTCAACTCGACGGACGTATAGCGGTGGTCACCGGAGCGGGCGACGGGATCGGAGCGGCAATCGCCCAACGGTTCGTCGACGAGGGCGCCAGGGGTGTGGTGATCGCCGAACTCAACGAGCAGACAGGTCAGGGAATGGCCGACAAACTCGGCGACGCAGGCCTCTTCGTGCGCACCGATGCGGGCAACCGCGCCGATGTGGAGGCGATGATCGACGCGGCGGTCGAACGCTGGGGTGGTCTCGACATCTTGGTCAACAACGCCTGGGGCGGTGGTGTTATCAGCCGGGTCGAGAACAAGACGGCCGAAGGCATGGCCCGGGGTATCGATGTTGGGTTCCTTGGCCCGTTCTGGGCCATGAACGCGGCCCATGCAGTCATGAAACCGCGCAGTTACGGGCGGATAGTCAACCTGTGCTCGCTCAACGGAGTCAACGCCCATATGGGGACCGTCGAGTACAACTCGTCGAAGGAGGCTCTGCGGGCGGCCACCCGCACCGCGGCGCGAGAATGGGCCGACACTGGGATTGTTGCCAACGTGATCTGCCCGGCAGCCAAGTCGGCCTCCTTCCACGCGGTCATGTCGGAGCATCCCGAACTTCTCTCCGCGGCCGACGCGGGCAATCCGATGGGCCGGATCGGGGACTGCTACGACGACATCGCACCAGTTGCGGTGTTCCTGGCGAGCGAGGGCTGTCGCTACATGACCGGCAACACCTTGTTTGTGGACGGTGGGGGCCATATCAACGGTTCGTCGTGGGCTCCCGACCTAGGTGAGTGAGTCGACCATGGCCGATGAGACCGAACGTCAATTCGATCCAGAGAAGCTGACTCAGGGACTCTGGAAGACCATTCCCTTCGCACAGCGCACCGGTGTACGTGTGGAACATGCCGAGTCCGGCTATGTGCGGTTGCTGATGCCGTTCGAGCCCAACGTCAACCACGTGCAGATGATGTACGCGGGAGCGTTGTTCACCTTGGCAGAGGTGCCGGGCGGAACCATGTTCACGACTACCTTCGACTACAAGCGGTTCTACCCGATCGTCAAAGAGATGAAGATCCGCTTCCGACGCCCTGCGATGACAGACATTACCGTCGAAGTGAGACTTCCGGGATCAGAAGCGGCCCGCATCGAAGCAGAAGCAGAAGCCAACGGCAAAGCCGACTACGAATGGGAATGTGAACTCAAAGACACCCACGGCGAAGTCGTCGCCATCTCGCACAACGTCTACCAACTTCGCCGTATCGGTAACTGATCGGCTGGCTGAGGCTAGTTGACCCCTCGGCCGTGGCCCTCCCAGTAGGGCGCCCGCAACTCTCGTTTGAGCACTTTCATGGCACCTGACAGAGGTAGCGGTTCGCTTCTGAACTCCACCGATTTCGGGACCTTGTAGCCGGCGATCGACTCTCGGGCGAAGACTTGAATCTCTTCTTCGCTGGTTTCGGCACCCTCGGCACACACCACCACCGCATGGACCTGTTCTCCCCAGGTGTCGTGCGGGATGCCTATCACGGCGACCTGGGCAACCGCCGGGTGCTTTGAAATGGCGCTTTCGACCTCTGCGGAGTAGACGTTCTCACCACCAGTGACGATCATGTCCTTGACCCGGTCCACGAGGAACAGGTAACCGTCCTCGTCGAGGTATCCGGCGTCTCCGGTGTGGTACCAGCCGCCTTCG
The DNA here is from genome assembly GCA_965221585.1 of Candidatus Aldehydirespiratoraceae bacterium. Taxonomy (GTDB): domain Bacteria; phylum Actinomycetota; class Acidimicrobiia; order Acidimicrobiales; family Aldehydirespiratoraceae; genus VXYK01. The sequence continues at coordinate 2,667,203 of OZ244898.1, read as the reverse complement.
AACACTTCGGCAGTGGCCGTCGGATTCTGCCAGTACTCCCGCATGAAGTTGCCGCCCTTGGCCCACACTTCGCCCGTTTCGCCGCGTGGGACCTCGTTGCCGGACTCGTCGCGGATCGACAGCAGGACTCCAGGAACAGCCCTCCCCGCGGAACGCAGACGAGCACCGCCCTCGCGGTGCTCGCGCGCGCCGAGCATGGTGAGAACCGCGGAGCACTCGGTCATCCCGTATCCCTGCAGTACCTCCATGTCGGGCCAGGTCGACAGGATGGTGTCGAGGATGGCTGCGGGCATCGGACTCGCGCCGTAGAGGAGCTGCTTCACAGAGTTGAGTCGGTCTGGAGCGAACTCGGGGTGCTGGAGCATCATTCCGATCATCGTCGGAACCATCACCGTCTGGGTCACTCCGTGGGCTTCGATCAGGGCCATGGCTCCTGCCGGATCAAACATCGGAATGCTGACCGCGGTACCGCCGCTAGAAGGTGTGCCCAGGATCGCACCCATTGTCGCAGCGTGGAACATGGGGGTCTGGATGAGGTTGACAGCGTCGTCGTCGAAGCCGAACACGATGGCGATGTGATACAGGTTGAGCATCTCGGCGCGGCTGTCGACCAGCACACCTTTGGGCAGCCCGGTCGTTCCGCCGGTGTACATGAGGACGACCGGATCGGATTCTTCGGGTTCTTCAGGCACCGATGAGTCGGCTCCGTCGATCAGTTCTTCGTAGTTGAGGTCGTGAGGAACGTCACCCTCGCCGATCAGGACCACACTGCGAACGCTGTGCGGTTCTTCGGCTGACTCGAGGACCTGCTTTATTGCGCCGGCGAAGTAGGCGTCGGCGAAGATCACCTCGGTACCGGAGTTGCGAAGGATGTAGTCGAGTTCCTTGCCGGCGAGCCGCAGGTTGAGCGGGTTGATGATCCCGGCGCCGAGGAAAGCTGCGTGATACAGCTCGAGGTACTGGTGGCTGTTGAGCGCCATCACTGCGAAGCGGTCTGAGCGGGCGATGTCGAGGCGGTCCTTGAGTGCGTTGCTCAAACGGAAGACTCGGTTTGCGTGCTCGGCGTAGCTGGCTCGGTAGCCGCCGTCGATGATCAGGCTCTTGTCGGCGTAGCGGTCGACTGCCGGGAGCAGACTGCGATGGTAGATGAGTTCTTTCATCTATTGACTATGCCCGAGCATCATGAGAAAACGACACCGGCGACCGCCCGAAGTGGACGGTCGCCGGTGTCGTTCTTGTACTAGGAAGTTTGTTCGTTCCTTAGGGGAAGACGTCGATGAGGTCAGTCACCGGTACTGTCTGGCCGTCACCCTCGGTGTGGTCGAAGGCGGCGAGCCGCACCAGGTCGTCCGCACCCAGCTTGGTGGCGCTGAGCGACGCAGCACCGCCCGGGTAGGTGAAGTCGGTCAGGCTCTCAGCCCCAGCCCTGAAGCTGTCGTGGGTGAGGTTGACCCCGGCCGCGGTGGCGATCTCCACGAACAGCGCGAGATGGCGGCAGTAGCGCCGCACCGGGTTGAACCAGTTCTCCTCGCCTTCTTGGTACTCGGTCGGCGGGCGAAGATCGGCCTCGGGCATCGCCGCGGCGACCACGTCGTTGCACTCAGACTGATAGAGCGGGTGCTCGTAGATTTCGGTATCGGTTGCGCCGAGCGAGGTGAGCACACCGTCGGCGATCGACTTGTCGGTGATCGTCTCGCCGAGGTTGTTGAGGCCCCCTGGGTTGTTGGTCCAAACCGGGAACTGCCCGTTGAGGCCCGCCAGTCCGATTCCGCGGATTGTGGCGGCAGGATTGCCCGGGATCATGATCGCCTCCGCGCCCGACTCGCGGAAACGCTCAAGAATGACCTCAAGCTGCTGGTTCTGGGCGAGGGTCTCGCCGTCGTTGGCTTCGATGATGCCCCGGCCGACCACATTTGCACCGCGTGCCTCGAAAGCCTCGATCACCGGGTCGACGGTGGCCTCGGCGGCCCGCCCGGCGATGACGAAGATCGGCATGCCCTCGGTAAGAAGGCCGGTCTCGACCAGCAGACCGAGCAGGTTGTCGGTCGATGCCTCCACGGTAGCCCCGGGGTGGTACCACGGAGCCTTGGATTGCGCAAGCTCCGCTGCGTTGATTTCCCCTCCGACGAGGATGGTCTCATTGAGACCGGTGATGCAGGGGTCCGCGGTTCCAGCCAGCGGTCCAACAAAACCGCCGAGCACTGCGAAGACTTCGTTGTCTTCGGTGAGGGCCGTGCAAACACGTTCGGCATCCACCGGGTCGATCGGGCTGTAGAACTCGTACACCGCTTCAACGGTTCGGCCGTTGATTCCTCCGTTGGCGTTGAGGTTGGCGATCAGTGCCTCCCAGATGCCTTGCTGGTCGCCCCAGCCTGCTGGTGACAGGTTGATGTCCACAAGGAGCTCGAAGTTGAGCATTGAGACGCCGACGGTGATCGTGTCCTCGGTAACGCCTCTCCATGAGGCGGTTCGTGGCTCTGGTTCAGGCTCCGGTTCGTCGTCTTCAGCCATGTCGCCGTCGTCGCCGTCTTCAGCCATGTCGCCGTCGCCGTCGTCTTCAGCCATGTCGCCGTCGCCGTCGTCTTCAGCCATGTCGCCGTCGTCTTCGGCCATGTCGTCGCCGTCGTCTCCGGTTACGGGTTCGGCGTCGTCTCCGTCGTCACCGCCGCAGGCTGCAGCCAGCAGCAAGAAGCTCAGCAATAGCGCGAGCAAGCGCAAAATCGTCTTGGGTCGTGTATGAGTCATTGTCCCCCCAGGGTGTCGGTAAGAATCTCGAACGCCGGAACTATAGGTCAGCACCCCGTTATAAGCACAATCCTGCGAGCGTCTCGCCCCGCTGGTCAAGTGCGCCGACTATTGTGCGGCTGCCAATATGGCGATACCTCGCACGGTTGATTCGTGATCTGCGCTGGGGCGAATCTCCAAACCCGTTTGCCTTTGTATTTCAGCTAGCAGTAACTGCGACTGGCTCAACCCTCCGTCAACCAGGAGCGGTCCGTGTACGCCCATGTGCGCGGTGAGCTCCGCTACGCGAGCGGCGATCCCGTTGAGCGCGCCGAGGACAATGTCGGCGGCTGTGGTCTCCAAGCCGATGCCCCTCACTGCGCCCCGAGCGTCGGGATCCTGGTGAGGTGAACCGCGTCCGGCCAGCGTAGGCACGAACTCGATGCCTGGTGAACCAGCTGCAGCGACTTTGTCGAGCTGCTCGACACGATCCAGAAAACCGGCCCTGACCAGCCACTCGATAACCGACCCCGCGGTCAGAATCGACCCCTCGACCAGGAACTCGTCGACAGGTGCGCCATTTACGGTGCGACGCCACAGCGGCAGGGCGTAACAACCCTCGGGAGCATCTGCGATGGTTAAACCCGTGCCTATGTCCAGCATGCCTGAGGTACCGAGGGTGAGTTTCGCGGTTCCCTCGACCATGCCATGCGCCATGCAAGCGGCCATCTGATCCCCACATCGGGCCGCTAGCGGTATGGCGGCACCGACAAGTGCAGGATCGCAGCGACCCACGGTCTCGTCGGAAGCGACGACCGTGGCCATCGCCTCGCGGGGCACGCCGAACAATGCCAGAACATCGGTCGACCAGTCGCCGCCGTACAGGTCGTAGCACCCGGTTGCGCCTGCGTTCGAGGGGTCCGTCACGTGGACGGTGCCTGCGCTCAAGACCCAACTCAGCCACGTGTCCACGGTCCCGAAGCGGAGTGTGCCTCTCGAATGAGCGTCGGCAACGGAGCCTTCGTTGGCCATCAGCCATTCAAGTTTGGTGCAGGAAGCCGAAGTGTTCAGCGGGATGCCTGCTGACACGAACTCTGCGACCCGCTCAGCGGTGCGGGTGTCTTGCCAACCGATCAACGGACGCAATGCTTGGCCGGTCTCGCTGTCCCATGCCACCACGCTCGATCGCTGGTTGGTTATCCCCAGAGAGTCGATGGCGTGCGGCTCGACTCCGGCCCCGTGGAGGCTCTGGAGGAGGACTTCAATCGCGGTGTTGACCATCTCATCAGGGTCCTGCTCGACCGCACCGGCGAAGGGATGCTGAGAACGCAGTGTGGTGCGGGCAATGCTGAGCCGCTCACCTGCTGCATCGAACACAGCTGCACGAACCGTCGTGGTCCCAACGTCGAGCGCCGCGATCAGGTTCATCGCGGCAAAACCCTGATTGGGATGGTCACGCCGATGAAGTCGCTGTCGTCGATCGGGGGATATTCGCCGACCAGCAGTTGGTATTCACCCGGCTCGATGTTGTCGATGGTGAACTCGAACGTGCCCCAAGTCTCCAGCCAGTCGGTGGCGGTCAGAGCCCAGCTGTTGCCGGTTCCGGGATTGAACACCTGCGAACCGGTCACTGTGGCGTTGGCGACTGTTTCGTCTGCGTTCTGAAGTTCGACGATACCGCCGGCTTCGAACCAACGGGAGTAGCCGCGCACAACCAGCGGCAGTTCAACCTCGCTGGGGTTCTCAGCATCGGGTTGACCGGGCCAGACCACCAAGCTGCTCGAACTGGCCTGGAGCTGCAGAGTCTCAGCAGGGGATGGACCGTCGTCATCGCTGGTTGGGATCACATCTACGAGCAGGCGGGCCGGGTCGGAAAGAACATGGGCGGCGAACAAAGCCGGCCCGGATGTGTACACGTCGATCGAAACGGTGCGGTCCTGAGCACGCGCAACTACCGAACGGAGATTCCAAGTGTCCTCTGCCGTAGCGTCGCTACGAGCTCCCTCGATTCCACCCACGGTGATACGTGCCCAGGTACCGAACGCTTCCACCGTCACATCGTCGGGAACAACCTCTGCCAGCGGCCCGCCGCTGTCGTAGTCCCACTCGGTGCCGAAGGCGATATGAAGGCGGTCACAACCTGGGCCTATGAGGTGCCAAACCTGCGCAACATAATCGGCGAGTCCCTCGTTGCCGCTGACAGCACCGCCAATTGGTGCAAGGCCCTGCGAGGCTCCGTGGGTGGCGCAGGGATCGTCGAAATAGGAGGTCTGCGTCGCGAAGTTGATCTCCAGACGGTCGGCTTCAACCCAACCGGTACGTCCGGCTCCCAAGAGCAACTCCCGCCAGGCGCCCCCTTGTTCGTCGCTTCGCACCGCGCCTGTGCCTTCCATGACCGGTCTTGGCACGGTGATCATCGACACCTGTTCGTAGGAGTAGTCGGGACCGGACCGGATCGTTGCACGACGCGGGTCCGAGCCAGGCTCGGCGTCCCAATCAGCGTCTGACACGACCAGGTCGAACAGCAGGGGAGCCTCTTCGTGCCGTTCTGGTTCGGTAGTTGTTGTGGATGGTGCGGTGGTGGTTGTGGAGGTCGTGGTGGTCGGCGCAGGTGATTCGGTTGTGGTCGTGGTTGTTGCAGCGGCGGGAGCGCTGGTAGTCGGGGTCGTCTGGGTGACATCGTCGGCACCGTCGCCAGAGTCGCCCCCGCAAGCGGACAACAGCAGGATCACGCTGACAAGGCATACAGCACCGCGCCGCAAGATCATGGCACCAAGACTCCAGGGTTCATCAGTCCAAGGGGATCCACCGCTTGTTTTACCGCACGCAGCAACGACACGCCCGCGTCACCGAGCTCGACCCCCATCCAGTCGCGGCGGACCCGTCCGATCCCGTGATGATGGGCCAGACCTGCACCGACACCGGCCGCAGCATTCATGGCTGCTGCCCAACAAGCGTCGTAGGTGGAGGCGTACTCATCGGGAGACTCCGGTGTGGCTGCCAGAGTGAAATAGAGGTTCGCCCCAGAGCGGTAAGCGTGGGAGGTATGAGCACTAGCCGCAACCACCCCGTCGATGGCTTCCAGAGCCTCGATCACGGCGCGGTACAGCGCACCAAGCCGTGTCCAATCGCCGGCAATCTCAATGGTGTCGGCCACGACCCCTTGAGCCAGCAGCTCTTCCCAGGTGGGCACGGTGTTGCGGCGCTCGAACCAGGCGTCGACAACGTCGTCTGCTGCTGCGACACCGCCGCCGGATCCACAGATGCCAGACACCGCGGCCGCCTCTGCGGCGGTGAGAGTGGCAGGACCCATGTGCGCCAGGATGAGCATGGCGTTGCCCTTGGGCAACCGCTCTCGGAAATGCCGCCAGGACTCACGGCCGTCGTAGAGCCTCACGACCGCTGGACGCCAATCCGCTCGCATGAACTTGCGCACCGCCTCGAGACCCGCGTCGAAATGCTCGAAATGAAACGCTTGCCGCATTTCGGACTCTGGTTGCTGGCGCACTGAGAACGTGACCTCGGTAACCACACCGAGCGTGCCCTCGCTGCCCATCAGCAGATGCCGTAGATCCGGTCCCGCACTGGCGCGCGGAGTGGCGCGGCTGCGGTAGATCGACCCGTCGGCAAGTACGGCCTCCAGCGAATACACCATGTCCTCGATGTTGCCGTACAAGGTCGAGAACTGACCCGATGCCCGTGTCGCCACCCAACCTCCGACGGTCGACAGCTCGATCGACTGCGGCCAATGCCCGATGGTCAGGCCCTCAGCATGCATCCGCTGCTCTGCCTCCAACCCGTTGGTGCCGGCACCGAAAGTAGCGAGCAGATCGTTGGACGAGAACTCTCGCAACCCGGTCATTCGTTCGGTGCTGAGCACGACCGAATCGGCGTCGGCCAACACGCCGCCGACCACGCCGGATCCTCCGCCGCGAGGGATCATCGCCGTGCGATGGGTGTTGCAGGCGCGAACCACCTCGGCCAGTTGCTCGCTGCTGCTGGGCGCGCAGACCGCGAGGGGCGCGACGATCGGCGATCCCGCTGAGATCGGGATCTGTGATCTCATCCAGGTGTCACGAGCGCGGACGCTGCGTTCGGTATCGGTCAGCAGCAACCCGTCACCCAGGATCGCCGACAGGTCACCGATGAGCTTGCTCATTTCGACGCTCCAGACATGAAGGCGAGTTCGTCGTTGAAATGGCTGTGCACGCTCGCCAGTTCGGCGTCGAGCTCCTCGGGAGACCACCCAACCAGGGGAGCCATCAGCTCAGCAATGGCCCGGGACAACTCCCAGCGGTGCTGGGGCAAGTACCAGGCCACTCGCAAGCGACGGTAGAGGACATCGACGAGGGTTGTGGCGGCCTCAACCCGGACCGCCCAGTCCACTTCGCCCGCGACCACAGGCGCATCCGCGACCAACCGCTCGGGACCTCGGGCACGGACTTCTTCGGCTTCGCTGCCGTAGAGCCTCCACAACCGCAGAGCCTCGCGATCAGTTGAGTCGACATCAGTAGGAGAGCCTCCGGGAATCGAGTCGGTTCCGGGACCTTCCGGCAGGTCCTTGCCAAGTTGCTCACCCACGACCGTGAGAACATCTTCGGCCATGCGGCGAAACCCGGTGAGTTTGCCGCCCGCGATGGAAACCATCTGGCCGCGGCCGACTGTCACCTCGTCCTTTCGGGACATCTCCTTGGGGGCTTTGCCAGCCGTGGCGATGAGCGGGCGCACTCCTGCCCAGGCTGCCACGACATCGCTCGGCGACAGCGGTTCGATGTCGAAGTAGCGTGCCATGGGTTCCAGCAGGTACTGCACATCTTCCAGATCAATCTCGGGCCACAGTGCGCGTTTCCCCTGATAGCTGGTGTCGGTGGTGCCGATGTAGACGATGTCGCCGCGCGGGATCGCGAAGATTGAACGCCGGTCCGATGTGTTGCAGATGACCAGATGGTTCACCCGGAAGCGTTCCCGGGGCACGACAACATGGACCCCCTTGGAGAGGTGCAACCGTGAGGCGGGCGGGTCTTGTTCCATTCGAGCGATCCGGTCGACCCAGGGACCGGCAGCGTTCACCACGAGTTTGGCGCTCACACGCACCTCGCGCCCCGATGTTCTGCATTGGGCGATCACTCCGTTGATCCGGTCTGCATGGTGGGTGAGACCTGTCACCTCGAGTCGAGATGCGACGGTCGCGCCCAGCCCCACTGCGGCCCGCAGTACCCCGAGCACGAGCCGTGCGTCGTCGGTCAGGTACTCACGGTAGGCGACGGCATAGTTGTAGGTGTCGGTGCGGAGGTGCGGTTCGTTGGCTCGAATCTCGTCTTGTCGCCAGAGCTGGTGTCGATCTTCGCCGTCCACCGACCCCAGGCGTTCGTAGGTGGTGATACCGGCACGGAACTTGGTGGCCGCGACGCGGTTGCGAGCGGGAACGACCATCCAGGCGGGTTCAGCGAGGTGCGGTGCCATGGTGTGGACAGCGGTGCGTTCGGTCACGGTCTTGCGGACCAGATCGACCTCCCCTGCAGCGAGGTATCGCAGTCCGCCGTGGATCAGTTTGGAAGACCGCCCAGATGTTCCGACAGCAAAGTCGTCGGCCTCGACAAGAGCGACCCGGAACCCCCGCCCTGCGGCCTCGCGGGCAATGCCGGCACCGGTGATACCTCCTCCGACCACTGCAATATCGAAGCTGTCCGCCTCAAGCTCATCGAGCAGATCCGCTCGGCTTGTGGGGGTCAGGCAGGGATTATTCACGCCCTGTTTCTACCCCAGTCAGCGGCGATAGTGTCGGTGGATGACATCGACCACACAACTTGATTCACCGATCGGACGACTCCGTCTGGTTGCCACCGACCAAGGTTTGAGTCGTCTGCTGTTCGATCAACAGGCCGGTGAAGACTCCGAGTCGGAGAACGGCCATGCCGAATCCGACGAGCATCCAGTCCTTGTGACGGCGACTGCGCAGCTTTCCGAGTACTTCGCGGGACAGCGTCGGGAGTTCGATATCCCCCTCGACCTGGCGGGTACCGAGTTCCAGCGCGCTGCCTGGACAGCTCTGGCCAGCGTCCCCTACGGGGAGACAAGGTCCTACCGTCAGCAGGCTGAGGCGATCGGTCGTCCCAAAGCCGTTCGTGCCATCGGCGCGGCCAACGGCAGGAACCCGGTCCCGATCGTCTTGCCATGCCATCGCATCGTCGGTTCAGACGGCTCGCTTACCGGCTACGGCGGTGGCCTGTCGATCAAGGAGTATCTCCTGAACCACGAGCAGACCCAGCTTAGAACCGAAGCTTAAGGACGGAGCAAAAAAGGCATTGACACGGACCCGACGCGGTGTCGCAGTCGACCTTGTTGAGTCGCCCGATAGTCCGGCAAAAACCGCCCAACGTTAAGGTTCCAGACATGACAAAGGTCGGCGAACTTGAGATTGAGCGTGTTTTCGCGGATTTCGTCGAGAACGAGTTGATCCCCGGTTCGGGCACCACCGCCACCGAGTTTTGGACCGCCCTTGAAACGGTCGTCGCTGAACTTGGGCCTCGCCATGCCGCTCTGTTGGCCCGACGAGATGAACTGCAAGCAGAGATCGACGCCTGGCACATCGCCAACCGGCCCAACCACGACCCCGCGGCGTACATCGGGTTCCTGCGCGAGATCGGTTATCTCCAAAGGGCACCGGACGATTTCGCTATCACCACGAGCAATGTCGACGTTGAGATCACCTCGATTGCCGGCCCCCAACTCGTTGTCCCTCTAGACAACTCCCGCTACGCATTGAACGCAGCCAACGCTCGCTGGGGCAGTTTCTACGACGCCCTCTACGGCACCGATGCCATCAGCGATACCGAAGGTGCGGAGGCTGGCAGTAACTACAACCCGGTCCGCGGCGCCAAAGTGATCGCATATGCCCGAGACTTCCTCGACCGCCATGTGCGGTTGGCATCCGGCAGTCATACCGACGCCACCTCCTACACCGTCACCGACGGGTTGCTCAGCGTCGCCCTCGCCTCCCAATCAGGCGCCACCACACTGGCTGATCCTTCCCAGTTCGTGGGGTACACCGGCGACCCCGAGGCTCCATCTACGGTGCTGCTCAGAAAGCACGGCTTGCACCTGGCGATAGAGATCGACCGGACCGCCGGCATCGGCCGTGACGACCCGGCAGGCATCAACGACATCACCCTCGAATCCGCGGTCACCGCCATCATGGACTGCGAAGACTCGGTGTCTGCGGTTGACGCCGACGACAAGGTGGTCGTCTACCGAAACTGGCTGGGTTTGATGAAAGGAACCCTCACCAAGTCCTTCGAGAAGGAAGGCCAGACCATCGACCGCCGACTCAACGACGACCGCGCCTTCACTGCGCCCGACGGCTCGTCGCTGAGACTGCCGGGCCGTGGCCTGATGCTCGTGCGCACTGCGGGGAGCCATCTCCGCACCGACGCCGTTACCTATCGGGGTGAACCGATCTTCGAAACGATGCTCGATGCCTTGGTCACCTCCCTGGCGGCCAAGCACGACCTATTGCACAACGGCACCCACCGCAACAGTCACGCCGGGTCGATCTACAACGTCAAGCCCAAGCTTCACGGTCCCGACGAAGTGGCGCTGGCCTGCACGTTGTTCGACCGTGTGGAGGACGCCCTCGGGCTCGAACGCCACACCATCAAGATAGGGATCATGGATGAGGAGAGGAGGATGTCCCTGAACCTTGCTGCGGCCATCGAGCAGGCGAAAGAACGCGTCGTGTTCATCAACACGGGGTTCCTGGACCGCACCGGCGACGAGATCCACACCGCAATGGAAGCCGGGGCGGTGCTGCCCAAGGCTGAGATGAAACAGGCCAGGTGGTTTCTCGCCTACGAGGACAACAGTGTCGATACGGGCATGGCGTGCGGTTTGCCGAATCGGGCCCAGATCGGCAAGGGAATGTGGGCGCGACCGTCCAACATGGCCGAGATGCTCGCGTCCAAGATCGATCATCCGATGGCCGGCGCCAACTGCGCCTGGGTGCCGTCGCCAACCGCGGCGACGCTTCATGCCACCCACTATTTTGAGGTCGATGTGGCTGCCCGTCAACAAGAACTCTCGGTCCGCTCGGTACGCACCCTTGAAGACCTGACCGCCATCCCGCTACTGGACCGTGAACTGAGCGCGCAGGAGATTCAGCTTGAACTCGACAACAACGTCCAGAGCATCCTCGGCTACGTCGTGCGCTGGGTCGGGCTCGGTGTCGGCTGCTCCTCGGTGCCCGACATTCACAACGTGGAACTTATGGAAGATCTGGCGACCTTGCGGATCTCCAGTCAGCACATCGCCAACTGGCTACACCATGGAGTTCTCGACGAATCCCAGGTCCGCCGAGCGATGACCCGTATGGCCGCCCAAGTCGACCAGCAGAACATTGATGATCCGAGCTACCAGCCGATGACGCCTGACCTCGGCGAGTCCATCCCCTTTCAGACTGCTCTGTCGCTGGTGTTCGAGGGTCGCGACCAACCCAACGGCTACACCGAGTTCACCTTGCGCAATCACCGGCTGCGCATGAAATCCCTCTAACCCTGCACACCAATTGTCAGCAGCTATGAGCGGGAGGTGGAGAACTCCATGGTGGCGTCGTGGATCGCTTCGTAGAGGTATTGCCCGAAGGAGCGGTCGGCGAGGATCAGATACGAGGGCTCATCGCCCACATCGTTGCGGATCAGATCGGCGCTGACCTTGGCAACGGACGCCGAGCCAGTTGCGCCGTCGGGGAACATCGTGTCGTCGAAGTCGAGACTGCAGACTTTCTCGAGGGCGGACGCGCTGCGTTCGCCGGTCAGGCGCAGGCACAGACGGCTGTGGGTGACGTCGATCCGGTTGACGGACGAGTCGAGCTCGGTCGCTGCGAGGAGGGCCTCGATGTCCGTGCCGGGGCCCAACAGCAACCATTCGTCCGGTCGGATTCCGGCGATGAGGACGCGGTCGCGCTCCTCGGAGCGTGTGAAGTCGACACCGAACAGCGAGGCGCCGACCTGTGCTCGCACACTCACCTTGGTGTGGGAGGACTCGTCGGTCAGTGACGGTGCGCCTTCAGGCGTGGCGGCAGGGTTGGTGACGGAACTGCGGAACCGGGGTTGGTCAGCCACGGAGGCGCACCCCCTCGGGATCGAAGTGTGCGTGGTGTGCGGCCACCGATGCGGTGGTGTCGGAACCGTCGCACAGGCGCACGGTGAGTTCTGTTCCGGCCGCCGCAAACTCCGGGGTCACCTGTCCCAGACAGATCGAGCGACCCAGGGTGGGGGAGAAACGTGAACTGGTGATCCGTCCGACGATCTCTGTGGTGCCCGCGCGGAGAATCTGGCACGCCTCGTCGGGTACGAGCTGGGCGTCCGTCGGGGTGATGGCGACCAGCACCGGCAACTCGGGTGCGTCAGCGTCGAGCGACCATTCGAGTTCGGGCTTGCCGGCGAAATCGTCCTTGTCGAGCTTGATCAGCGGGGTCAACCCCGTGGTCGGGGCCTTGGTCAACCCGTCGGTGTCCTGGCCGACGATGAAATGACCCTTCTCGAGGCGCATGATCCGCTGTGCTTCGAGCCCGAAGGGGCCGACTCCGAGGTCGGCACCCTTCTCGAGCAACTGCTCCCAGACATGCAGACCGAAGCCCGCGGGCACGTGAATCTCGAAGCTGAGCTCGCCGGTGAATCCGATGCGCCACATGAAGCAGTCGGGAACCCCGGCGATTGTGCCCGTTCGGACGTTCATGTATGGGAACGCTTCGCTGTCGAGATCGATGTCGTCGACCAGACGCTTCAGAAGATCACGGGACTCGGGTCCGGCAATGTTGACGCTGGTGTATCCGGTGGTGACCGGAGTGACATGCACCTGCCAGTCGGGGTGCTCCGTCTGGAGCCACATCTCGACCCACTGCCAGACCCCTCCGGCACCGGAACTGGTGGTGCTCATCAGGTAGTGGTCTTCGCTCAGCCGGCCGGTCACACCGTCGTCGAGCACGACCCCGTCCTCGGCGCACATGATGCCGTAGCGCACTCCGCCGATCGGCAGTTTCGACCACTTGTTGGTGTAGAGCAGGTTGAGCAGCTTGGGAATGTCCGGGCCGCGCAGATCCAGTTTGCCCAGGGGGGTCACATCGGTGATTCCGACGTTGGTTCGCACGTTGATGACTTCGGCGTTGGGATCGCCGTAGTGCTCGGGCCGGATCCATTGGCCTGCGAGGATCGGAGTCATGTTGTTGGCGGTGTGCCATTCGTGAATCGACGAGACCCGTACCGGTTCGAACACCCGCCCCGCCAGCGCACCGAGGCTGATCGGCGCATATGGCGGGCGCCAGACGGTGGTGCCGACCTCCTCGATCGTCTCTCCCCTCGCCTCGGCGAGCACGGCGACGGTGTTGACGGTCTCGAGCTTGCCCTGTGAGGGCCCCATCGTGGCGGTGGTGAAGCGCTTGACGAGCTCGACCGAGTCGAAGCCCTCAGCGGCGGCGCTCACAAGGTCCTTGGAACTGACATCCTCGGAATAGTCGACCATGCCGTGGGTGTCGGAGCGGTACATCTCCGGGTGGGGGTCGCGTGACAGACCGACACGGCGGTCTTCGGGCATTTGAGGCTCCGGGCCCTCGGGGGTACGGGCACGGGTGACCGTGGAGCGCAGGCGGTGCTTCACGACCGCGGCGCGCTGTGCTGCCAGTTCGCCGCTGCCGGTTCCGTGGGCGATCAGTTCGTCGAGGCTTCCATCTCCCACTATCTGACCGGTGGCGATCACGTTGTCGGGAAGCGCGGTACCGAAGAAGCGCGCCGCCCGGGTGCTGTAGGAGGGTCGATCCCCGGCCATGTTGAGCAACGACGTGGGAGCGGTCCAACCCACCGCGGTGACGAGCAGGTCGGCCTTGACGGTGGAACCGTCGAGCAGGGTCACCGAGTTGAGCTGCTTTGAACTGCCTGTGGCTTTGGAGATCGTCTGGTTGGCGCGGGCGTCGAGCACCTCTGCGACTTCGACACCGGCTCGTTCCAGATCAGCAATCGCGGCATCGCCCTCGGCGTTGGCGCTCAGTACCACCGCACGGTTGCCGGGTCGCACCGCATACATGTTGATCAGCCGCCGCACGGCACCTGAGAGCATCACCCCGGGCAGGTCGTTTCCAGAGAACACATAGGGGCGCTCAACAAGTCCTGGCGCAACCACAAGCGTCTTGGCCCTGGCCTTGATTAGCCGTTCAACCACACCTGGATGGCCTCTCTGCGAGATGGCGATCCAGTTGTCGTCGTAGCGTCCGGTCACGGTGGAGTCGGTGAGGATCTCCACGCCCGCCACTCGGGCGGCAGACTCGAGTTCGTCCGCGGTCGCCCGGTCCTGGTCGCTGCCCCAGCGGAGATGACCGCCGAGATGATGGTTGTGTTCCACGAGCATCACGCTCATTCCTGCCTGGGCCGCGCTGATGGCTGCGGCGAGCCCGGCCGGGCCGCCGCCCGCGACCACAACGTCGGGGTGGCAGTAGCGTTTGTCGTGATAACCGTGAGGGGTGTTGAGATCGACGACGCCACCGGGAGCGAAACGAGCCAGCACCTTCTCATATGAGGGCCACAGCCGCTGCGGTTTGATGAACGTCTTGTAGTAGAAGCCGGCGGTCAGGAAGCGACCGAATAGACCGTTGGCTGCCTTGACGTCGAAGTTCAGCGAAGGCCACACATTCTGTGCGGAGACCTTCATGTCGGCTTCAAGCAGGCGGTGTGCCGCTCGTACGTTGGGCTCGGTACCGACCTGGACGGTGGTGTTGGGGTCCCAGTAGTCGGCGGTCAGCACGCCCCGCGGCCGGTGGTATTTCATGGAGCGGGAAAAGACCGTTTCGTTGTTGGCCAACAGAGCTGAGGCGATGGTGTCACCGGCGAATCCGACGTGCTTCTTGGAGTTCCAGGTGAACTTCAGCGGCCTCGCGCGGTCGATTACTTCGCCGCTCTGGGGTTCGAGACGGCGGTTCACGATTCAGTTTCCTCTCGGTCGGGTTCGGCAAGCGGCTTCGGAGTCTTGGATCCGGGCAGGGGAGGCTCGCGGAACTCCGACGTGACGGTGTGGCGCTCGACGGTGAAGAAGCGCCGGCAGCCGCTGCTGCAGTACCAGTTCTCGCGCAGCCACCCGGCCGGATTGTGTTCCAGGTACAGGTAGTCGCGCCATTCCGTCGGTGTTGTCGATGACGGGTCCGGGCGGCGCGATGCTTCGCCCTGATATGCCAGGTCAGCGGAGTTTCGGGGACCGCAGTGGGGGCAGGGCACGAGCAGCATCAGTCAGAACCCATCAGTGACCCACCGCCGCGGCGCCCTTTTCGCCGACGAGCACGCCGTCGTCGAATCGCGACAGTGCAAATGGAGCGATCAATTCGGGTGTGGCCGCCTCGGCGACGCATTTCGCCATCTGCTCTCCCGAGACCGGTCCGGCTTTGAAACCGTAGGTGCCCCAGCCGACGTCGCAGAGGAACCCTTCGACGGGGGTGAAGCCCATGACCGGTGAGTAGTCCGGGGTTATGTCACAAAGCCCCGCCCATTGCCTGAGCAGCCGCATTTGCGAGACGGCAGGCATCAGCTCGAGCACATGTCCTGCGAGTTCTTCGGTGAAGTCGAGGGTTCCGCCCATGTCATAGGTGGCGAACGGGTCGACCGATGCTCCGAAGACGAGCTCCCCGCGGTCGGTCTGACTGACGTAGACGTGCAGCGATCCTGAGACGACCACGGTCGGAAGGAATACCTTGACAGGTTCGGTGACCGCAGCCTGCAGGGGGTGGGTGGTGATCGGTAGTCTCAGCCCGGCCATGGCGGCGATGAGGCTGGCCCAGCCGGCGGTGCAGTTGATCACGACGCGAGCGGAGATGTCGCCTTTCGATGTGCGAACTCCCGTCACCTTGGCGCCGGGGCCTTTGCCGTCCGGGCCGTCGCCGCCTTCGCAAGTGATGTCGAGCACCTCTGTTTTCTGATGCATGTCTACGCCGTAGGCATCCGCGGCGCGCGCATAGGCCCAGACGACCGCGTCGTGGCGGATCGTTCCTCCGGGGGGGTGGTAGAGCGCGGCGAGGATCGGGTAGCGGGTGTCGGGCGAGGTGTCGAGACTCGGCGCGATCTTCTTGATCTCGTCGGGGCCGATGACTGAGGAGTCGATGTTCTGGAGTTTGTTGACCTCGGCTCGCCAGCGCATGGTGCGCACCGCGGAGTCTGTGTGGGCGAGAGTCAGGTGGCCGCGCTCGGAGAACATGACGTTGAGGTTCAAGTCGGCCGACATGGTGTTGTATAGATCGAGCGACCGGTCGTAGAACGCCACACCTTCGGGGGTCAGGTAGTTCGAGCGGACGATGGCGGTGTTGCGTCCGGATCCGCCGCTGCCCAGGTAAGCCTTGTCGAGCACGGCTACATCGGTGATGCCGTGGTTGGCTGCCAGGTAGTAGGCGGTGGCGAGACCATGCACGCCGCCGCCGACCACGACCACGTCGTAAGACTTCTTCAGGGATGGTTCTCGCCAGACGCGCGGCCAGTTGCTGTTGCGAACGCCTCGCCATACCAACCCTGCGCCTGAGTAGCGCGCAGCCCTGTTTCTCCGAGTCACGGACGACAGTCTGACAGGTTTTTGAGATAATTCTATTACTTGTTACCTCTCTATTAAGATAAATCAAATATGGATCACTCAATGGTCGCGCTCCGCAGATTGAACTACTTCGTGACCGTGGCGGCAGAACTGCACTTCGGCCGCGCCGCTGAAACTCTCCACATCGCCCAGCCCGCGTTGAGCCAACAGATTCGGCAACTCGAGTCGGATCTGGGTTTGCAACTCTTCGAGCGCACAACTCGCCGTGTCTCGTTGACGGCGGCGGGATCGGCCTTGTTGCCCCACGCCCGACACTTGTTGGTGACCGCTCAAGGAGTGGCCCGTGCGGCCGGGGAGTTGCGTGCCGGTCAACGAGGCAACCTGCGAATCGGTTTCGTCGATTCGGCTGCCTATGAGTTCGTGCCACGTTTCCTGCACCGATTCCGGCAGGCCAGTCCACTGGTGACGCTGGAACTCCACACGATGTCGTCCGATGAACAGGCCGCGGCGCTCATTGCCGGCCGGATCGACATCGGGATAGCGCGTGTCACCCTCGACCACGCACCCCTGCTGTCCACCGTGGTCAATGATGAACCGCTGGTGGCCGCGGTTCCGAGCGCCCATCGGCTAGCCGGCGAGCCTTCGATCAGTCTGAGCGAGTTGCGTGACGACGAGTTCGTGGGGTTCGCACGCGAGCAGTCGCCGACCCTTCACGCCAGGCTGCGGGCCATGTTGGCACCCCACGGAGTCAGCTACTCGCCGATGATCGAGGCCACCGAGTACACGACCATTCTCGGGCTGGTCGCGGCAGGGGAGGGCGTGGCGATCGTACCGGCCGGTGTGCAGACACTGCGCCTCGGCGGCCTAGCCTTCGTAGCGATCTCCGATCCAGAGGCCATTGTGCAACTTGTCGTCCTCACCCGTGTCGATGAACCGTCAGCCATCGTCGCCAACGCGATCCGGGAATTGACGCAATCACCGAGCGGAGAGCAACAAACAACGGCCTTGGTCCCACAATCGTGACCGCCGTCGAGCGCCCCCGACTCGGCGCTGAGCTGCGTCGCCTGGCTGTGCCCGTCTATCTTCCATGGTCGCTGCCGATGCTTGGCGTAACGGTGTTGTTGCCGATCCTGCCGCTGTATCTATTGGAACAGGGAATCAGCCTGTCGCTTGCGGGTCTGATCATCGGTGCGGTCGGGGTGGGTTCGGTGCTCGGGGGAGTCCCGGCGTCCGTGTTCGGCCAACGTTTCGGCAACGACGCCCTGATGTTCGTGTCTGTGGCGATGCAGGCTGCGGTGGTTCTGGCCTTCGGGTTCACTGAGCTGGCTGTTGCGCTGGTCGTGTTGCGGGTTGCCACAGGTGTCGGAATGTCGGGAACCCGGCAGTCTCGACAGGTCTATATCGCTCGCAGTGTCGATGTGGGCGTTCGAGGCCGGGTGATGGCCCTTGTGGGAGGAGTGCACCGGTTCACTTTCGTTGTCGGCCCGCTGCTCGGCGGATGGGTGTATGACGCGTGGGGTTCGGAGTCGGTCTTTGTTGTTGCGGCGGCGATCACCGCCGTCGGATTGTTGTGGATCGCACTACCGGGGGGTGCTGACCCCCATGACAGGCACCATCGTCGCACGGATCAGCCCAGGGTCGGAGTCGCCCTGCGGCGGCACGGGCGACTTCTGGCTCGGGCCTCGCTCGGCCCGATGTTGATCATGGCGGCCCGAGAGGGGCGTTATGTGGTGATCCCCCTGTTCGGCGCCCGGTTCGGGTTGTCCGCCTCCGCGATAGGCGCGTTGGTGGCGGTCGGCACCGCTGCGGATTTCGTTCTCTTCCCCGTGTCCGGGTTCGTCATGGACCGCTTCGGGCGGCTCTATTCGATGGTCCCGGCCTTCGGCCTGATGGCGTTGGGACTGCTGCTGCTGGGTGTGGCCCGCTCCGCGGGTGCGGTGGTTGTCGCCGGAATCGTGATCGGGGTCGGCAACGGGTTGAGTTCCGGGTCGATGCTGACGATGTCGACCGACCTCGCCCCCAGCGATGCCTACGGGCCGTTCATTGCCGGGTTCAGTATGACTGCGGGTCTCGGGCGGCTGGTGGGGCCGACGGTCGTTGGATGGACGGCGCATTCGATCGGGTTGGGAGCTTCGGCCGTCGCACTCGCGATCACTCTGGGATGCGGGTTGGCATGGGTCGTGTTCGTGATCGGAGAGACCGCAGGACCGAACCGTCGCAGCTAGTCGTCGGTCCTCGTGAGGTTGTCGACCGACAAGGGGCCGTCCTTCGGCGATTGCTGGTTCGGATCCACCCGACCCGGCGATCAAGCAACCGGCTGTGGAGCCGGCCCGTACGGCACGGGTTCGGTGGTTGGGCAGTCGGTCGGGTTCGGTGTCGGGGGTGGTGGTGAGCCTTGCCGGCGCCAGATGAAGGTGATGAGTTCAGCCCAGATGACTGGAGCGTTGGGGTTGAAGATTGTCGGGGTGCGTCCCGTAGTGATGTTCTGGTCTGCCAACCAGCCGACGGGTGCGATCTGCCAGTCTCTGGTGAGGTCGGTGAACGGACCGGGGTCGGCGGCGGGGCTGTCGGCGGCTCTCCACAGGAACGCTGCCACTTGGGCTCGGGTGGTCAACGAGTCGGGACTGAAAGTGGTTGGTGTGGTGCCTGTTGTGATCGCGTTCTCTACTGCCCACCCGACGGCTGCGGCGATGTCAGCAGGTACGTCGATAAAGCCATGGGGCCGGGCAGGCTCAGGTGATCCCGCGGCTTTGTGCAACGCGACCACGACCTGCCGGCGGGTCACCGCAGACCCGAGCGGGACACACCCGACGATGTTGTTGGTTTGTGCCCAGTCGAGCGCGTCCTGGTAGTAGCGGGGTTTGGTTGTGCCGGGGCTGCCGACGGTGTCGTTGTCGCGCACTGTGACTGACGCTCTCGGGTCGTCGGCGACGCGGTAGCCGTCACCGGTGTTGAGCGTGACGACTATGGCACCGTCTGTCTCGTCGATGCGGTCATCGACGGTGGAGACTCTGAATGTCACCGACTCGCCGCTGATCCTGCGCATACGGCCGGGTCCCCATTGGTCGGCTCTCACATAGTTGCCGTTCTGGGTGACCGTGTATGTGAACTCCACCGGCACGCTCAGGGCTTCGGAGGCGGAGACCGTGAACACCGCCGCCCCACCCTCGACCACGCTGTCACCACCTGACACACTCAACACCGGATCAACACCCTCGCCGTCGTCGCCGTTGTCGTCGCCGTCGTTGTCGGTGATGGTCACAGACGCGGACACGGCTGCGCCGATCCTGTAGTCGCTGCCGGAGGTGAGCGTCACCGTCACCGACCCGTCGGGTTCATCAACGTTGTCATCGACTCCGGGAACCGTGATCTTGGTGCTGCTGCCGGACAGGCGCACTGACTTGTAACCCAACTCGCCTGAGGCTACGAACTCGCCGTGTTGGGTGACGACGTATCTCACGGACACCCCGGCAGCAGAAACCGACGCAAAGACCGTGAAGGTCGCAGCATCACCCTCGGCCACCGCGGTGGTGCCGAAAACGCTGAGCTGCGGCAGCTGAGGAGAAGAAGGGGGTGGTCCCGGCTGTGGTGCCGGCTGTGGTGCCGGCCGTGGCGCCGGCCGTGGTGGGGTGACGGTTCCGCGGTTGTCGTTGTCGGTGATCGTGAGCGTGTGGGTGCGGGTGGCGCCGAGGGCGTACCCGGTTCCGTTGGTGAGCGTCAACACGACGGTCTCAGAAGACTCCCGGGTGCTGTCGTCGATGATTGCGACCGGGATGTTCACAAACGGCGATCCGGCAGAAACCGAAACCGTTCCCGCCGCGCGGTAGTCGCTGTTGCGGGTCGCGTTGCCAGACAGCGAATAGCGGACGGTTGTGTTGCGGTACGGCACTGGCGACAGGTTCAGCCGCACGTTACGAGTGCCGGCGTTCTCCGCTGCGGACGACGCCGACGACGCGAATCCGGCTTGTGGCACGTCGTTGTCGGTGACTGTCACTGTCGCCGCTGAGGGTGTGCCGACGGTGTAGCCCGTGCCGTTGTTCAACGTCACGGTGACTGAACCGTCCGCCTCGTCGCGTTGGTCGTTCACAGTCGGAACCGTGATTGTCGCTGTGCCGCCACTCAATGACACCTGCTGTGAACCCCGATTCGTGTGCGACACGAACACACCGGTCTGAGAAACCGTGTAGTCCAAAGCCACCGTCCCGGTCACCGACGGGTTCGCCGACACCGTGAAGGACGCCGCCGTGCCCTCGACCACAGCCGCCCCCGCAGTGACAGACACCACCGGAGTCGCTGCGCTGTCATTGTCAGTGATCGTCAACGTGTGCGCCGACGGTGAGCCAACGTCGTAACCGGCTCCGGCGGTCAACGTCAAAATGACCGTCTCAGCAGACTCCACAGCGCTGTCGTCAATGACCGCGACCGGGATCACCGCGGAACCTGTGGTGCCCACCACCACCGTGCCAGTACTGGAAGTCACGCCGGAGATCGTGTAGTCACTGCTGCGTCCAGCGCTGCCTGACAAGGTGTAAGTCACAGTCAGATTCTGATGCGGGACGGGCGACAGGTTCACCGTGACATTGCTGGTCCCGCCGTCCTCTGCGACCGATGCCGTCCCCGACGCGAAACTCGCCTGCGGGACGTCATCGTCGACGACCGTGATCGTCGCGTCGGTGAATGTCACCCCGCTCAGCGTGCTGGCGACGGTGACGGTCTCGTCAGACTCATCGGCGCTGTCGTCAGACGGGGTCAACACGAAAGTGTTCGTACCGGTCTGCGCGCCCGCTGCTACCGAGATATTGAACGACGCCGGTGCCGCTGTGAACCCGACCACACCCGCGCCTCCCGAGCCGGTGACGGTGACCGTCACGGTCTTGGCCTCGGCGAACCGGGTGGCTCCCTGCACCGTCGCGGTGACGGTGATCGTCGTGGCAGCGTCGCCCTCGTCCACGCTGTCGATGTCGACCGACAGCGCGACCGCGGTCGGGGCGGTGTCGTTGTCGTCGATCGTGACAGTGGTGGTTGCGGTGGTGCCGAGGTCGTAGTCGGTGCCGTCGGTCAACGTCAACACGATCGTCTCGGAGGCCTCAGCGAGGTTGTCGTCGGTGACCGTGACCGTGATATTGGCCGAGGTGGCACCCTGTGCGATGGCCACCGTGCCAGACAACGCGCCACGGTCGGCAGCCACAGCAGTACCCCCCACCGTGTAGGACACCGACAGGCCGCCTGCCGGCGCTGCAGCCGACAGGCTGACGGGGACCGTGACGGTGCGGCTGCCCGCCGCCTCGCCCGCACTGTGGGTCGCCGCCCCGAAAGACGCAGTTATCGCAGGGGGAGCGGGGCTGACGATAGTGAACGTCGACGGCGAACCGGTAACGCTGATCCCGCCACCCGAGCCCGTGTTGGTGTGACCCGACCGCAGGCTGATACCGGCGGTCTCAGCCGTCTCGGGATGCGCCGAGTCACTCGACGCGCTCACCCGGATCGTGGCATTGCGCACACCGCTTCCACCGGTGATCTTCAACGCCGGCGCAGCGCCGCCTAGACCCGTACACGACACGCCCTTGCCGTCGCAGGTGATCGCGTAGTCGGACCCCTGAGTCGCGGTGCCCGCAGGCGCGAAGTTCACCGTTACGGACTCACTCTTGGCCAAATAACGGCCCGGATCCACCGTGTAATCCAGAAACGCGCCCTCAGCCACGCTGCCGCCGCCGCCCTTCACGGAGACCTTTGTCGGGTCGTCGTCTATCACCTCCACCTCTGCGGCGCTGGGAAAGCCCAGGCTGTAGTTGCTGTCGTCGCGCTCGATCCCTGCCGTCATCTTGGTATCGGGCTCGTCGATCATGTCGCCCGTTTTCACGGTGTGGGTCACCGAGGTCGTGTTGGCCTTGATGATGACAGAGGGTCTGCTTGTGCCCGGAAGGCTGCCGTCACTCACCAACAACTTGACCTGCAGGTCGGCGGGCGGGGCCGGTTCGGCCTTGATGGTGAATGTGATTGATGTCCCCTCGGTGACCCTGCTCGTAGCGGAGGCCACTGTGACAGTCGGTTTGGTCTGCGCCCCAGCCTCAGACGGCTCGTCCCTCAACGGCAGACCCACGGGCACCGCGGCCAACAACGATCCCAACAGCACCACCGCTGTGACCAGAACCCGATAGCGCATAAGCGAATCAGGCTATACCAGCCGCTACAGGGGGTGGGGGATGTTGGCGCGACTGTGCGCGACCTGGGCAGCCGACGGACGCGGCGTGGTTCAGTTCGAGGTTTGGGCAGTTTGTCGCTGGCGACGCGTCTGCCATCCGGCGTGGCGGGCCGGTCTAGTCGTTGTCGGTGATGGTGATGGTGTAGGTGGTGGTGTTGCCGAGGGTGTAGTCGGGGCCGTTGAGGAGGTGCAGGACGATGGTTTCGTTGGGTTCGCGGGTGCGGTCGTCGGTGGGTCTGATTGTGGGTAGTCGCCAGTAGCGCGAGATGATTGGGGTGGTGGGGGCGGTGATGGTGCCTTCCCAGATGCCGTCGTTGTCGTTGTCGTGGAGGGTGTAGGGGTAGGTCCAGGTGATCTGGTAGTCGGTGCCGAGGGTGGCTGTGGAGGTGTTGGTGTCGATGGTGAAGTGGATGGTGAGGGGGACTGGGGGGGCGGGGCTGATCACGAGGGTGGGGTAGCGGGCATAGGCGTGTTCGGGCACCGAGCTCGACTCGTAGATGAACGAGACGCGCGGCGTCGCGGGGGTGACGTCGTCGTCGAGGATGGTGAGGGTGAACGCCGTCGGTGTTCCCAGCACGTATCCTGCGCTGCCGGCCGGGGCGTTCAGGGTCAGCGTGACGGTCTCGTCGCCCTCGTTGGCGGTGTCGTCGGTGATCGCGATGTCGATGGCGGCGGTGGTTGTGTTGGCTGGCACGGTGATGGTGCCGCTTGGGGCGGTGTAGTCGACGCCGCGGGTCGCGCTGCCGGTGATGGTGTAGGCCACGGTGATGGGCGTTGTGGGCGCGGGCAGCACGGTGAGGGTCACTTGGTGGGTGCCGGCGTTCTCGTTTGCGTGGGCGGCGTCTGTTGCGAACGCGGCTCGGGGTGTGCCTGGGTCGATGTCGTCGTCTTGGATGGTGAGGGTGTGGGTGCTGCGCGGGCCGGTCTGGTAACCGGCGCCGCCAGTCAGCGTCAGGATCACGGTCTCGTCGGGTTCGGCGGTGTTGTCGTTTGTGATTGTGACGGCGATGTCGGCTGTTGTGGCGCCGGCGGCGACGGTGACGGCGCCTGGGGTGGTGTAGTCGCTGCCGGGGGTGGCGGTGCCGCCGGTTGTGGTGTAGCGCAGGGTGAGTGGCCGGTGCGGCGCGGGGTTGATGTTCACCCGCACTAGGCGGCTGGGTGAGTCCTCGTCGGCGCTGGAGGCGGCGGCCGCGAACCCGGCGGTGGGGATGTCGTTGTCGCGCACCTGCACCGTGGCGGTGCGTGACGAGCCGATGATGTAGCCGCTGCCGGCGGTGAGTGTGACGGTCACCGACCCGTCGGCCTCGTCGATGCTGTCTTCGTGGACGGGGATGGTGATAGTGGCTGCGGCGCCGCTGAGGCTGCGGGTCTTGTTCGAGCCGAGCTGTCCCGAAGTCAGGTACCGGCCGTTCTGGGTGACGGTGTAGCGCACCGAGATCGTGCCGGCCGGCGCCGGGTGGGCCGCAAGGTTGAACACCGCGCCGGCGCCCTCGTTCACCGCCGGGCCTGCTGTGACACTCACCACGGGAACGTTCGAGACGTCGTCGTCTTCGATGGTCAAGACGTGGGAGCTGCGCGTGCCGATCCGGTAGCCGCTGCCGGTCTGCAGCCTAAGCACGGCCGTCTCGGCGCCCTCCACGGCGCTGTCGTCGATGATCGTCACAGCGACGTCGGCTGTTGTCGCGCCGGCGGCGACGGTGACGACGCCTGGGGTGGTGTAGTCGCCGCCGCGCACCGCGGTGCCGGAGGTGGTGTAGGCCAGCGTGAGCGTCCGGTGCGGCGCGGGGCTGATGTTGACCCGCACCAGACGGCTGCCCGAGCCCTCACCGGCGCCGGCCGCGGCGGCCGCGAAGCGGGCTGTGGGGACGTCGTCGTCGCGCACCCGCACCGTCGCAGAGCCCGGCGATCCCACCGCGCAGCCGTCGCAGCTGTCCAGCGTGACCGTCACCGACCCGTCGGCCTCGTCGACGCCGTCGTCGACAGTCGGGATCGAGATCTGCGCGGTGCGCCCGCCGAGGCTGAGCGATTTGCCGCCGCCGAGCTGCCCCGAAGTCAGGTACCGGCCGCGCTGGGTGACCGTGTAGCGCACCGCAGCGGCCTCGCCCAGCGCGGACGTCGCGGCGACGGTGAACACAGCGCGCGCGCCCTCAGTCACCGCCGGGCCTGCTGTGACGCTCACCCGGGGCACCGCGGGCGGCGGCGGCAGCGGCCCGCGCTCGTTGTCTTCGATGGTGACGGTGTAGGTGCCGATGGCGCCGAGCGTGTAGCCGGGGCCGTCGAGCAGGCGCATCTCGATCGTCTCGTCGCGTTCGCGGACACGGTCGTCGACGAAGCGGACCGTGGGCAATCGCCAGTAGCCATAGGCAGGAGCGGTGGTGGGGGCGGTGATGGCGCCTTCCCAGATGCCGTCTCGGTCGTTGTCGTGGAGGGTGTAGGGATGGGTCCACGTGATCTTGTAGTCGGCGCCGAGGGTGGCGGTGGAGGCGTTCGCGTCGATCGCGAAGCGGACGGTGAGAGGGGCCTGGGGGGCAGGGCTGATCGTGAAGGAGGGATAGCGGGCGATGTCGTGCTCGCTGACCGAGCTCGACTCGTGGACGAACGAGACGCGCGGCAAACCGGCAGTGTCGTTGTCGGCGACGGTCAGCGTGTGCACCGGCGCAGCAGTGCCCACCGTGTAGCCGCTGCCGCCCGTCAGCGTCAGGATGACCGTCTCGGCGCTCTCAGGGGCGCTGTCGTCGGTGACCGCCACCGGGATCGTCGCGGTGCCCGAGGGGCCCACCGTCACCGTGCCGCTGTTGGAGGTGACCCCTGAGATCGTGTAGTCGCTGCCGCGCACCGCGGTGCCCGACAGGGTGTAGGCGACCGTCACGCTCGAAGACGGCGCCGGGACCAGCCTGACTGTGATGTTGCGGGTGCCGGCCGACTCGGCCGCCGTCGAGGCTGCCGACGCGAAGTCCGCCGCCGGCACCGACGCGGCGCCGGCGATCCTGAAGGTCGGCGACATGGCGTACAGCGGACGCTGCTGGCTGTTGGCGCTGTGGCCCTCGTGCATGAACGCCCATGTCGTGTCGTGGCTCGCGGCACGCGACACGGTGCTGTTGCCCAGCGGGTAGCTGTAGGCCTCACAGGCGTTGCCGGTTCCGGTCCACGCCTGATGGGCCTGACCCGCCGTCGCCCCCACAGCGATGTGGCGGCCGCCGGTCTCGCTGCGCGGATCGTCGATGTCCCAGCCGCCGGTGACCCCGCTGCCCGAGGCCACCGCCTGATCGCACAGATCCGCGTAGTTGTTCGCGAGCTTCGCGCCGCCCAGCCACCAGATCGGCGTGCCCGCCGTGTTGCCTGCGTTGGGGACGGTGGACCCGTCGGCCCACACGTCGTTCGCGCCGTTGAAATGGCCGGTATGGCCCGACGCCAAGCCGACATGCACCCGCGCAGTAGTCCCCGTGCTGCCGCTGGAACTGCGGGTCGACGCGAACGCCTTGAAGAACCCCGCATAAGGCAACACAGCGCTGTGGCCGCCCGACGCCAGCACCTCGCGCACGAACACGTCGTAGTCGGCGATGTCCGACGACGTCGCGTCACGCGTGGTCGAGGTGCGGAACAGCAGCCGGAAGTCGTCGCCGGCGGCCAGCCCCGACGGCGCCAGCCCCCACGACGACGGCACCGTGATATCGCCTGTCTCGTCATCGACCACCACGAACCCGAACGGCCCGCCCGTCACAGCCCCCAGCGTCGCGCCGCCACCGCCGCTGGGCGCCCGGGCACCCGAGCCGTAGCCGATCACCACATAGGGCTGGGTGCGCAGCGCGTTGTCCACCGGCGAGAACCGCAACACAGCCGTCGTGGCGCCCGCCGAGAACCGCACCGCCGGACTCTGCGCGCTGTGCGGACTCGAAACGAGAAGCGTCACCCCGGCCTGCGTGGCGGGCTGCAACCCGAAGCTGTAGTCCGAGCCTGCCGCCGCGCCCTGCACGCTCAGCGGCACCGTCACCGTCTCAGAACCCGTCAAGGCCCGACCCAGCGTGACCGTGACATCCTTGCGGCCCGCCGCGCCCGCAGCGCCCTCGGCCACATCGCCCGCAGCCGCCGACAGCGTCACCGTCACCGGCGCCGCCGAGGGCGTGTCGTCATCTGTGACTGCGACCGTCGCAGGGCTCACCGTGACCCCCGACAGCGTGCCTGCGACGGTGACGGTCTCGTCGGTCTCGTCGGTGCTGTCGTCGGTGGGGGTAAGCGTGAACTGTGCGGTGCCGGTCTGGGCGCCCGCGGCGATCGGGATGTTGAACGTCGACGGCGCCGCCGTGAAGCCGACCACGCCCGCGCCGCCTGAGCCGGTCACGGTGACCGCCACAGACTGGGGCTGCGCGAACCGGGTGGCGCCCGCAACGGTGGCGGTGACGGTGATCGCAGTGGCGCCGTCGCCCTCGCCGACACTGGAGTCGTCGACCGACAGCACGATGCTCGTCGGCGCGGCGTCATTGTCGGTGATCGTGACCGTCGCAGTGGAAGCAGCGCCGGGGTCGTAGTCGGCGCCGTCGGTGATCGTGAGCACGATCGTCTCAGACCCCTCCGCCAGATTGTCGTCGACGACTGTCACCGTGATGCTGCCCGCAGTAGCGCCCTGCGCGAAGCCCACCGTGCCCGACAGGGCCCCCCGGTCCGCCGCCACAGCCGTGCCCCCCACCGAGTACGACACCGACAGCCCACCCGACGGCGCAGCCGCCGACAAACTCACAGGCACCGTCACAGTGCGGCTACCCGCCGCCTCACCCGCCTGATACGTCGCCGCACCAAACGACGCAGTCACCGCCGCCGGCGCGACGCTCACAATAGTGAACGCCGAAGGTGTGCCGCTCACCGAGAACGCGCCGCCCGAACCCGTACTGCCGTGACCCGAACGCAGACTGATCCCAGCAGTCTCACCCGTCTCAGGATGCACCGAATCGTTACGCACACCCACCCGGACCACCCCATTGCGCACACCGCTGCCACCAGTAATCGTCAAAACCGGCATAGTCCCGGCCAGACCCGTGCACGACACACCCGAACCATGACAAGAGATGCCGTAATCCGAACCCTGGGTGGCGGTGCCCGCAGGCGCGAAGTTAACCGTCACCACCTCGCCCGGCGCCAAACCCCGGCCCGGATCCACCGTATAGTCCAAACTCGACCCCTCACTCACCGTGCCGCCGCCGCCCGACACCGACACCGACATCGCATCATCGTCGGTCACCGTCACCGTCGCCGCGTCGGCTGTTGTGCTGACGGTGTAGCCGGTGTTGGCCAGCACCCGCACCGTCACCACAGCGTCGGCCTCGTCAGTGCTGTCGCCAGTGGTGGTCACCGTGTAGGTCTTGGACGTGTCGCCCGCAGCGAACGACACGGTCTTGAGCCCTTCCAAAGCGTCGGGCACCATGTCACGGCCGTCTTCCTCGGACACGAACAACCGCACCGTCAACACGTTCGGCGGCGCCGGATCAGCGCTCACCGTGAAGCTCAGCGCGGTGCCCTCGGCCACCGAGGTCTGTGTGGTGGTCACCGACACGACAGGGTCCGTCGCCCGCACGAAGGTCGGCGACAGCCCGTAGAAGCGGCGCGTCGCGGTGCCGGCTGCCGACTGGCCGCTGCCCAAAGGAGCGCGGCCGCTGCCGGAGTCGTTCAGATAGCCGACCGTGACGTTCGACGAGCCCAGCGGGTTCGACGACTTCACGCCCGCAGATGTGGATCCGGTGAAATAACCGTCGCTGTCAACCGACACGACAGCGCCGGTCTCGTCGCGGGGCACGCTCTGCGACGGCGGCGTCTCAGTCGCGATCCACTCGTCACGGAACTGCTGATTGTCGGTCGCCACCCGCTTGGTCGCGTCGCCGGTCTCGCCCAGCCAATAGAACGGCATCGTCGCAGACCCCGTCACACCCGCGTGGTCCTGCAAATTCACAGTGGAGGTAGAGCCCAGCACGGTGAAGAACCCCGCATAGGGCACGACGTCGGCGTGGCCCTCCGCCAGCAGCCCCCGGACGAACGCGTCATACTCCGCGATGTCGGTCGACGACGCATCGCGCTCGACCGAAGTGACGAACACCAGCCGGAACCGCGGCTCGCCCTGACCCAGCACACCGCTGGGCGCCAGCGCCCACGACTGCGGCACCACAACATCGCCGGTCTCATCATCAGTAAGCACCCAGCCCACCGGACCGTCGGCCGGCACAGCGAAATCGACGCCGGACCCAGACGGCGCCCGCGCGCCGGTGCCGTAACGCACCAGCACATACGGCTGCGTGCGCGTGCTGTCAGCCACCGCCGTGAACCGCAGCACCGCCGACGAAGCACCCGCGGCGAGCGTCACCTTCGGCGCCTGGGCGCTGTCAGACCCCGACACCGACAGCGCCACGCCAGCCTGCGTCGCGGGATGCAACCCGAGCGTGTAATCAGACCCAGCCGTCACCCCCACCACATCCAGGGGCACCGTCACCGACTCGCCGTCCACCAAAGCACGAGACAGCGTCAACGTCACATCGGCGGTGCCGCCGTTCTCCGCCACCGCGGCCGCCGAAGCGCTGATCGACACTGTCGTGTCGTCATCGTCTGTCAACATCACCGACGCCTCAGTCACCGCCGCGATGCCCGCACCGCTGCCCGACACAGCGATCACCTCGTCGAACTCGTCAGCCGAGTCGTCAACCGGCGTCACCACAAAAGTCGTCGTGCCCGACGCCGCCCCCGCAGCAAGACTGATCGCCGCCGGCACAGTGGCGGCGTAATCGACCGCGTCCGCGTTGCCCGAACCCGCCTGCGACACCGTCACCGACCTGGCCGTGCCGTAGCGCGTCGAGCCGTTCACTGTCGCCGTGACCGTCACCGTCTGAGCGCCGCCGCCCTCGCCCAACGACGTGGGCATCACGCTCAACGTCACCCCCGACGGCGCCGCGTCGTCGTTCGTCAACGCCACGCTCGCGCCCGACACCGACACAGACGACGTGCCCGAGATCTGCGCCGCGCCGTCGGACTCAAACCACACATTGTCATCCGGCGTCAACGTGAAAGAGCCCGTCGCCGACGCCGCCTCCGCCGCGATCACGATGCTGAAGCCCGACACCTGCGCGAAACCCACCGCGCCCGCCGCGTCATGGCCCCCCACGCTCACAGCCACCGTCCGCGCAGTGCCGAACCGCGTCGAGCCGTCCACCGCCGCCGTCACATTGATCGTCCGCGCGCCGCCGTTCTCTGTGACCGACGCCGGCCCCGCGCTCAAGGTGATCCCCGTCGGCGCAGCGTCGTCGTCGGTCAGCATGATCGCCGTCGCCGGGTTCACCGTCACCGACGAATCACCAGACACCGCACCGGTCACAGCGACTGCGTTGTCCAGCTCGTCCACCACGTCGTCGTCGGGCGCAATCGTGAACGTCCCGGTGCCGGTCCGCGCGCCCGCCGCGATGGTGACGTTGAACGCGGCCACCGCCGTCATGTCCACATAATTCGCCGACGACGTGTCCGCCATCGACGCCACGCTCACCGCCACCGTGGTGGCCACACCGAACCGCGTCGAGCCGTCCACCGTCGCGGTCACCGTCACCTCCGTCGACGCCGTCCCCTCCGACACCGTGCTTCTATTCGCCGACAGGCTGATCTGGGTCGGCTTCGCGTCGTCGTCGTTCACCCTCACCGAAACGCTCGGCATCGACGGCGTCGACGGCGTGTAACGCGAACCGTCGCCGTCGCCCGACTCGATCGAATGCGTGACCGTCACATCGCGGCGGTCACCCGGATTGTCGATCACGTCCTGGGCGCCGCGCACCGTCACCGTCTGGGGCGTGCCCCAGTTGCCCGACGTGCCCGACGTGAACACGAGCTCCACCGACGACCCCCACGACGAGCCGCCGTCATCGCTGACCTGCGTGCCCGCCGGCGCCGTGGCCGTGATCGTCACATTGCTCACGGGCTGGGTGGCCAGCACCACCGTGTAGTCGTCCGTGTCGCTGCCGTTCTCGGTCACCGTCAACGGACCGCCCGCCACCGTCACCGCCGCGGTGTCGTCGTCGGTCACGTCCACATCGACGTCGGCGACCGAAGTGCTCGTCGTGTACTTGCCGCCGGTGTCGCCGGTCTGCACCGACTGGGTGATGGTCAGCTCGCGCTTGTCGCCGGCGTTGTCGATGTCGTCGTTCTGGCCGCGCACCGTCACCGTCTGGACCGAGTTCCAGTTCGACGGCGTGAACGTGAGATCCAGCTGCGACACCCAGCTCCGGCCCGCCCCGGGGCCGTCCACCTCCGTGCCCGCCTCCGCAGCGGCGCGCACCACCACGTTCGTCAGCGGCTGCGAGTTGAGCTTCACTGTGTAGGTGTCGGTGGTGCTGCCGTCCTCGGACACCGTCATGCTGGTCTTGCTGACAGTCACCCCGGCGGTGTCGTCGTCGGTCACCGTCACCGAAACGGCATTGATGGCAGTGCCCGTCGTGTAACTGCCGCCGTCGCCGTTGCCCGACGCGATCGCATGGCCGATGCTGACCGTGCGCCGATCGCCGGCGTTGTCGATGTCATCGCGAACGCCGCGCACATGCACCGTCTGGGCTGTCGACCAGATGCCCGACCCCGACGGATTGAACGTCAGGTCCCGCGACGAATGCCACGTCGTCCCGCCGTCGGTGCTGACCTGCGCGCCCGCCGCCGCCGTGGCTGTGACCACCACATTGTTCAGCGGCTCGCTGGTCAGCCTCACCGTATAGGTATCGGTCGTCGTGGTGCCGTCCTCGGACACCGTCAAAGGACCGCCCGCGACCGTCACTCCCGCGGTGTCGTCGTCGGTCACGTCCACGTCGACGTTCGCCACCGCCGTGGACGTCGTGTACTTGCCGCCCGTGTCGCCGGTGTGCACCGACTGCGCGATCACCACGTCGCGTTTGCCGCCGGCGTTGACGACGTCGTCGTTCTGGCCGCGCACCGTCACCGTCTGGGCCGTGCCCCAGTCCTGCGGCGTGAACGTCAGATCCAGCTGCGACACCCAGCTGCTGCCCGCCGCCGGGCCGTCGATCTCCACGCCCGCCGGCGCCGCGGCGCGCACCACCACGTTGGTGAGCGGCTGGCTGTCGAGCCTCACCGTGTAGGTGTCGGTGACGCTCGGATCCTCCGACACCGTCGTGGAACCGCCCGACTCCACAACAGTCACGCCTGCGGTGTCGTCGTCGCTGATCGTCACCGCGACACTCGTCGTGGAGCCCGCGGTCACTCCGGCGGGCAGCGTCCCGAGCTCCAGAGTCAGCGTCTCGGCGTCCTCGTCGACCATGTCGTCCACAGCGGCGAACGTCAGCGTGCCCGACGTGGCGCCCATCGCCACGCTCACGGGGCTCGGCAGCGTGTAATCGCCAGCCGACGCCGACGCGGCCGGAGACGACGCCACCCGAACCGGAATGCTCAACGCCGACGGCGCAGCCCCGCTCAGCGTCACCGTCACCGTCAACGTGCCGCCCTCAGCCACCGCCCCGCCACCAGACACACTCAAGTCCGCGGTCACCGAGCCCGACCCGGAGTCGCCGTCGTCGGCGACGCCGATGGACGCCCGCGACGGGTCGCCGACGCGATAGCCGCTGCCGGGCCGGAGGGCGGCGGTGACCGTCCCGGCGTCCTCGGCTACGTCGTCGTTCACGATGGGAACCTGATGGGTCAAGATCGCCCCGGCGGTGAACGTGACGGTCTGGTCGCCCTCGTCGCCGGCAGCCACGAAATCGCCGGTCTCTGAGATGCGCAGCGTCACATCGGTAGACGACGACGGCACCATGTCGCCCTGCACGGTGAACAGGGCAGGGACGACGCCCTCGACGAGCGCGCCCGTGCCGGTCACGGTGTAGGTCGGGCCGCCGGCGAACTCGTCGTCGTGGACGTGCACCCACACCGGCGCCGTGCCGTAGGCCGCGACAGGCGCCCGCGTGCCGTCGGTCACCACCGCGGCGGTCAGGCTCAGCTCGGCCAGCCCGTCGACGGCGTCGGCGCCGCCGCCGGTCTCGTCGGGCGCGGTCACCCACACCGTCTGAGGGATCCACCAGTTCTCCTGCGAGAACGACAGAGCCGTCTGGGTGCCCGAAGCGCCCAGATCGGCGTCGGCCACCACAGCGCCGCCGCCGCCCGACACGTCCACCCAGAACCGCCCCG
The DNA here is from genome assembly GCA_965221585.1 of Candidatus Aldehydirespiratoraceae bacterium. Lineage (GTDB taxonomy): Bacteria > Actinomycetota > Acidimicrobiia > Acidimicrobiales > Aldehydirespiratoraceae > VXYK01. The sequence goes on along the minus strand of OZ244898.1, from coordinate 2,634,583 downwards.
CTTCGGCCGGCCGGCCCGCCAGGCGCACGTTGAACCCGACAGCGTCGCCGCCCTCGTCGGCGAACAGCACCGCGCCATCGCCGCTGAACGTCTCGCCGTCCGACGACACCACGATCCCCTCGGAGCGGTCGTCGTCGAGCACCGCCGCCGTCACCGACGGCCCCGCACCCACGGCGCTGTACACCGAGCCCGTCGTGGACACGCTGTGGGTGACCGTCACCGACTCGTCGACCGCGTCGTCGTCGTCCACCGGCGTCAGCGTCACCGTCTGAGGCTCATCCCAGTCGTCCGCGGTGAACACCAGACCGGGGTGGGTCGTGACCGCGTTGCCGTCATCGTCGCGGCCGAACCCGACCGCTGCGGTGTCGCCGCTGACCGGCGTCACCGTCACCACCTCACCCGCAGCAGGCGCTGCCTGCAGCACTACCTCATAGGTCGCCGCCGCCAAGCGGCCGAGCCTGGCGCCTCCGCCGTCTCCTGTGTCCACCACACGACGCGCAGCACCCTGCACACCCTCCACCAACTCCAAGCCCCGCTCCGACACCCGCACCCCCGCGTCGTCGTCGAGCACCGTCACCGCCACCGACGCCACATCAGCAGCCGTCAACGCGGCATACGCGGCCGAGCTCCCCGCGGTGACGCTCGGCCTCTTCCAGGTGACAGCGAGCTCCTCGTCGTCGAAATCGCCGTCGTCCGGGGCTTTCACGCCGATCGTCTGCCAGGTCTGCCAGTTGCCCGATGTGCCGCCGGTGAAGTCCAGCGTCTTCTTCGGAGAGGTGATCCCCTCGGGAAACACCGGCTCTATCCGCACGGTCACGCCGCTGCCGGGATCGGCGTCCAGGCGGACCGCGATCTCATGGTCGCGCGCTCTGCCGTCGGTTCTGCGGGGCAGCTTCTCGCCCCGCTTCGCTCCCTCGATCACCGTCAACGACCCCGGCACTACCGTCACGCCCGCCGACATGTCGTCGTCTTCGATGCGCACCGTGAACGTGCGCACCACGGTCCCGTCGGGGTGCGCCCTGCCGTAGCCGGAGGTCATCGTCACCGTCACGGTCACCATCTCGTCGTCGAAATCGTCGTCGTCCTTCGCCGTGAACCCGAGGAGCTGCAACTGCCGGTACGAGGTGGCGCCGAATTTCGTGAACCGGAAGTTCGCTGTGCCGTCGTCGTTGTGGTCTCCCGCCAAGGCGAGCTTGGCAGGATCGCTCACCGTCACCGCCACATGGACAGTCCTATTCGCAGACTTGGGGCCCTCGCTCAACTGCATCCCCACCTGATGCACAGCAGTGTCGCCTTCTTGGATAGTCGCCCAGGCGTCGTTGGTGGTCAGCTCCGCCTTCTTGCCCTCGGTCTCGAGCCCCTCGAAGTCGATGCGCTTGCCGCCATCGCCGGTCTCGCTGCCACCCGCCTGGCGGACGATCAGCCGGTCCTTGGGCAGCACATGCACCCGCACGGTCCGCGGCCCGGGACTCAGCCCGACGCCGTCGGGCGTGGCCGGATCGGCGTCGACGCCCGCCGAGCCGTCCGGCGAGAAGACCGACAACAGCTCCACATCCAGATAACGCCGCCCAGTCGCACGGCTCGCGTCGTCGGTGGACATGAGCTTGAACACCCCCCCAGTGCTCAGGCTCGCAGGCGCGGTGAAGGTCACGATGAACTCCGCGCCGTCCACCTTCGACTCGTCCACACCGTCGGTGGAGGGGTCGTCCACAGGCCCCTCGACGCTGATGCCGCCAGACCTGTCGACCGTGTAGTGCTCGCCATGGACGCCGCCGGTGATCCGAACACGCGCAGCCACCTTCTCGCCCGCGGCGTTCCTGTTGCCCCTGAGCGTGAACTGGGCGGACCCCCCTTCCTCGATCACCCGCGGCTGCTCGAGGCTCGGGCCGCCCGCATCCGCGGTCCAACCCGCCGTCAACCCCGGCGTGGCGTCGTCGTCGGTCACATACGCCCGCATGTCGGGCAGGGCGATCCCGTCGTCCACCCCGCCCGTGGCAGTGCCGGCCGCATACGGAGAGCTGGTGCGGAACGCCGACGAATCGTCCGCAGCGCCCCGTATCGAGTGGCCGATCAGCACGTTCTGCTCGCTGTCGGAGTCGTCGTCGGACTCGGGATACACCGTCACGAACTGCGGCGTGCCGAAATTGCGGCGCGTGAACTCCAGCACCGCCTCCCCCGCAGGCGCGATGCTCCCGCCCGTGAACACCTTCAGCAGGCCCAGATCGGGCGAGGTCACCACCACACGTGCCACCACCGGATCCGCCGACGGCGTGCAGCGCGGCAGATCCGCGGTGTAGGGGTCGTAATCGCACGCCGGCAGAGCCGCAGACGACCCCGACGGGTCGTGGCTCAAGCTGATTCCGTAGCGCGCCGACGCGCCGCCCTCGGCGATGAACACCCGCGGCTGGGTGAACACCAGCGTCGGCGGGTCGGACTCGGTGATCGTCACCGTGTGCCCCGTCCGGCTGCCCAGGTTGTAGTCGTCGCCGTCGGTCAAGGTCAGGATGATCGTCTCGCCCGCATCAGAGGCGTTGTCAGCGGCGATGGCCACATCGAAAGCGGCCGAGGCGGCGCCCGCGGGCATCGTGAACGAACCGCTCAGCGCGGTGTAATCGCTGCCCGCCGTCGCCGTGCCCCCCGACGAGGTGTACGACACCGCGTACGCAGCGTCCAACGCACGCGACGCATCCACCCGCACAGATACCGTCGCGCCCTCCCGGCCCTGCGACACCGACGCCGCGAACTCCACATCCGGCGGCGGATCCGCCTCGGCCAAGGTGATGGTATGCGTCTTCTGGCCGCCCAGGCTGTAGTCGTCGCCGTCGGTCAAGGTCAGGATGATCGTCTCGCCCGAGTCGTCGGGGCTGTCCTCGGCGATCGGGATCTCGATCTCGGCGGAGGTCTGCCCAGCGAGAATCGTCGCCGGGCTCGTCGGCGCCGTGAAGTCCCCCGACTGCGCCGAACCCGCAACCGTGAACGCCACAGCGGTGTCCGCCGCCACCGCCTGGGGTGCCTGCACCGTCACCGTTGCCGTCGTGCCCTCCTTGGCCGTCGAGACCGCATCTGAGAACTCGACCGACGCCGCGTCGGAGAGAGTGATGGTGTGCGTCACCTGCGTCGTCTGGCGCGTGTGGGGGCCCGCGTCGTAGCCGTCGCCGTCGACGAGCGTCAGGATGATCGTCTCGCCGGCGTCGCTGTCGGTGTCCGCGGTGACGGGGATGCTGAGCGTCGCGGTGGTGTCGCCGGCGCCGAACCGCACCGGGCTCGTCGGCGCCGTGTAGTCCGCCGCGGTCGCGGTGCCGCCCAACGTGAACGTCACATCGGTCGCTTCCGCGAACGCATGCGACGCCCGAACCGTGACCGTGACCGTCGCGCCCTCGACGCCCTGCGACGTCGCCGCAGCGAATTCCACATCGGGAAGATCCCTGATGGTGACCGTATGCGTCGTCTGGCTGCCCAGGTCGTAGCCGTCGCCGGCGACAAGAGTCAGCACGATCGTCTCGTCGGCCTCGTGATTGTCGTCGGTGAGAGTCCGCAAAACTATTTCACCCTCAGTCTCCCCCTCCAGAATCGTCTCACTCGAGATCGATGTGGCCGTGACGATGGTGTAATCAGATCCGCGCACCGCCGTGCCGCCCAACGTGAAGCTCACGACAGTGTCCGCCTCGACCGCGCTCTCGGCCTCGACAACGATGGTACTGAAGTACGGAAACTCGAACGGCTGCCCCTCGAAGATCTTGGAGCTGGCGGCCTTGAACTGCACCACCGGCACCGCAGCGCCGTCGTCGTCGGTCACGGTCACCGTCGCCTCCGACGCGCTGCCGATCTGTGCCTCGCTGGGCTGGCTGAGCTGCGCTTTGAACGTTTCTGTGTTCTCGCCGGTGTCGTCGTCGACGATGTTGATGGTGATGGTCTTGGAGGTGTCGTCGGGGGCGAACTGGAGGTGGCCGGCGTTGGCGGTGTAGTCGTCGGGGTGGGTTGCGGCGCTCGCGCCTGTGCCGTCGGCGGTGGTCCAGTACACCGACGCGGGCACCAGCGTGGTACCGGTCTTGGTGACGGTGAGCGTGGCGGTGCCGTCGCCCTCGCCGGCGGTCGCCGTTGCGGGGCTGAACTGGAACGAGGGCGCATCCGCGTCGTCTTCGATGATGCCGATGGCGCTGCCCTTGGTGGGGTCAATGATCGGCGCGTTGGTGCCGGTGGGTGCGCCGAGGGTGACGGTGAGGTAGTGGTCGCCTTCGTAGGTGCTGTCATTGGTGGTGTTGACGGTGAAGGTGTTGCTGGTTTGGCCTTGGGCGATCACTACCGTGCCGGCGTCGTTGTCGTAGTCGGCGCCGGTGCCGCCGGAGGTGCCGGCAGCGATGATGTGGGCGGGGTCGGAGGTGACGCCGCGTCCGTCGGCGAGGGTGTAGGGGACCGTGATGCCGCCTGAGGGCGCCGCATCTGGGATCGTGACGGTGAAGGTGATCGGGCTGCCCTCGGCGGCTTGGGCGGTTTCGATGGAGGCGCCGCCGACGACGGTGAACTCTCGGGTGGACAGCGCATACAGCGGTCGCTGTTGGCTGTTGTGCGCAGGTTGGCAGTTCGTCTCGTCTTTGGCTTGGCCCAGGGGTCCGCGGCTGTTGCCGTTGAGCAGCCCGTAGCTGACGTTCGACGCGCCCGCCCTGAGGTGCCGGTCTGAACCCGTCAGGCCCGAGCAACTGTCGGAGCGTTGCCCGTCGGCTTCTGAACCGGTCCAGTAGCCGTTCGTGCTGATCGTGGCCGCGCTGGCGTCGGCGTGTTTGGGGTTGGCCTCGTCGTCCCAGCTGCCGTCCAAGAAGTCGGCTTTGTCGTCAGCGACCCTGGCGCCGTTGACCCAGTAGATCGGGTCATCGGGACCGGAGGCTTCCAGGTTGGCGTTGAGGGAGGCGTTGCCGCCAGGGTTCTGGCCGTCGGAGTTGGTGCTGATGACCGCGGCGAAGTGGTCTGCGTAGGGCTTGAGGTCCGGCACCCCGCCCTGTTTCAGCTGGTCGCGGGTGATCTCGGCTCGGACGAAGTCGTTGTAGTAGGCGTGGCCGATTTGGGAGGCCGCGGTGGTGGCCGTGGTCACATACAGCAGCCGGAACTTGTCGCCGATCGTCAGCCCGGGCGGCAGCAGGGGCCAGTCCCGAGGCACCTGTGCGAGCGATGGGTCGATGCCTTCCAGGCCCTTGTCGGTGATGCCGAACCACCCTTGCGCGCCGGCGGGTTGGGCTTGGAGGCCGCCGCCGAGGTTGGTGTCGACGGGGGCGCTGCTGAGCGGATTGTCGGTGTCGGCGTCGAACAGGTAGAAGTCGTTGGGGAACGTGACCGCGAACGCCTCGTCGTAGGTCTCGCCGTCGTCGAACCCGTCTTTGGCGTGCACGACGATGGTGGCGGTCTGCGCGCCGGCGCCGCGGAACTCGACGTAGCGGAAGCCGACATGGTTGGGGGTGTACCGGTTGGAGTGCTCATAGGACACGCCGGTGCCCGTCGCGGTCATGACGAAGTCGTTGTGCTGGGGCGGCCAGGCCACGTTCGCGCTGGCGCGCACGCCGCGGTAGTCGTTGGTGACCACGCGCCGCTCGCCGATGTCGTTGGGCCAGGCGCCGCCGAGGGGCGGCGGGTCCAGCTCGCCTTCCTCCTCGGTCGGCTCCTCTATGGTCGGCGTGTTGCCGTTGGCGACCGCCTCGAGGCGCAACGGCACCCGCACATACTCGCCTTCGACCAGGGCGCGGCTCAAGGTGAGCGTCAGGGTGCGGTCCACCAGCGTCGCGTCGCCCTCCACCATCACCCGCGAGATGTTCTGGGCGGTCGCATCGTTGTTCGGGTCGCGCACGCCCGCGCCGGCCATGGTGACCGTCGTGGGGTCGTCGTCGAGCACGCTCACCTGGTGGGCGACGTCGGCCAGGGCGGCGTAGGCGGTGTCGCCGCTGAGGGCGTGGGTAACGGTGATGGTCCGCCGCGGCTCGTCGTTGCTGTTGTTCGTCGGGGTGACGATGACGGTCTGGGGCGTCGCCCAGTTGCTGTTGGTGAACGTGAGCGTGCCGCCGGCGCTCACCGCCCCGCCCGATGAGATCGTGGTGGTGACGGTCACGTCGCTGGTCGGCCGGGTGTTCAGCCGAATGTCGTAGCTGTAGTCGACGCCCTCAGTCACCACGCGCATGTGGGGATCGTCGTGCTCGATGATCGCGAGGCCCGGCACGGCCTCGGCGAGGGTGACCGACTGGAACCGCTGGCCGGGGTCGCCCTGGGGACGGTCAGGGCAGCCGTGCGCGGCGCAGACACCGCCGGCGAGGTTCGAGCGGTGGAAATTGGCACGCCACGGCTGGTCAGTGGGCGGCAACCCGATCTGGAGCGTCTGGCTGACCGAGTCGCCGTCGGCGAGCGCGGTCACCTCGATCACGCCCTGCTGCACCCCCGCCCCCGCCAGAGTCACCAGCCCGCCTGTGCCGTCGTCGGAGTCGGCGTAGGACACGCCGGTCTGCCCGCCGGCCGCGGCCAAAGAGAAGTTCGTGCCCAGCGCCGCGCCATTGAACGTCAGCGCCGCGGTGACCTCCTCGCCAGCTACCAGCGCACGGTCCAGGCGCACCAAGACGGAGGCCTTGTCGGTGCTGCCCTCCATCGCCGTGTTATCCGGAGTGCTCGCAGCCAGCAGACGCACCCGTGTCGGCTCGTCATCATCAGTCACCCGCACCGGCAGGCTCGGGATCGAAATGCCAGACACGACAACGGCGTTATTCGCCGTGGAGTCGTTGTAGGCGGTGCCGTCGCCGGCGTTCACCGAGCCCTGCAAGACCCTGAACGTGAGATTGCCCTCGAGAACCCCGCCGGGCGTGTCCACCGCGTTGTCGGTGGAGATCACCGTGAACTCCCGCGACAGGTCCGTGGCACCCGACGGCCAGTACCCCACCACATACTCGGCCTGCACCGGGTCGTGGCCGTTGGCGCCATGGGCCGGGTAGTCGCGCGATAAAGAGCTGTTCAACCGCGCGAACGGGCCCATAGACGACGAGCCGGTGCGCACCCCCGTCGTAGTAGAGGCCACCACCACGATGTCCTGGGTGGGACTCGAGGCAAGGGTGATCTCGAACGCAGCGCGCCGGTCGCGGCCGTCGCCATTGGCGGACTCCTCCATCACCGACACCGCACTGCCACCGGCAATGGTGACCGTCGCTCCCGTGCCGGTGAGGGTGGTGTCGGCCTCCGGCTCGGTGATCGTCACCGTCCAGTCGCCCAGGATCGTGCCGCCGGTGCAGTTCGCTGTGGTGCACAACCGCACCCCGAACGTCTCATCGCCCGTGCCGTCGCTGTCGGCGTTCGCCGTCACCTCGAAACGGATGCGGCCATAGACCGAATCGGGATAGGCCCTCGGGCCGGCGGCATCGGGGGGTATCTGCTGCGCCGCGCCGCGCAGATTGGCGGTGGTGGCCGTTATGTCGCTGGCCTCAGCGGTGAACGAGCCGCTGACGCTCGTGTGGAGGTAGTACTCCGGCCGGGTGGGAATGTTCGTGATCCGGAAGGCGCGGGTCTGCCCCTCCGCAATCGTGACCCGATGCAGAACCGCCTGCGAAGTGACCTGCTGCGCCCCCGCCTCAGACGGCCCGCCCGCCAACGGCAGCCCCACCGGCACCACCGCCAGCAACGACCCCAGCAACGCCACCGCCAACGCCGCAGTCGACCAGCGCACACCAACCCCTAGACCAAAGCCCCGCCAACCCACAAAACGAGGCAAGCGAGAAGGAGAGGGAGAGGGAGAGGGAGGGGGGGGGGGAAGAGCATCCACACTATGCCGCTCACTCATGCCGACACCTCCCATCTGAATCCGCCCCACACCAGACAACCCGACTCTCCGCGGCGGCAGTCGAGACTCACACAACTCGGCGTCTGCTGACTCGAAAGACTTGGGTAGGGTCTCGTTTGCCCTTAAGGACTCATTGCTTCCCAAGACACATAATCTAGGAGTTCCCAGTCCAATTCAAAACGTGATTACTTGGTTCTTTGAGCACCCCCCAGCTGCCGTCGAATTCTGACTGGGGCCGTTCGGGGCGCGCCGACTTTCGTCGGTTCTCCGAAGGACGGTAGGCTCGGTCTCATGGGATCATCTTCAGTGGCGTCACCCCCCAAACTCGAAGTGCGCCCCATTGCGGGTTCGCTCGGAGCCGAGGTTGTAGGACTCGATTTTTCCGCGGTCAGCGCTGTGGTCGACGAATTGAAGCAGGCGCTCAACGAGAACCTGGTCCTCTTCATGCCAGGGTTGGACCCGACCGCCGAGGGTCTGCGTGACATTGCCGCGATCTTCGGGCCCCTTGAGATCCACCCCTACCTCGACAAGGTCGATCCAGAGATCCCCGAAGTGATCGTGCTCGACACCTCGACGACTCCCAAAGCCGATGTCTGGCACACCGACTTCACCTGCTCGGACCATCCGCCGGTCGCTGCCCTGCTGCATATGGTCGAGTCGCCGCCGTGGGGTGGCGACACGATGTGGATCAACTGCTACGAGGTCTACAACTCGCTGTCAGAGGCTATGAAGCAGTTCCTGGAGGGGCTGACCTGCCTGCATGAAGACACTCGCACCGGTGGCGCACCCGCGGCGGAGCACCCGGTCGTGCGTGTCCATCCCGATACTGGGCGTAAGAGCCTGTATGTCAACAAGCAGTTCAGCCGCAGGATCCCGCAGCTCTCCCGCCCAGAGTCACAGAACCTCCTGTCCTTCCTGTTCCGCTGGGAGGAGCAGGTGAAGTTCAGCTGTCGCTGGCGCTGGAATGTTGGCGATGTGGTGCTCTGGGACGAACGGGTGACCCTGCATTCGGTGGTCGACGACACCTCCGAACGACGGGTGCTGCGCCGCTCGACAGTGCTCGGTGACGATCCGATGCCACCCGACGACGCCGAGATTCTGCCCCGTCACCGCACCCCCAAGACCGCCTCCAGTGGCTTCTACGGCATCGGTGGCTACGAGTTCTAGACAGTGACCTAAGCGCGCCCGCCAGGACGCTGGGCGCCTTACCCGTGAAGATGGGTTCTGAGGAACTCTGAGGTGCGGGCCCAGGAGGCGGCGGCGGCCGACGGGTTCGCGAACATCGGGTTCTTGTCGTTGTCGAAGGCATGACCAGCCCCTGCCTGCACCAGAATCTCGACGTTGGCCATCCGCTCGGTGGCTGCCCGCAGGCCGTCCACATGCTCGTTGGGAAGGAAAGGATCGTCGTCGCCGAAGTGGAACAGGATCGGGCAGCTGATCTCGGAGGCCTTGTCGAGGTTCTCGCCGATCATCGATCCGTAGTACGACACGGCGCAGGCCGGATCGTGGGCGGAGGCCGCCAAATAGGTCATCGAACCGCCGAAGCAGAACCCCATAACCGCAACACCGCCCGTAACTTCGGAGCGGCCCGACAGGTGATCCAGCGCAGCACCGATGTCTGCGACACCATCTTCGGGAGGATGCTGATTGGCGATCTCGAAAGCCGGCCCCAAGTCTTCGGGGCCCCGAGCGTCGACCCGGAACGGGTGCTGGATCCTCCAGTACATGTGGGGAGCCAGCACCACATAACCCTCGTTGGCCAGGCGCTCGGCAACGCTGAGAATGTAGTCGTTGATCCCGAAGATCTCCTGGATCAGCACCACGCCGGGTCCGCTGCCGCCGTCGGGTGTGCACAGGATTGCGGGGACATCGCCGTCGGCCCCGGCAAATGTGTGGTCTGTTGTTGTTGGCATGGCTTGGAGTCTAAGGGCGTTAGGGTGCTCACGCAGATTCGCCGATTTCACAGGAGCGCTCATGGACGTCAATCGCATCACTTCGCTGTTCGGGCTCGAGGGCCGACGAGCTGTTGTCACGGGTGGTAGTCGCGGTATCGGACGCATGATCACCGAGGGCCTGCTCGACGCCGGCTGTGAGGTGGTCATCACCGCCCGCAAGATCGAGCAGGTGACTGCTGTTGCCGATGAGATGTCGGCCAAGGGCACCTGCATCGCTGTTCCCAGCGACCTGTCCAGCGACGAAGGCATCGACCACCTCGTGGCCGCTGTCAACGACCGTTGGGATTCGTTGGACATTCTGGTCAACAACGCCGGTGCATCCTGGGGTGAGCCGCTCGACGACTTCGGCGCTCAGGGTTGGGACAAGGTCATGAACGTGAACGTCCGAGGAGTGTTCTTCCTGACCCAGCGGCTGCTGCCGCTGCTTCGTGCCGCGGCCCAGCAGTCACATCCAGCCCGAGTCATCAATATCGGTTCGGTGAACGGGCTTACACCGCCGGAGATGGACACCTTCTCCTATTCCTCGTCGAAAGCGGCGGTACACATGCTGACCCGTCACCTCGCCAAGCAGCTCGCCAGCGAACAAATCACAGTCAACGCCATCGCCCCAGGACCGTTCGACTCCCAGATGATGGCTTTCGCCCTCAACGACCCGGTGGCTCGTGCCGGAATCGCCAAAGATGTTCCGCTGGGCAGAATCGGCGCTCCCGACGACATGGCTGGTGTGGCGATCTACCTCGCCTCCGCCGCGGCCTCATATGTGACCGGTGCCGTCGTCCCCGTCGGCGGCGGCCTGTCCACCGTCGCCAAGTAATGGCTGGTTGCACCGTGGGCGTGCAACCGCACTGTTAGCGAATCAGACGCACCGGGAGGTACTTCAGGGAATTGTTGAGGTTCGACTGTTGGCGCCTCGGTTCGCCCGTCAACTCGATGCGAGACCAGCGTTTGAGCACCTCGTCGAAGAAAACCCGACCCTCCAAGCGGGCCAGATGCACCCCTAGACAGAAATGTGTGCCGAAACCGAACGAGAGATGATGGTTGGGGTCTCGGGTGATGTCGAAATCCTGAGGATTTTCGAAGACGGCTTCGTCGCGGTTGGCAGACGTGTAGATCATCGCCACCTTGTCTCCTGCCGCTATCGACTTTCCGCCCAGTTCGGTGTCGACGAGCGCAGTGCGCCGGAAATAATGCAGAGGGTTGGCCCACCGCAAGACCTCCTCGACGGCCTTGGGCAGCAGTGAGGGATCGTCGCGCAGCATCTGCAACTGTTCGGGATGCTGCAGTAGGGCAAGCAGGCCACCCGACAGCATGGTTCGGGTGGTGTCGTTGCCGGCAGTCACCAACTGGACGAAGAAACGTCCGAAATCAAGGTCGGTCATCAACTTGCCGTCGAACTCAGTGCCCAGCAGCAGGTCGGTCAGGTCGCCTTGCAGTGGTTGCTCCCTGCGCTTGGCGGCGAAGGCCATTCCGTACATCGCCATGTCGATGCTCGAGGAGCCGCGTTCCTCGGCGGCGGCGATGTCGGGATCCTGTCCTCCGCTGTTGCGTTCGGCCATGGCGTGAATGGCCGGCCAGTCCTCGCGTGGCAGTCCCATCAGCTCGCCGACGACCTGGCTCGGCAGATGGGCGCAGACATCGTGAACGAACTCTACTTCAGGGCCCTCTGCCTCTTCAGCCAGTGCATCTTCAGCCAGTGCCTCGGCCCGGTCGAGGATCTCTATTGTGATCGTGCGGATCCGTTCCTCCATGGCACCGATAACGCGAGCTTTGAACTCCGGTGAGATCGGCCGTCGGTAGGCGGTGTGACGCGGCGGATCCATGGCCAACAGCATGTCGCGCATCTGTGCCAGACCGGGTTCGTCAAGGTTCTCGATGACGACACCGCCTTCGTGGGCTGAGAAAATCTCAGGGTGTTTGGCGACATGCATCACGTCGGCGTGGCGCAGGACGGCCCAGTAGCCGGGTTCGTCCTCCATCTCCTGAAAAACGACCGGTTCTTCACGACGCAGACGTGTGAACAGGTCATGCGGTGGTCCCGCGACGTAGGTTTCCGGTCGGTGCAGAGCCAGTCCTTCGGGTTTCGTTTCGGTACTCACGCTCCACAACTTAGAAGAAGACCCCCCAATCTTGCAGATCCGCCACCCGGCACAAGCAACGTGCCTGGTGCTGGCGGAGGGGTTGCGCGGCTCCGGCTGTGCCCGGCGCAAGCAACGTGCCTGATGACAACAGCACGGGTGACCGCGGCTCCGGCTGTGCCCGGCGCAAGCAACGTGTTGGAGAATGGGCGCGTATGCCCGTACCCTCAACATTCGGCTAAAGGTCAAGGTGTAGTCGACCGGAGAGGAGCCCGCAAATGGCAACCGGACGATCCAGTTTTGCAAAACGGCAGCGTGACATGGCCAAAAAGGCCAAGGCGCAGGCGAAACGAGAGAAGCGCCTCGAAAGGGGCGAGTTCGACGATGACTCGGGCAGCGACGAGATCGTCGATGATGGCCCGAAGCTGTCGAACGATGACCTGATGGCCCGGATCGAGGATCTTCATCGTCGCTACGACGACGGCCAGATGGACCTCGACACCTTCGATGAGCAACGAGCCGAGTTGATGGCTCAGATCTCCGTCGACTGATCGCTATCGACTGACCTCTATGGGCTGCGCACTTGGAGAAGGTCGCTGATTCGGGAGCGTAGCTCGCCGATACCAGTTCCCTTGTTGGCGCTGACCCAGAGAATCTCCGACTTGTCGACTCCGAGCTTCTGAGACAGGTCGACACGGCGCCGAGCGGACTTGGCGGGTCGGACCTTGTCGGCCTTGGTGGCGACGAAGCAGATCTCGCGGTTGAGATGCTTGAGCCATTCCAAGGTCTGCAGGTCGAGTGAGGTGGGGCCGATCTCGGAGTCGATCAGCAGCAGAATCGAAACGAGGTTCTCCCGTTCTTCGATGTAGGTGTTGAGCATGACTGCCCATCGCTGCTGTTCGGCTTTGGACACTCTGGCGAATCCGTAACCGGGAAGGTCCATCAGCCACCGTCCTGAATCGTCGACGCCCACCTCGAATGCGTTCAACAGCCTGGTCGCGCCTGGGGATTTGGATGTCTTGGCCAGGGATTTGCGTTGGGCCAGGGCGTTGATCAGCGACGACTTGCCGACGTTGCTGCGACCGACCAGAGCGATTTCTGCGTGCACATGCGGCAGATCGGACACCTGCGTGAAGGAGCGCAGGAAACGCATGGGAAGTGGACCTGCCATCCCGCAAGGCTACGCCCCGCGCGGCATCGGGAGGTTCAGCGGCCTATGTCGTTGGCGAAGGCGTTCTCGAGGATGAGCGCGGCGTCGGCCGGCCGGAGGAAGCCTTCGGTGACGGATCGCTCCACCGAGGTGGTCATGGCTTCGAAATATGTTGCTTTGTCGGGGTACAGCTCGGCCAGTTTGGCAGCGTCGAACAGTGTCGTTGAACCGAACAGGCCGCAGAATCCCTCCCCTCCGGGTGGTTCACCTGTCAGGGTGGCCACGGGCACGTCCACCCAGGCGGTGCGGATCCCACCGAGTGTGTTGCCGTGTTCGTCGAGGACGAATTCGTCGGCGTCGGTCTGGAGTCGAGCAGCGCTAGGCGGCGGCGGACCGCCGCTGGCCCAGACGTTGAGAGCGTGGACGGCGGCGTTCATGACCCAGTGTTGCGGCCCGCTGTTGATCGGTGTGTCGCATTCGAAGATTCCCGGGATCGGTGCGCTCACCTCCACCACCTGGGCGATGGCGGGGTTGTCGCCGATGTCCTGTGGGCCCACGGACAGAGAGATGTTGTAGACGTCGCCGTGTGCTGTGCCGGCCACTTCCCAGAGCGCGATGTTGTGTGCGTCTGGTTGCCGGGAGTTGATGGATCCGAGGCGGAAGATGTCGGTCTCGGTCTGGAACGTCAACACGGGGACTCGCACATCGCTGCGGATCAGGACCTGGTCCGGAGTGTTGATCTCGGCCTGAGGCGACTGCGACAGGGGCGCACTTCCACCACCTCGGCTGTGCACCAGGAAGCCGTCGAAGACCTGGGCGAGCGGGTCGATGGCGTTGAGGTAGGTGGTCAGCCTGAATGCCGATTGCGAATCCCCGACTGCGATCAGGCGCTGCGGTGACAGACCCGGCAGCATCTCGATATTGGCGGGTCCGGTCAGTGCACGGGCGGCTTGGCTGAAGATGTCGTAGGAGAATGAATCACCGGGGTGGTTCAGTGCCCCGTAGCGTTCTGGATTGTTGCCTTTCAGGTGTAGCGGGAAGCCGATATCGATCTCCGGCCCGCCGCCCTCGACGCCGCGCGCTTGGGCGGACACGCCAACCCAGGCGTAGCCCTCCCGGATCTGCTCGACATGGGACATGGTCCAGTTGGGCGCAGCGTCGAGGCCGCTGCTGACGTTGTACCACTCGACCATGACCGTTCCGTTGAATGCACTCGGGTCGCTCGGCCGGATTACGGTGACCCGGGTGGTGTAGTCGGCTTCGTCGGCGAATTCGACTGCCCAACGTCCGTCGGGCGTCAGATCTGTTTCTTCGGTTGGTGTGAACGATCGCGCGGTTCCTGAGATGAAGTACTCCTGTTCCTCGTATCCCACCAGAGCCGGATCGAAGCTTGTGCCCGAGGAGAAGGCGCTGCCGACGTCTGGCGGGTACATCACAGTCGGTAGGGGTGTCGGGACGGCTTCGCCGATCGCAAGCGGGTCGAGCGTGGTCGTGGTGACGGGTGCTTCAGTTGTGGTGGTCGTCGTCTCGGGTGCTTCGGTTGTGGTGGTCGTGGTTGTGGTTTCGGGGACCTCTCCTTCGTCGTCATCATCGCCGCAGCTTGCGAACACGATCCCGAGCACGACGATCAACAGCAGAACCCGCAACAAGGGACACGCCCGGGATGTTCGCATTCAACGAGTCTGCGCCGAGCGGCGGCTTTCGTCCAGTCATCGGGTTCGTTACCTCGAACTCCGAGGGCTGCGTGGGCTATGGTATGGCACCGCATGGAGCCGGAGATGGGGAGTGGCCGATGGCTGAAGTGGTTCTGGAGAAGGTGACCAAGGTCTACGAGAATGGATTTCAAGCCGTTACGGATCTTGATCTGAACATCCGAGACGGTGAGTTCCTGGTGTTGGTTGGTCCGTCCGGCTGCGGCAAGTCGACAGCTCTGCGCATGATCGCAGGCCTTGAAGCGATCTCCGCCGGCGAGATGCGGATCGGTGACCGCGTCGTCAACGATGTGGAGTCCAAGGATCGAGACATCGCCATGGTCTTCCAGAACTATGCGCTGTATCCCCACATGTCGGTCTACGACAACATCGGTTTCGCACTCAAACTTGCCAAGACACCGAAGGCCGAACTGGACCAACGTGTGCGTGAAGCTGCCAAGATCCTGGAACTGGACGACTATCTCGATCGAAAGCCAGGTCAGCTCTCGGGTGGGCAGCGTCAACGGGTGGCGATGGGAAGGGCCATCGTGCGCCAACCGGCAGCGTTCCTGATGGACGAGCCGCTCTCCAACCTGGACGCCAAACTGCGTGTCCAGATGCGCGCCGAGATCGCCAAACTGCAACGGGAACTTGGAGTGACGACGTTCTACGTCACCCACGACCAGGTCGAAGCGATGACGATGGGGGATCGGGTCGCGGTCATCAAGGACGGCTTCCTGCAACAGGTCGACACGCCGCAGAACCTGTACGACCATCCCGACAACATCTTTGTTGCGGCCTTCATCGGTTCGCCTTCGATGAACCTCTATGAGGCGACGGTGACAGGCTCGACGATGCAGCTCGGCAGCCACAGCATCGAGTTGGGACAGGTGCCGGCGGAGGTTGCCGCCCGCGAGGGCCAGACCGTGGTGGTGGGTATCCGTCCTGAAGACATGGACGATGCGAACCTCACCGACGGCGACACGACCGGCCACGTCATCGGTGCCACGGCGTCACTCGTCGAGTCGCTCGGTTCGGAGATCATGGTCCACTTCGAGATTGATGCACGCGCGGTCGACGCGGGTGACCCGGATGTGCTCGAGGAGTTGTCCGACGAAGAGGTCGCTGACGCTGTAGCCCGCTTCAACCCGCGCAGCCGCGCGCGTGCCGGTGAGCAGATCTCCGCGGTGATCGACATCGAGCGCCTGCATTTCTTCGACCTCGAAACTGGCTTGGCACTGCGCTGAGCTTGTCTCGGCGCAGCGACTAGCAGACCGCTGAGGGGCTAGCCCTTCACGGATCCCGCGAGGATTCCCCGTACGAAGAAGCGCTGCAGCGCGAAGAACACCACCAACGGGAAGAATGCCTGGACGAACGCGGCCGCGGGCAACAGATGCTCGTTGCGTCCGAAGTCGCCCGCGAGGTTGGCGATGCGGATTGTTGTGGCGATGGCGTCGGGGTTGGTGCCGGCCATGGTGTTGGCAATCAGGAAGTCGTTCCAGGTCCACAGGAACTGGAAGATCGCGAACGCGGCGAGCACGGGGATCGACAGCGGAAGCACCAGACGCCAGAAGATCGTGAAATGGTCGGCGCCGTCGATGCGTGCTGCTTCGAACAGATCGCTGGGCAGTTCGGAGATGTAGTTGTGGAGCAGGAAGATGGCGAACGGAAGGGCGAATCCGGTGTGGGTGAGCCAGACCGCGGTCGTCGTGTTCACCAGGTCGAAATCAGGAATCAGGGTGATGGTCTTCTCGAGGTAGGGGATCGTCCAGTGCGAGCCGAAGTTGTAGAGCCTCAGCAGCGGGATCAGCGCCACCTGAAGGGGTATCGCCAACAGCGACACGGTGGCAATGAACAGCCATTTACGGCCTTTGAAGTCGATCCATGCAAAGGCGTAGGCAGCGAACGCGGCAATGGCGATCGGTATGACCGTGGCCGGGATGGCGATCGCGAAGGAGTTGAGCAACGACTCCTTGAGTCCCGCAGTGGCGCTCGCGGAGAAGACGACGTCGTAGTTCTCCAGCGTCAGTCCGCCGTCGTTCCAGACGTTCCACCAGCCGCCTCCCCGTTGGTTGTCCCGGGTCCGGAACGAGTTTATGGCCAGGCCCAGGGTCGGCAGGCTCCACAGCACCACGATCAGCCACAGCACGCCGGTCGGGATTCGGCGCAGGAAAGCGTAGATCGCAGTGTCGATACTGGGGCGGCTACCGGACATGTCAGGCCTCCCGCTGCATTCGACGAATGTTCAGGACCATCACTGGCAGAACTGAGAAGAACAGGATCGCGGCAAGAGCGGCGCCCACGCCTGTGTTGGAGAACAGGAATGCCTCCTCGAACATGTCGTTGGCGAGGACCTGCGATCCGAAGTTCCCGTTGGTCACCACCTTGACGATGTCGTACACCTTCATGACCAGGACGATGAGCGTGGTGACGACAACACCGATGGTCGTGCGGATCTGAGGCAGCGTCACCCGCCAGAACACCTGGGACTCCGTGGCACCATCGACCTTCGCCGCTTCGATCAGTTCGGTGGGCACGGCTTTGATCGCGGCGGACATGATCACCATCGCAAATCCGGTCTGGATCCAGATGAGGATCACCATCAACCAGACGTTGTTGAACGGTTGGTCCTGAACGAAGAAAATTGTGTCAGGCACGGTCTCGCCGGCGGCGTTGGTCCGGAATCCGCCGATTCCGTCGAACGTGAACCGGTAGGCGATCCAGATGAGAACGACTGTCGCCAACACTCGCAGAGGAACCTTGTCATAGGTCCGCGAGGTCAAAGAACGGCCGATTGATGCTGCTCCCAAGGCAACCAGTACCCAGACGAGGAGCGTGCCGAGCACGGTTGGGATTCCGCTTCCGGTGCTCCAACGCCCGAGTT
This sequence comes from Candidatus Aldehydirespiratoraceae bacterium, assembly GCA_965221585.1. Taxonomy (GTDB): domain Bacteria; phylum Actinomycetota; class Acidimicrobiia; order Acidimicrobiales; family Aldehydirespiratoraceae; genus VXYK01. The sequence goes on along the minus strand of OZ244898.1, from coordinate 2,617,030 downwards.
CGACCCAGACCGCATTCATCAGACCTGTCTGAGACTTGCTGGTGTCGCGGGCGACGTACACAAGACGCCAGATGATCGAGGCTCCGACCAGCGAGATGGCCATCGGCATGAAAATGATCGACTTGGCGACGGATTCGAGTTTCGCTCGGTCAGCGAGCACGGCAATTGCCAGGCCCAGTCCGGTGGAGAAGACGGTCACGGTGAAGACCCACCAGAGGTTGTTCATGATCGTGCCGCGCAGCACCGACATCACGCCGAACACAATCATCACCATGGCGATCATCAACGGCGCGAAGGCTGGGCCGCCTGCGCTGAAACCGTCACCGGTCCGTTTGCGCAGCACCAGGCCGATGGCCAGACCGGCCAGGCCGATCAGCACGCCCAGAATGACCAGTGAACTGGTGAAGATGTTGGCCCAGTCGCCGACGTCGAACGAGTTGATGTCGGTGAACACCGATCCGTAGTTCTCGAACCAGACGAAGTCGACTGAGTCCTTGTCCTTGAGGGAGAGCCAGATAGTGATCAGCGTTGGCGCGATCAGCGAGACGGTGACGAAGAAGAGGGCGGGAACCAGGAATATCCAGCCTCTGGACTTTGCGTCTATCCGGGCTCTTCCGACAACGTCGGCGTTGGCGCTGAGTCCAATGCGCGCCCCTATCGCCAGGCCCGGGACTGCTGCGGCCAAGGCGGATTCCAGAGCGGAACCGTCACCCAACTCAGGAACTCCGAAGCCACCGATCAGCCATCCCAGAGCACCTCCGATGAGGGCCGCCCGCATCGGGCTGTTCCCGCGGAGTAGCGCGACAGCGGCGCCGACGCCCCCGAATATCACTGTTGAGAGCAACAGCGGCAGAATCTCAAGCTCGGGACGGGCATGTTCGGCCAGGCGGATCCCGATGAATCCTCCCAGTAGCAGGCCCGAGCCTGAGGCGATCCAGAGACGCTGGGCCTTGTGGTCGTTGTTGGCGAGGATCACTGCCAACGCCGCGAAGATGAAGCCGCCGAGGATCGGCGTCCACAGCAGTTCTCCGAGCCGTGTGATCGAGTCGCTGTCGGGGCCGTGGGGTTTGAGGAGTCGGTTTCCTTGGAGCAGCAGGAGCAGTAGGAAACCAATTGCGTAGCCTGCGAGAGCATTGAATCGAATCCAGGAGGCACGGACCTGGTTGAAAAGGAGGTTGGCCCCGATCCACAGTGCCGCGCTGGCCCCCACGGCAACGACGATCAGAATCAGGGTGCTGAGGATCTTGCTGAGGTCGTCCCCGCTGAGGATCGCTCCGTGCACCAGTCCTCCCTTTGCGCACGCGCCTTGTGCGCGCGGCATTCGTGAAACCTAGCGGATCTTGACGCTGCTCGCAGAACCAGAGTGGGGGTGGCCCTTGAGCCACCCCCACTTCATGGGATTTAAGTTATGGGAGTCTCAGTAATGAGACCCGGAAACTACTGCGGCCAACTGGCCTCGATGCGGTCAGCTGCTTCTTGGGCGCTGATGTCACCGTTGACAGCCGATGTGCCTTCGGTCCAGAAGGTGCCTGCACCCACGTCTGCGGGCATCAGGTCCGATCCGTCGAAGCGCACGATGGCAGCGGTCTCGAGGACTTCGAGGAACGACTGCTCGAGCGGCTGATAAACGCTCGGGTCCTGGCCTAGAGCGGCTGACAGGAAGCCGGACAGCGTTGCACCGCCGCCCTTGCGGGTCGCCTGGGAGACCTGACGGGCCTCGGCGTAGTCCGGGGTCGACAGGTAGGCGAGGAGCGCCATGGTCGCATCGTTGTCGTTGAATCCTGCGGCGAGCGTGCCCGCACCCAGAACCGGACGGTCACCGTTGATGTCGGGGAAGTAGAAGACGTTCACTTCGCCCTCACCGTCACCGAACGTGGTGCCCTCAGGCATGAACGCACTGAAGAAGCTGGCCTGGCGGTGCATGAAGCAGTCGCCGTCGACCAGCGGCTGGCCGTTGTCCTGGAAGGCCGTCGCGGCGATCGAACCGGAGGAGGCGAAGACGTTGTCCGGGGTCCACAGGTCGAGCACGGTCTGCATCGTCGAAACGATGCGGTCATCGTTGAAGGGGATGTCGTGGGCCACCCATTGGTCATATACGTCGGGACCGTGCTGGCGCAGCACCATGTCCTCGACCCAGTCGGTGAAGGGCCAACCGGTTGCCTGACCTGACTCGATGCCGACACACAGCGGCCTGTTGCCGTCGCCGGCGATCTGCGCGACCAGTGCGGTGAACTCGTCGTAGGTCTCAGGGACTTCGTAGCCGTTGGCTGCGAAGCGGGCCGGCTGGTACCACACCAGCGACTTCAGGTCGGCCTTGACGGGAACGCCGTATTGGACGCCGTCGACGTTGCCGAACACGGTCCAAGCCTCGGACCAGTTCGCAGCCGTCGCGGCAGCGGCTTCGTCGTTCAACGGAACTACGTGGCCGGCGCGGGCGAAGTCGGCAAGCTTGCCGGGCTGCGGGAAGATCGAAATGTCAGGAGGATTGCCACCCTCGACCTGGACGTTGATCTCGGCTTCCCAGTCGGCGGAACCGAGATAGATGACCTCAACACCGTGCTCTTCACCCCAGGCACCGAGAACTTCTTGGATTGCTCCAGCCTCGTTCTCGTCACGTTCGGGGCCGGTCACGGTGATTGTGACGTCGCCGTCGGCCATGTCGTCGCCGTCGGCCATGTCGTCGCCGTCGTCGTCGGCCATGTCATCGCCGTCGTCGGCCATGTCGTCGCCGTCGTCGGCCGCGTCGTCGCCTGTGGTCGTGTCTCCGTCGTCGTCACCGCATGCCGCGGCGATGAGCGTGAACGCGAACAACAGCGCGAGCAGTTTCAAAAGGCTGGATTTCATATTGGATTCTTCTCTCTCCAGGGGGTCGATCCGGTTTGGTTCGACCAGTTGCGAAGCGGGCAGTTTAGCGGATTGTCGGCGGTTAGCCACCGCTGTACCGCTAGTCGGTTTGGCGTGCTATCACGGTCTCGGCGCCTTCAATGTGGATTGTTCGCACCGAGCGCGCCAATGCGTTGGTGCCGGTGCGGTGGATCAGAGACCAGACCCCTCCGGGAGTGAAATCGATGGTCGCGTCGCTCGCGTTGAGAGCGAAGAGATGATCTCCCCGTCGAAAGGCCACCACTCCGGCGGGTGCGTCGAGCCAGGTCACGTCCTTGTCCAGATCGCGCGGTTCCCGCCGGAACCGCAGAAGCGAACGCATTTTGTGAACATGCGCGTCAGGGTTCTGCCGTTGCACCTCAACGGAATCCTCAGCACCGTGTCCCAACGGAAGCCAAGTCTGATCGGCGGTGGAGAAACCGAGGTTGTGCCCGGGGGCCCAGGGCATCGGGGTACGGCACACGTCTCGTCCCACCGCGCCGGGATTCCGGGTGGCGATCGGGTCGGAACGCAATTCCAGGGGGACCTCGCCGTCTTCGAGTCCCAGTTCTTCGCCCTGAAAGATGAACGGCACGCCGGGCAGCCCGAAGAGCATCGCCGCGAACGCCAGCGAACGGCTTCGCCCCAGATCCCCGCCTCCGAAGCGGGTCGCCGGCCGACTCTCGTCGTGGCTTGACTGCACCCAGCCGACCCTGTCGCCGAGTCGCTCGGAGGTCTCGCGCAGCGTCCTGGCGATGTCGGCCGCTGTCCACGGCATCTGCATCGGCGCGAACCAGAACCCGAGGTGCAAGCCATCGCCCGGCACCAGGTTCGCCAGACCGGTCGGTGTGAGCACGTAGGTCTCTCCGATCAGAGCGGTGTCGTAGCGCTCCGCGATCCGGCGCCAGTCACGGTAGATCTCCAGACTCTCCGGCTGTTCGAGATCGTATCGATGCTCGTAGCAGCGGAACTGGTCGCGGGGATGGGTTACCCCGGCAAGATCGGCGATCTGGGGGTTGTCGCGGAAGCCCATGTCCTTGATGAGTGCGTGGGCCACGTCGATACGGAAGCCGTCGATGCCGCGTTCGAACCAGAACTCCAGGATCTGCTCGAACTCTGCTCGCAGAGCGGGGTTGCGCCAGTTGAGATCAGGCTGTTCGGGCAGGAACAGGTGGCAGTAGTACTGACCGCTCGCTTCGTCGAGGGTCCACGCCGGACCGCCGAAGTGGGCGACCCAGTTGTTCGGCGGCCCGCCGTCGGGTGCCGGGTCCCGCCACAGGTAGTAGTCGCGGTAGGGGCCTGTCGGATCCTCGACGGCAGAGCGGAACCAGCGGTGCCGGCTGCTCGAGTGGTTCGGAACGATGTCGAGCACGACCCTCAGACCGAGTTCATGTGCCCGATCGATCAGCGCCTGCATTGCTTGGAGGTCACCGAAGATGGGCTCTATGTCGACATAGTCAGCGACGTCGTAGCCGTGGTCGGCCATCGGCGACGGGTAGCAGGGAGTGATCCAGACGATGTCGATGCCGAGCCAGGCGAGGTAGTCGAGGCGTTGGGTTATCCCGGTCAGGTCGCCGATCCCGTTGCCTGTGCTGTCGGCGAAGGAGCGGATGTAGACCTCGTAACCGACGGCATTGTGCAGCCAGGACGGCTTCCTTGTCTCGGTGGGTGTGGTTTCGGGCATGGACTAGCTCCCTAGCGACGCCAGCCACGAGACCATGGCTGCAGCCAACGGTTCGCCGATGTCATCTTGGATGAAATGGTTGCCGGGGTCGAAGAACTGATGAGGTTGACCTTTGGTACCGGGGATCAGATCCAGAAAGTCAGCGTCGAGATGTCCGAGCACGGGGTCGGTCCGTCCCCAGAGCAGGAGCACAGGTTTTGTCCACCCGGAAAGAACTCTCCGCGCGGCCTGGTTTTCGGCCACCGATTCGTGTTCGGGGCTGATCGGCACCAGGCAGGGGAACTCCCGCACGCACGCCATGTGGTCCTCGTCGGGGAAGGGAGCGTTGTAGGCGGCCTGCTCGCCCGGGCTCAGGGTTCTTGTGCTGACCGCGTTGCTGATCAGCCGTCCGCAGTCGAGCGGGTCGAGTGTCTGCGACAGTTCAAGCCAGAAATCGAACCCCGGGCCGAGACTCTCCCCATGGGGCAGACCGGTGTTGCCTAACACGAGGCGGGCGAAGCGCTCGGGTTGCTCGGCCGCCAACCGAAGCGTGATCAACCCGCCCCAGTCCTGGCAGAATGCATCCCAGGTCTCGACTTCGCTGAAGTGGTCGAGGAACTCCCTCAGCCATGCAACATGCCCGCTGTAGGTGTATGCCGAACGTTGCGTGGGCTTGTCAGAACGACCGAAACCGATGAGGTCGGGGACGATCACGCGGTGCCCTGCCTCGGTGAGCGTCGGGATCATCCGACGGTACAGGTAGCCCCAGGTCGGTTCCCCGTGGGGCAGCAGGATCGTGCTTGCGGTTCCGGGGCCTTCGTCGACATATGCCATCCGCAGGCCTTCAACCTCCACGTAGTGGGGTTCGTAGTCGAAGTCCGGCAGATCCGAGAAACGATCCTCGGGCGTGCGAAGAAAGGGGATTCCTCCGGCGGTCTGGTGTGTGGTCATGGATGTGAAACCTACGGCTCGTGGGCCACTTTGCCCTACCTGGACCGTCTCAAAATCGTCCGGTGCCTGTTCGGAAGGGGCAGTCGAACCGGGCAGAGTGTGTGCATGGATCTTCCGGCTCCCGATTCTCGGGGTCTGCTGTCGCGGTTGGTGACGGTCGTGGGCCTCGCGGTCGTGGCCGCCGGCGTGTTGTGGCTGGTTGCTGCTGGAGGCGACGATGGAGGCCCAGACATCGGTGTGACCACCTCGACGGTTCCGGTGACGACTGCCGCACCAGCGACGACCGCCGCAATCTCGACCACGACCACGACGACCACAACAACGACCGTGCCGATGCATGAGCAGGTGCTTTCGTCGCTCGTCGGCGGGATGTCGCTGAGGGACAAGGCCCTGCAGTTGCTGCTGGTGGGAGGAGCGGGCACGGACCTGCTCGGTGTGGTCGAGCAGAAGCTGGGGTCCAGTTGTGTCGGAGGGGTGTTCCTTACCGAAGCGGCGGGGAACTGGAGTATTGAACCCGACGGCGCGGTCTCCGCTGCGCAGGTCTCGGCTCCTGCTGTCGACTGCGCGGTTGCGCCCCTGGTTGTGACCGATGCTGAAGCGGGAACGCTAGTGCTGAAGGTTCCGGTCCCGCCGTTGGCGCATCCGCGCGAGTTCGGTGTCGTGACGTCCGTGGACTTGCCCGGGGTGATTCCTGAGTTCACCGCACGCGCAACACGGTTCGCCGAAGACCTGGCCGCGGCGGGCGTGCACCTGAACCTCGGCGTAGTCGTTGACGTGGATGTGGACGAGGACCACTACATGGCTCGCCAGCGACGAAGTTTCGGTGGCGACCCGGTGGTCGTTCAGGCGTTCGGTGAGGCGATGGTGACCGGACACTGCAACGCAGGCGTTGCGGCGGTCCTCAAACACTTTCCGAACCAGGGGGCGACGCTGGCGGATCCCCATCTGGCAGATTCCGTCTCGTCGAACTCGAGGGAACAGTGGCGGACCTTCGGTGCTGTGCCCTACATCGACACCAGCGCCCCGGTGGTGATGACAGGCCATATCCGATATCCGGGAGTCGACGGCGACCGGCCGGCGTCGTTGTCTGCGGAGATAACCGAAGGCTGGCTGCGGGGTGAGCTCGGATTCGACGGTGTGGTCATCACCGACGACCTTGCGAGCATGCGGGGCGTCACCGAAGAGGGGACCGCCGGGGCCCGCGCCGTGGCTTCGCTTGAAGCCGGAGCCGACCTGGTGCTCTTCGTCTCGCACGCCGACGTTGAGCAGATCGTCTCTTCGATAGTCGAACGCGCCGACGCGGACCCCGCCTTTTCGGCACGTGTTGACGCGAGCCTTGATCGCCTGCTGCGACTCAAGGCCGCGTTGGGACTGGTCGCCGCTCTCGATGCCGACCAACTCCCTCTCTGCTGATGGCAGCCGTGTCGACCAGTCGGGGAGAGTCTGTGTGGATGCATTCAGGTGTCCGAAGATTGTGTTGCTGGTAATCTCTGGGCATGGCGTTGTCGTTGGACCGCTACCCGGGAATCACCTACGACGCTGAGTTCCCGGATGTGACTGATCTTGAGGAACTGCGTCAACTGCGCAAGTGGGAGGCGGCGATCGGCTACCGCATCTTCGCGGCGATGCGCTGGGGCCAGATGGGCGACGGCCACATCAGTGCCCGTGACCCCGAGTTGACCGATCACTTCTGGGTGCTGGGCTACGGCATCCGGTTTGCGGACGCCACCATGGACAACCTCACCCTGGTCGGCCCCGATGGCAAGGGCGTGGCTGGACCGACGGAGGACGGAGTGAACTTCGCGGCTCACCACATCCACTGGCCGATCCTCGACGCTCGAAGTGATCTGGTGTCGGCGGCTCACGTCCATACACCCTTCGGCACTCCCTGGGCTGCCAACGTCGAGCCTTTCCGGCCGATCAGCCAGGAGTCGTGCACGGTGGTCTTCGACCAGTCCATCTATGACGGCGACGATCTTGAAGTGATCAGTACCGACGGGGGAGAGGCCATCGCCCGGGCTATGGGCGACACCAATGTGTGCATCCTGGCCAATCATGGTCTGCTCGCCGGCGGCCGCTCCCCGGGCGATGCCGTCGGGCGGTTCGTTACCGCCGAACGTGTGGCCGAAGTCCACGTGAAGGCTCCCGACGCTCGCCCGATCAGCGAAGAAGCTGCCAAAGAAGTGGATGCTTCGCTGAATGTCGGCGATGTGGGTTGGCGTGTCTTTCAGTGGCTGGCGCGGGACCTGGTGCCCGACCCCTCTGTCGTCTTGAGTTGAGCGTCGACACGACGGTTCGGAACTCGGCGGACCTGAGCGGACATCGAATGTGAGCGCTGCTGCTTGCAAACCGAGCGTAGATGATGTTTCATATCATTTTATGAACTCTGAAGATGTGATCATCATGGATCGTCCGGGGGCGTACTTTCTGTGGACAGTCATGTCGGCCACGACCGAAGAGCTGATGTGGGACCGTGTCGCGATCGGTGGCCTGATCGAGCAGGCCGACCGGATTCTCGGGGGTTCCAGCAGTGATCCGTCGTTGTCACTTCGGCGAGCCCAGGACGGACTCGAACGGCTGGCAGCTGACCTGAAGTTGCGTCTCGACCAGATCGATACGTTGTGGGCCGATGTCGAGCGCATCAACGAGTTGACTCGTGACATCGCCGATTGGAACGTCAGCCACAGCGCCGCCCGACTTGATTTTCTGGTACGCAATCGTCGCGAGCGGATCAGAGCTTTCATGGGCGGGGACGAGCAGGCCACACAGATCATCGTCGAGTTGATCGACGGCGGCCTTGATCTGCCCAACGCCATTGGGATCGCCGAGCAGCGCCTGTTCAACGCACGGGTGGAGGAGGTCTGGATGGCCAACGGCGGTTCGCTCGCGGAAGCGGAGGAGTATGTCCACCATCTCGACTATCAGCTGGCGGTTCTGAGTGCCAACGGCTTCGTTGGTGAGGATTCGGTAGCTGGTGTTGCTCTGGCCATGAGCCTTGATGTCGACATCAGCGAAGTGGCGGCGGTCGTGGCCGAACACGACGTGGCCTTGGTAGACGCTGTCGCTTGGATCGCCAGCAGCCGTGCCATTGGTGTGTCGGTGTCGGAATTGCTGGCGTTGCGGGGCTTTCGTGAAAATCTGGGCGACCTCGACAACCCGTCCGGTGGCAAGACCGACGACAGGGTCAGCATCGACGACCTGCGCTTTGTGGTGGAGCACCCCTGGAAGTTCGCTGCCCCGACGGTCGTTGCCGCTCAGGCGTTGCTGGACAACCCGGAACTCTGGAACCGTCTTGACACAGCCGCCGACAACGATGGCCTCTTCGTCGGCGAGGTGTTCGGCAGTCGAGAGCCCGGTGATGGCATGGTCTCGATTGACGATCTCGAGATGTTCATGGTCAAGAGCCAGATCCATTCAGTGCTCAAGGAGTATCGAGACCAGATCGACATAGCCGCCGACGCCTCGGGTGAGGTCGACGGCTTCTACTCGCGTGCCGATTTCCGGCGTTTCATCGAAGACAATCCTCAGCTTCCCGACGAGGTGCTCATTGCCGCGGACGCCGCGTTGGAAGCCGGCTGGTTCGACCGCACCTGGTTCGAGGAGCACCGTGACGAGTTGGCTCTAGGGGCAGCCGTGTTGGCTGGGGGCGCGGTGATCGTCTTGAGCGCCGGTACCGCAACTCCTCTGGTTCTTGCCACCGGTGCAGCCGCGGGTGCCGCGGCAGCTGGAGGCACCGCGGTGACCATCAACCTGACCGGCGACGCCAACGACGCCTTCGACGGCGTGTTGAAGAACGTGCGCAACGGAGCTGTTGTCGGGTTCACGGTTGTTGGTCTGCCGACGGCGATCGAATCGATCGGCGCGACCACGGGCATGGCGAAAGTGGAGGCGGTGTCGATGGCCGCCTCTGACGTGGCTGCTCTCGCTGCTTGCGGGGCGTTGGACCTGGTGGTCCCCGAAGACTGGGAGGACGATGTCCACGCCACCGCAGGCTTGGCGACTTCGGCCTCCACGGCGTGGTCTCTAGGCGGCGATGTCACCAGCACCGACCCGGCACCGCAATCCTACGACTCGCTTGAAGGCGGGCTCGACGCTGCAGCCAACATGATCGGCTGCGAAGCGCCCGACGATCATGGGGAGACTCCCCAATGGGCAGAGAAAGCGGAGTCGTATCTCAGGTCGTCCCGAGATGCCCAGTCGGTGTTCGATGCCGTGCGAGCCCGTACCGAAGCCGACTCGCCCGGGTGATCAGTTGATCTGACGCTGTTGGTCCGCCCAGTAGGGGGCGCGCAGCTTGAACTTCTGCAGCTTGCCGGTGGCGGTGCGCGCCAGTTCGTCGCGCATCTCGACGCTGGTCGGGCACTTGTAGTGGGCGATCCGCTCGCGGCAGTGATCGATCAGGTCCTGCTCGGTCGCGGCAGCGCCGGGGGCCAGCACCACGAGGGCTTTCACGGTCTCTCCCCACTTGTCGTCGGGCACACCGATCACCGCCACCTCGGTCACGTCCGGGTGCGAGAAGAGACAGTCCTCGACCTCGATGGACGACACGTTCTCGCCGCCGGAGATGATCACGTCCTTCTTGCGGTCCTGGAGGGTCACGTAGTTCTCGTCGTCGATCACGCCGCCGTCGCCGGTGTGGAACCAGCCGTCGACGAGCGCATCGGCGGTCGCTTCAGGATTGTCCCAGTACGACTTCAGGATCACGTTGCCGCGCGCCAGCACTTCGCCGTCGTCGGCCAGCTTCATCGTGATACCCAGCGCGGGGTTGCCCTGCCGTGAGAGTTTCGATGCCCGCTCGGCCGGGGTGAGATCATCCCATTCCGCCCGGTTGCGGTTGATCGTCAGCAGCGGCGCGGTCTCGGTCAGGCCGTAGATCTGAATGAACTCCCAGCCCAGTTCGGTCTCGACCCGTTCAATGGTCTTGGTCGGAGGAGGCGCTCCCGCCACGACGATCCGGACCCGGCCGCGGCCGGGGATCTCGCCGTCCCATTCGGCCGCGGCGTCGAGGATGGCAGCCACCACCGCCGGCGCGCCGCACATGATGGTCACGCCGTGCTGTTCGACCCGTCGCAGGATCTCCGCCCCGTCGACCTTGCGCAGCACCACATGCGGGACACCCATGGCGGTCATCACGTAGGGCATGCCCCAGCCGTTGCAGTGGAACATCGGCAGAGTGTGCAGGTAGACGTCACGGTCGCGGACTCCGGTGTGCCAGCCGAAAGTGGCCGCGTTGACCCACAGGTTGCGGTGGGTCATCTCCACACCCTTGGGCCTCGCAGTGGTGCCGCTGGTGTAGTTGATCGAAGCGGTGGCCGACTCGTCCGGGGTCCAGGCGACCGGTTCTGTGCCGACTCGAAATAAAGAATCGCTCTCCTCGCCGGCGATGAATCGGTGCTTGACACCGATGTCGCCGAGGGTCGGCTCCAGTTCCGGGTCGATGATCAGAACCTCGGCTCCACAGTGCTCGACGATGTAGGCGACCTCCGCTCGGCTGAGGCGGAAGTTGATGGGCACGGCGACCCGACCGAAAGCGCTGGTGCCGAACAGGTGAACGAGCACTCGGGCGGCGTTGTGCGAGACCATCGCCACACGCGCTCCGAGGCCGATGCCGAGATCGTCGAGGCCCGCGGCCAGTCCGGAGGCGAGTTCTTCGAATCGCCGGTAGGTCAGGCTGCCGAGCGACGGCGCCACCTGGTCGGGTTCGTCGATGATTCCGATGCGGTCGCCGTACACAAGCGAGGCCCGCCGTAGATGATCAGCAATGGTCAGCGGTACTTCCATGAGTCCTCAGCCTAGAAACAACAGGGTGTCGGTGTGGAACTGGCTCCAAGCGAACCAGAAAGCTTGATGCGCGGCCAGTGGATCGCCGGTTGATTCGGACACGGCGTCGAAACCGGCACCGTCGGAACTCACGGTGACGCCACCGAAGCTGACCGAGGCACCATCGGCGGTCAGCGGCTCTATTGCCGCGACCGGAAAGGCGACCGGGGTGCCGTCATCGGCGATCACCCCTACCACCGGTTCCTGCACTTCGAGTCTCCCGTCGACATCGCCGATCGGGAAGATCGGCCCATGGTCGTCCCGGCCACGCAGCGGATCACGGGGATAGCTTCGTCCGATCCCGCCGTCGGAGGCGACGATCCTGGTGTCGGGGTGAGACGCCTTCCAGTCGCCCCAGGTGGCCGTGCGCACACTGGTCTGTTCGAGCACCACACCGGCTTCACGCAACGGTCCGCTGAGCGCCTCGCCTGTGAAGGTGTCCATCACCGACATGGTGTGGAACTCGAACATCACCTTGTTCGACCTGCTCAACAGACCGGAGGTCCGCAGTTCGTAGGTGTCGAAACCATTGAGATCGATCCCGGGCGCCACATCGTCGGTGAAGTACGCCTGAGCCGACCCGCAGAGCGTGCAGTAGGGGAAGCCCAGACGGCGGCCGCCGATGGTGATGTTGACCATCTCGTGGATTTCCATGATGTTCTTCGGGAACGCCACAGCCTCGTCGCCGACTACCACTCCGAACACGATGGAGGTGTCGGGATACCAGGAACCTTCGGCAGCGGACGTGAGCGCCGGGTCGTTGAGCGCCGGGATGCAACCCTGAGGGCAGCCGATGTTGGTCTGGCCGACCGGCCGGTCGTCGATGTACACGCCGCCCCATGACACCCAGCGCCAGTCGACCTTGGCGTCCGGGTCGTCGAACAGCGGGGCCCAACGCGGTTCGACGAGCTCGAAGAGTTGGCGTTTCCAGTCGATGTACCCGGGTGGGGCGGGTACATCCCAGGCGATCATGTGATCGGTGGTGAATCCCCACGGCGACACATTGACATCGTTCGGTACCGGCACGCCGGTCAGCGATTCCCAGGCACCGGTAAGGCTCTCGCCGATTCGGACGAACCTAAGCAGGTCGGTGAGCAGCCACGCCGCCCTCGGATCACCGGAGGTACCTATCCGATCGATCGCTTCGAGATCCGGGGCTGTGGTCAACGAACCGAACAGCGCGTCCAGATCGGCCACCAATTCGGGGTCAAGCGGCCCACTCGGTGACGCCGGCGCGGGACCGAAGGGGCTGTCACTGATCTCGGGGGTGGTCGGTTCAGCTTCGTCGGTGGAAGGCTCGGCCTCGGCTGAAGCGGCAACCTCGTCGGACTCGTCGGCAACCTCGCCACTAGCGGGTGGAGCAACCTCGCTCACAGGATCGGCACCTCCGCAGGAAGTTGCCATCAATCCCAGGGCAATAAGCAACGCAACAACACGGGGACCCATCATGGAATCCCGCATCTCAGCGGCCCTCGATCTCCAGGCGGGGGACGATCCGGTCGAGCCACTTCGGCATCCACCAATTCTTCGAACCCAGCAACTCCATAGTTGCAGGTACCAGCAACATTCGCACCAGAGTGGCGTCGAGGACAATGGCCGAGGCCAGACCCAAGCCGAACACGGCAGCCACGCGTAGATCCTCCAGCATGAAACTGCCGAATACGAACGCCATGATGGCGGCCGCAGCCGTAATCACCCGAGCCGTCGCGGCCAGACCGTCGCTCACCGAAGTCACCGGATCACCGGTGCGTTCAAATTCCTCGCGTATACGGCTGAGCAGGAACACTTCGTAGTCCATCGACAGACCGAAGACGATGGCGAACATCATCATCGGAATGAACGGCTCGATCGGCCCTGGATCGGCTCCGGTAATGTCGCTCAACCAACCCCACTGAAACACGGCCACGACGATCCCGTAAGCCGCGCTGATCGACAGCAGGTTCATGACCACGGCTTTCAACGGCACCAACAGCGATCGAAAGACCGCCATCAGCAAGATGAACGAGAACACCAGCACAGCCGTAAAAAAGACGGGCATTCGATCGCTCAGATAGTCAGAGAAATCGATTCCTGCAGCAGTCTCACCGGTGAGCGCCACGGCCAGCGTGGTGCCTTCGATGGCTCCTGGGATGACCACATCTCGGAGCCGGGTGACCAGCTGTTCGGTCGCCTGGTCCTGAGGCGCAGTGTGGGGGACCGCACGGATCAAGAACGCGTCAGGAGAAGCTGGATTGTTGGGCAACACCTGGGGCACCGCGGCCACACCGGGGTCGTCGGCCACAGCCGACACCAGCGCACCGATACCCTGCGCGTCAGCTTCGCTGTTGACGACCGCGGTGATCAGGAACGGTCCGTTGAACCCCGGGCCGAAACCCTCGGCCAGCAGGTCATAGGCCTTTCGGGTCGTGGTTTCCTCGCTGAAATTGCTCTCGTCGGAGAATCCGAGGCGGATCCCTAGCAGCGGTGCGGAGATCAACAGCAGAATCGCGGTGCCCACCAGCGCGACCGTCAGCGGGCGGGCCTGCACGAAACGACTCCAGCGGAACGCCACGGTTTCCCGTAGTGGTTTGACCGTTCGCGGGGCCAGAGGCTTACGCAGCGCGGGGACAAAGAAACCGGCGATCAGAACGACGATCGCCAGCGGCACACCAAGGATCAAAGGGCTGATTCCGAAGCCGACGCCGAACAACGCGACCGCCACCAGAGAGGCCGCGATGATTCCCCGCCTGCGGGTAACTTCGAGACGGTCACCGGCAAACCCGACCAACGCAGGCATCAAGGTCAACGATGAGATCAGCGTTACCAGGACCGTGACTGAGGCAGCGACGCCGATCCCGGTCACGAACGGAAGGCCGATAACCATCAGACCCAGCAGCGAGACCACCACGGTGATCCCTGCGAACAGCACGGCGCGTCCGGCGGTGCTCATCGCACCCACCGCGGCATCGGCCGGACCTGCCCCTTCCCGCAACAGTTCCCGGTATCGAGTGACAAGAAAGAGCGTGTAGTCGATCCCTACGCCGAGACCGATCATGGTGGCGAGGGTGGTCGCGAACTCCGGACCACCGGAGAGGTTGGATGCCAATACCGTGGCCGTCAACCCGCCTGCCACGCCGAACAGAGCAACGCCAATGGGAAGTCCCATGCCCAGCACCGAACCGGTGGCGAGGATGAGGATGAATATGGCGAAGGCGACACCGATCAACTCCGATTGTGGCGGCTCGACTCCGGCCAGCACGGCTCCACCGATCTCGACCTGTAGTCCCTCAAGGGTTGGGATCAGGTCGCTGACTTCGGCGCCGATATCGCCTGCGCTTTCCTGGTCGACTTCGCTGCCCAACTGAATGTCCGCATACGCGATCTTGTTGTCGGGCGCGATTCCGCCGCCGCGGAGCCTGCCTGACTCGTAGGGAGACAGGATCTGGACGCCTTCGACGGCGCCGGCTTCGCTGAACATCTGCTCCATGACCGAGACCACGGCAGGATCGTCGACGCCCTGCTCGGCGGAGAACACGATCGTGCCGGTGAGTCCGCTGCCTGCCCCGCCGAAAGCCCCGAAGTGTTCGTCGAGGGCATCGAATCCGGCTTCGGTCTCTGAGCCCGGCAGTGTCTGTTCGGCGGTGAAGCCTCCGCCGATCGCTACTGCCGCCCCGAACAGTCCCGCCAACCCCACGATCCACAGGCCCAGGACAACCCTGCGCTTGCGAAAGCACCAACGTCCGAGCCGAGACAGCATCCCCGCGAGTCTGCCCGATATCCGCGAGGTTCAACACGTCGCAGTCAGTTGTTCCAGCGGAGAGGCGCCGGCCGTGCTGTGCTCAGGGAGTCTCGTGGGGAAGCAGCACGCGGGCCGCGCGCAGGTAGCCGTAGGGTGTCTCGGCCCGGAAGTTGGAGACACGGCTGGTGTAGACGTCGGCATGCTTCTCGACTTGGCGGGCGAAGAGACTCTTGTCGACCCCTGCCCTCATCAACGGACCCCAATACTTGTTCCCCTGCTCGCTCGTTGCCTTTGCCAGCGGTGCGATCCGTTCGTCCAGCGCAGCCAACTCGGCAGTGGTCCGGCCGATCGCCGCGTTGATCTCCTCGACGGGCTGTTCGTCGACAGCCAAGTGGCGGCGTTGCATTCGCAGCCGGGACTGCGTCAGCTCCAAGGAACCCTTCTGGTCCATCAGCTTGGAGAGCTCGAAGCTCGTGTCGGCCGTGGTGGTGCTCGTTGAGATCTCGTCCTCGAGTTCACGCACGATCAGAGCGGTGCGCCAACGCAGCACGTCTTTGGTTACGTAGACGTCGCCGAAGAGATGGTCGCCGACGTAGAGGAACTGTGAGCCCTCATGGCCCAGGGCGTCCTCTACGAGCCGAGCGTTGCCCCCGTGGTAGACGGCACCAGACTTGATCGCGCCCCGGTGCGGCTCAAGAAGGCCGCGTCCAGGATCGACCACCTCGTAGATCGGCCCTACATCGGAGAAGAACCGCGGTTTGTTCGCGGCCACGATTATCAGGTCGAACAGGTCCCGCCAGGTTTGGCCGTCCGGCATGAAGCGGTCGAAGCACCAGTGCATCATCTGCTGGCTGTACGACCAGTCGGAGTTGGTGATGAGAATCAGCTCCTTGCCGGCGAGGCGCTGGTCCATGAGGGTGGGAACCGTCTCCGGGTCGAGGTCCACGAAGCGCTTCGGGTCGGCGACTATTGCCGCCTTCAGCGACCCGTTGTTGTGTGCGTCGACCAGGGCGGCATCGATGGTCCGGTAGAGCTGACGGTAGGTCTTGACTCCGGGGATCGGGGAGCGGTCGTGTCGGTCGATCAGCTGGCACCACAGCGAGGCCCGACTCAACTCGAAGAGCGTGTTCATGAACTTGAACCGCTGATCCGAGAGGTCGATGACCGTCGCCGCATACGTTCGCCTCAGCTCGTTGAACGGAAGCATCGCCTTGCCGTGCTGGGCGCGCACCACGTACCCGAAGCGGGTCGCCTTGACGATGTTGCCGAGTTCGAGGTCGAAGGTCAGGCCCAGCGTGAATGCTGCGGGGTCGAACACCAGGTCGTCGACCGGCCAGCCGAGTTCTTCGAGGTAGGCGCAGCCGTGATCGAACGCGGCCCGCTCCCACTCGTCCACGAAGTAGTGGATGAGCGTGTAGTCCATGTCGTAGCCGATCGCCCGCACGCCGCGGAGGTTGAGGGTGCGGTTGCAGAACACACCGCGGTTGGGCTCACGCTCGGGGAGGGGTTGGATCACCGGGTCATTGTCTCACGTCGGCGGGTTCCGATGTCGTTGATTGCTGCGTCGCTGCCGAATCGGAGTGGGCGGGCGCATCGAGGGCGGTGGGACGGTTCAGCGCGGCAACCTCAGGGGTGTGGTCGAGCAGTGACGCTCGGGCCACGGCTTTGTTGCCCCAGCGCGAACGGATGCTGTCGATCATCGTGTCGAGCTCGTCGGTGGGTCTACCGTCCTCGGCGAAGGGAAGGGCCATCTGAATGGCATCGGGCGAACCGAGAGCCGAGTAGGTCACTCCGATGAGCGTGCATCCGACACGTCCGAGTCTGCTGCCGGGACCCTGCGGTCCGTCGAGCAGGTCGAGTAGCAGTTCGTCGGCGACCACGGTCAATACGTCGGTCTGCTGGGTGGCCTCGGCCAGGGTGCGGGAGCGGGTCTCGTGCCGCATCTCTGATGTTCGGTAGCGCACCGTGACGGTGCGGGCGACCCGCTGAGCCTTGCGCAGGCGTGCAGCGACCTTCTCAGCGAGGGCCAGCATCTCACGTCGTAGTTCCTCACGGTCGCGGATCTTCTGTCCGAGGGCGCGTTGGGCTCCCATCGACCGGTCGCGGCGGTTGGTGTCGATGGCGCGGGGATCGTGGTTGTTGGCGAGCGCCAGTAGGTGGCCGCTGGTGTGGTCGCCGAGGTAGCTCTTGAGTTCCTCGCGGCCCACCGAGGCGAGGTCTCCGACCGTGTCGATGCCGTGGTCGTGGAGTTTGGCGGCTGTGATCCTTCCTACGCCCCACAGCACTTCGATGGGCAGAGGGTGCAGGAAGGCGAGTTCTGTGCCTGGTTCGACCACGACGATCCCGTCAGGCTTCGCTTGGGCGCTGGCCACCTTCGCCAGGAACTTGGTTCCGGCGACCCCAACCGACAATGCCAGCCCGACGTTGTCGAGCACCCGGGCCCTGAGCTTTTGAGCGATTTGCGCGGCGGGCCCGAAAATATGTTCTGCTCCCGCAACCTCCAGGAAGGCTTCGTCGACCGACAGCGGTTCGACGAAAGGCGTGAATTCGTGGAACTGGTCGAAGACGGCCGTGGAGGCTTCGGCGTATGCCTTCATGCGGGCCGGGACCGTGATCGCCTGGGGACAAAGCGAGCGGGCTATGCCCCCGCCCATGCCGGAGCGGACTCCGCAGCGTTTGGCTTCGTAGCTGCAGGCCAAGACCACGCCTTCGCCGACGATCACGGGATGATTCCTCAGTCTGGGATCGTCACGTTGCTCGACCGACGCGTAGAAGGCATCGAGGTCGGCATGAAGGATGGTGGCGCGGTCGCTCACGCCACCACCCTACTACCAAACATATGTTCGATCCCAGCGCGAATCGACATGGGGTCTTGTCGACCATAAGGTTTGCTCGTTAGCCAAGGGGGAATCTGATGCGCCGTTCGTGCTTGACTGTGGTGTTGGTCGTCTCGTTGCTGGCTCTTTCGTGTGGAAGCGGTTCTGAGGCCGAAAGCGAGGGGGAGACGACACCGACGGAAACCGAGTCCTCGCAAGCCGAAACCCCCTCCGACACAGCATCGGCTGGCGACAGCACCGAAGAGACGCCCGATGCCGAGACTTCGGCGAGTAGCGAGGGCAGCGGCGGGACCGACGAAACCGACGAAGAACCCGAACCGGTGGTATTGACCAGTTCTTGGACTGGGGTCAGCGCCGAGACAATCAAGGTCGGCGTTGCCGGGATCGACTTTGCACGACTCCAAGAATTCGGAGTGGACATTGAGGGCATCGCCACCGAAATCTGGGCACCGGCGTGGGCTGCTGCTTTCAACCAGCGCGGTGGCGCCCATGGCCGGGTGATGGAGGTCTTTGTTCGCAATTTCCTTCCGGTGGGCAACGTCGAATCAGATGCGGTCTGTTCGGAGTTGACCGAGGACGAGGAAGTCTTTCTGGTTCTCGGAGCGATGCTCGGTGACAATCCACTTTGCGTCACACAGCTTCACGAAACGCCCTATGTCGGCCTCTTCGGGCTCACCGCGGAACGGGCAGAGAAGTCCATCGCACCGTTCTTCGCCAGCGAGATGGCAGCTGACCTTCAGCGGCGGAACTCGACCAAGGCACTCATCGACCAGGGCACTTTCGACGGCGTCAAGCTGGCGGTGTTCTGGGAGGTCGCTGATGATCCGGTGGCCGAGGAAGTGGTTCTACCGTTGCTTGCGCAGGCCGGCGTCAATGTCGTCGAGACCGGGACCCTGCTGGACTTCTCGGGCGATACGCCGGCATCGGAGGCCGCGGCCGATGTCATCTTCCAGAACTTTGCTGCGGCGGGCGCCGACATGTTCCTGAACATCAGCGGACTGGTCCCCTTCAATCGGGCTATTGACCGCAACCGGCCCGGTGTTCCGTTCGTTCTTCTCAACGGCCAGTTGACGAACTCTGCGATAGTCGCCACCAGCGGGTACGACCCGGACATTCTTGTTGATGCGATCGGTGTGACCGCGAGCAAACCAACGCTTGAGGAGTGGCTGGCAGATGATGGCTGGCACGTCTGCGTAGACGAGATCAACGCTTATTCTCCTGGCACGATCGACAAGGACACTCTCTCGGAGTCTCTGGTTGAGGGGATCGGTCAGGCATGTCAAGGATTCAGGTTGCTTGAGCATCTGTTGATGACCGCTGACCCGGATCTCACGCCTGATGCGCTGCTTGAAGCCGCGGACGCCACGGGGGAGTTGCTGTTGCCTGGGATGATCGCCGGTTCGCTGGGGCCGGGCAAGTATTCGGTCGGAGACGTGGTGCGGTACTACACCTATGACATTGACAACAAGCTCATGGTTCCCGACGGCGACCCGATCGTCGTTACCCGCTAGCACCCTCGATTCGGTTGACTATGGCGAAGATGTCTTCGCCGTATCTTTCGAGCTTGACGGGGCCGATGCCGGTGATCGACAAAAGGTCGTCGTCGCTTTGCGGCCGACGATCCGCTATCTGGTAGAGCGTCTCGTCGTTGAATACCACATATGCGGGCACTCCGGCCGCTTTTGCGGTAGCTGAGCGCCAGGCTTTCAACTGTTCGCGCAGGCGTACTTGATCGAGGGTGGATCCCACGGCTTGGGACTTCGGGATGCGACGGGGTGTTTGTGAGTCAGTTCGTTTGGAACCGGCACCGCGAGCACTAGGAGATTTCGGTTCGGGCTCGGGTCGAGCAGGTGTGCGCATGGCTGCGATGAAAGGCGACACTGGACGACCCGCGGTTATCGAGACGCTCTCAGAGGCACGGGTGATGGCCACATGAAAGACCCGTCGTTCCTCTTCAATGTCCGAGGACAGACGGTGTGGCATCAATCCCTCGCTGGCGTCGTGAACGATCACATGGGGCCACTCGCGGCCCTTCACCCGGTGAATCGTGCTCAGGGTCACCCCGTTGTCGTCGGTTCTGGGTGAATTGAGCCGCCTGGCCAACCAGGCAGGAAACTCGGCGGGGTCTGGGCAGTGTCCCGCCACGGCGAGCAGAGCAGCCAGATCGTCGCCGTGGGCGGAGCGGTCGAGTGACCGTCGGCTGGCGTCGAGCCGGTTGTCGAGCGCTCGCCCAAGACCGATGTCGTCGCGGATCGAGACCAGGAGATCGACGGTGGTGGCGTCACCCGCAGCCAGGTTGCGAAGCCTCTCAAGCTGAGCGGTGAACTCCAGCACCTTGAGTTGGTCGCGTTCCTGATGCAGTCGTTCGGCCAGAGACCTGAGTTGACGTGGGCTTCGCTGTTCACCCACCCAACCTGCCAGGCGGCGACTGAGCCCTCTAGGCGGTCTGCGAACGGCTGTTTCGAGGCTGGCACCGGGGAGTCGGTTCTCGGGAGCGACCGCTACCCGCAACCAGGCCAACGCCCCGGCGACACCGGTTCGCTCCAGGAAACTCTCTCCGACCGGCCGGCTGGTGCGAATACCGTCTTCTTCTAGCAGAATCATTGGACCGAGCAGGGTGGCATTGACCCGGGTCAACACCGCAATGTCGGCTGGCGGCACGTCATCGTCGAGCAGTGCCGAGACCGCAGCGATTGTGTCGTTGAGTGGGTCGTCACTTGTCGGCCCCTTGATCTCGTTGTCGAGTGTGGGCCGTCCAGGGCGGGGACTGATGGACTTGTGTATGCGTCGCCGATTGTGCGTGAGCAGGTTGACCGCGGCTTCTACCAGACTTGGTGGGCAGCGATAGTTGACCTGCAGATCATGGGCCGCAGAGCCCGGGAAGAGATCTGCAAAGTCGATCAGCCACAATGGCGAGGCTCCCGCGTAGCCGTAGATGGTCTGGTCGTCGTCGCCGACGCCGAAAACGTTTGCAGCCGGACCGGCGAGCAGACGGATGAGCAGGATGTGGGCCGGCGTCAAATCTTGGAACTCGTCAACCAATAGCACTCCACATGCCTTGCGGGCAGTCGCTCTGGCCTCGGGATCAGTGCACAACACCTCGATCGCGCCGAGGATCTGCTCATCGAAGTCAACGGCTCCGGCGTCGGCTAGGCGCTCACGGAATTGCTCCACGACGTCGGCGAAGCCATGAACATCGCCGCCGAACTCCTGCTCGACGATGCTCGGCGAACGCAATCCCAGACGGGTGCTCGTCAGCGCCTCGATCCAGACCGCCAGGGGGTCGGCCATCGCCACGCGTCTTCCTCCCACCAGTCCGCCGAGCAGCCGCCGCACCTCGAACTCGTCGATTACTTGGGGAGGGTTGCGATCGGCGGGGGAACGAAAGGGACCAGTGCCTCGCAGGATTGCCAGAGCCAGACTGTTGAGGGTGCGGATCTGCAGGCCGGCGAGGTCGGTGGTCCGCTCCTGCATCTCTTCGCGAGCGCGGACATTGAAGGCAACCAGACAGACGGCCGCCGGATCGATTCCGCGGTCGCGTATCAGATGTCTGGCCCGTTCCGTCAGCACGCGGGTCTTGCCTGATCCTGCAGGCGCGATGATTCTGGCGCCACCACCGCTGTGGGCTACGGCACGAAGCTGGTCGGCGGCGAGGTCGGCACTCGGCGCGGCGTTGTTGATGGCCGCCAGTGAACCTAAGGAGAGATGGACGGCCGGGATCACCGGTGCGCCGAGTTCGTCGTCGTCGAACCATTCCAGCGGTCCGCCGTCGCACCAGGCGGGGCCTTGGTTGGTTTCGACGTCTCCGAACCCGCTGCGCAGTGGCCTGGCTCCGGCTCCGACTGCCTTCGAAACGGCGCTGATCGTGGGTTCGTCGGGTTGGCGGGCATCAACTGAGTGGTCGAACAGCAGATGTTGCAGCGACTCGCCCTCAAGGTCGGTGTTGGGTGACAGCTGCCAATAGGGGACATCAAGCACAGGTGGTTCGACGTCAAGGTCGGCCCGCAACTCGAATACTGCTCGTGTCCGTGTCATGCGAAGTGATCGGAGACGGTCGATCTCGCCGGGCTGTCCGTCGATAACGATTCGTTCACAATCAGCCCAGGGTTCGGGCACCGTCTGGCCGGGTTTCACCACGAGGTTGCGTCCCAGCGCCTCAGGCCCCGCCAAGCGTTGCCAATCGGTATGGAGCGCCACGGGTTCAAGCCGGTTCGAACCGTTATTCTCAGCACCTGGCGCACCTTGTTCGACAGGACTCCGTGCCGCTGTAGTACCGGGGTCTGAGTTACTTGGGCTGGTGCTGAGGGAACAGTTTCTGACTTCGGTGACACTGCGATGCCGCCCACCGCAGTGTCCGCAGGCGATCATCGACCTGCTCCCAGAATCCGCGGAGCTTTTCCCCGGCTTATGTTCATCTGCCCCTCCTGCACAGCCAGCAAATTGCTGAGCGCGTTGGCCACTCCCGCCAGGTTAGAAACCGTGTGTGACAGCCGACGCGCCTCGGTTCGCGCCGTTAGAACCTAACGCGGAGGTCCGGGTTAGGCGTGGCCGCGGTTGCGAAGTGATGCAGCGATCGGGACTGAGATTGCGCTGACGATCACCAACAGGAGCATCGAGGCTCTCAGGCCGTCGACGGGATCGTCGTAACGGACGAACAGCGCGATCACGACAGCGATGCTGATCGTCCCACCGATCTCCATGAAGATCCGGTTCATAGCGCCGCCGATCCCGAGTCGATCCTCGCTGACGGTGGCCAGAGCAGCGGCCTGACATGCCGCGTGCCCGAGACCGACACCGATTCCGTAGACCACCACCACTGGAACCCAGAGGGTCCAGATCTGAGGCTCCCAGGTTGCGGCGGACCACATCCAAGCCCCACCTGCCGCCATCAGCAACGCCCCAGGCACAATCACCGTCCGATGCCCGAAGCGGTCGGCGAGGCGACCCGAGACGACCGACATGGGTCCGCCTATCGCCGGGATCAAACCGACGGCCAGCCCCGCTTTGAACAATGACAAGCCCCAGCCCTCGTGCAGAAAAGTCACGAACGCGAGGAACGACCCCATGAAGTTGCCGGCCAGGAAGAACGACAGGGCGCTTCCCACCCGAAAGTCGTGGTTGGCGAACAGCGGCACATAGAGGATCGGTTCGGGGTGGGCACGGGATCGCATTACCAGCCCGGCCAGCAGGATCAGAGCAGCGATCAGGGCTGCGACGGTTCGTGCGTCTCCTAGTC
Organism: Candidatus Aldehydirespiratoraceae bacterium; assembly: GCA_965221585.1. Taxonomy (GTDB): domain Bacteria; phylum Actinomycetota; class Acidimicrobiia; order Acidimicrobiales; family Aldehydirespiratoraceae; genus VXYK01. The sequence goes on along the minus strand of OZ244898.1, from coordinate 2,593,943 downwards.
CCCAGTCGTCGCTCTGCACGATCCCCAGTGCCAGCGATCCGACACCGAACATCAGCAGGGCGACACCGGCCAGGTCGGGCGCCTTGCGCGCCAACTGCACCCGGTTGGCCGGAAGGCGGGGTCCGATCAGCGCCAGAACTACGATCCCGACCGGCACGTTGCAGAAGAACGCCCAGCGCCAGCCGAGAGCCTCGACCAGGGCACCACCCACCAGGGGTCCCAACGCTGCCGCGACTCCTCCAGCCGCGCCCATGGCGCCGACGGCAGTTGAGCGCATCCGTTTGGGGAAGGCGTCGAGGACCAGGGCGAACGAGGCGGGTGCTTCGATGGCAAGCCCGACGGCTTGGAGGACTCGGGCGGCGATCAGGATCTCGACCGAGGGTGCGACTGCCACACCGGCGCTGCCTGCGAGGAACAGGGCGAAGCCGATCAGGAAGATCCGGGTTCTGCCGAAGCGGTCGGCGAGCCATCCACCGGGGACCATCACAGCGGCGGTGGTGATGGCGAATCCGGTGAGGGCCCACGAGATGGTGCTGTCGCTGGCCTCGAACGAGTCGGTGATCTCGCCGAAGGCGACGAAGATCATCGAGAAGTTGAGCGTCGCCAATGCCACTGATCCCGCCACCAGCCCGAAAATGCGCCACGGCGAGCGGGTGGTCGTGTCAGCGGTCACCACAGAGGAATACACCCTCAGGCACCTCTGCAACTAATCGAACGCCTCGGGTAGCCGATGGGCGTGTGATCGGCGAGACTCGACCCATGTCAGAACGGATTGCAGTAATGGGAGCAGGGGTCATGGGTTCGGGCATTGCCCAAGTCATGGCCATCGCCGGGCACGAGGTTGTTTGTCGGGACCTGAACGTTCAGGTGGTCAACGTTGCCCGAACCACCGTTGACAGCGGCCGCTTCGGACTCCGCGGTGCCGTGGAGCGAGGCAAGCTCACCAGCGAGCAGGCCGATGCCGCGCTGGGCCGCATCACGTTCACGACCGATCTCGAAACAGCGGTCGACGTGGACGTCATCATCGAGGCGATTCCGGAAGACCTGGCTTTGAAGATCCACTTCTGGCGTGAACTCGACTCGATTGCCCCTGACCACACGATTTTCGCCAGCAACTCGTCGGGGTTCTCGATTGCCGCGTTGGGTGCCGCCACCGACAGGCCGGACCGTATGGTCGGTTGGCATTGGGCCTCTCCCGCGCCGGTGATGAAACTCGCCGAGATTGTGAGGGGCCCGTTGACCTCCTCGGACACCGTCGACACCGTGGTGCGATTGGCTGCGGAAGCAGGGAAGAACCCTGTGGTTGTCAACGACACAGACTCCTCCTGGGGTTATGTCACCAACCGGGTGTATTTCGCCATGATTCGTGAAGCGAACCGGGTGGTCAGCGAAGGGATCGCAGACCGGAACCAGGTCGATCAGCTGATGATGGACTGTTTCCGCTGGCCGTCGGGTCCTTTCGGGATGGTCACCGGAGCAACCGCAGGTTGGTCGTAGTGACTGCCTGGTTGCGTCGGCATTGGAAGATCCTGGTGCCTTTGGGTGTGGTCGGGTTGGCTGTCGCCTACTACCTCATCTTCATTTTCTTTGCCGTTCATCTGCTGTTTGTCGACGACAAGGTCGACGAGGGAGGTCCGGTGTTCGCTTCAGGGGCGGTGATGACCTCCGAGACGGAAGGGGCGACCGAGCCTGAGCCGGGCGACTCCGAGTCCGATGGTCCCGCAGACGTAGTACCCAAGCCCGGTGCGCCCGCAGAGGCTGAACCCGAGCCTGACGCGCCCGAGTCCAGCGAGCCGGAGCCCAGCGCGCCCGCACAGGTCGTGCGGTTGGTGGAAGGCCAATTCGTCGACCGCAGTCACCCCGCCGAAGGCGTGGCCGTCGTGCTCAACGACGGCACGCAACAGCGGTTCCTGCGCTTCGAGGACTTCGCCACAGACAACGGGCCGGATCTCAACGTCTACCTGTCGTCGGCCCCGGCCGATGCTCCGGCCGGAGCCTTCGACGATGATTTCGTCGACCTCGGTGATCTCAAGGGCAACATAGGTGCGCAGAACTACGAGATCCCGATCGATGTCGACCTGAACCACCATTCCACCGTGGTGATCTGGTGTGTCCGGTTCGGCGTTGCTTTCGGAGCAGCCGAACTCAGTTAGTAGGCGAGCTCAACGCGGCCGTCTCATCAGCTGATCGTCGTTGTTTGCGACGTTCGAGCATTCGTTGCAAGGGCCGATCGAACAGGATCGCTGCGTAGACGAGCACGACCGCGCCGATGACGTCGAGCCACCAGTGGTTGGCCGTGATCACCACCGCCAAGGTCATTGCGATCGGATGGCCGTAACCGAGCCAACGCCAACGGCTCCTGGTCGAGGTGGTGATCGCCCAACCTGCGATGAGCGCCCAGCCGACATGCAGCGACGGCATGGCCGCAATCTGGTTCGCGGTGTTGGCGATGGTCTCGCTGTCGTAGATCTTCGGTCCGTAGAGCTGGAGGGTGTCGATGAAACCGTGCTGCGGGAACCAGCGCGGCGGTGCCAGCGGGAAGCTGACGTGGATTACCAACGCGGCGACCGTTGAGGTGATGAGCACGCGGCGGACTCGCCCGTAGTAGTCGTACTGGGCGATGTACAGCCAGGTCAACAGCATCGCCATGCCCAAGAAATGGCCGAGGAAGTAGTAGCGGTTCAGGATCCAGATCAAAGCGTCGTTGCCCAGAACCAGAGACTGAAGCCCGACTTCGTTGAAGATGCCCAGTGCCTGCTCCCAGTCGACGATGCGTTGCGAGTTGAGCAGTGCAGTGTCGATCTCGTCCATGGCGACTAGCCGGACTAGGCGATAGAGCACCAGCCCGACGACGATAATCGTGATCTCACGAGCGAGCGGCCAGCCCCACCGCGAACGCGGGCGCGCCTCTTCGCCGGTCTGCACGTCGTCGGCCTTCTGCTCGTCGGCCTTCTGCCCGTTGGATGGGGCGGATTGTTGAGATTCGATTGCCGTCAGCGTCATCTTCACTCCAACGAAGCAGCGTAGCGACTGGCGCGCAGGGCGGCCTGTGGCTTGATTCTATTGATCGGGAGCGCTCTGTGTGGAGTCCTCTGTCCCGAAGAGGCTGGCGTTCCGACCCTCCAGAAGGGAGAGGAGCACTCGATCACTCGCTGTGGGAATGGCGAAAGTTGCCTTCGCTCGGGTGATCGCTTCTTCGGTTATGGGGCCGAGCAGGCCGTCGACGTCGGTGTCGGGGTCGAGGAACCCCTCCACCCCGAGCAGCCATTGAAGCGTGCTGATCTCGTCGAATGTCAACGGGGCTTCGACGGTCTCGAGCGACTCGCTGATTCGCTGGTCGAGGGTGTCTTCGTCGGGACTGCGGGCAATTATCGCCCCCTCGTCCCCAAGGGCTTCGTCGACTACGGGCGCGGCGAGTTTCGCTGCACCCCACAACGCCGCAGCAAGCAGGATCAGAAGTGCTGCTCCTCGGATGTGGGTGTCCATGGGTTCGGTCGGGTACTCGGCAGGCGGTCAGTTGGACCTGCGGGCGTCGAGCTCGGCCTTGATTTCGGCGCAGGTCTTGCAGATCGGGTATTTCAGCGGGTCGCGGCTCGGCACCCAGACCTTGCCGCAGATCGCAACCACAGGCGTGCCTTCGACGGTGGCGCGGGTGACGTCCTTCTTGCGGGCGTAGTGCGAGAACCGGTCGTGGTCACCGTCGTCGGTCACCGGGCGGGTCACGGGTTCTTCGATCGGGGTGATAGTGCGAGTCGAACCGGTGTCGGCCATGGTCAAGTGTGCCTCAAACGGGGCGGATCAGCGCGATCCGGTGCCGCACCGAGTCAGACTTTCTCGAGTCTTGCCCGAACATGTTTGTGCCATGGGGTCCCGGCGAACCAGTCGCGGTCTTCTGTAGATGTCAGCTCGTTGGGCGAAATGCCCAGGTCGGCGTCATCGGCGACGTCGGGGTAGGTGAGCCCGGTACCGTTGGGCAGCGACACGTGGCCGGGCTGCAATGTCGAGGAGATCTCAATCTCGGTGACGGTCTCGCCGCGCTTGGTCGTGAGCCGCACTTTCGCGCCGTCGGACAAACCGAGGTCCTGAGCGTCGTCGGGGTTGATGCGCAGCCCCGTGCCGGGTTTCTTGCGGCGCCACTCTGGGTCCCGGATGGCGGTGTTGGCGGTGTAGGAGCGGCGCTCGCCGGCCGACAGCACGAACGGGTAGTCGTCGCCGGCGTCGCGGGGATCGCTGGTGGCCAGCGAATCGAATTCGTCGCGCAGTTCTTCGATCATCAGGTTGATCCTGTGGTCAGGGGTTCGCATCCGTTCCCAAGTCTGTTCGTACGGGTCTGTTGAGAACACCATGCCGCTGGGCGAAGTGAAGATCTTTTCGAACAGGGCGTCTCCCTGTGCGAGACCCTCGCCTTCGACACCTGCGCGACGGGCTGCCTCGGGGTCCTGGGTCACGAAGATCTGCGACAACCCCCACATCACTGCTGCGACCTCGTTGCCCTCGCCCAAGGCAGGCCCCAGCGTCTCGTAGAGCACGACCGGCGTGTACTTGCCGAGTTCGGGGTTGTCGGCGAGTGTTGTGAAGAACGCCTCGCCGTACGCTTCGCGTCCCTGCTGTGCCGCAGCCACCAGCGGCGCCAGATCCTCGTCGCTGTAGGCACCGAGCGCACGGCACAGCCGACGATGGATCTCCGCCTCTGTCAACGTGCCCTCGAGCGGTTCGAAGATCGGTCGGCGCAGATGGAAGTAGTTGTCGGGGAATTCGGTGGTGAAGAAAGTGGCCTCCCATTTCTCGTACTGGGAGCAGGCCGGGAGCACGTAGTCGGCCTCGCGGGCGGTCTCGGTCATCGCCACGTCGATGACCACCACCAGGTCGAGGGCGCGGAACGCCTCGCGCATCCGCTGGGAGTCGGCCAGCGAGTGGATCGGATTGCTGGACTCCACGATCATCGCCCGGAAGCGGTCGGGATGATCGGTGAGGATCTCACCGGGAATGTTGTTGCAGGCGATGAGCCCGCCGAGGATTCGGTGGCCACCGACAGGGCTTCGGCCTTTGCTACCGCCACCTGCGAGTTTGCCCATGCGGGAGTGGATGTTCATCCCTCCCTTCCTGCCGAAGTTCGCGGTGAGGATGTAGATCAGCTTCTCGAGCCACGAGTTGAGAGTCGAGTGCGGCGCCATCTGGATGCCGAGGTCTTCGAGGATGGCGCAACTCTCGGCGTTGGCGATCGTGCGGGTGGCGTGCCGGACCTCGGCACTGGTCACTCCGGCCTTCTCGCACCATTGCTCGATGTCGACGATCGACAGCATCTCGGTCAGTTCATCGAGGCCGTTGGCGTGGCGGGCCAGCCAGCGACGGTCGGCGAGGCCCTCACTGACGAGGATTTTGAGCATGGCACCGAGCAGCCAGGCATCGCTCCCCGGGCGCAGCTGAAGGTGGATGTCCGCCAATTCGGCGGTCTCGGTACGGCGCGGGTCGATCACAATCAGGTGCCTGTCGGGATCGTTGGAGATCTCCTTGAGGGTTACTCGGGCACGCGGGAACCCGTGGCTGTGCCAGGGATTCTTGCCCACGAAGACTGCGCAGTCGGTGTGGTGGAAGTCCGGCGACGTGTGGCAGGCCATGGCACCGTACAGTTGACCGTCGACCCAGAACTCGCCGGTCTTCTCCTGGGCTAGGGCGTTCGACTGGTAGCGCATGCCGAGCGCCTTGCGAGTGGCTCCTGAGTATCCACCAGGCAGGTGGTTGCCTTGAGCACCACCTCCGTAATAGAAGATCTTCTCTCCGCCGTGTTCATCGCGGACTTTGGCAAGACCGGCTGCGACTTCACGGATGGCGGTGTCCCAGTCGATCTCCTCGAAGGTCCCATCGGTTCGGCGTCGCAGCGGCGCGCTCAACCGGTCCTTGCCGTTCTGGTAGTGGTCGAGGCGCAGAGCCTTCTCGCAGGTATAGCCCCTCGATCCCGGATGGGCCTTGTCGCCGCGCACTCGGGTGATCCGCCGGTCCTGGATCTTGATCTCCACGCCACAGTTGATGCTGCACAACATGCAGGCCGTCTGGTGCCATTCATTTTCGGACTTGGATCTCATGTTTGCTGTACTGCTCATTGGGATTTTGTTCTGGTTGTTGCGGTTTGGTTGACGGGTAAGCGTAGCTTGGCTCGGTGAATCGGGGTGTGCTGCTCGGTGTCTCGGCCTATCTGCTGTGGGGTCTGTCACCGATCTACTGGCGAATCGAAGGCGATGTGCCGCTGTTCGACGTGATCCTGTGGCGAGCCGCCGCAGCGGCGGTTCTTCTGGTCGGCTGGCAATTGATCAACGGTTCGCTGTCCAGACTCCGAGCCCTGGTCGCCTCGCCGCGGGACCTGCTCATGTTCACCCTCACCGCCTCGCTGCTGGCCACCAACTGGATCGCCTTCATCTGGGTCGTGACGACCGACCGGGTTCTGGAAGCGAGCCTCGGATACTTCATCAATCCGCTGATGAGCGTCCTGCTCGGTGTGGTCGTGCTTCGGGAACGGTTGCGCCTCGTACCCATGATGACAGTGCTGATCGCCGCGTGCGGCGTGCTGGTTCTCGCGCTCGACGTCGGGTCGGTTCCGTGGATTGCCCTCTACCTGGCCGGATCGTTCGCCCTCTACGGGCTCTTCCGCAAGACCTCGCCGGCGGGATCCTGGGACGGGCTCACCATCGAGATGCTCGTACTGCTTCCATTCGTGCTGAGCCTGTTGGTCGTGCGGGCACTCAGTGGCGACGGCGTGTTCGGCCTGTCCGATATAGGCCTCGACATCTGGCTGATCGGGGCCGGCGCCATGACGATCGCGCCGTTGCTGCTCTTCTCCGCCTCGGCGCGGCGCATCGAACTCTGGATCGTCGGGATGCTTCAGTTCCTGGCACCGACTATCCAGTTCTTCCTGGGTGTCCTGTGGTGGAACGAACCCTGGGGCGGAGGGCAGGCGCTGGGATTCGTGTTGATCTGGTTCGCTCTGGTCGTGTTTGTGGTCGATACCGGAGCCCAGATCCGTCGTGTCCGCCGATTCTCGCGCTCCACTGTCGACAATCGGTCGCCCTGAGGGCCGATCCTAGAGCAGTTGTCGGGCCTTCTCCCGGGCTGTGTCGAGCGTTCCCACGACATGTTCGGCGGGGACACGCCGCAGCACGTTGAGCGACTCCAGAGTCACCGCGGGTGATCCGCCGAGACCGGTCACGATGCAGTCCGTGCCGCTGGCCGCGGCCGTGTCGACCAACTGTTCGATCACCAGCGCGGCGCTGTCGTCGATGTGGTCGGTCTCCGAGAAGTCGAGGATCACGACCTCGTGACCGACTATGTCGTCGCCGATGATCCGCATCAGCTTGCTCGACGACGCAACGGTGTAGCTGCCGCGCAGCTTGACGAGTCCCACCCGAGCCGAATACGGGCTGATTCCATGTTCGTCAGGATCCTTGTCGTCAAGGAAGACCTGGTCGAGCAAGGGGACCGAGATGATGTTGTCGAGCTGTAGCCGTTCGAACTGTCGTGCTCCGATCATTCCCGACACGATCAGACCCACGGCGATGGCGGTGATCAGGTCCAAGAACACAGTGATTCCCAGCGTGGTGATCATGATCAGAAGGTGTTCCCGTTGGACCCGGTGCATCCGTACCAGAAAACGCCAATCGATCATCTCCCAGCCGATGACGAACAGCACACCGGCGAGCGCGGCGTGCGGGACGAACTCGAGATAGTGCCCGAGGCCGAGGACGATCAGAAACAGGACCGCCGCCCGCGTCGCGGTCGAGACCTGTGTCCTTCCGCCCATGCGCATGCTGAGCATCGTCGTTGTGAACGTGGTGTGACCGGGCAGGCCGCCGATGAGGCCGGCGGCCATGTTGCCTGCGCCCATGCTCAGCAACCCCCGATCCGGATCCTCCCGGGTGCGCGTCTGGGAATCGACCGCCAGCGACGACACGAGCCCGCGCAGCGAACTGAGCAGGGCGATCGTCAGAGCCGGGATCACTGCAGAGGCCAGGAAGCTGAGCGATGTGCTCGGCAACTGCAGTTCGGGAAGGCCGGTCGGGATTTTTTCGATCGTTGCAACATCGGACAGGTAGACGACGCTGAGCAGGGTGCCGGCGACCAGACCGGCGACCATCGCAGGCACGGTTCGACGCAGTCTGCGCGGCCATAAGAAGGCGACGGCGAGCGTGACGGCCGCGATGATCACACTCGGCGTGTCGGCGCTGTTGAACACGTCGGGCCATTCACGGATCGCGTTGACCGGCTTGGAGATCCGGATCGTCCCACCGAGGAATGCTTGAACCTGGGAGAGCACCAGCATCACCCCGATGCCCGACGTGAAACCGGCGATCACCGAGTACGGCGTATAGGAGATGTAGCTGCCGATCCTCGCCGCGCCGAAGAGCATCTGCATGAGACCCGCGAGGACGACAACGGTGAACGCCTCTCCTGCCGTGTCCGCGGTCGTGGCGAGGACAGTCACCATCGCCACCGCCATTACGCTGCTGGTCGACGCCACCTGAGGCCGCTCGCGCCCGAACAAACCTACGAACAGACCCACCGCGATGGCGCCGTAGATTCCGCTGACAGCTCCGAGCCCAGAGACCACACCGTAGGTCGCGGCGGCCGTGATCGAGATGACTGCGGCCACTACACCGCTGGTGACATCGCCCCGGAATGTGTGAAGGTTGTAGCGCATGGCCTCCGGCGCTTGGTTTGGGTGGGTTCTAGCGGTTCGGGGTCGGCGACATTCTTGAGGAGGCGAGCCTGCCCTTCTCGTCTGACCCGGCGCGTTCGATGTTGGTGACGATCGCGTCGCACAGCTCCGGCCAACGGGGGGGCGGCAGGTCATGGCCCATATCGGGCAGCATCAGCAGGCGCGAACTGGGAATTGCCGCAGCTGTGGCGATCCCACCGCTGGGTTTGACGAGTGGATCCTTGATTCCGTGGATCACCAGCGTCGGCACGCTCGTCTTGGCCAGTCTCTTGGTGCGGTCCGGGCTCGCGCCGATGGCTGCGGCCTGGCGAGCGGTGCCGGAGGGGGTGAAACTCCTCTGTACCGAGGCCGTCGCGTTCAAGCGGTGCCGTTCGATGTCGAAGTGATCGCCAGAAACTGCTCGGATCATCCTCAACGACTCGTCCACCGCATTCTCGCGGGTCGGTTCGGGGCGTTTGCGAAGCTGGCGGATGAGCGACAGGGTAATGCCTCCCGACCTGCGGTCTCCGGGTTTGCTGGCGATGGAACAGAGGCTGCGCACCTTGTTCGGGTGGTTGACAGCCATGGCTTGGGCGATCATTCCGCCCATCGAGATGCCGACGACATGCGCGGAGTCGATGTCGAGCGCGCCAAGAAGCTGTGCTGCGTCGACAGCCATGTCCTCAACGGTGTAGCCCACGTCCCGCAGAGGCCTTCGGCTCAGCATCGACATCATCGACCTGCGGATCGACGGCGGCTCCCAATCGGCTTGCGAGGACAGGCCCGAGTCGCGATTGTCGAATCGGATCACCTGGTAGCCGCGGGCGGCGAACAGGTCGACGAACTCCTCGGGCCAATCGATGAGCTGGCCGCTGAGCCCCATAATGAACAGGATCGGCTCGCCCTCCCCGCGGATGTCGTACTCGATGGTTATCCCGTTGGAAACTTCAACACTGGCCATCCAACGACTTTACTAGGCCCGAGTTCAAGTCGAACGTGGCGATGCGAGTGCAGGATGATCGCGGAACTCGTCGAGGGCCTCCGGGTTCGCCAACGCCTCGGTATTGGCCACATTCCTGCCTTCCACGGCGGCTTTGACAGCTAATTCGACGATCTTGCCGCTGCGGGTTCGGGGAACCTCACGGACCTGGCCAATCACCGCCGGCACGTGCCTCGGAGTCGCACCTGTCCGCACGGTTGCTTTGATCCGGTTCGTGAGTTCCTCATCGAGCGAGCAACCCTCGCTCAACACGACGAAACAGACGATCCGGGTGTCGCCGGAATGGCTCTGATCGATGACGACGCTCTCGGACACCTCGGGGACTTTGTCGAGCTGCCGGTAGATCTCAGCAGTTCCGATACGGACTCCCCCGGGGTTCAGCGTGGCGTCGGAACGGCCGTGGATAATGAACCCGTCCGGCCCGGTCCGCTCGGCGAAGTCGCCCTGGTGCCAGACACCGGCGATGCGTTGGAAGTAGGCGGCCTGGTAACGCACATCGTCCGGGTCATTGCGAAATCCGAGCGGCATAGACGGGAAAGCATTGCGGCACACCAGTTCGCCTCGCCTGTGGGTTCCCCGGGTGTTTCCGGACTCGTCGACCACGTCGATGTCAAGACCCAGGGCCGCGCGCTGGATCTCCCCGGCGTGGACGGGACTGGTCGGATCACCGGCCACGAGGCAACCGCACAGGTCGGTCCCGCCCGAGATCGAAGCAAGATGAAGGTCGGCCTTGACGCGCTCATAGACGGTGCGGAACCCCTCAGGCGCCAGGGTCGAACCCGTCGAGGTCATGGTGCGAAGGCTCGTGAGGTCATGCGTCTCGACAGGTCGAAGACTGGACTTTCCGAGCGCCTCGATGAACTTCGCGGAGGTTCCGAAGAGCGTGATTCTTGCACTGTCGGTGAGGTCGAAGAGCCGGTTGCCGTCGGGATGCATCGGGGCTCCGTCGTAGAGGACGAGGGTCGCCCCGGAGGCCAGGCTGGAGACCTGCCAGTTCCACATCATCCAACCGGCGGTGGTGTAGTAGAAGACGCGGTCGCCAGGCCTGATATCGCAGTGCAGTTGATGTTCGACCAGGTGTTTCAGCAGCACCCCACCGGCTCGATGGACGATGCACTTGGGCTTTCCTGTGGTACCGGAGGAGAACAGCACATACCACGGATGATCGAATCCGAAACGTGAGAAGGTCGGCTCTGTCGGCATGATCTGGCCGACAAAGTCCGCCAGCGTGATCGCCTTTGCGGCAGCTCCCGGCCCGCCGTCGCCCAGATGGGGGACCACCACAATCTGCTCCACTGACGGCAACGCGGCGCTGATTGCATCGAGCAGACCGAGCCGGTCGTGGATCTTGCCGCCGTAGCTGTAGGCGTCGCATGTGAACAGCAGCTTTGGCTCGACCTGACCGAATCGGTCGACGACCCCGTCGACACCAAAATCGGGGGAGGTCGAGGAGAACACCGCGCCGACCGAAGCCGCCGCCAGCATCACCGCGACGGTCTCGATGATGTGCGGGAGCCAGGCGGCGACGCAGTCTCCTGGACCCACACCTGCCTGGCGCATCGCAACCTGGAGTTGCCCGACCAGCATTCGCAAGTCGCCGCCGTTGATCTCCCGGTGGAACGAGGGATCCTCTGTGAACGAGACCGCCGCTAGTTCGTTGTCAGCGATTGCTCCGAGCAGGTTCTCAGCCACGTTCAGCGACGCGTCACAGAAGAAGCGGGTCTTCCAGAACGGTTCGGCAGCTTCGATGATCCGCTCGCCCCGGTCACCGATGACACCCAACTCATCCCACGCCGCGGCCCAGAAATCGGCCGGTTCAGCGACCGACCAGGCGTGCAATTCCGCATATGTAGCGAACCCGTGACGGGCCGCGAACTTGGCCATGTTGGTGTCGCCGGCTCGCTCTGGCGACGGCGTCCACAACGGCGATCCAGAAGCGTTCACCGCGGCACAATACCGCGCTGTGCTTTTGCCGGGCGTAGCCGGAGCCGCGCTGTGCTTTTGCCGGGCGTAGCCGCAACTCTGGGTTGGGATGGTCAGTCGGCGGCTTCGAGTCGTTCGGCGGCTTCGGTCCAGTCGTGCATCAAAGTGGCGGCCCGGGTGGTTGCCTGGTCGTAGAGCTCGGCCAGTCGCTGGAGTTCCTCGGGGTCCTCACAGATCTCGGGGTCAGCCAGTCGAGCTTCCAGATCAGCGACGACCTCGTCGGCCTTGGCCAGGTTCCGCTCGAGGCGCGCCACCTGCTTGCGGAGATCGGCTGAGGCCTGGCGGGCATGAGCGCTTTGGCGTCGGTGTTGAGCTCGGAGGTTCTGAGGCTTGCTGCCGGCCAGCTTGGCGGTTCCGATGTTGCCGGGGACTGCGGGCGTAAGCACTTCGTCGGGGACGCCCGGATGCAGCGCGGCCCTGCCGTCACGCACTTCGATGACCGCGTCGGCGACATTGCGTATCAGGTGGCGGTCGTGGGTGACGAGCAGAACCGTCCCGGGGTAGGCGGTCAGGGCGTCTTCGAGGACGTCGCAGGAGGGCAGGTCGAGGTGGTTGGTGGGCTCGTCGAGGACCAGCAGGTTTACGGGTTCGATCATGGTTCTGGCCAGAGCCAGACGGGTGCGTTCGCCGCCCGAGAGATCCCGTACGTGACGATCAGCGGCGTCTCCGGGAAAACCGAACGAGCCGAGCACAGTCCGCAGATTTCGTTTACCTGGGTCGATCCCACCGGAGAACAACTCGATCACGGTTTTGCTTCCGTCGAGTTCATCGGCCTGGTGCTGATGGAACGCCGCGACGCTCACGTTGTTGCCGAGCTGCGCGGTTCCACCGGTTGGTTCCAGTTGCCCGAGTATCAACTTGAGCAACGTGGTCTTGCCTCCACCGTTTGGCCCGACGAGAGCTACGGTCTCGCCCCGTTCAACGGTCAGCGACACATCCGACACGACGGGGATGTCGTCGTAGCCGACGGTGGCATCGTGGAACTCCGCCACGACCCGCGAGGACCGGGGCGGATCAGGAAAAGCGAAGCGGGCCACCAACTCTTTGCGGTCGGGGACCTTGATCATCTCCAGTTTCTGGAGGGTCTTGACACGGCTCTGCACCTGCCGGGCCTTGGAGGCCTTGTAGCGGAATCGGTTGATGAAGCGCTCTACCTTGGCCACCTCACGGGCCTGGTTGGCCGCGGCGGCCTCTATACGCGCCAGGCGTTCCTCGCGGGCGACCACGAACTCGGCGAAGCCACCCACGTACTCGAGTGCGGTGCCTTCGGCCAGTTCCACGACCCGGTCTGCTATGGCGTCGATGAAGTCGCGGTCGTGACTGACGAACAGCAGAGCGCCGGGCCACGCCGCGAGCTGCTGTTCGAGCCAGGCGACCGAGTCGACATCGAGGTGATTGGTCGGCTCGTCGAGGATCAGCACGTCGGGTTTGGCCAGCAGCAGCCGGGCCAACGCCACACGCATACGCCATCCTCCGGAGAGTTCGCTTACGTTGCGCTGCGCGTCGCCTGCGGCGAAGCCAAGACCGGCGAGAACCTTCTGAGCTTCTGCTTCGAGGGCGTATCCGCCCATCGACTCGAAGCGGCTCTGGGTTTCCCCGTAGTCGGCGAGGACTTTTTCTTGATCCCGTCCGGGGTCGCCCATCAGGGTCTCGAGTTCGTTGAGACGGTCCGCCAGGACTGCCAGTTCGCCCGCTCCGCTGACCACTTCTGCGATCACGGTTCTCTTGGTGGTTTCGACGAGGTCCTGCGGCAGGTAGCCCAATGTCATGTCTCGTGGTTTGGTGACCGAGCCGGCATCGGGTCGGTTCGTGCCCATGAGGATCTCGATGAGGGTCGTCTTACCGGTGCCGTTGCCTCCGACCAGGGCGATGCGGCGACCCGGAGAGAGCAGCAGCGTCACGTCGCGGAAGAGTTCACGAGGGCCGTATGACTTGGCCAACCCCGAAGCGGTGAGCATCACCTCAACCGAAGAATGCGTCGAGTGCCGACTCGGCACAGGACGCAACGGTTGCGGCTGGGGCTTCGCCCTCAAGCCGGTTCAACCATGTGACCGAGGCGTAGCCGGCCATAACGGCACCGGTGTCGTCTTCGGTGGGGGTATCGATCGGGTCTCCCCACGACATGTCAACGGTGAAAGCTCCGTCGTGGCCCGGTTTGGGAACTAGCGATGCGGTCGCTATAGAGCGAGGGGGAGCGGAGCAGACCCTGGTGCGCTTCCATCCCTCCATCTCGGCAGCGGGCCGGTTCGGGACGTTGATGTTGATCACCACCGGGTCGGTTGGCAGGTCGCTGATCAGCTGCTCGACCACGACCGCGGCGACATCTGCAGCCCCCTGCCAGTGCTGGTCGGCCAGCATGGCTTCCCAGCCCTGGCCTTCAACCCCCCAGTCGTCGATCGACTGGCTCACGGCGACCGCGTTGATGCCGCCGTTGCGGGCGGTGAGGCAGGCCCCGACCGTTCCCGAGTGGTAGACGCTGCGGCCCACGTTGGCTCCGGGGTTGATGCCTGAAACGACGAGGTCGATGTCACCGAAGGCCCCGAGCCGTCCGAACATGGCGCACAACGCCGGCGCCGCGGAGACGGACCACGCTTCGTCGATCCCTTCGATCTGCGTACGGCGCACTTCGGGCTCCATATGCCAGATCGAACCGATGGCGGCGCCGTATCCCGAATACTCGGAATCAGGCGCGGCGATGACCACGTCTCCCAAGGGTCGCATGGTCCGGGCGAGCACGTGCAGCCCTATCGAATCGATGCCGTCGTCGTTGGTGACCAGAATGCGCACCGCCCGACCCTATCGGCGCCCGCCATCCCGCCGTCGCGGCCCGCGTCGTCTAACGGTCCTGCATGAACGGGAAGTCTCTGCGGACTTGAGTTACCACCGCGGCCGAGACCTCAGCACAGATGGTCGTTTCGGTGCCACTGGTTGCCTCGACCATCTCCCCCAGCGGATCGATGATGCGGCTGTCGCCGGAGTAGCTGAGACGGCCCGCCGATCCGACCCGATTTACACCCACGACATAAGCCTGGTTCTCAATAGCGCGTGCCCTCAGCAGCGTCATCCAGTGCAGGCGGCGGGCTTCAGGCCAGTTGGCCGGCACGACGAAACAGTCGGTGGTGGCGGCGTTGTCCCAGAACAAGTCGGTAAACCGCAGGTCGTAGCAGATCAGGGGGGTCACCCTCACGCCCTCGACCTCGATTGTCACGGTTCCGCGTCCCGCGGCGTAGTGCTGATCCTCCTTGGCGTACGTGAAGGGATGGATCTTGGAGTAGCGGTGGTCCTCACCATCGGGCCCGGCGAGCAGCAGACGGTTGGTCGGCAGGTCGTAGCCTTCGGTGTGTTCCGGGAACGATCCGGTGATCCAGGCGCCTGTGGCAGCCGCGGTGTCGTGCATGAACGTGGCCGTGGGGCCGTCCGGCGCTTCGGCAATGTCGGTCGAGTTCATCGAGAACCCTGTGGACCACATTTCGCTCAGCACCACGAGTGACGCACCTTTGTCAACAGCGGATTCGATCTGTGGACGCAGACGCTCAAAGTTGCGTTCAGGAGCTTCCCACTCGATGTCGTGTTGAATTGCTGCGACCAGCATCAGATCGCTCCTGTTACGGTTCGGTTGAGCTGTCGGAGTCGTCGGCTCGCTTCGTCGAGCACTTCGTCACGTTTGCAGAAAGCGAAACGCACGAGCCGACGGCCGGTCTCGGGATTGTCGTAGAACACCTGGGTGGGAACCGCCACCACACCGCAACGCTGTGGAAGCGACATGCAGAAGTCGATTCCGTCAGTCTCGCCCAGCGCGGTGATGTCGACGGTGACGAAATACGTGCCTTGAGGAACGATCACGTCGAATCCGGCCTTATCGAGGCCGTCCACGAGCCGGTCGCGTTTCGACTGCATCTGCGCGGCGTAGTCGTCGAAGAAGTCGTCACCGAGGCGGAGCCCGACCGCAACTGCCGGCTGCAACGGTGCGCCGCTCACGAACGTCAGGAACTGTTTGGCCGTACGCACAGCGTTGATCAACTCCGCCGGGCCGCATGCCCATCCGATCTTCCAGCCGGTGAACGAGAAGATCTTTCCGGCAGACGAGACCGTTATGGTCCGCTCCGCCATCCCCGGCAATGTGGCCAGCGGGATGTGTTCGGCATTGTCGAACACGAGATGTTCATAGACCTCGTCGGTCACAGCGATGACATCGTTCTCGATGCAGACCCGGGCGATGATTTCCAGTTCTGAGCGAGAGAAGACCTTGCCGGTCGGGTTGTGCGGCGAGTTGAGCAACATCAGCTTCGTTGCGGGCGTGAACGCTGCCTCGAGCTCCTCCGGGTCGAACGCGAAGTCGCGACCTCGCAGGGTCACGACCCTGCGTTGAGCGCCGCTCATGGCGATTCCGGCGGCGTAGGAGTCGTAATAGGGTTCGAAGGTGACGACCTCGTCACCTGGTCCTGTCAACGACAGCAGCGCCGCGGCCAACGCCTCGGTTGCTCCGGCGGTTATGAGCACCTCGCCGCTGGGATCGAACCTCTGGCCGCGAAATCGTAGGCGATGCTCAGCAACTGCTGTCCGCAAAGGCTCGATCCCGGGCAGCGGCGGATACTGATTGTGACCCGCCTTGATGGCATCGATTGCTGCCTGAGACACGGCAACCGGACCATCGGTGTCCGGGAAGCCCTGCCCGAGGTTCACCGATTGAGTCTCGATTGCAAGTGCCGACATGGCCGTGAAGATCGTGGTTCCGAAGCCCTGTAGGCGTTCAGTCAGATACGGCACCGGTTCCACTGCCGCCATTCTATTGTTGTGGCCCAATGTTGCAGAACAGCCACGTACTCCCTGACGACAGCAGGGCCGGCAGGCGACAGCCGGGCCAGCAGGTCGCTACCGGGGCCAGGAAGGTCGGATGAACGCTAGGAGCTGGAGAGGAGCTCTTCTTTGAGTTGGCGTTTCACGAACTTTCCGTTGGCGTTCTGGGGCAGCGGCTCGTCGACGAACCATACGTGCTCGGGCTGCTTGAACCTGGCGATCAGCGGCGCCAGATGGGCGGCCAACTCGGACTCGTCGAGTTCGGTGCCCTCGGCCAGGTAGATCGCTGCGCCCACCGTCTCGCCGAGCCGCTCGTCGGGCACCCCGAAGACGACAGCCTCAGCCACGTCGGGGTGCTCGTAGATCGCGGCTTCGACCTCCGCGCAGTAGACGTTCTCTCCGCCGCGCAGGACCATGTCCTTGGCCCGGTCGACGATGTGGACGAACTCGTCGGCGTCGATGTAGACGATGTCGCCGGTGTGGAACCAACCGTCGACGATGGCCTCCGCGGTCGCCTCCGGACGGTTGATGTAGCCCTTGACCACCGCTGGCCCCCTCACGCACAGCTCGCCGCGTTCCCCCTGCGGGACTTCGTTGCCGTCGATGTCGACCACCTTGTACTCGAACGTCGGCATCACCCGTCCGGCCGAAGTCGGCCGAGCTGAGAAGAAGGCGTGGCTCACTGCTGTTATGACACCGCTGGTCTCGGTGAGTCCGTAGCCGGTCGCCGGTTTCACGTCGCCGTCGGCGTTGTCGATCTTCTCGACCAGGTCAGGCTGGATGGCCGCACCTCCGCCGCCCAACGAGGCCAGGCTGGAGGTGTTGCGGGTGTGCCAGTCGGGGTGTGCCAGCATCTCGCGGGCCATCGTCGGCACGCCGGTGAACATGTTGACGCCTTCGCGTTCGATCAGTTCGAGAGCCCGAGCGGCGTCCCAGCGGTGCATCATCACCATCTTGCCGCCGGAAATGGTTGCGGGATGAAGCACACAGTTGTTGGCGGTGACGTGGAACAACGGCGTCGGCACCATGATGACCGCCTGAGGGGGTGGGTCTGTGTCGTCGCCGGGCGTGGCCGGAGCCGCGGCGGTGCTTTCGTCGGCAGCTGCCAGTTTGGCGGTGGCCGCTGTGGCGACGGCGTTGGCGAAAGCGAGATGCAACACGTTGTGCACCGAACCGCGGTGGGTCAACTGCGCCCCCTTGGGGAACCCTGTCGTACCCGAGGTGTAGAAGATGCACATGTCATCGTCGGGATGGATCTCAGCGGGCGGGAGAGAATCCGGCGCGCCGGAGGCGACCACATGATCAGTCCAGCGGGAAGCGTCGGCGGGAAGCTCTCGGTCGCTGCGTACCGAGACAATGTGCATCGGAGCTTCGGCGCGAACTGCCGGAAGCACTTCAAGCACCCGTTCGAGACGTTCGTCGTCCGCGATCAGCACTCTGGGGCGAGAGTCCTTGAGCGCGTACTCGAGTTCGGCCGAGGTCCACCAGGCATTGACTCCCACTGCGGAAGCACCGATCACCACCGTCGCCCAGTAGGCGATCGCCCACTCCGGGTAGTTGCGCATGGCGATCGCAACCCGGTCGTCGGGGCCGACACCATGCTCGTCGACCAGGTAATGGGCCAGTGATCGAACCATCGCATGGGCCTCGCCATAGGTGACGGTCTCGTCCTCGAAGATCATGTAGGGCCGATCGACGAACTGACCAGACAACTCCCAGACGAAACGCATATTGGGAGGGGCGGTGTCGAAGACCCGCATTGGTATGCCCCGAACCTCTTGAGTCGACCAGGCGAATGGGGAGCCCTCCGCGAGCAGTTCGTCCCATGTTTGCTTCAGTATGTCAATCACGGGGTAATTGATAGCGCAATCGAGCAGTGTCTGCCTACCCGCTACAGTCCATAGGCTCTCGTTGTGGCCGGACACGCGAGGTTCTTTCGAGTTGGCGAAGAAGTCGGCGCAGCCTTGTCGGGGCATCGGCGCGTGGTGGCTCTGGAGTCGACGATCTTCAGTCGCCTGGGTCTGCCTTCCCCGGCCAATCGGGAGTGCTTCGAACGCTGCGCGGCGGCGGTCCGCGATGGCGGAGCAGTCCCTGCGCTGACCGCGGTGATCGACGGTGTGGCCGTCGTGGGGGTCGAGGCAGCTGACCTTGATCGAGTGCTGGCCGGCGCGAACAAGGTTGCGGCGCGTGACTTGGCTCATGCTGTGTCGGGCGGACTCGATGTTGGAGTGACGACCGTGAGCGCAGCGCTGACCCTGGCGGCGCGTGCAGGAATCGAGGTGTTCGCGACTGGAGGGATCGGTGGCGTTCATCGCGGTGTCGAAGCGAGTGGCGACGTGAGCGGCGACCTTGTCGCACTGTCCCGTCACCCGGTGGTGACGGTGTCCTCGGGTGCCAAGGCGTTCC
This sequence comes from Candidatus Aldehydirespiratoraceae bacterium, assembly GCA_965221585.1. Lineage (GTDB taxonomy): Bacteria > Actinomycetota > Acidimicrobiia > Acidimicrobiales > Aldehydirespiratoraceae > VXYK01. The sequence continues at coordinate 2,575,071 of OZ244898.1, read as the reverse complement.
TGGACCTGGCGCGCACGCTCGAGTATCTGGAGTCGCTCGGTGTGCCGGTGGTCGGTTGGCGGACGGATCGCTTCCCCGCGTTCTATGTGCGCGACAGCGGGCTCGAAGTGCCGACGGTGGTCGACGACGGCGACGAGGTGGCGACGATGTTGCGCGGCGCGGCCGCGGTGGGTCATCCGGGCGGAATCCTGGTTGTCAATCCGATCAGCGAGAGCGCGGAACTCGACCCGGAGCAGATCAAGGACGCGCTCGACTCGGCACTGGCTCTCATCGAGCAGCGGGACCTGCGTGGTCCGGCGGTCACGCCAGTACTTCTCGATGCGATCGCCTCCGCTACCGACGGCCTCAGCGTCAACGCCAACCTGGCCTTGGCACAAGGCAATGCCCGAGTCGCCGCGGAGATCGCTGCGGCGCTGGCCCGTTATCCCAGTAACGTTTCGCCACGATGACTCCCGACGACCTGCTGCTCACCTTGATGCTTGATCCATCGGCGATCGCTGACCCATACCCGCTCTACCGCGAGCTTCGCGAGACAGCGCCGTTGTTTCGTACCCAAACTTCCGGTACCTGGGTCATCTCTGAGTTCGAGAATGCCAGGAACCTCCTGAGGGATCCCCGCTGCGGCAGTCCACCGGATCAACAGTCCATCGGCCCTGTATCGATTGACGGCAGTCCCCGTCGGCAGGTCGACAGCGAAACGGTCTCGATGTTGTTTCTGAATCCACCGGATCACACCCGGATTCGTGGCCTCGTCAGCCGGGCCTTCACACCGCGCAGAGTCGAGCGGTTGCGCCCCGAGGTGACGGCCATGACCGACGGACTCCTTGACGACCTCGGTGGCAGCGGGGACTTTGTCGAATGTGTGGCCTTCCCATTGCCCGCAAATGTGATCAGCGCGCTGGTGGGCGTGCCGCAAGCCGATCGTGACTGGCTCCGGCCTTTCATCGCCGATTTGACCGCTTCGCTCGAACCCGTGTCCAGCGCTGAAGAGATCGTCAGAGCAGAAGCAGCAGCGCTACAAACACGGGAATACCTCGCGGAGTTGATCAAGACGCGGCGAGCTGATCCTCAAGATGATCTGCTCACCGGTTTGATCCAGGCCAGCGACGGCGAGGACCGGCTGAGTGAGGACGAAGTGATCTCCAACGTGTTGCTGATCTACGCCGCCGGTTTCGAGACGACCACACAATTGTTGAGCAACATGGTGCGGGCGCTGGTCGCCCACCCGGACCAGTTGAAGCTGCTCCGAGAAGATCAGTCGCTCATCGCTGCGACGGTGGAAGAGGTGCTGCGCTACGACCCGCCTGTGCAGGTCGATGGGCGCTACGTCTTCGCAGATATCGAAGTCGGTGACATCACAATCCCGGAGGGTTCGTCAACCATCATGCTGCTGGCCGCAGCGAATCGCGATCCATCGGTTTGCCGTGATCCCGACAGCTTCGACATCACCCGCAGCGACAACCAACTGCTCTCGTTCGGATCCGGTATCCACTTCTGCCTCGGAGCTGCCCTGGCACGGCTGGAGGGCCAAGTCGTGCTCGAACGCCTGCTGAACCGCTACCAGAGTTGGTCGATCAGCGAGGAGGCATGGCGACCGCGTATTACCATCCGTGGCGTCGAGCGCCTGATCGTGGAGTTTCAGTAACCCTTCCATTCGGGCTCACGCCGCTCCCGGAAACTGGCGACGCCTTCTTGGGAGTCGGCGGTGTAGGTGTTCAGTTCCACCGCGAGTGCTTCGTTCTGGGCCATCGTGGCTCTGTCGCTGTCGAGGCTCTGGTTGACCAGCCATTTGGTGAAGGCAAATGAGCGGGTAGGTCCAGCGGCCAGCCGTTCGGCCCAGTCGTTTGCCGCGGATTCCAGTTGATCGTGGCCGACGACTCTGTTTATGAGTCCCCATTCAAGAGCCTTGTCCGCGTGCAGGTCCTCGGCGAAGAGCATCAGTTCCATGGTGCGACGGACACCGATGATGCGGGGCAGCAACCATGGTCCGAGCGCATCTGGCACCAACCCCCGGCGGGCAAAAACCTCCACGAACTTGGCCCGCTCGGAACAGACCACAAGATCGCAGGCCAGGGCTAGATGCGCGCCCATCCCGGCTGCGGTGCCGTTGACCGCGGCGATCACCGGGACATCGCAGTCCAAGATGGCAGGGAACAGCGTGTACTGGCCGTCGAGCATCATGCGGCGCGGGTCACCGACCACCTGCTCCGGGGTATCAGTCGCCCGATCGGTTTGGGAGCTGTGGCTGAGGTCGGCGCCGGCGCAGAACAGCTTGTCGCCGGTGGCGGTAAGCACGACCGCCCGCGCCCGATGGTTGGTGTTGAACGCCTTGAAGATGTCGCGGATGCGGTCCCGACACGGCGGGCTCAGAGCGTTGCCTACTTGGGGGCGGTCAATGGTCACCCACGCCACCTTGCCTCGGTACTCCAGACGTATCTGTTCTTCGAGCGGGCGATCGTCAGCCATGGATTTCACAGTAGCCACCAGGGTGGGCAACTAGCCGCATCCGCTGATGATCGGTTGGCGGATCAGCGCGATCGCGCGTCGGATCAGCGCGACCGCCGCGGATTGGCGCGATCGCGTTTTGGGCAGGATCATCTGCACCATGGCCAACACCGATATCACAGGATTCTGGAAGATCGCCGAAGCCGACCCCGACCATCTCGCTGTTGTCGACCCGGACCACAACCAGATGACCTACGGCGAGCTGTACCACCTCACCAACAGGATCGTCCACGGCTTGCGAGCCGCGGGGTTGGCGAAGGGCGATCAGGTGACGACCGTGCTGCCCAACAGCTTCGAACAGGTGGCAGTGTGCCTCGCAGCGTTCCAAGCAGGCTTCTTCGTGACGACGATCAACTGGCATCTCGTCGGGCCCGAGATCAGCTACATAGTCAACGACGCTGAGACCAAGGCCCTGATCGTGTCGAGCCGGTTCGAGGCTGAGGTCGAGCGGGTGCTCGGCGACTGTGCCACGCCGGCGTCCAATCGCTTCTCTGTCGGTCCGGTGGAGGGATTCAGGCCCTTCGGCGATTTGACCTGCGACCAGTCGGGTGAACGTCCCGAGGACCTCTGCCCGGGCTCCTACATGTTCTACACGTCGGGAACCACCGGGCGCCCCAAAGGCGTGAGACGTGCTCTGGCGGACGGCGATGTCGATGAGATCTCCGCTGGTTCCGGAGGCCTTTTCATGCTCTTTGGAACGATGCCCCACGACGACAATGTGCAGATCACCCAGGCACCCACATACCACACCGCTGTCAACAACTGGACGACGATGTCGCTGCACATGGGCCACACTGTGGTCCTCATGGATCGCTGGACCCCCGAGGGTCTGCTGGAGCGAATCGAGCGATATCGCGTGACCCATTCACACATGGTTCCGACCATGTTCAACCGGTTGCTGCAGCTTCCCGACGAGGTTCGCGAGTCGTATGACGTGTCGTCGTTGCGCTGCATGGTCCACGCCGCGGCTCCGTGTCCGATCGAGACGAAGCGCAGGATGATCGAATGGTGGGGAGACTCCATTTGGGAGTACTACGCAGCGACCGAGGGGGGCGGGACGATCGTCGGTCCCCAGGAATGGCTCGCCAAGCCCGGGACGGTAGGAAAGCCGTGGCCCGGTGCGGAGGTGATTGTTGTTGACGGGGACGGAAACGAACTACCGCCCTTTGAGTCGGGCACCGTCTACATGAAGATGCCGGGCAACACTTTCGAATACAAGGGCGACCGGGAGAAGACCGAGAAGAGCCGCCTGCGGGGCTTCTTCACGGTCGGCGACATCGGCTACATCGACGATGACGGGTTCCTGTTCCTCAACGACCGGGCCAACGACATGATCATTGTCGGCGGGGTCAACATCTATCCTGCGGAGATCGAGGGAGCGCTGGTGCAGCACGAAGCGGTCGCAGATGTGGCCGTGTTCGGGATCCCCAATCCCGACACCGGCGAGGAGATCAAGGCGACTGTCGAATTGACCGCCGGTTGGGAACCAGGCGACGAGACCACCGGAGCCATCCTCAGTTGGCTCGGCACCCAGATTGCCAAACAGAAGCTGCCGCGGTCGATCGACTACACGACCGACATGCCCCGCGACCCCAACGGCAAGCTCTACAAACGTCGACTAAAGGACCCCTACTGGGCAGGTCGCGCCGGTCAGATCGTCTAAGGTTCGGTGCCCGTTGGTGCCTTCTGTCTCGAGCGACGCTGGGCTCGGGGTGAATTCGACGGGCATTCGCCAAATGCTGTCGACGAGGTTGGCGCGGAGCCGTTCGGGCTTCCCGCAAAGGCGGATGTCGGGGGTTCGTTTGGCGAGTTCTTCGAAGATGATCTTGATTTCCAGTTTCGCCAAGTTCGCGCCGAGGCAGAAGTGCGCTCCACCGGCACCGAAGGCCATGTGGTGGTTGGGGGTGCGTCCGATGTCGAAGGAGTCTGCCGTCGGCCCGAACTCGGCTTCGTCGCGGTTGCCGGAGGGGTACCACAACGTGACTTTCTCGCCCGCAGCGATGTGCTGACCGCCGAGCATGGTGTCTTCTGTGGCGGTCCGCCTGAAGTAGTTGACTGGGCTGGTGTAGCGCAGCACTTCGTCGACCATTGTGTTGGCCAGTTCCGGGTGCGCGAGCCAACGTTGCCACTGATCGGGGTGTTCCAAGAAGGCGAGCATGCCCTTGGAGATGCTGTTGCGGGTGGTCTCGTTGCCGGCCACGATCAAGAGGATGAAGAAGAGATCCCGTTCTGTCTCGGTCAACTCCACCCTTGAGCCGTCCTCCATGGTCACCACAGCCTCAGTGAGCTTGGTCCACAGGTCGTCGGCGGGTTGTTGGCGTTTGTGTTCGGTCAACCCGTGAGCGTAGATCCCCATTTCGAGCAGGGCTGTGTACCCGTCGTCCAAGTCGTCGTGCCCGCCGATGGCCCGGTTGCTCCAGTCAAACAACTTGGCTCGATCTTCCTCGGGCACACCGACGATCTCTGCTATCGCGATCAGTGGAAGTTCAGCGGCGATTGACGTTATGAAGTCACACGAGCCGAGCGGAGTTATCCGGTCGAGGATTGCTGTGGTGCGCAACCGGAACGCATCGGTGAGACGGTTCACCACACGCGGTGTGAAACCTCTGTTGACAAGCTTGCGATAGCGCGTGTGCGCGGGCGGGTCGGTCATCACCATCTGCAGGCCGGGACCCTTTATGGGTTCTTGGTCTCTAAGGGAGATACCGCCGCAACCGTCGCGGCCCGGGCCAGTCTGGTGGCTGAACAGCGTTCCGGACCGGTGGACCTGTTGGATGTGTTCATAGGACGTGACGCACCAGAACGGTTCGTTGTCGGAAGGCTCGGTGCCGGGGTGCTTCCAGACGGGGGCGTTTTGGCGCAGAAAAGTGAACCAGTCGTGGGGGCAGCGATCAGCGAAGACCTCGACATCGGTGAGGTCGATGTCCTCGAAGCGGACTTCAGAGCTTGTCTGGGTGGTGATGGCCATGTGCTTGGGGTACCTTCCTGAGAAGTATTATATCTTCCTGGGAAGTCACGTCAACCCCCTTCCTGGGAAATAATTGAACCCCGGATGATGGGTGTCTCTTTGAGGCGAGACAGGCAACCTGGCTAGCCTGTTGATGTGCTGGACGAGAATTCAGATGAGTCAGGCTCCGAAACGTCGGAACCGCTGAGTCCGGCTGCGGGCACGCGTAACCGATCGGCCGGTGACCATAGTTGGAGCACTGCTATCGGATCGTTGGTGCCATTGGTCGGGGAGCGGCATCGCCCCACGTTTGAAGTTCTGCTGTGGACATTCAGGACTGGGCGTCAACTCGAAGTCTTGTTGGCTGACACCTTGATCGAAGAGGGACTTGACACCTCGGAGTTCACCCTCTTGTGCTCACTTCGCCTCGAGGATCCACCACACCGTCTCGCAGCAGGCGATATCGCTGATCGGCTTGTACAAACCACAGGCGGTACGACAAAGACTATTCGTCGCCTCGAAGATCGTGGGCTGATTCGCCGCGTTGCTGATCCAGAAGACAAGCGCCGAGTTCTCATCGAACTTACGAATGCTGGCGCCGAGCGAGCACGCTCGTCATTGGAACTGGCGCTCGACACGTTCGATCTCGACATTGGAGAACTGGATGTTGCGGAGCGCGCCGAACTGGGCACGCGAATGGCTCGACTCTCCGAAGAACTAGGAGAGCGAGTCCGGCGCCGTTAGAAGAACGGGCGGCGAGCCGTCCGCCCGGGTTGTTACAGATCGGGATGCTGGGCGTTGAGACCTGACAGTTCCGCGAGTTCGTGGGTTCGCTGTTGGACTTCGGCAACTGCGCTGCGCAGGTCGGGCAGGTCGCGCTCAATCGGCTGGTCCTCGCTGAGGAACACGAACACCATTCGTTCGACTGTCAGCGAGGTGGCCTTCTCCAGGGCAGCGACATAGCTGGCCCCCTGAAGCCGGTAGCGGTTGAGCTTGGCGTCGATGCCGTCGTCGCCGCTGATGTGGTCCGTTTTCCAGTCGACGACAACCAGGCCGGAACCCTGGCGGTAGAGGAGGTCGATGTACCCCTCCACGAGGCAATCACCCACTGTTGCCGCGACCCAGACTTCACGCCAGTGCTCCGAGGTGGATGCTTGCTGGGCGACCTGCGATCCGAGCGCGGTACGGGCCACCCGTTCGACGGTTGACCGCCGATTGCTGACCCCTTCGGCCGTCGCTTGGGCGGCAGCGGCCTCGCGCAGTCCTTCGCCGGTAGCCAGGTCGATGACCTGTAGAACCCCGTGCACCGCCCGTCCGAAGGCGCTTCCGTAGCGTCCCTTGAGCCAAGGAGGCAGATCCAGGTTGCGAGCAGCTTTGTTGAGACCCAGATCAGTCGCTTCGGCCACCTCTTGAGCCAACGTGGAAGCAGAAACCACGCTACGACGGCTGGCGCTGGCAGCCGCCGTGGATCGTTGCGAAAGCCACTGGTCCCGTTCGAGCAGCGGCATACGGGTTGCCCGCCCGAGAGGGCTTGGACTGGCGTCCGTTGGAACAAACGGGGTTGCTGATTCGGAGCGCAACGCCGGCTCGGCCAGCACGGTCGCACTGGTACTCCTGTTGCTGGTCGCGACGCGGTGCAAACAGACGATGAGATGGTCGCGGGCGCGGGTTGCTGCCACATAGAGCAGACGCAGTCTCTCGTGTTGGTCCATCGTGTCGTTGAACACTTTCCAGTCTTCGTAACGCTCCGATGCGACTCTGCTGGAGATCTTCAGCAGAGCGGGTTGCCCGGCAGGAAAATGCACCGCGGGTCCGCGTTGGGGACTTTTGAACGCAGTTGTCATGCCCGCCATCACGGTGATCGGGAACTCCAGTCCCTTGGCACCGTGAATCGTCAAGATTCTGACACTGTCGTCGTCCGTCTCGGGAAGAACCGTTTCGGACACGCGCGCATTGTCGACTCCCTGGCGATTGGCCCATTCCAGATAAGAGCGGAGATCGCTGCCTCCCGCATCAGTCCATGCTCTGGCTTGATCGACCACGAATCGCAGGCGTCTCCAGACGTCTCGCACGGTAGGTGTGGCGACTGCGCTCTCAAGCAACGCCCGTTCACGGATAATGCGTTCGAGCAACTCAGCTGGAGCCAGCCAGTGACGTTCATTGTGGAGTTTGTTGAGGTGCGAGAGCGCGTCCGCGACGGGATGGCCCTGATGCTCCTCGGGGACCGCACGCTGCAGTGAGAAACGGCCGTCGTATTGGAGACGCCAGGTCGCCAGATCGTCGTCGCCGCAGCCGTACACGAACGAGCGCAGCGAGGCGACGGTCGCGAGTTCGTCGGTGGGGTCAGAGATCGCGCGGAGCGTGAGCATGAGTTCTCGGACTTCGCGGGTGGCATAAACCAGGCTGGAAGTCTCGGCCCGGTAGGGAACCCCGTGTGCGTCAAGGGCGCGTTCAAGGCTTGCCAAGCTGATCCGGGACGGAAGGAGAATACAGACATCGCTGGGACGGGCATCTCGCCAGCCTTGGTCGGGATCCTCGACTCTCCAGGGGTTGGCACCTCCCAGTACTTCCGCCACAGTCGCCGCAACGTCGTTGGCCTCTGCGGCGCGCAATTCTTCGGCGTTGAGCGGTGCTTTGATGGGCTCTGCACCCAGAATTGCCACGGCAGGGCCGGCAGCGTCGCTGCTGAGGCGATGTGGCGACAGTGCTACGTAGGTTGGTTGGCTGTTGGGCTCGGGGAGGATCAACTCGGAGAAAACGTCGTTGATCCAGGTGATGATGGGTTCGACGGTGCGGAAATTGACAGTCAGCGAAGCACGTTCGACGAAGCGCTCCCGGGCCGCGAGGTACACGCCGATATCGGCCCGCCGGAAGCGATAGATCGATTGTTTCGGGTCACCGACGAGGAACAGGCGCCCCGGTGCCACCTCCAGATCGGACCACTCGTGGTCGGCTGTGTCTGATTCCGTGGTGGCGATCAGCACTGCAATCTCGATCTGGATCGGGTCGGTGTCTTGAAACTCGTCGAGCAGCAGATGGGTGTATTGGCGGTGAAGCGAAGCCCGAACTTCGGCACCCGCATCCTTGTCGCGCAGTAGTTGACGGGCCTGCACAAGCAGGTCGTGAAACTGCAGACGGCCCGTCTGTCGACGTTCTTCGACAGTGGAGAGAACGAACTGTCCGATTCGTGCTCCCACGTATTCGAGCGCCGCGGTTGTCACAGTTTGGACAGCTTCGTCGCACAGCTCGCCCAACGACCTCACCAGCGAGCGGACAGAGTCCACATCGGTCTGCCAGTTGTCCTTTCTACCGGTCCGTCCAACTTTGACTGCCCTGCCGGCACCGCTCTTCTGTAGACCCATGTCGCCCGCCAGAAAGAGCGCCTCAATCTCGTCGAATGCACTCGACAGTTCGTCCCGGTTCGCCTCAACCCGTTCCAGGTGGCGGTACAGCTTGTCCGACGGGTCTGTGCAGAAGCGCCGGAGCTCGAGCACGTCGTCGAAATGGCGAACCAGAGCAGCGGTATCGATCTGTCCGGGCTGGGGCGGTGCGAGATCGAGGCGCTCGGTAATCAGGTCCCAATTGTCGGACAGTTGCAACGCAACAGATCGCAGTTGATCCAGTTTCACCCCGGCGGTCTCCAGCGACAGCAGAGACCGGGCCACCGACTGGTCCTCAAGCAGTTCGTCGAGAAACTGTTGCCACTGGTGCTCGAACTCGACCTGTGAGCCGATCTCGTCAAGGACTTCAATGCCAGGGGGGAGCCCTGCTTCGACAGGATGCTCGGTCAGGATGCGTTGGGCGAACGAGTGGAGCGTGCCCACCGCGGCACCGTCGAGTTGCTGGAGCGCGGTCAATGCGCGGGGATTGTCGGAAGCCTCGAAACGTTGGCGGATGCGATCGCGCAGTTCCGTAGCCGCCTTTTCGGTGAAGGTGATCATGGCGATTGTCTCCATGGCCACCCCGTCCTCGAGGACCAGTGCTTGGACGCGATCCACCAAGGCCCGGGTCTTTCCGGTGCCTGCGCCGGCCTCGACGAACAGATTCACAGCCCGTTCGGTGCGTGTTCGGCGACGTTGAGCCTCATCCGCGGGCAGGCGTTGACCGGCATCGCCCGAATCGGGTGTTGCGTCGGCCTTGGATTCGTCACCCATGATCGTCCCCGATGATCTCGAGGTAGGGCTGCAGTTCGTGATCGGTGGACTTGCGCCGCCAGTCGGAGTATTGATGGGACAGTCCAAGACCGTCCGGTTCGCAATAGTGGCAATCGACCCAGAGGCGGAATTGCGGTGTCGCCGGATGCGCGGGGAAGATCCCCGATTCGATGCAATCGACAATGCCGGCGATCGTTTGCAGCCCCGCAACCTCCAACTCGGGAGTTATCAGATAGCCGTAAGGCTTGAACCCGCCTTTGCGTGTGACGAACCAGTACGCGCCGACGGTGCGGGCGTCGGTGCGATCCAGAATCGTCCGAGCGGCCAGCGCGTAGAGCAGGAGTTGCAGGTGCGTGCCACCACTGAGGGGGTCTTCATCAAGGCGCGTGTAGTTCCTCGTCGAACCGGTCTTGTAGTCGATCACCCGGAGGTTTCCCTCGGAGTCCTCATCGACCCGATCGATGGCACCACGTAGCTCGATATTGCGCCCGTCGGGCAGGGCGACGGTGACGGTGCCCCGGTCGCTTGCGGGCAGACCGAACCGCAACTCCGAAGCGATTGACCGGGTCTTTGCACCGCTGCGCTGGTCGAAATCGAACTGGCTGAACTTGCGGAGGTCGTCGAGGAACACCTTCTTGTCTCGCTGCCAATAGACCGAGCGCCCGACAGAGCCCCGAAGCTCGAGACGCGTCGCCTCCTCGTTGCCTATCTCGATCAGGCGGTCAACGTCGTTTCGGCTCCAGGGTTCGTCTGGAGTGGGAAGGGCCTTGGCGGCTCGTGTTTCCTCGAGCCAGCGTTCAAGCACCAGATGGACGAGCGAACCGAAGTCCAGCGGACTGATTCGATACTGCTCCTCGGGGTCCTCGACCGGGTTGACACCGAGGATGTGGCGCACGAAGTAGGCGTGGGGGCACTTCGCCCATTGTTCGAGCCGGCTGGCGGAGGTCACCTGCCCCTTGGCTTTCAACGACTCCAACTCACTTTGGCCGAGCTTGTCGGTGAGGTTGCCGTCGAAGCGGGTGAAGCGATGGGAGTAGCGGCTCGTGATCAGGTCCAACCCGAGCCGCAGTTCTTGGCGCGCTCTCACCGGTGGCGCGCTGAAGATGTCGTGGCCGTCCTCGACCCAGTCGAGCAGCGCACGCATGTCGTATTCCTGATTGTGGGCTGGGAATGTGGTTGAGCGCAGTCCGGCGATGAACGAAGGCACCTCCGTGAGCCAGTCGCCGGTGCTGCGGGTGAGCTCCTCGGCGTTGGGACGCACACCGTCGCGGGCTTCGCAGCTGTCGAGCAGCCAGCGGCTCGGAGCCCGTTGCGCGTTCCTGCGAAGGTCGCCTCGGGGAAACGTGAACAGGACATGCGATGCGGAGGCCATCGCTGCCAGCAACCCACGATGGGCGTCCTGGAGTCTCTCTGCACGGGTCGGCAGGCTGGGCCCAGCGGTCGCCCGGATGTGATCGGGAATCAACGGGTCGTCGCGCTGTCGGGCAGGCATCGTCCCCTCAGCGAGCCCCAGCACGATCACCCTGTCGAGTTCCAGTCCGATGCCCAGACTGACGGGTCCGACGAGCACGCCCTGACCGAAGGTTCCGTGGCGTCCGAGGTCGTCGCTGAGTTGAAGTTCCAATGCCCTGCGAAAGGCGGCCAGCGAGGGATTGGGGTCGATCCCGTCGAGGTCGCCGATCCGTGAGACAGCATCATCGATGGTTTCGGCCGCCCGCTGTTCGTGCGGTGGCCAGTCGCTTCGGGATGCCTCGCTGCCGAGGTAGCGATGGGTCAGGTTGCGACACCAGCCGGCGATATCAGACCATGAGTCTTGACTGCGGGGACGGAGATCGGCTGCCAGGCTGGTCACGAACGCGGCCAATTCGGATGCATGGGCCGCCTCCTGTCGTAGGCGGTCGGCACGCCACTCGTGCTCCTCGTCTTGTTCGCAGCGTTGGGCGTCAGCGTTCAAGTCGTCGACCAGGCGGGCTAGGCGGTCTCTCCACTGATCGAGCCCGGACACCACGCCGGCCGCGCGCGAGGCTCTTTCCCAGGCGGCGACCGGGACCGGTCGGTTGTTGGCGCGTCGCACGGGCGCGCTCGCCAACCAGGCGAAGACATCGTGTCGGGAGAAGTTGTGATCGCCCAGCGCAAGCATCCCGAGAAGTGATCGACCCAACAGCGAAGACTCGGTGGTGTGAACCGACTGCCCGAACCATTCAATGCCGGCAGCGTTGAAGGCGTCGGCGAGCGTCCGCGCGTAGGGGTCGTGACTGCCGTAGAGAACCGCGCAACGGCTGAGGGGGGTCCCGTCGAGCATTGCGCCGACGATGCTCCGCAGTGCGTGGCGAACCTCGTCGTCGGCATCGGAAACGCTGAGTGCGCGGTCGGTGACGGGTGCCGTGATCGAGGTGGGCGGCGACCACTCCATCCCGAGCTGTTCGATGGCGAGCCTCACCGGGGTATCGGCTTCGGCCACGCCCGTCGTTGCGGCAATGATGTGCAGCTCGTGGTGTCGGCCCAGCGCGGTCAACAAGCGGATCTGGTTGGCGTTCATGCGCTGTGGAAGAAAGAGAATGGCTGGACCCAGGTCCTTCAGCGTCGGGACTCCCGCGCGGATCGCCTCAACCGCGGCGTTGACCAGATCCTGCTCGTTGGAGTAGTCGGATCCGATCTCATCGTTGACGGCGTGGTGGACGCGAACCACATCGGCGGTCCGGGGTGAAGTGGCTGCCAGCTTCTTGAGGGTCTCCGGGGTTGTCTCCGAGAGAGCCCGATGAGCCTTGACCAGTGATCTCTCGGTCGCCGGGTGGGAATGGACTCCCTCGAATCGGCCGGGTTCGCGGCCCAGCACGGCCCGCACAGCACCCGCCAGGACCGGGGTGGAGACCGGACGCTTGCCGGCCTTGGCGACGGCTGCCGATCCCAGCAACTCCGACAACCGGTAGGGCGTGAGGAAGGAGACCGCCGCCGCTCCTCGGCGCTGCCCGAGTGCACGCCGAGCAGCAATGCCCATGTAGTTGGACGGCACGATGACACAGACGGGTCGGAGGGGATCTTCTCGCTTGTGGCGGTCGACCGCACTTGCGAGCGCGGCGTGCGCAGCGTCGCCGTAGCCGGTGATTTCGAGCGTGATCGGCATCAGGAGACGATGGTACGCACGCTGTACGACACCCTGCCGGGATGGTCGTGCTCGCGGTGACGGCAGACTCGCCCAAACATCAGAGTAAGGACTCAGGGAGTGATTACTCTTATAATCAACGGCTACCTGCACGGCCCACCGAAAGCTGCCTGTGAACTACCGAGTCGAAGATCTGGCTGAAGCGGCCGATGTCGCAGTCGACACCATCCGCTACTACCAGCGGCGCAAACTGCTCCCGTCGCCCACCCGACAGGGTCGCATCGCCGTATACGACGACGCCCACCTCAGTCGCTTGCAGCAGATAAAGGAACTTTCCGACCGCGGATTCACGCTGGCGCAGATCAAGGAGTTGTCAACCAAGGACGCCTCAGGGCTGTTGGCAGATCTCGCCGACCGCAACGCCCCCGACCCGGACCTCGACCGGGACGAGCTCGCACGCCGAGCGGAAATCCCCGAGTTCATGATCGACATCGTGGTCGACGCCGGGTTGATCACCCCGAGCGGGGAGGGAGAAGCACAGCGCTTCGGATCCGACGCGGTCGAGATGCTCGTTGCAGCTCGCACGTTGATTGCCACCGGAGTGAGTTTCGAAGAGTTGACCGCGCTGGCCATGCGCCACGCGACTCATGTGGAAAACGTCGTCGACGACTCGATCGAGCTGTTCAAACAACACTCAGACCGTCAAGGTGGCGACCGTGAAGAACTGGTAGCGCTGCTGGCACGCCTGGTACCCGTCGTCTCCGGCCTCGTAGCGCGGCACTTCGAGCAGACGCTCGTGAGCCGAGCCCTCGCCCGCCTCGGCGACGATCCCGCCGTGGGCGGCGGGACCATAGTTGTTGGCAGGCAGCTCTCCGAACGGCTTGATCCGGTTGCAGTGTTCGCGGCGTCCGATGAGCGGCACAGAACGCTGTGGATGCGCCCGGAATCGGGTCTGTCCATAGTCGGGCTCGGCTCGGTCGAGACGATCGACCCCGTCGGCGACGGACGCTTCTCGGCGACATCCGCGGCGCGGGCAGCCCTCGCGGCGCGCACCCAACGGGTCGGTCCGACAAATGCACCTGCTCCCGTGATTCTGGGCGGTTTCTCATTCTCGTGTGCGGACCAGGCCCCGGAACGCCCTGGAGAAGCAACCTTCCCCGACTGGACGGGGTTTCCAGACGCCCACTGGGTGCTCCCGGAACTCACCGTTGTCGACCGGGCCGACGGCACCTGGCTGTTGGCGGCCGCCACAGTTGGCGACGGTCAGGACCAAGCCGCGGCAACTGCTGCCCTCGACGAACGCCTCGACGCCTTTGCCGCGGACCTGCCCATGCCTCTGACAGGTCCCTTCGAGGCCGCCCCGGGCGAAGTCGACGCGGATGACCGGAGTTATCTGAGCCTGGTCGACGAGGCTCTCGATGCGATTGCCGACAGTGAGTTTCGCAAAGTGGTGCTGGCGCGGGTCCACGAGAGAGGTGATGTCGATCCCATAGACGTGCTGCATCGCCTCCGGCATCGCTACCCGAACTGTGCGATCTTCTCGGTTGCCGTCGGCGACCGACAGTTCCTCGGTGCGAGTCCGGAGCAGCTTGTCGCTCTGGACGGCCCGGAGGTTCGCACCGAAGCGGTGGCCGGAACGGCCCGCATCGGTTCAACAGAGGCGACCGATGAGGATCTGGCCGCGGAGATGATGGCCTCACCCAAGATCCGCGCCGAGCACCAGTTCGTGGTCGACGACATCATCGGACGTCTCGAAGTGCTCGGCTTGCAGGGCAGTTGCCAACCCGACCCGGAGGTCATGCGCCTGGCCAGGATTCAACACCTTCGCACCCCGATAACCGCGCAGGTCCAGCGCAGAGGGGGTGGCGTCAGCGACATGGACGTGATGCGTGTCGCCAGTGTTCTGCATCCCACGCCTGCGGTCGCAGGGACGCCGACTGAAGAGGCGGTTGACTGGATACTCGAGCGGGAGGGATTCGACAGAGGTTGGTACGCGGCACCGCTGGGGTGGTGCGACCTTGATGGCAACGGCGAATTGTGTGTCGCGCTGCGGTCCGGGCTGGTGAGCGATTCGGCAGCGGTGCTGTTCTCGGGTGCAGGCGTGGTGGCCGAGTCGGTCTCGGGCGACGAGCTGGCAGAGACCGGTGTCAAGCTCCGTGCCCTGCTCGACGTTATGGAAGCCCGCAATGGCCGCTGATCCCGTCTACGACACCGTCGCTTCGTTCGCAGCCGGATTGGTGGAGCACGGTGTGACCGATGCGGTGGTCAGCCCGGGTTCCCGGTCGACGGCCCTGACGCTTTGCTTGCACGCTCAGGGTGGGTTGCGAACCTGGATTCAACTCGACGAACGATCAGCGGGATTCTTCGCCCTTGGTCAAGCTCGACGTACGGGCCGCCCCTCGGTGTTGGTGTGCACCTCGGGCACCGCGGCAGCGAACTACCTGCCTGCGATCATCGAGGCGCATCACGCGGGGATTCCGATGATCGTCTGCACCGCCGACCGCCCTCCTGAACTGCGTGGTTGGGGTTCGGCCCAGACCATCGATCAAGTCAATATCTACGGTTCGGCGACCCGCTGGGCAGCCGATCTGGCAGTCGCGGCTGATTTGACCCCGACGCAGGGCCGCGTGATCGCGCACCGTGCGGTAGCCACGGCGACCGGGATTGATCCCGGTCCGGTGCATCTCAACTGGCCTCTGCGAGAACCCTTGGAGCCGCGAGGCCCCGTTCCCGTGGTCCAACCGGCTCCGGCTGCGCCTGGCGCAAGCACCGCGGTTCCTGCCACGCCCAATAGAGACACCGCGGCTCCGGCTACGCCCGGCGAAAGCAACGCGGCTCCGGCTACGCCCGGCGAAAGCAACGCGGCTCCGGTTGCGCCCGGCGAGAGCACCGCAGATCTCAAGGGTTACGAACGGGGGGTGATCATCATCGGTCCGGACGCGGCAGCTGGTCTTGAAGCCCAGAAGGAGGTGGTTGCCGCCGCGTTGGAGCTGAGTGCAGTCACCGCCTGGCCCGTTGTGGGCGAACCGATTGCCGGCACGCGCCGTACCCGCGGCGACTCGGCCGGCACCGTGATTGCCAACGCCGATCATCTCCTTCGCCACCCCGGCATCGCCGAGGAGCTGTGCCCTGACGTGGTTGTCCGGCTCGGCGGTATGCCGACCACGAAACCAGTGCGGTTGTGGCTTGAAACGCACCGGCCCGCCCATGTGGTCCTGATCGACCCGGCCAACCGCTGGAACGACCCCTCATTCGTGGTAACCCGCCATCTGGCGGCAGACCCCGTAACAGTGCTGACCCAAGCCGCCGGTGTCGTACGCCGAGAATCTCCCTGGTGCGAGCGATGGAAGGAACTGGACCTGATCGCCGACCGTGTGATCACCGAGGAGATCCGACAGGGCCCCCTGCTCAGTGCCCAGGTTGCTTCAATGTTGGCCGATGTTCTTCCGGATCAGTCGTTGGTGATGGCCTCGAATTCCATGCCGGTGCGTGAACTCGACTCCTTCGTGGGAACCGAAGGCCCGCGAATCGATTTCGTCGGCAACCGTGGAGCGAGCGGGATCGACGGGATCACCTCGACCGCACTGGGACTGGCATCGCAACACGATGCTCCTGTGGTGCTGTTCATCGGTGACATCGCGCTGTTGCACGATCTCGGGGCTCTTTTTGGTGCTGCTCGCATCGGTCTGCACCTGACCGTCGTGTGTGTCGACAACAACGGCGGGGGCATCTTCTCGTCGCTGCCGATTGCGTCCCGCGGCGACGAGGTCGACTTCGAGACGCTCTTCCGGACCCCCCACGGCCTCGATCTGGCCGGTTTCGACGGGGTTGGCGGAGTCAGCGTCGAGCAGGTCACTTCGGCGTCGCAGTTCGCCGATGCGCTGCGCCGCGCCTGCGAGTCCGAGCGTCCCGGTGTGGACATGCTGCTCATCGAAGTTGATCCCGCTGCTGATCTTGCTCAGCACCGAGCCATCGCCGGCGCGGTGAGAGCAGCGATCTCGTGAGCACTGGGCTCTCGGGTGCCGTGTCGGTGGCTCCGGGCGTGGACCTCCATGTCGAACGCACCGGCACCGGGACCCCGGTGATACTGCTGCACGGCTTCACAGGCGACGGCACCACCATGGCGGGTCTCGGCCAGCGCCTGGGAACCGATGCCGAGGTGGTTGTCCCCGACCTCGTCGGTCACGGGCGCAGCTCTTCTCCCGAAGACGAGAGCAATTACTCGGTCGATGCGATGGCCGCCCATGTCGTGGCTCTCGGCGAGGAGGCTGTTGGCGGCCCGTTTCATCTGGTCGGATATTCGATGGGTGGACGGGTGGCTCTGGCGCTCGCCTGTCGGCGCCCGGAGCTGCTGCGCTCGCTCACGCTCATTGGCGCATCGGCGGGCTTGGCCGACGAATCCGAGCGTGCTGAGCGCCGCGAGTCCGACGACAGATTGGCCGAGAGCATCGAACTCGATGGTCTGGCGACGTTCGTGGACAGATGGATGGCGAACTCGTTGTTCGCAACCCAGACATGGCTCGGCGAGGAGTACCTGGCAGGCGCGCGGGCGCAGCGTTTCAGAAACTCCGCGGCCGGGTTGATCCGCAGCCTGCGAGCGGCCAGCACCGGCGCGATGGTGCCGCTGCATGACGACCTACCGCACTGCGGCGTTCCCACGGTGTTCGTGACCGGCGCGGTCGATCTGAAGTTCACCGGGATCGCTGTGGAACTGGCCGCGCTGATGCCGACCGCGGATGTTGCGGTGATCGAGAACGCAGGACACGCTGTGCATCTCGAGCAGCCTGAAGCGGTCGCGGCGGTCGTCCGCCGCCAGATGGGCTTGGGTTGACCGTGGGCCTGGCCACCGAACTGCGGGACTACCGGCTCGGGTTGGTGTCGCCGCTGAACGCCGCTCACGGTGTGCTGAACCAGCGCGACGGTGTTCTGTTCTCGATCAGCGACGGCGTGCACTGCGGTTGGGGCGAGGCGGCTCCGATGCCCGGTTGGTCATCAGAGACGCTGGCTGATTGCCGGAAAGTGTTGGAGGCTGCGGCTTCGCGGTTGGCCGAGTGCGACCGCGTCGACGATCCCGGTGTCACGGCGATTCTTGCCGAGCTCGAGGCTCGTCCCCACGCTCGCGCGGCCGTGGCTGGTGCAGTCCTTGATCTGACGGCGCAAGACCGTGGCGTGAGTGTCGCTTCGGTTCTCGGAGGGTTCGAAGCGGGCTCCGGCGCGGCGTTGCCACAGTCGGTGGCTGTCAACGGTTTGGTCTCCCACGTTGAACCCACCCAGGTTGCCGCCGCGGCTGCGGACCTGGTTGCCGATGGCATAACGGCGATCAAGCTGAAGGTCGCCGTCGCGGACCCAGCTGTTGATCTGGCAAGGGTCGCCGCGGCACGGACCGCGATAGGCGACCGCGTCGAACTGCGTCTGGACGCCAACGGCGGCTGGGACGTCGAGACTGCTATCGCAACCTTGCGTGCCATGGTCGAATACAACGTGTCGTTCTGCGAAGAACCCACCTCCGGTATCGATGGCATTGCCGCGGTGGGCGCGGCGGGCGTGGTTCCGGTGGCTGTCGACGAGTCGGCAGTGACCGTCGACGACATTGCCGCTGCCTTGAGGACCGAAGTGATCGGAGTTGCGATCGTGAAGCCACAGGCCCTAGGCGGTCCAGACAAGGCGATGGCCGCGGTGGCACTGCTCGAAGAGTTCGGTGCCGATGGCGTTGTCACCACGATGATCGACAGTGCCGTCGGCGTCTCCCACGCGGCCCATGTCGCCGCCGCTGCGCTGCCGCTGGCGGCTCACGGGCTGCATACATCGCACTTGCTGGAAGACGACGTCGCCCCACGCCTGAGAGTCGCAGACGGGAGACTGCACCTCCCACAACACATCGGTCTAGGTGTGTCTCCCGCCTGCTGACGCCGAGACCAGGTTCCTTTGGTCCGACCGCTAGGGTTCGGGCATGGAGATACTTGAGAGACCGGAGCCGTTTGTTGGGGGAATCGACTTCGGTGAGGGGCCACGATGGCATGACGGCCGCTTGTGGTTCTCGGACTTCTACCAACATGCGGTGAAGGCGGCGTCACTGGACGGGACCGTGGAGGTAGTGCTCGAGTTCGAAGGGCAACCGTCGGGACTGGGCTGGCTTCCCGACGGCGACCTGCTGCTGGTGTCAATGTTGGATCAGAAACTGCTTCGCTACGACGGTGCCGGACTGCATGAACACGCCGACCTGTCGGAGGTGGCCACTTCGTTCTGCAACGACATGGTGGTCGATGCCCAAGGCCGCGCCTATGTGGGCAATTTCGGATTCGATCTGCACGCCGGGGATGACCTCGCCACCGCCACATTGGCGCTGGTGCAGCCCGACGGCACTGTCGAGGCTGCGGCGGATGGTCTGCGGTTCCCCAACGGCTCGGTCATAACCCCCGACGGAGGCACACTGATCGTCGGCGAGAGCTTCGGCAGGGAGTTCAGCGCCTTCGATATCGGTGAAGCCGGTCGACTCTCGAATCGCAGAGTATGGGCCTCCGTGCCTGGCACCGCTCCCGACGGCTGCTGCTACGACTCTGAAGACGGGATCTGGTACGCGGATGCACTGGGCAACGCAGCAGTCCGGGTACTCGAAGGCGGTGAGATCACTCATCGAGTCGAGACCGAGCAGGGCTGTTTCGCCTGCATGCTGGGCGGAGACGACGGACGCACCCTGTTCCTGGTGACAGCACCCGACTCCCATCCTGACCGGGTGGGCGGCACCGGTCAGGGCCGCATCGACACCGTTCGGGTGGAGGTGCCCCGAGATGGTCTTCCGTAGGCGCCATAGATAAGGTTCACAGTCGTGGATCTGATCATTGTTAGACATGGCCGCCCGATTCGTCACGAAGTTGAGGGGGAAGACGAGTCGGCAAACCCGCCGCTGTCGGAAATTGGGCATCAGCAAGCCAAACGCACCGCCGAGTATCTGAAGAACGAGGGAATCGACCACATTGTCGCGTCGACGATGAAGCGTGCGCACGAGACCGCGATACCGCTGGCCGACATGCTCGGGATGGAGATCGAACTGATCGACGATCTCAAGGAGTCGGACTACAGGAACAAGGCCTACATCCCGATCGAAGAAATGGACTCCGACGGTGCCGAACTCGCGAAATACCTCGAAGGCGATGTTCACGCCCAAGTATTCAGTGACGGCCTCGAGGCCTTCGAGGAGAGGGTTTTGCGCGGATTCAATTATGTGATCGAGTCCAACCGTTCCAAGAAGGTGGTGGCGTTCTGCCACGGCATGACCACGATGGTGTTCCTGCGGTCCATCCTCAAGTTCCCGGACCCGCTGGCGATGGTCGTCGACTATTGCAGCATCACCAGGATCCAGGCGGCATTCGTCGGCATTCGCTCGGTTCGCTCGATCAACGAAACGCACCATGTGCGGGACCTGATCGAATGGTGACCCGGTGATCGTTGTGAAACCAGCGAAAGCCGAGAATTCATGAAAGTCGTACGGGTTGTCGGCGGCGAGCCAACCCTCGCGGATGCGCCGATGCCCGCCGACCCGGACCAGTTCCGGGTCAAGGTGGCCGCGGTCGGCATCTGCGGTTCGGACCTTCACATGATCGACAACGGAATGGCGGAGGGGCGGGTTCTTGGACACGAAATCTCGGGGTATCTCGACGACGGCACCCCGGTGGCGGTTGAGCCGCTGCGCTCTTGCGGGCATTGCGGCAACTGCGCGCAGGGTGAGCGGCATCGCTGTGAAGCTGGAGCCGACATCATCGGGGTGTTCAGCGACGGCGGTATGGCGGAGTATCTGATGGCGCCGCAGGAAGCGCTGGTGCGCCTGCCGGGAGGAATCGATGTGACCGACGCCTCGCTGGTCGAGAATCTGGCTGTGGCCGTCCACGCGGTGAACCGGGCCAGGATGCAGTCGGGGGAACGGATCGGGATTGTCGGTGCCGGCCCGATCGGTTTGGCGACAGCAGCCGTGCTGCGTCAACGCAACTTCGATGTCGATATCGGAGCCCGTCACGACCATCAGGCAGCAGCGGCTCAGTCGCTTGGGGCCACCGTGGCGCTCAGTGACGGCTACGACGTGATCTTCGATGCTGTCGGTTCGACATCTTCTCTGCTCGAATCAGTGCAGCATTGCCGCTACGGGGGACGGGTCTGCATGGTCGGCTCGTTCTGGGACCCGGTGGAACTGGACATGACGATCCTCATGCAGGAGGTGACGCTGATTCCGGCGATGATGTACGGCCCGACCGCGGCGGAGCGTGAAATCGAGAACGCCGCGGCAGTGCTGGCCGACACTCCTCAACTTGGCAGCGCATTGATCACGCACCGCTATCCGCTCGACGGCGCAACCGAGGCCTTCGTCGCGGCGCGGGACCGCTCCTCGGGGTCAATCAAGGTTGTGTTCGAACCGCACGGCTGAACGCCCGAGCGCGCACCGAGAACGCAGCAACCTATGATTTCACGGTGTCGGGCATGGTGACTCTGGTGGTGATGGCAGCGGGTCTCGGCTCGCGGTTCGGTGGCACCAAGCAACTGGCCGTTGTCGGCGCCGGCGGTGAGGCCTTCGTCGACTTCGCCATGCGCGACGCGGTCGCTGCGGGTGTCGGCAGGGTTGTGCTGATCGTGCGCTCCGACATCGAAGACGACGTGCGCCGTCACATCGGCGACCGTTACGGCGATCTGGACATCAGCTATGTCTGCCAGGACCAGCACGGTCCGCAGCGCTCGAAACCGTGGGGGACCGCGCACGCGGTGCTGGCGGCGGCCTCGGAGGTGACCGGCTCGTTCGTCGTCTGCAACGCGGATGACTACTACGGCCCCTCCACATACGAGGCTGTGGTCGCTCGGGCGAGCACGATCGGTACAGGGCATGCTCTGCTTGCAGGGTTCCGCCTGGATTTGACCCTCCCTGAGATCGGCGGGGTCAGCCGAGGCGTCTGCGCCGTGGAGGGCGATGAGGTGGTTTCGCTCGTCGAAACCCATGGGATCGAGCGGCGCGAGGACGGATCGGTCAGCGCAGCTGAGCCTGCGGGAATGCTGGCTCCGGAAGCGGTTGTGTCCATGAACTTCTGGGCATTCGATGAACAGATATTCGACGATCTCGAAGCGGGGTTCTCGGCGTTCCAACGCGACCACGGAAATGACTCCACAGCGGAGTACCTGCTGCCCTCGGTGGTAGACGAATTGATGCGTTCGGGCCGGTTGACCGTCGAGGTGATCCCGACGAGCGAGGCCTGGGTCGGGGTGACCAACCCCGACGACTTGGAGGTGGCCCGCCGCCGTATCGCCGAACTCCGCGCGGGGTGACAACGCCGGTGACGGTGGCCCGCTAGCTTCGGGGTCGCTCGTGGTCGGGGTCGTAGACGGCGTGCCGGTGGCGGGTGGCGGGGCAGAGGGTGCCGAACGCGTCAATGGTGAAGCCGCTGTCGGCCTGCGCGTAGCGGTCCCGAACATAGCCGAGGCACGCTCGGGTGCCGGTTCGGAAACCCGGACTGGCTGAGGTGACATAACCGGCCACCTCGCCGTTGACGCGGATGGTGGCCGAGGGTGCTGGGTCGCCGGGCCTGCCGGGGAGCTCTGAGAGGTCCGCCGTCCAGATGCCGTAGGACCAAGCCGCCGGCCGGCCGTTTCTGGCCAGCACGGCGTCGCGGCCGATGAAATCGCCCTTGTCCGGATGCACGAAGCGTTCGAGCCCGGAGTCCTGGGGTGTGTACTCGACCCCGAACTCGGTCTGCCAGCCGTGATAACCCTTTTCGATCCGCATGGAGTCGAGCGCGTAAGAACCGAAGTCGCGGAGTCCGAGATCGGTGCCCGATCGGTGAAGAGCGTGATAGACGGGGGTGAGATCCTGGTCGTCGAGGTGTAGCTCCCAGCCCAGTTCGCCAACGAAGCTGACCCGCAACGCTGTTGCCTCGGCCCCCGCCACGGTGATCGAGCGGGCCGACATCCACGGTGCGCCGTCTCGGGAAAGGTCGTCATCGCTGAGCCGCGACAGCAGCTCGCGGCTCGCCGGTCCCATGACCATGAGCGTGGAGGTCCGCTCGGTGCTGTGTCTCAACTGCAGATCCTCGTCGGGATCCAGGTGGTGTCGCAGCCAGTCGAAGTCGCGTTCGCGGGCCGCGGTCGGCCCCAGGACGAGGTACCGGTCGGCGGCGAGGCGGGCGATCGTGGCCTCGCTCCAAACGGTGCCGTTGCCTCGGAGCATGTAGGCTAGGCGGACCCGGCCAGGCTGGGGCAGCCGCGTGCAGAAGGCCCGGTCGAGGAACGCCGTGGCATCCGGTCCCGTGACGTCGTAGCGGGCGAAGCCTGCATGGTCCATGACGCCGACGCCGTCCCGAACGGCGAGGCACTCGGCCTCGACGCTGCGGTGCCAGGGTTCGTCGCGGTAGCTGGCTGTTCGATGGTCGTAGCGCGTGGTGGGGGAAAACCAGAAAGCCCGTTCCCAGCCTGCGACCTGGCCGAAGTTCGCGCCTCTGGCCGCCAGATCGGTATAGAGCGGCGACTGGCGTACGGGCCTAGCCGACTGCCAGATGCGATGCGGGAACGGTTCGGCGTACTGGTGCTCGTACAGCTCACGCGTTCGGGCGTTGGCGTAGCTGCCATTTCCGGAACCGGCGAGCGCCCAGGGGCCGAAGCGTCGTGGGTCCCAGGGCCACATGTCCCATTCGGTCTCGCCGCCGGTGATCATCTCGGCGAGGCACTTGCCGGCTGCTGCGGCGTGAGTTATGCCGATCTGGAGCCCGGCTGCCTGGTAGAAGCCGGGGAGTCCGGCGGCCGGGCCCACCAGGGGACTGGCGTCGGGGCTGTAGGCGATGGGGCCGTTGACGAACCGGGCGATACCGACCTCGCCCAGCAGCGGTACGTGGGCCATGGCCCGAGCAGCAACCGCCGTGACATCGTCGGTGGACTCTGCGAACAGCGCCGAGTCGAAGCTGTCGGGGAGGCTCTGCTCCCAGACAGTGCGTCCCTCGTGGCCGTAGCTGCCGAACAGGAGGCTGTCCTGTTCCCGCCGGAGGTAGAACATGATCTCGGGATCGCGAACCAGCGGGAGCGGCTCGCGGCACTGGGCCAGTTCGGCGACGGGGGCGGTGACAAGGTACTGGTGCTCGAGCACGGCCAGCGGGATGTCGCAGCCGGCCATGCGGCTGACCTCTCCCGCATAGAACCCTGCCGCGTTGACCACGATCTCGCAGTCGATCACGTCGCGCCCGTCAGCTGTGTCGACGTGGATTCGCCAACTGGCGCACCGCCGTTCGATGTCGACCACCCGGGTGTGGCGTCGGACCCTGGCCCCGAGCCTGCGGGCCCGGCGGGCGAGTCCGTGGGTAAGACCGCTGGGGTCGATGTCACCCTCGTAGGGGTCGAGGAGGCCGGCGATGACGGAGCCGTCGTCGTGCCAGAACGGGTGCATCGCCTCCATCTCGGACACCGACACGAGGTGCAGGTCGAGACCGAGGCCGGTGGCGATCCCGATGACATGGTGGAAATGGTCGATCCGTTCGGTGGTGTGGCCGGGCCAGATCGCGCGGGTGTGGCGGTAGGTGATCGGGTCGTCGGGATCGTCGGCGAGTTGCGTGTAGAGCCTGTAGGCATAGTTCCCGGCTCGTTGGCCGAGCCAGCTGTTGGAGAAGGTGGGGACGTTGCCCGCCGCGTGCCAGCTCGAACCGGCGGTCAGTTCGTGCTTCTCCACGAGCAGGGCGTCGGTCTCGCCGGCCTGGGCCAGATGCCACAGCACCGAGGCACCGACCGCGCCGCCGCCGATTACCACGGTGCGGGCCTGGTCCGTCACGACCGCTGCTCGTCGAGGAGGATGTCGAATCGGGCTCGGATGGCCTTCTCTGCCGCGTGGGACAGGTGCTCGGGACGGCCCTGTCCGAGGATGTCGGCCACCCGGTCGCGGGCCCGGCCCCAGATGGAGGGGCGACCGGCAGCTTCCCATTCGGCCACGGAGGCTCGGTCGCCGATGGTGGGGTAGACGTACTCGGTTCGCATCAACTCAAGCGTCCGGTGGTGCCCCAGATAGTGGCCGTCGCCTGTCACCACCGACTCGACCATGTCGAGATCCAGGGTGTCGCGCTCCAGGTCGATCCCTCGGACCGAGCGGAGGATGGCTGCGCTCATCTCGTCGTCGATGACGAGCGCCTCGGCCGAAGCGACCGTGATCGATCCCAGCATGCCGACCGAGAGCTGGACCATGTCGGCGCCTGCGTGGGCAGCCAGGGCCATGGTGTAGCCCTTCTCGTACCCGGCCTGGTTGTCGGCAGTCTTCGAGTCGGTGATACCGGCTGACACTGCGTGCGGCAGCCCGAGCGCGCCGAGCAGTTGAGCAGCAGCTGCCGCGGCCACGGCGGACTCGCCGCCCCCTCCGGTCATGGCCCCGGTCCGGAGGTCCGACACGAACGGCATGAAGGCGTGGATCGCCGGGTGGCCGGGCCGGACCGTGTCGACCAGGACCACGGCTGCCAGGGTCTCGGCCAGCCCCTGGGCGAGGGCACCGGCCAGCGATGGCGGGCTGGTGGCCCCGGCCTGGCCGGCGGAGCAGGTCTGGATGACCATGCCCCGCGAGACGGCGGCGTCGATGATGTCGCAGCCCTCGGGGCTGAATCTCAACGGGGGCACGACGTGTACGACCACCGCCATGCAGAACGGTTGTCTCGCGAAGGCGCCCTCGGTGCCGAGGGCGAGATCGAACAGTGTGACGACAGGATCCACGCTGCTGGCGTCTGTGAAGCTGACGCCAGTCGGTTTGCTGGTGGCCGAGACGCAGGCGAAGGCGGTGTTGAGGTCGAGGGCCGACCCGGTCGGGGCGTCGCGGCCGATGAGCGGTCGCAGGCCGTAGTGGATGTTGGGACATTCGTCGAGGACCCGCATCAGCGACCACAGGTCGGCGAGGGTGGAGTTGCGGTAGGTGCCGGTTGCAGCGTCGAGCACCTGGACCGCCGCCCCGCCGGTTCCGACGTGCACTGTCCCGCCGCCGACCGTGAGGCCCCGGTCCTCGACGAATCCGGGCAGGTCAACCCGAGACGGCGACCGCTCGACGGCCCGTTCGACCATCTGACGAGGGAACGTGAGCCGCCCGTCGCCGCGCTGGTGCGCTCCCGCCGCGATCAGCCGGTCACGGGTCGCGGGCGGCGCGTCGTCCAACCCGACCTGTTCGAGGATCGCGAAGGCGTGGTCTGTGATGGCCTCCGCGTCGCTGTCCGCCAGCGGGCGGTAGGCCCCGCCCTCCGGCGGTGGGGTGGTCATCGCCGGAGGGGGCCCGGTCTGTCGGTGACGCCGTCGGGACATCGGTTCAGGCTACGGCGGTTCAAGGCAGCCGGGTGCACGCCGCGGGCGCGGGGCGATGCGGGGGCGACCGATGTCAGCGTGTAGGGTCTGATGCGCATTGTCATAACTGATCGAGGCTCTTGAGCCACAGGAGAGCGCATGCGTGGCATCATCGCCGCCGGGGTCCACGTTCCACATCACCGTCTTGATCGACGGGAGATCGCGGCGCTGTTCGGGAAGGGAGGAGGCCAGGGAACCCGCGCAGTAGCGTCCTACGACGAGGACACCACGACGATGGGAGCCGCGGCGGCACGCAATGCGCTGCGCGACGCCGGCGACGTCGCGGTGGACTCTCTCTGGTTCGCCACATCGACGCCCGCGTATCTGGAGAAGACCAACGCCACCGCGATCCACGCGGCGCTTCGTCTAGGGCCCTCCGTCGGGGCGCTTGACATGGGAGGAGCGCTGCGCTCCGGGATCGGCACCTTGCGCACAGCGCTCTCTGGGCTGGGCACCACCCTGGTCGTGGCATCAGACATTCGTGACGGCATGGCCACCTCGAGCGACGAAGCGACCGGTGGTGACGGCGCCGCAGCACTTCTGATCGGAGACGAGAGCGCCGGCACTGTCATCGCTGAGTATCTCGGCTGCGGTGTAGCCACCGACGAACTCCTGGAACGTTGGCGGCTTCCGGGTGCGGCCCGTTCCCGTGTCTGGGAGGAACGGTTCGGCGAAGTCGCTTACACGCCGCTGATCCGAACAGCCTTTGAAGCGGCCCTCGCCGACGCGGGCATCACCAGCGATGATGTCGACCACCTGGCGTTGACTGGGATGCACAACCGGGCGGTGAAGCGCAACCGGGCGCGGCTCGGGGTTCCGACCGCGAACCTGGTCGACGACCTGGCCGACACGGTCGGCAACACCGGTACCGCCCATGGATCACTGATGCTCGCCACAGCCCTCGAGTCAGCGGGCCCGGACGAGGTCATCGTGCTGGTCGTTCTAGCGGATGGCGTCGAAGCGGTGGTGTTGCGCACAACCGAGGCGATCGTTGAACAGCCAGGGTCGTCGACGGTATCGGCACAGATAGCAACGGGCGGCGCTGTCAGCTACGGCAAGTATCTGTCGTGGCGTCAGATGGTTGCGGTTGAGCCTCCGAACCGACCAGCGCCCAATCGGCCGTCAGCGAGCGCTGCTCACCGCCGTGAGGACTGGAAGTTCGGGTTCGTCGGCACACGTGACCGTTCCTCCCAGATGGTCCATCTCCCACCGGCGCGGGTGTCGGAGAAGGGCGGTGCGGTGGACGACATGGAGCCGATCCCTATGGCCGACACCCCCGGCACCATCGCCAGCTTCACAGTCGACAAGTTGGTGTATTCGCCGAGCCCTCCGGTGGTCTTTGCGGTCGTTGATTTTGACGGGGGAGGACGAGCACCGCTGGAACTCACAGATGTCGCTGCCGACGAGGTTGAAGTGGGAGGGCGAGTCGAACCGACGTTCAGGCGCCTCTTCACCAGCGACGAGATCCACAACTATTTCTGGAAGGTGCGTCCGGTGCGGACCGTCTCCACGCGGGAGGGCTGATGGGGTCACACGGGATCAAGGACCAGGTGGCGATCATCGGTGTGGGATGCACTCCCTTCGCCGAACATTGGGACAAATCGCTCGACGACCTGATCATCGACGGTGCCCAGGCCACCTACGCCTCGGCGGGCGTGGCCCAGGACGACATCGATGCTTTCTGGTTCGGTACCTCACAGTCGTCGGCTTCCGGGTTGGCCATGGGCGGCCCGCTCAAGATTCATGGCAAACCGATCACCCGCGTCGAGAACTATTGCGCGACCGGTTCCGAGGCGATGCGTCAAGCCGCCTACGCCGTGGCTTCAGGCGCATACGACCTGGTGATGACGCTGGGAGCGGAGAAGGTCAAGGACGGCGGCTACCAGGGTCTCAACGCCTTCCCCATCCCTACTGACGGAACTCAGCGCACGCTGACCGCGGCGGCGATGTTCAGTCTGATTCTCCCCGCCTACGCAGCCAAGTACGGGATCGACGAGGACGAGCTGCGTTACGCCGTAGCCAAGATCGCCGAGAAGAACCACTACAACGGAGCCCGCAACCCGCTTGCGCAATTCCGGCGCGAGACCACGGCGGAACAGATCTGCCAGATGGCGGCAGTGGCGGGACGGTTGTCGGTGTTCGACTGCGCGGGCGTGGCCGACGGAGCTGCAGGTGTGATCATGTGCCGTGCCACCGATGCCCACAGGTATTGCGACGACCCTCTGTACATCAAGGCACTGTCTTGCGTCGCCGGCACGGGTGCCGGGTCGCTCGACCCCGACTATGACTACACGACGCTCAACGAATCGAAATGGGCTGCCGATGATGCATACGCACAAGCGGAAATCACCGACCCGACAGCTGAGATCGCCATGGCTGAGGTGCACGACTGCTTCACGCCGACCGAACTTGTGCTGATGGAGGACCTGGGCTTCTCGAAACGGGGCGAGGCGTTTCGTGATGTTCTCGACGGGGACTTCGCGCTCGATGGGCGGCTTCCGGTCAACACCGACGGAGGCCTCAAGTCGTTCGGCCATCCGGTCGGGGCTTCGGGTCTGCGGATGCTCTATGAGGTTTGGCTGCAGCTGCGCGGTGCCGCTCCCGACGACCGCAGAATCCCGGTCAGCGACCGGACTCAGGGGCTGACCCACAACCTCGGTGGCTACCCCGGCGAGATGATCAGCTTCGTGGGCATCTACGGCACCGAACTCGGCTGAACCGTGCACCTGGAACTGAGCGACGATCAGATTGATCTGAGAGACAATGTTCGTGCGGTGCTTGCCCGAGAGTGTCCGGCTGGGTTGGTTCGCGGGGTCTATGAGGGCACCGCTGATGCTGGTGATCTGTGGAGACAGATGGTCGAGCTGGGTTGGCCCGCGCTGGGTGTCCCTGAAGAGTACGGCGGAATCGGTATGGGATTCGTCGAATTGGGCATCCTTGCCGAGGAACTGGGCAGGGTCAGCGCGCCGACACCTTTGCTTGCCACAATCACGCAATTTGTGCCGTTGCTCGTCGAGGCACTCGACAGCGAGCCGAGCGCCGAGGTTGGCGAACTGCTGACGGAGGTTGCAACGGGGAACCGCACGGGTTCGCTGGTGTTGGCCGAGAACGGGCGTTGGTCGTTCGATTCGATCAACACCACATTCGTTGGCCGAGGCGACTCGATCACCGTCTCGGGCCACAAGACGGCGGTGTTGGCAGGGGTCGAAGTTGACTCGTTCGCGGTTGTGGCACGCCCGAGCGGCAGTGACCGCGGCGAGCAGTTGGCTGTCCTCCTGGTGGATCGGGCACATGCGGAAGTCGCCGCTTCGGGGGCCTTAGACCCGGCAATCGGCTTGGCCGACGTGCGCTTCGATGCCGTGCCCGCAACACTGCTGCTCGCCGGAGATGCCAGCCGCGAAATCGCAAGGGCCTGCGAGCAAGCGGTTGTGGCGATGGCTTTGCACACAGTTGGTGCCTGCCGCCGGATCTTCGAGGTCACGCTTGCCTACGCCAAGGTGCGTGAACAATACGACCGATTGATCGGCTCCTTCCAGGCGTTGAAACACCGCTTCGCCGACATGTACTTGGCGGTTGAGAAAGCCAACGCCATCTGCTACTTCGCGGCGCTGGCAATCGCCGAGGACGATGCCCGGCGCAGCGAAGCGAGCCATGTTGCCAAAGTCGCTTCCGGCGATTGCCAGAGGCTGCTCGCCGAGGAAGGGCTGCAACTTCACGGAGGGATCGGTTACACCTGGGAGAACGACCTGCATTTCCTGTTGAAACGGGCCAAGGTCGGTGATGTCCTGTGCGGTTCGGCTTCGTGGCATCGAGCACAGTTAGCAGGCCTGTTGGGGTTGGCTCAACGGTCGGAGCTCACGGTTGAGGTGTCGCCATGAAGTTGCGGTTCGAAGAGGATGTGGAGGCGTTCCGGGCTGAGTTTCTCGCTTGGTTGGAACTGAACCGTCCAACTGATCAGGAGATGGCCGACGACCCGGCCCGCTCCAGCGGTCATTGCCCTGACTGGGCCAAAGCCTGGACTCGGCGGATGTTCGATTCGGGCTGGCTGGTTCCGGGCTGGCCCCCGCACCTGGGAGGACGGAACGCGGGGTCGGTCGAGACGCTCGTCTACCTCGAGGAGTTGAACCGTTCCGGGGTGCCTCGCACCACCAACCCCCAGGGCCTCGGGATAGTCGCCCCCTCCCTGGTCGACTACGGCACGGCCGAACAGATCGAACAGTACGCCATGCCGTTGCTGCGCGGTGAGCGAACCGCCTGCTTGGGGATGAGCGAACCCGATGCCGGCAGCGACCTGGCCAACCTCAAGACCCGTGCTGTGCTCGATGGCGACCGTTTTGTGATCAACGGTCAGAAAGTCTGGACTTCCGGGGCCGGCTACGCCGATTTCTGTTTCTTGTTCTGTCGCACCGACCCCGATGTGCCCAAGCATCGCGGCATCTCCATCGTGCTGTTGCCCCTCGACACCGAAGGCGTGACTGTGCGCCCGCTCAAAGAGATCGTCCATCCCGACTATCCCGACCTGTCCGAGGTGTTCCTCGATGACGTGACAGTTCCGGTGGCCAACCTGGTCGGTGATTTGAACGACGGCTGGAAGATGGCAGGCGGATCGCTGGCCCACGAGCGATCCATGGTGTGGCTCATGTCGGTGATGGGCGTGGAATCGGCGATGGCGCAACTGTTGGAGATGGTCCCGGAGATCATGGCTCCGCTCAGCCCGCGCGAACGGGTGATGGCGACCGACGACATCGTGGGTCTCTATATCGAAGCGCAATGCGCACGGGCGCTCGGCTACCGCGGCTTCGCCCGTTTCGTCAAGGGTGGCACCGCCCCTGAACAGGCGCTCATGAAGATGTACGCCAGCGAACTGCGGCGTGAACTCGGCCGGGTGACTGCGCAGTGGCGAGGCCCGGCGGCTCTGGCGACCACGGAAGGCAGACGAAGCGATCTGGGACTCATCGAGGACTATTTCGCCACTTTCGGCAGCACGATCTCGGCCGGGTCCTCGGAGATTCAGCGCAACATCATCGCGGAGCGCATCCTCAACCTCCCCCGCGGCTGACCGCCGGCGCCTTAGCCGGGTTGGAGGTTCGGCGCTACGATCAGCACTCTGAGGCTTCAAAGGGGGATACGTGGCGCTGCGTCCGTTGGCCGGGATTCAAGTTGTTGACCTGACGGTTGATCGCGGTGAACTGTGTGGTCGCATATTGAGCGACCTCGGGGCGAAGGTCATCAAGATCGAACCGCCAGGCGGGTCTCCCTCACGCTCGAAACCTCCGATCGACGGCGACCATTCGCTCTTCTTCACCTTCCGCAACTGCGGCAAACGCAGCGCGGTGGTCGATCTGTCCGACGACGAAGAGCGCGAGAGTCTCCACGGGCTGATCTATGCAAGCGATGTGGTGATCGACTCGGCTGAACCCGGGACCCATGCTGATCCGAGCCTCGACGCAGACGAGCTTTTGGCGCGCCACCCTCATCTGGTCGTGGCCTCCATCACCGCGTACGGCCGAACCGGGCCGTGGGCCGGGCGCGACGTGCCCAACGCGGTCATCGAGGCAACCGGTGGGATGGCGTTCAAAGCAGGCACGCACGAGGGAGGCCCGATCCTCCCGCCTGGCAACATCGCCGACGACACAGCCTCCTTCACCACCGCGTTCGGAATCCTGTGCGCTCTTTGGCAGCTCCGGAACACCGGTGCCGGGCAGGTCATCGACGCCTCGGTCAACGAGTGTGTGGCTCAGATAACCGACTGGTCACTGTCGAATTGGAGCCGTTCCGCAGATGCCGGCGAGCCCCACTCTGAGCAGAGAGCGGGGCCCGGGGTGGTCTACACGATCATTCCCTGCGCGGACGGTTTCGTGCGCCTGATCGTGTTGAGCCCGCGTCAGTGGCATGCCATCCGTTCCTGGTTGGGAGAACCCGATTATCTGCAGGATCCTGAACTCGATGGGTTCATCGGTCGTTTGATGATCGCCGATGCCGTGCTTAACCCTCTGTATGCGGAGTTGTTCTCGTCGATGACCATGGCCGAGGTGTCCGAGCAGGCCCAGGCGCGGGGGATCGTCTGCACACCCTTCCTGAAACCCGATGACGTGTTGGCCAATCCCCATTTCGAGAGCCGCAAGACGTTCGATCATGTGACCATTGATGATGGCCGGGTCATGAAATTGCCGTCGGGCTGGTTCGAGGTCGACGGTGAACGTTGCGGCCCTACGGGCCGACCTCCTCATGTCGGCGAGCACACCGAGGAGGTGTTCGCTTCGCTCTGGTGCGGGACGGGTCCCGTCAGCCGTGACGCCGAACTGGCCCAGGCCGCCCGATGGTGGGCCGAATCAGAGGAATCAGGCTCCGAGGGGGGGAAGGCCCTACCGTTGAAGGGTCTGCGGGTTATGGACTTCGGGCATGGTGGAGTCGGGGTGGAATGCGGCCGTATGTTCGGTGAGTACGGTGCCGATGTCGTCAAGATCGAGAGCCGCAGCTATATCGACTTCATTCGAGCCGTGCTCGGAGGGGAGATGTCACCGTCGTTCGCCTCATCGAACCGCTCGAAGCGCAGTCTGGGCGTCAATGCCAAGACCGAACGTGGAGTCGAACTGTTGCGGCGGATGGCTCGCGACGCCGATGTCGTCATCGAGAACAATTCCACGGGTACGATGGACGCCATGGGCCTCGGCTATCAGGTGATGAAGGCCGCCAACCCCGATGTGGTGATGGTCTCAAGCCAGCTCATGGGTTCACGGGGACTCTGGGCCGACTGGTTCGGCTACGGCCCGAACACCCAGGTGACGGGCGGCCTCGCGCACCTCTGGAACTACGAGAACTACCCTGAACCGGCCGGCAACCAATCGATCTACCCCGACCATTTCGCTGGCCGGGTCTGTTCCGTGGCTGCGCTGGCCAACCTCTTGGGCCGGCGCTGGGACAGCCCTGGTGCACACATCGAGGTCTGCCAGGTCGAACAGGCGGTGTCGACGATCGGTGATCTGCTGGCCAAGGAGTCCTTGGTGCCCGGTTCGGTGCAACCCCTCGGCAACCACTCCGAGCACGGTTCGCCCTGGGGTTTGTACCCGTGTGAGGGTGACGATCATTGGGTTGCGATCTGCGTGCGCAACGACAGTGAATGGGAGTCCCTAGTGTCAGTGATGGGGTCACCGGATTGGGCCACAGCCCCGGATCTCGCAGAAGAGCCGGGGCGCCGCGCCGCCCAGGACACTGTCGATTCAAAGATCGCAGAGTGGACCCGCACACGCCCCAACACTGAGGTAGCCGAGATCTGCTTGGCGGCTGGGGTTCCCGCGGGAGTGATGCACACCGCCAGCTCCCAGTCGACAGATCCTCATCTCGAGGCCCGCGGATACCTGCAGAGTATGTATCAGCCACCCATCGGCAACATGATCTTCGAGGGCGGCGGGTTCCATGCCTCAGCCATGGAAGCCCCTGATATCTTCCCCGCCCCCGGGCTCGGCGAACACACCCGTGAGATCGCCTCAGAGTGGCTGGGCCTCGACGGCGATGAGATCGAGGACCTGATCACCCAAGGCGTGCTGGAGATCGACCAGGGCTAGTCAGCCAGCTTCGGAGTGGGTCACCGCAGGCTCACCCATCCACTCACGCAAAGTGTTCTTCAGCTTGGTCTGCTGGATGAACAGATCCTGTTCAGCAGGCACATCTCCCGCGGCCTGCGGCGCCTTGAGATAGAAGCTCAACCATTCCTGCACGCCGCACTCACCGGCACGTGCGGCCAGGTCCATGAACAGCGCCAGATCCAAGACGATCGGCGCGGCAAGGATCGAGTCGCGGCACAGGAAGTCGATCTTGATCTGCATCGGGTAGCCCATCCATCCGAAGATGTCGATGGCGTCCCAGCCCTCCTTGTTGTCGCCACGAGGCGGGTAGTAGTTGATCCGCACTACATGGTCGACGTTGCCGTATAGCTCGGGGTAGGTCTCGGGCTGCAGGATCGTGTGCAGAACCCCCAGCTTCGACTCCTCCTTGGTCTTGAAGTTCTCCGGGGCGTCGAGCACCTCGCCGTCCCGGTTGCCCAGGATGTTGGTGGAGTACCAGCCGCGAAGCCCCAGCATCCGCGCTTTCAATCCAGGCGCGATGAGGGTTTTCATGAGGGTCTGGCCTGTCTTGAAGTCCTTGCCGGCGATCGGCACACGGTTGCGATGTGACAGCTCGATCATGCAGGGCAGGTCTGTGGAGAGGTTGGGGGCGCCGTTGGCGAAGGGCACGCCGGACTGCAACGCGGCGTAGACGTAGATCTGGCTCGGGGAGATGTTGTCGTCGTTGTTCTTGAGGCCGTTCTCGAACGATTCGATGGTGGCGTGGACCTCGCTGGGTTCCTGGAAGGCTTCCGTCGAACCGCACCACACCATGACCAGACGCTCGCAGTCGTTCTCGATGCGGAAGTTCTCGATGTCGGCCATGAGCGCCATCGCCTGATCCCACATGTTGGTCTCAGTCTTGACGCGGGCCCCGTCGAGGCGGCTCACCCAGCGCTGGTCGAAGACAGCGTCCATGGCGACGATGCCCTCCATCTCCGCTGAGATCGTGGCCAGGTCGCGTTCTTCGAGGACGCCGCAGGTTCGGGCGGCTTCGAGCGCGTTGGCCGAGATCGGATCCCAGCCACCGAAAACGATGTCGTCAAGACCAGCCAGAGGCACGAAGTCGCGGATCAACGGGTTGCGGTTCTCGTCACGGGTGCCCAGACGGATGTGGGCCATCTGGCTGACAGAACCGAGGGGGGCTTCGCCAGTCTGGCGGGCGGCGAGCACACCGGCGGTGAAGGTGGAGGCCACCGCACCCATTCCCGGGGTCAGTACCCCGAGTTTGCCTGTGGGCGGCGCAATGTCACGAGCAGTCATCCCCTGAGCATATGAGCATGAGCGCTCCTCGAAGTGCTGTTGCAGTCGGGTTCGTTCTAGAGTCGCGATCGTTCCGACAAAGAGCCATGGAGATCATGATGAGCAACGCAGCAAGCGCCTACGAACTTCTCAAAGCCAAAGAGGGTGTTGACGAGGGTTACGGCGACTGGTTCGAGATCACCCAGGGACAGATCAACGAGTTTGCCGACTGCACCGTCGACCATCAGTTCATCCATATCAACCCGGAGCGGGCCACGCCGGTGTTCGGCGGAACGATCGCCCACGGTTTCCTCACGCTGTCGATGTTGACGCACCTCACCAACTCAATCGATCAGGACCTTCCCCCGCTCGAAGGCGTGATGATGGGTATCAACTACGGCTTCGACCGGGTGCGGTTCCTCAATCCGGTCCTCTCAGGGAGCCGAGTTCGAGCCAACAGTGTGGTCGGCAAGGTGGAACTCAAGGGAGCGGCGATCAACAGCACCCGGGTAATCACCGTCGAGATCGAAGGCGCTGCCAAGCCGGCGCTGATAGCCGAATGGATCGGCCGGATCGTCTTCGACAGCTGATTGGCGTTTGTCGTCTTGATCACGCAGTCTTAGGTCCCGCCAGATTCGATAGGAGCAGGAATGAACGATTACCCCATCAGAGTCGGTTCGATGTTGTTCACCATGGTCGATCCCGAGAGGGGCTACGAGGTTGAGTACAACCGTTGGTATGAACGCGATCATTTCTATGCCGGCTGCATGATCGGCCCGAAACTGTTCGCCGGCAAGCGTTGGGTCGCCACCAAGGAACTGAAGGATCTGCGCTTTCCCCGCGGCGACACTCCGGTGGCCAGTCCCGTTGAGCGGGGTTCGTATCTGGCGCTGTATTACGTCCTTGAGGGATGTCACGACGAGCACTTCGCCTGGGGCGCTGATCAGGTGGTGTGGCTCTACAGCAACAACCGGGGTTTCCAGAATCGGATACATGCTCACACGGTGCTCTTGGAAAGGCCCGGCTACCACTACCGCGACGACGATCCTGTGCCGATCGAGTTGGCTTTCGACCATCCCTACAAGGGACTCGGGGTGGTCGCGGTCGATCCCGCAGACGGTGTGAGCGAGGAGCGGCTGGTGGAACATCTCAACGATGAGGCGCTACCGGCGCTTATGGCCGACTCGCCGGTCGCGAGCATGGTCTCGTGGCACTATCAGGACGCATCGAGCGGCGACACCGACCGGGCTCCGATGGATTTGGGAATGCCCCCCGGGCCGACCGACCGACAGCTGCAGTGCTTCTTCTTGGAGGACGAACCGACAGCGGTTTGGGACAGGTTCCGGGCCTACGCCGACGGTCTCGCCGCGAGCGGACTCGGCGAGGTGGTTTATGCCGCGCCGTTCCTGCCGACGATCGTCGGTACCGACACCTACACAGACCAACTCTGGTAAGGAGCGAAGCAATGATTCTTGAGAACTCGACGGTGATGGTCGTAGGGGTCGGGCCCGGACTCGGCCGGTCCTGTGCTGCGGCAGCTCTGCGTGACGGTGCCAACGTGGTCGCCGTGGCCCGGAATCTGGAGCGCCTCACAGGTGTGGCCGCCGAACTGGACCCATCCGGGGAACGGATTCTTGTTGCCGGGGCCGACATGATGGATCGGCCGGCACTCGAAGCCGCGGTGAGCGCCGGTGTTGAGCGCTTCGGTGGGCTCAATGCTGTGATCAACGTTGCTGCCATGGACGCGAGCATTGGCTCCTTCGCCGACCTTGACGATGACGAATTGCGGAACGTGCTCGACATCAACGCGTTGGGCGCGGTGAATGTGGTCCGTTCGGTCACGCCGACGTTCTCATCCAATGAGCGGGGTGGCTCGGTCGTGCTGATTGGTTCCCAAGCTTCGCTCAAGCCCGTGCCTGCAATCCCGCAGTTCGCGTATGCAGCCGCCAAGTCGGCGCTGCTGTCCATGGCGCGCAACATGGCCGCGGAACTCGGGCCGCAGGGAATCCGCGTGAACACCGTTGTACCCACCTGGATGTGGGGTCCCAACGTCCAGATGTTCTGTGAGTGGCAGGCAGCCGAACGGGGCATCACCGCCGAGGAGGTACGGGACGAGATCGCTCAGGGTATGGCGCTGCGGGAGATGCCTACCGACGGGGATGTGGCCGAGGCGGCGGTGTTCTTCGCTTCGGACCGTGCCCGGATGGTCACGGGGCAACGCCTGCTGGTCAATGCCGGAGAGTTCTACGACACCTAGAACCCGGTGAACGCAACCGGACGGCGCAGACCGTGACGACGATCGAAACGCGAGCGAAGCAATCTGCATGAACCTGCACATGGCGTTCAAGGAAGTTTCAAGGTGTTTCAATATAACTGGGTAGGGGTTTTCCCCAGTTCTTTACTTTTTCATTGCAGTTTCTTTGCTTAAATGTTGAACGCCGCAAGATTCTTGCACTAGGGTTGTGTGTGGGTTCGAGGTCATCTGGGCGCAGGGCCGGATGCTTCAGACTCGGGAACTTCATTCCCGTCCCCCTCCAGGGAAATCAGGGTCCGGTTGGCGGTTTCGCTAGCCGGACCCAAGTCCCTTTTTGACGTGATCCGAGGCGTGATCCGTGGCGTGATCCGCGCTGAGTGGCGCCGGTGGACGCAGTGGTGCGAGTCTTGTGGCTGTGAACACCACAGACCTCTTCGAACGCTTCGATGTCATTGACGTCGACACCCACGTGACAGAACCGCCTGATGTCTGGACCGCCCGTACCCCGGCATCGCTGCACGACCGAGTTCCGCACGTGGAACGCATCGACGGTCAGGACGTCTGGATGTGCGACGGCAACCGTCTGGGCCAACCAGGGTTCTATTCGATGGCAGGCTTCGACGGCCTCATGCCCGTGAAGGTTCCCAACACCTTCGAGGAGATCCACCCGTCCATGTACGACAGCCACGAACGACTCAAGTTCATGAATGAACAGGGCATCCGCGCCCAGGTGCTCTACCCCAATGTCGGAGGCTTCGGCAACGCCTACTTCATGCAGATGGGTGAACCGGAAGTTGTCAAGCAATGCGTCCGGGCTTTCAACGATTGGGTGACTGATTGGACCAGCGCGGATCGCGACCGCCTTGTCGGTGTGACCGCGGTGCCGTTCTGGGACATTGATTTTGCGGTGGAGGAGATCACCCGCTGCACCGAGGCAGGGCACCGCGCCATCAACTTCTGCAACCAGCCCCAGGATCATGGCATGCCGGTGCTGGCGTCAACCCACTGGGACCCGATCTGGGCGGTCGCCCAGGAGGCCGGAGTCTCGGTCAGCTTCCATGTCGGCGGCGGATCGATGGGCACGCAATTTCAAGACACCGCGAATATGGGCTGGATGACCAACTTCGCCAAGGTGTCGTCCTTGATCTTCCTCGACAATATGCGCTGCATCGCAGATCTGATCTTCGGCGGTGTATGCCATCGCTTCCCGGAACTCAAGCTGGTTTCGGTGGAGAGCGGCGCCGGCTGGATCCCCGGGGCGCTCGAGTCGTTCGACTGGCAATGGCGCAACGGTGGAGTGACAGTTGAACACCCCGAATACGACCTGTTGCCGAGCGAGTATTTCAAACGACAGATCTACGGTTGTTTCTGGTTCGAGCAGGCTTCGGCCAGATTCGCCATCGAGCAATACCCCGACAACATCCTGTATGAGACCGACTACCCGCATCCGACCTGTCAGTTCCCTGGTCCGGCCACACCCGCGCAGTACCCGCGGGACTATGCCAACAGCGCTCTGGGGTCGCTCGACGACGCCACCCTGAAAAAGATCCTCCACGACAACGCCGCAGCGATCTACCGCCTGTAGTTCGCAGCGTCAACTTTGCCTCCTCGCGGTGCATGCATAGAGTGGCTTCATGGCTGAGCTTGACTTCAAGGCGTTCGACGCCGACAACCACTATTACGAGGCGGAGGACGCCTTCATCCGCCACGTGGACCCCAAGATGCACAAACGCTGCATGCAGTGGGCGGAGATCAACGGTCGCAAACGCCTGCTGGTCGGCGGCCGGGTCAACCGGTTCATCCCCAACCCGACCTTCGACCCCGTGGCCCGCCCGGGCTGCCTTGACGACTACTTCCGTGGCAAGGTGGCCAGAGACGACATCGTCGCCGCCTTCGGGGAACTCGTGCCGATTCCCGACGAGTACCGTGACCGTGACAAGCGGCTGTCGGTCATGGACCGCCAGAACCTCGAGGCGTGCTTCCTGTTCCCGACCCTCGGGGTGGGGATGGAGTCCTCTCTGGACCATGACACCGAAGCCGTGGTTACCGCTTTCGCCGGATTCAACCGCTGGCTTGATGAAGATTGGGGATTTGCATACAAGAACCGGATCTTCACCGCGGGCTACATCACCCTTGCCGATGTCGACTGGGCTCTCGACCAACTCGACTGGATGATCGAACGGGACGTGCGTGTGGTCAACATGCGTCCGTCGTCGGTGCCGGACGGCAGGGGCGGCCGCCGGTCGCTCGGCGACCCGGCCCACGACCCGTTCTGGAAGAAAATGAATGCCCATGGCATCACCCTGGCGATGCACTCCGGCGATGCGGGATATGAGTTCCTGAGCGACTACTGGGGTATGACCACCGAGTTCGAGTCGTTCCGCCAGAACGCCTTCAAGTCACTGCTCACCTACTCGCCCATCAGCGATGCCCTGGCTTCGTTGATCGGCGAGGGCGTGCTGAGCGAGCACACCAACATTCGGGTTGCGACGATCGAGACCGGCTCGGAGTGGGTTCAACCGCTGTTCAAGAAGTTCGACAAGACCTACCGTCAACAGAAGCACATGTTCGCGGAGGACCCGATCGAGGTGTTCTGTCGTCAGGTTTGGGTCTCGCCCTACTACGAGGACGACCTTTTGGACCTGCGCGGCAAGGTCGGTGCCGACCACATGCTGTTCGGTTCGGACTGGCCCCACGCCGAGGGCCTGCCAGAGCCGACCGATTTCGTTCACGATCTCGAAGGGTTCAACTCGGCGGAGATCCGCAAGATCATGCGCGAAAACGGACTGGCGCTTACTCAACGGGCCGTCTAGCTGCTAGCGGCCGCCTCCGCGGATTCGCAACAGGCCGTAGCTGCGGATCGGCACGGTCCGGCTCTTGGTGCGGTCACCGAGGCCGATCGCGAATCCGAGCGTGCTCAGGACGAGGATCGCCACTGCCACCCAGAAGAAGGTCCATTCGGGGCCGTAGTCCTCGAAGAGTCTTGGGGCCACCAGCGCGCTCACGCCCGCGGCCAGCTGCCCAGTCGCGGCTGCGAGCCCCTGCCCGGTTGCGCGCTCCCCGTCCTTGGTGGACAGAGCCATGAGCGTCTGGGCCGACGGCATCCCCAGACCGTTGGCCGCGCCTTCGATCATGGCCAGGCTCATCAACAGCAACGGCACGGTGAGATGTCCGTAGACCACGGTCAGCGGGATGATCGCGGCCAGCGCGACCATGGCGATCCGCATCGGCCCGTGGCGGTCCGCGAGCCGCCCGCCGATGGGTGCGGCGATCATGAACGGCAACCCGTACAGCACCAGGCTCACGCCGATGAATGTGGTTGACGCTCCCAGATCCTGCAGGAAGATTGCCCAGATCGCCTCGTACATTCCGGCCGGCATGATCAGCGCCGCGCTCAATATTGCAGCAGCCAGTGCTTCTCGACGTCGACTGATTCTTGCCATCGTGCGAAGCATTTCGACTGTGTTCTGGAACACTCCCAAGTCAGGGCCGTCCGATACGACCTCGTCGACGTGGGTAGTGGCGATAGGAGCGACCAGCAGTGCCAGGGCGGCGGCGAGGCAATAGAACGGAGCATCGAGACCCCAGGCGGCAACGAGTCCGGCGCCTATCCCGGGGCCGACTATGAAACCCGCGGTCTGGATCCCGGCGAGTCGACCGAGGTGCTGCCCTGCGCGCTCGGGATCTGCCGCGGTGAACAGGGCTTGCGCCGCAGGCAGGAAGGCGCCGAAGGCGAGCCCCGCAACGGTCCGTGCAAACACGAACTGCCAGGCTTCCGAAGCGACGGCGAAGATCAGCGACGCGACCACTCCGCTCAGCACCGACAACACCATGACCCGACGTGCGTAGCCACGGTCTGCGAAGGGTGCGATCAGGATCTGCGAGGCGACCGCGGCGAAGAACGACACTCCGGCGATCCAGCCGATCGCGCCTCCGCTCAGGTTGTGCGCATCACGCAGTTCGTGGAAGAGCGCGAACACCATCCCGATCGAGGCCGCGAGCGTGAACAAGCCCACAGGAATCACCAGACTCACGCGTGTGTTTGTCACGGTTCCCTACCTCAGCAGCGCGGCAGAATCGGCTCCACCGCGAGTCGTCCCAAGCCCGCCAACACTACCCTCCGCTCGGGTTTCCCGAGTCTTAGTTTCTGGGTGTTTGCGTTCACGAGCGCGAACTGTGTTATGCAGACTCCCGTGCATGTCGGGTCGCTGTCGTTTTTTCATGTCAATGTGAACTGTTCGGACCTGGAGCGATCGCTGGGGTTCTACGGAGATCTGGTGGGGTTGAAGAAGATGGTTCGCACTCGGCCGGAGCAGCCCCAACCGGGAGGGGCGTTCGGCTTGCCCGAGGTGCAGTGGGATGCCTGGATCATGGCCGGGGATGATGCTTCTGGCGGGGTTGTGCTCGACTTGCTGGAGTGGAAGGTGCCGCCGCCGTCGGGGTCGCCTCCGGATTCTCTTGCCGAGTTGGGCTTCTGTCGGCTCTGCATCCTCAGTGACGACCTGGCTGGGCTGCACCGGCGGCTCAGCGAGGCCGGGCACGATGTGTGGTCACCTCCGGGCCGTCTGGGTTTGGGTGTCAACGGCATGGCTGATGCCGAGATGTTCATGTGTTCCGACCCGGACGGCACCGCGGTGCTCTTTGTCGAGGGGGAGAACACCCGCCTGGCGGGCGTCAACGTCAACTGTTCCGACTTGGAGCGGTCCCGGCGCTTCTACTGCGATGTGCTGGGCTTGGATGCACGGACGCGTGCTCGCCGGGCAGAACCTCGGCCCGGTGCCGGACTGAGGGTTGAAGGTTCGGTGGTCTGGGACGCCTTGTCCGTTGGCGCGAAGACCGACGGCGGTTCGGGGTTCGTCGTCGATTTGGTCGAATGGATCGAGCCTCGCGCCGGGGGCTCTGGTCGACGGCGGGCCAACGAGTTGGGCATCTTTCGCATCGCGCTTCTCACAGACGACATCAACCGGGACTATGCCGCACTGATCGATTCCGGGGTCAGCTGCCATTCCCCGCCGGCTGAACTGGAGATGGGTCCCGGACTGCCGTCGGACCTGAGGGCACTCTTCTTCGAGGACCCCGACGGAACCTGCATCGAACTGATCGAAAGCCCCCCACCCCGTTGAGCGCCCCGTCAGGAAGTTCGTCAACTCTTGGTCGACGTAGCATCGCTCCTAGGGTCGGTTGCAGACCAGGGAATGGAGGCGGGAGAGGCGGGGGGCGATCAGGGATTTGAGGATTGCGGGGCGGTCGGAGGGAGTGGCTCTGGCGGCTTCGCCCCAGAGGGCTCGGCCGACCATGCAGCCCGACGAACCGGCCTCGAGTGCCACCTCGACCTGGGCGAAGAAAGACTCGAAATCGCCGCCTCCCGAAAGCAGCGTCCAAGGCATCGGGATCAGCTCGTTCATTTCCTCACAGGCATCGAGCCAGACATCCCTGGCGGGTTCGACGACAGGATCGACCGGGAACGGCAGCTTCAGTAGGTGAGGGTCGGCTGCGGCGAACTCACGAGCGGTCTCGACAACCACACGACGCCGGTCGCGGGGATCGTCGAGATCGTAGAACAACGGCTCAAGCACCAGCGGAATCTGAACCCGGCGGCACTCGGTGATCACCTCGGCAGCGACCGCTCGCTGCTCAACCGCCAGCGCACGGTCGGGATGGTACGGCAACAACAGCTTGGCGGCGTCCGCCCCGCAGACCGCTGCAGCCTCGACCGACCAGCCGTCGAGCACGGTGGTGGGGGCGGAACCCAACTCGCCGAGGTAGCCCTGCGACTCGAGTGCAGCTACGAAACCGACAGCGGAAGGCAACGCCCCTGCATCGGCGACCTGGGGGATCGAATACTCCGGTTCAAGCATCACGCCTGTAGCCATCGGCGCCAACTCACGCACAATGTCGACCTTCAGGTCGGTCAGCTCGTCGGCTGATACAGCGTCAAGGTCGTCGGGCGACAAAAACTTGCGCAGCGAGTCGCGATGGTCGATGGCCAACACGCAAAAGCGGCCATTGTCCGAGATTCCCTCCAGGCTCATGGCGTGAGGCTTACGAGGTGACGACTGGCAGACCCCACTCGCCAGCATTCCAATCGGCTTCGATCCAAGTGTGCTCAGCAGCGAAACACGGGGGAGTGCCACGATCATCGCCCTGAAGATCACCGGCCAGGTAGTTGAGGAAGAACATGTTCGACCCGGGGCACGCCACCGAAGTGTGGTAGCCCTTCGGCACCAGGGCCACGTCACCGTCTTTGATCACCAAGGTCTCGTCGAAGCGCTCGTCGTCACGCCAATTCCGGTGATGCGCGTAGCCTTCGGGCCGGTCGAGGCGGAAGTAGTAGACCTCCTCAAGGTACGGCGATCCGTCGCGTCCGTCGTGGCAGTGCGGCGGCCAGCCGGACCAGGTGCCCCGAGGCACGTACACCTCATAGAGGATCAGGCGTTCGGCAGGCAGAGGCGACGCCAGCGCGTGGACCACCTGCCGATGGGCCGCCCCTCCGCCGCGAATCTCACTGCGCATCTCGTCGGGTCGGAACAGTCGCAAAGGCAGCCTTCCCTCCGCAGGGGCGGACCCGACGGCGCAACTGAACCGGCCACTGGTCTCGATGTGGAACTCGACCCCGGGTGGCACGTAGACGATGTGGGGTTTCTGCGCGAAGACCGAGGAGCGTGCCAGCTCGAAGACCTCGCCGCCTGCATGGACCTCACCGGCGCCGCTCAGCGGCACGATGGCGGTCTCCTGGCTGTCGAGCACCTCGTCGAAAGCGGTGGCGGTGTCCAGTTCGAGAACCGAGAAGCTCAGATAGGTCCAGTTTGCGGTCTCAGGGGTGATCTCGATGATCCGGCCCGGGCCGTCGGAAGACCGAATAGGGCCTGATGCTGCAGCCGACGACGTCGGGGTCATGGTGTGATCTCCTTGGTCTCGACGGGACGCCCTTCGTGAACCGAACGCCAGGCGGCCAGTCCGATCACCAGCGGGGCGCGTCCGTCGTGCAACGTGACCGGCGACGGCGCACCGTCACGGACCATCGCCACAAAATCCGTCCACTCGGCCAGGTACGAAGGGATGTAGCGGTCCAGGAAGAAGTACGGGATGGTCGAACCCGTTGAGCCTGTGGCGGTGCGCTTCGACGTGGTGGTCACACCCGGATTGTCCGAAGTGACCATCCCCGCCGAACCGAACGCCTCAACTCGCTGGTCGTAGCCGTATACAGCCTGACGGCTGTTGTCGATGGTGGTGATCGCACCGTTCTCGTGGGTCATCACCACGACCACAGTGTCGAGGTCGCCCGCCTCCCCGATAGCCGGATCGACCATCACCGCCCCCGTGGCGTACACCTCGACGACCTCACTGCCGGTCACATACCGGGCCATGTCGAAGTCGTGGATGGTCATGTCCAAGAAAATCCCGCCCGAGGAGTCGATATAGGAGATGGGGGGCGGGGCGGGGTCGCGGCTGGTGATCCGCACCATCTGCACATCGCCTATCTGACCGCTGGCCACGATGTCACGCACCGCCTTGTGACTTGCGTCGAAACGCCGGTTGAAACCGACTTGCACAGCGATCCCGCCGGCCTGCGCGGCAGCGATCCCACGGTCGACCTCGGAAAGGTCGAGCGAGAGGGGCTTCTCCATGAACACCGGTTTGCCGGCCTCCGCCGCCGCGACCAGAAAGTCGATATGGGTGTCGGTGGGGGTGCACACCGCAATCGCGTCCACATCGTCGGCGTTGATCAGCTCCTCGGGCGACGCAGCGGACCGGGCGC
Organism: Candidatus Aldehydirespiratoraceae bacterium; assembly: GCA_965221585.1. Taxonomy (GTDB): domain Bacteria; phylum Actinomycetota; class Acidimicrobiia; order Acidimicrobiales; family Aldehydirespiratoraceae; genus VXYK01. The sequence continues at coordinate 2,530,180 of OZ244898.1, read as the reverse complement.
CGAACTCCGAAGCGACTCCCTGGGAACTCTCGTCGAACACGTCGTAGACGGCAACCAGCGAGGCGCCCTCGGCCCGACGTTGAATGAGTTCCGAGTGCATCCGGCCGATTCGGCCGACACCCAGCACTCCTACTCGCACGTCGCTCACGATCTCTCCTTCGGGTTCACGGTGTCTCCTTGGGTTGGTTTGAGCTGTTGTCGACTGCGGGCTCGGCAGTCGACAGGTCGGCCACTATCCGCCCTCCGACAACCTCGCACCTATAGATGTTCAACGGCTCAGTGACTGGTCTGCGCAGCGGTTCGCCGGTCCTTAGATCGAAGCGCCCGTTGTGTTTGGGACACTCGATCACCCCGTCAAGGATCAAACCTTCGGACAGATGTGCTGCAGCGTGGGTGCAGAGCCCGTCGCTCACGGCTACCTCGGTCTCGCTGAGCCGGTAGAGCGCATATGTCTGCTCGCCGAGATCGCAACGGCGCGCCCGTCCCACCGCGATCCCGTTCAGTTCGCCGAGATCGACATGGCCGGCAACCGCCGCCTGGGCAGTCTCGGGAACGATCGGGCCGTGATCAACGAGGCTCAGTGACGCGTCGGGTACTTCGGGGATCCGCCGGTCAGGCAGCTCCCAGGTCGGGTCTTTCGACTGTCGGCGGATCGCCCCGAGCAGTTCCCGGTACGCCGCACGGGTGTTGGGCAGCGCGGGCGGCAGCGAATCCTTGATCTCCTCGTGAAGTGCGGGCAGGGCATGGTAGGGCACACCCGGAAACAGGTGATGCTCGATGTGGTAGTTCATGTTCGAGTACAGGAACCTGAACAGCGGGTTCATGTACACGGTGCGGGTGTTCAACCGATGATCCAGCACATCCTCGCGAAGGCCGGCGTGCTGGGTGATCCCGAAGAACACCACCAGCCAACCGCCGTAGATGGTCGGCAACCCGACCAACAGCACGGGCAGCGGATGCCACAGGACCAGCGACGTACCGACCGCCGCGGCGAGGACCGCCGCAAAGACCCGATCCTCGAAGATCAAACGCCGATGCTCGGATAGCGGGATGAAATCAGCGGCGTCGGCGTCGATGCGACCTGCGGCGTGGCACAGCAGGCGCCACAGCATCCTCGGACCGTTGACGACATGGGAGAACGTGAGGGGCAGCGCGCGTACGCTGGGTGGACGCGGAAACACGATTTCTGCGTCGCGTCCCACGATGATCGTGTCGGAGTGATGCCGGTAGTGGGACCAACGCCACATGGTTGGTTCACGCCACAACATGAACGAAGCGATGTAGTAGATGACGTTGTTGGCCGTCGTGGACCGAAAGGCGGTGCCGTGGCCGCATTCGTGCCAACGAGAGTCGGCTGCCCCGCCGTAGAGGGCCCCGTAGACGAACAGCAAGGGCAGCGAATACCAGGAGAACCAACTCGCCACAATCAGCACGGCCAAGGCGATGATCGCGCCGAGCCACAACGCGGTGTCGCGTGCTGCACGAGCATTGCTGCGTGCCATCAACTCGGCGAGCCGGTCCTCGTCGATGGGTGGTTTCCACCAGGGTGCGCCGGCCAGTCCGGCTTCGCAGGCTCGGCGGTTCTCCGGTCCGGCCAGGCTGTAGTCGCGCAGTGTCGCGGTCACGGGCCGAGCTCGGCGGGCGGAACGGGCGGTTCGCCTGCTCCCTGCACGGACTGGTCGAGATCGATGATCGATCCGCTCATCAACCCGGACTCGTCGCTCAGTACGAAAGCCATGGTGGTGACCAGTTCGCGGATTGACACCAACCGGCCCCAAGGCCGGGCCGCCGCGGCAGCCTCGAGCCAGCCGTCGACGGCCCCGTGGTGTTTGCGCTGGGTCGCGTCTTCGCCGGGTGTGTCCATCCAGCCCGGGTTGACTGTGACCACACGAATGCGGTGCCGCATCAGCTGGTAGGCCAGGTTCTTGGTCATCGTCATCAGCGCGCCCTTGGAGATGCAGTAGGCGGTAATGAAGGGCTGCCCGCCGTGCCCCGACATGCTGCCGACATTGACCACCGAAGCTGCCGTGCCGTTGCGGCGGGCGATCCGGGCCACGCCCTGGGTGAGCAGGAAGGGCGCTCTGGCGTTGACCGCCATCATCGCGTCGAACAGCTCGACGCTGGTGTCCCAGACATCGCCACGGTCGGTGAGAGCGCCGCAGTTGGCGAGATGGTCGATCCTTCCGAACCGCTCGTCGGCAGCGGTGATCAGCGCTTCCACCTGCTCGGCGTCGCCGAGGTCCGCCTGTACGAAGATCGCCGAGCATCCCTTGGCCTCGAGTTCGTCACGCACCGCTGATCCTCGTTCGGCGTTGCGCCCGGTGACTACTGCACCGGCGAGGCCTTCGTCGGCCATCAGCTGCAGCAGGGCCGCTCCCACCCCTTGAGTTGAACCTGTGGCCAGCGCCACCCTCCCCTCGAAACGCCGCGCCATCACCAGCCCACTCTCTGCGCCGTCTTGCCGTCATCCAGTTCGGCTCGGGCATCGCGGATCTCCTGACGATTAGAGACTTCTGGAACACCGACTTCCCACCAGGAGCCGCCTTCGGTCCAGTCGTAGGCCGAAGTCTGCAAGGCGATGACGTAGCTGCGATCGGCATCTCTGGCCCGTTCGAATGCCTCGGAGAGTTCTTCGATAGTCGACACCGTCTCTGACTCGGCGCCCATGGCCGCGGCGTGGGCGGCGAAATCGACACGGACTTCCTCCACGACCTTGGAATCGGCAATGAGGTTGTTGAACGGAACACCCCCCTGATTGGTCTGCAAGCGGTTGATGACTGCGAACCCGCCGTTGTCGCAGACGATGACGATCAGCTTGTGACCCGACAGCACGGAGCTGTACAGGTCGCTGTTCATCATCATGTAGGAGCCGTCGCCGACGAAGACCACCACGTCGCGGTCCGGCAGTGCCATCTTCGCCCCCCAACCCCCGGAGATCTCATAGCCCATGCACGAGTAGCCGTACTCGGCGTCGAAGGAGTGCACGGTGTCGCTGCGCCAGCCGTTCACCAACTCGCCGGGGAACCCGCCGGCGGCGGTGAGTGCGTAGGTGCGTTCGTCTGCGGCGCGGTCGACAACACCGACAACTTGCGCATATGTGGGGAGAGTCTGTGCGTCAGGGGCGTTCGGCGCGGCCAGCTTGTCGGTGTAGGCGTGGTACTGGGCGGCTTCGGAGGCACAGGTTGCAGACCATGACTCGTCGGCCCGGTAGTCGCCGAGAGCGGTCGAAAGTTCGGTCAGGGCCTCGCGGGCGTCGGCCACGAGCGGCACGGACAGGTGCTTGGTGGCATCGAACCGGGCGGTGTTGACGCCGATGATCTTGGTTGCTTCGTTGGCGAACACGGTCCAGGACCCGGTCGCGAAATCCCCCAGCCGAGTGCCGATCGCCAGCACCACGTCGGCCTGCGCGGCCAGAGCATTCGCCGATGTGCATCCGGTCACGCCGATGGTCCCCGCGTGCAGCCGATGGGATTGCGCCAGACTGGTCCGTCCCGCCACGGTCTCGACGACCGGCACGTTGTGGGCCTCGACGAACTTTGCGAGCGCGGCTTCCGCCTCGGACCAGTGAACGCCCCCACCGGCGATGATCAGCGGTTGGGTTGCGGTGCTCAGCAACGCCGCGGCGCGGGCCAGTTCGGTTCGGTCCGGGCGGGGGCGACGGATCTCATGGATTGTCTCGTCGAAGCAGCGCAGCGGATAGTCGTAGGCGTCGGCGGCGATGTCCTGGGGCAGTCCGATGAATGCCGGTCCGCAATCGCCGGGATCGAGCATCGTGTGCAACGCGTGAGGTAGCGAGTGAACCACCTGAGCCGGATGCGTGATGCGATCCCAGTAACGCACCACCGCACGGAAGCTGTCGTTGACGGTGGTGGACGGATCGCCGAAATGCTCCACCTGCTGGAGCACGGGATCGGGGATACGGCTGCCGAAGGTGTCGCCAGATATCAACAGCAACGGCATGCGGTTGGCCATTGCGACCGCGGCGGCGGTCACCATGTTGGTGGCTCCGGGACCGACAGACGATGTCGCAACCATGATCTGACGGCGTTTCGAGGCCTTGGCGTAAGCCGTTGCCGCCAAGGCCATGCCCTGTTCGTTCTGTCCTCGCCAGGTGGGGAAGCCCTCTTTGACCTCCTCGAGGGCGGTGCCCAGGCAGGTGACGTTGCCGTGCCCGAAGATGGCGAACACGCCAGGGAACAGCGGTTTCGGTTCGTCGTTGATGATGATCTTCTGCGCCATCAGGTACCTGACGATGGCTTGGCTTGTGGTAAGTCGAACTGTTCTCATCTCAGCGCCCTGTGGTTGGTGTCACGACAAGCGTTCCACCTTGGTCCATGTGCCGGTGTCGCAGGAGCGCAACCAGGCATCTTGAAAGCTCACATAATCGACCGCATTGGCGAACCCCGGCTCGTGCTGTTCTCCGCGGGCCACCGCACTCAAGAACTCGTAGTTCTCGATGACCTTGAGGTCTTCGTAGCCGATGCTGTTGGCATCCCCGGGCACGAAGTGTCCGTGATAGGGGTAGCGGTCGCCGGAGTAGACCTTGGTGTAGCCGCGTGGTGCGACACCGTTGTCATCGACGATGAAGACATCGAGTTCGTTCATGGTTTCGAGGTTCCAACGAAGCGCCCCTTTGGTCCCGTAGACATCGAAGGCCATCTGACTCTCGGGGCCGACGATCGAGCGGGACGATTCAAATGTCCCCCGCGCACCGTTGTCGAAGACGACCATGGCCGCTGCGTAGTCCTCGTTGGTCACCTCACCGGTCGGATCACCGGGTTTTCCCTGGTCGTAGTGGGTGCCGTTGGCGGCGGGGAGAGGCCTTTGTCTGATGAAGGTCTCCATTGTCCCCATCACTGTGGTTATGGGTCCCACCAGCATGTGTGCCAGATCGACGGCGTGGCTCATGATGTCTGACGACACGCCGTAGCCGGCTTGGTCGATCAGGTAGCGCCAGGACAGCGTGCCGAGCCGGTCGCTGCCGTACATCGAGAAGAAACGTCCCCGGTAGTTGGTGATCTGGCCCAACGCCCCCGAGTCGATCAGCGTCTTTGCGTGTTGCACCAACGGCGCCCAGCGGTAGTTGTAGCCGACTCCCGTTATCACCCCGGCGGCGGTCGCAGCGGTGTTGATCCGCATGGTCTGCTCAGGCGTTCCTCCGACTGGCTTCTCGCAGAAGACATGTTTGCTGTTCTCGGCTGCCGTGACCGCCAACGGTTCGTGCAGCATGTTGGGTGCGGTGATGTAGACGACATCCACTTCGGGATCCGACACCACGTCGTGCCAGTCTGCCGTGGCCCGTTCGAACCCGAACCCTTCGAGGGCCTCGGTTCGCCGTTCGGTGACATTGTCGCAGCAGACCACCAGGCGAGGGTCAAACTCCCGCTCTGGAAACAGCGAAGGGACCCGTTTCGCAGAGCGGGAGTGAGCCTGACCCATCCAGCCAAAACCGATAACGCCGATACCGATCGAGGCGCGGGTCATATCTGTTGCCCTCTGTTGTCGTTGCGGTCGGTGCCGCAGACCCCGGTTTGCGTGTCGTGATTGGTGTGGGCGATGCGGTCGGTGCCGAGTCGGTCGTAGACCTCCGGGTTGACGCAGGTGGCGACGCGCTGTCCGTTGAGGCAGGTCATGGCATTGTCGAGAGCTGCGCTGAACATTCGGTGCCGGCCGCGGTCGGTCGCCGAAGCGATGTGGGGGGTGATCATCACGTTGTCGCGGCCCTGCAACGGATGGTCCGTCGGGAGCGGTTCGGGAACCGTGACGTCCAGACCCGCGCCCGCCAGGTGCCCCGAGTCGAGGGCTTCTACCAGGGCATCCTGGTCGACTACGCCTCCGCGTGCCGCGTTGATGAACAGCGAACCGCGGCGCATCCTGGCGAAGGCGCTGCTGTCGAAGAGTTCATGGGTCTCGTCGGTCAATGGACAGTGGGCGCTGACCACATCGCTGCGCTCCAACAGCTCGCCGAAAGAGACCAGATCGATGTCCTCGTTGTCCGGGTCGAGGTAGGGGTCATGGGCGACAACTTCCATTTCGAGACCCCGCGCGGCTTTGACGACCCGTTTGCCTATGGGGCCGTAGCCGACCACGCCAAGAGTGCGTCCGGCCAGTTCGATGCCCTCATTGTCGACGTAGTAGTCGCCGATATGGCTTCGGAGCCGTCTCTGGTTGGCGCTGAGCGATTTGGCGACGTGCAGCAGCAGAGCCATGGTGTGCTCGGCGGTGGAGACCGTGGGCGACGCCGGTGCGTTGCAGACGACCACACCGCGGTCCGTAGCCGCCTCAAGATCGACCGCGTCGAATCCGATGCCCGCACGAGAGATCACCTGTAGTTCCGGAGCGCGGTCCATGAGCGGCCCGTCCCACACCCCGCCGCCGGCGATCACTCCGTGTGAGTGCTGCAGCGCGGAGGCGTCGGGTCCCACGACTTCGGCCCTGCCGGTGAACAGTTCCTCGAATCCGGCGGGCATTGCCCGGTCGACGTAGATCGTCGGCAACGTGCTCATATCGCCTGCCTCTGTGCCGTCGGGTCTGCTTGGAGTCGCGAGGCGAGGAAGTCGTCGATCTCAGACACCGTCGGCATGTCGTCGGCGCACATCAGCCGATTCGCGACGATCGCCCCAGCGGCGTTCCCGTACTCCACGGTCCGTATCAGATCCCAGTCGTTGAGCAGGCCGTGACAGAACGCGCCGCCGAAGGCGTCGCCGGAACCGAGTCCGCAGACGACTTCGACCGGAAACGGTGCGATCGTCTCGCGGGTTCCGTCCGCCAGAGCGACCATCACGCCGTCGGCACCCAGCTTCACGACCGCGGCGTGCAGCCCTCTTGCCAGCATGCGATCAGCTGCTTCGTGGGGGTCTCGGGTACCCACGGCTATCGCGCACTCGTCGCGGTTGCCGATCGCGATGCTGAAATGGTCGAGCATCGGTGCGATCTGTTCGCTTGCCGCGTCGGGCGAGTCCCAGAACATTGGCCGCCAATCGAGGTCCAGCACCGTGTGGGGCCTCCGGTCGCGCTCGCGCAGCATCGCACCTACCGTTGACCGGCTCGGTTCCCAGGCGAAGCGTGAGGCCGGAATCCACAACACCGGTACCTCACGCACGACATCCAGGTCCACATCGTCGAGTGAGAGGTTCTGATCCGGTGCCCGGGGCTCACGATAGAAGATGATGTTGGGGTCCTCGGGCGGGTTGAGTTCGGCGAAAGCGAGCGGAGTCTTGAGTTCGGGGTCGGTTCCGACGAAGCGTGTGTCGACCCCGAAGGTGTGCTCCAGCGCGTGGCGGACATACGCACCGAACTCGTCGTCCCCGACGCGGGTGACCGTGGCGCAGCGGTGCCCCAGGCGGGATGCGGCCACTGCCACATTGGTCGAGGTTCCACCGATCGACTTGCGGAAGGTTGTCGCTTCGGTCATCGACACTCCGAGTTGCTGCGCGTAGATATCGACACTGACTCGTCCGACCGAGAGCAGTTCGAGACTACGGACGGAGTCAGGCACCACCCGACACTGCTTGCTCGAGCTCATGCTGGAGTTGTTCGAGTTCGGCCCCGCCTGCCATCAACTGGGTCAGTTCAGCCAGAGAGATGTCCTCCTTGGCGAAGTTGCCCATCGACTGACCACGGTTGAGAATCAGGAAACGGTCTCCGACCGGATAGGCATGGCTCGGATTGTGGGTGATGAAGATCACTCCAAGACCCCGGTTGCGAGCCTCGACGATGTATCGCAGCACCACCCCGGACTGCTTGACCCCGAGAGCCGAGGTCGGCTCGTCGAGGATCAGCACCTTGGCGCCGAAGTAGACCGCCCGGGCAATGGCGACCGACTGGCGTTCACCACCCGACAACGTGCCCACCGACTGTTCGGTGTCGCGGATGTCGATGCCCATCTTGGCCATTTCCTCCTTGGCGATGGACTTGGCCTTGGACTTGTTGACCCAGCGGATCGGCCAGCGGCCGACCGTGGGTTCAGCGCCTAGGAAGAAGTTCCGCCAGACCGACATCAGCGGTACCATCGCCAGATCCTGGTAGACCGCGGCGATGCCGCGGTCGAGGGCCTGCCGGGGGGAGGTGAAGGCGCACTCCTCGCCTTCGAACATGTAGGTTCCCTCGCTGTGGTCGTGGACCCCCGAGAGGATCTTGATGAGGGTGGACTTGCCGGCACCGTTGTCGCCCAGCACGCAGGTCACTTCGCCCGCGTTCACGGTCGTGGTGACTCCCTGCAGGGCGATGATGTTGCCGTAGAACTTGCCCACGTTCTCCAGTTCAATGAGGTTGCTCATCGGATGACCTCCTGTGCGTCGCGTGCGTTTGAGTCGAATGGGGGTCTGCTCATCGGACGGCCTCCGCCTTGGCCTTGATGAAGTTGTTGGCCATGACCGCTCCGAGCAGGATCACGCCGAGGAAGGCGAAGCGCCAGTCCGAGTTCCACAACGCCAGACCGATTCCCTGCTTGGACATGGCCATGATGAACGCCCCGATGGCAGCTCCGAGCACCGAGCCGTAGCCACCGGTCAGTGCCGTGCCGCCGACCACAGCGGCGATGATGTACTCGAACTCGAGACCGTTGCCGGTGCCGGACTGCAGGGTCTGCAAGCGGAATGCCAGCAGCAGGCCGACCAGCCAGGCTGCGCCGGAGACGATCATGAACAGTTGCGTCTTTGTCTTGGCCGCCGGCACACCGACTTGGCGTGCGGCCTCCTTGTTGCCACCGACCGCGAAGATCCAGCTGCCGAACTTGGTTCGTCCGAGCACGAAGGTCGCGACCGCGGTGACGGCGATGAACCAGAGGATGCTCATGCGGAAATTGGCGGGAGTGGATCCAGCTTCGATCTCGTCTGTGGTGGTCCACAGCAACCGCGAGATCAAACCGATGAGGATCGCAACCAGGCCTGTACCCGACAACCATGTCGACAAGCGGTCGGCATCGTGGTCAGCAACTCGTCTCTGCTGATAGCGGCCGCTCACCAACGCCCACGCGAGGATAGTCACCGCACCGAACATCATCACGCTGAAGACCGCGGTGCGGAACTTCTCGTGGCCCGATTCGGCTTGGATGAACACTGCCAGAACCGCGATCGCCACCGAATTCAGAACCAGGATCACTGAGCCTGACAGCGCCGAACTCTTCCTGGCCCGTAGTGCTGCCATTGCCAGCAGAATCAGGCCAGTTGTTGCCAGACCGACGAACAGTATGGCCCGCAAGCCCTGTTCGGTCGCCATGAACATGAAAGCGAAGACGGAAATTGCACCTACCAGACCGGCCCGCGCTGTCTTCATTGCGGCGGCCCGCTGTTCGGCGCCGGAATCTCCGCCTGCATTGCGACGCCAGACTATTCCCCCTGCCAGCACTGCGATCGCGATCGTGATCAGCCATTCTACGGCGACAGGAAGGCGGTTGAGGATGGTCTCCTGTCCGTCGACGTCGACCACCAGGGCGCACACGACACCGATGACGATCAGCACCACGCCGAGACCGGTAAGTTCGAGAACTCGCGAATCCAGGTGGATCCGGTTGTCGGCGGTGATGGGCTCGTAGCGCCACAGCGCGACTCCGAAGAGGCCGACAAGCGTCGCCGCCGCGATCACCAGCCCTGAGGCGAGGTCGCCTGAGACGCCGTCGGTGTTGTGCATCAGCAACACACCGGCGACCGTGCCGACGACACCACCGGCGAAGAGCACCAGACCAATGAGGTTGGGAACCTTCTTGCGGAGGTAGTTCCCCTCGTACACGGCCAGGACCATCAGAGCGAGGCCGAGCAGGATCCCGACGGTGTATGCCACATCTCGGGTCTCCCAGATGTGGTCGTTGCGGGCCCAGACGCCGGCGAAGATCGGATGCCAGAAGTCGAAACCGTGGCCCTCGTCGATCCGGCCGACAGAGATGTTGTCGATGGTGAGTTTGGAGAAGCCGAGCTTGAAACCCCGCAGCACGAAGAATGTCGCCAGCGTGACGATGAAGCTCGGCAAACCTGTTCGCTCGACGACTGTGCCGTTGTACCAGCCGAGCGCCATGGCCACAACGAACGACAGGGGGATGGCGATGAATAGGCTCAATCCCGCGCCGCCGAGTTCGCCGATGTCCTTGACCAGCAGGATCGTGACTATGCCCAATGCGCCTGTTGCCGCACCCGAGGACAGGTCGAACTCCCCGCCGATCATCAGCAGGGCCACCGCCACGGCCATGATTCCGAGCGTGGCCGAGACGTCGAGCACCACGGCCTGACTGCCGGCGGTGCCGAACTGCTCCGAAGCGGCCCAGAAGAAGAGCCAGATGGCAGCGGAACCAATGACCGCGCCGATCTCGGGCCTGACCAGCATTCGTGTGAAGACACCCCGGTAGGCGAGTCGTTCGTCGCCTGATGCACCGTCGTCGGTGTCGGGGTGTGCCGCCACGTCTGTCATTTTTCCCCCTTAGCTGCGCCAGCGCCCTGGCGCACATCGCCGGACACTGTTTCAAACCCTGAGCGGCTCCAGCGTTACCGACCCAGGGATGCCTCAATTCAGAGGTGGAGGTCCCAGGGCGGGGTTGCCGACACCTGAGTGCCGACAACCCCACCTCGGGTTTTGCTGCAATTGCCGGCTGATCGAGCGGGCTCGATCAGCTCGTCTTGACTATCGAGTTCCGGCAGCTACCAGCGCCTTGACGGCGGAGGCATTGTCGGGGGTCACGAAGCCGGGTCCGGTGAGGATCGGGAGACCGCCACCGAGCGTGTTCTGGTTGGTCACCTCGAGGTACATCAGCACGACCGGGATGTAACCCTGCAGGTACTGCTGCTGGTCGACGGTGAACGCAACCTCGCCCGCCTCGATGGCGTCGATGATGTCCGGGGTGATGTCGAAGCCGCCCACATGGAAGTCGCTGCCGACATTCTTGCCGAGCGCCTTGGCTGCCGAGAGACCGGACATGGCGATGACCGGGCCCACACCGAGGAAGCCGTCGATGTCAGAGTCAGCCGCGAGGGCTGCGTTGATGGCACCCTCCTGGGCGACCTGGTTGGCGTCGAGGTCCATGAAGCCCTGGATGACTTCGCCGTTGAAGGTCTCAGCGAGACCGTCGCAGCGCTCGCCGAGAGCGACGTTGTCCTGCTCCTGGATGCCGCAGAGCACCTTGGTCGCGCCGAGCGCATTGAAGCGGAGGCCTGCGCCGTTGCCGGCGATCACTTCGGTCTGACCGACGTGGCTGGTAGCACCGATCGACTGGTAGTCGTTCACACCGGAATTGAGGGTGTAGACGGGGATGCCGGCAGCGACAGCCGCTTGCAGCGGCGGGATCAACTGGTCGGGACTCGGCAGTGACGCGGCGATACCGTCTGAGTCCGCAGCGACAGCGGCATCGATGTCACTGGCTTGAACGCCAGGATCGTTGTTGGACGGGTTCCAGACGAGTGTCACGCCCACATCCGCAGCAGCGGCTTCAGCGCCGCGCTTGACGACCGACCAGAACGGACCGTCGTCGGAGTGCGTGATCATGTGGAAGATCAAGCCGCTGTCGGGTGCTGCTTCTTCAGCGGCTGGCTCCGGCTCGTCTGCGCTGTCGTCATCGCCGCAAGAAACAGCGAAGAGCGAGAAGATCGCGAGCAGTGCTAACAGAAACCGTAGTTTCTTCATTATTGGGATTCCCTCCTGTTCGGGGTTGCAAGTAACCGGTGTCGGAACCGTTCGTCCCATGCGTTCATGAGTCGAATCCGGCTTCCAAGCTCCGGATGAACGCGACGCTCCTTTGAACATCACGAATTGGGCCTTCACCTTCGGGGGGCTCCCCGGTGGTAATGGCGACATCTTGTTCTATCACGTACCAGCCTTGGTAATTCTTGGCTTCCATCATCTGCACAACGGCCGCGATGGAAGCGTCGCCCTGCCCGAGCGGTACAAACAGTCCGGCTTGGACTGCCTGCATCAAGGTCAAGGTGCCGGCGTTGAGATCTGCGGCCAAGTCTTCTCTGAGGTCTTTGAGGTGAACGAGTGCCACCCGTTCGGCGTACCTTTCTGCGAAAGCGACGGGGTCGTAACCGCCAATGAGCAGATGGCCTGTATCAAGCACCCACTTGACATCGGAGTTGTCGAGCACGCACTGAACCTCGGCAGCGGTCTCGATGAGCGAGTCGACATGGGGGTGCAGCACCTGGGTCAATCCGTAGGTGCCGACGGTGTCGCCGACTATGTCAAGCATGGTGAAGATGTTCGACCAGTCGCGGCCGGTCAGTGGCGTCCGGGTCCAGTCGTCGGGATCGCTGACCACACAGGTCACGTAGTCTGTTGCGCCTGCATCGGCAAGCAGGCGAGCGCTCTCGTGTACCCGATCGAGGGTCTCGTCTCTTTTCCCCTGGTCGGCCAGCGCAAGCGGGTTGAATCCGCCGGTGAGGGCGAGTCCGAAGGAACTGAGCGTTCGTGACAGCTCGGCCGGGTCGGTGGGCAGGTAGCCGACCGACCCCAGTTCGGTGGCTCGCAAGCCCACCTCAGACATTTCCCGAAGCACGCGTTCGACGGGAAGTTGGATACCCCAGCCGGGAACCTCGCACACTCCCCAGGAGATGGGCGCGGCAGCGGTGCGTTCCAAAACAGTCGTCATGAACGCTGTCGCTTCACTCTGCTGCCCTCCAGGACGGCTTTCCAGATTGCGTGCTCTGTTGATTGTAGAGCGCTCTAACTATTACTCTCTCGTCAGTCGTTGTCAAGCGTGAGACGTGAGAGGAGTCCGGGGTCTTGGTTCAACCGACGATGGAAGACGTCGCGAGCCGCGCGGGCGTCTCGCGGGCTCTGGTTTCGCTGGTCATGCGGAACTCGCCGAAGGTGAGCGAACGCTCGCGAATCGCCGTCCTCGAAGCGGCGGAAGAGCTCGGTTACCGACGAAACCTTATGGCCCACCACCTGGCCAGCCGACGCACCATGACAATCGGTCTGGTGTTGAACGACCTTCACAACCCCTTCTTCGCGGAGATGACCGACGGCATCCACGAAGCAGCTCTCGAGGCCGGTTATCGCATCGTCATCAACACCGGACTGCGCAACCGGGTCGGCGAGAAGGCCGCGGTCGACACTTTCCTCGAATTCCGCACAGATGGGATCATCCTGGTCGGCAGCGAGTTGTTCGGGGACGAATTGGAGGCGCTTGCTGCAGAGACCAACCTGGTGGTCGCGGCACGGGTCTCGACTTCGGACAGCTATGACACGGTCAGCATCGACGACCGGTTGGGAGCGCAGATGGTCGTGGACCACCTGGCGAATCTCGGTCACCAACGCATTGCCCACATAGACGGCGGTCCAGGTGCTGGGGCGCGCAGGCGCCGTGAGGGCTACCAGGTTGCGATGGACCAACGCGGACTGTCCGAGCACGTTCGCGTTGTTGCCGGCGAGTACAGCGAACACGCCGGGACTGCCGGTGTGGATCGACTGCTGAGCGACGGTGAGCCTCCGACTGCGATCTTTGCGGCGAACGACCTGATGGCCACCGGAGTGTTGGACCGTCTTCAGGGCCGGGGTCTGAGAGTCCCCGACGATGTGTCGCTGGTTGGATTCGACAACACCGCAGCAGCGGCGCTGCACCAGATGAGCTTGACCACCGTCGACCAACCATGCGAACTGCTAGGCCGGTTGGCCGCCCAGTACCTGATAGAGCGTCTCGACGAGGAGCGAACAGACCCCGTCCACGAACTGTTGACCCCCTCGCTCGTATGTCGCAGCACCAGCGGCCCCGTGACACAACGAGCGCCCGCCAACAACAGGTCGAAGGGGAGCCGTGTCAGCTAGTCCGATCACAGTTGTCGATACCGACGACATCGACGAGCAAATGCCGGAGTTGCTGCAGGAGCTGCTCAGCGGATCGGGCGCGATCATCATCAAGGACGCCTTTCCGGTCGGGATGATCTCCGAGGCGCGCGATCTGATCCACCAGTACACAGTCGAAGAGGACGACAAGGAGACGCACTTCCTGGGGGCCAGCACCGATCAGGTCAACCTTCAGCGGCGTGTCTGGAACCTGTTGAACAAGGGCGAGGTGTTCGAACAGATGGTCCAGCACCCCCTGGTTATGAAGATCGTCGGCGCCTTCCTCGGTGACGAGTTCATCATGGGCTCGGTCGCAGCCAACCGCCTGATGCCCGGCGGCCCGGGTCAAGAACCCCATATCGACTACCCCTATTGGGATCTCTACAAGCGGTCCTCTTTCCCGATGAGGATCAACTCGAGCTATCCGCTCAACTGTCAGGCGACGGTGATGCTCGACCCCTTCACACCGGAGACTGGAGCGACCGCCTTCCTTCCCTACTCCCAGGGTGAGTTGATCTACCCCGAGACCGAGGACCGTGAGCGGTTCTTCGCGCAAGCCGCGCGGATGGAGGGCGACCCCGGCGATTGCGTCATTTTCAACGGGATGTGCTGGCACTGTGCCATGCCCAACGTCTCCGAACAGGACCGCACCGGAATCCTGATCGAGTACCTCCCCAAGTTCGTCACCCCACTCGAAGACCAGCTCTCGGGCGTTGGGCCCGAGGTGGTTGAGCGAGCGACGCCCATGCTGCGCCAGCTCATGGCCATGGACTACCCCTATCCCAAACTGTTCGACGAGGCCGAGGCGGCTGTTCAGATCGGGCGCGATGTCTCGCCCTACTAGGAGCATCAGTCCGTGATCCGGGTCGGAATCGTTGGAACCTCATGGTGGGCCGACTCGATGTACCTGCCGGCGTTGGCGGACCATGCCGGTTGCGCAGTCACCGCCATCTGCGGCCGCAACGCCGAGGTTGCGCAGGCTCGGGCCGATCAGTGGGGAATCAACTTGGTGTTCACCGAATGGAGCGAGATGCTCGCAAGTGGAGAAATAGAAGCGGTGATCGTCGCTAGCGGCAACGACACGCACGCTCCGATTACTCGGCAGGCACTGGCCGAAGGTCTCCATGTGCTGTGTGAGAAGCCGTTGGCGTTGAGCGCGGCGGAAGCCGACTCGGTGGCAACAGCCGCGGCTGGTACCGACCTGCGCACGATGGTTCCGTTCACCTACCAGTACATGCCCATTTTCGCAGCCACCAAGCGTTTGATTGACCAGGGATTCCTCGGCAGACCCCACCATCTCAACCTGAGGTACTTCACCGAATTCGCCTTGGATCCCTCCTACAGCTGGCGTTTCGACAAAGAACTCGCAGGATCGGGAGTGATCGGTGACCTTGGTTCGCATTGGCTCTACTACGCCGAGTGGTTGTTCGGACCGATCGCAGAACTGGGATGCGTGAGCACGGCCTTCGTCGAGCGAGACCCGCGCCCCGACGGTTCGGACTACGAACGCAGCGAAGACTCCTGCATCATCAGCGTGCGTTTCGCCAACGGAGCGCTCGGAACTCTTCAAACCTGTGCCGCCAGCTGGGAGGGCACGCCGTTCGGACAGACTCATCACATCGATGCGCACGGCAGCGACGGCACGATCTACGCCACCAGCGACTGGGACACCACCCAAGAGGTCCGGGTGCTGGCACGCGGCGATACCGGTCCGTCCCGACCGATCGATCTGCACGCCCAGTGGCCGACCGTGAGATTCGACACCGTCCACAACACCTACCGGGACATATTCCGCACGACAGATGTCATGGCCCGCCGTTGGATCGACGACATCATCGCTGGGCGACCCTGCACCCCAAGCCTCGCGGCAGGTGCCCGAGTTCAACTCCTGACCGATGTTGCCCTCGCCAGCGCGGCCCTCGATGGCCGCCTGCTCCCCGTTGCCACCGCGGGTGCCTCGACCTAGTAGACCGTATTGGATCAGGTTGACCGCAAGGATCAACTCGACTGAATCGAACGATGAGAGATCACAATGACCTTCTTCACTGATGTCGCCGAGCCGATTCCCTTCGCCGGCTCGGCCCGGACCGAAAGCGACCTGGCCTACCAGGTGTACAACCCGGACCGCATGGTTCTCGGGAAACGCATGGAGGAACACCTGCGCATAGGTGTCTGCTACTGGCACAGTTTCAACTGGCCGGGATCGGACATCTTCGGCGTCGGCACATTCGACCGGCCCTGGCTCGAGACCGGGCTCGATCCGATGGCCGCGGCGCGTGCCAAACAGGACGCGGCCTTCGAGTTCTTCGCGAAACTCGGCACGCCCTACTTCTCGTTTCACGATGTCGACATGTCACCGGAGGGGGAGACCCTGGCCGAGTCGAGGGCCAACCTCGAAGCGATGGTTGAGCGTGCCGCCGAGAAGATGGCCGAAACCGGCGTCGAACTGTTGTGGGGAACCGCCAACCTGTTCTCCCATCCCCGCTACGCGGCCGGTGCAGCCACCAACCCCAACCCCGAAGTGTTCGCGCACGCGGCCGCGCAGGTTCGCAACATGGTCGATGCCACGCACCGCCTGGGCGGGCACAACTACGTGCTCTGGGGAGGTCGTGAGGGATACGAGACTCTGTTGAACACCCGCATGGTCCAAGAAGCGGATCAGCTGGCGCGGTTCTTGACCATGGTTGCGGAATACAAACACCAGATCGGCTTCACCGGGACGTTGTTGATCGAGCCGAAGCCTCAGGAGCCGACCAAGCACCAGTACGACTACGACTGTTCGTCCGTCCATGGATTCCTGGATCGTTACGACCTGTTGGGCGAGTACAAGGTGAACATCGAGGTGAACCACGCCACCCTCGGCGGCCACTCGTTTCACCACGAAGTTGCGTACGCGATGGCCAACGGCATCTTCGGCAGCATCGACGCCAACCGTGGTGATCCCCAGAACGGCTGGGACACCGACCAGTTCCCCAACTCGGTGGACGAGATGTCGTTGGCGCTTTACGAGATCGTGCTCGGTGGGGGCTTCGACACCGGAGGATTCCTGTTTGATACCAAGCTGCGTCGCCAGAGCCTGGACCGTACTGACCTGTTCCATGGTCATGTCGGTGGTATCGACACACTGGCCCGGTCTTTGCTGGTGGCCGAATCAATGGTCGACGACGGCACGATCGAAGCCGCACGCGATGCCCGCTACGAGGGCTGGGGTCGAGACCTTGGAAGCGACATCTTGGCGGGTTCGATGGACTTGGCGGCCCTGGCCGACCACGCCACCGAGAACAATGTCGACCCCGCACCCAGATCGGGACGTCAGGAACTCCTCGAGAACCAGGTCAACAAGCATGTTTGGAGCGTTGGGTAGTGCCGCGACGCGGGCGGTTGCTGGCAGCGGGGGTTGATTCCTCGACGCAATCCACGAAGGTAGAGCTGCGCGATATCGACACAGGTGAGTTGGTGGCACGCGCCAGCGCTCCACACCCGCCCACATCTCCACCGGTCAGTGAACAACACCCGGAAGCCTGGTGGTCGGCGTTGGTGGAGTGTTTCGCTCAGCTCTCGGACCACTGTGCGGAGGTGGTTGCGATCAGCGTGGCAGGACAGCAGCACGGACTGGTCCTGCTCGATGATTGCGGCGTGCCTTTGCGCCCGGCCAAGCTCTGGAACGACACGACCTCGGCACCGCAGGCTCAGCGACTCGTCGCTGGGTACGGCGCCGCGGGCTGGGCCCAAGCATGCGGATCGGTGCCGGTGGCGTCGTTCACCGCCACCAAACTGGCGTGGATCGTCGACAACGAACCGGAACTCGTCGACCGGATCGCCAGGATAATGCTGCCTCACGACTACCTGACCTGGCGTTTGACAGGTCGCCATGTGACCGACCGGGGTGATGCGTCCGGTACGGGCTGGTTCGATCCTCGCAGCAACGTCTACCGAGACGACCTGCTCGGACTTGTCGGCGGCACGGATTCGTGGCGTTCCCGTTTGCCTGAAGTGCTCGCAGCCGACGCCGCGGCGGGTGAATTGAGCACCCAGGCAGCGTCCGCGCTGGGGCTCAGCCCCGCCGTGGTTGTCGGCCCTGGCAGCGGAGACAACATGGGTGCGGCGCTAGGCCTCGGTCTGCAACCCGGTGATGTGGTCGTTTCGCTTGGCACCTCCGGCACCGTCTACGGGGTGTCGTCGACACCAACGGCGGACGAGTCGGGGGCGGTGGCGGGGTTTGCGGATGCCTCTGGGAGATTCCTGCCCCTGGTTTGCACGCTCAACGCGACCAAGGTCACCGACACGGTCGCTCGCTGGTTGGGAGTTGATGCTGCGGGTCTGGCTGCTCTCGCTTTGGCCGCGTCGCCAACTGCGGAGCCGCCTGTGCTGGTGCCGTATTTTGACGGTGAGCGAACCCCCGACCTGCCTGATGCCGCTGGTATGTTCGCGGGCCTTCGCAACACCACGAGCCGCGAAGACCTGGCCTTGGCCGCTCACGATGGCGTGCTGTGCGGTTTGCTGGCAGGTCTCGACGCGCTGGTTGCGGCAGGCGTCGACACCTCGGGTCGGCTGCTGCTGATCGGGGGCGGGGCCCGTTCGGCCGCCTATCGTCAGCGAGCTGCGGATCTGTGCAACGCCCCGGTGATCGTGCCGGACAACGACGAGACCGTGGCGGTGGGCGCGGCAGTGCAGGCCGCGGCGATCAGCACCGGCGGTTCCCTCGGTGCTGTCGCAGAGGCATGGAACCTGGGCGAGGGCGTCACCGTCATGCCCGCCACCGATGCTTCGGGGGTAACAGAGCGCTACCGGATCGCGGCCCGATCGAGCGCTCAGTTTCCGGTGGGATGAGTGTCGGACGTGCGGGGTATCCTTCTCGGCGTGATTTCGGTGGCGCTGATCGGCGCGGTGTTGGCTGCCCCGTCGCCGGCAACCGGCGTCGCAGGATTCGGCGACATCCACGCGGACCGGTACTACGCAACAGCGGTGCAGTGGATGGTCGACGACAACATCACCACCGGGACCTCCGAGAGCTGTTTCTCCCCGGACGATCCGGTCACCAGGGGCCAGGCTGCGACGTTTCTGTGGCGGATGGAGGGTGAACCGGAGTCACCGCCGCACGAGTTCGAGGATGTCGTGGCCGCATACCAGCATGCGCCGGTCTCGTGGACGGCCGACCGGGGCATTGCCGTCGGGACGACTCCAGCCACGTTCTCTCCCGATAATGCAGTCACTCGTGGTGAGTTCGCGGCGATGCTGCACCGTGTAGCCGGACGGCCTCCGGCGACCACGCATCCGTTCACGGACGTCACCAAATCCTGGCAGCAGCGACCGGTTGCCTGGATGGTGGCGGAGTCCATCACGACTGGCACCGGTCCAACCACATTCTCTCCGGACAACACGATCACCCGTGGGCAGCTCGCCACCTTCCTGTATCGCTACCAGGGCAGCCCGGCGGTGGAGCTTGCTGCGAGCAGCCCACGGTGCAATCCACCCTCGGACACGCTGACTCTGCGGCGAATCGGCGAGATTCGCGGAGCCATAACGCCCAAGTCTGTGGTGTTTTCGGGGCGGGACCTGTTCTTCGCCCAGAACATGATGTACCGGCACACGATAACCGTCTACGACAGGTCGTTGGCGCTGGTAGGAACGATCAGCGACGGTGTGGTGCTCTCCGATTTCGGCGTTGCCGGCGCCAGTCCCGGTGCGGTCTACTCAGGTGCCCCGGTGGAGGCAGCGTTCACGTCGGACGGCCGCTACGCCTACGTGTCGAACTACCAGATGTTCGGTCCCGGGTATTCGCGCGCCGGCCATGATCAGTGTGTGCCGGGCGGCTGGGACGACAGTTTTCTCTACCGCGTAGATGTCGAGTCCCTGGCAATCGACCGAGTGATCGGTGTGGGACCGGTACCGAAGTTTGTGGCTGTCACGCCGGATGACACGAAGGTCCTGGTCACCAACTGGTGTGGGTTCGACCTGAGCGTCGTCGATACCGTAACCGCAGCCGAGATTGCCCGCGTCCCGATTGGACGGTATCCCCGCGGTGTTGCCGTTTCGAGTGACTCGACAACGGCGTACGTGGCGGTCATGGGCGGCAGCGAGATTGCGGTTGTCGATCTCACGAACCTGACCGCACCGATCACCGAGATACCGCGGGTTGGCCGAGCCCCAAGATCGTTGCTGCTCAGTCCAGACAGCCGGTACCTGTACGCGTCGCTCAACCACGAAGCTGCCGTGGTCAAGATCGACCTGGAGACGAATGCGGTCGTCGGTACTGCCTATACCGGTTCGGGGGCGCGTTCGCTGGCCATGAGCGATGACGGCACAGCGTTATTCGTTGTCAACTACCACGACGACACCTTCAGCAAGGTTCGGACCGCCGACATGGCCGTGCTGCAACGAGTCGCGACGCCCGACCGCCCGATCGGGATCACCTACGACCCCGTGGACTTGCGGGTCTGGGTTGCAACATACGGCGGAACGATCCAGGTCTACGAAGACACGCCCCCGTGAACGCTCACGGATCCGACGGGAGACAACGCCTTACCGCTCGAAGGCCTGCCAATCTGCGCGCGCTCTTAATCCAGGATCTGGCGGTAGGCGTCGAAGCTCTGTTGATTGAAGGCGACGAAACGAACCTCGGTCACCTTGGTGGGCGTGGAACGGATTGTGCTGACCGCGATGGCGGCCGCGGCCTCTATCGGGTAACCGTAGACCCCGGTGGATATTGCCGGGAAGGCAACGGTTGCAGCGCTCACCTCGTCGGCTCGGGCCAGCGACTCCCGATAACAGGAGGCGAGCAGTTCCGGCTCGCCTCGGGCACCACCGTGCCAGACAGGTCCGACAGTGTGGATCACCCAACGGGCCTTGAGCTTGAATCCTGGTGTGATCTTGGCCTGTCCGGTTTCACAGCCCCCTAGCGTGCGGCAGTGTGTGACCAGTTCGGGACCGGCGGCCCGATGGATCGCGCCGTCGACCCCGCCGCCTCCGAGCAGCGAGGAGTTGGCGGCGTTGACGATGGCGTCGACATCCTCGGCGGTTATGTCGCCGGTGATGAGCTTCAATCTGGGGTACTGATCGTGTGGTGCTGACATGTGATGCTCTAGATGCGGGTGTCGGGGCGTTGGTAGCTCGTTCCGGGGCCGGAGTAGCTGAGTCCGTAGCCCGGCGGGGTCTCCCATACCAGATCGGGCGGTGTGGCGGTAGCAGACTTCCACCAGGAGATCAGCCGGTCCTCGTTCTCGTAGTCGAACGGGTCCTCCAGGATTCGTTCCACCTGGCCGCCGGCGGGATGCGGGTTCTCGACCAACCACCTGGCGGTGCGGGCCACGGCCTCACGTGCGCTGACCACGTCTCGATAGCCGAGCACATGGCGCAGCGCGCTGATGTCGAACACTCGATGATGGGTTGACGGCCCCATCATCAACGGTCGAGCCGGAACCGCCAGTTCCGCCGGCATCGACACGATCTCCAGCTCCGCGCCCAGGGCCGAGGCGCAGATCTCCACCACTTGGCGGACGGTGAGCGCCTCCTCGTCGGCGGCGTTGAAGATCCGACCAGCTGCCGCCTCGGGCTGGTCCACAGCAAGGTGGATTGCATGGGCCAGGTTGTCCACATAGCCGAAGCTGTGAGCAGATTGCCCACCGTCGGCCAGCACGATCTGGCGGCGTCCGTCCATGATTCGCTTGACGACGCACCATTCCCTCGGCACGAGCTGGCGTGGTCCGTAGACGTAGGGGTAGCGGAAGTGCGTGGCACGCGGGTGGCGCTCGAACACGTACTGTTCGGTCCGGGCGACCCGGTACGACTTGCCGTCGTCGTCCTCTGTGGCTGTGGGCGCATCTTCGGGAGTCGGTAGCGGTAGCCCGGGCGGGTCGAAAGCCCAGGGATCGAAGTAGCCGCGCAGAGCGGGTCCGCCGCCGACGGAGACGAAGTGTCCGACACGTCCTTCGAGCACTTCGGCGATGGCCCGCAACCGCCCGTAGGTGATGACCGCTACGTCCCAATCCAGGGTTCCTATGGCTTGGCTCAGCGAGTCATGGTCACGCACGTCGCAATGGATGTGCGGCAGGTGCATCACTTCGTCGACTTCGTGTTTGCCGGTATGGCAGATGGTCACATCGTGCCCGCGGGCTTCGAGTCCTGCCACGATTGCCGGTCCGGTCGGTCCCGTACCGCCCACGACCAGGGTTTTGGAGGTCACGCGAACGGCCCCTTCAGGCGGGCATGACGTTGCCGCCGTCGACGCAAATGACCTGTCCGTTGACCATGGCGCTGTCGTCGCTGGCCAGGAACAGAACCGGGCCGCACATGTCTTCGGCCTGTGAATTGCGTTTGGCGGCGGACATGTCCGCGAAGACCTGATCGAAACCAGCCGGCACCTGTTTGTCGGTGGCCGGTGTCATCACCAGACCAGGGGCGATGGTGTTGGCAGTGACCCCGTACTTCCCCAATTCTCCGGCGAGTTGCCTGGTCAAGCCCAGTACCGCGAACTTCGTCTGCTGATAGGCGAACGAACTCAGAGACCAGGTTTGGGGATCACCGGGCGGTCCCAGGGCACCGAGCGGCAGGTAGCCGGCGATGGAGCCGATATTGATTATCCGCCCGCGACCCTTCTGGACCATTGTGGGAGCGAAGGCCCGGGCCATCAGCCATTGTCCGATGACGTTGATGTCGTAGACGTGTCGCAGGTAGTCGACGGAGTTGTTCGAGAGGTCCAACTCTCCGTAGAGCGCAGCGTTGTTGACCAGCACGTCGACAGTTCCGAAAGCGTCGAGCACGGCGTCGCGGCAGGCATCGACCGAGGCGTCGTCGCTGATGTCGGTCTCTACGAACACGGCGTCGTCGCCGAGTGACTCTGCTACACGAGTTCCCTGCTCACGGCCGATGTCAACGACCGCTACTTTGGCGCCTTCCGTGACGAAGCGGCGGCAGTAGGCCTCGCCGATGCCACCTCCACCGCCGGTGACGACTGCGACCTGCCCAGTGAGCCTGCCGGTCATGTCGATGCCGACTCGTACTGTTCGCGCAGCACCCGCTTGAGCACCTTGCCGGTCGGATTGCGGGGAATGACGTCGGTGAACTCGACGGCTTTGGGCATCTTGAAGCGTGCCAGCTTGCCGTCACAGTGCGCGATCACGTCCTCTGCGGTGACGTCCTCGCTTGAGCGCACGATGACGGCCAGAGGCGATTCGCCCCATTTGTCGCTGGGGACCCCGATGACCGCAGCGTCGGCCACTCCCTCCATCGCCATGAGCACGTTCTCGATCTCGGCCGGGTAGACGTTCTCGCCGCCGGAGATGATCATGTCCTTGATCCGGTCCTGAATGTAGATGAACCCGTCGCTGTCCTGGATCGCGACGTCACCTGTCTTCAACCAGCCGTCCACGATCGTCTCGGCGGTGGCGTCAGGCCGGTTCCAGTATCCGACCATGACGTGGGGACCCGAGATGATGACCTCGCCCGGTTCGTTCGGAGCGCAGTCGTTGCCCCGTTCGTCGACCACACGCACCTCGGTGTGGAAGAACGTCTTGCCAGTCGATCCTGCTCGTGTCAGCGCATCGTCCGGAGAGATCAGACAGCCGGGTCCACAGGTCTCGGTGAGCCCGTACACCTGATGGATCTCGATGCCCATGGCCTCGTAGGCCTTGATGAGGGGGACTGGAACTGGTGCGGCTCCGCTCATGACCCAGCGCAGGTGCGAGATGTCGTGGCTCTCCTTGTCGTAGGTGGACAACATGAAGTTGAGCATCGCTGGCACCGCCAGGGTGACCGAGATGCGCTCGGCGGCGAACACCTCCCAGATCTTCACGGGATGGAACTCGCTCATGATCACCCCGGTCCCGCCCTTGTGAATGATGCTGAGCATCGGGTTGAGGGCACCGACGTGGAACAGCGGCAGGCAGATGAGGTAGCGGTCGGTGTAGCGGGTGTCGGCAGTGGTGTTCCCCGTTATGACCGACCAGAGT
This sequence comes from Candidatus Aldehydirespiratoraceae bacterium, assembly GCA_965221585.1. Lineage (GTDB taxonomy): Bacteria > Actinomycetota > Acidimicrobiia > Acidimicrobiales > Aldehydirespiratoraceae > VXYK01. The sequence goes on along the minus strand of OZ244898.1, from coordinate 2,506,469 downwards.
GCTGTGAGGTGCGAGTGCATCACGCCCTTGGGCAGCCCGGTCGTTCCTGATGTGTACATGATGAACAGGAGGTCGTCGTCGCTGGTGTTGATCTCCGGCTCGTCCGTGGAGGCCTGTGCGAGCAGGTCTTCGTAACCGCTGGCGAATTCGGGACGGTCCGCGGCGTCGCCGACGTGTACCCAGGTTGTGACTGCGGTCGCGTCCGAGCCGCGGGAGTGCAGCTCGGCCACGACCTCGTTGAAGGCGGTGCCGAAGACCAGCGTGTTGGCACCGGAGTCGTTCAGGATGAACGAGAGTTCGTCGGCTACGAGCCGCCAGTTGAGGGCAACGATCACACCGCCTGCTTTGGCTGTTCCGAAGAAGATCTCGACGAACTCGCTGCCGTTCATCAGCAGGGTTGCTACTCGGTCGCCTTTGTTGAGCCCGCCGTCGCGCATGCTGTTGGCCACCTGGTTGCAGCGTTCGTTCAGTTGCGCGTAGGTCTGGCGTTTGCCGCTGGTGACGTCGACGATCGCTTCTGTTGTGGGATTCAACTGCGCGCGTTTGGTGACGAACAGTCCGATGTTGTTTTTCATTGTGAGCTCGCTTCCTGGTTTTCGGTGCAGCAGACGGACCTATGCCCGATGAGCCGGTACAGCATATGTTGAATCGTCTCCCCTTTGTTGTGACAGTACGAATGCCAGTTGTATGGTGATCGGACTATGCCCCGCGCAACACCCGCGGCTCCGGCTGCTCCCGGCGACGACACAGCTCAGGCCGACAACCCCGACGGACGCCGGGCCCGACGCGACCGCAACCGGGAGAGGGTTGTCGACGCGATGTTGGAACTGTATCGAGAAGGCGACCTGCGACCCTCGGTGAGCGCAGTCGCAGAACGCTCGGGTGTGTCGCATCGCAGCGTCTTTCGTTACTTCGACGACCTCGGCGAGTTGTGCCGGGTCGCTGTCGAACGCCAGTTGGCGGCGACGGTAGACATCTGGGTGGTACCCGACACTGGAGTCGGCTCCCTCGATGAGCGCGTGGAACGGCTCGTTGAGCAGCGCCTGACGCTCTACGACGCGGCCGCGTCCGTGTGGCGCGTCGGACAGATGCGCGCCCCTTTCGAGCCTGTCCTAGCGGAGAACCTTGAACAGACAGCGGCTCTGAACGTTGACCAGGTAACAAGACACTTCGCGACCGAACTCGACGGGCTCGCGCCAGACGACGCTGAATTGTTGGCCGAATCTCTGGCAACCATGTGTTCAATCGATGCCATCGACCTGCTTCGACATGTTCGGGGATTGGACCGGCCTACCACTGCCAAGATCCTCAAGTCGATGCTGTCAGCGGTGCTGGCACAGGTGTGAGCAGTGGTCACGGTCACTCACGAAATCAATGTCGCTGCCTCCTGCGAGGAGGTTTGGGCGGTGCTGCGCGACTTCAGCCGCATCGCTGGCTGGGCCCAGGAAATCGACCACAGTTGTGCGTTGACCGAACGTCGTGAAGGCGTCGGCACCGAACGCAGGGTTCAGGTCAAGTCCAACGTTCTTCTCGAACGGGTCACTGTCTGGGAACCCAACGAGGCGCTGGCCTATGAGATCGTTGGTCTGCCGTCGTTGGTCAGCAGCGTTGTCAACGAATGGACACTCACCGCGGACCGGGACCGCACACAACTCGCGCTCAGTGCCCATGTTGAACCCGGCCCCAGACCGCCGATGAAACTCGCGGCCCGGTTGCTGGCCCGACAGATGGGTTCGGTCAACCAACGCCTGCTTCGTGATCTGGACGCCGCGGTGACACTAACCGCCTCCACAGGAGCAGAACGGAGATAACCCGTGTCCGAGAGCCAACCCGACATTGTGATCCTGCTCACCGACGAGGAGCGGGCCGCGCCGGCCTACGAAACAGCCGAAATCCGGGCTTGGCGTGAACAGCATCTCGTTGGGCGTCGCTGGTTCACCGAGAACGGTGTCGACTTTCAACGTCACTATGTGGCCTCCACCGCGTGTGTTCCCAGCCGGCCGAGCCTGCTGACGGGCCAGTACCCCGATGTGCACGGCGTCACCCAGACCGACGGACTGGGCAAGCGAGCCACCGACAGCCGGATGCGCTGGCTCAAACCCGACGAGGTGCCCACGATGGGCCACTGGTTGCGCGCCGCCGGCTACGACACTGCCTATGTCGGCAAGTGGCATGTCAGCCATGCCGACCTGATCGTCGACGGCAGCCGCCTGCGCACCAATACCTCCGAGGGCGAGTTGATTCCCGAAGCGATTGACGCCTACCTTGCCGCTGACCCGCTCGACGAGTTCGGCTTCTCCGGTTGGGTGGGCCCCGAACCCCATGGCGGCCACTGGTCCGACTCGGGTTATGTCCGCGACCCGATCTACGCGGATCGTGCGGTGGCATGGCTCCAAGAGCGTTACCAGCGTCGTGCGGCGGGCGACGAGGCGGCGGCCAGACCCTTCTTGTTGATCTGTTCGTTCGTCAATCCCCACGACATCGTGCTGTGGCCGCTGTTGGCGATGCAGAGGAGGCGTGGCAACACGCTGGCCCCGTCGCTGGCTGAACCGCCGCCGATCCCGCCGTCGCCGACTGACGATGAGGATCTCTCCACAAAACCGGCGCTGCAGATGGCCTACCGCGACGGCTACTACTCGGCCTACGGTCCGGCCCCGCTGATCCGTCGTGCTTATGAGGGCAACGCGGAGCGCTACCGGCGGACGTACTACCGCCTGCACCATGATGTTGACGGACCGATCGACCGGGTTCGCCGTGCGGTCACTGATGGGGGCAGCGCGGATGCTGTTCTGGTGTTCAGTTCCGATCACGGTGACCTGCTGGGTTCGCACGGCGGTCTGCATCAGAAGTGGTATCAGCTCTATGACGAGGCGACTCGGGTGCCGTTGCAGATCGTTCGCATCGGCGCTGCTGCCACCACCCCGGCGGTAGTCGATGAGCCGACCAGCCACATCGACCTGTTGCCGACCCTGCTGGGATTGGCTGGGGCCGACGAGGCAGCGCTGGGCGCCGAGTTGGCGAAGACCCACAGCGAGGTCCATCGGCTCCCGGGGCGCGACTTGAGCGGAGTGCTGTCGTCGCCGGAGCAGGCACCACGGGATTCCGTCTATCTGATGACTCGCGACAACATGCTGGAAGGCGACGGTTCGAGCGCGGCGATGCTGGCAGCACGCGGCCGTAACGAAGCTCCGTATCCGCTGCAGATCAAGGTTCCGTCCCACGCCGCAACCAATCTCGAAGCTGTTGTCGGCACTGTCGATGGTCGATTGTGGAAGCTGGTCCGCACCTTCGACGATCCCGCGATCTGGACCGAGCCTCACGTGCGGCAACTATCGGCCCGTACGCCGGCAGGACCCGTCTATCGCAGCGAGCCGATTCCAGACCAGTGGGAGCTGTACTGCCTCAGCGACGACCCGATCGAGACCAATAACCGAAGCGACGACCCCGATCTCAAAGAGGTGTTTGGAATGTTGAAGGAAACCCTGGAGCGAATCCGCAGCGAACGGATCCCCAAGCGCAACGCCGACTGGCCCACAGCCCAACGGCAAGCTGATCCGCCGAAATCCAAACGACCTCCGCTGCCGGCACGGGGCCTGCGACGCCTGCTTCAAAGAGCCGGCATGCATCCTGAAGATCCGGAGGCGCGCAAGCTCAACTTGACGGGCCACCGGGCGCTGATTGTCGCCACCAACCATGGAACACTCGACGTTGGCAAACCCACCGGCGTGTTCGCGTCGGAGTTGACCGTTCCGTACTATGAGTTCCTTGATGCGGGGATGGAAGTCGATGTCGCCTCGCCCAAGGGCGGCGACATTCCGTTCGACCCGAAATCGTTCGTTCCGATCGTTCGTACGCACCACGACGACCGTTTCCTGGTCGACGACGAGGCCAAGGAGAAGGTCCGCAACAGTCTCGCAATCGCAGCCCTCGACATGGACGACTACGACATCGTCTATTTCGCCGGTGGTTGGGGAGCGGCCTGGGACCTCGGCACCTCGGATGCGGTCGGTGAGCAGGTCACTGTGGCCGCCGCCAAGGACAAGGTGCTCGGCGGCGTCTGTCATGGGCCGTTGGGGTTGTTGAAAGCCACGACCGCGGATGGCGAACCGCTGGTCAAGGGCCGCCCGCTCACCGCGGTCACCGACAAGCAGGTCGAAGAACTCGGTATCGGCAACACGCCGCAGCACCCCGAGACGGAGCTCCGCCGCTTGGGCGCTGACTTCCAGAGCAGCCATCGCCGCCGTGACGCGTTTGCCAACCATGTGGTGGTCGACGGAGACCTCATCACCGGCCAGAACCAGAATGCCGGGCCCATGGTGGCCCGCGAGATGATGCTGCGAGTGCTCGCCAAGCGTGATACCGTCGATCGAAGCCCGACTTCGGCGGGCGCAAACTAAGGGGGTCTGATGGAAGTTATCCTCTTGGGAACTGGCTCACCTCTCCCTGATGCCAATCGGGCCGGCCCCGCAACGCTGCTCAAGGCCGGTGAAGGTGGCCTGGAGCAGGTGCTTGTCGATGCAGGCCGAGGATGTGTGATGCGTATGGCCGCGGCGGGTTCGCTGCCCGTGCTGCTGCAGGGCGTGCTGATAACGCACCTGCACAGCGATCACCTTTCCGCCCTCAACGATGTCATCACCACCCACTGGGTGATGACCAATGAGCCGACGCCTCTACGGATCTGGGGTCCTGTCGGGATCGAACGCTTTGTTGACCGCACCTTGGACGCTCTCGGACCCGACATCGGATACCGGCTCGCTCACCACGATGATCTGAACTGGGGCCCGACCGTTGAAGTGACTGAGGTGCAAGCGGGCGACTCATTCGGTCTTGGGTCGATGCAGGTGACCGTTTTCCCGACTGTTCATGCGCCGGTTGAGCCCACCGTCGGTTACCGGGTCGAACGGGAGGGCAAGATCGCAGCGTTGGCGGGCGACACCATCCCGTGTGCTGGGCTCGACGAGTTGACCAGCAACGCCGACGTTTATGTCCAGACTGTCATTCGCGACGACCTTGTGAAGTTGGTTCCGGTGCTGCGTATGCAGGACATTCTCGATTATCACTCGAGCGTTGAGCAGGCGGCTCAGACCGCGGCCCGCAACGGGGTCAAGACTCTGGTGCTCACTCATCTGGTGCCCGCACCCCAACCCGAGCAGTACGACGAGTGGCGTGCCATTGCTGCCGCACATTTCTCTGGTGAGGTCGTCATCGGCGATGACCTCACCAGCGTCTCGCTCTGATTGGTTGCTAGAACTCCAGGGCGGAGTCGGGGGCGGGGGCGATCATCGCCTCGGCGAAAGCGTAGGAGTGGGTGGGGCTGACCATGGCGTGCTGGCTGCCTGCATGGATGTCGCGGAAGCAGCGCTGGAACCCGCCGTCTCGCAAGGCTGTAGTTCCGATGTGGCGGTAGACGGTCTGGATCACCTGGGTCGACTGTTGGGTGAACCAGGCGGTCGCTTGGAGCGCTTCGCTGATGGCGGCCTGGTCGATGTTGTCGTTGAGCGCCGACTGCTCCGCTTTGCTGAAGGCCGAGCGGATCCAGAGGTCACCGGCACGGAAGAGGCTCTCGGCCTCGGCCAGGTCGTACTGGAAGCGTGGGTCGTCTGCGAGGGTCGACTTGCCGGTCATGCGCTGTTTGGTCTTGGCCAGTGCCGTCGCCTCGTCGATGGCCCTGCGTGTCACGCCGAGTACCCAACCGGCGTGGCCGACCTCGGTGATGCACAGCACTCCGAGGTTGTAGGTGGGACCGCCGCGGTACTTGGTGAACCCGAAGAACGACAGCGTCCGGTCCTCGGGCACCAAGCTGTCGATCTTGTAGTCGTACGAGGCAGTCGAGCGAAGGCCCATCACATGCCAGTTTCCGGTGATGTCAGCCTCCTCGACGGGCACGACCGCAAGCAGGTAGTCGGGGTCGCCCTCGGTGGGCGCGCTGAAAGACCCGCAGCCTGCCCATTCGGCGTGCTGCAAACCCGAGCCGAAGGAGTAGTTGCCGGTGATGTGGTAGCCCTCGGGACCGGGCACGGCGGTTCCGTTGGGTGCGAACTGTCCGGCCACCAGCGGCACGCCGTCGGCGAACATCACATCGCTGAAAGAGGCGGGCGACCACGACCCGAAATAGCAGGCGGCGGTGCTGCCCGCCATCACGACCCAGCCGATGGAGCCGTCTGCACGGGCCAGTTCAGTGAACACGTCAAGCGATTGGTTGAACGTCAGCTCCGCTCCGCCGACGTCTTTGGGGATGAGCGTGCCGTAGAGACCGGCCTCGCGGCAGAGCTTCACCGCCTCGTCGGTCATGGGAGTGCCTTCGGCTTCGGCCTTGGCGCCTTCGGCATCGAGGGTGCCGCGAAGGTCGCGAGCGGCGTCGAGTAGCTCAGTCATCTGATGAGTCTCCCAGTTGTGTGGGTCCGGGTCGAAATCGCCGGAACCGGCGATGTGTGTCGAACACCTTCACAGTAGGGTCCGCACTCAATGAGTCACGAACCCGACACCGTGGTGCTGATCGGCGCGGGTGCCGCTGATCAGCGGCTCGCTGATCCCGGCGCCGGGCATGACACCACAGAACTGATGAGCGAGGCGCTGCGAGCCGCGCTGAGCGACAGTGGTGTAGCCGGTCTTGGCCCCAGGATCGGCTGGATCGGCGCCACCCGCGGGCTTTCGCAGCTTCCCGACGCTGCGCGTCGGATCGGGGAGGCGGTTGGCGCGGACCCCCATACGGTCGCGGTGGATGTGGGCGTGTCGCAGCAGACCCTGATCAACTTGGCGTTCGAGGCGATCCGTTCGGGTAAGACCGACATTGCAGTTGTCTGTGGCGGCGAGACCAAGCATCGAGACGATGTTGCTCGCCGGGCCGGACTGGAACTACCCGGCCATGATCAAGACGGCCTGGTGCCCGACGAAGAGTTCAGCCCCAGCGGCGAGATCGTTGCCCGCCCGGAGATCAACATCGGAGCGGTTGTTCCGGTCCAGCAGTACGCCATGATCGAGAATGCTCGCCGCGCTGCTCAGGGTTGGACACTGAGCGAACACCGCGACGAGATCGCCCGACGTTGGCACCATTTCAATCAGGTCGCTCAGATGAATCCGCGGGCGGCTTTCGGTGAGCCGATGCTGCTGGAAGAGATTCGTGATCCAACCCCTACGAACCGGCCGCTGGCCTTCCCCTACAACAAGTGGCACAACTCGCAGTGGGGCGTGGACCAGGCCGCGGCTCTGATCCTGTGTTCGGCTCCGACCGCGGAGTCGCTCGGCGTGCCTCGTGATCGCTGGGTCTTCCCCCATGTGGGCCTCGAGTCGTCGATGGCTCTTTCGTTGTCCCGTCGCGGCGACCTTCATCGCTGGCCGGCCATGGCGGCGTTGGGGTCGGCGGCCGAGCGCCATATCGGCCGCGCCGTGGCCGACATGGAACACATCGAGGTCTACAGCTGTTTTCCAGCCGCGGTGGCGGTTCAGCAAGCCGAACTCGATGTGAACCTCGACCGGGTTTGCACTGTCACTGGGGGCATGGCGTTTGCTGGGGGTCCGTTCAACAACTTCGTGCTTCAAGCCACGGTCGCGATGATCGAGGCTGTGCGGTCCGAGCCCGGCGCCTATGGTGCGGTCGCCGCGGTCAGTGGATTGTTGACCAAACCGGGACTCACCGTTTGGAGCACGGAGGCACCCGCGACTGGGCTGCTCGTCGCTGATCTGGCCGATGAGGCGAGAGCCGCCACTGCTGAGGTTCCCCTCGATGAAGATCCCTCCGGAAAGGGGACCGTTGCGACCTACACCGTCGTCTACGAGGGTATGGGCCCTTCCGGTGTGCGAGCCATTGTCGACCTCGCCTCCGGCAGCCGCGCCGTGGCAGCCCTAGACGACCCCGATGTTGCTTCCACCGCAACGACCGAAGACCTGATCAGCACCCCCGTCACCATCCACGGCACCACCCTGCAGCTTTAGGCATCCATGGTGCTTTAATGCGAGAGGGCCTCTACTTCAGCCAGGTAATCGGCCCAGGCATCGGGGTCGCTCCGCAGGGCAGCGATTTGCTCTTGTACCTGGAGACCGAACCGGATGCGCTGTAATACCTCCGCGGCGTTGCCGTCCGCTGTTGCTGCCATCCACCTAGCGTAGCTGTGCGATCGCCTTCGCAGGTTCAAGCATCGAGGCCGAGTTCGCTGATGCGGTCGAGGACCCTTTGGCGTTCGTCGTCGATGGTGGTGGTGTCGCCGTGGCCGGTGTGCACCGTGGTGTCGCCGGGGAGCGTCAGCAGGCGGTCGCGGATCGAGCGCAGGATCGTCGGTTCGTCGCTGTAGCTGCGCCCGGTCGCTCCCGGACCACCGCAGAACAGAGTGTCGCCCGAGATCACCCGCCCAGCATCCACATCGAAGAAACAACAGCAACCAGGCGAATGCCCGGGAGTGTGGATGATCCCCAGAGTGTGGCCACCAGCGCTGATCGTCTCGCCGGGGGTCAGCGCGCCGTCGACCGAGTCGTCGGGGAAAACCACATCCCAGAGCATCTGATCGTCGGGATGCAGCAGGATCGGGGCGTCCACCGCGTCGCGCAGCTCCACCGCGGCGTTGATGTGGTCGTTGTGGCCGTGCGTGCACACGATCGCGGTGACTCGCCGGCCGTTGACCGCGTCAACAATCGGCTGATGATCATGGGCAGCGTCGAAAATGACCAGTTCCCGGTCGTCGCCCACCAGCCAGATGTTGTTGGTGACCTCCCATTCGCCCCCGTCGAGGGCGAAGATTCCGTCGGTTGTGACCAGTTCGACAGCCATCAGGTGAGGACCACAGAGCGCAGCACCTCGCCCCGCTCCATCTTGTGGAAGGCCTCCTCCACGCCGTCGAGACCGATCGTCTCGGACACGAACCCGTCGAGGTTGAGTCGGCCCTGCTGATAGAGGTCGATCAGCATCGGGAAGTCCCTGGTCGGCAGACAGTCGCCGTACCAGCTCGACTTGAGCGCCCCGCCCCGGCCGAACACCTCCTGGAATGGCAGCTCGACTTTCATCTCGGGCGTCGGCACCCCGACGAGCACCACGGTGCCCGCAAGATCCCGTGCTTCGAAGCACTGCTTGTACACCTCGGGAAGTCCGATGGCATCGATGGTGACATCGGCCCCGAACCCACCCGTGTACTCCTGGATCTTGGCGACCGCGTCCTCTTCGCTCGAGTTGATCGTGTGGTGCGCTCCGAAACCCTTGGCCAGTTCGAGCTTACGGTCGTCGATATCGACGGCGATGATGGTGGACGCCCCGGCTAGTTGTGCCCCCGCAATGGCCGCGTTGCCGACACCTCCGCAGCCGAACACCGCCACGCTGTCACCGCGTCCGACACCTCCGGTGTTGATGGCCGCACCGATCCCGGCCATCACGCCGCAACCCAGCAGTCCCGCTGCGGCGGGGGAGGCCTCGGGATCGACCTTGGTGCACTGGCCGGCAGCTACCAGCGTCTTCTCGGCGAAAGCACCGATACCCAGGGCCGGTGACAGTTCGGTGCCATCTTCGAGGGTCATCTTCTGGGTGGCGTTGTGGGTGCTGAAACAGAGATGCGGCCTGCCCCGGTTGCATGATCGGCAGTCGCCGCACACCGCCCGCCAGTTGAGGATCACGAAGTCGCCCGGAGCGACTTCACTCACCCCGTCACCGACGGACTCGACGATGCCGGAGGCCTCGTGGCCGAGCAGGAACGGGAATTCGTCGTTGATCCCGCCCTCGCGATAGTGGAGGTCTGTGTGGCACACCCCGCAAGCCTGTATCGCCACCACTGCTTCGCCCGGCCCGGGATCGGGGATCACGATGTCGGTTAACGTGACCGGCTCACCAACCGCCGCTGAAATAACTCCCTTGACCGTTTGTGGCATCGTTCTGCTCTCCGTGTTCTCGACCGTCTCGAACCCCCGACTTTAGCCCCACGACCGAAACCAGTCGATCCCCCAGCCGGACGAGGGCTTATCGGCTCTGGTGGTGGTTGCTGTTGAGCAGCTCCTCGACGGTCTGCCAGTCGGCATCGACAACGTTGAGCGTCTCGCGGCGTCCGAGATCCTCGAGGTCTTCGAAGCTGAGGTCCGCTAGCTCGTCGACGATCTGCTCATAGCGGTCGAACAGGACGTTGCTGTCGGGGTCGAGGCCGGAAACGATCGCCAGGCCCGTAGGTTCCACGTCGACGGTGGTGACGCTGAGGTCAGGCCGGTAGCGGCGCAATGCCACCACGACCTTCCAGACATCGCCGGACCAGACCATGCTGGTCTGCTCCCGGGCCGAGGTTGCCGCGTCGATCGGCAGGCAGTCGTGAATCAGGATGACGCCGTCGGGGTCGCTGTTGCGCTCAACATTGGCCACGTCTCGGAGCGCCTGTTCGTATAGATGGAGGCCGTCGACGAAGGCTAGGTCGATCGGCCCTCCGAGCAGGCCCAGAAGGTCCGCGTCGGCGAAGAAGTCGTCGGAGGTTGCCGACACGACCTCGGTGTTGTCGCTCAGGTCGGTGACGAGGGGATCGGGATCAACTCCCACCACTCGGGTCTGTGGTCCAGCCAGCGCTAACGCATGGCCTTTGTGGACGCCGATTTCCAGGTAACGCTGAGGTTCAAGTACCTCGTGGGCTCTCCGCAGCAGCCCGTAGTAGGTGTTGATCTCGCCCATGTCAGGCGCTGCGCCGCCAGTGGATGCCGGTCCAGTCGACATTCACGATCTCGTCGGTGATGTCGTTGGCGGCACGGTAGTCGTCAACGGCCTTCCGGCAGGGTTCCCAGGCGCCATAGTCGTCGACCAGCACATACCCGCCGACGCTGAGCTTCGGATACAGGGCGCTGAGAGCGTCCATGGTCGACTCGTACAGGTCGCCGTCGAGCCGCAGGATCGCAAGTTGGTCGATCGGCGCGGTGTGCAAGGTGTCGGTGAACCAGCCTTCGAGGAAACACACCCGCTCATCGAGCAGGCCGTACCGATCAAAGTTGGCCTTTACCTCATCAACCGAGACCTGTAGCGCCTTGACCGTGGACATGTCGTGGCCTTCATCGGCCGGATAGTTGTTCGGATCGGGCACCGGCAGGCCGCTGAAACTGTCGGCTACCCAGACGCGACGCTGGGTGTCTCCCCAAGCTTCGAGCATCCCCTTCATGAGGATCGTGACGCCGCCACGCCAAACACCTGTCTCGATGAAGTCTCCCGGCACTTCTTCAGCCATCACCGCTTCGATGCACCAACGGACATCGGCCAGTCGTTGCCGGCCGACCATGGTCTCCGCAGCCGGCGGCCAGTCATGGCCTTCGGCTCGCAGATCGGGCCGGCCACCCTGTTTGGTCAGGCGCCATTGGTTGGCCTTGAGCAGCGAACGGAGTTCATCAGCATCGCCAGGCCATTCCGCGAGGTCGACGTCGTGGCTCTCCTCAGCCAGGAACAACTCACGGCTGAGGCACCCCATCAACAGGTCGACATACAGATCACGCTGCCTCGCCAGTATCGGAGACGTTTCACCTACCGCGATCACGCTTCATTATGGACGCGGGCGCGTCATTATCGGTCATCAACGCAGCAGGGCAAGGTACTACCGTCGGAGGACAGACAGCATTAGGTCTCCCTGTGGTCCAGCGGGTTGGTTCTTTGCTGGGTTCTGAGGTACTGACCGGCCGCGGTGTGGTGCGCGGCGAGATGTTCGGTGTAGCGGGCGACGGTCCCGGGGGTTTTCCAACGGCCTGCTTGCATGAGGCCGGGCATGTCGGTGCCGTAGGCCAAGAGGTCTTGGGCCATCCCCACCCGCGGTGAATGACTGCTGATGTGTCGGACGTTCATGTCGGCGGTTCGCGCTGCGGCCTTTAGGCGACGGTTGAGGGTGTTGGGTGAGAACCTGAAGATGCGATCGTCTGGTTCGGCGTCGTCAGGTTTCATTCGGGTGAGCGCTTGCGAGGCGAATTCGGATATGGGTGCGACAGCTCCTTCGCCTGTTTGATCGCTCTTTGAGCGGCGAATGTTCACTAGCCCGCATTCGTTGCCTTTTGACGGCACTATGTCTGCCCAGGTGAGAGCGAGCAGTTCGCTGCCACGCAAGGCGGCGTCGTGCGCAACTGTGATCATTGCGATGTCGGCATTGGCGCGTTGTCGGGCTTGATGAGGGTTTTCTATGCGCCCGCCGGGTTGGTTGCGTCGTGGGTTGTGTGCCGTGTCAGCAATGCGTTGGATGTGGCACCAGCGCAGCGGAGAGGCTTGTTTAGCGGCGTACCCGTCAGCGGCAGACTTGCGGGTCAGGCCCCGTAGCAGTTGTCGGACCTGGGGATCACGGGCTGGGTTCAGTTCGTCGCACTCGCGGTGCATGTACACCACCCCAGCAAGATAGGTGCGCAAAGTCGAGGGTTTCTTGTGCTGGTTAGTCAAGGCCGCGAGCCACTTCTGAAGGTGTGTTGGATCGGCGGGAAACACCGGGAGACCACGGCCAGACGCCCACCGACTCCAACTCCTGTATCCGATGCCGTAGGTCTTCCGGGTGTTGTCCGAATGAGCGGCAGCTTTGCCTTGGGTGATCAACCTCGCAATCGCTTCGTCGCTCAGGTCCTCATCTGCAATGTGTGCAACGTTCACACATCGGGCCGCTTTTATTATGTTTCCTGTGGTTTGAGTCATGACCACAGATTTAGCAGGTTCGTGTCTGAACGGAACTCCACAAGGTGCACTCAGTAGATAATTGCTGTTATTTCATATCTTGGGTCTGGGACGGTTGTCAAGTCTTGTCAGCTCAGTTTTTGACCGACTCCGACCCGTGCCCGCCGATTGCGTGGTTGACCTGCGTCGACAGTTAGCAGGTTGGCCAACTGAATTTCTTTATCGGACGAGCCTCAAAGCCCGGACTCTACCGAATCTGGGAAGGTTGGTACTCGCCCCGAATGGTGACTGGACGTTAGTCGCCGACAACACGCTTGGGATGGCCTAGGCCGCTTCGATCATCTCTAATTTTACCTTCTACCAGTGGTGATGTGGTTGGAGTCGGTGCGCTTCAAATGTTCGTGGTCAACACGTCTACACGGTGGATAACAGCAAGTATCCGTCACGTAGAAATGAGAAATCTAATGCACGCTCCTCTTGTCTTGGGGGTTCCCTTTTGTCTTGGGGGTTCCCTTGAAGACCCTCGCCCGCTTGCTCACAGCAGTTGCGCTAACGGCCACTTTGACGGTAGCACCATTGCCAGCAACGACACCGGTTATCGGCGCCATGCCGGTAGTGGGCGACTTGCTGACAGACGAATCTGTAGTGTCGGCGCATACTCAACGCTCGTGTAGCTGGACCCCTTATGCTGTCACAACGAGAGCACGAGAGAACGGAGAATGGGTGACTCGCACAGTCACACGTTGGCGGCAGGTCTGCGTGAACGTTTCGCACACGCACTGGTGGGAGCGCGCGCTGATTGGTGGTTCAGCGGGTTGGTTGTGCTATGGCGTAGGTCTTCCGGCCGGGCCCATTGGTGCTGGGGTGGCTGGCGCAGGATGTGCCGCTGTCATTGCGGCGGTGTCGGGATGAGCACGTTTAGGCTCGTGGTAAGCGAGTACAGAGAGGAAATGCGGCGATCCAAGCAACAAGCTGCACACCGAGTATTTTGGTGGGCCAGAAGCCGAGGTGAGACGCTTGCGTGGGTGATTGTCGGGCTGGTGGTGCCGTTGGCGGTAGTAATCCCTGAGAGCGTGTTTCAATACTCACTGGCCGTCCACGCACTTGTCACAATCGCTACGGTTCTGACTTGGTCCGTGGCCTGGGTAGCGTGGGTCGTCTGGGGCCGAGCCGCGTTCCCTTTGGAAAACGACGGGTGAACCGAACCATCGTGAGGCTTGTCGTTGCAACGACAAGCCTCGCTCTAACCGGGTGCGGAGGCTCGTACAACGCAGAGGCGTGCGAACGCGCGGCTGAGGCCCAAGTGTTTGCAGAGCAATCGTTCGGGGATCTGGTCGAAGAGCACTCCGCGGCACACGCCGAAGACCGGTCACACGATGAATTAGCAGGCCTTATCGCCGGAGCACGTCTGGAGGTGGTGCTCGCCGAGCACAACACCAGGCGCCAATGCTAACTGTTGCCAAGAGACACATTTCTTTGGGGCCATTTCCGTCAGCTAGTTGCTTGCCTGTGTCGTATGACTGTGCCGACCAATACCGCTACTACAGCACCTCCCGCGGGAATTAGCGCTTCGGAACTGATGCCGAATACGAGCCAATAGATTCCTAGACAGATCACGCCCGAGAGAGCCGCTATCCAGAAACTGCGAATGGAGAAAGTTGGTTCAGTTTCTCGTGAGTGGGGCATTGATTCGGAACCATGTCCTTGGTCAGGCTTGCTGGTCACTTCCGATACTCGACACCGGGTAGGACGCAGAGCATCTCGTAGAGCATGTTGGCGGCGGTCAGCGATGTGGCACCGCTGGTGTCGTAGATGGGCGCAACCTCAACCAGGTCGCACCCCACCAGGTCGAGGCCGCGGCAGCCACGGATTATTTCCAGCGCCTGAGTCGTGGTCAGACCTGCGACCTCGGGCGTTCCCGTACCAGGAGCGAACGACGGGTCGAGTCCGTCGATATCGAAGCTCAGATAGACCGGTCCGGACCCGAGTTGGACCCGCACTTCCTCCATGAGCGGATCGAGGCTCCGATGCCAGCACTCCTCGATCTGCACCACCCGAAACCCCTGCTCTCGGGACCAGTCGAAATCATCGGCGGCGTAACCGGTGCCTCGCATGCCGATCTGCACGACGCGCGGCCCGTCGAGCAGGCCCTCCTCGACGGCGCGGCGAAAAGGGGTGCCGTGGGCGATCTTCTCGCCGAACATGGTGTCGTTGATATCGGTGTGGGCGTCGATGTGGACCAAACCGACCGGTCCGTGTTTGGCGGCCATGGCACGAAGAATCGGCAAGACGATGGTGTGGTCACCGCCCATGGCGACGGTGATGAGATCGTGTCGCAGCAACTCCATGAAATGGTTGGTGATCCGCTCGACGGAGTCGATGAGGTTGTAGGGGTTGGTGGCGACGTCGCCCAGGTCATCGATTCTCAGACTGTCGAAGGGTGCGGCCCGTGTGGCCATGTTGTATGGACGCAACAGCACCGACTCTTCACGGATGCCTCTGGGACCGAATCGGGCGCCGGGCCGGTTGGAGGTGCCGATATCGAAGGGCACCCCCACGACGGCGACATCGCACTCTTCGGGCGATGAAGCTCCGGGCAGGCGCATGAACGTCGTGATGCCCCCGAAACGCGGCATCTCGTTGCCTCCAAGGGGCTGAGGGTTGTCGCTCATCTCGGTCTTTCCTGCTGGTCGCCGACCCGGTAGCGGAACAACTTAGCGAAATTCTCCGGCGAGTCGCATCTACGATGAGGCATGCCCGAATCCGCAGAACCGAGGCGCTCGCTTTGGCGACTGCTGTGGACCCCGGTCGGTCTGCTGCTCCTGGCCCTCGCAGCAATGTGGGGGATCGAGATTGTCGACACGCTCGCACTCGATGACCGCCTTCAGGGCAATGGCATCCTCCCCCGGCGCCGGGAAGGAATCGACGGCATCGCCTTCGCGCCTTTCCTCCATTCGGACTTCGGTCACGTCACCTCGAATTCACTGCCTCTGCTGATTCTCGGTGGACTGGTCGCGGTGCGGGGGATGCGCTACTGGGCGTGGGTGACAGTGACGGTGATAGTCATCGGTGGCACTCTGACCTGGGCCCTTGCAGGATTCGGCAACCACATCGGTGCCAGCGGGGTGGTGTTCGGGTATTTCGGGGCGATCCTCGCCGCGGCGGTCTTCGAGCGCCGTCTGCGAGCCTTGGCCTCGGCACTGTTGGTCATCATGTTCTACGGCGGACTGGTGGCCGGGATAGTCCCGCAGGACTTCATCTCGTGGGAAGGTCACCTGTTCGGCATGCTCGGTGGTGTGATCGCTGCCAAGGCAATGGCCGAACCGCGCCCCTCGCGAGCCCCGAAACCCGACAACCCCGAACCCTGGGAATTGGACGAACCCTGGCTCAACTGAGCCTCGCCCGCCCGGCGCTAGCAGAGCTCCGGTTACGCCCGGCGCGAGACAACCGCGGCTCCGGCTACGCCCGGCGCAAACAGAGCTCCGGTTACGCCCGGCGGCAATAGCGTGGCAGGATGGGCGCTTCACTAGTGAGAATCAGGAGCCAGAGATGAAATTCGGACTGGCGTTCGCCAACGTCATGCACTTCGGTACCGGAGAGGGTGCCAAGATGATCGGTCAAGCCGCTGAGGCAGCGGGCTTCGAGTCGGTGTGGACCGTTGAACACATCATCTACCCCGAGGGCTACCAGTCGACCTACCCCTACGACGAGAGCGGCAAGATGCCCGGGACGGGCGAGAACCCGATCCCCGACCCTTTGATCTGGCTCGGGTTCGTGGCCGCTCACACCACCGACCTGCGCCTCGCGACCGGCATCTCCCTGCTGCCCGAGCGGAGCCCCGTCACCTACGCCAAGGAGGTGGCCACACTCGACAACATGTCGGGTGGGCGGGTCGAGTTGGGAATCGGCATCGGCTGGCTCAAGGAGGAGTTTGAAGCGCTTGGCGTCCCGTGGGAGAGGCGCGGTCCGCGTACCGAGGAGTACATGGAGGTGATGCGGGCACTCTGGGCTGACGATGCCGTGTCATTCGACGGAGAGTTCGTCAGCTTCGATCCGATCTCCTGCAACCCCAAACCTGCCAACGGCTCGGTACCGATCCACATCGGCGGGCACAGCCGCGCCGCGGCGGAACGAGCGGGCAGGGTCGGCGACGGCTTCTGGCCGGCCAAGGGCGACCTGGCGGAACTGTACGACATATGCCGGCAGACCGCGGCGGACCATGGCCGTGATCCGGATGCGATCGAGTTGACCGGCCAGCACATGGGCATCTTCGGTGAAGATCCGGGTGCGGCGGTTGAGGAACTGGGTTCATGGGGAGCGAGCCGTATGATCGTGCCGTCCTTCCTGTTCTTCAACGACACGGCCGATGCGCTTGCCGCTTGGGGTGACAGGGTCATTGCCAACGTCTCCAGCTGAGGTGAGTTGGTGACGTGATTCTGGGAGACGTCCGCGTTGTCGATCTCAGCGTCGGTATCGCTGGGGCCTACCTGTCACGTCTGTTCGCAGACGCTGGTGCCGATGTCATTCGTGTCGAACCCGAAGCCGGCGTTGGTTTGCGCCGACGCAGTTCGATACGGGTCTCGGAGGGGGCCGACGGACCGTTGTTCTCGTTTCTGGCGGCAGGCACTCGCTCGGTCGTGGGGCGGCTCGGGGAGGAAGCCGTCGAAGAGCTGCTCGCCAGTGCCGATCTGATCGTTGTCGACGACACGCTTGGACCCGCAGTTGTCGGGGACATCGAAGGGCGACATCGGTTCGCAGTCATCACCTCGATCAGGCCCTATGGGCTGAAAGGGCCGTGGGCGCAGCGTTCGCTCAACGAGTTCTTGGTTCAGGCCGACACGGGTTCGATCATCTGTCGTGGTCATGCCTCCTTGCCTCCCTACATGGCTGGTGGTGATGTGTTCGAGTGGATGGCGGCTTGCTACGCGGCACCGCCCTCGTTGGCCGCGGTCGACCGTTCGCGTCGCTGTGGCACAGGTGAGGTCGTCGATGTGTCGATAGCCGAGTCGACGGCGTTGGCGGCATCGACCTTCGCGGACCTGTCCCAGCAGATGTCGGGCCGCACCGATCTGCCGATGAGGTCAATCGAGACGCCCTCGATCGAGCGTGCCCGTGACGGCTGGGTCGGCTTCAACACCAACACCCGTCAGCAGTTTCAGAGCTTCTGTTTGATGATTGAACGCCCCGATCTGATGGACAGCGAATGGGCTGATCTTCGTACTCGCACGGCCCGACTCGATGAATGGTCAGCGATCGTCAACGAGTGGATGGAACGGCACGCGGTCTCAGAGATCGTGGAGCTGGCCTCGGAACTGAGAGTGCCGGTGGCTCGTGTCAACGACGGGGCAGGGGTGCTCAGCGAGGAGCATCTGCTCGCAAGGGGCTTCTTTGCGGCCACAGCCGATGGATTTGAAGCGCCGAGGTCGCCCCGCAGAATCGACGGCGAGCGTCCACCAGTCCCCGGACCAGCGCCTGCGATCGGTGAGCACACAGGACAGATCGAGCCCCGTCCCCGTCCCGGGCCCGCTTCGAGCGCCGCCGCAGACCCAGACGCTCGACCGCTCGCAGGGATCCGCGTGATCGATCTCACAAGCTGGTGGGCCGGCCCCTGCGCCACCCAGGCGATGGCGGCGCTGGGTGCCGATGTGATCCATGTCGAATCGGTGACCCATCCCGATGGCATGCGTCTCACGGGCATGATGTTCGGTCATCAGCGGTGGTGGGAGTGGGGACATATGTTCCTTGCCGTCAATCACGACAAACGCGGGTTGACCCTCGACCTGAATGATCCTCGAGGTCGGGAGCTTCTGCTTCGGTTGGTGGACGGCGCCGATGTGGTGGTTGAGAACTTCAGTCCGCGGGTGTTTGAAGCGTTCGATCTCAACTGGGACGTGCTGAGCGAACGCAATCCGCAACTGGTGATGGTGCGCATGCCTGCTTTCGGGCTTGACGGCCCCTGGCGTGAACGCGTCGGTTTCGCGCAGACGATGGAGCAGATGTCGGGAATGGCCTGGTTGACCGGTCACGAGGCTGATCAGCCGCGCATCCCTCGCGGGCCGTGTGATCCGATAGCGGGCATGCATGGTTGCTTCGCTGCGCTCTTGGGACTTCGCAAGCGGGACACAACCGGCAAGGGTGTCTTCATCGAATCGGCGATGGTTGAGGGAGCTATCAACTGTGCGGCGGAGATGATCGTCGAGTATTCGGCTAATGGCGTGACGTTGAACCGTCTGGGCAACCGCAGCCGTTTCGCGGCTCCACAGGGGATTTACGAGACGGCGGAGCCTGAGCAGTGGTTGGCGATCTCATGCGGCAGCGACCAGGCATGGATGGCTCTGGCGGGCGTTGTCGGGGTCGACGCCGACGAGTATGCGACGCTTGAGGAGCGGCAGGGAGCCCACGACCAGATCGACCTGCATGTTGCGCGTTGGGTCGCGAGCCGCACGTTGGTTCAAGCTGAAGACGAACTCGCCGAAGCAGGTGTGGACGCGATTGCCTGCCGCAACCATTCCAGGTTGCGCTTCCATCCTCAGTTCGAGGATCGGCGGTTCTATGAGTTGGTGGAGCATCCTGAGGTGGGAACCCACTACATGCCTGCTCAGCCTTATCGGATGCGTGGTATCGAACGTTGGATCACCAACGCCACGCCCATGCTCGGCCAGCACAATCACGAGATTCTGACTGAACTGGGGCTGAGCGCCTCAGAGATCGCGTCCTTGGAGGAATCGGGCGTGATCGGCACCGTCCCGGTGCTGTAATCGACAGATTCTCGGTACGGCCGTCGGTGTGGTCTGTCAAACTGTTGCCGATGGCTGCCGAAGACCGACAACAGGGTTCGGACGACGACCCGTCCCACGATCACCCGCATGAGCATGACCATGATCACGAGCATGGTCACGATCACGCGCACAGCCATATGGTTCATCGTCACCGCGATGTGCAGGGAGGCGAGGCCCGTGCAGCCGTGTTCGGTTTCAGTGACGGTCTGGTCTCCAACGTCGCTCTCATCATCGGGATAACAGGCGCGTCGGCAGACGGGTCGCTTGTGCGACTCGCAGGCATCAGCGGACTCTTGGCGGGCGCGATCTCGATGGCGGCGGGCGAATGGGTGTCGATACGCGCGCACAACGAACTTGTGGAACGGGAGATAGCCATTGAGCGCAAGTCCTTGGAGGAGAATCCCAAAGCGGAGCTCCGTGAACTGGCGGCGATCTATCGATCGAGAGGACTGAAACCGGAGAGCGCTGAGCAACTAGCCAGCGAGATCATGGCCGATCCTGAAGTCGCCCTGGACGTGCACGCACGTGAAGAACTAGGTGTGGACCCCGAGGGCGCGGGCCGCCCCCTCCAGGTGGCGCTGTCTTCGTTCGCCTCCTTCGCGATGGGCGCTTTCGTTCCCTTGTTTCCCTGGCTGTTCGCGGAGGGTATCGGTGCCGCTGTCGCCTCGATTGTGCTGGCGGTTGTCGCCGCTTCGCTGGCGGGAGTTGCACTTGCGATCTTCACCGCGCGCTCAAAGGTCCGGACCGCTCTGCGTCAGGTCCTGGTGGCCGCGGGTGCATGCGGTGCCACGTTCCTTATCGGTTCGCTTCTGGGTGTGTCTGTGACCTAGACAGCCCGCGAGGACGGGTTTGCGTTCAAATTGGTCGGCCTCATAGCGTCGGGTCGATGGCTGGACCCCTTGACGGCGTGAAGGTGGTGGAACTGGCTGGTCTGGGCGCGCTTCCGTACGGTTCGTTGCGCTTGGCAGACATGGGCGCGGAGGTTGTGAGGGTTGATCGCCTTTCTGAGGTTCCCGACGAGAAGGTTCCTCGCGGGCATTCCTTTTGGGACCGGGGGCGGCGTTCCGTAGCGGTCGATCTCAAGAACCCGGCGGGGGTCGAGGTTGTGCTGCGTCTGGCAGAGAGCGCTAAGGTGTTCCTTGAGTCCTTCCGTCCGGGGGTGGCGGAGCGGCTGGGGGTCGGCCCCGAACAGGTGATGGATCGCAATCCGGCGATCGTCTATGGGCGGCTCACGGGCTGGGGCCAGACCGGTGCGTTGTCGCATGCCGCCGGGCATTCGCTCAACTATGAGGCGATAACCGGCGTGATCCGCTCGATCGGTCCCGAGGGCGGCCCGCCAGTGCCGCAGCTCAACATCCACGGTGACTTTGCCGGTGGCGGTCTGACCCTGGCCTACGGCGTCGTCTGCGCGCTCCTTGAGTCTCGTCAGTCGGGAAAGGGCCAGGTCATCGACGTGGCCATGGCCGACGGCGTGGCGTCGCTCGCAACGGTCTTCTACCCGATGGCTCACAGCGGCATGCAAACAGATGAGATCGGCACCAACCTCTTCGATGGCGGAGCGCCGTTCTACGCAATCTATGAATGCGCCGACGGTGGCTACATGTCGGTCGCTCCCATCGAAGGGCATTTCTGGTCGCTGCTGCTGTCGCTTATCGGAGTCGACGAAGCGGAACTGCCGGCTCAGTACGACCGTGAAGGCTGGCCTGAGGTGAAAGCCCGTCTGGCAGAGGTCTTCGCCACCAGGACACGTGACGAGTGGTGCGAGATCCTTGAGGGAACCGACGCATGCACGGCCCCGGTGCTCACCTACAACGAGGCCCGCGCTTATCAGCACAACGTCGACCGCGGGACCTTCGGCGGTCAGGATGACACCGAGGTTGTGCCCGTCCCGCGCCTGTCGAGAACCCCTGGTGAGATGCGGCCCTCGCCGGACTGGATCGGCGCGGATACCGATCAGGTGCTGACGGATTTCGGGTTCAGCAGCGATGAGATCGCTGAGCTACGTTCCGAATCAGCTATCGGAGGGTGACCGCCACCGCCTACTAGGAGCCTGACAGCGAGGCGGCGGTGCCGCGGATGGCGCTGGCGACCTGGTCGGGATGTGAACGCATCACGTAGTGACGGGCACCTTCGACAGTGGAGCGCTCGGCGTGCGTCAGCTTCTTTTCCATGTAGTCGTTGGCACCGAGGTAGGCCCTGTCGCCGTCACCGATCACCAGTGTCACCGGCAGGGTCAGTTCGACAATCCGGTCGATCACCATGGAATCGATGTGCAGCCCGACCGTGGCCGCCAGTTCGCTCACCCCGTAGCTGGGGGCGTTCTCCATGAGTCTCGAGTTCCAGCCCTGCATGGCTTCGGGATCTCGGAACCCGGGGCCGGTCGAGACCAGGACCAGGGCGTCGATTGCACCCGGGCGGGTGAGGGCGTAGGCCATACCCAGATAACCACCGAGAGAGTGCCCGACGAACACGACCGGCCGCTCCAACCCTGAGATCACAGAGTCAAGATCTTCGAGCATGGCGCTGCGCTCATAGGCGCTCGGGTCGGTGCTGACCGGAGACTTGCCGTGCCCGGGCAGGTCGACCAACACGCAGAGATGGTCGGTGAGGAGACCTGTGGTCGGGGTCCAGACATCCGAATCGGAATCAACGCCGTGGACGAACAGCAACGTGGCCGCGCTCGCAGTAGCCGAACCTGTGGTGGTGGTGTGAAGAGCAGTACTCATCGCTTCAAGATCATTCTGCGGTGTCTGCGTCGGCCGCGGGCGCGTCCAGACGATGAATGTCGGGTTCTATGTACATGGGGCGAGCTTCAGGCACGTCGCGGCGGACTCTCTCTTCGACCTCGTTGATTGCGTCGGTCAACTGTCTGGTCGTGTAGTTCGGGTCGAACGCCACCTTCGCACCGACTAGCAGTTCCTCAGGGCCGATGTACTGAGTGCGGATATGGACGATGCCGGTAACACCCTCGACGCTGGAAACAGCGCTCACGATCTTGGCCCGGGTCTTTGCGGTCGCTCCCTCGCCGATCAGCAGGCTCTTCATCTCGATGGCGAGAACCACCGCGATCAGGCCCAGCAGAACACCTATTGAGAGGGTGCCGATTCCGTCCCATACCGGGGAGTCGAACGCCACCGCGATCGCCAGAGCGCCGAGAGCCAGTACCAGGCCGATCATGGCACCGAGGTCCTCGAGAAGCACAACGGGGAGTTCTGGGGTCCGGGAGCGCCTTATGAAAGTCGTCCAGCTCTGTGTGCCGCGGACCCGGTTGGACTCGACGATGGCGGTGCGGAACGAGAAACCCTCAAGCACGATACCGAAAGACAGGACGGCGAAGGCCCAGATTGGAGCGTCGATTTCGTGGGGGTGACGGATCTTCTCGATGCCTTCGTATACGGCGAACATTGAACCGACGGTGAACAGTACGAGAGCGACCACGAACGACCAGAAGTATCGCTCACGCCCGTAACCGAACGGGTGCATCGTTGTGGCTTCTCGTTTGGCGAGCCGCCCGCCCAGTAGCAGCAGGGCCTGGTTGCCGGTGTCGGCACACGAATGGATCGCTTCGGCCAGCATCGAGGAGGCCCCGGTGAAGGCGAACGCCACGAACTTGGCGATAGCGATCCCGAGATTTGCGAAGAAAGCAGCCAGGATCGCCTTGGTTCCGCCACTTGCTGCCATTCAAGCTCCTTGGTTCGGTCGCGATCCCGGTTGGGCACCGACGAGGATAGCGGGGTGCCAGCGCCGGGCGTTGCCGAGCCGCGCTCTGCTTGCGCCGGGCGTAGCCGGAGCCGCGGTGGCTGTTGCCGTGTGACCGGAGCCGTGCCCTGCTTGCGCCGGGCGTAGCCGGAGCCGCGGTGGCTGTTGCCGTGTGACCGGAGCCGCGGTCGCTGATGCCGGAGCCGTGGTGACGAGCATCCGCGCGCCCGGTACCGTGGCATCCCATGGCGACAGTCTTTGCTTCCCCGGACGGCTTGTTGCAAGCCGTAGGAACCGATCTCGGGTCCAGTGAGTGGCTCACGATCAGCCAGGAACGCATCGACCTGTTCGCCGACGCTACGGGCGACCACCAGTGGATTCACGTGGATCCGGTTGCCGCAGAGCAGGGCCCGTTCGGAGCCACCGTCGCCCACGGATACCTCACACTTGCGCTGACCAACCAGTTCCTTCCCGAGATCTTGCGTGTCGACAACGCCTCGATGGGTATCAACTACGGCACCAACAAAGTTCGTTTCCCGCAGCCGGTCACGGTCGGGAGCCGAGTTCGCGCCAATGCGGTTCTCAGCGAAGCGGTCGAAGTCAACGGGGGAGTCCAGGCAGTCATCACCATCACAGTCGAGATCGACGGCCAAGCCAAACCCGCCTGCGTCGTCGAGTCGGTCAGTCGGTTCCTGCGATGACTTGCGCCGCGACACGCCCGGCTTGCAGGGGTGCTGGGTAATGGCCAAACGCAAACGGCGCAATCTTCGGTCGTCGTCGGTGCAACCGTCGTACCCTCCGGTCGTGCGGGGACTCTTGAGTCCCACCCGCCGTGTGCCCGCGGCGATAAACCGACCGCCGTACGCTCTCACCGGTCAACCGCCGCCCTCGGGATCGTCGCTGGTTCGTACTCCGACCGAACTTGCGGCGATGCGCCGCACGGGAGCCGCGGCCGCGGAGATCCTGTTGAGGGCGGGTTCGCTGACCAGGCCAGGGGTCACAACCGATGAGATAGATCGACTGGTCCACGACCTCGCGATCGAGGCGGGGGGCTATCCGAGTCCGTTGAACTACCGGGGCTACCCCAAGTCGGTCTGTACGTCTGTCAACGAGGTGATCTGCCACGGCATTCCCGACAGCCGGCCGCTGTGCGACGGCGACATCGTCAACATCGATGTCACCCTCTACCGCGAGGGCGTGCACGGAGACACATCCGCAACGTTCCTGGTGGGCGATGTCGACCCTGAGTCGCTGAAGCTCGTTCAGGTAACGCTGGAATCCCTGGATCTCGCCATCGCCGCGCTCGGCCCCGATGCGATGGTGCGCGACATCGGGCGTGCGATCGAGTCGCACGCAATGAAGCATCGGCTCGGTGTGGTCCGCGAGTTCATAGGGCACGGCGTCGGCACCGAGTTCCACTCGGGTCTGCAGATTCCCCACTACCACGACCGTCGGCTGACCGTCCCGCTCGCCCCCGGCACGACATTCACGATCGAACCGATGCTCACACTCGGATCGCCTGAGGCGGCGATGTGGGACGACGAATGGACGGCCGTCACCATCGACGGCAGCCGCACCGCCCAATTCGAACACACTCTGGTCATGGGTGAGGAGCAGGCCGAACGGCTCACGGTCACCGAAGCCGGCGAATGCGCCCACGACCTGGTGCGCGCCGCGGTCGTTGGCGTCTAGGGGGACTTCCTGGGAAGACTCCCTCGCCAGGACCCCGCCCAGGAGTTCCTCAGGAATACGAGGTGCTGCCGGGGCGGGGTAGTTCGACCCATGTTCGGCCCGGCAGGATCGAGATCCTGCGGCCTTCGTTGTCGGTGTAGACCGTCACGTCGGTGGCTCTCTGACGGGACCATGTGGCCTCCACCATATGACCGTCGGTGAAGACCCAGGCCGGGCCGCTGCCGACCGTGATCGCCTCCGGTGACCGGGAGTCTGCCGCTGAGCGACCGTAGTTCGTGGCCTGGACGATCACCGTGGCCGGGCTGGTGCGCAAGCCTCTGGTGTCGACCGTTGGGCTGCCGTTCTGGGTTCGATCCCAACCCGATCCGTTCCAGGCGTATTGAACTCGGGTGCTGCCGTAGTCTATGTCGATGGAGGAGGCCGGGACTGCGGTCGGGTTGATCGGTTCGTTCGGGTTCCGGAACACGAAGAACGGCGGGGGCAGACCCACGCCGGAGAATTCGCTCCCGACCGACCAGAGACTCTGCGTGTTGGCGTAGAGGTTGTGCGGCGCTCTGCGTCCCGTGCTCCGGTAGTAGAGGTGTGCGGCAGCGACCACTCCGATGTCGACCAGCGTCGAGTCGGCCAGTGCTGCGAGGGTCCCTCTGTTGCCGCCTGAATTGGCGAACAGCGGTCCGTTGAGCGGCGCGAGCAGGTCGAAGTCGCCCGTTCGCATTGAACGGACCGGACCGACCTCCGCCGGAGCGGTCGAGTGGAACACCGCGGCCAGGCGGGTCGCGAACTCGACCAGTTCGACATACACGATGTCGGCTTGGTTGATACCCGATTGCGGCATCGCTGCTGCGACGTTGTCGATCTTCACGACGAGTGCCGGCCTCGACGCGTGCGACTCGATGTTGAGTCCGGTCAGGACAGCTTCAGTCACCTCTGCCCTCTCGTTCCCGATCCGGACACGAGTGTTCTGGATTTCGAGCAGCGTGGATTCAAGTTCTGCTTTCGCCGCGGCGATCTCGTTGGTCAGTTGCTGCTGAGTCGTCTCGCGTTGGTCGATCTGACCCTGGGACTCCTCGACGAGTCGCCGGGTCGCGGCGAGTTGGTTGCCGAGGTCTTGGAGGCGGATGTTGATCTCGTCGAGGCGTCGAGTCGCTTCGGAGATCACTGACTGATAGAGCACCCGCCGCTGAGTTGTCTCACCGCGGTTGTCCAGCGCGCGGATCTCGTCGACCAGCCCGCTCTGTCGAGGATCGCCCTTTCTGAAGCTGATCAGGGCGATCTGGACCCGAGTGGCTTCGGGTTGGCGTCGTTCATCGACGGTTTCCTCGAGTTCGTCGGCGAGGAACTCGAGTTGGATGTTGTTGATCGCGATCATGTCGGCCAGTCCGAAGATCTCTTCTCCCAGCACGCCGACTGAGGCCTCCCTCTCGGCGATCAGCGCAGTCAGTTCATCGCGTCGAAACTCCTGTTGTTGCAGTAGCTCCTCCTCCTCTCGCAGGATCTGTTGGTCCCCCTGACTGAGCGCAGGCGCCGCCAGAGCGGACACCGCGACGCAGCAAACGATGATGAGGGAGAGGGCTCGAGAGGTATTTTTCATGGTCAAAGCGGGGTTTTCCCGCTCGCTGGCTCATGGTACCGGTCGCCGCCTCGCCAACGGGGTACCGTTGCGACGGTGACGATCGAGCCGCCGAGACAGATCTCATTTGAGCGCGATGATCCAACGGCGGTCGTTTCGGCCATGGCCGAGATCGCAGCGGCTCCCGGCGCCGGCGGGTGGGTCAACGTCGGTCCGGCGCTCACCGATGAGCAGGCGGCGCAGGTCCCGGCGCGCAGCGGGCTTGCAGCCTGGTTCTCGGGTCGTGGACCGAGCGTGGCGATGGGCACCTGGATGCCGGACCCGGCCCCGGGCCGGTCGAGGGCCGCGCAGGTAGGCGTTGAGCACGGGCAGGGTCCCAATGCGCTGAAACGGCTGGGCGAGGCCGGTCTGGAGCTGCCTGTCGGGTGGCTCAAACGCCAGGACCACGCGAAGCACGGCGTGGTGGTCGAGGTCGATGCCGATGTCGAATTGGCGGATGTCGTCGACTGGATGGTCCGGGCGGTGACGATCCTGACGACCGACATTGCCGTCGGCGACCAGTTCATCGCGCAGCTGTACCGCTCGGTCTGAGCGCTGTGGTCAGGTCCGGTTGCCGGGCCCGGTCGTCGGAAGGGCGGTGACGGCCTCGACGATCAACCCGATGACCGCGTCAGCGTCCGCGGTGCGCAGAACGCAGGCGTTGTTGTCGCCGCCCGCGGGTGTCTGCCGATCATCCACGACGGTCATTCCCCGGGTGTGTGTGCCGGTGAGTTCGATGGCGACCGGCCGGCGGTTGCCGTCGAACAGGTGTGGGTGGGTCACGGCGAGCACTGCGCAGGCGTCGTGAATCGGGGCGCCCGTCCAGCCCCTCAACTCGGTTGACCGGTCGATCGCGTAGCCGAGGAGGTCCGCTGCGAGGGTCGCCGCGGGGGTGTCGGCCAGACGCATCTGCGCAACTTGATCGGGTCCGAGCAGCACCTGTTGGGTGACGTCGAGCCCAACCATGGTGATGTCGCCCCCCAGACGGAAGACGATGTCGGCGGCCTCGGGGTCGGCCCAGATGTTGAACTCGGCGGTGGCGGTGACGTTTCCCCCCACTGCCGCGCCTCCCATGATGGTGAGCCCGCTGAGCCTGTCGGGCAGCGCGGGGTCCCGTTGCAGCGCCTCGGCGATGTTGGTGAGAGGCCCGACTGCCACGAGATGAAGGTCTTTGATGCGATGGCTGGATTCGAGGATGAACCCGACAGCGTCGTCGGACTTGATCGACCGGGTGATCGCGGGCAGTTCCACGTTGCCGAGTCCGGTGGCACCGTGTACGTGCCGCGCTCCTCTCGGTTCGTCGACCAGCGGCTGCTCTGCACCCCGGTGGACGTCAACTTCGAGGTCGGCGATCTGCGCCACCGCTAAGGCGTTGTGGGTGGTGTGCTCGATCCCCACGTTGCCGTCGACAGTGGTGATACCGACCAACTCCGCAAAATATGCCGCAGTCAGCAGGGCGATAGCGTCGTCAAGCCCCGGGTCACAGTCCACCAGGATCGAAACACGAGTCATTCCCCCACGCTATTGGCCGCCACTCAGATTGCTTCAACGGTTCTCTCACTCGCTCCGTTGGTTCCAGTTCGCTATGGCGCGTCAGATCGACGGTTGCGCTCGTTGCTGGGTGGTGTTACCGTGCCGTCGGTGGCTGCGGACAACGTGCGCGGCCAACCCCGACTGTGTTGTCTGTAGAGGTTGTGGCCGATTTTGAGGCTGGTGTGTTCCAGTTGTGGGCCATGTGAGTTCTGTAGAAGTTGTGGTAGTGCATGAACTGTTGGTAGGCGCGGGTCCGTTGTTGTTCTGAGACCCAGGGCCCGTTGTTGGCCCATTCGTTTAGCAGCGTGCGATGGAAGCGCTCTACTTTGCCGTTGGATTGGGGGTTGTAGGGTCGGGTGCGCTTGTGGGTAACAGAAGTGTGTTCCAGCGCTCGGGTCCAGGGCTGGCTTCGGTAGCACCCTCCGTTGTCCGTTAGCACAGCTTGAACGGTGATTCCGTGGTTCGTGAACCATTTGTTGGCTCGGTGCCAGAACGCTGCCGCGCTGTGACCGGTTTCGTCCGAGAGAATCTCTGAGTACGCGAGGCGGCTGTGGTCGTCGACAGCGGTGTGGATGTGGAGACATTCGGCGTGGTCATTGGCGTGGGTGGGTATGGCGCGGAGTTTCTTGATGTCTACATGCACGAGATCGCCCGGATTGTCATGCTCGTAGCGCCTCGTCGATGATGCGGCGGCCGCGTTCTTGAGGATGTCGAGTTTCCCCAGACCCTCACTGTTGAGGATCTTCTGGACAGTCGAATTGGCAAGTCCGACCTCGTTGGCGATCGCCGCGGCGCAACGATGGTGCCGCGACCTTAGGTCTAGAACCTGTGCCCTTTGCGCGCTCGACGTTCGGTTCGGGCTGCGGTGTGGTCTGCTCGAGCGATCGTCGAGCCCGGCGGTTCCTTCGCTGAGAAACCGGTCGCGCCATTTCCGCGCGGTCTTGGGATCGATCCGGAACTGACGAGCGACAACGGCCACGGGTTCACCTTCGTTGAGTATCAAGTCGACCATCCGGTGCCGGGCCTTCGCGTTGAGGGCTGCGTTCGGGTGCTGAACAGCGGTCTGAACCATCGCTTCTCCTTGTGCACGAACTCCAGTTGTTGGAGTCGCGCAGTCTCACATACAGATCACATAGTGATCGCGGATCAGCCAGAGAAGCCGTCGGTGGCTGCGGACAACGTGCGCGGCCAACCCCGACCAACAAGGAGCTGATATGACAGAAATTGTTCAAACGCCTTTATCGAGGCGTTCACCCCACAAACCAATGATCGGAGTGCTACTGGCATCCATCATGGTTGGTACGATTCTGGCGGTCGCGCCCGTATCGATTCCACTAGCCGACGATGTCGAACCGGCCTCTGCCGACTATCGGGAATCATGTCGGACGATTCAGCGATGGGTTCCAGGAACTGGAACGTGGGGCGAGCGTCCATGGATACCTGGCGAGTGGGTGCACGGTCAATGGGTTGCCGGTCATTATGGACCAGCCCCATGGATTCCGGTCCAGTACTACTACGAGACGAGTTGCCAATCGGTGTCCCACACACATTGGCTGAAGACCATCGCGGTTTGGGCCGGTGGTGCAACAATTTGCGCGATGGTAACCGTGACTGCGGGTGGATTATCGGGCGGGACTTTAGCCGCGCCGACGGCCGCGACATTTTGCAGCGCGGTCTACACAGTGCTCACCGAAACCACAGACCCAGCTGGATAGGAGGCTGATATGAGACATACACCGAGTCCAATGAAAGGGTACCGAAGCCAGCGAGAGATGATCTCGATTGCGTGTATCACCGTTGTATACTGTGCTGCTATTACAGCACCAATCACCTTTTTTGGTGTGTCCCTGAGATGGCAGTTGATATTTCTTGCGTCAATGTTCCCGTTTGCGCTTGTGGTTTCGTTTGCATGGCAACACTGGGGCCGTGATCGTTTCCCGTTACGAGTTGAGTCCGGGGAGTCTGGATGAGGTCTCGTATGTTTCTCGTCGGTGCGGGGCTGCTAATGACCCTCTTAGGCGCATGTTCGTCGTCGCTGAATTCATCGGCGTGCCGGAGTGCGGCAGAGGCTCAGGCGGAAGCCGAAGATCGATGGGGAGCGCTGATACAAGGGCACAGCGTGAATCACGATGAACTAGATGACCTCGGCCATCACGAATCCGCGGCGACGCTACGAGAAGCTCGGATCAGTATGATCCTTGCGGAAGCGGAGACCAGACGCAGTTGCTGATGGTACTCACTGATTCATCGATGCTCGCTTGCGCCGTCGCCTGTTTGGGCGGCGGCGCTGGCGGGTACCCGTGCAAATGTTGACCAATGTCGAGGCGCGCGGTAGCGGTCGAGACTCAAATGCTTGTTGAGCAACGTTGCGAGAGCATTTGGAGGAACACGCCTCCGTTGACCACGAGACGGATTCCGACAATGTTGAGCACTCTTTGAGTCAGGAGGCCAGGCGCTCGGTACCCGGATCGAGGATTGTGACTCAAGACACCGGGAACGAGCACCTGTGTATGAGCCGAGCACTGCTCTTACACAAAGAGCAACTGCTTCAACAGAAATGCAAACCGTGATCCAACTGGATCGTATTGGTGAGCGCCCTGTTTGGATATACCTGTCCCTGCATACTCCGAGATGACCAGGCCGATAGAGTGTGGAGCACTGAAATGGAGCGGGCTGATGAAAGAACCAGCGAACACTGAGCGGCTTGGTCGCTCGACAAGGGAGAACCGACGGGTGTTGCTCCTCATGATTGTGATGATCGGTATGATGCTTGCTCCAGGTGCCTTCTTGGATTGGCCATTGACACTGGATCTGGTGTGGGTTGTGTTGATCGGTGCTGCTTGGACCGGCATTGTCGCTTGGGGGAATTTTCGGGGTCGCGGTCGGGATCCTGTTGAAGCCTGAGTCGACACCGTGAGGAGGGACCGTGTTGTAGGTCTTGCATTGAAATACCGCGGTCGAGATCGTTTCCCGCTTTAGTCTGAGCCAACAGAGTGAGGTTACCTGCCCGGGTCGTCATGATGCGGAAGGACGCATAAGCACGTCTTCTCTGCGGCTAGCCGAGGATGGACAGGCGTCATGTGGTGGTCGGTGAAGTTATTGGACGGTTCCGCGCTAGTCCTCTCCTAAGAGGTTTGTGACTTCAACTGCGGTGGGGAGCGAGGGCTGGGCACCGGCACGCAGGGTTGTTGCCGCGCCTACTCGGACTGCCCAGTGGACCGCTTCGACGATCGGTTCGCCGCGCACCAGGGCGTCGGCCAGCGCCGCGCAGAACGAATCGCCCGCAGCGGTCGTGTCTGTAGGGGTGACCTCTGGAGCCTCGACATGGGTGACATCGCCCTCCGACACTGCGAGCGCGCCGAGCGCGCCGAGCGTAACCACCGCGGTCGGTACCGGAAGCCGTCCGGCCAGATCGGCCGCGGTTGCAACGTCGACCGGTCCATGGTGGCCCGCGAGCAGGGCCAGTTCGGTCTGGTTGGGGACGATCACGTCGACCGCCTCCAACAGTCTTGCCGGGAGTGGCGCTGACGGCGCCGGGGCGGGATTGAGCACGACCGTGCCACCGGCGATCTCAGCTGCAGCCGTAACGGCGTCGACCGGCACCTCGAGTTGAAGGAGGGTCACCGTGGCGGCACCCAACACGTCGGAGGCCGCCTCAACATCGGCCACCGACAAGCGGCCGTTGGCGCCCGGGCTGACCACGATGGAGTTGTCGCCGTCTGAGCCCACAGCGATCAGAGCAACCCCGTTGGGCACATCGGGGGTGGTTGCCAGATGTGACGTGTCGACGCCGTCGGTTTCAAGTGCATCGCGCAGCATCCGGCCGCCCTCGTCGCCGCCGACACGGCCGATCATCGCCACCGAACGGCCCAGCCGGGCTGCCGCAACCGCCTGATTGGCGCCCTTGCCGCCGGGAATCCTCGCCAGGTCACTGCCGAGGACCGTCTCCCCGACTAGAGGCACACGCGGCACCTCCACCACCAGGTCGAGGTTTGCGCTGCCCACAACAGCGACCTCTGCGGTGTTGCGCGATGCATTCACAGACCTCACTCTACGGCCGAGCGGATTGGTCCCGAAAACGACCGCGACCAAACGAGGCCGCGGCCCGAGCGGCCCCGGCCCGTGGCCGGAGCGGCCCGGTGAGCGCAGCGAACAGGAGCGGGAGACAACCGGTCTCAGAGAACTCTCTGTTCAATCCGCGCACGTTGTTCGGATATCCCGCGAATTTCTGGCAGGGACCGAACCCGAGTCGGACTCGCCTAGCCGAGTGCCGAAACGAGTGTGTGGGCGTGTTCGAACATGGCGTCGGCACGCTTGGCAATCTCGGCGGTTGGTCCGCTGGACTCCATTCCTCCGGCGCTGCCGCGAAGCCTTCGGGCATAGGCACCCTCAACGATGCAGGCCTGCTTCCACCACGAGAATGCCTCGTAGAACGGATAGTCGGAGATGTCGAATCCGGTGACCTGCTGGTAGAGGCCGACGACCTCGCTGCGGCGGGGAAACGACGGCGAGAGGGTAGGCGGGTCGGGCAGCCACCACATGTCGTCGCCTGGATCGCCCCAATACTGCGCTGACCAGGCGAAATCAGCGATCGGGTCACCGGTGGTGCACAGCTCCCAGTCCAGTACCGCGGCGATGGCGAAGCCGTCGTCGAGTACAACATTGTCGAAGCGGTAGTCGCCGTGGGCCAGAGCTGGTGCCGCTCGCTCCGGGGGAACCCTCGCGCTGAGCGCATTGTGAAGCTCGTGCAACAGCGGCAGGGGGCGAGTGTCGGCTCGTTCGACTTGAGTCACCCATCGTTTGAGTTGACGCGAGACGTAGCCATCGTGGCGTCCCAGAGTGGCGAGCCCGACAACTTGGAGATCGACGGTGTGGAAGGCGACCTGCGCGTTGATCAGGGCCGCGGTGGCCGCGGCTGCCTGTGCCGAAGTCAACGCGACGGAGTCGCTGCTGGTCCGCAGTATCTGTCCGTCGACGAAGTCCATGACGATGAACGCCGCACCGGTTACGTCAGGGTCGTCGCAGCGGGCGAGGCACCGCGGAACCGCCACGGTGTTAGCGGCGTGCAGGGCCGACATGACTCGGAACTCGCGACCGGTGTCGTGTGCAGTTGCTAGCGTCGAACCCTCCGGTGGGCGTCTCAGCGCCACTCGGGCCCCGTCTGCCGAGGTCACCTCATAGGTGAGGTTGGATCCGCCCGCGGCGATCAGCGCGAATTCGAACGGCGGCTCGAACCCCTCGACCGCAGAGGCGAGCCAATCAGAGACAGCATCGACATCGAGTCCGCGCGGTCCTGCAGTCATGAGCTGGTCGCGGTGCCGTGACGGCACCTATTTGACGACGCTCTCTTCGATTTCGTGGAGGCGCTTGACCGCACCGACGAGCACCTTGCGGGCGACCAGAGCGCTCTCGTCGAGCAGCGAGGTGAACTCACGACGGTTTAGTGCCTCGATCACCATGTCGGTGTCGGCTGTGACCGTGGCGGTGCGGGGGACGCCGGCAATGACTGCGAGCTCGCCGAAGAAGTCTCCGGGTCCGAAGCGTGCGATCACTCGTCCGTTGCGTCGAACGGTTGCCTCGCCCTCGCTGACGATCATGAACTCGCGTCCTGCTTGGCCCTGCACCGTCAGGTTTCGACCGGCTTTGACGTTGACGGTCGTCATGAACGACGCCACCTTCTTGAGTTCCCTCTTGGACAACTCCGAGAAGAGTTCGATCTCTGCCAACTGCTCGATGAGTGCCATTCGCTTACCTCCAAAACAGAGCCTGTGAGCATGTATTCGGCACGGTGTCTGGTTCTCCTAATGGTCTATCAGAAGATGGCGACGGGGGCGACGGGAGCTCCGGTCCCGCCCACGAACGGCTCTGGCGTGGCCGACAGGAAGAACTCGTATCGGCCCTGGGTGCGGCAAACCTCGGCAAGAGTCTCAAGGTTCCAGTTCTGGCCCTGTGTGAAGCCCATGTCGACCACGGCGAGACAGTGGACCGCCAGCGCATTGTTCCAGTCGGGGCCGGGAAAGACCTCGAAGATGAAGGTGTCGGTGGCTGCGGCGGCGATGTTGTTGCGGTGCAGCCAACGCACGGCGTCGATCCCCGGTCCGGGACTCTCCCCGGCGAGGTTCTCGCCGATGTTGTACTTGTGGGCGTCGCCCTCGTTGAGCCACAGCTGCATCCGTCCGGTCCGGATCAGGACGATGTCGCCGCTGCGGATCTCGACACCCGCCCAGTCGGCCGCGGCGTCGAGTTCCTCGCCAGTTATCTCGTGGGCGTCACCGATCCGGTCGACTCCGAACGAGCCGCACATGTCCAAAAGCACGCCGCGGCCCACCAGACAGCGCACATGTTCGATGCCGAGCACCTCCGAGCCGTTGCGGGCGGTGATGGTGGCGGCGTCGATGCCGTTGTAGAGCTTGTGGCCGTAGCTGACGTGGGAGAGCCCGTCCCAGTGGGTGCCGGCCTGCAGTCCCATGGTGACCATGTCGTCGGAGAAGTGGGGGACCATGGCGTTGCCGTCGGGATCTCCGAGGTCGGGGTGGTCGATCGTTCCCATCACATGGACCGGGTTGATGCGGGTCGGGATCGCCCCGATCTGCACGCCGTTGTTCTGGAGGTCGATCGCCAGCGGGACTCGCTGGCCGGTCTCGATGAGCCGGGCTGCGTCGGCCACCACCTGGTCTGTTATCAGGTTGAGCGTGCCGAGGCGGTCTTCGTCGCCCCAGCGTCCCCAGTTGCGGACCTCGTCGGCGACCTCGTGAAAGTATGCGGTGAACGACATGTGCCCGAGCGTAGGCGCGACAGCCCTGGGGTCAATAACCGCCGCGCCTAATAACCCAAGGCCAGGTCGACTATCCCCTCCAGCGGTTCACCCGCGGCGAACAGCTGATAGTTGGCGATGAAGGTGTCGAACATCGAGTGTCCCGAGTTGGGTGCCGCCCACGAGATGTGGGGCGATAGACGAACGCTGGGATGGGTGTACAGCCAGTGTCCCTCGGGGAGAGGTTCGGGTACGACAGCGTCGAGTGAGGCTCTCGCCACCCGACCGTCGTCAAGTGCCTCGCGCAGCGCCTCCTGATCAATCAGAGAGCCGCGGGCGATGTTGACGATATGAAGCCCCGGCGTGACCCGCGTAAGCATGTCGTGGTCTAGCAGCGCGACGGTGTCGCTGGTCGCGGGCGCGGCGAGCACCAGATGGTGTGCATCGGAGACGACCTCGCTGAGTTCGGTGGTGATCTCCATCCCCGCGTGGGGCGCCGGCAGTCGGCGCCGACGAACGCCGATCACCCTCATGCCGAAGGCCAGTGACAACCGGGCTATCTCCGCGCCGATGCCGCCTACACCTACGATCACCACGGTGTGCCCGTTCAAAGCCCCCATCGGTGGTCCGGTGTGCCATCCGCGGGTTGGCACCTCGTTGATCCAGACATCGGGCAGCGCCTTCGCGTGACCCAGCATTGCCGCCAGCGCGAACTCGCTGATCGGAGTCGCAGTGGAGCCCCGGGCACAGGTGAGAGTCTGGTCATCCCGGACCAGGTCGAGGGGGAACTCATCGATTCCAACGCCCATCACGTGGATCCAGCTTGCACCGCAGGCGATGATCGCTTCGAGGTTCGGCGCGCCGCGGGTATGGGTGAAGATCGCTTCAGCCTGCAGATCGTCTGGAACCACTTCGTGAGGGTCGATCCGGACCTCGGTGAGACCCGGAAGCGAGGTGATCTGCTCGGGGAAGTCGATGCCGAGATTGTTGACGACTGTGACGTTCACGGCGGTGACCCTATCCGCTAGCGGAACCGTCGAGTTCGGTAGTACCGTTCATGGCGAACCGACATGACCGGACTCTATATTTTCCTGCTAGCGGCCGGTGGACCGCTGCTGTTGTGGTTGGTGTTCGCGGGCGATGCTGACGCCGACGCCGGCGGAGACACGTTCTCGGTCATTCCGCTCTCGTCGATCGCCTTCTTTGCGGCCACTTTCGGATTTGTGGGTGTGGTGGGAGGCGCTACAGGAGCCGGGGCGTTCTCGCTGTTCGTGACCTCGGCGGTAGCGGCGGCCCTGGCGGGTCTGATGAGCACGCAGGTCTTCAAATGGATCCGTAGAAACTCCGTCTCGAGCGACGTGATGGACCAGGAGCTTGAAGGGACCATGGCGCAGGTGGCCCTCGAAGTCAGTGAGTCGTATCGCGGGAAGATCATCGTTGAGATCGCCGGGGCACGCGAGCAGATGACCGCGTCGCCCATTGACGGCTCGACAATCGGGGCGGGAGAGCGGGTTGTGATCGTCAAGATCGAACGCGGGGTGGCCCTCGTTGCTCCGCTCGGTCCCGACCTTAAGCTTGAGTAGATCGCTCAATGGCCTTTCGGGCCGCATGACATAGCGCTCAGGCGCAGGAGGAACAGGCAGATGACTTTGTTTTTGATAGGTGGCTTGGCCATCGGCGTGGCGGTGATCTTCTTGATCATGATCCTCAGTTCGCTGATCGTCATCTGTCCTCCCAACAGGGTTGCCGTCATTTCAGGACGCAGTCGTCAGATGTCCGACGGGCGCACTGTCGGGTATCGGATCCTCAAGGGTGGTCGCACCGTTCGCATTCCGCTCATTGAGAAGGTCTCGTGGCTGGATCTGAACACGATCCCGCTCGAGGTGTCGGTCACCAACGCCTACTCACGGGGCACGATTCCGTTGAATGTGCAGGGCATCGCCAACGTCAAGGTCTCCTCGAAGGAGGGTGTCCTGGAGAACGCCGCAGAGCGCTTCTTGAATGTGCCGAACCAGCACATCGGCCAGATCGCCAAAGAGACGCTCGAGGCCAACCTCCGCGGGGTGCTCGCCACGCTCTCACCCGAAGAGGTCAACGAGGACCGCCTGAAGTTCTCACAGCAGCTGATCGACGAGGCCGACGACGACATCAAGACTCTGGGGCTCGATCTCGACGTGATGAAGATCCAGAACGTGACCGACGACAACCTCTACCTGGAGTCGATCGGCCGGAAGCTGACCGCTGAGGTCGTGAAACAGGCTCGGGTCGCCGAAGCCAATCGGCAGTCCGAGTCTGAACAAGCCGAAGCCAAAGCGCGCGAGCTAGCCGAGATAGCCCAGGCGCAGGCCGACCGCAACATCGTCGAGGAGCAGAACAACCTGCGGGTGCGCACGGCCGAACTCGACGCCATTGCCCGTGCCAAAGAGGAGGAGGCCGAAGTAGCAGGCGACCTTGCCAGGGCAGTTGCCGAGCAGGAACTCGAGCAGCAGCGCATCGAACTGGAGCGTCGCCGCCTCGAAGCCGATGTGGTGACACCGGCCCGTGCCAACCTCGAGTCGAAGCAGCTCGAGGCCCAGGCGGACGCGGCGAAGATCATCGAGGATGGCAAGGCCCAGGTCGACGTTTTTCGGCGGCTCACCGACCAGTACCAACTCGCGGGCGACGATGGCCAGCGGATCTTCGTTCTCAACATGCTGCCCGAGCTTGTCGACAAGATCGTCTCCACTGTCAACAACGTGTCGATCGACCGGGTCGCGGTCGTCGACGGCGGCAACAACGACAACAGCGGCGGTATACCAGCGTTGGTCTCGCAGCTTCCGGCTGCTGTGGTGAGCCTTTCAGAGCAGATCGAGGCAGCGACCGGAGTCGACATCCTGTCGAGCATGCGTTCCGACGACAGTGAAGACGAGTCGTCGACATCGCAGCTGCCGCCGCCTCCTCCGGCCCCTTGATCCCGGCTAGCTGCTCCCGGTTCCGCTCAGTGTGCCAGGATCTGTAGGCGGGCCAGGTCGAGAATCTCGATTTGGCCGCGCCTGAGCCGAACCACTCCTTTGGACTCGGCGCGTTTCAGCGACTGGTTCACTGATTGACGACTGGAGCCGATCATCGCCGCGATGTCTTCTTGCCGGATCCCCAGGACTATCGGAAGGCTGCCTCGGTCGAAGGCCGAGATGAGTCGCACCAGCACCCTCATCACTCGGGTCTCCACCGACTCGAACAGAATGTCCATCATCTGTGCGCGACTTTGAATGAGCTTGCCTGCGAGCACCTGGACGAGGCATCGGTCGACCGCAGGATTCTCGGCGCGGAACTGCGCGAGCTCCTTTCGGGTGAGAGTGAGGGTCTCTGTCGGTTCGAGCGCGGTGACTCGTGCGGTCCTTCGGCCGCTGCCGACCACGGCCAGTTCCCCGAATATCTCACCCCGCCGACGAACCGACAGCGCCGCAACGTCCCCGCGCGCCAGGGCGACTTCGATGAGTACCCGCCCCTTTTCGATCAGGTGGACGGTGTCACCGAGTTCTCCTTGGTGGAAGATCACATCGCGACGCTTGAACCGACGCCGGCGCATTCGCTTGCGCCACTCGGCTGCTTCCGGCCCGAATCGCTCCAAAGGACAGCCGTGCATCGCAAGACCGTAGCTTGCGCAGAATCCTGATTGAGCGATTACATGTGTTGCTGAGTAGTTCGCGATGATCTGGGTCTATGGCTCTGAGGGGAACGAAAGCAGCCGCGGGCCGCGAGGCCCGTCATTCACGTATCAAGGATGCTTCGATGCGGATGGCCGCGGAGGGCGGTTACGAGGCGGTTCAGATGAGGGCGGTAGCAGAGCGCGCTGAAGTGTCGCTCGGGACCATCTACCGGTACTTCAACGGCAAGGACGACATGCTTCTGGCCGGACTGGTGAGCTGGATCCAAAGGGTTCGTGAGGGACTCGAGTCACGTCCCCTTGAACAGACACCCGCAGCCGATCGCTTGCTTGCGCACCTGGCAGACGCTGCTGAGATGGCTGAACGCACGCCGATGCTCATGAGCGCCCTGTTCACTGCTTTGAACACGACCGACCCCGCCGCCGCAGAATACAGGCTTGCTGTCGAGTCTGAGGTTCAGCAGTTCGTCGTCACGGTTTTGGGTGATGATCCGGAGATCGACGCTGTCGGCATCGCTCGAGTTGTCGGTCATGTCTGGTTCTCGGCGACCAGCAGGTGGGTCGGTGGCCTGACACCGGTGGGAAGCGTTGAGGAGGAGCTGCGACACGCGGTGCGGATGATGACCGCGGACGGGGCACTGGCCTAGTGTTCAACCTTATTCGTCCAACTCCAGGAGACCGGTAAGTGTCCAGATTCCTTGACGGAAAGAACATTGCGATTACGGGAGCCGGTGCGGGGATCGGCAGGGCCATTGCTCTGGCGGCTGCGGCCGAGGGAGCCAACATCGTTGTTGCCGACTACGGAGTGGCGATGGACGGCAGCAATCCGACGAGTGAAGTCGCCGACAGTGCGGTGGCCGAGATCGTCGCAATGGGAGGTCAGGCCGTTGCTGTGGCGGGTGACATCAGCGAGTTCGACGTCGGCGAAGAGGTGGTGGCCGCCGCCTGCGACAACTGGGGAACGATCGACGGGGTCGTCTGCCCCGCAGGAGTGTTGCGCGAACGGATGCTCTTCAACATGAGCGAGGATGAGTGGGACCATGTTGTGGCGGTGCACCTGAAGGGGCACTTCAATGTCTATCGCGCAGCGTTGGCACGAATGCGGAAGCAGGACACCGGTGGTTCACTGGTCGGATTCACTTCAGGGGCGTTCACGGCGTCCACCGCTCAGGCGAACTACTCGGCGGCCAAAGGGGGGATTGTCAGCCTCACCCGCTCGGCCGCGATGACTGCGGCGAGCCTGAAGCTCAGGGGCGGCCCGG
The DNA here is from genome assembly GCA_965221585.1 of Candidatus Aldehydirespiratoraceae bacterium. Taxonomy (GTDB): domain Bacteria; phylum Actinomycetota; class Acidimicrobiia; order Acidimicrobiales; family Aldehydirespiratoraceae; genus VXYK01. Next base: position 2,466,918 of record OZ244898.1, on the reverse strand, counting down.
CCATCAATGCCAACTGCATTGCCCCGGTGGCCAGGACCCGCATGAGCGAGAACGTGCCCTTCGAGATCGAGACAGGTGAACCTGAGGATGTGGCGCCGATGGCGATCTACCTGCTGAGCGACGCCGGTCGCCACGTGAACGCGCAGATCTACACGGTGGTGGGCAGGCGGATCTCGGTTTGGAACCAGCCGATGGAGGTTCGGACGATGATCGCTGAGGGTGACCGCTGGACCTGCGATCAGATCGCGGAGGCTCTGCCGGGCGGTGTCGGGCAGGAACCGAACCCGTTCATCGCCGACCTCCAGCGTCGGATGGCTGAGATGGCCCAGAACGCCGCCTCGGAGAACGCGAGCTGATGTCTGTGGGACCTGAGCCGCACGGTCGGGGCCTGCTGGACGGCAGACGTGTGGTCGTGACCGCGGCCGCCGGCGCCGGTATCGGTTCTGCGGTTGCCGAACGCTGCCTGGTCGAGGGGGCGGCGGTGCTCATCTCCGACATTCATGAACGTCGTCTGGGTGAGACAGCCGACCGGCTCGCGCAAGAGACGGGGACCCGCCCCCGGACCGCGGTCTGCGATGTCACAGTCGAAGCTGACGTAGAGGCTCTCGTCGCCGCCGCGGTCAGTGGTCTAGGCGGAATCGACGTGATGATGAACAACGCCGGCCTCGGTGGGACCGTGGCTCTCGTCGACATGACCGACGAGCAGTGGAACGCTGTGTTGGGGGTCACGCTCGAAGGCACGATGCGCTGCACCCGGGCAGTTCTCCGGCACATGATCGAAACCCGGACCCAGGGCGCGATAGTCAACAATGCGTCGGTTGTGGGGTGGCGGGCCCAAGCGGGACAGTGCCATTACGCCGCGGCGAAGGCGGGGGTGATGGCACTGACCCGATGCTCTGCAATCGAGGCTGCCGAGCATGGGATCCGCGTCAACGCGGTGGCGCCGAGCATCGCGATGCACCCGTTCCTTGCCAAGGTGACCGATGACGAGTTGCTCGAAGAGCTGTCAAGACGAGAAGCGTTCGGCAGGGCGGCGGAACCCTGGGAAGTAGCCAACGTGATGGTCTTTTTGGCGAGTGACCTGTCGTCCTATATGACCGGTGAGGTCGTCTCGGTCAGCAGCCAACACCCTTGACTCGTGGGACAGATTGGGAGATGATCTAGCGTTTGTTGCTCGCGGCTCGCGCGTAGCGCGCTCCGAGATGCTAGACCTTGTGGCGTGAGTCACAGATCGATTGCGATCCCTGGAGGAGACAAGACATGAAATCCCGGAACAGGCCCCGAAGGATTGCGCAGTTCGTAGCGCTGCTCCTTGCGTTGTGTCTCGTCGCTGTTGCGTGCGGCGGCGATGATGATGGAGGTTCTACGAGCGGCGACAGCGATGTTGCCGTCGGAGGCGATGGCGATGGTGACGGCGACGGCGATGGTGACGTCGGAGGTGATGACTCGGACGCGCCGGCGACCACTGCGGCGCCTGCTGAGGATGTGACCGAGGGCAACGTCTGTGTCGGCGATGCCTGCGATGAGGCATTGGCAGAAGACGACGAAGAACCCGAGCCTGTCTATGGAGGGACGTTGCGGATCGCGGTGGAGGCCGAGACTGACGGTCTCAACCCGACCGCAAACAATTTCGCGGTCTCGGCCTACACGATGGGCAATCTGGTGTTCGACCCGCTGTTCGCGATCGACAGGGAAGGCAACTGGTTCCCCTTCCTCGCGGAGACGGCCGTGCCGGTCGGCGACGGATCGTCCTGGCAGGTGAGGGTCCGTGAGGGCATCACCTTCCACGACGGCACCCCGCTCAACGCCGATGCCCTGATCGCCAATTTCGAGTCGGCCATCAACGACCCGATCATTTCGTTGGCCATCAGGCCGAACTATCCCGAGGAGAACCGCTTGGAGAAGATCGATGATCTGACCCTTCAGTACAATCTGATCCGTCCGTCAGCCCACTTCCCAGTCAATCTCACGAGCCAGCTTGGAATGGTTGCTTCGCCGACGTGGCTTGAGGCAGCAGCTGCGGACGAGAGCCTCAATCAGATGCCGGTGGGTACCGGACCTTTCGTCATCGAGTCCCGCAATCAGGATGTGTCGACGAGCTTCGTCAAGAATCCCGATTATTGGCGGGGCGCCGACAGCGTCTACCTCGACGGCGTCGAGGTGTTCATCACGACCGACACCGCGCTCGCCGCTGAGCAGCTCGCTGCGGGTGACCTTGATCTGATGGTCACCTCGAACGCGGATGCAACCTTGACCCTGGCAGGCTCGGAGGGCGTATCGACGTTCCAGAACCTGTACTCCGCGGAGAACTTTGTGATGCTCAATACTCGGGCGGCGCCTATGGACGACATCCGCGTGCGGCAGGCGATCACGTTCGCCACCGACCGGCAGGCGTATTTCGACTTGATCGACCAGGGCACCGGCCTGTTGGCCGACTCGATGTACCACCCGGACCTCATCTGGAACAATCCCGACGTAGTCCAGGAGGGCAACATGGCTGACCGGGCCGGGCCGCTGGTGGATGCCTATTGTGCTGACTTCCCTGAGAATTGCAGCAACGGCAAGGTGAAGATCGAACTCCAGTTCTCGGGTCCTTCAACACTGCAGACCCGGATCATGGACGTGCTCAGTTCCGGATGGCAGCCGTTCTTCGAGGTCGAACGCCAGCAGCTTCCCCAGGATCAACACATCCTCCAGACCGCTATTGGACAGTTCCAGGTGGTTACTTGGCGCCAGTTCGGCTCGATCGACCCGGACAACGAGGTCGTCTGGCTCGAGTGCGCAACGGCTACGGGCGGAATCACGCTCAACTGGGTCCGCCTGTGCAACGAGGATCGTGACGCTCTGCTGTTCGAGCAGCGTGCCACCACCGACCTTGATCGCCGGGTGGAGATCATGCGGGAGATCCAGGCTGAGATCAACGAGGCCTACACCTACATCTTCTTGACCCACACCAACTGGACGGTCGGTTACCGCAATGCTGTCAAGAATGTCTGCGGCCAGAGCGGTCCTGGCGACATCACGCTGGTGTGCAACAATGAGGGCCGAGGTTTCTACCACAACATCTGGATAGACGAGGGTTGACGCACAGCAGGACGAGGACACGAGGGCCGACTGGCACGATTTGGAGTGACTTGAATGAAGCAGTTCGTTCTTCGCCGAGTCGTGCAGTTGGTCCTCGTCGTCTTTGCGGTCACCTTCTCGACGTTCGCTTCGCTTAATCTGGTAGGGGATCCCCTGTTCAACCTCGTGGGTGTCATCTCGGGTATTCCCGACGAGCAGTGCGAAGCCGTAGCTCGTGGTGAGATCGAGGACACGCAGTCGTCTGGGCTGAACCTGGGCGATTGCGAACTCATTGCACAGGCCAAAGAGGAGAACAACCTCGACCGCAACGTCGTGGCGCGTTACGGGATCTGGCTCAGTGACATGGCCCAGGGCGACTTCGGCACCTCGTTCGTCAACGGCGACAAGATCTCCGACATCGTCAAGGAACGGTTGCCGGTCACTGTCCGCCTGGTGGTCTTCGCGCAGGTCGTAGCCTTGGGTGTCGCCATTCCTTGGGGTGTCGCTTCCGCGTACCGTGCGAACCGCGGCTTCGACAAGGTGTCGACGGTGGGCTCCTTCGGTCTGTTGGCAATTCCCAACTTCGCTCTGGGCGTGATCCTCCTCTACTTCTTCACGTTGAGGTGGCAGATCTTCCCTTCGAGGTACGAGAACGAAGGTTGGTGGTCGGAGTTCCAGGCTCTGACCATTCCGGCGATCACGCTGGGGCTCGGTCTGGCAGCCACCTATCAGCGGTTGTTGCGCACGGACCTGATCACGACCCTGCAGGACGACTTCATCCATATGGCCAGGGCGAAGGGCATGACAGACCGGCACATCATGTACCGCCATGCGCTTCGACCCTCGATGTTCTCGGTCATCACCGTGTTCGGGGTCAACACCGGCGCGCTGATCGGCGGTGCGTTGGTCGTCGAGCAGATCTTCTCGATCCCGGGAGTAGGGACGGAGCTCGTCGAGGCGGTGCTGCGCAACGACCCGCCTGTGGTTATCGCCTTGATCTCGGTGGTCGCGGTCGGTTTCGTGTTGATCAACTTCTTTGTCGACCTCATGTACGGGTATCTCGACCCGAGGGTGAGAACGTCATGACCGAGGTTGGGGGTGACGGAGGGGCCGGTGGTGTTGAGGTGATTGCTTCGGAGGATGTGGTCGATGACGCCGTCGAGAGGCGTCTCGGGGTCGGCTTCTGGATAGCTGTCGGTTGGCTGGGGGTGCTCGTCGCCACGGTGGTCTTTGCTCCGTTCCTGCCCTTCGACGACCCCGACAAGTTGGGCGCCGGTCCCGCCCGTACCGGCCCGTCGCTCGACAACTGGTTCGGGACCGACGCGCTGGGACGTGACGTGTTCGCGAGGACCGTGTACGGCGCCCGAGTCTCCCTGGTGGTCGGCTTCATCGCGATTGTTTTCGGCATGGTCGTCGGTGGTTCGCTCGGGTTGGTTGCAGGTTACTTCCGTGGACGTGTCGACCAGGTCGTCAGCTTCCTGTTCTTCACGCTCCTCTCGTTCCCCGGTCTGATCCTGGCGCTGCTGATAACCAGCACTTTCGACCGCACTCTGCGGACCGTGAGCCTGACGCTCGGGGTGCTCGCGGTGGCGCCGGTGGGTCGTCTCGCCCGCGCCGCGACTCTGGTGTTCGCGGAGCGCGAGTTCGTGCAGGCCGCCCGGGTGATCGGTGCCAGGCACTTCCGGATAATGACCAGGGAGCTTCTGCCTGTGGTGCTCATTCCGATGGCGGCGCTGGCCCTGCTGGGAATGGGCGTGGCGATCGTCGCTGAAGGCGGTTTGGCCTTCCTTCAGTTGTCGGTTGAGGACATCAGTTGGGGCGTGATCATCAACGACGGCCGCGGCATCCGCGATCTGCAGGAGAACCCGCATGTCGCGCTCATGCCCATCGGGGTGATGTTCTTGACCATTCTGGCGCTCAACTTCGCAGGGGACCGTGTGCGTGAGTACTTCGACGTACGAGAGACGGCGTTCTAGGAGCGATGATGGCTGTGGGGCACGTATCGAACAACCAGTTGTTGGTCCGTGACCTGACGGTGCGGTTCCCGACGACCCGTGGAACCGTGCAAGCCGTCAACGGCGTTTCTTTCGATTTGGCCAAGGGAGCATCGCTTGGAATCGTCGGTGAGTCGGGGTCGGGCAAGTCGGTCACAGCCAAGACCCTGATGAACCTGCTGCCGCGTACCGCGGAAGTCAGCGGAGACGTGATTTTCGAGGGAGAGGATGTTCGGCGGCTCGCCGAGGAGGGCCGGGAGCATTTCTGGGGTGTGAAGATGACCATGGTCTTCCAGGATCCGATGACATCTTTGAACCCCGTGAAGAAGTGTGGTGAACAGATCGCTGAGACGCTGCGCTATCACCTCAAGCGAGACAAGAAGACCGCGCTTTCGGAAGCAGAAGATCTGCTCGCTCAGGTCGGTATCCCCGAACCTGGAAAACGGGTCAACCAGTACCCCCACGAATTGTCGGGTGGATTGCGTCAGCGTGTGGTGATTGCCATGGCGCTGGCCTGCGAGCCGTCGCTGCTCATCGCCGACGAGCCCACCACCGCGGTTGATGTGACTGTTCAGAAACACCTGCTTGATCTGCTGGATCGGCTCCGTGAGGAGCGGAGAATGTCGATGATCCTCATTACCCATGACCTTGGCGTGGCCCGAGGGCGTTGCGATGAGATCGCAGTGATGTACGCGGGCCGTCTGGTCGAGCGTTCGGCTCCCGACACTCTCTTCGACGACTCGCGACATCCTTACACCGACGCTCTGTTGCGCTCGATTCCGCGGATCGATCAGCCGAGCCACACGCGCCTTGAACCGATTCCTGGCCGTCCGCCTGAACTGATCAATCCTCCAGAGCAGTGTGCCTATGCGCCGCGTTGTCGATTCGCCAGGTCGGATTGCTTGGAGTCGATTCCAGAGATCGGCGGCGTGGCGGGTATGCATGAGTTCGCCTGTTTCCACCCGGCCAACACAGATCGTGGGCGGGAGGCTCTGGCCGACAACTTGGCGTCGGGCCGAACCGCTGCGGGTCTCAAGGTGACCGATTCCGGAGGCTCGAACTGATGGCCGGTTCAGGGCACGCACCGTTGCGCGAAGACACTGAGGTGCTGTTGACCGTGCGTGACCTCGAAGTCGAGTTCCCGGTCGGCAAGGGTGCCGTGGTTCACGCCGTTAGCGCCATCTCGTTCGATGTGGCCGAGGGCGAGACGCTGGGCATCGTGGGCGAGTCCGGTTGCGGCAAGTCGACTGTGGCGAAGTCGATCATCCGCTTGAACGACATCAAGGGCGGCACCGTCGACTATCAGGGCCATGACCTCGCCACGCTGGAGGGTGAGGAACTGCGTCGTCTTCGCCCCGACTTGCAGATGATCTTCCAGGATCCGATCTCGTCGCTCAATCCGCGGCGCAAGATCCGCCAGGTGATCTCGGAGGGTCTTGCTGTGTGGGGTGATGAGCGGGGTTCTTGGTCGCAGAGTCGCATTGAGGAGTTGATGTTGTCTGTGGGTATCGATCCCAAGTTCGGCGATCGGCGCCCACACCAGTTCTCAGGCGGGCAGTGTCAGCGCATCGGCATTGCCAGGGCTCTGGCCCTCGACCCCAAGGTCCTGATCTGCGATGAGCCTGTTTCGGCCCTCGACGTGTCGGTTCAGGCTCAGGTGCTCAACCTGTTGGAGGACATGAAGCAGCGCTACGGGTTGACACTCTTGTTCATCAGCCATGACCTCTCGGTGGTGAAGAACGTGTCGGACCGCATCATTGTCATGTATCTCGGGAAGGCCTGCGAGATCGGCAACGCCAATGAGCTGTATGAGAATCCGCGGCATCCCTACACGAGGGCGTTGCTGGCGGCCATCCCCGAACCTGCGCCGACCGTGGACGTGTCTGAGGGAGACATTTCCGGTGAGCTTCCGTCACCGATCAACCCGCCTGTCGGATGTCGTTTCAATACCCGCTGTTCGCACGCGACCGAAGTCTGCTTCAGCGACGAACCGGTGATGCAACGGGTGGGCGACAGCGACCACTACTTCGCCTGTCACCATCCGGTGGCGGTCTCGATCAACGCCTAGCCAACGGTGAGCGCCCAGACCGTGTCAGACGATGTGGTTGAAGCGTCGTCGGCGACGGGAGCGGCTCTGTCTTCGGCTTTGAGTTTGGCGAGGTGGGCGACGACCGACCGCGCCGCGGGCCGGTGCAACTCCTTGCGCACATCCGCGTAGAGCACCTCGACCATCTGTGTTGCTGACGCGGGTCCGGCGGCCAGTTGGGCGAGGATCTGGGCTTCTCTTGTGAGGCGGTGGTCCAACAACGCCGACACGTAACGCTGCGGGTCGGTGACCGGACCGCCATGGGTGGGGTAGAGGACCTCGTCGCTGCGGCCCAGCAGCAACTTTAGTGACCGTAGGTAGTCGCTGACATCGCCGTCGGGTGGGGGGATGATGGTGGTCGACCAGCCCATGACGTGGTCGCCGGTCAAGACCGCGTTCTCCTCGGCCAGCGCGAAGCACAGGTGGTTGGAGATGTGACCGGGTGTGTGCAGCGCCTGCACGGTCCAGCCCGGCCCGTCGACGGTGTCGCCGTGCGCCAACCGGGTTTCGGGATCGAAGTCGATGTCGGGAAGATGGTCTTGTTGTTGACCGCTGCTGTCGTCTGCGTCGTCCTCTTCGCTGATCGCGTCTTCGGGGTGGGGGCCGAAACCGAGCACGGGCGCTCCGGTGGCGTCGTGCAAGGCAGCTGCCGCCGGTGAGTGATCGCCATGGGTGTGGGTGATCAGGATTGTGCGAACGGTCTCGTCGCCGAGCGCGCGAAGCAGTGCCTCGACATGGGCCGGGTCGCGGGGTCCTGGGTCGACCACGGCTACGTCACCGTGGCCGATCACGTAGGTGCCGGTGCCGTGGAACGTGTACTTCGACGGGTTGTTGGCAACGATGCGCCGAAGCAGCGGTGACACCTCGACCAACTCCCCGTAGCGGGGATCGAACTCAGTGTTGAACTCGGGTGGCATGCTCCCGCGATGGTAGATCAGGCGGTGATCGTAGATCGGTTCAGGTGGCGCACTCCGAATCGCCGACCGCGGCTTCGTAGGGGCCGGCCTCGTCGAAGTCTGTGTAGAAATCGGGGTTGTCGTCGTAAGTCGGGAACTGGTCCAAGTCCTTGAGCCCGGCGGCGATGCTCTTCACTCCACCGGAGCGGTCGATCCAGTTGCGGAATGATTCGCCGACAGTGCGCTCGTTGTTGAACCGATGGACGACCCGCAGTGCTGCCTCGGCCGCGTTCTTGGCGGGCAGGCGCAGGGCCTTGGTGCCGAAATGGGCCTGCTCTTGACCGATGTAGCCACCGAGCATCATCTGATAGCCGGGTGCCGAGCGGCCGTTGGCGCGACGTTCGGCCCCGAAGAATCCGATGTCAGCGGCGTGATGCTGCCCACACGAGTTGGGGCACCCGCTGATGTTGATGCGCAAGCCCGCTACCTCAGCGAGCCCTTCGGTTTCGAGGGCGTCGCCGATGGCTTTGGCGAGTCCTCGGCTCTGAGTGACGGCGAGGTTGCAGGTGTCGGCACCGGGGCAGGCGACCACGTCTCTGACCAGTTCCGCCCCTGGCCGGGCCATGTCGACGGCAACCAGCCGCTGGTAGAGGTCTGGCAGTTCTGACTCGTCAAGACCCCGGATGATGAGGTTCTGGCGGTTGGTCAGGCGAATGTCGGCATCGAATTCGCGGCCGATCGCGGCGATGGCCCGGAACTGTTCGGCGGTGATGTCTCCGAGTTGCGCCCAGGCATATGCAGATACCTGGCCCGAGGCGATGCCTCGCACGACGTTGGCGCTGAACCAGCGGTCATAGGGGGAGGCCCCGCCGATACTGACTGGTGTGCCCTGGCCGACTTTGGTGACTTTCGCTGTGGCGTCCATCCCGGCGGGTGCGTCGCCGCCGACGCGCACTTCTGTCGGGAGCCCGCCCGGATACGACGACGAGGCGAGCAGGAACTTGCGAATGGCCAGTACCCGGCGCCGCACCTCGTCGATTCCCAGTTGTTCGACGACCCACTTCATCCGGGCGCGGAGTTTGTTGTCTCGATTGCCGGTCTGGTCGAACACTCTCAGGATCGCTTCGAGCGTTGGGAGCAGTTCCTCTTTGCGGGTGAACTCCTCGATCGCCTGGGCGGGGAACGGCGTTGTGCCGAGCCCACCGGCGACGAAGACTCGAAATCCTGCTTCGGTTGAGCCGTCGTCGAGGGTGCGGGTGGTGGCTATCACACCGGCGTCGTTGAACATGGCCTGGCCGCAGTCGGTCTCGCAGCCAGAGAAGTTGATCTTGAACTTGCGGGGCAGCCGTTGGCTCAGCGGGTTGCGTACGAAGTGGCGGTAGGCCGCCTCGGCCCATGGCGTGATGTCGAGGTGCTCATGCGGGCAGGCACCGGCGAGATGGCAGCCCTGAACGTTGCGAACGGTGTCGCCGCAGGCTTCGCGGGTGGTCATGCCCACCGCCGCGAGGTGGTCGAGCACCTCGGGGATCTGATCGAGCTGTACGAAGTGGAACTGGAGGTTCTGTCTGGTCGTGATGTGGGCCCAGCCGCGGCTGTAGCGCTCGACGATGAACGCCAGCATCTCGAACTGCTCGGGGTCCATGGACCCGTGGGGAACCTTGACCCGAACCATCTGGTTGGTTCCGCCCTGTCTTTGGCCGTAGATTCCGTTGTTCAGCCGAAAGACGCGGAACACGTCCTCTGAGACTTCACCGCTCCGGTACTTGGCGAGCACGTCGCGGAACTTGTCGATGTCGGCTTGGATGTCGGGATCGACGGGTCTTGGTTCGACTGTGGTCGTTTCGAGGAGTGTCATTGCAGGGCCCCTTTCCGGGTTGGTTCGTGGCGGCCGGCCAACGCTTCAGGGTTGACCCAATCATGAATTGCCTGGGCTCCGTTTGTGCCCGGTGTCAACTCCAGTGGGAGCACGGCCATTGGGAGCACGGACTGTGCGGCGACTGCGCCGATCACCAGTGTTGACGGGTTGGTCACGTCGATGTGCGGGAGTTCCTCCAGGGTCGTCCTTGTCACGTCTTCGTGGTCGGTTGTGGCGGAGTAGACGACGGCGACGGCTGTGTCGGCTGCCATTCCCGCGGCGATGAGCCGTTGCGAGATCAGAGCGGTGCGTGATGCGCCCATCAGGACCACCAGGGTCGTGCCGGCGCGAGCGAGTGCGTCCCAGTCGAGCCATTGGTCGGTTTTGGGATCCTGGTGACCCGTCACGACGGTGAACCCGCTGCTGACACCCCGCATGGTGACGGGAATGCCGGCCGCCGTGGGTGCCGCTATTGCAGAGGTGATACCCGGCACCGCTTCGACGTCGATTCCTGCGGCGCGTAGTTCGAGTGCCTCCTCGCCGCCGCGTCCGAACACGAAGGGGTCGCCCCCTTTGAGTCGGACGACGCAGTCGAATCGGCGACCCCGGTCGATCAGCACATCGTTGATCCGGGTCTGGGAGTCCGTGGGTTCGCCGGGACGTTTGCCGACATCGATCATCTCGGCCCAGGGCGGGGCGAGGTCGAGCACTGCCGGTTCGATGAGGCGGTCGTAGACGACCACATCGGCGCGCTGCAGCAGTCTGGTGGCCTTGACGGTGAGCAGGTCGGGATCTCCCGGTCCTGCACCTACGAGGTGGACGGTCATTTGAGCGCACCCTGGGGGGTCAGGCCGAGGTGGTCGTGAAGACGTTCTCGGGCTTCGGTCGTGCGGTTCTGTTGCACCAGTTCGAGCAGTCCGTCGTCGAGCGCAGTGTCCCATCCCGGTATCTCGGATGTACCGAGGGTTGCGCGGGCCTCGGCCCGGGTCTCGGCCAACAGATTGAGAAGCCCGTCGTAGCCTTCGTCGAGCTGACCCTCGATCCTCTGGCGCAGCCAGCGAGCGAGGCCGGGGCTGCGGCCACCGGTCGACACGGTGATCTGCAGGTCGCCTCGGCGGGCGACGGCTGGGAGCGTGAACGAGCAGTTGGAGGGGTCGTCGGCGGAGTTGACGAACACGTTGGCTGTGTCGCCGTCGGCCCTCACCGCGGAGTTGATCTCGGGGTCGTCGGTGGCTGTGACGGCGAGGCGGTACGCCGACACCTCTCCTCGCTCATAGGGACGCGCCAACCAGCGCACTTGGGGGTCAGCGCTGATCTCGCGGACTGCGGTGGGGGAGACTACAGTCACGCGAGCATCAGCGCTTCGCAGGCCTGCTACCTTGCGGGCCGCGACCGGTCCGCCTCCGACGACGAGGACGGGTTGACCGCTGAGTTCCAGGTTGACCGGGTATTGAGTCATGGTTGCGCAATCCAGATAATCCTGATCCGAACAGTCAGGATTATCGGACACCATAACCGACCAGGTCAACTAAAGCACCTAATTCCGATCATTTATGTCAGATTTAGTGCTCCGTGGCACGGGTTCTACGGGTGGCGCGGACGACCTTGGTGGCAATGAAGGCGAGCCCGAGTGCTACCACTCCAAGTGTCATGAGCTGGGCCCAACCGCCCCGGTCACCGGGATTCTGCGGTTTGGGTCCCGCGTCGTCACAACCGATGATCGTGCGACAAGCCTCCGGGGGTGCAATGCGCTCGGTGCTCGCAAACGTCTCGCCAAGATCTTCAGCATGATCGTGCGTGCTGTGATCGTGCGCGGAGTCCGAGGCGCCGGCATCGTCGGTGACGGCGTTCGATTCAGCATGATCGTGAGAGCTGTGATCGTGCGCTGAGTCGGCCGCGCCGGCCTCGTCGGCGACAACGTCCGTGCCAGGGTGATCGTGCGTGCTGGGATCGTCACGGTTCATCAGCGCAATCACAAAGAAAACAGCTGCACATACGACCACCAACAGCGCCGCGACGGTACTGGGGTCGGCCATAAGCGAACGCCAGGAGCGGGCCTGGACGCTCGGCGTGGGCCGAACCTGTGGTTCGTTCTCAGCGCTGGTCATGGCCGTGTCCTGCTCGTCACCGTTCTGGCGCAGACGGCGCTGAGGTGGAGGCGTCGATGTAGCCGGGGCTCTCACCACCGCCGTGCACCGGGATCGCGCAACCCGATACCCAGCGGGCCAGAGGCGAGGCGGCGAACAGGACAACGTCGGCCACTTCGTCGGGAGTACCCATGCGTTTGAGGGCCAGGGTCCGGCCGACCGCCGCGATTCCCTCCTCGTCGCCGTAGAACAGGTGGGCCTGCTCGGTCACGATCATCCCCACTACCAGGGCGATCACCCGGATCTTGGGCCCCCACTCGTGCGCCAGGGTCTCCGTGAGGTTGATCAGCCCCGCTTTGGCCGCCCCGTAGGCCGCGCCCTGTGGGTTGGCTCGGATCCCACTGACCGACGTGATGTTGATGATCACCCCACCGTCGGGCTGCGACTGCATCTGGTCGTGCACGGCCTGAGAGAAAGTCATCGGTGCCAAGAGGTTGAGTGCGGTGATCTTGTCGTTGAAACGCGGCGACACTGTTGCGCTGGATGTCGGGGGAGCCCCTCCCGCATTGTTGACAAGAACGTCTATCCGGCCGGTCGCCTCGACTGCAGCCGACACCACGGCTGCCACCTGGTCCGGATCGCGGATGTCCGCAGCGACGAAGGCCGCTTGTCGGCTCTCGAAGGTGACCGGGCGCTCCGGTTCGCTGCGGGCGCAGATCACCACGTCGGCGCCCTGCTCCAGGAAGCGTGTGGCGATCACTCGCCCGAGACCCTTGGTGCCCCCCGTGACGATGACGGTCCGGCCGCTCATGTCAAGAGAATCGTGCGTCTCAACCATTCCGTCACCCTATCGGAGCGGTTCCTTCAGCCTGAAGGCAGGAACTGGGATCCGGTTGGTGGCAGTGCGGAGTTAGCACGCGGTGTCGGTGTGGAATACCGTCAAGGGGCCGTGGGTGGGAGACGACTGGTGAGAGGAGACTCGTGGCAGACAAGCGCATGACAGAAGACGAGGTGATCGGTGAACTCCGTAGCGGGATGACGCTCGGGATCGCGGGTTGGGGTTCGCGCCGCAAGCCGATGTCGCTCGTGCGTGCCATTCTGCGTAGCGACCTCACCGACCTCCACATCGTCTCCTACGGAGGACCTGATGTCGGGATTCTCTGCGCAGCCGGGAAGGTTCGAAAGGTCACCTACGGATTCGTCTCCCTGGATTCGATCCCGCTCGAACCGCACTTCCGGGTCGCCCGCCAAGCCGGATCGATCGACATCTCCGAGTTGGACGAAGGGGCCTTCTACCTGGGACTCCTAGCAGCCGCGCACCGTATCCCGTTCTACCCGACCCGGGCCGGCCTGGGCACGGCCATGATGTCGGAGAACCCTGATCTCAAGACGGTCAGATCGCCCTACGACGATGGCGAGGAGCTGGTGGCGGTGCTGGCATTCAAAATGGACGCGGCGATCCTGCACATGAATCGCGCAGACGCCAAGGGCAACGGCCAGTTTCTCGGGCCGGACCTGTACTTCGACGACCTGTTCGCCATGGCGGCAGCCACAACGTTCATGTCCGCAGAACAGGTCGTCCCCACCGAACAGTTCCTGAAAGAAGGGTCGATCCACACGCTGCGGATCCCGCGAACGCACGTCGACGGAGTCGTGGAAGCACCCCACGGTGCCCACTTCACCGAATGCCCGCCTGATTACGATCGCGACGAGGCGTTCCAGTCGGAGTACGCGGCGACGGCTCGTGACCCTGAGGCCTGGCAACAGTTCCAGAAGGACTGGCTGGAACTCGAGTCGCACGAAGCGTATGTGGCCAAACTCAACGAACGGAGCCGGACATGACCGCAGCCGATGAGCCTGTCACGCTCGACGAGATCTGTGTGGTCGCTCTGGCAGAAGCCTTCAGGGGCGACGGCGAGCTGCTGTGCAACCCGATGGGCCCGGTGCCGGTGATTGCCGGCCGCCTGGCCCGGGCCTCCTTCGAACCCGGTCTCATGCTGACCGACACGATCGCCTATGCGATCGAGGGCAACCTGCCGCTGGGTGGAGACCCCTCCACTGCCGTGATCGAGGGGTATATGCCGTTCCGGACGGTTTTCGACCAAGTCTGGTCGGGCAAACGCCATGTTGTGATGGGTGCGAGCCAGATGGACCGATACGGCAATCAGAACTTCGCTGCGATAGGGCCGTACCACAAACCCAAAGCGCAGCTGCTGGGGTTGCGCGGGGCACCCGGGAACCTGCTCAACCACCCCACGACCTACTGGATACCGAATCAGGCCAGAACCTTCAGCAACACGATCGATGTGGTGTCGGCCCCGGGTTATGACCGCATCGCGCAGCTTCCCGAAGCGAGCCGCAAGCACTTCGAGATCAGGCGTGTTGTAACCAACCTCGCGGCGTACGACTTCGACACCGAGGATCGTCGCATGAGGGTCCGTTCACTGCATCCCGGGGTGACCCTCGCGCAGGCGCAGGAGGCCTCGCCGTTCGAGTTGATGGTGACCGGTGACGTGCCTGAGAGTCGGCTTCCCAGCGACGAGGAACTGAGGTTGATCCGTGAAGTGTTCGACCCGAACGGTGTGCGTAAAGCTGAATTCCGCTGATGGACCTTGAGTTGTCGCCGCGTTATGTGGAGTTTCGCGACGAGTGCCGCGTTTGGCTGCGCGACAACCGACCGGCGGAGCCTCTCGCCTCGATGGACTCGGCGGTCGGGTTCGAGCAGCATCGGATCTGGGAGCGCACTCTGTTCGACGGAGGCTGGTCGGTGCCGGCCTGGCCTGAGGCGTACGGCGGACGTGACTGCGACCTCATCGAATGGCTGATCTACGAGGAGGAGTACTGGCTCTCGGGCGTGCCGGGTCGGGTGAGCGCCAATGGTGTGAGCCTGCTGGCGCCCACGATCTTCAACTTCGGCACGAAAGCCCAGCAGGACTACTTCCTTCCGAGAATGGCCAGCGGCGAGCACATCTGGGCACAGGGCTGGTCGGAACCGGAAGCCGGGTCGGACCTGGCGGGAATCAAGACGACCGCGGTCCGTGACGGCGACGACTATGTGATCAATGGCCAGAAGACATGGTGTTCGAGGGGCAAGTACGCGGACTGGATCTTCTGCATCGTGCGCACCGATCCCCAGGCCGAACGACATGCCGGTCTGAGTTACCTCTTGGTGCCGGCCGATGCGCCGGGTATGACCCGCCGGACGATCCAGCGTCTCGACGGCGAGTCGGGGTTCGCGGAGATCTTCTTCGACGACTGCAGGGTTCCTGTCGACCACGTTCTCGGCGAACCGGGCCAGGGTTGGGCGGTGGCCATGGCCGCGGCCGGTTCGGAACGCGGGCTCAGCCTGCGCAGCCCGGGTCGTTTCATGGCCGCTGCAGAGCGGCTCAGACTGCTCGCCGCCGAGCTGAGCGAATCATCCGATGGCATGGATGCACGGTTGCGGGATGAGGTGGTCGACGCCTGGATCCGTGCCGAGGCCTATCGCTGGCAGACCTATTTTGTGGCCGCTGAGTTGATGGCCGGCGGCGACCTCGGATCGGAAGCCAGCTTGATGAAGGTGTTCTGGTCCGAGATGGACCTTGAACTTCATGCCACGGCGCTGCGCCTCCTCGGCGATGAGGCCGAGGTTCCCGGTGAATGGCTCGACGGCTACGTGTTCGCGCTGGGCGGACCGATCTATGCGGGAACCAACGAGATTCAGCGCAACATCATCGCCGAACGCGTGCTGGGTCTGCCGCGGAGGTAGAGCTGATGCATTTCGCTTTCACCGACGAACACGACATGTTCCGAGACACGGTCCGCGAAGTCTTCGCGGGCGAGTGCAGCACGGAAGCGATACGCGCCAGCTGGGACAGCGCCGATGGCCGCGTACCTGGACTGTGGGCCACGCTCGCGGACCTGGGAGTGCTGGCGACCCTGGCCCCGGCCGAGGCGGGTGGCCTCGGCATGGACGAGGTCGCGTCGGTTCGTCTGCTCGAGGAGGCTGGCTACGCCGGTGTTCCCGAACCGTTGATGGAGCACATGGCCGTGGCTGTTCCAGCTCTGGCCGCTGCGGGTGCGATTGATTTGTTGCAAGCCGCGATCAGCGGTGAGAGCACTTGCACGGTGAGCTTGGCAACCGGAGGCCCCAACGTTGTCGCCGCAGAGTCGGCCGACCTTGTGATAGCCGAACATTCCGGTTCGCTGGTCGCCGTTGATTCCCAGGCGGTGACCGTCGAACCGAGGGACTCGATGGATCAGTCCCGACGCCTCTTCGAGATCAGCTTCGACCCGGACGCGGCGGAGCCCTTGGTCGGTGCGGATGCGGCGTTGGCTGCCGACCGAGCTGCTCTGGGCACTGCGGCACAGTGTGTCGGCGTTGCTCGACGCCTGCTCGACGTCACCGTCGAGTATGTGAAGGAGCGCAGGCAGTTCGGCAAGCCGGTGGGGAGTTACCAGGCGGTCAAGCATCATCTGGCGAACGTGAGACTGGGGATCGAGTTCTCGGCTCCGTTGGTGTACCGGGCGGCCTGGTCGGTCGCGCACTGCGACGACCCCGTAGTCCGCGGTCGTGACGTGTCGATGGCCAAGGCGATGGCGTCGGCTGCGGTCGATCGGGCCTGCCGCGCGGCGCTGCAATGCCACGGCGCCATCGGTTACACGTTCGAGTACGACCTGCAGATCTGGCTGAAGCGGGGCTGGAGCCTCTCGGGCGCCTACGGAGATGCCCGGGACCACCGAGACCGCGTCGCCGGCGCGTTGGGACTGCTGCGGTAGCTACGATTCGAGACCGATGCCTGACGACACCGATACCTCAACCCGACCGAACCCGGTTGTGGCGCGAGTTGAGCGTGTCGTGATCGTCATGGCGATGGAGGCGGAGGCCGCGCCGCTGCGAGACGCCCTCGGGGCGCAGCCTCTCGATCCGCCGGCCTGGGCCGCTGGTCTGCCGTGCCGGCTGTCCCATGCACCTGCGACTAACGACAGGCCCGACGTGGTCCTCGCGGTGAACGGGACCGATCCGATCTTCGGCGTCGATGCGGTCGGCAGCACGGCCGCGGCCCTCACCACCCATGTCGCCCTCAACCTGGATCTACCCGCTGCGGATCTGGTCCTGTCGGTTGGAACCGCCGGCGGTTGGCTGCGGGCCGGCGCGCAGATCGGCGACGCCTACGTTGCCTGGCCCCACTTCGCCTGTCATGACCGTCGGATCCCGCTACCGGGATTCGATGTGATGGGGGAGAGCAAGCTTGCCGCGGCGGACCTGCGGAGTCACGCCTCAGCGCTCGGTTGTCGGCTCGGGATCGTCACCTCCGGCGACAGTTTCGACGAGTCACCGACCGATCGGGAGAGGATCATTGCCAGCGGGGCGGAGGTCAAGGAGATGGAGGCGGCAGCTGTCGCCTGGGTCGGACGCCTCCACGAGGTTCCTGTAGGCGCTCTCAAGACGGTCACGGATCTGGTCGACTCGCCTGTTGCGACCGAGGCTCAGTTCGTTGAAAACCTGGCGACGGCTGCCGAGACCCTCCGCTCCAAGACGCTGGCGCTACTTGAGCTGCTCGCGGCCCGCGAGTCAACCGGCTGATCAGGTCTCGCCGAGGTAGCTGGCGCGCAGGTCGGGGTTGGCGAGGAGAGCCTCGGCCGTGTCGTCGAGGACGACGCGGCCGGTCTGAAGAACCCAGCCTCGATCAGCGATCGAGAGCGCCATGTTGGCGTTCTGCTCGACCACGAATATGGCCACGCCGTGCGAATGGATCTGTTTGATCATCTCGAAGTTGGTCTGCACGAGTGCCGGAGCGAGTCCCATCGAGGGTTCGTCCATCAGCAGCACCTTCGGGTCCGACATGAGGGCGCGGCCGATCGCCACCATCTGCTGCTCGCCGCCGGACAGGGTGCCGGCCTTCTGGCTGAGCCGCTCCTTCACCCGGGGGAACATCTCGAATATCCGCTCAAGGTCGGCGTCGATGGCGGAACGGTCCGAGCGCAGGAAGGCTCCGAGTTCGAGATTGTCCTTGACCGAGAGCCGTTTGAACAGTCGCCGGTTCTCGGGAACCATCGTCACGCCCTGCTCGACCCGGTAGGAGATCGGCTTGTCGGTGACTTTCTCGCCGTTGAGCAGCACGTCGCCGGTGGTGGGAGTCACCATCCCCAGCAGGGTCTTGAGCGTGGTCGACTTGCCGGAGGCGTTGCCGCCGAGCAGGCACACCAACTCGCCGGGATAGATCGAGAACTCGACGTCCTTGAGAATGTGGACGGCACCGTAGTGGGTGTTG
Organism: Candidatus Aldehydirespiratoraceae bacterium; assembly: GCA_965221585.1. GTDB lineage: Bacteria > Actinomycetota > Acidimicrobiia > Acidimicrobiales > Aldehydirespiratoraceae > VXYK01. The sequence continues at coordinate 2,448,683 of OZ244898.1, read as the reverse complement.
ACACCGCGCATCTCGAGTAGGGCGGTAGCGCCGTCGCCCCCGCTCATGAGTTCTCCGTGCTCATGCGGACTCCTTGGCCGGGCGTCCGAGGTATGCCTCGATCACGTCTGGGTTGGTCGACACTTCCTCATAGGACCCGTGGGCGATCGTCTCGCCGTGGTCGAGCACCACCACCCGGTCGCTCACGTCTCGAACGACGCTCATGTCGTGTTCGATCATCACGATCGTGAATCCCCAGTCGCTGCGCAGTTCGCCGATCAGCTGGGTGAGCGCCGCGGACTCCTGAGGGTTCATGCCGGCGACAGGCTCGTCGAGCAGGATGATCGTCGGTTTGGTGGCCATCGCCCTGGCGATCTCCAGGCGTCGCCGGTTGGCGTAGGACAGCACCGCCGCGGGCTGGTCCAATCGGTATCCCACCAGGCGGGAGCCGAAGAAGCTCAACACCTTCTCTCCGTGCTCGCGGATCTCCTGTTCCTCCCGCTTGAAGGAGCGGGTCTGGAGCAGCGCTCCCCAGATCCCCTGCCGTGTGCGGCAGTGCTGGGCTACCATCACGTTCTCGAGGATGGTCATGTTGGCGAACAGGCGGACGTTCTGGAACGTGCGGGCTATGCCGGCCGCGGTCACCTGGTTGGGGTCGAGCCCCAACAGTGACTCGCCTTTGAAGATGATCTCGCCTGAGGTCGGAGTGACCATCCCTGAGATCATGTTGAAGAAGGTTGTCTTGCCGGCACCGTTGGGCCCGATCACCGACACGATCTCTCCTTCGTCGACATAGAAGTCGAGGTCTTTGAGGGCGTGGAGCCCACCGAAGGTGACGCTGAGCTTGTTGATGGTCAGCAGACGTGGGCTCATGCGGGGAGCACCCCCTGGTCGCTATCGGTGCCGCCGGCGTGCGAATCGGCTTCGGTGTCGATCTCGCCTCGGAGCCAGGCGTCCTGAAGGTATTCCTCCTGATGGAGTTCTCTGGTGCGCCGAACGTTCGGCACCAGGCCCTCGGGACGTTTCAACATCATCCAGACCAACAGGACCCCGTAGATCAACAGCTTGTACTCGGAGAACTCCTGCAACAGGCCCGGTTGCCGCGGTCCGCCGAGAATGCCGATCAGCACGACCGAACCGACGATCACGCCCACGATGTTGCCCATACCGCCGACGATCACGACCACGAGGATCACGATCGAGACCAGAATGATGAAGCTGTTGGGGAACACGGAGCCGACTTTGGCAGCGAGGATGGCACCTGAGAAAGAGGCCAGCACCGCGCCCACCACGAATGCCATGAGTTTGGCGTTGACCGTGTTGATACCCATCGCCTCGGCGACGGACTCGTCCTCTCGGATTGCCATCCAGGCGCGTCCCAGCCGACTGCGTTCCAGCCGCCACGATACGTAGATGGCGATCGCGCAGAAGAACAGCACCAGATAGAAGACGGCGCGGGGGTCGGTCCCCTTGACTGTTGCCAGTCCGAAGACCTGCACGCCGGGAATGTTGGTGACCCCCTGGGCGGCCCCGGTGTAGCCGCCGAGCCAGTCCGACAGGAACAGCAGTCGGATGATCTCACCGAAACCGAGGGTGACGATGGCGAGATAGTCGCCGCGCATCCGGATGACCGGAGCGCCGATGAACAGACCGGCGAGCGCGGCCAGTATCACGACGAAGATCAGAGCCGTGCCCCAGTAGAAGTCCGGCATCCAGTCGGGCCAGGACTCCCCCCGGTTGGTGGTGGTGAGGATCCCGGCCGTGTAGCCGCCGATCGCGAAGAAGGCCACGTACCCGAGGTCCAGTATTCCTGCTAGGCCGACCACGATGTTGAGACCCAGGGCCAGCAGTACGAACAGGCCGACGTTTGCCAGCAACTCGTTGGTGATGCCGCCCAGGAAGAGGGGCAGAACCACCAGAGCGACCGCGCATGCGAGCAGCGCCACGGCATTGGCCCGGGTCCGGCTCGGACCCTCCAAGGCTTGGAAGTTCTCTTTGGCACGGCGGGCCGGTGCACGCCCGAGAGCCGCGAACAGACCACCGAGAACGGCCAGGACCGCTGCTCCGTGCATCGTCAGACCGCCGCGGATGAAATACAGTTCGTCGACCAACCATTCGGCTCCGAGCCACGCGAATCCTTCCGACAGGTCGAGGATCACCGTCTCGAAGATTGCGAAGGTGACCACGGAGACAGATGCCCAACCGAACACACGACGGACTCTCCCACCGAGCACGTGGGTCGTCCCGCCGAGGGCTCCGAGCACCGTTCCGATGGGCAGCCAGATGCTGACGCCGAAGGCTGTGCCGCGCTGGAAGGACAAAAGGTCGAGCAGTTGGGGACTCCAGTTGACCAGGGGATCGCGAAGGTCGAAGTTGTCGAGCAGTACGGTGAGGACGCTGAGTCCCGCGCCGCCGATCAGCCCGACGAGTGCGCCGGCGAGTACTTCGCGGGGACCCTTGGCGTAGCTGGGCATTCCTGCCAGGACCGGTTCGCGGCTGACCAGCAGTCCGAGGACCGCCGGGAGCCAGAACAGCGAGAGGTAACCCATCGAGAAGATCGGTTCGATCAGCATCCGCCGGTCGAGCTTGACCGGCATGTTGGTGAGCGCCACGAACACCAGCACCATCGCCAGCAACAGGCCGTAGTTGATCAGCTTTCGCCAGTTCTGGTCCAAAAGCCGGCGCGCCGGGAGTTCTTCTGCCGTTTCCTGCGGGACGAAGGCGGCGCTCATGCTCGGTCCTCGGTGGAGAGCCGTTCTCCGAACAGACCGGTGGGTTTGACCAGCAGCACGAAGATGAGCACGAGGAAGGCCACTGCGTCCTTGAGTTGGGAGACGCCGTTGATGCCCCAGGGCTCGAGCAGGACCAGCGGTGCCACAGATTCGGCGCTGCCGAGAGTGATCCCGCCCGCCATCGCACCCCCCATGTTTCCGATACCACCGACGACAGCTGCGCTGAACGCTTTGATCCCAGGCAGGAACCCGGTTGTGTGCACCACCGAACGGAACAGCAGGCCCCAGAGGATCCCGGCAACGCCCGCCATCGCGCCACCCACCGCGAATGTCGTGACGATCGTGCGGTTGACGTTGATCCCCATCAACGAAGCGATCTCCTTGTCCTCGGCGACCGCGCGCATGGCCTTTCCGATCTTGGTCCGCTCGACGAGATACCACAGCGCCACCATTGAGACAGCTGCGACCACGAGCACCATCAACCTGGTGCCCTCGATGGTGATGAAACCGAACAGTTCGTGTTTCTGAGCCAGCCAGTCCGGCAGCGTCGGATACGACTTGGCGCCGGGTCCGAGCAGCACAACCGAGACGTTCTGGATGAAGAACGACACACCGATGGAGGTGATCAGGGGGATCAGCCGGGGGGAACCCCGCAACGGCCGGTAGGCGACCCTTTCCATGATCACCGCAGTGAGTGTGGAGCAGATGATCGCGATCACCAGGACGAACAACAGCGACAGCGCAAAGTTGCTTTCCCAGGCGCCGGACTCGTCGAGCTTGTTGGACGTGATCATCCCTGTCATCGCGCCGACCATGAAGACTTCGCCGTGGGCGAAGTTGATGAAGCCCAACACTCCGTAGACCATCGAATAGCCGAGCGCGATCAGCCCGTACATCGCTCCCTGCGAGAGCCCGGAGATCACCAGGCCCTCGAACTGGGCTGCGGTGAGGCCGGTGGCATCGGGGTTGATGCGCGAGGCGATGAAGTTGTCGGGGTCGATCTGCTGCCCGATGAACATGAGCAGACCGAGAATCACGAACGTGCTCATGACCACCCTCATGAACAACAGGAAGGTGTCGACGCCGAGGCGACGGCTCAACTTGCTGTTCTCCGCAGTGTCGGGTGATGGCATCTGCAACTGCTTAGTGGAACAGAACCGGCCCCTGCCACAGCGGTGGGGGCCGGTTCTGTCTCAGCACTTGGTCGATTACGAGGGGGCGTATTCGAAGACCACGTTCTCCATGGAGGCGCGGAAGTCGTCGGAGTCGAGGTGGTGGACGATTGTCACCTTCTGGGATCCGCAGTCTCCGAAGTTGTCGCAGTTGATCAGGCCGATGAGGCCGTTGTAGTCCCTGAGGTTGTCGAGGAACTCCCGTACCCCTGCCTTGTCGATGACGAGGTTGCCGTCGCCGTCGACGTAGCTTGCCGCCGATATGGCATCGAGCAGCATCGCGGTGGCGTCGTAACCGTGGCCCCAGAACGGTGAGGTCGGGGCCTCGCCGTACAGGGATTCATAGGTTCCGCTCACATCATCGGCGGTCTTGCCGGTGGACTGGTTGACGTTGTCGCCGAAGCGGGCGTCCGGCCCTGAGAAGTACATGCCCTCGGTTTCTTCCAACTCCAGGTAGCCGTCTACCAGCAGACCGTCCGCGGCGAGCAGCTGAGTGTCCTCGAGCCCGGCAACTCCTGGTGCCTGCGCAGCGATGAAGTTGCCCTCCGGCTGGAAGATCGGGAAGAAGAGAGCCTGTGGGCTGGCCGCGGCAATTTCGGTGAGCACCGGGACCATGTCGGTGTCGCCCTTGGCAATTCCGGCGAACCCGGTGATCTCTCCGCCGATCTCCTCGTAAGCGTCGACGAACGCCTGAGCGAGGCCCTGGGTGTAGGGGTCGCCGTCGTGGATGGCCGCAGCGGTTGTCAGACCCAGCTCGTTGAACACGAACAGAGCCATCGCTCGCCCCTGGTAGAGGTCGTTGTGTGCGGTTCGGTAGTAGCCCTCGTTGTAGTTCTCGCCGGCTGTGCCCGCGAGGTCGGAGGTCAGCGAGGGCGATGTGTTGCCGCCCGAGATCATCACGATCCCTGCCTCGCTGGTCAACGGTGCGGCAGCGACGGCTGCACCCGAGCACGACGTGCCGACCACGCCGACTATCTGCTCGTCGGCAACGATCGTCTGCGCCGCGGCTTGGCCGCCGTCCGACGAGCAGAGGTCGTCGAGACCCTCGCCTGAACTGACGGAGAAACCGTGGATGTCGCCGTAGTCGTCGACGGCGATCTCGATGGACCGGTGGATCGGCAGGCCGAACAGCGCTACGTCGCCGGTGAGGGCGTTGAGTGATCGGATCTGCACTTCGGCACCGGGCTCGACCACTATCGTTCCGAGCGAACCGTCACCGAGGTGATCCATCATCTCGCTGTCGTCGGCCATGTCGTCGCCGTCAGCCGTGTCGTCGCCGTCGGTTTCGGCCATGTCGTCGCCGTCATCGCCGGTGGTAGTGGTCGTCTCGTCGTCGTCTCCGCAGGCCGCGGCGAACAGCGCCAATACCGCCAAGAGCAGCAGGAGTTTGCGTAGTGGTCCCATATTCCCTCCAATATCGGGTTTGTTTGGATCGCGGCGAATCTGAAGAACCGTGATCACTGCGATGTTAGCAACTTGCCGTCGTCGCGGGAAGGGTCAAGATATCAGCAGATGAATGGCTGACGGTGCTGTCGGTATTGCTAAAACAGTGAACCACGATGAGTGACGAACGACCCCCGACAGTCCGCGAGGCGCCCCGCCCGCCACACCACTCCGGACGGCCGATCGTGACCTTCCTGTGCACGGGCAATGCTGCACGGTCGGTGATGGGTGCGGCGATGATGCGCGCCCACTTCGGAGAAGACCCACCGGTCTCCGTGCTCAGCGGCGGAACCCATGTGCTTGGCGGGCAACCGATGAGTGTGCGCACCCGCACGGCCCTTGAGCGCCACGGTCTGCGTGACCCTTGGCATCGCAGCCGCCAACTGTCTGCAACCGACATCGAATGCTCGGCGCTGATCGTCGCCATGGAGCCTGACCACCTCCGCTGGATGCGACGGATCCACCCTTCCGGCGCCGCCAAGACGGGGAGTCTGAAACGTGTCGCCCGTGACCTGCAACCGGGATCGGTCGGTGATCTGGCGCTGCGGGTCGCTGAGCTGGACCTCGACGAGGTTTCCCTTGAGGCCTGGGAGGAGGTGGTTGATCCTGGCGCGGGGTGCCAGGACGACTACAACGCAGCGGCTGACGAGGTGGCGGCACTCGTTGACCAACTGATCAAACGCTTGGTTTGACCTCAGATAACGCGCGCTCAGCGGCTATCGGTGGCAGACTCTTTACGATGTCCGTGTTGGCCGCAGACACACCGGAACTTGACCTGGCTGGACACAGCTTCGTCGTGCGGGGGCCTTCTGCGCTCGAGGGAACCGTGGGAGTCTCCGGCGCCAAGAACAGCGTGCTGAAGTTGATGGCTGCGACTCTGCTGGCCGAGGGAACGTACCGACTTACCAACGTCCCCCGAATCACGGATGTGGGGCTGATGGCCGAATTGCTGCGCGCCATCGGCTGCGAGGTCACGTTGCCGTCGCAGGAAACCGGCGGATCGCTCGTAATCGACGTTCCGGCGCACATCAACCCGGTTGCTCCCAGGAAAGTCGTTGATCGCTTCCGAGCCTCGATAGAGGTTCTCGGACCGCTGTTGGCTCGCTGCGGGAAGGCGGTTGTCGCCCTCCCGGGGGGTGACGACTTCGGCGACAGACCCATCGACATGCATCTGCAGGGACTGGCCAGACTCGGCGTCGATGCCACCACGGTCGACGGGTACGTCCACGCCCGGGCTCCAGAGTTGCGCGGGGAGGCCGTCCGGCTTGACTTTCCAAGTGTCGGCGCCACCGAGAACCTGCTCATGGCGGCTGTGCGGGCCGCGGGCACGACCGTGATCGACAATGCCGCGCGTGAACCCGAGGTTGCCGATCTCTGCGAGTTCCTCGTCAAGATGGGTGCACGGATTGAAGGGGCGGGCTCGAGCACCCTCACCATCGAGGGTGTTTCCGACATTGATCGGTTCGGACCGGCCGATCATTGTGTTGTCGGCGACCGGATCGTGGCAGCCACGTACTTGGCGGCGGTGGGGATCGCGGGCGGTGAGATCACTGTCACCGGAGTGAACCCGGACCACCTGGCAGTGTTGTGCGGCAAGCTGACCGACATGGGGATGGAGATATCGGCCGACGACCGGAGCATCAGCGCGACAGTGGCGAGTCGTTTGAGTTCCGCGAAGTTCTCGACTCTGCCGTACCCGGGAGTGGCCACCGATCTGAAGCCTCTGTTGGTGGCGCTGCTGGCCACCACTGACGGGGTCGGTTCTGTCACCGAGAATCTGTTCGCCGAACGGTTCCGTTATGTGGACGACCTGCGCGCCATGGGTGCAGACGTCCGGATCGACTCGCATCATGTGGTGGTCGAGGGCAGCGAGCGCCTGTCGGCTGCGAAGGTGAAAGCCCACGATATTCGGGCGGGCGCAGCGCTGGTGATCGCCGGCCTCGGCGCGCAGGGCGAGACGGTTGTGAGCGACGCCCACCACATCGCCCGTGGTTACGATGATCTTGCGGGCGGGTTGCGCTCGCTGGGTGCCGACATTTCATACAGACGTTGTTGAGCGTTCAGTCGTTCTTGAGTTCGCTCTGTGATCGTGCCCGTCGTCGGGCAATGAACATGAGCAGGCCGACGAGGAGCATCGGGCCGCCCACGGCGAGGATTTCGTCCCAACCGCCCTGGTGGGCAAGGAGTGTGGAGGCAGTGCTCGTGCCTCAAAGGTACTGCGATTCTCGATCGTTGCCGGTGTGACAGGTGAACCAATCGTGTCGAATGCTGGCACACTGGGACTGTGCGCAGCCAGGTTGAGAAGGTCATCAATGCGATCCGCCCGGCAATCCAGGCCGATGAGGGCGACATTGAGCTCGTCGATGTCGACGAGACGTCCGGTGTCGTGACTGTGGAACTGTTCGGTGCTTGCGTAACCTGCCCGGCGTCTACGCAGACGCTCAAGGCCGGCATCGAGCGGATCATGAAGGACCGGGTTGACGGCGTGACTGAGGTTGTGGAGAAGAACGCTCTGGGTATGAGCGAATCGCCTGTGATGCTCTAGCGGCTTTGGGTGCTCCGGTTCGCGGTCCGCTGGTGGGCAAGGTTGCAGGCGTTGTTGATCAGTCCGAGGTGTGAGTATGCCTGAGGGTGATTGCCCAGGCCTGCGCCGGTTTCTGGGTCGACTTCCTCGGGGATCAGACCGGTGGGACCGGCCCCCGAGAGGTACGACTCGAACAGGGATCGTGCATCGTCGAGGTCGCCGGTCAGGATCTTGGCGTCGATGAGCCAACTGGTTGTCAGGTCGAATCCGCCTTCGGCACCCGGTAGTCCGTCTTCGTGCTTGTAGCGGTAGACAGCCTGGTTGTGTCGTAGCGACTTCTCGACCGCGGCGACGGTTGCCGCTAGTCGGGGATCGTCACGTTCGAGGAGTCCGCACAGACCGATCGTGAGCACCGAGGCGTCAAGGTCGGCTCCGTCGTATGCGGTCGTGAATGTGCCCGCCTCTTCGTTCCAGGCATTGGTCATGATGTCGTCACGGATCCGCTGGCGCAGTGCTGTCCAGTCCGGTCGGTCGCGGCTGTAGAACTCGTTGCTGATCTGGAGGGCGCGGTCAACGGTCAGCCAACACATCACTTTGGAATGCGTGTGATGCCTGGGAGCGGAGCGGACTTCCCAGATTCCTTGATCGGGTTCGGTCCATCGTTGTTCGACGACCTGGACGAAGGCTTCGATCATGGACCAGTGTTTGGCTGAAATCTCGTTTCGAGCGACGGCGAGATTGTGGATCAGTTCGACCACGGGTCCGAACACGTCGAGTTGCAGTTGATGGCAGGCCGCGTTGCCGATCCGCACCGGATGCGAGTCCGCGTATCCGGCCAGCTCCTCAATGGTCTGTTCCGTCGGCGGGTCCTGCCCGTCGACCGTGTAGAGCGGCGACAGTTGGCCGGTGTCGACACCGTGGGCGTCGATCAGTCTCGAGAGCCAGTTGAGCAGGCTTTCGGCCTCGGTAGTTGAGCCGAGTCTGAGCAGCGCGTCCGCCGACATGGCCGCGTCCCGGATCCAGCAGTAGCGGTAGTCCCAGTTGCGGACCCCACCGATGAACTCGGGGAGGCTTGTTGTCGCCGCGGCGGAGATCGCTCCGGAGGGACCGTAGGCGAGTGCCTTCAAGGTGAGCGCGGAACGGCGGACCATGTCTGGTTCGACTGCAGGGAGTCTCAGTCCCTCGGCCCAGTCGCTCCAGAACCGTGCGGTTGCCTCCCGGCGTTCCGGTTCTGTTCGGGGTGGTTCTGCCGGTGGTGGCTCTGCGCCGTAGCACAGATCCAGCGTGACCGGGCCGCGACTCAGATCGATTTCGGCGACGGCGCTCTGGTGATTGCCTCGTTCTTCGATCGACCAAGCGATGCCATTGCTCCGCAGCACCATCCGATCCGCTGCGCCGGCCACTTCCAGATTTCCGTCGCGGATTTCGATGCGGGTCGGCACCCGCCCGAAGTCGACTCGGGGCGCGAACGCGACCCGTACCCGCCCGGTGCCTTCGATGTGGCGGATCAGGTCAGTGCTAGCGGCGGCCTGGTGGGGCCGGCCGTCGGAGCAGTCGAGGTAGTCGGTCACGGTCAGCGTCGGCCACGAGGTCTGGAGAATCAGAGTGGCGTCGAGGTAGGCCTGTGTGGGCTCCGCTTTGGTGGGCTCATCGAGCGGCGTGATCGAGAAGTGGCCGGATTCAGGTCCTCCGAGCAGAGCGGCGAAGATCGCGGGGGAGTCGATTCGGGGAAGGCACAGCCAGTTGATCTGCGCCTCCGGGGTAACGAGGGCGACGCTGCGCTGGTCACTGAGCATCGAGTGGCTCTCGATCGGCACGACGTCACGCTCTTCTGGACGGCTGGGCGGCCGTTCGTGAGGGCTGTTCACGGCCCCCGAAGTTATCGCTGTTGTGCTTGTCAACGGTAGCTTCGTGGGTGTGACTGCCCAGTCGGACCCTTCAGCTGTCGTCAGTTGCTACCGGCACCGGGACCGCCGTGCCGGGGTTATCTGTCAGCGTTGCGACCGTCCGATTTGTGCCGAGTGCATGAAATCCGCCTCGGTTGGTTTCCATTGCCCGGAGTGCATTGCAACCAAGAGCCAGCGCGTGATTTTCGCTCCGGTGGCCTTCACCCCGGTGCTGACCACCGCACTGGTCGGCTTCAACGTGGCGATCTGGTTCGTTTCGACGCTCGGAGGCAACAGGTTCCTGATCGACTACGCCCTGTGGGGTCCCATCGTGGCCGACGGCGAGTGGTATCGGATCATCACTTCGGGGTTCCTCCATGACGGGGTGTTCCACCTCGGCTTCAACTGCTTCGCGTTGTGGATCATGGGTCGGTCCCTCGAACAGTTCCTGGGCCGGCTTCGTTTTGTGGCGTTGTATTTCGTTTCGCTTCTCGGTGGCTCGGTGGGTGTTCTGTTGCTGGAGCCTAACGCTCTGGCTGTGGGCGCTTCGGGCGCCATCTTCGGGTTGTTCGGGGCGATGGCGATCGCCCAGCGAGCGGTTGGCATGAGCGTCTGGGCCAGTGGCTTGGGGCCGATTCTGGCGTTCAACCTGTTCTTGACGTTCGCGGTGTCGAGGATCTCGGTCGGCGGCCATGTCGGCGGTCTGGTTGCCGGGGGACTGGTGGGTCTCATCTATGTGTCGATGAGGAGGGCCTCCGCACCGAACTCGTTGGCCGTTGGTGCTGCTGTCGGACTCGGTTCTGTGCTGTTTGTGCTCAGCCTGGCGTTGGCTTCGAACCCTGTGCTGTAACGCGGCGTGCCGCAGCCGCTCAGAAGCGGGTCTGAAGTAGTTGCAGGTTCCGGCGCCAGATCCAGCGCAGTATTGGTCTGCCGAGCCAGGCGCCGATGGGCCCACCGAGCCACCAGGGGAAGTGGAGGGTCTCGGCCCACACGAAGCGGGTCGCGTTGTGACCTGTCGGGGTGAGGGTGAATCGTCCCTCGCCGGTCACCAGTCCCACATGGCGCACTCCGATGGCCTCGCGGTCAAGCCATTCGGTGATCTCCATCCGGTCGGTCAGCCGGATCGGACCGACTTTGGTGAGGCAGTCGAAGGTGGTGCCCACACCCTGGTGTTGGGCGGAGGTGAAGACGATGGTTTCGGCATCGTGCATCCATTCGACATGCGATGCGATGTCGCGGATGTCCTCCCAGACCTCTTCGATCCCCGCCGCAAGTTCCGTCTCAACTCTGATTTCGGACATATCGAACGCCATCAGCCTAGAGGTAGGGGTGGCCGCCGTGGTCGAGTATCTGGGCGGCGGAACGGTCGGCCATGGCGATGAACATCTGGTCGCCGCGTTCGGTCTCTGTTGCCGCGAACGCGCCGAGCACTGCCGTATAGGGACCGGACCAGGCGCCGACGGTGCAGTCGCCCTTCAGATGATCAAGGTCGTAGTCGTTCACACCGCAGTCGCGGAGCGCGTCGAGGTACTCGTTCAGCAGTGTGTCCTCATGCACCCGACGGCTTTCGATGGGCAGGCTGTTGCCCAAGAAATATGCAACGTCTTGACCCGGGCTGCCGAGCCTCAGGGTTTGCCAGTCGACGGCTGCGACCTCCTCGGAACCGAAGAGCAGGTTGTCGAGTCGATAGTCGGCATGGGTAAGGGTGAACGGGCTGTGGGTTTCGTCGAGCCAGGCCGCGGCGTGGGGCACGAAGGCCTCGAGAACATCGGCGGTGTGGGTGGCGAGCCGTGACCGGTAGCGCTCCATGAACTGGTTGTGGGCCATTGGAAATATGTCGTTGAGGAGCGAGTAGTCCTGAGGTCCCAGGGCCGGGTGAGCCGCGAGCGCGGAGCTGTTCCAGGTAGGCCCGTGCAACAGGGCCAGATTCTTGAGAGCGAGACTGGCCTGCGCTGGCGTGCAGCCCGCGATCTGATCACCCTGTTGTGCTGGAGCCAGGTCTTCGAGCACGAGCGTGAAGTCCCCTCCCGACTCGGCGATTGCCGCGAAGTAGCAGTGCGGTGTTCGACATGGAAGCGCGGCGGCGAGGTCTGTATAGAACACGACCTCGCGCTCATAGACCTGGCTTGCGAGCTCACGCATCGCTTTGTCTTCGGCGGGTACTTTCAGCACCGCACTCCCTGGACCGTCAGCGATGAACTCGAATCGGAAGTTCCTCGACATCTGCCCTGTTCCGATCGCCTCATGTGCGGTGATCTCGGTGACGTCGAGATTGAGCACTTCGCTCAACCAGTCGGCAGAGACTTCCGCGGGTTCGGTGACGATTGGAACCATCGGGTAACCATAGAGCCGGCCGACGCAAAGTTACGTAGGATCGATTTGTGCCAACCCGGGAGATCTACCTCGACCATGCGGCCAGCACGGTGGTGCGTGCAGAGTCGCAGGCTGCTTGGACCGCGGCTGTTGAAGCGCACCATGCGAACCCGACGGGTGCTCACAAGGCGGCCCGCGATGCCCGCCGCGCCCTTGACGATTCCCGCGATCTGATTGCCGAGATGGTGGGCCGCGAACCGGCCGAGGTGGTGTTCACCAGCGGCGGGTCTGAAGCCGACAATCTCGCGGTGCGCGGGGTTCTGGCGGCTCGTGGCGGCACGGCGGTGTGCTCTGCCGGGGAGCACCATGCGGTGCTCGAACCCGTTGAGCATGCCGGTGGGTTGACTGTCGGGCTCGACGCCAAGGGACAGGTCACGCCGGAGGCTCTGGCGCACACGCTGGAAGCTGCTGAGGATGTCAGCGTTGTTTCGATCATTGCGGTCAACAACGAGACCGGCGCGATCAACGATCTTCCGGCGCTTGCACGTGTTGTTCGGGAGCATGCCCCAGGCGCGCTCTTCCATACCGACGCAGTGCAGGCTCTGTCCTGGATCGACCTTGCAACCGCGGTCGCGGATGTCGACATGGTGTCGATCACGGGGCACAAGGTTGGGGGACCTATCGGTACGGGTGTGCTGTTTGTCCGCAGCGGGATAGAGCTTGAAGCCCAGATTCTCGGCGGGGGGCAGGAACGCGGCCGCCGTGCCGGCACCCCCGATGTTGCTGGGGCGGCGGCTTTCGCAGCGGCCGTGGAAGTCACCGTTTTGCGACGCCCCGATGAGGTTGTGCGGTTGGGCGCGTTGCGCGATCGGCTGGTGGGCGGATTGATTGATCGGCTCGGTCCGGTGGTGGTGCCGACCCTGCTCGGCAAGGGTTTTGACCACGAGGTCGCCGCGGGTATCGCCCATCTGTGTTTGGACGGGGTCGAGGCCGAGGCGCTGCTGTTCCTGCTCGATGCGCAGGGCTTGCGTGCTTCGGCGGCGTCGAGTTGTTCGAGCGGTGCCCAGGATCCTTCACATGTGTTGGCGGCGATGGGTGTGCCGCGTGAGCTTGCCCTGGGGTCGTTGCGCCTGTCGCTCGGCCATTCGTCCACAGAAGCAGATGTTGATGCTGCGCTGGAGATCATTCCTGGTGCGGTGGAGCGCCTGTTGAGTCACGGCGGGGGCTGAAAGCGGAGCGGATCGCCGGCGTCGAACATACGCTGGCTGACATGTCTTTGGAGTCGACGTCCGCCTCGAGCTTGAAGGGGCCTGTCATGGCTGCCATGTCGGGCGGGGTTGATTCGTCGGTTGCGGCTGCGTTGTTGTTGGAGGCCGGCTACGAAGTCGTTGGCGTCACCATGAAGCTGTGGGGCGGGCCGAGCGACACCGGGTGTTGTGCGGTCTCTGATGTTGACGATGCCCGCCGGGTGGCCGACCGGCTCGGTGTCGAACACCATGTCTTCAATTTCGGTGACGACTTCGAGCGGGATGTCGTTGCTCCGTATGTCGCTGATCACGCCAAGGGTCGGACTCCGAACCCGTGCATCGAGTGCAATCGACATCTCAAGTTCGATCGGCTGCTGCGTCGGGCCGAGGCTCTCGGGTTCTCGACGATTGCGACGGGCCACCATGCCCGGGTGGTGGCTACCGCCGACGGGCCTCGTATTGGCCGTGGTGCCGACAGCGCGAAGGATCAGTCCTATGTGCTGCACATGCTTGACGAGGCCGTGTTGGGGCGTTTGCTGTTGCCGCTCGGGGGGATGACCAAGGCCGAGGTGCGTGAGATTGCGGCCGATCTCGGCCTTCGCACCGCGGCCAAGCCCGAGAGTCAGGACGTTTGCTTCATCACCAATCGGCATGGTCGTGAGGCGTTTCTCGGTGATCGGATCGGGCTCAAGCCCGCGGTCGTGGTTGATCGCACTGGCGCAACGGTCGGCCGGGTGGGTGCCGTCGAGTTGGTGACGGTCGGCCAGCGCAAGGGACTGGGTCTTGCTGGGGGCACCGACCCGCACTATGTGATCGACGTCGATCACGGGTCGTCGACGGTCACGGTGGGCACTGCTGAGGATCTGTTAGTCGAGGTGACGCCGCTCGAGTCCTGGTCGTGGACCGGTGCAGCGCTCAGCGGCGAGGTCGAGTTGCAGTGTTCAGCCCACGGCCGGCCCGCGCCCGGTGTGGTTGTCGACGACTCGGTGATGTGGCGTGACCCGCACCGCCGGATCGCCCCCGGCCAGAGCGTCGTCGCCTACCGCGACGACCTAGTGGTCGGCGGCGGCACCGCCAGCCGTGGACGGGTTTGAGGTTTCGAGGGGCCTTACGTGGACGGTCACGATGTCCAGGTCGTGGTACTGCTGATGGAGGATGTCTGAGGCGTGATGTTGCAGCATCCGCAATGAGATGTCGCGTTCGAGAGGCAGTTCGGTGGACTGGGAGGCGAGAACCGACAGGCGATCCTCAAGGTTCTCATCGCTCGCCGCCGCCACGAACTCGAGCACCGGCCGCCCGTCTTGCTTGCTGGCGGTCAAACGAAGCTTGCGTTTGATGGATTGATCGAAGTCGTCGGCTGATTCATCAGAGTCGAGCAAGGTGAGCAGCGTCTCCTCTGCGACCGTATCCAGCCGCAGTTGCATGCCTGCGCCCCAACCGTTCCGGCCAGCGAATTCAGACAGGAACTTGCGGATACGCGGCAATTCCTCCACCGACAGCTCCGAACGGAAGCGTCTGCTGCGAGAGCCCGTGAACTCGGTGAACAGAGTCAGGGCGATCGCAGTCAGACCACCCGTGGTCATGCCGTTCTCAAGGAAACCCCCGGCGAACCCGTCGAGGTACTCGCCGAAGATCTGTCCGTTCTGAAAGCCGACCCCGATCCAGAACGAGACACCTGCGATCAGGCTGCGGCGGTAGTCGTTGGCGTCCTCGATCACCATCCTCATGCCGACCACGAACAACAGAGCCAGAAGCACCGTCACATAGGCCGCCACAACCGCGTCGGGGATCGCCAGCACGAGCGTCAGCACCTTGGGCACGAAGGCCATCACAACGAAGGAGGCGCCGATGGCCACACCCACTCGCCGAGCCGCGACCCCGGTCAACTCGGTGATAGAGATGCTCGTCGAGTACGTCGTGTTCGGCATCGTGCCGGCAAGACCCGAGAGCAGATTGCCGGTGCCGTCAGCGGCCACGGCGCCCTGCACGGCTCGATAGTCGACCGCCCTGGGCCGACGCCACGACACCCGCTGGATGGCAACCGAGTCGCCGATCGTCTCCACCGCACCGATCAACGTGACGAAAACGAAGGCTGGCAGCAGACCCCAGAAGTCTCCGCCGAAGCCGAGGTCGTAGCCGGGCCAGCCACCGTCGGGCAAACCGATCCAGGCCGCATCGGCTACCGCTTCGGTGTTGTAGATCCCGAAGAATCCCGCAACAACCGAACCTGCCGCGATCCCTATGACCGGTGCCCACAAGCGCAAGCTGCCCGTGGCTGTGAGCGCGATGACGATAACCACCCCCATCGCAGCCAGTGCGCTCGCGGGTGCGCTCCACGACGAACTGCCCTCAGGTGAGGTCGCGACCATGTCGAAGACCAGTGGCATGACCGTTACCGCGATCAACATCACCACGGTGCCTGCGACCGTCGGGGTCAACAGGCGCCGGAACAGCGACAGCTTCGCTGCTAGCAGGAACTGGAACAGCGACGAGGCGATGACCAGCGTGGCGAGCAGACCCGGCCCGCCCTTTTGCAGCGCAGTCACACACACTGCGATGAAGGCGCCCGATGTACCCATCAACAGCACGTACCCCGAACCGATACGACCGAGCCGCACCGCCTGCAGGATGGTGCTGACACCGCTGACCACAGCCGCTGCGAACACCGCCCATGCCAGATACTCGTCTGTGCCCCCTGCGGCGCGGATCACGATGGCCGGGGTGAGCACGATCCCGGCGATCGCCAGAATGGCGAACTGCAGACCGAGACCCGCGGTGAGCGCCAACGGTGGTTTGTCGTCGGCTTCGAAGCGGATGTTCCTGTTCGTGGATGCGTCGGTTGCCATCGGCTGATTGTTGCCGCGAGCCGACTCATGAGCAAACGGGGCCTGTGGCAGAACCCGATGAATCAGGCGATGCTGATGCCCTTCTGTTCCGCGGCGCGCATAACGTCGGCCGGCCGCGTGGGAGAGATCAGCAGCGTGCTGACCTGGCGCTCGTGAGTGCTACTGCGACCGGTGACCACGGGCAGGGTCGCCGCGGTACTCAACTTCAACTCCAGGGCCAATCCCAGCGCCGAAGCGGTCAGGTCGACAGCGTTCGTGTCGGCTTGCGCAGGTGCGATACCGACGATCTCGTTGCGGGCGAAGAGCACGGGCTCACGAAGGACGGTCCGGTCATGGAGTACCAGACCGTTGGGCACCAGCACGACAAAACGGCTGGTCAGCCGGTACAGAGCATTGAAGGCCAGCCCAGCTGCGACAAACCCGACGACAGTGACCACCGCGCCGGCCAGCCATCGCTGATCAGCCAGCAGGATCGGCCCCGCCACGGAACCGGCGACCACGACTGCCCATGCGGGCACGACAAGGGTGATCAACACAGGTCCGGGGGCGCGCAGAGCGAATCTGCGTTCGTCGCCGTAGCTGGCACCGTCGATGAAACAGTCGGCGACGCCCGGAGCCAGCACTGCGGCGGTCACCGCGAAGGTTCCACCGATCCCGAGAATCGCTGCGGTGGTCTCCTGTGTCTCGATGGCGGCCCAGACCGAGACCGGCAGTGACCCTGCGACCCCGATACGGGCCACAGCGAGGGTGACGGGCAGGCGCGCCATCAACGAGACCAGGATTCCCAGCCATCCCAGCCAGCTAGCCAGCTTGACGGTGCCACCGAAGGAGTCAGAAGCTCCCTCCAACGCGTCGTTGAGCAGAGCACCCGACAGGAACGGCTGCACGATCCACAGTCCCGTCGCCAACCAGCACAATCGCTGCGAGGGAGTGGCAGAGCGAAGGCGTCGGAGCACGGAACCACATTAGGCCGTCGCCGATCTCGGCTTGTCTCATGCGATTGCTAATGTCGGCTCTCGATGGCCTCGGATTCTGCTTCTGGCTCGACGGACCCCGCCCAGCGGGTTGCCGAACTGCGGGAGGCCATCGATCGTCACCGGTCGGCCTACTACGAGCGCGACGCGCCCGAGATCCCCGACGCCGACTACGACCGACTGGTGCGCGAACTGGAGGAACTTGAGGCAGCACACCCTGAGCTGGTAACAGATTCGTCGCCGACACAGCAGGTGGGAGGCGCGCCGAATGTGGCCTTCGCTCCCGTCACACACAGCGTGGCGATGATGTCGCTGCACAACGCCTTCGACATCAACGAGCTGCAAGCCTGGTACGAACGTGTGCAGCGGCGCCTCGAGGGGCGCACCCCAGAGTCCTTCGCGGTCGAGCTGAAGCTCGACGGTCTGGCGATTTCTTTGCGCTACGAGGCCGGGATCCTGGTGCAGGGCGCCACCCGAGGCGACGGCAAGGTCGGCGAGGATGTCACTCACAACGTGCGGACCATCAACGACATTCCAAAGCGAATCTCCGGAGCCCCACCGGTGCTTGAAGTGCGGGGCGAGGTCTATATGAAGCTGTCGAGTTTCAGAGCCTTCAATGAGCTGCAGATTGCACAGGCCGAAGCCGCCGGAAAGGAACCGAAGCTGTACGTCAACCCACGCAACACAGCCGCTGGCTCGCTTCGTCAGATCTCGGCGGAGGTGACCGCCGGTCGGGACCTGTCGTTCTACTGCTACCAGCTCAGTCTGCTCGAGGGTGGCCCTGAACTGGCGAATCACTCCGAAGCGTTGGCATGGTTGGGGTCGCTCGGGTTCCCAGTCAACGAGCACACCCGCACCCTGACGGCCATGCATGAGGTGGAAGCCCGCGTCACGGAACTCGACGGCATACGCCACGAGCTCGACTACGAGTTCGACGGTGTGGTGGTCAAGGTCGACGATCTCGCCTTTCAGGCCGAGTTGGGTGCCGATGCCAAAGCGCCACGTTGGGCGATCGCCTACAAGCTGCCCCCCGAGGAGCGGACGACCAAGCTGGTCGATATCAAGGTGTCGATAGGCCCATCGGGACAGGCCACACCCTTCGCCCATCTGAAGCCGGTCTTCGTCGGTGGAGTCACGGTCGGCACTGCGACCCTGCACAACGAGGATCAGGTCGCCGCCAAGGACGTCCGCCCCGGTGACACGGTGATCGTGAGACGGGCAGGCGATGTGATCCCCGAGGTCGTCGGCCCGGTCCTCTCCGAGAGGCCTGCGGGTTCGGTGCGTTGGAAGTTCCCAAAGAACTGCCCGGTCTGTGATCACCCGTTGGTGCGCGATGAGGGTGCAGCGGCCACGAACTGCGTCAACTTCGGATGCCCCCGGCAGATCCGCGGGCGTATCGAGCACTTCTCGGGGCGCACCGCGATGGACATCGAGTTTCTCGGCGAGAAGAACGTCGACCGCTTCGTCTCGGCGGGGTTGATCAACGACGTCGGCGACCTGTACCGGCTCGATTTCGACAGGATCCTGGAGATGCCCGGCTTTCAGGAGAAGTCGGTCGACAACCTGAGAGCCGCGATAGAGCATTCCAAGGGCCGCCCACTGGGCAATCTGATCTTCGGTCTGCGGATTCCCGAGGTAGGCCAGGTCAACGCCGCGTTGTTGGCCTCGTCGTTCAAGACCATGGAACGGATCATGGAAGCGAGTGTCGAAGACCTCGCGGCAGTTGAGGGATTCGGGCCGGTGATCGCTGAGGCCGTGCATGGTTGGTTCGCAGATCCAGCGGCGCGGGCCCTCATCGGGCGGCTCGCCGATGCCGGGCTCACCATGGAAGCCGAGGCGAGCGACTCCACGGTCGAACAGACCCTCGAGGGTGTCTCGGTTGTCGTGAGCGGCACGCTCAAGGGCTACAGCCGCGACGGTGCCAAAGAAGCGATTCTCGCCCGTGGCGGCAAGTCTCCTGGAAGCGTGTCGAAGTCGACCTTGGCGCTTGTCGTTGGAGGCGACCCTGGGGCATCCAAGGTCAACAAGGCTGAAGCGCTGGAGATACCAGTCATCGACGAGGAGGCCTTCGTCGAACTGCTCGAAACCGGTCGATTGCCAACCGGTGAACTACCCAAAGGACCTCCATGACCTACACAACCGCTGTCAAAGAGTTCAGCGATGCCTGCAACGACGGCAATCTGCCCTCAACCCCGAAGCTGATGAGCGTCGAAGCCGTCGAGTTCATTGCGGAAATGGTCAATGACGAACTCGACGAGCTGCGCGAGGCGACCGACGTCGTGGAGCAGGCGGATGCTCTCGTCGACGCGATCTACTACATCTGCGACACGGCGGTACGTCATGGCATGAACCTCGACCGAGTGTTCGAGATCGTGCACGGCGCCAACATGGCGAAGGTCGTCGACGGGCGGGTCATCAGGCGTGACGACGGGAAGATCCTCAAACCCGAGGGTTGGCGCGACCCTGGCCCGCTCCTGGTCGCAGAACTCGGCCGGCAACACGACCACGGTTCGTGGGGATAGGAACGCCCGGTCGTTTGGACACTCAGTCGTTTGGACAACGGGCGCGCCAGGAGATAACTCTCGCGCCATGATCGAAGCAGTCTGTTGGGACGTCGGCGGGGTCTTCTCTGCTCGACCGGTGGACGCCATCGGACGGATCGCGCAACAGCACGGCCTAGACGCCGACGATGTCTTTGCAGCGGTCTTCGGGCCGTATCACCTCGACGGCGACCATGTCTGGCACCGCCTCGAGCGAGGGGAGTTGCCTCTGGCCGAGGCCTGGGTCGAGGTGGAGCGCGCTGTCGCAGATCTCGGAATCGGGTTGGCTCTGGCGGACTTCTTCCGACAGTTCCGCACCGACGAAGCAGACCGGACGGTGGTGACCGCAACTGCGCGGGAGTTGCATTCCGAGGGCGTAGCCATGGCGGTGGTCACCAACAATGTCGCCGAGTTCTCTGGCGGTGACGGGCCCGGGTGGCATTCGATCGTGCCGATGGAGATCATGAGCGTCGTGGTCGACTCGTCGGCGGTCGGGATGCGCAAGCCCGATCCCGCGATCTATCACCATGTGCTCAGCCAACTGGGAGTCGCTGCCCAGAACGCGGTGTTCGTCGATGACATGCCGGCCAACGTCGAAGCTGCCCAAGGCGTCGGCATGCATGGGATCGTCGTCGACAGGGAGCCGGTTGCCGCTATGGACGAGCTGAAGGCGCTCGTGAGACGGATTGGCTGACGCGACCGGCGACTAGCTGACAGTGAAGACCCATTCGACGTCCGTTAAGCGTCCAGGCAGAGAGATCTTCTCGATGGTGGCGACCACACAGTTCTCGTCCGGTGCCAGCGCTTCCACCGGCAACCCCGCCGACGGCTGGTAGATGAACTGTTGAAGGCCCTCGACCCGGCGGACATGCTCGGTGACCACGACCGGGCGTGTACAACGGGCATCATCTGAGATCGTCATCTCCACCAGGCGATACTCGGGCTCCAAATCGATCCCGACACGCTGTTGCTGCAGCACCTCGTCGTTGCGCTGCGGGATCAGGGCCTCCACTCCAGGGATCGACAGAGCCAGATCAGGCTGGTCGTCATTGTTGATGAGCGCGGCGGAGACGATCAGCGCGATGCCGGAAGCGATGAGAATTCCGAAAATTATCTGCTGCTTGCGGAACACAGTCTGAAGTCTGCCAGATTGCGTCGCTCGCCCGCCGAGCGGGCACCATCCGGAGCCACTGAAATGGTGGTCGGCGGGGGTACTTTGGTGTGGATGACTCCGTTTGACTCCGGCGCTGACGTCGGTCGCGTGTTGGGTGATCGTTACCGTGTGGTGGCCCCCATAGGTGCGGGCGCGTCGGCCCGGGTGTATGTCGCCGACGATGTGGTGCTGCGTCGCCGAGTAGCGGTGAAGGTCCTGCATGAGGAGTTGGCCCAGGACGCAGCGTTCCTGCGACGGTTTCGGGCGGAGGCACAGGCCGCGGCGTCGCTCAACCATCCCAATGTTCTCGGTGTCTACGACTGGGGACAGGATGAGGTCCCCTTTCTGGTCAGCGAGTACCTCGCGGGTGGGAATCTGCGCTCAGTGCTGGACACGGTCGGTGTGTTGAGTCCCGGTCAGGGGCTGCTCGTCGCTCTGGAGACGGCCAGAGGGCTCGACTATGCCCACACCCAGGGCCTCGTGCACCGTGACATCAAGCCTGCGAACCTGCTCTTCGGTTCCGACAGACGGTTGCGCATCGCTGATTTCGGTCTCGCTCGGGCTCTGGCCGAAGCCGGTTGGACGGAGCCGACACAGTCCGTGGTCGGCACCGTTCGCTATGCCGCTCCCGAACAGGCGAGAGGGGAACGCCTCGGGCCGGCCTCCGACGTCTATTCCTTGGCCCTGGTCATCAATGAGGCCGTCAGTGGTGATCTCCCGTTCGTGGCCGACACCACGATTGCCACCTTGATGGCACGCGCCGAGAAGCCGCTCGAACCCCACCCGGCTCTCGGCCCCATCCAGGGCATCGTGCGGAGGGCCGGAGCTCTGGACCCCGGTGAACGTCCAAGCGCCTCGCAGTTGGTCGCGGAACTGACGATCGCCGCGAGCGGCATGTCTCGTCCTGATCCGCTTCTGTTGGCCCCGCCCTCTTTCGACGCGGATTCCCTCGCAGCCGATCAGACCCAACTGCAGGCTTCGACCGAGCAGTTCGAACAGGTGGCCGCGGCAGCTGATCAGAGTCCTGTGCCCGACCGAGATCCGACTCCCGGCCGCGGGACCAAGGCGGTGAGTGTGGGTGGAGCCGTGAGCGGCGACGATGGGACGGAGGCTGAAACAGACGGATCGACCCCTCGTTGGTTGGCGCTGATCCTGACTCTGCTCGTGCTCGGCGCCGCAGTCGTTGGCGGTGCTGTGCTGTGGCGGCAGAGTCAACCGGCAACGCACGCTGTTCCCAACCTGGTGGGAACGAGTTTCTCCGAGGCGCAGACCGCCGTTGCCGAGTTCGGTTGGTTGTTGGAGACCACCGAGGTGCGCATGGACGGCACGGTCGCCGATGAGGTCGTGGCAACCGACCCCGGGGTCGGGGTGAAACTGGCTGAAGGGGAGACGCTGCGGCTCGATGTGTCGCTGGGGGAGGTTTTGGTGCCTGTGCCGGACCTGGTGAACCTGACGCTCGTCGAGGCGCAGGCGCAGCTAAGTGCGAGTCGGCTGGGAGTGGGAGATGTCGAGGTTGCCGACAGCGAGGACGTGCCCGAGGGCATTGTCCTGGAGGTGCTGGGCGATGTCGGTGTGACCGAGGTTGAGCCCGACACCGACGTCGACCTGCGTGTTTCGGGAGGACCGGCCGACCGGATGGTGCCGCCGGTCCCGGAGAGTCGAAGCCTCACCGACGCCGAGGAGCTGTTGCGGAGCCTGCGGCTGGTGCCCGTGACTGCACAGGACAGACAGCCGTCCGACCTCGTTCCCGAGGGCGGTGTCATCGCTTTCAGTCCCGCGCCGGGCTCGGTTCGTCCTGTCGATTCCGAAATTGTGATCGTGATCTCTGACGGCCCGGCGCCCCGCCCGGTACCCGATGTGCTCGAACTCAGCGTGACCGAGGCGTCGCAGATTCTCGAGGATCTCGGTTTCGTGGTGGCCGTGCAGGGCAACGCGAACTTCCCGGTGTTCGAGACTCTGCCGCGCAGCGGCACTGTCGAGGAGTACGGAGCCAGGGTCGTGATCATCACCACAGGAACCTGAAACGCAGTCGCTATTCCTTCCTGGTGATCGCGTCGATCCGCTCGGTCATTCTGCGCGCTGTTGAACCAAGATGCCCAGTAGTGCCGCCGAAGCCGTCCTGCTGCGTCTCGGCAGCCAACACCGAGTCGGCCAGCATCAACAGCTTCGACGTGTCGCCTGTGAGCTTCACCTGTCCACCCAGTAGCACGGGCATCACCGCGGCCGGGTCTCGCTCGACGAAGATCTCATACGCCAGCGAGTAGGGCATCTCGACCGCAAAATCGGTCTCGTTCAGATGCCCCTCGTCGAACACAGGGGTGCCGCTGCTGGTGTCGAGGTGCAAATACACGGTCGGCGCCTCGAAGGGAGCGTCGACGACCGTCACATTGGCCCTTACCTCCATGTCAGTCGTGTCGGCCTTGTCGGTCGCCGCATCATCGGGATCAACTTCTCGACGGATTTGTCTGACTGCGTCGATCCAGGCAGGACTCAGGAACCGGTGGGTCATTTCGCAACTCTATTGTCCTGTCGTTCCCCTTATCCTTGAGGACCGTGGCTGAGCGCATTACCCGTGACGAGGTGGTCCATGTAGCGCGTCTGGCGCGCCTCGAACTGGCCGACGACGAGATCGACCAGTTCACGCAGCAGCTCGGTGCCATCCTGGAACATGCCGCCGACGTTGAGGCCCTGGAAGTGGCTGACGTGGAGCCGACATCCCATCCCCTGCCGCTCAGCAACGTGATGCGTGCTGATCTGGTCTCGGAGTCTCTGCAGCGTGACGAGGTGATGGTGGTCGCGCCGGCGGTCCAGGACGGGCAGTTTCGAGTCCCACCGGTGCTGGGCGAACGACCGTGAGCGCCCTGGAGATCGCCGCCGCGGTCAGGTCTGGAGAACGCTCAGCGCTCGACGTGGTCAACGAACATCTCGCCCTCATCGAAGAGCGGGATCCAGAACTGAACGCCTACAACCATCTGACCGCCGAGAGCGCCCGTGCCCAGGCCGCGGCGATCGATGCACGGGTGTCGGCCGGGAAGCCCGTCGGTCCTTTGGCGGGAGTTCCTTTGGCCACGAAGGACAACATGTGTACCAAGGGTGTCCCGACCACCTGCTCGTCGAAGATCCTCGAAGGCTGGCTGCCGCCGTATGACGCCACCGTCGTGACCCGGCTGCGTGAGGCCGGGGCAGTCAGCGTCGGCAAGACCAACCTCGACGAGTTCGCCATGGGTTCCTCCACGGAGCATTCGGCGTTCGGCCCGACCCGCAACCCGCACAACCTCTCGCGAGTGCCGGGCGGGTCCAGTGGCGGCACAGCCGCGTCGGTTGCTGCCGGGTTCACACCTCTTGGCATCGGATCAGACACCGGCGGTTCGATCCGCCAACCCGCGGCGTTCTGCGGCGTTGTCGGGATGAAGCCGACCTACGGCGCTGTCAGCCGCTACGGACTGGTCGCGCTGGCTTCGTCGCTGGACCAGATCGGTCCCTTCGCCACCAACGTGGCCGACGCTGCGGCCCTCTTCGATGTGATCGCCGGTCACGATCCCGCAGACTCGACCTCCATTCGTGACTTCGAGCCGACCGCCCAAGCGGTGCTCGACCAAGGCGTCGACGGTTTGCGTGTCGGCGTGGTGAAGGAACTGGCAGGGGGTCCTGGGGGAGTCCCGGGATTGGACGACGACGTGTTGGCGCGCACCGCGGAAGCCGCCGACGCGCTGGCCGCGGCCGGTGCTCTGGTCGACGAGGTCTCGGTTCCGTCAGCGACACTGGGACTGAGCGCCTACTACCTGGTGATGCCCGCGGAGGCATCGAGCAACCTGGCCCGTTACGACGGGGTTCGCTACGGCTTGCGGGTCGATGGTCCGACCACTCCGGAGATGACCACGGCAACACGGACAGCCGGTTTCGGGGCAGAGGCCAAACGCCGGATCATGCTCGGCACCTACGCATTGTCGGCGGGCTACTACGACGCCTTCTACGGGAAGGCACTGAAGGTCCGCACAATGATGCTCGAAGACTTCGCCAGGGTCTATGAGAACTTCGATGTGCTGGTCACGCCCACTACTCCGACCACGGCCTTCGAGTTGGGGGCTCGCACTCAGGACCCGTTGACCATGTACGTCAACGACGTCTGCACGATCCCCTCCAACCTCACCGGCCATCCCGCCATCTCGGTTCCGTTCGGCACCGGTGACGACGGCATGCCGGTCGGCGTTCAGGTGCTCGCTCCACCGACACACGATGCGCAGACCTTCCGGGTGGCCGCCGTTCTCGAGGCTGCAGCATGAGCGAACTGGCGCCTGCCGCGACTGCCGACACGCCGGTGGAACCGTCCCTCCCCGGAGGCTGGGAGCTGATCGTGGGACTCGAGGTCCATGTCGAGCTCGACACGGCCACGAAGCTGTTCTGCGGGTGTGCAAACCAGTTCGGTGCACCGCCCAACACCAATGTTTGCCCGACCTGTCTGGGTTTGCCGGGCTCGCTGCCGGTGATGAACGAACGTGCTGTGGAACTGGCGATGATCCTTGGCCGGGCCCTGAATTGCCAGGTCAATCGATCTGTCATGGCTCGAAAGAACTACTTCTATCCCGACATGCCCAAGAATTTCCAGACGACCCAATACGACCAGCCGACCAACTCCGACGGCCGGCTCGAGTTGGCCGACGGGTTCGTTGTGGGGATCGAACGAGCCCACATCGAAGAGGACACTGGCAAGTCGGTCCATGTCGGCGGCGGGGGACGGATCAACGAGGCCGTTTACTCGCTCGTCGACTACAACCGGGCCGGCGTGCCGCTGATCGAGATCGTCAGCAGGCCCGACATACGAACGATCGACCATGCCCGCAACTATGTCGAGGAACTGAGAGCGATCGTGGTTGCCACGGGAGTCTCCGACGCGCGAATGGAGGAGGGCTCGATCCGGGTCGATGCCAACGTGTCGGTCCGCCCGCACGGATCGTCTGAGTTGCGCACCCGCTGTGAGATCAAGAACATCAACTCGTTGCGATCGCTCGGGCGGGCCATCGAACATGAGGCGCTGCGCCATATCGACCTCTGGACCGCCGGTAGCGGACCCCAGCAACAGACACGTCACTGGGATGAGGCGGCGGGCCGTACCACCCCGGGCCGTTCCAAGGAGGATGCAGAGGACTACCGCTACTTCCAGGAGCCGGATCTGGTGCCCCTCGAGCCGACGGCGGCTGTGATCGCGGCGATAGACGAGGCGCTGCCACCGTTGCCCGCGGCTCGCCGGGCCGCGCTTTGTGACGCGACGGGAGCCGACGCGGACGCGGCGCACCTGCTCGTTGAGAGAGGCCAGGACGCCTTGGCCATGGCCGCGGTCGCGGCGGGTGCGGACGCTGACAAGGCGGTGACTCGACTGGTCAACGACCTCGCCGTCGATGACTGGTCAAGAGTCGATGCCGCCTCCTTCGCGGCCCTGGTGAGGATGGAATCGAGCGGGGAGCTCTCTGCCAGCCAGGCGAAGATCGTGCTCGCAGACCTCGTTGAGCAGGGCGGAGACCCCGCGGCCCACGCGGCTCGCCGTGGGTTCGAAGCGATGGAGGTGACCGAACTCGAGTCGCTTCTCGACGAGTTGATCGTCGCCAATCCCGATGAGTGGGCACGCTTCAGCACCGGCGACGAAGCGGACCGCCACAAGATGCAGGGCTTCTTCACAGGCCAGATTATGAAGTCCACCAGGGGCCAGGCCGACGGCAGTGTTGTCGCTCAACTCCTGGCCCAGAAGTCGCAGGGCTAACGGTCCGCCCCCGTTACCTGCCATTTGCCCCTGTTATCTGCCATTTGGACGTGCGGAACCGGGCCAGGAGCATGATCGCGCGTGACGTGAGCCATGCTGCCAGGCAGAACCAGAGCCAGCCGATGCCTGAGCCGGTCGCCAACACCAACAGCCCGCCACCGACCAGCACCACTGCGGCGATCCACATGGTGACCGCCAGGAAGCGGAGATTGCCTGCACCGATCAGGATGCCGTCGAGAGCGAAGACCACACCCGCGACCGGTTGTTGCACTGCCACGTGTATGAGCAGGAAAGCGGTGAGGCTAACAACGGCCGCATCCTGGCTGAAGATGTGACCCAGGAACGGAGACAGCCCCCCGACGATCGCTCCCAGGCCGACACCGCACCAGAATCCCCACTGGATCATTCTTCGCCCCAACGCACGCGCCCGGTCCGCGTCTCCGCTGCCCAGTGTCATGCCGATCATGGCTTGGGCGGCGATCGCCACCGAATCCAGGGTCAGCGCCAGGAGATTCCAGATCTCGAAGGCGATCTGATGAGCGGCAAGGTCGCTGATGCCGATCCGCGCGGCCACCGCCAGTGTCACCGTGAGGCTGCCACGCAGGGCCGCGGTGCGGATGAACAGGTCGACCCCGTCGCTCGCGACCTGGGTGATGACTCTCAGGTCGGGTCGCAGATCGACCGCATGGACCTTCACCGCGTTGCGGATCCAGGCGACGAACACGCCGGCGCCGATCCATTGGGCGATGACCGTCGACAGTGCGGAGGCCCCGATTCCCTGGTCGAAACCGAATATCAGCACGAGCTCGATGGCCAGGTTGATGACCGCGGTGCCCAGAGCCACATAGAGCGGTCGTCTGGTGTCCTGCAGACCTCGCAGGTACCCGACCCCGGCGAGCATTATGAGCATGGCCGGCACGCCCAGAAGCGAGATCCGGAAGTAGACCTCGGCATGGCCGGCGACATCGTCCTCGCCGCCCATCAGCGAGATCAGGTCGCCCCGGAATGCCCACCCGAGGCCCGCCAACACCACCCCGATGAGCGTCGCGAGCCAGATGCTCTGCACGGCGTGATGTGCCGCTCGACGCAACTCCCTGGCCCCGAGCAGCCTCGCCACGGTCGCGGTGGTGCCGTAGGCGAGAAAAATGAAGACCGAATATCCGATCAGCAGCAGCGACGAGGCGAGGGCAAGGCCGCCGAGCTGAGGCGTCCCGAGACGGCCGACCACGGCGGTATCGGCCAGAATATAGAGCGGTTCGGCAACCAGAGCTGCCAACGCCGGAACCGCGAGGCGTAGGATTTCGCGATCCTCGCGGGTCCAGCGACCGCGAAGATCAAGGAGGGACGACATGGGAGCGAATGCTACGGCTTATCGGATCGTCCCCGAGCGTCTGAGTCACGACACGACCGGTCGTCAATCAGCGTGAGCGCGACTGTGACCGAGCGGGCTTCCAGACCCAAGTTTGGTTACATCCCGACGTTCGACGGGATGCGCGGATTCTGGGTAGTTGTCGGACCGCTGCTCTATCACGCTCGTCCCGAGAGCATTCAGGGTGGTCTGGACATCGTTCCGGGGGGCATCCTCAGCCTCGACCTGTTCTTCGTATTGTCGAGTTACCTGATCGTCAGCATCGCCCTGCGGGAGTGGGACGCCAACGGCCGTATCGACCTGGTCTCCTATGCGGGTCGTAGAGTCAGGCGACTCTTCCCCGCCCTCTTTCTGGCTCTCGGCTTCCTGTCGGTCTACCTCGCAGTGGTGGGCGATGAGGATCTGATCGATCGCTGGACCGGCGCGATCGTCTCGGCGCTCGCATATAGCGCCAACTGGCATGAGATCGTGGCCGGGGTCTCGTATTTCGAGCAGTACCTCACGCCGTCGCCTCTGAAACATGTCTGGTCGTTCTCGATCGAGGAGCAGTTCTACATCTTCGCTCCTCTGTTCCTGATCGCCGGTCTGCGCTGGGGCGGGCGCAGAGGACGGGAGATCCTGCTGGGGTTGTCGGTGCTGGGCGCACTCGGATCGGCCTGGTGGATGAGCCGGGTGCATGTCGTGGGGGAGGATCCGTCGAGGGCCTATTACGGAACAGACACCCGTGCACAGGCGCTGTTCGTCGGCATAGCGATGGCGCTTGCGGTCCATCTGTACGGCCATCCTGGCACCGACCGGGGTAAGAAGGTGTTGGCCCTGATCGCCTATCCGGCGACGGCATTCCATCTCTGGGCGGTGTTGGCGGTCAGCGAACGTGACGCCTGGATGTTCGAGAACGGCGGCTTCCTGCTGATTGCTGTGGCTTCGGGCGCGGCCCTGTTGGGTCTGTCCCAGGAGGCGCCGTGGAGTCCGCTCTACCGGTTCTTCGCATGGTCGCCGGTTCGCTACGTGGGACGGATCTCCTACGGCCTCTACCTGTACCACTGGCCGATCTATCTGTTGGTCGACTCTGAACGGGCGGGGAGTCTGTTCAGGGTCGAACGACTCACGGGTTGGTCGTTGTTGGCTCTGCACCTCAGCTTGACGCTGATCGTCTCGGTGCTCTCGTTCCATCTGATCGAGCAGCCGTTCGTGAAGCGGCGCTGGCCGTTGACGGGCAGGGACCTGAAGCCGTTCGTGGCAGCGTTCGCCGGCGCCGCGGCGGTGGCGGTGATCCTGGCCGGCCTGCTGGTGGCACATACCCGTCGGCCACCCGAGGTCCGACAGATACTGGTACCAGCGGCCGCTGCGCCTGCTCCTGTTCCTGAACAGAGCGCCACGTCCGACGAAGTCGACGACGCAGACGTCCCCGATGACACGGCTCCACCCGAAGACATCGATGGTGACTCAGGCGATGTCGAACCAGTTGTCACCTTGGATGACGCGCCGTCCCAGCCACCGCCCGATACCGGACCGGTGCGTATTCTGACCGTGGGCGACTCGGTTATGGCTCAGATCGGCGACGCACTCGTCGAGTGGACACTGGAGAACCCGGATGCGGGGGTGATCGTCTTCGACGAGGCCCATATCGGTTGCGGGACCGTCAGGTTCGGCCTCAAGCGTGTGCCCGACGGCTCCGAAGGCCCAGTCGGTGACCTCTGCTCCAACTGGGCGGTCCCGGCGGATCCCGAGTCGGTCTCGCTAGAGGAGGTCGTTTCTTGGAGCACCGTGGTCGACGTGTTCATGCCCGACATCGTGATCACTCATGTGAGCCCCTGGGACATCACCGATCGACTCATTCCAGGGGTCGCCGGCGATGAGTGGACCAATATCGGTGAACCCGCATTCGATGCCTACGCGGCCAACGAGTACGGCGCCGCGATCGAACTCCTGACATCGATGGGAGCGGACCTCTATTTCCTGGAGGGCGCCGACCACAATCGGCCGATCACCCCTCAGAACACACCGGAACGGGTGGCGTTGTTGAACGAACTCGTGGCGGCGGTGGCCGAAGACTCCGGCGCCGCGGTCACGATGGTCGATTTCCCAGGTTGGATTGGCGAGTTGGGAAGCGACCGCGAGTTGAGTCTGCGAGACGACGGCCTGCACCTGTCTGCTGAGGGGCTTGTGGAGGTGGTCGATTGGCTTCTGATCGACATCCTGGGTCTCGACGCGTCCTAGGTGTCGGTCAGGAGGCTGCGGCGGTACCGGGCCGGGTCGGTCCAAGCCCCGGTCTCGCTGTCGAACTGTGCGGCTGCCGCGGTCATCCAACCCGTGTTGCCGGCGCGCGCCGCCGTTGAAGAGATTTCCGACAGATCCTCAGGAACCGGCAGCCTCAACTCCGGTGGAATCGGATGTGGTGGCCGGGGAGCCAACGCGACCTGCGGGAGACGGCTAACTGCCTCGTCCCGGGCCTGCACGTCGTCGTTGTACCACCTCGGATCGTTCACCTGGTGCCATTTGTCAGCGCCCATCACCACGATGTCGTAGCCGTCCGCGATGTCCGCGATCAGTTGAGCCTCGGTGACCACGACCGCGAGGTTCTGATGACCGCGCAACGACACCTCTATCACTTCGAGCCGGTGCCTGAAACTCGGCACTTCCAGCGCGATCTTGCCCAGCGGACTCACCGATACGGCCAAGTCGAGCCTCTGCAGCGAGTGTTCCGCCACCGAGGCCAAGGCGATTTCAAGGTGTGCCCTGGTAGGCGGGTTGAACGACCCCGGATAGACGCCAATGCGTGCCACTTCAGAGCAGATGCTACCGAACCGGACCTCCGCACCGCACTGACATGATCAGGACTGCTGAGAAATTGATGTTGTCAAGCGGCCCTTCAGCAGCCATACTTCCTGTTGTGAACCTGCGCCCAGACGTCGACCCAGTAGTACTCGGCAACTAGCGCACGTACGCGAATCCACAGCCGTTCGTGCGCCTCGACCTCCCGGAAGGGAGGTCGTTTCGTGTTTTCGGCCCATACTTCTATAACAACCAGCAGAAATGCGGGATGAGTCAATGAGCAGCAAACAGCAGATGTGCGGCGGAGAGGCCCTGGTGAAGGCCCTTGAGCGCGCCGGGGTCGAAGTCATGTTCGGCCTGCCCGGCGGCGCCATCCTCCCCGTATACGACCCGATCATCGACAGCTCGATTCGCCACATCCTGGTGCGCCACGAGCAGGGCGCGGGCCATATGGCCGAGGGCTACGCCCATGCCACCGGTAGGCCCGGCGTGGTGATGGTCACCAGCGGCCCGGCAGCGACGAACGTCGTCACCCCGCTGTGCGACGCCTTCCTCGACTCGGTTCCGATGGTCTGCATCACCGGGCAGGTCCCCTACGCAGCGATCGGCACCGACGCCTTCCAGGAGTGCGACACGACCGGGATCACCATGGCGGTCACCAAACACAACTTCCTGGTGACCGAAGCCCAGGACATTCCCAGAACCATCCGTGCCGCGTTCCACATTGCCACCACCGGCCGACCGGGCCCGGTGCTCGTCGATATTCCCAAAGACATCGTCGACCCGGTCAATCCCCGTTCCGCGATGACCTGGTACGAGGCGACCGACGCCGACATGGACCTCCCCGGCTACAGCCCCATCACCCAGGGTGATCCCGAACTGGTCCGCGCGGCCGCGGAGATGATCAGCGAGGCGCAGCGGCCGGTGCTCTATGTGGGCGGGGGGGTCCTCAAATCCCGCGCCGCAGAAGCGTTGCTGGAACTCGCGGAGATGGTCCAGATCCCGGTGGTCACCACCTTGATGGCCCGCGGGGCCTTCCCCGACAGCCATGACCTGTGCCTGGGCATGCCCGGTATGCACGGAAATTTCACCGCGGTGACGGCCATGCAGCGCTCCGATCTGCTGATCTCGCTCGGTGCCCGCTTCGACGACCGGGTCACCGGCAAGCTCGACGGGTTCGCCCCCGATGCCAAGATCATCCATGTCGACATCGACCCTGCGGAGCTCGGCAAGGTCCGCAAAGTCGACATCGGCATTCAGGGCGACTGCCGACTGGTCATCAAGGACCTCACCGCGGCGATCGGTGAACGGGGCGGCAGAGCGGCGCAGGCTGACCGCGGCGCCTGGCGCTCGACCATCTCAGGCTGGCAGGAGAAGTTCCCGCTGGTCTATGAGCAGTCCGAGGTCGGCGAGAAGCTCAAGCCCCAGTACGTGCTCGAAGAACTCCGTGACAACAACCCGGCGGACACAATCGTCACCTCGGGAGTGGGCCAACATCAGATGTACGCCAGTCAGTACTGGTGCTTCGACCACCCCTACACCTGGATCAACTCAGGCGGCCTGGGCACCATGGGCTTCTCCATCCCCGCGGCGATCGGCGCCAAGGTCGGCAAACCCGACCGCAGGGTCTGGGCCGTCGACGGCGACGGCTGCTTCCAGATGACCGCCCAGGAGCTTGTGACTGCGTCGGTCGAGGACATCCCGATAAAGGTCGCCCTGATGAACAACTCGTATCTGGGCATGGTCCGCCAATGGCAGGAGATGTTCTACGACGAGCGGTTCAGCGAGGTCTACCTGTCAGAGCAGACCCCTGACTACGTCAAGTGGTCCGAGGCTATGGGCTGTGTCGGTATCCGGGTTGAGTCCCCTGAGGAGGTCGCGCCGGCGATCACCAAGGCCAACGAGATCAACGACCGTCCGGTCGTGGTCGAGTTCCGCACCGATCCCCGTGAGAACGTCTTTCCGATGGTTCCGGCCGGAAAGTCGAACTCTGAACTGGTAGTCGACCCCAGCCAGCAGGGCCTGGAACGATGAGAGACGAGCGATGAGGGACCCGGACACATTCCATACGATCGTCACGACTGTAGAGAACAAACCCGGGGTTCTGGCCCGTGTGTCGGGCCTCTTTGCACGCCGGGGGTTCAACATCGAGTCGCTGGCCGTGGCACCGACCGACGACGAGCGATTCAGCCGGATCACCTTCACCGTCGATGTCGAGTCGGCGCCTCTCGAACAGGTCGTCAAGCAGCTCAACAAGCTCATCAACGTGGTTGAGATCCAGGAGCTGCCGCCCGAGGACTGTGTGTCACGGGAGTTGATGTTGGTGACCGTCGCCGCCGACACACACCATCGTCGAGAACTGATGGAACTGATCGACGACTGGCGGGCTTACGTATTGGCGGAGAACACCGAGAGAATCATGCTGTCGTTCTCGGCTCGTACGGCCCGACTCGACGAGTTCGAGGAATGTCTGCGACCCTTCGGGATCGTCGAACTTCAGCGAACCGGACGGGTGGCGCTCCCAGCACTCGACTGACCGAACAGAAACAACCAGACAGACCAGCACAAACACACAAGAGAGAGGTTTCGCGGTGGCGAACATCTATTACGAAAAAGACGTTGACCGGTCCCAGATCCTCAACCGGAAGGTTGCGGTGCTCGGATACGGTTCGCAGGGGCACGCCCATGCACTCAACCTCAAGGAGTCGGGGATCGACGTGAGGGTCGGCCTGCGCGACGGCTCGTCATCGGTCGCCAAGGCGCAGGCCGCCGGACTCAACGTGCAGTCCATTGCCGATGCGTGTGCCGAGGCCGACGTGGTGATGATGCTCATGCCCGACACCGAGATGGCAGCCATCTACGAAACCCATGTCGCCCCCAACCTCGTTGCCGGCGACGCTCTGTTCTTCGCCCACGGGTTCAACATCCGCTTCGATCTGATTCAGCCGGCAGCCAACCTCGATGTCTGCATGGTCGCACCCAAGGGCCCCGGCCACCTGGTGCGCCGCACCTACAGCGAGGGCGGCGGAGTGCCGTGC
This sequence comes from Candidatus Aldehydirespiratoraceae bacterium, assembly GCA_965221585.1. GTDB lineage: Bacteria > Actinomycetota > Acidimicrobiia > Acidimicrobiales > Aldehydirespiratoraceae > VXYK01. The sequence goes on along the minus strand of OZ244898.1, from coordinate 2,414,937 downwards.
CTGATCGCAGTCGAACAGGATGCCAGCGGTTCGGCCAAGGCTCTGGCACTGGCCTACGCCGACGCCATCGGCGGCGCCCGTGCCGGGGTGATCGAGACCACCTTCACCGAAGAGACCGAGACAGATCTGTTCGGTGAGCAGGCAGTCCTCTGCGGTGGCACGACACGCCTGGTACAAGCAGGTTTCGAGACTCTGATCGAGGCTGGATACCAACCCGAGGTCGCCTACTTCGAGTGTCTCCATGAGCTGAAGCTCATTGTCGACTTGATGTACGAGGAGGGGATCGCGGGCATGCGCTACTCGGTTTCGGACACTGCGGAATGGGGCGACCTCAGCTGCGGACCGAAAGTAATCGACGACCGCGTCAAGGCCACCATGAAGACGCTCCTCACAGACATCCAGGACGGGACCTTCGCTGAGAACTGGGTGGCCGAGAGCCGCTCCGGCCGCAGCAACTTCCTCGCCTTGGAACAGGCGGGCCACGACCATCCGATCGAGACGGTCGGCAAGGAGCTCCGCGCCATGATGCCCTGGATCTCCGCCGGCAAACAGTCGGTGGCTGAGACCTCCGGCGGCCAGGGCATGGCCTGACCCCAGGTTCCACCCGTCGATCAGGGGAACAGACCTCGGAGCAGTACGTATGCGAACAGCGCGCCGGCTACGAGGAAGGTGCCCGGAATAGCCCAGAAGACCGTCCAAGCACTCATACGGATCCAAGTGGGCCGATCAACCAACCGGCGCCGGTGGTAAGAGGCTTCCAACGCCTGGATCTCTTCATTGCGTTCGGTTCCGTGCTCCAACAGTTCACGAGCATCCTCGGCCACTTCTTCGCGTACCACTACCCGAAACCCCGGGTCGGTCACCAGATGAGGAGCGACCGAGTGAGCCGGGTCGGCCATCACCGCTCCCTCCAAGCCTGCGTCTTCGAGCATGGCCACTGCCAGATCGGCGTCGAACTTCGAGTCGAACTCCCCGACGACGCTCATCCCCGATAGCGGTTCCATGCTCAGCAGTCTGGCACTGCGGCCCGACAAAGCGGCACGCAGGCCGATAGCTGGGTTGCAGAATCCAACCATCTGATGACTATCGTCACCTCGGATGACCACCGCGATCAGCGTGCGCGATCTGACAAAGTCATACGGCAGACTTCGCGCCGTAGACGGTGTCAGCTTTGATGTTGCCGAGGGCGAGGTGCTTGCGATCCTCGGTCCCAACGGCGCCGGCAAGACCACCACGGTGGAGATTCTCGAAGGTCATCGCAGCCGGGACGGTGGCGACGTGTCGGTCTTGGGAGCTGACCCTGATCAGGGTGGACCTGGTTTTCGGGACCGCATCGGGATTGTCCTGCAGGCCGCTGGAGTAGACCGAGAACTGACGACTCGTGAAGCACTCGAACTTTATGGTGCGGCGTACTCGAATCCGAGGTCGATCGATGAACTGATCGAGCTTGTGGAACTGAAGGACAAGGCTGACGACCGGATTGTGTCTCTTTCCGGCGGTCAGCGGCGCAGGGTGGACCTTGCCCTCGGTTTGATCGGCAATCCCGAGTTGATCTTCCTCGACGAGCCCACCACGGGATTCGATCCGCGGGCGCGCCGTCGCTCCTGGGAGGTCATCTCCAATCTGACTTCGCTTGGCAGAACGATCGTGTTGACCACGCACTACCTCGACGAAGCCGAATACCTGGCCGACCGGTTGGTGGTGATGTCGAAGGGACGAATCGTTGCAGACGGCACGCCTGTCGATCTTCGCCGCAGCGTGGCGTCCGACACCAAGATCGCCTTCGACCTGCCGCGGCTCGACGAGCCGCTGGCACCGTTGTTGGAACCGCTGACCGGTCAAGGTCGGGGACGGGGCCGCCGGGTCGAGATCCTGACTCCCGCCCCCACTGCCGATCTCGCCCATGTGACGAGTTGGGCTCTTCAACGGGGGATCGAACTCGAGGGACTGACCGTCGAGTCGGCCGATCTGGAGGACGTCTACCTGAGCCTCGTGGGCGAACACGAGGGCTCTGAAGGCACAGGAGTCGAGCACGCTGATGGCTGAACGTCTCGGTGCGAGCCGTTTGTCGCTGGTGGTCCGCCACATCCGCGCCCAGAACAGGATCTTCTGGAGGGTCCCGATTGGTGCGTTCTTCGCTCTCTTCCTGCCGGTGATGATGCTAGTGCTGTTCGTTGCGCTGTTCGGTTCGGACACCTACACCACCGAGTACGGCGAGGTCTCCCGCGCCCAGTTCTACACACCCGCCCTGGCCGTGTTCGCCGTCGCCAGCGCGACTTTCACCAATCTCGCCATCAACCTCTCGATCCGGCGCGACGAGGGAATTCTGCGAAGGGTCCGCGGCACGCCGCTGCCTCCCTGGATCTATCTGGCGGGAGTCATCGGCTCGGCGGTCTACATGGCAGTGTTGGGAACGGTGGCGGTGGTGACGCTCGGCGTGGTCGCCTACGGCGTCAACATCGAATTCGCGAAGCTCCCGGCAATGTTGGTGGCGCTAGTGCTGGGTGCGACCACCTTCGCGACCTGGGGGGTTGCGATGGCGGCTCTCGCCCGAAGTGCCGCCGCGGCACCCGCGGTGGCAAACGCGGTGATTCTGCCGCTGGCGTTCGTGTCCAACGTCTTCGTCTCGTTCGAGGGCGAGGCACCGGCATGGCTGGTGTTGGTCGGCGACACCTTTCCGCTGCGCCACTTCGTGATCTCCTTCGGTGAGGCGATGAGCCCCTTCAGCGAAGCACCGGCGTTCCTTCCGGAACGTCTCGGCGTGCTTGCTCTGTGGACAGTCGCCGGCGCTCTGGTCGCCTGGCGGAGATTCCGATGGGAACCGGCTGTCGGTGCTTCCTCAGCCCGTGGTCGCCGAGGGAACTAATGATCCGAACCTCGCTAGCATCCGACGAATGAGTTTCTTCAGTTCACGACCCAGCCGGCTGAGCTTCTGTGTAGCGGCGCTGTCGGCGCTGGTATTCGTCTCGGCCTGCTCAGGCGACGATCCACTTCGGGTCGACGCAGCTGATCCCGTGACAGAACCCGATACCGCCTCAACCACAACGACGACCGCTCCGGGACCAACTGAACCGGACTCGACGGCCGCGGTCGAAGACGTGTCTGAACTCGACGAGGATCTCCAATCGCTGATCGGCTCGATCTTCGGCTCCTACGTCCATGTAGAGGACGTGAACAAGATCGTCGCGGCGCTCAACGAGAACGCCGAGCAGTTCGAATACTCGATCGGCGAACACGGTGGCTACTACGAGTTTGCAACTGTCTCCGAACCTCTCACTTTCAACCTGGCGATCTCCCAGGACGCCTCGTCGAGCGGGGTGCTCGGTTACCTCTTCGAGGGCCTGACCGAGAGCTCATGGCTGGACAACCGTGTGGAACCCGGTTTGGCGGAGTCCTGGAAGTCTTCTGACGACGGCATGACCTGGAGCTTCAAGATCCGTCAAGGGGTCACATGGCACGACGGCGAACCGTTCACCGCCAACGATGTGGAGTTCACGTTCAATCGGATCATCTACAACGACGAGATCCCGGCCAGCAGCCGCGCAACGTTCGACTTTCGGGTTCTCGACGACGACGGTCAATGGCAGTTCGAGCAGATGACGGTGACCGCGGTCGACGACTACACGGTCGAGTTCGCCCTCCCGGTGCCGTTCGCCCCCTTCCTCCGCTCGATGGGAACGGCCATCTATCCCCAGCACATTCTCGAGCAGCACGTGGACGACGGCAGTTTCATTGATGTCTGGGACATCGACTCGGACCCGACGCAGGTGATCGGCACCGGTCCCTTCACCATCGAGACCTTTGAACCCGGCGATCGTCTGGTCCTCGCACGCAACCCCGACTACTGGCTCACCGACGAGGAGGGCAACAGCCTGCCGTACCTCGACTCGATCGTGTTCTCCTTCGTCGAGACCCTGGAGGATGAACTGGCCGCTTTCCTGGCGGGCGAGTCGGACACGCATGGTGTTCTGGGCTCAGAGTTCGCCGACCTCGCACCGCTCGAGAACGACGAGAACTTCACCATCCACAGACGCGGGCCCGGTTTCGGCACCACCTTCCTGGCCTTCAACGTCAACCCCAGCGAGAACCCCGACACCGGCGAGCCGTTCGTCGCCGGTCCCAAGATCGACTGGTTCTCCAATGCCGAGTTCCGTCGCGCGGTGGCTTACAGCGTCGACAATTTCGCGATCGTCGACGACGTGCTCCACGGACTCGGTTACCCCCAGTGGTCCTCGATCAGTCCGGCGGCCGGCGACTTCCACAATCCCGACGTGATGGTCTACCACTACAGTCCGGCCAAGGCCGAGGAGCTGCTCGAAGGACTCGGCTGGACCGACAGCGACGGCGACGGCATCCGTGAGGACGGCGACGGCAACGACATCACCTTCACCCTGTTGACCAACGAGGGGAACAGCGTCCGGATTCAGGTCGCAGAGATCATCACCTCCGCTCTGGAGCAGATCGGCGTGGGCGTGGACCTCCAGATCGTGCCGTTCGGCGATCTCGTCTCTCGCTTGACCAGAACCTATGACTGGGATGCGATCGTCGTGGGCCTGGCCGGAAGCGCAGAGCCCCATTTCGGGTTCGGGGTCTGGCACAGCACCGGGGACCTGCATCTTTGGTACCCGAACCAGCCCTCGCCTGCCACAGACTGGGAGGCACGGATAGACGAACTGTACGTCAAAGCCTCCCAGGAACTCGACGAGGAAGTGCGAGCGAAGTACTACCACGAGGCTCAGGCGCTCGCGGCAGACAATGTGCCCCTCATCTACACAGCACTGTCGGAGCGGCTGACCGCGTCCCGCAACGTCTTCGGCAATCTCACGCCCACTTTGTACGCACTGTGGGATGTCCGCTATCTGTATCGCACCGACCTCTAGCCGCGGGGAGACCGGCCATGCTCAGCAAATTCGACGATTATCCGATCCACCAGACCCCGGACCCGATCGCCCACCCGGCGAGCAGCGACAAGGACAGCTACGAGCGCTACTGGTTCAACGGGTACTCGCGGGCCGGTGACATGTACCTCGGTGTGGGCACGGCGCGTTACCCCCATCTGGGCATCGTGGACTGCGGGATCTCGATCGTCTACGGGGGTCGTCAGTACGCCTTCCACGCATCGGCACGTGCCACAGCGGAACCGAGCGAGATGCGGGTCGGACCGTTCAATCTCGAGATCGTCGAGCCCATGCGGTCCTGCCGGGTGACCCTCGACCGCAACGACACAGATTTCGCGTGTGACCTGCTGTTCGAGGGGCGCACAGGCAACGTGGAAGAACCACGTCATCATTTCGGGAGCGGTGTTCGCAAAAGTATGGACACCACCCGCTTCGCTCAGTTGGGGCACTGGAGCGGTTGGATCGAATTCGGCGGTCAGCGCCTCGACCTCGAGCGCTCCCAAACCTGGGGGACCAAGGACCGCTCCTGGGGGATCCGCCCCCTGATCGGCGGCGACACCCGTGGCGCACCCCAGCCTCCGAGAGAGGGCGGGATCTTCTTCCTGTGGGCACCGATCAACTTCGAGGACATGTGCATCCACTATCAGCTGTTCGAAGACTTCAAGGGGCGCCCTCTGTTCAATGTCGGCGCGATACTGCCGGTCTACGAATCGCCCGACGACATTCCGGGTGTCGAGGATGAAGCCGCCGACGACATGCGCAACCTCGAGCACAAGCTCACCTTCAAGTCAGGAATCCGCATGGTGAGCGACGCCACCATCGCCATGACTTCGATCGATGACGGCATCCGACATGAGGTGAAGCTCGAGCCGATTTTCACGTTTCGCATGAAGGGCATCGGTTACATGCATCCCAAGTGGGTGCACGGCCAGTGGCATGGCGAGTTGGAGATGGAGAGCGAGTCGTGGTCGCTCGACGAAGTGGACGAGATGGCCTATGAGAACCAGCATGTCCAACACCTCGTCTGGGCCGATTATGGAGACCGGCGCGGGATCGGTGTGCTGGAGCAGGTGATGCTTGGTCCGTACCGTCCCTACGGACTAGAGGGTGGCTGGGAGGCACCCTCCTACGACTGATTCAGCCCAATGACTGAGGCGGCACCGCTCAGCTTGCGGGGTCGATGAGACGGAATGCTTCGGCGTAGAGCACACCCCCGAGACGACCGTGGTTGCGGGCCTCGCGGATGATCCGTCGGCGGAACTCCTCTGTTTGGCTGCCGTCGTCTGTGTCGTGGATCTCCATGGTGGTCTCGAACTGTGACTCGTGAGCGAGCAGCGCCGAGACTTTGGCGTCGAGTTGTGATCGCTCCACGGCTTCGAGATGGTCGGGCTCCTCACATTCGAACAACAGAAGCGCGGTCGGTCGATGGTGGGCGATGCCGTGCTCACGGTGGTAGTGGGGATCGCGGGCGGCGACCACCGAGTCGACCGTCAGCCATCCGGCGGCGCGATGATCGGGGTGGATGCGCCATCGTTGCCACGGGTCGTGCCCCAGCACCACCTCCGGTCGCAGCTCGCGGATGACGCGGCTCACTTGGCTGCGCCGCTCGACGGTGTGGTCGAGTTCGCCGTCGGTGGCACCGAGGAACAGCACTTCCCCGGTGGCGCCCAACCGGCGGGCGGCTTCTCGCTGTTCGATCTGTCGTCGGGCTATCAGCGCGCCTGTGTCGGCGTCGACATCCCAGGTGCCCTTGCTGCCGTCAGTACAGATCAGCAGGTGAACGGTCGCACCGGCCCCAGCCCACTTGGCCAGCGTGGCACCACAGTTGAACTCCATATCGTCGGGATGCGCGGCGATCGCCAATGCTGAGGCGGGGGTCGGTAGGTCGATACGCACAGCTCGGCACCTAGCGGGAACTGGGGGCGTGGTCGCGTGCGGGGTTGATCTCCTCCGTCGGCAGGTCGTCCGGGCTGTCGACATCCCAGGCCAGGGAGACATCGTTGATCTCGCTGAATTCGAGTCCCAGTCGCGTTGCTTCGCGGCGGTGCTTGGCGAAGGAGCCGGGTCCGTAGGCGAACACGAAACCGGTGTTGGTGGGCAGGCTCATGACGTTGGAACCATCCCGGTGCCGGTCGGGCGCCAACGCCACTCCGGTACCGGTCACGACCCTCAAGTCGGACGCGTACGGCAGATCAGCATGGGCGACGATGATCCGCGACGCACCGGCGTCCTCCGCGGCCGCGGCGGCCACCGTCACGGCGGGGTTGAGCCCGCTGACGCCGACGGCGCAACTCAGAACTCCGCGTGCCCTTGCCCAGTCCGTCACCTCGTCGTCGTCAGTTACTACCCAGACCGGCAGGTCGTGCGCCGCGGCCACCACTGTCTCCGCCATGCGGCGGATCAGCGCCCTGCGCGCTAGCGGGTCGAGCGAGGCGGCGAGGCGGCTTTTGGCATTGTCGAACGATCGAATCGGCACCAGCACGATCGTGCGGCCGGTTTCTGGTTCGCTTCGTGCCACTCCCTCACTCTAAGGCCTGTTGGTCGGGCTGTTGTCAGCGGTTCGGTCGGGGTCGGGGCTTTGGGCCTAGGGTGAACCCATGGAGATGCATGTCGCCGTGGTCGGAGCAGGATCGTGGGGCACGACGGTGGCTCACCTGAGCTCCCACAACGCCGCCACCACCCTCTACAGCCGCCGTACCGATGTGGCTGACGCAATCAACAGCCGCCATGAGAACCCCCGGTACCTGCCCGGATACCAGCTTCATGCTTCTCTGCGGGCGTCGAGCGACTTGGCTGCGGTGGTGTCTGCAGCGGACGTGCTGGTCATGGGAGTCCCATCGGCAGGATTCCGTGAGACGCTCAAGGAACTGCGCCCGAGCCTTCGACCCTGGGTTCCGGTCGTGTCCCTGGCGAAAGGCCTGGAACTCTCGACCCGCCAGCGGATGACCCAGGTCGCCGAAGAGGAGCTTCCGGGCCACCCGGTCGGCGTGCTCACGGGTCCGAACCTTGCCAAGGAGATCATGGCGGGAGATCCTGCGGCGGCGGTCGTTGCCTTCGACGACGAGACCATCGCTCAACGCCTCCAGGACGTTTTCTCCACCGACTTGTTCCGGGTCTACACCAACACCGATGTGCTCGGCTGCGAGATCGGCGGTGCGCTGAAGAACGTGATCGCCCTAGCCGCCGGGATGGCTGAGGGGCTCGGTACCGGAGACAACACCCGCGCCGCGGTCATCACTCGTGGTCTGGCCGAACTGACCCGGTTGGGCGTGGCGATGGGCGGCAACCCAGCCACCTTTGCTGGTCTCGCCGGTGTTGGTGACCTGCTCGCCACCTGTATGAGCCCCCAGAGCCGGAACCGCTACGTGGGGGAGCAACTCGGTCGGGGTCGTTCCGTTGAGGAGATCATTGCGGAGATGGACCAAGTGGCTGAAGGTGTCCGCTCGGCGAAGATTGTGCTCGAACTGGCCTCCGAGTACGACGTCTACATGCCCATTTCCGAAGAGGTTTGTCTGTGCGTTCAGGGAGCTCAGGGCGCGGACGACGTGTACCGGGGCCTGATAGCGCGAGAGATCTCCCGCGAGTGAAAGTGCGGTTCGGTCGGAGACGGCGGGGTGGACCGCCGCGGGTGCCGGGGTCGGACGGGACGCCTGGTCCGGTTGGGTCGCAGGGTTCGGTGATCGGCGACCTCGAGGGGCCCCTAGCCGTGGTGGATGAGCATGGCCGGCTGCAGACGATCGACCGGAGATGGTCGTTCGAATGGGGTGTCGGCACCGGAGACCGCTGGCGCGTCGCCCACGAGACCGCAGGCACTCGCCGGCATCGGATCAACGACGCCCCGGTCTACGAGACCCGCCTGCGAATATCCGGCGGTGACGTTGTCGCACGCGTGGCGGTGGCAAACGACGGGGTCAGCAGAGTCCTCGTCGTGGAGTTCGAGAACCTGTCGAGTGAAGCGGTGTCGGTCGCGCTCCTCGGCCGTGCGAACGGTGGTGAGGTCTCGGCCGACCGCGACTCTGTGAGCCTCGACGGGCAGGTGTGGATCCTCCCGGAGCGTCAAGCAGGAGGCGTGGTAGCGGTCAACGGCGCGCAGGACCCTTGGCCTGGGATCCAAGGCGGTCCCAGCGCAGAGCCCGTCTCGGTTCGTGGCAGCGAGGTCGCGGCAGGCCTGGTGATGGCGTTGCCACATCGACAGAGTGTCAAGTTCCAGGTCGTGATCGAGGGCAGGGCACCGACACGGACAGCCTCGCCGGTAGAGATCGCCTCGGGCTGGGCCGCCGTCACCGCCGATGCGCTGAGCGTCGATGTCGCCGACGCCGACATCGGTACGGCCTGGAGACGGATCCTCGGTGACCTTGTTGTCCAGGCCGGCTCCGACGATCCCCACAGCTCCGCCGAAGCGGCCCCGGTTCTCGATATCGCCGGCCTTGATGGCGAGGCCGATCGGGCACGCGCCACTGTCGTCGCGGCGATCGAGTCAGGACACCTTGTAGGCATGGCCGCGGTGGCCGGATTGCGAGCCTTGGCCTCCCGCGACCTGCGAATAGGCAAACCGTCCGGCCTCGATGAACTTGCCGATGTGCTGGTGGCCACCGCGGCGAACTCGCTTGACCCCGAAACAGCTCAGCTGTTGGCGTGGGCTCTGGAAGCGAAGTCTCCCCGCGCCGCCGCCGACGCACGGGGCCTTGCCGCCTCTATCAAGCCGGGTGTTGAGTTTCAGCCGTCGACTCCGGCGGCGGCCGCGGCGCCATCTGTGTTGAGTGCGCTGGTTCTCGATTCGCGCCGCAACCGCATCGATCTGCTTGGTGAGGTGCCGCCCGATTGGTTCGGCCGACCGGTCGATATACGCGGCTTCGGCACCCTCTGGGGCCGCGTCTCCTTCAGCGTGCGTTGGCACGGTCGCCGGCCGGCACTGCTCTGGGAACGAACCGGCAGCCACGACCAGGTTGAACTTCGCTGCACCGGTCTCGACGGTTCGTGGTCCAGTGTCCAACGGCAAGGTGAGACCCTGCTCGCTGAGCCCCGTTGGACCCCGAGGGACTAGCTCCCGCGCATCGTCGCGGGCATTGATCCTTGGCGCGCCGGCTCCTCGGTTAGGGTGCTTTCGATGGTTGCTACCGCTCGACCGCTTCGTCAGTCGATCAAGAACAAGGCTCCGGGACTGCGGCTCGAGAAGGACCTGTGGGCAGCCGGCAAAGCGGTGGTCGCCGGAATCGACGAGGTGGGACGCGGTTCGTGGGCGGGTCCGCTCACCCTGGCCGCGGTCGTGGTCCCCAGGGGCAAGCGGCTCTACAAGGTCCGTGACTCGAAGATGCTCACCGAATCCGAGCGTGAGCTGATGCACGACCGGATTCTCGGCTGGGCCGGCGCTGTCTCGGTGGCCCATGCCAGCCAGCAGGAATGTGACGAGCTCGGCATGTCGGCCGCGCAGAAGATCGCTGCTCAACGCGCCCTCGACGGTCTGGGCATGCCGGTCGATCATGTCCTGGTGGACGGGAACTGGGACTTCGTGGAGTCGGTTCCCGTCACCAAGATCGTCAAGGGAGACTCGGTCAGCCTGTCGATAGCGGCTGCTTCGATCGTGGCGAAGGTCACCCGCGACCGGATCATGGGCAGATGGGACCGGCGCTATCCGGCGTTCGGGTTCGCTGCCAACAAGGGTTATCCGTGCCCCCGCCACAAGGCCGCGCTGGCCGCATACGGGCCCAGCGCGGTGCATCGGCGCAGCTGGGTGTTCATGGACGACCTGCGCTGGACCGCGGTGCCCCGCCTAGTTGAGGCGGACCCGCAACTGGGCCTGTTCTGATCCGCGTTCCGTACAAGGGGCGGGTAGAGTGCTGACGCTATGGGACAGCCGGTCACCTTCATCCGCTCCAACTCGCCCCAACCAGGTGTCGTGCGATTCGAACTGAACCGGAGCCTCACCGGCATGGGCCACGAGACCTACCACGCCGACGACGAGATCATCGGTGACCGCCCCCCAGATGTGCTGGCCAGACGGATCTTCGCGTTGGGAAACGTGGCGTCGATCCACATGTACAGCTCCATGGTGACCATCACATTTGCGACGACCGAGCCGAGTGACATCGAGTCGGTCGTGAGTGATCTGTTCACCTATTACGTGCCCGGCGTTGAGATCCCCGATGACGAGGAACTCATCGCCATGGTCGAGGGCTGAGGCGAACGCTGCCCGTCGAGCCGCAGGTCAGGCCCAACGCTGTATCCAGGCGTGCATGGCGATACCCGCGGCCACACCGGCATTGATCGACCGGGTGGAGCCGTACTGCGCTATTGAACACACCTGCTCGGCGGCCTGCTGAGCAGCAGGGGAGAGGCCGGGCCCCTCCTGACCGAACAGCAGCACACAGCGTTCGGGCAGTTCGGTGCTCTCGATCGGGACCGATCCGGCCAGATTGTCGATGCCGATGATCGGTAGGGCTTCAGCGTCCGCCCACCGCAGCAGATCGTCGATCGTCGCGTGGTGGGTGATGTGCTGGTAGACGTCGGTCATCATCGCCCCCCGGCGGTTCCATTTGCGCTTGCCGACAATGTGGACTCCGGCGGCGAGAAAGGCGTTGGCGGTCCGTACGACCGTGCCGATATTGCGGTCGTGCTCCCAATTCTCCACCGCCACGTGGAATCCGTGTCGTCGCTGATCGAGGTCCTTCACGATCGCCTCGACCGTCCAGTAGCGGTAGCGGTCGATCACATTGCGCCGGTCACCGTTGGCCAGCAGTTCCGGATCGAGCCTGTCGTCATCGGGCCAGGGCCGCTCGTGGGGCCCCACGCCCACCTCGAACTGTCGCTCGGTTTCGTGCGCTGTCAAGGCACTCTCTCAGTCGATAAGGGCGTCGGAACGGACGCGTCGGCGTTCGGCGGCCTCGTGTTCGGGGAGCACTCGGCCGAAAAGTTGCATGGTGCGCTCCACCCGTCCGATCACTCCCGGCTGCTCGGTGTAGGCGAAAATCGCGGCATGGCGGGGCTGTGAGTCAGCGGCGACCCGTTTGACTCGGTGCAGCGAGTGACGGCCACGGAAGATCTGGAGATCTCCCGGCCGTAACTCCAGAGTGTGTACGCCTTCCTGATCGCCGATTGTTTCGCCGCCGTCGAGCACCGCCTGAATCGCCTCGAAGTTCTCATCGGTCGCGCTGCGGATGGCGGGGCAGTACTGGAATTCGCCTCCAGAGTCGGCATCTTGTACCAGCACCGTGACCGCGAAGTCGTTGGTGTCGAAATGCCAGGTGAACTGTTGGCCCGGATCCAAGATGTTGGCGGTGAGGCCGGCCAACGGGTCGGCGTAGCAATGCAGAGACTTGATCTCCAGACAGTCAGCTAGAAACTGAGCTAGTTCCGGTGCACGGAAGAGCGCGTCGATCGCCATCCCGGAGTCCCAGCTGTCACCGGGAATGAACCCGCTGGAACGCTCCAGGAAAGTGTTGACCGGGTGGTGCCCGGGAAAGTCCGGGTTGTGCGTCGTGTGGAAATACGGGTTCATCACCTCGACCGAGAAGTGCGTCGTGTGCTTGCGATCCACGATCTCTTCGTTGATGCGATCGACAGCATCGGCGCGAACGAGATCCCGGATCACAGCACAGCCGACGGACCGCAGTCCCGCCCGAGCTTCGTGAACCGCTGCCCGGTAGGCCTCGCTTCCCGGCCGGTCGAGCGGATAGGCGTCGAGGTCTATCAGGGCGTTGAGGCTGTAGGTCATCTGCTCACTCCTCTGCCGGGGCGACCCAGTCGCCGTCGAGGCGCATCGAGATGCCGGCGTCGTCCTCGATGCGTTTCACAACATGAAGTTCGCCCACACCGGTTCCGTAACGCTTTGCTGCCTCATTGAACACCGCGTGCGCGGCGGCGGTCATGGGCAGGTCCGTGTTCACGTTCTCCCCGAGTTCTTGGAGCAGCCCTAGATCCTTGATGCACAGGTCGAGGGTGAAAGAGGGATCGTAGTGGCCGGCGAAGACGCTCGGTGCGTCGTGACGGACCACGAAACTGTCGCCGACGCTTTCTTTGATGGCATGCCACAGCGTCGCCAGTTCCACGTCGTTCGCCAGTCCCATGGCGAATCCCTCGCCGAGAGCCGCCGCCGAAATGAACCAGAGTTGGTTTGTCACCAGTTTCACTACGTTCCCCGAACCCAAGGAACCACAGGCGATCACCAATCCGAGGTTCTCCAACACCGTGGTCGCCTTGGCCACGGACTCGTCATCGCCCGAGACGAACAGGGTCAAGGTTCCATTGCGGGCACCGTCCACCGCACCGGTCACAGGCGCATCGACAACTTGAACCCCCGACGGCGCCTTGTCCGCCAGCTCGATAATCAGTTCCTTGCGGTTGGTGGTGAGGTCCACCCATATCGATCCAGGCTGCATCGCCGCCAGCGCCCCGTCTGCGCCGGCCATGACCGCCTCAACATGGCTGGGACGGGGGAGCGAAGTCAGGAACAGGTCGACTTGGCCGGCGCATGCTGAAGCTGAAGGCGCTGCGGTGGCACCAGCGCTGACCACCGGCGCCAGTGCTGTCTCGTCGATGTCGAAGGCGATCACCTCGTAACCCGCGGCTATCAGTCGAAGGCACATCCGGCCCCCCATGTTGCCGAGCCCGACGAAACCAATCCTCGGCAGTTCGGACCCTTGTGTACGCATCAAGCCTTCACCCTTCTGAATGCAACCGGGATCACGGTTTCGGTGGCAGCGGGAAGAACGAACTGGTGCGGCGCACGTACTCGTCGTAGCCGGCGCGCCTGCGAGAAAGGCTCCGTTCGAGCATGGGCACGCCAGACACGCGCATCAGCAGAAAGGTTATCAATGCCGGGCCGAGCAGTCCCACAACGCCGATCGGGGTGGAGGCGGCGACCAACCCGATACCCCACCAGGCGCAGGCGTCTCCGAAATAGTTCGGGTGCCGCGTGTAGCGCCAGAGTCCACGGTCCATCACCGATCCGGCATTGGCAGGGTCTGCTTTGAAGCGACTCAGCTGCCAGTCCCCGACCGACTCGAATCCGAGACCGACGACGAACACCACGGCACCGACGATCCAGAGCGTCGTAGAGCCAGTCTCCGTTTCGCTGATGCCGATCTGCAGAGGCAGCGAGACGACCCACATGGCCACGCCCTGCAGGCCGTACACCGTCACCAGGCTGACGATCCAGAACCGGTCGCCGTGTCGGCGACGCATCGCCCGATAGCGGTAGTCCTCGCCCTTTCCGAGGTTGCGCACGCCCAGATGAACGCCGAGGCGCAACCCCCAGACCGTGGCCATTGCACACAACAACACGGCCCGACGGGTGTCACCGCCGTCGGAGAAATCGGGAAAGGAGACGATGAATGTGGTCCAAGCCACCACGACGAATCCGGGACCCCACAGAATGTCGACGATGCTGGCGTCTCGGATCACCACGCTGATCGTCCAAACCGCCACCATCATCCCGGCGATTACCAGCGCAACGACACCGAAGACCATTGCCGACAGAATATCGCCGGTCGTAGGCCGGAGCCGCGTGTGGTTGTCGGTGTTGTCGGTACCGGGTGTAGGCCGTTAGCGCTTCAAACCTGCTCGTGCCACGGCGGTTGCGTGCGCGGCCTGTTCGAGGTTGTCATCGAGGGGCTCGAGTTCAAGGCTCGCTCCGGCGTGGTCCAGCGCCCATCTCAACAGAGTGTCCGCCAACCAGGGGTTCTTGGGCAACAGCGGGCCATGCAGGTAGGTACCTACGCGACGGCCCGAAACAGCGCCCTCAAAACCGTCCTCGCCGTTGTTGCCGTGACCCTTGGTGACTCGGCCCAACGGAGAGCACTGCGATCCGAGACGAGTCCGACCGGCGTGGTTCTCATAGCCGACCACGCTGGCGGTCTCGCCGTCCAGATCCACGCTCAGAACCACATCGCCGATGAGCCTGTCGGTTCCGGCGGTGGTCTCCAGGTCCAGCAGGCCCGTGCCGGCCATCTCCTGTCCGTTGGCGGCCACGTAGCTGTGTCCCATGAGTTGATATCCGCCGCACACTGCCAGCACCGCGGCTCCGTTGTCGACTGCCCGCCGCAGGGGATCGGCTTTGCCGACCAGATCCTGTGCGACCATCAGCTGATCCCGGTCCTGGCCGCCGCCGAGGTAGTAGAGATTGCAGTCTTCGGGTATCTCGTCGCCGAGACCCACCTCGACCACCTCCAGCGCCAACCCCCGCCACTCCAGACGGCGCTGGAACACTGCAATGTTGCCCCGGTCCGCATAGATGTTGAGATGGTCGGGGTACAGATGCCCCAACCTCACAACCGGACCGTTCGTGCTCATCGGTCCTCCCAGAATTCCCGCACCAGCCCGCGGCTCGCCAGCACCCCGCGAAAGTCCAACATCGCGGTGTAGGTGGGGAGGACGTACAGGCTTCCGCTCGGGCCGCAGGCTCCCAGAGCCGTGTCGAACGCCGCGGCGGGTTCGGGCACCACTGCCATCCGCGTCGCGTCCACTCCGGCGTAGCGGAACCGCAGGGCGAGGTCATGGGCTCGAGCTCCGCCCAGGGTGAGGGATGCGAGCCGGTCACGCTCCAACAGGAGTTCGTAGTCCACATCCCAGATCCAGGACACGTCCTGGCCGTCGGCGGTGCGGTCGTTGAGAAGGATCATCAGGTGCAGCGGATGGCCCTCGTTCAATACCAAGCGCAGGTTCTCGTTCGCTCCCGCAGGGTTCTTGGCCAACAGCGTGGTTACACGCACGTCCCCGACACTGATGTGCTCAGCTCGCCCGAACGCCGCACCGCGCTGAGCCAACGCCTCAGCGATGGTCTCGTTGCCGAGTCCAACCGCTACGCCGGCCGTGGCAGCTGCCACCGCGTTGTAGGTGTTGGGCAGACCGGGCAGGCGCAGCTCCAGCTCCGCCGGGCCTGCTGGTGTCGCGATGGTGATCCGCTGGCCGTCCATGCCGCTGAGCTCCACGCTTGTGGCTCTCACATCAGGTTGCGGTCGGCTCAGACCGCATGACGGGCACTCCCAGCGCCCGAGGTGGCCGACGGTGACCAACCGGTATCGCAGCGGTGTGTCGCAGCGACGGCAGTCGGTGTTGTCCGCAGCATGTGAACGGTGCTCCCGCCCAATGAGCGGATCCTCGATCCCGTAGGACACAGCGTTCGGGTGCTCGGCACCGATCTCCGCCACAGCGGGATCATCCGCGTTGTAGACCAGGATCGTGTCAGGGTCCAGCTTGGCGACCACGGCACGCCAACTCTGCGCCAGATGCTCGAGTTCGCCGTAGCGGTCGAGCTGATCACGAAACAGGTTCATCAGGACGACGACCCTCGGACGGGTTTGTGTCACCAGAGCACCAAGGGCCGCCTCGTCCACTTCGAACAGGGCGATGTCGGGGCTATCGGCATGCAGCAGAGCTGTTGCGACCCCGCGTTCGAGGTTGGAACCAGCCGTGTTGGCCACCACTCGAGCACCGGAGCTGTCGAGCGCAGCCCGTATCAGCCGAGCCGTTGTGGTCTTGCCGTTCGTTCCTGACAGGAGGATCACGCCATCAGGGATTGCGCTCGCCATCTCTGCGGTGGCCTGAGGACGCATACGGTTGAGCAGCAGACCAGGCAATGTGGTTCCCCCGCCCCGACGCAACAGACGCGACAGGCGACCAGCGGAACGGGCGATGGTTGCAGCCAACGGCCCGGGCAGCGACAGCTGGTCCATCAGCTGAATCTATCGGCGCACCACCGACCCATAGCGGATCCGCGCCAGTCTGCAGGTGGACTGTGTAGAGTTGACCCTCGGGGAATTTCTACGAGCCGACAATCCGCGTGAGGAGTATGAACATGCCGGTCGGACGCACGGAGACGGCTAACGGCGCGTTACCTTCCCCGTTTCCTGAAGGCTGGTACTTCCTCGCAAGTCGCAAGTCCCTGGAGAAGGAGAAGCTGATCCGGAAGACCTGGATGGGCGAAGAGATCGTGGTCTGGTGCGACCAGCGCGGAAACGTCTGCGTAGCGGAGGCCTACTGCCCGCACCTGGGTTCCGATCTGGGCCCTGCCGCAGGGGGATGTGTACGCGACGGCCGGCTCGTCTGCCCATTCCACGGATTCGAGTACGAGGCGGATGGCCGATGTGTTGCCACGCCCTACGCCCCGGCACCGGAGAACATGCGCCTGCGAGTGTTCGAGACACGGCAGATCGAGGATCTGGTCCTTGCTTGGTGGGGTCCCGGCGGAAGGCCTCCGCAATGGAGCCTCCCTGCCGAACCGCCGGACCAGACTGGCTGGACCGACTTTCGCATCTGGACCCACCGGTTTCCGGGTCATCCCCAGGAAACCACCGAAAATGCCGTGGACCTGGCCCACCTTCGTTACGTTCACGGCTACGACAGCGTCGGACGCGTCGAGACGATCGCGGTCAACGGACACCGTTTCGAGAGCAACTTCGACTTCGTCAGCACTCGCAGGATTGCCGGAGTCCCGTTCATCAAGCTCGACTTGACCGCCCACACCGAGATCTATGGACTCGGCTACTCGTTCGTGGCTATCCGCGAGCACACGATCGGATTGGATATGCGGCTCTGGGTGCTGGCGACTCCCGTAGACGGCACGCTCATAGACCTGTCGATCGTCTCGCAGGTGCGTGAGATACGAAAGCCGAGCCGCTGGATCCCAGGTCTGGGTTTCCTCCCGGTGAAGTTGCGAGCGCCCATGATGAACAGAATGGCGCTCTACTTCCAACGGCATGACGTTCTGGACGATGTGATCATATGGAGCCGCAAAGAATCCCGCTTGCAGCCGCTGCTGTCTCGTTCCGACGGTGAGATCATGGCCTACCGCGCCTACTGCAAGCAGTTCTACCCCGAGACGCCCGTGGTGGTCAGTGACGGCCGGCAATCAGCGACCAGCCGGCAACAGACGGCGCCTCAGCCGACGACGGAACGACTGACAACGTCTCAGCCGACAACGATCTAGGACCGCAGACAATGGCAAAGGACAATTCACCCCAGTCTCCGCGCAGAATCGCGATCATCGGCGGAGGTGTCTCAGGGCTCGGCGCGGCATGGGCTCTCAGCCACAGCCCCGACCGCTTCGATTTCCGGGTGTTCGAGGCGGCGGAGCGAATTGGTGGGAACGCGATCACAGCCGACATGCCACAGGATGACGGCACGTCGATTCCCTTCGACATCTCGGTCACTGCCTGCATCCCGTCGGTGTACCAGCACATTCTGTTGCTTCTGGACCGCTTCGACATCGACCTCATAGAGACCAGGTTCAGCTACAGCGTGAAGTACGGCGGGCGCGTCTATGCCCACGATTTCGATTCCGAGATACGCGAGCAACTGCAGGCCGAGATCGCCAAGTTCCAGCGAATCCTGCGGTTCCTCAAGAAGTTCGGTTGGTTGAGCCGGTCTCCGTCGAAGTTCCTCAACTTCTGTAACCCGTTCAATTACATCAGCATGGGCACAGTTTTGAATTTGGGCGGGTTCTCGGGAGACTTCAGGTACAAGATCCTGAAGCCCATGTTCGTCAACTTCTTGATGGCGACGAACGTGTTCGACATGCCCGCGGCGCTGTTCGCTCGTTACCTCGAGTTCTTCGACATCGAGTCCGCGACACCGATGCGGACCTGGGACCAGGGGACTAGGCGCATCTACGAACACCTTTCGGCGGACTACCGCGACAAGATCCACCTGAACCGGCCTGTCGAGAAGGTGTACCGCTCGTCCTCGGGCGTTGTAGTGGAGGACACTGCCGGTGTGCGCGAGACGT
Source organism: Candidatus Aldehydirespiratoraceae bacterium (assembly GCA_965221585.1). Taxonomy (GTDB): domain Bacteria; phylum Actinomycetota; class Acidimicrobiia; order Acidimicrobiales; family Aldehydirespiratoraceae; genus VXYK01. Next base: position 2,396,319 of record OZ244898.1, on the reverse strand, counting down.
TCGACGAGGTGATCTTCGCCTGCAACGCCAATCAGACGCTGATGATGCTCGACCGACCCACCCGCCTCGAGCGCCGGCTGCTCGCGTCGGTCCGCTACGAGAGCGAACTCCACAACCACACGATCGTCCACTCCGACGCCTCGGTCCTTCCGGACAACGAGGTCAAGCCCCTGACAACCCGGAGCACCCACGTAGAACAGTACGGCACCAGGCCGGACAACTACGAGATCACCTACATCATGCACAACCAGCAACCGTGGGCGAACCGCTCCGACAAGCCCTGCCTGGTGACCTACAACCCGATCACCCCCATCGATGACGCCAAGATCGTCAAGAGGTGGTGGTTCCAACACATCGTGCACGATGTGCGTCACGTTGTGCTGACCGTCCAGGCCTTCCGCTTCGTCCAGGGCAGGAGGCGAACCTGGTACTGCGGTGCCCACACGCTGATCAACAGCCAGGAGACCTGCCTCGTCACGGGGCTGGCCGCGGCGAGGCAGATCGGCGCCGACTATCCCTTCGATGATCCCGAAGCGGCCCGGCTGTTCAACTACTACGGCAGCATTCTGCACGGTGGCCGGTTCCGGAAGGTGAAGCGCTGAACACATATCTCCCGCCCGGCCGCTGGGCGATTACCCCGGCCCCGCAGCCGGGAAGGTACAGTGACACGCCATGACACGCGTGCTCGACAGGTTCAGTCGGCTGGTCACCTCTCGGCCGTATATCACGATCCTTGTTCTGCTGATTATCACGGTTGGTCTCGGAGCGGGGGCGTCTCTGCGGACAGAGCCGACTGAGGGGGCTTCGCTGGAGTTCCTTCCTTCGGACAGTCCCTACCTGGCCGCGGTCGACGAACTCGACCAGTACTTCGGGGAGGCCAGCGACGTCAGCGTCGTGACGCTGGTGTTCCGCGGCGAGGCGTTCACACCTGAGGGCCTGTCGCAGATGGACGCCCTGGTGGACGAGATCGTCAACATCCCGGCCGTGACGGCGCTGTTGGCACCTCCAGACCCGATCATTGCACCGTCTCTGCTGTTCGAGGCCTTCGGGGGGGTCAGCGACTTCGGATCGGTCACTCAAGCAGAGATCGACGCGATCAGTGCCGTGCCGGAGCTCGCAGGAGCATTCGCGGCGATGTCGGGGGACGACACCGACGGTACCTCGGTGACCGTCTCGACCATCCGCCTGCGTGATACCGGCGACGAGCGCATCGCCGAAGCGGAACGGGCCGTGAACGACCTGGCGCTCGACTCTGATGGTCCGCTGCGCGTCAGCAGTGTCTCGCCGATCATTATCGAGGACGAGTACAAGGAGGCCACCGAATCGGGGATGGGGCCGTTGATCGGGCTGGCCCTGTTGTTGATCGCGGCGCTGATCCTGCTCTTCCTGCGCACTCTGTCGGACCTGTTGATCACGCTCACCGGTCTGATTTTCTCGCTGACCTGGATCATTGGTGCAGAGGGCTGGTTGGGACCGAAGGGACTCGACTGGATCGGTCCGCCGAGCTCGCTCTCAGTGATGGTCCCGATCATCGTGATCAGCCTCACGGTCGACTATGCGATCCAGGCCGTGTCGCATTATCGCGAGCAACGAGGAGAGGGCGAGCCCGTCCTCGAAGCGGTTCGGATCGGACTGCGGCACGTCGCCATCCCGCTGCTGTTGGCCGCTGTGACCACGGTTGCCAGCTTCTTCTCAACGCTCTTCTCGCCGATAAGCGTGATCAGAGACTTCGGCGTGGTCGCCGGCCTGGGTGTGGGATTGAGCCTGATCGTGATGCTCACCCTGGTTCCCGCGGGGCGGACCATAGTCGACCGGCGGCGCGAGGCCCGAGGCAAGTTGAAACCACCCCGCTCGGTGTCGGACGCGCTGCCCGGTATCGAACGTTCCGCGGAACTGCTCGGATCGGCGGTGGCTCGCCGGCCCGCGCCCTATCTTGTCGCAGTGGTCGCCGTGACGGTCTGGTTCGGGTTTGTAGCCACCGGCCTCAGTTCGGAGTTCAGCATCCGCGACATCCTGCCCCGGGACGGGAACGTGCTCAACGACATGGAGAGCCTCGACACCGCAGTCGGCGGATCGACGGAGTTGGCCACTGTGCTGGTACGGGCTGAAGCCACCGAGACCCGAACACTTCTGAACGTACGGGACCTGTCCGCCGCGTTCTCCGACGAACAACGACGCCCAGTCGCTGCGGCGGGGCCGATGGCCCCGACCTACGAGTCGCTAGTGCGCGACTGGACCCACGACAGTGGTGAACCGAACGACAACTACGACTCGGAGCTGGCGGAACTCTTCACGCGAGCCTCCGCTGGCGTACAACTCGACCCGGTGCTGATGCAGGAGTTCCTCGATCGGCTCGAGGAGCGCGATCCCTTCCTCGGGAGCATCCTCGTCAACGATCCCGACGGTGTCGACGCCATCCTGCTCACGTTCCCCACCTACACCGACGATCCCGATTCTGCGACTGTGGTCCAACAGGAGATTGAGGCGCTCTGGGCCGGCGACGACGATGCCATCACCGCAACGGCTCTGAGCATCCTGCAGGTCACGATCCGCGACCACATCACCGCTGGCCAGACGGAGGCGATCGCCACCACCGTTGCCGTCGCACTGGGAATCCTGACCCTGTTCTTCTGGGTGACGCTGCGCCGCCCGGTGCTCGGGTTCATAGCGGTCGGGCCGATTGTGCTGGTCCTCATCTGGGTGCTGGGCACAATGGCGCTCCTGGACATTCCCTACTCGTTGATCACCTCGATCATCACGGCGCTGTCGATCGGTATCGGTGTGGACTACACCATCCACATGATCCACCGCTACCAGGAGGAGTTTGCCCGGGTACGCAACCCGGAGAAAGCAGCGGTGCGCACACTTGCCACGACCGGCTCGGCGTTGCTGGGTTCGGCTCTTACCACGGCGTTGGGGTTCGGTGTCCTGGTGTTCTCGCCGCTCGATGGAATCCAGCAGTTCGGCGTGACCTCCGCGATCACGATCGGATATTCGTTGTTCGTCTCGATCCTGGTCGTCCCGCCGGCGATGACCGTCTGGGGTGCCTATGAGAACATGCGGCTGCGCTCAACTGTCCAGAACCTGTGGGACGACCTCGACGTGGCGATCGATGACGTGCATCGGCGTCATGAGGAGCTGGGCGCTTCAGACGGGTCAGGCGCGTCGGACGGATAGCTGATCGCCCATCCGAAGGGCTGGCTCGCCAGCACACTCAGGCGGGTTTGCGGGCCAGAAAGCAGTAGAGCGGTGTGAAGATCCCGGTCTCGCCGCCCATCACGTAGGCGTTGGCGGTCCGGTCCAACAGCCTGACCACTTCGGCGGAGCCCTTGGGGAATACGCGGACGGTCTCGGCCGCTCTGGTCAACCCCACGAGCGTTCGGCGGCCCAGCGGCGTCCTGCGCAGGGCGTTGCCCAGGGTGTTGCGCTGACCGGCCATGGGCTGGTACCACGGAGTGGCGGCTCCGTCCTCTATGGCGCCGTGGTCTGACGCCTCGAGCACTTCGAAGCCCACCGCCTCGAGGGATCGGTCCACCTCGTCGGTGGTGGCGATTCCGTGGAGGGCGATGCCCTGCATCAGTTCATTCTTGATGTTCCGATGCCGGCCGTCTTCAGGGTCGTACTCGTCGGTCATGCACATCTCTTGGCCCCAGAGGAGGGCGCCGGGTTTGAGCACCCGGAAGATCTCGGCGAAGGCGCCCTGCTTGTCGGGTGCGTGGCACGTCGACTCGATGGCGTACCCCCGGTCGAAGGTGTTGTCGGCGAGTGCGCCCATATCCATGAAACTGCATGCCAGGAACTCGACCTCGTCGTCGATCCCCGCCGCGGCGTTCATCGACCTCGCCTTTCCCAACTGGTACTCGCTGCTGTTGACCCCGAGGACCTTGACACCGGCCTCAGCGACGACTCGGCGCATCGGGCCGCCGATCCCGCAGCCGACGTCGATGACCTCCATGCCTTCCTGAAGCTCCAGTTTGGAGATCATCAGGCGCTGGTGCCGGACTTTGGAGTCTTCCAGGCTCTCCGCGGAGGACAGCGGCGCGAAGTGGAGCGACTCGCCCCAACCGAACACCATGAACTCGGTGAGCATGTCGTAGTACTCTCTGACTGTCTGGGCGTGGTCGTAGTCCGCTGTGCCCGGGTCATCCGACGAGGCTCTGTCCATCCACCCCTCGAACTGCTCGACGCGGTGCTTGGCGTCGGCGTTGCGGTAGCTGTCCTTCATTCCGACGGACAGTTCGCGGAACTGTTTCAGCTGCTTCGAGATCGGGATCTGCATGTTCCGTTCCGCAACTCAGACTGGCAGCTCGCGCCTCTGCTCGGTGATGCGGAACATCAGCCTCTTGCTGGGAGACATCGTCGGCAACGCGCTGATCTTCAACTGGGGGTTCTTCTGCGCTATCTCCATCGTGAAGTAGTGGGCGAGCATCAGCATGTTCATCAGGATCTGCGTCTCCGCCAGTCGGGAGCCGAGGCAGCTGTGAGTCCCCAAGCCGAAAGGTGCGTATCCGGTACCCAGGTGCTCCTTGCGCGGCGCCTCGTAGCGGTCGATGTCGAACTTGTGAGGATCGGGGAAGACTTCGCTCAGGTAGTGTGTCGCGGTGGTGGCGATATGGACCCGTGTCCCCTCGGGCAGCTCGTAGCCCTCGACCACGCAGGCGTTCATCACATTGCGGATAGACATCGGGATGATCGGAGTGAGGCGCAGGCACTCCATGATGAAGCGCCGCGAGACGCTGGTCGCGGGTCCGGTGAGTGTCTCGATGTCGGGGTCGCCGTCAGCGAAGACGGCATCGGCCTCGCTGCGGACCTTCTCGTAGAACTCCGGCTGTGACAGCAGGTGGTACAGGATGAAGCTGAACTGGTCGCCTGAGTACATCGAGGCGAGCAGCGGGGATGACAGCACGAACGGCAGATTCGACTCCGGCAGGAACTGCCGGTCGTTGGCATGCATGCTCAACAGCTCATCGCCGAGATTCCGTGGACAACCGGCCCGCTGAGCGGGGGTGTGGACCCTCTGGACCTGGTCCACCACGTCATCGATAATCTTCGCCCGGCGTTTCATGCCCGGCGTCCTCAGCATGAACTTGGGGACGACTCGGGCGAGATGCGCTTTGAGCGCCCGTTTCTTGAAGGCGCACAAATCGTCGATGACATCGTTCGACTCGATGGTCACCAGCAGGGGAGACAACTGCGAGTTGATCATCTTCCGGCTCATCAATATCGCCGGCATCTTCTCGCCGACCGGAAGAGTGGCCATGTGGTTCCGCGCGTAGGCCAAGCACTCATCGATCTGCTCCTCGAGCCTGGCGCGTGAGTATCCGGGTTGGACGGTCTTGCGGTACCTGAAGTGGTCGGCTCCGTCCAAGGCGGGCAGCAGCCCGACTCCGCCGTAGACCTTCTCGAAACTCTCGAAGTAGTCCCGAGCCCTGAGATACGTGCGGCCCTCGCGGTGCATCCAATGGTTCGCGACGGGACCTGCGAGAAAGATCAGAGGTTCCTGGAACGGCGCCTTGATCTGGAACACCGGCCCGTACTCCTCATAGAGTTCGGCGAAGACTGCTGGGATGTTGCGAGAACGGAAACTATCGCTGCGCAGCAGCTTGCGCCGCTTGACCACGGGAATCGGCTTGGCCAGGGCTGTTCGACCGACGGGCCGGGCGATGTTCTCGCCCACCGCGTCGGCGATCGCGCGTCCGATCAGGTCCATCTTGCAGATCTGCTCTATCCGCTCCTCGAACTCATCCTCGATGTCGAAGATGTCGCGCAGGACTTCGCACGTGTCGATCAGGCAGATGATGATGATGTCTCTCGGGTCGGGAATCTCGTTGTCGAATATGGCCCGGCTGATGCGGGTCTTGACGAACTCCACAGGCGTGCCGACCTCGGAGCTTGCGGCGAATCCCGACTTCCAGGCACCCCGGGCCAGCGACCAGTAATCGCCTTCGTGGTGTTGCAGGATGTTCCTTCGGACTAGGCGGTCCAGCACCGTGTCAATGATCTCCTCAGCGCGGGGAGCGAGGCGCTCTACCCAGTATTGGGCGTCGCGTCGGCGGGGCTCCACGGCGATCTCCGCGAGGCAGGGGTCGAGGCAGGGGTCGCCGGTCGGTGTCCGGTCAAGGAGGATCAAAGACTCCATGTCCGTGTCTACGCGGTCGATGAGCGACAGCTCGGCGAGTACGGAGCCGACGACCGCGCAGTTCAATTTCCAACCCGACACTTGGCGGAAGTACCCGCTTTCTTCATTCAGCAGAGTTAGAACGAGTTCATCGGGCAGAGTCAACCGTTCGGTCACAACACCATGTCGATCGCTTGTCATTTGATCTCCGCTTTCGTGCGCGACGGCGCGATGTCAGCTACACGCTAGCCGTCGTGTCTCTTTGGGGCAACGCAACGGCCCGCCCAGCAGGCCGGGAGACTGCTCCGGTGGACCCTGCGAGGCGCTTGCGCTAGACGGCTGTCAGCGGGGCTGGCAGGTGGGGCACCAAGTGGTGGTGCGGGCGTCGATGACTCGGCGGCTCATGACGGTTCCGCAGCGGTCGCAGGGCTCGCCCGCCCGCCCGTAGCAGTGCAACTCGTGCTGGTTGGCACCGGCTCGGCCGTCGGGGTCCACGTAGTCGCGCAGGGTCGTGCCACCGTATTTGATTCCAGAGTCGAGGGCTGTGCGGATGCCTTCGACCAGGCGCTCCGCCCGCTGCGGGCTCAATCGCCGGGTCGCGGGGTTGATCTTGGCGAGCCAGAAGGCCTCGTCGGCATATATGTTGCCGATGCCGGCGACCGGACGCTGCGACAACAGCAGCGTCTTGACATGCCGGTCCGAGCGCTTTACGAAAGCAGCCAGGGACCGCCCGGTGAAGGCGGGATCCCACGGCTCGGGTCCCAGCGCGGCGAGCGTGGGTATGCCGCCGTGATCACCACGCTGGACATGATGGATGCGTCCGAATCGGCGAATGTCGTGGAAGGTCAACCGCCCACCGCCGTCCAGATCCCACCAGGCCCGAAGATGGGGATGTTCCAGCGCCTCCGGACTCGGCTCCCGTACCGCGAGTCGGCCCGTCATCCCCAGATGGACGATCAACTCCTCGTCGGTGGAAAGGTCGAAGAGCAGGTACTTCCCGCGGCGGCGCAACGCCAAGACCTCCGCACCGACGGCACCGACTGCGGGTGTGAACTTGGACGACCAGTGGGATCCGGCATCGACGATCTCAGCTCCCAGAACCCGCGGTTCGAGTCGGCGGCGGATCGTCTCCACTTCGGGCAGCTCAGGCACCTCGGCACTCTACACGCCGGGGCCTCCGCGGGGCTGTCAGAGCGCGGAACTAAGCTGACGAACGTTCGTTCGCAACCTTCGCAACCACGGCAACAACCACGGGAGGCATACCGTGCCCCGACAACTCGAATTCGACTCCGGCTACGCCCGAGACGTCGTCGATGTGCCCGTCGCCGACGAGATGAGCGAGTCGTTCCTCGCCTACTCGTTGAGCGTCATCACCGCAAGGGCGATCCCCGACGTGAGAGACGGGCTCAAACCCGTGCAGCGTCGGATCCTCTGGTCGATGCTGCAGATGGGAGTCCGCCCAGGTACTCCGTTCCGCAAATCGGCCCGCATCGTCGGCGACACAATGGGCCGATACCACCCCCACGGCGACTCCGCCATCTACGACACCCTGGTGCGGATGGGGCAGGACTTCTCGCGGATGCTCCCCTTCATCGACCCGCAGGGCAACTTCGGTTCGCTCGACGACCCACCCGCCGCCTCGCGCTACACCGAGTGCCGGCTCGCCGAAGCGGCGATGGACATGGTCCGCGAACTCGACGAGGACACGGTCGACTTCCGCCCCACCTACGACGGCGAGGGAGAGGAGCCTTCAGTGCTGCCCGCCGCGGCGCCCAACATCATCGTCAACGGCACCAGCGGGATCGCCGTGGGAATGGCCACCAACATGGCCCCGCACAACCTCGGCGAGGTGGCCGAACTGGTCAGGCTGGTGATGACCAAGCGGCGCCCCCGCCCGACCATCGACGAGATGATGGAAGTGCTCCCCGGACCCGACTTCCCGTCGGGAGGCATCGTGGTCAATGACGGCCTGCGCGAGGCCTATGAGACGGGGCGCGGTTCGTTCCGGATCCGCGCGAAGGCCCATGTCGAGCAGACAACCCGCTCCCGTCAGGCTGTGGTCGTCACCGAGTTGCCGTACCTGGTCGGCCCCGAGCGGGTGATCAGCAAGGTCCAGGAACTGGCGAACAGCGGCAGGATCGCCGGGATCGCGGGCATCGCCGATCTGAGCGATATGGAGGGGCTGCGCATCCAGATCGACCTGAAACCAGGCGTCAACCCGCAGTTGGCGCTTCAGGACATGTACCGGCTCACGCCGCTCGAGGAGACGTTCGGCATCAACAATGTGGTGCTGGTCGACGGCGTGCCGACCACGCTCGGCATCCACGAACTCTGCAGTCTCTTCATTGAGCATCGCCTAGAGGTGATCGTTCGCCGCACCGAGTACCGTCTCGCCAAAGCGCAGGACCGCCTGCATATTCTCGAGGGTCTGCTGGTTGCCCTCGACTCGATCGACGAGGTCGTAGCCATCATCCGAGGCTCTCAGGACGCTTCTGAAGCCAGGGTGGGGCTGATCGAGCGGTTCCTGCTGACAGACGTCCAGGCAGCTCACATACTCGACATGCCGCTGCGCCGTCTCACCGCTCTGGCCAAGCTTGAACTCACCGAGGAAGCCACCGGACTGCGCGTCAATATTGCGGAGTATCAGAAACTGCTCAACTCAGAGGCCAGGCGCCGGACTCTGGTGCTGAGAGAGCTCGACGAGCTCGTTGAGGCCCACGGCGTGCCGAGGCGTGCCGAGATCATCGAACCCGACAGCATCGTGGTCCATGAACAACCCCCACACGACGAGTCTGAGGCCTCCGATGTCGATGAACCGTGCGTGGTGACCCTGTCGACGTCGGGCAATCTCGGCCGTGCCCCCGCCAACGGTGCGCGGAGGGCGACCGTTGGTCGTCACGATCTGATCGCGGCGCGCGCCATGACCACCACAGCCGCTGAGATCAAGGCGGTCACTTCCGAGGGTCGAGCCGTTTCGGTGCGGGTCCAGGAGCTTCCGGACGCATCGGGCCGTGCCCGCGGCGTGGCTGCATCGGCGCAACTCGGGCTCAACAGGGCCGAGACGGTGTTGGTGCTGATCACCGACGGCGATGAACGCCTGGTGCTCGTGACGGCCAGAGGCGTGGTCAAAAGGCTGACCCTGGGCGAGGTGATGAGCACCAGGTCGTCGGCGACTGTGATCTCACTGAAAGGCACGGACCGTGTGGCCGCGGCGTTTCGGGCGCCCCTCGGCGTCGACATTGCGCTCGTCGCATCCGACGGCCGGGTCTTGCGCACGCCCTTGGACGCGATCAACGACCAGGGTCGCGGCGCGGCCGGTGTGGCCGGTATGAGACTTCTCGGTGACGCCGAGGTCGTGGGGGCCGATGTGATGCTCGGAGACGGAGCGGTGCTGGTTGTCACCAGCGCTGCGGGAGTCAAGTCAACGCCGTACGCCGACCTGCCGGCCAAGGGCCGGGCCGGCCAGGGAGTGCGGATCGCCAGGCTGGCCGCGGGCGAGACGATCACCGGCACCTGGTTCGGGCCCGCGGCAATGACCGACGTGTACTCGCTCATGGCCGACTACGACGATCCCCGCAAGCTCGATCCCAACCCTGTCCCGCTCAACATCGAACCAAGCGCCCGGGACCTGGTGCCGAGCCGCACCGAGCGCCAGGTCATGGTGGTTGCTGACGCCCGCTGGTAGCCGCCGCCCGAGCCTCGATCAGGAGAACTGGCTGAGCGCGTCGATGATTCTCCGTTGTTGGGCCGAGTCGAACCCGACGAACGGTCGAGTCCCTTCGGTAAGGTCGCTGTTCAGCAGAATCATCGAACTGTTCGTCCTGATCCCGTATTGGCTCCATGTGGTGAAGGACGGATCCCAGACCATGGTCGGGGTCGTGACTCCGAAGTCGGTGACGAAACTGAGAGCAAGGCTGAAGTTGTCCTGGGCGCCCATGCCGATCACCTGGAGTTCGTCGATGTGGTCTCGAGCGAACTGCTCGACGTACGGCGCCTCGCGCCGACATGTCGGTCAATGAGGTGCCCAGAACCACAGCAGAACCGGACGGTCACCGTCCACGGCCTCTGCCAGGCTGGTTATCGACCCGTCGGCGACGTTCAGGACTTCGATCAGTCGCCGGTCGTTGTTTGGTTGCAGTTTCGAGACGTTGTCGGCTGCGGCGTCAAGGATCTCCTGTCGAGTCAGGGTCTTGGCCGTTGTGGTGGTAGGTGCCGCGGTGGTTGTTGGTGGCTCTGTGGTTGTCGGTGGGTCTGTTGCTGGTGCGTCTGTTGTTGGTGGGTCTGTTGTTGGTGCGTCTGTGATCGTCGTTCCGGCGGTGGTCGTCGGTGCGTCGGTAGTGGCGGGCTGGGTTGCGCCGGCCGCAACCGTGGTTGTCGCCGGAACTGTGGTTGCCAGAGTTTCGGCCGTGTCGTCTGAGGGTCCCGCCGGAGCTGTTTCGGCCGGCGCAGGGTCTGGGGGAAGGGTCGTGACCGGGGCGTCACCCTCGGCAATGGTCGTCGACGTGGTTGTCTGGTCGGGAGCGGTCTCACCCTCGCCCTGGTCGTCGCGCTCCACCTGGGTCGGGGTGGTTGCGTCGTTCGGGGCGAGGGGCGGAAGCGTGGTCGTCACGAATCCGGCGTCTCCAGAGGCGTCAGGCCCCGAAGATCCATCGCCGCCGCAAGCCGCTGCCACACTGGCGAGCACGAGAGTGATCGCTAATGTGAGAGTGGGAATTCGCTGGCGCCGCAAGGCCCCATTGTTACCCAAATCCGCTTCGCTGTCACCCGTTCCTAGTACGGTATTGCGAACACTCGTTCGTTGACCGCGATCATCACCAACACGCAGGAATCTCTCTTGGCTGCAACCACCTCGACCACCTACGACGCTGATGCGATCGAGACCCTTGAGGGCCTGGAAGCCGTGCGTAAACGACCCGGCATGTATATCGGCGGTACGGGCAGCGCGGGGCTCATGCACCTCGTCTGGGAACTGGTCGACAATGCGGTCGATGAGGCCGCGGCGGGTTTCGCGAACAGGGTGGATGTCACTCTGCACCGCGACAGGTCGGTGGAGGTCTCTGACGACGGCCGCGGCATCCCCATCGACCGTCACGCCAAGCGCAAGGTCTCAGCTGTCGAGGTGGTGTTCACGGAGTTGCACGCGGGGGGCAAGTTCGGTGGCGGCGCGTACTCGGCGTCGGGTGGTCTGCATGGAGTCGGCGCGTCCGTCGTGAACGCCTTGGCCACAAAGCTGACGGTCGAGGTCGATCGTGATGGCGGCACCCATGTACTGGGTTTCAAGAACCGTGTGGCTGGCCAGTTCAACGGTTCTGGCCCCTTCAAACCCGGTCATCAACTCACCAAGACCAAGCGCGTCTCCAAGAATCGGACCGGTACGCGGGTGCGTTTCTGGCCGGATTTTGAGATTTTCGACCCCGACGCCCGCGTCGACTTCGACGAGGTCTGCGATCGTATGACGCAGGCGTGTTTTCTGGTGCCGACAATGCGAGTCTCGGTCACCGACAAACGGGCGGGCAGCTCGGCCGAGCCGTTCGTGTTCCAGAGCAAGGGAGGCCTTGCGGATCTCGTCGACCACCTCTCGGATCAACCACCGGTCTCGGCGGTCATAACCGGCAACGGCATCGACACGTTCGTCGAGAAGGTGCCGGTCAACAAGAAGATGACCGATGTCACCAGGGAGTGCACCGTGGACATCGCGTTGCGCTGGGTTGCCGGCTACGACACGAAGGTGGTGTCGTTCGTCAACACCATCCCCACTTCCCAAGGCGGGACCCATGTGGCGGGATTCGACAAGGCGCTCACCCGGGTGGTCAACAATGTGCTGCTCAAGGACCACCACAAACTTGCCAAGCTCGCCAAGCAGAACAAGCACAAGGCCGTCAAGGACGATGTCCAGGAGGGTCTTGTGGCGGCGTTGAAAGTGACCTTCCCGGAGCCGCAGTTCAGAGGGCAGACCAAACAGGAACTGGGCACTCCCGCAATCGACGGAATCGTCAGCCGAGTGGTGTACGAGCAGCTCAAGGAGTGGTTCGAGCCCGGTGGTGGACCCCGCACCCATGTCAAGGCGATCGCCGACAAACTGTCGAACGCAGTGCAGAACCGTGTGGCCTCCAAGACGCTGCTGGAGAATCAGCGCAAGGCTGCGAGTCTCGGTTCGACAGGTATGCCCCAGAAGCTCGCCGACTGCCGCGTCCATGGTATGGACTCGGAACTGATCCTGGTGGAGGGCGATTCGGCGGCAGGCCCTGCCAAGAGGGGTCGTGATTCCGAGACGATGGCGATCCTGCCGCTGCGGGGCAAGGTGGTCAATGCCCACAAGGCGACCGAGAAGCAGGTGCTCGACAACGCCGAGGCGACGGCGTTGTTCACTGCGCTCGGTGCTGGGGCAGGCCGCAAGTTCAACATTGCTGATGCCCGCTACGGCCGCATCGTGATCCTCTGCGACGCCGATGTTGACGGCAGCCATATCCGGTGCCTGCTGTTGACGCTGATCTACAAGTATCTGCGGCCGATGCTTGAGGCGGGGCGGGTGTTCGCGGCCCAGCCACCGTTGTTCACGACCAAGGTCGGTGACGAGACCTACCGTGTCTACTCCGAGGAGGAGAAGGAGGCGGTGACCGACGAACTGTGCAGAGGCAACCGTCGGCGCGAGAACATCAAGTGGCAGCGTTTCAAGGGTCTCGGCGAAATGAACGTTGAAGAACTTCGTCATTGCGCGCTTGATCCCAAGACCCGCACGCTTCGTCGGCTCACCATGGACGACGGCGCTCAGACCAAACAAGCTCTGGAGATGTTCGAGGTGCTGATGGGCACCGACGTGTCGAGCAGGCGTGATTTCCTGATTCGCAACAGCGCCCTGGTGGACAGCACGACCCTCGACATCTAGACCTCGTGGCGTCTGTCGGCGGTAGAACTTGAGGGGCTTCACCTTGCGATGTCACACCCATGGTGTAGAACTACATGAGTGGAACTCGACTCAGGACCCAGCGGCACTACGGATGCGGAAGTCCAGGTATCCCCTGCCGCCGCGGTGCTGATCCCGGTGCCGCCGCCCCGTCTCTCCCCTTCGGGAGCCGGGACCTTCGTGCAGTGCCCACGACGCTGGAGATTCCGCTACATCGACCGTCTGGCGGACCCTCCGAGCGAAGACGCACTGGCCGGGAGCTTCGCGCACCGTGTTCTCGAACTGTTGATGCAGCGCGAACCCTCCCAACGAACGATTGAGCAGGCCCAAGTCATCGCTCGTGCCGAGTGGCCCGAGACCGAGGCCGCAGACGACTATCAGGCGTTGGAGCACGACGAGAAGCAGTCCCGCCTGTTCCGCTGGAAGGCATGGACGGCGATAGAGGGGCTGTGGCATCTCGAGGACCCCGCGACGGTGGATGTACGAGCCACCGAACAAGATGTGGAAGCTGAACTGGCCGGAGTGCCCTTCCGGGGAATCGTCGACCGGATTGATCAGGATGGCGACGGAATAGTCGTCACCGACTACAAGTCGGGCAAGGCGCCCTCCCACCGTTACCGTCGGTCGCGGCTCGAACAGGTGTTGTTGTACGCAGCGGCCGTGGAGGCGTCCACTGGCGAGATGCCGGTGCGCGCACAACTGCTCTATCTCGGCCAGCGCACAGTCAGCATCGACGTGAACGCCAACGAGATCGATGCCGTTGCTTCCAAGCTCGCAGGCACCTGGTCCGAGATAAAGACGGCTTGTTCGGAAGACTCCTTCGAGCCGCGTCCGGGCCCACTGTGCGGATGGTGCCCCTATGTATCGATGTGTCCGCAGGGTGAGGCCGAGCTCGCCAAGAGGGCTGACGACAAAGCTGCTAGGGAAGCGGAACTGCTAGCACTGGCCAGCTGACACGAGCTTTGACAGACTCGATCGCGGCCTATTCGCCGTTGTCGTTGCGGAACCAGCGTCTCCATATGTAACGCAGCAACAGCGCACCGACCAGAGCACCCGCGGCACTCGCCAGAGCGCTGTTGAGCATCAGCTTGTCGGGAGGCGGGTTGGCAGGCTCGGGAGTGACCGCGGGCGTTGGAGGCGGATGTGTCTCAGATGACTTGTCACTCTCGGCCGCTCCAGACCCGGAATCGTCCGTATCGGGTCGCGGGTCGCTGGACTCGGTGGTGCCAGTGAGAAGCAGCGCGTCCACTGGGGCAGGCCCTTCGGGCGTTGGTTTAGGACGCTGACGTTTGGCTTGCGGGTCATACGCCATTTGACACCTCGCGGTTGACGATGAGATCGAAGACAGTCTCGAATTCCGCAGCGGCTTCGGGAGCACCGGCCCGAGCCCCGAGGGCGTGGATCGGCAGGGAGTTGGCGGCCGCTTCGGTCACAGCGGCACGCAGCCGCACCGCAGGCAGCACCATGGAGCCATGGTCTGCTCGGAGTTGTTCGTCCCAATAGCGGGCGTCTCTGGTGCGACCCATGCGGTTGACGACCACTCCCGCCACGGTGAGCGGCTCACTTCGGCGCGAGGATATCCGATTCACGGTCCTGAGGATCTGATCGACACCATCGGAAGCCCACGCCCCCGGTTCGGTGACGATAAGTGCCTGGTCCGCCGCGAACAGCCCATTGATCGTGAGTAGACCCAACGATGGCGGGCAGTCGATTATCACCAGGTCGTGATCTATGCCCTCAAGCGCTACTGACAGACGACTGTTGGCACCAATGGGGTCTGTCATCAGTTGCGGTTCACGGGCCGCGAGCACCGGGGTGGCGGGTACGACCGAAGGGGGGCGACCGTTCTCGGAGGGCCAGCCCGACGTGGCCCTCAGGCTCGCGATCGAACCGGGCCGCTCCTCAGCCAGGGCATGGTCGACGCTGAAAGGTGGGTTCCACACCCCCAGACCGGTTGTGGCGTTGCCCTGGGGATCGATGTCGATCACCAGACAGTCGAGTTGCCGGGTCCAGGCCACCGCCGCCAACCCCAATGCCACGGTGGTCTTGCCAACTCCACCCTTCTGGTTGACCAGCGTCAGGACCTGCACACCGACAAAGTAGTCAACAGATCCGCCAACGGCCACGGCGGAGCGGAGATGCGCTCGCCGCGCCTCGTTTCCCGTCAGGCAGCGCGTCTGGCTCTGTTCGCTCCCCGAAGAATGTCGTCGAGAGCGTCGACCAGGTCGGGACGGTCCTCGAACAGTTCGTCAACCATCGGCCCGTTCCAAGGGACGCACAGATGCGTGGGCTCCAGACCGGCCTTGATCCAGGACTCAGCGATACGGCGGATCGCGCCGTCCACCTGAGGGTCGGCGGCCGTGACTGAAGCGACAGCCAACTCCTCGACGTTCCACTCGTCGTCTTGCACAAGTGGGGCGTGAACCAGTTTCAGGCGATAGCGCAGCGCTTCGGCAGCGATCATTACGTGATTCACCGGTGGTGCCCTCCAACGGGTCATGAGCCTGTGGATAAGTCACAGATCGAATGGACAGAGACAAAGCAAGAATAAAACAGGTTTCATGAACTCTGGTGGATGCCGCGCGTCGCTGGTGGGTGATTCTCAGCGCTTGAACACGCAGCACCCGGGCGCGCAATCGTAAGGACGCGCCGGCAGTTCACTCAGGGCCCGTCGAGGAGCAAGCCCCAATCGTTCCTCGATCAACTCGCAGGCCATGGCGATGAAATCGGGATCGGGCACGGTTCCCGGAGTGGTCGCACGCTCAATTCGAATCCCAAGTTCGTCCGCGGTTGCGGCAGCTTCGTGATCCAGGTCCCATACCACCTCCATGTGGTCTGAGACGAAACCGATCGGGACCACAACCGCGGCTCGGAACCGGTGAGCCGCGAGCCGGCGGAGGTGATCGTTGATGTCGGGCTCGAGCCACGGCACCGAAGGAGGTCCCGATCGGCTCTGCCAGACCAGATGGCGGACACTGTCGGGCGAGGCCGCGGAAGCCACAAGGTCCATGGTCGCCCGCAACTGGGTTTCGTAGTCGCATGAATCGGCCATCGCCATCGGTATGGAATGAGCGGTGAATACCAGCGGGGGAGGCTCGGTCATCCCCAGGCGGTCGAGCGCTTGTCGGGTTGAGGCGATGAAGGGTTCCACAAACCCGGGATGGTCGAAGTAGGGCCTGATCTTGTCGATTCGTACATCGTCGGCTCCCGCTGCTGCTCTGGCGCGGTCGATGTCCTCGATGTACTGCCGACAGCTCGAGTACGAACTGTAGGCGGATGTCACCAGGGCGACCGCATGGTGGACCCCTTCGGCGGCCATCTGCGCGATCGTCTCTTCAAGCAGAGGGTGCCAGTTGCGGTTTCCCCAATAGACGGGCAACGAATGTCCAGCCGCGGCGAGCTCGGACTGGAGTTCGCGGCGAATCGCTCGGCACTGATCGTTGATCGGGCTGACTCCGCCGAAGTGCTGATAGTGGGCACCCACCTCGGCAAGGCGCTCAGGTGGGATCTTGCGACCGGCGGTAACCCGCTCAAGAAACGGCACGACGTCGTCGGGCCCTTCCGGACCACCGAAACCGACCAGCAGAACCGCGTCGATGCCAGACACGTCATTGTTGGACACGTCGTTGATGGACACCTCGCCATTGGGCACAGGGCGAGGCTACCGCTGGCACGGCCACGTCCAGTGAAGGGGCGGTAGCGTCGGGGGATGACCGCAATACAGGTGGAAGGGCTGGTTCGTTGTTTCGGTGAACTGCGAGCAGTCGACGGTATCGATCTGGAAGTGTCGGAGGGAGAGATCTACGGGTTCCTGGGCCCAAACGGTGCCGGCAAGTCGACTTTGGTGCGGATGCTGTGCACGCTGCTGCTTCCTACGAGCGGCCGCGCCCGGGTGGCCGGCTTCGATGTGGTGTCCCAAGCAGCGCAGTTGAGGTTCTCGATCGGTGCGGCCCTGCAGGAAGCTGCGCTCGACGATCGTATGACCGGGCTCGAGATCCTCCAGACTCAGGGCCGCCTGTTCGGATTGCGCTCAAGCGAAATCAGCCGGCGGATTGAAGAGCTCGCGCCGATCCTCGACATCGGGGCATTGCCCGCGCTTGTCTCGACCTATTCGGGCGGAATGAAGCGGCGCCTCGACCTGGCGGCATCATTGATGCACAGCCCGTCGGTGCTCTTTCTCGACGAGCCGACGACAGGGCTCGACCCGCAAGGGCGGTTGCGTGTCTGGGAGGAAGTGCGTCGCCTCAATCAGGAGCACGGCATGACCGTGTTCCTGACCACGCAATACCTTGAGGAGGCCGACGAGCTGTCGAACCGCATCGGGATCATCGACCACGGCAAGCTGGTCGCACAGGGCTCGCCCACGGAACTGAAGCGCACGGTCGGAACCGATGTGGTGATCGCCCGCCTTGAAGAAGGACACGAAGCGGCGGCGGCGGCGCTCGTCGGCATCGAGGGCCTTGATTCCGTTGAACACCACGGCGAAGAGCTGATCATCAACACCAGCGACGGCAACCGTGCGCTCAGCCCCGTCGCCCTTGCTTTCGACCGAGTCGGCGTGTCGGTGTCCGAACTGGCGCTTCGAACCCCGACCCTCGACGACGTTTTCTTGGAGATCACAGGCCATCGCATGGAAGGAGTCGATCAATGACCACGACAATCACGCCGAAGCAGCACATAGTGGCGCGACCAACCGGTTTCTTGAGAGATGTCGGCAGCATCGCCATCCGATCGGTGCGACAGCTGCCCCGTGATCTTGAAGCGGTGGTACCAGCACTGCTGATCCCGTTGTTCTTCCTGGTCATAAACGTCGGCTCGCTGCAGGACGTTGCCAACTTCACCTCCATCGAAATCGACTACAAGGCGTTCCAGTTGCCCGTCGCCATCATCTTCGCGGTGACGGGAGTGTCGCGTGCGCCGGCGTTGGTGCTGGATATCCAGAACGGGTACTTCGACCGTCTGATGCTCACACCGGTGTCTCGCCGGGCGCTGCTGATCGGTCATATCGTCGCCGACTTCGTTCTGGTCGTCATGCTCGTGATCCCGGTGCTGGTCTTCGGCTTCATCATCGGTGTCCGGTTCCCGACGGGGCCGTTGGGTGTCATCGCGTTCATTGTGATGGGTGCCCTGTGGGGGGTTGCCTACACCGGCCTGCCGTACGCCATAGCGTTGCGGACGGGCAATCCCGGCGCGGTCAACTCCTCTTTCCTGCTGTTCTTCCCGTTCGCATTCATCACCTCGTCGTTCGTCCCGATCGACGCCATGACCGGATGGCTCGGTGAGGCCGCCAGATACAACCCTGTGACCTATCTGTTGGAAGGTCTGCGTTCACTGTTCCTTGAGTGGGACGGCCAGTCACTGGTGGAGGCCCTGGCTGCGATTGCGGCCGTGGCCTTCGTCAGCCAGACACTGGCGTTCCGCGCTCTGAAACATCGAGTCGCCCGCGGCTGACCGCGCTCTGAAACATCGAGTCGTCAGCGGCTGATCCGGTAGTCTCCGCTCGTGATCCTTGTTGACGCTGACCGTGTCGGCATGTCCAGACCCGAGCGCCCGCTTTTTGCCGATGTCTCAGTCACGGTCTCAACGGGGGACCGGCTCGGCGTGGTCGGAATCAACGGCGCGGGCAAGACGACGCTGCTCTCAGTGATAGCGGGCCGGCGGATGCCCGAGCGGGGGGAGGTCCGCCGGAAGCAGGGCGTGACGGTGGCGACCCTCGAGCAGTTGACCGAACTGCGGTCGGGATCAGTTCGTGACGCAGTAGGCGGCCAATGGCGGGGAGAGGCCGTTCTTCAACGCCTCGGAATGGGCGACAAGGCTGAACGCGACATCGAAACGCTGTCTGGTGGAGAAATGAAGAGGGTGGCACTGGCCCGGACGCTCGTTGCCGAAGCCGACCTGTTGGTTCTCGACGAACCAACCAACCACCTCGACGTCGACGCCATTGAGTGGCTCGAATCCCAACTGGCCGCTTTCAGCGGAGGTCTCGTGATCGTCACCCACGATCGCAGACTGCTCGACGCCGTTGCGAACAGAATCCTGGATCTTGATCAGGGTTCCGCACGTGTCCACGACTGCGGTTACACCGCCTACCTGGAGCGCAGAGCGGCCCAGCAAGCCCAGGCCGAAGCACGTGAGTCCACGAGACGCAATCTGGCGCGACGGGAACTGGCTTGGCTCCGTCGAGGGGCCAAAGCCCGAACCCGCAAGAGCAGATCGCGTGTCCGCAAGGCCCGAGACCTGATCGACGGTGGTCCTGCTCAGAGGGATCTTCGCGGAGCCGATCTCGACCTGGAGTCGTTGCACAGCGGGACCCCGCGGCTCGGAGACCAAGTTGTGGAACTCCACGACGTGACGGTCGGGTTCGAGGGTCACCCCCCGCTGATTGCGGGCCTCGACCTGCTGGTGGGCCGCCGCGAACGGCTCGGACTCGTCGGAGCCAACGGATCAGGCAAATCCACGCTCCTGGAGGTGGTTGCCCGTCAACGCGAGCCTCTGTCCGGCCGTGTCGTCAGCGGCCCCACCGCAATCGTCGGCCTGCACGACCAACAACCGCGAAGCCTCGACCCGAACCTCACGGTGCTTCAGTTCGTCGCAGGTGAGGGAGCGCAACCCGACTGGTGGGATGTGGCCCTGCTGGAACGTTTCTGGTTCGATTCCGACAGTCAGCGGTCGCCGATCAAGATGCTGTCGGGAGGGGAGCAACGGCGACTTCAGTTGATCGCCACGCTGGCCGCCAAACCGAACGTGCTGTTGCTTGACGAACCCACCAACGACCTCGACCTCGACACTTTGCGCGCCCTCGAGGACTTTCTTGAGGACTGGCCCGGAGCGCTCATCGTGGTCAGTCATGACCGGGCATTTCTCGACCGGGCCACCGACGACGTGTTGGTGATCGACGACTTCCAGGCGCGCCGTTGGCCCGGAGGCTACGAAGCCTGGCTCGCGGACCGGCGTTCCGAACGCCCTGCGATCGGGTCGACAACGTCTCAGCAGCGCCGAGCAAGAGCCACAGGAACCGCCAGGCGCAGGTCGGGCGCAACGATCCGCCACGAACTGAAGCAGGTCGAGACGGAGCTGGAACGTCTCGAAACCCGAAGGAACCAACTCGAAACGGCACTGGCGGAGGCGGGTACCGATCACCAGAGACTCTCTGAGACGGGTGCCGAACTGGCTGAGTGCTCCGACGAACAGGCCCGTGCAGAGGATCTCTGGTTGAAGCTGAGTGACGAACTCGAACAGCGCTGAGCGCCAGGAGTTCACGCAGCCACGATCCATTCTGCGTCCCGGTACCCTGAGCGCTATGACGGAAACGGAACTTGCGGATGCTGAAACCAATCAGGGCGAGGTCCTGATCGTCACTGACGCGGCGCGCGCCACGGTTCTCGATATCCGTTCCAACGAAGACGATGCGGAATCATTGGGGCTTCGTGTGGAGGTGACCGGTGCCAGCGGCGTCGACTACACCTACGACCTGTCGCTCGAACCGATCGCCGACAAGGCGCAGGATGACCACACTCACACCAAGGACGGGCTCACGGTGATCGTTCCGGCGCTCAGCGTGACGGCTCTGGTGGGTGCCACTCTCGACCTTCCGACGAACGCTGGTCAGGGCGGTCTGGTGATCCGCAACCCGAATCGGCCCAACCCGCTCGGTGACCTCGGTCAACTCGAGTTGGTCGGCGACTCGGCGAACAAGGTCCGCACCCTCTTGGCAGAGCGAATCAACCCCGCCCTCGCCTCCCACGGCGGCTACGCCGAACTGGTGGGTGTGGAGGGTGACCGGGCTTTCGTGACCATGGGAGGTGGATGCCAAGGGTGCGCCATGAGTGCCGCAACCCTGCGCGAGGGGATCTCCAAAGCGATCCTTGAAGCCATCCCTGAGATCACCGAGGTCGTCGACACCACCGACCACGACCAAGGCAAGAATCCCTACTACACGTAGTTGGTTGCCGGGCGTAGCCGGAGCCGTGGGAGCTTGTGCCGGGGGTGGCCGGGGCGCGTTGCTTGTTGCCGGGCGTGGCCGGAGCCGTGGGAGCTTGTGCCGGGGGTGGCCGGGGCGCGTTGCTTGTTGCCGGGCGTGGCCGGAGCCCTTTGAGCGTGTTGGTCTGTTGTTGCCGGGCGTAGCCGGAGCCGCGGGAGCTTGGCGTGGGGGTCAGGTGAGCAGGGCGCGGACTTCGGTGGCGATGCCTTGGGCGTCGAGACCGAAGCGGGAGTGGATGGTGTCGGGGTCGGCGTGGGAGACGTACTCGACGGGAATACCCAACACCCGGATGCGGCAAGCGGTATCGCGGTCTCCGAGGGTGTCGCGGACCGCGGCGCCCGCACCGCCTATACGCAACCCGTCCTCAACGGTCACCACCACATCGTGGGTGGCAATGTCGTCGATCATCGCAGGATCGAGCGGCACCACCGCTCGCGGGTCGTAGACGGTCGCCTCGATCCCCTCGGCGGCGAGCAGGTCGGCCGCCGCCGTCACCGCCCCGAGCATCTGACCGAAACCGAGCAGCGCGACTCGTCCGTCGCCGCTGCGGGTCTTGCGAGCATTGAGTCCCGCGCCGACCTCATGGTCGGCCACATGGGCGGCCTTGCCGCGCGACCAACGGATCGCCACCGGACCATCGGTCAGATCCATGGCGTCGTCCATCATCTGCTGCAGTTCCTGATAGCTCGAAGGTGCCAGCACCGTCATTCCCGGAACCTTCGTGAACAACACCATGTCCAACAGGCCGTGATGCGATGCGCCGTCAGGGCCCGTGACACCCGCCCGGTCGACACAGAAGATCACGGGTTGGCCATGCAGGCCGACATCCAGATTGATCTGATCAAAAGCCCTGCTCAGAAAGGTCGAATAGACAGCCACCACGGGGCGGAGCCCACCCATCGCCATGCCTGTCGCGGCGGTCACAGCATGCTGCTCAGCGATTCCGACGTCGAAGCAGCGGTCCGGAAAACGGTCCCGGAAAGGCAACAGACCAGTGGAGTCAGGCATCGCCGCGGTGATCGCCACGAGTTCGGGATGCTGGTCACCGAGCTTCACCAGGCTCTCAGCGAACGCTGCGGTGTAGGACCCGTCCTTCACGGACCCTATGTCGTGCATGTTCTTGATGTTGTCGTTCTCGGCTGGACCGTAGCCCCGTCCCTTCTGGGTCAGTACATGCACCAGGACCGGCCCGTCGAACTCTGCGGCGTTGTGCAGAGCCTCCTCGAGCGACTCGATGTCGTGACCGTCGAAGGGACCGATGTAGCGGATCCCGAGGTTCTCGAAGAAGGCGGGCGGCTCCCACATCTCCCGGATGGCCGCCTTCGACATCTTCACGCCGCGCTTGATCTGCTCTCCCACCCAGGGGATCCGTTCGGCAATCTCCTCAACCTTGGCCTGCCGACGCATATAGATCGGGTTGCTGCGAATCTTGACCAGGCTCTCGCTCAAACGGGAGACAGTCGGGGCGTAGGAGCGCCCGTTGTCGTTCAACACGATCACCACATCGTGCCCGCTGTGACCCAGATTGTTCAGACCCTCGAAAGCCATGCCGCCGGTCATGGCGCCGTCGCCGATGACAGCCACCACCCGCCGACGCTCATCGTTGGCATCGAACGCAGTGGCGAGGCCGTGCGCGTACGACAGCACCGTCGACGCGTGGCTGTTCTCGATCCAGTCGTGCACCGACTCGGCTCGCGACGGATATCCCGAGAGCCCACCCTCCTTGCGAAGCTGACCGAACCCTTTGAGTCGTCCTGTCAACATCTTGTGAACGTATGCCTGGTGCCCGGTGTCCCAGAGGATCGCGTCGTGCGGTGAGCGGAAGACCCGATGCAACGCCACCGTCAGCTCCACTGCGCCGAGGTTGGAACCCAGGTGACCGCTGTGTTCGTTGACCGCGGCGATGATCTCGGAGCGGATCTGCTCGCAGAGGTCGTCGAGTTCCTCGAAGCTGCGGCCCTGAAGGTCTAACGGGCCGTGGATGGCGTCAAGGCGCATAACTGTCCTGTGCAGTGGGTCCTGTAATGGTGGGTACTGTGCGGTGGTCAGGGGCGATCAGAGTACGGAAGCTTAGCCATTCGGAACCGCACTTGTGGACGGGTCCGGGCGAACCCCACCCGGAAGGTATTGAGCGAGTCTTGGGGCCAGGAGCATTCCCAGACCGACCGACACCAGCCCCCCGACGGCATCGATCCAGTAATGGTTGGCGGTGACCACGATCGAGAACAGAGTCAGCAGGGGATAGCTCGCCATGACAATCCGTGTTGAACGACGTTTCAGCACCGGATACAGGCCGATCACGCACCACACCGCCCAGGCCACATGAAGGCTGGGCATAGCCGCGTACTGATTCGAGATCGCCTCCATCGTCCCGGACTCGAAAGACCACAGGCCGCCAGGGTCAACGAGCGTGTCGACATAGTTGTGACCCGGCTCGCAAGCTCCGTACTGCGAGGCGCAATTCGACAACAGTCGCGGCGGCATCAGCGGATACAGGGCGAAGCCGATCAGCGCCGATGCCGTGGTGACCGCCAACATCGAACGCATAAGGATGTAGCGCGCCGGAAAACGAAGGAACAGGTACACCATCACGAAGATGGTGACGATGAAATGGAACGACCCGTAGAAGACGTTCCAGAACACGATGAACCACTCCCAGTCGAGGAAATGCTGTTGCGTCCACTCCTCGATGTAGAGCCCCATCGCCTCCTCGAGGGCGATGATGTCCAGGGCATTCTCGTAGGACTGACGCCTGACACTGTCCCCGAGCGCGGAGCCGAACTGGTTCCTGATCGCCGAATAGACGACGTAGAACCCCAGCGTCATGCCCGCCTCAATCCACCACCTCAGCACCGGACGCGAAGCGGCGTCGGTATCGACACTGCTGCCGGGGCCTGCTTCGACGCGCATTGGCGGTACCATAGCGACCTCTGGAGGATGGAGTTGCCACGTGCTTGACCATGAGTTGATCAGCCGCACCCTCAGCACCGCGTTGAGTACCGGCGCGGATTTTGCAGAAGTGTTCGTAGAAGACAAGAAGTCGTCGTCGGCCATGCTCGACGACGGCCGCGTTGAGGAACTGACGAGTGGGCGTGACCGCGGTGCCGGCATACGGGTGGTTGCGAGAGACACCACCGGCTTCGCCCATACCGCCGACCTCTCGGCAGCCGGACTCACCGGCGCTGCCGAGGTGGCCGCCGCCGCGGCGCGGGGCGGTGGGGGCGGAACCCGCACGGTCCCCCTAGGCGCAAGCGGCAGCGTGGCAGGCGCTACCGCCAAGATCCTCCCTGAAGATGTGGCCAAGACCACCAAAGTCGAACTGTTGGCGAGCGCAGACGCGGCCGCGCGTGCGGTCGGGTCGCAGATCTCCCAGGTCTCGGCTCGCTACGGAGACAGCCGTCGGCGGATTCTCGTTGCCAACAGTGACGGACTGCTCGCAGAGGACGACCAGGTCCGCACTCTGTTCTCGGTGTCATGCGTGGCGACGGGAGACACCGGTCTGCAGACCGGACGCGAGTCGGTCGGACGTACCGTCGGCTTCGAGTTGTTCGACGAGACCGATGTGACCGAGATGGCTCAGCGTGCAGCCAACCGTGCGATCACCAAGCTGGGTGCCCGCCCCGCACCCTCGGGAACGATGCCGGTGGTGGTCGGACCCGGCGGCGGTGGAGTGCTGTTCCACGAAGCGTGCGGCCACGGGCTGGAGGCCGACCTGGTGGCCAAATCGGCAAGCGTCTTCGCTGGACGTGTCGGTGAGGAGGTAGCGACGCCGCTCGTGACCCTCGTCGATGACGGCACCATGGCAGGGGAGTGGGGTCATTTCGCGATCGACGACGAAGGGCGCCAGGCCGGATACAACGTTCTGATCGATCGTGGCGTGCTCACCGACTACATGTGGGACCACCTGCGTGCCCGCAAAGAGGGACGGTCGAGCTCGGGCAACGGGCGACGCCAGAGCTACCAGCACCTGCCGATGGTGCGGATGACCAACACCTACATCGGCAACGGCGACGACCACCCCGATGACATCGTCTCAACAACGTCCTCGGGCGTGTACGTCGCCCAACTCGGTGGCGGGCAGGTCAACACGGCAACAGGCGACTTCGTATTCGGCATGACCGAGGCGTACCTGATCGAGAACGGCGAGATCACCGACCCGATACGCCAGGGCAACCTGATCGGCAACGGCCCAGAGGTCCTCAAGCTCATAGACGCGGTGGGCAACGACTTCGCAATGGGGTCACCGGGGACATGCGGCAAGGACGGTCAGGGAGTACCGGTCGGCGACGGGACCCCGACACTGCGTGTCAAGGCCCTGACCATCGGCGGCATCGCGGCCTGAGGCACAGTCATGGCCGCAACTAACGGGTCGACCAGCACTGAGCTCTTGGACATTGCCACGCGCGTTGCGGGTTGGGCGGACGAGGGCGAACAGGTGGAAGTCTTCGTCGCCGAGGAGCTCGAGACTGAGGTGAGGGCGTATCAGGGCGCAGTCGAATCGTTCACCTCGGCTCGAAGTCAGGGGATCGGTGTTCGGGTCGTGGCTGACCGACGGCAGGGATACGCCTATGCGGGAACACTCAATCCTTCCGCGCTGTCGGAGACTCTGCAGGAGGCCCGAGACAATGCCGCCTTCGCCGAACCCGACGAGTTCAACGGTGTGGCCGAGCCCGACGGGGTGGCCCCGGTGAACTTCGACCTGTTCGACCCGTCACTCAACGACTTCTCAACCGAAGACAAGGTTGCGCTCGCCGTGGAGCTCGAGCGTGCCACCCTTGCAGCCGACGAGCGAATATCGGGGATCGAGTCGGCCGAATACGTCGACACCCGTTTCGAGTCGGCAGTCGCCACCTCCACCGGAATCGCCAGCGCCAGCCGTGAGACAGGCTGCTACCTGGCCACCTATGCAATGGCCGAGGCGGACGGCGAGACCCAGACAGGCTTCGGGTACTCGATCGGCCGGGGACCCGCAGTCCTCGACGTGGATTTCGCTGCCTCACAGGCAGCGGAGCGCGCCACGCGGCTGCTGGGAGCGGTCAAACCGCCGACAAGCAAGCTCACCGTGGTTCTGGACCCCTGGGTGACTGCCCAGTTGCTAGGAGTCATCGGCGGAACCCTCAGCGGCGACGCGGTGCAGCGGGGCCGCTCCTTCTTCGCTGACCGAATCGGTGAGCAGGTCGCGGTAACAGACTTCTGTCTGCTCGACGACGCCACCAACATCGAGGCTTTCACCGCTTCGTCGGTCGACGGAGAGGGGCTGGCTACCCGCCCGACCTCGCTGATCGACTCGGGTGTGCTGCAAGGATTCCTGCACAACTCCTACACCGCCCGACGCGGAGCAACACTGTCTACGGGTTCAGCGGTCCGGGCCGGTTTCAAGGGCGCGCCCGGTGTCGGCTCCCAGGCGTTGGCGCTCCGTCCCGGAACCCGAACCCCCGAAGAGCTGATAGCCGGGATCGACGACGGACTCCTGGTACAGGGCGTGGCGGGACTGCACTCTGGGGTCAACCCCGTCTCCGGTGACTTCTCCACCGGTGCAGAAGGGTTGCGCATCCGCGACGGGGCTCTGGCCGAACCCGTGCGCGAGATCACCATCGCCTCGACGCTGCAACGGATACTCCTCGACGTCTGTGCGATCGGCAACGATCTGCAATGGTTGCCCATGAGCGCTGCAGGCGTCTCGCTAGTGATCTCCGACGTGATGATGTCGGGCGCCTGAGCACCTGAGCCGATGTCGACCCTGCAGGCCATTGTCCTCGGCATTGTGCAGGGGTTGTCGGAGTTCTTCCCGATCTCGTCGAGTGCGCACCTGGAACTGACCCGCTGGCTGTTCGGATGGGAACAGCTCAGCGGTGAACTGGAGACATCCTTCGACGTGGCGGTGCATCTCGGAACGCTTGTCGGTGCAATCGCCTATCTGCGCGCCGACGCCGCTCGGTATGCGGTTGCCGCCCTGGCTCCGCTGCGCCGCCGTCAGTTGACCGCCGACGGCCGCATCGGCTGGTTCCTGGTGATTTCTGCGGTGCCGGCGGGGTTGGTCGGTGTGGCTCTCGCCGATCAGATCAACGATGGTGACCAGATAGCGGTGATTGCGGTGATGTTGATTGTGTTCGGCCTGCTCTTGCTGCTAGCCGATCGGATGCCGGAACGGCGTGCCTCCGACGAGTTCACCCTTCGGGATGCCCTGCTGATGGGCCTGGGCCAGGCGTTGGCGCTGCAGCCGGGGGTTTCCCGTTCGGGAGCGACACTGAGCGTCTCGCGTCTTCTCGGTTTCAAGCGAGAGGCGGCGGCACGCCTGGTCTTCTTGATGAGCCTTCCGGTCATTGCCGGAGCGGGAGTGTTCACGCTGTTGGACCAAGGAATCCCATCGTCATACTGGTCGCCGTTCCTGTGGGGCGCGACGACCTCTGCGGCAACTGGCTGGGTTGCGGTTTGGGGAACGCTGCGGTTGGTCCGAAGCCGCACCTTCACGCCGTTCGTCTGGTACCGGGTGATAGTCGGATTCGGCGTGCTGAGCATTCTGGCCACCAACTGGCGTTAGCCGACGAGCACCGGTACCACACCGCCGACGGTCAGTGACCGGATCACCGCTCGGATCTGCTGGTCGGCTACCGCAACGGTCACGAATCCCTCGTCGACTTCGATCACGCGTGCGTCGGTGGCCAACCGATTGCCGTCGATGAGGGCGTAGAGGTCGACCAGGTCTCCAGGTCGCAGAGGGGACTTGTCGGTAGTGATGGTCATCGCTCCGGTTGCATCGCCGAGCTGCGCGGCCAACCGCCCCGATGTCGAGGTCAAGCGTCCGTCGCGAACGATCTCGCCCGCAGCCATGGAGTCTCGCAGGGTGAGGCCGGTCGGGTCGGCGCGGGTTGCGTCGTGAGGGCTGCCCGCGGTCGAAAGCCGGGTGGCGGCGAGGTCGTCGGTGTCCAGCGTGGTGCCTGCTTCGAGGTCACTGGTGACGACCCAGCCGTCGACCTCGGTCTGCCATTGGGCACGGGCAGTCGTAGCGCTGTCGTAGATCCCGACGAGCCACACTCCCAGACCCAGCCCGACGGCCGCGGTGAGGACCAGTCTCGGCCAGCGAGTTCGGCGGACGGTTACGCGGGCGCTTGTGATCGTGGCCCGCAGAGTTTCCAGCGGCGGCCGTTCCAACTCGAACATCTTCGCCCCTTCGCGAGGCTCGGCTGTGTTTGGGGGAAGTCGGTGTCTGGGGGAAGTTGGCTGGAGCGTCAGGCGGCGCTCGAGGCGCTGCTCTTTGAAGGTTTCGAACCGTTCTTCGAACCGTTTGAAGACGCCCCAGAATCGCTGGTCGAAGAACTCGAATCGCTTGTGGCAGAGCTTGATTCCCTCGACGAGGAGTCCGACTTGGTTTTTTCCGATGCTCTGGCACGGGCATTGGAGCCGTGGTCGTTCTTGTAGAAGCCCTCTCCCTTGAAAGAGATCCCCACCTTTGAGAACACCTTCTTGACCGGGGCGCCGCACTGGTGGCCCTCGTTGTCATGTACGAGGGTGCAGGCGGTCAGCGCCTCGTCGCGAAACGACTGCCACATTTCAAACATCTCTCCGGTCCGCTGACACCGGTAGTCGTAGGTGGGCACGAAAACGGAGGATACCCGTGCCGACAGCGCTCACCACCATACGATGGTCGGGTGATCGAAGTTGTCGCCCTTGTGGTTGCAGCCTACGTCGTCGGGATGTTCCCGACCGCGACGATCGTCGGCCAGCGGCTGGGCGTTGATCCGACACGGGAAGGCTCGGGCAATCCGGGTGCTTCCAACATCTATCGTCTCGCAAGCCGAAAGGCCGGTGTGATTGTGGGGCTCGTCGACATGCTCAAAGGTGCCGGCCCCGCGGCGCTGGCCCTGATGGTCTCGGGCCGACCGGCGGCGCACGCCGTCTGGGTTGCGGCAGTAGTCGGCCATGTCTGGCCGGTCCTGCGGGGATTCCGCGGCGGCAAGGGGGTGGCCACCGCGGGTGGTGCTGGCCTGGTAATCAGCCCGATCATCGGCCTGTTGTGCGCGCTCACCTTTCTTGTCGTGGTGAAGGTGCTCAGAGTCGCCGCGCTGGGATCGCTGTCCATCGCCTTCTCCTACCCGCTGCTCGCCACGATTGCGGGTCTTCCAGCCTGGGAGATTCTGGTATCGATCGGGGTTGCCGCGATCCTCGTGTTGCGTCACCAGTCCAACATTCGGCGCCTGCTGTCGGAGCGCTAGCCGTCGACTGGACGCTGCGGCGGTGGCATCTGCGGTGGACTTGGGGCACGCTTTAGGTGTGATCCCGCTGCCTGAAGCTCGCTCATACGTTCTTGACCGGGTCGACCGCTTGGGGGTGGTGTCGGTTGGGTTGGCCGACGCGGCCGGTCTGGTCCTGTCGGAACCGGTCGTCGCCCACGAACTGGTGCCGCCCTTCGCCAACACCGCGATGGACGGTTTCGCGGTGATCGCTGCCGACACGGCCGAAGCCCCGGTCACCCTCGAAGTGACGGGCACGGTGGCTGCGGGTGCCCCTGCAAGCCGGCCGCTGGAGCCGGGTCAAGCGATGCGCATCATGACCGGGGCACCGATGCCCGAGGGCGCTGACGCAGTGGTGATGGTGGAACGAACCTCCTACGACCCCGAAACCTCGCAGGTTGACGTGGAGATTGCGGTCGGCGAAGGCAACCACGTGCGTGAGGCGGGCGAGGACGTGAAGCCCGGTGATGAACTGTTCGCGGCTCCAACAGTGCTAAGCGCCGGTCATCTCGGAGTGTTGGCCAGCGTCGGGCTGTCCGAGGTGCGTGTCTACCGCCGACCGGTCGTCGGGGTCCTGTCGACTGGCGATGAGCTCGTCGACGAACCACGATCACTGAAACCTGGAGAGATAAGGGACTCGAACCGGCGCACCCTGCTTACGATGCTGGAAGAATCGGGCATGGAACCCGTCGATCTCGGCATCGCCCGCGACAACGAGACGGACATCGCCGAAGCCTTCAGGGGTGGTGCCGACCGCTGCGACGCCATTCTTTCGTCGGGCGGCGTGTCGATGGGAGCGTTCGACTACGTGAAGGTGGTCTTGGACCGCCTCGGCGACATGCGCTGGATGCAGATCGCCATCAAGCCGGCGAAACCGTTCGCGTTCGGGTTGATCGGCACGACGCCGGTATTCGGGCTTCCGGGCAACCCTGTCTCGTCGATGGTCAGCTACGAACTCCTGGCGCGCCCCGCGCTGCGAAAGATGGCGGGCCACGAGCACATCGATCGGCCTGTTCGGCGAGCCGTAAGCGAGGAGCCGTTCGGTCGCCACGACGATGGCAAGACCCATTTCCTGAGGGTGACCGGCGGCCCGGACGACACAGGGCGTTGGCACATTCGCAAACTCACTGGGCAGGGGTCGCATCAGTTGACGGCAATGGCCCGCGCCGACGCGCTCGCAATCATTCCCGACGGTACCGAGATCGCCGCCGGCGATGAGGTGGAGATCATCCCGATGGGTACGGTGGTCACATGACCACGCAGTTGATCGACGGTTTCGGTCGCGTTCATCGTGACCTGCGGATCTCTGTTACTGATCGCTGCAACTTTCGCTGCACGTACTGCATGCCCGCAGAAGGGATGCAATGGCAGCGCCGCGAAGACCTGCTCTCGTTCGAGGAGATCGAACACCTGGCCCGGATAATGGTCGAGCGTTTTGGCGTGAATGCAATCCGGTTGACGGGCGGTGAGCCGACGGTGCGCGCCAAGCTGTCGATCCTCGTAGCCAAACTCTCAGCCCTCGACGTTGATCTGGCGATGACGACCAACGGGGTCACGCTGCCGCTTTTGGCCGACGAACTGCGCTCGGCGGGTCTCAAGAGAATCAACATCTCCCTGGATTCGTTGCAAGCGGATCGTTTCGAGGAGTTGACCCGACGCGATGATCTTCCCCGGGTGCTGGAAGGCATCGAGGCGGCTCTGCAAGCAGGATTCGATCCCGTGAAGATCAACGTCGTCGTGATGAAGGGCGTCAACGACGACGAGATCGTCGACTTCGCCCACTTCGGGCGCGACCGTGGTCTGGTTGTGCGCTTCATCGAGTTCATGCCCCTGGACGCCGACGAAGGCTGGAGCAACGACCAGGTGATGACCCAAGCCGAGATCCTCACCAGCCTCTCCGCTGAGTTCGAATTGGAGGCGATTGCCCGGACCTCTGCTCCGGCTTCCCGCTGGCGTTACTCGGACGGCCGCGGCGAGATCGGGATCGTGGCCAGCGTGAGTCAGTCGTTCTGTGATTCGTGTGACCGGGTTCGGATCACTGCGGACGGACAGTTCCGCAACTGTCTGTTCGCGACGGAGGAAACCGATGTTCGTGCGTTGTTGCGCAACGGTGCGGGCGACGACGAGATCGCCGAAGCGCTGCAACGGTCCGTGTCTTCCAAATGGGCCGGTCACAGCATCAATCAAGTGCACTTCATCCGTCCCCGCCGCTCAATGTCGGAAATCGGGGGCTGATCATGGCCGAGGGGGGGTTCACACATTTGGATCCTGCGGGCCGCGCTCGAATGGTTGACGTCACCCCCAAGGAACCGACGCATCGCCGGGCGATTGCCCGAGGCCGCGTGTCGATGACCGCCGAGACGGCACTTGCCGTAGCCCAGGGAGCAATAAAGAAGGGAGACGTGTTGGCGGTTGCGCGCGTCGCGGGGATCCAGGCTGCGAAGCGTTGTGCGGATCTGGTCCCTCTGTGTCATCCGCTGCTCGTGGGCGGCGTCACAGTCAACTTCGAGATTCTCGACACGAGTATCGTGATCGAGTCTCAGGTTGAAACGGTAGACCGCACGGGAGTGGAGATGGAGGCCCTCACAGCCTGTAGCGTTGCGGCGCTTACCGTCTATGACATGTGCAAGTCCAAGGATCGTTCAATGGTCATCTCAGACATCGCGCTTTGGGAGAAGACAGGGGGCCGTTCGGGCCACTATCGCCGTGAAGAGGAGACGTGAAGGCCCACAAGACTCACTCCTACAGGGCCTTACAAGCAAGGCCTTACAAGGCGAATCGTTGCTTTTGCATTTCAATTGTAGTATAACCGTAACTTAGCTCTGGGAATCTTCCCACCGACAACCGCGTCCGCTCAACACAAGACCTCCTAGGAGCACAACACCACATGTCGGAGTCGATCATCATCGTGGCCTTGGCAGTCTGTTGGGCCGGGTATTTCGGCTGGTATTTGAGGCTGCGGTTCCAGAGTTCGGCGCAAGACAGGGACCGTGTGAGTTCCTTCTCCCAAGGGCTGGGCACGCTCGGGGCTGCACAACGGGCCCGAGGCCAGTCTTCGACTGCTGTCCAAGTTTCCTCCCCGTTGGCACCGCGAGGCGAGCATGGCGCGGCTCGCCGACGCCGCGATGTGGGTATCGCTCTGGGAATGGCCTGCTTGACAACCTTGTTCGCGGCGTTGGCCTTTGGTCCGTGGTTGTGGGCCATCCATGTCTTGGTCGACATTGCAGCTGGATCTTTCGCGTACCTTGCTGCGCGGCGTCGCAGCATCGTCGCTGAGCGTGAGATGAAGGTTCATATGCTCTACCCCGATCGTATGGTCGATCATCGTGCGCTCGCGGGCGCGGGCACAGCTGCCAACGGTTAGCAGGTTCGAAGGGGCCGATTGAAGAGTTGGCGGTGCGGGACCACGGCTGCGCGACGCTACGCTTGCCGGTCGCAGGGGGTGTAGCTCAGTTGGTAGAGCGCCTCGGTCGCATCGAGGAGGCCAGGGGTTCAATTCCCCTCACCTCCACTCTGCTGTGTTGTTGCCGGGCGTAGCCGGAGCCGCGTCAGCGGGGGGCGGGACGGAAGTCGTAGCGGCCCGTGATGCAGACCGGATCGCCGCTGCGCCGAATGAACGGCAATGGCTGGTCGCACGGGAAGATGAAGTCCAGCGTCTGGATCGAGTCGGCGGCCTGGGTCTTGCCTGGGCGGATCGACCCTGGAGTCATGCCGTTGATGTCAACCGGCCCCAAATTGACCAGCGCTTCATGCACGTCGGCAACGGTGGGGTTGTCGCCCGCGTCATACAGTGTCCGCGCCATGATCCGAACGATGTGGCAGATCGTCTCGACCATGCCGTACGCCGAATCCCCCAGAGTCCTCCAGTCGTGGCTGGCGCCGGACGGGCTGTTCGATCCGTACAGTTCGTTGCAACCGGCGGCCAGGGGCGTGGGTTCGAAGTCTGGATCCCGGAACTCACCAGTGGTCTTGAAGTCGATTATCCGGGCGCTGTTGTAGAGGTTGCCGGCTTCGACGTTGTTGGCGATCTGTCCAGCCACGAGTTCGTTCGACTGGGCACCGAAATCGCTGGCGAAGAAGCGTACATCCCCAGGTTCGTAGCCTTGATTCACCATCTCTGAGATATAGCCCGGCGCAGAAACGACGTTCAGGACATTCAGGAAACCGTCAACGCCGGCATTGACCATGTTGGTGACCGACTCGGGGACACCTCCGAAACAGATCGTTCCGCCGCCGCAGTCGAGTACGTCGAACACGACCTCGAAACCAGCGTCACGCAGCGGGATGACCAGACCCGCCTCCACCGCCTCGGCCTCGCCGGGAGTGTTCCCTGCCGCAACACCCAGGGTCAGCCCCTCGAGCAGACCGCTGGAAAGCAGATCTGAGACCATGAAGCGAAGGTTCTCCTCAGACGACGGAGCCATTGACACCAATAGATCATCGGCGCGGGCCAGGAATTCCTCGGGTTGACCGGAGGTACTGATGAATATGGTCTGCTGCTCCTCAGTGAGACACAGGTTGGCGGTACCCCCGAAGCCGGTGCTGTTCATCACCACCACGGCATCGAAATCCTCGGTCATGGCCAGGCAGGCGGCGTTGCGGCTGCCGTCCACGTCGGCGCCGAGGACATCCGCCTCGACATAGCCGAGATCGAGCATGCGGCCGCGAATACCGCCGCACTCCTCGTTGATGTAGTCGATGAAGACCTCGAAGATCTCCTTGGGGTCGCCCACGGGAACCGCGAAGCCCAGGCCGGTAAGGTCCTCGAGGCGGCTGCGGATGTGGCCCACCTTGATCGAGTCGGAACTGATTCCGTCGTCGGTGTCGACCCGGTCGGCCGCTGGTTCATGTGGCAGACAGAAGTGGTCAACCTGCATGAACGGGTGACCGGCGCGGTCGAAGCCCTGCTGGAACTCCAGAAAAATACCGCCCCGAGGATCCTCATAGATGTTGGGACCCGCCTCATCTTCGGTTTCGTCGGTTTCTCCAGACGCATCGTCTCCAGAGTCGTCGCCGGCATCATCCCCGGGTCGTCGCCAGTCTCTTCTGGCGCCGGAATCGTCGCTTGTCTCACCACCGCATGCGGCAGCGAAGAATACAAAGGCCAACAGAATCGCAAGCCAACGTGAGCGTCGGTTATGCATCAGAGTTGTCCTGACGGTTTGTAGTTGGCCTCAGCAGGCCGGAAGTGGTCTACCTGGGTGCAGGCCGGAAGTCGTTGCGTCCGGTGATGCAGATCGGATCCCCGGCGCGCCGTATGAAGGGCAGCGGCTGATCACATGGGAACGAGTAGTCCAGCGTCTGGATCACGTCGGCCGACTGTGTCTTGCCTGGGCGGATCGACGCCGGAGCCATGGCGTTGTTGTCGACCGGACCCAGGTTGACAATCGCTTCGCGGACATCGGCGATGGTCGGGTTGTCGCCTGCGTCGTACAGCGCTCGAGCCATGATCCGCACGATCCCGCAGACGCTGCCGACCATTCCGTAGGCGGAATCACCGAGCGTCTGCCAGTCGTGGCTGGCTCCCGACGGACTGTGGTCGCCGTACAGCTTGTTGCAGTTGGCCGCCATCGGGTTGGGTTCATAGTCCGGATCCCGGTATTCGCCAGTGGTGCGGAAATCGATGATCGTGGCGCCGTTGTAGAGATTCCCGGCGTCGACGTTGTTGGCGATCTGCCCCGACACGAGTTCAGAAGTCTGGGAGTTGAAGTCCGAGGCGAAGAAACGCACGTCTCCGGGCTGGAAGCCTTGATTCGCCATCTCAGCAATGTAGCCAGGTGCCGAAACCACGTTGAGCACGTTGAAGAAGCCGTCGACGCCGGCGTTGACCATGTTGGTGACCGACTCGGCGACGCCCCCGAAGCAGATCGTTCCGCCACCGCAGTCGATCACATCGAAGACGATGTCGAACCCGGCTTCCCGCACCGGTATGACCAGTCCTTCCTCAACGGCCTCTACCTGCCCGGGTGTATTCGGCGCGGCGACACCCAGGGTCATGCCCTCGAGCTCACCACTCGCCAGCAGGTCGATGACCATGAAACGGAGGCTCTCTTCGAGCGTTGGTGACAGGGAGATCAACAGGTCGTTGCCACGGTTCATGAACTCCTCGGTCTGGCCTTGGGTGGAGATGAATATCGTCTCCTGCTCTTCGACCAGGCAGAGATTGGCCGTGCCCTGGAAGCCGGTGCTGTTCATCACGATCACGGCGTTGAAGTCCTCGGTCATGGCCAGACAGGCAGCGTTGCGGCTGGCGTCGACGTCTGCACCGAGGACCACGGCCTCTGCGTAGCCGAGATCGAGCATGCGGCCCCGGATTCCGCCGCACTCCTCGTTGATGTAGTCGATGAAGACTTCGAAGATCTCTTTGGGGTCGCCCACCGGAACCCCGAAGCCCAGGTCGGTCAGGTCCTCGAGCCGACTGCGGATGTGGCCCACCTTGATCGAGTCGGCGCTGATTCCTTTGTCTGTGTCGACCCGATCAGCGGCTGGTTCATGGGGCAGGCAGAAGTGGTCAACCTGCATAAACGGGTGGTCCCCGCGGTCGAAACCCTGCTGGAACTCCAGGAAGACCCCACCGCGGGGATCCTCATAGATGTTGGGACCGGCCACTTCTTCTTCCTCCGCCATGTCGTCACCGGTATCTTCGGCAGCATCATCGCCGGCGGTCGTCTCGGGCGCGTCGTCACCGTCGGCGTCGTCGCCCGTGGTGGTCTCGGGCGCGTCGTCACCAGAGTCGTCCTGCGCGGCCGAGTCACCGTCGTCGGCGTCGTCGCTCGAATCTCCGGTCGTCTCACCACCGCAAGCAGCGGCGAAAAAAAGAAAAGCCAGCAGAACAGCTAGCCAGCGGAACCGTAGGTTGTGCATCGGACCCTCCAAGTATGAGCGCCGCGTCTGTTCACGGCACAGCCAGAATTGTTGCCTCAAGTGACGCACGACACAAATCGCAATCGCCAATTGCTAGCGATTCGTTCTTCGATTGTGGCGCGCCGCCCCCGGTTCGGTAATGATGTCGGCGCACAGAACAGTCAGTCTGGGGGGCCGATGACAAGCCAGGACAGCGACGCTGCAACCGAAGACACCGCCGCTGATCCGAACGCGAGTTCAGCGGCACGGCTTGCGGCCGCGGTCCTGGACGAAGAAGCCCGACGCCAGATCGAGCAAGCCGAACGGGACAAAGCTGTCGTATTCCCCGACGATCTTCTGCCCGGGGTAGGCGATGAACCGATGACGTTGCGCGAGGCGATGGTCGCCGGTGGCAAGACAACCGTGGTGATGATGTTCCTGCTGAACTTCATCGACGATCTGCCCCGCGCAGTGCGAGTCATCGGACCCGATATCCAGAACTCGCTGAACATCTCAGACACCGTGCTGGCAGGGGTCCTTGGTTTCGGCGGCGTCGCCCTGGTCCTCGGAGCCGTTCCGATGGCAGCGCTCGCCGACCGCGTTACCCGCGTCGCTATCATCCCGATCGCCTCGCTGTTCTGGGCCTCGACGATGGCGTTGTCGGGATTCATCGTCAATGCCTTCCAGCTCTTCTGGACCAACGCCGCAACCGGCTTCGGGCAGGCGTACCGAATCCCGGTCTCCAACTCTCTGATCAGTGACCGCTACCCGATCCAGGCACGGGCGCGGGTCTTTGCATTCGAGGCCCTGGGCCGCCCGCTCGGTCAACTCCTGGGACCGTTGGCGATCGGGTTGATCGTGGCAACCGCCGGCGGTGAGGACGGCTGGCGCTGGGCGTTCTACATCATGGCCATCCCGCCGGTGCTCGTCGGCCTGGCCTCGATCGGCATGAAGGAGCCGCCAAGAGGCCAGAACGAACAGGAGGCCGTGCTCGAGGACGAAGCAATCGATGTCGAGGAACTCGAGGCGTCGATGAGCACAGCCCTGGCACGGCTGCGAAAGGTACGCACGTTCTACTTCTTCGCGACGGGCGTCGGTGTGCTCGGTTTCGCGTTGATCGCGGTGCCCGGCCAGTTCAACCTGATGCTGGAGGACAAGTACGGTCTCGACGCTCTCGACCGCGGGATCGTCGAATCGCTGCTGTGGATTCCTGCGTTGGTCGCGATTCCGATTGCGGGTCGGGTCTTCGACAAGAAGTTCCGTGAGGATCCCGAAGCGGTGGTCAACCTGACCGGAGCGTTGATCATTGCTGCCGGGCTGGTCTATTTCGTGGCATTGCCGATCAAGACGATTGGTCTCCTGCTGGTCTTGGTGGGCCTGGCTCAGGCTTTGATCTCAGCGGCATTCGTGGCTGCCCCCACGATCATTGCTCTGGTTGCTCCATACCGGATCCGGGCCCAAGCGTTCGCCCTGCTTCCTGTCTTCATCTTTCTGATGGGAGGATTCATCGGCGGGTTGATCGCGGGTCAGATATCGGATGCCTACAACAACCGCACAGCCATGATCATCCTGGCGCCCTACACAGCGATGCTCGGCGGTTGGTTGATCCGACGCGGTGCACGTCACATACGCCGCGACATCTCCTTGGCTGTGGAGGAACTGCTCGAGGAGCAGACGGAGGCACGCAAGATCGCCTCGGGAGAAGATGTTCCGGCCCTGCAGGTTCGCAACTTGGACTACAGCTACGGACCCGTCCAGGTCCTGTTCGATGTGGAGATCGAAGTAGCCAAGGGCGAGGTGCTGGCTCTGCTCGGAACCAACGGAGCCGGCAAATCGACACTGCTGCGGGCCATCTCGGGCTTGGGCATCCCCGATCGCGGTGTGGTCCGCCTCAACGGTCGCACCATCACCTACGCGGAAGCCGAGACCCGGTTCCGGGTCGGCATCGTGCAGTTGCGGGGAGGCGAGGGAATCTTCCCGGAGTTGAGCATCGGCGACAACCTGCGCGCCGCCCTGTTGGGCCGGGATGCCGAAGCCGACGAGGTAGAACGCAGGATTGCCAAGGCGATCGAGACCTTCCCCGCGCTCGAGGGCCGGTTGGGCGAGCTCGCAGGTGACCTGTCGGGAGGCCAGCAGCAGATGCTGGCCTTGGCCATGGCGCTCATCCACGAACCTGAAGTCCTGCTCATCGACGAACTGAGTCTGGGTCTGGCGCCGGTTGTGGTCCAGGAACTGCTCGAGGTTGTGCAGGACCTGAAGGCGCGGGGTCAGACGATGCTGATCGTGGAGCAGTCGCTCAACGTGGCCTTGGCGTTCGCCGATCGGGCGGTCTTCATGGAAAAGGGCGTGGTTCGCTTCGAAGGACCCGCACAGGAACTCGCTGAACGCGATGATCTGGCCCGTGCGGTCTTCCTCGGAGGCGAAGGCGGATGATCGAACTCCTCGGTCTTGAGATCGGTCAGCAATCGATCGTCATCGGCATCATCGCGGGGCTCACCTATGCCGCGCTGGCGGCGGGGTTCGTGCTGATATACCGCTCGACCGGGGTTCTCAACTTCGCCCACGGCGAGATGGGTTTCTTCGGCCTGGCGATCTTCGTGATGATGATCATCAACTACGAGCTGAACTGGTGGGTCGCCTTCGTACTGGCTATCGCGGGAACCGCGCTGATCGGGATGGCCGTTGAGTTGATCGTGGTGAGGCGGCTGTTCGAATCGCCGCGCCTGGTTCTGCTGATAGCCACAATCGGTGTCGGCCAGATTCTGACTCTGGCGCGTGTCGGCTGGATTCCAGACATCACCGCGGGCGGCAACATTCCCACCGCTTTTGAGATGACCTGGGAGCCGACCGACCACATCCGGCTTCAGGCACGCGAGATCACCGTGCTCGCCGTCGTGCCGGCACTCATAGCCCTGCTCGGCTTGTTCATGACCAAGACCCGATTCGGTTTGGCGGTCCGGGCGTCAGCCTCCAATCCCGATACCGCCCGGGTCTACGGCACCTCGCCACGGCGCGTGTCGACCATCGTCTGGACCATCGCAGGCGCGTTCGCGGCGGCAACCGCGATTCTCACCGCCCCGCTGCAGGGCTTCCAAGCAGCGACGATCGATGACACCGGCAATCTGCTGGTCGAGGAACTTCTTCTCAAGGTTCTGGTGGTGTCATTGCTGGCCAAGATGCGGTCCTTGCCGGGGGTCATCTGGGCTGGTCTGGCGGTCGGCGTGGTTGAGAAGATTGTGCGCAACAACGTTGACTCGACCAACCAGTCGATCGTCAACCTCTGGTTCTTCATAACGGTGTTGGTGGTGGTTCTGTGGTTCGTGCGTTCCGGGCGCCAGGATGTGGGCTGGTCGCTGTCGCCGACCCTGCGCCCGATCCCTGAGCGGCTGCGCAGCATCTGGTGGGTCCGCAACCTCAACGGCATCGGCTTCTTCTTCCTGTTCGGTGCCTTGGCGCTGGTGCCGATCTTCGTCACCGAGTCCGCACCGATCCTCACCTGGAGCAATATCCTGCTGTTCGCCATGGTGGCCCTGTCGTTGACGGTATTGACCGGCTGGGCAGGACAGTTGTCGCTAGGCCAGTTCGCGTTCGTCGGTGTTGGCGGGTTGGCGACGCTGGCATTCACCGAAGGTCACGACATCCCCATCCCGTTCGATCTGTTCGATCTCAGCATCGACGTGCCCTGGGGGATCGCGGTGATCTTGGCGACGACGCTGGGAGTGTTGGTCGCGGTGCTTGTGGGTCTGCCCGCGCTGCGGGTGCGCGGCCTGTTCCTGGCTGTCACCACCTTGGCCTTCGCGGTCATGGCCGGCACTTGGATCTTCGCTCAGGACTTCTTCAGTGGCGGCACGACCGCTCCCCGGCCACCCGACCGACCGGCACTGTTCGGGATAGATGTGGGGGAGTCGCGGCGAACGCTGTATCTGGTCTGCCTGGTCACGTTGGTGTTGATGTCTTGGATCGTGACGCGTATACGCGCCACGGGTATCGGCCGCTCCTTCATCGCAGTGCGAGACAACGAGGACATGGCCGCGGCCTCCACGGTTCCGCCCGGCCGACAGAAGCTCGCCGCCTTCGCCGTGGCGGGCGGGATGGCGGCGCTGACCGGCGCTCTCTATGTCATCGTGCAGCCCTCGCTGAGCCCGGGCACGCAGTTCGCGCCCGCCAACTCACTGCGGGTGATCGTGATCGCCATCGTCGGCGGTCTGGGGTCCGTTGCCGGGCCGGTTCTCGGTTCTTTGTGGATTCTCGGCATCGAGCGGCTGGTGCCGGATCAGCTCCGCGACCTGCAGCAGTTGCTCACGTCCAATATCGGCTTGTTGGTGCTGTTGATGTACTTCCCGGGAGGTTTGCTGCAGATCGTCTACTCGATTCGCGACGGGTTGCTGTCGGTGGCTGACCGTCGTTTGCGCGAGCGTGAGGCTGACAAGGTTCCTGAAGTTGTGGAGCGGGCGCCGGTTCCCGCATCTACGCGCCCGGAACGCCCCGCAATCGACGGTCCGACCCTTGCCGCGCGCGGCATCACGGTCCGCTTCGGCGGCAACGTCGCGGTCAACGATGTCGATTTCGAGATTCATCAAGGCGAGCTGGTCGGTCTGATCGGGACCAACGGCGCCGGAAAATCAACCCTGCTCAACGCCATCGGAGGCTTCGTCCCATCGCAGGGCAAAGTAGAGGTCCTCGGGGTGGATGTCTCAGATCGCAGTGCCTCGGCTCGTCACCGGCTCGGCCTCGGCAGAGGGTTCCAGGCTGCCCGGCTGTATCCGGGCCTCACCGTGCGGGAGGCTTTGATGGTCGCCCTGGAAGCCCGCCAACATTCGCTGTTGGTGCCGTCGATGTTGGCGCTCCCCCCATCGGGAGCCCACGAGCGTGCCAAGCGAGCCTCGGCCGATGAGATCATCGACTACCTCGGACTGGGCCGCTACGCAGACTCGTTCATCGAGGCGCTCTCGACCGGGACCAGACGCATCGTCGAACTCGGCAGCCTGCTGGCAGTGGATGCGCGTGTGCTGCTGCTGGATGAGCCGACCGGTGGTGTGGCCCAGAGAGAAGCCGAAGCGTTCGGGCCGCTGATCAAACAGATCCAGTCCGAGCTCGATGCGTCGGTGGTTGTGATTGAGCACGACATGCCGTTGGTGATGAGTATCAGCGACCGGGTGTACTGCCTCGAGTCCGGTGCGGTGATCGCCAACGGTCCCCCCGATGAGGTCCGTAACGATCCAATGGTGATCGCCAGCTACCTCGGGACCAACGAGGTCGCCATCCAGCGTTCCGGCAACTGAGCGGCAACCAGCCGTCTGCTCTCTCTGCCTGCTCTCTTTGTCCCAGGCGGGAACTACTAGAGTCCGTGCGGGTCGGCGGCGACCAGAGCGGCACCCAGAGCGCCGGATTCGGAACCGAAAGTGGCCAACACGACCTCGACCCGGGGCCGATGCTCCGAACCCAACAGCAAACGTTGCAGCCAGTCGTCGATTCCGGTTCGCAACGTCTCTCCCACCTCGGCGAGGCCACCGCCGAGCACCACCCGGCTCGAATCCAAGATCAGAATGAGGTTGGCGATGCCGCGGGCGGCTTCACGGCAGAAACCGTCGAAGATCTCCGCTGCGGTCGGGTCGCCCTGTTCCAGCGCGGCAATCACATGTTCGCTGCGGATTTCGCTGATGTCACCG
The DNA here is from genome assembly GCA_965221585.1 of Candidatus Aldehydirespiratoraceae bacterium. Taxonomy (GTDB): domain Bacteria; phylum Actinomycetota; class Acidimicrobiia; order Acidimicrobiales; family Aldehydirespiratoraceae; genus VXYK01. The sequence goes on along the minus strand of OZ244898.1, from coordinate 2,354,573 downwards.
ACCAGGGCTACCGCTGCAGCAAGGTTGCCCTCGGCTGCGGCTTCACGTCCGAGACGGCCGAGTCCGTGCCCCGAAGCGAAATACTCCCACGGTCCCGCTTCGCCAGTTATATGGGCGGGACCGCCCGCATCGACGGTCATGTGACCGGACTCGCCGGCGAAACCGTTGGCACCGAGCAGCAGGTGTCCTCCGGCGACGAAACCGGTGCCGATACCGCTTCCCAGAGCCACATAGGCGAAATCATCGGTTCCCCGACCAGAACCGAGTTTCGCCTCGGCCCAGGTGCCCGCCGTAGCGTCGTTGATCGTGACGACCGTTCTCCCCGTCGCTTCGGCCAGAAGCCGACCAACCGGGAACTCGATCAGATTGGGCAGGTTGGGGGAGTAGCGAACCACCCCGGAGCGGGCGGCCAACCCGGCAATGCCGAGCCCCACACTCTGCACCGGAACAGGACTCTGTTCGGAAAGCTCTGCCACGATCTCGGTCAAGCGGGCTACGAGTTCGTCCCCGCTGCCGTGGCTGGACTTCTTGGTCCTAGCCGCAATGCGGCCGTCTTCGGGATCGACAAGCAGCCCCAGAGCCTTGGTTCCTCCGACATCGATCCCGACGATCACGTCACGAATCTACTGTCACGGGTGCCAAAGTCGTGCCGATTGGCTATCGCCGGACCCGTCGAAATACCGTGCTTGGATGCAAACCGGACCCCGCAACCCGTTCCTAGCCGACTCGTCGAACGCCATGGCCCATGGGCGCTGCGACCAACAGGACAACGTTGCCTGGCGTGGACCGGAGGGACCGAGTGAGGTTCTCGGCGAGGACGACATCCAGTACTCCTGGCTCGGACCGTGCCATTTCGGCTGCACCGTGTCGGGTCCGTACCCTGACGGTCGTCGGGTGGTGTGGAGCAACGGCAGCCAGAATATCGCCAAGCTCGACTACGACACGCTGGAAGTGTTGGCGGACCACGAAATCGTGGGAGGCGAAGGCCGCACACCGATAGCAGAGCTGGAAGCCAACCTCGCCGGTCTGGACGAAAAGGAAGGCCAGGAGGCAATCGAACACGCGATGGGCCTGTCATTGCGCTTCATGACCGGCCTCGACGGCGTGTACGCGCTGCTTGATCGCAACAACACGCTCTTCCTGGGTCGTAAGGACCACGCGGTGGCCTACGTGGAAGCCGATCCGAGCGACCCGGCATCGGAGATCAGCGAACGTGACCGCTGGTACAAACCCGATCACATCGAAGGCTATTTCGTGGGAATGAACATGACCTTCGACGGTCGGCTGGTGATGTCGACCGATCATGGTTGGGTCGTGGTGCTTGCTCGTGACTTCAGCGAGTATCACGCACTCCAGGTTGCGGGCGGCGCCGAAGAGGCAGCCGAATACTGTGCCATGCGGGCCGCCGAGCGCGGTCACACCGGCTATGGCTGGATGCGCACCAGCGTCTGCGTCGACGAGGACAACGGAATTTACGTCAGCTCCAATGATCACCACCACAAGCTCCGCTGGACCGGTGAACGGCTGTCCGACGACGAGGCCGACGGCTGCTGGTCGGTGCCCTACCGCAACGGCGGCGGCTGCGGATCCGGCACCACACCGTCGCTTATGGGGTTCGGTCCAGACGAGGACAAGTTCGTGGTGATCGGCGACGGAGACATGGTTGTCAACATCACGCTGCTGTGGCGCGAGGACATCCCCGATGACTGGGAACAGCTACCCAACGCCCCGCACCGCAGGATCGCAGGCATCGGTCCTGCCAACATGGGCAACCCGGACCTTCCAGAGATCAAGACCGAGCAGTCGATCACTGTGTCGGGCTACGGGGCCATGACAGTCAACAACGAACCCGCTACCGTTCCCGACAATTTCCCTGCTCGAGGGGCACGGATGCTCTGCTTCATGCTCGGCCACAAACCCGAGTACACGCCGCACGGGATGCACAAGTACGAATGGGACCCTGAGGCCCGGGAACTCAAGGAAGCCTGGGTCAACTACGACATCTCGTCGCCCAACTCGGTTCCGTTCGTGGCGCAACAGAGCGGCTTGGTCTATACCTGCGGTGCTCGGGACGGCAAATGGACCATAGAAGCAGCGGATTGGGAGACCGGCGAGAGCCGCTTCCATTTCGTCGTGGGCGGCTCGAAATTCAACACCACCGGTGCCGGAGTAACGATCGATGAAGACGGCCGTGTGCTCTTCGGCAACATGTACGGCAAGACCCGGATCCTGCGCGATCCAGGACCCTCAGCGGCCCCCGCCTAGCTCGGCCGCGAACGCGTCCGCTGCCGCGGAGACATCGTCGTCGCTGATATCGAGATGGGTGACGAGCCTCGCGCCCACAAGTTGCGCGTAGGGACTGGGTCCTTTGAGACCCCTGGTTCTCGGCACGTCGCAGAGCACTCCACGCTCACGCAGGCGCTCACTGAGATCGTCGGGGGGAGCGTCAATGGAGATGAACATCATGTTGGTGTTGAGGGCGTTCACTTCGATCCGGTCGATCTCAGACAGAGCCTCGGCCAACGCGGCAGCTCGAGCATGATCGTCCAGGAGCCGCTCCACGTGGTGCTCCAAGGCGTGGATGCCTGCGGCAGCAAGCACACCGGCCTGGCGCAACCCGCCCCCGAGCATCTTGCGCCACTTCCGGGCCTCGTCGATCAGCGCACGGGGCCCGCTCAGAACCGATCCCGCGGGAGCGCCGAGTCCTTTCGACAGACACATTGAGACGGTGTCGAAACCGGAGGTCAGCTCGGCGCCGGAAACGCCCAACTCGACGCAGGCATTCCACATTCGCGCGCCGTCGAGATGCACACTCAAGGACGCGTCCCTCGCGACTTTGATGGCGTGGTCCATGCGTTGGGGCGACTGCACCATCCCGTCCTTGGTGTTCTCGAGGCACAGCAGTCGGGTACGGGCGAAATGACTGTCGTCGGGCTTGATGGCGGCGGCGATCGCGGCGGGATCGGGCAGGCCGTCTGACTCCGTAGCGACGGGCTGAGGAGCGATCCCACCGAGCACCGCGCCACCCCCTCCCTCTAGGCGGAACGTGTGGGAAGTGTCGCCGGCGATGTACTCGTCGCCGCGACCGCAGTGGGCCAGCAGGGCACACAGATTGGACTGGGTTCCACTGGTAACGAACAGCGAGGCCTCCATGTTGAGCCTCTCAGCCACCATCGACTCGAGTCGGTTGACCGTGGGGTCGTCGCCGAAGACGTCGTCGCCCACTTCGGCATCAGCCATTGCCCTCCGCATCGTTTCTGTGGGCCGGGTCACCGTGTCTGAACGAAGATCGATCACCATGCCACCGCCTCGGTTCAGCCTTGCAGTTCGGGCTTGGGTTCAGGCTCGGGTTCGAGCTCGGCACGCACGTTGATCTCGCTGCTCTCGCTGACTGTGCCGGGTACGACTTCGGAGATCACACCGGCGGCTTTCACGTCGTCGATCACTTGGTCGAGCATCGCCAACTGTGACGCCGACGCGGCGAAGGAAGCCGACAAAACGGGGGTCCGCAGTTTGCGCTTGTTCTCCGACTTCTTGCGTCGGACAACGCTCAGCGCGTCAGCGGCCACCCCGCTGGTGGCGGCTCCGATGCCCTCGGCGGCCGAGCGGAGGCCCGCGCTCTGTGGCCAGTGTGCGGTGTGAACCGAATCGTCATGCCACCAGCTCCAGACCTCCTCGGCGACGAAAGGCAGGAAGGGAGCGAACATTCGCTGCACTGTCGACAGGGCGAAGCGAAGCGCGTGGCGAGCCGACTCGGCGCGTTGCTCGCCGAATTCGCCATAGGCACGGGCCTTCACAAGCTCCAGATAGTTGTCGGTGAACCACCAGAAGAACGCTTCGGTCCGTTCCAGAGCCCGGGCGTAGTCGAAGCGCTCGAATGCTTCGGTGGCGTCGTCGACAAGATCAGCGAGCCGGTCCAGCATCGAACGGTCCAGAGGTTCTGTGATCTTTGTTGCGTCGTAGTCCCCAAGCTCATGGTCTCCAGCGTCGTCGTCGGCGTCGTCCACTGAGGCAGCGAATCCGAGGGTGAACTTCGAGGCGTTCAACAGCTTGATCGCCAAACGACGACCGATCTTCATCTGGCCCTGATCGAAGGCGGTGTCGGTGCCGGGACGACCTGAGGAGGCCCAGTAGCGAACCGCATCCGCGCCGTACTGCTCCAACAAGTCGCTGGGCACAACCACGTTGCCCTTCGACTTCGACATCTTCTTGCGGTCGGGATCAAGGATCCAGCCGGAGAGCGCGGCGTTGCGCCAGGGTGCGGCTGCCGCATCGAAATGCGCCCGGACCACCGTTGAGAACAGCCAGGTGCGGATGATGTCGTGTGCCTGGGGCCGAACGTCCATGGGAAAGGTGGAGGCATACAGGTCAGTGTCGGTTCTCCAACCGGTGGCGATCTGGGGAGTGAGCGAGGAGGTGGCCCAGGTGTCCATCACGTCTACCTCACCGACGAAGCCGTCCGGTTGACCTCGTCGGGACTCCTCGAAGCCGGCCGGTGAGTCGGTCGAAGGGTCGACCGGCAACTGATCGGGGTGGGGCGTGATGGGTTGATCCCACAGTGGGTCTCCGTGTGCGTCGAGTTGATACCAGAGCGGCAGAGGCACGCCGAAGAAACGCTGCCGGCTGATCAGCCAGTCGCCGTTGAGGCCCTCGACCCAGTCCGAATAACGCGCCTGCATGTAGCTGGGAATCCAGTTGATCTCGTCACCGCGATCCACCAGATCCTTACGAAGATCGGCGTCACGACCGCCGTTGCGGATATACCACTGACGACTCGACACGATCTCCAACGGCTTGTCGCCCTTCTCGAAGAACTTCACGGGATGGGTTATAGGCCGTGGGTCGCCGTCCAGGTCGCCGGACTCGGTCAGGATTCCGACGAGCTCCTCTTGCGCCTGCTTGACCGGCTTTCCGGCCAACCTCTGATATGCAGCAACCCCATCGGATGTGCTGAGCCAGTGCGGAGTCTCGGCGCCGAAGCGGCCGTCGCGGCCGATCACCGTGCGCACCGGAAGATCGAGCTCCCGCCACCAGGTCACGTCGGTGGTGTCTCCGAACGTACAGATCATGGCGATGCCTGTTCCCTTGGAGGGATCTGCCAGATGATGCGGATGCACGGGAAGCTCGACACCGAAGACCGGACTCAAGACCGTGACTCCGTCGAACAGCGGCTGGTAGCGCTCGTCTTCGGGGTGGGCGACCAGGGCGACGCAGGAGGGAACCAGTTCGGGTCGTGTGGTGTCGATCCAGACCGGATCGCTGCCGTCGGACCTTGCGAAGCGGAGCTTGTGGTAGGCGCCCGGGACTTCCTTGTCCTCCAGTTCGGCTTGGGCGACCGCTGTCTGGAAGGTCACGTCCCACAGCGAAGGCGCCTCAACCTGGTAGGCCTCACCACGCGCAAGGTTGTCGAGGAAGGCGAGTTGGCTGACTCGTCGGCAGTGGTCGTTGATAGTCGTGTAGGTGCGGGTCCAGTCGACCGACAGTCCCAGTTGGCGGAACAGCTGCTCGAAGACCTTCTCGTCCTCGCCGGTCAGTTCCAGACACAGGTCAATGAAGTTGGGGCGGCTGACCGCCAGCGGGCGGCGCTTCGAGACCGCCTTGGGGTTCCCGGCGTCGGCAGGCGCACTGAAATCCGGGTCGTAGGGCAACGACGGGTCGCACACGACACCGTAGTAGTTCTGCACGCGACGTTCGGTTGGAAGACCATTGTCGTCCCAGCCCATGGGATAGAAGACCTCGCGCCCGGCCATGCGTTGGTAGCGGGCGATGGTGTCTGTGTGGGTGTAACTGAAGACATGACCGACATGCAGTGACCCGCTCACCGTCGGCGGCGGGGTGTCGATCGAAAATACCTCATCGCGGGATTTTGTTGAGTCGAAGTGGTAGATCCCGGTGCGATCCCATACGGCGTCCCACTTCTGCTCCAGCCCGACCAGATCAGGCCTATCGGGTATTCGTAGCGCGGGAAGTCGCGGCTTAGCCATATGGCGCATGAGGCTACCGTCTGAGCGCGTCCTCACACAGGTTGCGCTTGCGCGGTCGGTTGGACGTGGTCAATCCGCCACTTTGGGCTGCTCGGATGCAGTCCGGTAGTCGTCGTAGGGTTCGTCTCTCTCGCTGAGCGCTGCGGTGAGACCCTTCTCCTTTATGTTGCCGATGAACCGCTTCATTGATTCGCTGTGCACGCCCAACGCGCACAGCTCGGTACCAGCTCGAATGCCCGTGCGCAGGCCCATCACCTCCATCTGGCGATGAACCACACGCTTGTTGAGTTGGACCACATCGGTAGGTGTCTGGGTGATCCGCTCGGCAATCTTGAGCACCTCGGCCGACAGCTCCTCGGCAGGAAAAGCCTGATTGGCCCAGCCGTACTCAACCGCTTCAAGTCCGCTGACCGAGTCTCCGGTGATCATCATCTCCATGGCCTTGCGCATTCCCATGAACCAGGCATGGAAGTGCATGTCGGGCACACCGAATCGGGTGGCCGGATAACCCATCTGGGCGTCTTCGGCCACGTAGACGAGATCGCAGCAGGTGGCCAGTTCGCTGCCTCCCGCCAGGCAGTATCCGTGAACCTGGGCGATGACCGGCTTGGCGAGATCCCAGATGCTCATCCAGCCCTCGGTGACATGGCGCGGCCACTGCCCTTCACCTTGGGCGGTGAAGAACGGCAGTTCGTAGTCGGTGTTGCCACCGGCAAGGTCGTACCCCGCAGAGAACGACGGCCCGTCGCCTCTGACGATCGAGACTCTGATGTCGTCGTCGTTGTCGGCATCTCGGAGTGCACCGAGGATCGCGCCGCGCAGAGGGTGGATCAGCGAGTTGCGTTTGTTGGCCCGGTTGAAGGTGATCCTGCGGACTCCTGGGATGGGATCGTCGAGCAGGACCCACTGGTGGTCCGCCGAGGGTGCATCGCCGTTGCCGGTGTCGCTCGGATTGGCCCTTTCTTGGCTGTATTCGCTCATGGCCCGACCCTACGACGCGCGCCGCACTCCCCGAAAATCGAAAGCTGAACGGAAGCTGAAGGGGATCGTGACGAAACCACCGATCTGGGACCAGGCTAAATCTCGGTGTGTGGGCGGGTGACTTTGCGGTCGGACTAGCCTACGGGCGTGACTTCTTACGACGATTTTGAGCGCACACCCGGTGGTGCGGTGCTCATGGACGGAAACCGGCTGCGCGACGAGATCGTTGCGTCGATACGCGCAGAGATTGATTCGCTGGGCAACCCCGAGGTGTGTCTCGCCACCGTGTTGGTCGGCAACGACAAGCCGAGCCAGATCTATGTCCGCAACAAGCATCGCAAAGCCCAGGAGGCGGGCATGGTGTCGCGCCATGTGGAGCTGAGCGAGGACGCAACTCACAGCGACGTCACCGAGGCGGTCCGCGATCTAGCCAACGACGATTCGGTCCACGGCATTCTTGTGCAGCTGCCGGTGCCGGTCGGTATCGATGCAGAGGCGGTGCTCGACTTGATCCCGCCCGAGAAGGACGTCGACGGATTGACTGAGCGGTCGATGGGCCGACTGATCCGCGGCCGGGTCGGGCACGTTCCGTGCACACCGTTGGGAGTGATGGAACTGTTGGCGCGTTATGGAATCGAGACCAGCGGCAAACGAGCCGTCGTCATCGGGCGCTCCACGCTGGTCGGTCTCCCGCAGATCCTGCTGCTGGGACGGAAGGGCTGCGACGCGACCGTGACGCTCGCGCACAGCCGCACCGCCGACCTCGCCGGCTTGTGCCGTTCCGCCGACATCATCATCGCGGCAGCCGGAATGGCACGGTTGGTGACCGCCGATTTTGTGAGTCCCAGAGCGACCGTCGTCGACGTGGGCATTTCCCGCACCGAGGACGGCATCGTCGGCGATGTCGACTTCGACAGCGTGCAGGACATTGCAGGCGCCATCACGCCGATGCCGGGCGGAACCGGCCCGATGACCATCGGTTGCCTGCTCAAGAACACTCTCGCCGCAGCCCGCATGATGGGCTCGATCGCTCCCTGAAGCCAGTTGACGCTGCTCGTTGACGCCGCCGGTCGCCGGTTCGCGTCCGATGCTCAGCTCGGGCCCGAGTCTTCTGTCACGCCGACTCCCAGCGCACGCAGGAAGACTCCCGAGGGTGGTTTGGGTTCGAGGTAGCTCGACTTCGGAGGCATGAGGTCTCCAGCCGCTGCCACCGCCATCAGATCGTTGATGTCGGTCGGATAGACGAGCAGACCGACGTGGCCGTCGGCGTCGCAACGGGATACAAGCTCAGCAATGCCGGCCGGGTTGGGCACGTAGTCGACATCGCTGTCGGGGGCCAGTTCGTCGACTCCCAGGACATGACCGATCACGTCACGTCGGAGCCGTTCAACGTCGAGTGATGCCAGGGGTGTGGGGCGTTCCAGAGGATCAAGAACAAGTCGGAACCAGGACCCGTTCTGGTAGACGCCGACCTCGCCCCGGGCCGTGGGCTGCGCGGCGGAGACACCGCTGACGGCGCGGATCTGCCCGACCGTTTTGAGGGCATCGATCAATTCCGGTGTTGAACGGTAACTCCGGTCGGGTGCTCTGCGATGGAAGGCCTCGACCCGCAACTGGTCATGGGGGAACACGGCCGCGAGCGTCCGTGTGAAGGGAACCCGGTTCGGGTTTGCGGCCCGGGCAGCGAAAGCGGCTGCGCAACGATGATGACCATCTGTCACGTAGAAGACTTGGTCTTCAAGCAACGGCTCGATGGTCGTCGTCTCGTCTGAACGAAAGGTCCACACCTGGTTCCGGACACCATCGGCCACGACATCGACCTCTGGCGATCTCAGCGTGACGGAACTGAGGATCTCCAGCAGTTCGGGACGCGCGACATGGGTCAACGAGACCGGTGATGAGGTCGCGCCTACATGACTGAGGTGGTCTGATATCAATGAGGCCCGCTCATGACGGATGTTCTCATGGGTCAGTACCCGTCCGTCACGCAGACCGTCGAGGTCCAAGGCACCGACAATGCCGGTCTGGTCGAACCGTCTGCCGGCCGGCGGCGCCGCTGAGCGTTCACCGGGCCCTCCCTCATCGGACCCGCTGCCCTGATCAGGAGAGCCCTCCGCATCGGGTGAGCTCAGGCGGTACGCGTAGTACGCCGCGTGGTCCGAGGTCTCGAAGGCGCCCGCTTCGAGGATTCGCTTCAGGGTCTGGGTGCTGAGCTTCAGCAGCTCAGCGTCCGAGCAACCCTCGATCCGGTCCTCATGGGACCGCGTGACGCCGAGGTAGCTGAACGGGTTCTGCTCGACAATGGCACGGCGTTGCTCGGGAGTCTTGGAATCGTATGCGCTGGCGATCACCCGCGCTGCCCACTCGCGCCGGATGAGCCGGCCTTGGAACGGTGCGAGAAGCGGAGCACTCACTACAGACCGTGATTATCTGAGTTTGGCTTGTTGCCACCTCTCGGTGGCGGCTACCTGGTTGAAGGTGAACATGTGCAGTCCCTCGATGCCCAACGAGTCGAATTCGTCGGCGAGCGGGTCGATGAGATCGCTTGGGTTGTAGCCCACCGAAGAAAAGAGTTTGAGCAGGCCGGTTCTGTTCTTCTGAACGTACCGCAGCGAGGCTCCCACACCGAGCCGCATGCCCATGCGGATCAGCTTCGCCCGGTCGACCACACCGGCGACACCCAGGTGGACCGGCATGTCGAAACCCTCGGCGCGCTGCGTGTTGAGCCAGGAACGGATCGTGTCAGTGGAGAAGCACATCTGTGTGGACGCGTGCCCTTTGATGCCGGCTTCGGCGAACAGCTCCTGCTTCTCGATCAGTGCCTGATGCAGGGCCGGCCCGTCGATGAATGCATGGCCGTCGGGGTATGAGGAGACACCGACCGTGGTGATGTCACCGGCGGTAAAGTCGAGCAGCGGCCGGAGCAGCGACATGGCATCGTGGTATTCCCCTGCTTCTGGCGCATCACCGGCTATACAGAAGATCTCGCTCAGGCCCAGCTGTCTGATACGGATGGCCAGCGAGCGCATGTGTGCTTCGTCGACCACCTTGCGAGCAGCGATGTGCGGGATCGGACGGTGGCCCCTCTCGAGCAGTTCGGCGCAGACGTCGAGCGTGTCCTCCAGGGGCTTCACCGGCGATGCGGTAACGCTGACCCGGGCATTGGCAGGGAGCTGTTCGATCGCGTCGGGCAGGCTCTTGAGCGGGATCACCTCATAGGTCATGTCCGAAATCGCCGCGCGGGCTACCGGGGAACTGACGGACCGGGGATTGGAGCGCAGAATATTGGCAAGTGGGTTCACTCGGACTCCGTTTAGGTAGGGATGGCCCTGGTGGGGCGGACTGTTCTAGGAGAGGCCGACGACGTTGCCGTCGGCATCGATGTCGATCGATTTGGCGGCGGGTACTCTGCCCAGGCCGGGCATGGTCCGCATCTCGCCGCACAGCGGGTAGATGAAGCCGGCTCCCACGCTGGCTCGGACCTCGCGCACCGGCAGGGTCCAACCCGTCGGTGCGCCCTTCAGCGCGGGATTGGAACTGATCGAGAGGTGAGTCTTGGCGATGCACACCGGCAGCTCACCGAAACCGGCCTCGGTGTAGGTTGCCAGCTGTTTGTTGGCTTGCGCGGTGTACTCCACGTCGTCCGCCCCGTAGACCTTGGTAGCGACCGCATGGATCTTGTCCTTGAGCGAAGCCTCGCTCGGATACAGCAGCTTGAACTCGCTCGGCTCCGCCGCGGCGGCCGCAACCGCTTCGGCCAGTTCGGTGGCGCCTCGACCGCCGTCGGAGAAATGGGTCGACACTGCTGCACGGGCACCGTACTCGTCGGCGATCTCCCGGATCGCAGCTATGTCGCCCTCGTGGTCGCCGGGGAAGACGTTGATGGCGACGACCGGAGTTGCGCCGTGGAGCTGCATATTCTCAAGCTGCTTGCGCAGGTTGTCGCCGCCCATGTGGACCTCGTCGGGGTTCTCGGCCAGCAGCGCCTCGGGCAGGGGCCTGCCGGCAACGATCTTGTGCTTGCCGGAATGGGCCTTGAGGCCTCTGACTGTGGCAACGAGCACGGCCGCGTCCGGAGCGATGCCCGAGTAGCGACACTTGATGTTGAAGAATCGCTCCGCGCCCATGTCGGCTCCGAATCCGGCTTCGGTCAACAGGAACTCGCTGGTGTGGATGCCGATCTGGTCGGCGATGATCGAGCTGTTGCCTGTGGCGATGTTGCCGAAGGGCCCTGTGTGGACCAGGGCCGGGGTGTTCTCCAGTGTCTGCATCAGGTTGGGTTTGATGGCTTCCTTCAGGATGACGGCCATCGACCCTGCGGCACCGATCTCCTCGGCGGTGATCGGGGTGCCGGCCTTGTTGTAGCCGAGCACGATCCGACCGAGGCGACCTCGCAGATCCTGTAGAGAGGTGCACAGGGCGAGGGCTGCCATGACTTCGGATGCGGCAGTGATGTCGAATCCGGTCTCGCGGGGTATGCCGTCGAGTCGTCCGCCGAGGCCGATCACAGCGTTGCGCAGGGCGCGGTCGTTGACATCGAGCACCCGCCTCCAGGTGATGTTGTGAATGTCGAACCCGGCTTCGTTGCCGTGGTAGATGTGAGCGTCGAGCATCGCGGAGCAGAGGTTGTGAGCGGCGGTGACGGCGTGCATGTCGCCGGTCAGGTGAAGGTTGAACAGTTCCATGGGCACAACCTGGCTGTAACCACCGCCCGCGGCCCCGCCCTTAATCCCGAACGTCGGCCCCATCGACGGCTGACGGATGGCGATCGTGGCGGTCCGGCCGATGTGTTGGAACGCCTGGCCGAGACCGACGGTCGTGGTGGTCTTGCCTTCGCCCAGCGGCGTCGGCGTGATGGCCGAGACGACTACGTATGCCGCCTTGGGCCTGTCGCTCATCTTCTCGATCGCATCGAGCGAGATCTTTGCGGCGCCCACTCCATAAGGCTCGAGACATTCGGCGGGGATTCCTGCTGAGTTGGCGATATCAGTCAGGGGTTGCAGATTTGCCTGGTTGGCGATCTCGAGGTCACTGGGAAAGGCCATGTTTGCTCCTACGCAGCGGGGCGGTTGTGCCCACCCCTCCTTGGGTCTGTTCAGTTGTTCCGCATAGCGGAACAATTCCGCGATGCGGACCTATTGTAACCATCTTACTCATGGCGCCGCGCCACAACTTCTTGTGTCGGATCGCGTGAACTCCGATTGATGATCTCCCGTCGAGCGGAGCGTGGGAGTCGCGTTCCGAGGAGCTATCGCGCGTGGAAACTGAACGATCGTCCAGTATTGTCTTCGTGGGTGGTCCCGCAGGGCGCCAGGCACCCGCAGCGGTACCACCGGCACGACAATCGACTTCAGAATAGAGTCCCACCCGTGAGTGAATTCCCCACCAAAGCCAACGTAGTAGTAATCGGCGCAGGAATCGTCGGCAACTGTCTCGTCGGACACCTCGCCCGACTCGGCTGGCAGGACCTGGTCCTCGTCGAGAAAGGGCCGCTTCCCAACCCGGGCGGCTCCACCGGACACGCATCCAACTTCATATTCCCCGTCGACCACAACAAGGAGATGGCCCTGCTCGGGGAGCAGAGCGCCAACCAGTATCGCGAGCTGAACCTGTCCCTTGACTCCGGTGGCATCGAAGTAGCCCGCACCGAAGAGCGCATGAACGAACTGCAGCGGCGCATGACCTCGGCCAAAGCCTGGGGCATCGAAGCCCACCTGCTCACGCCCGCACAGGTGCAGGAACTCGTGCCCTACATCAACACCGAGGTCATCCTCGGAGGGTTCTACTGCCCCACGGTCTCGGTGGTCGACTCACTCGAAACCGGCACGGTCATGCGCAAGGAAGCCATCGAGAAAGCCGGTTGCAGGGTCTTCGCCAACACCGAGGTACTCGACCTCATCACCGACGACACGCCCAGGCCCAACGGCCGCCGCAAGATCACCGCAGTGGTCACCGACAAGGGCACCATCGAGACCAACCACGTCGTGATCGCTTGCGGTGTCTGGTCGAACCGCATCGCCTACATGGCCGACACCTACATCCCGCTCGTGCCTGCCGTGCACCAGATGGCCGACGTCGGCCCCATAGACATCCTCGCCGAGACCAACAACGAGATCGGCTACCCGATCGTCCGAGACATGGACACGTTCTGTTACGAACGGCAGTCCGCGGGCTCGATGGAGGTGGGCTCCTACGGCCATCGACCCATCCTCCACCATCCCGACGAGATTCCGTCCAACGAGGAGGCCGCGCTGTCGCCGACGGAGATGCCGTTCACACCCGACGACTTCGACCAGCAGATGGAAGAAGCGATCGAGTTGATGGAGATGCTCGGCGACGCCGAGATCAAGTACGCCATCAACGGCCTGCTGTCGCTGACCCCCGACACCATGCCCTGCCTCGGCGAGATCCCCGATGTGGAGGGTCTCTGGTCAGCTGCGGCCGTGTGGGTAAAGGAAGGCCCGGGCATGGCCCAGGTAGTCGCGGAGTGGATGACCCACGGCTACCCGAGGGTGATTGACGCCCACGGTGCCGACATCGCCCGCTTCTACGACCAGGAGAAGAGCGACGAGCACATCTGGGCGAGGGCGCATGAACACTTCAACAAGACCTACGGCATCGTCCACCCCGCAGAGCAGTGGGAATCTCGCCGCCACCTCGTTGAATCGCCTTACCGATCCCGACAGGAAGCGCTCGAAGCCGAGTTCTTCCAAGCCCGTGTCTGGGAACGATCTCAGTGGTACCACTCCAACGCCGACCTCTGCGAGCGCTACGACCTCAGCGCCAGGGGCGTCGAGTGGGACAACCGCTGGTGGAGCCCTATAACCATCGGTGAGCATCTGAACCTTCGTGAGAACTGCGGCGTGGTCGACCTATCGGCGTTCCAGATCTACGAACTGGAGGGTCCGGGAGCTGTCGGGTTCGCCGACCGGCTCGCCGTCAACAAGATCGATGTCGCGGTGGGCCGGTCGATCTACACGCCGTGGCTCAACGCCGACGGGGGCTTCCACTCCGACCTGACCATGATGCGCATGGGCGAGGATCGGGTGAGGATCGTCACCGGCGTGTTCGACGGCGGCCGTGACGAGTTCTGGACCCGCAAACACATGCCCAACGACGGGTCGGTGACATTCACGAACCTGACCACTGAGATCACCACGCTTGGACTGTGGGGTCCCAACGCCCCGCAGGTGCTGGCGCAACTCTGTGGTCACGACCTGACCCAAACCGGTTCGCCCTACGGCTCGATCATCCCGATCGAGATCAACTGCGCAGCGGGAGGGCACAACCTCACGGTCGAGGCCCACCTGTTTCGCATCTCCTATGTGGGCGACACCGGATGGGAGATCTACACGGACTGGAGCAACGGCCCAGCACTGTGGGACGCCCTCTTCGCGGCGGGACGGGAACTCGGCATCCGACCGACCGGCGGTGGTGTCTACGGCACCTCGGGCCGGCTCGAGAAGGGATATCGCTTGATGGGAGCTGAACTGGAGAGCGAATACAACCCGACCGAGGCCGGACTGGCTCGTCCCAGAGTCAAAGCCGCCGAATTCATCGGCAAGGAGCCCTATCTCAAAGCCCGCGAAACCAGCCCCGAGGTCCAGTGTGTGACGTTCACCGTCGAGGACCAGACCGACAGCACCGGACGCATCCGTCACATGATGGGAGGCAACGAACCCATCCTCGATCTGGCCGGCGAGCGCATCGTCGACTCCCACGGACGGGTCTCGCGCGTGACATCGGCAGGGTACGGACCGTCTGTCGGAAAGCACCTGCTCATGGGATACCTACCGACCGAATTGGCCACCACCGGGACCGAGTTGCAGGTCATGTATATGAACGAACTGTTCCCGGTGACTGTTGTGGGCCCGGGTTCTGCCTTCGACCCCGACGACACACGTCTGAAGAGCTGACGGGGTGCTGACGTTGTATATGAGAGCTCTGTCATGAAGATTCTCTGCTGTGTGAAGAGGGTGCCGGCCCCCGGGGCCAAGATCAACGTCACCGCGGACGGCTTCGATGTCGATGCGGCGCATCTGGGTTTCACCACCAGCCCCCACGAGGAGTGCGGCGTCGAAGGTGCCGTCCAACTCTGCGAGGAGCACGGCGGCGAGGTCACCGTGCTCACCGTCGGCCCTCCCCAGGCCGCGGAACAGCTCCGCTACGCCGCCTCAGTCGGTGCGGACCACGGGGTTCTGGTCTCCAGCGACGAGGTGGCTTGGGACCCACAGCGGACCGCCGCGGTGATCCGAGAAGCGGTCGAGGTTCTCGAACAGGAGAACGGAGGGCCCTTCGACCTCATCCTGTTCGGCAACGAATCGGCGGACTCCGGGGGCTTCCAGGTAGGAATACGGGTCGCCCACGGGCTGCAACGCCCCATAGTCAACGGCATCAAAGGTATTGAAGTGTCAGGCGACGGCAGCGGTGCCGGTACAGTCACGGCCCGTCGGGCCATCGACGGCGGTTTCGAGGTCTACGAGCTCCCGAGGCCCTGCGTGCTCGGCGTGAAGGAGGGCCTCAACCTGCCCCGTTACCCGACCATGAAGGGCCGCCTCAGGTCCAAGAAGCTCGAGATCCGCTCGCTCGACATCGATGCTGAGGTAGGTGGCCAGCGCCGGATCCGCCTGCATCGACCTGCCGAGCAGGTGTCTGAGACCGTCATCCTCGGAGAGGGTCCCGAAGCTGCAGTCGCGGTGGTCGACGTGCTTGAAGAGTTGGGGGTCCTCTGATGCTGTTGGTGGTGCTCGAACATGATCGGGGAGAACTCGCCGAAGCCGCCCGTGAGGCCCTCACCTTCGGTCGCACCCTGGCCGCCAAGATGGACGTCGACCTTGAGACCGCCCTCATCGGCGCTGACGACGAAGAACTGGTCGAAGAGGCCGGCCGCTACGGCGCTGAAGTGGTGCACACCTGCGTTCATGACGTGTTGAGCGACTACGGCCCGGATGCTTACGGAGCGACCCTGGTCCAGATGGTCACCGAACTGGAACCTGCCGCGGTGCTCGCCTGCGGGTCTGATCGAGGCAACGAAGTGATGGCGCACCTGGCCGCACGTCTCGATGCCCCGTTCGTCGCCAATTGCGTCGATATCACGCCGGGTGCCTCATGGACAATGACCCGGGTGCAGTGGGGTGGTTCCCTGCTCGAAGACGCCAGTCTCGACGCCGACATCGCGCTGTTCAGCTGCGGGCTCCACGCGGTGGCTTCCGAGCCTGGCGGTTCCAGAACGGCGAGCGATGAGCCCTTCGAGGCCGACCTTGACGACAGCCACCGCACCACGATCGTCAAGGATCGTACGGTTCAGGAGGCGGGCGTGACTCTGCCCACCGCTCCGGTGGTCTGCGGCGGTGGCCGCGGGGTCGGTTCGGAGGAGGGGTTCGCGCAACTCGAGGAACTGGCCGAGCTGCTCGGCGGGCGGGTCGGATGCTCCAGGGCCGTGACCAACCTCGGCTGGCGTCCGCATTCCGATCAGGTTGGTCAGACCGGCACTCGGATCGCGCCGGAGATCTATATCGCTTCGGGAATCTCGGGAGCCATCCAGCACTGGGTAGGGGCGATGGCCAGCAAACACATCCTGGCAATCAACACTGACCGCGAAGCCAACATGGTCGTCAAGGCCGACTGGGCAGTGATCGCCGACCTTCACGAGGTGATCCCCGCCATCACCGCCGAAATCCGCCGCCGCCGAGGCTGATGTCCTGATTGTCAAGGACCTGCGCGATGTCGCAGGGTCCGCAAATCAGTCGGAGGCCAGGTTCTCGGCTAGGGCTGCTGCCGCGTTGATCAACAGGTTGCCGAGGTCGTGGGTGCGCTCAGGGTTGGGGAACCGATAGGCCGGGCCGTGGATGTGCAACGCCGCTTCAACCGTGCCGTCCGCTTCGATGATCGGAGCAGCGACCGAGTTGATGCCCTCGGCGAACTCCTCGTAGACCCAGGCGTAGCCGAGGCTACGAATGGTGGCGAGCCGCTTGCGGATCTCATCGGTGTCGGTAATGGTCCAGGCGGTTGATGCTGTGACCGGGCCCCGCAGGTAGGCATCGAGCTGCTGGTCGTCGTAGTGGGCGAGCAGCACGAGACCTGACGGGACCGCGTGGAGCGGCGCGAGTTCGCCTGTCCAACTCCGCACCTGGACATCGCTCTCAGCCTCCACATGGTCGAGGTAGTAGACGCAGCGCCCGTCCAGCACCGACACGCCTGCGGCCTCACCGGCTTCGTCGCAGAGTTCGATCAGGTGCGGACGGGCCGTGGCCACCAGGTTTCGACCGGGCTGGGTCGCGCCGGCGATGTCGAGCAACCCTTCGCCGAGGCGGTACTCTCCACCAGCCCCGTCCTGCGTGACCGCACCTTCGTTCTCCAGTGCGGCCAGGATTCGTGCGACGGTCGACTTCGGCAGTTCGACCCGTTCGGCCAACTCCGTGACCCCGACCGGGCCAACGGCCAAGGCACGCAACAGGGCGAAGGCACGTTCGATTGATTGCACAGTCATTACCTAAGCGACTATACGAGCTTGAGTCTGGAATTTCTTCCGCATCTTCGAACGGGCCGACGACGAGTGTCAGGTCTTTATCACCAATGTCCCGGCCACTTTGTCGTGCCACCCTTGTCGGGTTCTGTCCCAGGTCAACGAGACGTAGACAAGCACGGCCAGTATCCACCCGATGAATGGAATGAACAACAGCACTACGGGGATGATCCAACGCCCTATCGATTTACCCCAACCGATCAGCTCCCCGTTGTCCGCCCTCACGACCTTGACGTTTGTCGCCATCTTGCCGAGCGTCTGCCCCTTCAGAGCGATCATCGAGACCTCATAGGCGATGCCGGTCGCAGCGATTATCAACGGAACCGTAACTACGGCATTCAAACCAGCTTCGCGGTTACCGGCATCAGGTCCCGATGACCAACCGATCCAGACAACGATCGCCAAGAAAATGAAGGCGACCACCATCACCAGAATGTCCAAGATTCTCGCACCGAGCCGGGCGCCTGGGCTGGCCAGTTCCACGGTGTGCCCGGTTCCGAGGGTGGCCCAGCCCTTCATTTCCGGGGCACTGTGCAGTGTTGGGTCAGGCGACGTTGGCCGTGGAGAAGAAGATGGTCCAGTTTCGAACTCGGGTGGGGGAGGGGGCAGGTCGGACACGGAATGTCAGGTCTTGATGACGAGGGTCTTTGCTGCCATGTCGTGCCAACCCTGCTTGTTCTTGCCCCACAGCAGCGACAGGTAGATGATGAGGCTGATGATCCCGAGACCGGGGACGAACGTGTTGGCGACCCCGAAGACGCCGGGGAGGATCCAGCGCATGAACGAACTGTTCATCCCGGGCAGATCGCCGTTGTCGGCGCGGACCACCTTGATGTGGAGCGCCATCTTGCCGAGTGTCTGACCTTTGGCAGCGACCATCCACACTTCGTAGATCAGCGGCAGCGCCGCTGCCAGCAGGAGGATCCCGAGGGGCACGTCCGTTCCGTTGTCGGCGTCTGAGTCGGTGGTGGCGACAACTAGGACGATCGTGATCACGATGAAGATCACCGCGTCGATGATCCTCGCCAGGAGGCGCTTGCCCGCACCGGCGAGTTCGACGCGCTGGCCGGTACCCGTGGTGGCCCAGCCCTTTATTTCCTCGGCTCCCTGGGCCATCGGGTCGGGCGGTGGTGGTGGAGAGGAAGATGATCCAGGTTCAAACTCGGGTGGGGGAGGGGGTGGGGGCATGTCAGACACGGGTCGCTCCTATGTTCGGTTGAGGTGCTTCGGGGCAACGGTAGCACGGCGCGCTGACACGACCCCGCGAGCGTCCGTCCGGTCGAGTGACACAGGGCTGCGCTCAGCGGCGGTGGGCTTCGACAGTTTCGACAAGCAGGTCGGCGACGGCGTCGATCTGCACTCGGGTGGTGTCGCCGGTGGACCGAGGCGTCAGTTCGACCTCCCCTTCGGCCAGTGCCCGGGGGCCGATCGTGACCCGGTAGGGAATGCCGATCAGTTCCGCGTCGGCGAACTTCACTCCCGCACGGGCATCACGGTCGTCCAACAGCACGTCGACGCCGCGGGAGCGCAGATCGTCATACAGCGCTCTGGCAGCATCCAGAGAAGCGCCGTCTTTGTGGTTGACGATGGTGATCACTGCCTCGAAAGGAGCGACGCTCACCGGCCACGCCAAACCCTTGTCGTCGTGGTGCACCTCGGCCACCGCAGCAACGCTGCGGCCGATGCCGATGCCGTAGCTGCCCATCACCAGAGGTCTCTGAGTGCCGTCGGGATCAAGCACGAAAGCACCGAGCGGGTCTGAGTATTTGGTCCCCAGCTTGAATATGTGGCCCGTTTCGATGCAGCGGATGATCTCCAGGGGAGAGCCGCAGTCCAGGCACGGTTCACCGGCCTTGACCCTGCGCAGGTCGGTCCACTCGTCAACGGCGATGTCGCGGGCGATGTCAACGCCGGACCAGTGCCAGTCGTCCTGGTTGGCACCGGTGGTGAGACCTCGACGACCCTCGAGGGCAGGATCACAGATGATCCGCAGTCCCTCGACGCTCACCGCACCGAGCGACCCGGGGTTGGCACCGAGGTGCTCAACCGTTTCCTGGGGAGTGGCCGGACGAATGTCGACCGCGCCCGTGGAATCGGCCAGCTTCTGCATCTCGAGTTCGTGATCGCCACGCAGCAGAGCCAAGGTCACCTCACCGTCGAGCACCATCACCATGGTCTTGATCTGATGGACCGCGGGCGCGCCGCCCTCGATGGTCTCAAGCGCGGCGATGGTCCGTACTCCTGGAGTCGGGAAGCGCACCAGCTCGGAGAGGTCGCGGTCCTCGAGTTCGGGCAACCGGGCCTTGGCCCGTTCGGTGTTGGCCGCATAACCGCAGTTCCCGCAGATCGCCACGTCGTCCTCTCCGACGCTCGACGGGACCATGAACTCGGTGGACCCGGAGCCTCCCATCGCCCCCGATGAAGCCTCCACGGCGATCGCCGGAAGCTCCAGAGCCTCGAAGATGCGCACGTAGGCGTCGTGGTGGACCTCAAAACTGTGGTCCAGGCCGGCCTCGTCGATATCGAACGAATAGGAGTCCTTCATGGCGAACTCCCGCACCCTCAGCAGTCCACTCTTGGGACGGGGCTCGTCGCGGAACTTTGACTGGATCTGGTACCAGATCTGGGGGAGCGACCGGTACGAAGTGATCTCCTGGGCCAGGTCGGTGAAGATCTCCTCATGGGTCATCCCCAAGACATTGTCGGCGCCCTTGCGATCGACTAGACGGAACATCTCCTCACCCACCGCCTGCCAGCGCCCGGACTTCTTCCAGATCTCGGCGGGATGCATCGCCGGCAACAGGAACTCCTGGGCGCCGATGGCCTCCATCTCGCGGCGCACGATCGCCGCGACCTTCTCATGCACACGCAAGCCGAGCGGCAGCAACGAGTAGTGTCCCGAGTGGAGTTGACGGATGAACCCGCCGCGGATCAACAGCTTGTGGTTGGCTGCTTCAGCATCCGCGGGCGGTTCACGCAGCGTGGGTACAAAAAGGTTCGACCAGCGCATTGCGCGACGATATCCGAACGGCGGCACACAATACCGCACAATTCCGGCAAGCAACGTGCGAGACGGCCTGTGAGTCGGCCAAGAATACCGAGCGATTCGAGTGCGAACGGCGCACCCGTTCCGCATTGCGGTATTGTTCCAATGTGGAAAACGCTGGTGTCGAAAACCGTCAAGGCAAGACCCAATCAGGACCCGCTCAATCGGCAACCAGAGGCCCGACCCGACAGGGACTCAATCGCGGCAACCGCCGACACCGCTATATGAAGCCTCTGGAACGGATCACCACCCCGATGGTGCGCGACAACGGCGAATTGCGTGCGACTACCTGGGACGAGGCGCTGAGCAGAGCGGCCGACGGCTTGGCTCGGGTCAGAGACGAATACGGCGGTGAAGCCTTCGGGATGTTCAGCTGCTCGAAATCGACCAACGAGATGAACTATGCGGCACAGAAGTTCATTCGCACAGCGATGGGGTCCAACAACATCGATTCCTGCAATCGAACTTGACACGCTCCCTCGGTCGTCGGTCTGGCGACAGTCTTCGGAGCAGGAGGCGGAACTTCGTCATATGAGGAAGTGGAACAGACCGACCTTGTCCTGTTGTGGGGTTCCAACGCCCGTGAAGCCCATCCGATCTACTTCCATCATGTCCTGAAGGGCCTGGACAACGGGACGAGGATGTACGCGGTCGACCCGCGGCGCACGAGTTCGTCGAAGTTCGCGGACGCCTGGCTCGGGCTCAACGTCGGCACCGACATAGCGCTGGCGAACGCGGTGGGACGGGAAATCATCGCCGCAGGACTGCACAACACCGATTTCATCGCCCACGCCACACAGGGCTTCGATGACTACAAAGCTGCTGTCGAGCAGTACACGCTGGAAAGAGGCGAAGAAATCACAGGCGTGCCCGCCCACGCCATCCGCGAGATGGCACACGAGTACGCCAAAGCCGGCACAGCGCAAATTCTCTGGACCCTGGGGATCACCGAACACCACAACGCCGTCGAGAACGTGCTTTCGCTGTGCAATCTGGCCCTCCTGACCGGGCACGTCGGCCGTTGGGGATCGGGCTTGGTGCCCCTTCGCGGCCAGAACAACGTGCAGGGCGGGGGTGACATGGGTGCGCTGCCCAACAAGTTCCCCGGATTCCAAGACGTTGAAGACCCGGTATCACTTGCCAAATTCGAGGCGGCCTACGGTATGTCGCTGCCCAACAAACCGGGCCTGCACCTCACCTTGATATTCGAGGCGATGGAGCGGGGTGAGATCAAGGGCCTGTACGTGATCGGCGAGAACCCGGCGGATTCAGAGGCTGACGTCGCACACGCCCGCAAACTGCTCGACGGCCTCGACATTCTCGTCGTGCAGGACATCCTGATGACCCGAACAGCTGAAATGGCCGACGTTGTGCTGCCCGCGGCGGTGGGATGGGCAGAATCGCAGGGCACGGTCACCTCGTCCGAAAGGCGGGTGCAGCGGGTTCGCCCGGCGGTATCGCCACCGGGCCAAGCCCGCGATGACACCGAGATCATCGGCGATCTCGCCAACCGCCTAGGTGTCGACTGGGGCAAACCCAGTCCGCAAGACCTGTGGGACGAACTCCGCTCGTTGTCTCCAATGCACGCCGGAATGAGCTGGGACCGTCTGGAATCGGCTGGTGGAATCCAATGGCCCTGCATGGATCTGGACGACCCCGGGAGTCCCTTCCTGCACGGCTGGTTGTGGGCCGAAGACCTCGACGGTCGCGAGCCGGCACCGTTCAGCGTGTGTCACCACGAAGGCCCCAAGGAACAGCTCAGCGAAGAGTTCCCGCTGCGACTGACCACTGGGCGGGCGCTCGACAGCTACAACACCGGCGTGCAATCCGGTGGGTTCGCTTCTCCGATCCGCTACGGCGACGGCATCGATGTCAATCCCGTCGATGCTGAGCGACTCGGGATCGTCGACGGGGAGCGGGTGCGGGTCTGCTCGCCACGCGGCTCGGTCGAGACGCGGGTGCGCATCCAGCCCGACATTCCGGTGGGCCTCACCTTCACCACGTTCCACTTTCCCGAGTTGGTCGACATCAACCAACTCACGAACCCCGAATGGGATCCCCGCTCAGGCACAGCCGAGTTCAAAGCAGCAGCAGTGCGGATAGAACCCATAGAGCCGAACCTCTCGAACAACCCGACCCCTACCCTCGAACCGGCTACCGAATCCGCAAATGGCTGACCTTTTTATCGGCGATGACGTAGCCGACGATGTGGAGATTGCCGCGGTCACTGCGGCCGTAGGGACTGGTACTGTCGTGGTGCACGCCGATGAGCGGCTGGTCTACGGAGGTACCCACCGTCGCCGGGATCACCGGCACCTGCTGCTGCCCGCGCTCCATGCGTTGCAGAACGCCAAGGGATGGATCAGCCCGGGTGGTCTCAATCATGTCTGTGAAGTGCTTCAGGTGCCGCCGGCGGAGGCTTACGGTGTCGCCACGTTCTATGAGATGTTCCGCCTCGATGCGCCTGAAATCGCTGCTGAGACCACCCACGTCACCCATGTCTGCGTCGATGCGGCCTGCCAGATCGCCGGCAACGAGACCTTGATTGCTGAGCTTGAAGCACGCGGCGAGCATGTTCACCGTTCACCCTGCCTGGGACAGTGCGAGCGCGCCCCTGCCCAGTTCCACCAGGGAATCGGCAATCCCGATTCGGTCCCGGCAGATGCTGTCGAGGTTGCCGTTCAGATTCCACAGCAGAGGGATCCGTCGTTGCGGCTGCTGCGCAATGTCGGAGTCGTCGACCCAACCTCGCTGGATGCCTACCGGGCCAACGGCGGTTACAGGGCGCTCGGCGCGGCCGTCGAGATGGGACCCGATGCGGTGTGCGCTGCGGTGGCCGACTCCGGGCTCTCCGGTCGGGGCGGGGCCGCATTTCCGACCGGGGTCAAGTGGCGTGCGGTCGCCGCGGAGCAGGGGCGACCCAAGCATGTCGTGGCCAACTGCGATGAATCTGAGCCGGGCACGTTCAAGGACCGGATCGTGATGGAGCAGGACCCTTTCGCGGTGATCGAGTCGCTCACGCTCGCGGGTTTCGCGACGGGCGCCGAGAACGGCTGGATCTACATTCGCGGCGAGTATCCGTTGGCCACGGCGAGGCTCTCCAATGCCGTGGTCCAAGCTCGGGAGGCGGGTCTGCTGGGTGCTGACGCGGCCGGATCGGGACACAAGTTCGACATCGAGATTCGTCGTGGCGCCGGCGCCTATATCTGCGGTGAGGAGACCGCGCTGTTCGCCTCGCTCGAGGGGTTCAGGGGTGAGCCCCGCAGCAAGCCTCCGTTCCCCACCACCCACGGGCTGTTCCGAGAACCCACGGCGATCAACAATCCCGAGACGCTGATCAACACGCTCGACATCGTGCTCAACGGCGCGCAGGAATATCGCAGTCGTGGCACGGAGCGCTCGCCGGGAACGAAGCTGCTTTGTCTGAGCGGCCGGGTCTCGAGACCAGGACTGTACGAAGTGGAGTTCGGCACCACGCTGGGCGAGGTACTGGAGCTGGCGGGCCCGTTGACGGGTAGCGGAACTCTGGCGGCGGTGCTGATGGGCGGCGCCGCGGGCTCGTTCGTCGGTCCTGACGCGCTCGACATGCCGCTCACACTCGAGGGCACGCGTGAACGCGGCACCACCCTCGGCTCGGGTGTGGTCATGGCGTTCACCGATGAGATCGACATGACCGCTGTGGCGGTGCGCATCGCCGAGTTCTTCCGCAACGAGTCGTGCGGGCAGTGCGTGCCGTGCCGTGTCGGCACTGTCCGTCAGCATGAGACAATGGTGCAGATCCAAGCGAAGGGTACGTTGTCAGCGCAGCGCCGCAGCCTGGTCGACGAGATCGCCGAGGTGATGGTCGACGCTTCTATCTGCGGTCTCGGTCACACCGCGGCTTCTGCTATCAATTCTGCTATGGCCCTGGGTCTGCTGCCGGAAGGAGGGCTCGATGACGATCACTGAAGTCAGCGTGAACCTCACCATCGACGGACAGGCCGTCTCGGTTCTGAAGGGCACTTCGATTCACAAGGCCTGCGAGTCTGCCGGGATCGAGACACCGACCCTGTGCTGGGCGGAGAACCTCACCCCGGTCAATGCCTGCCGGGTGTGTGTGGTGGAGGTGGAGGGGTCGCGGGCCCTGGTGCCTTCGTGTGCCCGCGCGGCGGAGGACCAGATGGTCGTGCAGACCGATTCCCCCCGGGTTCGCCACAGCCGCAAGATGGTCCTTGAGTTCCTCGGATCGAGCGTGGACCTGAGCCAAGCCACGGAATTGGCTGAGTGGATGCGCCACTACGGTGCGGATCCGGATCGCTACGACCAGCCGGACCTGCCGGCCGAACGGATCAGCGAGGAACCGAAGATCCAGGACGACCTCTACATCCGCGACTACGACAAGTGTGTGTTGTGCTACAAGTGCGTCGAGGCGTGCGGTGATGATGCTCAGCACACCTATGCCATCGCGGTGAGCGGTCGCGGTTTCGATGCGCGGATCTCCACTGAGTTCGACACCGTGCTGCCGGACTCGGCCTGTGTCTACTGCGGCAACTGCATCGGAGTGTGCCCGACCGGGGCGATCCAGTTCAAGACCGAGTTCGACATGCGTGCAGCGGGGGAGTGGCGGCCCGACGAGCAGGACGTCACCACCACGGTCTGCTCGTTCTGTGGCGTCGGCTGCAACCTCGAGCTGCATACCCAAGATGACCGGATCGTGAAGGTGACCTCGCCGGCCGATCACTCAGTGACCCACGGCCACCTCTGCATCAAGGGCCGTTTCGGCTGGCAGTACGTGCAGCCTCCGACGCTTGGGCCACCCAGCTAGGAATTGCAGCTCACTGGTTGCGGAGCCCGGCGCGGCCCGCCAACAGGGGGTACAGTGCGGCGGCCACAAGGCTCAGAGCGGACACGCCGGCCCAATGGCTGAGACTCCCGAAGCTGGCGGCCTCGACGATCACCCCTGAGGCAAGCCCGGCCACGGCTCCCGATGCCACCATCGTGAAATCAGCGGCGCCCTGTACGTTGGCGCGTTCGTGAGCCGGGAAAGTAGCGGTGAGCAGGGAGCTTCCGGCGATCATCGCGAACGACCAACCCAGACCGATCAGGAACAGTCCGACGAACACGCCGAGGCTGTCGGAGGGATCGGTGTGCGATGCCAGTTCGCCTCCCACGAACAGGATCACGCCTGCGGTGGCCACCATCGTCGCGGTGGGCAGACGGTCGACGAACCAGCCGACGACAGGGGCGAAGAAGAACATGCCGACGATGTGAAGGCTGATCACCAACCCGATGATCTGGGTCTCGTGGTGACCGTCGTCCATGTGCAGCGGAGTGACCGTCATAATTGCGACCATCACAGCCTGGCCGACCGCCATGGCCCCGACCGCGATCAACGCGGAGGGGTGGCGTGTGATGGCCGCGAAGCTGTCGAGCAGGCTCGGCTTCGGCTCCATGCCGAGCCGTTCCCCTGTCGGAAGCGCATTCGGTGCGTCAGCAGACAGGCTTGTGGCCAGGATCAACGGATCAGGGCGGAGTCTGGTGTGCACAACAAGCCCGGCGACAGCGAACACCAGTGCACCCATCAGGTACGGCCCGGACAGGCGTGGCAGGTTGATCTGCTCTGCGAACCAGCCGGTCGGGCCCAGAGCTACGGTAGGGCCGAGAACTGAACCGATCGACGACGCCCAGACCAGCACGCCGATGGTGCGGGCCCGTCGATCCGGCTGAGCCAGATCGGCGGCGGCGTAACGCGCTGCGAGGTTCGTGCCGTTACCTACGCCGACCGCGAAGGCGCCCAGCACCAGCAGCGGGTAGATGTCGGCGAGGACCGAGGCGAAAGCAACAAGGGATCCCAGCGCGGCGATCGTCCAGCCGATTCGCAGGCCCGGGCGGCGGCCGTGGGCGGCCATGTGACGAGCCAACGGAACCGCCGCGATCGCACCGCCGATACTGATCATGGTGGCGGCCAGCGTTGCCAGACCGTCGTGGCCGGTTATGTCCTCGGCAGCCAGGCTGGTCGCAGAGAAGCCGCCGGCCATGCCCATGCCAGCGGGTCCCACCGACAGCATCAACACGATCAGCGTCCGCCGCTGAATCGTCTCTATATCCGTAGCGGTCCCGGTCACCGCCGTCACCCTAACGGTTGGCTTGAACGGCGGAACGTTGCCGCCAGTTTTCGGGTTGTTGGTGGGGTTGAAACTAGTAGTGTGACCGATCACATGAACGCTCAGTCTCCACCTCGACGCAGGGGCCGCCGTGAGCGTCCCTCAGGCCCGACAGCGCCACCGCAACCGGACTGGCATCTGCATCGGCGCCGCTTCGCCCCGACAGCGGTCATCTCCGACGACGAGCTCGAGGCGATCCACGAGTCCTCGCTGCTCGTGCTGCGGGACATCGGCATGGACTTTCTTCATCCGAAGGCCATCGAAATACTCGCCGCGGCAGGCGCGGACATCGACGGCGAGCGGGTCCGTTTCGACCCGGAGATGGTCACTGAATTGATTCGTACCGCCCCGGCGGAGTTCGTGGTGCATGCCCCCAACCCCGCACACAACCTGGTTTTCGGTGGTGACAGCGTCGTGTTCGGCTCGGTCGCGAGCGCGCCCAACGTGGTTGACCGCAAAGGCGGTCGCCGCACCGGCAACCGCGCCGATTTCCGCAACCTCGTCCGGCTCGCGCAATGCCTGAACTCGGTTCAGACTCATGGCGGCTACCCAGTTGAGCCGATCGACATCCATCCTTCTGTTCGTCATCTCGAAGCGTTCCGGGATCTTCTGACGCTGTCGGACAAGGCGGTCAACGCCTACTCGCTCGGTGCTCAGCGAAATGTCGACTGTCTGGAGATGGTTCGGATCGTGCGCGGTGTCAGCGACGCCGAACTCGACGTGCAACCGTCGATCCACTCTGTCATCAACGTCAGTTCGCCACTGCGCCTCGACAAGCCGATGATTGAAGGAATCCTGGAGTACTCGTCCCGCAACCAGGTGATCATCGTCACGCCGTTCACGCTCGCCGGTGCGATGGCGCCGGTCACCGTGGCAGGCGCGGTGGTGCAACAGAACGCCGAAGCCCTGGCCGGGATCACCTTCACGCAGTTGGTGCGTCCCGGTGCTCCGGTGATGTACGGCGGGTTCACCTCCAACGTGGACATGCAGTCCGGCGCGCCGGCTTTCGGCACTCCCGAGTACATGCAGTCCGCGATGCTCGGGGGTCAGCTCGCACGTCGTTACAACCTGCCGTACCGGTCGTCCAACGTGTGCGCCGCCAACGCGGTCGACACACAGGCCGGTTACGAATCGGTGTTCTCGCTGTGGGGCGCGATCATGGGCGGCGCCAACCTCGTGTATCACGGCGCGGGCTGGATGGAGGGCGGCCTCCACGCCGGCTTCGAGAAGATGATCATCGACAACGACCTGTTGCAGAGTGTGGCCGCCTTCCTGCAACCGTTGGCGGTGGACAACGCCTCGATGGCGCTCGAGGCGATCGCCGACGTCGGACCCGGCGGTCATTTCTTCGGCACCCAACACACCCAGGACCGGTACCGGAGCGCCTTCTTCAAACCAGCGGTCTCGGACTGGCGCAACTACGAGTCCTGGGAGGAGGCCGGGTCGCCGACGGCGCTGGACCATGCCGAACGGTTGGTCGCCGAGCACCTCGAGGCCTATCAGCAGCCTCACCTCGATGATGCCGTGCGAGAGGAACTGCACGCATACGTTGATCGACGCGTCGCCGAAGGCGGGGTGGAAACGGACTACTGATGAAGGACTGCTGGTGAAGATCGAACCGGTGAAACACGAATCTGCGGTCCACGGAGTTGGGCACCGTGTTGATGGGCACCGTGTTGATGGGCCCTGTGTTGATGGGCATTGGGCCGACGAGTCGGTCTGGACGGGGACCAGAGCTCCGTTGAGGGCGGCAACCGGGTTGCCGCCCGAGATGTACGCCGACGAGGGCTTCTTCGCTGCCGAACGCAGCAGGCTGTTCGAACGCTCGTGGGTAGCGGTGGGCAGCGCAGCCGAAGTCGCGGAGCCTGGCCGTCTGCTCGTGCGCCAAGTCGGTGGACGGTCGATACTCGTGACCCGTGACGAACAGGGAGTGCTGCGGGGCTTCGTGAACTCGTGCCGCCACCGCGGAACAGAACTTGCCGCAGCCGATTGCGACATCGGCAACACGATCCGCTGCCCGTATCACCGTTGGGGTTATGGACTCGACGGATCGCTGCGCTCGACTCCGTTCTTCGAGGAGATCCCCCGGGAAGGTTTCAACCGTGACGAATTCGGACTCGTCGAAGTCCGGGTCGAGACATGGGGTCTGCTGTTGTTCGCCTGCGTAGATGCGGCCACACCACCTTTGCGCGAATGGCTCGGTGACCTACCGGACCGCATGGGCGGCTACGGCTTCGAGCATTGGCGAGTGCAGTCCGAGGCGACGTTCGAGGTCGCAGCCAACTGGAAGTTGATCACCGAGAACTTTCAGGAGTACTACCACCTGAGTTGGGTACATCCGGAGCTGGCCAAGGTCTCTCGGGTCAAGGACCACTACCGCTATCAGGGGCCGGGAATGTACTGCGGTCAGACCACCACGCCGGTCTCGGGCGATGACCGTGACGATTGGCTGGTGCTTCCGCCCGCCGCGGGACTCGACCAGTCCGACCTGGTGAGCGGTCGGTTTGTGGCGGTGTTCCCCAATGTGATGTTGGCGGTGCTGCCGAACCATGTGTTCCTGATCCGCCTCGAGCCGGTGGCCCCGGGCCTCACCAGAGAGAGGTGCACGTTCCTGCTTCCGCCTTCCACACCCGAGGTCTCAGACGAAGACATGGCCCAGACCCGAAGTTTCTGGTTCGACGTCAACAACGAGGACATCGACATCGTCGAACGCGGACAACGCGGCGTGACCACAGGGGCGGTGCCGCCCGGTCCGCTGGCGCCACGTTTTGAAGAACCGTTGCATCGTTTCCACAACATGGTCGCCGACCTGATGACTGCCGACTGCCCCGCAGACATTGCGATCCCTTGCGGCGACGACGACAGCGAGGCCGCCCGGCTCGGCAGCGGCGTGAATCCCTACCCACCCGAACTCCGATAGCGGCGAGACAGGCGAGCGGCCGAATGAAGACCGATGCGCGAGTGGTGGTCGTGGGTGGTGGCGTGGTCGGCGCCTCGGTGCTGTACCACCTGACTAAAGCGGGCTGGACCGATGTGGTTCTGGTTGAGCGGACCGAGTTGACGGCCGGTTCGACCTGGCACTCCGCCGGCGGGATGCACACGCTCAACGGCGACCCGAACGTCGCGCAACTGCAGCGCTACACCATCGACCTGTACAAAGAGATCGAGGAGGTCTCGGGCCAGGACTGCGGTATTCACCTGACCGGTGGGGTGATGCTCGCCGACACCGAACAGCGCATGGACTGGCTTCGCATGGCGCACGCACGCGGACGTTACCTGGGTATGGAAACAGAGCTTCTCTCGGTCGCCGAAGCGAAAGAACTCATACCGCTGATCGACGAGGAGTGTTTCGTCGGAGCCATGTACGACCCTCACGAAGGCCACGTCGACCCGGCCGGGGTCACCCACGCGTATGCGAAAGCAGCGCGTATGGCGGGCGCCGAGGTGTACCGCAACACCTGGGTCCGTGAGATCGACCCCGCCGACGACGGCGGTTGGAACGTGCATACCTTCCACACCGGCTCGGGCGAGGAGTCAGGCGTGATCCACTGCGAGCATGTCGTCAATGCAGGCGGACTCTGGGCGCGCGAGGTGGGGCGTATGGTGGGCCTTGACTTGCCGGTGCTGGCCATGGAGCATCAATACCTGCTCACCGAGGACATCGCGGAGATCGCCGACCACAACCTCCGGCACGGCGAGATGATGCACTGCATCGATTTCGGCGGAGAGATCTATCTTCGCCAGGAAGGCGGTGGACTCCTGCTGGGAACCTATGAGCGAAACGGCGACCCCTGGTCATCCCAACAGACCCCCTGGGACTTCAGCATGCGCCTTCTTGCGCCGGACCTTGAACGGATCGCGCCGTCACTCGAAGTCGGATTCGAGCACTTTCCCGCTATCCGCGAGGCAGGGATCAAGCAGGTCGTCAACGGTCCTTTCACCTTCGCGCCCGACGGCAACCCGCTGCTCGGCCCGGTGCTCGGCTTGCGGGGCTACTGGTCGGCGTGCGCGGTCATGGCGGGGCTGTCCCAGGGGGGTGGCGTCGGTGTCGCACTGGCCAACTGGATCACCGACGGTGATCCGGGTTTCGATGTCTGGGGAATGGACATCGCCCGCTTCGGGGATTTTGCTACGCCGCAGTACACCAACGTCAAGGTCCGAGAGAACTACAGCAGACGTTTCCGCATCACGTTCCCCAACGAGTTCCTTCCTGCTGCTCGCAGCGTTCAAACATCGCCGATCTTCGACCAGTTGGGCGCACGCAACGCGGTGTTCGGCGACGGTTTCGGTCTTGAGGCTGCTCTGTGGTTCGCGCCGGCCGGCGCCGAGCCGGTCGAGGAGGTGACCTTCGGACGCTCCAACGCCTGGGATTCGGTCAGAGAGGAGACACTGGCGGTGCGGGCCAGTGTCGGGATCACCGAAACTACGGGTTTCTGCAAGTTCGTGGTGGGCGGGGCGGGGGCCCGTGCCTGGCTGGATCGCCTCATCGCCGCTCGTGTCCCCAACCCGGGTCGGATGGCTCTGGCTCCGATGACCAACGAGAAGGGCAATCTCATCGGTGATCTCACAGTGGCTTGCCTGGCACCGGCTCCCGGTCGAGCCGAGGGCCCCGAAACCACCATTGTCGGCGGTACCACCGGGAACACGCGGTACCACGAGCGGTTTGTGATCTTCGGATCAGGCATCGCCGAGCGGTACTACGAGCGCTGGTTCCACCAACACCTGCCAGCCGACGGCGGAGTCTCGGTGGAGACGCTGGGTGCGGAGATGTGCGGCCTGTCGATAGCGGGCCCCAATTCGCGGGCCTTGCTCGAGAAGCTGACCGGTTCCGATGTGTCTGTGAATGGCATGCGGTTCATGGCATTCAGCGAGCTCAACATCGGAGTGGCACCGGTGTGGTGTGGCCGTATCACGTTCACGGGTGACCTGGGTTACGAGTTCTGGATGCCGGCCCGTTACCAGCGCTACGTGTATCAACAGTTGCTCGGCGCGGGCGAGGAGTTCGGTCTTCGCCATTTCGGGTTGCATGCCTTGAATTCTCTGCGTCTCGAGAAGGGGTTCGGTTCGTGGGCCCGCGAGTACCGCCCGATCTATGACCCGTTCGAAGCCGGCCTCGATCGTTTCGTGCGACTCAACAAGGACTTCATCGGGCGGGACGCGCTGGAACGCAAGTACTCCCCGGCTGGTCCTGGGAAGAAGTTGCAGTTGTGCACCTGGACCGTCGAGTCCGAACCGGGCCGCGCCGGTGTGGATGTGACCGGCGACGAACCAATCGCCTATGACGGCAAGGTGGTCGGCTGGGTGACCTCGGGTGGCTACGCGCACCACTCGGAGACGTCGGTCGCCATGGGATATGTGCCCGCCGAGTTAAGCGCGGCGACAGGCCGTTTCGAGATCGAGATTCTGGGTCGCCAACGCCTCGCGCATCTTGTCGACGGTTGTCTATGGGATCCTCACGGCGAGAGGATGCGTTCTTGACCGCCTGCGATCAGCCCTTCTCGACCCGACACGTTCCGAGGATCACGGCCTACTCGGACGCGCCGACTTGGTTCGATGACCACACGCAACGAAACCGGCACGTGCTGGGGCCGCACGAGTCAGTCGTTCAGGAATGGACTGAGGCGGGTCTTGAGCTTCCCGACATGGCCGCGGTCCGTCGTTACCGTGTCGAACGGGTCAGGGAGCAGCTGCGCGCTCACAACATCGACGGGGTGGTGCTGCACGACCCGCTGAACGTCCGCTATGCCACCGATACCACCAACATGCCGATTTGGACCATGCACAACGCGGTCCGCTACGTGTGGGTGCCGGCCGACGGCGATGTCGTGCTGTTCGAGTTCTCGCAGGGCGAGTTTCTGTCGGCGCATTCTGAGGTGGTCGCCGAGATCCGTCCTGCGACTTCCTTCGTGCCCTTCTATTCGGGCTCCCGCTCCGAGGAGATAGCAGGGCGATTCGCCGATGAGATCATCGAACTGCTGCAGAAGGACCAGAGGACCGGCGACATGCGGATGGGCATTGACACCATCGGCCTGGAGGGCCTGCGCGCCCTTGAGGCCCGGGGCGCGACCGTGCTGTCGGTGCACCAGTTGATGGAGGATGCACGCCTTGTGAAGTCGAGCGACGAGATCGTGGCGATGCGTTGCGCCATCGAGTCCTGCCAGCGGTCGATCACGGACATGCGGTCGGTGTTTGTGCCGGGAGTGACCGAGCTGGAGCTTTGGGCCGAGCTTCAGAAGGCCAACTTTCTGCGACACGGTGAATGGGTCGAGACCAGGCTTCTGGCTTCGGGTGCTCGGACCAACCCGTGGTATCAGGAGGCGAGCATCAAGGAGGTCGCCCCTGGCGAGCTGATGGCTTTCGACACTGACATGGTCGGCGCTTACGGAATGTGCGTGGACATGTCTCGCACTTGGCTCTGCGGTAGCGGTCGTCCGAGCGGCGCTCAGGTTGATGTGTTCGGTCGGGCGCGCGACATGATCGAGTCGAACCGGCCTCTGTTTGTGGCCGGTACCACCTACCGCGAGATAACCGAGCGTCTCTGCTACCCCGATATCGAGGACTTCAACGGTTACACGGTCCTGGCTCACGGGACCGGGCTGTGCGACGAGTATCCGTCGCTGTTCACCCGCGAGCAGTGGGACCACAAAGGGTTTGATGGTGTGGTCGAGGTGGGCAACGTGTTCAGCGTCGAGTCGTTCGTGGGCAGGCGTGACGGGGGAGAGGGCGTGAAGTTGGAGGACATGATCCTGGTCACCGAGTCCGGCCCGGAACTGCTCACCGACTACCCGCTCGACCTGGTCTGAGACCCGCGCCGCGCCACAAGAAATTTGCTGTTGACACGCCACCAGCCAAGGTTCAATATTTTCGGTGTTGATAGAACTCGCGGCGACTGAACAGCTTGAAGATCATCCCTGCACGGATCTCGCGTTGGTGACATCCGACAAGGCGCTGCTGGCCTACATGCTGCAGGACGTTCGCGTGCTGGCGCGGCAGGTCGGCAGCGGGGAGATTGATCTGCAAGCCTTCGAAACGCTGCATTGGGACGTCCATGGTTTGGCGAGGCGAGCGGTGATCTGTGATCCGGTCGCGCTGGCTCAACCAGTGGAGCGTTGTGTGGTCGGTTTCTTCGGTGAACGTCGACCCGAGTCCAAACAGTCGGTGGTGGACGACATCGAGGTCGACTTGCTTCTGGAGTTCAGGTCTCATCCCGGGATTCTGAGCTACAGCTCCACGGAATTGGTTGACAACTATTGGGCGAACCTCGTCATTCACGAGAAGCCGGTCGATTCGCAGGAGTGGCGCAACAGTGCTGTGCACAAGCGCGCGGTTGCGGAGATTTCGCCCCGTCAGTACCGGTCGGTGCGCATTCACAATGGGCGTCTGCCCGGCGGCGTTGTGGGCAGTGGGGCGATAATCATTGACCGAACCAAATTCTGGGACTACGGGACTCCAGAAATCTGGGAGGCGGTGCGCGACTACCTCTGAGCGGCGCTCCAGGCGCGGTAACCGCCGATCAGGTCAGTGGCGGCTGTGAAACCCATCTTCGCCAGGTCGGCGGCGGCAAGGCTTGAGGCGTAACCCTCGTTGCACATGATGATGATCGGGGTGTCGGACTCGATGTCGACGATGCGTGCATCCGAGTTGGGGTCGAGACGCCATTCGAGCACGTTGCGTTCGATCACCAGTGCGTCGGGATGGATGCCCTCTTCTTGACGGAAGGACTCAGGGCGAATGTCGACAAGGATCGCCCCGGCACTCAGTTTTTCGGGCAGGTCAGCCACGTCGACACGTTCAAGGTGTGCACGAACGTCGGCCAGACGCTTGTCGATCGGGGTCATGTGGGTGCTGCTCACGGGCGCCTCCTAACGATCTGACAGAAGAGGCCGAGCGAATCGGTCCAGCGCTCACAGTACACCGCGGGCGCTCCTGGGGGAATAGGCAAAAAGCAAGGGGGCGGGGCCTTTGGCCCCACCCCCTCGTTTGCTCTTGGTTGAACTGATTGTTGAGTCGTTAGGGGAACAACAATCAATCAGTACCTGTGACGCTCTATTGCAGCGCCAGTGGGATCGCCGTGTCTGGACACGACGGCTCCATCGGTGGCATACGTGCCGCTCCAAGCCATTCGTCGACCTGACCGCGGTTGTTGGCGATCCAGTCGGTGGCTAGTCCTGCGATGAAGTCCTCGGTTGCATCATCACCGGCGTTGGCCATGTCCACATTGGCCAGCGACACGTCGATGACCGACAACGTGACTCGACAGAACAACTCCGCAGCGTACGGGTTGGCGTTCAGCCACTCAGTGTTGGCAGTGACCTGGATGTCTGCGGCTACCCATCCGAGCTGACAGTTGTCGGCATTGGCGGCTGCGGGACAGGCATCGGGTCCGATGTTGGCTTGACCTGGCCTCTGGTCGTGGCCCTCTCCGCCCTCGAGCCCGGTCGGGTTCGAGTCGTCGAGCACATCCTCCGTTGCCAGCCATACAACATTGTCACCGGGACGCAGCTGGGTGATGTAGGCACTCGGCGTCCATGTGTAGATCACCATCGGTTCGCCGGCGTTGGCCTTGGCCGTGGCCTCAGCGAACATGGCGTCATAGCCAGCCTTCACCTGAGCGATATTCGTCCAGTTGGAGAAGGCAATCTGACTGTCGATGATGTTGTCGCAGGTCCAACTCTCGGTACATCCGTAGATTTCGGCGACGCCGTTGCCTGGAGACTGGTCGTCAGCGTCGAAGGCCGCCAGGATGTCCGGGTCGTCGTTGAGCTGGTCGAGGTGGGTTACACCATGCTCGTCGGCGAAGGACTTGGTGATCAAGAATCCTTGGAGACCGCCAGCGATCATTTCGTTACCGACGATGGTGAGGTGTTCGCCGACGGTTGAACCATCAGGCAGCTCGGGTGCCCACCAGGAGACATGGCCTGGGTACCAACTGTTGACCCAGAAGTCGAATTCTCCCTGAGACATGCCCAGATATGCCAAGGACGGACCGAGTTCCAGCTCAGACGGTTCGGACACGCTGTAGCCGAGTTCTTCAAGCAACTGCTTGTAGACCTGAGCCTGGAAGTAGCCAGTCGACCAGTCGGCGCGAGCCATGGTGATAGATGATCCTTCACCAGGCGTCATAGACATTTCGTCCATGTCGTCGCCGTCGTCGGCCATGTCGTCGCCGTCGTCGGCCATGTCGTCGCCGTCGTCGGCCATGTCGTCGCCGTCGTCGGCCATGTCGTCGCCGTCGTCGGCCATGTCGTCGCCGTCGTCGGCCATGTCGTCGCCGGTATCGGCCATGTCGTCACCGTCGTCCGCTGTCGTGGTGTCAGAGTCGTCATCTCCGCACGCTGCTACGAACAACGCGAAGGCCGCTAACAACGCGAGCCAAAAGAGCGCTCGTTTTTTTACCATGTTGGGTTCCCTCCTGGGTTGGGTTTCCTAAACGCGCCGAGCTTCGGGCTCGAAGCGAGCGGTTCGTAAGAGTAGCGTTTTATTCCGCGTCAAGCCACCGGTTGTTCTTTTTGAACTGGTTCATCATCCATGGGCATCAACTGCGACTCCGATGTCGGATCCATATCGGCGTAGATCTTGGAACGGCGGAATTCGTTCAAGACCGATAGGGCAGTAGCAGCCAGCATGAATCCGCCGATCATTGTCAAGAACGATCCCACGCCGCTCACGTAGTTGGGATCGGCCGAACGCACATGAACAAAGATCCAGCTGAATCCCACTGCCGCGACACCGACCCCGAAACCAGCAGTCACCGTGCTCCAGCGCCATTGTCGTTGCTCATCGCGGCCGAACACTCCCGCGGCCGGCAGTGTGGTGGCCAAACCGACCAGCCCAGCTATGAGCGTCCAGATGCCGAGCCCTGTTCCTTCGCTACTGATCCCATCCGTGATCTTTCGTTCGGTGATGCTCAGTTGTGCACGCAGAGCTGAGATTTCAGCGCCGATCGGTCCGGCGTCCGCAGGATTGTCCAGAGCTTTCTGTCGCAGTTCTTCGATCTGGGCTTCGGTCTCCGCGCTCACCACCTGATCGGTGCGCTCATCGAAGGACCAACCTGAGAACGCTCCGATGAGAATCACCAACGCGGCGATTGTGCCACCGCAAATCCGCCCCCAACCGATTTTCAGGCTCAGGGGATGTAGCGGCGCGTGTGCAGCGTGGCGGATCCACATCATCGATCCGACAGTGGCCAAGAGTCCGCCGATCAGTGCGAGATAGACCCCGGCTCCTGTTCCTGGAGAAGTTCCGCTCACTGGGGAGGCCACCATGTAACAGATCATCATCACCAGCAGCCCCAACGAACAGATCAGTGCGCCGTCGGTGGTGAAGAACCTGGGTCCACGGCCGGGGACGAGTCTCGTTGTCACCACTGCTGCCACGATCATCACCCCGAACGCGATGGTCAGGTAACCGAACCAGGAACCTCCGGAGGCTGCTAGGCCGTTGAACGAATCGCCGGCAAGACTCTCATCTGAACGGCGACCGAAAGCGCTGATGAATCCGCCGTCCTGGGTCCAAGTGAGGAACACAGAGACGATGGCCAGAACGCCGCCTACTGCGGACACGAGCATCCAAGGACGCTCCTTCGCGCTCACCTCGGCGAAGGCCTCCTCGACATCTTCGTCGTCGCTGGGTGAATCTGCGGGTGCGTCACCGCTCTCTTTGACCAGGAGCTGCTCCGGGTCGCGTCGGTGGAGCCATGCCAGTCTGATCCTTCTGAAGAGGCTTCCCTTGTCGCTGGCCTCAGTCTGCGAGATTCGGTCCAGGACGACTGCGACCAGGAAGAAGGCCAAGCCGGCAGATGCACCGAGACCGACATCCTGGCGGGACAGGGCATTGAACAGCAGCCGGCCGAGCCCGCCAGCTCCCATGATGGCTGCGATCCCCAGCATTGAGATCGCCAGGAGCAGCGTTTGGTTGATTCCTGTCATGATGGCGGGCCGGGCAAGCGGAATCTGCACATCAAAGAGCACACGCCATTCGGGAGCGCCGTAGGCCCGGCTTGCCTCGACCACATCTGCTGGCACTTGGCGGACTCCCAGGTTGGTCAACCGGATCAGCGGTGGCAGTGCGAACACCATGGTGACCATCGTCGCGCTCACCGTGCCGATGCCCCAGAAGTAGATGAACGGCAGCATGTAGACGAAAGAGTGCACAACCTGCATGGCGTCGAGCACTGGCCGTACCACCTGCCAGAAGGCGTCGACGCGTCCGCATGCGACACCCAGCGGTATGCCGATGATTACGCACAGGACAACGGCGACTCCGATGAATCCGATCGTTCGCGCCGTCTCCAACCAGAAGGTGTTGCCGAGAAGCCCGCATACAGAGAGGCTGACCGCCGCGAACAGGCCCACCTGCACATTTCGGATCAGTGTGCCGATCACAAAGAAGAACAAGACGACCCAGACCCAAGAGATCGGCTCGAGAATTGTCTCAACGAGGATGTCGTTCAGGAAGGCGAAAGGCCATTCAATAATGTCGAGCAGCCATTTCAGGTTGACGACTATCCAGTCGACGGATTGATCGATCCATTTGCCGAACGGGATGCGGAAATCCTCGAGCACCCGATTGTCGGTCAGGTCGTGGGTGACCGATTCCCCAGCATCATTCGAGGCTTGCGCTAGAACAGTCATTACATGAATACCTCTCGCTCGAAGTCGTCGATCAGATGTTCGACCCGGCCCATCTCCTCCATGATGTGGCGGGGGTCGAGGTTGCCGACGAGTGATCCAGACTCGTCGCACACGGCGATCGGCAGCCCCCGTCCGGCGGAGGCGTACACCGTGTTGAGACAGTCGGTCGGACCGCAGCGGTCGAAGTCGGTCCGCAGTGCTGACTGAAGGTCAGTCGAGCCCATGCTCGAGGCTCGCACCCCGTCCTCGATGGTGAACAGGTGTGTCGGGGTCCCGTCGGAATCGAGAACGAAGGCTCCGGATCGTTCAGCGGAACGCGTCAAGGCGTCCGGGAGCGAGGTGTCGATACTCAGCGGTGCTGGCTGCTGCATCACCTCATGGACTTGAATGACCCGGCCCTGGTCCACGTCCTGCACGAACTCCGCTACGTAGCCGGTGGCTGGTTGGGTGAGGATCTCCTCGGGTGTGCCGATTTGAACGACTGCGCCGTCCTTCATGATGCAGACGCGGTCACCAATGCGAAGAGCCTCGTTGAGGTCGTGGGTGATGAACAGGATCGTCTTGTGCAGCTCGCCTTGGATCTCCATCATCTCGTCCTGCATCTGTCGGCGGATCAGCGGATCCAGAGCGCTGAACGCTTCATCCATCAACAGGATGTCGGGGTCTGAAGCCAGCGCTCGAGCCAAGCCGACCCGCTGCTGCATCCCCCCGGAGAGTTCCGAGGGGAAGCTGTGCGCGTAGGTGTCCAGCCCCACCAACGCCAGGGATTTCATTGCAGCTTCCTCGCGTGCCTGTCTAGCGACACCCTGGACTTTGAGTCCGTAACTCACGTTGTCGATCACCTTGCGGTGCGGGAACAGCGCAAAATGCTGAAACACCATGCCCATGTACTCGCGTCGAAACGCTTGCAGATCGGTGCCCTCCAACTGTTGTACGTCTGTGCCGTCGACCTTGATCGTGCCGTAGGTGATGTCGAAGAGCTTGTTGACCGTGCGGATGGCGGTGGACTTGCCTGAGCCCGACAGGCCCATCACCACGAAGATCTCGCCTTTGTTGACTGAGAACGAAACATCGTTCAAACCGAGGACGTGGCCAGTCACCGCTTGGAGCCGGTTCTTGCCCATCCCGGCACGAGCCAAGTCGAACGCTCGGCCCTTCGGCTGTGGACCGAATATCTTATAGACCTCGTCTAGGACGATGATCTCTTCACCCATCTCTACCATTCAAAAGCCTCCCGGAAGCGGACGACCCGGTACCGTAGTACACCTCTGAGCGTCGCGCAGATCATCCTCAACACAAGCCCCGGTGGCCACGGTCACGCCAGAGCGCCAATTAGACCTAGTCTCGGGCCGAAAAGGAACGCTAGAGCCAACAAAAACAGAAGCGTCGTCACGATAACGGATGGCCTTCTCCGGTACTTTGGCGGCTTTCCGCCGTGGCCGACCACGCGTCGCGGCGAAGCGGGATCTCCGTAGACTTGCGTTTTGTGGGTATCGGCGACTGCCTTGCCAAGGTGGCTGTCCGTGGCGCTCGTGCCGGAATGACCATGGCCCGCAAAACCACTCAGGTGCATTGCTTCACGCGCAGTTCCTGCCCGTCGCAGCAACCCGGTTCGGGCCGGCGGCATCCCGCGCATCAATCGGATGAAGTTGGTGAAGTTCCTTATCGTTCTGCGAGCTATCTCGATCATTCTGCGAAGCATGTCGCAGGTCCTTTCCTAATGCCGCGTACTCTTCAAGCTAGCAGAACGGCGAATCGGCGGACAGGGCGCATCTTTCGTGCGCCGGTGCATATCGTGGGGGTTTAGAATGCCCGGATGCGGGATCGCTACGACTATGTCATTGTCGGCGGGGGTTCGGCGGGGTGTGCATTGGCGAACCGCTTGTCGGCAGACCCGGCGGTCTCAGTGCTGGTGCTCGAAGCTGGTCGGCGCGACTGGCGCTTCGATGTGTTCATCCACATGCCGGCGGCACTGTCGTTCGGCATCGGCAACCGCTTCTACGACTGGATGTACGAATCCGAGCCCGAACCGGAGATGGGAGGGCGACGCGTCTACCACGCAAGAGGCAAAGTTCTAGGCGGCTCATCGAGCATCAACGGGATGATCTTCCAGAGAGGCAACCCGCTCGACTTCGAACGCTGGGGCGCGGATCCCGGAATGTCGTCATGGGACTACGCACACTGCCTGCCGTACTTCAAGCGGATGGAGAACTGCCTCGCGCCGCAGGACGGGACGGTCTATCGAGGTGACGGGGGCCCGCTGGTACTGGAACGAGGACCGGCGACGAACCCGCTGTTCGAGGCCTTCCTCAAGGCCACGGAGCAGGCCGGCCACCGGCGCACCAGCGATGTCAACGGCGAACGCCAGGAGGGCTTCAACGCCTTCGACCGCAACGTGCACCGAGGCCGCCGGTTGAGCGCGTCGCGGGCCTATCTGCATCCCGTGCTGTCGCGCAAGAACCTGGACCTGGCAACCAAAGCGTTCGTCACCAAGGTTCGTTTCGACGGCAATCGTGCCACGGGCGTGGAACTGACGCACAGGGGCCGACCCCGCTCGGTGGACGCTGCCGAAGTCATCCTCTGCGGAGGGGCCATCAATTCGCCCCAACTCCTGCAACTCTCCGGTGTCGGGCCGGCGGCGCTGCTCGAAGAACACGGCATCGAAGTGATCGCCGATGTGGGTGGTGTGGGCCAGAACCTGCAAGACCACCTCGAGGTGTACATCCAATACGCGTGCAACGAGCCGGTCTCGCTACAGCCCAATCTGGCCATGTGGAGACGGCCCTGGATCGGCATGCAATGGCTGGCGCGCAGAGGCCCCGGATCGTCCAACCATTTCGAGGCAGGCGGCTTCATCCGCAGCAACGACGAGGTCGCGTACCCGAACCTGATGTTCCACTTCCTGCCCATCGCGATCCGCTACGACGGCACCACGCCCGAAGGCGGCCACGGCTACCAGGTGCATGTCGGGCCGATGTACTCCGATGCGCGGGGGTCTGTGGAGATCCGCAGCAGCGACCCGAGAACCAAACCGGCGCTGCGATTCAACTATCTGTCCACCGACCAGGATCGCCGCGAATGGGTCGAGGCCGTGCGTCACGCTCGAAACCTGCTCAACCAGCCGGCGATGGAACGATTCAACGGCGGCGAGATCTCCCCAGGCCCCGAG
The DNA here is from genome assembly GCA_965221585.1 of Candidatus Aldehydirespiratoraceae bacterium. Classification (GTDB taxonomy): domain Bacteria; phylum Actinomycetota; class Acidimicrobiia; order Acidimicrobiales; family Aldehydirespiratoraceae; genus VXYK01. The sequence goes on along the minus strand of OZ244898.1, from coordinate 2,313,092 downwards.
GTCGAAAGCGACCAGCAGATCCTCGACTGGGTGCGCGCCGATGCTGAGACGGCGTTGCATCCGTCGTGCACTGCCAAGATGGGGGTCGGTGACGACGCCGTGCTGGACCCGTTGACCATGAGGGTGTACGGCACCGATGGTCTGCGAGTCGTCGACGCCTCATCCATGCCGTACCTCACCAACGGCAACATCTACGCTCCCGTCATGATGCTCGCCGAAAAAGCTGCTGACCTGGTTCTCGGCAATCAACCCCTAGCACCTGAATCTCCTGATTTCTACCGCCACCATCAGGCGGGCGAATCCAGCAGCGCACCAGCTCCGATCGAAAGCGTCTCCCGATGATCGAACCAGAATTCCTGAAGTTCGACACGCTCAGCCTCCACGCCGGTCAGCAGCCCGACCCGAGCACCGGGGCGAGAGCCGTGCCGATCTACATGACCACCTCCTACGTCTTCGACGACAGCGACCACGCAGCGGGGCTGTTCAACCTGGAGATCCCGGGCCACCTCTATTCGCGGCTCACCAACCCGACAGTCGCCGTGCTCGAAGAGCGGATCGCAGCGCTGGAAGGAGGCGTCGGAGCGGTGTGCACTGCCAGTGGCCAAGCCGCGTTTCATCTCGCCGTGGTCACCCTCATGGGACAAGGCGGCCATATCGTTGCCAGCCGCAACATCTACGGCGGCACCCACCAGATGCTCAACGTGACGCTGCCCCGGTTCGGGATCACCGCGACCTTCGTCGACCCCCGAGAACCCGAGCAGTTTGGAGCTGCCATCGGCGACGACACTCGGCTGGTGTTCGCTGAGACTCTCGGCAATCCCGGGATCGAGGTTCTCGACATCAGCGCTGTTGCTGAGGTGGCCCACAGCGCTGGACTGCCCCTCATGGTCGACTCCACTTTCTCCACGCCCTACCTGATCCGCCCGATCGAGCACGGTGCCGACATCGTGATGCACTCGGTCACCAAGTTCCTCGGCGGTCACGGCGTGGCGCTCGGAGGAGTACTGGTCGACGGCGGACGCTTCGATTGGGAGGCGTCGGGCCGATTCGAGACGATGACCGAGCCCTATGTCGGATACCACGGGATCTCCTTCGCCGACGAGTTCGGCCCCGGCGCGTTCATCACCCGGGCGCGGGCCGAGGGCCTGCGTGACTTCGGTGCGGCCATGAGCCCGGCCAACGCCTTCCAGTTGATCCAGGGCATCGAAACGCTGCCGTTGCGGATGCGCAAGCATGTCAGCAACGCCGAGACCGTCACCGAGATGCTGGTCGACCATGATGCGGTCGCGTGGGTCAAGTACCCGAGCGCTCCCGACCACCCCGATCGAGACCTCGCCAAGCTGCTGTATCCCGAGGGCGCCGGCGCGATCCTCAGCTTCGGGATCAAGGGCGGTCGGCAGGCGGGCCGCAAATTCATCGAGTCCGTGAAGTTGGCCTCGCATCTGGCCAATGTGGGTGACGCCAAGACACTGGTACTGCATCCGGCAAGCACAACCCATCAACAGCTCTCGGCACAGGACCTGCTTGATGCTGGAGTCAGCGAAGACCTGATCCGGGTTTCCGTCGGGATCGAGGATCCACGAGACATCGTCGACGACCTGGCCCGGGCCCTGCGGGCCTCGCAACGCTAGGCGAGGGTGGGTCGCGGCGCGATGCAGATTCAACACGACGGTCGCACGGTGCGATACGCCGACGGCGGCAACCCGGGCGAGGAAGACGACCCGGGCGTGGTGATGATCCACGGCTCGGGAATGAACCGCACGGCCTGGCAGTTGCAGACCCGCTTCCTGGCCCATCACGGCTACCGGGTAGCCGCGCTCGACCTGCCGGGACACGGTGGCAGTGACGGCCCACCGCTCGCCAGCATCGAGGCGATGGGTGACTGGGTGGCCGAGATGGTCGGTGCACTGGGGTTCGCCTCCGCGCATCTCGTTGGACACTCGATGGGTACCTACGTTGCCTTGGAGACGGCCAGGCGCCATAGCGAAGCGGTACGTTCTCTGGTGCTGTTGGGTACGGCCGCGGCGATGCCGGTTCATCCAGATCTCCTTGACTCGGCCACGAACAACATCGGCCATGCCGGCGGCCTGATGACTTCATGGGGATACAGCAGCCGAGCCCATGTCGGTCGCCATGCCTCCCCGGGGTTCTGGATGCTTGGCGGGTCGCGGGCGCTGATCGAGGTGTCTCCCGACGGCGCGCTCGGCACCGACATGGCCGCGTGCCAGAACTACACGGGCGCGGTCGATGCCGCGGCGTCCGTCACCTGTCCCGTGTCGGTCATACTGGGAAGCGACGACAAGATGACACCGTTGCGCTCTGCACAGAAGCTGCTGGCTGCGTTCGACCCGCCTGCGGCGGATGTGCCTGCGGTGAATGTGCCTGTGGTGAATGTGCCTGCGGTGAATGTGACCGTGCTCGACGGGGTCGGTCACATGATCCAATTCGAAGACCCCGACCGCGTCCGGACCTGTATAGCCGAAGCGCTCGCGGCCGCGGACCGCTCAATCGCTGCTGACGGCGGGGGCTGTTGACCTGTCCAACAATCGGGCCGGAATCCAGCCGCGCACCGAGTTGATCAACCAGACCGAATCCGCTCGGTCCAGGTCCGCGACCGTCAAGGTTGCCTCGCGGATCCGGCGGTTCGCCAACAACTCCGCGCGCAAGGTGCCCGGCAGCAGGCCGCTGGACTCGGCAGGCGTCACCGCAACGCCGTCAATGTCCAGGACCAGATTGGCGACCGTGGTCTCGGTCAGCTCCCCCCGCTCGTTCCACAACAACACATCGTCTGCGTCCGGGTGACGGGCCAGGGCCTGGTCGTAGCGGTCACGCCGGGTCGTCTTGAAACGAAGGAACTCGTCCTCGCTCGAAACCGGCAGCGCGTCTATGGCGATGTCCCACACCGGGTTGGCTGAGGGCGGCGACATCTCGGTGACCTGAACCTCGATGGCACCGTCGGCCGAGACGAGTACCCGCACCCGCTGGGTCACCTCGGCACGAATCTCGTCGAGTCGGCGACGAACCTCGCCCGGATCCATGTCGAAACCAAAATGCTCCGCGCAGGCAGCCAGCCGCCTCAGGTGACGATCAAGCAGGATCGGACCTGCGCCCGGCTCCCACGCCAAGGTCTCAAGCAACCGCAGAGGTCGGGTCGCGCGGTGCAGGACACGGGCTTTGTCATGTGCTTCGTGCCACTCCTGCGTGGGAACCGAATCCCAGACGATCCCTCCACCGACCCCGTAGACGGCACGCCCGATCCGTTGGTCGATCCAGGCGGTCCGAATGGCGATATTGAACTCGGCATCGCCGCCCGGTTCCACCACTCCGACCGAACCGGTGTAGACGCCGCGCGGCTCCGCCTCCAGCCCGGCGATCACCCGGCTGGCGGCGACCTTGGGAGCGCCGGTGATGGAAGCTCCAGGGAACGTCGCCTCCAGCAGTTCCCGCAGGGTCGCGCCGGTCTCTGCGGTCACGGTCGAGGTCATCTGATGCACGGTCGGGTAACTCTCCACGGTGTGCAGCTTCGCGACTCGGACACTGCCGATCTCGGCGACCCGTCCGAGATCGTTGCGTGCCATATCGACGATCATGGTGTTCTCAGCGCGGTCCTTCTCGCTTCGAACGAGCTCGTTGGCCAGTTGCCGATCAATCTTCGGGTCTGGATGGCGGGGCCTCGTCCCCTTCATGGGGCGGGTTGTCACGCTGGTGCCGCGACGGGAGATGAGCTGTTCGGGTGAAGCGGAGCAGACAGCGAACTCGCCGAAGTCGAGGAATGCGAGATGGTCGGCTCGTTGTGCCCTGCACAGGGCCGCGAACAAACCCTCGGGGTCGCCCGAGAAGTCACTGTGAAGCCTCACCGTGTAGTTGACCTGGTAGGTCTCGCCCGCTGCGACCAGTTCACGGATCGATTCCACGGCGGCCTCGAAACTGGGCTGGTCCGTGTCTGGTGTCCAATCTGTTGTGTCAAAGGCGCGACCGGCGGGTCCTCTCGACGGGTGGGGTTCGGTGAAAGCCGCGAATGCGGCCAAGGGCGTGGTGGGATCACGGAGACTGGACAGCGCTTCGTCGAAGGCTGGCGCCGCGTCGTAGCTGAGGAACCCGACGAGCCACAGCCCCTGACTCGCCGCGGCTTCCACCGCATCGATGGTCGGGCAGACTTCACTCAATCTGTCGGCGACGAAATGAGCTACCGGGTCGCGAAACTCCAGCCATCTGCGCCCCTGATCCGAATCGTGCCGTACCAGTGCGCGACGCAACACGATCCCCCCTGAATCGCTGGTGGCCGATTGGTCCGACATACCGCCAGAAAGTATGCCAACAACAAAGCGGGTGTGCCGCGGTAGTGGGTACGCTCGGCGGTGGTGAGGAGGGGCTCGTGCCTTTGACCCGATACGCACGTATTGAGGAGTCGCCTTATCTTCGGCGCGCCCTCGAGCACGCCGATCCTGACTCCGCGGCGTTGGCTGTTTACAACCACATGTACCACCTGCTCCACTACGGCGATCCGGCGGCTGAGTACTGGGCGCTGGTAGACGGAGTGACCCTCTGGGACGTGGCATATCAACGGCAAGTCGAGATCCGTGGTCCCGACGCCATGGCCTTCACTCAGATGCTCGTGCCGCGAGATCTGTCGAGTCATGAGGTCGGCCAGTGCAAATACGCTTTCATGACCAACTCAGAAGGTGGAATCATCTGCGACCCGGTCATTCTGCGGCTCGACGAGGACCGGTTCTGGCTCAGCGCCGCCGACGCCGATGTGCACCTCTGGTGCCAGGGTCTACTGCACACTGCGAGCTTCGACGTTGAGATCACGGTTCCCGATGTGGCCCCGGTGCAGATTCAGGGTCCCCAAGCGCGCGCGGTCATGGCCGATCTGTTCGGCGACGAGATCCTCGATCTCGGCTACTACCGCCTGGTTCAGACTCGCCACGGTTCTTTGGATCTGGTCGTCTCGCGCACCGGTTGGGGAGGGCTGTCGGGTTATGAGGTGTATGTGTGCGGTGCCCGCGGCGACGACAACGCGGCGGCAGAACAGTGGTGGGACGCGGTCATGCGAGCCGGCGAACGCCATGAGATCATGCCGGCCGCGCCCAATCATGTGCGACGGATCGAAGCTGGAATGCTGGCATTCGGGTGCGACATCGACGACAGCACCAACCCGTTCGAAGTTTCCAATGGCTACGACTGGATGGTCGACCTGGAACAGCCGGACGACTTCATGGGCAAGGACGCGCTGCGTCGCATCCGTGACGAAGGCCCGGCGCGGCGTCTCGTCGGTGTCGACATCTGCGGCCCCAACCTGGGGACGTTCACCGACGGTTCGATGCCGCGGGTGCTCGGAGTCAAGGTTGGCGACGTGGCGGCAGGGGAACTCACCTCTGCCTGCTACTCGCCGCGGCTCCGCAAGAACATCGGCTATGCGATGGTCGGAATCGATCATGCCACGTTGGGACAGACCTTTGTGGTGCAGCATCCGGCCCACGGGTGCCTCGAGGCGGTGGCGGTCAAGAAACCTCACGCCAAATGACCGGCCATTCCCATTCCGACGCGACGGGCATGAACGACGAAGCAGGAATCGAGGGCGGTCCGTTCATCTCGGTCAACCCAGTGGTGGCGGCCCGCGGCCTGCTGCTCGGGATCGCGCTGTTGATGGCCGGCAACGGTCTTCAACGGTCGCTGTTGGGGGTCCGCTCCGAGTCCGAGGGTTTCAGCGTGGTGGCCATCGGTGTGGTGATGGCGTGTTATTTCGCTGGTTTCTTCCTTGGTGGTCTGTACGTTCAACGGCTCATCACGCGAGTAGGCCACATCCGGGTGTTCGCGGCCCTGGCATCGCTGGTCTCGGGCGCTGCGTTGGTGTACGTGTTGTTCATCTCGCCAGTGTCATGGGCAGTGATGATGTTCTTGACCGGAGTCTGCATTGCCGGTCTGGTCGTGGTAGCGGAGTCGTGGCTCAACGACATGGCCACCAATGCCACCCGGGGCCGTCTCCTGGCGATGTACATGGTCACCACGATGGGTGGGATGACCATCGGTCAGTTCCTGCTCGAGACCGCAGACATCGACGGGTTCAAACTCTTCGTGCTCGCCTCGCTGTTGGTCTCGGCTTCCTTGGTTCCGGTGACGCTGTCCGCTTCGAGCAACCCGCCGCTCGGTATTCCCGAACCATTGTCGACCCTTGAGCTGGCACGCAACGTTCCGACGGGAGTGATTTCGGCGTTCTGGGTCGGGACCTCAGCAGGTGTTCTGATGGGACTCGGTGCGGTCTACGCGGTGACAGTCGAGCTTCCCGCGTCGCGCATCTCGTTGTTCCTCGCCGCGCCGCTGCTCGGCTCGATCGTCCTTCAATGGCCGGTCGGTTGGCTCTCCGACCGGATCGGGCGTCGTCCGGTGATGTGGTGGGTCGCCGTGGCTGCCGGCGTGTTCGGTGTGGTGCTGGCCTTGGTGGACCCGCGATCTTGGCTGGTGATCGTCCTGATGTTCGGTCTCGGAGGGATGACCTTCTCGTTGTACTCGTTGACGATCGCCTACACCGCGGACTGGCTTCCCCAATCACAGCTGACCGCTGCCTCGGCATCGCTGGTGCGGATCAACGGCGTGGGGGCGGTGATCGGCCCGCTCGCCGTGGCGCCCGCCATGGGCTACGCCACGGCTCAGGCCTACTATTGGGCGCTGGTCGTGACCCACGGTGTCATCGCGGCCTACATCAGTTGGCGTTGGCTGTTCCGCAGTCCTGTGCCCAAGGAACTGCAGAGGCACTTCGTGGTGTACCCGGCCCGGGCCTCCGCGGTGGCCTCCAACCTGATCGGTCGCCGCCGGCGAGTTCATGGCGGTTGACAACGGGTTGTTGGGGCGGCGTTAGTAGGAGGCGTCGGGCATTTCTGAGCGGCGTCGGGCAATGTACTCGCGCAGTTCGGCGTCGATGGCGTCGTCCAGTGGTGGGGCCTCGTAGGTGGCCAACATCTGCTTCCACTGCGCGTTGGCCCGCTGTGCGGCGCTGAGGCTGCCTTCTGACTCCCATTGTTCGAAGCTGTTGTTGTCGGCGATCGACGAGCGGTAGAAGGCGGTCTCAAAATTGGCCAGGGTGTGGTCATTCCCCAGGAAGTGTTCACCGTGGGGGTTGGTGTAGAAGGCGTCCATCGCCTGACCGTTCTCGGACATGTCGATACCGCCGGCATACACGCCCATCATCCCGAGTTGGTCAGCGTCCATTATCAGTTTCTCGTAGCCGAGCGTGAGCCCTCCTTCGAGCCATCCCGCGGCATGCAGCACGAAGTTCACCCCGGCTTCGACCGTGGGCAGGATGGTTGAGGCGGACTCGTACGCCGCTTGCGCATCGGCCGTCTTGGACGACGTGAACTGGCCGCCGGAGCGAAACGGCACCCCGACCCGACGGGCCAAAGAGGCCATCACGTTGATCGCCTGGCCTGCCTCCGGCGTGCCGAAAGTCGGTGCGCCCGTCGCCATCGACATCGACGAGGCGAAGGTACCGAATATGACTGGCGCTCCGGGACGTACAAGCTGGTAGTAGGCCATTCCGGAGAGCGCCTCTGCCAGTGCCTGGGTGCACAGGGCGGCGACTGTCACGGGCGACATCGCTCCGGCGAGGATGAACGGCGAGATGATGGCTGCCTGGTTTGCCCGGGCGTATTCGGTCGCCGCGCCGAGCATCGTGGAGTCCCAACGGAGCGGTGACGAGGCGTTTATCAGCGACGTCATTACCGTCCTGTCGTTGAGGTCGCCGCCGAACGCGATGCGCGACAGTTCGATCGAGTCGGCCGCGCGTTCGGCCGCGGTGACCGAGCCCATGTAGGGCTTGTCGCTGTATCTGATATGGGAATACACCATGTCGAGGTGTCGTTTGTTGACCGGCACATCCACCGGTTCGCAGACCGTGCCGCCCGAATGGTGCAGATGGGGAAGAAGGTATGTGAGTTTGACCGCGTTCTGGAAGTCGGCGAGCGTTGCGTAACGCCTGCCGCTGTCGAGGTCGGTCACGAAGGGAGACCCGTAGTTCGGCGCGAACACGGTGGTGTTGGCACCGATCTTGACACTTCGCTCCGGGTTGCGAGCGTGTTGCGTGTAGACGGCAGGAGCGCTGCGTGCCAGGATCTCGCGGCACATGCCCCGGGGAAACCGGACCAGTTCGCCGTCGATGTCGGCACCGGCGTCGCGCCACAGTTCGATCGCTGACGGGAAGTCCTGAAAGGCGACCCCGACCTCGGCCAGGATCGTTTCGGCGTTCGCCTCGATCTGGGCCAGACCCTCCTCGTCGAGCATCTCGATCGGGGGGAGTTTCCGTTCGAGGTACGCCACTGTCTCGGCGGTTGATGCGGCCCGGGCTGCTTGTCGGCTGGCGCGTCCACCGCCGCGGCGGCCTCGTCTTGAACCTTCGGTCACTCTTGTCTCCATGTTGGCTGTGTCTTCATGTTCGCAGTCTCGTTCGCGGCCTTTCGCCGTCGACGGTTGCGCGGTCCGGCCGTGGCTGAAGGTCCAGGTTGGGGAAGATCAACAATCTTCGACAACTTCGGGGAGGGCGCTGACTCGTGAGGGAAGGCCATGGCCGCGACGAACAGTTCCTGGAATCGCGGTTCGGTTGCGGTCTCGATCTTCTCGATGCGCTTGACGGTCTGGGCGATCTCTTGGCGTTGCGCGGCTGAGAGCAGCATCCTCACTGCTCCGGCGCCTGAGGCGTTGCCGACAGCTTTGACCGCGCTTGCTTCGCAGTCAGGAACCAGCCCCAGAACCAGTGCATACAGGGGGTCGATGTGGGCGCCGAAGGCTCCCGCGAGCCGGATGTCGCCGACTTCTGTGACTCCGGCGTGTTCCATCAACAAGTCGATTCCGGCGCGTAGAGCAGCCCCGGCCAGCTGGATCTGGCGCACGTCGTTCTGGGTGATGAACAGCGGGTTCGGCCCTGGGCGGATCACATATCGGAAGGTGCGTCCTTCGGGTTCGACGTATGGTGTGCGGGCCGCCAGCGACTCGCCGATAACCCCGTTGCTGTCGCACACACCGGCTAGGAACATCTCGCCGATGACCTCGATGATCGCCGATCCGCACAGACCCGCAATGTCGAACTGTGCGACATCAGCCGCGAAACCCTCTTCGTCGCTCCAGAGATTGGAGCCGATCACCTTGTAGCGGGCCGCATAGGTCTCGCGGTCGATGCGCACCCGCTCGATTGCTCCCGCCGTGGCTCGCATCCCGCACGATATTTGGGCACCCTCGAAGGCCGGTCCCGTGGGCGAGGAAGCCGCATAGGTCTTCGCTGGCGTTCCCAGCACGATCTCGGCGTTGGTGCCTACGTCGACCATCAGCTGTGGCTTGGAGCTGCGATGAGTTCCCTCGTTGAGCACCGCGGCCGAAGCGTCGGCTCCGACATGGCCGGCGATACAGGGGCCGATATGGGCCCGCGCACTGCGCAGCGACAAGCCGAGTTCGTCGGCTCGCATATCGACTGGTGCGCTGACGGTGAGGGTGAACGGCGCAGCGCCGAGCGGCGTCGGGTCGATTCCCAGCAACAGGTGGTGCATGATCGGGTTTCCGACCACCACCAGGTCGTGGATCCTCGCTCGCAGTTCCTCGCTCGGTTCGCTGATCTCGCCGGCCAGGTCGTCGATCAACCCGTCGAGCGCCTCCCGCACGATCGATGTCAGTTCCGCTTCGCCACCCGGGTTCATCATCACATAGCTGACTCGGCTCATGAGGTCTTCGCCGAATCGGATCTGCGGGTTCATTGTCCCTGCGTGGGCGAGCACATCGCCGGAGGCAAGGTCCACCAGATAGCCGGCGATCGTGGTGCTTCCGACATCGATGGCGACTCCGTAGACCGCCTCGTCGAACCCGGGGCGCACGGCCAGCACCGTGCCGTCTCGATGCACGATCGCGGTTGTTGCGCGCTCGTCGCCGCTGACGGCCGGATGAAGATCGGGGAGTACGCGTGCGTCGACTGTGGTCTCGGTCAGGCCCCAGTCCGACTCGAGTGAGTCGGCGAGCAGGTCGCTCAACGCTCGTTCGTCGCCGAGTTCCTGTTCGGGCACTTCGACGTAGCGAGCGGTGATCATCGGATCGACGGTCAGCCCCTCGAGGTTGATCTTCTTGCGGACGACCGGTCTGTGCACCTGACTGTCGGTGGGTACATCGATCACAACTCCGGAGCGCACGATCGCCTGACAGCCCAGGCGGTTGCCCGATGTGATCGCGCGGCGCCCCCTGTAGTCGTCCTCGCTCTGAGTCCAGGGGTTCAGGGCCTGCGCGGTGGACGTGATGTTCCACTTCGCGAACTCGCCGAACGAGGGCGTGACTTGGCACCGCCCGCAGAGTCCGCGGCCCCCGCAGGTGGAGTCGAGGTCGATCCCACCGGAGCGGGCGGCGTCGAGCACAGTGGTTCCCGCGGGCACGGTCACCTTCCTTCCCGAGGGCATGAAGATGACCGGGGTGCCGTCGTCTGAAGTTGCGGGTTCCGCGGGCATTGCAGATTCAGGCGATCCTTCGACGGTTGGAGCGCCGTCGAGGGCGTCCCTCTCCCTCGATTGCCGGGGCCCGGAATTCGCGAATCCATGCCGCGCAGTCGCGGTCGTGGCCCGCGAGCACGTCGGCTGCCATGACCGCTGTCTTCACTTCGGGATGCATCGGGTTCATGATGGCGGAACTCATGCCCGCGCCGATGCCCATGGCCAGAAAAGTGCCGGTGATGGCGTGGCGGTTCGGCAGACCGAAACTGACGTTTGAAGCGCCGCAGGTGGTGTTGACCTTCAACTCATCGCGTAGGCGACGAACCAGGGCGAAGACCTGCCGGCCCGCGGTGCCCATGGCTCCGATGGGCATCACCAACGGGTCGACCACGACATCGGAAGCCGGAACACCGAAGTCGGCGGCTGCGTTGACGATCTTGCGCGCCACCTCGAATCGCACGTCGGGGTCCTCGCTGATTCCGGTTTCGTCGTTGGAGATTGCGACCACGGCCGCGCCTGCTTTGGCCACGAGCGGCAGCACCCTTTCCAAGACTTCGTCTTCGCCGGTAACGGAGTTGATCAGCGGTTTGCCCTCGTAGACGGCGATCCCGGCCTCCAACGCTTCGATGATCGAGGAGTCGATCGCGAGGGGGACGTCGGTGATCGACTGCACCAGTTTGATGGCCTGGCTGAGCAGCGCCGGTTCGTCGGCCAGTGGAATGCCGGCGTTGACGTCGAGCATGTGGGCTCCAGCCTCGACCTGGGCGATGGCGTCGGCTTCGACTCTGCTGAAGTCCCCGTTCTTCATCTCTTCGGCCAACAGTTTGCGACCTGTGGGGTTGATGCGTTCACCGATCATCACGAAGGGCCGATCAAACCCGATTACCACTTCTTTGGTTGCGGAACTGATGACGGTTTCAGTCATGTTGTTGCGTCTCCTTCCCATCGGTTCTCGGTGGTACAGCGGTTCTCCGGGGGCACGGCGGGTTCGAGTCCACCGTTTGCGACTAGGGCCTCGAGCCGTTGCGGATGGTATTCACTGTGGATGCCCTCGGCTGAGGACTGCGCCTCGGCCATGACATCGCCGGGCACGGTCGTGGTGACACGGCGCCACTGCTCAATGTATTTGTGGGTCTCGGTGAGCCCGGCCACGGTTGCGGCGCGGTCGATGGCGTGCTGGAAACGGGGGTGGAGCATGATCTTCTTGTCGTGCCCGTTGGTCGTGGTGGCCGTGATCTGGGCGGGAATGTCGCGCCAGTAGATGGTCGTTACCGCGGAGGCGCGGCCGCGTCGTCTGCTCATGGCGCGGCCGCCCGTCTGCGGGCGAGACCTGTGATCTGGCTCTCAAGTTCGCCGTATCCCGTGCTGAGCCGCTCGTATCCGAGACCGAGCCGGTTGGCCGCAGCGAGGGCTCTTTCGTCGAGCACGGGATCGTCGGTCTGCGCCAGGTAGATCAGCTTGGTGTAGTTGCCGAAGTACATGTCGCGCAGTTCAGGGTGGGCTTCGATTCCCAGCCCGACCATGATGATGCGCTCGAAGTGCTTGACGAGGTAGTCGGTGAGGTAGAACGCAGTCGGGTCGTCGTCGTGCATTGCTGTGAATCGCTGCGCACCGGCGAAGAACTGGTAGCAGTGGGCGCCGGGCATCATCTCGACGGTGGTGCCGGACTCCCGGTACTCGTGGCAGATGTCGACGAGTTCGCCTTTGGTGCCGCAGTCTGCGTAACCGAGCAGGACACGTTCGTATTTGCCTCTGCAGCGATTCAGTCGTTGGCGGACAGCCTCGCCGATGTTCTCCGGTCGGTTGTGAAGGGAGGCGGGCAGGCATTCGAGGGTGACGTTGTCGAGTCGATGGAAGCTGGAGATGTCGCGGATCTCGCGAGCGAGTGCACCGCAGGCGAGTATCAACACGCTGGGAGCGTCCGAGGTGATGCCCGCGGGGTTCGTCGAGCAGCCCGGACTGGTCATGCTGCTCTGTGAGACTGAACCAGCGACGAGGCGACTTCGGCTGCCACTGCGGCGTCGCGGCAGTAGGCGTCGGCGCCGATGGCCTCGCCGAACTCCTCGTTGAGGGGCGCTCCGCCGACGATGATGATGTAGTCGTCCCGCATGCCTTTCTCGACGAGCGTGTCGATGACAACCTTCATGTAGGGCATGGTTGTGGTGAGCAGCGCCGACATGCCGAGAATGTCGGGCTTGTGCTCCTCGAGGGCGGCGAGGAACTCGTCGACGTCGGTGTTGATGCCAAGGTCGAAGACTTCGAATCCGGCGCCTTCGAGCATCATTCCGACAAGGTTCTTGCCGATGTCGTGTATGTCGCCCTTGACCGTGCCGATGACGATGCTGCCGATGGGTTCGGCGCCTGTCTCCGCGAGCAAGGGTCGCAAGATTGCCATGCCTGCTTTCATCGCTTTGGCGGCGAGCAGCACTTCGGGAACGAAGAGGATGCCGTCGCGAAAGTCGATCCCGACGATGCGCATCCCTTCGACTAGGGCGTCGTTGAGGACTTTGTCGGCGGGCCAGCCTCGGTCCAGCAGAATGCGAGTGCCTTCATCGATCTCCTCGTCGAGCCCGTCGTAGAGGTCGTCGTGCATCTGAGCGGTCAAGTCTTCGTCGCTCAGCGCGTTGAGGTCGATCTCGTCATAGTCTTCGCCGGGCGCATCCGGAGCCGTGGAACCTGGCGACGTGTCTTTGTCGGGTTCGGCCGGGTCCGGGGAAGCTGGACTCACGTTGGGGGTACCGGGGTCGTTGGACATTCGGACGGCTCCTAGAGGTGTCGCTGGTCTGGGGCATCCGCGGAACAGGTGTCCCGCATTGTGGAACCGTACCGTATCATGAAACGAAGGTGTTTCTGAACAGTTGCCGTGAGAACTTCGCGGGACCAGCGGCGCTCATCGAACGGTAGCCTGTGGGCCATGTCGAACCCTGAGACGACGCCGCCGCACCGTTATGACGCGCGCATGGCTGACGACATCGAAACCCGCTGGCAGGCGCATTGGCGGGAGCAGGGCACGTACCACTGCCCGAACCCCAGCGGAGCGCTGTCGGCCGATCCGTCGGGGTTCGCGGGCAGGCCCAAGCTGTTCATCATGGACATGTTCCCGTACCCCTCAGGAGTGGGCCTGCATGTCGGGCACCCGCTCGGGTTCATCGCAACCGACGTGTACGCCCGTTTCAAACGGATGACCGGGTTCAACGTTATGCACACGATGGGGTTCGACGCCTTCGGCCTCCCCGCGGAGGAGCATGCCCGCCAAACCGGGGAGCACCCCCGGGTGAACACTGAGCGCAACATAGTCAACATGTCCCGGCAACTCGCCCGACTCGGACTCGGCCATGACGAGCGCCGCTCTTTCGCCACCACCGACCCCGACTATTACCGCTGGACGCAGTGGATTTTCCTGCAACTCTTCGACGCTTGGTTCGACCCTGAGACGAACAGCGCTCGTCCCATCAGCGAACTCATCAGCGAGTTCGATTCGGCGAACCGCGCACCGAAAGGGGGCGAGGACTGGGCTGTAGCCGATCAATCGGAGCGGCTTCAGATCCTGTCGCAATACCGGCTCGCCTATGTGGACGACGCGCCGGTCAATTGGTGTCCGGGGCTCGGCACGGTGCTGTCCAATGAGGAGGTCACCGCCGAGGGCCGTTCGGAGCGGGGCAACTTCGCGGTCTTCCAACGGCCCTTGAAGCAGTGGATGCTGCGCATAACCGCCTACGCCGACCGGCTCCTCGAAGATCTGGATCTGCTCGATTGGAGCGAATCGATCAAGACGATGCAGCGCAACTGGATCGGACGCAGCCAAGGCGCGTACATCGACTTCGGACCGATCCGGGTGTTCACGACCCGGCCGGACACCGTCTACGGCACCACGTTCATGGTTCTCGCTCCTGAGCATCCCCTGGTTGACGAACTGACTGCGGACGAGTGGCCCGAGGGGACAGACGAACGTCTCAGCGGTGGCCACCCGACCCCTCGATCGGCAGTTGCGGCCTACCGTGAACGCGTCGCTGAGATGACCAAGGTCGACCGGCAGGACGACAAGTCCAAGACCGGAGCCTTCATCGGAACAACCTGTCCGGTCCCCGTGGACGGACGGGAGGTTCCGGTCTTCATCGCAGACTACGCCCTCATGGACTACGGCACAGGCGCGGTTATGGGCGTGCCCGGTGAGGATCAACGCGACTGGGAATTCGCCGAGAAGTACGGTCTGGACATCATCCGCACGGTTCAGCCGCCTGCCGATTTCGTGGGCCAGGCTTACGTCGGCGATGGACCGGCCATCAACAGCGGGTTCCTCAACGGCATGGAGAAAGCCGAAGCCATTGATGCGATCATCGAGTGGCTCGAGACTCAGGGACTGGGCGAAGGCGCAGTCACCTACAAGCTGCGTGACTGGCTGTTCAGTCGTCAGCGCTACTGGGGCGAACCCTTCCCGATTGTCTTTGGCGACGACGGCCTGGCCCGTGCGGTGCCTCACGAACACCTCCCGGTGCTGCTGCCCGATCTCATGGACTGGGCGCCACGGTCGTTGGACGAAGACTCTGAACCCGAGCCTCCGCTCGGACGGGTGACGCAGTGGCGGGAGGTCGAAATGGACCTCGGCGACGGTGAGGGCCCGAAGACCTACCGACGTGAACTCAACACCATGCCCAACTGGGCGGGTTCATGTTGGTACTACCTGCGCTATCTCGATCCGGACAACGACAGGTGCATGGTCGACCCCGACGTTGAGAGGTACTGGATGACCGATCCTGCGGGTGGTGTCGGCGGTGTCGACCTGTACGTGGGTGGTGTGGAACATGCAGTGCTGCACCTGCTTTATGCCAGGTTCTGGCACAAGGTCCTGTTTGACCTGGGTCATGTGTCAGGTCCCGAGCCGTTCAAGCGGCTCATCAACCAGGGCTACATCCAAGCCGCCGCCTATCAGGACAGCCGTGGTGCCTATGTCCCCGCGGAGGAGGTCACCGGTACTCCCCGAACGGGCTTCACCCACGATGGCGCAGAGGTGACCCGAGCGTTCGGAAAGATGGGGAAGTCGTTGAAGAACGCGGTCACACCCGACGACATGTACGAAGCCTATGGAGCCGACACGCTGCGGCTGTATGAGATGTCCATGGGCCCGATCGACCAGGACCGGCCTTGGGAGACTCGTTCGGTGGTCGGTTCGCACAGGTTGCTGCAGCGTGTCTGGCGCAATCTCGTGGATGAGGAGACTGGCGAACCGAGGGTGGTCGACGACGAAGTTGACGACGAGCTCCGGCGGTTGCTCCACAGGACGATCGACGGGGTAGGTGCCGACATGGAAGCCCTTCGCTTCAACACCGCGATCGCCAAGATCACCGAACTGAACAATGAGTTGACGAAGCGCGATGCTGCGACTCCCCGCGAGGTGGCGGACGCGATGGTTCCAATGCTGGCTCCGCTGGCGCCTCATGTCGCCGAGGAGCTCTGGCAGCGGATCGGCGGTGCCGGCTCGGTCACCCTGGCGTCGTTCCCAGCCGCTGACCCGAATCTGTTGATCGAGGAGATGATTGAACTTCCCGTTCAGGTCAACGGGAAACTTCGCGCCAAGATCCTTGTGTCGGCCGATGCCGGCGAAGCGACCGTGGTCGAGCTCGCGTTGGCGGAGCCCAACGTTTTGGCCCATGTGGACGGCAGGGAGTTGCGAAAGTCGATCCTGGTCCCCGGCCGCATGGTGAATTTCGTTGTCTGACCCCCCGGGCCCGAGCGGCCCGGTGAGCGGAGCGAACAGGAGCGGGGTGGCAGGCAGACCGGTGAGCGGAGCGAACGGGAGCGGGGTGGCAGGCAGACCGGTGAGAATCTCGCGGGCCCGGGCGCGGCGGATCTGTCTGGCTGCTCAGGGGTTCAGGGATCCGCGCCCCAGGGGCCGAGTCGACCGGCGTCATCTGCGCCGGGTGATGTCGAGGATCAATCTGCTCCAGCTCGACTCGGTGCCGGTCGTGATCCGCACGCAGTACATGCCCCCGTTCTCGCGGCTGGGGCCGTATCGACCAGAGTTGCTTGACACCCTCGCCTACCGCGACGACGAGTGGTTCGAGGCCTGGAGTCACGAGGCTTCACTGGTGCCGGTGGCTGATGAACCGCTCCTGCGTTGGCAGAAGGAACGTGCTCGCAGAGGCGAGACGTGGGGACAACTGGCAGCCCTGGCCCTTGCTGATCCTGCTTATATTGAAGACGTTCTTTCCCAGGTGCGTCACGGACCGCTTGCACCGCGTGACTTGCGAGAACCGCGCCGCCGCAGCGGCGAGTGGTGGGGAGACCGGTCCGACGGCTCGATTGCCTTGGACTGGCTCTTTCGGATCGGCGAAGTTGGTATCCGCCGTCGCGGCGGATTCGTCAAGGAGTTCGACCTCATGGATCGGATCGTGCCGGCGGAGATTCTGGCGCAACCAACGCCGACCGAGCATGAGGCGCACCGTGAACTGCTGATGCGCGCGGCGTCGAGTTTCGGTGTGGGCACTGCCTCCGACCTCATCGACTACTACCGCCTGCCCAAGGTGCCCGCCAAGGCGCGGGTTGCGGAGCTGGTTGAGGATCAGCGGCTGCTCGAGGCTGAAGTCGAGGGTTGGGACCGGCCCGCACTGCTGCATCCCGACGCTGTCGCCCCGCGCTCGATCGATGCCTGCACGCTGCTGTCTCCGTTTGATCCGGTCGTCTGGTGCCGCGAACGCGGAGCGCGGCTGTTCGACTTCGAGTACAAGATCGAGATCTATACACCGGCTGCGAAACGGATCTACGGCTACTACGTCCTGCCGTTCTTGTTGGGCGACCAGATTGTTGCCCGGGTCGACCTGAAGACGGACCGCAACTCGGGAGTTCTGTTGGTCAAAGGAGCGTTCGCGGAACCCGGTCATGACCGCGACAAGGTCGTGGAGGGCTTGCGACAGGCGCTCGACGATCTGACCGTTCTTGTCGGCTGTGATTCCTGGCGAGTCGCCGGCACCGCCGGAGACCTGGTCCGCAGCCTCTGATTGCGGCGCGTCAGGCCGAGTCTGATTCGTCCGTCTCGTCGTCGTCCGTCTCGTCGTCGCCGGTCTCGGGGTAGGTGACTGGAGGCGACGTCGGGCGGGTGCTCGGGTATCCGTCGGGCCCTGTGACCGGATACTCGGGTGCGGTGGTTGTCGGTGCGGCGGTTGTCGTCGGTGCGGCGGTGGTTGTCGGCGCCGCGGTTGGGGGCGGTGCCGTCACTACGGGTGCGGCGGTGGTTGTTGGCGCGGCGGTTGTCGTCGGTGCCGCCGTGGTCGCGGGGGCACGAGCCACAGTCGTGGTTGTCGTCGTCGTGGTGGTCGCCGCGGTCGTTGTGGTTGTGGTCGTGGTTGTCGCCGGAGTGGTTGCAGGAGGCGCGGGATCGTCCTGTAGGGCGTAGTACCCGATCAGCATCCCCGTCGCGAGCATTACCGGTAGCCACCACTCAAGTCGCATCGGATGAGATGTTATCGCGGGACCTGCCCGGGTGGCGACATATGCCCGGATGCACGCGTCGCATTAGGATCCACTCGTGCCGTTCACGCTTCGCCGCCCCGCCGCCCGCTGTGTTCTCCTTGATCGGGCCGGTCGAATCTTCCTGATTCGAGCGGAGGATCCGATCGATCCACACAAGCCTGAGTGGCTCGAGATCCCTGGCGGAGGGATCGGTTGGGGTGAGGATTCAGCCACCGCCGCCCTGCGGGAGCTGTACGAGGAGACCGGGATTGGTGATGTCGAAATGGGGCCGTGCGTCTGGGTGCAACAGACCGAGTACGACTTCGGTGGATACCATTTCGAATCCGACGATTACATCCACGTGGCCTGGTGTGACGGGGGCGAGTATCGGCCCAGAGGACTCGAAGCACTTGAGGCTGCCGCTTTCCTCGGCGCCCAATGGTGGACACTCACCGACATTCTCGACAACGACACGCCGACCGTTCCTGTTCGTCTGCGCGAGTTCCTTCCAGCGATCGTTGCCGGAGAGCTTCCTTCCGAGCCGGTCGACATAACCCCGTCCGCCGAGTTGGGCGGACGCGTCTAGACCGGTCTGCCGTGCTCGATGTCGTCGCGGACCGCTGCTTTGACCGCGTAGCCGGCGATGATTGCCGGGGCCAGGACGACAGAGCCCGCGATTACGCCGAAGATCACTGTTCGTGAGACGGCATCGCTGAATCCGGTGATCAACCCGAAGATGAAAGCCACGATGGAGAATGCGAACAGGAGGTAGCCGAGACGCTGGCCCAACGTGGCCCAACGGGCCGCGCGGGCACGTTGCACGAGTATGGGATCCGGCGTCTGGTCAGTTGCCATGATGCTTCACGGTAGCCATCCGGCGTCGTCGAGCAGCGCGGCGATCCGAGAGGTCATCACCGACAGCGAGAGATGTTTGACTGCGACTCGGCGGTTGTGTTCGATCCGGTCGGGATCGCCGTCGCGGAGCGCCTCTCTGAGCGGCTCGGGGTCGTCGGTTGGGTACCACTCGAAGCCCAGGTTTCGAAGTTCAGCGGCCACCGGGTAGTCGGCGACCGCAACCGGCACTCGATGAATCGATGCTTCGACCGGGGGATTGCCGAATCCTTCCCAAGTCGATGGAAACACCACGGCGTCGGCGGCCTGGTACAGGTCGACCGCCGCTTCGCGGCTGGTGCCGCGGACCACTCTGCAGCGAGCTCCGGCGAGGAGTCGCTCGAGTTCGTTGTCGTAGCCGTCTTCGGCCGGCCCCCACAACCAGTACGCGCCGTCGAGGTATTCGCACAGGGCGATCGCGCGGGCGACGTTTTTGCGAGGAATAGCTCGAACGGGGTGCGCTATCACGAGTTCGTCGGTTGCCAAGCCGAGCCGTTGGCGCACACCGGAGCGGTCGCCGACTCCCGTGGTGGTAGAGAATCCGTTGTAGATGCAGGTCGCTTGAAAGCCTCTGGCCTGCATCTGATGTCGCGTCAGGTCGTTGATTGTGACGTGGCGCCAGGCACCGTCGTCGATCGGCAGTTCGGTGACGTGGGCGTATCGCTCCCGCTGCCAGGGCGGGTCGTGATGGTGCATTATTGTCGGCCGTCCCCGCAGAACTGCTGCGGTTGTCCGAGCCGCCTCGAGGTTGAGCGGAATGGTGCAGAGATTCTCCACAACGACAAGGTCCGCCCTCCTCAACGCATCAGCAAGTTCGGTATGTGATGGGGGATCTGTCGCGGTGATCGACAGTCCGGGTACTGTCCGGTCCACGGGTCCCTCACCGGCGACGGTGATGACCTCGAACCCCAACTGCTCGATCGCGTGTTGCCAGTTGCGGGCCACGACCGACACTCCATCGGTCATTCCCAACCGAAATGAGATGAATGCACACGTGGCCATGCCCGACACGATGCCGGATCAGGCGATGATCCGCACCCGGCTGTCGAAAGCGATTTGAGTTGAACACCTCTCGAGAGCTTCGGCGGGCAGTTGAGTCGGTCATGGATCAGGCCTGGGTGCCTGTCGGTTACACGGCCCCGAACCCGACCACCTACCCCTGGATGTGGTTGTGGGACAGCTGTTTCCATAGTCTGATCTGGCACACCCTGGGCGACGATGAGCGCGCCCTACTCGAGCTCCGGTCGGTTTTGTCAACCGTCGACGGCGCGGGGTTCGTGCCGCACATGGGTTATCAGCTGGATCCGGATCGTTCCGTTGAATTGTGGGGTCGTCGAGGGATGTCATCGATTACCCAGCCGCCGATGTACGGGCACGCGATCGCCGAACTGGCCAGGGCGGGGGTAGCCGTCCCCGAGGAATTGTCAGACCGGGCCCGCAGGGGGCTTGAGTTCCTGCTGCGACGGCGTGTTCGTGACCGTGGATCAGAATTGATCGAAGTGGTGCATCCGTGGGAGACCGGTTGCGACGATTCGCCCCGCTGGGACGACCTGGCCGGTCCGGGCCGATTCGAACCAGAGCGCTGGCGCAGACGCAAGAACGACCTGCTCAGAGACGTTGAGAGAGGCTACAGCGGAGAACCACTGTCGAACCCTCGCTGCGGGGTTGCGTCGTGTGGGTTCAATGCTCTGGTGGCGTTCAATGCTGTCGAGTTGGCGTCGGTCACTTCTGATCGAGATTTGGCTGCGGCTGCCGATGAGCTGGCTGAAGCGTTGGATCAGCGGTTCGACCCGCAACTGTGCACGTGGGTCGACGCGGGCGCCAACAGCGGCGGTTCGGGACGGATCCGGGCCGCGGACGGTCTGCTGCCGTTGCTGGTCAGTCGCAGCGCGTCCGCTCGGCGGCGGGTTGTCGAAGAACTGGCGGACCCGGAGGCCTATTGCGCCAGCTACGGCCCCCGTGGAGTTCATGTCCAAGAGCCGAGCTACAACCCGACCGCGTATTGGCGCGGGCCCGTTTGGCCGCAACTCAGCTACCTGCTTTGGTTGGCCCTGGGAGGAGGGTCGGAGGGTGGAGGTTCAGGGGAGGCCTCGGCTACCGCAGCACTTCTCGGTAAGCACACGATGGACGGCGCAATGAGGTCGGGCCTCGCCGAATATTGGGACGGTGAAAGCGGGACTGGACTCGGCGCGATCCCTCAATCCTGGACGGGACTTGCCCTGCTGCTCGACCGTGGCCCCTGACCGAGCCGTTAGATCAGTCGAGTCTCAGGATGTGGGGTTCCATGGAGGTTCGGACCATGGATCTTCTGGATCCTGCTGGTCCTCTTGTTGCGGGGGCTGCGGAGCGGTCGGAGGCGTCTGCGGATAGACCGTCGGGGACTCTGCATAATCGTCGTAGGACTCGGGGTAGACGGTTGTCGACTCCCCATAGCTGGTATCTGACTCGGGGTATACCGTGGCCGACTCCGGATAGTCCGTGGCCGGGTCCGAGTAGGCGGTGGCCGGGTCCGAGTAGACGCTTGCCGGTTCTGGAGTCTCAAGATCCAATTCGATGGGGATCTCAACCTCTTCACCCTCGATGTCGGGTTCCGCCGACTCGTCGGCCTGCCAGAACTGACCGTAGGTGTACCGACGCCGTTGATTGCCGAGCATCAGGTTGCCCGTGACGTTGGCCAAGCCGACCAGGAAGATCAGATCGCCTATCGAGACGACTTTCTCGCCCAGACGGATCGGGAAGGTGTCGCCAAGGATTTCGAGCACTGTGTCGCTGTCGGCAAGCTCCACATGCCCCGAGATGCTGACCCCCCGCTCAAGTTCCTCGGCCGTGACGATCTCCGCCTCCACGAGGGCATTTGGTCGGACTGGCGTCTCGAAGTTGAGGATGAAGACGAACAGGTTGAGGGCGAGCCCGATCGAGACGACGACCATGCCGACCAGATGGAGGTTCATGAGCGTGAAGGCGAAGGCGCCGAGCAGCGCGACGAAAGCGATGACGCCGTCTGAATCAATGTCGGTAGCGCTGACGACGAATGCGCAGACGATCGAGGAGGCAAGGAACTCCGGATGGTAGATCCGGGTATTGAGGATTGTCGGGAAGTCGCCTCGGCGGACAACACCAGCTATAAGCCCAAAAACCAGGGCCAACAACAGGATCCAAATTGTCATGTCCATCCTCCCGACTGCGTACGACCGGCTTGGTGGTTCAACCCTAGCCGTGTCGGATGCACAACTTATACATGCTGCGGATTCGCTGGAGATCCCTGCCGGACCGCACCTCACCAGCCCGATTGATGGGCGTCGCCGACGAGCGGTTCTCCGTCGAATCGTTCCACCCAGCAGTGGATCGAGCGGTATCGGGACGCGTCGTCCTCGAAATTCAGTTGCGGTGGTGTGATCACGCCGATGTCCAGTTCCGATGTCTCGTAGTCGTTGCCCACCCACTGTGCGAACTCGCGGTAGCAGGACTGGACGGCGAAGGAGTTCATGACCGTGTCGCCGGGATAGATCGACGGGTGCGGGGCCGGGTAGGTGAGGATGTGGTAGATCTGGTGGTCGTGGGGCAGGTCGCAGTCGATGAGGCTGGTGATGACTGCGGATCGTCCGGCGGCGAGGTTCTCCAGTTGGTTGAAGCAGTCGCCGACGTTGAGCGAGAACTGGTTGATCACCGAGCCGCGTATCTGGGTCGGAATTGTCGTTGCTTGCCCGAAGTCCCCCTCGGGCGAGGGGGGTTCTGCTTCGCTGGCGTCGAGCCTCTCCGACGCGAACTCTGCGGGGTCTTCCAATGCGAACGGCTCCACGGTGTCGCTGGAGCAGGCGGTCATGAGCAGACCCGCGGCGGCCACGATGCAAAGCAGGACTCTCATTGCCGGAAGGCTACGCCTTCGCGCGGGGGTGCGGGACTGTGGGTGCGGGGTATCGGGCCCGACCGCTGCCGGTATCAGGCGGTAGCGTCTTGTTGTGTCCATCGTTGCGTTGCGTGATGCGGTCGTGCTGCTCGGCCGTTTTCCGGCCCTGTCGGGAATCGACCTTGAGGTCGGCGCGTCCGAGGTCGTGCTGCTTCAGGGCCCTAACGGGGCCGGCAAATCGACGCTGTTACGGCTGTGTGCAGGGCTTTTGCGTCCCCACTCCGGGCGTTCAGTGGTGCTGGGCCACGATCTGAGCAAGTCTCGGGCTGCGGTCCGTCGTTCGGTGGGTCTTCTGGGTCACGACACCGCCCTCTACGATGACTTGACGGTGACCGAGAATCTCCAGTTCTTGGCAAGGGCATCGCGGATCGAACTCACGGAGGTGGGCCCGGCGCTTGATCGTCTCGGTGTTCCTGCACGTCTGCATGAGGTGGTCGTGGGACGGCTTTCGGCGGGTCAGCGGAGACGGGTAGCGCTGGCCGGCGTGGCTCTTCGTCGCCCCGAACTGTGGTTGCTCGATGAACCTCACGCGGGGCTCGATCAAGGTGGTCGAGACCTTGTCGACGGGCTCGTCTCCGAAGCGGCCGCGGCTGGGGCCACTGTCCTGGTGGCGTCGCACGAGCTTGACCGCACGCTTGAGCTCAAGACCCGCCGTGTCACGGTTGCTGGAGGAACGATCACCGCTGATGTTGTCGACAGCGACCCTATCGATGCGGATGTGGCCGATTCGGGGGTCGTCGCTTCGGATGTGACCGGTGTGGCCGGCGGACGGGGAAGTTGATGCTCGCTGACATCTGGCTGGTGGCCAACAAGGACCTTCGGATCGAATGGCGCTCGCGCGTCACGTTGAGCCAGATCGTGCCCTTCGCGTTGACGGTTCTCGTGCTCTTCGGGTTTGCTCTTGACGCCAACCGGGGGGTGCTCAATGCCGCGACTTCGGGTTTGTTCTGGTTGACCGTGCTGTTCGTCACCGTCATTGCGGTGGCGCGATCGACCGCCATTGAGACCTCCGACGGCGCCCGACGCGCCCTGCTGCTCGCCGGTATCGAGCCCTCCGCGGTGTTCTTCGGCAAGACCATCGCGGTAGCGGTGCAGATCCTCGCTGTCGAGGTCCTGATGGTGGGCGGCGTGTTGGTGTTCTACGGTGCCACGGTCGAATCGCTGCCCTTGCTGGTTGCGACCTGCGCGGTGGCGACGATCGGGATTGCCGCCAGCGGAACGCTTCTGGGCGCGTTGGTGGCCGGCGTCAGGGCGCGGGAGACTGTGTTGCCTATCCTGCTGCTGCCTGTGCTTGCACCGGTGCTGATCGCAGCTTCGCGGGCGTTCGACGATGCGCTCGGCGTCCTGGCTGTCGACGGCTGGGCGTGGCTCGGGCTGCTCGGAGGTTTCGGAGTCGTGAATGCCGCGCTGGGAACCCTGGCCTTCGGCCAGCTGTTGGAGGAAGCATGAACCCGATGGAGGCACGATGAGTGCGGAGGACATGAGTGTTGAAGCGGCGACCACAGGCAGCCGAACTACGCGCCTGTTGGGTTTCGCCGTGCTCGTCGGAGTTGTGGCGCTGATCCTGCTCGGTTTCTTCGGTGCACCGCCCGATGACGAGCAGCGCGATGCGGTGCGGATGATCTTCGTTCACGTTCCTTCGGCCTTCCTCACCTACGCAGCCTTTGTGACTACCGCGGTCGGTTCTGTGATGTGGTTGTGGAAGAGGTCGCGCTGGTGGGACATCGTGGCCCACTCGGCTGCGGAGATCGGTGTGATCTTCTGCGGTCTGATGCTGTTCACCGGCTCGGTCTGGGGTCGTCCGACCTGGAACACGTATTGGGACTGGGGCGACGTGAGGGTGGTCACCACCTTGATCCTCTTCTTGATTATGGTCGGCTATCTGGCTCTGCGAGCGGCGGGCGGTGATGAGAATGCGGTGGCGACCCGGGCGGGCGTCGTGGGTCTGTTGGCGGCTGTGAACCTGCCGATAATCAATCGATCCGTGGAGTGGTGGGCCAATCGCACGCTGCACCAGAAGTCGTCTTTGACCGATGGCAACCTCGAGGATCTGACCCTGTTCACGCTTGTCGTCGGGGTCGTCGTCTGGGCGTTGTTCTTCGTCTGGGCGATGATTCATCGCTTCCGGATAGGTTGGCTCGAGCATCAGCTTTCCTCTATTGATCTGGAGGCGGCGCTGATCCAGCGCCGTGCCGAGGCGATCGGAGAATCGGCCGAGGAGGCGAACCTGTGACTCATCTCGGATATCTGCTGGTGGGTTGGGGTGTCAGCCTCGGTTGCGGAGTGCTGTACGCGATCCGCTTGGTGCTGCGGGGTCGCAGGCTGTCTGCCGCGGTCCCGGTGGGGCAACGTCGCTGGATGACCAGCAACGACAAGGCCCATTTGAGCGCTGGTTCAGAGGCCTCCGACACTGAGACGGGCTCGTGACCGGCGAGCTGACTCCCCGACCGCCGCGGCCGCTGCGGGCTCGTAGGGCACCGTGGATCGGGGTGGTTGTTGCGCTGGCGCTGGCAGCGGTCGTGGCTGTGCTGGTTGTCAACCTCTTGGAGGATTCGCTGTATTTCTACAACGCGGACGAAGCTGTGGAGGAACGGGCCGATATCGGTACCAAGCGCTTCACCCTGCAGGGCGCCCCGATCGGTTGTTCGATAGTCGAGGGTTTCGACGGCGACGCGCCAGTCGTCGCGTTCAGCCTGTCCTTCGGCGGTGCCTCGATCGACGTCGTGCATCACGGCGACCCTGCCGAGCTGTTCCAGGCGGACGTGCCGGTCGTTCTCGACGGCGCCTGGGTCGCCCGCGCACCGGTCGTCGAGGGGTTCACTCCCATCGCCAACGACGGCTGGCACTTCTCGTCGGATCGAATGCGCGTCAAGCACGACAACGACTACATCAACGACGAAGAGTACGACGAACGGTTGACCCTCAGTGAAGCAGGTGCGGATTCAGCCGAGGTGGTCTGCGAGGCGTGAGCAACGCGACGGCGGGAGCACTGTTCGTTGCATTGGGTGCGGCCGCCGCGCTGGCCGGTGTTGCTGTGGTGGTCCTCGGTCTGTTGGGTCGGCGCCCCGCCTGGTGGCGAGACTCAGCAATGCTGGTCGGGGTGATGATGGCCGCCGCAGCTGGAGCCTTCGCGGTCATGGAGCGGGCCCTGATCACCCGCGACTTCACGGTCTCGTTCGTGGCTCAGAACGGATCCTCGCGCACGCCTACACTGTTCAACTTCGCCACCCTGTGGTCTGCGTTGGAAGGTTCGATCCTGCTGTGGACGTTGGTGCTCTGCGGGTACGTCGTGGCGGTCGTGATCAAGTTCCGAGGCCGCGGCGACGATCCGATGATGGCCTGGGTGATGCTCACCCTGTTCGTCGTGTGCGCGTTCTTCTTCCTGTTGATGGTCGGACCGGCGAGGCCGTTCGTCTCGTTCGACCCGCAACCCTTCGCCAACGGTCAGCCATTCGACGGGCCGGGCCCCAATCCGCTGCTGCAGAACCACATCCTGATGGCGTTCCATCCGCCGATCCTCTACCTCGGCTATGTCGGGTTCACGGTTCCCTTCGCCTTCGCGATGGGTGCCTTGGTGACGGGCAGGGTGGGAGAGGGCTGGCTGCTCGCCACGCGGCGCTGGACGGTGATGGCCTGGGGTTTTCTGACGCTGGGAGTGGTGCTCGGTGCCTGGTGGAGTTACGAGACTCTGGGTTGGGGCGGTTACTGGGGTTGGGATCCCGTGGAGAACGTCTCATTGCTTCCGTGGCTCACCGGCACCGCTTTCATTCATTCGGTGATGGTGCAGGAGCGGAGGGGCATGCTGCGGGTCTGGAACCTGTCGCTGGTCATCGCGACTTTCTCCCTGACCATTCTCGGCACGTTCATCACGCGTTCGGGCGTGCTCGAATCGGTGCATGCGTTCGTCGAGTCGGGAATCGGGCCGTGGTTCCTCACCTTCTTCGGGCTGATCGTCGTGGTCTCGTTGGGTTTGATCGCCTGGCGCGGCGATGAACTCCGAGCACCGGGGCGGATCGATTCGCCGCTGTCACGGGAAGGCGCGTTCCTGATGAACAACGTCGTCTTCGCGGCGTTCGCCTTCGTGGTGTTGCTGGGGACGATCTTCCCCTTGATCGTTGAGGCCTTCGACGGGCGCACGCTCACGGTCGGCAGCCCGTACTTCGAGCGGATGACCATGCCGATCGGTTTCGTGCTGCTCTTCTTGATGGCCATGGCGCCGGTGCTGCCGTGGCGCAAGGCATCTGCTGGCGTCTTGAGCGAGCGGCTCATCTGGCCGGCTTGGGCTGGAGTCGGGGTGATCTTGCTGGGTGTGTTGTTCGGGGCCCGTGGTTGGGCGCCGTTGCTGGCGTTCGGGCTCGGGGGGTTCGCTGGCGGAGCGGCGCTGCGTCAGATCATTCTGGCTACGCGCCGCCAGGGTTTGCGTGGATTGATCGGCCGCACCAACGGTGGCATGGTCGTGCATCTCGGTGTTGTGCTGATCGCGGTTGCCTTGGCCGCCAGCAACGCCTACGTGCGTCAGGAGACCTTCGAGATGACGCCCGGGCAGACCGCGGAATTGTCGGGTCACACCTTCACGTTCCTGGGCACTGAAGTAGTCGAGTTCCCCAACAGGGTGGAACGTCAGGCCGCAGTTCGCATCGACGGCGCTCAGGTGTATGAACCGGCGATAGCTGTCTACGATTTTGCCGGTCGGCTGATCGGCATTCCTTCGGTCAGGTCCACGTTTACCGACGATGTAGCGCTGTCGATCACGGAGTTGTCCGACGACGGTCAGACAATCTTCCTGCGAGTAACGATTCAGCCTTTGATCATGTGGCTCTGGATCGGCGGGTTCGTAATGGCCGCGGGCACACTGCTGGCGATTGTGCCAGGCAACCGCCGCTCGCCCACAGCGCCTGTCTCGGCCCGCCTCGACAGCGCTGTCGGCGGCGAGACCCGGCGTAAGGAGCAGCTCGTACCGTGACTCCTTCCACACCGAGGCGCGCAGTGTGGATCGTCACGCCTGTCGCCGTGGTGCTGGCGTTGCTGCTCCTGTTGTTCGCGACACGCGAGCGGGGGCCGAATCGTGATACCGGCGTGGTCGCCGCGGGCGGATTGGCACCGTCGATAGTCGGTGAGACGCTGGACGGCGACGTGTTCGATCTCGACGATCAACGCGGCCGTTTCGTTGTGGTCAACTTCTTCTCGACGACGTGCGTGCCCTGCATCCGTGAGCACCCGGAGCTGGTCAGTTTCCACGAGGCCTACGCGCCGAGCGGATTCGCCGAGGTCGTGTCGGTGGCCTTCGACGACAGTGCCTCCAACGTGGCCGGGTTCTTTGAGGCCAACGGAGGAGACTGGCCCGTTATTGCGCATGACACAGGCTCGATTGCTGTGGCCTACGGCGTGGCGCTGGTCCCAGAGAGTGTCATTGTGGCCGACAACGGCGAGGTCGTCGACAAACTGATCGGGGGAGTGACCCGCGCCCAGATCGAGAACGTGATCGGCGCCTACATCGAGGAGTCCGGAGCATGACCCGTGGTGCCGGATCGGCGATTCGCAGGGGGATCAGCCGCCGCCTGTTGGCCTGGCTGGGCGTTGTGGTGGTCGGCGGATCGGCGTTCCTGTTCGGCGCCATCGACGAGGGCCCACCCCGTACCGACGCCGACCGTGTCCACTCCCTGGCGCAGAACTTCGGCTGCCCGGTCTGCGATGGGCAGTCGGTTGCCGAATCGGACGCTGTCGTTGCCCGCAATATTCGCCAACAGATAGCCCGACGGGTGGACGAGGGCCGCACCGACGAGTCCATCATCGCCGAACTCGAAGCAGCCTTCCCCGGCAACGACTACACGCCCGCGGCCTCCGGGCTGTCGAGTCTGGTATGGATCATCCCTGTGGTCGCCGGTGTCGGCGCACTGAGCGGGTTGTTCGTGGTCTTCAGGCGTTGGCGGCGCGAGACCGAGGTGGGAGCTACGCCCGAGGACGAGCGTCTGGTAGCCGGTTTCCTCAGCGAAGCCGACACTACGGAAGCGGCCGATCAAATCCAGCATGATCAGCCGCAATCCGATGAGCGAGGCGATGGCTGAGAGCCGCGAATCCGCCCTGGAGCGTGAGCGGGACTTCCTTTTGGGCTCGCTCAGCGATCTTGAAGCGGAACACGAGGCCGGCGACCTTGACGAAGACGACTTCGTGGAACTGAGATCGCACTACGTTGCCCGCGCCGCGAACACCATTCGTGCGCTGAGAGGGCACGGTCCCGCCAGTGACCAGACCGAGCGGCGATGGGCCGGCGTCGTGGGCTGGGTGTTGGGCATCGCGCTGCTGGCGGTGGTCGCGGGCGTGGTGTTGGCCGACTTCTCCGGCAGCCGCGGGGCCAGTGACCAGATCACCGGTGATATCCGTGAGTCAGCCCGCTCCCGCCTCTTCGATGCACGTGAAGCCATGGGAGACCAGGATCTGAACCGGGCAATCGAGATCTACGACGATGTCTTGACCGACGAACCCTCCAACGCCGAGGCATTGACCTACCGCGGCTGGCTCACGAACCTGACCGGCGACCCCGTGGTCGCCCGAGACTTCGTCGAAGAGGCGGTGGCAGCCGACCCGAGCTTCCCCGACGCACGCGTATTCGCGGCCTCGCTGGCCTTGTCGGCAGGGGAACCGCTGATCGCCAGCGATCATCTTGAGGCGCTGGACCGGATCGACAGCCCGGCGTTCATCTCCCAGCTTGTTGAGGCTCAACAACTCGACGTGAATGTTGCGACTGCTGCCGGTGCCGCAGCGGTCTCGCTCACCGCGCCCGTTCTCGAAGGGGCTGCCTACGATCCAGCCGAGATGCCCGTGCGCTACATGGCCCTCGCCGCTGAACACCTGGCGGCTACGGATCGGCTCAGCGAAGGCCTGGTGTTGTTCGACGCGATGCTCTCGAGCGAAGGCGACGACCCCGATGTGCAGGTCTCGTTCGCCTGGTTCGTGGCGCGGGCCTCGGTCGGGGTCGAGGAGGGGATGGCCACTGCACTCGCCTACCTCGATGCGGTCCTTGAAGTCGACCCGACTCGCGCCGATGCGCTGGTCTACCGCGCCCTGGTCCGTCTCCAATTGCAGGACCTCGAGGGGACGTCGGCCGACCTCGAAGCCTACGACGAACTTGGAGTCGTGCGAAGGGACCTGGACCGGTTGATCGCAGACACCGAACTGCGTGACGTGCTTGCCTGATGGCGGAGTTAACCTTCACCTGACGCTATGAGTCGCTTGCGAAACCTCGATCCCGGCCGTGTGGCGATTCTGTTGGTGGTGGTTGTTGGCACCGTGGTGTTATTGGGCAGGAACCAGTGGAGCTGGTTCTTCGGCTCCGACGAACCCCAGAGGACCGGTGTCGTGGCTGAGCAGATCGAGTTGGAGGAGGTTGATCCAGTCACTGAGCGTCTGTATCGGATCAGCCCCGACAACGGCTCTGAAGTGAGCTATCGGGTCGAGGAGCGACTGGCAGGTGTCTCCCGCACGGCTGTGGGCACGTCGACGGTCGTGGCCGGTGACATCAAGATCAATCTCGTAGACCCGACCCGCTCGGAAGTGGGCGAGATCGTCGTCAACGTGGAGATGTTCGAATCGGACTCGAACCTGCGCGACAAGCGGATCCGCCACGACTTTCTGGAGTCCACCCACTGGCCGTTCGCCCGATTCGTGCCGACATCGATCGAGGGGCTCGACGCTGTTTCTGCAGACGGCGTCGTCGATGGTAGGAGCTATGACGTGTCGATCACCGGGGAGTTGACCGTCAAGGAGACGACTCTCCCCCAGACCTTCGCCGGAACCGTCACGGTTGGCCCTGATCGGCTCACGGCCTTGATGACGACGACCGTGCTGAGCAGCGACTACGACGTCGGCCCCATCAACATCGCCCGGCTCACCCACACCAGCGACGAGGTCGAGTTGGCCTTCGAACTGGTTGCGGACCGTGTGGAGGTTGATTCGGACAGCCGAGGAGATCTGAACCGTGAGATCCCCGCGGCCGAGGTTGCCTCGGGTGCCTTCGCCGCCCATGTCCAGCCGATCCTCGAAACCAGGTGCGTCTCGTGCCATACCGCGGGTGGCCCGGGCTGGAGCACGCTGGCGTTCGACACTGCAGGGCAGGCGGCCGAGGTTGCAGAGGACATCGCCCTGGTCACCGAGATCGGTTTCATGCCTCCCTGGTTGCCGTCGGATCTGAGTCCCGCCTTCGAACACGACTGGTCGCTGAGCGATGACGAGATCACGGTGATCAACCAGTGGGCCAAGGCGGGTGGTGGTCTCGATGTCGCTGTCGACACCCCCTTGGTGGCTCGCACTCAAGCTGTGATTCCGATTGAGGAGGATCAGAAGATCCCGCCTCGTGACGGCCTTTACACGGGTTACTCCGATGACGATGGCAACCCCGTGAAAGCCGATGACTACCGCTGCCAAGTCCACGAGGTCAGCGACCCGGAAGGCGACGGCAACTGGGTCAAGGGCTTCGAGTTCCGACCCGACCAGACCTCAGTGGTACACCACGCGATCGTCTACAGAGTGCCCGCCTCCGCGGCTGCCGAAGTGAAGGCCAAGATCGCGGCGGAGGACAAGATCGAGGCCGATTCCGGTCTCTCCGATGAGCCGGGCTGGACTTGCTTCGGCCTGTCGGGCCTGTCGTCGGAGGGCGTCTATTCGATCCAGGGTTGGGCGCCGGGGCAGTCGCCGACCATCTACCCCGACGGCTACGGCATCTATCTGTTCCCCGGCGACATGATCGTCAACCAGGTCCACTATCACTACGACCACGACACGCCTGCGGATGGTTCGTGGATCATCCTCGACACCGCGACCCCTGCGGAGGTGTCGGCGGGGTTGACTCACATCACAGGCTCGTCGTATCTGACCCCCGCCGAGGTGCCGTGCACGCCCGAGGAGATGGCGATCGCGCAGCAGCGGGCCGAGACCATCGACGGTTATGTCAACCTGTGCATTCGGGAGAATGTGTTGAAGGACATCGGCGAGAAATACGACCTCTTCGCCACCTTCATCCCCGATGCCCTGCTGCGAAACTGCAATGGAACAGTCGATGACTACGACGACCTCGACGGATCGATCGGCTACAGCTCCTGTGACATGCGAGCCCGCAACCCCGGAACGATCCATACCGTTCTGGGACACATGCACGAGTTCGGCGCGGCTTACCGGATGACCATGAACCCCGACACTCCCGAGGAGCGAATCCTGCTCGACATCCCAGTCTGGGACTTCGAGTGGCAGCTGAATTACGCCCCGATCGAGGATATTCGCATCGACACGTCCGACATCGTGCGGTTCGAGTGCTGGTGGGACCGCTCGCTCAGGTACCTGCCGGAGCCCCGCTACATCACCTGGAACGAGGGAACCGTCGACGAGATGTGCTTCTCGTCGATCTCAGTTCTTCCCGACTAGGCCTGCTCGTTCACTGGTTGAGTCGGTCGAGCCCTTCCTTGAAGAAATCGAGAGCGGTCGACACGGAGTCGTCGCTTTCCAGCAGCGCCGCGTATGGGAGTGAGGCTCCGTTGAAACTGGTCTCGTTCCAATAGGGGTCGGAGCGGTCCACGTCGCCCCAGGCGCCCACGTAAAGGTAGGGCTCGTCATGCGCATCGTCGCCAGGGGAACAGCCATAGGTGGCGCGTTGGCCTCGTTCCGCGTCGCCGATCGCGGCGGCGGGGTCGAAGTGTCCTGGCCAGAGTTGGGTGCGTTCGGCGTCCACCGCACCGGAGGTGACACGCAGTTCTTCGAGCACAGCCCAGGAGAATCCGAACCAGTCCCCGAGGAACCTGCCGGTGGCAACGGTCGCTCCGAGGTCGGCATCGATGTCGCCCGGGGGTGGTGAGTCGTGCTCGGCTGCGGTGGTGCCGGGCTCCACGCCGACGAACTGGGCGGCGGCCCGCAGACTGGTGATGGCGCAGTGTCTGACCTCTGGGCCTTGTTGTACGACGAGCACACCGTCTTGCACTCGAACCTGCTGGTCGTCACCGAAGAAAGGGGTGCCGAAACCACCTCTGGTATAGCGCAGACCGAACTTGGTGTTGGCACAGCGACGGGCTTCCGCAACCACCGCATAGGCGAGCCGATGGTAGGCATTGCGGGTTTCGGGGTAGTCGGCGGGCACCGGCTGAAGTGGCCGGTAGGCGGCCAGCCAGCGTTCGGCAGCCCAGTCGGCGAGTTCCGGGCGGTCGGCGACCAGATCGGCCCAAGTCCGGTCAGCGGCGCTTGTGGGACCGACGGTTCTGGTCGCTCCCTCCGGGATCGCGGTCGGGTCGTCTGCAAAGAACGGTTCGTCATGGTTGGCCGGAGGTGAAGGCTCCAACACCAGAGCTGTGACGCGACCGCCGAGCTTGGCATCGGCCTCAGCGGCAGGGTCGTGGTGCCGAATTGTCATGGGCGTAATCCTTAAGAAGAAGGCGACTCGGTCTTCTACGGCTTCGCGGTGTAGATCCCCTCGGTGATGACACCGTCGCGGACACGGAGCTCCCACACGCTGGCCTTGGCGCAGCCGCGGTCACCGGCCACTTCGAGCCCTGAGCGCAGCAGACGGTTGAGGACCCCGGGGATAACGTCACCGTGGCTGGAGAGTATTAGGTCGCCGGGTGCTGCTGATTCTTCAAGGATCAGTTCCAGAAGGTGCCTCGAGCCTGCTCCTTCGTAGAGTTCTGAACGAAGCTGGACATCCACGGAGTGGGCTGCAGCCACCGGCTCGACGGTTTGGGCGCAGCGGGTCGCGGGGGAGGACCACACGGCCCGAACTTTGTGCTCAGCGAAGAAGTCGGCGATTCGCAGCGCCTGGGATCGGCCCCGTTCGTCGAGTGGGCGCTCCTTGTCATCGAGGTGCCATCGGCTGCGGTCCCCTGCCGATGCATGACGAACGAGAAAGATGCTCACAGACCTAAGAGCCTAGGTTCAAAGGGTTACGTGGGTGACGCAGATGTCGTCGCCTTGGGGGACCGACGAGGTGGTGGAGGCATCGGCGGGGCCGTACAGGTGGCTGAGCATTCCCTGGACCATGCCGCGGTCGACAGCACAGATGACGGGATGTTCCACCACCGCATCGCCGAAGGGGCAGTTCTGGGCGACGATCTGGTATTCGTCCTCGTTGTCGCGTTCGGCTCTGGCGGCGAACCCGTGAGCTGACAGGGCGTCGGCCACGGCGTGCAGAGCCCCCTGATAGCTGCGGTGAGTCTCGCTGGGATCGATCGCCGCGGCCATCGCCTTGCCATACTCGACCCCGACCTCTTCGGCCATCTCCTCGGCGGCGTCGGCGGGCAGCATCGCCAGGGCTCGACCGAGCAACGAGACCAGCACGTCGTCGTGGCGCACGTTCACTTCTAGGCGCACCTTGGTGTGGACCGGCCGGTAGTGCTTGGAAGGGCGCCCGACGCCCCCGTCGGGTTTGGCGACCTCGACCCCGAGATGCCCCCCGGCAGTCAGTTTGTCAAGATGGTGGCGCGCAACGTTGGCGTGCAGATCGAACTCTTCAGCCACCTCGCTGGCGGTCACACCCGAGGGGTTCTGATGGACGTGCAGATAGATGTCCCGGCGGGTGACGTCACCAAAAGCCGCGGTTATCGCAGAGACTGCCGAAGCGAACTCTGTCGGGCTGAGGTCCTGGGCGTTCACGACGCTATTCTACGCACATATGACCGTCACCGAAGCCGAAGTGATCGAGGCTCTGCGTCCGGTCGAGGATCCGGAACTTCATCGCAGCATCGTCGATCTGGGGATGGTCCGCTCCACCATGATCGACGGTGGCCATGTCGAGATCGGCATTGATCTAACGATCGCCGGATGCCCGCTGCGCAACGAGATCCAGAATCGGGTGTCTGGGGCTGTCACAGCGCTTGACGGGGTCAACGTCGTGACCATCGAGTTCGGTGTGATGAACGATGAGCAGCGAGCAAAGATCCGCGAGATGCTCCACGGCGATCCTGCCGCCACCGCGGGGTCGCAGCCGGCTCACGGCCATGCCACCGGGCGTGCGATTCCCTTCGCGCAGCCGGGCAACCGCACCCGCACGCTGCTGATCGCCTCGGGCAAGGGTGGCGTCGGTAAATCGTCGGTGACCGCCAATCTGGGTATTGCGCTGGCGCAGAGAGGTCACAGCGTGGCCGTTGTCGATGCGGACGTCTGGGGATTCTCGATCCCACGGATGCTCGGCGTCGAGCAGGCCCCGACCGTGATCGACGACATGATCATTCCTCCCGAGACTCACGGTGTGCGCTGTGTCTCGATGGGGTTCTTCGCTCGGGAGGATCAGCCGGTCATCTGGCGGGGTCCGATGTTGCACAAGGCGCTCGAGCAGTTTCTGACCGACGTTTTCTGGGACGACCCCGATTTCCTGCTAGTCGATCTGCCACCCGGCACCGGAGACATCTCGCTGTCGCTGGCGCAGTTCCTGCCCCGTGCTGAGGCATACGTCGTCACCACCCCCAACCCGGCGGCCCAGCGGGTCGCCCAGCGTTCGGCGTTCATGTTCGATCAGGTCAAGATCAAGGTGAAAGCCGTGATCGAGAACATGTCGTGGTTCACCGGCGACGACGGCAAGCGGTACTACCTGTTCGGTGCTGGAGGCGGCGCTGAGCTGGCGAAACGCCTCGAAGTCGATCTCATCGGCCAGATCCCGATGGCGATCGCCCTGCGCGAGGGTTCGGACCAGGGTGAGCCGATAATGGCTGTCGACCCGCAGAGTGAGGCGTCGGCTGTGTTCGCAGAGATGGCCTCCTGGATTGATGCCCACAAGCCGTCGAAACGTTCGCATCCGGAACTGATAATCAACTGACCGGTCCGCCCAACACGTCAGTTGTCCTGTAATAATTCGATCCAGCACTGGTTTTCGGAGTGCGGTTGAGCCAACTGAGGAGAACAGAGAAGTGGATGTTCGCATTGGAGTGACCGACCACGCTCGTGAGATCGTGGTCCAGCTTCCCGATGACACCGACCGTTCCTCGGTCAAGAACTCGATTGACGAGGCGATAAACGGTGCGACAGCGACGTTGTGGCTGACCGACGAGAAGGGCAGGGAAGTGGTGGTGCCGGCCTCGAAGATCGCGTTCGTTGAACTCGGCCCCGAAGGGGGCAACCCGATCGGCTTCGGCTGAGGCGCGGCGGTACGTTCGGTGGCCAGCCTCGCGGAGATCGCTCGAGCGAAGACTTCGCTCGACTCCGCGGCGATCGCTCATCTTCAGCGCTTGGTGAGTAGCTGGTCGCTGCTGAGCGACCTGTCGTTCAGCGATCTGCTGCTCTACGTTCCGAAGAATGGGCAGTCGAGTGCGGGTGGAATGCCGGTGGGCGACGCGAGTGAATTCGTGGTGTTGGGCCACACACGCGCGGTTACCGGCGCGACCGTTCACTACGGCGACCCGGTCGGCCAGACCGTCTCGGTTGCCGACAATCCGCTGCTGGCGCGAGCGATGACCGAGCACAAGCGGCTTCAGGGCTCGATCACCAGAAGCGACCTGCATGGCCCCGATCATGATCAGCTGGTCGAGGAGGACATCAGGATGCCTGGCGCGGGTGCTCAGGTCGCGGTCGAGTACATCCCGGTACGCGGCGACGGTGAGATCGTGGCCGTGCTGACCAGGGAAGCCGAATCGGCGTTCGTCCGGCATCGGAGCCCAGTAGAGCGCCCGTATCGCGCGGTGGGTGAGCGCTTGGCCCAGATGGTCGCCGACGGGGCCTTCCCGTTCGCCGAATCAGAACGGGTCGGTGAACTCCGTGAGCCGCGTGTGGGCGACGGTGTGGTCGTGTTGGACCGTGAAGGGCGGATCGAGTACGCCTCACCGAACGCTGTCTCGGCGATGCATCGCCTGCGGGTGCTCAGCAACCTCGAAGGCAGGCGACTGCGTGAGCTCGGCATCGATGAGTCGGCCGTGCGACGGGCGTTCTCCTCGCGTCACAGCACGGTCGACGAATTCGAGGAGGCCGAGGATGCGTGTGTGGTGGTGCGTTGCCATCCGCTGATTGAGCATGGCAGGGTGACCGGCGCCGTTGGTCTGCTGCGCGACATCTCCGAGTTGCGCAGCCGCGATCGATTGCTGATCTCCAAGAACACGACGATTCGAGAGATCCACCATCGTGTGAAGAACAACTTGCAGACGATCCAGTCTCTGCTCCGCCTGCAGACAAGGCGTCTGTCGTCCCCTGAGGCGATCGCCGCGGTCGAACAGTCGGCTCGCCGGATCGGATCGATCGCCGTGGTTCACGAGACCCTGACGGCCGACGCAGGCGACATCGTCGATTTTGATGCTGTGGTCGCCAGGCTTGTGCGCATGGTCGAGGAAGGACTCGGCGATCCGGAACGCCCGCTGAAGATTGAGGTGAGTGGCAGTATCGGAGCTCTCGGAGGAGACGTTTCGATGCCTTTGGCTGTGGTGGTCACCGAGTTGTTGCAGAACTCGATTGATCACGGTTCGGGGTCTGAACATCCGGTGAGTGTTCGACTCGCTGGTGACAGCAAGGAGTTGTCGATCTGTGTGCAGGACCACGGGCCGGGAGTCCCTGAGGGATTCTCACTTGACCGTGATGCAGGGCTGGGCTTGACGATTGTCCGTACTTTCGTGGTGTCGGATCTTGGTGGACGGATCACGTTTGCCCGTCATGACGCCACAACCGACGGTCCTGATGGTGGTCCTTCGGTGGGTACCACCGTTGATGTGAGGGTTCCGCGCCCGGGTCCGGCCCTGCCCTTCGGTTGACACAACGGTTAGTGCGGTGCCGTGCGGTTGGTTTGCGCGGTTCTCAGGCGTGTGGTTTGGCGAGGGCTGCGGCGGCCCTCAAGCGCCTTCGGATGACTCGGCGTTCTTCTTCTGAGGTTCCTCCCCAGACACCGGTGTCCTGGTTGGTGGTGAGCGCGAAGTCCAAGCAGGCGTCTTTGCATTGGCACGAGAAGCACACCTGTTTGGCGGAGGCGATCTGATCGACCGCCGGCCCGGTGGTTCCCACGGGAAAGAACAGCGCTGGGTCTGTGTCGCGGCATGCCGCTTCAGCTCGCCAGTTGAGTGCGGATGCGAAAGCGTCGGCTGTGAGGGCCACGATTATCCTCCTACTGGGCTTTTGGGCCGCTTCGTGTCGCTGGTTCTCCCAGCGATCCGGCAATAATAGGAACAGGTTCTCCTTCCCCGCAAGGGGTTTTTGGAACTTGTTTCGTTTTTTGAATCGGCAAGTACCGGCCACCCCGTACGGACGAGCCGAAAATCCGCGAGACTCTGCGATATGACCCAGGTGATCGCACACAGAGGAGCGTCGACAGCCGCGCAGGAAAACACCTTGGAAGCGTTCCGGTTGGCGCAGACGATGGGCGCAGAGTGGGTCGAGCTCGACGCTCGGCGCGCCGCTGACGGTGTGGTTGTGGTCCATCACGACGCCCACCTCGCCGACGGACGGATCCTGGCAGAGGTCTCCAGCGAAGATCTGCCCGACTACATTCCGAACCTCGCAGAGGCCCTCGAAGCCTGTGGGGACACATGCGTCAACATCGAGATCAAGAATCTCCCCAACGATCCCGACTACGACGAGGACCACCTGGTGGCCGACGCGGTGGCGGGTCTGGTACAGGCATACCTCGGTCCGCAGCGCGCGCTGATCACCTCGTTCAACATCGACGCGGTGGACCGGATCCGTGCTGTCGACCCGTCGATTCCGTGCGGTTGGCTGCTGTTCGAGATGACCGACCCGGCCAGCGCCATCGGCCGGGCGGTCGCCCACGAAATGAAGACGATCCACCCCTGGGACGTCCTTGTGGACATCAATTTCGTCAATCGTGCCCATGCCGCGGGCCTCTTGGTGAACGTCTGGACCGTGGATGATCCTGACCGGATGGTTCAGCTGATCGAGATGGGAGTCGACGGAATCTGCACCAACGTCCCCGATGTGGCGCGAAGGGTCATCGACGCCTGAGCGGAGCAGCTCACGGATGCCCGGGCATCAACAATGAGAGCCGCTCGGGGGTCCAGTTGAACCGCAGCCGTTTGCTCGCTCCCAGATGGTCGCCGTCGACCTGGTACGGCGCAGGGGGGTCGCACTCGATGACCAGCGAACGCATATCGGTACGGAGGTCGACATTGCTCTGTCGGCTCAGGTCCTTGCGCCTGAGCGCACCTGCCAGCACGGGGCCGAGGCTGGTGAGCCCGAGCTCTTCGAGGGTGACGACGGCGAGGGGATCGGTGAGGGTCAGGCCGGGAACCAGGTCGATGGGACGGCTTCCCAGATAGGTGTAGGGATTGGTGTTCATGACCACCGTCATGAACCCCTTGGCGAGTTCGTCGCCGGCCGGGCCCATCACACGCAGCGGAGGGTTGCGGCGGTCAACCCCGCGTGCCCAGGTGTCGAGTGCCGCCCACACGAACAGGGGGTGACCGGCCCAGCGTTTCCACGGTCCGCGGGTCTCGACCTGTTCCACGACTGCGGCGTCGAAACCGACACCGCAGTGAAACAGGAAGTAACGTCCCTCGACTGCGCCCAACCCGATGCGTTGAATCGAGCCCGCCTCGATCGCATCGAGCAGCACCAGAGCGGCATCGGCCGGATCGTCGGGAAGTCCCAGGATCCGGGCGAGAACATTGGTCGAGCCACCGGGAAGCGTCGCCAAAGCGGTGTCGGTGCCGGCGAGACCGTTGGCGGCTTCGTTCACAGTACCGTCGCCGCCGAGCACGACCACGAGGTCGTAGCCGTCGTTGGCGGCGGACTGTGCGAGACGTGTCGCATGCCCCGGACGGCTCGTTTCGGCCAGGGTCACGTCATGGTCAGCCGACAGAATCTTGTAGATGATCACTCGGCGGCGCGCGGTCACCGACGAGGCGACCGAATTGACGATGAAACAGATGCGCAAGAACATTCAAACTATCCGCTCAATTCAGAGAGGCATTCGGCAACCTCGCTGGCAGACTCGTCGGCTATGAAAGTTGTTGTCTGCGTTAAACAAATCCCCGACCCTGCCGATCCGGGTGCGCTCGATCCCGAGAGCAACACGCTCGTACGTGATCAGAAACTGATTCTCGACGAGTCCGACAGCTACGGAGTCGAGATGGCCCTGCAACTCGTCGACACTGCCGGCGACGGTTCGGTACACCTTGTCTCGATGGCTCCTGACAATCAGGTCACGGGTCTGCGCACCGCGCTCGCCATGGGGGCCGACAGCGCCACGCTGGTGAGCGACGAGGCACTCAAAGGCAGCGATGCGCTAGGAACGGCCAAGGTTCTTGCCGCGGCGATCGCCCGCAGCGAACCCGACCTGGTGTTGGCTGCGACCGAGTCGAGTGACGGTTACACGGGCACCGTGCCCGAGATGGTCGCGGAGTTGTTGGACCTTCCGTCGGTCACGTTCGCCAAAGCAGTCGCAGTTGACGGCGGAACGGCCAAAGTGCAGCGCCAGACCGAGGCGGGCTACGACGATGTCGAGTGTCCGCTGCCGGCGGTTGTGTCGGTGACCGCTGGTGTGGTCGAGCCCCGATACCCGTCCTTCAAGGGGATCATGTCGGCGAAGTCGAAACCGGTTGACGAAATCGGGATCAGCGATCTCGGAATTGATGCGGGTTCTGTCGGCTGGGCCGGAGGCAACCAGGAGATCGTGAGCGTTGCCGACGCTCCGACTCGCGAGGCGGGTGAAGTGATAGAAGACGAGGGAGACGCTCACGAGCGGATCGTGGCCTTCCTCGATGAACTCAAGGTTCTGTGAGGGAGGACACGACATGGGACTCGAGAAGATCTGGGTTTTCGGTGAGGCTGACGGTGATGCCGTAGCCACAATCACCCTTGAAATGCTGGCGAAAGCGCGTGAGATAGCCGACACCGTCGAGGTTTTCATGGCTGGAGACGGCGACGATTACGCTGAGGAGTTGGGTGACCACGGCGCCGAGACCGTCTACAGCACGGGCGACCTTTCCGGGGCCATGCAGGGTGTCTCGGTTGCCTCCGCGGTCGCAGAAGCGATCAACAGCGGCGATGTGGACGCGCCCGAGGCCTTTTTGCTCGGAACCACCCAGGATGGTCGTGATGTCGCGGCGCGGTTGTCGGTGAAGCTCGACTCGCCGGTCATCACCAACATCGTCGACCTCGTCCTCGATGGTGATGACCTGTTGGGCAGCGAGCCGATCTTCGGCGGCGCAACCGATGTGATGACCAAGAACACCTCGGACCGTCCGGGGATCTTCCTGGTCCGTCCGAAGTCCTTCGCGGCCGCCCCGGTCGGAGGCGCTGAAGCCGATACGGAGGATCTTGATGTCGGTGATGTTGGTGCGGCCGGTGCTGCGCGTGTCGTTGCAACCTTCGCCGAGGAGTCGGTCGGCCCCAAGCTCGATGAGGCGAACATCGTTGTCTCGGGTGGCCGTGGACTCGGCGACGCAGAGGCGTATTCGATGATCGAGGACTTGGCCAAAGCCGTGGGAGCCGCTCCCGGCGCCAGTCGTGCCATCGTGGATGCCGGCTGGGTCCCGTACAGCTATCAGGTTGGTCAGACCGGCAAGGTTGTGAAGCCGACGGTCTATATCGCCTGTGGGATTTCAGGAGCGACGCAGCATCTCGTCGGCATGAAGGGCTCAAAGAACATCATCGCCATCAACAAGGATTCCGAAGCGCCGATCTTTGCGGTGGCCGATCTGGGCATTGTCGGCGATGTCCACAAAGTTTTGCCCAAGCTGATTGAAGCTCTCAGCGGCTGATCATTAGCAGAACGACTGGGATCTTGCGCCAAGATCGGCATTAGTGATTTTTCACAAATTGCACAGACTTATCCACAGCTGTTGAGTAACGGCTGCTCGGCGCTGCGTTCACACTAGGGGCCAGGGCCAGCGGTGTCGGTTGCTGTCGCCGTGAGGGAAGGCTCTGTTGGCGGCCAGTGCCTTGGTTCGAGCGAGCATCGCGTCCTGTTCCAGGGGGTCGAGGAGTGCCGCGATCGGCTCCGGTATGCCCCGGTCAAGGAATGCCCATAGGTCGTCCTGCAGCTGTTCGGGGAGTGGCTCGCCGGCGAAGTCCCAGATCACCGTGCGGAGTTTGAACTGGTGATGAAAGGCCAGGCCGTGGTCGATCGCCCAGATTCGCTGGTCGGTTCCCATAAGACAGTGCCCGGACTTTCGATCGGTGTTGTTGATGACCAGGTCGAGCGCACAGATCTGGCGGAAGGACTCGTCGTAGTGGTCGCCGGCCTCGTGCAGCGTGAAGTAGTGCTCTTCGTACTCGTGGGGAACGAACAGTTGCAGTGCCCCTGTCTCGAGTGGTGCGTCGTCACGCACGACTGTGGGAGGGACCACATCCCAGCCGAGATCGTCGGCGACCAGGAAGGCTGCGACCTCTCGTCGGTAGAGCCCGTCGGGGAAGTCCCATAGTGGGCGTTCCCCTTGAAGCGGCTTGTAGATCGCTTGGGCCCGCAGCCCTTCGTGGCAGAGATTGACGAGAAAGGTTGCGTTGGAGGAGTAGGGCATCCGCCCCACAAGTTCGAGATGCCCTTCGGCGAGCAGCGTCAACGCACGTTCGGTAGCGATCGGCTCGCGGTCGAAGAACGGCGACTCGCTCAGTTCCGGCATGGGCACCAGTCGCCGTTGCGGCCCTCGAGTGGTTGGCCGCAATATTGACAAGGTGGGCGTCCTGCCGCGACGACCGTGCGGGCACGATCGATGAGTCCGGCCACCTCGGCACGTTGCAGGAAGAACCTGGCCTGGAAGGGTTCGTCGTCCTCGTCTTCGACGAAAGATTCCGCCACGACGACGAGGCGGTCGAGTTCTTGGGCATAGGCGATGGCGAGGCTGGCGACGGTCCACTCCGTGACAACGGGTTCCCTGAGGTCGAGGTCTGAGGGGGGATCGCCGATCTCACCGTCGGGGAGTTCGCGCAGGACCCGGTCCAGGTACTCTGCGAGGGCAGCTACCTGCTGCTTCTCCACTTTCAGCGAAACCAACTGTCCCTCGCTGCGGGCTTGCAGGAAGAACTCGCGTTGGCCCTTGGGTCCGAGGGTCCCGACCGTGAGGAACTCGAGTTCTTGAAAGTCGAAGGATCGGCTCATGACGGCACCAGCGTTGTCAGGTCGTCGCCGGTGGAGTTCACGGTCAGAACGATCGGTCCTGTCGGGGTGTAGAGGATCGCGGTGATGGAGCAGGGAGACACCACGATGCGTTGGAAGAGGTCGAGGTGGGTGCCGGTCGCCGATGCCACGATTGCTTTGATCACATCGGCATGGGACACAGCCACGATGGTCTTTGCTGAATGGGTGGCAACGAGTCCATGGACGGCGTGCAGAGCGCGGCTCTGCATCTCGGCGAAAGATTCCCCACGCGGGAAGCGGAACCCGCTGGGATAACGCTGGACTTTCTTCCATTCAGGTTTCTTTCGCAGATCATCGAGCTTCTTGCCGGTCCAGGCTCCGAAGTCGCATTCGATCAGCCCGAGGGACTGTCTCACCCGCAGTTTCAGTGCTCGGGCGATCGGCTTGGCGGTTTCGCGTGTGCGTTCCAACGGTGAGGCGTAGACAGCAGCGACGCCCTCGAGAGCGGCGATCCGCTGTGCTGCTGCTTCGGCCTGAGCGATGCCTTTATCTGCCAAGTGAAGGCCCGGGGCCCTGCCTGGCAGCGTCGCTCCGGTCGTGGGTGTCTGTCCGTGGCGCACAAACAGCACCAGAGTTGGTTTTGGGGTGTCTGATTTGCGGGCCAT
This sequence comes from Candidatus Aldehydirespiratoraceae bacterium, assembly GCA_965221585.1. GTDB lineage: Bacteria > Actinomycetota > Acidimicrobiia > Acidimicrobiales > Aldehydirespiratoraceae > VXYK01. Next base: position 2,269,754 of record OZ244898.1, on the reverse strand, counting down.
GACTGTTGCACAACGTACCCTGTGACCGATGCGATCACCTGATCCGAGTTCCCCCGGTGCCGATGCCGTGAACCGCGCCGCGGTCCTGCTCGGTCAGATCGAGAACGACGTGGTTCAGTGCCGTCTGTGTCCGCGGCTGGTCGAGTGGCGTGAGCGGGTCGGACGGGAGAAACGGGCCGCTTACGCCGACGAGCAGTATTGGGCCAGACCGGTCCCCGGTTTCGGTGATCCCGATGCTCGTCTGTTGGTGCTGGGCCTGGCACCGGCGGCTCACGGTGCCAATCGCACCGGTCGCATGTTCACCGGTGACCGCTCGGGTGATTGGTTGTATCGGGCCCTTTGGCGCGCCGGTTATGCCTCTCAGGAGTCGTCCACGAGCCGTGATGACGGGTTGACGCTCGACGGAGCCTGGATCACCGCGCCTGTGAAGTGTGCTCCTGTTGCCAACAAACCGACTCCAGGCGAGCGGGACAACTGTCAACCTTTCTTGGAGGCGGAGTTGGCGGCGCTCAACTCGTTGAGAGTGATCGTGGCTCTGGGAGGTTTCGCTCACAGTGTGGTTTGCAGACACTTCGGTCTGCGACCCCGTCCCAGGTTCGGGCACGGCCAGGAAGTACCACTCGGCGACGGACTGACCTTGCTGTGCAGCTTTCATGTGAGCCAGCAGAACACGTTCACCGGCCGCTTGACCGAGCCGATGCTTGACGCAATATTCACCCGCGCCCGCGAGTTGGAGATATAGGCGGGGGCGGCGTCACCGAAAAGTGGTGAGCAAGCGCTAGCCTCGCGGCGGAATGACTAGTGGAACGAAGTCTCAGTCGACTCGACGATTGCGCGTGATCAGCGTCGTGGTGATCAGCTTGGTTCTGTTTGCTTCGGGCTGTGCTGCCAACAACGATCCGGCCAACTGGGCTGAGGCTGAGGCTGACGGCACTCTCGAGGAGAACTTCATGCGCTCCTGCACGACGGCCAACGAAGGTGGTGGCCTGAACGTATCGCAGGCCGTGTCCTACTGCGAATGTGCCTTCGAGGGACTCGCGCAGCGTTACGCGGACGACTTCGACGAGTTCAAGGATGCCGAGAAGCGACTTCGCAACGATCCTGAAGACATCGACCCAGGCATCCGCGAGCTCTTCTCGAGGTGCCTCCCGCAATAGCGTCGCCCGTCAGTCGCTGGCGACCTTGGCGACGGTGACGGTGTGGGTGTTGTCGGTGCTGGATTGCACGGTGATGGTGTATCCGCGGACAGTCACGCTTTCGCCGACAGCCAGTATCGGGTAGCGGTCTAGTTGCAGGTTGCCGGGATCACCGGCGATCGCCATGGGCAGTCGGCCTCCCGCCTGCGATGCGTCCACCGTATAGACCAGCACGCCTTCCGTGAGTAACGCAGGTATTGTGGCGACTACGCCATCATGGAAGAACTCCTGGCGGGGCTTGTCATAGCCGATTTTGCGTCGGCTCTCGACGACGATTACCTCTGTTCCCGATAGCGGTATCGCGGCCATCGCGATTCCACTTCCAGGTTCGGCCACCGGACTCAGCGTGACGGTGGCTTCGGTTTCGGTGATACAAGAGACCTGTGTCGAGTCAAGCCACTCAAGTTGCCAGCGACTCCAAGCCAACATCTCTTCGGCTTCTAGGCGAGCCGCGAACGAAAATAGTTCAACCCCGTCGGGATGCAGCCAGGAGATTTCCAGCTCAGGGTCCTCCGGATCTGCGGGGAAGTCGACTCCGAGGCCCATAAGACCGAATCGGGTTGTGATCCATTTCTTTCCGAGGGGCGCATCGGACCTGGCAGTGACGACACCAGCGCCCGCGTACAAGTCCAGCAAGCCGAGATTGTGAATCAACTCATGGGCTGCCACATGACCCCAGCGGTAAGGGTCTCGTCGCTCGTCCAAAGGAAAGGTATTGATCATCGTGCGTCTGGGGATCTTGCCTTCGTCGGTACTGATGGACCGGGTGGCGGTTCCTCCGTGGAAAATGGAACTGGGCAGCACAACCATGAGAGCGTCGATGCTGGAAAAATCGAATTCAGGGTCGGCGAGTTGTACAGCAAGAGCATCAAGAGGGGGAGCGGTACCACCTCCTTCAGCTTCGGGGTCTTGGTAGTGCGTGTAGTCGTTCTCTGCGCGTAACCATCGGTGTAGGGGCACGAACTCGACGTCAAGGTGCCCGTAACTCGATGCCTCCAGGTAGGACTCGGCGTAGGGCAGACCCAACTCTGCTTCTTCCTCGGTCGAGTGGGCAGCCTCGGCATTAGGGAAATCAACGAACAGCACCGCAACCCGCGCCGTGCCAATCGATTGCACGACTCCTGATGGCAACGGGAACCCAGCTGAATCGCCGGGCAGTCCATACGGCCGACACTCCAGGGGGTTGGCCTCGTCAGTATCGGCAACGAAGGTCACGCCGAGCGGTGCCGGCGTACCCAACCCACTCCAGCACGAGATTTCGCCGTTCTCCCGTATCCCGCATGTGTGCCATGTGCCGGAGCTGACCGCAGTGAAAGCCCCGCCCTTGGCTTGACTGTTGCGTGGGTCACCCCAGCAGGTGACGGTTTGGTCATGCCGTAGCGCGCACGAGTACTCCAGACCGGCGCTGATACCAATGAACTGACCTTCAGGTGCGTTTGTTTGTCCTCGCGAGTTTTCGCCCCAGCAGGTGACGGTGTTGTCCCTGCGTAGAGCGCAATTGTGATGCAGACCAACGCTGATGCTGGTGAATTGTCCCTCTGGCGCTTTAGTCTGTCCGTTCCAGTCTGTGCCCCAGCAGGTGACGGTCTGGTCGCTGCGTAATGCGCAGGTGTGGTCCTGTCCGGCACCGACGCTGGTGAACTGTCCCTCTGGCGCGTTGCTTTGCCGCCCCCAGTTTGAACCCCAGCAGGTGACCGTGTTGTCGTCGCGTATCGCGCAGGTGTGGTTGGAGCCGGCGCTGACGTTGCTGAATTGGCCTTTTGGTGCGTTGGTCTGTCCGTACCAATTTGTACCCCAGCAGGAGATGGTGTTGTCGGTCCGCAATGCGCAAGCGTGTTCGCCTCCTGCGCTGACGGCCGTGAACGAGCTGAAGGGATCGTATTGGTTGGTGCTGCTGTCAGTTCCCCAGCAGGTGATGGTGTTGGTGGCGCTAATCGCGCAACTGATTTCGCCTCCGGCGCTGATCTCTGTGAATTGCCCGCTAGGTGTGATGATTCGAGCGGCCCAGTCGCTTCCCCAACAAGCAATGGTGTTGTCGATACGCAAACCGCACGAATGATCCCCGGCTGCGCTGACGGCGGTGAACTGTTCCGTTGGTGCGTTGGTCTGTCCGTACCGATTTGCACCCCAACAGGTGATGGTGTTGTCGATACGCAAACCGCATGTGTGGCTGGCCCTGGCACTGACGTCAATGAACTGTCCCGCTGGTGCGTCGGTTTGCCCATTCAGGTTGTTGCCCCAGCAGGTGATGGTCTGGTCGGTTCGTGCAGCGCATGTGTGCAACCAGCCGGCGCTGACACGGGTGAATCGCCCGCTGGGAGCCGTCAATTGGCCAGAGTCATTTGCGCCCCAGCAGGTGATGGTTTGGTTGGTTCGTATCCCGCATGTGTAGTTGGAGCCAACACCGACGCTGGTGAATTGTCCGGCCGGCGAGTCGGTTTGCCCATTCAGGTTGTTGCCCCAGCAGGTGATGGTTTGGTTGGTTCTTATGCCGCAGTTGTGGTCGGAGTAGTTGCTGACGCTTGTGAACTGTCCCGTTGGTGCATTTGTTTGGTGGTAGGTGTTTTGTCCCCAGCAGGTGATTGTGTTGTCAGTTCGTAACCCGCACGAGTGCCAGGTGCCAGCGCTAACGGCCTTGAAAGAGCCGGTAGGCGCGTCAGTTTGGCCACCGAAATTAGCGCCCCAACAGGCAACAGTCCCATTGCTGCGGATGGCGCAAGAGTGCTGGTGGCCGCTGTCGATGGCGCGGAAGGTCTCACATGGTTGGCTGAAGCCGGTGACGGTGACCTCCGGGTTGCCTCGGTAGCGGTACAGGAAGGTCGCTAGTTGTCCACGGGTGACGGGTTCGTTCGGCGCGAAGGTTGTGGGGCTGGTACCGGTGGTGATCTTGTTGGCGACCATCCAGGCAACGGGTTGTTGTTGCCAGCCGGCAACGACATCGCCAAACGGATGACCGGCTGCGGGGGGTTCTCCGGCTAGTCGGTGCAACAGCGCCGCGAGTTGGGCTCTCGTGAGTTCGTGGTCGGGAGCGAAGGTTGTCGGACTCGTGCCGGTGGTGATCTCGGTGTCGAACATCCACGACACCGCCGAATGTTGGGCCTCGTCGGTGACATCGTCGAAGGGATGCGGGGCCGCTTCGGGCTGTCCTTGCATACGCCACAGGTAGAGCGCGGTTTCGCCCCTCGTGGCTGGGATGTCAGGTCCGAAACAAGCCTGGGTTGTGTCGACGGCAATGTTGTTGTCGATCATCCATTGGATCGGCTTGGTGTAGTAGCGCTCCATGAACGGTTCGGCGGTGTCGGTTTGTGCGGTTGCGGGTGAGGCTGACAGCAACAGGCCGGCAAACACCCCAACCGCGAGCACACACGCCATCGAACACAGCGCCCTTTCCCGTGTTCGCCGTGGTCGTCGACCCAGCAAGGCCGAGATCGTTGGGTTCACAGGTGCGCCCACCGATCCACAATAACCCGGACCCTACGGCTCAGAGCCTCGGCGGTCTGTTCAGGGGCGGGGGCCGAACTCGGGGCGTTCAGTGCGGGTGCGTTTCAGTTCCCAGAATCCGTCGACGTTCATCATCGTGACCAGCGCGTCCCACATCGCCAGGGAGTCCTCAGTGGATGGGACCCGGGTGATGACCGGGCCGAAGTAGGCCTGCTTGACGCCGTCGCGGTTGTCGAAGGCGATGATCGGGGTTCCCACATCGTCGCCGCAGAGTGCCAGGCCTGCGTCGTGGCGCTGCGCGATCTCCGCATCGAAGGACTCGGAGTCGTAGGCGGCAGAATGCGCAGCATCGAGGCCGACGCTCTCGAGAGCTTCGGTCAGATCGAAGTCGAACTCTTCGTCGTGGTGTATGCGTCTGCCGTACTCCCAGTAGAGGTCGAAGACCGCTTCCTCGCCTTCAGTCGCACGCACCGATTCCATCACCCGCAGCAAACGGTAGGTCCGATTGGTGGGCTCGTAGAACGGTGACTCTTTGTCGGGTTGGTTCTTGAGCAACAGGCTGATCGGCTGCCAGGTGATGTTGAGATCACGGGCGGGCTTTACTTCGTCGACGACCCAACGGGCCGTCACCCAGCACCACGGTCAAATCGGATCCACCCAGAACTCGATATCCATTTCGCTACCCCGCTGGTTTGGTCGAAACGGTTACCTTAGCGGCGGGTTGGGCCCAGTCCGGCCACCGGTCGCGGCTCTTCTGAGCGAGCTTGTGCATCAGCGCGATAGCTCCGGGGTCGTCGTCGCCTGGTCGCGTTTGGATCACGCCGTCGGCCACCATTGCGTCGATTACGGCACGGCCGAGTTCGGTGCGAACGATGGTAAGGGTCCAGTCGCTGAGTTCGCCGATGCCTCCCGTTGAGATGTCGGCGTGCTCGGCGGCGAAGTCGGGGCAGAGGTTGCAGCCCTCGCGGGTCCAGGCGTGGCATTCCTTGAGGTTGATCTCGTGGTAGCCGCCGTCCTTGGTCCAGATCTGGAAGACGCCCTTGATGTTCATCTTGGAGATGTTCTCCTTGGGCAGGCCGTACTTGACCTCGAACAGTTCGTCGAAGAGGGAGTCGTCGAACGACTTGGAGCAGAGCAGGCCGATGTTGAGCTTGATCGGTCTCGAGACCTTGCCGACCTTGCGATGCCACATCACCGGCGCCACCGAGGTCTGACAGCTCATGCCGACCAGGGCGAGCCGTTCGAGGCCCTTCTCCTTGGCGTCGTTGAAGGCCATCGTGTTGGCGGAGTAGGTGTAGCGGCTACCTGCGCCACGCAGAACCTCCTCCCGGTTGGTGGCGACCATCGGGAACGCTTTCCAGCCGGGTTCTCCGTTGGGGAGGTTCTCGACGCCGCTGGTGAGGGCCCCGTCGATGATGTCGTTCTCGATGCACCAGATGAGGATCGCGGAGACCAACCCACCGTCCTGGCCGGTCTCGTACACGAAATCGTCTGAGGCTCTGGTCAACAGGATGTCGGAGTAGACGCCCGACACCTCATTGGGCCTGCGCTCACGACCGAACAGGTGCATGTCGGCCTCGGGTTCCCACATGCGGAACCGGGGACAGGCGCGGGTACAGGAGGTGCAGCCCTTCTGCCCGTGGACGCAGTCGTCGAGCCCGAGTTCTTCTTCCAGGTGGAAAGGCGTGTAGGCACCTGGTTCGTGTTCGTAGCCGATCACGTCGTGGGGGCAGGAGATCACACAGCCGGCGCACCCGGTACAGAGTCCGCTGGTGATCACCTCGTCGAAGAGCTCTTTCCACTGGTATGTCCAGCGGGGTTTCTTCGCCGGGGGAGATTCGGTGACGGCCATGTGTTCAAGCTAGTCGCTGGGTGGTCAGCGGGCCGAGATGAGAGTCGGCTCGGACGACCCTGAGACGAGAGCGTTCGTCGCCTAGTAGCCGTTATCTTCGCGGCAGCGCTTGCTGCTCCGGCGAGCTCTGATGAGTTAGGGTTGGGACCATGATTGATTGGCTCGGAATTGACCATCTGTTCGAACTGTCTGGTGGCCAGGTGGTGTTGGGTTTCCTCACACCGCTGTTCGTGTGCGTCTTCGCCTTCGTGGTGCACGTGATCCTGCCCGGCCGGCGCGTGACCGGCTACGCCACCGACCGCGAGACCGGCGAGCCGCGCAGCTACCGCCTCAACGGGCTGTTGGTGTTCGCTGTGGCGCACGTCGTCTGGGCGTTCGAGGTCTTCGGGATCCCCCGCGACTGGTTCTACCGGTCGACCTTCTATGCGATAGCCGGCGGTTTCGTCATCGCCGTGATCGCCAACTCGATCCTGGTGTTCTCTCAACCGGAGGGTGAACAGAAGAACAAGTTCCTGGCGTGGTGGTTCGGCCGTGCCCAGGAACTGCAGTTCTTCAACCACCGCTTCGACCTGAAGATGTACTTCTACATCGTGGGCGGCACGATGCTGTCGCTCAATGCCTGGTCAGCGGCGGCCTGGCACAGCGATAACGTGGCCGACACCAACCCCGGCCTGTTCCTTTACGTCGCCATCAACTCCTTCTACGTCTTCGACTACTTCGTGTTCGAGCGGGTGCAGCTCTACACCTACGACCTCATCCACGAGAACATCGGGTTCAAGCTCGTCTGGGGCGGGCCGTTCGTGTGGGGCTGGATGTTCGTGCTGCCCATTTGGGGTTTGGCCCCAGTCGAGGATCCGGGCATCTCGGGCGGCTGGATGTACTTCTGGTTGATCGGCTGCGCAGCACTGTTCCTGGTGGGCTGGGTGATCTCCCGCGGCTCCAACCTGCAGAAGTACACGTTCAAGCGCTGGCCTGAACGGAAGTTCCTCGGCATCATCGAACCGGAGTACATCCAAGCCGGCGACCGCAAGATCCTGTGCAGCGGGTTCTGGGGGAAGGCGAGGCACTTCGGCTACTTCGGCGAGGGCCTTTACGGGTTGTCGATTGCGCTGGTGTTCGGGCACTTCACCAACCTCTGGGCCTGGACCTACGTGGTGATGATCGTGACCTTCTTCGTGCCCCGCCAGTTCGAGGACGACAAGGTCTGCGCCGAGAAGTACGGGCCAGAGAAGTGGGCCGAGTACCAGGCCCGAGTTCCGTACCGGATCGTTCCCGGCATCTTCTGACGACCCAGCCAACCGCGGCTGGGGTGCAGGCCAGATGGCCGCCGACACCTCAGCGGCCTGATAGCGCCCTCGGCAGGACTCGAACCTGCGCACACGGCTCCGGAGGCCGATGCTCTATCCTCTGAGCTACGAGGGCTTGCCCCGAAGGGCTCGGCCAATGCTACCGGCCCCGCTCGTGGCGTGGCCCCAGATTCGGAGTGTCCCGCTTTGGGTCCTCGAATTGTGTGGGTTCTGTTGCAAGCCCCGTCGGGCAGGTGTGTAAGTCGCGGCGGGTGATTCGGTTGGGGCGGTAGGATCGGGCGCTCCCTAGATTCGTTGAGACTACGTTGAGGTCCGGCCATGGATGTTCGTCAGCATCTTCGCTCTGCGCTTGCCGCGGCTCTCACTGACGCGGGTGTTGACACGCCGGTCGACGGCATCGGCATCGAACGGCCCGCCAATCCCGACCACGGAGACTGGTCGAGCAACGTCGCTTTGGCGACGGCCAAGCGTGCGGGTCGCAACCCACGCGAATTGGCCCAGGAGTTGGCCGACACCCTGAACGCGGACCCCCCGACGCATGTGACTGCCGTTGAGGTCGCTGGTGCCGGGTTCGTCAACTTCCACCTGGCCCCCAGCTGGCTGCACGACGTGCTGGTGGGCATCGTAGATGCAGGGACGCAGGGGTACGCGCGGTCCGGTATCGGCACGGGATCGTCGGTCAACATCGAGTACGTGTCGGCCAACCCGACCGGGCCGCTGCACGCCGGCCATGGCCGTTGGGCGGCCTACGGCGACTCGCTGGCCCGACTGTTCGAGCGCTGCGGATACGAGGTGACCCGGGAGTTCTACGTCAATGACCGCGGCGAGCAGACTTCGCTGTTCGGGCAGTCGTTGGCGGCCCGCACGACCGGTCAGGAGCCTCCAGAAGGCGGCTACTTCGGGGAGTACGTCAGCGACTGGGCCCAGGAGATGCCCGCAGAGGCGGATCCGGTCGAGTGGGGCCTGCAGCGTGCCCATCGCGACCAGGTAGAGGTGCTCGCCTCGATGAACGCCGAGTTCGACCATTGGGCCTCCGAGAATCAACTGGCCCAATCGGGAGCGGTGGAGGCGACTCTGGTCGACCTGACCGAACGCGGCTATGTCTATGAGTCGGACGGTGCGACCTGGCTGCGGACGACCGACTTCGGCGACAACCAGGACAGGGTTCTGATCAAGTCCGATGGCCAGCCCACCTATTTCCTGCCTGACATCGCATATCACCAACAGAAGTTCTCCCGCGGCGACCTGCTGATCGACATTCTGGGTGCGGATCATCATGGTTACGTGGCGCGGATGAGTGCGGCGATGCAGATGCTCGGCCACCCCGCCGACCGCTACGAGGTGCTCATCGGCCAGCACGTGACCCTGGTCCGCGACGCGATCGAGGTACGGCTGTCCAAGCGCGCCGGAACGATGGTCGAAGCACGTGACCTGGTCGAGTTGGCAGGTGCCGATGTTGCTCGGTTGACGTTCTTGTTGCAGTCGATCGACACCACCCAGACGATAGACGTCGACCTAGTCGTCGCAGAGTCGAGCGAGAATCCTGTGTACTACGTCCAGTACGCCAATGCGCGGGTGCATTCGCTGGCCCGTCAGGCACAGCAGCGCGGCATCGCGGTGTTGCCGCTTGCCGAAGTAGACCTGTCGGTGCTCAGCCATCAGCGTGAACTGGACTTGTTGCGTGTGCTGTCGGAACTTCCAGAGACCGTCGAGCGAGCGATGCTGGCCCGCTCACCGCACCAGATCACCACCTGGGCACGGGAATGCGCGGCGGCGCTTCACGGTTTCTGGCACGATTGCCCCATCTTGCGCGACGACATTGGCGAACAGACGCGACAGGCCCGTATGTGGCTTGTGGAAGCAACCCGCATCGGACTCGGCGTCAGCCTCGACCTGCTCGGCGTGTCCGCACCCGAGTCGATGTAGCCATGTCGCCGTTTCCCTTTCGCTTGCTGCCCGACTCGGCTGAGCTGGTCGACGGGCAACTGCAGATCGGCGGCTGTGGCCTGCTCGATCTGGCCGCCGAATTCGGCACTCCCTTGTTCGTCTACGACGAGGCGCAGTTGCGTGACCGCTGCCGTGAGGCGGTGGCGGTGTTCGGCGACGGCGTGGCGTATGCCACTAAGGCCTTTCTGTGCACGGAGATGGCCCGGCTGGCCCACTCCGAGGGGATGCATCTCGATGTGGCGACTGGTGGTGAACTCTATGTGGCGTTGGCGGCGGGTGTGCCTGCGGACCGGCTGGTGATGCACGGCAACAACAAGTCCATGTCGGAGCTGACCGCGGCGCTTGAAGCGGGCGTGGGCCGGATTGTGGTTGATTCGTTCGACGAGCTCGACCGCCTCGACGTGCTTCACGCGTCCCATGGTTTCTGCCCCAAGGTGCTGCTGCGTTTGACTCCCGGCATCAAGGCGGAGACCCATGAGTTCGTGGCGACCGGCCACGACGACACCAAGTTCGGCTTCACCGTGTCCAGCGGTGCCGCGGATCTAGCCATCGAACGGGCCCGCGCCTCGTCGTCGGTGGAGTTGGTCGGTGTTCACGCCCATATCGGCAGTCAGGTGTTCGCTGTCTCTTCGCTGGCGCGAACGGTCGCGGTCATCGCTGAAGCGGCTGCCGGTTACGACCTGCCAGAGATGAGCGTCGGTGGGGGACTCGGTGTCGCCTATGTGACCGACGAATCAGCGCCCACGATCACCGAGTGGGGCGAGGCCGTGATCGAGACCTGTGCCGATTTAGGTGTGACGGCGAAGGTGTTGGCCGAACCGGGCCGGTCGATTGTGGCGGCCGCGGCGGTCACGCTCTACACGGTCGGCACGATCAAGCGAATCGACGGTGTGCGTACCTATGTCTCGGTCGATGGCGGGATGAGCGACAACCCTCGACCGGTCCTCTACGGCTCCGGCTATGAGGCTTTTCTGCCCCGCGCCGTCGAAGCTGAGAGGCCGTTGACCGTGACGGTGGTTGGCAAGCACTGCGAGTCCGGCGATCTGTTGGTTCGCGACGCCCAAGTCCCCGACGATCTGGCGGTGGGCGACATTCTGGCAACGGCGGTGACCGGTGCGTACGGCCATTCGATGGGCTCGAACTACAACAAGGTCTTGCGCCCCCCGGTGGTCTTCGCCGCGGACGGAACCGCCCGCCTGGTCGTGCGCCGCGAAACCTACGACGACCTCACCCGCCTAGACCTCTGAAGATCGCCTGCGTCGACTCAAGAGGGCTGTCAGATTGGACCGCTTGTTGCGGAGTCGCAGCATCCAGCCTCGTAGTGCTTGTTGGACCGAGTCCTGCCAACTCGCTGGACCCAGGGGCTGATTCAACACCTCTGCGGTGCTCGGCAACGGGTCGAGACCGGCGATGACCGTCGGTTCGAAGTCGATGGTGGGCGTCGGGTCGCTGCCCGTGTGGGTCTCAGCGGCGCTCGGCAACCGGCCATCGGGACGCCCGAGCAGTGCAGCCGCGCGCCACAGGTCAGTCGGATCGGCGAGGACCTCGGCAAGGTCACCGGCAAGTTCCCGGCTGCAACCGAGTTGGGCCAGTTCCGGTGCCGACCACTCGACGGTCGGATCGATGACAACACCCGTCGCACACTCGGCCACAAGCAGCGCAACACCGACAATGTCGTCGCTGAACTCGAGCGAGGAGGGGTTCCGCAGGCGCTGCGGAGTACCCCTCGTGCGCGGGCTCGACACCGGCCCTGCTGCGTCGAAGTCGGCGATCCAAACGTCTCCTTCGGGCGCCATCAGGACATTCGCTGGTTTGACGTCGCCGTGAACCATGCCGCGCTCGTGGATTCCCGCCAACGCCGTAGCGATCCGAGAACCGATCTCGCGACACTCCGATTCGCTGAGCCGACCCCGCTCCGCCAACACATCAGCGAGGCTGCCCTCGCAGGCGACCGTCTCCACGACCGTCGGGTCGACGGGGTCGATGGGGTCGGCGGCTTGAGCCGGTGGGTGCGGCGTTGGAACCACACCGGAACCCTGCACCAGGCGCAAGACCGTGCGTTCATGCGCGGCCCGGTCCGCGGGAGACACTTTCCGGTGGTTCGATAACATTATAAATCACAGAATAACAACAAATATAGTCAATCGCATTACGAAGTTGACCGTGTGGCGATCGCTCACAGGCAAATCACCGCTTTAGGCCTCCGGGCGTCAGCTACGCTCGTCGCCCGTGAAGCAGGTATCGATCGGCCTACTCGGATGCGGCAACGTCGGCAGTGCGTTCGTGTCGTTGTTGGAACAGCGACGGACCACCATCTCGGCGCGCACGGGTGTGGAGCTTCGGGTGACACGTGCAGCGGTCCGCTCACTCAGCAAGGACCGCGGACTCGATCTGCGCGCAGACGTGTTCACCGACGACGCTCGTTCCGTGGTCGAAGATCCCGATGTCGACATCATCGTCGAGTTGATCGGTGGGATCGACGAGCCACTGGAACTGCTGCGCCGCGCCGTTGAACTTCGCAAACCGGTGGTCACCGGCAACAAGGCGCTGCTCGCCTCCCACGGAGCCGAACTGTTCGCAGCGGCCGACGCCGCCGGTGTCGATTTCCTCTTCGAAGCCGCGGTGGCCGGCGGGATCCCGCTCATGCGGCCGCTACGGGAGTCGCTCGCCGGTGAGCCCGTGCGGCGGGTGATGGGGATAATCAACGGCACCACCAACTACATCCTGACCAGGATGACCGAAGCTGGAATCGACTATCGGACCGCTTTGGGCGAGGCGCAGGAACTCGGCTATGCAGAGGCCGATCCGACCGCTGACGTGGAGGGATACGACGCCGGCGCCAAGGCCGCGATCATCGCCTCGATCGTCTTCGGCTCGGTGGTGCAGTCGAGCGACGTGGTCCACGAGGGGATCTCGAACATCACCGTCGAGGACATCTCCGTAGCTGACCGGATGGGATTCGCCGTCAAGGCCGTGGCCGTCATCGAGGCGTTCGGGGACAACACCACCAGCGACCCGGAGATATCAATCGCCGTTCACCCCGCGCTGGTAGTCAAGTCGCACCCTCTCGCCGCAGTGCGCGACAGCTTCAACGCCGTGTTCATCGAGGGCGAAGCGGTAGGTGATCTGATGTTCTATGGACGAGGCGCGGGTGGTCGACCTACAGCCAGCGCGGTCCTCGGTGATGTGGTCGACGCGGCCACCAACATGGTGCACGGCACACCAGGCCGTATCGGCGCGCTCGCACCCGCCCGGATCCGGCCGCTGGACGCCCTGAAATCGGCGTTCTACATGAGCCTTGCCGTCACCGACCGGCCGGGAGTGCTGGCCCAGGTGGCTGATGTGTTCGGTCGCCACGGCGTATCGATCCAGTCGATGGAACAGCAGGGCCTCGGTGATCGTGCCCGACTCATATTCATCACCCATGACTCGGTTGAAGCAGCCGTGAGAGCCACGATGGAAGAGCTGCGGCACCTTGATGTGGTCGTCGATGTCCACTCCGCCATCCGGGTGATCGGTGGTGAGGGCTGATTATGGCGGTTCTCTACGGCAGTTCCCGCGGCAGAGCGCCGGAGCTGGGATTCGCCGACGTCCTGCTCACCGGTTTGGCACCCGACGGCGGACTGTTCGTACCTACAGACTGGCCGGCGCTGCCTGCACACGCGGTCTCGATGTCGTCGTCCTATGTGGATCTGGCCACAGACGTGATCCAGCCGTTCGTCGGCGACGCGCTCGACCGTATTGCCCTCCAGTCGATTCTGGAGGACGCCTACGCCTCGTTCGACCATCCCGATGTCTGCCCACTGGTGCAACTCGACGACGGGCTTCACCTCATGGAGTTGTTCCATGGGCCCACACTGGCTTTCAAGGACATAGCCCTGCAGGTCGTGGGCAGACTGTTCGACCACGAACTCAAGCGCCGTCGGCAACGGGTGACGATCGTGGGCGCGACCTCCGGCGACACCGGCTCAGCGGCAATGGAATCGGTGCGGGGCAGCGAATATGTCGACATCGTGGTGCTGTTCCCCGAAGGCCGTACCACAGAGGTCCAACGCCGCCAGATGACCACCCTGAAAGACGACAACGTGCATGCGGTCGCGGTTCAGGGAACGTTCGACGATTGCCAGGACCTCGTGAAAGCGATGTTTCGAGACGAACCCTTCCGCAAGCGCCACAGTCTGGCCGCGGTCAATTCGATCAACTGGGCACGGGTGATGGTGCAGATCGTCTACTACGTGTGGGCGGTCCAGCAGCTGGGCCGCAGCGCGCTCCCGACCACGTTCTGTGTCCCCACCGGCAACTTCGGCAACGTCTTCTCGGGCCATGTGGCGGCGCGGATGGGGTTGAACGTCGACCGCTTCCTGATCGCCTCGAACCGCAACGACATCCTCTCCCGCCTCATCGAGACCGCAGAGATGCGCGCTGAAGAGGTGGTGCCGACGCTGTCGCCGAGCATGGACATACAGATCTCCTCGAACCTTGAGCGCCTGTTGTTCGAACTGCTCGACTGCAACGGTGCAGCCACCGCGGAACTGATCGCCGGGTTCCGGGACCACGGCCGTGCTGTGCTCACCCCGGCGCAGCATCAACGCCTTACCGCAGAGTTCGCAGGGGACCGGATCGACGACTCGCAGACTCTCGCCATCATCAGCGAGGTCTACAACGACCATGATCTGCTGGTCGATCCCCACACCGCGGTTGGCATCGGGGTGGCTCAACGCCTTCGCAGACCCGGCGAGCACGTCGTCACGCTGGCCACGGCACACCCCGCGAAGTTCCCCGACGCGGTCGAGCAGGCGACGGGTATCCGGCCCGAATTGCCGCCCCACCTAGCCGACATCCTTGATCGCCGCGAAGATTACGCGGTGCTTCCCAACGACCTTGCGACCGTTGAGGACTTCGTTGACGGGCTCCGCGTGGACGGGCTCGGCTGATGCGCGTCCGGGTGCCGGGTTCTTCGGCCAATCTGGGTCCGGGATTCGACGCGTTGGCGCTCGCCATCGACCGCTACTACGAACTCAGCGACGAGGCCCTCGAAGGATTCGAGCCCGTTGGCCCGGATGACCTGGTATGGACAGCGCTGAAACGCACCGGGAGTTCCTTCGACAGGTTGTGGTCGCGCAGCGAACTGCCGATCGGCAGGGGGATGGGTTCGAGTGCGGCCGCCTGCGTCGGAGCCGCGTATCTGGGTTTCCGCAACGATGGTCTCGAGCACGATGCGGCGAGACAAGCGGCATTCGAGGTGGCCGATGAGATCGAGGGCCATCCTGACAACGCCGCGGCTTCGGCGTACGGCGGACTGAACCTTGCGGTCGGCGGCCGGATCCACACTGACGTTCCGTGCCTCGAGCCCGGCCAGTTCTATATGTGGATTCCGGCGGGCGTGTCCTTCACAGCCTCGGCCCGGGCGGTTCTGCCCGAGGCGCTCGACGTGGTTGACGTCGTCACCCACGCTGCTTCCTGCGCGGCCGTCTATGCCGGGTTGTTGAACGGGTCTTGGGACCTCATCGCCGGCGCCAACGGAGATCAGATACATGAGACGGCACGGTTGAGCACTCTTCCCGACTCGGCGGAGGTGGTGAGTCAGCTCCGGGCTGCCGGGCATGCGGCGTGGCTCAGCGGGTCCGGTCCCAGCGTCGGAGCGCTCATCGAGTCGGGCGGCGAGGAGATGCGCCCCGAACCCGCGGGCGACTGGGTGGCGCTCGGGGTCGACACTTCGGGTTGCGTCGAGGTCGGATAGCCGCCTCCGAGTGATCGCTCGGGGGTCGGTTGCGGCTCCGGTTCTGCGCCCCTAACCTGTTGAGCGCTGTTCGGTTGCCGACGACGAGTCGTATCTCGTACGACCTTGGTTGTCACTTGCCGGATGCAGCACCACTCACGATCATGAGGAGACGAATCCGTGGAAACCGCGGAGATGCGCCGGTCGACCCTTCAACGCAAAGACCGCGAAGAACTCACCGAAATCGCCAGCACGTTAGGCAAGAAACCACCGACCCGTGCACGCAAGGGCGAGATCATCGACTTGATACTCGACCTTGTAAACGGGGGAGACGGCAGCACCGTTGGCGCCCCGCCTGCGGAGGAAGCCCAACCGACAGCGGAGCACGCCGAATCCGATCCAGAACCCGAAGGGACCGTCGACGAGCAGGAGGCTCCCAGCACGAGTGAGCCCGGACCACAGTCTGCCGACAACGGTGAACCCGGTTCGCAAGCGCCGGAGGCCGAACCGACAAACAGGCGCCGACGTCGCCGGGGTCGCGAGCGGGAGAACAACAAGGACACCAATGAAGCGTGGAACGGCGACGTGGTGCCGGTTGCGGGCTATCTGGAGCTGCGTCCCGAGGGTTACGGGTTCCTGAGGGTCGACGGGGCGCTCCCGTCCAAGGACGACGCGTATGTCCCGGTGAAGATGGTACGGCAGTACAACCTGGACAAGGGCGTCCATCTCAGCGGCACGTCGCGCCCCGCGGGACGCAACGAGAAGAACCCTGCAATGGTAGATCTGCTGACGGTCAACGGCGGTGATCCCGAAGCCGCCACCGAACGCGTGGCCTTCGACGAGCAGGTACCGGTCTTTCCGGACGAGCGCTTGGTGCTGGCGGGTTCCCAGGAACCCCAGGACGCCACGGCCCGGGTAGTCGATCTGTTGACCCCGCTGGGGAAGGGTCAGAGGGCGTTGGTCGCGTCGCCGCCCAGGGCAGGCAAGACAACGGTGCTCAAGGCTCTTGTCCGCTCCCTCGAGGTCAACCACAGCGACCTGGAACTGCTCGTGCTGCTGGTTGACGAGCGTCCCGAGGACATTACGGACATGAGCCGCTGGACCCAGAACGGTGAGGTGATCGGCTCCCCGTTCGATCAGCCCTCCGATGAACAGATCACGATCGCGGAGATGACGATCGAGCGGGCCAAACGCATGGTCGAGGACGGCAAGGACGTGTGCCTGGTCGTTGACGGAATCACCCGCCTGGCTCGCGCCTACATTCTTGAAGCCTCCCATGGCGGCCGTTCCAACTCGGGTGGCATCGACAGGTCGGTGGTCCACGCATGCAAGCGATTCCTCGGTGCCGCCCGCAACATCGAGGGCGGCGGTTCTTTGACGATCATCGGCACGATCGTCGTCGACAGCGGGAGTGCGGTCGACGAGTTGATCTATGAGGAGTTGGCAAACACCGCGAATCTGGAGTTGCGGCTCTCGCGGGAGTTGGCTGTCCGCCGGATCTATCCGGCTGTCGACATCGTCGCGTCGGGGACTCACAACGAAGAGATCCTGATGTCGCCGGATGAACTTGAGGAGTCTCGCGAGTTGAGGCGACGTCTGATGGCTGTCGCTTCGGCTTCCGAGGCAGCCCCCGGCGATGATGTGCTGGAGTTGCTGGATAGGATCAGGGCGCTATGAAATCTGATACCCATCCCGAGTACCGCACCGTAGTGTTCCAGGACACTTCGGCAGGTACGTCGTTCCTCACGCGGTCCACGATCGAGACCAAAGAGTCGATCGTCTGGGAGGACGGCAACGAATATCCGCTAGCCAAGGTCGAGATCTCCAGCGAGAGCCATCCGTTCTATACCGGCCAGATGAAGATCGTCGACACAGCCGGCCGGGTTGAGCGCTTCGAAAAGCGTTACGGAAGACGCAAGAAGCTCGACTCCTGAGGTTGGCACCTTCGACGCTTGCCAATAGATTGTGCATCAATTCACGAGCGGGCGCCGTCGGCCCAACTCAAAGAGGTTTACCGTGGACGAACGGGAGCAACGCGAGATGCGCAAGGGCGCGGGCGATGCCTTCGCGGCAGCCTTCGAAATGATCGTCACTCCTGCGCTGTTCGGCCTGTTGGGCTGGTTCATCGATACCCGTCTCGGACTGTTTCCGGTCTTCACGTTGGTTCTCGCCGCAGTGGTGCTCGCCTATGAGACCCACAAACTGTATGTGAGCTACGGCCGGTCGCTCGACGAAGCACTGCAACAGCGCCGCGCCGGCTATGGGCAGGGTCACACATGAGCGCCAAGACGACAGATCGCATGGCTCCGTTTCCCGCGGAGGTCTCTGCCAGTGCCCCTGAGCGCGAGATAGCCCGTGACCTGGCTTTGCGCACCTTGTTGGTTGCGCCGGCGATGCTGGCGGTCGGGGCAATTTTCTGGGGTTGGACGGGGCTCTGGTCGTCTGGATACGGCCTGGCCATCGTGGCCTTCAACTTTCTGGTCGGTGCCGCGATCATCACCTGGTCCGCCAAGATCAGCCCGGCCGTGATGTTCGGCGCGGTGATGTTCGGTTTCGTCGCCCGCTTGGGGATCATCACCGCGGCGGTGCTGCCGATCCGCGGCAGCGAGTGGTTCGAGATCGCACCGTTCGCTATCAGCCTGCTGGTGACCCATATCGGTCTGCTGGCTTGGGAGACCCGCCATGTTGCGGCGTCTTTGGCGTTCCCCGGTTTGAAGCCGGGCGCGGCGTTGCTTTCGCCGGGCGCAGCCGGAGCCGCGCAAGCGGTCGACCCGTCGGCTGATTCCACTTCCTCTGGCCCAACCACCGATTCGAATGCGGAGCGCTCGCCATGAACCTCCTCGCTTTAGAGTTCCCACCTGTCAACCACCTGTTCGACTGGCCGAGCATCTGGTTCGAGGGGACTCCGTTCGCGATCAACAAGACCGTTCTCATCTACTTCGGTTCAGTGCTTGTGACCATGGCCATCTTCGGGTTGGCCGGCCGTCAGCGGGAGTCGTTGGTGCCAGCGGGGATCCAGCATGTGGCCGAGTCGGGTGTGAACTTCATCGAAGAGTCCGTGGTCATGCAGACCATCGGGCCGGACGGCAAGAAGTTCATGCCGTTCCTGACCACGATTTTCTTCTTCATCCTCTTCTCCAACATCACCGAAGTCATCCCCTTCATACAGTTCCCGGCCAACTCGCGGATGGCGATCCCGGTCACTCTGGCACTGCTGGTATGGGTGATCTACAACTTCGTGGGAATTCGCAGCCAGGGCCTCTTCGGCTACGTCAAGAACTCGCTGTTCCCCCCGGGCGTGCCGAAGGTTCTGTACGTGATCGTTACGCCCATTGAACTGGTCTCGACCTTCGTGGTCAGGCCCTTCTCGCTGGCGATCCGGCTCTGGGCCAACATGGTCGCTGGCCATCTGCTGCTCGTCACCTTCGCGGTCCTCTCGGCAGCCATGTGGGCCTCAGGAGGGATCGGCTATGGGGGAGCGCTGGTTCTCTCGTTCCCGATGCTCATCCTGATGACCGGGTTCGAGATTCTCGTCTCTGTCCTTCAAGCCTTCATCTTCACGATTCTCACGGCCGTCTACATCGGCGGCTCGATGCACCCGGAGCATTAGGTCCCAATCCCTGGTCGCCGCAGGTGACCACCAACTCAAATCAACCCGATTTCCACACAACAACAGGAGAAAGCAAGTGTTCAATCTTCTAGCGCAAGCCGCAACCGAAGCCGGAGAGATCCAGGCAATCGGCGCAGGCCTCGGCTACGGCCTAGCCGCCATCGGACCGGGCATCGGCATCGGCACAGTGGTCGGCAACGCCATCTCCTCGATGGCCCGTCAGCCCGAATCAGCCGGCATGGTCCGCACAACGATGTTCCTCGGGATCGCATTCACCGAGGCCCTTGCCCTTATCGGCTTCGTCGTCTTCATCCTTCTGCTGCCCTGATCGCAGCAGCCAAGCGAAGGCAGCACCCCACCCAAGAGGTTCAACTATGACAGCAACAATTCGGCGTGCAGCCGGAACACTCGGACTGGTCGGCGTGCTCGTGCTGCTCAGTGCGGTTCCCGCCGCGGCAGCCGGTGAGACAATCGGTTCCTGCATCTTCGAAGAAGTCCACCACGTCTCCAAGGAGTCCGGCACGGTTGACGCAACTCCGAAAGGTGACAGCGTTCCAGGGAAAGAGGGTGGCGTTCGAGTCGACCTCACAAAAGACGACCTGGAGAAATGCCTTGAGGCGCCAAGCCCGATCATCCCGGAGCCCGACGAGATCATCTGGGGCGGCGCCGCGTTCCTGATCCTCTTCGGGTTCATGTGGTGGAAGGGCTTTCCCGCGGTACAAAGAGCGATGCAGGCCCGATCCGAGAAGATCGCCGCTGACCTCGACGCTGCTGAAGAAGCCAAGACCAAGGCGACAACCGTGCTCGCCAACCATGAAGAGCAACTGGCAGGCGCCAAGGCCGAAGCTTCACAGATCATCGAAGACGCCCGTGCCCAAGCCGACCTGGTGGCCGCAGAGATTCAGGCTCGTGCCAACGAAGAGGTGGCGCAGATGCGCGCTCGGGCGGCGGAAGACATCGAATCGGCACGCACGCAGGCCATTTCCGATCTGCGAGGCGTCGTAGCCGACATAGCTGTCGGTGCGGCCGAACGGGTCATCAAGTCCAACCTCGACGTCGACACACAGCGTGCTCTCGTGGATGTCTACATCGACGAGGTGGCAGGTGGCAATGGCTGACGAACGCCTCGACGGTTACGCCGAAGCGCTCTTGGCGGTCGCTGCCGCGGAGGGTCAGTCCGCGGTGATCGAGGACGAACTGTTCCGCATCGGTGAAGCGTTGCGAAGCAACGACGAACTGTTGGGCGCGCTGTCCGACAGCCGCTTTCCGATCGAGAGCCGTCAAGGGGTCGTGGAGGATCTTCTCGGCGACAAGGCGTCGGCCGTGACCACAGCACTGGTATCTATGGTGGTCGGCACCGGGCACGGCGGCCATCTGCCCGAGATCGTCGACGCCATGGTTGCCCGCGGCGCAGCCAATCGTGACCGGGTCCTCGCCAAGGTGCGCTCGGCCATCGAATTGACAGAAGACCAGAAGACCAGACTGGCTCAAGCCATCAAAACTTCCACGGGCACCGATGTCGAGATCCGTGTGATCATCGACGAAAGCGTGCTCGGAGGGCTCGTCACCGAAATCGGTGACGATGTGATCGACGGCAGCGTGCGACACCGCCAGTCGCAGCTCCGAGAGAACTTCGGTTGACCGAGACCGCGTCAACGCAGCAAACACGACACAGCAGAAGAGACAGGAAATGTCAGATCAAACGCTATTGAGCATCAACACCGACGACATCGCCGCAGCGATCCGCGGCAACCTCGATGAATTCACGCCGAGCCTGGAGCAGACCACAGTCGGTCGAGTCCTCGAGGTCGGCGACGGTATTGCACGGGTGTCGGGACTTCCCGGCGCGGCCGTCAACGAGATGCTCCGATTCGAGAACGGCCTGGTCGGTCTGGCCCTCAACCTCGACGAGGAATCCATCGGCGCGGTTGTACTCGGTGACGTGGAGGGCATTGTCGAGGGTCAGGCAGTTGTGGCCACCGGCGACATCCTCTCGGTTCCGGTGGGAGACGGCCTGCTCGGACGGGTGGTCAACCCGCTCGGCGAACCGATCGACGGGAAGGGCCCGCTCTCCAACGTCGAGCCCCGCCGTATGGAGATCCAGGCCCCCGGCATCACCGGACGCAAGCCGGTGCACGAGCCGATGCAGACCGGCATCAAGTCGATCGACTCGCTGATCCCGATCGGCCGTGGCCAACGGGAGTTGATCATCGGCGACCGCAAGACCGGCAAGACCACAGTCGCCCTCGACACGATACTCAACCAGAAGGGTCAGGGGGTCAAGTGCATCTATGTGGCGATCGGGCAGAAGGCGTCGACGGTGGCCCAGTCAGTGGCGACCCTCGAAGAACTCGGAGCCATGGAGTACACGGTGGTGGTAAACGCCCCGGCCTCTGATCCGGCGCCGTTCAAGTTCCTGGCACCCTACGGTGGGTGCGCCATCGGCCAGCATTGGATGGAGAACGGCGAGCATGCGCTGATCGTCTACGACGACCTGTCCAAGCAGGCGGAGGCCTACCGTCAGGTGTCGCTGCTGCTGCGCCGTCCTCCTGGGCGCGAGGCGTTCCCCGGCGATGTGTTCTACCTGCACAGTCGACTTCTGGAACGGGCGGCCAAGCTCTCCGATGAGCGTGGGGCCGGTTCGTTGACCGCGCTTCCGATCATCGAGACCAAGGCGGGCGACGTGTCGGCGTTCATTCCTACCAATGTGATCTCCATCACTGACGGCCAGATCTTCCTGCAGGACGACCTGTTCAAGTCAGGTATCCGCCCTGCGGTAGACGTGGGTATCTCGGTTTCCCGTGTTGGCTCCGCGGCCCAGATCTCAGCCATGAAGGCCGCTACCGGAACGCTGAAGGGCGACCTGCAGCAGTTCCGCGAGTTGGAGGCCTTCGCCGCTTTCGGTTCGGACCTCGACGCCGTCTCGTCCGCCCAGCTCGAGCGCGGCTACCGCCTCACCGAACTGCTCAAGCAGGGCGTGAACTCGCCGTATCCCGTCGATGAGCAGGCTGTCTCGATCTATGCGGGCACCCGCGGCTACCTCGACAAGCTCGAGATCGAAGACGTGACGCGTTTCGAATCGGAACTGCTCGACTGGTTCCGGACCCGTCACCGCGAGGTGATGGCGAAGATCCGCACCGAAGGAGTCATCGACGACACCGAGGCTTTCGAGGCCGCGATTGCTGCCTTCGCGGATCAGTTCGTCGGTTCGCAGGTCGATACCGCCGAACCCGAAGCGGAAGCCCAACCAGAGGCGCATTCGGACATGGTCGACTCCGAGACCACCCTGCCCGAAGAAGAGATCACCCGGGACGAGATCTGAGCGATGCCCGGGGGTAAGGAGCGCGAGCTTCGTCGACGCATATCGAGCGTCCAGTCGACGAAGAAGATCACGCGCGCCATGGAGTTGATCGCGGCGACCCGGGTGGTCAAGGCGATGCAGCGTGCCGATGCGGCCCGCCCCTATGCCCGACGGATCACCTCGGTGATCGAGAATCTCGCTGCCAGCGGCGCCGAGGTCGACCATCCGCTGCTGCGCGAGGTCGGCGAGGTCAAGCGGGTCGGATTCATCGTGATGGCAGGTGATCGGGGCCTCGCCGGGGCCTACAACACCAACCCGATCCGTACTGCGGAGCGCCAGTTGATGGCCCACCAGAGCGAGGGCAAGGACTATTCGCTGTTCACCGTCGGCAAGAAGGCGGCCGCCTACTACAAGTTCCGTCATTACCGGGTGGGCCATTCCTATATGGGGTTCACCGACAACCCCAGCTACGAGGACGCTCGAAGGATCGCCGACGATGTCGCCGAGGCCTTCTCGAACGGCGAGGTCGACCAGGTCGAGTTGATCTACACGGAGTTCGTGTCGATGGGCACGCAACGGGTCTCCGTGCGCCGGTTCCTGCCTTTGGAGGACACCCGAGTGATGGCCGAGGTCGGTGGTGGCTCGGCAGAGGCCATCTCCAGCTTCGAGTTCGAACCGTCGCCCGAGGCTGTGCTCGAGGCGTTGCTGCCGCGCTACGTCGAGGCGCGTCTGTACGGCGCGCTGCTCGATTGCGCCGCCTCTGAGCATGCCAACCGGCAGCGGGCCATGAAGTCCGCCACCGACAATGCCGAAGAATTGATCACAAAGCTGTCGCGGGAGATGAACGCAGCGCGCCAGGCTGCGATCACCACCGAGATCATGGAGATCGTCGGTGGCGCCGAAGCGTTGGGTGCAGAGGTACCCATTGACGACTTCGCCGCGGCCTTCGCCGCAATGTCTCCCGCCGCGGTGGCTCCCGCCGATTCTTATTCCCGAGACCTGAAAGCACCCCAGACATGACTGTCACAGAAACTGAACGCAAGTCCGGTCGAATCGTCGGCATTGCCGGCCCCGTTGTGGACGTTGAGTTCCCGCCCGGCGACCTGCCCGAGATCAACACTCAACTCGAGTTCAACGTCGAGGTGGACGGCGAGACGATCAACGTCCCTGCCGAAGTCGCCCAGCAGATCGGCGAGAACCGAGTGCGGGCCATCGCCATGAAGCCGACCGACGGCCTCACCCGCGGCGCGGAGGTGCGCAACACCGGCCACGGCGTGCAGGCACCGGTCGGCGACGACACCTTGGGCCACATCTGGAACGTGATGGGCGACTGCCTCGACGATCCGGGTCGCACCACCGCCGAGCGTTGGGACATCCACCGCCCGGCACCCGCCTTCGATGCGCTCGAGCCCTCGGCGAAGATGTTCGAGACCGGAGTGAAGGTGATCGACCTGCTCACCCCCTACAAGGAGGGCGGCAAGATCGGCCTGTTCGGCGGTGCCGGCGTCGGCAAGACCGTGCTGATCACCGAGATGATCACCCGGGTGGCATCCAACCACGGCGGTGTCTCGGTGTTTGCCGGTGTGGGGGAGCGCACCCGTGAGGGGACCGACCTATTCATCGAGATGGGCGAGACCGTGATGGGTGACGGTGAGACCACTGTGCTCGACAAGGCTGCGCTTGTGTTCGGCCAGATGGACGAGCCTCCCGGGGTGCGTTTGCGTGTGGCGTTGGCCGGCGTGACGATGGCGGAGTATTTCCGTGATGTCCAGAACCAGGATGTGCTGTTGTTCATCGACAACATCTTCCGTTTCGTCCAGGCAGGTTCGGAGGTGTCGACGCTGCTCGGCCGGATGCCCTCAGCGGTGGGCTACCAGCCCACGCTGGCTGATGAGATGGGTGAGCTGCAGGAGCGGATCACCTCGACCCGTGGCAAATCGATTACCTCGTTGCAGGCCGTGTATGTGCCGGCCGACGACTACACGGACCCGGCTCCGTTCACGTCGTTCACGCATTTCGACGGCACCACGGAGCTGAGCCGCGACATCGCCGCTCTGGGTATCTATCCGGCGGTGGATCCGCTGGCCTCCAGTTCGACGATCCTCGACCCTCAGGTTGTTGGTGATCGTCATTATCAGACCGCCCGCAGGGCCCAGGAGGTGCTGCAGCGTTACAAGGAACTTCAGGACATCATCGCCATTCTGGGTCTCGACGAGTTGTCGGAGGAGGACCGCATCACGGTCGACCGGGCACGCAAGGTGCAGCGCTTCCTGTCGCAGCCGATGTTCGTGGCCAAGGCGTTCACCGGGCAGGACGGAATCTTCACGCCGGTCTCCGAGACGATCGAGTCGTTCGAGGCGCTGCTCAACGGTGATCTTGACGACCTGCCCGAGCAGGCGTTCTACATGGTCGGCGGTGCTGAGGACGCGCAACGCAAGGCCGCTGAACTCCGGGCGCAGACCTAGGGTCGAGGAACGCTGCGATGTTCAACGTCGAAGTCGTCAGTCCCGAGGCTGTTTCCTACACGGGTGAAGCCGACATGGTCATCGCCCGCACGGTCGAGGGCGGCGATATCGCTTTCCAGGCAGGACATGTGCCGTTCATCGGCAACCTCGCGGTGTGGTCGGTGGAGGTGATCAAACCCGACGGCAATCGTGATGTCTTCGCGGTGCATCGAGGCTTTGTGCAGGTGCACGGCAATCAGGTGTCGATCCTGTCCGACGTGTCCGAACCTGCCGAAGAGATCGATGTGCCACGTGCCCAGAGGGCACTCGACAACGCCAACGCAGCGCTGGCCGCGGATGCCGACGACTCCGAAGCCGAGGCCGCCAAGGTCCGAGCCGAACTCCGCCTCAGAGTCTCCACCCTCGCCTCCAGCTAGTCGTACCGGTCACCGTGGCTCCGGCTGCGCCCGGCGACAGCACAGCGCGGCTCCGGCTGCGCCCGGCGACAGCAGAGTGCTACTGGTAGTCGATGCTTGAGAACTCGGCGAGTTTGTCGAGTTGATGGTGGGCCTCGACTTTGCGCACTGTCCCTGAACGAGAGCGCATCACCAGCGACTCGGTGTGGCAACCGTAGCTGTCGAAACGCACGCCCCGCAGCAGGGCGCCATCGGTTATACCTGTTGCCGCGAAGTAGCAGTTGTCGCCCTGCACCAGATCATCGGCAGTCAGCACGCGGGTCAGGTCGTAACCGGTCTCATCCGCGAGCTTTCGTTCGCGCTCATTGCGTGGCCAGAGCCGTCCGAGTTGCTCGCCCCCCATGCATTTCAGCGCTGCGGCACTGATCACGCCTTCAGGGGTGCCGCCGATGCCGATCAGCATGTCCGCACCGGAGCCGGGCCAGGCGGTGGAGATGGCTCCGGCGACGTCGCCGTCGGGGATCAGACGAATGCGAGCCCCGGTAGCCCGCACCTCGTTGATGATCTCGGCGTGGCGGTCCCTGTCGAGGATCACCACGGTCAGGTCTCGCACCGACTCGTCCTTGGCTTGCGCAACAGCGGCAAGGTTCTCGGCGATCGAGCGGTCCATGCTGATGCAACCGGCCGCTTCGGGGCCGACAGCGATCTTCTCCATGTAGACGCACGGACCGGGATCGAACATGGTTCCCCGCGGCGCCACGGCGATCACCGCGATGGCATTGGGCCTCCCCAGTGACGCCAGCGTTGTACCGTCGATGGGGTCGACCGCGATGTCTGTGAGCGGTGGTGAACCGTCGCCGATGGCCTCGCCGTTGTAGAGCATCGGCGCCTCGTCCTTCTCGCCCTCGCCGATCACCACGATCCCGTCCATCCGCACCGATTGCAGCACGATCCGCATAGCGTCCACGGCGGCGCCGTCGGCACCCTCCTTGTCACCCCGGCCCATCCAGCGGGCCGCTGCCATAGCCGCAGCCTCGGTCACTCGTACCAACTCAAGCGCGAGATTTCGGTCGGGGGCTACCTGGGTGCTCATAGGCGTGACGGTAGCAGTTTCGCTTCCGCCATCTCGCCATCGCGCAACTCGTGGCAACATGTCGGTCGTGGCCTTCCGATTCCGTTCCAGATCCCAGGACCGACGAGCCGACGACAGCGACCAAGGCGACCCTCCTGAACCCCCAGAAGTTCCAGTCGATGACGGAATGCTCACCGACGATGAAGAGGGGGAGTGGCTGGCGATCGAGCTCCACGAATGGGCCTCCGAGACGCGGTCGATGCTGGCACAGCTGCTGTTGGCCGACGGAGTCGTGCATTCATGGCAGGGGACCACGCTGCTCGCTCACGAGTCGGTTGAAGACGCTGTCGATGCGCTGATCGAGGAGGTCACCAAGGCCGAGGCCCGCGAACTGGACCCCGACCGGCCACAGTTGGCCTTTGAGATGACCGGGTGGTCCGGGAGGCTGCAGGCGCAGCTTTCGGAACGGCTCGGTTCGGCGGGTGTGCCCCACGAGTTCGATTCTGAAGGCGACCTGGTGTGCCACGAGGATGACGAGGAGCATGTCGAACTGCTCATCGAGGACATCGTTGCCCGGGAGGGGGACAGTGGACTCGCCGAACTCGACGGTCTCGAGGCCAACAACCTGCTGAGTGCCATGTTCGAGGCGACCGACCGGCTCCGCCGTGATGTGCACGATTCCAAGGGCGTCCTCGGCGTGGTCACCCACGGTCAACGTCTGGCAACGACAGCTACCCCGTTCGGCTTCTCGGCGACCGGCTGGAACTCGCTGCGGGAAGCTGCCGATGAACTCGTCGGCCTGATCGAGTCGGACGACGCCTCCGATTTGGAGATCAGCGAACTCGCCATCCGCCTGCGTGACACACTGCAACGTTTGGTGTAGGGCGATCCGGTTAGGTTGTTGACGATGCTGCTGGCTGAGCTCGAGGTGTGCCATTCCCGGCCGATCGCGCCGACTCGAAGGGTGGCGCTGGGCCGGACGTTCCTACCTTGTGAACCGGCCCCCGGGTTCGGCGGGTTGCTGCTCGGCGGGGTGGTGGCTCGTTTCGCCCAGGACATGGATCCCGATGACATCGGCGAACTGTTGACATTGATCTTCGACCTCGACGCCGGCCGCAGGATCCCTCAGCCGCGCTTGCGCCATCGATTTCAGTCCGATCGGGTCGGATTGACTCGCAGTTCGCACCGCCTCTACCGGGTCGACGACAGCAAGGGGGAACTGCGGCTCGGGTTCACCAGCGACAAAGGTGCGCCGTCTCAGCACGTTCTGGGGGCGGTCTACGCTGCGGGGGCGCTGCCCGCCCATCTCAGAGGAGGCGTGTTCGCGACCATTCGTCGGGCTCTGGCCTGGCGCGGCGAAACCGGTTCCGGGTTTTTGGACTATCTGGCGGGCGGGGTTTCTTCGTCGTATTTTCGCTCCGCTCTCCACGATCATGCGACCAGTGACCATGTCTGCTGGGCAATGGAGGTGCTGGGCCTTTCCGCTGTGGCAGAACTCGACAGGAGCCTGATCCAGCAGGGCTACCGGGACGCCCTGCTGACCGTCCACCCCGATCACGGGGGTGAGGTAGACCGTGCTGCTGAGCGCATCGCTGATATTGCTGAGGCGCGTCGAATCCTGTTGGCTCAGAAGTGACGGTTCCGCAAGCGCTGCTGCTGACCCACGGCGCCGGCGGCGACTCGTCTCACCGCACCCTGGTGGCGCTGTCTGAACAACTGGACCTGCCGGTGTGGCGCATGGACTTCCCCTACCGCAAACAGGGACGCAGGCTCCCGGATCGTGCCCCGAAACTGATAGAAGCCCTGCTCGCCGAGGTGGAGCTCGCCTCTGAAGCGCTCGGTGTGGCCCCCGAGGCCATGGCGTTCGGCGGGCGTTCGATGGGTGGACGGATCTGCTCAATGGCCATGGCGCAGGGGATGAGCGCGGTTGGTCTGGTGGCGCTCAGTTACCCTCTGCATCCGGTCGGCAAGCCCGACCGCCTCCGTGTTGAGCACTTTCCGGATCTGCATGTGCCCACGTTGTTCGTGAACGGCGACCGTGACCCTTTCGGCACCCCAGAAGAATTCGAGGCACACATCGGGGCCATCGCCGGGCCGGTCACGGTTCACTGGTTGAAAGGTCAGGGTCACAATCCCAAACCGCAGTGCGACGCCGAGATCATTGAGGTGGTGAGTCAGTTCCTAGCGGCTCTCTAACTAGCCTCAATCTCATGTGGGAACGCGTCGAACGCCTCAGACAAGAGCTTCGTGACGTTGAGATTCGTCTCGGCGATCCAGCGGTGCAGTCCGACGCGTCCCAACTAGCGGACCTCGGTCGTCGTTTCAAGCAGCTTGAAGAGGTCGTTTCTGCGGGTCTGCGCTGGCGCGCTGTCCAAGAAGACTTGGAGGTCGCCAATGAGATGCTGCGAGATGCCCAGGGTGCCGAACGCGAAGAGATGCGCGCGGAAGTCGCACAACTCGAAGACCTCCTGTCCCAGAGCGCGGAACAGCTGCGCGTGCTGATGCTGCCGCCCGACCCAAATGACGGCCGCAATGTCATCGTCGAGGTTCGCGGCGCCGCCGGCGGTGAGGAGGCCAACCTGTTCGCCCGTGATCTGCTGGTCATGTACGAGGCCTTCGCCAAGCGGATGGGATGGCGTATGGAGTTGTTGAGTTCGTCCCCCACCGAACTCGGTGGAGTCTCGGAAGTGACCGCTCTGCTCTCCGGTGACTCGGTGTGGACAAGAATGAAGCACGAGGCGGGGACTCACAGGGTGCAGCGGGTACCGGTGACCGAGTCGCAAGGCCGGGTGCACACATCGTCGGCCACGGTGATGGTGCTGCCCGAACCCGAAGAAGTCGAGGTCAGCATCGACGACAACGACCTGCGAATCGACACCTATAGAGCATCAGGCCATGGCGGTCAGTCGGTCAATACCATGGATTCGGCGGTGCGGATCGTCCATGAACCCACGGGTGTGGTGGTCACGATGCAGGACGAGAAGAGCCAGCTCAAGAACAAGAACAAGGCGCTGCGGGTATTGCGGGCCCGGCTCCGGCAACTTGAACAGGAGCGAGCCGATTCGGAGGCGTCGGATCTGCGCAAGGGACAGGTCTCGATGGGCGACCGCTCCGAGAAGATCCGCACCTACAACTTCAAGGAGAACCGTCTGACCGACCACCGGATCGGACTCACGATCCACAAACTCGACCGGGTCTTGGCGGGGGAGCTCGACGAGATCAGCGATGCTCTGGTGGCGGAGGAACGCCAGCACCAACTGCAGGACGATGTCTGAACGTTCCTCCGGCGCAGTCGCCGATACCGGTCCAGGTACTGACCCAGATTCCGAAACGGGCACAGTCAGGTGGTCCGAACTGCTCGCTGAAGCGGTCGATCGTTTCGAGCGTGCGGGTATCGAGACAGCGCACGTCGATGCTCGGCGGGTGGTCGAGGAGTTGACCGGTGTGTCGCCGGTGGGCGTGCACCGGATTCTCGACGATTGCGTCACGACCAAGGCGATGGCGCGCTTCGACGACCTGGTGGCACGCCGCGAGCAGGGCGAACCGTTGCAATATGTGCTGGGGCGATGGGGATTCCGCACGCTCGACCTGATGGTCGATCAGCGCGTCCTGATACCCCGGCCCGAGACCGAGACCGTCGCCGGTCTCGCCATCGACGCCGTCAACGACCTGCGCCAGCACCAGAGGACGAGCGAATTGACCCCGCACAGGGTGACGTCGAACGAGGCCGTGGCCCGAGCGGCCCGTGAACGCAGTGAACAAGAGCGGGAAACACAGAGCAGCCGCGGCGCTGGCGACGCCGAGCGAACGGTGGCAGTGGCCGACCTCGGAACGGGCTCAGGAGCGATAGCCCTGTCGGTCGCGGTCGAGTGCCGAGGCTGTCGGGTATATGCAACAGACGTGTCCGAACAGGCCCTGGCGGTGGCTCGAGCGAACCTGGCGGGGATCGGTGCGGCGGCGACTGCGGTCAGCCTGCATCACGGACACTGGTTCGGTGCACTGCCGGAGAACCTGCAAGGAACCCTCGACGTGGTGGTTTCGAACCCTCCCTACGTCGCCGAGAGCGAAGGGCTGCCGGCGGTGATCACAGACTGGGAACCCGCAACCGCACTGTGGGCCGGTTCTGCAGGATTGGCTGATCTTCGCACCATCGTGGACCATGCACCCGGATGGTTGGCGCCCCATGGCGTGATCGTGCTCGAGATGTCGCCCCCCCAGACCGCGACCGTTCAGCAATGGTTCGCCGAGCTTGGCTGGCAGGCGACGATCCACACAGATCTCAACGACCGCCCCCGAGCTGTGGTGGCACGCCGATGAACGATCTTGAGACAGTTGTCGCAACGCTGCGCAGCGGCCGGGTTGTGCTGCTTCCGACCGACACCGTCTACGGGTTGGCGGTGATGGCCACAGACAGCGCTGCCCTCGCCGCACTGTTCGCTCTGAAACAACGGCCGGTCGACACGTCGGTGGCTGTGCTCGTTGCCGACACGGACCAGGCTGCACGCTACGTCGACCTCGGAATCAGCGGTTTGGCGTTGGCCCGGCGGTTCTGGCCGGGTGCGCTCACCATCGTCGCTGACCGCATAGATGATGGCGCGGTGGCCGCGGGGACCGATTCGACGCTTGGAGTTCGTTGCCCCGACGACAGCTTCGTTCGTTCGGTCGCCGCCGAGGTGGGACCGGTGGCCGCCAGCAGCGCGAACCTGCACGGTCAGCCGACCCCGACTTCGTGCACCGACGCGGCCAAGATCTTCGACACCGTTGAGACCGTGATCGACGGGGGAGTCCGTCAGGGCTCGGCCAGCACGGTGGTCTCGGTCGTTGAAAACACCGTCGAGATGCTGCGTGAGGGGCCGGTCTCGATGGCGGATATCACTGCGGCGGTCTCCGCAGGAACCTAGGCTGAGACCCATGCGAATCGCGGTCGGCTCGGATCACGCTGGTTTCGCCATGAAGGAGTCGTTGGCGCAGCGCCTGCGGGAGGAGGGCCACAGCGTCGTCGACTGCGGCACCTATTCGCCGGACCGGGTCGACTATCCCGATTTCGGTGCGGCGGTGGGAAGGGCAGTGGCCAGCGGTGGCGCCGAGGGAGGCGTGTGCGTCTGCGGAAGCGGAATCGGCATCGGAATGGCGGCCAACAAGATCGCGGGCGTGCGCGCCGCAACCGTGTGGGACGAGACTTCAGCACGGTTGGCACGTGAACACAATGATGCCAACGTGATCTGCATCGGAGAGCGCCTCGTTGGCCCCGAGGTGGCCGCAGCCGCTATGGCGGCATGGCTCGACGCCGACTTCGAGGGTGGTCGCCACACCGCGCGGGTGAAAAAGATCGACAACCTCGGTGGCAATTCGGACTGAGCGCCGGTTCACAGACGCTACGATTCCGCTGTCCGGCCCCACCAGCAGATTTCCGGACACCGACCACACGAGGAGATATTCAATGCCTTGGCCCAGCGTCGCCGATGACCCAGTTCTTGGGATGATCGTCTCAGAGGAGACCCGCCAGAACACGACTCTGCAACTGATCGCCTCGGAGAACTTCGCCTCCCCGGCGGTGATGGCCGCGACCGGGTCTGTCCTGACCAACAAGTACTCCGAGGGCTACCCCTACAGGCGGTACTACGGGGGCAACATGGTCATCGACGAGATCGAGGACGAGGCTCGACGCAGGGTGTGCGCACTGTTCGGCGCGGACCACGCCAACGTCCAACCTCATGCTGGGGCGATCGCCAACATGGCTGTTTACCAGGCAGTACTTGAGCCCGGTGACACGGTGCTTGGAATGAGCCTTGATCACGGGGGGCATCTGACCCACGGTTCGCCTGTCAACTTCTCAGGACGGCAGTACCGCTTCGTCTCCTATGGCGTGACCGCCAGCGACGAGCGCATCGACTTCGAGGACATGGCCGCCAAGGCCCACGCCGAGCAACCGAGACTGATCGTCGCCGGTGCCACCGCGTACCCGCGCATCATCGATCCGAACCCGCTGCGCGAGATCGCAGACGAGGTCGGCGCGCTGTTGATGTTCGACGCAGCCCACATTGCGGGTCTGATCGCCGGCGGTGTCCACCCGAACCCGGTCGGCATCGCCGACATCGTCACCTTCACAACCCACAAGACCCTGCGCGGCCCACGAGGTGGATGCGTTCTGAGTTCCGAACAGTACGCCGCAGCCATCGACAAGGCGATGTTCCCCGGAATCCAGGGAGGGCCGCTCGAGAACGCGATCGGGGCCAAGGCGATTGCCTTCGGCGAAGCGGCGACCCAGGAGTTCAGGGACTACGCGGCTTCGATCGTCAGCAACGCAGAGGCCATGGCGAAAGCCCTCGCCGGGCATGGTTTCAGGCTCGTCAGCGGTGGTACCGAAAACCATCTGCTGTTGATCGACCTGCGGACTTTCGATCCCGACCTGACAGGCAAGGAAGCCCAGGCTGTGCTTGACTCGGCCGGTATCAGCCTCAACAAGAACACGATCCCCGACGACCCGCGCTCACCCTTCGTCACCTCAGGGATACGGGTCGGCACACCTGCCGTGTCCACACAGGGGATGGGGCCCGCTGAGATGGCCGAGATCGCCGAGTTGATAGCGCGGACGCTGCGCGGGCGCGACGACGCCGATGTCGTCGATTCGGTCAGAGTCGATGTCGGGAACCTCTGTTCAAGGTTCCCGCCCTACCCCGATCTCGGGGTATGAGCGGCGAACTGAGGTAGCGGAATGCCGGCGCCCCCGCTGTCGGCGTATCTACTTGTGGCCGTGGTGGCGGCTGTTATCACGTTTGCGGCCACGCCTGTGGTGCGGCGGCTGTCGGTTCGGCTCGGGGCGGTCGCGGCGCCCGACGAGCGCCACGTCCACACCGAGCCGACCCCGCGCGGCGGTGGAGCGGCGATGCTGGTGGGTCTCATCGGAGCATTCTGTGCGGCTGCGCTCATCGACGACTTCGCCGACGTCATGTCTTCCTCCACAGAGATGCTCGGTGTGGTTGTCGCCGCGGCTGTGATCTGGAGTGTCGGGTTCGTCGATGATGTGCGTGAGATATCCGCACCGGCGAAGATTGCCGGAATGGTCCTGGCAGGCGGGGTCCTGTCGATGACGGGCGTGTCGATCCTGGTGTTCAGGGTGCCGTTCTTCGATCTGTTGTTTCTGTCGGCGGACTGGTCGGCGTTGGTGACTGTCCTGTGGGTCCTGGGTATGGCCACCGCGGTCAATCTGATCGACGGTCTCGACGGGCTTGCAGGCGGCACGGTCGCGATCGCCTCGGGTACTTTCCTGCTGTACGCGCTGCGACTCAGCGACGCAGACGTGATCAGTGCGAACAACCCGGGAGCGTTGTGGGCCTGCATCACCCTGGGTGTGTGTGTCGGGTTTCTCCCTCACAACGTGCACCCCGCAAGGATCTTCATGGGCGACGGGGGAGCGCTGCTGTTGGGACTCTTGATGGCCGTCTCGACAATGTCTGTGGGGGGCCGGACCACCCAGGAGTTCTCCGGTCAGGCGTTCTTCTTCTTCGCGCCGATCTTCATTCCGCTGGTGATCCTCGGGGTGCCGATCCTCGACACCCTCTTCGCGGTGGTGCGCAGAGCGGCGCGTGGCGGTGCCGTCCACGCCGCGGACAAGGAACACCTCCACCACCGTCTGATGCGAATCGGTCATGGGCACGGGCGGGCCGTGCTGATTCTGTGGATGTGGACCGCTCTGCTGTGCGCCTTCGTGCTGTATCCGACCTACACAGGCGAGGGCGACGCGATCGTGCCGATCGGTATCGCGGCGTTCGCGCTCGCGCTCTACACCGTGTTGCACCCACGCCTGGGGCCCGGAGTCACCGAAGTCGACGAAACCGAACTCGAAGCCCTAGAAGCGTTGAAGAACTCGGCCAACGGCCGCCTCAAGCCGCCTCGCCGCCGCTGAACGGAAGCTGTCAGGCATCCTCGGGGTTGATCTCCTCCAATTCCAGCCCAGCCGTCTCCGGGAAGCGCACGAGGATCAGCCAGGCAACGATCAGCGGACCGACCGCGAGAATGGCGATGGCAGGCCCCACCTCGGAGACGCGATCGGAGAGCTCCCCGACGAAGAACAGACCCAGGGCGCTTCCGAGCACACCGAGCGTCACGATCGCTCCGTTGGTGCGCCCGCGGTTGTGGGTGCCGAACAGCTCCGGTCCGTACACCGCCAGCGCCGGCACCGCGAGTGCTCCGAGAACTCCACCCAGCAGGGTGGCCGTCCACAGAGCGATACCGTCGAAGAAATACGAAGCGCTGGTCAGAGCGGTGCCCAGCGCG
Source organism: Candidatus Aldehydirespiratoraceae bacterium (assembly GCA_965221585.1). Lineage (GTDB taxonomy): Bacteria > Actinomycetota > Acidimicrobiia > Acidimicrobiales > Aldehydirespiratoraceae > VXYK01. The sequence continues at coordinate 2,235,172 of OZ244898.1, read as the reverse complement.
ATTCCCAGGGCTCCGACGCGGCGTCGACCGTGCCGCTCCGCAAGGTAGCCGCCCAACAGGAGCCCTATGCCGATCGGGGTCGCCGTGGTGACCGTGAACAGCGAGATGTCGGCCCCGGAGAATCCCCGCTCGTCTTTGAGGAAATCGTTGCGGAAACCCGAAGCCGGCGCCAAGAAGACGGCGAGCAGGAATGCCGACGTCGCGAGCAGCGTGAAGCGACCTCGGCGGCGGGTCCGCAAGCTCTCGCTGGGGGTTGCGATCGGAGTTGCCTCGATGAACCGTCTGCTCTCGGGCAGCCGTCGGCCCAACAGTGCCACAACTGCCACGCCGACGACGGCGGCAAGGTAGATCGCCCGCCAGCCCCGTTCGCTGAGATCAGCGACGGGCAATATCCATACGGCCATGCCCGATCCGAGCCCGGCGCTGAGAGTCAGTACTGACGCAGCCCAAGCTCTTGACCGGTAGGGCATCTCCTCAACCGCGACGATCACTATCAGAATCCCGAGCGCGGTCGACAGACCCCTCGCGACCAACTGAGAACCTCCAAGCACCCACAGGTTGGGCGACAGTCCGCCCAGCACGGTGAAGGCGCAACTGGCGATACCGGCACCGATCAACAAGACGCGCCGGCCCTGTCTGTCAGCCGCCGCTGCTGTGACCAGCGCGATCAACACGCCCGCCCGGACCACTCCGAGCACCCAACCCTGAGCCCGGTTGCCGTGGCCGAACTCGTCGACCGCGAATGTGATCGTCTGGGTCAGGACCGTGCCGAGGTAGCCGTCGACAACCTGGATCCCCGTCAGCAGGGCGAGCACCGTGGCGGCCCGCCGGTCGAATCGATCCGGTGGAGCCCACCAGTAGCCGTAGTGCTTCTGCCGGTTCGCCAACGCACGGCGCACGGGGATGTGAAACAGCCAGGCCCATACCGGAACGGCAAGCTTGTAGGTGGTCGTCTCCGTGACCCGGTAGCAGCCGTGGCCGTCTGGCTGCGCCTCCAGGCGGCGTTCATATTGGTGGAACGGCCCCTCGAGACAGCTCCACTGATCCGTGCCGCTCGTTGCCTCGGCGACGATGTCGCTTCGCGGTTGTCGAAGCTGTTGCAACTCGGCGCTGTCACATACCGAGGTGGTCGAGATGGTCGTCACGAGATCGTCGTCATTGGGGGCCGAACGGAGAGTCTACTGCTGTCCGCAGAGACGAACTAGAGCGTCTATTCTTGGGGTTGTGGAGACACCTGACCATGCGGGGGACGGGCGGCTTTCTGCTGCGGCGGTCCGGTTGCTCCGTCGTCCACGGCCGCGTTATCGCGGTTACCTGCACCGTTGGGCGGCGTTGGCCTCGATTCCGTTGGGCCTGACCCTGACGGTGTTCGCGCAAGGAACGCGGGCTCAGTTCTCGATGCTGCTCTATTCGCTGGGAATCACCGCGATGCTCGGGGTGAGCGCGGTGGTTCACGGCAGGGACTGGTCGGCGCGGAGGGCGGAGCTGCTCGTGCGCATCGACCACTCGGTGATCTTCTTGATGTTCGGCACGTGTGCCACACCCATCGCCCTGCTCGGTTTGGATCCGCCGGTTTCGGGTCTGCTGATCGCCGTCGCTTGGACTGGGACGTTGGCGGGGATCGCGTTCGAGTGGCTTCCATGGCATCCGCCGGCGGGTGTCATGAACGGCGCCTACCTGGGCTTCGGCTGGTCGATGGTCGTTTTTGCCCCCTGGCTAGTGATGTCGTTGTCGATCCCGGAGTCGATCCTGTTGTTCGGTGGGGGAGCGGCCTACACCCTGGGTGCGGTCGTGGTCGGCGCTCGTCGCCCGGACCCCTGGCCCGAGACGTTCGGCTACCACGAAATCTGGCACGTGCACGTAGTGGTGGCGGTCGCGTGCCACACGCTCCTGGTCATATCGCTCGCCTACTAGTGCCGTTGAGGTGAGCCGGGCCGTATAGTCGCCGGTTATGAAGTTCGGGATCTTCTATGAGCATCAACTGCCTCGGCCTTGGGACGAGCGCAGTGAGGCCGACCTGCTTCGCGATGCACTTGAGCAGGTTGAACTGGCGGACTCGCTCGGTTTCGAATACCTCTGGGAGGTGGAGCACCACTTCCTGGAGGAGTACTCGCACTCGTCTGCGCCTGAACTCTTCCTGGCGGCGTGTTCTCAACGCACCCGCAACATCCGTCTGGGACACGGCATCTGTCTGACCGCGCCTGCGTTCAACCATCCCGCCCGGGTGGCCGAACGGATCGCAACGCTTGACCTGTTGTCGGGCGGCCGCGTGGAGTTCGGCTCGGGGGAGTCCTCCTCGGAGGCCGAACTGGGCGGTTTCGGCATTCCCTACGAACGCAAACGCGACGCCTGGCTCGAAGGCCTCGAAGTCTCGCTCCGATGTTTGACCGAAACGCCCTTCGGTGGCCACGAGGGCGAGTTCGTGTCGATGCCGCCTCGCAATGTCGTGCCCAAGCCCCTGCAGTCGCCGCACCCTCCTCTGTGGGTTGCCTGCTCCCGCCATGAGACCATCAAGCTCGCGGCCCAAAAGGGAATCGGCGCGCTCACCTTCGCGTTCATCGACCCGGAGGATGCGAAGGGCTGGGTCGACGACTACCGCCGGATCATGGCGCAGGAGTGCGTGCCGGTCGGCAGGGCGGTCAATCCGAACCTTGCCTGCGTCACCCCGATGATGTGTCACCCGGACGAATCTGTGGCGATGAGCATGGGCCTGGAGGGAGGCAACTTCTTCGGCTACTCGTTGGCCCACTACTACCTGTTCGGTGAGCATCAACCGGGTGTGACCGACGTGTGGCAGGAGTTCCAGGCGAAACGGACCGAGCACGGATACGACCCCGAAGCGGCTCTGGCACAGAAGGGGGCTCTCGCGGCCAAGACGGCGGTGGGCGACCGTCAAGGTCTCCGAGGGGCGGTTGGCACGCCGGACCAGATCCGCGAGTTCTGCCGCCGCTACGAAGAGGTTGGTGTGGACCAGCTGATATTCGTTATGCAGGCGGGCAAGAACCGCCATGAAGACATCATGGAGTCTCTGCACCGCTTCGGCACGGAGATCCTGCCGGAGTTCAAGGAACGGGACTTGGCCAATGCGCCGGCGTTGGCGTCTTCATGGGAACCGATCATCGAAGCCGCTCTGGCACGGCGCGGCCCCGATCCCGAACCGGTGGCTGACGACTATCGGATCAAGGCCATTCCCAAACAGATCGTCGACGCCGGTCTCGGCGACACCTTCGGAGTGACCCAGGAGATGCTCGACGAAGCAGCCCGGTCCCAAGCACTAGGCGAATCCCGCGGCCAAGGCGGAATCCTGGGCTGAGGACCCTTCCCGCAGCCCTGTCATCCGGACTGAAACTCTTCGAACTCCATGGAGAAGGTCTCGGGCCAGGCATCGGCTCTGAGCAGGGCGTCGGTGCCACCGTCGACGAAGATCACCGACCCGCAGGCAAAAAGGGCCGCTGGGGAGAGCAGAAACACGATCCAATCGGCCAACAGGTCGGCCGTGGCAGGCTCGCCGGCGGGCACCGGGAACCCTTCGAGCATCGGACCGTAGTCGTCGTCATCTTTGCCCGCCTGAAACAGCGGGGTCTGCACTGGTCCCGGAGCCACCACGTTGAGCCGGATCCCCTGTCCGATCCAGTCTTCGCCCACAGCCGCGCGGCGACACCAGCGTGAAACGGCGAGCTTGGAAGCGCCGTATGCGATCGCGCTGTCGAAGGGTTCGGGTGTGAGGCCCACCAGACGGACCGACTCCTCCTCATCACCGTTCAAGAACGCCTCGACGAGTTCGGCGGGCAGGTTCGGCGATGTGGTCGTGGAATTGGAACCGATCTGCACCACCTGAGCCTCCTCGGCCCGTGCCAGAGCGGGTCGCAGACCCTCGAGCAATGCCACGGACCCGAAATAGTTGACTCGGGCGACCAACTCCCCCCGCACCGGTGGCCCGACCCCGGCCGCTGTCACCAGACCGTCGAGGACGCCATCGCATAGCTGGATCGTCTCGCTGACAGCGCTGGATCTGCCGTCAGCGGTGGAGAGGTCAGCGATGACTTCAGCCTCCCGCAGGTCGATTCCGATCACCCGATGGCCGTCGTTCTCCAGTTTTTTGCGGGTCGCCGCACCCATGCCGGATGCGGACCCGCTAATCGCGTATGTGCTCACGGCGCACGATGATCGTTCAATCACGCCACACTAAGCAAATGGACTCTTCGCAATCTTCCGCCTCGGTGTCACCGATGGACCCCTCATACCGGATCGCTCGCCTCGCCCACGACGGACAGAGGCTGATAGACGTAGCCTCCGACGACCTCAGCGCCAGGGTTCCGGCCTGCCCGGAGTGGACCAACCAGGATCTTCTCTCCCACGTGGGCATCGTCTGGAGTGCGATCGCAGCGCAGGTCGAGCAAACCGCAGCAGCGCCAATCGCCTGGAAGGACCTCCCCGACCAGTCGCCCCGGGAAGCGTTGACCCAGGTTGTGGCTGTACTGAGCGAAGCCGACCCGCAGACGCCGCTGTGGACTTGGGGTGCCGACCAGACAGTCGGGTTCTTCATCAGGCGGGCTCACCTCGAGACGGCCATCCATCGTGTGGACGCCGAACAGGCAGTCCAGGTTTCGACGCCGGTTCCTGCAGCCGACGGCATAGACGGTGTCGATGAGCTCTTCACCGAGGTGCTGTCAAGGCGAGTCCGAGAGCTGCCGTCCGGTTCGTTGCATCTTCATCAGACCGATGGCGACGGAGAGTTCATGCTGCGGGCGGTCAACGGAGCGATCTCCGTAACCCATGAGCACGCCAAAGGAGACGCCGCGGTGCGTGCCACGGGCGAGGAACTGTTTCTGTGTGGCTGGGGCAGACGGACCCTCGACGGGCTCCAGGTCTTCGGTGATCCCGAAGTAGCAGCGCAATGGATGGCCCTCTCCCCGTGACCAACCACGACGCCCCGTCTGACGCGGCTCCGGCTACGCCCGGCGATGACACCGCGCCCGGCAATAACACAGCGCCCAAGGTTCGGCTTGGTGGAGGTGGAACCCTGGACCAGCTGATGCCGGTGCTGTTGTTTCTCGGGTTCTACAACCTGGTAAGCATCGAAGCAGCCGTTGTGGCCGCGACGCTGTGGTCGTTCAAGGCCGCGGTCAGCAGGCGGCGTCGGGGGCTCAACATCGGGCTGATGCTGCCGACTGTGACCGCGTACCTGATCGTGCGCAGCGCCGTGTCGATCGCCGCGGAACGTGAACTCGTCGACTTCGGAATCAGCACCGAGGCGGTGTACTTCGGAATCGGCTTCGCAACCAAGATCCTGGTCGGCGTGGTACTGGCCATCACCATTCTGCGCGGCCGATCCTTCATGGCCTGGGTCGTCGAACGGCTCCTGCGGCTGCCGGACGGCATGGCCGAAGATAAGCGCTACACGAGCGCCATGGCGATGGCTACCTGGTTCATCGTCGCCTTCGAGATACTCACCGCCATCTGGGACATCTACCTCTACAACAACACCGGGGTGAACATCTTCGTGCTCACCCGTTTCGGCGTGAACTTCACTCTGGGGTTCCTCTCCATCACCGCGGGCCTGATCTATATCGACCACAAGCTCAAGCCGATACCCGGATATCCGGGGCTCACCGAGTTGCTGCAGAGATCGTCTGTCGTCCCGGACAAATCCAAGACGCCGAGCGAATAGCTCCAGATCCGCTGGTCTCAGTCTTGGGGCTCGAGGCTGTCGAGGGGGTCGGGACCGAACTCCCGCAGGAGCGTGCCGTAGTCGGCGCCTCGACGCAGGTTCTGCCCGCCGTCGACCGCGAACGCTTGCCCGGTGATCCAGGACGACTCAGGTCCGATCAGGAACCGCACCAAATCGGCGATCTCAGGGGGTTCGCCGACGCGCCCCAACGGAATCGCGGGCAGATAGTTGTCGAGCAACGCGCCACCGCTGGTTATCGGCGTCATCAACTCGGTTGCCACAATGCCCGGCTGGATCGAGTTGATCCTTATCCCGAAGCGGCCCATCTCATCTGCACTGACTCGACACAGATGGTCGAGAGCGGCTTTGGCAGCGCCGTAGGCGCCAAGGCAGCGCATCGAGTCCTGGCCGGCGTGCGACGAGCAGCCGACGATTGATCCGCCACCTCCCTGTCGAGCCATCTGCGCGCCTCCGGCTTTGAGACACAGGAACGTGCCGATGTAGTTGAGCTCCATCGTGGAACGGATGTCTTCCACGTCGGCCAGAACCAGCGGACCCATACAGGTTGAGCCGCCGGCACAGGCGAACAGCCCGTCGAGTCGCCCGGTTATGGCTGCAGCGGCAGCCACAGCCGCCTCCACATCGGACTCCTCGGTGACATCGGCGACTATGTGCTGAACCGTGACTCCCTCCGCCGCAACGGCAGCGATGCGGTCGACGGCATCAAGCAGTTTCTGCTCCGTGCGCCCGCAGATGGTCACGTGCGCGCCGTCAGCGGCCAGCCTCGCAGCGGACGCCTCCCCGATACCGCTTCCGCCACCGGTGACGAGCGTCGCGAATCCTTCGATTGATCCCATGCGGCGGCACCTTAGCGGCCCCCTGCGACGAATCAGAATCCGCCGTTCGCGTTCCGGCGCCGCCAGAACGGGTCAGAGCTGTCTGACCCGGACGGGAATTACCACCGCGCGGTCCTCGCGCCTGGAAGCCTCCAGGTCGACCTCGGCTTCGAGCACCCACTCCATGTACCCCTCAGGGTCGCAGAGCGTCTGGGTGGCCAGGCCACGCGACAGGTCGACGGTCACCCAACGACTGCTGCGAGCCTCGGCGTCGATCTCGATGGCGTCATGGGCGTCGAAATACTCCTCGACCCCGTCGATCTCGGGATTGAGCCGGCGACGGGTGGCAAGCGACGTGACCGACCGGAACAGCTCGTTGCGCACCAGCACGCCGAAGGCCCGTTCGTTGGAGGTGATGTCGTAGCTCTCGGGCGGTGTCGGTTCGGACTCAGCCACTTCGGGATTTCGCAGGCGTTCCCACTCATCGATGAGACTCGAGTCAACCCTCCGGATCATCGCGCCGAGCCATTCGATCACGTCGGCAAGGTCATCGGTCAGGGCGGTGGAGGGCACAGTCTGGATCAGCGTCTTGTAGCAGTCGGTCAGATAACGCAGAAGCTGCCCCTCCGACCGTTTGATCCCGTAGCGAGCCACAAACTGGTTGAAGGTCTCCGCGAACTCGAGCATCTCGCGGACGACCCCCTTGGGGCTGACCTTGTCGCGCCCCACCCAAGGATGGTGGCGGGCGAAGATCGCGAAAGCAGGTTCAATGAACTCGGCTTCGGGCTTGGGCCAGGTGACCTCCTCGAGGCGGTCCATGCGTTCGGCGTACTCGATGCCTGCCGCCTTCATCTCGCTCACCAACGCGTCCTTTAGCTTGTCCTTCTGAGCCAACAGCACAACCATCGGATCCTCGAGTATCGACTCCACCAGACTGAGCACCTGAAGATGGTGGTCCGGTGCCTCAGCGTCGAGCGCCTCCACGGCCTCAACCACGAACAGCGACAGCGGCTGGTTGAGGCGGAAGTCGTCTTGCAGATCGATGTTGATGCGAAGCGGGTCCAGCTCCACGATCTGGGCTTGGAGAAGTGATCGATACACCGCGATGGCCCTGCGAATGTGTCGACGTTGGGCGCTTCGAGGTTCGTGGTTGTCGGTGAGCAGCCGTTTCATCGCCGCGCAACCGTCGCCGGGACGGTCGAGCACGTTGAGCAGCATGGCGTGGCTCACCGAGAAACTCGACTGGAGCGTCTCGGGCGTGCCTCCGCTGAGGCGGGCGAGCGTGTCGCCGTCCCAATGGGCATAGCCGCGCTCGGGAGGGCGTTTCTTGACCAGTTTCTTCTTCTTCCTCGGATCTGTGAGGGCCTTGGCCTCAGCCCGTTTGTTCTCGATCACGTGTTCTGGGGCCTGCACGACGATGCTGCCAGCGGTGTCGAAGCCGCGACGGCCGGCCCGACCCGCGATCTGGTTGAACTCGCGTACCGACAGCACCCGGACCTTGCGACCGTCGTACTTGCAGAGTTGGGTGAACAGCACGGTGCGGATAGGCACATTGACGCCGACCCCCAGTGTGTCGGTGCCGCATATCAGCTTGAGCAGGCCCTGCTGCGCCAGTTTCTCAACCAACAGCCTGTATTTGGGCAGCAGACCGGCGTGGTGCACTCCGATCCCGGCTCGCACGAAACGGAGCACGTCCTTGCCGATCGGGGTGTCAAAACGGAAACCGCCGATAGCAGTGTTCACAGCCTCCTTCTCTTCTTTGGAGAGCACGTCGAGGCTGGTGAGACTCTGAGCACGCCCGGTCGCCTCACGTTGCGTGAAATGAACGATGTAGACGGGAGTCTTGCGAGCTTTCAGGAGATCAGCGAGCGTCTCCAGCAACGGAGTCTCGCGATATTCGAAGTCAAGGGGCACCGGCCTCGGGGCCTGATCGATCAGAACCGTGTCGCGGCCAGTGCGGGTGTGGAGATCGGCGCGCAGGTCACTCGTGTCGCCGAGCGTGGCCGACATCAACAGGAAACGCGGATGAGACAGTTCCAACAGCGGCACCTGCCATGCCCAGCCGCGGTCGCGGTCGCCGTAGTAGTGGAACTCGTCCATCACCACCAGGTCGACATCCAGGTCCGGCCCCTCACGCAGGGCCCGGTTGGCCAGAATCTCAGCGGTGCAGACCACAACGGGCGCATCGGCGTTGACGGCCGCGTCGCCGGTCACCATTCCCACGTTGTCAGCGCCGAGTTCAGCGACCAGTTCGAAGAACTTCTCGCTCACCAGGGCCTTGATCGGCGCGGTGTATACGGTTCGCTTGTTGTTGGCGAGCATCGCGAAAGCCCCGGCGACTGCCACCAACGACTTGCCCGACCCCGTCGGAGTGGCCAAGACCACGTTGTCCCCCGCCAGCAGCGACAGGATGGCATCCTCTTGATGGGGATAGAGTTCGACGCCGCGCTCATTAGCCCATTCCAGGATGGTTTCAAGCAGCGATTCAGCGTCTGTCTTGTCGGGAGTCAGCTCTATGAGGGTGGCCGTGTCAGTCACTGACGGAGAACCCTACGTGGCCGGCGGCGAGGAAGAGCGGCCTACCCCAGGCCCGAGAAGTCAACCTGTCCAGTGGTCATCAGGGCGCTGAAGCCGTTGTCGGCGATCGTGTTGTGGCCGTTCATGGCGACTGAGGCGTCGCTGCCCAGCATGACCAGCGTGCGGGCGATGTCGGCGGCGGAGAGCATTGCGCCGCCGGTCTGGTCGATGGTCCATTGGATCACCTGCTCGGTCATCGTCTTGATGAAATCGTCCATCAGCGGCGTGTCGACGGGACCCGGGCACACCGAATTGGTGCGCACCCCGAAGTCTCTGCGGGTGCGGGCCGAGCTGTGCATGGTCCACACCTGTGCGAGCTGCTTGGAGAAGGAGTAGGAGTCGGCACCGACCAGTTCGTCGTTGTCGGCGATCCACCCGAGTGCTTCGTCCCAATCGTCTATGGCGATCAATTCGGAGATCTTGGCCAGGTTCTCGGGCCAGCCCTGTCCTGCGATGGAGGCGGTGTTGACCACAGCCCCTCCGCTGTTCATGGCAGGGAGCAGACCCTCGGTGAGTCGGCGAAGGCCCAGATAGTTGACCCGGATCACGAAGTCGGCAGCGTGGGTTGCGGCCACACCGGCGTTGTTGAACAACACGTCCACCCCTCCGCCGATGTCGGCGATCGCCGCGTCGACAGAAGCCGGGTCCGACATGTCGGTGGGGATATAGCGGGTGGCCGGACCGGTTGGTTCGGCGATGTCGAGCACCGTCAGGTCGGTGCAGCCGAGTTCGGCGAGAAGCTCCACCGCGGCGGCTCCGACCCCGGTCGTACCACCGGTCAAGACAACACGTTTGTTGGCGTAACTGAAGAGATCAGACATGGCTACGGTCTACTTCAGAGTCTCGACTCGGGTCTATTTCAAGGTGCCGTGTCTATTTCAAGGTGAACGCCATATGGGCCTCCTTGAGACCGAAGACGAAAGCGTTGGGCATCTCGACATGGGGCAGCTCGGGGATGCGCCGCAGTTCCGAGACTCGCTGGACCAACTGCTCGAAGAAGGTCTGGATCTCCAGGCGGGCCAGCGATGCCCCCAGACAGAAATGGGTGCCGAAACCGAAGGCGACGTGATGATTGGGAGTACGGGTCACATCGAACGACTCGGGGTCGTCGAACTGAGCCTGGTCGCGGTTCGCCGAGCTGTAGGCGAGCACCAACTGCTGCCCGCCTTTGATCCTCTGGCCGTGCATCTCGACATCCTCGCCGGCCACCCGGCACATGTTGTGGATCGGTGTAACCCAGCGGATGAACTCCTCGGTGGCGACCGTCATATCGGCGCCCTCTTGGAGTGCCTGCCACTGCTCGGGGTGGTCAGCCAGAGCCAGCATTGTCCGGGCGATCACGGTGCGGGTCGTCTCGGCCCCGCCGTCCAGAATCAGCAGGCCATCCGAGAGGATCTGGTCGAGTCCGAAAGGCGCGCCGCCCACCTGCCCATCGGTGTCCTGCTCGATCGAGATCCAGTGCGACATCACATCTTCGGCTGGGCAGCCCTTGCGTCCCTCGTAGAGCTCCGTGGCGGCGTTGACGAACTCGAACACTGATTGCGCGCCCTCCTCGCTCGAGTAACGAGGGCCTCCACCCATGGCGATAGTTGTCTCCGACCAGTGTTTCAATTGCGGCCACAGCTCGTCGGGGAAACCCAACAGCAGCCCGATCATCTTTGCAGGGAGGGGTGCAGCGAGCTCCTCCACAATCTCTGCTTGCCCCTTGGCAAGCGCGGCATCGAGCAACTCTGTAACGACATCTGCAACGTGGTCTTCCCAACTGCGCACGGCACGCGGAGTGAATCGGCGCGCGACCAGCAGCCTCCGAGTCTGATGAAGCGGGTCGTCGAGGTTGATGATCGAATTGTCCCCTGGAATGTTCGGCCGAGAGCCGCCCTTGATCTTGTCGGAACTTATGAAGAGCGATTTGTTCTTCTCGATCTCTACGATGTCGTCGTAGCGGGTCACCACCCAGAGTTCGTTGATGTCGTCCCAGTGCAGTGGGGAATGCTCACGAAGCCAGGCGTAGCGCGGGTAGGGGTCGTCGACATAGAAGTCACCGTCCAGGATGTCGAGCGGACGCGGATCGATGAGCTCCATGGCCGTACCCTACGCGCGGCCCCGCGGGAGCGGTAATCGGACTAGTCGGGGTAGTGCGATCCCGTCGGCATGCCTCTCGAGATCACTGTGACCACCAACCCGTAGCAGGTGATGATGCCGGCGGTTCCCAGCAGCGTGGGCCGCACGCCGAGGTTGAGACCATCGGAGTCTGCGACCGCGCCGAGCAACAGCGTGCCGATCCAGACCACGCCGGCCCAGGAGATGGTGAACAGCGACATCACACGTCCCCGCGCAGAATCCGACACCACCTGCTGTAGCAGGGTCTGCAGGGTCGTCATGGTCGAGAAATAGCAGAACCCGACCCCGAGTTGCCATGCCATTGCCGTCTCGAGCTGTTCAGAAGCCGTGAAGCCGACGAGACAGATGCCGTAGAACAACAGCGATATCGCCGCCCTCTGCAGGCTGGGCTCGACTTTGCTGTAACCGACGGTGAGCGCGCCGACGATGGCACCGAAACCGGTTGCGGCGATGATCTTGGCGAACTGCCCAGGTTCCTGTTCGAGGATCTCGCGAGTGAAGCTGGGAACCAGAGCCGTGTGGCTGACCCCGAAGACCGAAGCCATAGCGGTCGTGGCAACAGCCAGTAGGGCCGGTTTCCGTTCACGGGCATGGCGGAAACCGTCGCGGATGCGTCCGAACACTCCCAACCCGTCCGCGGCCACGTCGTGAGCGTCCACCACAACCCTGGTGATCATCAGACCGGCGAGCGCCGAGCCCACCGCGAAACCTGTGAAACCAAGATGGAAGCGGCCGGAACCGATCACCTCGACCGCCATGATCGGTCCCACCACGCGAGTCAGATTCTGGACCGCGGCCTGCATCGAGATGGCGCTTTGCACCGCGTTGCTCGAAACCGAGTTGACTACCAGCGCACCTGCCGAGGGACCAAGCAGAGAGAACGTCGTGCCCAGAGTGAACGCCAGCGCGTAGATTGCCCACAGCGGGGGAGCGCCGTTGAACCCCGTGAGCAGAGCCAGACCAGCCGCAGACGCAGCGGAGGCATAGTACGACAGGGTCACGACCGTTTTGCGCTCGACGCGATCAGCGAGCACCCCACCGAACGGCCCCACGAACAGAGCAGGCGCGAACAGAGCAGCGAACAGAACTGTGATTGCCAACGTGTCGCCGTTGCTGCGCTCCTCGATAAGGCCCTGCAGGGTGAGATGGCTCATCCAGAAGCCGATCTGCTGAATCACGAAGCTGGCGAAGACCCAGCGGTAGGCCTGATGCCGGAACGCGATGAATCCGCGCCCCAATTCCGAACGGACGAACCGGGCTGCGAGTCCTGTCGGGCCTAGACGAACCCGATCTGGAGTTTGAGTCAGGAGGCTCCCTCGGGTCCGTTCACCCGACAAATGTTAGCGGTGCGGTCTTCAGTAACGTTTCTGGTGATGGGTGATCTCGACGGTGTCGACGCGGTGCATGGCCAAGTGTTGGATGCGCATCTGCATGTGGTTGACGTGGAGGCGTGCGTGGACGATCTCACTGGCAATCCCAACGCGCGCTGGTGGGATCAGATCGATTCCTCCGCGCAGGCCGTGACTGCTCGGGCGATTGCGGCGGGCGTGTCCGGTGGAGTGTTGGTGCAGGCGGTGGGAGCGCATGGTTTCGACAACTCGCTGGTTGTTGAAGCCGCCCAGGCTCTTGGTGACGACTGGCGGGCAATGGTCGCGATCGGCCAGCACGCAGTAGACCCGCTGAGCCTGCTGAACTGGGCCGCGTCACGAGGAGCGACCGGGCTGCGCTTGTTCTCGATTCCTGAGCCCTGGCTGCACCGCGACCTCGCGGTGGATTCGGTGCGGGCTTGCCTTGAACTCGGCATCGGACCCAACGTCTGCTGTTTGCGTGAAGAACTGCCGGCTGTGGCACGGATGGCCTCAGCCGTGCCCGATTGTGAGATCGCTGTCGACCACTGCGGTTTCGTATCGGTCGGAGTCGATGACCAGGATCTCGCCGATCTCGCCAAACACGAGAATCTGGTCGTCAAACTCAGCACCGGTGTCTTCGACGCCGCTGCGGTAGCACCGAGGGCAGTCGTCTCCCGGCTCTTGGGCCTGTTCGGATCCCAACGCATCGTCTGGGGTTCGGACCACCCCCAGGTGCACGACCGCCCGTATGCGGAACTGTTTGCGATCGTGGCCGACGCCATCAGCGATCTCGACACAGCCACACAAGCAGCGATTCTGGGCAAGAACGCAGCCCGCCTGTGGTTCGATGGCTGAGTTGCGGGTGACGACTGCGAGCTTGGGTCTAGCCTGAACAGATGACCGACCAACCCGGTTCTCAACCTGCTCCAGACGTTGAGACAAGTCCCGCGGACGCTTCGGCGCAAGACAGTCGTCGCTGGGTTTCGCCGGGTTCTGTGAGCCTGAAAGGGTCAATGCGTGAAGCCCTGCAGGCGCCACCGACGGTGTTCGACGCGGTTGGCGGGCAGCGCTTCTTCGACGAGCTGGTCGGCCGGTTCTACGACGCCGTCGAGTCAGACCCTCAGCTACGGCCGATGTACCCCAAAGACATGGGGCCGTCGCGCGAGCGCCTCGCCGGGTTCTTGGCCCAGTACTGGGGCGGTCCGGCCCACTACAGCGAGAAGCGAGGCCATCCCCGGCTGCGCATGCGCCACATGCCCTTCGTCATCGGCCTGGAAGAACGCAACGCCTGGATGAAGCACATGGAAGCGTCGCTCGCCGTGGCCACCCTCGCGGACGGCACCGACCGCCCGGTGCCGCCCGAGATCAGAGACGCCATGTTCGAACACTTCGACAACGCCGCCACCCACCTGATCAACCACCCAGCCGACTGACTCCTCGTCTTCGCGGGGCTCAGCAGCTGTAGGCGAAGGACTGGAGGTCGCGGGCCGAGGCGGCGTAGACCTCGGGCAGAGCTCCGCGGAAGATCACGTCGGCCCCATGGCAGGTGCCGTTGACCGTGCGGCTGTTGACGGTGACCCCGGCTTGAATGAGCTTGCGGAAGTAGGCCAAACCCTCGTCGCGCAACGGATCCAACTCGTTCACCGAGATCACATGCGGTGGCAGACCCTTCAGGTCGTCGACACTGGCATTGAGCGGCCAGGCCAGCGGGTTGTTGAGGTTCTCGCCGTCGGGATCGTAGACACGAACGAAATGGTCCATCATCTCGCTGCCCAGGAAGTACCCGTCGTTCTCGTGCAGCGAGGTCAACTCCATGGGTGGATTCCCGTAGGCACCGGAGATGTACGGGCATTGCGCGTAGACGCCGTCGATCATCCCCAGGCGCCCCTCGCGGCTTGCCTTGAGCGTCGTGGCCAGAGTCAGGTTGCCGCCCCCAGACTCTCCCGACACCACGATCTTCGACACGCCGAGTTCGGTCCTGTTGGCATTGACCCAATCCAACGCCGAGGCGCAGTCGTTCAAACCCGCCGGGAACGGGTGATGCCCCAACGCGCCTCCAGCGTTGCGAAACTCCACGCCCACCACGACAAGATCAAGCGCTGCGAGCTCATCGCGCCAGCGCCGATAGGAGGCCCCGGAAGCCTTGAGGATCACCATTCCTCCACCGTGGATATGCAACACCGCGGGCCGCGGGCCGCTGCCGGGCGCGCTCGGCTGATGGATGTAGAGGTTGATGTCGTTGCCGTCGACTCCAGAAATCACCTCAGTGCGCGACTCCACCCCTTCCACCGGCGGTAGATCGGTGTAGATCATGTCGAACAACATCTCAAAGCCGGGTTCGGCCATGTCTGTGAACGCCCGCAATTCCTCGATCGAGGACTCCGCAGAAATTGGCAAGGGCTCGGATGCTCCAGCCAACCCCAGCGTTTCCAACACAGCCACCATGCGTGAATCTGCACGGGGATCGGTTCCCAGAGTCCGGGACGGGTCCCCGAGCTTTCCGGGTAGTGCAACGTTTTCTGACATGGCTGTGCCCCCTTGCTCGGCCCTTTCAGTTCAGCCGTTCGACGATCATGGCCATTCCCTGACCTCCGCCGACGCACATCGATTCCATACCGATCGTCGAGTCGGAGTCTTCGAGGCCGTTGAGCAGGGTGGTCATGATCCGGCTGCCTGTCATCCCGAACGGGTGGCCGAGCGCGATCGATCCGCCGTTTGGGTTGAGTTTGGCGAGGTCGATGCCGAGTTCGTCGGCGGAACCGAGAACCTGCACGGCGAACGCCTCGTTGATCTCCACATGGTCGATGTCGTCAATGGTCATTCCGGCACGGGCCATGGCCTGACGGCAGGCATCGATCGGTCCGAGACCCATGATCTCGGGGTTCAGCGCTGACACGCCGCTTGAGACGATCCGTGCGAGTGGCTTGATTCCCATCGCTGCGGCCTTGCTGTCGCTCATCACTACGACTGCCGCCGCGCCGTCGTTCAGCGGGCAGGCATTGCCCGCTGTGACCGTGCCGTCAGGGCGGAACACCGGTTTGAGTTGCGCGACCTTCTCAATGGTCGTCTCGGCGCGGATACCGTCGTCGGTCGACACGACGGTCCCGTCGGGCAGCGTGTAGGGCGTGATCTCACGCTCGAAGAAACCACGGTTGAGTGCCGCTTCGGCCCGGTTCTGCGAGCTGACACCCCACTCGTCTTGGCGCTCACGGCTGATCCCGGTCGCCTGCACCACGTTCTCGGCGGTCTGGCCCATGGCAATGTAGATGTCGGGCAGGCCCGCGGGAGGAGCCCAAGTCGCTGAACCCTCGCCGGTTCGTGACGAAGTGCGCTCCTCGGCTTCGGAAAACTTCTCGTTGTGCGGCCCGGAGTCGGCCGCGCCGTGGATGTAGCGGCTCACGGTTTCCACACCGCCCGCCACGAAGCAGTCGCCCTCACCGGCCTTGATGGCATGGGCGGCCATGCGGATCGTCTGCAGCGACGACGAGCAGTAGCGGTTGACGGTGACGCCCGGAAGGTCGAGGCCCTGCATGGCGGATATCACCCGGGCGATGTTGTAGCCCCCCTCGCCGCCTGGCTGGCCGATACCCCAGATCACGTCTTCGACGTCGTCAGCTTCCACGCCGGCCTTGCCCATCACGTCGCTCAGGATGAACGACGACATGTCGTCCGGGCGGGCGTCGACGAGAGAACCCTTGTGGGCCCGGCCGATCGGGGTGCGGGAGGTGGCGACGATCACGGCTTCTGGCATTGCGACTCCTCAAACAGGCTGACTATCGGATCGATGATGAGACTAGAGGAGCCAACGCGGACTAACGACATCGGGAGTGCTGAAGGTAACGTTTGGGGCCATGAGCATGATTGATGTCGACAAGGATTGGCGGCTGTTGATCGACGGTGAATGGGTCGAGGGTGGTGCCGGGCACTACGACATCGTCGATCCACACACCACCAACGTCGTCGGACGGGCACCCGAGGCAACCGTGGAACAGGCAGACGATGCCGCCGCGGCGGCCAAGGCGGCATTTGCGGACTGGAAGAGACTCAGCGCCACCCAGCGGTGCGCCCTCATCGGGCGACTCGGTGACGAGATCGCGAAACGCTCGCCGGACTGGGTCCCGACCGTGCAGGCCGAGACGGGAGCCACCATCGGAACGACCGAGACTCTGCAGGTCGGAGGTCCCGCGGTCGACCGCTTCCGTTACTACGCCACGCCTATCGACCTCGACGAGAACTTGTCGCCGATCCCGACTCCGGCGGGTCCGCTCGGGCCGGCCGGTCTGTTGAGCGCCCAGGTGAAGCACCAACCCGTCGGTGTCGTTGCCGCGATCACGCCGTACAACTTCCCTGTCACCAACGTTGCCGGAAAGATCGCGCCGGCGCTGGCCGCGGGATGCACCACTGTCATCAAGCCCGCGCCTCAGGACCCTCTCGGGATTCTGCTCCTGGGCGAGGCTGTCGAAGCCGCCGGTTTCCCCCCGGGTGTGGTCAACATCGTCAACGGTTCGGGTCCCGAAGTGGGGGCCGCGTTGGTCGACTCGACCGACGTCAACATGATCTCGTTCACCGGTTCCTCGCCGATCGGCGCCAAGATCATGGCCAACGGCGGCAAGACCATGAAACGCCTGCTCATGGAGCTCGGAGGCAAGGGCGCGGCCATCGTCACCGAGGATGCCGACCTCGGCACGGCCGCGCAGTCGATCGCGACGGTCTGGGGTTTTCATGCGGGACAGATATGCACTGCGCCGACCCGGGTGATCGCTCATCGCGACATCTACGAGCAGCTGATCGAGACCCTCAACACATTCTCGGGCTTCATGAAGGTCGGGGACCCGACGGACCGGTCCACCATCGTCGGCCCGGTGATCACCGAAGTGCACCGCGATCGCGTCGAGCAGTTCATCGCGTCGGGAATCGACGACGGGGCCAGGCTGGTCTGCGGCGGTGAGCGCCCGGACCTGCCCGGGTACTTCATCGCGCCGACCCTGCTCGCGGACTGCACGCCGGACATGCATGTGGTGCGCGAGGAGGCGTTCGGCCCGGTCATCGTGGTTCTGCCCTACTCCGACGACGACGAGGCCGTACAACTCGCCAACGACTCCGACTACGGCCTCTACAGCTACGTCTTCTCAGCCGACACGAAGCGTGCCTACAACATTGCCGGACAACTCGAATCGGGCTGCGTCGGTCTCAACGTCATCCAACCCCACATGGAAGCGCCGTTCGGTGGTTTCAAGATGAGCGGCGTGGGTCGGGACCGAGGCAAGTGGGGAATCGAGGCTTACAGCGAACTGCAGTCGATCAACTGGATGGCCTGATGCCCGTCGACGGAGACACCGCCGCCGCCCACACCGCTGGAACTGTCGATGGTTCCGCCGCTTGACGGCTTCCGGATAGTCGAGGGCTCGGCCTTCGTGGCGGCCCCTTCGGGAGGCATGGCGCTGGCCCAGCTCGGTGCTGACGTCATTCGTTTCGATCATATCGGTGGAGGGCTTGATGCGCGCCGCTGGCCCCTCACCGCCGAGGGCGAGTCGTTGTACTGGGCGGGACTGAACAAGGGCAAACGTTCGATCGCGGTCGACCTCCGCTCCGAGCGCGCCCAGGAGCTGCTTACCGAGTTGATCGGCATCACGGGAACTTTCCTCACGAACTTTCCGGCGCGTGGATGGATGTCGTATTCGGCCCTGCAGCAGGTTCGGGCCGATCTGGTGATGCTCGCGGTGACCGGCAACCGCGACGGCTCCACCGCGCTCGACTACACGGTCAACGCAGCGATGGGATATCCATTGGCGACCGGCCCCGTCGACTCATCAGATCCGGTGAATCATGTGCTGCCCGCCTGGGACCTGATCTGTGGTCAGACGGCAGCGCTGGGCCTGTTGGCTGCAGATCGACGGCGCATGCAGACCGGGGAGGGCACCCTGATGAGCTTGGCCCTCAGCGACGTGGCTCTCGCGGCCGTGGCGGCCCTCGGCCATGTGGCCGAGGCGCAGGTCAACGGCACAGAGCGTGGGCGTTTCGGCAACTTTGTCTATGGCGCCTACGGAGCCGAGTTCACGACAGCCGACGGAGTGCGGGTCTACGTGGCAGGGATAAGCCCGAAGCAATGGTCGAGTCTGCTCGAGGCGACCGAGTCCAGCGATGCCGTGGCCGCAATCGCTGAGTCTCAAGGACTGGACTTCGGTGACGAAGGTGATCGTTTCGCAGCCCGCGTCGAAGTGTCCGCCGCGATCCGGCCCTGGATAGCGAGCCGTACGATCACCGAGGTGGCGGCTCGTTTCGATGAACTCGGTGTGTGTTGGGACCGTTACCAGACCTTCAAGCAACTCGTGGACGAGGATCCCCGGTGCTCGGTGGAATCCGGCCTGTTCGCCGAAGTTTCCCAACCACAGATCGGCACCTACCTGGCCCCCGGTTCGCCGCTGGCGGTCGACGGGATGCTCGCGACGGAGCCGGCACCGGCACCTCGCCTGGGACAGCACACCGATGAGATTCTGGCGGACGATCTCGGATTGACGAGCGCCGAGATCGGTTCGCTGCGCGCGAGCGGCACAGTCGCCTGAGCAGGCAATTCAGCCAATGACAGCGTGGCGGGGAGACTTGTGTTCAAAACCGGAGTGGCGGAGGGTACATTGTCGGGCCTATGGGTGACTCAAGTTCTCGTTTGACAGCCGGGCTGAGCCGGGTTGGGTTGGCCGTTGCATCGATAGCGGCGTTGATGGCAGCGTTGTTGGTGGCGTCACCTTCGCCCGCCGGGGCCGAGGCGGGGTACGGCGACGTGTCGGCGAGCAATTGGTACACCGACGCGGTGCAATGGTCCGTCGACCAAGGGATCACAGGTGATTCCGGGCCGTGTTTCGGGCCCGATGCTGCGGTGTCGCGTGGTGAGGCCGCGGTGTGGATCTACAACATGGAGGATCAGCCCGATGCCGGGGCCCTCCATTCGTTCCGAGATGTGTTCGACGCGTCTCAGATTCATGCGATCTCGTGGATGGCCAACAGTGGGATCACCACCGGTACTTCGCCGAGCACCTTCGCGCCTGATGAGACGTTGCAACGTGGTCAGGCCGCAGCGTTGCTGCATCGTCTGGCCGGTGAGCCCTCCGCACCGCCGCACAGCTTCAACGATGTGGTCGCGCCTTGGCAACAGGCGGCTGTGTCGTGGATGGCACACACTGGTATCACCACCGGCACCACGCCGACCACTTTCGCACCCGAAGCCACCTTGACGCGTGGCCAGCTGATCACCTTCTTGTACCGCTATCAGGGAGAGCCCGAAGTAGTCCTCGACCCAGCAGCCCCGCACTGCGATCCGACCGTTGATGACGGTGAGCCTGAACCGGCAGACATCGAATGCGAGGACTCCGGCCACGAGGCGACAGCTACCGAGGACGGCCTTTTGCCGACGGACCCGGCGGTACGGATCGGAACGCTCGACAACGGCCTGACCTACTACCTCCGCTGCAACGACAGCCCCGGCGACAGATTGTCGTTGCGGTTGGCCGTGAACGCCGGGTCGCTCAATGAAGCTGAAGCGGGCAGCGGTGTGGCCCACTTCCTAGAGCACATGCTGTTCAACGGCACCGAGAAGTACCCGGGCAATGAGTTGACCAAAGTCCTGCAGGCCCTCGGTGTCGAGTTCGGTCCTGATATCAACGCCTACACCTCCTACGACGAGACCGTCTACGAACTCGATGTGGGAACCACAGACGGCGGCGCCGTCAACACCGCGTTCGATGTGTTGGCGCAATGGGCCCACGCAGCCACGATCAACCCCGATGACGTCGAAGATGAACGGGGAATCGTGCGAGACGAGTACCGCCTCGGGTACGAGACCGCCGACGGTGTTGTTCGTGTGGCATTCCCACGCATGTACGACGTGGGAACCCCCTATGAGGGTCGCTTGCCGATCGGATCTTTGGAAGGCATCGAAGGGGCCACCGCGCAAGACCTGCGCGACTTCTACGAGAAGTGGTATGTGCCCTCCAACATGGCGGTTATCGCTGTCGGTCAGCTACCTCTGGACATACTCGAAGGTTTGGTCGAGAAGCACTTCGGCCCCGTACCGGAGGGAGACGATCCGACCGCTCCCGACAGGTCCTCAGAACTGGATCCAGAACCGAGATTCGATATTGCTACCTCGCCGGGACAGGGCTACTCCTATCTGTCGCTGGACATCCGGCTTCCGTCCTGGGACCGCAACACGGTTGAAGGCGAACGACAGCTTCGGCTTGAGCAGCTCATCTCGATCATGCTCGGCAACCGCCTGCAGGACGCCTACGAGCAGGGCCTATTGTCGCAGACAGACCCGACGCACTGGAGTTCGTTCACCCACACCCGCGGATTGCGTTTCTACGGCACCAACCTGCGAGCCGTCGACTTCGAGACCGCCCTCAACGACTTCTGGTCGATGATGCTGACCCTCAAAGAGCATGGCTTCGTGGAAGCTGACCTTGATCGGGCAGTGACCGCGGTCAAGTCAGGTTTGGACTTCGCGGCTCAAGCCGAGTCCACAACGCAGGACCCAGTCTACGCCAATCGATACGCGGCGCATTTCTTGAACGGAACCGACATCGGAACCGCCGCGGCCCGGCGGGCACGGGTCTCCGCGCTCCTCGACGAGATCACGCCCGCGGAGTTGTCCACACGTTTCCGAGAGATAATGGATCAGAGCGGCCTGCTGGTGATCGGCGTGGCCGCCGACCCCGCCGACCTGCCAACCGTCGAAGAACTGACGGCGGCCGTGGAGAGCTCCGAGCCCGGTGAGTTGCCCGCCTTGATCTCCGACGCTGAACAGTTGCTGGCGGTACCCGAACCTGTCGAGGTCGTGGAATCCGGCGAACTCGACCTCCTGGACCGCTCGGCCGAGATCTATGACGACAGCTTCGGCGACGCGTACGAATGGATCTTCGCCAACGGCGCACGCGTCATGTTCGCGCGCTCCGACATTGCCGACAACGAGGTCAATATGCGAGCAGTCTCCCAGGGCGGATGGTCTGCCGGGGAACCAGGAGATCGCATGCTGGCAGGCAGGCTGGCTCCACGAGCGGTCCTCCAGAGCGGGCTCGGGGATCTCAGCCCTGCGCAGTTGTCGCGCTATCTCGACGGCATCAGCGCGAGCGCGCAGCCGTTCATCGGCGAGACGACCCAGGGTGTTACTGGCACCTCCAGCACCGCCGATGTGGAGACGATGTTCCAGTTGATGCACCTGTTGTTCACCGCGCCGCGAGTGGACGACCAGGCCTTCGCAGAAGTCGTCAACGTCGGTGAGATCATCCTCAACCTGTCAGTAGTCGATCCCGGCTGGAAGGCATGGGTGGCATACAACCAGGCCCGCTACGGCGACGAGTACGAATGGTTCGACCCGCTCGCCTCACAGGAGGCGCTCGACGCTCTGACTGCGGAGTCACTGCTCGAACGCTACAAGCAGCGGTTTGCCAGCGCCGAAGACCTGGTGGTGGTGGTCGCTGGCGATATCGACCGCGAGACCGTCGAGCGGCTGGCTCGAACCTACGTGGGAACTCTGCCTGCGGGAGAACCCGACAGCTATGTGAACCGTCGCCCACCCGCACCCGACGACACGCTGCGTCAAGAGGTGGAGCTCGGTCCGGATTCCCAAGCCACCTCGCTCCAGCTGTACCACGAAGTGCTCATGGACATAGACCCTGCCGTCGAGGTCGCCATCGAAGTGCTCGACGCGATACTAGATGCCAGATTGACCGACGACATCCGCGAGAACCTCGGTGCGACCTACGTGGCATCTGTGGGACTCTCCTCCTACTTCACCCCCGAACAGGGAATACGATCCACTGTCACGGCTTCGGGCGACCCCGAACGGATGGATGAGATCGAAGCAGGGATCTTCCGCATCCTTGCCGATGTCGCCGCCGGCAATGTCCTCGCGGAAGAATTCGCCGGCGCGGTCGAAGTGGCCCGCGCCAACTACTTCGGGATCGGGAACGCAAACCTGATCCGTCCGCTCGCCCGACGCGCTTACGCCCCGGACGATCAACTCCCCACTCCGTGGCGTCTCCTTGCAGAACTGCAGCGATTGGAGTTGGCAGATGTGGTTGAGTTGGCTGCGGCGATCTACGACCCGGGCCGGTACATCAATATCGTCAGGGTGTTGTCGCCGACAAACGGGTGACCCGGATCGCTGTTTGCCGACGGAAACAACCCCAGAAATCGGTGCATTATCAGGCAATAGTCGGCTATCTGTTTCAGCGATAGCTTCCACCGCGAAGAATTATCAAAGTTCGTGCGACAATCGTCGGCTGTTTTCCTAAGTTGAAACTGCTAGCCGAACGGGGCACCCGAAGCCGCATACATGCGCTGACGGGCTCAAACGAAGCGGGTGTTTATGATTGACATGATCCAACTTACCGAGAATCTCGCTGGCCCGATTGGGTCAACTTCATGGATGAATGATCCGGCATGCAGCGGCCACGGCGACTTGTTCTTCGCGCCGTTCGCCGAGCGTCCCGAAGCGCGAGTTCGTCGAGAGACCGCAGCCGAGCGAATCTGCAACTCTTGTGTCTCGCTCATCGAGTGCCGTGATTACGCAAGGAAGAACCGTGAACTCGGGTTTTGGGGCGGAGAGAGCGAATCGGAACGGGCGGCTGCTGGTTTCGCCCCCACTACCCCGATCATTGGCCGCAAACGCGTAGCTGAGCAGCGCGCGCGTGACGCCATGCAGAACGCTTCCTAGAGGCCGAGCGAATTATCCCGCACAGGGTCACGTCGAACGAGGCCGTGGCCCGAGCGGCCCGCCCGAGGCCTCGCGGCCCGTGAGCGAAGCGAACAAGAGCACGGGTGGCGCGTAGTGAACAAGAGCGGGAAAAACAGAGGCCGTCCGACAGTCACTGAGCAGTCGGCCATACTGGCGACGTGACCAACGACGCCTGCTGCTCTCCTTCGCGCCCCGGGTCGCGGTCGAGTTCCGTTGTTGGGGATGGCAAGGGCTCGGTTGGAGGTGCTGCCCTTCCTCAGACTGTGGAGATTGCAGCTGGTTCGTTCCTGATGGGTACTGACGACAGGAGATTTCCAGCAGACCGTGAGGGACCGATTCGCGAGGTCGTTACCGACACCTATCTGATCGCTTCGCATCTGGTCACCAACGATGAGTTCGCGGCGTTCGTGAAAGCCACCGGGATGGTCACGTTGGCCGAGTCCGATGGCTGGTCGTTCGTCTTTGCGGGAGTGCTGCCCGATGACTTCTGCGAGACCCGCGGCGTCGTCGGGGCCGAGTGGTGGCGTGTCGTCGAGGGTGCGGACTGGCAGCACCCGTCAGGCCCGCAGAGCGACCTCGACGGTCTCGGCGACCATCCGGTCGTCCATGTGACCTGGGCCGAGGCGGCTGCCTATGCCGAGTGGGTGGGTGGTCGGCTGCCCAGCGAAGCCGAGTGGGAACGCGCAGCCCGTGGTGGGCTCGAGCAGAACACGTTTGCTTGGGGTGATGAACTCACGCCTGGTGGAGTCCACCAATGCAACATCTGGCAGGGCACGTTTCCATCCGAGAACACCCTTGATGACGGATGGTTGGCGACTTCGCCAGTCGGCACGTACCCGGCCAACGGTTGCGGCTTGTACGACACTGCGGGCAACGTCTGGGAATGGTGCGCTGACTGGTTCGACGAGGGACGTTCCAGGGTTATCAGAGGCGGGTCGTATTTGTGCCATGACTCCTACTGCAACCGATACCGGGTCGGCGCCCGGTCGTTCAACACACCCGACACCTGCACCGCCAACATGGGCATCCGCATCGCTTTCGATCCTCAGCCAATTGGCTGACCCAGCTGTTGGGAGTCGTTTAGAGGCCCAGGTAGCGGCCTCCGTCCACGGCCAACGTCTGCCCGGTCACGTGCCGTGCCAACTCTGAGGCCAAGAAGACCGCTACCGGACCGATGTCTGAGGTCGGATCGCCGATGCGGCCCAGAGGGGTCCGTCCGATCAGACGGGCCTCCAGTGTCGGGTTGGCTTCGGTCGCCACGTCCATCGCCGGCGTCCACGCCACCGGTGCGATGGCGTTGACCCTCACCCCGTGGGGACCCCACTCGCGGGCGAGGCTCTTGAGCAACCCCCGCTGGGCGCCCTTGACTGCGCCATAGACAGGCAAGTGCCCTGATCCTTCGATACCGGAGGGGGAGGTGAGAAGAATCAGCGATCCGCCATGGGCGCGAAGATGCGGGAATGCTGCCTGCGCGCAGTGGAAGACCGCGGTCGTGCTGGTAGCGATCTGTGCGGCGATGGTCTCGTCGTCGACCTCTTGAATCGGACGTGGCGGACCTGGCGGCGAGACCGCGTTGTGGACCATCACGTCGAGGCGACCCCAACGGTCAAGTGCCACTGCGACAGCAGCGTCCACGTCAGCCCGTTCGGTCACGTCGCATCGGCAGAACAGGGCCTGGTGCCCGCGGTCGCGTATTGCTTGGGCGGCGGGTTCACCGTTCTCGGCGCGCCGAGCGGCGATCACCACCGCCGCGCCGGCTTCGGCCATGGCCGCGGCGATACCTTCCCCGACTCCCTGGCCGGCGCCGGTGACGATGGCCACCCGGTCTTCGAGCAGCCTGCTCATCCGGGCATCCAGAGTCCGCCGTCGACCACAAGCGAAGCGCCGGTCAGTGTTGTGAAAGCGTCGGAGCTGAGGGCATCGACTATCGCGGAGACCTCGCTGGTGAGATCCGGGACCCTCCCCAGCGGCGGGTCGTGCAGAGAGTTCGCCTCGGCCATTCCAGCGGCGTCCTCAGGAGCCAGGAAAGCGCTCGGGTCCAGCGTGATGGCGTGGGCTCGTATGCCGTCTTCACCCCAGGTCTTGGCGAGCGATTTGGCGAGCACCCGCAGCCCTTCCGCGGCTCCTGCGAGGCAGGCGAATCCCTCACCGCCTGCCGATGCCATCAACGGCACCAAATAGACGATCGTGCCTTCGGCGGCGCGCAGCGGTTCGTGTGCTGCCCGGGCCAGGCGGATTCCGGCTTCGAGTGGTTCGTCGCACCCTTGATGCCACTGCTGTGCGGTCAGGTCGGTCAGTTCCATGCGCTGGCGGCACAGGGTCGGGTAGCGGGCGTGGACTACGAGGTCGAGGTGTTCCAGCGTCGGGAAAGCCGCGGAGATCGTGTCGTCATATATCGGTTCGTCTCCGAGCCGAAGGAGACTCCATCCGGCGCTGAGCAGGCCGACCCCTACCGAGTCGGCTGGATCACCGCCGCCGACGACCAACGCAGTGCGTGTCCGGGTTGTCATTCGAGCCACTCCGGCCAGTCTTGGGAGATCCTCAGGGTCCAGTCAGGTTCACGTTTCTCCATGAATGACATCACGCCCTCAGTGGAATCAGCGGTACCCATCAGATGCAGGTGCAGTTCACGTTCTAGCGTGTTGATCTCCTCAGGTGTCGGCGCGGAAATCCACAACAGGCGTTTGGATACGCCCACCGACAAAGGCGCGGTGTTGGTTGCAAGGTCACGAGCAAGTTCGAGGGCCCGCTCCAGCACCTCGGAGCCGGGCGCGCTCTGTGAGGCCAACCCCCATTGCACCGCCTCGGTGCCGCTGAACATTCGTCCGCTGAGCAGCAGTTCGGTCGCTTTGGCGTAGCCGACGAGACGGGGGAGGGTCCAATGCGAGTGGAGGTCGCCCATGATTCCTCGTCGGACCTGCACGATGCCGAGTTTCGCCTCCTCTGCGACGATCCGGATGTCGCATTGCAGGGTCATGGTCAGGCCGATCCCGACGGCGTGGCCGTTGATTGCGGCGATCACCGGTTTGCGCACGTCCCATGGATGGAAGTCGTCGAGCGGGTCCGACGAGAAAGGCGATTTCTTGCTGTCGCTCTTGTCGGGCGTCCCGAATACTCCGGCGCCGCGTGAGAAGTCAGCGCCGGCGCAAAAGGCCCTTCCCGCGCCGGTGATCACGACCACACGGACCGCGTCGTCGGCATCGCAGGCGCGCAGTGCCGTGGTGAGCGAGCGGCCCATGGCCGAGGAGAAGGCGTTGAGGTTCTCGGGTCTGTCGAGTGTCAGCACCGCCACCCGGTCGTCGAGAGAGGCTGAAAGGTCTTCGAGTTCGCCTGACTCGGCGAGTTCGGCGACGCTCACCGGCGGAAACCCCCGGGGTGGGGCCGGGTGCCGTCGAGGCTCATGACGGTGACTTGTTCCCGTTCGAGCAGGTCGAGGCTCGACTCGACTTCGCCGGTGTGGTCTGCGCGGCAGTCGCACAGCCAGAGGATTGCCTCGCACATTGCCTCCATCGACTCGATCTGGTCTTCAGTCAAGTAGTGCCCCACGATCTTGTCGGCGCCTTCGGACAATACCGCGGCGGCGGGTTCGACGGTGTTGAGGCGGATACCGGTGCCGTGCAGTTCTGAGGCCATAGCGGTCGTGACCCGGTTGAGCATTGCCTTGGATGCTCCGTAGTAGCCGTAGACGCCCTTGACCCCGCTGAGGTCGTACGGCGGACCTTGCGGGTGGTTCGAAGTTGCGCTCGAGAGGTTGATGATCCAACCCTCACCGCGTTCGATCATGGTCGGGATCACCGCCTGTGCCAGGTCGACTGGGCAGTGGACGTTGAGCTCGACCATCAAGCGCCGCCGTTTCAGCGGATAGTCCTGCATCGGCTGGTAGATCGCCCCGGCGGCGTTGTTGACGAGGATGTCGATCGGCCCGCCGAGCGCCGCGGTCGCCTCCGGCACGACTCTGGAGCGGTCCTGCTCGTCGGTCAAGTCAGCGACGATCAGAGCCACGTCGGCGCCGAGCCGGCGGCACTTCTCCGCCGTCTCGTTGAGCGAGCCGGGCAACGACGGATGCTTGTCGAGAGTGCGCGCGACCAGCGCCACGGAGGCCCCTTCGGCTGCGATCCGCTGCGCTGCGCCGGCCCCGATCCCTCGGCTCGCTCCGGTGATGATCGCGCGCCTCTCAGCGAGCCTCTTGGTTTCTGCCATGCGCCGACTCTAGAGGCCGAGCCGTTAGGCCACAGAATCGGTGTCTGAACGGGGGGTCGCCACGACATTGCAGGGGCCGTCGGCGCGGGCGACGCCCCCGATCTGGCCGGCAAGCGTCCGAGCATCAACAAAACGGCGCTCAAGGTCGAACGCACGGAAGACGCGCTCAAGGACGCGGACGATCGCAGTTGTCGAGAATGGTCGGGCCGGACAGGCATGCGGACCGTGACCGAACGTGGTGATCGCCTCGTCGGCCAGTCCTTCGGGAGAGACGAACTTGCGTCCCTGCCAGCGTTCGGGGTCGTAACGGTCGAGGCCGGGAGCGCCTGCCAGGTTAGTCAGCGGCAGAAACGTGGCGAGCGTCGCCCCGGCAGACACGCTGTAGACCGCAACTCCGTCGTCTATGACCACAGGTTCAAGCACGGTACGCAACATGATCGAGCGCTGGGCGATCCGAATGGACTCCAAGACACAGCGCGACGCCAGATCTGTGTCGAACTCCTGGCCTGCCTCGGGTCGCAGCCGCGCCAACACCTGGGGCTCCTCCAGCAAGTGGACAAGCGACCAGCCCAAGGCCGCGAACATGTTCGACATCGAGCCGATGTGCACCAGGATCACGTCGCGAGCCGCGCCCCGGGCGTTCTCGGCAACGGTCATGTCGCCCCATCTCTCAATGATCGTTCCAAGCAGGTCATCACCGGGTGTGGCCCGCGCGCTGATCGTCTCGATCAGGATCTCCTCGGCTTGTGCCATCGCCTCACGCTCGGTCTCCTTGTTCGAGAGGGCCACTGACTGCATGCGCGCAGGCCTTACGAAGGCCTCGGATCCGTCGAGTAGATCCAGCGCCGCGATCAACTCGTGGAGTCTGGGCGAGTGCAGGATCTCCCTGCCCGCCCAACTCGCCAGACCCAACCGGTGCCCGAGCAGACGTGAGAACCCGAACACCTCGATCTCACACGGCGGGTCCAGTTCGGAGAGTTGCAGCGCGATGGCCTCCTCCAGTGCGTCGAGATAACCGGCGACCGCGACCCTTCCGAACAGCTCGTGTGGCAGCGTGCGACGTCCGTCGAACAACTCGTCGGGGAGCTTGCGTCTCAACATCTTCCAGTCTGCGATGCCCTTGCTGGCCTGCTCCTCGGGTACTGCGTAGAAGGCACGGAGCCCCGGGTCCGAGAACAGGAACAGGTAGCGGTCCTCGCCACTGTCCACCAAGAACGTGTCGCCGCATTCCAAGCGGGCCCGGCTCACGGTCGCGACCGTGTCGCTCACCGGTCCGTCCCAGGGCAACACGCAGTCCGCGAGCGGCGGCATGGGTGTTACTGCAGGGAGCATCTGAGGCGACGGTACTGCCGAGTTGTCGCTGGACATCATTCGTCGAGGAGGTGGGTGGTGACGGCTACGGCGATGGAGCCGATCACCGCGGCGATGGCAACCGCTATCCAAGCCGGGCGGGGCGGCAGGTCCAACTCGAAGTAGTCGCGTGAGAACGACCAGAACAACGTCAACAGGTAGACGCCGGTCATGGCTATCGGCAGGGCGATCTTGGCCGGTTTCAAAGGCAGGCTGACGAGCACCAGGATCACCAGCACGATCGCCAGCAGAGTGGCGGTGGAGGCCGTTCGAGCCTCTGCCAGAGACACATCGTCCATGCGTCTCACGACCTCGTACAACACATAGGTCACCGCACCGGCCAGGAAACCCGCAGGCAGCGAGAAACGCAGCACCCGTCTCAGAAAACCGGGGCGGACCAGGGCATCGTTGCGGGCCAAAGCCAAGAAGAATCCAGGGACGCCGATCGAGAAGGTGCCGATCAGGGTGAGTTGGCGGGGAAGGAACGGGAAGGGCGAGCCTGCAATGCTCGCCAGAGCGGTGAGCAGCACTGCGTAGGCGGCTTTGGTGATGAACAGGTTGGCGACCCGCTCGATGTTGTTGATGACCCGTCGGCCCTCGGCCAGCACCCTCGGAAGTGTCGAGAACTTGTTGTCGAGCAGGACCAGCTGCGCAACAGCCCGGGTCGACGACGACCCAGAACCCATGGCGATTCCCATGTCGGCGTCCTTGAGCGCCAGCACGTCGTTGACACCGTCGCCGGTCATTGCCACAGTCCGCCCTCGCTGCTGCAGCGCGTGGACCATAGCCCGCTTCTGATACGGCGTGACCCGACCGAAGACGGTGTTGGTCTCGAGGGCATCGGCGAGTTCGGCGGGCTCGTCCGGCAGGGAACGCGCGTCGATGAAGGAGTCGGCCCCGCTGATCCCGGCTCGGCGGGCGACCGCGGCGACGGTTGCGGGGTTGTCGCCGGAGATGACCTTGAGTGCAACACCCTGGTCGCGAAAGAACGCCAGTATCTCAGGTGCGTCGCTGCGAACGGTGTCTTCAAGATGGACCAGCGCCACCCCCTCGACCGTCGACGGCAGGGACTCGTCGCGCCAAGGCTCGTCCGAACGGGCCACAAGGAGAACTCTTGTTCCGCTCGCGGCGATCTCGGCGGCCCGTTCTCGACCCTCGGTGTCACTCTCGTTGAAGACGATGTCGGGCGCGCCGAGGAAGTAGCAGCCTCGGTCCGCGAACGAGGCCGCTGCCCACTTGCGGGCCGACGAGAACGGCAGACTCTGCGTCAGAGTCCAGTCCTCGGGCTCGGAGTAGTTCGCGGCGATCGCGGCGAGGGTCGCGTTGGGCGCGGGATCGGCTGCTGCAAGCGCCCCGAGGACCTCGGAAACATGTTGGGTACTGAACGAACCGAGCGGTTCGACCGAGCCCAGCGAGATCTCTCCGGTCGTGATCGTGCCGGTCTTGTCGAGGCACAGGGTGTCGACACGGGCCAGCAACTCGACCGAAGCGAGTTCTTTGGCAAGCGCCCGACGACGTGCCAGCGCGATCACACCGGTTACGAAACTCAACGAGGTGAGCAGAACCAGGCCGTCGGGAACCATGGCGACAGCCGCGGCGACGGTTCCCTGCAGAGCGTCCTGCCAAGCATCGAGGGCGTCCAGCTGACGCAGCAGCAACAGCAGAGCCGTCGGCGGGATGATGAACGACAGCCATCGCAGGATGACGTTGACCCCACGACGCAGTTCACTGTGCGCCAGTTCGAAACGGCGGGCGTCCTCTGACAACTTGGCAGCGTAGGAGTCCGCACCCACGCGAGTGGCCCGGTAGATTCCCGAGCCGGCGGAGACGAACGAACCCGACAGCACCTCGTGACCGGTGGTCTTCTCGACCGGGTCGGCCTCCCCGGTGAGCAGCGACTCGTCGATTTCCAGGCCGACAGCTGAGATCACCTCACCGTCGACGACGATCTGGTCACCGGGTGCGAGTTCCAGAACGTCGTCAGCCACCACACCACTGATCCCGATCTCAGAGACCTCTCCGTCGCGGCGGACCCGTGCCTTGGGGGCGGACAGCACCGCCAGCGCGTTGAGGGTGCGCCGGGCCTGCAGTTCCTGGGCGATTCCGATAACGCTGTTGCTCACCACCACACCCGCGAACAGTGCGTCGGCGGGGAACCCGGCGACCAGGATGAGCACCAGCAGGGTGGCGATGATGCCGTTGACCGGTGTCAGGACGTTGGCTTTGACGATCTGGGAGAACGTGCGGACAGGGGCATCCGGCACGTCGTTGACGAGCCCCGCCGAGACCCGTTGTTCAACCTCTGCCGTGGTGAGTCCACTGATCACAGTCGACGGCTCTCCGAATCTTGTGCCTCGTCCTGTCTCTGATCTTCTTCGAGGGTGTCGAGGTAGCGGTAGCCTTCGGGGAACATCTCCAGGCGATGTCGGGGACCGCTCAGAGTCACATCGTGGGCCTCGTAGCCGGCGTCGCCTGCCCACATGGCGATGGGTCCGTGCTCAGAGTTGCCGATACGGGTCGCGTGGTGCCGTGGTGGGCGATCCTTCAGGTAGGCCAGCGCAGCTTGTGCGTTCTCGTGTCCACGGAGAGTCGCCAACGTCACCCAAGTCGGCGGTGCCAGCTCGATCTCGCCTTCGTGATGCCGTTGCAGGCAGGCTTCCGGGGTCATCCATTCGCCCTCGACGATCTCGCCCTCATCGATCTTCACGTCGCTCTCGTCCTCGCTCCTGTCGTCGACATGCGCCGCAAAGAACCAGGTGGCATAACGTTTCGGGGCAACAGCCGGTGGAATCCAGTGAGCGAAGATCACCATGGAATCGGGATCGACATCGATCTCGGCCTCCTCATGGGCCTCGCGGGCTGCGGCGTTGCGAGCCGCGGCCAGATCATCGAGGGCAGCGGCGTTGGCTTCGACGCGGTCGCTGTCGTCGATTCGCCCGCCGGGGAACACCCACATACCCCCGAAGGCGATCCTCGAGTTCTTGCGCAGCATCAGGGTTTCGATACCGTCGTCTGTGTTGCGCAGCAGCACCACAGTGGCCGCGGCGATAGCGGGGGAGTCGCCGTGCTCCTGTGCGTAGCGGGCCCATTCACGAAAGCGGGCGCGGTCGGCCGCGACCCGGTCGGCGGTGCTCATAGGACGGGGCTCACAGGACCGTGCTCATAGGACGGGGCTCATCGGGTTCACTGGATCACACCGGCCTCACGGAGTTCGTCGAGGCGGTCGCCCCAGCCGTACTCGGTCAGGACCTCGTCCGTGTGGGCACCGAGCACAGGCGCTTCGGGCCAGCGGATCTCTGCGGGGGTCTCGGAGAAACGCGCCGGTGGACGCGGCTGTTGAACCCTCCCCAACAGTGGACTCTCGTGCGTCACGAAGGTCTCGTTGTGCACGACCTGGGGGTCGTCGGCGACTTCGTCCACGCCGAGCACCACACCGAAGGGCACGTCGTTGGACTCCATTGCTGCGGTCGCCTCCGCCAGCGTCCTGGTCGCTGCTGAGGCGTACACTTCGCGCATCAGGGCGCTCATCTCCTCTTTGTTCTGCACCCGGTCAGCCATCGTTGCCAACAGCGGATTCGATGAGTCGACGTCGAACGAGGCGGCGATGCCATGGAACTCCGCGTCGGTCACCGGCGTGACCACGATGAACCCGTCGCGCAGTTGCATCGCCTTCTGCTGCGCTGAGAAGGACTGCGACACATGCGGCATGTCGTTGTCGAGCAGAATCTCATGGCCCGCAGCATCAGCGAAGAGGAAACTGATGACGGAGTCGAGCATCGAACACTCGACCACTTGACCGCCGGCACCGCGTTCACGGGCCAACAGGGCCGCGGTGATGGCCTGACAGGCGGTGTAGGCGGTGATCTTGTCGGCAGCGACCTGTCGAAGGAATGCAGGCTCGTCGTCGTACAGCCCCATCTGCGAGGCTGCCAATCCCCCTTGGGCCTGCACCACCGAGTCGTAGACCCGGCGATGGGCATAGGGCCCGGTCTGGCCGAATCCCGACAACGCGGCGATAACCAGGTCAGGGTTGCGGGAGTGCAGGTCTTCGGCACCGAGACCCATCCGATCGAGCGCGCCGGGGCGCATGTTCTGCACGAACAGGTCGGCGTCGGCCACCAGGTCGAGCACGATGTCGCGCCCGCGCTCGTCGTGGGTGTCGACCGCTATCGCACGCTTGCCGCGGTTGCAGACCTGGAACATCGACGAGATACCCGCTTTGTTGACCCCCACGTAGCGACCCTGGTCGCCGAAACCCGGCAGTTCGATCTTGATCGCCTCGGCGCCCTGGTCGACCAGCATCCCGACGGCCAGCGGACCGGTGAGGGCCACGGACAGTTCAACGATCTTGATACCGGCGAGCGGCCCGCCCGTTGCGGCTTGACTCTGTGCCGGCTCGCTCATCACGGTGTTGTGAGGTTGGCCGGCATACCGGAGAAATAGGCCGATTCTTCTACGAGCTTGCAGCTGCGCCACCCCTCGGCGGTGCGGACCAGTTCATGGTGGTACCAGCCGCCGGTTTGCCAAACTGACTTGTCTGGCATGACCATCGGATTGTGGAACATGATCTCGGCGGTCGCGTTGTCGCCGTCGACATCGATGTCGAAGTTGGCTACGAGATGTTGGGTGGAGGGGAACTGGGCGAGTGCCGCATCGAGCCAGGCGACCATCTCCTCCACACCGCTGGCGGTCCCGCCGGCGGAGGTGTAGTCGATGAAGGCGTCCTCGGTGAACACTGAGCGGTAGAGGTCCCAGTCCTTGCGGTCCACCGCTTTGCCGTAGCGAGCTATCAGCTTCTGGATCTCGAGGTGGTCAGATATTTCTTGGATGTCCATCCCAGCAGGGTAGGCGATCAATCGACGGTGACCTCAACGGCGCAGCCCTGTTCGATCGATTTGTGGGCAGCGATTCCGGCTGCCACTGCCCACATGCCGTCGGTGAGGCTCACCGCAGGCTCTCCTCCCGACCGGATCGCCTCGAGGAAACCGAGATGTTCTAGGTAGGACGCGCCGTGGTGCCCGCCCGTGTACTTGATCCTGGCGTCCACCACGGTCTCTTCGCTGACACTTCCCACCCAGTGCTCGCCGCGGCGGCCCACCCGTATGGTCGAGTCCGGGAGCATCGACTCGACCTTTCCGGCATCACCGACAGCCACGACCTCCTCCTGGTTCTTGGTGGCGTCCGCGAACATGCAGAGATCGACCATGCCGCGCACACCGTTCGGGTAGTCGACGATGACGAAGGCGTTGTCGAGGAGGTCGCAACGCTTGCCGCCGTAGTATTCGTCGAGGTGATTCACATCCTGGCCGCCTGATGCGAAGACGCTCCTCGGCCGCTGTCCGACCAGCAGGTTCATCAGATCGAAGTAGTGGCAGCACTTCTCGACGAGGGTGCCTCCCGTGTTGGAGCTGAGACGGTTCCAGTCGTCGACCTTCTCGAAGAACGGGAAGCGGTGCTCGCGGATCGACACCATCTTCAGCTCGCCCACCGTGCCCGAGCGAACTTCCTCGACGAGCCGCGCCACCGGCGGCATATAGCGGTATTCGAGGCCGACCCAGGCGACCGCGTCGTGCGCGCGGCTGGCCTCGACCACGACTCGACAGTCTTCGAGCGTGGTGCAGAGAGGTTTCTCGACCAGCACATGCAGACCTGCGGCCATGGCGTCGAGCAGGGGAGCGACATGACGGTTGTTGGGTGTGGCGATCACCACGGCGTCGCAGAGCCCACTGTCGATCAGTGCCCGATCGTCGCTGAACTCGACTGGAGCTGGCGCGCCCCCGCCATTGAGTGCCGCGGCCCTCGCCCTTTCCAGCGAGGGCTCGTGAGGGTCGCAGATTGCGGTGACGACGGCGCCGTTGAGCGCGCCGATGTTGGCGATATGTTCACAACCCATCATTCCCGTACCGATCACGCCGTAACGGACGGCATCGTGGTCGTGATCGGAGAGGCGGCGATTCGTCGCTTCTGACATCGCTCAATGCTAGGCAGGGTTCATGAAAACTGATTCAAGGGCGTTACCCGACGGACGACGAGTCGGCGCTTTGTCGTGGGGTTGTTGGCGGCTGGTGACCGACGACGTCTCCGAGGCCCGCCGCCGGATGGATACCGCGTTGTCGCTGGGAATGAACATGATCGACACGGCCGACGTCTACGGGCTCGACTGGGGAGGCAGCGCATTCGGGCTCAGCGAGTCGATCATCGGCCGGGTCTTGGCCACCGCACCGGAGTTGCGTGACGAGATGGTGCTGGCCACCAAGGGGGGCATAGATCCTGGCGTCCCTTACGACAGCAGTCCCGCCTATCTCGAATCCGCCGTAGATGCCTCCCTGAGGAGGCTCGGGGTCGAGCGCATAGACCTCTGGTACATCCACCGGCCCGACATGTTCACCCATCCCGCCGACGTCGCCGACACGCTGGCTGGCATGGTCGAGGCGGGGAAGCTGGCCGCTATCGGCGTGTCGAACCACACCCCAGCACAGGTGGACGCGTTGATGGCGCACCTGCCGTCGGGAGTCCCCGTCGCCGCCAACCAGGTCGAGTTCTCAGCCGCCCATCTGCTGCCGTTGCGTGACGGCACTCTCGACCAGTGCATGCGCGACACACGCATGGCAGTGGCGTGGAGTCCTCTGGGCGGGGGCCGCTTGATGGCCGCCGGTGGTGACGGCGAGGCCCCGGTGATCGCGGTCGTCGACCAACTGGCCGCGGACCACGGTGTGTCGAGAGCGGTGATCCTGGCAGCTTTCGTGCTGGCCCACCCGAGTTCGCCGGTGGTCGTGATCGGCACCCAGAACACTGATCGCATGGCCGACCTTGCCGGTGCTGTGGACGTGCCGTTGAGCCGCGCCGAGTGTTACCGGATCATCGAGGCTTCCGAAGGAGTTCCGTTGCCATGAACGCGGCAACTGCGGGCACTGGACCGATAGAGGTCGCATGGTTCTCGGCGCTGTGCGACGACGACTACGAGTTCCTGGGAGTTCCGGACCCCACACTTCAGAGTTCGTGGGACCATTGCGCATCGATTGTCACCGCCGCTGATCGGCACGGCTACGACAATGTCCTGTTGCCCTCGGGTTATGCGCTCGGGATCGACAACGCCGCGTTCGCCGCGGCGATAGCCACCCGCACCGAGCAGATTCGCCTGCTGCTCGCGGTTCGCATGGGTGAGTTCGTCGCCCCTCAGGTCGTCCGCCAAGCGGCGACGCTGCAGCAGATCGCAGCCGGTCGTTTGACGATCAACATAATCAGCAGCGACCTCCCCGGCGAGACCATGGCGTCTGAACCCCGTTACCGTCGCAGCACCGAGTACATGCACGTGATCCGCGAGCTGCTTGACGGCCGCTCTGTCGATTTCCACGGCGAGTTTCTGGATCTGAGGTTGGATCCGCCGCGGATCGCCGTCGAGGGTTCCGGGTGCCCGCCGTATTACTTCGGGGGACTGTCCGAGGCGGCGCGGGAATGCGCTGCTCGGGCTGCCGATGTCTTCTTGATGTGGCCCGACGTCGTCTCCGGCGTGAAGAAGGTGAAGGCCGACATGGATGCCCGCGCTGCGGGATTCGGACGCACTCTGGCTTACGGGTGGCGCTCTCATGTGATCGTTCGGGAGACCGAGGACGAGGCTCGGGCTGCGGCGCGGCGGCTTCTGTCAAAGCTCGATGATGCAACCGGTGCAGAGATCCGGGCTCGGTCCCTCGACTCGAAGAGTGCCGGTGTCGCCCGTCAGGCAGAGTTGCGTGAGGGTGCCGATGAAGAGGGGTACGCCTCGCGTCATTTGTGGACGGGAGTCGGTCGGGCCCGTTCCGGGGCCGGAGCGGCAATCGTGGGCGACCCTGATCAGGTGCGCGACACGATTGCCGAGTTGGCCGGTGCCGGAATGAGCGCCTTCATTCTGTCGGGCTACCCCCACCTTGACGAGTGTGATCTGTTTGCCCGCTACGTGCTGCCGGAACTCAATCATGGGCGACTGGAGGTCGAGACTCAGCCGGTAGTGCTCGGCGGTTGACTCTGCTGGTCTGACTGGCTGGTTTGACTGGGGTTGTTTTGCCGGGGGGCGGCCGCGGCGGTTGCAGAATACGAACATATGTTCGATACTGAACTGATGACAGCAACAGCTACTGCAGAGTCACAGGTTGATCGCCGAGCACGTTTGCGGCTTGTGGCTGACCGGGTTGCGCCTTTGGCGTTGGCCAAGGATCGAACATTGCCGCTTCTTTCGGCTGTCTCCGATCTGTTTGTCGGGGGGTCGCTTCAGCGTGGGACCGCTGTTGCGGTCAACGGCATTGGTGCGGTGTCGGTGGCTCTGGCGCTGGCGGCGGGGCCTTCGCAGGCTGGGGTATGGACTGCTTTTGTGGGTACCGAGGAGTTGGGGCTCGCAGCTGTAGCGGAGGCAGGAATTGCGCTTGAACGATTGCTGGTCGTCAGTGCTGTTGATTCTTCGACCAACGCTGGAGTCGTAGCGGCTCTGGTCGGCGCTGTTGACGTGGTGATGGTCGGATCGGGTCTGCGGTTTCGACGCGCTGATCTCCGCCGTCTGTCGGCTCGTCTTCGCGAGAGCGGCTCGGTGCTGATACAGATCGGGTCCAGCACAGTCGGATCCAGCACGGTCGGGTCAGGTCCAGGGTCAGGTGTTGATGTCGGGATTCGGGTGATGACATCGCAATGGTCCGGGCTCGGGTCGGGTCATGGCCTTCTGCGTTCAAGGAAGGTTGAAGTGCAGTCTCAGGGACGTGGCGCGGCCTCTAAGGCGAGAGCTGTCTCGTTGCTTCTCCCCGGCCCCGATGGTGCACCGATGCCCTCTGATGTGCCTGTGTCCTCTGAAGTGGGGGTGCGTTCGGAGGTTGCCGCGGTGTGACTGTGCCTGTGCGGACCTTGAGCGTGTGGTGTCCGGATTGGCCGGTGGTTGCTCTGGGCTTCTCGTTGGAGGAGCCGGTGGCGGTGGTGTACGCCAACCGTGTTGTGGCCTCCTCGCCGGTGGCCAGGAAGCACGGTGTCGTCCGCGGGCTTCGTCGGCGGGTAGCGCAGGGCCGCTGTGTCGAACTCAAGGTTTGTGAGCGTGACCCAGATCGAGAGGCACGGACTTTCGAGCCTGTCCTTGCTGCACTCGACGACATAACCCCAGGAGCCGAGGTCACACGTCCGGGGGCTTGTGCGTTCGTCACCCGCGGTCCGGCTCGATATTTCGGAGGTGAGGCAGCGTTGGCCGAGCTGGTCCTCACTCGAACGGGTGAGGTCATCGCTGGGCTGCTCGCTGGTGGTCGAGCCGCGGTGCGTGGAGGTGTGGTTCGTGTGGGGATCGCTGATGGGCCGTTCGCGGCTTTGTTGGCGGCGCGGTCTGCTGACCCGATACGAATTGTCGAACCCGGTCGCAGTTCTGAGTTTCTGGCGCCGATGCCGATTGCGGTGCTGGAGCGTGCAGAACTCGCGGCTGGTTCTGGGCCAGATGGCGCTTCCGGGTCAGCCAAGAGTGCTGGGCTGGCCGATCGCTCTGAGCTGACTGGGGTGTTGGAGCGACTCGGCTTGCACACTCTCGGAGCTTTCGCTGCCCTGAAGACCGCAGATGTTCTGGCCCGCTTCGGCAATGGTGGCGTGAGCGCCCACCGTCTCGCCAGAGGTCTCGATGAACGTTCACCCAAGGGGCGGCTGCCACCACCCGACTGGTCCGTCGCCAGCGAGATCGACCCTCCGGCAGACCGCATCGACCGGGTCGCGTTCTGCGCCCGTTCATTGGCTGACGAACTCCATCAACGGCTCAGATCAGAGGGGGTGGAGTGTGTCCGTATCGCGATTGAAGCAGAGACCGAACATGGCGAGTCGATGGTGCGTGTCTGGCGTCATGACGGGGCGTTGTCGGCGGCGCTGATAGCAGATCGTGTCCGCTGGCAGTTGGATGGTTGGCTCAGTGGACGGGTGGGTGGTTCTGCGGGCCGGCCGACTGGCGGCATTACCCGGGTTGTTCTGGCTCCGCAGGAGGTTGTTGTCGCCGGAGGGCGCCAACTCGACTTCTGGGGCAGCGACAGCGTGAACGAAACCGACAGGCGAGCGGCGCGGGTCGCAGCCCGGCTGCAGGGTCAACTGGGTGCTGAGGCGGTTCTGGTGCCTGTGTATGGCGGTGGACGTCATTGCCATGAGCAACTGAGGTTGGTTCCGTCGGTCGATGTTGAGCTTCTGGGCAGGTCGGTGACTGCGGTTGACTCGCCAAGGTCTGTTGGTGCTGATGGTGTCGCTCCCTGGCCCGGGGCTCTGCCGGCCCCTTCACCTGCTCTGGTGCTGTCGACACCTCGTGCGGTGGAGTTGCTCGACGTTGACGGCTCAGCGGTTGCGGTCAGCGGCCGCGGATTGTTGTCATCAACTCCTCATTTGTTGATGGTCGACGGTCGCTCGTGTGAAGTTGTTGGGTGGTCCGGGCCGTGGCCCGTCTATGAACGGTGGTGGGATGATGAGCGGCGTTGTCGCCAGGTCCGTTTCCAGCTCCTCACTGACGACGGCCTGGCACGCCTCGTGACTCTCGAGTCGGGGCGATGGAGTGTTGTCGCCATCTGGGATTAGCGTTGCCGTTACTCAGCTAAGACCTCAAAGCAGTAGCATCAGTTGAGTTAGAAGAGGCGGAGGTAGGTGTTGTCAGGTGGCTTGAATGCTGTGTTGGTGTCGAGTGCCTCGAGTGCTCTGCGGATGTTGTGGCCTAGGTGCTCAGCGAAGCGAACCGGGACTGCGTTGCCGATTTGGAGGTGTACGTCGCGTTTGTTGTTGCCCACGAACTCCCAAGAGTCGGGGAACGTTTGTAGGCGCGCGTATTCGCGGTGGGTGAGTGAGCGGAGGCGGTCGGCGCGAACACGCCACAGGGTGACATCGGTATCTGGATTGCGGATGAACTTCGCGCCGATGCCTCTGTCCCTGGGTTCGCGAACAGCAGAGACTCGCCCGTGGGCTAGTCCCCAAACTGTTGCTGTATCGACTGCTGGAAAGGAGCGGTCCCAATCTCTTATCGGGTTACCGTCTGAAGCGGTCCTTGAGAAGCGAACCACCTTGATCGAGGCTGCTGGGCCTGGGTCAACGCCTCGGTCAACATGCACCTGGGACTTGAATCCCCACGAGGGGTCGTGGTTGGGAAGCGTGATAGTGTCGTCATGAGCAAGATCCCAAAGCCACGGGCGAATCGGCTCGTGTCCCATGGGAGAGGGAAGTTGCCACCTGTCAGGTTCTTGATCTCTGAAAGCCACGAAAACAAACCGACGGCGGGTTTGTGGGACCCCATGGCCGTGCATCTTGAAGACATCCCAGGAGACATGTCCATAGCCAGCATCCGATAGCGAACGGGCGATCTCCGTAGTGAACGGTTGCCCGGTCTTGGGGTCCAACATTGTGCGGAGATTCAAAACGTTCTCGATGATGACAACACGGGGGCGCACCTGTTTGGCGACGCGACAAACCTCGTGAAACAGGCCGTTCCGGTCATCTGTGGCGCGGCGGTTCCCGCCGAGGCTGAACCCCTGACACGGCGGCCCGGCAACGAGTAAGTCCGGGGTGTCTGGCAGGTCATCGGGATTCCACTCCCGGACATCCGCTTCGATAGGATTCCATTCGGGTCGATTCTTGCGGATTGTGTCGACGGCGTTCGGGTCGAGGTCGATGGTCGAGATCGTGTTGAAACCCGCCGCTTCGAGACCTAGGTCAAGTCCACCTGCCCCGGAGAACATGCTGAGCACGGTCCGATCCGTCATGGACTCAATCTACTTTCGGTGTGTGACAAGCGAGGTTCCCGGAGTTCTTGTTTCAGCTTCACCTCTGCTCCGGGTCCTTCGGCGCGGTTGATGCGCCAAGCCTGGAACTGGTGTTGATGCCCGGCCGTCGGGTTCGTTCGATATACGGCCGTGAGGTCGTTCGTTGAGAATTCGAACGAGTATCCGGTCATTACCTCTGAGACCTCGACGCGTGCGATATCTCCTACCTTCAGGAACCCTTTACCTGGGTTCATTCCCTTGGGTAGCAACAGCGTACGATTGCCTTCAACGCCATCAAGAAGTGCCATTGGTGTCGGCATCACGTACATCTTGCGGTCACGAAGCAAAATATCGCCGTAACTTCCGAAGCCTCGAGTGCTCTTGTTCTTGTGGATGTAAGTGTCGTCGGCGTTGAGAAAGGAGCCGGGAACAACGACTAGGTCTACAACCGGGAAGGCGTTGCCCCCAGGATCGGATGGGTATCTTCCGAACGCGTAGTAGATCGTCCTCCCGTTGTGCGTCGGTCGGGCAACTTGGCTGTTACCGTCAAACGAAGCGTCGCGCCCGGGTGTCGCGAGACCTTTGACCTCGATGCCCTCGGCCGTGTGTACAAGAGTGAGGTCGGGGTAGCTGTTACGTCCTGGATCGTCATGCTCGATTCCAGCATCAGCGAGACGAGCCTGCACCCATCTCTGAAAATGGAACTCTTTGTCATCCCTACCTTCGCGGATGATCAACTCGCCTCGGACAACGGCGGCGTCCATTTCTCGGAAAGCGTCGGGGATCTGCGAATGCACGCCGCGATCTTCGCATCCCGGCATGCGGAACGGGTGGACAGTGCGCTTGATCGGCTGTCAGCAGCTCGTCATTTGTTGATGGTCGACGGTCGTTCGTGTGAAGTTGTTGGGTGGGCCGGGCCGTGGCTCGTCTATGAACGGTGGTGGGATGATGAGCGGCGTTGTCGCCAGGCTCGTTTCCAACTCCTCACTGACGACGGCATGGCACGCCTCGTGACTCTCAAGTCGGGGCAATGGAGCGTTGTTGCCATCTGGGATTAGCGTTACTGGTCGCCGCGGACGAACACAACGAGGGACAATTTTCGGGCGGTGTTGGAGGATCATCTCAGTCATGGGATAGCGCGTCGGCATATCCCCCCAGTCGCTTCGGTGGCTGGGCGAAGGTCCGCTTCGGCGGGCCTTCGAGGTTTTACCAGCCATTCGGCTTGCGAATCGGTCCGTCGGGGCCATCGACGATGTCCAGAAACTGTGTCTCTGCGAGCAACCGGCGGGGAACCTGTTTGTAGAACAGACATTCGAGACTGGCCAGTTTGCGGGAGCGGGTCTTTCGCGCCTGCGGGTTGACGATTCCTACCTTGACATCGAATTCTGACTGCGTGATTCCAATGGCTTCGGCAAGATCAGAGTCGTTGCTCACCACGACTGCTGTGTCGCAACGACGTTTGAACGCGTCGAACAGCAGGTACGTAGCCAGATTGACATCCGAACCCTTCTCCTCAGTCCTGAGCACCTCGACGGTGCGCGACT
This sequence comes from Candidatus Aldehydirespiratoraceae bacterium, assembly GCA_965221585.1. Taxonomy (GTDB): domain Bacteria; phylum Actinomycetota; class Acidimicrobiia; order Acidimicrobiales; family Aldehydirespiratoraceae; genus VXYK01. The sequence goes on along the minus strand of OZ244898.1, from coordinate 2,193,081 downwards.
TCCCAGGTTGCCGGTCTGCGCGCTGCATCCGAACGGGCTTCGTCTGGAAGTGCCTGTAGTGGACCGGACTGTTGCGATACTGGGCCAGCCGCATGTGGCTGGACGAACGCTCGGTCGGTAGAGTTGCTACCCTCAAACTACATACTTGTGACTTGAACGGCGAAAGACACTGTGAGCGCCGAAATGATTCGTTGGACCGAAACACCTGACTTCCTGGCAGATGTGGGTGAAGCGCGGGCACGCAACGCCCAGACAGGGTCGCCACAGCTGCGTGGATGTCCCGCAGGTTTTGGCGTGGTGTACAGCATTTCAATCGAGGATTTCGCTCGCACATTGCCCAGCGAGCTCCTCGGGGGTGTGCCGCAACTGTCGGTTGCCGGAGCAAAGTGGGGGCAGCACGGTGACGAGTGAAGCCGTGGCTGTTTCCGATTGCTTCACCCTGAGCCGCGTAGCCCAGAACGACGCGTGGTGGTTCCACACTCAGATCAAGGCAAAGGACCGCGGCCAAATGGCGCGGATAGTGGCCGTGGACATTGTGCGCCGACTCCTTGAGCCATGCCCCGAGGCCTTTGAACAGTGGGAGGCCAGAAGCGAGGGCGGGCCAGCGCACGATGCGGCCACGAAGGAGGTGCTCGAGGCGTATCTGCTCGCTGACTTTGCCGATGCTGGCAATGCCACGCGACTGCGAGGTGCTGTTGTGGAACATCTCTGGGCTTGTCTGGCGACGGACTTGGACGGCGGCTGGGGAAGGCCCTTTCATGTGGAGCACGAGCACTTCTCGGTCATCGACCATGGCGGCGACGGCTTGTCGATCTACGACCTCAATGCACCGAGTCTCGGATTCCGTCTGTGGGAGTCGAAGCAGTATTCGTCGGTCGCGAAGTCCTTCGGTGCGGTAGTTACCGCGGCCTCTGACCAACTGAAGTCGAACGGACCGGAGTACCTGGCGAGGATGTCCAAGCCGTTGCAGCTCAGCGACGATCAGCGAATCCAGCAGTTGGCAGGAACGATCGTGAAGCGCTGGACGACCAATGATCCGGTTGGAGGCGTTGGGGTATCGGTGGGCACTGGAGTTGATCGCGCATTGCCGAAACGACCATTTCGGGGCCTCCAAGAGGCCTTCGAACACTTGCCGACGCCGGAGCACCGCGAAGGGCTCATCATCAAGGTCACCGACCTCGCGGGCTTCGCGTCGGAGGTGCGCGACGAGATCTGCAAGGGCATCGACTAGATGGACCGGGCTTTGAACCTCGGGTTGCTGGCTGGCGCACTCGATGAGACGGCCAACCTCCCCACGCCAGAACAATTGCGTGGGATGTTGGCTGACGCAGAGGTGGCGGCGTTCTTTCGATCGGAGTTAGAAGTCGGTGATCAACTCCTTGAAACGGCTTGGAACCTCCACCACGTGGGCACGGCCCGTCTGGAGCTCGGCATCTACGAGCCCGAACGCCAGATTCAAGCAAACGTAGTCGCGGCCCACATCTTCGACCTCGCGCTCCAAGCTGAAGAAATCGACCCGGGCCATCAGCTCGTCTATACGTTCGCTGCACAGGTCAGCGCGATCCGTGGCGACAGAACCCCCAATGCGGCTGCCTTAGGTCGTCGGCTGCCTTCCCCATCCGCTGTGTTGGCTACCGATCCAGGGCGAGCATCGCTTGAGCTCGGTTGCGCCATGCTCGCACTCGACCGACGCGCCACGATGACGCTTCAGCGCTCGCTTACGATACAGGCTCAAGCCATCCAGCTCTCCTTGCCTGGCACGGAACTGTCGGATACCGGGTTGGCCAGTGCAGTAGGAGTCATTGATGGCATCCGACTGCTGCAGCGGTACCTCGCTTACGGCGAGTCCGACTCCCTTGATGAAGCCAGCCAGGTTTTCGCTCAGGCGGCGAACAACCCGGCGTCCTACCGGGACCTCGACTCCCGATGGGTGGCCGCCCACCTAGTAGATCTCTGCGCCGACTTCGGAAACTCGTCGGTTTGGGCAATTCTCCCGGACGACACGCCACCCGGTGTAGGGCAGGCGATGACACTCGGCGACCCCCCGGTCATGACGCTCTGGCCACCGCAGGTCCAACTGCTCGCCGATCTGGATCGTAGCCCGCTTCGCGCAGATGTGAATCGAGCGGTTCTTGCGTTTCCCACGAGCGCGGGCAAGACGCTGCTCGCTCAGCTGCTGGTCGCCCACCACATTGTTGTGGCTGGCACCAAGGTGTGCTTCGTCGCGCCTAGCCACAGCCTTTGCCGAGAAATCCGCGAAGGGCTGGACCGCAGACTTTGGGCGTTAAGGGGCTCTACCGCCGACGGCGGCCCGCTCGGGCATCTTCAAGTCAATTCTGCCGACGTCGTCGTCATGACCCCGGAAAAGCTCGCATCCCGCCTCCGCGCGGGCGAGCAGGAGTTGCTTGCAGAGTTCGGGCTGTTCGTGCTCGACGAAGCGCACTTAGTCGATGATGACACTCGGGGTTGGTCGTTTGAGACTGTGATCTCCAGGCTCAACTCTCTCACCGCTCACACTGATCATCGGATCTTCTTGCTCTCGGCGGCACTTGGAGGTACGGCAAGCGTCCACACCTGGCTGGGAACGGAGGGCACCCGAACAGCGGAGACGAATACTTGGCGCGGACCTCGACGACTTCACGCCACCTACACCACGGTTCCGGACAAGTCGTCCACAAGAACACGCCCACCCGTGGGGAAGGAAAAAGTGAGTCGCACTGTCACCGACCTCTACGGGATCGTCAGTCTGTACGTCGACGAGGGTGCGGCGATCGCCAACCGCAAAGCCCCGGTCGGCCAACTCGCCGTTACGCCTAGTGGCAGGGAAACGCGCCCGACGCGACCCCAGCAACTTCTGCCCATCGTGCGGCTAGCCGCAAGATCAGGCCCGGTGCTCACGGTGCACTCCACCAGAAGCAAAGCCGAGAGGATGGCCGCAGAAATCGCCAGCACCAGGCAAGAGAGCCAAAAGACCCTACCAATCGTTCAGCTGGCCGAGCAGCGAATGGGTCCTACACACAGTCTGGTAATGGCCCTTCGCCGGGGGGTGGCCTATCACCATGCGGCGTTGCCAACTGACATCCAAGCCGAGATCGAAGATGCGATGCGGCAGGGCGCGATCGACATCATCTGTGCAACAAGCACCCTTACCGAGGGCATCAACTTGCCCGTTCGCACTGTCATCGTCTCAGAGCGAGGCTATTTTGACGGCACCGAATTCCACGAACTGATCGACTCAGCAGGATTGATGAACGCCGCGGGCCGCGCGGGGCGTGCCGGCCGAGAGACCGAAGGGTGGGTAGTAGTCAACTACGAATACGGCGCACCGCCGCCACGTCAAGCGCTCATTGAACTCGACCAGCAACTCGAGGTTCAAAGCACCCTCGCAGCTAGCTCTGCGTTGGAGCAGCTCGGCCAATACGAGACGCTTGTCCACGAAACAGCTGCTCTAGTCCTGCAGAACGTGCCTGGCATAGTCGACGGCTTCTTGGCGTACTGCTGGTATCTCGCCGATGCCGCGGATGTCCTAAGCCCCGATGACCGTCGCGACAAGGTCATCGTAGGAATCAGGGAGACCCTTGCATGGCATCAACTGCCTGCTCAGGTCCAAAGCCGCTGGGAAGCTATCGCCGCAAGGGCAGCAGCTTCTTACGAGGTAGCGGCTCCGCTCCGGCGCCAGCGGTGGGCCAGAAGCGGCATACGGCTATCTGCCAACGTCGTGCTCGAAGCTGTCGCGGAACACGCTACTGCGGCCATCGAGGATCTGACGCCCGCCGAACGCGATGATCCGGTTGTACTCATTGCAACGATCCTCGGAGGCGACGCCCTGGGGCAACTGCTGAGCTTGGTTGACCCAAGGGACTATCGGTTCAAGCGGCGCCGCTACGGCCGCATCGAGGAAATTGCAGTCGACTTGCGAGCCTTGGTCTTGGACTGGGTGCGAGGAGTTTCGCTCCAGGACCTGGCCACTACCCACCTCCATGAGGTACAAGGCGGCGACGATGACGCGTTCCGATTCGAACAGCTCAGCACCTTCCTCGCTCGTATATGCGAGCACCATCTTCCGTTTGCCCTCGGAACCATCCTTGAATGGATCAACTCTGGCCGCGTCGACGAGGTAAACCCGTCGGTTCCCGCTCACATTCACTACGGCGTCCCCGGCCCTGAAGCTCTGTCGCTCCTCATGCGCGGCATCCGTTCACGGCGCATCGCGACCGCAGTCGGTGCAAGGGCGGCTGACGAGGGTTTCTCGGTTGCCGACTTGCGACGTTGGCTCGCACAAATGGGGCCAGTTCGCTGGAGAGCACACTTCGACGCTGGCCCTGCCGAAGTGTCCGACCTGCTCTACTTTGCGCACGACCCTTCAGCGGCGATTGGCGCGTCCCTGCTCGCCGGTGAGAGCCGCACCATCGGGTTTGAGGCCACTGGGATCATCTTGGAGGGAATGGACCTTCGAATTGTTTTTGCCGACACCGACGAACGGCCGCAGCCTCTTGTCGCCATCAACAGAGACGGCGGGTTAGTCGGCCGGATCCAAGCATCGGGACACCGGCACCTCGCCGTGCTTGTTGACACCGGATTTGAACTGGTGGCAACAGCCGGAAAGACAAATGACGAGGGGACAGTCGTTGAACTTGAAGTCAGGGTCCAGCTCGATTGAGACGCGATGACCGCTATGTCCTTGATCGCCTAGGTGTCGTGGACATAGAGGTTGGTAGCACGCACCGAGGGTGATGTGGATGAATGACTCCCATGGTATATCGTTTCGGGTTCTACGGCTTGGTAACGTCGAGTACGACGACGCTAATCGTTCGGCGCTGTTCATGACTCAAGGACTCGTTGAGCCTGTGAGCAAGTTCCTCGGGCGTCTTTGGTCGGTCATGGTCGGTGGGGTGGCGCGGATAACCGCTTGCTTCCGAACCGAACCAGAGCACCACATAGATGCCGTAATCCCCCGTGTTGCGGCCGGTCGTGTACTTGTCAATGAGTTGGTCTTGGATTGCAGTCCAAAGTTCGGCGTGAGAGTTCTTTTTGATCTCGATGGGAATGTTGAAATCCTTGGACGCAACCCGGATGTCAACTCGACAATCAGCGGCATAATGTCCTTCCGGTTCGGCATCGACTCCAGTGGGTAGCCGGTTGCGCAACATGCCCAGCAGGGCGTCCCGACAACTGTCCTCGTGCTTGGGCCTTTTGGGTTGTGTGTTCTGGTCGTCCGCCCAGAACTGCCTCCACGGATCGGAGTTGTCACCTCGGATGTAGCTCCCGATGTCTCGAAGTCGCTCGTCGAGAAGGACGGCCAGGTCGGCGACATTGGCCGGGGGGCCGTTGCGGAGCAGACCAAGGATATCGGACACGTCCAGCGGCGCGTATGACGCATCCCGATGGAGTCGCCGCTGTCGATTGCGAAAGTACGCCATCTTGTTGTGCCAGGCGCTTAGCCGCTCATCGGCAATGAGGGCATTCAACGCCACGCCCGCCTCCTCGGTCGGTTTTCCTCCGAGATCGTTGATCCACTGATAGACGAGATCCGACATCCTCTCGGCTGGTCCGATCCACACGGCCTTTCCGCTCTTGATCTCACGTGGTCGGAAGTGTCGTCCGACGATGCCAATCAGCGTGTGCAGCGTTGCGCATGAATCGTCGCTGAACAAACGACCGATAAACGCATTTGATGGGTAGTGCTCGGCGCGGAGGAACTCTGCAAGTTGGTTGGCACGCTTCGCGTTCGAACCGATGAAATCATCGAGTAATCCCAGTGCTTCGCCACCGTTCATGATCGCGTCGAGGGTCATCCACCGAACCCGTTGCGCGTCGGTCATGCTTTTTGATCGGAGTTTCTGAGTGACCAGTTTCTTGAGCGGGGCCGTATCTGGGTGCCTCGACACGAGTAGGAGGAGGTCGTCCGCTAGTGGCAGTTGGGCGACAGGCAATCGCACGGAAACCGACCGGAGGAGACCGAGACGGAAGTCGCGGATTTCGTCATCGAGGTCGTCAACCTCGTCCAACCAATTCAGCATCGACAGGTGTGTGTCACCACGCTTGACAGCGGCAATTGAACACCTGTGGAGGACATCCAAAACGAGCGTTGGGTCCGCTCTCAGCCAGCGCTTCGGCCAGGCGGGTTTGTCTGAGGGCATCAAGGCGACCCCGGAATAGATTGCAAGAGCTTTACGTCTTATGTCATCGGACAGGGGTCTGTCATCCAGTGATTTCTCTGATTCGCGGATAGCGAGACCAGCAAGCACGGGGAAGGCGAGCCAGTCGTGCTTCGAATCGGTGATCAGTTCAGTCGTGCGTTCCACTGTCGGCAGGTCGGCGCGCAACGGGGCGTCGCGCAGCGCCCCGATGACGGCGTCGATCAACTCAGTGTGGTCGCCGATTAACTCCATTAGGCGCTCACGCGGATCGCTCAAATCGGTAACGGGGATAAGCAATCCGAAGTAAGCCAAAGCCAGCGTGTGCAGGTTCTGTGCTGGGAAGGAGGGTGATGCCAGTTCCTTGTCGGATGCTTGAATAAGTACTCGCCACTCAGACTGTCGCTGTAGCCTCTTCTGCTCGTACTCGGCCAACTTTTTGTTTGTCTGTTGTCGGAGTCGACGTACCACCTCATGGTCTTCAGGCTGTGTCTTCGATGGCACGAGGTGTTCGTTCAGATGGCCCAGTAACTCTGAATCGTTCGCTAGGGCCGACCTCAGACGCTGGATCAGGTCGCCACTTGTTTCTAGCCAATATCCGTGTCGTAGAGGAGCCTCGAGGAACGCGCAGGCCATATCCCAGTCGATTTCAACCTGCGCGCGAGCTTGCTGAGCGCACCACTCAACGAAGTCCGGCAAGTGAGTAGCCAGCCACAACTCTCGTAGCACGTGTCGCTCATGAAAGCTCGCCTCATCACCGGTTGAACGAGCTATCTCGATTCTAAGCAACTGCTGCGTGATCGCGTCGTTGTCTCCGAGCCACTCGCGCAGTTCCGCGTTCTCGTCACGTGTCGTCGTCGGTCCCTGGGACGTAACTGCTGCAATCCAGCGGTAGAGCCGCTCAGGGTCAGTCTGATGCCCGATCTCTCGCAATGTTCGAACGAGCAGCTTCCGAAGCCCTTCTTCCGCGAACGCGCCGGCCAGGACTGGCCATAGGCGTTCCGCGTCGTCGGCAAAATTGTCTAGAAGGTTCGGCAGTTCGTCGGCCGGGGTTTCGTCGCACAGGACATATCGCCAGAAGTCCCGGTTCTTGGCGCTGGGTCCACGATGCAACAGCGATGCGTACTCCCAGATGCGGTCGGGTCCGATCGCATGGGGATACAGAATGCGTAACAATGAGCCCGCGATTTCGTCGTCCGGGTCGGCGAAGCGGCTCTCGCGAACCGCCTCTAAGGCGTCGCGTAGAGTCGCTTGCTTCTCCGATGGTGAAGGTTCGATTCTTGCAAAGGCAAGCAGCGCGGCGAGCCGCACTTCGGGGTGAGTCGTGGTGCCAAGGGCCAGTTGACGAACATGGAGGACGAGCTTGTACAAATGATCTCGCCAACCATCTTCGATCTCGGCCAGGGACCGGAGCAGGAGTTCAAGGATGTGACCGGGCACAGCGTCGAGTAGTGGGGGGCGGAGGTACTCCTCCAAGACATCGGCCATCTCTGGCTTACACAGATTTCGAAACCCCCATGCAGTCGCATCGCGATAGCGGTGCTTGGTCTTGTCGAACCAACGGACCCCCCAGAGGTCCTCCGGCTTTGCTTGAGCAATGAGACTGTTCAGGAGCGCTACTCGATCATCGATCGACCAACCCGAGACATCGCCGTACAAGCCCATTCCCACCGGGTCGCTAGCAATGAGTTCGCGTCGGGCTTCGCTGCAAAGAGTGGCCAGCCAGGCCGCCAAACCCCGGAGATCGGTTACGACGCTGCCGTCGATCCGACTGGTGAGAGCGGTGAGCACACGGCCTTCGGAAATGTTGCCGGTTTCGACGAGATGGGAGATGTGTGCAGCCGCGAGGTACTCGGTTATCTGACGGTGTTTCGGTGAGTAGCTCTGCTCCCCAACCGGTGCGAACAGACTGGTTGCGAAGACATCTAGAATCTCGAAATCTGTGAGAGTTAGTGCCTTGGCGATGTCTGCAGAGACTTCGGCTACGGGAATGAACTCAGAGTTTGTTGCCGTGGGCGCGAGCATGAATCCTTCTGCTCCAGTCAGAAGTTGAATGGCGCAGAGACGACCTGCCGCGGCCAAGATCGGCTCGGGCGGGTGCGCTTGGGCTGAGCTTGGATGCGTTGAACTGAGTTCCTGCGCGAGTCTGCGGCAGAAGCCTTCGAAGGTCTCGCGACGCGTGGAAGGCCAGCCGTCGCTGTTGGTAGCGGTGATGAGCAACTGGAGTGTCAGGGGGTTGTCGAGCAGTGACCCAAGACCTCGCGACTCGGCCTCAAAGATGAAATTGGCAGGATCGGTAATCGGCAACTGACCGGTCAGGTACTCACGAACATCGAAACGGTTCAGTGGGTCGAGTCGCAGCACGACTACCCGGCCATCGGACGATATCTTGGCGAGCGGGCTTCGATCGACGGGTCCGAGCCAATCCGCGGCACGACAGGAGAGGCGAAATCGTGGCGAACCCAGTTGTTCCAGTCGCTCGGCGATTTCGTCAAGTGCTTCAGTTGCTTGGCGCCCACCGGCCCGGGTCTCGTCGAGACCATCGATGAAGAGCACGTTGTCGCGCCATTCGCGATGCGCAGCGATGTCGGCCTTTGCGAACCGGCGTGCCGAGATCCGCTCTGCTTGATCACCCAGGGCTTCGCATTCGCGTTCGAACTCAGTCGTCTTTCCGGCGCCCGGTTCGCCGAGAAGCACGTATGCGGGCACATCTCGAAATGCGCTCAGCGGTTGTGGTCCTTCGAGACTGGCTAGCACCGAGTCGTCTGTGGCGACTTCAGTGCAAGTGCGCGGAATCAGGTTGCGCTTAGTCATGACGTGTCGAGCCAGTGGTCGGCTGGTTTCGACAGGAAGTCTTGTAGCGGAATACCTGAGTCCCCGACGACGATCGAAGGAGACGCAGAGAACTTGCGCTCAAAGTCCACCATGCTTGAACGTCGAGCGCGGCTACTACCGGACTTGACTTCGATGCCTACGAGGCGAGGTCCTCTTTGCAGCACGAAGTCGACCTCGTCGTTACCATCGCGCCAGTATCTGACACTGGTCGCCGAAGAAGCCGTATTGACCAAATGCGCGCCGACCGCGCTCTCAACGACCCTTCCCCAGTGGTTGCGGTTCTCCCGGGCGTCGTCGAAGCTGTAACCGACGACGGCCGACATGAGAGCGGTGTTGAGGACACTCAGTTTCGGTGACGAGGAACGCCGCAACAGCGGCGCGTTGGAATGTTTGAAGATGCCCGTGACCAGACCGGCGCCTGACAGGAATCCCAGATAGCGCGCAAGCGTTGATTCATGCCCCGCATCTTCTAGTTGTCCACGCATCTTCTTGTATGAGAGTTCCTGACCCGAGTACAGGCAGCCCAACTCGAGCAGTTGTCGCAATAGGGCCGGTTTGTCGACACGGGCCATCCCGAGAATGTCGCGTTCAAGATGCGGCTCGATCAGCGAGTCCCTGATGTAGTCCCGCCAGCGCCCGAAACTGTGCCGCCGCCGGACCGCACCGGGATAGCCGCCATAGAAGACGAATTCGTCGCAGTCGAATCCGAAGGCGTCACGCATCTCATCGAACGACCAGTGAGTCGCGCGGATCGACTCGAATCGGCCTGCGAGGCTCTCAGTAAGGTCGGCTTGCATTCGCATCGGCGCGGAGCCGAGAACGACGGCATGCAGTTGGAGACCTGACGCCCGGTCGGCATCCCAGAGTCCCTTGACGATCTCGGACCACCGAGGGATCTTCTGTATCTCGTCGAGCACCAACACGAACTTCGAACCGAACCTGTCGGCCTCTTGAGCACACTCCCGCCAGACCCTCTCCAGCCAGTCAGCGCCGCGAGGAGCTGTTATTTCGCGAGCTTCAGGTGTCGTCGACCAAACCGGTTCGTCAGGTGTCCGACCCAACTGATCCACGGCTTCGTAACGGGACGGGTACGGTATCTTGGCTAGAGCTTGGCGGACAATCGTTGTTTTTCCACATTGGCGCGGACCGAAAATCGTGAAGATTCGCTCGACCGGTTCGTGAAGCCGGTCGACTAGCAAATCGACCTGTGAGCGTTGGTAGTCCCACATAACAGCAGCTTAGCAGGTTATTTATCTTTGTGCGCAAATTTGCGCAGGAGCATAATTTACATTGGTATTCTGCCCGAGTCTTGTCCTGCGGTCTTGGCCGGTCGGCAAATGGAGCGTTGTAGCCATCTGGGATTAGCGTTGCCGGAAGTGGATGGTGAGAGTTCGTTGATCAGCACCGAGCTGGAGCGGCACCGCGACCGCACCGAACGTTGGTTCATACGCCGCGGGCTGCCGCATCTGATCGACCACTATTCGGTCCGGGAGGATGTGTTGACCCGGATGTTCCCCTTCCTTGCCTTCGTGGTGTTCCTGGAGCTGTTCCTGGCTTTCGGCGACCGCTGGGAGGGCTGGGGACAGGCCGCGGTCTTTGTCGGTTGCGTCGCTCTGGGAGTTGTTGCGTTCGCCTTGATAAACCGGGTCCGCGGCCGCCGCTTGGTTCAGCTCCCTGACCGCGTGGGTGTCCTGGAGATCGTGCTGTACCTGGTGCTGCCCGTAGTTCCGACTGCCGTCGGTTCGCAGAACGCGGTCGCCGAGAACGTGTTTGTCGTCGTGGTGCTCAACGTGTTGATCCTGCTGGTTGCCTTCGTGGTGACCTCCTGGGGGTTGTTGCCGATGATCCGCTGGTCGATCGGGCAACTGAGAGCGCAGATCGGCGACATTGCCAACCTGACCATGAAGTCTCTGCCGATCTTGTTGATCTTCTCGGCTTTCATCTTCTTGAACGCGGAGATGTGGCAGGTGGCGAACGACTTCACCCTGCCGTATTTCGCGGCTGTCGTCGTGTTGGTCGTGTTCATCGGTTCCGGTTTCGTGATGCTGTCGGTGCGGCGGCTCACCGTTGATCTGGCCCGTTTCGAACGTTGGTCCGATGTGCGCAGGCGCAGCGCGGATACGCCGGTCGACTTGATGGTTCCGAGCGATGAGGATCCTGCCCCCGACGCGCCGAGGCTGCACCGCCGTGCCGAGTACAACGTCGCTCTGCTGCTGTTCGCCTCCCAAGCAATCCAGATTCTGTTGGTGGCGTTGGTGATCACCGTGTTCTACGTGCTGTTCGGGCTGTTGACGGTTCGTGAGGACACTCTGTTGCAATGGACCACGGCGACGGAACTGACCAGCAGTGTCGATTGGGCGTCCCGTTGGTCGTTCCTGGGCAGCGAGATGGTGTTCACGCGCCAGTTGGTGCTGGTCTCGGCTTTCATCGGGTTGATGTCCGGCCTGCAGTTCGCAGTGCAGATCGTGACCGACGCCGCCTACCGCGAGGAGTTCGCCGAGGACATGACCAGCGAAATCCGCCAAGCACTCGCAGTTCGTGCTGTCTACTACCGACGGCTGGTCCCCGACGGGCCGCTTTAGCGAGCGTCGGCGAGAGCGTCGACAGCCAGGGCGACACCGGCCATGGCGTGCTGCTGGTCGTCCATGCGGGTGACGTCCTCGGTGGACCAGGCACCCTCGACGACATCGGGCCGCGCATAAGGCGCTGCGGTGGAAGCGTCGTACTGGCGGGCGACGAGGATCCCGGCACCGCAGAGGAGATCCTGGCGCAACTGCGGCTCGAGGTCGGCCATGCCGGGGTCTTGTCGGCTCAATCGCCAGAGAGCCGAGAGAGCCTCCCACCGACAGGTCAGTTCACCGACTCCGAAGTGTCACGCCTGCGTCGTGCCGCGGCCAACATTGCCGCCGACACTGACGGGGCATGGCAGGCTCCCGACACTGTCGCTGAGGCCGGGCGGGCGAAACTCAGCACCGACCCGACAAGCATCACCCAGGTCGAAGCGTTGACGTTGACGACGGAGCTGTTGACTCTCGCCGACACAGACCGGATCATTGTCCGGTTGCCAGTGTTGACACCGGTTCATCAAGCCAGAATCAACCTCACCGAGAAACCGGATGGCGGCGGGGCAACCATCGTCATCGACCACACATCGGCGTTTCTGTTGGGCGAAGCCGACGGGTATGCGTGGTGGTACAAAGAGATATTCGGCGACCATGCCGGGTTCACAGTCTCAATCGAGGTCACTTCGACAGCGGACACATGGCTTGCTGAGGTCACCCAGCGCGGGGTGTACAGCGCGTCGAAGAACATCGTGAAGGGTGCCGGGGCCGTGCTCGACGACGACGCCGAAACCATCACCATCGCCTGATCCGCGGGCGCTTGCGCCGGGTCGAGCCGATATGTTATGATAACTCCTATCTGCAGAGCAGATAGGAGTTATCAACAAAAGATAAGCGAGATCGTACTATGAGAATCTTGACTGTACTGTGTGTAGCTGCAGCGCTGTCGTTCGTTGCTGTCGTTCCGCCCGTCGCGGCAGACACAGCGCCAGACGGATCACCGGACCCGTCTGCGCTGTGCGATAACCATTGGGGCAGCACCCGCACCGACATTCGATGGCCCGACACGGCAGACCAACCACAGTATTTCGTGCACTGCTTCAACCAGCATTTCGAGCCGGGCGACAACGGCGACATGTGGCCGCCGACCAGCACCCGCGGCATCATCGACTGTTACTCGTCGTGGCTGATGTGCTGGGAGTTCCCGCCCGACAACGCCGCGGGCGACGTGAACAACGACGGCGCCTACGACTACAGCGCGTCGTCGACGAACCCGATCGACGATTACGGCATCGACTGCGCCCAAGCAGCCGACCCGGCGCACTGCCAGTCGCTGTTCGGCACATCCACCGACCCGGTCACGCAAATCCCGGAACATTCAGGGCTGCTCAACGGGTGGCTGAAAGGATCGGGCTGTACACAGGCGGGGGTCCGGTTCGAAGCGTCCTATCTGATCCCTTCGCCGTGGGGCGCACCGGAGACGGCGACGGACGTGTGGGTGCAGTGTTGGCAAGGCGACACGTTCGCCTCCGGTCTCGGGTCTGACAGCGACAAGTGGACCACACTGGCAGTCGGCGAGGCCCTCGTCGACTGTTGGCGGGGGCAGCACCCGACCTGCGAGAAATGGGTGAAGCAGGGGTGACGTAGCGCCGCTCCCGCAGCGTGGAACACCACGATCAGTCTGCGATTCTGCTGGCTGCCTCGAAGTCCACGGTGGTGCCGAAGGCAGCGCCTCGAGACTGGCGAACCGACTCCCGCGGCGGCTCGGTCCCGTCTCCCACTCGTGACGCCTCGCGCCTGTTCTCGCGTTCGACGCGCTCGTGGTACGCCTCGCTGAGCGAACGGACATAGACCAGTTCGGCCTCGGCGAGATCCCCCAGGTCCGCATCTCGGAGAATCCGTAGGCAGCCCATTGGTCAGCCAGTGGCGGGTTCTCGATGCCTTCCTCTGCGTCTCGTGCGGTTGCCAGATAGTGGCCGACCAGTCTGTTGCCGACGGTGTTGAGGTTGTCGAGGATGTACTGCAGGCCGCCGTCGGCGGTCTCGAGCACGGTTCTGTCGCCGAGTGCGGCCACCTGATACAGCGACATCACCACCCCTGCGTGGCGAACATCGAAGTAGTTGCGTGTGAAGGTGTCGCTGGAGCGGTCGTACTCGTATCAGAAGCGGTTGTTGGCTTGAAGTGCCCGCTCCAGCCACGCTGCGCTCGAAGCGACCGTCTCTTCCAGTTCCGATGTTGTCGGCAGGTTGCACGGCGGTGGTGGCGGCTCATCCCGAAACACGTAGGCGCCGATGCCCGCTCCGACTCCAAGGAGCAGCGACGCCACGATGGCGAGACTCAGAAATGCAGGTTTCACCTTCAATCAATGCTATTGGTGATGTTGTGCACTGCGATTGTGACTCAAGCATCGTGAGCGATGACCGCCACTAGGGCCGCGGTCGCCACACCGCAACTGGCGCGCTACCACACGCCGCAGGGCCGTCCCAGTCCAGATGTCTCCAAGGGCTGGTTGCGCCGCTTGTGGCCGGTGGTGGCGCCGATGCGCTGGGGTTTGGCAGTTTCCGTCGGCGGCACTGCGGTGGGGATGCTGGTTCGCACCGTCATACCCGCGGTGTTGATGCTGGCGGTGGACAACGCGCTCGACAACCGGACCGATCCGATCGGACCGTACGCCTGGGTCTTGGCCGCACTGACGATTATCGGCTTCGCCAGCGGTTACGCGGCCCGGGTGCAGATGTTCAAGGTTGCGTTCCGGGTGGAGACCGCGCTGCGGCATGCGGTGTTCGATCACCTCTCGCGGCTCTCAGCATCGTTCTACGACACCAGCGAAACCGGCCAGCTCCTGGCCAGAGCCAACGGCGATATCCGGGCCGTGCAACTGTTCTTGAACTTCGGCCCGTTCATGATGCTGTCGTTGGCCTCGCTGGTCTTCGCCCTGGCATTGATGTTGGTGGTGAGCGTGCCGTTGACCGTGGTGACGGTATTGCCGGTTCCGGTGGTCGCCTACATAGGGCTCAAGAGCCGGCACCCTCAGCTGCCGGTGTGGTGGTTGGTGATGGCCCGCCAGGCTGATGTCGCCACACTGACCGAAGAGAACATCGCCGGTGTGCGGGTGGTGAAGAGCTTCGCCGGCGAACGCCATGAGGTGCGCAGGATGGCGGGGGTTGCGGACCAACTTCGTTGGGCACAGGTCAAGGGCGCCGATGTGTCGGCGCGGTACATCCCCGCGCTCGAGCACCTGCCTCGTCTGGGTCTGGTTGTGGTGCTGCTCTACGGAGGTCTGTTGGCTGAGCAGGGCCAGATCGGGATCGGCGCGCTGATCGCCTTCAGTTCCTACGTGATGATCCTGCAGGTGCCCTTCCGGTTCATCGGCCACCTGATCCAGATGGGTCAGCGGGCCAAGGCCTCGGCGTTGCGGGTTTATGAGATCTTCGATCAGCCGATCGATGTCGTTGAGGCCCCCGACGCGGTGGATATCGACGGTGGCCCGGGCCGCGTCGAGTTTCGTGACGTGCGTTTCGGGTACGGCGCTGATCATGACGTCCTGCGGGACTTCAGCCTCGACATTGAACCGGGGGAGACCGTGGCCATTGTTGGCGAGACCGCTTCGGGCAAGTCGACGGTCGCCCGGCTCCTGCCCCGCTTCTATGACGTTCGCGCCGGTTCTGTGTCGATCGACGGGATCGATATTCGAGCAGCGAAGCTCGACAGCCTGCGCCGCACGGTTGGAGTGGTGCTTGACGACCCGTTCCTGTTCTCCATGTCGGTCCGGGACAACATTGCTTTCGCCGATCCGACCGCCGATGAGTCGTCCGTGCGGGCTGCTGCTGTGGCGGCTCAGGCATTGGAGTTCATCGAAGACCTCGAGCACGGTTTCGACGAGGTGCTCGGCGAGCGGGGTTACACCCTTTCGGGGGGCCAGCGTCAACGAATATCGTTGGCCCGAGCGCTGCTGTACGACCCGCAGATCCTGGTGCTCGACGACGCCACCAGCGCCATCGACGCCGGTGTCGAGGAGCGGATCCATTCGGCGCTTCGCCAGGCGATGGTCGACCGGACGGTGATCGTCATCGCCCACCGCCTGTCGACGATCGCCCTTGCGGATCGTGTGGTGCTGCTGGAACACGGCCAGGTCGTTGCCAACGGAACTCACGCGGATCTGCTCGCGGAGGAGCCCAAGTACCGCGATCTTCTCGAGCACTTCGACGAATCGCTCAGCGGAGCGGCGCCATGAGCATGGCCGGATGGGGCGGGATCGCCGACACGGGCTTCTCGGGAGTGCCCCCGGAGGTCAAAGCCCAGGTTGAGGCATATATGGATGAGGGACCCCCAGAGGTTGCTGAGGTTCCCCCGCCTTTCAGCCACAGTGACTACGACCGCCACGTGTTCTCCATGAGGCACTTCCTGAGACCCTTCAGCGCCGCGCTGTTCGGGGTGTTCCTACTGGTTGCGCTGGAAGCCGTGATCAGCCAGGCCGGTCCGGTGCTGCTGCAGATAACAATCGACGACGGGATCCTCGCCGGCGATCGCGGACTGGTTGTCACCATGGGCGTGATCTTCGGATTGCTGGTGCCGGTGTCGATCGCGGTCGGAGCGCTCAAGACGATGTCGGCGGGCCGCGTCGGTGCCACGATCATGGCCAGACTGCGGGTCGCTCTGTTCTCCCATTTCCAGCGTCTGAGCGTCGAGTACTACGCCAACGAGCGTCCCGGTCGGCTGCTCAGCCGCATGACCAGCGATCTTGAACCCCTCCAGCAACTGTTCCAACAGGGTCTGGTACAGCTGGCCGTGCAGGGGGTGACGCTGATTGCGATCACCATCGTCTTGTTCGTGCTCAACCCGCTGCTGGCAGTCATCACCCTGGTGGTCGTGGTACCCGGCACCTTGTTGATGTCGTTGTGGTATCGGCATCAGGCACAGCTGGCGCAGATCCGGGTACGTGACACCATCGCCAACGTGCTCGCCCACCTACAGGAGAGCCTGGCCGGAATCCGTATCGTGACCGCGCACAACCGCCGCGAGAGGGTGGTGGTCGAGCACCAGAACGAGGCTGGCGAGTACCTCGACGCCAATGACCGCACTGCGTTCCTCAACGGCGTGTACGGACCGGGGGCCGAAGCGATGGGTCCGCTGTCGCAGATGATCCTGCTGGTGATCGGCGGGAAGCTGGTCCTCGACGGTCGCGTGACGATCGGCGAGTTGAGCGCATTTCTGCTGTATGTCGCAGCCTTCTTTGCTCCGATCACCGAACTCGTCGGCCTCTACAACATCTACCAGCAGGCCCGTGCCTCGGTGGTGAAGCTGCGCGACGTGTTCGGCATCGAGCCGAGCGTTGCCGAATCGCCCAACGCCTATGTGCTGCCAGCGGTGCAGGGCCACGTCCGACTCGACAATGTGACCTTCGGATACGACGATGACGAGCCGGTGATCACCGACGTGAATCTGGAGTTCATGCCGGGTGAGACGATCGCGGTGGTCGGGCCCACCGGTGCCGGAAAATCGACGATCGCCAAACTGCTGAACCGGTTCTACGACCCCCGTGTCGGGGCGGTGACCATCGACGGGCACGACTTAAGAGGCGTGACTGTCGAGTCGTTGCGCTCACAGATCGGCGTGGTCCCTCAGGAGCCGTTCCTGTTCGCTGGTTCGATTAGAGACAATCTGTTGCTGGGATGCCGCGGGATGGACGACGCCACCTTGATCGACGCCTGTCAGCAGGTTGGGCTCAGCCGTTTGCTCGGACGACTTCCAGACGGCCTCGACACTCCCTGCCATGAACGTGGTGTCTCCCTCTCGGCGGGCGAGCGGCAACTCTTGGCACTGGCCCGGGCCTTCCTGTCGCAGCCGCGGCTCCTGGTTCTCGACGAAGCGACATCGTCGCTCGACTTGCGTACTGAGCAGGCAGTCGAGGCAGCTCTCGATGTGGTGCTGGCGGGTCGCACCGCGGTGATCATCGCTCACCGCCTACAGACCACTTTGCGTGCAGACCGCATTGTTGTGATCGCCGACGGCGGTGTCGCCGAGTCCGGCACACGCGCCGAACTCATCGCCGCCGACGGCTATTTTGCCGAGATGTGGGCCGCGGGAGCACCGGCGTCCCAGGGTTCCAACGGCTCCGGCCAAGAGCGACCGGCAGGCCCTACTGACTTGCCTTAGAGTGCGGCTGCGTCCATGTCGTCGCTGAGCTTCGCGCCCGCGAGCAGAGAACGCTCCCGGCTCTCCACCGGGGTGTGGAGCTCTTCGAAGCTGGGACCGTGTTCTGCCGCTAGCGGGGCCAGAGCGTCGAGGTCGAAACCGTAGAGGCGGGCGGCGTTGCCGGCGAGCATCTTGCGGCATTCGGCTTCGTCGAGGGCGGCGAAACGCCGCCGCAGGTGCTCGCGGGTGTGGGGGCTGGTGCCTTCGTCGTGGGGGTAGTCGCTGCCCCACATGAAATGGTCGATACCGACTTCGTAACGGCTCTCGATGTCGGCCCGGCTCGGGCCCGAAACCCCGACCCAGCAGTTCTGGGCGAACATCTCTGTTGCCAGCTTGGACGGCAGCACACCTTTGTCGTATTTGATCTCGCCGGTCTCGCCGGTGGCGCGGATGGTCTTGATGGTGGCGTCGAGTTGTTTCAGCAGCGGCGGGATCCAGGCGCTGCCGATCTCGGTGAGGATGAAGTTGAGGCGCTCGAAGCGCTCGAACACCGCACCCATGATCATGTGGACCAGTGGCCGCTGCGTGTAGAAGCCGACTTCGTTGATGTAGAGCAGCATCGAGATCGGGTACTTGCCGTAGTCGGGGTTGCCGGTGCCCGAGTGCATGTTGACCGGCACTTCGAGGTCCTCGATGACTGCCCACAGGGGGTCGTAGACGGGGTCGTAGAGCGGCTTGACCCATTTGACGTCGGGGGCGATGTTGGGGAGCAGGATCCCGCCGCGCAGGCCGTTCTCCTTGATCCATTTGACGTCTTCGATGGCGTCGTCGACATCGTTCAAGAAGATCTGGCCGACCCCGGCCCGTCGCTCACCGAACTCGTCGCAGAAGTCTTTGAGCCAACGGTTGTGTGCTTGGATTCCGGCACGTCGTCGGGCGTATTCCTCCGGTTTGGGAGGCTGGGCGAACAACACGAAGCTGGGGAAGAACGGAGGCACGGTGTTGGGGAAGATGACCTCTCCGACGACGCCCTCGCCGAGTTGAGTGGTGTTGCGCATCTCGTTGTCCCAGTTGCGCAGCCTGCGGTCGTCTCCCAGGTCTTTGTAGGGGTTCTTGTAACGTCCGCGCCAGGCATCGAACTCCTCATGCCAGGCGGAGTCGAGATATTCGCGGTATGCGCTGTGGCTGCCACCGGCATGGGTGTCAGCAGAGATCACGGTGTAATTCTCGGGCTGTGCATTTGCTGCGGACGGTGCCGCAGATCCGCCTTGAGTCGAAGCCGATTTGTCAGGCATGGGCCTAGCTTGGCGGCTGGAGGGTCAGCGGGCAAATGGTGGGGCCTGGAGGCCAGTGCCCGGCGGTTGCTGGTCAGTTGTTGGGGAGGTCCCGGAACGGGGTGTCGGGTGGGGGAGCGGGTTCCTTGGGGAGACCGAGGAAACGCTCGCCGATGATGTTGCGCTGGACCTGGTCGGTCCCGCCGTAGATCGCGGGCGCGGGCGAATGAAGGGTCATGCGTTGAACGGCACCCTTCCCGGGGCCCGCGTTGGCATCGTCGCCTGCGAGCATCCCTGCCGCCCCGATCGACTGGTTGCCGACCTCGCGTCGCAGCCGCGCGATCTCGCTCATCGCCAGCTTCCCGAGGTTCCCGATCGCAGGAACGGTGCCGCCCCGAGCGCGCAGCCCGAGCATGCGATTCACCTCTTCACAGATGTACAGACGCATCCGCTCCTCGAGGCGATCCGCGGTGTCGAGCCCCAGGTCTTTTGAGATCCGGTGGTACCAGACTGCGGTCGGCAACTTCTTGGCTTCGGTGGGGTCCGAATTGCGTGTCTGGTAGCTGAAGTACCCGAAGCTTCCTGCCGGTCTTCCCAGATCGGCTGAATCACGCCCCGCGCCGGCGAAGGGAAGCGTGACGCCGGCTTCGGCAAGGCTGGCCCGTTCGTACGTCAGGGTGGTGTTGGCGACTCTCCAACCGTCGTTGACAGCGCCGATGACTGCGTCGTGGTCGACGACAGCGTTGTCGAAGAAAACCTCGTTGAAGAAGGCTTGACCGGTCATCTCGACCAGCGGCCGGATCTCGACACCGCTCTGTTGCATCGGAAAGGCGAACCAGGTGATTCCGGCGTGCTTGGGTTTGTCGCGGTCGCTGCGGGCGATGAGCATCCCGTAGTCGGTGCTCGCGGCGAGACTGGTCCAGACCTTCTGTCCGTTGATCGTCCAGACGTCGCCGTCGCGCACCGCTGAGGTTTGGAGCCCGGCCAGGTCCGAACCTGCACCGGGTTCAGAGAAGAGCTGGCACCAACTCTGCTGCCCAGTGAGCATCGGAGGTATGAAGCGCTCGATCTGCTCGGCGGTGCCGTGGGCGGCGATGGTGGGTGCGGCCATCATCGTGGAGATTCCAACCGCGGGCCCGAGGGTGCCGACATCGCGTAGTCCGCGGCGCACCTCGTTCTCCTCTTGACGCGAGTAGCCCCGGCCGAATGCGTTCTCGGGGAGCGAGGGGAGGCAGTAGCGGGCTTCGAAGAGGCGCTCCCACCACTGGGCGACCGTCATCTCAGGGTCCCAGTTGGTCTCGGCCCATCGGCGGGCTTGGTCTCTGATCGTCGTCATGGCAGTTGGTGTCGGTCTGGATTGGTGTTGGTATACGAACATATGTTCGTATACGGTTGGATTCGTGAGCTGGCAGAACTTCAACGCTCCCTGGAAAGACCTTGAGAGTATACTTTCGGACCGCCACGCACCCCTTCCGGCTCCGCCTAGGGCTGCTGCGCCCTCCTCTCCTCGTCAGCCAGGCTCTGTGCCCTATGCGGAGTTGCACTGTCACTCCAACTTCTCGTTTCTCGACGGTGCCTCGCATCCTGAGGAACTGGTCGA
The DNA here is from genome assembly GCA_965221585.1 of Candidatus Aldehydirespiratoraceae bacterium. Classification (GTDB taxonomy): domain Bacteria; phylum Actinomycetota; class Acidimicrobiia; order Acidimicrobiales; family Aldehydirespiratoraceae; genus VXYK01. The sequence goes on along the minus strand of OZ244898.1, from coordinate 2,172,539 downwards.
CGAAGCGGCCCGGATCGGCCTGGAAGCCTTGGCTCTTACCGATCACAACGGCTTCTACGGCATTGTCCGCTTCGCCGAAGCCGCCCGGGCCGTAGGTCTTCGTACCGTCTTCGGCGCTGAACTCACTCTGTCTACGAGCAATGGGTCTGCGAGCAAAGGGTCTGCGAGCAAAGGGGCTTCAAGCAGAACTGGCCCGGCAGACCCCAAAGGACGGCACCTGCTGGTGCTGGCCCGTGATCCGCAGGGCTATGGGTTGCTGGCCCGGGCCATCAGCGAAGGTCAGTTGGCGGGGTCCAAGAACGCTCCACGGATCGACTATGAACGCCTGGTTGAACTTGGAGGAGCAGGCAGCGGCGATCACTGGGTTGTGCTCAGCGGCTGCCGCAAGGGAGCGGTTCCCGCAGCCCTGGTCAACGAGGGCCCGACCGCGGCGGCCTCAGAGCTTGAGCGGTTGGTCTCCGATTTCGGTCGTTCGAATGTGGTTGTGGAACTGTGGGACCACGGCCTGCCGATCGATTCGGTTCGCAACGACGGGCTCGCTGCGCTGGCTGTGTCGCATCGCGTCGGGCTGATCGCCAGCGGCAACGTCCACCACCACAGCGTTGCCCGTCAACGCCTGGCTGCGGCCATGGCGGCAGTGCGTGCCCGACGCAGCCTCGACGAGATCGACGGTTGGCTCCCTCCCGCCGGCCGCCACCTGCGGTCGGGCGCCGAGCAGGCGGCCCGATTCGCCCGTTATCCCGGTGTGGTCTCTGAAGCCGCCGCCCTCGGGATCGAATGCGCGTTCGACCTGAAGCTCATCGCTCCTGACCTGCCGCCCTTCCCGTGCCCCGACGGGCTCGATGAGATGGGGTATCTGCGGCGGCTGGTGGATCAGGGCGGCACCAGCCGTTACGGCCACCGATCAGCCGAGCGGGTTCCGGGAGCCTGGGCACAACTCGACAAAGAACTGGAGCTCATCGAACAACTTGGATTTCCCGGCTATTTCCTCGTTGTGTACGACATCGTCGAGTTCTGTCGGCGCTCCAGGATCCTCTGCCAGGGCAGAGGCTCGGCGGCCAACTCGGCGGTGTGTTTCGCTCTGGGTATCACCAATGCCGATGCTGTCTCGCTGGGTTTGCTGTTCGAACGTTTCCTGTCGCCTCAACGTGACGGCCCGCCCGACATCGACATCGACATCGAAAGCGACCGGCGTGAAGAGGTCATCCAGTACGTCTATGAACGCCATGGTCGTCATCACGCTGCCCAGGTCGCCAACGTGATCACCTACAGGACTCGCTCTGCGATCCGAGACATGGCCAAGGCGCTCGGCTACACCCCAGGCCAACAGGACGCCTTCTCCAAGCAGATCGACCATTGGCGCCCACTGTTGGTCCGAGCGGCCCGTGAGCAAGGCGAGCAGGAGCGGGAAGGCAACGTAAGGCAGAGTGGGGCAAAGAGCGATATCGCCATCCCGACTCCGGTGCTGGAGCTGGCCGCAGAAATCGAGCATTTTCCACGCCATCTCGGAATCCATTCGGGAGGCATGGTGATGTGCGACCGGCCGGTCATCGAAGTGTGCCCGGTCGAGTGGGGGCAGATGGCCGACCGCAGCGTACTGCAATGGGACAAGGACGACTGCGCCTCGGCTGGTCTCGTGAAGTTCGACCTGCTCGGACTGGGGATGCTCTCAGCGCTGCGCTACGCCATCGACCTGATCGCCGAACACGACGGCAAAGAAGTAGACCTCGCCATGCTGCCCCAGGATGACCGGGTCTACGAAATGCTCCAGAGGGCTGACACGATCGGAGTGTTCCAGGTCGAGTCGCGGGCGCAGATGGCCACCCTTCCGCGGCTCAAGCCCCGTTGCTTCTACGACCTCGTGGTGGAGGTGGCGCTCATCCGGCCCGGTCCGATCCAAGGCGGTTCGGTGCACCCCTATATTCGGCGGCGCAACGGCTCAGAGGCGGTCACCTATCTGCACCCGTTGCTCGAGAACGCTCTTGCCAAGACACTCGGCATCCCACTGTTCCAGGAACAGCTGATGCAGATTGCCATTGACGTCGCCGGCTTCACGGCTTCTGAAGCCGATCAGCTGCGTCAGGCGATCGGTTCAAAAAGAAGCCAAGAACGCATGGAACGGCTCAAGGAGCGCTTCTTTGAAGGCATGCGGTCCCGGGGCATCGGCGACGATGTCGGTGAGCAGATCTGGCTCAAGCTCGCGGCCTTCGCCAACTACGGCTTCCCTGAGAGCCACTCGGTGTCGTTCTCGTATCTCGTCTATGCGTCGGCATGGATCAAACACCACTATCCCGCGGCATTCTGCGCGTCGCTGCTCAACGCCCAACCGATGGGATTCTGGTCGCCGCATACCCTGGTGGGTGACGCTCGCCGCCATGGCGTGGTGGTCAACACCGTCGACCTCAATGCTTCAGCCGCCGAAGCGGTTCTGGAGCCGGACCAGACGAGCACAGGAGGCTGGGCGGTGAGGCTCGGCCTCGGTTCTGTGCGTGGAGTCGGGGAGGAACTGGCAGAACAGATAGACGCCGGTCGTCCGTACGCCTCAGTCGAGGACCTCCGCCGACGGGTGCCGCAGGTGCCCCTCAGGGTGCTCGAGGTTCTTGCCACTGCAGGTGCGTTCGGTTGTTTCGGTATCGACCGGCGCTCAGCGTTGTGGACGGCCGGAGCCATGAGTCAAAGCGCCGCGGACCGTTTGGAGGGGATCGTCACCGGTGATACGGCACCGAGTCTGCCGCCCATGTCGCCCCCTGAGTTGTCGCACTCCGATCTCTGGACCACAGGTATTGCCCCCGACGGTCATCCCACTGTTTTCGTCCGCTCAGAACTCGATGAGTCCGGTGTGGTCACCGCCGCCGGCCTTGATGGGCGTGCCGATGGTGAGCGGGTGCTGGTCGGGGGAGTGGTGACACATCGTCAAAGACCTCCCACCGCCGGCGGTGTCACCTTTTTGAGTCTGGAGGACGAAACCGGTTTGATCAATGTGGTGGTCTCTTCAGGCTGCTGGCACCGCTACAGGAACACTGCCCTCGGTGCTTCGGCGCTGTTGATCCGTGGTCGGCTCGAAAAAGCCGAGGGTGCTGCAAATGTCGTTGCCGACAAGATCCAACGCCTCGCAGTAGGTATCGCTCCCGTGAGCCGAGACTTCCGCTGAGCTTGGTTGCGTTGTTGCCGGTCGTAGGGGCAGGTGTTGCCCACGACCGTCGAGGTTCACTCACGGGCGGGCGTCGGCCCTCGCCGCATCTTGTGTCGAACCCGCGTATTCTCGGTTGAGTCCCTAGGAGAAGCGTGATGCCCCGTCGGCCGAGAAAGTCCAGACTGACAGCCCAGGCTGGGGTGGTCCGATCGGACTCGACATCCGGAGCCGCCTCGCGATCCTCGGCGCTGACGCGAAGGCTGCTCCTAGCGACCGCGGCCAAGATCATCGCTGTAGTTGCCGCAGTGGGCTGCTCTTTTGTGGACGACCCCGCCGACCTGCCGGCGGAATCGTTGGAGGCGGAAGACCCCGGTTGTGCACCCGGCAGGGTCCTCGACTTCGCGTTCTTCACCGAGTTTGCACCGGTCAGCTACGGCATCGAAGACGCCGACGACCCCGACGGACCTGTGGTTCATGGCGGCTACGAGGCTGACCTGGTCGACGCCCTCGAGACGATGGAGGGATCGGGGCTGCGCTTCCGCCGCATTCCGGTGTCGGACTGGACCGACATCTGGCTGCTCCCCACAACGGGCGGCGCCGACGTCGCAGGGGGAGGTATTTCCATTCTCGAGTCGCGTACCCTCGACCACCGGGGCGACAAGGTCGTCAGGTTCACCTCCGGCCACATCCAATACCGCCAGTCCCTGCTTGTGCGAGAAGGCGAAGTGCAACGCTACGCCAGTTTCGACCAACTGTCGGGCAGCGACCGGGTGGGGGCCTCCCGCAACACCACCAACGAGCAGAGACTCCTCGAACTGACCGGAATCACGGGTCCGAACGGTGAGCTCGTCGCCGGAACAAGAGTCCACACGGCCGACGGCGCTGTCACCGCAGACGGGACGGACAAGTACACCATCACCGCGGCGGGCGCCACCGACAACATCAAGACCAGGATCCGACTCGAGCCGGCGTCGCCCGCACAGCCTGAGGTGCACTACGAATTCCACGAGTCCACCGCTATCGACGCGCTCGCCGCGGGTGAGATCGACGCCGTGGTGAGCGAGGCCATCGGCAACACCGAAGCGGCCGCCGCATACCGCGGCGGAGGTGTGCTGTCCGTCTCGGCGCTCGACGAAGCTGTCGAGTTGGGCGGGTGGACGCTGCGGGCAGACAATACTGAGTTGCTCGCCTGCCTGAACTCGAGGATCGACTACCTCACTGACAATCGGCGAATCGGATTCCCCGAATGGCACGAGGACGACCAGGTATTCATGGAACGTGCCCTCGAACGGGTCCCATGATCATTCAGGCGTCATTGCGGCTAGTCGTCATCCCGGCGACCAGTCGGGCCACAGCAATGGCAATGTAGAACTGCCCGGCCATGGCCTCCAGCGTTACAATTGTCCTGCCGCTCGACACTGCCGGGGTCAGTTCGCCGAATCCGAGCGTGGTCAGGGTGACGAAGCTGAAGTAGACCGCCGACTCCGGGGTGAGCGCGTGCCCTGAAGACAAGAAGGCGTCGTCGGCGATGCGGTCGATCAGAATATAGAGGCTGGCGAACGAGTACCCGATCAGAAGATAGGCGCACGCCGACGCGGCGATCGACGTGGTGTCCGGCAGAGGCCGCGACAACACCTGCCTGGCGATGGTGCCAACGGCCAGGATGCCTACAACCATCACCACGGCCGGTCCGATCCGAGTGTCTTCCGGGCGCGCCACGACAAGCTCGATCCCAGCAGTGCACGCCAGCCCGATCAGCACCGCCCAGGCCTTGGCGCGGCTTACCGCGAGCACTGACGACTCGATCAGAGTCCCGACGACGAGAACAAGTCCGACGATCCCAGAAGCCGCAGTCAAGGCATCGACGCCAGTAGCCGACAGCCCCACCATGGCCACGCACAACGCCAGAATCACGTCGTACCTCTCCTCGCTCAGGATACGAACACTTCGGCGGATCGGAACTCTGGACATGCCTCCAAGCTAGCGGCATGCCTCAGGCGCTGGATGCGGACCAGCGAGGCCGCGAACTGCTTCTCAGCTCGGGCATGACCCTCATCGGTGATTTTGTCCTAATGTGAGCCGCGCAATGAGACCTTGGATCGAGGGAGGACGATGATCGAAGTTCCTGTCTGCATCATCGGCTGCGGGCCGATCGGGCTCACCGGCGCGCTGCTGCTGTCGCGTCACGGCGTGCCGTCGCTCCTGGTAGAGCGGAGAAGCGAACTCAACACCCACCCCCGATCCCGCTTCGTCGACACCAACACCATGGAGCTCTTCCGCGAGTTCGGCATCGAGAGTGCGGTCGAGGCCACGGGCCTCGGGCCGGACTGGACCGCCTACAACCGGTGGTCCGACACCCTGGCAGACGAGCCCTACGCCAACATCCCGAGCCCCACCTTCCACAGTGTTCCGGGCCCGAACAGCCCGTGCATCCCAGTGATGACGGCGCAGGACCGAGTCGAGACCGCGCTGATGTCCCGAGTCGCCGCCGACCCCATGATCACGATGCGGTTCGACACCGAGGCCGTCGACTTGACGCAGACCGAAGACGCCACCCGTCTCTGGTTGCGGGACACCGCAACTGAAGAGCGTCAGCCGGTCACGGCCCAGTTCACCATCGGCGCCGACGGGCCTGGAAGCGGCACACGCCAAGTCATCGGCACCCGACTGGAGGCCGAGCCTCGGCCGGTCTACTCCCAGGACGTGATCTTCCACGCGGACCTCGACGCGTATGTCGGGGATCGCAAGGGATCGCTGCTGTACACCACGACACCGGAGGGCCTGGTGATCTTCCAACCTCTCGACGGGCGTCGGCGGTGGCGCTGCCAAGTCGTTGTGGGCGATGAGAACCTGATCTCCGAGGAGGCGGTGAGCCGACGGATCCGCGTGGCACTCGGCACCGTCGACAACCTGAAGTTCGAGATTCTCAGCATGCGCATGTGGCAGCCGACACCGGGATGCGTGACACGGTTCTCCTCAGGGCGCATCTTCCTGGCCGGCGACGCTGCGCACGTCTCGGTTCCGACAGGTGGAATGGGCAACAACACCGGGTTCGCCGGCATCCGCAACCTGGCATGGAAGCTGGCCTACGTAGTACGAGGCCTGGCGCCCGCGTCGATCCTCGAGACCTACGAGACCGAACATCGGCCGATCGCGGTCGAGCGGATCGCCTTCGGGGTCGCCACCACCGAATACATGGGCGCGATGATGCTCGGCAGGTGGCGGGGCGAAGACATCGCCGAGCACATCGAGGCGACTCACCAGTACGCAGACTACGACCATCTCCTGCTCGGGTTCGAGATGGCATCGGACCTCATCGCGGCGAACGACGAACCCGCACCCGGCCTCGAGCGTCCGAACAGAGACTTCGTCCCGCTCGTCCGATCCGGGCGCCGCGCCCCCCACGTCTGGGTCGATGCTGAGCAGACCGAGTCTGTTCTCGACTGGTTCGGATCCTCCTATGTGCTGCTGCTCGGACCCGAGTGCTCGCTCCCAGCATGGGAAGCGGCCGCCGCGGAGGTGCGGGCCGGCGGCGCGCCGCTGGCCGTGCGCCGGCTGCCGGCTGGCGTCCCGACCGACCCGTACCAGACCGATGCCTGGGTACTGGTCCGACCCGACGGGATCATCGCCTGTCATCAGAAGGACCCTGGTGGCACGCCCGACGCAACCGGACTCGCCGAGTATCTGCCCAACGGCGCGGGCCGCGACAGTGACGGCCTGTGAGTGCTACGGGTTCAGACCTGAGGAACGCGACAACCGCGCCGCTCAGATGAGGCGTCCGGCGGCTTCCCAGTATCGGGACCGGAGCGCTTTCTTGTCGATCTTGCCGATGGACGTGTGGGGCAGTTCGTCGACGAAGTCGACCGACTTGGGGGCCATGACCGACCCGAGCGCCTGTTTCGTGTCGGCGATCATGTCCGCCTCGGTGAGGTTGGAGCCGGTCTCGAGGCGGATCACGGCTTTCACTTCCTCCCCCCAGCGGTCACTGGGAACACCAATGACCGCAGCCTCGGCGACGCCGTCGATCTCCTGCAGGGCCTGTTCGACTTCTCCGGAGTAGACGTTGTAGCCGCCGCTGATGATCATGTCCTTCTTCCGGTCCACGATGTAGAGGCGGCCGTTCTCATCCAACACGCCGATGTCGCCGGTGAGGTGCCAGCCGTTGCGCCGGATTTTCGCCGTCTCCTCCGGGTCCTGGTAGTAGCCCTCCGACACCATGGGTCCCTTGACTGCGATCTCGCCGCGCGAACCGTTGGGGAGCGGGTTGGCGTTCTCGTCGACGATAGCCACGGTCGACAGGACCGTCGGTCGTCCCACCGATCGCAAAGACCTGTCGTCGAGGAGTTCCCCGTTGACGTCGCCGTCGACGAAGTGGTCGGCGGCCTCGCGGTGCGCGATGTACATGGGACTCTCGGTCTGGCCGAGGCCGCCCCTCATCACCGGGCCGAACACGTCGAAGGCTTGACGCAGGCGGGGGATCGAGATCGGCGCTGATCCGTAGCTGAAGCGACGCAGGGAGCTGAAATCGGTGGTCGACGTGTTCGGGTGGTCGAGCAGTCGGTAGATGGCGGTCGGCGGGAGGAACATGTCGGTGACACGCTCCTGCTCTATCGCCTCGAGGATCGACTCCGGGTCCGGTGAGTTCAGGATCACCAGCCTCACGCCGAGGCCGAGTGAGATGAGCGCGGCACGCCCGCCGACATGGGTCATCGGCGCGGCGCACAGAACGACGCGTGTCTCGCCCTTCCAGTGCCGACGGGACGCCCAAGCCAGAGCTACGAAGTTCCGGTGGCTGAGCATCACCCCCTTCGGTGTCCCAGTGGTGCCGCCGGTCTGGGGCAGCGCCAGAGTGTCGCGTCCGTCGCGCTCCACGCTCGGCGCTGCCGTGGAGGCGTCGGCGAGCCAGGTGTCAACCGAGTCGGTGGGTGTGCCGTCGATGGGGACGAGGATCACGTCATCGGTTGCTTCGGCCGCGGCGCCCGCCGCGTCGGCGAAGGCCGACTGGAAGAACAGCGCACGGCACCCGAAGCGGGCAAGGATCTCGATGTTGGAGGTCGACGAGTTGCGCGGGTTGAGCGGGACCCAGACACCGCCTGCCCGCAGGATCCCGAGCGTGGCGGCGAACGCTGAAATGCTGTTGGTGCTGTAGACCCCGCCGAGATCACCCGGAGCGAAACCTTCACGCTGAAGCGCATTGGCGACCCGGGCGGATTCTGCGTCCAGCTCGGCGTAGGTCAACCGCTCGTCCCGGTAGACAGCGCAAGTCTGGTCCGCGAAGGTGCGGAACGCCTCATCGATGTAGGGAAGGAACGACCGATCAAAATCGGGTAGATCTGGAGCCATCGCGGTTACAGGGCGATCGTCACCGACTTGACCTGGGTGTAGTGGTGGAGCGCTTCAATACCTTTCTCCCTCCCGATGCCGCTCTGTTTGTAGCCGCCGAAGGGCGTCTCGATCCCCGTCCCCCACATGTTGACGAACACTTGGCCTGCTTCGAGTCGGCTTGCAACCCGGTGCGCCCGGGAGACGTCTCTGGTCCAGAGTCCGGCGGCGAGCCCGAAGTCGGAGTCGTTGGCCATGGCGATTGCCGACTCCTCGTCGTCGAACGGGATCACGGCCACCACGGGACCGAAGATCTCCTCGCGGGCAATGCGCATATCGTTGCTGACCTTGGTGTACACCGTGATCTCGGGCTGCCAGCCGTCAGCCATCCTGCCGCCCGCTGAGGCGACAGCTCCTTCGTCGGCAGCGATCTCGAAATAGTCGTTGACCTTGCCGAACTGGGCCTCGGTAGTGAGCTGTCCGAGGAAGGGCTCGTACTGCGACGATGCGTCGACGAGGGCGTCGACGAAGGCGTCGTGGATATCGGCTTGGACGAACAGGCGCGTGCCGCTCGAGCAGATCTGGCCGGTGTTGAGCACGAACGCCCTCAGCGACCCCTGCACAGCCGCATCCAGGTCGGCGTCGGCGAACACGATGTTGGCCGACTTCCCGCCGAGTTCGAGGGTGACGGGAATGATCCGCTCTCCGGCGATGCGGCCGACCTCACGACCGGCTCGAAGGGAGCCGGTGAAGGCGACCTTGGAGACCGACCGGTGCTCGACGAGCGGTTGTCCGACGGCGGGTCCCGTGCCGGTCACCACGTTGAAGACCCCGTCGGGGATCCCGACGGCCGCAGTCAGCTCGGCGAGCTTGAGAGATGTCGCCGAGGTGAACTCCGAGGGCTTCAAGACAACCGTGTTGCCTGCGGCCAGTGCCGGCGCCGCGGCGCGTGCGGCCTGGTTCAGCGGTGCGTTCCACGGTGTGATGATCCCGACGACGCCGAAGGGTTCCCGGCGGGTGTAACTGTGGAAGCCCGGCCCGAGGTCCAGCACCTCGCCGGCTTCGAGGTTCACGAGACCGGCGTAGAACTCGAAGTAGTCCGCCGATCCGTGGACTTCGACCGGCCCCATGAGCGCAGCCTTCCCGGCCTCGCGGTTCTCGAGGTCGCCCAACTCGTCCGCCCGCTCGCGCAGGGCCTGCGACAGGGCCATCAGCCGCCGGCCACGCTCTATAGGCTTCAGTTCACGCCACGCTCCGCCGGCCGCTGACGCGGCTTCGACCGCCGCGTCGATGTCGGCTGCGTTGCCCTGTGCGATCTCGCAGACGACCTCTGAAGAGGCCGGCTGCGTGGATTCGAGCCACCTCCCGCCCGAGGGGTCCTGCCAACTGCCGTTGATCCAGTGCCCGAAGCGTTGCGTCATGTGCCACTGCTCCTTGAATCGTTGTTCGAGTTCATTGTTCAGTGCGCCACAGGGCAGGTGAGTACTGGCATTTCGGTGAGGGCGTTGAACCATACGCTGTTCATCCGGGTCGGCTCACCGGCCAGTTCGATGTCCGGCAGTTGAGTGTAGAGCTCTTGGAGGACGCAGCGGAGTTGGAGTCTCGCCAGGCTGGCCCCCAAGCAGAAGTGGGCGCCGGTTCCGAAGGCGAGATGCTTGTCCGCGTTCGCTCGCAGGATGTCGAACCGCTCCGGGTCATCGAAGACGTCCTCGTCCCGATTGGCCGATATGTAGGACATGTAGACCTTGTCGCCCTTGGCGATGTCGGCTCCTCGGAAGGAGAGGTCCTCGTTGGCGGTGCGGCAGAACTGCATGACCGGAGGTGAGAAACGGAGCACCTCCTCGATCGCGTTCGGGAGACGGCCTTCGAGGTCTTCGAGCAGCAGTTCCCTCTGGTCGGGGTGCTCGTCCATGAGTCGGACGAAATGGGCGGTCGAGTTCCGCGTGGTCTCATGGCCGGCGATCGACAGGGTCTGGAAGAACTGGGTGATCTCCTCCTCCGCCAGCTTGCGCCCGTCGACTTCCCCGTGCACGTACTTCGAGACGAGCGTTCCGTCCGGAGCGTCCTTGCAGTTCTTGACGATGTCGTCGAGCAGCAGGAACAGACTGATCTGATCCTCGACGAAATTCTCGTTGAACTCGAAGCTGGCCGTGGCGGTTCCCAACGCCAGGTACTCGTTGCGCCGTTCGAGGGGCACGCCCATCAACTCGCACAAAAGGATCATGGGTAGTTCAGCGGCGACCTCGAACACGAACTCCGCTCGGTCGCGTTCGGCGAGCTCCCCGATCACTTCGGCAGCCTTCTCGCGGATATGGGGCTCCATGGCAGCCACCGAGCGGGGCGTGAACCCCGGTTGAACCAGTCGCCGGAACTGGGTGTGCTGGGGCGGGTCCATGCCCATCAGGCCCGACCGCTGCGCGGCCAGAGCCATCTCGCTCTGCTTGACATCGACCCACAGGACGCTGTTCTCCCAACAAGAGAAGCGTTTGGTGTCTTTGGAGACCGCCGACACATCCTCGTGCTTGCTGAGCACCCAGAAGCCGCAGGGCTCATAGGCCTCGACGTCTCGGAGGACGGCGCCATCGGCAGGCGGGGGATTCCAGAACACTGGAGCCTCGCGTCGAAGCGTCGCGAAATACTCGAATGGCACACCACCGGAGGCTTCAATGTCATTGTTGCTGGCGAGGTTGATGTCGCCGGGTTTCAGTTTCACGGGATTCTCCTGTCTGTCAGCTGGTATCCTGGTCGTCCGAAGCCATGGTCAAGAACCTGGTCACGGTTCTGGTCAGGTCGTAGTCTTCGGTGTCGATCTCGGCGAGACGGTCGAAGGCTTCGGTCATTTCATCGGCTCGCTTCTGGGCGTAGGCGCGGGCGTTGTAGTGGGTCGGAATCAGGAAGTGGCCGGCCGCCAGGCCGTCGAAGGCCCGCTGCGCGACTGTGGCGGGATCCATGCCCATCTGCTCCACGTACACCTGCGCACCCGGGTCGCCCTGCGCGCTGCCCCCGAAGCGGTCGGGGCGGCGGCGGGAGGCGTTCCAGATCTGGCTCTTGGTGAGGCCGGGACACAGCAGGCTGATCCCCATGTGAGGGGGCAGCTCCGAACGCATCGCATCGCACATGCCGAGCAGTGCGTGCTTGGAGGCCGTGTAAATACTTGAATTCGCGATGGGAACACCGACGGAGTGCTCCGATCCTGTAACCATCAACCAGCTTGATTCGTCGCTTGAGGCGATCAGCGCGCCGAAGCTCTGGATTGTGTTGATCGTGCCGAGCACGTTGACGTTGATGACCCACCGCGCGTCTGCCGGTTCCGTATCCAACAGGGGCGCTATCGCCGAGGTCACCCCTGCGTTGGCGCAGACCAGGCCGGGGATGCCGTGCTCGTCAGCGACGGATTGAGCCAGCTGGGCCGTCTCGGCGGTGTCGGTGACGTCGCAACGACGCGCCGAGGCGGCGCAGTCCTGGGTCCTGACCGTTTCTGCTGTCGCTTCGGCCGCCTCGAGGTCGATGTCGGAGACAATGACGTGACCGGCGCCGCGACCCGCGGCCTCTTGTGCCAGCGCTGCGCCGATCCCGCTGCCTGCGCCGGTGACTACCACCGGCCTTGCGTTGATATGTGCTCCCACGGACCTCTCCTGTCGTGCTCGTGTCAGTTTGCCCGGGCTTCGATCTGATCCAGTATCGGCAGCAGATATTGAATGAAGACCTCGGGATTCTCCTGCATGGGGAAATGCCCCACACCGGCCATCTCGGTATGGGTGGACCCTGCTATGGCCATATGCGCCTGTCGGCCTGCCTCGATCGAACCGGTGTAGTCGTATTCGCCGTTCATGATGTGCACCGCAGTCGCGTCGGTGTCGATCTCGCGCGCCCGTTCGCGAATATCGAAGTCCTCCACGTAGTAGTAGAGATCACCGAGGAACGCCGGTGGCCACCCAGAGGCGTAGACCTGCGACACCTCCTTCACGTACGGCAGCGGCGAGGTGGGTGAGCAGAGCCCCTCCATCATGCGGGCCTTGGTTTGGTTGCTGACCTGCGGGTGCCAGAATCCTGCGTAGTCGTCTCGGTTGCCGCCGATGTGCAGCGCTCCTTCAACCGCGATGACAGCCTGGAACTCGCCGGGGTGGTGGAGTGCCAGGTCCAGGGCCAGCAGTCCGCCGACCGAGCAGCCCATGAACACGGGCCGGTCCAGCTCCAGCGCCCCCGCCAGAGCCAAAGGCGCCTGTCGCAGGAACTCGCCGCGCAACTCGTAGGTATGCTCCCACCAGCGCAGTTGCACCGGCGGAACGGACTTGCCGTGAAAGGGCAGATCATACGCAACCAGAGAGAACCGGTCGGTTATCTCTGCGGCTTCAAACAGGTGCCGATACTGGCGGCTGTCGGCGCCTGCGGTGTGCTGGCAGAGCAGAGGGATGCCTGATCCAGCCTGTTCGTAGTAGAAGCGGTAGTCGACGCCGTCGATCTCGAGGTGTAGGTAGCGTCCGACCGGGCTGTCGTAGCGGGGGGCGGGACCACCCTCGGCCACAGGCGCCCGCTTGTCGCCGCCGCCCGGTGCCCGCAGCAGCTCACTGGCCCGTTCGAGGGCAGGCTGGTACTGCCAAAGCAGCAACGGGTCGGTCAGTCCCCTCTGGAGGCCCGACCCTCCTAGGGCCAGCAGCACCGAGATCTGGGCGAACCTGGGCGGCACGGCCTCGAGAAGCGGTGCCCACAGCTCCGCCGGCCCGGCGACGGTGATCACCCCTTCGCCTTCGTCAGGCACGCCCGCGGTGATCTCACCGTCGACTACGGTGAAGCCGGTCCATGTCTCGCCGATGCCCAAACGCAGACCACCGCTCCAGTGGCGGACCGCCAAGCGCATCTCGCCGTCTGCGGCGCAGGCCGCCGCGAACTCGACCGGGTCGGGAGCAGTAACGGTCATCGGCCCGCGAATTCGGGCGGACTCGGGGCGCTGTGGAGCGACCGCCATGACCAAGCGACGGCCGTGTCGAACGCCATGTCAGACAATGTCCAGAGTGGACAGGAACGCGGTCGCCACAGCCGTGTCGCCCTGCACCCCGCACGCGGCGGGCCACGCAGAGCGGCCGGTGCCCCACGACACGAAGTCCACCGCCGACGAGGTGACCACCACCTCTGCGCCCCCGCCGGACTCCACAACCAGCCCACCCGCAGCATCGGGGCGGCGCACCGTCCACTCGCTCTCACCGGGGCCGGTCAGGCGAATGGTGACCGGTGCCAGCAGGGAGTCGTCGAGCTCGGGACCCTGCATCTGGGGCAGCCCCCACATCATCCACTGCACCACCGGCAGCATCTCGGCGTGGGTCGGCGTCGGCAGCGCCAGCTGGACCGGACCCCCGGGAGCGGCGATGTCATGGTAGAGGTGACAGAAATAGTCGAAGGCCAGCCCGTTGGCCGCGGCGTGCATGGGGTAGGTGCCCAACCCGGGTATCTCGATCTCAGTGGACGCCAGCGGTTCCTCTTGGAGCCCGGGCAGACGTTTCATCCGCTCGGCGCCGAACTGCTCGAATTCTTCCATAACCTCGGCAATCGTCCAGCCTCGGCGCATGTCTACATGCACATCATGCTCCCGCTCACGGTTGGCGGGCAGCGGCAGGCGGTCTTCGGGCACCGGCAGCGGATCGATCATGCTGCGCGCGCCCGCTCCGAGATGGGCGACCACATCTCGAACCCGCCATCCCGGACATGCCGAAGGGGCTATCCACTCAGCATCCGAGAAGGCTCGGGCCGCCTCCACGAACCTGTTGTGAAAAGCGCCTAGTGCAGCCACAGCCTCAACGGTCACGGGCCACATGTTTGACCGCGAATCGCAGCCTGTCAAGAGGTCGGGTGCCCAATGTGACCACGGAGCGGTTGCCCATATCCAGTTCTACCGCTGAAACCGCCGCATCCGCAGGCTCACGCCGGCTGCTTGTTGTTGGGGGGCTTGGTCGTTAGCATCGGGCGGTGATGGGCGAGCCCGACTTTGAGAACTTCCCTGCGGTTGTCCACGGCCATCAGTTCGAGGACTTTCGCGAGGGGCGGGAGTTCGCACACCATTGGGGCCGCACGATCACCAGTGGCGACAATGCACTGTTCTCCACCGCAACGTGCAACTGGAATCCGATGCACCTGAACTCCGAGTTCGCCAAGGCGCACGGCCATCCCGATGTGGTGGTCAATCCGATGCTGGTGCTGTGCACGGTGGTCGGACTCTCGGTGGAAGACCTCAGTGAGATCGGCGGGCCGTTTCTGGGAATGGAGAACGTGAGGTTCCACCGTCCGGTCCATCCGGGCGACACGCTCACGGCTTCCTCCAGAGTGGTCGAGGCCCGCGAGTCGCAGACCCGGCCTCAGACGGGGATCGTCACCTGGCACACCGAGGCCTGCAACCAGCACGGCGAGTTGGTACTTGACTACCAACGCACAAACCTGGTTGTCAGAAGGCGCTCTCCGAAGGCCGATTGAGCATGGCCCGCGCTCTGGTGGACCCGCGGCCCCCGATCCCAACGCCGTATCGCACCGACGAGCGGGAAGCGATTCAGCAGATGGCGCGCGACTTCGCCATGGACCGAGTGCTGCCCATCGCCAACCGCCTCGACCCCGAGCACGCGCTGATCCCCGACGAACTGCGCGCCGAGATGGGTGAGCTGGGATTCTTCGGGGTGATGGTCCCTGAGCGCTACGGGGGCCTGGGCCTTGGAGTGTTC
Organism: Candidatus Aldehydirespiratoraceae bacterium; assembly: GCA_965221585.1. GTDB lineage: Bacteria > Actinomycetota > Acidimicrobiia > Acidimicrobiales > Aldehydirespiratoraceae > VXYK01. The sequence continues at coordinate 2,157,380 of OZ244898.1, read as the reverse complement.
GAATACGCCTTGATCGCCGAGGAGCTGTCCCGAGCCTGGATGAGCGTGGGCAGCATCATCGCCCGCGCATCAATCGCCTTCTCGCTCGACCCCAGCCAGCGCGAGCGGTTCTTGCCGATGGCCGCCCGCGGAGAATGGCTCGGCTGCTTCGCCATGTCCGAACCCGACGCCGGTTCCGACATTGCGTCGATCCGGACCCGGGCCTCCAGAACCGAGGGCGGGTGGCTGCTCAACGGCCAGAAGATGTGGTGCACGTTCGCCGATCAGGCCGACTGCATCCTGGTGGTGGCCCGCAACAAGCCCTACGATCCCGACAAGAGGCACTCCGGGATTCGTCAATTCGCCGTCCACAAGGCGCCGGGCGCGTTTCCCGAAGGGGTGTCGGGCAACCCGATAAACAAGATCGGCTATCACGGCTGGCGCACCTACGAGTTGTCATTCGACGACTGCTTCGTGCCCGACGACTGCCTGGTGGGCCACGAGAAGTCGGAGACAGCCGAAGCCGCCGGATTCAAGCGCACGGCAGCGGGCATGACCACCCCTCGCATCCATACCGCTGCCCGTTCGATCGGCCTGGCCCGGGGCGCCTTGGAGGACTCGATCGCCTACGCCCAACAGCGGGAGCAGTTCGGCCGCCCCATCGGCGACTTCCAGGTTACCCGTTTCAAGATCGCCAGAATGGCGTCGGAAATAGAGGCTTGCCGGGCTCTGATGTATCAGGTCGCGGCCGACGCCGATTCGGGCGAGTCCTGCGACATGACCGCGGCGATGGCCAAGTATCTGGCTTCGGAGATGTCCGAGCGGGTGACCTCGGAGGCGCTCCAGATTCACGGCGGTGCCGGCTACACCACCGACTTCCCCGTGGAGCGCTACTGGCGCGACGCCCGTCTCACCAAGATCTTCGAAGGGACCAGCGAGATCATGCAGCGGATAATCTCCGACCACCTCCTGCCCTACTCGCCGCTGCGCTAGAACAATGCCATGACCTCGCTCTCATCCCTCACCGGCTCAAGCAACTACTTCGAGGATTTCGAGGTGGGCCGGCGGATGCGCCACGCCCGCTCGGCAACCATCGACGAGGTGGAGAACAACTACATCTCCAAGCAGGTGATGAACACCGCGCAGACGCATTGGAACGAGGAGTACCTGGCCCAGTCGCCACTGGGCGACGGCCGCCTCGTGTTCGGACTCATCACCGGCTCTATGACGGTGGGGCTTGCCAGCCAGGACACCGCTGAGAACGCCTTGTGCGAACTCGGACTTGACGCGGTGCGGTTCTCCAAGCCGGTGCACCACGGAGACACCATCACCGCATACACCGAAGTACTGGAGACCGTCGATGCCCCCGATCGCGACGACGCGGGTATCGTACGCTTCAAGCACTGGGGCCTCAACCAGCACGGTGAGGTCGTGTGCGAGTTGGAGCGGCTGGTGTTGATCAAGCGCCGCGAACCCGCTGCTGTCCGCAGAACCGAGGTTGAGGAGGCCCAGTGAGCAGCTATGAACGCCACAAACCAGTGCGGGTGCGACGCTCGGAGCTGTCCACTCCGGGGCACTCCGAGAAGATGATCGCCAAGGCCGCGCAAAGCGACGCCGACATGGTGTTCTTGGACCTTGAGGACGCGGTGGCCCCGTCAGCCAAGGTTGATGCCCGCCGCAACATCATCGCCGGGCTCAACGAACTCGACTGGGGGACCAAGATCCGCTCCTACCGCATCAACGGCGTCCACACCCAGTGGTGTCACGACGACATAGCCGAGGTCGTGACCGGTGCCGGGGCCAACATCGACGTGATCATGGTTCCCAAGATCAAAGGCCCCCGCGAGGTGTGGTTCGTCGACGACATGTTGACCCAGCTCGAACTCAAGCTCGGACTCGAAGTGGGCCGAATCGGCATCGAGTGTCTCGTCGAGGAGGTCGAGGCGGTTCAGGCGGTGGACGAGATCGCCTGCTGCAGTCCCCGCCTCGAGGCCCTCACCCTGGGGGTGGGCGATCTGTCGGCCAGCCAGGGAATGCGCCTGGGCCACATCGGGGTGGCCGACGGCGACGGCGACGCAGCCCTCCGCTACCCGGGCGACGTCTGGCACTACGCCCGCGCCCGCATGGTCGTGGCCTGCCGGGCCGCGGGCATCGACGCCATCGACGGGCCGTACGCCAACTTCGCCAGCCCGGAGGGCTACGAGCGCAGCGCGGCCACCTTCTCGATGCTGGGCGGTGTGGGCAAGTGGTGCATCCATCCCAGCCAGATCGAGGTGGCCAACCGGGTATTCGCCCCGACCCCCGAGGAGATCATCGAAGCCCAGAGTGTGATCGACGCCGTCGCAGAAGCCGAGGCCGGCGGGCTGGGGGCCGCCAACTACAAGGGCATGATGATCGATGCCGCCACCACCCGCCTGTTCGAGGTCACCCTCGACCGGGCCCGCCAATGCGGACTCGTCTGACGCACTCGCTTCGTCCGACGAAGGGGCCTCGACCGCAATCGACTGCGACTGACCCTCCCGCCGAGTGTCGAGGGGTTCTTCAGTAGAGGTTCTCGCGGTTCGCTTCCTGTTCGTCGCGGTCGATGGCCTCCGCATCGGCCCCAGCGATCTGTTCAGCGAGCACCTGACCGTAGGTCGGATAGCCGGTGCGGTCGATCTGAGTCTCGGGATCCCATAGGCGGGAACGGAGCAGCGCCCGCCCGCAATGCAAGAACGCATCCTTGACGGAAATCCTCAGTCCCGACTTCGGTGCCCGCTTCCCCACCGTGAGCGGCGCCAGTGCCTGCTCGTCGGTGACGATCTCCGCCGAACCGCATACCCGCAGCGTCTCGTTCATGCCCGGGACGAGGAACAGCAACCCCACAACGGGATGGTTCAGGATGTTCTGCAGGGTGTCGACCTGGTTGTTGCCCGGGCGGTCGGGCAACAACAGGGTGTGCCTGTCAAGGACCTTCACGAATCCGGGAGGGTCTCCCCTGGGCGAGGCGTCGGCCCGTCCGTCTGCGCCTGTGGAGCTGACTACACAGAACGGTGACATCTCGATGAACCTCCGGCAGTGGACGTCCAAATGGTCAAGGACCTTCTGCGAGGCCCGCGGCAACGGCTCTGCGTAGACATCCCGCAACTGCGAATAGCCGGACACTCCAGGTTGGGATTCGACAGCAGCCATCGTCTTGAGTCCTATCGCCTGTAGGCACTCACTATACAGGTTCGGAGGACTACACGAGTCTTGACGGCATCGACTGCCTTTCCCGTTGCCACGCGGTGGGGTCCGGTCCGGACCAGACCTTGGGCCGCCGCCCCACATTGGCACCGCTGCGCCATCACCTTCGCAGACCTGTAGCCTTCACAGACATTCGCAAGTGCCTTTCATGGGCGAGAACGGGCAGGCAAGATGAGCAGATTGTTCCAGATTTACGGGCGTTGGGTGGGCCGGCGGCCGTGGACGGCGCTGGCGGCGATACTGGTGGTGAGTGCGGTAGCGGTCTTCGGATTCACCAAGACCTCCGACACCGCGGATGTGGAGGACGCGTTCCTGCCCGAGGGCAGCGAGCTGGTGGAGGCCATCGGCAACCTGTCCCAGAGCTTTCCCGACTCCGCGGAGCTCGAAGTGGTGCAGGTGGTACTGCGGGGCGATGTGCTGAGCCCTGCGGGCGCTGTCGATGCCGCCACGGCGACGAACGTCGCCGCATCCCATCCGGAACTGGCCGGTTACCTGTTCTCGAGCCGGCCGCCCACGTCGCCGGGCCATGTCTTGGCTGCGATGCTCGCCGGTCCGGGCGGCGACCCCCGCGGCGTGGATCTTGCCGCTGTGACCCAAAGCGAGATAGACGCCGCGATCGCCGACGAGTCCAATGCTGCGTTGGCCGTGTTCCTGAACGAGATCGTGGCCCGCAACAGCAACGGAGACGTGATCGGCGGGATCGGTATCGTCACGGTGAACGCCTATGGCGATCCCGATGGGCTGGCTGAGGCGCAGCTGTCCGTTGACGAGTCGGTGAAGCAGGTCCCGCTGGAGGAGTTGGAGTCAGCCCGCGCCGCATCCCAAGGCAAGAGCGACCAGGAGTCCAGCGACTCCAGCCAGACTTCCACCCGCAACCTCATGCTGGTGGCGTTCCTGGTGATCGCAGTTCTGCTTGTGCTGTTCTACCGGCAGGTCTCCGACGTGCTGTTGTCAATGGCCGGGCTGATCCTCACCATCGTGTGGGCACTCGGTTTTCAGGGTCTGCTCGGGCCCGACGGACTCGGCCTGATCGGCGCACCGAGCGTGCTCGCGCAGATGGTGCCCGTGATGCTGATCGGGCTGTGCGTGGACTACGGTATACAGGTCACATCCCGATACCGGGAGGTGCGCGCCGCGGGCAGCGGCACCACCGAGGGAATCTCCCAGTCGGTGGCAGGGGTGATGCTGCCGCTGGGCCTGGCCGGTGTGACCACCATCGTCAGTTTCCTCACCAACCTGTTCGGAGAAATCTCCGGGCTGGCCGACTTCGGCGTCGTGGCTGCGGTCGGTGTCTTCAGCGGACTGGCCGTGTTCTTGACCGCGGTCCCGGCTGCGCGTTCGCTGTTGGACCGCCGAGGCGAGGCCAAAGGGAAGTCCCCGCAGATCCGGCCTATCGACCAGGCCATTCCGGGCGCCGGCAGGCTGGTGCAGTCTATCGGGGGTGCCACGGTACGGCGGCCCTCGGTCATTCTGGCGGCCACCGGAATCGTCACCGTGGTCTTCATGGCGCTCACCACCCAGCTCGGTACCGAGTTCAACTCCGCCGACTTCATCCCCGACGGCACCGAGAGCAAAGAAGACGCAGTGTTCATGACCGAGAACCTCGGCGGCAACACCGAACCGGTCACGGTGCTGGTGGAATCCGACTTGTCCGACGACCGCACGCTGCGCAACCTGTTGGACTTCTCCTCGGCCCTTGAAGACCCCTACCAGCGGCCCGAGGCGGTGAGCAGCGGCATCACCAACTCACTGGGCACATACTTCGCAGACCTGCCGCCGGAACTGCAGGCTCAGATCCAAGACGAGTTGGCGCTCAACGAATCAGGTCCGCTCGTGATCGACAGAGAGACCATCGACCGCGTGCTCGAGTTGATGCATGATCACGACCCGGACCGCTTCAACTCGGTGGTGGCTCTCGGCGCGGCGGGTGATGCCGACCACACCATTCTGCAGTTCAACGCCCTCACCGGCGACGCCGACCGCACCCGCGAACTGTTCGCCGATGTGGACGGGTTGTGGTTCGGCGACGACAGCGACATCACCCCGGTGGCCAATGAGATAACCTCCTTGGAGGTGACCGACAGCCTGACTGAGAGCCAGGCCATGTCCATCATGTTGACCATCGTGGCCGCCCTGGTGGTGCTGATCCTGTTCTTCTGGATCACCGAGTTCCGGCCCATGCTGGCCGTATTGTCGGTGATGCCCATCTTGATGGTGCTGGTGTGGGTGCTGGGCACGATGGTCCTGTTGGGCTACAGCTACAACGTGATCACCGCGCTCATTACGGCGCTGTCCATAGGCATCGGCGTGGACTACACCATCCACGTCACGCACCGCTTCATCGAAGAGGTGGACCACGGAAAATCGATCAGCGAGGCCATCAACACGACGATGAGCACCACCGGCGGAGCGCTCATCGGCTCGGCGCTCACGACGGCGCTGGGGTTCATGGTTCTGATGTTCAGCCCGATCGCGCCGATGGGCCAGTTCGGCCTGCTCACCGCCATCACGGTCATCTACTCGCTCGTCGCCGCTGTGGTTGTGCTGCCCCCGATGCTGGTCATCTGGGCCGCCTATCACCACTGGCGCCAAGAAGCCCGCTAGGGGTCAGGGGACACCAAGGAGCATCCGGGAACTCCGAGAACCTCAATTTGCGGCCCGAACCCGCGACGCACGGTTTGAGATACCGGCACCCGCTCCACTGAGCTGCGGTCCGGTGTGGCGCAGTTGCAGGTTCTAGGCTTGATCGGGTGATTGCTGTTCGGATTCTCGTGGGTGCGCTGGGGGGTCTGGTGGCTCTCGGCACCATGGGATCGGCGATACGCACTGTCGTGGTACCGAGAGGTGAGCAGGCGTTTCTTGCCAATGCCACGATGCTGACAATGCGTCGAGTGTTCAACGGCGTATCACGTCGATTCCGAGACCAGAGCAAGGCTGAGAACGTCAAGGCCCGCTTCGCGCCCGTGACCCTGATGCTCTTCCCGTTCGTATGGGCTGCGGGCGTGATCACCGGCTGCGCCGGATTGTTCTGGGCACTCGGAGTCCGGCCCCTTACCGAGGCGATCGTGCTGTCGGGCTCATCGCTGACGACGCTCGGCTTCCGCACGACAGAAGACCTTCCGACACTGATCGTCGCGATCGCGGAAGGCTTGGTGGGTCTCGGTCTGGTGGCTCTGTTGATCAGCTTCCTGCCGGCCATCTACAGCGCATTCTCAAGAAGAGAGACCGCGGTGGCGAAATTCCATCTGCGTTCGACAGGGTTCGACGGGGTGGCGAGCCCCGCTTCGATGCTCATGCGTCGTCATCAGATCGGCTCTCTCGAGGAGATGCTGCACACCTGGTACGAATGGGAGGACTGGTTCGTCGACATCGAGGAGAGCCACACCAGCTTCCCGATCCTGGTCTTCTTCCGCTCGCCGGTGCCTGAGCGGTCGTGGATAACCAGCGCGGGACTGGCGCTCGACTCGGCGTCGCTGTACTGCTCCGCCCTTGATGTCCCGACCGATCCTCGTGCCCAGTTGATGATCCGCACCGGCACCCTGTCGTTGCGCCGGATCTGCGACTATTTCGGCTTCGAGTACGACCCCGACCCGTCTGGGGACGACCCGATAGCCATCGACCAGGCTGAGTTCGATCAGGTTTACAAGCTCTTCAAGGCGGTCGGAATGCCGGTGGTGGCTGATCAGGAGCAAGCGTGGCGGGATTTCGCGGGCTGGCGCGTCAATTACGACCGACCGCTGCTGTCCCTTGCCACCTGGATCGAGGCACCGAGGGCCTCGTGGTCGTCAGACCGTCAGGTAGCCGTTCGTCGCCCACGGGTGTTTCGTCGTCCCCACCGTCAGAGACGAGTCTCCAAACAGGGATTTCTGCACGGCACCGGGTCCCAGGCACCAGACTAGAGGCGTGGAGCGTCGCTTTCTGCGTGTCGCGCGTCGTTGGCGCGCCGTCATCGGCAGAGACCGGCGCGCCCACCGTGACAGTTTCGTCGCCCTGGTCGTGTCGGCGGTTACGAGCCTCGTCGCGGGTGTGACTCTGGCGACCACCACAGACACCCTGGAGGAGCTGCCCGGACTGCTCCTGCTGGTGCCCGCGGCGTTGGCAGTCAAGGGCAACGTGTTCGGTGCTCTTGGCAGTCGCTTCGGTACCAGCATCCACGCGGGAACGTTCAGGCTCAGTCCAGGGCTCGACACTGTGGTCGGCGAGAACATTGCGGCTGCGATGCTGCTGAGCTTGGCGATCTCGGTGGTGATCGCGGTACTGGCCAAGGGGGTTGCCATTGTTTTCGCCGTGTCGCCGACCATGTCGCTGGCCGACTTCATTGTGGTGTCCGCCGTCGGTGGCCTGCTTGCGTCGGTGTTGATATTGGCGATCACGTTGTTGCTGGCCGGCGGTTCGGGTCGTTACGGGTGGGACCTCGACAACGTGGTGTCGCCGCTGGTGACCGCAGCCAGTGACCTGATGACTCTCCCCGCGTTGATTCTGGCCGCGCAACTTGCGGGCGTCGACTTGTTCACGCCGCTGATCGCTGTGGTGGCCTCGGTTCTGGCAGTTGGCGGTGTTGCGTGGTCGTTGCTGAGGAGCCATCAGACGCTGAGAACAATCGTGCGCGAGTCGATCCCCGTGTTGACACTGGCCGGGCTGCTTGATCTGATCGCAGGCATAACGATCGAGAAGAGGCTCGACGACCTTCTCGAATATCCCGTGCTGCTGGTGCTGTTGCCTGGATTCCTGGGCAGCGCCGGAGGGCTCGGCGGGGTGCTCTCCAGCCGTCTCTCGAGCAAGGTGCATCTGGGTCTGTTGCAACCGGGGCCGGTGCCCCGAGGCTCGGCCGGCGTCGACATCGCCATGATCTTCGGTCTGTCGATACCCGTGTTCGCGATAACGGGAATCGTCGCCGAACTGGGGGGCGTGTTGACGGGTCAGGCCAGTCCCGGGCTGGTTGACGTGGTTGCCGTGGCGCTGTTGGGCGGACTGCTCGCGACGGTCTGTGTGGTGATCGTCGCCTACTACGCAACCATCTTCGCCGTCAGGTTCGGACTCGACCCTGACACCCACGGCATTCCGATGGTCACCTCGGCGCTGGATTTCGTGGGTGCCTTCGCCCTGATCCTGGCCATCGTGGCGGTGGGGGTGGCTTGAGTCGTGATGAACGCCGTTACTGTATTGATCCATAAGGGAGTAAGGAAATAATGGACGACCGACCGCGCAACCTGCGAGAGATGCTCGCCACCGCGAAGGACAAGTCCGAGTTGATGGTCGACCTGGCATATGCCGCGCTGTTCTTCGGAGATCCCGCAATGGCCGAAGAGGTCGCCGACCTGGAAGAGGAGATGAGCCACCTGGTTCACGACATGCGCGGCGTGTGCGTGATGGCTGTGCGCAGTCCCCGGGAGTCGGAGGGAATGTCGTCGGTGTTGCAGGTGATCTCGGCCATAGAACGCATTGCCAACGGTGCGGTCGACATTGCCCGCATCGTCACCCACAAACTCGGGATCCCGGCCGAGTTGGTCGCGGACCTGTCCGCTGCAGAGGAAGTGAGCCACCGTGTGGGGGTCTCGCCTGAGTCGCGGCTCACCCACCGCCCGTTGCGCGATCATGAACTCCCGGTTCAGACCGGTATGCGGGTGATGGCGGTGCGCCGCGAACATTGGATTACCGATGTGGACGGCGACACCGTGGTGCTTCCCGGTGACGTTCTGTTCCTACGGGGATCACCTGATGGAATCCAGCGTCTGAGGGAACTCGCCGGAGCCGACCCCTGGGAAGCTCCGCAGCTTGTCGAGGATCATTTTGTGACGGATCTTGATCGGGCGGTCGATGTGTTGGTTGAGATGAAGAATCTCAGTGAGGTTGCCGTCAGCTTGGCGTATTCGGCGCTGGTGCTCGGCGATCTCGGACTCGCCGCGGAAGTGCGCCACATCGAGGATCGCCTCGATGAGATGAAGGACCGCCTTGAACTGTGGGTGCTTCGGGCTGCGTCGGAGAAGGTCGACCCGTCGTCGTTGCGGGGTCTGCTTCACCTTTCACAGGCGGCCGAGGACATCGGTGACCAGGCCCAAGCCATGGTCTGGATCATTGAGAAACAGGAGGACGTTCACCCCATCCTCGAGCTGGCCCTCGGTGACAGTGACGAGGTGGTTGTCCAGGTGCCAGTCGGCGCGGGAAGCGAGACCGATGGCCGTCTGCTCTCTGAGCTGCGACTCAACATCGAGCCCGGATTCACGGTGCTGGCGATCCGGCGTGGGGACCACTACGTCTACCGGCCCAGTGGGCGCACCCGTCTCGTTGCAGGGGACGAGTTGATTGCCAGCGGTCCCGACGAAGGTCGTGAACTCCTTGCGCTGCGCTGCGGATGGCGGCTGATCGACCCCGACGCTGACGGAGAAATGGAACTGGAGCCAGTCTCGGCCAGCTAGTGGGCCGGTAGATTTCAGCGGATGCACAGTTCTTTTCGTCTGCTGTCCATTCACGCCCATCCAGACGATGAGGCGTCCAAGGGCTCGGCGACTGTCGCCAAGTACAAGTCGATGGGTGTGAAGACCGTGCTCGTGTGCTGCACCGGGGGCGAGGAGGGGGAGATTCTCAACCCGGCCATGGACCGACCCGAGGTACGCGAGAACCTCGGCGCGGTACGCCACGCGGAACTGGCGACGGCCGCGGAGATAATCGGCTACGACACTGTTCATATGCTCGGCTATCGCGATTCTGGCATGGCCGACACCGAGGCCAACTCCCATCCGGACTGTTTCGCTGCCGCTCCTTTCGACGAGGTGGTCGACCGTCTGGTGGCGCTGCTGCGAGCGGAGCGACCGCACGTGGTCGTCACCTACCCCGATGAGCAGGGCGCGTACAACCATCCGGACCACGTGCGTGTCCACGACATCACCCATCCGGCTGTGCAGCGCTGCGCAGACGGTACCCATCGCCCCGATCTCGGCGCCCCCTGGTCAGTGCCGAAGGTCTATTACTCGAGTTGGTCGCGTGCCCGCATCGAGGCGAGGCACCAGGCGTTCCTTGATCTCGGCCTGGAGTCGCCGTACGACAAACGCTGGTTCGAGCGACCCGACACCGACCACAACATCACCACCAGAGTTGATGTCGACGGCTTTACGGATGTGCGCCGCAAGGGACTGCTCGCTCACGCCACCCAGATCGATCCGGAATCGCCGTTCTGGTTCGGCTTGCCTGTTGAGGTCGACCTGGCTCTCTACCCGGTCGACGACTATCGCTTGGCCCGCCCGAAATGGAACGGGGATCAACCTGAAGAGACGGACCTCTTCGCGGGTATTGACCCCTGATGCTGATCTTTGACGAGGAATGGACAGCCGCGGCAGCCGCGGCACTTGCTGAGTTGCCGCCCATTGTTGGGCTTGATGCCGTCGTCGAATACACGATCAGCGGGTGTCCCGGTGGTCGAGTCGCTCTGACGGTCACCGTCAGAGAAGGTACCGTCGCCAAGTTGGAGGTGGGCAGGTCCGCAGATCCCGACATCGCGATATCTGTGGGATACGCGGATGCCGTCGCCATCCTTTCTGGCGAATTGACCAGCGAGGCAGGATACATGAGCGGTGCGGTGAAGGTCGAAGGTGACTATCCGCGTTGGTTGCTCGACCTGCGACCGGTTCGGCTGGGCGCGATCGAGGCTCTCGCCCCACTCATGGCGCGGACCTCCGTCGAGTGACCAGCCCGCGAGTTGCGGTTACGAGGGCGACCGTTGAATGTCGCGCAAGGCCGCGAAGCCGATGAGTTGAGCGCCGCTGTCGGCGATCCGGGAGGGAAGGGAGCGATCGGTGAGCACTGCTAGATCGTTCATACGAGCGGTGGCGGACGGGTCGATTGCGCGGATCTCCTCTGCGGCGATCGCGGGCTCGAAAGCGACCACGGTCACCCCTGGTTCCAGATCGTCGAGCACGGCGCGAAAATGAGCCGCTGCACCGCCGCGGACCAGGCGGAAATGGTCCGGCGTGACGACACCGGCTTCACGAGCAAGGTCACGGAAGGGAAAGCCCGCTGTCGCCTGTGCGGCGGGTCCTTCGAGACGCAGCGGAAGCCTCGCTTCGACCGCAATGTCGAGCAGCACGTCGAAGAACTCCGGGCGTTGCTGTAGAGCGCTCAGGTGGGTGCTCAAGTGCGTGGCTTCTAGGCCCCACAGCTTTGCCCGCTCAACCTGCGCCCGGCATTCACGTCGAACCTCATCGGGGTCCGCGTGGTCCCAAAGGTCGGCGACGGTACGAGGGAACCCGCCGTCACCGTCAAGCAGACTCGGTGCGTTGGTCAGCGGAGCCCAGCGGAAACAGTCGAGTTCTGCGTTGAGTGTGAGATGAACGCCCAGATCGTCGTCTGCGGTCGCGCGGTCCACGGCATGGCGTGACCATGGACCCGGCATCATCACTGTGCCGGTCGTAGCTGCCCCCTCACGCATCGCGCTCAAGCCCCCCGCAGTGGCGGCGTGCGTCGAACCGAGTTGATCGGCGCTGATGATCAACAGACGGGTTTCTGCTTCGTATCCGAGTGCTTCGGCAAGTGACTCCACAATGTGACGGTACTCCGCCTGCTGAGCAGATGGTACCTTTCCGGCGCAAGAGCATGGCGGGCTATTCGAGCGGAACGTCGGGATCTCCGCAGACTCCCCAAAGCCCGAGGCCTGCGAGCATTGCTCCTTGGGCGGCTGCGTCGAGCATTGCCTCGTAGTGAGTGTTGGGAGCGTAGGAGAGCGTGTCGGCATAGCCCTGCGCTACCAGATCGAGGTTGATGAAGAGGTCGTCGTGGTTGCGAATCACGTAGGCCAGTAGCCGGTCATAGGAGTCGCGAGGTTCTTCATCGAGGATCAGGGTCACCGCGGTCCCCTCGGGCAGCAGGGACTTGAGATAGGCACTCGCCTCGGCTCCGAAGCACTGAATCGGACGGTTCCTTGCGACGGATTCCGGTGTGTCAACACCGATCAGGCGGACGCTTTCGCGAGAACCGGACACGTCGGCGATGATCGTGTCGCCGTCGACCACCTTGTGAATGGTCGCGTTCGGGATCAGACCCGCCGGTGAAGCCTCCGGGCTCGAGACGCTCGGCGTGACCGCTGAATTCTCTGCGCCGCATCCGGTCGCTGCCAGCAACAACAGCATCCCAAGGGCAGCATATTTGACTATAATTGAATCAGTTACAGGATATTTCATTGTCAAGTAGTGTGCCCGGTCTGTGTGACGCTTGCCCTGAACTGAGAGAATCATCCGATGACCGCTCCAATTCAACGTTACGGAATGACAGTTCCCTTCGACGGAGCGCCCCTCCACCTCCAACGATCGAGGTTTGAACGACTCGAGGAGCTCGGCTATTCCGACCTGTGGTCCGCTGAGGCCATGGGAGCGGACGGGCTCACCCCCTTGGCCCTCGGCAGCGTCTGGACCCCGTCGATGAGGTTGGGCACGGCGATCCTCGGGGCCTATACCCGAGGCCCGGCGTTGATGGCCCAGTGCGTGGCGGGGATGGCCTCGGCTGCACCTGGCCGCTTTGTCGCCGGGATTGGATCGTCATCGGATGTGATCGTCGAGCGCTGGAACGGCATCCCTTTCGAGGAGCCCTACAGGCAGACGCGGGACATCGTCCGATTCCTGAGATCTGCCCTCTCCGGAGAGAAGGTCAGCGAAGACTACGACAGCTTCTCAATCAAAGGATTCCGTCTTGGTCTGATCCCCGAACAACCTGTACCGATCCTGGTTGCGGCGTTGCGTGAAGGCATGCTGCGTATGGCCGGACGCGAGAGCGACGGTGCCATAGTCAACTGGCTCTCAGCAGACAACGTCTCGACCGTGGCGGGGATTGTTCGGGCCGAGAATCCCGATGCGGAAATAGTTGCCCGGATCTTTGTGGCACCCACAGCCGACGCTGAAACGGCGCGGGCCACCGGCAAGTTTGCAGCTGCGGCTTACCTCAACGTACCCGTCTACAAGGCATTCCATGAGTGGATGGGGCGGGGTGACGCGTTGGCAGAGCACTGGGAACAGTGGGCCGCGGGCGACCGCAAAGGTGCGCTCGACAAGATCCCCGACCAGATCATCGATGAGTTGATCGTGCACGGGTCCTACGACGAGTGCCGGGCTCATGTGCAGCGCTACATAGACAACGGCGTGACCTGCCCCGCTCTGGCGATCATGCCGTTTCCTGGGGTGGAGATCGACGAGGCCATCGAGGGCCTCGCGCCTGATTCTCGCCGGGCGTAGCCGGAGCCGTGGTGGCTGTTGCGGGGCCGGAGTCGCGCGTTGCTTTCGCCGGGCGTAGCCGGAGCCCCTAGCAGTTGTCGCGGGGTGTGGCCGGAGTCGCGCGTTGCTTTCGCCGGGCGTAGCCGGAGCCCTAGCAGTGGTTGCCGGGTGTTGCCGGAGCCGCGGGTGGCTGTTCCCGAAGGGCGTGCCCGTGTCAGGAAGTGGTCGTCAGGGAGGCTTGGAGTTTCTGCATTCCGGTCAGCCAGCGTTGGCGGTCACCGGCGCGGCGCTGTTCATAGAGCGCAACCTCTGGATGAGGAAGGATCAAGAAGTCGTCGTTGGCGAGACCGGCAGCCACCGCATCAGCCACCTCCGAGGGCTCGATCATGCCCATGGCCTTCACGACCTCGATGGCCAGTTCACCCTCGGCCTCGGTCATCGGTGTGCGCACACCCTGAGGGCACAGGCATGACACGCCGATCCCGTGCTCGGCGTAGGTGATGGCGATCCACTCCGCCAGTGCAACGCAGCCGTGCTTGGTGACGGCATAGGGGGCGGTGCCCAGGTTGGTGAGCAGACCCGCCGCTGAAGCGGTCAGCAGCAGGTGGCCACCACCGCGTTCGATCCAGCGGGGAACCAGGTGACGAGCGGCAATGACATTGGCCATCACGTTCACGTTCCAGTTGGCGTTCCAGGTGTCGTTGTCAAGTTCAACTCCGCCGTTCGCGCCGATGCCGGCGTTTCCGCACCACAGGTCGATAGCGCCCAGTTCTGACTCGGTACGCTCGATCAACTCGATGACTGCTGACTCGTCGGTTACGTCAAGCGCCTCGGCGCGGGCACCGAGTTCAGCAGCAACGGCGGCGGCTCCCTCCCGGTCGATGTCGGCAATCACCAGATTGCCCGCCCCGTCGGCCGCGAAGCGATGCGCCATCGCCCGACCGATTCCGCTGGCCCCTCCGGTTACTACAATCGTTGCGCCTTTTATGTCCATGGCCGGATGGTAAAGCCAATATCGCTAAACACAACGCACCCAGCGTCACATTGCGCGAGTATGGTTGGACAACAACACGAGCCGATCCTGGCCCGAGACATTCAAGGGAGGTTCCCGACATGACTGAAGCTGTTGATGGTGTGCAGATCGAAGAGGCCCTGGGAATAATCGACCATGGTCTCGGTGACTTCATCAAGCGCGAACTCTTGACGAGCGCGGAAGTAGCGGACCTCCTCCTTGATCTCCGTTCGGTTCTCACCTTCGTGGCGGTGGAGCCGACGGAACCCGCGAGTTCCAACTAGCCGTCAGGCTAACGGAGCAGCCGCCGGGCGATCCTCCCGAAGGCGGCACCGATCACGAGGCCGCCCACGACGTCGGATGCGTGGTGGATCCGCACATGAATTCGGCTGGCTGCTACCACCGCGCCCAGTGCGTACCACACCGACCCGCCGAATCGACGTGACAGCAACGCTGCCGCGAGCATCGCGGCCGACGCGTGTCCGCTCGGGAAACTGCTGGTCAACGGTTGACGCAAGTTCAACGGTCGTGGCGTCGGCTGCAACGGTCGGCCACGACCGAAGATCGACTTGATCGGCCCGTTCAACAGTGCTGACTCAACGCCCAGAGCAGCGCTCAAACCGATCGCGATCTTGGGATCGTCTTCGATGATCGACTGAGCGACCCCGAGCGTGTGCCATAGCAGAGAGAAGTCGGCAGCCTCGGACGCGGTGTAGAAGACGCGGTCGATCAGCGGGTGGTCACGCCACTGTTCCCACCATTGATCGACGGCGTCGTCGAGCTCGTCGATCGTGTCGCTGAACTCGCTCATGGTGTTGAGCGTAATTGTCGCTGGTAGGCACCGGGGCCCGTGAACATTCTCGGCCTCCAGCGCCGTGGCGTGACAAGCAGGGCCCGGGGATAGTCCTCGAACATCCAGCGGGCGAAGTTGCGCCGTGTCCACGAGGACATCCCGGTGAGCCTCAGGACGCCGCGAGTCACCCGCGGCCGGGCCAACAATGGAATCAGCGCGCGGGACATGCGGTCGTCCGCTACGAGTTCTCTGCGAACAGCCCTGGCGTAGTGTGACGGCGGGTCGGGGTGGGCCAGCACCGACTCGGCAGCGAGCCGACCGGTGAGCAGCGCCTGCCCGATTCCTTCGCCTGTCATCGGATCAGTGACCGCGGCAGCATCGCCGACGAACATCGTACGGGGTCCGACCAAGGGGACGCGGCCGACCCGCGCCGGGATCGGCCAAGCCTTGTGTGGCGCCTCAGCAACCGCGTCCGGTCCCAGCGCCCCTCGGATGTGCGGTCGGCTGAGGAGATCGAGCCACAACTGCTTCATCTCGCCGACGCTGTGCCGTCCATCGCGGCGTATTCCGAACCCGACGTTCGCACGACCTCCTCCCAGGGGAAAGGACCACGCGTATCCCGGCAGCAGGTCGGGCTCGAACCAGACGATCATATCCCGCGCGGCCCGATCGCCGACGTTGCGCCAGTACTGACGGAACGCATGCCACTCACCGAGGTAGTGGTCGACGGCCAGGCCCAGCGACTTGCGAACAGGCGACCACATGCCGTCCGCGGCGATCAGGTTCACGGCCCGAATGCGTCGGCTCTGCCCGTTCTGGTTGTCTATGTGAAGGTCGATGGCGTCGGGTAGCACCTCGGTGCCGACCACCGTGCGTCCCTGTTCGATTCGAGCTCCGCTGACGCGAGCCACCTCCAGCATTGCGGCATCAAGGTCGATCCGGGGAACCACGGCCGCGTGACAGCCCGGCCCGTCGGGCAGCGGGTAATGGCGTTCGGTTCCTGACGGTGACCGTACTGCTGCGGCGCGAACCACATTCCACGACTCGATATGGCCTGGATCGAGACCCAGGGACTCAAGCTCGCGCAGGGCCAGGGCGGTGAGGCCGTCGCCGCAGCACTTGTCGCGTGGGAAGGTCGCCTTGTCGACGATCAGAACATCGTGGTCGGCGCGGGCCAAGACGATCGCAGCCGCTGTGCCGGCCGGGCCGGCGCCCACCACGACCGTCTGAGCTTTCATGTTGAGGGGCCCTGCTCGGTGCTGTGGTCAGCCGTGCCGCCGTCGACAGCCGCGTCGTCGCGATCCTGATCCCCGCTGCCGTCCTCGACATCGTCAGTCCCGTCGTTAGCACCGTCGTCGGGGTCTTCACCGTCGTCCACGTCGTCGTTGTCCGGGCCTTCGCCGTCGTGGGGACCGTCGTCGTTGTCGGTGTCGCCTTCGGGGTCTGTCGTGGTCGTGGAAACGCTCGGGGTTCCGTCGCAGAGTTCTCCCTCCGGGTGGTAGCGGGCAAGAACCGTGTCGACCTCCCGACGTCCGTCCTCCACGAAAGTCCTGGTCCGCTCCGTGAACACGTTGGTGCAGACCAGGCCGTGCTGCTCGGTCGTCTGGCCCGTCTGCTCCGCGAAGGCGGTGCGCGTCGAGAAGAGACGGACGGTGATCGAGTCCTCGGTGACGGTCGGCCAGATCAGCACCCCGTAGGGCGTGTTGTTGACTATCTGGAGGTCGGGCGCAGGATGTGAGACCGTCGCTTCGCGACCGTAGGGATAGCGCGGAAGGTAGATCGAATGGCTTTGGTACGTGCCGAAGTCGAGGCCCGCGAAGAACGCGGCGTTGAACAGCGTTGTCGCATACTGGGAGATTCCTCCGCCAACAGAGTCGATGAAGACGCCCTCGTAGATCATCCCTGCGGGCACGAAACCGTTCTCAGCGGTTCGAGGGCCGACGTAACCGTTGACTGAGAAGGTCTCCCCGGGTTCGATGACCGCCCCTTGAGTCAGTTCAACGATGCGGAAGATATTGATCACACGCGGCTGGTTGGGAGCGAATCTGGTTGTGAACTGGCCGACAACCTCTTTGATTCCCAGCGACTCGGCCCAGGCCACGCCCTTGGCGTCGGGGTCTTCAGTGGGACGCACCTGGACCTGGCTGTGGCCCGCGACCAGTGCCTGCAGGATCCGCTCGCCTGTGTCGTGCTCGCAACACACGCTTCCGGGAGCTCCACCGACAATGTGGATGTTGTCCGCGTAGTCGACGAAGAACGTCGTCTCCTGACCGGGGTCGCCGAGACCGACGAACAGGGCGGCCAGCGTCGAGACAACGGAGTCGTTGTCCAGCGAAATTTCGCCGTCGGAGCTGAAACGCACCCATTGCCGCAGCACGCGGTCGGGGATCTTGTGGTACTCGGAGAAACCGAGAAGCGCCACTTCGATGCCTTCCTGGGTCAGTTCGTTGGCGTACCGCGCCAGTTCGGCGCCGCCGACGTCTATTGCCTCGCTCCCCAGAATCGGCAGGGCGACAGGGTTCGGGTCCTGCGCCGCTACCTCGGCCAGCAGCAGCCGCTCGAGTTCAGCTATGTCGACGATGGGTATCTTGGCTGTGTCCGTGGCGACGAACATCCCGTCGGCGAGTGCCACGCCCACTCCTTCCGGGTCTACTAGGAGCACGGCGTCGGCCCCCTCGCCGAGCAGTTCCACGAGGGTGTTTCGGTCGAGCAGGTAGTGGGGGGTCAGGCGGCGGTTCGCGATCGGTGAGAACAGCCAGCGGAACGGTTGGGCGGCGCCGCCGCTCTCGGCGGCTTCGTCGAGTGTGGACTCGATGTCGATGCTGATCCCGTACTCGGATGCGGTGGCGGTGACGTTGGCCTGGTCCCACACCAGGGTGATCGGTCTGTCGAGCGAGGGGTGCTCCGCCAGCTGTGCAGCCGCTTGTTCACGAGTCATCGACCCGACCGAGATGTCATCGATTTCGACACCCCTGGGGATGTCGGTGCCGTTCACCACATCGTCGATGATCCAGGCGATCACGATCAGGATGACCGTTCCGACTACCACCACAAGGGCCTTTCGCACGGTGCCCAATGGTATAGGTCGTCAGCCCTATAAATCGGCTCCTAGAAGAGTCTCGGGTTGGGTGATTCGATGCCTCGAAGTTCGTCGTAGTCCACCTCGACGCATTCGATCTCACGGTCCTCGGCCAGTACCTTCGCCTGAGGTTTGATCTCCTGGGCCACGAACACTCCCCGAACCGGCCGCAGCGCCGGATCACGGTTCAGAAAGTCGAGGTAGCGGCTGAGTTGCTCGACTCCGTCGATTTCGCCTCGGCGTTTGACCTCCACGGCCACCGCGACCCCATCGGCGTCGCGGCACATCAGGTCAACGGGGCCGATACTCGTGGGGAATTCGCGACGCACCAGACGCAGGCCTTCGGTGATGGATGTGGGATCGTCGGCCAGAAGCTCCTGCAAGTGGGCCTCGACACCGTCCTTTTGGAGACCAGGGTCTCGTCCCATCTCGATTGACATGTCGCTGATCACGTCGTGGAGGGTGATGGTCAGGGTCTCGCCCTTGGGGTTGGTGACGGTCCAGCGGCCCTCTTCGGCGTCCTCGACGAGGCGGTTCGGGGGATTCATCCAGTTGAGGGGTTTGTAGGCGCCTCCGTCTGCGTGGATCGCCACGCTGCCATCGGCCTTGACCATCAAAAGGCGCACTGCTTCGGGCAGGTGGGCTTGCAGCCGCCCCTGGTAGTCAACTGTGCAGCGCGCGACGACGAGACGCATCCGCGCGATGCTAGCGGGGATAAGAGACAGGGCTAGCGGGGATAAGAGACAGGGCTAGCGGGGATAAGAGACAGGGCTAGCGGGGATAAGAGACAGGGCTAGCGGGCATAAGAGACAGGGCTAGGGGGAGATGGGAGAGGGTTCTCCGACGGGTTCAGGCGGGGCCGGACCCCTCGGGTCGGGTATCGGGATAGATGAAGCGGATCAGGCCCACGGCGATCAACAGGCCGATCAGTTGCATCAGGATGAACATCGGCGCTGATCCGGGTTCGATCCCAGCGAACGTGTCGGAGAACATCCGGCCGACCGTCACCGCGGGGTTCGCGAAGCTGGTGGAGGACGTGAAGTAGTAGGCCCCGCCGATGTAGGCGGCCACCGATCCGGCGATCAGGTGGAGCCTTCCGCTGCGCACCAGTGCGAAGATGACGGCGAGCAGGCCGACGGTGGCGATCACTTCTCCGAGCCACAGGTGCGAGGCCGACCTGGTCTTGGTTGACCAGTCGATGGCGTCGAGGTCGAACATCAGGTTGGCCAACACGGTCCCGGCCACCGCCCCGCTCAGCTGCGCGGCGATGTATGCGGCGATGTGGCGCCGGGGGAAGCTCCCCAGCGCCCAGTCGGCGATCGTCACGACCGGGTTGAAGTGTGCTCCCGATACCGGACCGAACATGACGATGATGGCCAGCAGGACCGCGGCCGTGGCCGCGGCGTTCTGGAAGAGCTGCAGACCGACATCGTCAGGTGAGAGTCGTTCCGCCATGATGCCGGACCCGACCACGCCGATCAGCAGGAACGCTGTCCCGGTGGCCTCGGCCACCAGCTTGCGGCTCAACATGTCTGGTCGGCGAAGTTGGCCAGGCTGTTGAGGGTGGCCTCCGCGAACTCGACGCGACAGACAAGCAGGTCGGGAAGATACGGGTCTGGTTGGTTGTAGAGAAGTTCGTCGCCGTTGATGCGGCTCACGTGGCACCCCGCCGCTGCGGCCACGGCCACCGGTGCGCAGGAGTCCCACTCGTACTGGCCTCCGCTGTGGGCGTATATTTCGCTCTCGCCGCGCAGCACTGACATGGTCTTGGCGCCTGCAGAGCCCATCTCCACCAGATCGGCACCGAGGTCGTTCGCAACGTGGACGGCCGCGGCGGGCGGCCTGGTGCGCGAGACGATCAGGCGTGGCGGAGAAGCCTGCAGCGGCGCGAGGGGCTGCGGGTCTGCGGTGCTGAAGACCAGGCCGAGACCGGGGAGTGCGACCGCCCCGGCGATGGGACGGCTGTCGGCCACGAGGGCCACATGGACCGCCCAGTCAGTGCGAGGAACTTCGGAGAACTCACGGGTCCCGTCGAGAGGGTCGACGATCCAGGTGCGTTGAGCGCTGAGTCTCACGGGGTCGTCGGGGCTCTCCTCAGACAGGATCGCGTCGTCGGGACGAGCTGCTCGCAGCTTCTCGACGAGGAACTCATGGGATTGCCGGTCACCTTGCGCCTTGATCACCGCTGGTGGAGCATCCTGAGCGTGCAGCCGAGCGCGCAGTTCGACCAGCAGGCGACCCGCTTCGTCGGCCAATCGAGCCGCAAGACGATGGTCCTCGATCGAGGCGTTGGTTGGTTCGACTCCGATGGTGCAGATTCCAGCAGCCGCCTTCCCTTTAGACAAATCAATCCGCATCGCCTTGTGGATGGGAGGCAGCTTGGATGTGGGGGCGGCGTGGCGCTGGGCGTAACCTTGGCTCAGATGTCTTTCGATCTCTCCCATCTGCGCCAACTCGAGGCGGAATCGATTCACATCTTCCGCGAGGTGGCAGCGGAGTTCGAGAACCCCTGTCTGTTGTTCTCGGGCGGCAAGGACAGCATCGTCATGTTGCACATCGCTCAGAAGGCGTTCTGGCCTGCGAAGATGCCGTTCGTGGTGATGCACGTCGATACGGGCCACAACTTCGCTGAGGTCCTTGAGTTTCGGGATCGTCGGGTGGCCGAACTCGGAGTGCGGCTCGTGGTCGCGTCGGTGCAGGAGGCGATCGATGCCAAAAGGGTCACCGAGGAGACCGGTCCCAGGGCGAGCCGCAACCGGCTTCAGACCGCGGTGCTGCTCCATGCAATCGCCCAGCACCGCTTCGATGCGCTCTTCGGCGGTGCTCGCCGCGATGAGGAGAAGGCGAGGGCCAAGGAACGGGTCTACTCGTTTCGTGACGAGTTCGGCCAGTGGGACCCCAAGAACCAGCGCCCCGAACTCTGGAGCCTCTACAACGGTCGGATCCGGATGGGTGAGCACATCAGGGTGTTCCCGATCAGCAACTACACCGAGTTGGATGTCTGGCAGTACATCAAGGACGAGGAGATTGAGATCCCGTCGGTCTATTTCGCGCACCAGCGTGAGGTGTTCGAACGCGATTCCGTTCTGCTGTCGACTGGCCCCTACATCACCTTGATGGAAGGGGAGGAGCCTTTCACTGAGACGGTCAGGTATCGCACCGTCGGCGACATGAGTTGCACCGGTGCCGTTCCGTCGAGTGCCGACACCCTCGACAAGATCATCGAGGAGGTGGCCGCGACTCGGATCACCGAGCGGGGTGCGACCCGCGCCGACGACAAGGTGTCCGAAGCGGCGATGGAGGACCGCAAGAAGGAGGGCTACTTCTGATGGAGATGCTCCGCTTCGCCACCGCGGGCTCGGTTGACGACGGCAAGTCGACGCTCATCGGTCGACTGCTGTACGACACCAAGACGATCTTCGAGGACCAGATAGAGGCCGTCGAGAAGGCTTCGGCCCAGATGGGCACCGAATACACAAACCTGGCGCTCCTCACTGACGGACTCCGGGCTGAGCGCGAGCAGGGCATCACCATCGACGTGGCCTACCGCTACTTCGCGACGCCGCGGCGAAAGTTCATAATCGCCGACACCCCGGGTCACATTCAGTACACCCGCAACATGGTGACGGGGGCTTCCACAGCCGATCTGGCGATCGTCCTGATCGATGCCCGCAAGGGCGTGCTGGAACAGTCGAAGCGCCATGCCTTCCTGGCTTCGCTGCTGCGGATCCCGCATCTGGTTCTGGCGGTCAACAAGATGGACCTTGTCGACTACGACCAGCAGCGATTCGAGGAGGTCCGCAATGAGTTCCGGGACTTCGCAGCGAAGCTCAACATCGCGGATCTGACGTTCATTCCGGTTTCTGCGCTGCACGGGGACAACATTGTCGACCGTTCGGCCAACATGGAGTGGTATCAGGGGCCGTCGTTGCTGCATCACCTCGAGGAGGTTCACATTGCGTCGGACCGCAACCTGATCGATGCCCGCTTCCCGGTGCAGTACGTGATCCGCCCTCAGTCCGATCAATATCACGACTACCGCGGCTATGCGGGAACTGTTGCGGGCGGTGTCCTGCGCACCGGTGACGAGGTGACGGTGCTGGCGTCGGGCTTCTCCTCGACCATCAAGAGCATCGAGACTTTCGATGGTCCCGTCGCCGAGGCGTTCTCGCCGATGGCGGTCACGATTCGGCTCAACGACGAGATTGACATCTCACGGGGCGACATGATTGTGCGGCCCAACAATCAGCCGACCGTGGCTCAAGACATCGATGCGATGGTCTGCTGGATGAGCGAGCGCGTCTCGTTGTATCCGAACAGCAAGTTCGTGATCAAGCACACCACGCGCTCGACCAAGGCCATCGTCAAGGAACTGACCTATCAGCTGGACATCAATACCCTGCACCGCGACGACAGTGCGTCTCAGCTGTCGCTCAACGAGATCGGGCGGGTACGGATCCGCAGTCAGGTGCCTCTGTTCTTCGATGAGTTCCGGCGGAACCGCCAGACCGGCAGTTTCGTGCTGATCGACGAAGCCAGCAACGTGACCGTGGGTGCGGGGATGATCCTTGGCACGGCGTCTTGATGAGGGCCGAGTCGCAGTGAGCGAAGCCTCCTCCAACATCGTCTGGCATCAGGGGCATCTGTCGCGGGAGCAGCGATGGAAGGCTCTGGGTCAACGCGGGGCGACTGTATGGTTCACCGGTTTGTCGGGCTCGGGAAAGTCCAGTGTGGCGGTTGCTGTGGAGAGGTCTCTGGTCACCTCCGGGCGTCTTGCCTATGTGCTCGACGGTGACAACGTTCGTCACGGACTCAATGGCGATCTGGGTTTCTCGGCTGCGGACCGCAATGAGAACGTGCGCCGTGTCGCCGAGGTCGGGCGTTTGTTGGCGGATGCCGGCGCGGTCTCGTTGATCCCTCTGGTTTCGCCTTACCGCGCGGCGAGGGCCAATGCGCGGGCGCTCCATGAAGCGGCGCAGATCCCGTTTATCGAGGTGTTCGTGGACACCCCGCTCGATGTTTGTGAGAAGCGTGATTCCAAGGGTCTGTATGCCAGGGCGCGGGCCGGTGAGATCAGCGGTTTCACCGGCATAGACGATCCCTACGAACCGCCGTTGGACCCCGAGCTTCGCCTGGTCCCCGATGACGGTGATGCGCAAGCGATGGCTGCGATGGTGATCTCGCTGCTCGACCGCGAGACGAAATAGTTGGAGGTGTCGAATGACCGTTGAGATGGTGCCCTACGACGAGTTCTCGATGTTTCACGAGAACGCTTCCGAGTTCGGGCTGCCCTATGACGGTCCGCCTGTTGTGCGACGGGAGAACGTGGAACTTGGCGACGGACGCCACCTGAGTGCCTTGGTCTGGGGCGATGGGCTGCCTGAACTCGTCTTTTTGCATGGAGGCGCTCAGAATGCCCATACCTGGGACACGGTTGCTCTGGCTTTGGACCGCCCCCTGGTGTGTATTGATCTCCCCGGTCATGGACATTCTGGTGCTGCGGCACTGGGGTCGAACAGCACCGACGTTTTCGGCAATGCTGCCGATGTCGCGGCGGCGGTTCGGGCTCTCGCCCCCGAAGCCGACGCCGTGGTTGGAATGTCGCTTGGGGGCATGACCCTTTTGGCGCTTGCCGATCAGGCTCCGGAACTGGTGCGTCGCGCAGTGCTGGTTGATGTGACTCCGGGTGTCGACGAGGGCAAGAGCGGCCATATTGCCGCGTTCATCGACGGGCCTGAGAGCTTCGACAGCTTCGAGGATCTGCTGGCGCGGACCATCGAGTTCAACCCGACTCGGACTGTCGAGTCGCTGCGTCGGGGCATCCTGCACAATGCCGAGCAGCGCGCCGACGGTTCGTGGGTCTGGCGTTATGCGCGTTTTCGTGCCAGCGAAACCCGGGGGAGTGGTGATGGCTTCCCGAGGTTCGGGGATCTTTGGGATGTGGTGTCTGAACTGCAGGTTCCGTTGATGCTTGTGAGCGGCATGCGTGAGCAGTCGGTGGTGGACGATGCCGATGAAGCTGAGCTGCTTCGCCGCTGTCCGTCCGCGCGCATTGAACATGTGCCCGACGCCGGACACAGCGTCCAGGGAGACACCCCGGTCGAACTCGCCGCCCTGATCGAGGGGTTTGCCTTTGGGTAGTGGAGGCGCTGCGGCTAGCGCGGGCGTCTTTGGCGCAGCGAAGGCGCGTGGCGGTCGAGGCTGGGGAGGTCAGCCGACGCCTCGGGTGACGAGCATGGTGCCGGCCACCGGGCCGCCGCCGTTGGCGACGACCGCAACCTCAGGGTCGCCTTGAACCTGGCGCTCGCCTCCTTGGCCGCGCAGCTGCACACAGGCTTCGTGCAGCAGCCCGAAACCGTGCAGTCGGCCTGCGGACAGCTGCCCGCCTGCGGTGTTGAGTGGCAGTTCGCCCTCCAGGGCGATGCGGTGGCCGCCTTGCAGGTAGTCCTTGGCCTCGCCGACAGCGCAGAACCCCAGGGCTTCGATCGCCATGAGCGTGATGATGCTGAAGCCGTCGTACAACTGCGCGGTGTCGACATCGGCGCGGGTCAGTTCCGTGCGCGCCCACATGGTGTCGGCCGCGGCGCGCAACGGCGACTCCTCCATTTTCGGGCGTTGATCCCATGACGGCCGCCCGTGCAGGGCGGTGCCGACGGCATTGATCGCAACCGCTGTCGTGGGCACGTGGGGTGCGTGGTCGCGGTGGGAGACCACGAAAGCCGTCGACCCGTCCACCGGAACGTCGCAGTCGAACAGGCACAGCGGTGTGCTGATGATTCGGGCGTCAAGGTAGTCGTCCATCGTCAGCGGGTCACGGAAGATCGCCTTCGGGTTGAGCCCAGCGTTGCGGCGGGTGTTGACCGCGATCGTCCCGAGCGTCTCGCGGGTGGTGCCGTAGGTATGGAAGTGGCGGGTGGCGTTCATCGCCAGCCAGTTGACCGCCGAGACAGCCCCGAAGGGCAGCAGGTACTGCAGGGCCCCACCCAAGCGCGGCCCCTGTTGGCCGCCACCGCTGCCGGCACCGCCTATGCCTTGGCGTCTGCCCGAGCCTTGAGCGGTGGACTCCCACACGGTCCGGTAGACCAGCACATGGCGAGCCAAACCGGCCGACACGGCAACCGCGGCGTTGATCACCGCCTGGATCTGAGCCGGGCCCTCGGGACCGGCGCTGTGCCAGTTCAGGTCTAGGCGCAGTGCGTCCTGGACCGCGTCGGTGCCGGGTCCGGCAAAACCCGGTGTCAATCCGTCCATGGCGCCACCGGGGTAGGAGGCGAGACCGTCGATGTCGCTCATCTCCAGCCCAGCGTCGGTGACCGCGTCGAGACAGGCTTCGACGGTGAGACTCATTGGTGTTCGGCCCAGTCGTCTACCGACCTCCGACTGGCCGATGCCGCTGATGATGCTGTCGCGTTCGCCGATTCTCCGGGTCATCTGATCTCCCGGAACTGCGGCAGCCAGACATCATCACACTGGATGAAGAACACTTCGACGTCCATGCCGATTCGTACATCGTCGGGGTCGGTTCCGACCAGGTTGCTGGTGATGCGCAGCGGCTGGGTGTCACTGCCCTCTTCGAGGTCAACGAGCACCACGCAATAGGGCCCGATGTCACCGAACCACGGCTGATGGTTGATGGTGAACGAGTAGATCTTGCCGCGTCCGCTGACCACGGTGGGCTCGACCGAACTGCTGTGGCACTCGAAGCAGGTACCGACCGGTGGATGGATCCAAGTGCCGCACTCACGGCAGCGCTCGATGCGCAGCTCGCCGTGCGCGCCGGATGTCCAGAACTGCCGGTTCTGGGGGTCAAGCTTGGGCAGTACCCGCGCCGGAAACATGTCCTCCATGGCGTTTCACCCGGTCCCTTGCTTCACATGGTCCTCCGTTGGGCACCTTCGGGCATGTCAGCAATCATCGCGTCCTGCACGTAGCTGGCGACGAGCGCGCCACTGCTGTCGTGGACATGGGCGCGGCCGTAGCTGCGACCGCCGCCCGCAAAGGGAGCTTCGTGGGACAGCAGCAGCCAGTCCCGCATGGAGAAGGGCCGATGGAAGGTGAGTGTGTGGCTGATCACCCCGGTCGACAAGTCGACATGTGCGCGGTCGTAGGCAACGCCGGAGTGGGGGCGCATGGCGGTACCGATCAGGAACCCGTCGGTTCCCCAGGCCAGCACCGCCTGATTGATGATGGGATCATCGGGTGTGTGCCGGCTGCGATACCAGACCGACAGCTCGGCTGGACCGGTGGGCCCGGAACTGTCGACCAGATCGACATCGTCGGCGATCACATACTCCGCACCCGGGAACACCGCATGGTCGCTGGCGATGCGGCCCTCGGTCGGAGGCGTCACCGCGCCTCGGTCGACCTGGTGGGCGATCACGTCCGTGTCGGACGCATGGCTGAGAACCGAGGCCCGGGCGCAGAGCCGCTCAACCTGCCAGACACTCACCGTACGGCTTGCGAAGGTGCGGCCCGAATGGAAAGTCTCGACTGAGACTTCAGTGTCGGCATCTACCCGGGCGGCTCGGGCGAAGGTCGCACTGATCGTCTTGACGGTCTTGGCTTCGTCGCCGGCAGTCGCCGCCATGATCATCTGAGACAGCAGCTGGCCTCCGAACACCACATTGTTGACTGCCGGGTCTCCCTCATTGACGACTCGGTACCGCGCCTCCGCAACTGGCTCCAACCGAAGGATCGGAGGCACAGAAGCTGGGTCGTCGGTCATCGGATGCGCTCGATCGGTTTGTACTTGATGCGTTGCGGGCGCATGGCGTCAACTCCGTGCTCCCGCTTTCGGTAGTCGGCGTAGTCGCTGAAATTACCCTCGAACCAGCGGACCTGCGAGTCACCCTCGAAGGCCAGAATATGGGTGGAGACACGGTCGAGGAACCATCGGTCATGGCTGATGATCACCGCGCAGCCCGGGAAGGCCTCGATGGCGTCCTCAAGCGCACGCAGGGTGTCCACGTCGAGATCATTGGTCGGCTCGTCGAGCAGCAGCAGGTTGGCACCGCGTGTGAGCATCTTGGCGAGGTGCACACGGTTGCGTTCGCCGCCCGACAGAACTCCGACCTTCTTTTGCTGGTCGGAGCCTCGGAAGTTGAACGAGGCCGCATAGGCGCGACCGTGGATCTCCCGTCCCGCGACGACCAGGTTGTCGTTTCCCCCGGTGATCTCCTCATAGACGGTCTTGTCGGGATCGAGGGTGCGGTTCTGGTCCACGTAGCCGAGCTTGACCGTGGGACCTATCCGCAGAGTGCCGCCGTCAGGCCGGGACTCGTCCTCGGTGTTGTCGGTCGCTGCGGCGATGATCATCTTGAACAGAGTGGACTTGCCGGCGCCGTTGGCGCCGATGACACCGACAATTCCCGCTGGCGGCAGAGAGAACGAGAGGTTTTCGATCAACAGCTTGTCGCCGAACCCCTTCGACAACCCTTCGGCTTCGATCACGACATCACCGAGCCGGGTGTCGGTCGTGATCACGATTTCAAGGTCGTTGGCCCGACCCTCGGCGCTGCGCTGCTGCTCAAGCAGCTTCTCGTACTGTGAGAGCCTCGCCTTGCCCTTGGCCTGGCGGGCCTTGGGGGCCATCCGAACCCACTCGAGCTCACGCTTGAGGGTGCGCTGGCGTTTGTCGTCCTGCTTGTCGAGTGCCGCGTAACGTGCCTCTTTCTGCTCCAGGAATCCCGAGTAGTTCCCCTCGAAGGGGAACCCCTTGCCGCGGTCAAGCTCGAGGATCCAGCCCGCCACGTTGTCCAGGAAGTAGCGGTCGTGGGTTATCGCCACGACGGTTCCCTGGTAGTCCTGCAAGGTGCGTTCGAGCCAGGCCACAGACTCGGCGTCGAGGTGGTTGGTCGGCTCGTCGAGTAGCAGCAGGTCGGGTTTGGCCATAAGCAGTCGAGCCATGGCCACACGCCTGACTTCACCCCCGGACAGATGGCCGACGGGTGTGTCGCCGGGTGGAGTGCGCAGCGCGTCCATGGCGATCTCGATGTTGCGCTGGGTGTCCCAGGCGCCGAGCGCCTCGATCTTCGACTCTATGTCGGCCTGACGAGCACCGAGCTTCTCGTAGTCGGCATCGGGATCGGACCACTGTGCCATCACCTCGTCGTAGGCAGCCAGCAAATCTGCGGCTTCGGCGGTGCCGTCCATGATGTTGCCCATCACGTCCTTGGAGGCGTCGAGTTGCGGTTCCTGGTCGAGCATGCCGACGCTGAAACCCCCGGTCAGGCGAGCCTCACCGCTGTATTCGGTGTCGATGCCGGCCATGATCCGCAGCAGAGTCGACTTGCCCGCACCGTTGGGGCCCAGCACGCCGATCTTCGCGCCCGGGTAGAAGGCCAGCGTGATGTCTTTCAGAACATCCTTGTCGGGAGCAACGAAGCGACCGACCTTGTGCATGGTGAAGATGAACTGAGCGCTCATTGCGCCGAGAATCTAGCAGTAGGTCGGCAGTGGCCAGTCAGCGGCTCAGAAACTCAGGGCGTTGCGCAGCAGCTCGGCGTGCTCCTGGGCGTGGACCTTGGCGCTTCCACACGCCGGACTTCCGGACTCGAACCGGCTGACCCGACGTATCGAGTGGGTGTGCTCGTGAGCCTCGTATATCCGGCCCTTGATGGCGTTCCAAGGACCCATGTTCTCCGGCTCCTCCTGCAACCAGACGATTTCAGTGGCCGCCCCGTACCTGGCCAGTTGGGCGGCTATGGCGTCGAAAGGCCAGGGATAGAGCTGCTCGACACGAACCACCGCCACGGGCGCGCCCGAACGATCTCGTTGTGCCATGGCATCGAAGGCAACCTTGCCGCTCGCCAGAATCACCCGTTTCACCGCTGCGGGATCGGGTTCGGCGGGATCGCCGAGAACTTCCTCGAACGTTCCCGACAGCAGGTGGGCGACCGGTGAGCGTGAGGTCCGTGCCCGCAGCAGCGACTTGGGCGTGAACACGATCAGCGGCACGCGCACATGCAGCAGGGTCTGACGGCGCAGCAGATGAAAGAACTGGGCGGCTGTCGTGGCGTTGCAGATCTGCAGATTGTCCTCCGCAGCCGCCATGAGGAAACGCTCGACACGGGCCGAGGAATGCTCCGGTCCCTGACCCTCGAGACCGTGTGGCAGCAGCAGGACCAGACCGGTCTCCTCATCCCATTTGTCCTTGGCGGAGACGATGAACTGGTCGATGATTATCTGGGCGCCGTTGGCGAAATCGCCGAACTGCGCCTCCCACATGACCAGTGCGTCGCGGTTGGCGATCGAGTATCCGTACTCGAAACCCAGCGCGGCGTATTCCGAGAGCAGCGAGTCGTAGATCCACAGTCGTGTGTCTCCGGACGCGAGGGTCGCCAACGGTACGTGCTCGGCGCTGGTCTCGTAGTCGACCAGAGTCGAGTGGCGGTGGCTGAAGGTGCCGCGGCGGGAGTCCTGGCCTGCCAGCCGGATGCTGTTGCCCTCCAGCAGAAGCGATCCCAGAGCCATCGCTTCAGCCAACGCCCAGTCGACCTCGCCCGATGAGAACATCTCGTCGCGCTTCTCGAACTGCTGGGCGAGTTTGGGATGAAGCGTGAACCCGTCGGGCATGATCGAGAGCGCCCGGTAGATCCGCTGCACGCTGGCATGGTCTATGGAGGTTCGCACATGGGGCAGAACGCCGACGGGCTGTGGCGGGGGCGCGGCGCGCGCATCGGGGTCCGAGGCCATCCCGCGTGTCTCGTCGAGCGCGGACTGCAGGCGTGCTTGAAAGTCCGCCAAGGCTTCCTCGGCCTGTGTCGGGGTCAGGTCCCCGCGCTTTGTGAGTGCTTCGGTGAAGTGGGCACGCACCGAGGGCCTGGCGTCGACTCGGCGGTACATCTCGGGGAGTGTGTAACTGGGGTCGTCGCCCTCGTTGTGCCCGTG
Organism: Candidatus Aldehydirespiratoraceae bacterium; assembly: GCA_965221585.1. GTDB lineage: Bacteria > Actinomycetota > Acidimicrobiia > Acidimicrobiales > Aldehydirespiratoraceae > VXYK01. Next base: position 2,127,210 of record OZ244898.1, on the reverse strand, counting down.
GCGCCGGTAGCAGATCATGTCGATCACGACGTCCTTGTTGAACCGCTGCCGGTACGCGAACGCCAGCCGGGCCACGCGCACGCAGGCTTCGGGGTCGTCGCCGTTGACATGGAAGATCGGCGCCTGGATCATCTTGGCCACGTCGGTCGAGTACTCCGAGGAGCGGGCCACATCGGGCGTGGTCGTGAAACCGAGTTGGTTGTTGATGATCACATGGATCGTGCCGCCCACCCGGTATCCCTGAATCTGCGAGAGATTGAGCGTCTCGGCGACCACGCCCTGTCCCGCGAAGGCAGCGTCGCCGTGGATCAACAACGGCAGGACCGGGAACTTGCCATAGCCGCTCTCGGGGTCGATCAGGTCCATCTTGGCGCGTACCATGCCCACCACGACCGGATCTACCGCTTCGAGGTGGCTCGGGTTGGCGGCCAGCTCGAGGGCGAGTTCGTTGCCATTGCGGCTGACGAAGGTGCCCTTCTGGCCGAGGTGGTACTTGACGTCGCCGGACCCCTGGGTCATCTGCTCGATGTCGCCCCCCTCGAACTCTGTGAAGAGTTCCTTGTAGGTCTTGCCGACTATGTTGACCAGCACGTTCAGGCGGCCCCGGTGTGCCATGCCCATCACCGCGCCGGCCAGGTGGTTGTCGGCTGCCGCGCCGAGCACCGCGTCGACGAGCGGGATCGTGCTTTCGGCTCCCTCGATGCCGAATCTCTTCTGACCCACGTATTTAGTGCCGAGGAAGGACTCGAGCGCTTCGGCGGCGTTGAGACGGCTGAGGATATGGCGCTGCTCGTCCGGCTCTATGTACGAGTTCGCGCCCTCGAGCTGTTCTTGCATCCAGCGCTTCTCCACGGGGTCCTGGATATGCATGTACTCGACACCTACCGTTCGGCAGTAGGCGTCGCGCAGCACACCCAGAAGGTCGCCCAAGGTCATCTTCGGGGTGCCACCGACCATCGCATAGATGCCCGTGTCGCTTCCGGTGAGGAACTCGCGGTCGAGGTCCCAGATCGTCAGCCCGTAGGTTGCCGGGTCGAGCTCTGCGTGCATCTTCGGCTCTTTGACCTGAAGCGGGTCGAGATCGGCGATGAGGTGGCCGCGGACCCGGTACATGTTGATCAGTTGGTTGACCTTGGCCTGCTTCTCGAGCAGGGCTCCCTCACGGTCGACCGGATTGACGTCCCTGCGCCATTGGACCGCCTCATATGGAACTTCCAGCGACGCGAAGACCTTGACGTAGAAGTCGTCGCTGCCGAGTAGCAGGTCGTGGACCTTGCGCAGGAACATCCCGGACTCGGCACCCTGGATGATCCGATGATCGTAGGTGGAGGTGATCGTGACGATCTTCGAGAGCCCGAGATCAGCCAGAGTGGCCGGATCTGCGGCTTCGAAGCCGGTCGGGTAGGCGATCGAGCCGACGCCGACGATGAGGCCCTGGCCGGGCATCAACCGCGGCACGGACTGCAGCGTGCCGATGGTGCCGGGGTTGGTGAGGGTGACGGTTGTGCCCGTGAGGTCGTCGGGGCTGATCTCGTTGTTGCGGACCCGGCGGATCGTGTCTTCGTATCGCGTGGCGAATTCCCGGAAGCTGAGGGTGTCGGCCTGTTTGATGCAGGGGACCATGAGTGTGCGGGAGCCGTCTGATTTGGCGATGTCCACTGCGATTCCGAGAGCCACATGCGGGTTGTGCACCAGTGTGGGTTCGCCGTTGGGACCCTGGGTGAACGAGTTGTTCATGACCGGCATTTCATCGGCGATGGCTCGCACGACTGCGTACCCGATCAGATGGGTGAAGGAGATCTTGTCGGACATTTTGCGTCCGAGGTAGCCGTTGATGATCTTGCGGTTGATCTCCAGGAGCTTGGCCGGGATCTCTCGGAAGCTGGTTGCGGTGGGCACGTCGAGCGACGCTTCCATGTTGGCGACGATGCGGGCTCCGCTCCCCTTGATCGTTGCTGTGCTTGCGCCGGGCGTAGCGGTGCTTTCGCCGGGCGTGGCCGGAGCCGCGGTTGGTGGTCGCGGTGCACTTGCGCCGGGCGTAGCGTTGCTTGTTCCGGGCGTAGCGGTGCTTTCGCCGGGCGTGGCCGGAGCCGCGGTTTGCGGTTGTGGTGGTGGGGTGTTGCTTACGCGGGGCGTGGTTGGGGGTTGTGGGGTTGGGGTGACGTCGCTGGCGGTGGTTTCGATCAGAGGGGAAGCTGCGGCGGTGGCAGCCGTTTCGGTTCCGTTCTCGTTGTCGAAGATGACCCGCCATTCGTGGTCCACCGAAGCCGGGTCGGCGTTCCAGCGAGCGCGCATCTCGTCGATCAGCCAATCGTTGGGCCCGTGCGGCGAGGAAGCATCGGTTGTCGTCACGCCGCCATTGTAGGCGAGGGCCGCACGCGCTATCAGAAAGAGATAGAGCGCGCGCAAATATGTAAGCCTTCGAGTTGCAAGGCGTTGTTTCGGCCCCGTTCGGGCAATCTGAACGCAACTTGACATGGCACTAGGATCCGGTGGGTGCGGATCGCGACCTGGAACGTCAACTCACTGAAGGCCCGACTCGGACGGGTCCAGCGTTGGCTCGAGATGTTCGAACCGGGCGTGCTGTGCCTGCAGGAGACCAAACTGGCCGACGAGGCGTTCCCGGCAATGACCTTCGAAGCGCTCGGCTATGAGAGCTTCCACCACGGCGAAGGGCGTTGGAACGGTGTCGCAATCCTCTCGCGGCTGCCGATGGAGGACCCGATCGCCGGATTCGGCGACGGCAAACCACCAGACACCGATGCCCGGATCGCCTGGGCGACCTGTGGTGGAGTCCGGGTGGCCTGCTGCTACGTGCCCAACGGCCGAGCACTCGACCATGACCACTACCAGTACAAGCTCGACTGGCTCGACCGACTGATCGGAGACCTCGACGGTCAGTGTGCGCCCAGCGACGACATTGTCGTTTGCGGCGACTTCAATATCGCCCCCGAAGACCGCGACGTCTATGACCCCTCGAAGTTCGTGACGCAGACGCACACCAGCGAACCGGAACGTGCCAGAATCGTGGCTCTGCAAGATTGGGGACTGGTGGACGTGTTCCGTGAGCACCACTCAGACGAACGCCTCTACTCCTGGTGGGACTATCGCGGCGGCAACTTCCACAAGAAGATGGGAATGCGCATCGACCTTTTGATGACCTCCCGGTCGGTTGCCGACACCACCGAACTGGCCCTGGTCGACCGCAATGAACGCAAGGGCCCGAAGGACGATCCCCCGAGTGATCACGCGCCCGTCCTGATCGACGGAAGTCTCTAGTCGAATGCTGACCCCCCTCGACGAGCACCAACTGCTGGTCTTCTGGACGCAGTTGCTGGTCCTGGTCTCGGTCGCCCGCCTGTTCGGCGGCCTTATGCGCAGCATCAACCTACCCTCCGTGATCGGTCAGCTGGCTGCGGGGATCATCGTCGGCCCCTCGATCTTCGGGCGTGTCTGGCCCGAGGGCTTCGAATGGTTCCTGCCCGAAGAGGAGATATCTTCGGGCGCCCTGTTGGCTGTCAGCTGGCTGGGCGTGGCCCTGCTGCTGGTGACAGCAGGGTTCGAGACCGACCTGGGGTTGATCCGCAACCTCGGGCGGGCGGCCGCGTTGGTGACCGGCTTCAGTCTGGTCGTGCCGCTGATCGGTGGGATCCTCGTGGGCGTCTGGTTGCCGGAGTCCTTCGTCGGCGCCGACGCCGACCGCAGTGTGTTCGCCATGTTCGTGGCCGCCGCGATGGCGGTCTCGGCGCTGGCTGTGATCGCCAAGATCCTGTCTGAACTGGGTCTGATGAGACGCGACTTCGGCCAGATCACGGTTGCCGCCGGCATGGCCAACGATGTGATCGGCTGGGTGATGCTGGCGATCTTCGCCAGTTTCGCCACTTCGGGGTCGGTCTCGATAAGCGTCATTCTTGAGACTGTGCTCGGGTTGGCCCTGTTCCTGGTCCTGGCGATGACGCTGGGCCAACGGCTGGTCGACAGAGCTTTGCGCTGGGTTCGACGTGACGGTCCCAACATCGCCGGGGCGATGACCGTGGTGGCGGTCACGATGCTCGTCTATGGAGTTGCGACCCAGGCGCTCGGCATCGAAGCGGTGCTCGGCGCGTTCGTGGCCGGGGTTGTACTGCATCGCTCCCGGTTCGGTCAACCCGAGGTGCTGCACCACATCGAGTCACTGACGACGAGCCTGCTTGCCCCAATCTTCTTCGCCACCGCCGGGATGCGCGTCGATCTCGGACTTCTGGATTCAAACGCGCTCCGATGGCTGGGGATAGTGCTGGCAGTGGCTATCGGCGCGAAGTTCGCGGGGGCGTTCATCGGCGCGCGTCTGGCGGGCCAGAGCCAAAGAGCTGCGGTGGCTCTGGGCGCCGGTCTCAATGCGCGGGGGACCCTTGAGATCGTGATTGCTTCTGTGGGTCTTTCACTGGGCGTGTTCAGCGAGACGGCGTACACGGTGATCGTGATCGTGCCACTGGTGACCTCGGTGTTCGCAGCCGTGTCGTTGCGCATCGTTGTGCGTGGCTGGCGAGGGTCGGCCGACGAGCGGGAACGTCTCGATCGTGAGAAGGCCCTCAGCCAGAACCTCGTCGTGAAGTCGTCGAGGATTCTGTTGCCGTCCCGGGGCGGCCCGGCGTCCATAGCCGCGGCGCAGCTCGTGCAGTTCGCTTGGCCTATAGAAGCGCCGGCGACCCTGGTCTCGGTGCTCGATGGGGATGAGCGACCGGACGTGTCGGTGCTTGAAGCAGTGCTCAACGAGCGCGCGGTCGACCACCGAACGGTTAGCGGCGACGATGCCGCGGCAGAGATCGCCGCGGAGTCCCGGCTGGGCTACGGAGTGATCGCCGTGGGTGTGGCGACTCGCCATGAGAGCCAGCTGTATTCCCCAATGGTCGACGAAATCCTGCTGAAAGCCACGATCCCGGTTGTAATCGTTCGCCGGGCCCGCGGTCTAGACCGGCCGCTCCCGGCCGCGTTCAGCCGAGTCGTGGTTCCGGTGACGGGTACCCGTTCCTCCAGCGCCGCCCAAGAAGTGGCGTTCAGCATCTCCGAGCAGTTGGGGACCGAGGTGTTCCTCACGCATGTGTTGAACCGCAAGACGCTCGTTCCTCGTGTTTTGAAGCGCCGCTCGACCGAACTGGATCCGAGCGAGGTGATCGCCAAGGAACTCCTGGACATCGCCACGATCCGGGCGGTGCAGGCTGGAATCTGGCCGCGCGCCTTGATTCGCAGTTCGACCGATGTCCCTTCGGCGCTGGTGGGTGTCGCCAAAGACGAAGACTGCGACCTTGTGGTGCTGGGTGCCCAGTTGCGCAGCGTGGACGGACGCCCGTTCCTGGGCCACACGGTTGAGACCGTTCTCGAGCAGTGCGACGCCAACGTTGCGGTGGTCGCCCTCCCGCGCCGCGACTAGCTCGGTTGTTCCCGACAGCGGTGTTTCCGCAGCTACGTCACCGGTCCGGCCGGTGGATGATCTCCAGAAGCAGAGGGCCGAAACGGTGGGCCTTGTTCTCGCCGATGATGTCGCCGAGTTCGGAGATGCTCGCCGGTTCCTGCTCGGCCACTCGGCGCAGGATGCTGTCGCTCAGCACCGCTGAGGACTTGATCCTGGCAGCGTGAGCGGTGGCGCTGCGCCACTGCCGCAAGTCGCTGAGGAGTTCGCCGGTGCGCCCGGCTGGTCCGTCAGGCGACCGTGAGTCCTTCAATCGTTGGCGCAGCTCGAGAACTTCGCTGGGAGGCCCTGTGGGCGTCGGGCCTGCCGACTGATCGCCGACGAATGCCTTCAGCCAGGGCGAGGGGGACCGTTCGACGCGCCTGTCTGCGACGATGCGACTGGAGCACCACATGACGTGGAGTTCTCGTTCGGCCCGGGTGGCCGCGACGTAGAGCAGGCGCTGCTCCTCGGCGAGCGCGGCGGCGGACCGCGCGTATGCGACGGGCACCAGTCCGTCCTCGACCCCGACTAGGTGGACTATCGGCCATTCGAGCCCCTTGGCGGCGTGGAAGGTGCAGAGCTCTACAGCATCGACGGCTTCCGCCCCCCGGTCGTCGCTGCGCAGCGAGACTGTGAAATCACCGAGCGTGGCAGCGGGTTCGAGTGTCAGGTGGTCCGCAGCGAGGCTCATGAACGCCTCGACCATCACGGTCTGTGCGGCGTCGGGCAGATCATGCCGTAGGCGCATCTGCTCGTCGGTCAGCACCGTCGAGAGCGCGGTGTTGCTCTGCCAGCGGTTCAACAGATCGACGATCTGCGGATTTCGCAACAGGGGTGTGTCGCGACTGCGGGTCGGCACGCCCAGCGCTGTCAGCGCCTTCTGCAGCGGCAGAAGCTGGGCGTTGGTCCGGGCCAGTACCGCCTGGTCCCGCCATGAGGCACCCCCGAGGCGTCGCCTGCGAACGGTATGGGCCAGCATCGCGGCCTCCTCGTCCCCATCGGTCTCGGTCACCGTGGGTGCGTCTCCGGGCGGTCGAGTGGTGGGTTGAGGTTCGCTGTCCAGCACCCGGGCCGCAGCAGAGACCACCTCGGGAGTCGAGCGGAAGTTGGTGCGGAGGTGCACTACGGCAGTCCCGGGAAGGTGACCGTCGACGTGGCGGATGAAGTCGGGGTCGGCACCGTTGAAGCCGTAGATGGCCTGATCGGGGTCGCCGACCACCGCCAGCGTCGACTCGGAACCGAGCCAGGCCCCCAGGACCGCAAACTGGAGCGGATTGACGTCTTGAAACTCGTCGACGAACAGATGCTGGTAGAACCAACGCTGCGCGTCGCCGAATGCTGGTTGCTTGGTCAGAACCGAATGGCACAGGGCCAGCACATCGTCGAAGTCGATGAGCCTGCGGGTTTTCTTGGCCTTTTGGTACGCCTCGTAGGCCGATGCCGTGAATTCGGCTCCGCGCGGCGGCCGTCGCCGGGCGTCGGTTGCCGCCTCGGCGTAGCGTTCGGGTGTGATCAACCGGGCCCGTGCCCAGCTGATCTCCGTGTTGAGCGCTGCGATCGTTGTGACGTCGAGTTGAGGATTCGTCTTGGCCAGAAGCGAATAACGGCTTGCAAGGAGCTCCATGTACGGTCGTTCGCAGTGGTCCCAGTAGCGCCTCAGCAGCGCCAGCGCCGCCGCGTGGAAGGTGCCGGCCGCCACCGCGTCGCGCATTCCCAGACTTCTCAGCCTTGAACGCAACTCGGATGCGGCCCGCCGGGTGAAGGTGAGTACCAGCACGCGGCGAGGATCGAGGTTTCCCGCCGTTGACTGCCAGGCGACCCGCCGGGTCAGTACCCGGGTCTTGCCGGAGCCGGCACCAGCGATGATGCAGAGCCGTGGAGCGGTCGTGGTGACGGCGTCGCGTTGCTCTGAAGTCAATCCGGCAAGCAGCGCCTGAGCGCGGTCGGTGGATTGATCGTCGGCGATCATTCCCGCACCCTACCGAGTTGATCGTTAGCCTCTGGTGGGTGGAACCGGTCGGCTCACGTCGCTTCGAACAGTTGGTGGCCGATGTGATCGATGCGTTGCCGCCTGAGCTGGGCGCAATGATGCAGAACGTTGCGGTGGTGATCGAGGACCGGCATCCAAGCGAAGACCTGCTGGGACTCTATGAGGGCATACCGCTAACGGAGCGGGAGACCTATGGTGCCTTCGAGATGCCTGACAAGATCAGCATCTATCGGCTGCCGCTGTGCGAGATGTGCAGTGACGAGACCGAACTGGCCACCGAGATCAGAATCACCGTCGTCCACGAAGTCGCCCACCATTTCGGCATCGACGACGACTCGCTGGACACTATGGGTTGGGGTTGAGGCGCGGGTTGGGGTTGAGGCGCGGGTTGGGGGTTGAGGCGGGCGACGCGGCTCGGATCGATCCTCAGGCGCACACTCTCACCAGGCTTCAGTGCTTCGTCCACCCGGAAGCGGAGCCTTCCCAACGCAGTGGCAACGCTCAGATCGTGATGGTCTCCCCTGAAACGCGACGCGATCACCGTTCCGGAAAGCTCGCCGTCCGCGGCGACAGTGGCCGCGTCACGGCGGATCACCTCACGATGCGAACCACGGGTCACGATGTTGGTGTGACCCAGGAACTCCGCAACCAACAGCGTGCGAGGGTCAGCCCACACCTCAGCTGGTGGCCCCGTCCGCAGAATCCGACCTTGGTCCATCACCACCAGCCGATCGGCCAGGCTGAAAGCCTCGTCATGGTCGTGCGTCACATGGATCGCGGTCGTGCCCGCTTCGGAGAGGACACCGGGCAACTCATCGGTCAGACGGTCGCGCAGAGCGCGGTCCAGCGACCCGAACGGTTCGTCGAGCAGCAGTAGAGACGGATTCGGGGCTAGAGACCTAGCCAGCGCCACCCGCTGTGCCTCACCTCCCGACAGCGTGGCCACGTCTCGGTCCTCGAAACCAGCGAGCCCCACCAACTCCAGCAGCTCACTGACCCTGCTGTGGCGTCGGCCCAACTCCAGACCGGCCATTCGCAGACCGAACTCGACATTCCCCGCCACGTCGTAGTGCGGGAACAAGGTGTGCTGTTGGAACATCAGACCGATGCTCCGTTGATGCGGCAGCAGCTCGGCCGCATCGTTGCCGTCGATCAGCACTCGGCCGCCCTCGGGAGCCTGAAGTCCCGCGATCACGCGCAACATCGTCGACTTGCCGCAACCACTGGGGCCGAGAATCACGACGAGCTCGCCGCTCGAGACCTTGAGGGAGGCGTTCTTGACCGCCTGAACCTCCCCGAAGCGCACCGACACTGAGTCCAGTTCCCAGATCACAGCGACTCCCAGACCACCTCGGCACCCTGTCGGGATCCACGCGACGCCTCGATCGCCACCACCGCCAGAGCCACGACAAGCATCAACACGACCGCCAGCGCCATCGCCTGGCCGCGCAACAACTCACCGGGAGTCGACAACAGCCTGTACAGAGCCAACGGCGCGGTGAGAGTCTCAGGACGGCGGGGCAGGAACGAAGTCGCCCCGAACTCGCCGAGAGACACCGCGAAGGCGAACCCGGCGCCGACCAGCATCCCGCGGCCGGCAATCGGCAGATCAACCAGGCGACGCACCCGCCCCGGCGACGCCCCCAGCACTGCCGCGGCCTCGCGGATCTGAGGATCGATCCTGCGCAGCACCGGAACCATCGTGCGCACCACGAAGGGCGTGCCGACCAGAGCGTGGGCGATCGGAACTATCCACCACGAGGTGCGCAGATCAAGCGGCGGTTCGTCCAGCGCAATGAGGATCCCGAAACCGATCGTCACCGCCGAAGTGCCGAGGGGGAGGGTCAGACCCAGATCGAAGACACGTCGCAGGCCGGAACGTCCGTGCACCACTACCAGCGCGGCCAACGTGCCCACAACCAGGGCCAACCCCGTTGCGACGGTCGCGAACAACAGCGAGTTGCCCAACGCGGTCGTTGCCGAAGCCGGGAGCTGTGGAACACGTTCGGTGAGTGCCCGATAATGGTCCAGGCCATAACCGTTCCCCACAGACAGAGATCGCTCGACCAGGATCGCGATCGGAGATCCGAGCAGCGCTGCCATCACCGCAAAGTTGGCCCAGACGAAGCCGCGGCCCAGCGGCTTTGGGGGAGCGTGGGCCACGCCCGTAGGCGCCGGTCGGCGCCGCTCGAGTCGCGTGGCCACAGCGATCAACGCCAACACCGCAAGGAGTTGCACCAGCGCCATCCCAGCAGCTGAGCGCAGGTCGCCGCGGGTCACCGCCTGGCGATAGATCTCCGTTTCCAGAGTCGCCCGACGCGGCCCTCCGAGCAGCAGGATCACCCCGAAGGACGTGAACGAGAACAGAAACACGATCGCAGAGGCCGAAGCGATCGCCGGTCGCAGCCGCGGCAGGGTTACAGCCCAGAAAGTCTGGATCGGCCCCGCCCCGAGGACGCGGGCCTGTTCCTCGACGCGATGGTCGAGACCGCTCCAGAACGATCCGACGATCCGCACCACGACCGCATAGTTGAAGAACACATGAGCAAGCAGGATCGCCCACACGGTGTGCCGCAGACGGAAGCCCCCGTCCTCGAGCCCGAACCGGTCGAAGACCCCTTCGAAAGCCCCGGCGACGACCACCGTCGGCAGCACGAAAGGAACCGTGACCAGCCCCCTGAGGAAGTGTCGGTAGCGTCCCCGCAGACGGGTCACGACCGCGGCCGCGGGCAGGGCGACCACCAGAGTGATCGCCGTTGAAGCAAGTGCCTGCCACACGGTGAACCACATGACGCCGCGTGTGCGCGGCGAGCTGAACAGCTCAGATATCGGGCCGAACCCCTCCGAGCCCAGACCGCGCCACAGGATCGCCGCCGCCGGATAGACGAAGAACACTCCCAGGAAGGCGGCGGGAACACCGACCGCTACCCAGCGGCCGGCGAACCGTGCTATCCGAGAACTATCTCGACCCACCGGTCCGTCCATTCATCGCGGTGCGCCTCGATATCGGCTGGATCGATGAACAGAGGATCCTCCGCGATCTGTGAGTGGTCCACAAACACCTGAGGCAGCGTTGCGCTTTCGGCCACGGGGAACACGAACATGTTGAGCGGCACGTCATTCTGGAAGGTGGGGGTGAGCATGAAGTCGATCAGTGCTCGGGCCTCGGCGGGGTGGTCCGTTCCGGCGAGCACGCCCGCGAACTCGATCTGGCGGAAACACGAATCGAGGAGCACCTCGGTCGGCGCGGTGTCGATGGGGGAGCTCGCATAGATCACTTCAGCCGGTGGGCTCGAGGCATAGGACACCACCATTGAGCGGTCACCCCCACCGGAGATGAACTCTCCGTAGTAGGCGTCCTCCCAGCCGGCGGTCACTGCAACGCCGTTGTCGGCGAGATCGGCCCAGAACTGCTCCCAGTCGTCGGTCCCGGCGATCGTGGCCAAAAGGAACGCCAAACCGGGCGACGAGGTCTCAGGATTCTGAACCACGAGCTGGTCGGCGAACTCCGGAGCAGTCAGATCCTCGAGGGCCTCGGGCGCCTCCGCGGGCAGCGCGTCGGTCCAATAGTTGATACAGACGTCGCCATAGTCGATCGGCGTTACTCGGTGCTCCGAATCCAGTTTGAACTCGTCGGGCACCTCCGCGAGGTTGGGCGACTCGTACGGTTCGAACAGCTCCGCGTTGAGAGCCCGGGCCAGGAAGGTGTTGTCGACGCCGAACATCACGTCGCCGAGTGGATTTCCGGCGGTCAGGATCGCCTCGCTCACCATCGTGCCGGTGTCGCCGGCTTGCAGGAGTGTCACCTCAATGCCCGTCTGGCTGGTGAAGGCCTCAAGAGTCTCGTCGGAGAGGGCGAACGAATCGTGGGTGAGCAGGGTGATGCCCGAAGGGTCCGTGAGGGGTTCTACGCCATCGGTCGCGGCATCGGCTGAAGCGACGACGGGGTATTCGGTTGGTTCGCCGGCATCGGTCACGGTGTCGGGTCCGCGGCCGTCGTCGTTGCCGCAGGCCGCGCCAATCAGGCCGGCTATGACAATGAGGCCGGCTTTGGCAATGAGGCCGACAGGGCCGGTTGCAAGGCCTTTGGGAAAGTTGGGTCGAGTCATGGTTTCCTCCGCTGGCATTATCCAGATCAGGTTCTTGCGGGTCGCCGACGCGGATGGTCGACCTCTCAGCCCGGCTGCCCCGAGCTCCCCGGATTCGTATGTACGACTGACTCTATCCCGCCCTCGCTCTGCTTGCTTCTTGGGCGCTGTACCACCGAAGGGCGGAATGTGCGCGCCGGCCGGGCATGCTGGTCCGCCATGCCACGCGCCACCAATGGAACCATAGAACTCGAGTACGAGACGTTCGGGTCGGTCGAGGACCCTGCGTTGATCTGCATCCCGGGACTGGGCAGCCAACTGCTGTCGTACCCGACTGAACTCTGCGGAGCATTCGTTGACCGCGGCTTCTTCGTGATCCGAATGGACAACCGCGACGCCGGGCTGTCGTCGATGACCGGCGACAGCGACGGCTACACCCTTTACGACATGGCAGACGATGTGATCGCAGTGTTGGACGACGCCCATGTACCCCAGGCGGTGGTGTTGGGAGTCTCGATGGGTGGAATGATCGCCCAGGCCACCGCGATCCGACATCCCGGGCGGACCCGGGCGATGGTGTCGATCATGTCGACGACAGGAGAACCGGATGTCGGCAACCCCACACTCGATGCCTGGGACGCTCTCACTGCACCCCCCGAGGACTCGATCGAGGCCCAGATCGTAGCTGACGTCAAGGCCGGTCGAATCTGGTCCAACCCGGATTGGTTCGACCCCGAAACACTGCGGGCGAACCTCGCGGCGGGATACGAACGTGCCTGGAATCCCGGAGCGGCGCAACGCCAGATAAACGCCATCATGGCCAGTGGTGACCGTGTCGCGGGGCTCCGCGGTCTGGCCGTCCCGACACTGGTCATCCACGGAGGATTGGACACGCTGATAGATCCGTCGGGGGGCCGGCGCACCGCGGAACTCATCGGTGACGCCGAGTATCTGCTGATCGAGGAGATGTCACACGATTTCGTTCCGCAGGCCTGGCCTGCCGTGGTCGAAGGCGTCACCGCGCTCGCGGCTCGTACTTTCGGCTGAAGAACCTGACTCGGCTAGGGTCCGAACCAGGTACGCGACACGGGAGAAGCAACTGATGGGGCCGCTCGGGGGCTTGAGAATCGTTGAGATCGCGGGGATCGGACCCGGCCCGTTCTGTGCCATGATGCTGGCCGACATGGGCGCCGACGTGATCCGCGTCGATCGGGCGGACCGGGTTCGCGGCGGAGACCCCGACCAGCCGCCGGCAGACATCATGAACCGCGGGCGCCGCTCCATCGGGGTCGACCTCAAATCTCCGGACGGTATCGAAGTGGTGATGCGCCTGGTCTCGATGAGCGACGGGCTGATCGAGGGGTTCCGTCCGGGAGTCGCCGAACGCCTCGGCATCGGACCCGACGAATGCCTCGCCCGCAACCCCGCGCTGGTCTACGGCCGGATGACGGGTTGGGGCCAGAGCGGCCCCTACGCGCCGACCGCAGGCCATGACATCAACTATGTGGCGCTGTCGGGCACTTTGGACGCGATCGGCCGGGTCGACAGCGGCCCGGTTCCGCCACTCAACCTCGTCGGAGATTTCGGAGGCGGAGGCGCCTATCTTGCGTTCGGGATCGTCTGCGCGGTCCTTGAAGCCAGAACCTCGGGGAACGGCCAGGTTGTGGATGCCGCAATGGTCGACGGCGCAGCCTCGCTGGCCACCTTCTTCTACGGGCTGCGGGCGATGGGAATCTGGGACGATGAACGCGGCACCAACATGCTCGACACGGGTGCGCACTACTACGACGCCTATGAGTGCGCCGACGGCAAGTACGTGTCCGTCGGCTCGATCGAACCGCAGTTCTACGCCGAACTGAGAGAGAAGCTCCAACTCGATGATCCCAAGTGGGACGCGCAGAACGACAAGCGCCAATGGCCCGACCTCAAAGTCGAGCTCGCCGCGATTTTCAAGACCCGGACCCGCGACGAATGGTGCGAGCTGATCGAAGGCTCTGATGTGTGCTTTGCGCCGGTGCTGTCGATGAGCGAAGCGCCCAACCATGCACACAACCTGAACCGGGGAACTTTCACCGAGGTCGCCGGGATCGTTCAACCTCGCCCGGCCCCCCGGTTCAGTCGCACGGACGGAGAGATCCTGCGGCCACCGCCTCATGCCGGTCAGCACAGCGATGAGGTGCTCGCTGAGTGCGGATTCGACCTCGACGAGGTCGCAGAACTGCGTTCGGCGGGTGCCGTTGCCTGAATCGTCGTGATCCACGACCTGCACGAGATCGGCGGTTGGCTGGTCATCGCAGCCAATGGGGCCGTTGGGATATGGGCGCTGCTGGCCCATCGTTGGGCACGGTTGCGCGGCCGACTGGGGTGGATAGCCGTCGGTGTTGCGCAGATGATCGTCGTTGCCCAGGCCCTGACCGGCGTTGTGATCCAACTGGAACGCGACGGCATCGGTGGGCAGCACGAACTGTACGGATTCGCAGCGTTCGCTTCGGTCGGGATTATCTTTGCCTACCGCAACGAGATGCGAGACAGGCCGTACCTGCTGTACGGCCTGGGAAGCCTGTGGTTGATGGGTCTCGGGATTCGAGCGATCCTTCTGGTCTGACCGTCGGCACGGCCTGCGGTTCGATCAGACGTTGACAATGGGGCACAGAAGCGTGCGCTCCACCCCGGCGATTCCTTGAACTGCATGAACAACGATCTGGCCGAGATCGTCCATCGACGATGTCTCGGCGCGCGCGATCACGTCATAGGGACCCATTGCGACCTCGGCCGAGACGATCTCGTCGAGTTCCGCGGTGGCATGGGCCACGTCGACAGCGTTGCCAACGCTGGCTTGGATCAAGATGTAGGCGCTTACAGGCATTCAGGTCTCCTATTTTGGGGTTTCGCCAGGCGGTTTCGCACCGGGTTCGCTGACGAAACCGCCGGCTGGTCGAATATCAATTCTGCCGATAGTTCCAATCGCTGAACGATGTCGGCTCGACTTCTTTCGGTGTCCAGCGATTAGTTAGGGTAACCGCTGGATCCGGCCTGCTCAACTGTCTTACTCGGTTGCGGCCGGGCCCACTCAGGAGGAGTCCCCAGTGAGCACTGCGGAAGAAGCAGCCATCCAACTTCAACGAACCTTGGGGCTGTCCGGTCTGGAACTTCGTTTCGGGCTCTCGCAGGACGAGTTGTTCCGCGAAGCCATCGTCAATGACCGTGGAAGGGTCTCATTCGACGGTCCCAGCGATGCGCAGAAGGCGTTTGCGACCGCACTCGGGGTGGACGGCCCGCTGGTCTTCTACACGGATCCCGCCTGCACCGGCCGTCCCGTGGACGACACATTCTGCGTGAACCGCGAGAGCGTGTCCGAACGGATCTGGTGGAAGAAGGGCTTTGCCAAGTTCGACCCGGAAGCCTTCGATTCCCTGCTGCCGCGCGTCGTCGAACATCTCAACACCAGGGGCCGACACCTCTACGTGGCGGACCTGTTCTGCGGCTCGGACATCCAGTTCAGCGAACCCTGCCGGTTCGTGGGGGAGTACGCCACCCACGCTTACTTCTGCAACATCATGCTGCCCCACCATGTACGTGACGACGGCGACCGTGCAGAGCATGGCTGGACGGTGCTCAACGTTCCGTCGTTCAGCTGCGACCCGCAGCGTGACGGAACTCGCAGCGAACTGGCGGTGATCATCGATATCGAACGTGAGATCGCACTGGTTCTCGGCCCCGCCGACTATTGCGGGATCAACAAGAAAGCCATGTTCACGATCATGAACTTCGTGCTTCCGGCCAAGGGTCAGCTCTCGATGCACTCCTCGGCCAATGTGGGCGCCGCTGGAGACACCGCGCTGCTATTCGGCCTCTCGGGCACGGGCAAGACCACATTGTCGGCCGATCCCGATCGTCAGCTGATCGGTGACGACGAGCACGTCTGGACCGACCGCGGCATCTCCAACCTGGAACACGGCTGCTACGCCAAGCTGATCGACCTGGACAAGGAGGCGGAACCGGTCATTGCTGCGGCGCTGTCAATGAAGGGCACCCTGATCGAGAATGTGCCGCAGATCGACGGCAGGCCGCTCGCCGACACCGATCCACAGGAACTGGACCTCACCGACGCTTCGATTACCGAGAACACCCGGTTCGCCTATCCACTGAGTGCCAACCCCAACGTCGCCCCTACAGCGTCGGGACCCCACCCCGAATCGATCGTCCTGCTCACCGCTGACGCCTTCGGAGTCCTACCGCCGGTCTGCATCCTCGACCCGAGCGAGGCGATGTACCACTTCGTCATGGGCTTCACGTCGAAACTGGCGGGGACCGAATTGGGGGTCACGGAACCGGTTCCCTCGTTCTCAGGGTGCTTCGGTGCCGCGTTCATGTCTCAGAAGCCGGCCGTCTATGCGGATCTGCTGTCACAACGCATGGGCGAACACGACTCCCGCTGCATTCTGCTGAACACCGGTTGGAGTGGTGGCCCCTACGGCACCGGTCGGCGGATGTCGCTGGCCCTCACCCGTCGACTGCTCAACGCTGCGCTGGGAGGCGAGTTCGACGATGCTGAGCTTGCAGTCCATCCGATCCTCGGGCTGAAGACCCCGACAGAGTGCGAAGGTGTCGACGACAAGTTGCTCAATCCTCGTGACACCTGGGACGACCCCGAAGCGTACGACGAAGCGGCCTTGAAGCTGCGTGACATGTTTCGGGCCAACTACCAGGAGCAGCGTTACGCCGAGCTTGGTATAGCCGAGATGATGTAGGTCCGCTTCGTCCGGCGGTCCCGACGCCGGCTTGGCGCTCGTCCGAGGAGTGCTCGTCTGAGCGCTGCTCAGAGCTCCGGGGTGGACATGTCGACCTCTGAACCGAGGCGCAGAGCCGTTGCCCTGCCGGACTCGTCCAGATCGAACTGCACCCGCTGGCCTTGACGCAGCATGCGGAAGACCGAGCCATCAAGAGCGTTGTCTGCCAGATCGACCTCATTGAGGTCGGCCTCGTTGATCAACACGCCGTCGCCGGTGCCCGGGTCGAAATTCTTGATGACTCCCTGCATGGCAGCAGAGCGTACCGCCTGCAGGTTCGCGCGAACTACTTGCGGGAAGTACCATCGATCGCCGTGACGCTCGACTCAATTGATGCAGCCGCCCTTCGACGCATTGTCGTGGTTTTTCGTGAAGCATTGACGGATCACAGAGAGGTGATCAACAACCTCAACGTCTATCCGGTGCCGGACGGCGACACGGGAACCAACATGTCGCTGACTCTGAGGTCCGTTGTTGAAGAACTCGACGGCAAGGGTGACGATATGGCCGCGGTGTGCGCCGGCATCGCCCATGGATCTCTGATGGGAGCGAGGGGCAACAGCGGGGTCATCCTGTCGCAGATCCTGCGCGGGTTCTCCGGGACGGTGGCCGAACAGGCTGCCATCGACGGTCCGCTGTTCGCAACCGCGTTGACGGCGGCTGCAAAGGGCGCCTACTCGGCGGTCGGAAATCCGGTTGAAGGAACGATTCTCACGGTGATCAGGGAGTCCGCGAAGGCGGCGACCGATGCTGCGACTCAGGGGACGAGCCTCTGCGGAGTCCTGGAGGCGGCCCGTGACGAGGCGGCCGAGTCCCTCGAGCGAACTCCGACATTGTTGTCGGTCCTGGCCGATGCCGGTGTCGTGGACGCCGGCGGGGCCGGTCTGGTGCTGCTTTACGAGGCTGCTCTTCATGTTGTCGACGGCCGGCCCATGCCAGAAGCGGCCCTGACTGCCGCCCCTGCTCCGCACCGCCGTTCGCTGGGAGTCGCCACACGGACCGAGGGCGGACCGTCGATTGCCGATCTCCGCTACGAGGTTATGTTCCTGCTCGATGCGCCCGATGAGGAGGTCGCGGGTTTCAAGGAGGCGTGGGCTGAGGTTGGCGACTCGATAGTCGTCGTCGGAGACGGGGGTATCTACAACTGCCACATCCATTGTGACGACATCGGTGCGGCCATCGAATGCGGCATTGCGATCGGGCGGCCCCACAACATCAGGGTCACGGATCTGCTCGATGAACTCGCAGAACTCGAAGAACGCGACTGGGTCGCAGCTGCCCTCGACAGCGGCTCAACACCAGGCGACGGTGGCATGGCTCCCGCGCCGACAGTTCCCACCGCGGTTGTCGCCGTCGGCGCCGGCACCGGTGTGGTCGCCATCCTGAAGTCGATGGGAGTTCAGGCCGTCGTCGCCGGCGGCCAGTCCATGAACCCGTCGACGGCGGAATTGGTGGCTGCGGTGGAGTCGGTGTCGGCCCCTGAGGTGATCATTCTCCCCAACAACAAGAACATCATCCCGGTGGCGCAACAGGTGGAGGAACAGACTGACCGCACCGTGCGAGTCGTTGCAACCAAGAGCGTGACCGAAGCACTGGCCTCGCTGATGGCGTACGACCCTCAGTCAGCTGCGTCTGTCAACGCCACTGCCATGACCGAGGCGTTCAGCGGTGTCGTGACCGGCGAGGTGACCAAGGCAGTCCGCGACGCTGTGAGCGACGCGGGACCGATCGCGACCGGCGACTGGCTGGGCATCTGCAAAGCTGGAATCGTGACCGTGGGATCGTCGATGCTTGCCGCGGCCACCGGGCTGCTCGAAGCGATAGTCGACGAGGACCACGAGTTGTTGACCGTGATCACCGGTGAGGACGCCGACAACTACACGACCGCGAACATCGAGTCCTGGATTACCCGGAACCGCGCTGATGTGGAGGTGGAGGTCCACCACGGAGGCCAACCGCTCTACCCCTACTATTTCGGTTTGGAGTAGACGCGGATGCCGGCCGGTGACCCCCCGCTGACCCTGCAGGATCTCGGCGGCCTCAAGGTCACACAGTTGGCCGGAGTCGGCGAACGAACCGCGAACGGACTACTTGCCCTGGAGATCTCGACGGTCCTCGACCTGTTGCAGCACTACCCGCGCCGATACTTGGACCGCACCAGACAGGCCCAGATCGGCGAACTGGTCCCCGGCGACGAGGCCACAGTGCTCGGTACCGTGCGCAGTTCCTACAGTCGCAAGCTTCGAGGCCGTCGAACGTTGACCCAGATCGTGATCGGTGACGGCACCGGAAAGCTCACCCTGGTGTTCTTCAACCAGCAATGGCGCGCCAAACAGCTCAGCGAGGGCATGGAAGTATTGGTGCACGGCAAGTTCGAGCGGTACCGCGGGACATCCCAGATGACCTCGCCGGTGGTTGATCTTCTCGGCACCCAGACCGGCCGGATAATCCCTGTCTACCCCCAGTCCGAGAAGGCCGGGTTGACGACCTACAAGCTGGCCCAACTCGTCGAGGAGGCTCTCAAGCGGAGCCGACCCCGCGGGTTTGGCGATCCGGTCCCCGCCGCGGTGCTCGACCGCTTCGACTTCGTGGACCGAGAAGCCGCGATTCGCGGCATCCACCACCCGAGCACCATGGAGGAAATGCAAGAGGCTCGCCGCCGGCTCGTGTTCGACGAGCTGTTCCGGGTTCAGCTTGAGTTGGTCCGCCGAAAGATGAGCATCGAGCTGCGAACGTCCGGCGTCAGCCACGATACGTCGGGAGAGCTCGTCGATCGTTTCCACGCGCGTCTGCCCTTCGCGCTGACCCAGGCGCAACAGCGTGTCAACGATGAGATCGCCCGTGACCTGGCTGTTGACTATCCGATGCATCGGCTGCTTCAGGGAGACGTTGGTTCGGGCAAGACGCTGGTTGCGGTGACCGCGTTGCTGACCGCGGTCCAGGGCGGTTACCAGGGTGCCTTGATGGCTCCCACGGAGGTGCTCGCCGAACAGCACTATCTGGCTGTAAGCGACATGCTGGGTGATCTGTCGGTACCGGATCCGACCTCGCTGATGGGTGACCGCCCGCTGCGGGTCGAACTGTTGACCGGCAGCGCCGGAGCGTCGGAGCGTCGCAAGGTCCTGGCGGAGTTGGCCGGCGGCAGAGTCGACATCGTCATCGGAACCCACGCCCTCATTCAGACGGCCGTGCAGTACCAGTCGCTGGGTTTGGTGGTCATTGATGAACAGCATCGGTTCGGCGTTGAACAGCGCGCCGCGCTACGGGACAAGGGCGAGTCGATGAGCGTGCCCGACGTTCTGGTGATGACCGCGACGCCGATCCCGCGCACCGCGGCGATGACCGTCTACGGCGACCTCGATGTCAGCGTGCTCGACGAGATGCCGCCGGGCCGAAGCCCGATCATCACTCAAGCAGCACAAGGCCCCATAGAGGAAGGCCAGGTCTGGCAAACGGTGCGCGATGAAGTGTCGGAGGGCCGCCAGGCTTACGTTGTCTGTCCTCTGATTGAGGAGTCAGCGGTTCTCGAGGTGCGCAGCGCCGAAGACACCTTCATGGAGCTGCAAGCCGGAGAGCTGTCGGGTATGCGGGTGGGCTTGTTGCACGGGAGGGTGTCTCCAGCCGAAAAGGAAGCGACCATGGCCCGCTTTCGAAACGGATCGCTTGACGTGCTGGTCTCCACGACCGTGATTGAAGTGGGTGTCGACGTTCCCAACGCCACCGTGATGGTTGTGCTCGACGCCGGCCGTTTCGGGATAGCGCAATTGCATCAGCTCCGTGGCCGCGTAGGCCGTGGACAACACCAGGGACTCTGCTATCTGCTGGGCGCACCGACCACCAGCGCCGGAAAGGCCCGCATCGAAGCCCTGGTAGCGAGCACGGATGGATTCGAACTGGCAGAGATCGACCTGGAGATCCGAGGCGAGGGAACGATAATGGGGGAGCGTCAGAAGGGCCGCAACGACCTCCGCCTGGCCTCGTTGCGGCGAGACAAGGAATGGGTGGAACTTGCGCGGACATCAGCCATCGAGCTCGTGAACCAAGACCCGGACCTGGCGGACCATCCCGAACTCAAAGAAGAAGTCGACTTCATGCTCGGCGACGACGAAGCCGAGTTCCTGATGAAGAGCTAGGCCCCCTCGGGCGGTTCAAGATCGTCCAGCGCCAACTCGATGTCCCAACGGTCGTCACAGTCGGAGCATCGATAGGCGACGATGTCTCCGGGCTCGAAACCCTCTTCGGGAGCATAGGAGATGCGATGGCACGTACCGCCGCAGTCGACGCAGACGATCGTTTCGGGTACGGCTGTTTCCGGTGCCGACATGCCCCGACCGTATCTGAGCGGGCCAGACTGGTACACATGCGTGTAGTGGCCGGATCGTTGGGAGGGCGACGAATCAACGCCGGCGAGTCTGAGAGCCTCCGTCCCACCGCGGACCGGGTACGTGAGGCGATGTTCAACTCCCTCTACTCGCTGGGCGCAATTGCCGACTCGGTGGTGCTCGACCTGTTCGCGGGATCGGGCGCCCTGGGAATCGAAGCGCTGTCGCGAGGAGCGGCCCGAGCGGTCTTCGTCGAGAACGACAGGCTTGCGCTGGCTGTCCTGCGGGAGAACCTCGAGTCTTTGGGGTTGGGGGACCGGGCGACTGTGCTGCCCGCCGACGCAACGAGCTTCCTGGCCCGCGCCGAACCCTACGACCTGCTGTTGTTGGACCCGCCGTACTCGTTCGACCGCTGGCCGGAGCTGCTCGGCGAGGTCAGAGACTCGGTCGTGGCCATTGAATCCGACCGTGAGGTCGAACTCCCCAAATCGTGGGATACCCATCGGGTCCGCCGATACGGAGGTACCGTGGTGACACTCGCCTCTGCCCGCGCCGCTACGGAGAACCAAGTCTCGTGACCCGTGTCCTTTACCCCGGTTCGTTTGATCCCGTCCACAACGGACACCTTGAGATCATCGAAACTGCTGCGAAGCTGTTCGATGAGGTCGTGGTGGCGACCATGGTCAACACCACCAAGGACGGCGTCTTCGATCTCGACGAACGCGAGGCGATGCTGCGAGAGGCGACCGAACACCTGCCCAACGTGACTGTGCGGATGTTCGGGGGACTCGTCGTAGACCTCGCGGCCGAACTCGAGGCCGACTTCATCCTCAAGGGCCTGCGGGCTGTTTCCGACTTTGAGAACGAACTGCAGATGGCGCAGATGAACAACGCCGCGTCCGGTATCCACACACTCTTCATCCCCTCCGCGTCGAGCAGTTCATTCCTGGCATCGAAGTTCATCCGGGACTTCACCAGGTTCGGCGGGGACATATCTAAGATGGTGCCGGCCAGCGTGGCCCGGCGATTGAGAGAGCGATTCGGATGACCGACCAGAACACTCCAGACCAGCCTGGCGAGTCCGCGCCGCCCCCATATCGGCCCCTCGAGTCTGAGGAGATCCTCAGAGCCGCCATCGACCTGATCGAGAGGGCTCGCCCGATGCCGATGTCAGCCTCCTCGATCATCAACAAGAACGAAGTCCTTGAACTGCTGAACTCGGCCGTGCAGCGCCTTCCCGAGGAGTTCCGAGCCGCTCGCTGGCTGCTCAAGGAACGCGATGATTTCCTGGCCCGTGTGCAGGGGGAGGGAGATCTGTTGATTGCCCGGGCGCGAGACACCGCCCAGCGCATGGTGCAGCGCACCGAGTTGGTGCAGGAGGCCAACGAGCACGCCCGACGGGTCGTGTCCTCGGCCGAAACCGAAGCGAGGGACCTTCGCTTGAAGACAGAGGACTGGTGCGATCAGGAACTCGGGCGGCTGGAGGTCGTGCTGGAGCGCATAACCCGTTCGGTTGCCTTCGGCCGGTCGCGGATGCAGGGCGCCACCCAGGAACATGAGTCGCGCCCTCCGCTTCCCGCTCCCGAGCGCGACGAGTTCTTCGACCAGGATCGCGAGTGACGGGCGAAGCCAGGTTCGTTGTAGACACGACAGGACTCTTCGGCGGGTCGCAGTCCCGGCTCGAACTGTGTACCGAGGTGAGACTCGCCGACATGGAATTGTCCGAAGTCGGATTGACCTCGGCAGTCGTTGACGGTCGACTTGAGCTCGACCTGGTTCTGGAACGCACCGGTGCTGACGAATGCCCTGATGAGCAGGATGTTTCTCCGAGACCCGAAAGCGCGGCAGTCCTTGCTGCCGGAACTGTCGAGGGGCGCTGGTCGGCACCTTGCAGGCGCTGTCTGGAGCCCACATTCGGCGATCTTGCGGCTGAGGTCTCCGAACTCTTCGAAGTGCATCCGACAGAGGGGGAGACCTGGCCGCTGCACCAGGAAGGCGTCGACTTGGGACCCATGCTGCGCGAGCTGGCCCTGCTGTCGATTCCGCTCGCCCCGCTGTGTCGTTCGGAATGTGAGGGTCCGGCACCGGACCGATTCCCGACAGGCCCCGCTGAAGACGAAGCCTCAGATATCGACCCTCGCTGGTCGGCCCTCGATGAGCTGACCTTCGACGGATGACAACCGGGCGATCAGCGGAGACGTCGAGCGATATCGTCGTCGCAGCGGTGGCGTAGTCGCGGCGTGTCGCTAACCTGTGTTGCTCAGGTCAGTCAACTGCGGCCTGAGAGAATCCCTACGAAACAGGTTGCGATGGCCGTCCCGAAGAAAAAAACGTCGAAATCGAAGACACGGAGCAGGCGGGCATCGGCTTGGCGCGTCGCAGCCGCGCCTCGTAGCGCCTGTCCGCGGTGTGACGCCACCAAACGCCCCCACCGCGCCTGCGGCATCTGTGGGTGGTACGGCGGCCGACAAGCCATAGACGTCAACTGATCGATGCTGCCCATCGCGGTCGACGCTATGGGTGGTGACAACGCCCCTGCAGAAATAGTCGCGGGCGCTCGACGCGCCGCATCGGAGATGGGGATACCGGTCGTGCTGGTCGGAAGATCAGCCGATCTCGGGGACACCGGAGGCCTGGAGGTGATCGAGGCCAGCGAAGTGATCGCCATGGACGCCGAGCCGGGCACCAGCGTTCGTCGCATGCGCGACTCGTCATTGGTACGGGCTGCGGGCGCCGTTCGGGAAGGCCGCGCCTCGGCGATGGTCTCGGCCGGAAACACCGGTGCAACCATGGCGTCCGCGTTGTTGCGCATGGGACGCATTCGGGGGATCAACCGCCCCGCGATCGCCATCCCCGTACCAGTGCCGCAGGGCACCCACACAACCTTGCTCGATGCGGGGGCGAACGCGGAGTGTCGCCCTGAGTGGCTGGTCGAGTTCGCGCAGATGGGCTGCATCTATGCCCGCGACCGTTTCAGGATTGAACGTCCACGGGTTGGCCTTCTGTCGATCGGTGAGGAGGCGGGCAAGGGCAACAAGTTCGTGAAGGAGTGCTTCGAACTGTTGAACGAAACCGCCTGGGCCGAATCGAGCGGTGCTGAATGGATCGGCAACGTGGAGGGTCGTGACGTGATGACCGACGATGTCGATGTGGTGGTGACGGACGGGTTCACCGGCAACGTCACCCTCAAGACGCTCGAGGGCGCCATGTCGGCGCTGCTCAGCCGGTTGCTCGCCGCGATCGACACCGATGCACAGACCCGACGCGCAGGCGAGATGTTGGCTGGCCCACTCGATTCGATGGTCGCTGAACTGCACCCCGACTCGACGGGTGGGGCTTTGCTGCTGGGCGTGAAGGGGGTGTGCGTCATCTCGCACGGTTCGAGCGGCGTCGATGCGATGGCCAATGCGATCCGCATCGCCTCGGAGATGGTGGAGGTCGGGATGGTCGAGCATCTCTCGGCCGCCGTCCATCGGCAGTAGCATATATTCTTGTATTTGAATTCATTTCAATCCAAAAAGAGGCTCGGGCCGATCCTTCCGGTAGCATCAGACGATCCTGGTGACTAGGAGGGTCAGTTGCCCGCAGAAACGCATGTGGAGCAGGCTCCCATGAGCCGCGAGGAGATCCTCGCACTCGTCAGGGATCAGCTTGCCGATATTCTTGAAATTGAGCCCCTGTCGATAAACGAGGGCGATGCATTCGCGGACGATCTCAATGCGGATTCACTGGCCCTCATCGAACTCGTCGAAGCGCTCGAAGAGGAATTAGCAGAGCGCTCGTCGGGTTTCCGTATCGAGGACGAGGACCTGGAGGATCTCCGAACCGTTCGCGACGCCGTCGATTACGTCGCCGCAAAGCTGGGTTGAGGCGCTGAGCACTGCGCCGTTGTCTGCGCTGGAGAACCGATTGGGATATCGGTTCGGTGACCTGGACCAACTTGAGTTGGCGGTCACGCATCGTTCGTGGTGTGCCGAGCATGACGACGGGCCCAGCAACGAACGGCTCGAGTTGCTTGGCGACGCGGTCCTCAGCCTGGTCGTCGCCGACTTTCTCTACCACCGGCTTCCTGGGCTTCCGGAGGGTCACATGGCCAAGACGAGAGCAGCGGTGGTGAACGCGGACACGCTCGCCGATCTGGCGGTGGCCCTTGACCTCGGTACGCATCTTCGCCTCGGGAAGGGAGAGGAGAGCTCCGGCGGTCGCGCCAAATCGTCGATCGTCTCGGACGCATTCGAAGCGGTAATCGGCGCGGTCTACGTCGACGGGGGCCTCGAGTCTGCCCGCGAGTTCATCCTTGTTCATCTCGGTGATCGCATCAACGAAGCGGCTAGCCGGCCTGGCGGGCGCGACTACAAGACGCTGCTGCAGGAAGCGGCTGCGCGCGACCGGTTGGTTTCGCCGGAGTACGAGGTCACCCAGACGGGCCCTCAGCACAAGCGCCTTTATCGAGCAACGGTGACGATCGGCGGAGAAGTCTGCGGAACCGGGGAAGGCACGACAATCAAGCAGGCTCAACGGCGAGCCGCTCGCGTCGCTCTGGAAGCCCGCTCAGATCAGGATGGAGCACTCTATGTTTGAGTTACCGGAAGTCGAAACGGTTCGCCGTGATCTTGAGCGCGACATCGTTGGGAAGAAGGTCAAGAACGCCGAGGCCACGAGCATGAAGGTCCTGAGGCGCTATAGAACCCGCAACGCGTTCACGTCGCGGCTCATTGGCAACAAGATCGAGACCGTGACGCGTCTCGGGCTGCGCATCGCGATCGGTCTGGACAATGAAACCACACTGGTCGTCGATCTGGGTTCGAGCGGGTCGTTGCGCCGTGCCGCCAACAAGGAAGAGGTCGATCGCGCTACAGAGGTGGTCATCACCTTCACGCAGCACGGCCAGTTGCGTCTGCTTGACAGCGCCGGTACGGCTGAGATGTTCGTCGTCGCCAACGACTCGATCGCCGATGAACTGCCGGAGCTGGAGACCCTCGGGCTCGACCCGGTATCCGAACCGGTCACCTGGACGACCTTCGGCCGCAGTCTGCTTCAGCGCCGGGTCCGGTTGAAGACCCTGCTGACCGACCCGACCTTCGTCGTCGGGATCGGCGACATCTACGCCGACGAGATCCTGTTCCACGCCGGGCTTCGCCACAATCGCATGAGCGAATCGTTGACCAGCCAGGAGATAAGACGGCTTCACCGTGCGCTTGTCGGAACCCTTCACGATGCCATCAAGCACCGAGGCACATCGATCCCCGACCGTGAGTTCATCGACCCGTTGGGCAACCCCGGCGAGTACGGCAGCCACTTGATGGTCTGGGGGCGGCACGGTGAACTGAGTGCCAGATCCCGCCTGCCGATACAGCGGGTGAAGTTCCGCGGCACCTGGACTTACTTCTGCGAAACACAGGTGTGAAGTCTCATCAGTGTAATTTGGGCTGATACATTTGAATCCGATGTATCTCAAGAACCTCGCGTTGAAAGGCTTCAAGTCGTTCGCCGATGCGACCTCGATTGATCTTGAGCCGGGCGTCAACGTAATCGTCGGACCCAACGGCAGCGGAAAGTCCAACGTTGTCGACGCCATCGCCTGGGTGCTCGGGTCGCAGGCGCCCAACGCTCTGCGGTCCTCCAAGATGGACGACGTGATCTTTGCCGGTACCAGCGAAAAACCAGCTCTGGGTCGAGCCGAGGTCTCCTTGACGATCGACAATCACTCAGGCACGCTTCCGATCGATTTCAACGAGGTGAGGATAAGCCGCACGCTCTTTCGGAGCGGTGAGTCCGAATACGCCATCAACGGAGTCCCGTGCAGGCTCATCGACGTGTCCGAGCTGTTGAGTGACGGCGGAGTTGGACGGCAACAGCATGTGATCGTCTCCCAGGGACAGATCGACGCGGTCCTGACATCCCGCCCCCAGGACCGGCGAGCGATCATCGAGGAAGCCGCCGGAGTCTTGAAATACCGCAAACGCAAGGAGCGCGCCGAACGCCGTCTCGCCACCTCGGACAGCGACCTCACCAGGGTGAAGGACATCATCCGGGAGGTGAGGCGTCAGTTGCGCCCCCTAGAGAAGCAAGCCGAGGCCGCACGTCTCCATGGAGACCTCGTCGAAGAACTCGCGGCGCATCGCCTGTACCTCAAGGGAAGACAGATCGTCGAGCTGCGTGAGCAGCTCAAAGCCGTCTCCGAACAGCCGGTGCATCTCCAGGAGCAGTCCGTCAAGGCCGAACTGGCGGAGCTCGACGACAGGATCTCAGCCGCCGAGAACCGGCTCTCCGAGGGCTCCGTCGATGACCTCGGTGAAACCCTCCGGCGGCTTGAATCCACACACGAACGTGCCCGGGGTCTGGCAGCGGTAGTGAGCGAACGTCGCCGCGGCATCGACCGGGACCGAGCCGCATTCACAGACCGGGGCGTCATAGCCAACCTCGAGGCCGAGGCGACTCGTCTGCGGCTCGCCCTCGCCGAAGCGGAAACCACCGCAGCGGTCCTGCGAGACGACCTGGTCACCCAGAAAGCCAAGGAGCAGCAGCTCGCAAGCGACCGTGCGGAACTCGACGAACAAGCCGCGAAGACCGAATCAACCCACGGCAACGAGGCTGCCGAAGCCCGCGGTGAGCTTGCGGCACTTCAAGCCGCGATCGAATCGGGGACCCGAGACCAAGAACGCGCCCTACAGCGTCTCGACCAGCTCGAACAGCGGCACACCGCGCTCGACTCACGCATAGCCGAACAACAGGCCGAACTTGAGTCCGTCAACACTCGACGCGCTCGCTTGTCCGCTGAATTGGCCGAGGCAGACAACGCCCGGGTTGCGGCCCAGGAAGCGCTCGACGCCGAGATCGCAGCCCACAGCGAGGCCAAAGCGACTCAGCAACGATGGCTGGCTCGGGCCGATGCGCTGACCCTGGCGCTGGACGAAGCCCGCTTTCGGGCGGGGGCGGAGCGCGTGGCGCACGTCAAGGGCGTGCTCGGCACGCTGCGAGACATCGTGGAGGTCGACGCCGGTTACGAGTCGGCTTTCGAGTCCGCTGTCGGTGCCGGACTCAATGCTGTGATCGTGCGCGACCCCACAGCAGCTCGTGTTGCCTTCGAGGCGTTGCGCACCAGCGGGTCGGCCGGCGCGGTGCTGGCCCTCGGCGCCCAGGGATCCACGGGTGCCCATAGCGGCGCCGACAACCCGCTTCGGGACCATGTTCGAGGCACGAAGAAAGGTGTTGATGCGTTGCTCGATGTGCTGATCGGCGATGTCGAGACAGTCGAGGGCGACTGGAGCAGCGCCGTGGATCGGGCGCTGGACGACCCCCTGCGTTCGTTTGTCACCCTGACAGGAGAGTTCATCGGCCCCGACGGTTGGCGTCTCGGCGGCAACGGGTCCGGAGCGACGGCCGCGGCACTAGCCGAAGCAAGCGAACAGGTGCTGGTCGCCGACGCGGACTGCCAGAACGCCGCAAGACGTGTCGCCGAGGCGCGCTCGCAGTTCGACGCCCACCTCGAAGCCACGAACGACGGCGAAGCGCGTATCGCCGAACTCGATTCTCAACTTCGGAGCGCGGCTGAATCCGCTCAGCAGCTCGAAGCGGAACGCCGCGAATCCGCTACCGAATTCGAGACGCTTCGCACCGGGTTCGACGACCTGCTCAGCCGCCTCGAGCACGATCGCCGGCGCGTGGACGAACTTGACAGCGCGCGGGAACTGCTCGAGGCCACCGAGTCCGAGCAGCGCCAGGAGGCCCTCCGCATCGTCGAGGCGCAGGCCGACCTTACCGAGCGCATCCGCGAAGTCGTTGCGTTGCGCACCGACGTGGAGGTTCGCGCCTCCGCAATCAATGAGCGGGAGAATGGCCTGCGAACCCGCATCGCGGAGATCGAAGCACGACTCGAACGCGACGTGATCGAGCGATCCACCGCCGGTCAGCAGCGGGAGTTCCTCGACCGTCGCGCAACAGTCCTCGACAAGCTCGCTGCCGGGATCAGTTCATGGCAAGCCGTCATCGACTCCCGACTCGCCGAGGCGCGAGCAGCACACGAGCGACAGTCAGAGACGGCGCGTCAACTGGTGGGCCGGCTCAGCGATCTGCGCACTGAGCGGGTTGAGGTCAACCAACGGTTCGAGAGTCTGCGCGAACGCGCGGCCAGTGCCGCTATCGAACGGGCGGAACTGAGAACCAAGCTCCAGACCGTTGTTGAATCGCTGCGCGCCGAACACAAGGTCACGCCCGATGTGGCCGTGTCGGCGGTGCGCCCGCCGCTTGACGACGGGGTCGACTCGGCCCGCCGAATCGAGCAGTTGCAGAGCGAACTCGAGATCATGGGCCCGATCAATCCGCTGGCCACCGAGGAGTGCCGGGAGCTTCAGGAGCGGCACGAGTTCCTGCAGGATCAACTCGCAGACATCGCCGCCACCCGGCGTGAGCTGACCAAGGTCATCTCTTCGATCGACGACGACATCGTGACGATCTTCGCCGGCGCGTTCGCAGACGTCTCCACCAATTTCGAGAGACTGTTCGAGACCCTCTTCCCGGGAGGGTCCGGATCGATCCGCTTGACCACGCCCGACGATCTGCTGAATACGGGTATCGACGTCTCGGCCAAACCGGGTGGCAAGAACGTTCGCAAGCTGTCGCTGTTGTCGGGCGGAGAGCGCACCCTCACCGCCTTGGCCTTCCTGTTCGCAGTGTTCATGAGCCGACCATCACCCTTCTACGTTCTGGACGAAGTTGAAGTGGCGCTCGACGACGTCAACCTGCACCGGTTCCTGAACCTCGTCGACGAATTCCGAGCCGACGCGCAGTTGGTGCTCGTGAGCCATCAGAAACGGACGATGGAAATCGCCGACTGCCTCTATGGCGTCTCGATGAAACCCGGCGGATCGAGCACCGTCGTCAGCGAGAAGGCCGCCAGCGCCGTCAGCGATGTCGCCTAGCCGCTAGATCGTCGAAGGCGTTGGATTTGGGATATCCAACAGGTCCGCCAATGCCTGGGTGACCATGTTGCCGACTGCCGGGTTCATCTCGGGAGGAATCAGGCCGCTGTTGGTCATGCGGTCGCCCAACCCGATGAAGATCGCACAGAAACGCATCACGCCGAACACCTCCCAATAGTGGGGGGCACGAACCTCGCGGCCGGATGCCTGTTCGTAGAGGCTGATCATCTCTTCACGGGTGGGGAAACCCTCCATCCGCGCCACGCCCACATCGTCGAACGACATCCGGTCGAACATCAGCCACCAACCGACATCAGCCTCGGTCGGCGACAATGCGCACGCCTCCCAATCAAGAACCGCCGCCGGGCGATAGTCCTGCCACAGGACATTTCCCAGTCGACTGTCACCCCAGGACAGGCCGATCCGGTCGTCTCCAGGATCATTGGCGATGAGCCAATCGAATGCTGCCGAGAGCACGGGATGCTCCCGGCCGGCCAGTTCACGGGTCGTCGAAGACCGGTAGAGGTCGAGTTGTACGCGGGTACTGGGTTGTCCGGTACCGCTAGCGTCAAGCCAGTCCAAGCCGGCCTCGCGCCAGTCGATCGAGTGGATCTGAGCCATCGCCTCCAGGCCGGTCGCGACCATGCGACGGCGCTCGGCCGGTGTCGCCTCGTCTACCAGGAACCCCTCCTCGGAATAGCGGGGCTGGTCAGCGGGCACCCGACCCTCGGTGAAACCCATCACGAAGAAGGGTTGTCCGATGACCGCCGGGTCCGACTCGTAGCCGAGCAGTTCGGGCACTGGGGCGTCACAGTGGCGTCCGACCGCCTCCATCGCCCGGTATTGCACCTCGACCGAGACGTCGCAGTGGCTGCTCTGAGCGGGGAACAGGGCGCCTCCGGCGGGTTCTATGCGGGCCACGAACCGGTCCGAGCGCTCGGTTCCGCCCTCGGACCAGGAGGCGTCGAAGAAGACCGTCTCGTTGGAGAAACCAGTGGACACCGGGATGTCGATATTGGTGACCCTGGCGTCGGCGCGGTTCGGGTTCCGGCTGGTGATCCACTGCTCGAGAGCGGGTCCGTAGTGGCTGCGGTCAGTGTGGAACTTCGGCGCGCTGCTGAGCTCTGAAGGCACGTCTGACTCCTGCTCGGCGGAGCTGGCTGAATCGACGGGCCGGCTCTGGTCGGTATCACTCATCAACCCGACGATAGGGCATCTGATACTGCCGCCAAAACCCGGCGGTCCCCGCGGCTCCAGCATCCGAAAAAAGTCCAAAAAATACTCGGCGACATCGACACACCTGCGCGGTCGGATTTCGCTAGTCTCTGGTGCTCATGGCTCGTTCGCTGCGTTCGGGTCCGGCGCTCCCGGACCGAGCTGAAGTCGTTGTGATCGGCGGGGGCATCGTCGGGTGCTCCGTTGCCTACCATCTGACTCGCCGAGACATCAGCGATGTGGTGCTGTTGGAACAGGGCACCCTCACCTGCGGTACCACCTGGCACGCCGCGGGACTGGTGTCGCAACTCAAATCAACGCACTCGCTGACCAGACTGGCGACCTACTCGGCGCGCCTGTTTGAAGAACTCGAGGACGAGACCGGCCAGGCGACCGGCTATCGGACGCCCGGATCAATATCGGTCGCCGACAACGAACAACGCTGGGAGGAGATTCTGCGCGGCGCGACGATGGCCGAGGGCGTCGGCGTCGAGACTCAGGTGATCGACCTCGACGAGGCGAAGCAGCGCTGGCCGCTGATGCACACCGACGACCTCGTCGGGGCGCTGTACATACCCCGCGACGGGCAGACCTCACCGGTCGACACGACCATGGCGTTGGCCAAGGGTGCTCGCAGCCGCGGCGCGAGAGTGCTCGAGGGCGTATCGGTCACGGAGTTGAAGGTCGCCGGTGGCAAGGTCACGGGCGTTGTCACCGAGGCGGGTGAGATCGAGACCGACACGGTCGTGCTCGCCACCGGAATGTGGACCCGCCACCTCGCAGCCCAGATCGGCGTCAACGTTCCGCTCCAGGCCTGCGAGCACTTCTACATCGTCACTGAACCCCTCGAGGGCATGGAGATCGGCACACCGACCCTGCGCGACCCCGGCAACTACACCTACTTCAAGGAGGAGACCGGCAAGCTGATGGCCGGTTTCTTCGAGCCACGCGGCAAGGTCTGGCGCACTGACCAGATCCCCCGTGACTTCGCTTTCGGGACTCTCGACGAAGACTGGGAACACCTCGGGCCGATCTTTGAACGGGCCATTCATCGTGTGCCCGCGCTGGGAGAGTGTGGACTCCAGCTGTTCTTCAACGGGCCTGAGGCCTTCACCCCCGACGGTGTGTACTACATGGGCGAGGCGCCCGAGGTCGACGGGTGTTTCGTAGCCGCGGGCTTCAACTCTGTGGGGATCCAGTCAGCCGGAGGCGTCGGCTGGGCATTGGCCGACTGGATCGCCGACCGGCATCCTCCGATGGACCTCAACTCGGTCGACATCCGCCGTGCACAGCCGTTCCAAGCAGATCCCGGGTATCTCAAGGAGAGGATCTCGGAGAGCCTGGGTCTGCTCTACGCCATGCACTGGCCGTTCCGGCAGTATGAGAGCGCCCGGGGCCAGAGGCTGTCGCCGTTGCATGACCGGATCGCGGCGGCGGGGGCCGTGTTCGGAGAGACCGCCGGCTGGGAACGACCCAACTGGTACGCCAACGCCGGTCAGGCCGGGCAATACGAGTACTCCTACGGCAAACAGAACTGGCACGACAACATGGTGCAGGAATGCCTGGCGGTCAGGGAGTCCGTGGGACTGTTCGACCAGACATCGTTCGCCAAATTCGCAGTCACCGGGCCCGACGCTCTGGCCGTGCTCAACACCTTGAGCGTCGCAGACATCGATGCGCCGGTCGGCAAAGCGGTCTACACGCAATGGTGCAACAGGGCTGGCGGAATCGAAGCTGATCTGACTGTGAACCGGATCGGCGACGACCGTTTCTTCGTTGTCACCGCAGCGGCTTCGGAGACCCGTGACTGGGCCTGGTTGCGGCGGGCCTGCCGAGACAGGCGGGTGACGCTCGCCAACGTCACCCATGACCAGGCGATGATCGGTCTGATGGGACCGAAGAGCCGGGCCTTGTTGTCGGCGTTGACCGACGCCGACCTCACCAACGCCGGCTTCGAGTTCGGCACGGGTCGCCGCATCCAACTCGCCGGCGTCGACGTGTTCGCTCTGCGGATGAGCTACGTCGGGGACCTGGGCTGGGAACTGTACGTCTCCAACGCTGACGCGGTCAGCGTCTACGACGCGCTGACCGAGCAGGGCCAGTCCCACGGGCTGGTCCATGCCGGGTACCACGCCATGAATTCGCTGCGGCTGGAGGCCGGGATGCGGCACTGGGGCCATGACATCACCGACGAGGACACTCCACTGGAAGCCGGACTCGGCTTCACGGTCGCCTGGGACAAACCGGTCGACTTCATCGGACGCAGCGCGCTGGAGGCGCAACGCAAACAGCCCCGCACCAAACGACTCATACAGTTGCGCATAGAAGACCCGGACCTGCTGACCTACCACGACGAGCCGCTCTATCGGGAAGGAGTGGTTGTGGGCCGAATATCGTCGTCGATGTGGAGCGCAACCCAGGACCGCTGCTGTGCAATGGGTTACGTTGAGCACCACGAGGCGGTCACCAAGGACTGGCTCGACAGCGGTACCTGGGAGACCAACATCGCCGGACGGCGTGTACCGGTGAGCACTTCGATCCGCAGTTGGTTCGATCCCCAGAACCAACGGCCTAAGCAGTAGATGCGATTCGAGCCGGTGGATCCCAGAATGCCTTTGAACCAAGTGCCGTTGAACCGTCGAGTTGGAGGAGAGCGAGAATGAACCGAGAGGTGCGCTGCGTCATCGTTGGAGGCGGGGCCATGGGCGTGGGCCTGCTCTACCACCTCGCCCACGAGAGCTGGGCCGACACGATCCTTGTCGAAAAGGGGGAACTGACCTCAGGGTCCACCTGGCACGCCGCGGGTCTGATCCCCAATTTCATCGGCGATCTCAACATGGCGAAGGTCCATCAGGATGCGATCGCGTTGTATCCCGACATCGAAACCGAGACCGGCCTGTCGGCGGGTTGGCACGGCTGTGGGGCGGTCCGCCTCGCCCGCACCGACGACGAAGTGGACTGGCATCGATACGTGCATGCCATGCTCAACCAGATCGGCGTTGAGTCCCACATCGTGGGACCGAAAGAGGTTCAGGAACTCAACCCGCTGCTCGAAGACGTCTCGGATGTGAAGACCGGGTTCTACACGCCCCACGACGGTTGGACCGACCCCACAGGGTGCACCAACGCGATGGCCAAGGGCGCCCGTCAGCTCGGCTGTGAGATCCAGCGGAACAACCGCGTGGTCGACATGGCTCAACTGCCCGACGGCCGCTGGCAGGTCGTAACCGAGAAGGGCACGATCACCTGCGAACACGTGGTCAACGCTGCCGGTCACTACGCCCCGCAGCTGGGAGCGATGATCGGGCTCGATGTGCCGATCGTCTCGGTCATCCACCAGTACGTCATCACCGAGCCTCTCGAGTCGATGCGCGATCTCGGCTTCGAACCACCGGTGACCCGCGATCCTCGGTCGAGTTGCTACTACCGCCGTGAGATCGACGGGCTGCTGATAGGACCCTACGAGATGGCCAACGCCCAGATCTACGGTGTGGACGGGATCGATTGGGGACTCGACTTCTATCTCACGCCACCCGACATCGACAACATCGCCGAGTGTCTCGAACTGGCGATGCTGCGGATCCCGTCTTGGTCCGAAGCAGGGATCAAGAAGATCGTCTCGGGTCCGATCACCCATACTCCCGATTCCGGTTATCTCATGGGGCCGGCCCCGGGATTTCGCAACTACTGGCATTGCAATGGCGCCTCCATCGGAATCACCCAGGGTCCGGGAGCAGGCAAGTATCTCGCCCAGTGGATCGTGCATGGTCAGACTGAGATCAACGTTCGGGGCATGGACCCCCGCCGCTTCGGAGACCACACCGGTCCCAAGTCGGTGTTCGCCATCGAGAAGGCGATCGACGAATACCACGAGATGTACCAGGTCCGTCTGCCCGGGGAGCAACGGCCGGTGGCGCGTCGCCAGAAAGTCAACCCGATCTACGACCGCCTCGACGCGTTGGGCGCGCAATGGCAGGAAGTGTACGGATGGGAGCGTCCGCAGTACTTCGGTGATCCGGAACGGCACTCGTTCAGACGCTCCAACGCGTTCGACTTCGTGGCTCGTGAAGTCGAGGGAACTCGCCAACGGGTCGGTATTGCCGACCTGACCGCCTTCGCCAAGTTCGAGGTTGTCGGCGCTGATGCAGCGGCCTTGCTCGACCGACTCTCCGCCAACAGGATCCCCGTTCGAGACGGAGGTATCCGGTTGGTGCACATGCTCACTGAGCTGGGCGGAATCGAGTGTGAGATGACGATCAGCCGTCTCGCCGCTGATCGCTTCTATCTCAACTCGGCGGTCATCGGCACCACCCATGACCTGGACTGGCTGAACCAGCACATCGAAGCCACAGAGGATGTGACCGTCACCGACGTCACCGATTCCACGGGACTGTTGGCCGTGACCGGGCCGCTCGCCAGGGAGGTGCTCGCTCCCCTCACCGACACCGATCTCGCCAACGAGTCGTTCCGCTGGTTGACCGCTCGAGAGATCGAGGTCGCGGGAGTGCCGTGCAAGGCCTTGCGGGTCTCTTACGTGGGTGAGCTCGGTTGGGAACTGCACTGTCCGATCGAACGGATGGCCGGACTCTATGACGCGCTCACAGCTTCGGGGGAATCCCACGGAATGGTCCACTTCGGTGCCTACGCGATGAATGTCATGCGCATCGAGAAGGGTTACAAGGCGTGGGGAAGCGAGCTGACCACGGAGATCACCCCGATCGAGGCTCGGCTCGAACGTTTCGTCGACTTCAACGGTGATTTCATCGGCAAGCAGGCCACGGTTGCGCGTGCTTCCCAGACTGAACCGTTGTCGATGGTGCTCGTCTATTGCGAGGTCGACGCCACCGACAACGATGTGCGGGGCAACGAGGGCGCATACGACCAACAAGGCAAGGTCATGGGCATCGCTACGAGCGGAACTTGGGGCCACACGGTCAACAAGAGCCTCGCCTTCGTCTATGTGGCCCCCGCCTTCGAGGCACCCGGATCGACCTTCGAGTTGGAACTCTTAGGCGAGATGAGGACGGCAACGGTGCTGGCAGAACCCGCTTATGACCCGACCAATTCTGCGTTGCGCGCCTAGCGCACATCGGCGTTGCGCGCCTAGCGCACGTGGGCGTTGCGCTCCTGGCGCACATCGGCGGCATCGCGCGCCTGACCGCCGGCGATGCGTTACAGTTTCGCAGCCGCACTATTGTGTGGGCCCCGCATTCGCACGGGAGGGACTGTGAACCCACAGTGAGCGAGGAGCCTCGTCGCCGTAGGTCAGGTGGACGTGCCGGGCGCATCGCGGAGCGCGCCGCGCCGTTGACCGAAGACGAACGTCCGGTGCGGCCCGGACTCCCGGGCGGGAAATTCAAGCCTCTGGTCGATTCTGAGATGCAGCAGGTGTACGACACCGCCCTGCACCTTCTGGAACATGTGGGGATGGGCTCTCCGGTTCCGGAGTTCGTGGAGGTCGTCGTCGACGCGGGTGGCAGCCTTGACGACACGGGGCGTCTTCTCTACCCCAAAGCACTCGTCGAGAACGCCATCGCCACGGCCGCCAAGGAATGGACCTGGCACGGTTTCGACGATGACAAATCGATCGAGGTCGGGGGCGACCGGGTCCATTTCGGGACTGCCGGCGCCGCGGTGTTGATGTACGAGTACCAGACCAACACCTTCCGGCACAGCACCGCACAGGACGTCTACAACTGCGCCCGTCTGGTCGATCATCTCGACAACATCCATTTCTTCGTACGCACGGTGGTGGCACGTGACCGCGAGGACTCGCGGGAGCTGGATCTCAACACCGCCTATGCGGCCACTGCCGGCACCGGCAAGCCTGTCGGCACCTCGTGGTTCGAGCGGGCTCACGTCTATGAGACCGTCGAGATGTACGACATGATGGCGGGCGGTGAGGGCTCCTTCCGTAAACGCCCGTTCGTGGCGGCCAACAACACCTTCGTCGTGCCGCCGCTGCGTTTCGCTGAGGAATCGACGAACTGCATGGTTGCCCAGGTGGAGTCGGGCATGCCGATCAATCTGCTGTCGGCGGGTCAGGCGGGGGCGACCTCGCCGGCTGCTCTGGCGGGTTCTCTGGCCCAGGCACTTGCCGAGTGCCTGGCGGCGCTGACCGCGGTCAACTTGATGAGTCCCGGCCATCCCTGCGTGATGGGTCTGTGGCCTTTCGTCTCGGACCTCCGCACAGGGGCGATGAGTGGAGGGAGCGGAGAGGAGGGGGTTCTCAACGCAGCCGCCGCGCAGGTGGTGAACTGGATCGGGCTGCCGTCGGGTGTGGCGGCTGGCATGACCGACTCGAAAGTCCCCGACAATCAGGCCGGCTACGAGAAGGGGATCAACGTTGTGCTGGCGGGCCAGGCGGGTGCCAATCTCGTGTATGAGAGCGCGGGGATGCTCGGGAGTCTGCTGAGCTGCTCGCTTGAAGCCCTGGTGATCGACAACGACATGCTGGGATCGATCAACCGGACGGTGCGCGGCATCGAGGTCAACGAAGAGACGCTCTCGGCCGCCTTGATCGAGGAAGTCGTGAGCGGGCCGGGTCATTTCCTCGGCTCGCCTCAGACGCTCGAGTTGATGCAGAAGGAGTACATCTATCCGCTCATCGGAGATCGTGACACTCCCGACGACTGGATCGAGGCCGGTGGAAAGGACGCGCTGCAGGTCGCCCACGCATTCGCTGCGCAGGTCCTGTCGTCCCATTTCCCGGCCCATGTCGATCCTGTTGTGGACGCCGCGGTGCGAGAGCGCTACGGCATCGTCGTGGATCGTGGCGGAGCGGCGGCAAGCTAGTTGTCGCTGATGTTCACACCTGTGGCTTCGGTGAGGCATGATGGACGGTGGCCAGACAGAAGTGGCCGGACAAGAGCCGAATAGGCTCGACCGAATAAGAAAGAGTGTGACGCCATGAAGATTGTGGTCGACTTCGACCTCTGTGAGAGCAACGCCATCTGCATGCAGATTGCTCCAGACATCTTTGAAGTACGTGACGACGACTTCCTGTACGTGCTCAACGAAGAGCCCGGTGAAGAGGATCGTGCTCGTGTCGACGAGTGCGTTCAGCGTTGCCCGAAGCAGGCGATATCGGTTCAGGGTTAAGCAGCGCACTGCAACCGCGGGGCTTTGATGACGCGGCGCTCCATCACCATCGTCGGGGCCTCGCTTGCGGGCATTCGAGCCGCTGAGTCGCTTCGGCGTCAAGATTATGACGGGCCGATCACGCTGATCGGCGACGAAGTCCACGCCCCTTACGACCGCCCGCCGCTCTCCAAACAGTTTCTTGCGGGTGATTGGGGCGAGGACCGTTTGGTGTTGACGCAGCCCGACAAGCTCGCCGATCTTGACCTTGATCTGCGTTTTGGGGTGCGGGCGGTGAGCTTTGATCTGACGACTCGGCGCCTGGGATTGCAGGGCGACGATGACCGGGTGGTGGACGGGTTGCTGATCGCCACGGGTGCGCGTTGTCGGACCTTGCCGGGCACTGAGGGGCTCGCGGGTGTGTTCGTGTTGCGGAGCCTCGACGACTCGCTCGCGATTCGGGCTGCATTCGAGGCTGGGCCGCAGCGGGTGGTGATCGTTGGTGCTGGGTTTATTGGAGCTGAGGTGGCGGCGACTGCCCGAACGCTGGGGCTTGACGTCACCATGATCGAGTCGTTGCCTCAGCCGCTTAGTCGGGTGCTCGGCGACGAGATGGGTTCTGTGTGCGCTGATCTGCATCGTGATCATGGTGTTGATCTCCGCACCGGTGTGGGCGTTGATGGGATCGAAGGCGACGGGCGGGTTGAGCGGGTGCGGCTCAGCGACGGGGGTGTGGTTGACGCGGATGTTGTGGTCGTGGGGATCGGGGTGATTCCTAACACGGAGTGGCTGGAGGGTTCCGGGTTGAGGATCGACAACGGTGTGGTCTGCGACGCGACTTGTCTGGCGGCTCCTGGTGTGACTGCTGCTGGGGATGTGGCTCGTTGGCCCAATGAGCGTTTCGATGAGGTGATGCGGGTCGAGCATTGGGACAACGCGGTTGCCCAGGGCGCGCACGCGGCTCGGCGTTTGTTGGTGGGTAACGACGAGGCGGAGCCTTTCGTTCCGGTTCCTTGGTTCTGGTCGGATCAGTACGACCGCAAGATTCAGATGGCGGGTCGTATTGGCCCCGACGATGAGATTCGTGTGGTGACGGGGAGCCTTTCCGAGCGGCGTTTCGCTGCGATCTACGGCCGTGCCGGGCGGTTGGTCGGCGTGTTGGGTTTCAACCGCCCCCGCCACGTGATGCGCTACCGAATGCTCATCGAGTCCGGCACCTCTTTCGCCGACGCCCTAGCCGCGGAGATCTAGGGTTTCTGTTCGTCTAGGCCCCGCCTCAACTTTGAGACCACCTCGTTGATCCGTGACGTGTCACACCCTCGGGGGACAATCAACCGATTGGCTCGGGCAATGCGCCGGGGTCACAACAGAAAGGAATAAGTGATGGCTCGATTGGGCTTTGATCAGTTGCGAGATGCGGTTGGGGGAGGAGCGGTTGCGCTTCGCTCGATCATGAAACTGCAACCCGTGGACGGTCCTGGGGGGAAGGTCTTCCCTCCGACGTACGCCGTGAACGCTGAGCACAAGTACGCGGTTGAGGAACGGCAGGTCGGAGACCGGGTGGTGACCACGGTCTTGTTGGATTCCGTGGCCTCGCAGGCGAACCGAGCTGAGCTTGCCTTGAAGGAAGGTTGGGAAGCAGGAGAGTTACGTTTCCCCGTTCCGTTTGTGGACTTCACAGGAGCGGAAGACATCGACGATCTCGGGCGGATCACGGTGCTGGACGCGCCCCACCGTCTCGCCGATGCGATCTTTCGCGACAGCCTGCTTGATGACACTTTGTTCCGACTCAGTGACTTAGGGCGTGCAATCACCGATGCGAGTCCTAAGAACGCGACTGCGATGTTCCGCAATGCGCCGACTGCCCTGCTGTTCGGTCAATGGGACTCGACGGGCCCCAAGGGTGGTCTTGGTTCGAAGTTTCAACGCGCCTACGTGTCGGAAATCGTAGGGCTGGATGCTCAGGTCGGCCGCAAGGTACGTAGCCGCATTGATCCACTTCAGATTGAACGCAACGCGGCAGTCGCCTTCGAGCACAGCGACCCCGAGCAGGTGTGGACGTTGAACGAAGACGAGGCTGCCGTCGACAAAGGAAAGCCCAAACGAGCGGGATCGGACGGTCGCCCCTCGGAAATCAACCACGGCAACATAGCACCTTCGATCGATTCCCAGTCCGGCGGTGTCACGATCTCGGAGGCCCGTCAGACAACGGTCATCTCCTTGGCTGCCTTGAGGCGCTTGCGTTTCGCCGGACTCGGCCGGGACGCCGAAACAGCTGCGCGAACGGCCGTGGCTGCACTCGGCGTAGCCGCGATCGCTTACGGATACGAGGCCGACCACGATCTTCGTTCGCGGTGTCTGCTTGTTCCCGAGCATGCGCCTGAGTTGGAGTTGGTGGGCCGCGACGGTTCTGTTCCCGAGACAATTGAAGTGAGTAGAGACACGGCAGCCGAATTGCTGTTGGAGGCCAGCACCCATGCGACCCAAGCAGGGATCGGCTGGGAGGACGGCGAGATTTCGCTGACTCCTGCCCCGAAGCTGGTTGAACTGCTGAGGCGCAGTCGCGTGGTGTCGGCCCGCGAGACCGCTGAGGAGTGAACGGTGACCGCGATTGAGGTGAACTTCCTCACGGGTCGCTACGTCGCCACGTCACACCATGATCGTGAAGATCACGAGTGGCCTCCCCATGGAGCCCGTTTGTTCTCGGCGATGGTTGCAACTTGGGCTGATTCCGATTCACCCGATGAGGCCGAGAGGGCTGCGCTCGAATGGCTCGAAGCGCAACCGCCCCCCCGGATATCGGCGCCGGAGGGAATTCGGCGTCGAGTCGTGAGCCATTTCGTTCCTGTCAATGATGCTGGCGTGGTCGCCCAAGCTCAGTATCAGCGCCGGGCTCGAGATGTCGAGGAACTGATCGTGCAAATGGACGAGGAGATTGATACGGCGGAAGGCCGGATGACGAAGAAGGCCGAGAGGCTTCAGGACAGGATCAGCGTGAGGCGAGATGTCGCTTCCCTTGCCGGGAGCGTTGGCAATACGAGTGTTGATTCCGCTTTGGCATTGCTGCCGGATGACCGTGGAAAGAAGGAGCGCTATTTCCCTTCTGTCACCTTGGTCACGCCAGATGCTGCTGAGGAAGGGAGCGCGCGATCTGGCCAGAGCCAAGCTCGGTCCGCAACCGGAGCTGTGACCTACGCCTGGGATGGCACTCCTCCTG
The DNA here is from genome assembly GCA_965221585.1 of Candidatus Aldehydirespiratoraceae bacterium. Taxonomy (GTDB): domain Bacteria; phylum Actinomycetota; class Acidimicrobiia; order Acidimicrobiales; family Aldehydirespiratoraceae; genus VXYK01. The sequence goes on along the minus strand of OZ244898.1, from coordinate 2,086,156 downwards.
AAGAGGTTCGCGAAGCGCTTGATGCCCTGTTGGGTCGGGTCACGCGGTTAGGTCATTCCTCGTCGCTGGTTTCTTGCCGGTTGAGAGACGAACCGCCACCTGCCACCCATACGCCCGGGGAAGGCCCCTTGATGCTGCGGTGGGTACGGCCGGGTCAACTTGGGGCACTCGAGGAGGCGCATGCCCGTCACCGAGCGATAAGGCCGCGCAGTTTGCCGTTCCAGGGGATTCGTTACCGCGAGGTCGCGTCAACCGAGGAATTCGCAAACGACCTTCTGCGACCCGCGATAGCTGGCGACTGGATCGTCTTTGAGCTGGAGGCTCAGGATCGCGGAGTGCCGGTGACACGCACTGTTGAGCTCACGCGGGTGTTGCGAAGCTCAGTGCTCAGTCATGTGGCCGACCCACTCCCACAAGGAGTCAGCGGACATCTTCCAGACGGGACGCCTACATCGGTACCACACATCGGCTTTCTGGTGTTGCCGAATGTCGGCCACGACCACGCGGATGGTCGAATCATGGGCCTCGCTGTCTCGCTGCCGTTCGGGCTTGATGAGGAGTCGCGCAACGCGACCCTGCGCGGCATCGGCGCATGGGAACGAGAGACGAACGGTGGGAGCCTGCAACTACGGATGGGCCGTAGCGGCGAACTGAGGATGCGCAGAAAACAGCCGCCGTTCGCGCTCAGAAGCTTGGACCCAAGAACCTGGGCAAGGTCGTCCCGTTGGTGGACATCCGTCACGCCGGTTGCGCTGCCGACGCATCCAGGAGACCTTCGACGAGGCAGCACCGCAGCGCGTTCCAAGGCGTGGAAGCGTGCCGAAGAAGCGGTCGTGAAGTCTTGCGCTCATGTCGGTCTCCCCGAACCGTCGGACGTGGGGTTGTCGATGACGCCCTTCCTGGTTGGAGCGCGCCCGGTAGGCGACTTTCCAGCGTTCAAGCAGGGGAGCGGGGGAGTTGTTCGACGGCTCGTGCATGTGACAGTCGGGTTCGCCGAGGAGATCGGTGGGCCTTTGCTGCTCGGTAGCGGGAGATTCCTTGGTCTGGGATTGATGCGCCCGGTGGTCGCCCCACGCGAGCGAGCATCCAATGACGAGCGGTTAGAGGGCGCATAATGAGCGGCGATCTCACGCCAAGCGATTTTGATGCATACTTCGAAGCGGTTCACGGTTGCAAGCCGTATCCCTGGCAGAGTCGGCTTACGTCTGAGGTTCTTGATGAGGGCCGGTGGCCGAACGTCATAGATTTGCCGACAGGCACGGGCAAGACCTCGGTGCTTGATACAGCTGTGTTCGCTCTCGCGCTGCGCCCTGACGTATTCCCTCGCCGAATCGTGTTCGTGATTGATCGACGCATTGTTGTGGACCAGGTCTATGAACGAGCGAGACGCATTAGCGACAAGATCAGCGAGTCGAAGGACGGCGTTCTGACCGAGATTGGCTCGCGCCTCAGAGAGTTGACCGACAACGGCTCGCTGCTGGGGGTTGCAGCCTTGCGGGGCGGTGTTCCGCTTGACGGTGAGTGGTTTCAGAGGCCCGATCAACCCTCAGTGATCGTTTCCACGGTTGATCAGTTCGGGTCACGCTTCTTGTTCCGGGGGTACGGAGTCAGTAGCGGGATGCGGCCAGTGCACGCTGGGCTCGCCGGAAACGACTGTCTCGTAATCCTTGACGAGGTTCACCTGAGCAGAGCTTTCGAACGGACTTTGCGCGATATGTCGTCTGACGGCACCGTTCCCTTGATCCGTTCCGTCAACCCGGAATCGTCGCTACCGCGCCGGTATTCGATTGTGGAGATGTCAGCTACACCCCGAGAAGAAAGCGACGAGAGATTCGCGCTCGTGCCCGGTGACCTCGAAGCTTCCCCGACGTTGAGTCGGATAGCGCGCGCTCCCAAGCGGGCCAAGCTTGTCGAGGTCGGTGGGGCTCGTCCGCCTCATGAGTCAGTGCCCAAGAAGGTCGTCGAGTTGCTCAATCGAGACCAGCGCGACGACGAACAGAGCGTTGGAGTGATCGTCAATCGCGTCCGCACCGCGCGGGAAACACATAGGGCCCTAGTTGAAGCTGGAATCACAGCACACCTTGTGACTGGTCGGATGCGTCCGATCGACAAGCAAGAGGCCTATGAGACCATTGAGGAGTTGGTGGATCCTGATCGTTCGGCCTCGTCTGAAGCCAGGACGGTACTGGTGGCGACCCAGGCGATCGAGGTTGGTGCGGATTTCAGCTTCGACGCCTTGATCACCGAAGTCGCACCGATCGACAGTCTGCAACAGCGCTTCGGGCGGCTTGATCGACGCGGAACGCGTGCCGAGAAAACCGGTGAACCCGCGCGTTGCTGGATTCTCGGTGTGGCATCGGCGTTGAAGAGACCTGATCCCGTTTACGTCGACGCTTCACGGGTTACATGGGAGGAACTGAATCAACTAGCCGAGGACCTGGAAATCGAAGTCGGTCCTGAGGAGAATCTGCTGAAGACACTGAGCGGCGATGCGAGGGCACCGAGTTCAGAAGCACCGCTGCTGCTTCCAACGCACGTCGACACCTGGTCGCAGACGCAACCCGTACCGATTGCGGATCCAGACATCACTGAGTTCCTTCATGGTAAGGAGCAACAGTCCGAGCCTGAGGTAAGCATCGCATGGCGCTGGGATCGATCCGAAGAGACGTTGAACCTGGTTCCTCCCCGGCCCATCGAGTTTCTGTCAGTTCCTGTCTCAGCGGCGAAGAGTTGGTTGGGCGGCGCCGCGGAGACACAGGTCTCAGACATCGGTTCGACATCCGAGGACGCACAACCCGGCCAAGGCCAACACAAGCGGGCCTCAACCGACGGGGCCTTGGTTGGTGTCGTTCGTAGGACCAAACGAGCGGACCAACGGTGGGAAGCGTTGCAGCATCCGAACGAAATCAAGCCAGGAGACCTGATCGTCGTTGACCCGATGCGGGGAGGCTTGCGAAGCGGCACTTGGGATCCCGGGTACAAACCGAGGCTGGGGGATGACGAAGAACCCGACATGGCCCCCGTCGAAGACCTCGGCGATAAGGCTCAGTTGAAGTCGGGAGAAGGAGTCGACGGGCCGATTCATCGTTCAAGGGTGACACTGAGGCTAGACCGGCGTCTCGACGAACTGTTGGAACCGCTCCGCGCGAAGCCTGAAGGATCGGGGATTCGAGAGATGCCGATCCCTGACCGCGAACGAGATGCCGTGGTGTCGCGAGAAGAAGAGGTCGAAGCGTGGCTCAACGAACTGAAGGGCCTGCCGGAGGGCTACCTCAGTGACTGGATGAGGACTGTCGTAGACCATTTCGTGAGCCACCGACCCGACATCGTGTTGGTTGATGTTCAGGATGACGCGCGCGCCGACGGGCGATACTGGGTTCTGGTGGGGCGGAGGCTGGACCCCGGACTGATGGACGAGTCCGATCATGCCAACTCCTTGACCGGCTCCGCGACGACGCTTCGCGAGCATCTCGCCGGTGTGGGCTGCAAGGTTGCTGAGTACGGAAGCCGGCTCGGACTGGGCGAAGATCTTGTAGCAGACCTTCGCTTGGCGGCGGAGCTGCACGACCTCGGGAAGATTGACCAGCGTTTCCAACATCAGCTTCATGGTGGCGACTTAGTCAGCATCGCCAGTAGCGCGGAACCCTTGGCCAAGTCGTTGCCTGGCACTCGAGCGGCTCCGGGGCAGTGGCCGCCGGTGCGTCATGAGATAACCAGTGTTGCGCTTGCACAAAGTAATCCCGAAGTGCTTGAAGGGGCCCATGACCGGGACTTGGTCCTGCACCTAGTCGGTTCTCACCACGGCCACGGCAGGCCGTTTCCTCCGATACGGAAGGACGGTTGTCCGACGCCCTTGGAGGTGGCCGGCGCGTTCGAAGACCAAGGATTCAGATTGGTCACTGACGGCGACGCGTCACCCCAAGTGAGTCGACCGCTGTCCATGCGCACAGATTCGGATCTTGTCGAAACTCCGATCGCGCTTGAGATGGCCGACCGCTTCTGGCGCCTGCAGCAGCGCTACGGGCATCACGGCCTCGCCTGGTTGGAGTCCATCCTCCGACTAGCGGACCAACAACGGAGCAAAGAGGAGGCAGAGTCACGATGAACGACTACAACGGCACATTGCTGCGGGGTTTGCCGGGAGACAATCCCCTGGGCTTCTTCGGTGCCCTAGGTGCCCTAGCAGCTCTCGGCCGCGAAGGACAAGACAGCAGGCTGCACTGGACCGACGGCCCGATCCCGCACCCGGTGCTGGCTCCGGCGCGCGACCCGGAAAGGATCGCATCGGCAGCGTTGGACCTCGCAGAGTTGTGGCTGGACGGGCCCGCGCTCTCCGAATCGGTCGATCCGAAGCTGAAGCTCAAACCACCGGCGATACGGGAGTATCTCGGCCTTGGACGCGAAGCGGGTCTCTCGGGTGTGCTTGCGGCCTGCCTTCTGGCCGAAGACAGTCTGGACAACAGTGGCAATGCTAAGCCCACGGATCTCTACTTCACCGCCGGACAACAGAAGTTCCTTTCGGTGGCTCGTACCAATCTCGGTGAGGTAACCGTTGAGGAGATCGTCGCTGACCTCACGAGACCCTGGGAATACGAGAGCAAGCGCGATTCGTTGATGTGGGACACCGTTGATGATCGTGACCATGCGCTCAGCGCTTCCGACCCTTCCAACGACAAGAAGTCGACTAACGCGGGAGCGGAGGCTCTGGCGGTTCTCGGACTCAGTTACTTCCCTTGCTTCGCTTCTACCAATGGAACACTTACCCAAGGCTGCTCTGGTTCGTGGAAGCAAGGCAGCTTCGTGTGGCCGTTGTGGACGGTCCCTGCGACCTGGAGGTCGGTTCGTTCCTTGTTGGCTCAGGTAGCAGAGCCCGAGGGTGCTAACCGCCGTCGCGGTGATTGGTACCGAGGATGGGGGATCAGCCGGGTGCTTAAGTCGCAGATCCGTCGCAGTGACCAGGGTGTTTACGGAACCTTCGGCCCGCCTCGCGTAGTTTGGCAGCGTGACTGACGTTCCTGAACTTGTGCCGGCTCGGATGATCAACGAGTTCGAGTACTGCCCCAGGCTCTTCTATCTGGAGTGGGTGCAGTCACGCTTCGAGCACAATCAGGACACCGTGGAAGGTCTCTATGTTCATCGAGTGGTTGACGCCGGCGGCGGTCGGATGGGCACGGTCGAAGATCTTCCGTTCAAGAAGGCAAAATCTGTCGAGTTGAGTTCTCAGCGACTCGGTTTGATCGCCAAGGCCGACATCATCGAGCAACGCAACGGCAGGGTTGTTCCGGTTGAGGTGAAGCGTGGACGACCGCCCAAACACGGTCCGGCCTGGATGCCCGAGCAGGTTCAGATCTGCACGATCGGCCTTTTGCTTCAAGACAACGGCTACGAGTGCACCGAAGGGCAGTTCTATTTCGCCGAGACTCGTAAGCGGACGACGATCCCATTTGATGATTCGCTAGTGGCCCACACACTGAAGGTGGTTGAGAAGCTTCGAGAAGTTGCGGCACTGGCGAACGCGCCACCACCGCTCATCGACAGCCCGAAGTGTCCTAGATGCTCGCTGGTTGGGATCTGTCTGCCGGATGAGACGAATCTGCACGTTGGTCGCAGCTCGGCCGCGCCTCGACGCCTAACGCCACGTGATTCTGCAGCGAGGCCTCTGTATGTGACCGAACAGGGTGCCCGAATCGGTATCCGCTCGGGGCGAGTCGTGGTTAGCAAGGGTCGTGATGAGATCCAGCAGCTTCGGCTCATTGATGTCTCACAAGTCGCGATCTACGGCAATGTTCAGATCAGTAGCCAGATGATGCGGGCGGCCTTCCGGGAGGGAATTCCTATCTGCTGGTTCTCATACGGCGGATGGTTTCAAGGGATTGCTGAGGGTCTTCCTTCGAAACATGTCGACCTTCGTCGTCGCCAGGTCGCAATAGCGGCGCAAGCCGGATTGCCAATCGCGCAAGCAATGATCGAAGGAAAAATACGAAACTCGCGGACATTCTTGAGAAGAAACGCACGCACGGATGTCAAGCGAGAGGTGGAACAGCTTAAGTCGCTCGCCGATGGAGTGGTGGAGAGTGAGTCGATCGAGAGTCTGTTGGGGTTGGAAGGAACCGCGGCGCGTCTGTATTTCTCAAAGTTCGACTCGATGATCCGTGACGAGAGCCTTGGGGCGTTTGACTTCAACGGACGCAATCGAAGGCCACCAAGAGACCCCGTCAATTGCCTGTTGTCGTATGTCTACGCGCTGCTCACCAAGGACTTGACGGCTGTTGCGATCGCAGTCGGGCTAGACCCGTATCTGGGAGTCTTCCACCGCCCCCGTTTCGGCCGCCCAGCACTGGCGCTCGACCTGGCCGAGGAGTTTCGACCGTTGGTCGCAGAGTCAGTGGTGATCAATGTGATCAACAACGGGGAAGTCGGGGAGAGAGACTTCGATGTCCGGGCCGGTGGCGTGTCGCTGTCCCAGAACGGAAGGAGATCAGTTCTGTCCGCGTACGAGCGGCGACTCGACACCCAGGTAACCCACCCGACCTACGGTTACAAGATCACCTACCGACGGGTTCTTGAGGTACAGACTCGCGTCCTTGCGGCCCACCTGCTGGGCGAGATTCCCAAGTACACGCCCTTCATGACGAGGTAGTGCTGTGTCTGCTGGTAGAACCCGTTTTCTCGTGAGTTACGACATAAGCGACTCGAAGCGCCTGAGACTGGTACACAAGACTGTCAAGAACTATGGCTGGCCGATGCAGTACAGCGTCTTCATCTGCGATCTGGATGCCGTGGAGATGTTATTGTTGAAACAGGAATTGAGTTCGATCATCCATCACGGAGAAGACTCTGTGGCTTTTGTGAATCTTGGTCCACCCGCGAACCGTGGTCGCGACTGTTTTGAGTTCATAGGGCTGAGGGCGGCTTTGCCGACATCTGGTCCCACGGTCATCTGATGCGAGCGCTAAGTTGAGTTACGAAGCCCCGGGGACCGCTCGAAGCCTTGTGGAACAAGGAAAACGCTCTTTGACAACTGAATCTATGCCCTTCGAAGCTTCGGCTTCTTACACCGCTCGCAAACACCCGCGAACAAGCAGGTAAACACCCCCATATCAAGCGAGCTATCCGGCCGGACGATCGTCCGGCCCTCCATTGAAGGGTCTGCGCTGACTCTCCCCATCCGGTAGGGCGACCCATCCGGCCGGACGATCGTCCGGCCCTCCATTGAAGGGCTTTGCGCCGCGAGCTCGGGCGCAGGGCGCTGATGATCCGGCCGGACGATCGTCCGGCCCTCCATTGAAGGCGTCATGTCGGGCATAGCGTCGGATGCGGGGTGCCGATCCGGCCGGACGATCGTCCGGCCCTCCATTGAAGGTTAACGCCCGAACCGAACCGCTTGAAACGACTGTCAGATCCGGCCGGACGATCGTCCGGCCCTCCATTGAAGGGTGTCGGGCAGACGGCTAGGCGCGTCCAACCTGATCTATCCGGCCGGACGATCGTCCGGCCCTCCATTGAAGGGGTGTGGCGTTCTACTACACCGCGATCCGTGCTGAGATCCGGCCGGACGATCGTCCGGCCCTCCATTGAAGGCTGGATGTACCGGGCACCCTGCAGGATGTAGTAGGCATCCGGCCGGACGATCGTCCGGCCCTCCATTGAAGGGATTATCCGGGGCAAGGCTCGGGCATACAGCCACAGATCCGGCCGGACGATCGTCCGGCCCTCCATTGAAGGAATCGACATCTGTGAAACAGTCCCAGTCAGCAGCGGATCCGGCCGGACGATCGTCCGGCCCTCCATTGAAGGAAACCACTGAAGGAGCTCGCTGCGCTCGCCGTCTGCATCCGGCCGGACGATCGTCCGGCCCTCCATTGAAGGGTAGGTGTATTCAACGTCTAGCACCAAGTCGGCATGAATCCGGCCGGACGATCGTCCGGCCCTCCATTGAAGGCGGCCACCGATCCCGGTCTGGCGGCGGCTGCGGGCGAATCCGGCCGGACGATCGTCCGGCCCTCCATTGAAGGCTGGTCCGAGGTCGCGGATCACGAAAGCGAGGCATGAATCCGGCCGGACGATCGTCCGGCCCTCCATTGAAGGACGTTGAGGGTTAGGGTTTGGCCGCCGCCGGTGCGTATCCGGCCGGACGATCGTCCGGCCCTCCATTGAAGGCGTGGGACAAACTGACCTGGATCGGGCGCACCCCAACTCATCCGGCCGGACGATCGTCCGGCCCTCCATTGAAGGGTTTGGGTGAGGCGGGCTTGTGCGAGTGGTGTGCGGATCCGGCCGGACGATCGTCCGGCCCTCCATTGAAGGTCAAGTCGGGGGGAGGCGCGACGAGCCCCCCCAGCCCATCCGGCCGGACGATCGTCCGGCCCTCCATTGAAGGGAGGGTGGCGGTAGCGGGCGGGAGAGCGTGCTGTCGCGAACTGCTGGCGAACGAGTTGTAGTCCATACGTGCGATGTCCATGTGGCTGCAAGCCAAACCCGGGAAGTTGACCACCACTCAAACTCGTCCTCACGAGTGCGATTCCGACCGGTTGTCCTCTGATGATTATAATATATTTTAATGATTTTCAGTGTCATTGTCACAGGGGGTCGATAGAGTTACATCCATGGAATTAGCTCCTGTCTCGGATCTCTCGGACACGTCGGATGGTGTCGGCCGGCCCGTGCGTGGGGCGGTCCATGTCGAGGCGGTTGATGAGGTTTCGCTGTCGGATGATGCACTGCGTTCGCGGTTGAAGATGCTGGGTCGTGTTGAGTCTCGGGTGGCGGCGATGAAGGCTCAGGTCGTGGCCGAGATGGGGCGCCGTCACAGTAAAGGTGATGCTCAGCGGTTGGTTCGTAACGAGTTGTAAGCCTCGAACCGCGAGGCCAAGCGCGATGTTGAGACAGCGACCCGGTTGGCGGAGTTGCCGACCACCAGCGAAGCGCTGGAATCCGGAGAGATCCCCGTGGGACACGCACGGCTGATCGCTCGAGCCTCTTCTGAGAGCCCGATCGATGAGTCCAAGTTGGTCGAAGCGGCTGGTGAACAGCCATTCGATGAATTCGCCCGGACCGTGAAGCGTCATCAACGAGACCTGACCACCGACGACGGCCAGTCGCTGGTAGACCGTCAACGTTCCAAGCGCAAAGCCAGGATCTTCGAGTCGTCTGAGTCGGGCATGTTCGTGCTGACGGCTGAATTCGATCAGATCACCGGCGCACGGATCGCAACCGCCTTGACCGCCAAAGAACGACAGCTCTGGCATCGCGAAGACCCCAAGACGCGTGCCACACCCCAACAGCGGATGGCCGACGCTCTCGCAGAATTGATCTGCGAACCGGCCAGTGGCCGCTCCCCAGGTACAGATCTGCTGGTGATCGCCGATTTCGATGTGCTCAAACAGCAACTTGACAACCCTCGATTGGCCGACGGCTCGCCGATACCGATTGTCGAACTGCACCGCTTGGCGCTTGAGGCCAACCTTCTGCCCTCCATCTTCGATACCAAGGCTCAAGACATGTGGCTCGGGCGCAGACAACGCACGGCCTCCGAAGCCCAACGAGTGGCGCTGATCGCCCGGGATCAAGGATGCATCGGCTGTAAAGCCAACCCGTTGTGGTGCAGGGCACACCACATTGTCTGGTGGTCGAAGGACGGGTCCACCGACCTGGAAAACCTCGCGCTGGTATGCGACGACTGCCACCACAAGATCCACGACCACGGGTGGCAAGTCCACAAACAGGCTGACGGCAGATACAGCCTAAAACCCCCGGCCGAAACCTCGAAACCAACCTCGGCCAACCCCACAAGATCCAAACCAAAGCCCCGACCAACACCGTTCGCCCAACCCGGCACCATCACCATCCCCTGCGGTCCCGCACCGCCGGGCACCAGACCTCCAAGCACCGGCGACCCGGCAGCCGCTACGGGGGCGCTGACCCGTCCAACACGGTTCGCTCAAGAGCAGACTTCCACGGTCACTAGCGGTCTCACACCGCCCAGCCCCGAAATACGCAAACACCGGCCTGCCGAAGACTACTCCAGGGAGACGCCAATGACGCTCGTGCCGATTGTTTCCGGGCCTTGGTATCCTCAGGGGAACCGAATGGTGGCTGCCGCCCGCGCAATGCGGGGTGTGCAGCTGGGTAAGAGACCCAACAGAAGAAACAGGAACAAACAACTGATGGCTACCAGCCTGCGCCCCAAATCCGAAACCATCGCCGACATGGCGAAGGCTTTCGACCTCGCGGAGAACGACACCGGTTCGCCGGAAATACAGATCGCTCTGCTATCGGCACGGATCGCACACCTCACCGAACACATGAAGGTTCACAAAAAGGACCATCACACCCGGAGAGGTTTGCAGATGCTGGTCGGCCGCCGTCGTCGTCTCCTCGACTACGTCAAGGACAACGACGTTGAACGCTACAGAGCAGTGATCACCCACCTCGGGCTGCGTCGCTGAATAGAATCTGCACGACACAATCGAAGAGCAGCCCCGCCGGGCTGCTCCCAACCGGTTGGATCGGGGTCAACACTCCGAACCAGCCCGACGAATCCCAGTAGCTGGAAGGTCCAGCGAAAAAAGAACACAAGACCGTTGGTGCTAGTCGAAAATCTCTGAACTGATCAGCGGACCGATCCGCCGAGATCAGAATCAGCGATTTCCGACTGGGAACTGGCAGTCATGTGTTCAGGAGAAACAACAACATGACTAATCCCCAATCCTTCACCGGCTCGTTCGCGCGCGGTGAAGGCAAAGACGCCACTTTCGAGGTCGGCAAGTTCGCCCCCCTCGCCGGTGGCTCCGTCACCGCAAGCATCGGTGACACGGTCGTACTCGTAACGGCCACCGGAGCAGCGACTCCCCGCGAGGGCGCTGACTTCTTTCCGCTGACCGTCGACATCGAGGAGCGGATGTATGCCGCCGGGAAGATACCCGGCTCCTTCTTCCGCCGTGAAGCCCGGGCAGGGGAGCAGGCGATACTCACCTGTCGCCTGATCGACCGGCCGCTGCGTCCCGCCTTCCCCGACGGGTTCCGCAACGAAGTCCATGTCGTGGGCACAGTGCTCGGAGCCGACCAGAAGAACCCCTACGACGTACTGGCTCTCAACGCTGCCTCGCTGGCACTGTGCCTGTCGCCGATCCCGTTCGACGGCCCCATCGGAGCAGTCCGCATGAGCTGGTCGCCAGAGGGCGAATGGATTCCCTTCCCCACCTACCAAGAGTCCTCCGAATCGGCCTTCGAGATGGTGGTCGCCGGTCGCCTCAGCGACAACGACGTTGCGGTGATGATGGTCGAGGCCGGCGGCACAGGAAACTCCTGGACCCTGTATGAGTCGGGTACCCCCAAAGTCGACGAGGACGTGCTCGCAGGCGGCCTCGAAGCAAGCAAAACCTGGATTCGCGAGATGATCGAACTGCAGCAGCAGGTGATCGATGCCGCCGGCGACATCCAAAAGATCCAACCCCCGCTGAGTGTCGACTACAGCGACGAGATCTACACGGCAGTACAGGCTGCAGCCGCTGACCGCATCGCCCACACGCAACAGATTGCCGACAAAGCGGAACGACAAGCAGCCGAAGCCGAACTGAGCGCAGCCGTCGTCGCCGAGTTGGCGGACTTGGCCGGAGACGATCCGACCGTCGTCAGACAGATCAAGAACGCCATCCGGGCGATCTCCAAAAAAGTTGTGCGCAAGCGGATCGTCGAAGACGGCATCCGCATCGATGGCCGCAGGACCGACGAACTCCGCAGAGTCACCAGCGAAGTCGAAGTGATCCCCACAGCGCACGGCTCGGGCCTCTTCCAACGCGGCGAGACCCAGGTCCTCAACTTCACCACGCTCGGCATGGGTCGCAGCGACATGATGATCGACGACATATCGCCGACAGACAAGAAGCGGTACTTCCATCACTACAACTTCCCTCCGTTCTCCACCGGCGAGACCGGATTCATGCGAGGCCCCAAACGCCGCGAGATCGGGCACGGAGCCCTCGCCGAGCGTGCGGTGTTCCCAGTCATCCCCTCCTTCGAGGAATGGCCCTACACCGTGCGGACAGTGTCTGAGGTCATGGCCTCCAACGGGTCGAGCTCCATGGGCTCAGTGTGCGGTTCGACGCTCTCACTGATGGACGCTGGAGTCCCGATCAAGGCTCCAGTCGCCGGCATCGCCATGGGGCTGGTCCACGCAGAGGGCCAATACGTCACACTCACCGACATCCTCGGCGCAGAGGACGCCTTCGGCGACATGGACTTCAAGGTCGCAGGAACAACCGACTTCGTCACGGCCCTGCAACTCGACACCAAGATCGCGGGCATCCCGGCCAATGTCCTGGCGAATGCGCTGGCGCAGGCCAGAGAAGCTCGCCTCGACATTCTCGATGTTATGGCAGAGGCCATCGCCGAGCCCCGAGAGGATGTGCGGGACACCGCCCCGAAGATCACCACCTTCGAAATCCCGGTCGACAAGATCGGTGAGATCATCGGTCCCAAGGGCAAGGTCATCAATGCAATCCAGGCCGAGACCGGTGCCGACATCTCAGTCGACGACGACGGCATGGTCGGCGTCGTCTCGATTGCGTCCGTCGACAACGCCAAGGTTGTGGAGGCTGAGCGTCAGATCAAGCTGATCCTTGATCCTCCAACGGCCGAGGTCGGCGCCACCTATCCGGGTCGAGTCGTGAACATCACCAAGTTCGGCGCCTTCGTCAACATCCTTCCCGGACGCGACGGTCTGCTCCACATCTCCAAGATCGGAGGCGGAAAACGCATCGACCGGGTCGAGGACGTGCTCTCTCTGGGAGACGAAGTCACCGTCGTCGTCGAAGACGTCGACCCCAACGGCAAGATCTCGCTCAAGCCAGAAGGTGCTGAGGACTCCAGCCGGGATCGCGGCGGCCGCGACCGTGACCGTGACCGCAGCCGGGGCGGCGATCGTGACCGTGACCGCGGCGGTTCGAACCGAGGCCGCAACGGCCGCTCCGACCGAGGTCCCCAGACACTCCAGGACGGCGAGCGTCAAGGCGAGCGCCAGGGTGAAAGAAAGGGTGATCGCCAGACAGTCTCGTTCGAGGATGCCTTCGACGCAGAGCTGTCCGAGGAGTTCGACAATCTCGGTCCAGCCGCACCCTCCCGAGGGCGTGGCTACGGCTCCGGCGGACGCGGTCGTCGCTAGAACCTGGTGCACCCACCGGTCCCAGCGGCTGTACTGTTGTAGAGGTATGCAGCCGTTCCGTAATTTCGGCGAGAGCGACGATCCCTGGTTCCGGGTCGGCCAACTCGCCGTAACTACCACCGTCATCATTTCGGCGATGAGTGTGGCCTACATGTTCGTCTGGGCCTTCGAGGGCTTCAGCCGGCCAATTACCACAAAGCTCATGCTCTACTCGGGGTCGGTGTACGGCAGCGTAGGCGGAGGCGAGATCTGGAGACTGGTGACCTGGCCGATCCCGACCGAGCCGTCGCTGTGGACGCTTCTTCTCGTCGCGGTGTTCTGGATGTTGGGGTCACAACTCGAGGCGCTCATGGGGCGCATGCGGTTCACGTTCTTCCTCGGTGTGCTGACCGTTGTGCCTGCACTGGTCATGACCGCTCTCGAGTTCACCGACATCTACGGCCTCGCCTACGGGCTCCGCTACGTGGAACTCGGCGTGTTGATCGCGTTCGCAACCCACTACTCCAGCGCCCGCTTCTGGCCGGGAATCCCAGCCTGGGCCCTCGCCTGGATCATCGTCGGAATGGCCATGCTGCAAGCCATCAGCAACCAGCGACGATACGAACTGGTTCTCACCGTGACCATGGCGGCTCTCGCGCCGCTGGTGCTGCGGGCCCTCGGCCACGCCGAACAACACGAATGGCTGCCCAAGCTTCCGTTGCCCGCCAGACTCAGCGGCCAGCCACACCGCCGTCCACCGCCTCGGCAACACCGGCGCCCCCAACCCCGCAGAACCCACCTCTCATCGGTCCCGCCACCACCGCCACCCCCGGCCGACGTCGCGGCCCAGGCAAAGATCGATGCCCTGCTCGACAAGATGAGCGAGCATGGCCTCGAGAGTCTGACCGAAGCTGAGCGCCGCGCGCTCGAAGACCTCTCAAAGCGCCTGCGTGACAGGCGGGACCGAAGTTGAGTAGGCAATGATCCGAGTCGGAGTGGTCGGTGCCGCAGGGCGCATGGGCCAGGCCGTATGCAGTGCGGTCGAAGCCGACCCGCAGCTCGAGCTGGTCGCAGCCATAGACATCGATGACTCACTCGAGGAGCTCGTAGAGGCGGAATGCGACGTAGCCGTTGATTTCACGGTTGCCTCAGCAGCCCGCGGAACACTGGAGTTCCTTGCGGCCAACAAAATTCACGCCGTCGTCGGAACCACCGGATTCTCAGACGATGACCTGGCCTCCTTCGCTGAAGCGTTCAGCGCTAGCAACTGCCTGATAGCACCGAACTTCGCCATCGGGGCGGTGCTGATGATGCGATTCGCCGAATTGGCCGCCCCGCACTTCTCAACAGCCGAGGTGATCGAATACCACCACGACGCCAAAGTGGACGCACCGTCAGGTACAGCGATCCACACGGCGGAGCGGATCGCTGAGGCATCGGCCGACTGGGCTGACGACCCGACCCGACAGGAAGTGCTCCCGGGCGCGCGCGGAGGCCAGGACGCCTCCGGCGTAAGAGTTCACTCGGTGAGGATGAAAGGCGTCGTTGCCAATCAGGAAGTGCTGATGGGCACGACCGGCCAGACCCTGTCGATTCGCCATGACACCATTGACCGCACCTCGTTCATGCCTGGTGTGTTGCTGGGCTGCAAGCGGATTGCCGACTTCGAGGGGCTGACCCTCGGCCTGGATGCCTTCCTTGAACTCTGAGCTGACGGAGCACCCACAGCCGCCGGAGCCCCCACAGCCGACCGAACCAGCAGCACCTCCGAGGCACCTGTTGTCGTTTCGCTGGATACTGTCGCACCTGTTCGTTCTGTTGATGGTCGTTGTAATGATCAACCTGGGGTTCTGGCAGATGCGCCGTCTTGAGGAACGGCGTGATTCCAACAGCGGGATCAGAGCCGCGCTCCAAGCGGAACCCCAGGAGATCGGGACGCTGCTGGCGTCGCCCACCCCGCCACCGGACCACACGTCAACGGTCGCAGTCGGCGCCTATCTTGATGAGCACTCGTTTCTGGTCGCCAACCGGACTTACGAGACCGAGCCGGGAAACTGGCTCGTCACGCCCCTTGAACTGGCGGACGGAACGGTCGTAGCGGTCAGTCGCGGCTGGGTTCCCAGGCTCTGGGCAGCGGGCGTGCAGAGCGATGACCTCAGCGCGCCCGACGGTGAGGTGACCGTCACTGGCAGGGCGTTCAGCAGCGTCGGTGGAGGAAGCATCGGTACCAATGAGATCGCCGTGCTGACCGAATTGAATCGACTCGACCTCGACAGGGCCGCCGAACTGACCGGTCTCGACATAGCCGGCCTATGGGTGCAACTGGCGCAGCAGCACCCTCCAACACCTGCGGACACTTCACTGCCGGTCCCTGTTCCCCCGGTGAGCCTCGATGACGGCCCACATCTGTCATATGCGTTCCAGTGGTTCTTCTTCTCGGCCGGGACCGTCGTCGTCTACGGCTTGATCCTCACAAGACGTCGTCGCGAGTCACGGCGTCGGCACCATCCCGAGACCCGTTGAACCATGACCGCGCCAAAGTCCGTCACCGAAAGATCACAGCCCGAAAGATCACAAATGCGAGCCGATCAACGCTCAGGCATGGCACGATAACAGGATGCAGGCAAGCGAGATGCAAGCAAGCGAGATGCAAGCACGCTTCGGGCGGGTACTGACCGCCATGGTCACTCCGTTCGGTTCCGACGGGTCGCTGGATCTTGAAGGCGCACAGAAACTGGCCCGCTACCTCACAACCGAGGGCGGCAGCGACGGCCTGGTCATTGCCGGCACCACAGGAGAGAGCCCGACCCTCACCCACGACGAGCAGATCGATCTGATCGCTGCCGTGGTGGAGGCCATCGACAAGCCTGTCGTCGCGGGCGCGGGAAGCAACGACACCATCGCCGCGGTGGAGTTGAGTCAACGCGCCGCCGAGGCCGGCGCCGCGGGACTGCTGCATGTGGCGGGGTACTACAACCGTCCGAGCCAAGCAGGCTTGCGCGAGCATTTTCGTGCCTGTGCCCAGTCCACCGACCTGCCGATCCTGCTCTATGACATCCCCGGTCGCACGGGTCGCAAGATCGCCACCGAGACGATGGCGGAACTGTTCAACACGGTGCCCAACATCATCGGTGTGAAGGACGCTGCCGCGAACCCCGCAGAGACCGCAAGGCTGCTGACACTGTCACCGCCCGACACGGAGGTCTACAGCGGCGACGACGGACTCACCCTGCCGTTGCTGGCGATCGGCGCGGTCGGCACCATCGGCGTGGCAACGCACTGGGCCGGAGTCGAGACATCGCAGATGCTGGCAGCATTCTTCGCGGGCGATGTGCACACCGCGGCCGAGATCAACCGCCGCCTGATCCCGTCCTATGAGTTCGAGACGGGCGATGAGGCCCCCAACCCCGTTCCGGCAAAGGCGATGCTGCGTGTCATGGGCCTGCCGGCAGGCCCGACCCGATCGCCGATGGGTCCCGAACCCGACGGCCTGCAACAATCCGCTGAGGCCGTTCTGTCAGCGCTCCGACGGACCTGAACGGACCTGATATGGCAGAACCGGTAATCATCACCTTCCTCGGTGGCCTCGGTGAGATCGGTCGCAACTGCGCGGCCATCGAGACACAGGGTCGGATTGTGGTACTCGACTGCGGCCAGATGTTCGCAGGCGATGACCTGCCAGGTGTGGACGCGGTTCTGCCCGACCTCGACTGGCTGATCCAGAACACCGACCGGGTCGAGGCGGTTATTGCCACCCACGCCCACGAGGACCACATAGGCGCGCTTCCATACCTTCTCCGGCACATGTCGCTGCCCGTCTACGGGTCGGTCTTCACGCTCGGCATGATCGAGCACAAGCTCCGCGAGGCAGGCTTGAAAGGAAGAGCCGACCTGCACCCCATCGGCGACGGTGATCGCCGCAAGATCGGTCCTTTCGACTGCGAATTCCTCCCTGTCACCCACTCGATTCCATCGGGCAACATCACTGCGTTCCATACCGATCAGGGTGTGATTCTCCACTCCAGCGACTTCAAATTGGACCTGACCCCCGTCGACGGCCGTCGCACAGACCTGTCCAGGATCGGCGCGCTGGCCCATAATCCGGGCATCCGACTGATGCTCGCGGATTCGACCAACGCCGACAGTCCCGGTGCGTCCCGATCAGAGAAGGAGATCGGCGGTGTGCTCACCGCGCTGCTGCGCGCCAATGATCAGCGTCGGGTGATAGTCGCTTCTTTCGCGAGCCACATCCACCGTCTGCAGCAGGTGGCCGATGCCGCTTTGATGACCAACAGGATTGTCGTGCCCATCGGGCTCTCCATGCGACGCAATGTCAAACTCGCCAGGGAGGTAGGGATTCTGCGGATCCCGGACCACGCGATCAGAGATGTCGAAGACGTCGATGAACTCGACCCCCGAAGACTGTGCGTCGTATGCACTGGATCCCAGGGTGAGCCTCGAGCGGCGCTCACCCAGATGGCCAGAGGCGAGAGCCGTTGGCTGAAGCTCGACGACAACGATACGGTCATCTTCTCCGCACACCCGATCCCGGGCAACGAGACTGCGGTGGCGGCGGTCCGCAACGGCCTCGCCCGCCTCGGCGCCCGGGTGGTCCACAGCGGAATCGTTGATGTCCACACCAGCGGGCATGGAAAGCAACAGGAGCTCAGGACTCTCCATTCGGTTGCGGTCCCCGATTACTTCGTGCCTGTGCACGGCGAATACGCCCATCTCGTGGCGCATCGGGATCTGGCGCTGGAGATGGGGATGGACCGTGACCATGTGGTCGTGGCTGAAGACGGGGATCAGCTGGAACTGTCCGATAATGGTTTGACGCACCTCGGATCGGTCGGAGGGGACCACCTCTATGTCGACGGCACTGTCGGCGACCTCGGCAATGCAGTGCTGGGTGATCGCCGACTCCTGGGCGCTGACGGTTTTGTTGCGGTGATCGTGCATGTGGACACTGAGCGGGGCGAGTTGCTGGTCGGACCCGATGTGGTGTCGCGTGGCTGGGTCGAGCAGCCTGCGCTGCGTGCGCATGAGACCGCTGTGGTCGACGCCGTGGAGACCGCAGTCTTGAAGGCGTTCGACGAAGACATCGATGATCTGGCCCGTCTGTCCCAGATCGTACGTCGAGCCGCAGGTGGGATCGTCGCGGAACGGACCCGCCGCCGCCCGATGATCGTGCCGATAGTCCGCGAGGGCTGAGGACCCGGCTGTCAAACAGCCGACCGGAAAGGATGAACGGCTTGGTGCAGTGGCTCACACGACCGCCCGCTGACCGCGGGGTGGATGAACTCGCTGCAATAGGGGTACATACCGCTGCGCGGCCTCGCTGGTAGCGTTTCGGTATCGTGGCTTCAAAAGCAGACTCCGCAGATTCGAACTCCAAGGGCGGCTCGAAGAGTTCCGGTGCCTCGAAGAAAGCCTCTTCCAAAGGGCGCCGCTCCAAGCGCTCGGCCGTCTCGCGGCGCTCGGTCGGGGGTGTGTTGTCGGGTCACCGAAGCGATCTGCTGGGTCTCGGAGCGATACTGCTGGGCCTGTTGAGCGCAGTCAGCCTGTGGTTCGGAGCAGCTGGAGCGGTCGGAGTTGTGGTCGACGACGGGCTGGCCGCGGGAGTCGGTCTGATTCGTTTCGTTGTGCCCCTGGGCCTGGTTGCGCTGGGCGTGGCCCTGATCCGCGGAGCCGGCGCCGGCGGCGAGTCCGAATGGCCGACGCGTCTCACGGTGGGCGGGAGCCTGCTGTTGATGTCGTTGAGCGGGCTCCTGCATGTGCTGAGAGGCCGCCCCGGTATCAGCGACGGCGTCGATGAATGGGGCGCAGCGGGGGGTGTGTTGGGGATCGGTCTCGGTGGCACGCTCCATGCCGCTGCCGCGGTCACGGGCAGCGTCTTGATTCTCGCGCTGTTGGGCATCGTCGGAGTGATCGTGCTTACCGGCAGTTCCGCGGGCGCTCTGGGCCGGGGCGTGGTGATCATCCTGGGGCCGCCTGCGCGCTGGTTGAAGGCGCAGGTCCAAGCACTGTTCAGCGATCTTTCGAAACCCACCGCCACCGGCGGGGCGGCAGAATCATCCGAGGCGTCCGCGTCGTCCGAAACAATCGTCAGCGTCTCCGAAGGCAGCGATTTCGGCGCAGTCGTCGACGGAGCAGTCGCTGCCGGCGATACCCGCGAAGAGCTTCCTTCGGTCGGCAACGGGAGCGGAGCCGATGGTGCCGAGACACTGAGCGGCGACGGCCCCGATGAGTCCACCGCGGAGCCACGACTGCGGCGCACCCGTAGACCGAGACTCGAGCCGGGCCTGGTCACCGAGCAGAAACTGCCTCTGGAACTGAGCCCCTGGACGCTCCCGCCGGTGTCGCTGCTCTCGCGCAGCAACAAACAGGAGATCGATACGATCGACGTTGTCGAACGCGGCAGGCGGCTACAGGACACACTCTCCCAATTCGGTGTGGAGACCAGCCTGCTCGAACCGATCGTCGGCCCGACTGTCACCCGGTATGTGTTGACCCTGGGTGAGGGAGTCAAGGTCACCAAGTTCGAGAGCCTGCGCAAGGACATGGCCTACGCCATGGCTTCACCCGACGTGCGCATCATCGCCCCGATTCCGGGGCGCCGCGCCATAGGGGTGGAGGTCCCCAACAACAAGCGGGAGATCGTCACGATCGGCGACATCCTGGCTTCGGAAGAAGCAAAACAGGCCTCCCACCCCCTCGAAGTTGCCATCGGCCGTGACATCAATGGCAACAACGTGGTGGTCAACATCGCCGAGATGCCCCATGTGCTCATCGCCGGCGCGACAGGTTCGGGCAAATCGTCCTGCCTGAACTCGATGCTCTCATCGATCCTCATGCGCTCGAACCCGGATCAGGTGCGAATGATCCTGGTCGACCCCAAGCGGGTTGAGATGGGGCAGTACGACAGGATCCCGCATCTGCTCACCGCGCCGGTCACCGATCCTCGAAAGGCCGCCAACGCCCTGGCTTGGGCGGTGCGTGAGATGGAGCGCCGCTACGACCTTCTCGCAGATGTGGGTGTGCGCGACATCACCGGCTACAACCAGGCCGTCGACAACAACACTTTGAAACCTCCCCTGGGAGTGCTGGATGCCGATGGTGAGCCGCTCAGCTACAGCCGCCTGCCGTTCGTGTTGGTGGTGGTCGACGAGTTGGCCGACTTGATGATGGTGGCCGCCCGCGACGTGGAGGAGTCGATAGCACGCATAGCCCAGATGGCCCGGGCCGTCGGGATACACCTGGTGATCGCCACGCAACGGCCCTCGGTGAACGTCATAACCGGTGTCATCAAGGCCAACATCCCGAGCCGCTGGGCTTTCGCGGTCTCGAGTCTGACCGATTCGCGGGTCATCCTGGACCAGGCGGGTGCGGAGCGTCTGGTGGGCGGCGGCGATCTATTGATGCTCGGCACGTCGTCCTCGGCGCTGAATCGAATCCAGGGTTGTTGGGTCGAGGAGTCCGAAGTGCGCGCCATTGTGGGCCACTGGCGCGAGCAGGCCAAGAAGTTGAAGCAGGACCCAGAATTGTCGTCCCGATCCGGGGCCGGGGCCATGTCCGTCAGCTCCGTCGCCCCGCTCGACGACGACAGCGTGATCACCGGGGAGCCACCGCCCGACTCGGTTACCGCCACGCCCCCAGAAACTGCTGACGACGGCGATGCGCTCCTCGATGCGGCTATGGAACTGGTGGTACAGACCCAACTCGGCTCGACGTCGATGCTGCAACGCAAGCTCCGGGTCGGTTTCGCGCGCGCCGGGCGAATCATGGACCTGCTCGAACAACAGGGTGTGGTCGGCCCGTCCACCGGATCCAAGGCTCGGGAAGTCCTGTGGACCCCCGAAGAGTACGAGAAGCGCCGCGGCACAGGGGGAATAGCCGAGGACCCCGACGCCGACTTTTGATCGGTAGCTTTGAAATCCGATGACTACCGGCCTCCTCTACGCGATCGGCGGATTGGTTGTGCTTGCCGTCGCCTCTGACCAGTTCGTCAAGGGAGCGGTCCGGTTGGCTGTCGTCATGCGCATCGCGCCGGTGATAGTCGGGTCGGTGATCGTGGGATTCGGTACCAGTGCCCCGGAGATGGTCGTGTCGGGAATTGCCGCAGCCGACGGCAATCTTGACATCGGTGTCGGCAATGTCATCGGCTCCAACGTCGCCAACATCTCCCTGGTGCTGGGGTGCGCGACCCTCATCGCCGCCGTGCCGGTGCAGCCTGCGATACTGCGGCGGGAAGTGCCGATATCAGTGGCCTCGGTGGTTGTCTTCGCGGCTCTGTTGCAAGGAGAGATCACCCGGCTGGAGGGAACCGTGCTCGTGCTTGGGTTGGTAGCTGCGCTGTGGTTCCTCGTGCGCACTTCACCCAGGTATCTGACCGAGCCGTCCATCCCCGGCAACACAAGCCCGAAGGAACTAGGCCCGATAGCACCCACGACCCGCCCGGAGGAGCGCGAAATCGCAGCTCTGCCAACCGAAGTCGGCGAGTTCGTGGGCGACACCGCACCCTCCGCCCTCGTCGAGACGATCCGTACCGCCCTGGGGCTGGTCCTCGTTGCGGGGTCCGCCTGGTTCGTTGTAGCAGGTGCCGAGCGAATTGCCGAGGAACTTGATCTGACCGGCGGCTTCATCGGCTTCACATTGGTGGCGATCGGAACCTCGGCACCCGAACTGTTCACCGCTATCGCGGCCACACGCCGTGGCGAGATCGAACTCCTGATCGGGAACCTGCTCGGTTCCAACATGTTCAACAGTCTTGGTGTCGGCGGTGTGATCGCTCTTGTAGGTCCGGGGCGGGTACTCGACTCGCCACTGGCCGTGGGGGGTTCGATCATGATGGTCACAGTGGTTGCCCTCAGCGCGGTGATGATGATCACCAAGAAGAAGGTCAGCCGTACAGAAGGAATCGTGCTGTTGGCAATGTGGGTGGGTTGCGTGCTGGTGCTTGGGGCCACCGCTGACGGTTAGGGTCCAATCACCATGTCCGCTCAGTCATATTCGCCAACTCAGTCATACGCGCCAAGTCAGTCATATGCAATAGTGACCCTCGGGTGTCCCAAGAATCAGGTCGACTCCGACAAACTGGCGGGAACGCTGGCCGAGGAAGGCATGGTGGCCACCGATGAAGTCGGAACCGCCGATGTCGTCGTCGTCAACACCTGCTCGTTCATTCACGAGGCCCGCCAGGAGTCGGTTGACACGATCCTCGAGGTTGCTCAGCAGCGTCGTGAGGGCGCCCGGCTGGTCGTGACGGGCTGCATGGCACAGCGCTACGGCGATGAACTCGCCGACGAGCTGCCTGAGATCGATCACCTGGCGCCGTTCGGGATGTCGCTCGCGCCGTCTCTGTCAGGTCGCGGCGACCACCCCCCGAGCCCTGAGGTCGCTCACTCAGCGGTGCCGGTCGCGCTCGGGCCGACTCGTGGCTCGACCCCTCAGCCGGCAGGCGCGGTCCCGGACTTCGACCTTCTGAACCTGCCCCGACCGGCCGCGCAACGCCCCTGGGCATATGTCAAGATCGCCGAAGGCTGCGACCGGGCCTGCGGTTTCTGCGCCATCCCCTCGTTCAGGGGTCCGCAACGCAGTCGCTCCATCGAAGCGATATTGGCCGAGGTAGAGCAACTGGCAGCCGAGGAGATTGTCCTGGTCGCCCAGGATTTGGCTGCTTACGGCAGGGATCAGGGCATCGGTGAACGAGCGATCATTCCATTGGTGCGAGCCGTTGCTGCCAAGGTCGAACGGGTAAGGCTGTTGTATCTCTACCCCTCGGACCTCTCCGATTCGCTGATCGACACGGTCTGCGAAACCGGTGTGCCGTACTTCGATCTGTCGCTTCAGCACGTCTCGTCCCGATTGCTGCGGAGCATGCGTCGCTGGGGCAATGGAACCAAGTTCGCAGACAGGATCGAGTCCATCCGCGGTCGCGAACCGGCAGCAGCATTCCGTTCGAACTTCATTGTCGGTTATCCCGGCGAAACCGAACAGGACCATGATCAACTCTTGGACTTCATCGAGAGGACGAGGCTTGACTGGTGCGGATTCTTTGCCTATTCCGAAGAGGTGGGTACCTACGCGGAGTCGCTTGGAGACAAGGTCGATCCGGGGCTGGTCGCGGACCGGCTCCGGGAACTCTCTGAGTTTCAGGACACGATCACCGCAACAAAACGTGACGAACTCGTAGGCAGCGAAGTCGAAGTACTTGTGGATGAACCTGGGATCGGACGCAGCTATCGAGAAGCACCTGAAATCGACGGGGTCATTTCTGTGCCCCAAACTCTGAAGGTGGGAACACTCCACTCTCTGACCGTCACCGGGGCCAACGGCTTAGACCTGGAGGCGCGGTGAGCGATCTTGCCGTGCCGCGAAGCGCTGGGATAACCCACCCGGCGAACCTGCTGACGATCATGCGCCTGCTGTTCGCACCGCTGCTGTTCTGGCTGCTACTCGCGGCAGAGGACACGCGGGGCGTGTCCTGGGCAGCGTTCGGACTCGGCGTCGCCTTGGCCAGCACCGACTTCTTC
Organism: Candidatus Aldehydirespiratoraceae bacterium; assembly: GCA_965221585.1. Classification (GTDB taxonomy): domain Bacteria; phylum Actinomycetota; class Acidimicrobiia; order Acidimicrobiales; family Aldehydirespiratoraceae; genus VXYK01. The sequence continues at coordinate 2,062,483 of OZ244898.1, read as the reverse complement.
GACGGCAAGGTTGCCCGCCGGGCGAATGTCGTCAGCCGCAGCGGCGCGTTCCTCGACCCACTGGCAGACAAGGTAGTGATCCTCGGTTCAGGATTCTGCCTCGTCGCTGTCGAGCGCTACTGGTGGCTGCCGGTGACGATCATGGCCGTGCGTGAACTCGGGATCACCGCCTGGCGCAGTCGATGGGCGCGCCACGGGTTGGCCCTCCCCGCCCGCCGTTCAGCCAAGTACAAGACCTTCGTGCAGGGAGTGGCGTTGGCGATGGCGGTGATGCCGACGCTGGCTGATCAAGACACTCTGATCGACGTGGCGTTGTGGATTGCGGTTGTCTGGACTCTCGTTTCAGGGGTCCAGTACCTGATCGACGGCCAGAGTGCCCTGAGCTCGACGGGTGAGTGACCTCACCGGTGTGTATGAGGTCCGTGTGTTTGAGGTCCGTGTATGAACTGTGAAGTGGTGGCGGTCGGAACCGAACTGCTGCTGGGTCAGATCGTCGACACCAATTCGTCGTGGATCGGAGAGCAGTTGGCGTTAGCGGGCATCGACAGCCATCACCAGACGAAGGTGGGCGACAACTTGGAACGGATGGTCTCGGTGCTCAGCGAGGCTCTGGATCGCAGTGATGCAGTGATCGTCTGCGGTGGACTGGGTCCGACGCAGGACGACATCACCCGTGAGGCCATCGCTGCGGTCATGGGTGTGGAACTGGTCCGCGACGAACGCATCATCGCCAAGATCGAGACGATGTTCGGTGGTCGGGGCCGCAACATGGCCGAGAACAACAAGCGTCAGGCAGACGTTCCCGCGGGCGCCCGAGTCAATCCTGCGATGCCCGGCACGGCTGCGGGACTGATCTGCCCGCTGGGCGGGGCATACCAGGGCAAGGTGATTTACGCGGTACCGGGAGTTCCGTGGGAGATGAAGCAGATGGTGCTCGAGGGGGTGCTCCCAGATCTGGCAGAGCGGGCCGGGATCAGCGCGGTTATCCGTAGTCGGACGTTGCGCACCTGGGGCCAGTCAGAGTCCGGTCTCGCCGAACAGCTCGACGATGAGATCCGGCGTCTCGATGAGGCCGGAACCGCGACTATCGCGTTCCTTGCGAGCGGCTTGGAAGGTCTGAAGGTGCGGATCACCGCGAAAGCCGCGAGCGAGGCCGAGGCCGTCTCCATCCTCGACGACGAGGAGAGCCGCCTGCGGGACCTGATCGGTGACATTGTCTTCGGAACCGACGACGACACGATGGAGTCCGTGGTCCTTGACCTGCTGCGTGATCGTGGACTTACTCTGGCCCTAGCAGAATCGCTCACCGGTGGGCTCATCTCTGCCCGGCTGGTCAACCACCCCGGTTGCAGCGAAGTCTTCCGGGGCGGGATCGTTCCCTACCACCGGGACCTCAAACAGTCCCTGCTGAGCGCCGGGGACGTCCACTCGGTGAGCCAGGAGATGGTGACCGAGATGGCACGGGGCGCCTGCCGTGTCTTCGACGCTGACGTTGGTCTTGCAGTTTCGGGAGTCGCCGGGCCGGAACCCCACGAGGGAGTTGAACCCGGGGTCGTCTGCATCGGAATGCACTTCGCGGCCTCCGGCGGCGACGTAAGCGACCAGACAGAGGCCACCACCATCAAGTTGCCGTTCGACCGTGAGCGCATCCGGCAGTTCACCTGCATCATGGCTCTCAACATGCTCCGCACGCGGCTGATTGCCCAACCTGAACGCAAACCTGACAGCCCATTTGCCGGCCCCGAAGCGATGGAGAAACGCTGATGCGCACCGAAGTCGACCTTGAACTCCTCGGCCAGACGATCCAAGACCTGTACCGCATGAAACAGGGCGAGGCGATGAGCGCAATCGTCCACCTGGGGGTCCGCCTGGGGCTCTTCGACGCGCTCGCCCAAGCGCCGCAATCCACTTCCGAAGAATTGGCGGATGCGACGGGTCTGCATGAACGCTGGGTTCGCGAATGGCTGCACGCGGTCGCTGCTGCGGGCCTGGTCTGCCACGAAGATGGTCGATTCCATCTGATGCCCGAAGCCAAGGCGGCGTTGTGTGAGCCGGACCATCCCGCTGCTACCGCTGGAGTGTTCGGGCTCCCGATAACCCACCATGAGATCAACCGGACAGCGGAGGCGTTCGAGACCGGACTGGGCATGACCTGGAGCGAACATGGGGTCCATGCCTGTCACTTCCAGGCGGCGATGAGCGCATCCGGCCAGCGAGCCTGGCTCGTGCCCGTGATACTCGACGCCGTTGAGCAGCTGACTGAGCGCCTGAGGGTGGGAGCCACGGTTGTCGACGTGGGCTGCGGTTCGGGCGTGGCTGCGGCAGCCATCGCCGGCGCATTTCCGCAGTCGACCGTGGTAGGCATCGATCCGTCGGTGCACGCAATCGAGACGGCGACGCAAACCGCAGCCTCGGAGGCTCTGACGAACTTGTCGTTCCGGTCAGGGACCTTCGACGATCTGCGCGATTTCAGCGATGTCGACCTGCTGGTGACCCTCGATGTGCTCCACGACCTGCCGGACCCCGCCGCCGCGGCCGCGGCGGCTCGATCGTGCCTGGCAGACGATGGTGTCTGGATTGTGGCCGACATCAAGACCAGAGGCGGGCTTGAAGAGAACCGGCACATCCCGGTGTTGCCGTTGATGTACGCCATGTCGATCCTGTACTGCATGTCTTCGGCGATGTCCGAGCCGAACGGTGCCGGACTGGGAACACTGGGACTCACCGTCGAGGTGTTCGAGGAGATGGCCGCTGCTGCGGGTTTCGGCAGTGTCGAGGTCCATGAGTTCGAAGTCGATCCCTTGAACCGCTACTTCGAAGTGAGAATCTGACCGGGAGGCTGGACCCGGAGGCTGGACCTAGGGGCAACAGAGATGCCGTTCATCGAAGTCAACGACCTGACCATGTATTACGAGTTTCACGGCGAGGGCCCGAACCTGCTGCACATCTCGGGCAGCGGCGGGGATCTGCGGCTCAGCGCCCCGCACCTCAATGGGCTGAATCAGCACTTCAGAGGCCTGCACTATGATCAGCGTTGCTTGGGTCAGACGACCCTGGGGGATCACCCCCCGACGATGTTCGACTACGCCGACGACGCGGCGCATCTGTGCTCCGCTCTGGGTTGGGAGATCACCCGGGTGGTGGGCACGTCGTTTGGTGGAATGGTTGCTCAGCACCTGGCCATCCGTCACCCGGGGTTGGTCGAGCGACTGGTTCTGAACTGCACGTCACCCGGCGGCCCGCTCAGGTCTTATCCTCTCGATGAGTTGGAAGATCTGCCGACAGCCGAGAGGACCGAGACTTCCCTTTCGCTGATGGACACTCGCTACGTCTCCGACAGCGGACAGGGCCTCCCAGGCTTGGAGGGGTTCACGTCACAGTTGCGTGACGGCTATGCGCGTTCTGTCTCGGCGGAGTCGGCTGCGGGATTCGCTCAACAGCTCGAAGCGAGGCGGCACCATGACGTGTTGGCTGATCTTGGATCGATATCGGCACCGACGCTCGTGTGCGCGGGGCGTTACGACGGGATCGCGCCGCTGGTGAACTCCGAAGCGATTGTGGCTCTGATCCCAGATTCGAGGTTGGAGACCTTTGAGGGAGGGCATCTGTTCATGCTTCAAGATCCCAGATCTCTCGCGGTCACCCGCGACTTCCTCCTGGGATAGAGAGGGCTTGAGCGACCGAGCTTCGGCGCGCCTGCCTGAGAGGCCGTCTGACCCGCTAGTGAACGCGGAGTCGGGACTGGCCCTGTCGTTGGCTCTGCCGTTGCTTCTGCCGCTGGTTGTGTCGTCGACCGCCGGCAGCGGAAGGCTTGTGCCCGTTCTTGGCCCCGTTGGACCGACTGCGTTGTTTGGACCGGCCGCGTTGTTCGGGCTTGCTGCGTTGGCTGGGTTTGCTGTTGTTCTTTGGCCTGCGTTGTTCGGAGTTGTTGCGTTGTTCGGGTCTGGGGTTGTCCGCAGGAACAGTCACCGCTGGGCCGTCCATCGGTGGTGGCGCCGTGATCTCGGAAGCCAGGTTCAGTCTCCGTTGCATTGCTCTGACCAGACGGACCTGGGAGGGGTCCACGAACGACACGACCTGGCCCGCCGCACCGGCTCGTGCCGTGCGACCCGAACGATGGATGTAGGCGGAGTCCTCATCAACGGGGTCGTAGTGCACCACGCACTCGACACCGTCGACGTGGATCCCCCGGGCCGCCACATCGGTGGCAACCAACCCAAGGGCCTTGCCCGAGGCGAAGTCGCGGAGCGCTCGGGAACGCTGTGCCTGCGAGCGGTTGCCGTGGATCGCGGCCGCAGGGATCCCTACCCGATTGAGTTGACGGGCGGCACGGTCAGCACCGTGGCGGGTGCGCGTGAACACGATTGTCGAACCGACGGTGGCGATGACCGAAGCACACAGAGCGATCCGGTCGGGTCTAGGAACCTCCCAGAAGTGATGCTGCGTGGTCGTCAGGTCCGGTGTCACCGGTCCCACACCGTGGTGCAGGGGATCGGATTGGTACTGGTCGATCAACTTGCCGACATCACCTGCCAGGGTGGCCGAGAACATTATCGTGTGCCGCTTGCCTGCAGTGCCGTCGAGAATTCGTCGCACTGCGGGCATGAAGCCCATGTCGGCCATGCGATCAGCCTCGTCGACCACCACCGTGGCGGTCTTGCGCAGGTTCACCACCTGGCGCTCAATGAGATCCTCGAGACGCCCGGGAGTCGCTACGAGCACGTCCACGCCACGTGCCATCTTCTTGATCTGGGGTTCGATGGCGACGCCGCCGTAGACCGCGTGGACGCGCCGACCCACGGCCTCGGCCAGTGGGCTTAGTTCCGTAGCGATCTGCTCGGCTAGTTCGCGAGTCGGAGCGAGGACCAACCCGCTTGGCAGACCTGGTGCAGCCCTGCTCACCCGCGTCAGCACAGGAATCCCGAATGCGAGAGTCTTGCCGGATCCGGTGGGGGCGCGGCCCACCACATCATGGCCCCTGAGCAGGTCGGGAATCGTGGCTGCCTGGATCTCGAAGGGGCACGTCACGCCACCGCGGCGCAGCACCGCGACAATCGGTTCGGGTACGCCGAGATCGGCGAACGTGGGACTCATCGGGGGACACTCCGGCAGCGGGGATGGTGTGCGACGTCCGCGTCGTCCACATAGTCCGGTGCTATGACAGGGTACCTGGATGTTGCTCCGGTCAGACGGTCGCAAATGGTCTCGCCGTCGTGGGACCGGCCTGCGCGGCGGCCCTAGCCGGACCCGGTGACTGCGTTGGCAGCCAAGCGTCTGAACCCGTCCTTCCACGAGACCGAACAGGGACCGACGGCCGCGCGCACCGCCTCCGTGTCGATCACCGCGCTCGGAATCGTCGAAGCGTTGATTTCGAAGACCGGTTCGGGCGCTCCCGAAACCTCGCATATGTACCTGGTCCACTCCTCAACCGACACCACCTCGTCGCTACCCCAGTTGAGGATCGTGGCCTCTGGAGTCGCCGCGTCGAGCAGAGCCGGTACCTGGGCGATGATGTCTGAATGGTGGATCGGGTTGTAGCGGGACCCATCGGGGTGAACAGGGATCTTCTGGGAAGCTTGGGCCATCAGCAGATGGAACAGCGGCCAACCGCCCTCGTCGCCGTAGGGCACGCACAAACGGGCGATGGTGGTCGGAATCGAGAACTCGCGAGCGGCGAAGCGGGCGACCGACTCCGAAGCAGTCTTTGCTGTGGAATACGTCGGGAGGAGGTTCTGGTGATGATCGCGGCCCAACGGCGAGTCCTCCCGCATCGGCTCGCCGTTGCTGGGCGCGTAGACAGCGGTGGTAGAACAGTGCAGCACAGCATCGGCGTTGCGCATGTGGCTCATCAGCTGACCGGCGGCCACCGCGTTGGTCACCAGGTCCTTGTCCCATTTCCCCGTCTTGGTCACCGCGAAGTTGAGCAGGTAGTCGACATTCGCGGGGACAGAGCTCAGGTCGGGCTCAAAAAGATCAACGCCGTGACAGACGACGCCGCCCTGCTCCATACGCTCCCGTACCGCGGGATCCTTGAACCGGGCGATGCCGTGGACTTCGTTGCCGGTGCCGGCCAGCGCAAGTGCCAGGGGCGAACCCACCTGGCCGGTGCAGCCGGCGACCACAATTGTTCGGTCTGTCAGAGAAGTCATTGTCTGGTCCTCGGGTGGCCGTGGCCGGATCTGGGGATCCTCAGGAGCGTGGTATCTCGCGCCACGGCTGATTCTTGTCGTAACCGGGTTCACGAGGCAATTGCAGCGAACGCTCACCGATGTTGTTCTTCATAACCTCGTCGGTCCCGCCACCGATCGAGATCGAATATCGGCCCAGCAACTCGATCTGCGCCCAATCCACCTTCTCGCCGCTGCCCGCGTCCGATTCCACACCCAGGATTCGACAGGCGAGGTCCCCCGAGAGGCGTCGGTTCTGCGATGCCATCAACTTGATGAGCCCAGGGTCCATCGGCGGCGACTCGCCACGTCGAATGGCGTATTGGACCTGTTCGCCCATCCACGACGAGATCAGCTCGCGGCTGTAGTAGTTGGCAAGCTCCTGGCGGACCACGAGATCACCGAGCAGTCCCTTGTCGCCGGCCAGTTCGATCAGCTTCGAACGGGTCGGGAACCGGGCTCCCGCAATGAACGCCGACTCATTCGACAGCACCGTGCGCGCCGGGGCCCAACCCTGGTTGATCTGACCGACGACGTTCGCCACAGGCACCCGTACGTCGGACAGGAAAACCTCGTTGAAATGCGCCGACTGGTTGATCTGCACCAGGGGCCGAACCTCGATTCCCTCCGTGGACATGTCAACAAGCAGGAACGTGATGCCCTTGTGCTTGGGGGCGCCGGGGTCGGTGCGGACCAGGGCGAACCCCCAGTCGCAGAACTGGGCCGAACTGTTCCACACCTTTTGGCCGTTGACTATGAACTCGTCGCCGTCACGCTCGGCACGGGTGGCGAGTGCGGCGAGATCGCTTCCGGCACCTGGTTCGCTGAAGAGTTGACAGAACGACAGTTCAGCGGACAGCAGCTTGGGAAGGAATTCCCGTTTCTGTTCCTCGGTGCCGTGGCGCAGCAGTGTCGGTCCGAGCATCGCGATGGTGGCACCCACAAACCCGACCCATTCCTCGTACTCGAGCGAGATCTGCCGCTCGATGCGGGTCATCCAGGACCTGCCTCCGCCCCCGCCGTACTCGGTGGGCCAGGCAATCCCAGCGAGACCCGCCGCATGCAGCCGGCCCTGCCAGGCCTTGGACGCGAGAAAATGCCGGTGGGCGTCGGCGGGGTCGCGGTGAACGTTGGTCTCCCACGGAGAATCGTCTCCTTTGGGCGTCGCGTTGGCGTCGTACCACGCCCTGACTCTCGCTCGAAACTCGGCTTGTTCGGCGGACTCGTCGGTCCTGTGGTTTGCGGCGGCCATGGTCAAGAGCTTTCCTTGTGTCAGAGGTCGAGGCCAAACCACGCGCCGCCCCACATCTCCAGGACTCAGGTTATGCCCGCAGACATCCCCACAGACATCCCAGCTGAACGGCGCTCTGTGAGCGCAAGTTCAAAGATCCGGACCTTCGAGGGGGAGACACCGCTGCAGGTCATGGCACGTCAAGGGGACGCGGCGCAAACGTCGATGACCTCGCTGGAGCGGTTCCCGTACTACACGGCCTTTCCGTTCGCGTGGTACCCGATCGTCGTGGCTGAATCGCTCGGAGTCGGAGAGGTTCGTTCCGTGCGGTTGCTCGCCCGCGACCTGGTGTTGTGGCGTGACGAGCAAGGCGAAGCCCATGTTATGGACGCCTACTGCCCGCACCTGGGAGCGAACCTCGCCATCGGTGGACGAGTCGAGGGATGCCACCTCGTCTGCCCCTACCACTGGTGGTCCTGGGACGGTGACGGACGCAATGCCAATATCCCCTACTCGGACCGGGTCAACTCCAAGGCTCGGATCCGCACGTATCCGACGATCGAACGCAACGGTTTCGTGATGTTCTGGTTCCACCCAGACCCCTCCCAAGAACCGCTGTGGGAGGTACCGGACTGTTCGGAGTATCTCAGCGATGAATGGATCGCGGTCGAACCGGCGGAGTGGGTTGTCCGCTGTCCTTGGCAGGAACTGGCTGAGAACGGGCCCGACTACATCCATCTGCGCACGGTGCACGGAGCTGCGACCGTTCCCGTGCTGGAATCGCTCACCTTCGACGGCTGGTTCAATCGCCTGCGCTCAAGGGTCGACTTCGACACTCCGCGCGGACCCACCCCGGGTCGGATCGATTCAGACGGCTACGGCCCCGGATTCAGCGTCGCACGTTTCTCGGGAATCATCGACACCGTGTTCTTCAATGTCACGGTGCCGATCGACTGGGAGACGACCTGGTCAATGAAGGTCTACCGGGTCAGGAGACTGGGATCAGGTGAGGAGGCCGAACTGAAGAGTCGTCGGGTGGGCGAAGCGCTGGTGCGAGACCTCCGCAAACAGATGGCCGAAGACAACGTGATCTTCGACAACAAGATCCACAATCCGAACCCTGCCCTCGCCGATGCAGACGGCCCGATCCTGCAATTCCGCAAGTGGGCCGGCAAGTTCTATGCCCCAGGCGATCCGGTTGCCGAGGAAAGGAGCCCGCGATGACCGATATGACCGATGAGGACCACGCGCCACAACAGAGCTACGGGACCCGGGATGACCAGGTCGACATCGAACGGGTGCGGCTTGCGATGCTGGCCGAGGCGCGGGATCCCAAGACCTGTGCGCTGTTGACGCAGGTCGGGATCGCAGAAGGTATGCATTGTCTTGAGGTGGGCGCGGGCGCGGGCACGGTCAGCGCCTGGATGGCCGCCCAGGTCGGGGAGCGGGGCCGGGTGATGTGCACCGACATCGACCTCCAGTTCCTTGACGAGATGCCCTCCAACGTGATCGTCCGGCAACATGACGTTGCGACCGACCCGCTTCCTCAGGAGCATTTCGACATTGTCCACGCCCGCGCGGTGTTGCAGCATGTGCCGACACGGGACGAGGTGGTGGCCAAACTCGTGGACGCCCTCAAACCGGGCGGTTGGCTGGTGATCGAAGATGGAACCTTCCTGGGTTTCGGCCAACAGGCACTGCCCGAGCCTTACCAGACGATCCACAAGATCATGGCAGAAGGAAGTCTTGACGAATGGCGGGATCCGAACTTCGGGCTTCGAGCCCTTGATCTGATGCGTGCCGTTGGCCTCGTCGAGCTCGATGTTCAAGGCGATGTCTGGGCGATGCGCCCACATGACGCGAGCGGCGAGTGGTGGTTCCTGGCACTTGAGAGGGCTATGCCCATCATGGTCGGCGCAGGCGTCGTCACCGAGGCCGACGGCAAGATTGCCCTTGAACAGGTTCGTTCCGGGGGATTCGTGATGTTGAGCCCCACATCGATCGCAACTCTGGGCCGCAAGCCGCTCTAGCCACCACTAGGCGGTCTCTCTAGTCGGCCAGATCAGAATCGAGTGGCCGTTTCGGCGGATGTGTAGATCGGCGCTAGTTGAGGCAGGATGGACCCATGTCCGAGGCTTACATAATTGATGCTGTCCGCACACCGACCGGCAAGCGCGGGGGCGGACTGTCGCACATCCATCCAGCAGATCTGGGCGCGGCTTCGATCGAGGCCCTGATTGAGCGGACCGGTATCGATCCCGCGGCGGTCGAGGATGTCATCTTCGGCAACGTCGATTCCGTTGGGGGTCAGGCCGGCGATATCGCCCGGACCTCGTGGCTCGCCGCCGGGCTTCCCACCCACGTTCCGGGTACCACCGTCGACCGCCAGTGTGGTTCGGGTCAACAAGCCGTGACCTTTGCAGCGACGATGGTGATGTCCGGTGTCGCTGACCTGGTCGTTGCTGGAGGCGTCCAGCAGATGTCGCAGATTCCGATCTCCTCGGCAATGACCCTGGCGGCCGATCTCGGCTTCGACGACCCCTTCAGTGGATCCGCCGGTTGGGTGCAACGTTACGGCACTCAGGAGATCTCGCAGTTCCGAGGGGCGGAGATGATCGCCGAGAAGTGGGACATCTCCCGAGAGGCGATGGAGGAGTACTCCTTGGAGAGCCATGAACGCGCCATCACCGCCATTGACGAGGGACGCTTCGATGCTGAGATCGTGCCCCTCGGTGATTGTGTGACTGACGAAGGTCCTCGCCGCGGCGGCAGCCTCGAGAAGATGGCCCAGCTTCAGCCGCTTGTGGAAGGTGGCAGGCTTACTGCGGCAGTGTCCAGCCAGATCAGCGATGCCTCGGCCTCGTTGTTGATCGCCTCGGCGCAGGCCCTCAAAGATCACGGCCTGACCCCGCGAGCTCGAATCCATCACATGAGCGTGCGCGGCGACGATCCGGTACTGATGCTCACGGGACCGAATCCCGCCACTGCCCACGCATTCGCCAAGACAGGCATGGCCGTCTCCGATATCGACCTTTTCGAGTGCAACGAGGCGTTCGCCTGCGTGCCGATGGCCTGGATGGCCGAGCACGACATTCCACACGAGTTGGTCAACGTCAACGGCGGCGCTATTGCGCTCGGCCATCCCCTCGGTGCCACTGGCGCCAAGCTGATGACCACTTTGCTGCACGAACTTGAACGCTCGGGCGGCCGCTACGGACTCCAGACCATGTGTGAAGGCGGTGGCCAAGCCAACGTCACGATCATCGAACGGCTCTGAGCATCTGAGTCGTGATGTTTGAGTGATGACGTTTGCTGAACCTTTAGCGGCGGGATCGGTGTCGCTGCGGCTGTACCCCCACGATGTCGGGCCCTGCGAGCAGATCGACCTGATCCGTCATCAGGCGTCGTTGGCAGTTTCGGCCGGATACGACGGGGTGATGGTGAGTGAGCACCACGCCAACTTTCCGGGTTATCTGCCGAACCCGATTCAACTAGCGGGCTTGCTGCTCGCTGCGATGCCGAAGGGATGGGCTGCCCCGTGTCCGTTGCTGTTGCCGATGAGACCCTACGCCCTTGTGGCGGAGGACCTGGCGTGGCTCGACGCCGCATATCCGCGACGGGTCGGGGCCGGTTTCGCTGCGGGCGCGCTGCCCGTCGACTTCGAACTCGCCGAGGTGCCCTTCGGGGAGATAATCGAACGATTCAAACGGTCCCTGCCGAAGGTGGTGGCGGCGCTGCGCGGACACGACACCTCGCCGTTGGGGGACGACAGGGCGATCGCCCGCACTGCCGAGAATCCGCTTCCGATGGTTGTCGCCGCGCAGAGTCCCGCGGCTGTGCGCCGCGCCGCTGGACTCGACCTCGGTGTTCTCTACGACAGTCTGCAGACCGCTGCGGTCACCGCGCGGCTCGGCGACATCTACCGCCAAGCCGGCGGCACGGGTCCGCGGATCGCCATTCGAAGGGTCTGGATCGGCGATCCTCCGGCCGAGCGGATGGCAGAGCAGATGAAGCACTACCGCAGCTATGCGCCTGCACGTGCGATGAAGAACTGGGAAGGTGATCAGCTGATCGCGGCGGCCGACGGAGCCGAAGCGGCCGACAATCTCGCCGACTTTCTCGCCTCATCCGACTGCGACACCGTCAACGTCCGAATCCATGTGAGCGGACTCGAACCGGCAATGGTCGATGAACAACTGCACCGCCACGCCGAAGAGTTCCTGCCGCGACTCCGCCAGCGAATGGGACGATCCGCGAGCGGCCTCTAGACCAGAGCGTCGTCGACTCGGGTCGTGGCGACCTCCTCGTCGACATCGAGCGCGAACGCCAGCTCCGAAATGAGCACTGTACGTGCCTTTGTGTAGAGCGACTTCTCACCAGCGGACAGCCCCTTGGCGTTGTCGCGCAGCGCAAGATTCCGGACCACCTCCGCGACCTGGTAGACATCGCCGGACTTCAGCTTCTCCTGATGGTTCTTGAAGCGCCGCGACCAGTTGGCGGGCTCCCTCACGTCTCGTTTGGCAAGCACCTCGAAGAGGTCTTCGACATCTTCGGTAGAGATCGGCCAGCGCATCCCGACCTGTTCGACCTTGTCTACCGGTACCGATAGCACCAGGTCGCCGTGCGCCATACGAAGAACGAGGTAGTCCCGCTCCTCGCCGAAGGCGGTGCGCTTCTCCTTCTTCTCGATTACGGCTGCGCCGTGATGCGGGTAGACAACCCGATCGCCCGGTTTGTAGGTCACAGAAGTCCTCAGAGGTAGCTGACGCCGTCGTTAAGGATGCCAGTATTAGCACCAATCGCAACGCCACACCTCGGTTTGTTCAGCCACGGAGCGGCGACGTTTCAGGTCGTGGCCAGACTGAAACCCTCGTCGAGCCAGCCGATCTTGCCGCCGATCATCTTCTTGACCGGGCGTCCCAATCGTGCGATCCGTGCGGCCGCCTTGTCGGCACCGTTGCAGTGCGGTCCCGCACAGTAGACGACGAACAGCGTGTCTTCGGGATAACGCGCCAGCGTCTCGGTGCTGATGGTCGAGTGGTGCATGAAGATCGCACCGGGAACGTGGCCCGCGTCGAAGCCGGCCTCGTCTCCGTTGACGTGAAGCAGGATGAAGTCGTCGGTTCCGTTCTTGATCGACTCCTGAACATCCCAGCAGTCGGTCTCCAGCGAGAGGAGGCGCTCGAAATGCATGGCGGCTTCGTCGGGGTCAGCCGGCGGGATCTCTGTCACCGGGCTCGATGTCGGCGCACTCATCTGGTCGGCTTCCTCTCGTGCTGTCAACGGCGTGTCAAGTTTGCCCTGCTTTCTTTGATTTGAGACCGATCACGGCGATGACAGTCCGCAAGATCCTGCGCAAGATCCTGCCAGCGTTGTCTCTCCGGCCCGTAGCCACCCACGCCGCGTCTACGGCCATCGGCGGATCCATTCGCCGGGAGGTGCAAGAGTCTCATCGATATAGGCCATCAGCGAAGGCTCCAGGAGATCACGAAGATCATCGAGAATCGTGTCTTTGTCGGGCAGGTCTGCGAGACACCAACGCGCGAATGAACCGTCGTCGAGCCAGCCCGCAATCGAGGGATCCATACCCGGCCAGGGCGAACTTGCGTTGGAGGCTCGACGACGGAATGCATCCCAACCCAAGGGCAGTCTCAGTCGCCGGTTGCGGAGGCGCCACGGTTCAATCGCGTGGTCGGTCAGGGGGTGGAGCACCGATACCGAGGCCCAGTCCCGCGATTCACCGGGTTCCGAGCGCAGCACATCGCTGATGATGCCGTCGAGCCAGAACACGTCCAGCACATCGGACGGAGAGGTCAACTCCTCAGGTGTCGCCATCCCCAGCGCTCGCCGACCGACATCGACAGCCGGACCAAGCTCGGCCTCGATCGTCATGGGATGCTCCCTGCGAGGATCGACGATCTGCGGAGCAGCCGTACGGCTGACGACAACGGCAACCTGGGTATCGGCCACCTCGCAACTGATCAGACGTGCGGGCAGTGGATAGGCAACGGCTTGCACGGCCCGGCCGCAGCGCACGCCCACCAGAGGACCGTAGGGACTCTCATTGATGCCGAGGGGTGGCGGAATGGCGATGATCTCACCGGCGAGGGCAACGACGCCGCGGTCAAGCAACAGAGCGCGCCGGCCAAGGGTTGAGTTGGATACGGGCTGAGCCATCTTTGGACTCCGATCGATGTCGGTGGTGATGGCGGCCCAACCCGGGTCGCGAGGGAACCCCAATCATGGTCTGGCCGTGTGACAGCGCTGCAGCGATGTTCAGTCCGCACACGTTCTAAGATTCGCCCAAGCACGGGAGTCTCATGGCAACGGTTCGCACCGAAATCTCTGAAATAGTCACCGGACTGGGCCTCTTCGGCTACCGGGATCTCCAGCGGGCACTCGCGGCCAGACCACGCTCAATCGGCAATGTGACCGACCGGGTGTTCGACCGCCTCGATGCAGCATTCGACGAGGGAAAGCACGGCGAGATATTCGCCAGCGCGTACGCCAACGGAGAGGTGTTCGCGCGGGCCAACGTCGGACTCCGCGGTCGAGTGCCGTGGTTGATCGAATGGAAGGGCCATCATCGGCCACCCGCCTACGAGCAGATCCCAGCTGATCTGCGGGTCGATCACGTCTATCTGATCAGCTGCAAGTACGGCTCCGACATTCTCCACAACGCCTCGCCCTGGCATGTCTTCGACAAGGCTCTGGCGGAACGTTCCAGGCGCGGCGGGGACTGGTTCGTCGAAGTGGCCGCAGAGTCGTACCAGGAGTTCTACGCCCAGGTGCGCAGGCATGTGACCGAGCTTTCGCTGCCGACCCGCGTGACCGCCCTGAACAAGGACCACCGAGCCGCGCTGCGTTCGGCTCTGTCGGGCCGTTGGCCACGGTCATTGCGCTATGACTGGGAACTCGTCGGGTTTGAGATCGCCCGCAACAGCGCACAGCTGCTGATGGAGAGAACCTCGAGCAGGCTGGACCGCGAAGAACTGCTCTGGCGGCTCTTGCGTCTTGCGGCCTCGCCATACTTTGTGCTCGGCACCGACAGAACGGGGTTGCCGATCCGCTATCGCGTCCTGACCCCCTGGGACTTTCGGAACCGCTTTCGCATGCGACATTTCGACATGTGGGGCGACTATGCAGGTCAACCGACGGTTCGGTGGCGCGCAGAGGTAGTCGACAAGCAGGACTCGACCCTCAGGACCGTGGAAGGCCACGTGGAGATTCGTTGGAGTCACGGCAAATTCGCGGGAGTCCCCGAAGCCAAGATCTATCTCGACACCCCCCACCACGATGTGGCCGGTTACGAGCCCATCGACAGTGGCGACTAATCGGGGCAACTGATCAGACCAGGGTCGTCAGTCCTGGGTCGTCAGTCCAGGCTCAGCGTGACCAGGAACTGCACCGGCCAGTTCTTCCCGCCGAGAATCCAGGTGCCGTCGCCGTTGTAGGCAATGCCGTTGAGCACTTCATCGCGCTCGGAGGCTGAGACGCCTGCTTCCGCAGCCAGCAATGCGGCGTCGATCGACACGAGCACCTCTCCAGAATCGGGGTCGATGACGATGATCTCGTTGCTCATCCAGATATTGGCGACCACCAGCCCCTCGACGCACTCGAGTTCGTTGATCCGGGCAACTGGTTCGTTGTTGCGGGTCACGGTGATCTTGGTCACCACCGAGAAGTCGTCACGGTCGCGGTGGGTCAAGGTCGATGTGCCATCGCTCATCAACAGCCGCGAGCGGCCCTCGTCCCAACAGATCCCCCAACCCTCGCCCTGGTAGCGAAACTCGCCGCGCGGCTCGAAGGTGTCGCGGTCCCAACGCAGGGCCCGGCCCGCTCGCCAGGAGAGTTGGATGATCTCGTCGCCGAGCAGCGTCAGACCCTCGCCGAACAGCTCGGGATCGAGCGCTACCGAGCGCAGTTCCGTCGCGCCGTCGAGGGCGCGCAGACGCGACTCGCCGTAGAGCCCGGTGCTCTCGTAGATCGTGCCGCCGTCAGTCTCGAGTCCCTGAGTGAAGGCGTCGGTGTCGTGGGCCCAGTGGGCCTCGATCTGGACCTGCCAGTCGCGGTCCTGCGCTGTTCGAGGATCTTGTGGCCATGGCGAGACTGCGATCTCACTCGGAGCCGCCGTGGTGCTGGTCGAAGCGCTGTCCATGTCAGTGCCCGTGTCCGTGTCGGTGTCGTTGCTTGTGTCGACACCCGTGCCTGCGTCGGCGGTATCGGTGTCGGCATCCGTGCCCGTGATTGTGCCGTTGCCTGTGCTTGTGTCGGCGGGATCGGCGTCCGTGCCCGTGCGGATGACCGTGCTTGTGCTTGTATCGCTTGTGTTTGTATCGACGCCGGTACCGCCCGTGGTTGCGTTGGTTGTCGGAACCGCGCCGGTGCTGTCCGCGGTGGACGGGGGGACAACAGTCTCGTTGCCGCGCCGCTCACCGTCCGACGCACCACATGCCGAAGCAGCGAGGCAAAGGACGCACACGATCGCGACGACCGGGCCGCGACCGAACCCGAGGTTCATCAGGCGATACCCACCACACCCCGAGCCGCGAGGGAGTCCGCGTCATCGCCACGCCCCAGACCCTCCAGGATCTCCACGGTGTGCTCGCCGAGCCGGGGGGCGAGGCTGCGCGGAGCCCAGGGCGTGCCGTCGAAGTCCACCGGTGTGGCGATCGAGGAGGTCGTGACGGGTCCGTCGGGGACCTCGACCAGGGCCCCGCCGGCATGGAACTGGGGATCGGCCAGCAGATCGTCGGGCGATTGAATCGGTGCCCAGAAGAAGTCCGGCTCCGTGGCGAAGATCTCCTCCCATTGCGCGAGCGTCTTGGTGACGAAGATCCTGTCCAGCTCGCCGATCAGTTCAGGCCCGTTGGCCGCCCGGTCCGCGGCCGTGGCGAACCGTTCGTCGCTGATCCATTCAGGGTGCCCCACGGCCCGTGCCAGTGGAGGCCAATGTCGATTCGCTTCCAGGCCCACGACCCAGAACCGCTTGCCGTCGCCGGTGACGTAGTTGTTGGTGGTGGGGTTGTACATGGTGTCTCGGGTGCCGACCCGGAGCGTTACGCCCCAACCCACGGTGATCGCCAGATCGAAACTGATCGTGTAGATGCCTGTGCGGAACAGCGAAGTGGAACAGAGTTGCCCGGATCCCGTGCGCTCACGGCTGTACAGCGCAGCCGAGACAGCGGCCGCCGCGGCCATGCCGGCATTGTGGTCGCCCATCCCGCCGCGTTGAAACGGGGGGTCGCTCCCCTCCGGAGTGAGCATGTGGGCGATCCCGGACCGCGCCCAGAAAGCCGCGATGTCGTATGCCGCGCGGTCCTTGTCGGGACCCTCGAGGCCGAATCCTGTGATCGCCGCGTACACCAGGCGGGGATGCCGTTCCAGCAGCGTCTCGTGATCCAGGCCCAGACGCTCGAGTCCCGCGAGCCGCACGTTCGTGACGAACACGTCGGCCTGAGCGATCAACTCTTTGGCAATCGCCAAACCCTCATCATCGGAGAGGTCGAGGGCGATACTGCGCTTGGAGCGATTGTCGAGATCGAACACCGGGTTGGTGGGCATGTCACCGCCGAGCATGTACTGGAATGTGCGGGCCGGGTCACCGCCGAGAGGCTCGATCTTGATCACATCCGCGCCCCAGTCCGCCAGGATCCCTCCGGCGGCCGGTCCAGCGACCCAGACACCCAGCTCGACAATCCGTACGCCCTCAAGTGGTCCTGGCAAAGCTCCGCTCCTCGTTCGTCGACCGGGTTGGCGATCAGTTTGGCCCATCGGTCGACGTGAGGCACTTTCGAGCCGCACGAGCGTGGGATTCTGCGCACTGCATGCAAGGCTGAAGACATGTCTGAGTTGGAAGTGCTGGTTGTCTGCACCGGAAACATCTGCCGCTCGCCGATGGCGGAGGGGATCTTGCGGGCCCGGCTCGTCGAGGCCGGTGTGGATGCCCGGGTGGGATCGGCGGGGACTCTGGGCTGGTCGCAGAACCCGGCAACTCCGCACGCCGTAACGGCCATGGCTGAGCTGGGGTTGGACATCGGCAGCCACGTCAGCCGCCGCATCGGCGACGTTGATCTCGATGTGGACCTGGTGGTGGCCATGACCAGGATCCATGCAGGCGCAGTGATCGGGCGTGATCGGGCGCTCAGGTCTCGGGTGTTCCTCCCCGCCGAGTTCGCACGTCTGGCCCAAGGCACGCAACTGCCGACACAGCGCGCACCCACCAGAATCCAGATGCGAGAACGCATCGAGATGATCGCCAAGCAGCGCCCCGGCGACCTGATCGGGCGTCCGGCCGAGGAGGTCGAGGATCCGGTGGGTGAACCGCTGGCCGTATACCGAGCCACCGCCGCACGCCTCGACCGCCAGCTCAGCGGCTTGGTCGACGCGCTGGTCGGCCCAGAGGCCGGGGGAACACCGGCGCCGTCGGATTCGGGCCCGGGCATCGCTTGCCTCTAGAGTGGAAGCAATCTCGGCCACTCAAGCGAACGACACGGACGATTCCATGTATGACTTACTGATACGCAACGGAGTCATCGTCGACGGAACCGGTGCTGACCGGTACCGCGGTGATGTGGCGGTCCTCAAGGGCAAAATCGCCGCCGTAGGTCCCGAACTGGAAGGCGATGCACGCCAAGAGATCGACGCCGAGGGTTGCATCGTGATCCCCGGGTTCGTCGACGTGCACACCCACTACGACGGCCAGGTCACCTGGGACCCCGTACTTGAACCGTCGGCCAGCCACGGCGTCACCACGGTGGTCACAGGAAACTGCGGCGTCGGCTTCGCTCCGGTGAGGCCCGGCACCGAGGATTGGCTGATCCAGTTGATGGAAGGCGTCGAAGACATCCCCGGTGCGGCTCTGGCTGAGGGCATCGACTGGTCATGGGAGACCTTTCCGGAATACCTCGACAGTCTCGAAGGCCGGGCCTGGGGGCTCGATGTCGGCTGCCTGGTGCCCCACGGAGCGGTTCGCGCCTACGTCATGGGGGAGCGCGGTGCCCGCAACGCCCCCGCCGACGAAGAAGAGATCGCCGAGATGCGCAGGATCGTCGGTGAGGCCGTTGCCGCCGGGGCCCTCGGCGTGTCGACCTCGCGGACCCTCGCTCACACGGCCATGGACGGTGAACCGGTGCCCGGCACGTTCGCGGCAGAAGACGAGCTCTATGCGCTGGCCCGGGGCTGCGCCGACGCGGGACATGGACTACTGGAACTCGCGCCGATGGGCTCGGCCGGAGAAGACACGGTGGCCCCCCACACCGAGGTCGACTGGATGGTGCGCATCTCCAAAGAGACGGGAGTGCCGGTGTCGTTCGTGCTCGTCCAGATCAACGACGAACCTGAACTGTGGCGGGCGCTGATGGACCGCTCAGCAGAGGCGGTGGCCGCGGGTGCCTCGTTGCATCCCCAGATCGCCGGACGCCTCAACGGGATCCTGTTGGGGCTCGAAGGCCTGAGTCCTTGGCGTCAAAGGCCCAGTTGGGACGAGATAGCGGACCTGCCGTTGCCCGAACTTGTGGCTGAACTGCGCCGACCGGAGCGCCGCGCGGCGATCCTTGCCGAGACTCCCGAAACGGACAATCCCTTCTCCCAGTTCATTTTGAATTCGTTGCACCGGATCTACGTGCTGGGCGACCCGCCCGACTACGAGCCCGGACCCGAGTGCACGATCAAGGCGCTGGCCGAGGCGCAGGGCCGGGATCTTGACGACCTGCTCTACGACATGCTTCTCGAGGACGAGGGCAAGGCGCTGCTGCTGTTCCCGTTCCTCAACTATGCCGACGGCAACGGCGACGCTCTTCGCGAGATGCTGCAGCATCCAGCCGGTGTGGTCGGGCTGAGCGACGGGGGAGCGCACTGCGGCGTGATCTGCGATGCCTCCCAACCGACCTGGCTGCTCACCCATTGGGCTCGCGATCGCACGCGAGGCGAGCAGCTGCCCCTCGAGTTCCTCGTCAAGAAACAGACCCATGACACCGCCCGGCTCTTCGGTCTCGAAGACCGGGGGACGATCGAGGTAGGCGCCAAAGCGGACCTCAACGTGATCGACTTCGACAATCTGTCCTTGGAGCCCCCACGCGTCGCCCGCGACCTGCCTGCGGGCGGGAAACGTTTCGTGCAGTCCGCCAAGGGCTACCGGGCGACGATCGTCAGCGGTGAAGTCACTCGCCAGGACGACGCCGACACCGGTGCGCGTCCAGGTCGCCTGGTGCGCGCCGGAACCGCTGTCTGACACGACAAGTACCGACTTAGAACCGAGACCCAGACCTAGAACTAGAAAAAGGGACCACAATGTTTGACCTGCTAATCCGCAATGGGACTGTCGTCGACGGAACCGGCTCAGAGCGATTCGTTGCCGATGTTGCCATCGCTGACGGTGTGATCGCTGCTGTCGGCCCTGACCTCAACGGCGACGCCCGCGAGACGATCGACGCCACCGGGCTGCTGGTGACACCCGGTTTTGTGGATGTGCACACCCACTACGACGGCCAGGTCACCTGGGACGAGACGCTCGAACCCACCTCATTGCACGGTGTCACAACCCTGGTGATGGGCAACTGCGGGGTCGGCTTCGCTCCGGTCAGGCCGGGCACCGAAGAATGGCTGATCCAGTTGATGGAAGGGGTCGAAGACATCCCTGGAGCGGCTCTGAGTGAGGGGATCGAATGGGATTGGGAGACTTTCCCCGAATATCTCGATGCGCTCGACCAGCGACGGTGGTCCGTCGATGTCGGTACCCAGATCCCCCATGGGTCGGTGCGTGCCTATGTGATGGGGGAGCGGGGCGCCCGCAACGAGGACGCCTCACCGGACGAGATCGAAGCCATGGCCGAGATAGTGCGTGAAGCGGTGGAAGCGGGCGCCCTGGGTGTGTCCACGTCGCGAACCATCGGGCACAGGGCAATGGACGGCGAACCGGTGCCTGGCACGTTCGCCGCCGAGGACGAGCTGTTCGCGCTGGGTCGGGCACTGCGAGACGGCGGAGGGGGAGTCTTCGAGTTGGCGCCGGCCGGTGCCGCGGGCCTCGACCTGGTGGCGCCGATGCGCGAAGTCGACTGGATGCGCAGGCTCTCCGCAGAGACTGGTCAACCGGTCACGTTCGCGATGCTGCAGGTACCGGGCGCGCCCGACCTCTGGAAGGAGCAGATGGCGGTTTCGCTGGCTGCGACCGCGGAAGGTGCCAGGCTGTACCCGCAGGTTGCGGGCCGCCCGTTCGGAGTCCTGGTCGGATTCCAGACCGGGCATCCCTTCATGTTGCGGCCCACCTACTTGCGACTCGCCGATCTGCCGATCTCCGAGCGCATCGTGGAGCTTCGCCGCCCGGAGATTCGTGCCGCGATCCTGGCGGAGGAGAACGTCGCACGGTCAGAGCGCGGTTCGGTCAACGAGGGCGTTGCCATGCTGATTGCGGGGATGCTCGACAATCTCTACGTTCTGGGCGACCCGCCGGACTATGAGCCGACACGTGAGCGCTCGGTGGGCGCAATCGCGGAAGCCTCAGGCGTCTCGGCCGAAGAAGTCGCGTACGACGCGTTCCTGGCCGAGGACGGCAGGGCGCTGCTGATGGCACCGCTCTACAACTATGTGGACTCGAACCACGACGTCATCCGTGAACAGTTGACTCACCCGCAGGCTGTGGTGGGGCTGGGCGACGGTGGAGCCCACTGTGGTCTGATCTGCGATGCTTCATTGCCGACCACCATGATCTCGCACTGGACCCGCGATCGTGACCGCGGCGAGAAACTGCCGCTGGAGTGGGTGGTTCGCAAGCAGACCAAGGACACCGCGGAACTCTTCGGCATGACCGACCGCGGCACGATAGCCGTCGGCCGGCGAGGCGATCTCAACATCATCGACCACGACCGCATCAACCTGCGGACACCCGAGTTGGTTCACGACCTTCCCGCTGGCGGCAGGCGGTTGATCCAGCGGGCCGAGGGCTATGTGGCGACGATCGTCGCCGGGGTCCTGACCCGCGAGCACGGCGAGGACACCGGAGCACGACCCGGTCGGCTGGTCCGCGGCAGACGCTGAGCACTTATAGCACAGAGCGGGTCCCGGTTTTGGGCCCCGACGCGAGTTGTGGTGGACTGCGGGCGTATGGCTGAACTTCAAGACGCTGAACTTCAAGACCCAGAGACCTTCGACATAGATTTCAACCTCGAGTATCCGTACACGCGAACCACCGGCCCGATAATCGGGCCGTTCCTGACCGGTCTTCGAGACGGTCGAATTCTCGCCACGCGGGTCGGGGACCGAGTGATCTGCCCGCCTGTCGAATACGACCCCGACACCGGTGCCACCGTGGGCCCGGAGAACCTCGTCGAAGTTGGACCCGGCGGAGAGGTGCACGGTTGGACCTGGGTTGCTCAGCCGACCTCCAAGCATCCGTTCGAGCATCCTTTCGCCTTCGCCCAGATCAAACTCGACGGCGCGGACACGACCATGCTGCATGCCGTCGATGCGGGCTCGATGGACGCGATGGCGACCTCGATGAGAGTGGTTGTACGTTTCCGAGGCGACCGGCAGGGCACGATCAACGACATCTATTTCGTTCCCGGTGACGAACCGCCACAAGCGCCGCAAGTCGATGACGACGCAGAGCCGGTGACGATCACCGAGCACCTGATCGGCGTGCGGATCCGCGAACCGCTGCTGCCTCATCGCCGTCGCTTCGTGGAGGGTCTCAAGCAGGGCAGGATCATCGGGCAACGAAGCCCCGTCGACGGCAAGGTCCATGTTCCGAGCCGCGGCTACGACGCCACAAACCGGGTTCCGATGACTCCCGACGATGATGTCGAGGTGTCCGATATCGGCACGGTCACATCCTTCACTGAGATCGTGCCGGTCCAATATCACGGACAGACCGAGACGGAACCGTACATCCGCTGCTCAGTGCTCCTCGACGGGGCAGACTCCACAGTCGGCGGGATCGATATCCGCGACATCAAGATCGAGGACTTCCGTGTAGGTATGCGCCTGCGGATGGTGTGGCGCGACGGCGACCGCATCGGGGATCTCGACAACCGCGGTTATGGCCTGAACGAAGAGGTGTACGAGCGCTGGGAACCGACCGGTGAAGACGACGTCGACCCCGAACTGTTGAAGGAACACAACTTCTAATGTCTGCTACAGCACAGTCCGACACAGCACAGGCTCAACGCCACGAAAACGACATCGCGATCGTCGGTTTTGCGCAGACCGACGCGCATGTTCGCTACGACGGCCCAGAAGTCGTGCTCATCATGGAGTGCGTCAACGCTCTGCTCGCCGACGCCGGAATCGAGCGCCGCGATGTCGACTTCACAATCGCCGGCAGCTGCGACTACCTCAGCGGCATGCCCTTCGCCTTCGTGTCGAACGTCGACGGGATGGGAGCGTGGCCGCCGGTGTACGAGTCCCATGTGGAGATGGACGGGGCCTGGGCACTGTTCGAAGCGTGGCTGAGGCTGCAGATGGGCGACATCGACATTGCAATGGTGGTGGGCTCAGGCAAGTCCTCCCCGTGCAACTCCCGCGAGGTGTTCCACCTGCAAGCCGATCCCTACGTGGTCGCTCCACTCGGCATCGACCCCGATGCCATGGCCGGAATCGCGGCACGCTCACTGATCGAGTCGCGAAAGGCCACCGAGACCGAGATCGCCGAGGTCGTGGCCCGCAGCTACGCCTCCGCGGCGAGCAACCCCCATGCTCAGATCAGGACCACGGCCACGGTCGAAGAACTACTTGCCGCCCCCTATGACATGGCTCCGCTGCGTGCCCATGACGTGTCGCCCAAGGCGGACGGTGCGGCCGCGCTGCTGATCGCCCGTCGGGACCGGGCCCGCGAACTCACCGACAATCCGGTGTGGATCACCGGACTCGACCATCGCATCGAGTCCCACCACGCGGGTTTGCGCGACCTCACCGACTCGTCGAGCACACGTTTGGCTGCCGCGGGGTCAGGAGTTGGGGATGGAGCCGTTGATGTGGCCGAGTTGCACGTCACCCACGCCCACGAGGAGATCATTCTTCGCAGCGCCCTGAACCTTGCCGACTCCACCTCTGTGAATCCCTCAGGAGGACCCCTCGCGGGTGATCCCGTGATGGCGACAGGCCTAGTCCGTGTGATCGAGGTGGCTCGACGCATCGCCGAGGGTGAAGCATCTCGGGGAGTGGCCCACGCCTCCTCGGGCGCGGCGTTGCAACAGAACTTGCTGTGTGTCATGGAAGGAGGTGCCTGACATGGCTCGACCGTGTGCGGTGGTCGGAATCGGTCAAACCAAGTACAAGCGTCGGCGCGACGACCTCTCGCTCGACGGTCTGGTGCGCGAGGCCGCCCTGCGGGCCCTCGACGACGCCGAAGTGAGCTTCGCCGACATCGACGCTGTGGTGCTCGGAAAAGCCCCCGACGCGTTGGAGGGCGTGATCATGCCCGAGTTATCGCTCGCTGATGCTCTAGGAGCGGTCGGCAAACCGATACACCGAGTCCACACAGCCGGATCAGTGGGCGCCTCGACGGCCATCTCCGCGGCCGTACTCGTGGAGAGCGGCCGCTACGACACGGTGCTGACGGTCACCTACGAGAAACAGTCCGAGGGCAACGCTACCTGGGCATTGTCGGGCGGAAAGTCCGGAGGCCAGGGAGCCGGCGGAACCTTCGCTCCGTGGATACGGGAGTACATCCGGCGCTCTGGAGCGCCTGAACACATCGGTTGGCAGGTGGCGGTCAAGGACCGACAGAACGCACTGAAGAACCAGTACGCGCATCTTCATCTCAGCGACATCAGCATTGAGTCGGTCAAACAGTCGCCGATGCTGTGGGATCCCCTGCACTTCTTAGAGTCGTGCCCCTCCTCCGACGGCGCGGCGGCGATGGTGCTGAGTTCGCAGGATCTGGTTTCACGCTCACCGAACCCTCCTGCCTGGGTGCTCGGGCACGCCAAGCGCACCGAGTTCTCAAGTTTCCCCGGGCGCGACACCGTCAAACCCCAGGCCGGGGTTGACTGCGCCAAAGCGCTGTACAAAGAAGTGGGGATCACCGATCCGCGCCGTCAGATCGACACCGCGGAGCTCTATGTCCCGTTCAGCTGGTACGAGCCGATGTGGCTCGAGGGGCACCTCATCGCACCGGACGGAGAAGGCTGGAAGATGACCGATGAGGGAGCGACGGCCCTCGACGGTGACTTCCCGGTCAACTGCTCCGGCGGCGTGCTGTCGTCGAATCCGATAGGCGCGTCGGGGATGATCCGATGCCTTGAGGCGGCCAATCAGGTGCGCGGCACTGCAGGTGACTATCAGGTGGACGGAGCAAGGGTTGCGCTCGGCCACGCGTACGGGGGAGCCGCTCAGTATTTTGCGATGTGGATCGTCTCGTCCGAACTGGACCCGGCCTTCTCGTGAACCAGCGTCTTGAAGCAGTGTCGTGGACGGAGTGCCGGTTGGCATTCACACCAAGACAAACGACACCAAGACAAAGGACTGGAGCTCCCTATGGCTTCTGAGGCGATCGATCTTGACGGGCGGGTGGTGATCGTTACGGGGGCTGCCAGGGGCCTCGGCCGTGCCCATGCGCTGGCATTCGCGGCGCACGGCGCCCGCGTCGTGGTCAACGACCTCGGCGTGGAGCGCGACGGCACACCGTCGACCAGCGATGCTGCCAACGACGTTGTGGCGGAGATCGTCGCCGCCGGTGGTGTTGCGGTGGCCAACGCGGCCGACGTGGCCGACTGGGACCAGGCCGCGGCGCTGGTCCAGCAAGCCATCGACACCTACGGCGGGCTCGACACACTCGTCTGCAACGCAGGATTCCTCCGGGACCGGATGCTTGCGGGCATGTCCGAGGATGAATGGGACAGCGTCACCCGGGTGCACCTCAAGGGCCATTTCGCGCCGGCGCGCCACGCGGTCGAGTACTGGCGCGAGCAGGCCAAGGCGGGAGAGACGGTCGCGGCCCGAGTTGTCAACACTTCTTCGGGGGCCGGGCTGGCCGGGTCTATCGGCCAGGGGAACTATGCGGTGGCCAAGGCCGGGATCGCGCTGCTGACGATCCAGCAGGCGGCAGAGTGGGGGCGTTACGGAGTGCACGCCAATGCAATCGCCCCCGATGCCCGCACTCGGATGACCGAGGGCATCTTCTACAGCGCTGAGATACCTGAGGGCTTCGACGAGAAGGCACCCGAGAACATTTCTCCGCTGGTCGTCTGGTTGGGCAGCGCCTCCTGCGACGTTACGGGCCGCACCTTCGAGAACACCGGCGACCAACTGAACGTCTGCGACGGATGGCAGAAGGGCCCGGTCGTGTCGGTCGGCGGCCGGCGCATGACCGTCGCCGAAGCGGGTGAGCTGGCGCATCGGTCGATCGCTGGCGAGCGTGCTCCACAGCCGGTTCACGGCGTGCGCGACTGACAGTGCCATGGACTTCGACGACACGCCTGAGGAAGCCGCGTGGCGGGAGCAGTGCCGTGACTTCCTGAGCCGGCACGCCGAGCTGTTGCCCCCCGAGGTCGATCTCAGCAAGAGCTACTGGGCGCAGCCGCCGAGCACCGCAGAATCGGCCGCCTACACGGTCCGTTGCCGTGAGTGGCAACGGACCAAGTACGACGAGGGATGGGCGGGTCTGACCTGGCCGACCACCTATGGCGGTCGGGGCCTGTCGGGCCATATGGCCGGGATTTTCGCCGAGGAGGAGACACGCTACGACTTGCCGTTGGGCCAGTTCGCACAGTCGATAGGAATGGCCGGTCCGACGATCATCGCCCACGGCACTGACGCCCAGAAGAGCAAGTACCTCGAAGGTATGCTGACCGGAGAGCAGATCTGGTGCCAGTTGTTCTCAGAACCGGGCGCAGGATCCGACCTAGCCGGGCTGCGAACCTCGGGGGTGGTCGATGGCGATGAGATCATCGTCAACGGCCAGAAGGTGTGGACTTCGAATGCTCGGGAGGCGGCGTACGGCATGTTGCTGGTACGCACTGATCTCGATCAGCCGAAGCATCGTGGGATCTCTTATCTGCTGCTCGACATGGATTCTCCGGGGATCGACATCCGTCCGCTGAAGCAACCGACGGGACGTTCAGAGTTCAACGAGGTCTTCTTGGACAATGTCCGCGTGCCTCTCGACTGTGTCGTCGGTGGACTCAATCGGGGTTGGGGTCCGATTCTGACCACCCTGAGCAATGAGCGGGCGGGGATCGGTGGTCAGGTTTCCTACATTGGCGATGTGATCGAGTTGGCCCGACGTTTCGGAGTTGCCGGCGACCCGGTGATCCGCCAGCAGCTCGCGCGCCTGTACACGATCGTTGAGACGATGCGCTTCCTCGGTTACCGGGTGCGCACCGCAACCTCGCGTGGTTCTCAGCCCGGTCCTGAGAGTTCAGTGCTGAAGCTGGCGGCGTCTCGTCGCTTGGAGTTGATGGGTGATCTGTCTATGGCGATCATGGGTC
Source organism: Candidatus Aldehydirespiratoraceae bacterium (assembly GCA_965221585.1). GTDB lineage: Bacteria > Actinomycetota > Acidimicrobiia > Acidimicrobiales > Aldehydirespiratoraceae > VXYK01. The sequence continues at coordinate 2,035,661 of OZ244898.1, read as the reverse complement.
CGAGTGCCACGCTGTATGGCAGCGATGCTGTGTTCAACGGGTTCTGGCAGAACTACGGCTTCCTGGGGCAGTGGATGTCTCGCATCGGTGGGGGCACTGATCAGGTGCAGCGCAACATCATCGGCGAGAACGTGCTGGGTCTGCCCCAGGAACCCAGACCCGACAAGGGAATTCCGTTCCGAGATATTCCCAACTAGGTGTAACCGATCCACCGGTCGGGCGGTCAAACAATCAAGAATTGTCGCCTCCCTCCAGGGGTGTACGCGGCGCCCGACTCTATGGAGCGGGCGCCGCTTCTGTCTCTGTGCCTTCTGTCTCTGCGTCGTGTCGCGCGGCTGCGGCTCTGACGGCGTCGAGAGCGTCATCGAGTCCGACTCCGAGCACGGCCAGTTCGAAGACGAAACGATCGGCGGCAGTTGCGACTCGTTTGCGGCGCTCCTGGAGCGGTTCGCTGTGGGGGGGCTCGTCCACCACGAAAGTCCCACGGCGGCCTCGGCCTTCGACGATGCCGTCGTTCTCGAGCTCTCGATAGGAGCGTGCGACGGTTCCCGGTGCCAGATCGAGCGCGCTGGCGAGTTCTCGAACCGTGGGCAGCTTGCTGCGGGGTTCGAGTCGTCCGACAGCGGCCATCACCGACAGTTGCGCGCGGAGCTGTTCGAACACCGGGATGTTGGTACCTGTCTCAAGCCGGATCACGAGCCTTCGCTCGAACCCTCGGTGGTCGCGGTAGCTGACGATCGGGGCGCGTTCGGTGTCTGCCATACTGATTATTGTATCAATACAAATTACAGAATTCAAGTCCAGATCGAACAATTTTCCCCGAAATTTATGTAATTGACACCATTCGAGGTTGATACATAGTATGATTGTATCAACTCAAGCAGAAACGGAGAATCGTCATGAAACTAGTCAGTGCGGTGATCAAGCCCTTCAAACTCGAAGATGTCAAGACTGCGCTCGCCGATGTCGGCGTGGCAGGAATGACAGTGTCGGAGGTGCAGGGCTTCGGTCGTCAAGGCGGCCACAGCGAGACTTACCGCGGCACCGAGTATCGAGTGACCTTTACCCCCAAGACCAGAATCGAGATCCTGGTTGACGACTCCGCGGCCGACGGAGTGGTCGAGGCCATTCTGGCTTCAGCCCGCACCGAGAAGATCGGTGACGGCAAGGTCTGGGTCACTCCGGTCGAGACGCTCGCTCGTATCCGCACCGGCGAACGCGGCGCCGAAGCGGTCTGACCGCCTGAGCGCCACGACACCGACGCTGGGCCGACCGAGGGCACCGCAGTTCGCCGAACCGGCTGATTCGCCTCCCTCGGTGGCGCGAGCAATACTTGTGCCGCGGCAACTAACCGCGGCGACTGACCAACGGGCAACGGAAGGCGAAGTGAGCGAACAGATTCTCGATGCCACAACGTTCTGGGAGCTGCTCGAGCGTCGCACCGCGCTTTCGCCGGATCAACTGTTCCTGGTCGACGATGCTGGTCGGCAACTCACATATGCCGAATTCCTCGCCAAGGTCGAGAGAGTGGCCGCCGGGCTGCACGAACTGGGAATAGCCGAGGGCACCCCCGTCACCTGGGAGTTGCCGACACGGATCGAGACGATCGCCTTGAGCTTCGCGCTGTCGCGGCTCGGCGCAGTACAGAACCCGATCATTCACATCTACCGGCATCGAGAGGTCGGATTCTGTATCGCCCAAACCGGAGCGCGCTTCGTGTTCACGCCCGGGGTGTGGGGAGACTTCGACTACCACGCCATGGCGGCAGAGGTGAGCGAGAAACTTGATCCGCGCCCACAGATCCTCAACGGTTACGACAATCTCCCCGAAGGCGACCCGTCCACGTTGCCGCCCGCTCCCGCCGACGGCGACGCAGTGCGATGGATCTACTACACCTCAGGTACCACGTCCGACCCCAAGGGAGTCAAGCACTCCGACAAGACCCTGATTGCGGCGGGAACCGGCCTCGCTCTGGCCCTGGAGACCAACGCCGACGACATGGGGACCATCGCTTTCCCCTATGCCCATATCGGCGGCCCCGATTTCATCGTGATGCTGCTGGTCGACGGCTTCGGAGCGGTCCTGATCGAGCGGTTCACGCCCGCCGGTGCCGTGGTCGCCTACGCCGAGCACGGTGCCACAATCGTCGGTGGATCGACGGCCTTCTACCAGATGTTCCTAGCGCAGGACCAACAACTCGGCGGAGACTCGATGCCGCGGCTCCGAGCCATGGCCGGCGGCGGCGCACCCAAACCCCCTGAGATCTACTTCGAAGTCAAGGAGAAGATGGGCATTCCCATCGCCCACGGCTACGGCATGACCGAATGCCCGATGATCACCCAGGGCTCGCCCTCCGACTCCGATGAGCAGCTCGCCCACACTGAGGGAGCCCCGATCAGAGGCTGCGAGGTGACGATCGTGACAGTCGACGGTTCGGAGGCAGAACCGGGCAGTGAGGGCGAAGTCCGCGTCAGCGGGCCGATGCTGTTCGCGGGCTACACGGACCCGAGCCTCAACGACGAGGCATTCGACGACCAGGGTCGGTTCCGCACCGGAGACCTCGGGATCAAACACGCTGACGGGCACGTGACGCTCACCGGGCGCGTCAAGGACATCATCATTCGCAAGGGCGAGAACATCTCGGCCAAGGAAGTCGAGGATGTCCTCTACGCGCTGCCGTCGGTGGAGAACGCGGCCGTTGTCGGACTGCCCGATCCGCAGCGGGGAGAACGTGTCTGTGCGGTGATCGAGACCGCAGCAGGCCACGACGATCTGACCTTCGAGCAGATGACCGAGGCCTGCCGAGAGGCCGGGTTGATGGTCCAGAAAACCCCCGAGCAACTCGAGGTCCACGACGGACCGCTGCCCCGCAACGCCACCATGAAGATCCTCAAATACGAGCTTCGCGACCAATACAAGGACAAACAATGGCCCTGACCATCTACCACAACCAACATTGAAACTCGTCGAGCAACGCTGTGGCGGTCGCCACGGAGATGGGCGTCGAGTTCAACGAAGTCCGCTACATGAAGGACTTCCCCGACGAGCAGACGCTGCGTGAGCTGATAGCCAAACTCGAAGAACCCGTCGAGAACCTGGTGCGCAAGGACGCCCAGTTCGCCAAACTCGGCCTCAACGAGGACGACTACGTCGGCAACGTCGATGCCGTGGTGGAGGTGCTCGGCAGGTACCACCGGCTGCTCCAGCGTCCGATCATCGTCGGACCCGACAAGGCCATAATCGGACGCCCCTTCGAAGGTGTGATGGCCAAGACCCGGGTGGCCGAGATGCTCAGCCAGAACGCCGATTGAGCCGACAGATGACGACCGTGGCGCCCGACGTGCACACCGACGATGTCTATACAGACAATGCGCCGGTGGGGGAGACCATCGTCTCGGTCGGGCGGGTGAGCAGGCCCACCCTCGTCGACGCGAGCCGTTACACGGACGCGGCTTGGGCACGAATCGAAGAGGAGAGACTCTGGCCCACCACCTGGCAACTGGCGTGCACGCTCGACCATGTCGCCGAGCCTGGCGATGTCCATGTCTACGATGTCGGCCGACTCTCGATTCTGATCGTGCGCGGCGACGACGGCGAGCTCCGTGCCTTCCAGAACGTGTGCCGACACCGCGGGATGCAACTCTGCGACGAGAACCGACGGGGACTCAGCGAACTGCGCTGCGGGTTCCATCGCTGGTCTTGGAACCTCGCCGGGGAACTCAGGGAGGTGCCGTCGCGCAAGGGCTTCGGGACGTTGCGCAACGACGACTTCCCACTCTTCGGTGCCAAGGTCGACACCTGGGGTCCGTTGGTGTTCGTCAATCCCGATCCTGGGGCCGAACCCCTCGCAGAATTCCTGGCGCCAGTACCCGACGACATCGCCTGGGCCGACCTGGACGACTTTCGCTGCAAGGCGCTGATCTCGATCCCGGTCCCTTCCAACTGGAAGACGATCATCGACGGATTCAGCGAGACCTACCACGTGCAGGGAATTCACCGCGAGATGTTGCGCATGGTCGATGACGTCAACAGCCCCCAGACAATCTGGGAACGCCACGGAAAGCTTGTGCAACCCTATGGCCTGGCCAGTCCCCGCCTGCGCGGCGGCGCCACGAACCAACAGATCTGGGAAGGGTTCGTAGAGGTGATGGGGGGCCGGGTCGGTCTGAGCGATCCTGCTGACGCCGGTCCCTGCCCTGAGGTGCCACCAGGCTCAACGCTGCGCGATGTGCTGTCCGACATGATCGTGGAGCACTTCGCGCAGACCGAGGAAGTGGACCTCAGCCGGTTCGGCCCCGATGAGATGATGACGCTGCAGCAGTACAACCTGTTCCCGAACATAACCGTGCTGGTGTTCGGTGATCTGCTCCAGGTCGTGCGGGCGCGCCCGGGTGACACTCCCGACGACGGCTACATGGACATAGTCGCCTTCGACCGGGTCAACCCCGGTGCTGCGCGGACCGAGCCGCTGACCGCTGAAATGGACGCCGGTTCCCACAGTCTGGGACTGGTGCTCGACCAGGACGTCGAGAACCTGAGACGTGCCCAGAGGGGGCTGCACGCACCGGGATTGACGCACCTCACCCTGTCGGGCGAGGAATGCAGGATCATCAACCTGCACCGCAATCTCGACCGTGTGACCGGATGCGATTCCGGTGTCGAGATCGCTCAGCGCGACTGACTCGACTGCGGGGCCGTTGTCTCCCGCTCTTGTTCACTGCGCGCCACCCGTGCTCTTGTTCGCTTCGCTCACGGGCCGCGGGGCCGCGGGCGGGCCGCTCGGGCCACGGCCTCGTTCGACGTGACCCTGTGCGGGATCAATTTGCTCGGCCTCTGAGCTCCTGAATCATCGCGGCAAGGGCCTCGTTCGTCGATGTGGCCACAGTCAGGGAGAGACGGTCTGCGTGACCGCCGTATTCTTCGCGCAGCCGCGCGGCACAGGCAGCAGGGGTGCCGCGCACCGCCAGCAGGTCGACAACCTCATCGTCGACGAGAGTGCCCAGCGTTGCCCAGTCGCCGGTCTTGGTGACCTCGCGCAACCGGGGTTGCAGGTCGCCGAGTCCGTGATGGTCGAGTACGACCCGATAGGCAGGGGTGGAACCGTAGAAGGCGAGGTTGAAGCGGATCGCGGAACTCGCCCGCTCGTAGGACTCGTCGGTCAGACACGGGGCGGCGATGCAGCCGACGTTGAGTGTCAGCGACGACCGATCCCGGCCACCCTCGGCAAGTCCCGTTTTGATGAGCGGCATCGTCTGATCGGCCAGGAACGCACCGGTGTTGAACGGATGGATGATGATCCCGTCGGCGTGCGCGGCCATCGCCTGTGTCATGCGGGGGCCGAGCGCTCCGACCCAGATTCTCGGAACCTGCTGGGTGAGTGTCGCAGGTACGAAGATCGGGGTCATCAGGTCGACTCGGTAGAACTCGCCACGGTGCTCGAGTGGTGTCTGGTCGCTCCAGTTGGCCCAGATGGCGCGCAGCACCGTGATCAACTCGACCATGCGTGCCACCGGGCGGTCCCACTGCGCTGAGAACCGTCGTTCGATGTGGGGCCTGATCTGGGTTCCGAGTCCGAGCGCGAAGCGACCGCCGCTGGCTCTTTGGAGATCCCATGCACAATATGCGAGATGCATCGGCGAACGGGGGAAAGCGATCGCGACGTTGGTGTAGAGGTCGATATCTAGCTCGGTCGCGTGGATCAGCGGAAAGAAGACATCGCTGTTCCCTTCGAACGTGAACAGTCCGTCGATCCCGGTGGCGGCCAGGTCGGAGGCGCGTGCAGCGGAGGAGGACAGATCACCGGTCAACGAGACGTCGATGCGCATTCAACGAAGCTATTCCAGAATCTGCTGTTCCATAACCTTGGGCGGCCGAAGGTGGCTCGGCGCTGCAACGAATTCTGATAGTTCGAGTCTCATCGCTAACATCTCGGCGTGCGTCCGGAAAAGACCCTCACCAACAACCAGGCTCTGCGCCGTGAGCGGGTCCTGCGCGCCGCGATAGAACTCGCTGGTGAAGGCGGCTACGACGGAGTGCAGATGCGTGAGGTGGCCGAGAGGGCCGATGTCGCCATGGGCACCGTCTACCACTACTTCAGCTCCAAGGACCACCTGCTGGCGGAGTCGCTCGCCGAATGGATCCGAGGGCTCGAAACCAGCGTTGCCCGAAATCCCGCTCGTGGCGACACGACGCTCGAGCGGGTCCTGGATCTGCTGGGACGCGTGACGCGGGCCATGCAGAGCAACCAGAAGGTAAGCGCCGCCCTCATCGGCGGGCTGGTGGCACAGGGGGAGCAGGTAGCGGCCTGCCAACAGGACATGCACGAGACCTTCAGCGCCATGCTCGGCACCGCCTTCCCCAGCGACTACCCGCCCGACCGCCGCGACAAGATCATCCGCTCCCTGGAACACATTTGGTTCTCAGAACTGATCGCCTGGAAGAACGGATGGAACCCCTTCGAGCAGGGTGTACGCGAGTTGCAGGACGCCGCTGAACTGTTCCTCGCCGACCGGGTCGACCCAACGGGCGGTCAGGGCGTGCAGGAGGCGGACTAGGGCGAGAACTGCTCGGTGAGGCGGTGGCGGTACAGCTTCCCGGCCTCGGTACGGGGTAGTTCTTCGACGATGAACACCTGCCGCGGCGCGAGTTGCGAGCCGATCGTCTCTCGGCAATGGGAGACGACCGACTCGATCAGGTCGTCGGTCGAGGCTTCTTCAGCGGGAATGATTGCCGCGGCCATCACCTGACCGAACTCGACGTCGTCGAGCGCGAATGCGGCACCGTCGAGGACACCCCGATGGCTGACGAGTGCCTCGTCGACCCGAGCCGGGTACAGGTTCACGCCACCCGAGACGACGCATTCGGCAGTGCGCCCGGTCAGATACAGGTAGCCGTCGTCGTCTATGTGGCCGCGGTCTCCGACCGTGTACCACTCGCCGGAGGCGTCGAATGTCGCCGCGGTCTTGTCGGGGTCGTCGTGATAATGGAACGGGGTGGTGGCACGTGACCAAACGGTTCCGTCCTGCAGGGGGTCGGCCTCCTCACCGTCTTCGAGGCGGATCTGCAGCCGGGTCGGGTCGGCCCGTCCCACGCTTCCGGGATGCTCGAGCCACTCCTGGGGCTGGATCCAGGTTCCGGGTCCTTCGGTGGCGGCATACATCTCATGGATGATCGGCCCTAACCAGTCGAACATCTGTGCCTTGGTCGCGGTGCTGCAAGGACCCGCCCCGTGAAGCACGAACCTGAGGCTGCTCAGGTCGTAGCGGTCCCGACCTTCCACAGCGAGCATTCGGTGGAACATCGTCGGAACGAAGAATGCGTGTGTCAGCCGCTGCGTGTCGATCAGCTCGAGCGCGGCCTCGGGATCGAATCGGGCCATTAGATGAACTGTGGCACCTGCCCCTAGAGGCCATTCAGAACAGATTCTGCTCGGTCCGGAGTGGTACAGCGGCGCCGGACAGAGCATCTGGTCGCCGCGTTCGCCGTCGAGGCCGAACATCGCAACCATGGCAGCGCCGATCGCTGCTCCGCTTCCTGTCGATACGTCGGCTTGGCGCACACCCTTGGGGCGACCCGTGCTTCCAGAGGTGTAGACCATCAGGGATCCGCGAGGACGTCGGGGATCTGTCGGCAATGGCTCGGCGACCGCTTCAGCGAAGTTGACGAAGCCCGCGGCATCGTCGCCGATGACGATTCGGGTCTTGATCCCGCGGGTCTCATCGCCCGGTTCATCGACGTTGAGTTCACCGAGGCCGAGTTCACCGACGAGCGTGCTCTCAACTATGAGTGCCCGAGCACCGGAATCGGAGACGACATAGGCGATGTCGTCTCCCTTGAGATGCCAGTTGACCGGGACCAGCCGTAGCCCAGAACGAAGAGCGGCCTGCTGGGCGACGATCCACTCCGGACGGTTTGTGCACAACAGCGCGACCACGTCCCCTGTTGCCAATCCTGCATTCTGGAGGTGACCGGCGAGCCGTTCGGCTTCCCGGTCGAGTTCCGCGAAGGTCAAGTCACCGTGCGTACTTGCCACGGCGCGGCGACCGGGCGCCAGACGCGCCACCGCGCTGATCTCGCGGCCGTATTCGGCAACTTCAGTGTCTTCGATCCCAGCCACGTCCACGAGTGTCGCACAGCCGGCACCGGATTAGACCAGCCGTGATTGGAACGGTCGTCACTGGGGCGGTGGCGGTATTCGAGTCCGGCTAATTCTCGGCGCCGAACCAGGTGTCGTGCAGCTGGCGGTGCACTCCGCTTTCGATGGTGTCGAGCAGGGCGAGGTTGAGGCGTTCGCGCAGCTCGGGGTCGTCCTCGTTGAGCATCAACCCGTATTGGACTCTCTCAAAATCGGACCCGACTGTCGTTACCTCTCCGGCTCCTTCCCTGGCTGCATAGAAGTCCAGCACCGGAGCGTCGAAGACGATTGCATCGACTTCGCCGTCCGCCAAGAGGGGGTAGGCATCGTTGATGTTGTCGACGAGCACGGGACCGACACCGATGGAGGGAAGGTAGGTCTCAGCGGCGGAGTGTGTGGCAGTGGCTACTCGGCGCCCGCGCAGATCCGAGGGTCCGGAAATGTCCGATCGCAGTTCGTTGACCGCCAGCGAGGATGCGATGGCGGCGGTGAAGCTGGCAAAGACCAGCGTTCCCAGCGCTATCCAGATCAGGGCAAGAACGCGGCCACTGGTGCGGCGTGCCACCTTGTCGCCGTAACCGACAGTGCTCATGGTCACCACGGACCAGTAGAACGAATCCCAGATACCTCTGCGGTAGGGGACCGCGAAATCTGGATTGTGATGGCGCTCCAACCACCACACCAGGTGGGCGGCGATGAGCACCGCAACCCCGAACACGGCCAGCAACCAGGGGAGGTCCGACGAGGCGATGGCGTCGAAGAAGGTCAGGATCCGGTCGCCGATATTGCGAGAGTCCCGGGTGGGGGTGAGGATGGTGAGACCGGAGTCGAGCACGGGCAGAGTGAAATCGACCGCCTCTTCACGCGACTCGGTGATTGCTACCCCGCCCAGCCCGATCTGCGCTACATCGCGGTGTATGTCGTCTATCTGTTTGGCAACGGTGTCCGCCGCGTAGACCTCCACGGACATGCCGAGTTTCGCGGCAAGCAGGCGCGTCAGTTCCACTTCGAATCCGCTGTAGGTGCCGCTTTCGTAGATCACGAAGGGCGCGACAGGACGCGCCGCGACCCGTAGCGTGCCCCGGTCGGTGGTCTCGTCGGTCGTTGAGTCGGTCCGCGCCACGGCGTCGGGGTCCGCGGTGAAGATCCATTTGTCGACCAGGGCCTGGTTGGCATCGAGCCACTGCTGGGCGTGGCGTTGGATGTCGGCGGGGTCTCCTTCTCCCTGCACCAGCCGTGCGTTCTGTTTGGATATGTCGTCGAGTGGGATGACTACCTGCTCTAGAAGTCGTCGAACTGCGGGGTTGGTGTCCAGGAACTCGGAGTTGGCCACTGCTCGGATGTCGTTGGGGGGCCATCCGGTTGCGCAGGGGTCGTTGGCGCATCCCGGGATTCTGGCTATGGCGCTTTGTCGACGGTTCTGCGTGATGCCTTCGGGGAGTGTGGGGAACGGTGTTTCGAGCCATACCACGTCGGTACCTGGAACGAGCACGCCGACGGTCCAGTTGGGCGTCCAGGTGAAGTAGAGGACCGGTTGTCCGGCCCGTTGACGAGCGAAGGTCTCGGAGATCAAAGGCGAGTACTGGCCCTGGACATGCTCCACGGTGGAGGTGAGTCCGTATTCTTCGAGGTGATGGTCGATGGTGAGCGCGCAGGACCATCCGACTTCGCAGCCCACCAAGTCGGCGAGTCCGTCGCCGTCGTGGTCGAACAGGGCGGCGAGTTCGGGATCGGCCAGGTCGCCGAGGTTGGTGATTCCGTGAGCTTCGGCTGTGGCCGTGTCGACGAAATAGCCTTGGAGTGCTCCGTCGTCCACAGCGGTGCCGACCTTGGAGACCGCTTCGCTGTCTGTGATGAACACGTCGTGTGCCGGAAACCAGCCGTTGACCCATAGGTCCACTTCGCCGGCGGTCACGGCCTCGTAGAATTCGGGGTTGCTCATCGTCGTTGGGCCTTCGACGTCATAACCCAAGCGTTCGAGCAGTAGCCGGTAGACCTCGGCTTGGAACCAACCGGTGTCCCAGGTGGCGCGTGCCATGCGTATCGATTTGTCTGTTGGCTGCCCATGGTTGGTCGCCCCGCCGGGCAGTTGCAGCAACAGCACGAGCGTTAGGATCGCCAAGACTGCGCTGACGGCTCGGCGCATTGTTGAATCCCCCTTGGACAGGGCCGACGTTAGCCCGTCCATGGCCCAGACACCTGTCGGACTGATGCTTCTCGGCCGGAACAGGCGTGCCGACGATTGTTCGTGCTTGACGACCTATCTGAATATGTGATAGAGAGCATCTTAATCTAGCCGTAGGCTAATCCCAAGCTAGGAAGCAATCGGAGGGGGCCGTAATGGATGACGCTGGAGAGACCACCGGAGCAGGGGATCCGCGGATTCACCGAAGTCCCGACGACACCGACATTGATCTCACCGAGGCCACATTGGCCCTGCACGACTGGGAGGAGGAGGAGGAACGAGAGCGCGAGGCGGCGATCCACAACCGCGCCAAGTTTCAGGGGCTCCAGATCGACCCCGACATTGACTTCTATCCAGAAGTCTCCGATCGCGAGCCGGGAGACCGCAACATTGTGCGTGCCGGGTTCGACATCCATCCGCAGGTGACCTTCACGGCCGCCGGTTTCCTTACCGTCTTCATCGCGCTTTCGCTCATCTTCGAGGAAAGAACCTCGGACGCTTTCAGTTCGATCCTCGACTTCATCAACAGCAGCCTCGGGTGGCTCTACATAATCGACTTCAACATTTTCGTCGGTGTGGCGCTGTTCTTCGCACTGAGCAGGTTCGGCAAGATCCGGCTCGGAGGCCCGTTCGCCCGACCCGAGTTCTCGACGGTGTCCTGGTACGCCATGTTGTTATCGGCCGGGCTCGGAATCGGGCTGATGTTCTGGGGGGTCGCGGAGCCGATCTTCCATCTCAGTTCACCACCTCCGGTATTCGGCGTGGAGGCCAACACTGCAGGCGCTGCCAAAGCAGCGATGGCCACGACCTATTTACATTGGGGAATCCACGGTTGGTCGCTGTACGCCCTGGTCGCGCTGGCGTTGGGCTTCTTTGCCTACAACCGTGGCCTCCCGCTCACCTTCCGCTCGATCTTCTACCCGATCCTCGGTCCGAAGATCTACGGAAACTGGGGTAACGCCATCGATACGTTGACGGTGGTGGCGACTCTGTTCGGGTTGGCGACATCGCTCGGTTTCGGAGCGGGCCAAGCGTCGGCTGGATTGAACAAGTTGTTTGGCACACCGGACAACACCACCTTCCAGATCATTCTCATCGCGGCTATCACAGGCTTGGCCACCATTTCGGTGGTCGCCGGGCTCGACGCCGGCGTCAAACGGCTCAGCGAACTGAATATCTGGTTGGCGGCGGCGTTCCTGATCTTCATGCTCCTTGTCGGACCGACGCTGTTCATCCTCTCGCTGTACACGCAGAGTGTGGGCTACTACGTGCAGGTCCTGCCGGAGCTGTCGTTCTGGAACGAAGCCCTTTCAGGCACATCATGGCAGGCAGGCTGGACCATCTTCTACTGGGGATGGTGGATCTCATGGTCTCCGTTCGTGGGGATGTTCATCGCGCGGATCTCCAAAGGGCGCTCCGTGCGAGAACTGCTGATGGGCGTGATCTTCCTGCCCTCGATACTCTGCTTCCTGTGGATGGCGGTGTTCGGCGGATCGGCCATCGATCTGCAGCTCAGCGGCGAACGCGATGTGGCCTCGGCGGTCAACGCGAATGTGGCTACCGCCTTGTTCGACATGCTTGAGGCGTTCCCGCTGACCGGACTGGTGTCGTTCATCGGGGTGCTGTTGTTGATCTCGTTCTTCGTGACCTCCTCGGACTCGGGTTCGTTGGTCGTTGACCACTTGACGTCGGGTGGCAAGCTCGACTCTCCCAAACCCCAGCGGGTGTTCTGGGCGATCATGGAAGGCGCGGTGGCGATCGTGCTGTTGCTCGGCGGAGGTCTCGGAGCGCTGCAGACCGCTGCGGTCGCCACGGGGCTGCCTTTCGCGCTGATCCTCCTGGTGATGTGCTGGAGCCTCTTCATTGCATTCAAGGAAGAACTCGATCTGCTCGAGGATCACTATGACGATGTGATATTCCGAAGCCGCCACCAGGGACTGATCGAGAAGGTCGGATCGCGCCTCAGCGAGGGGATCAAGAAGTGACCGGCACACACGAGAACAGGAGTACCTCGGTGATGACACCACCGAGCACATCAGAGATGAAGAACCGCAACATCTTCAACAGAACCACATCCTTGATTGTGGGCGTACTGGCCATCACGTCGCTTGTGCTCACCGGCTGCGCGGCTGACGATGATGACGACGGCACTGTGACGATGGCTCGCGCTACCTGGGACAGCGGTTACATGCAGGCAGCGATCTATGCCGAGCTCATCGGCGAGCTCGGCTACACGGTCAGCGACCCGGCAGCCAGCACTCTCGATCCGAACGGGTTCTATCCCGCCCTCGACAGCGGTCAGTACGATCTGTGGGTCAACGGCTGGTTCCCGCTGCACGACATCTATCTGGAGGCAGAGTTGGTCAGCGGGCTCTCCGTCGACACCGATATTGAACCGGTCGGTTACCAGGTGCGATCAGGCGCGCTTCAGGGGTACCTGATCGACAAGGCGACGGCGGACGCTCACGGCGTCACCTCGATGAATCAGTTGTCCGACGCCTCGGTTGCCCAACTGTTCGATCACAATGGTGACGGTCTCGCCGACCTGAACGGCTGCAACGAGGGATGGGCCTGCTACAGGACCATAAACACCCATATCAGCGAGCACGACTGGGGCGGCAACGTAGAGCAGGTCTCGGGCAACTACAACGATCTGATGAGCGGAGTTCTAGCGAGAGTGGCCGCCGGAGAACCGACGCTGTTCTATGCGTGGACACCGAATTGGACTTACGAGGTGCTGAGGCCTGGAACCGAGGTGGTCTGGCTCGAGACTGACGCCCTCGACGATGAGGAGGGCACAACCGAAGTTCGGGGCCTGCGTGGTTGCGCTTCGGATCCGTGCAATCTCGGCTGGGCGGTCAGCAGCATCCGCGCAGTCGGCAACACCGACTTCCTCGACGATCACCCAGACATCAAGCGCCTGCTGGAGCAGGTGGTCATCCCCTTGTCCGACATAGTCGAGCAGAACGCCAAGATGGCGGGCTCTGACGGCTACTCCGAGGAAGAGATCCTGGCGGACGCCGCCGGTTGGATCGAGGCCAATCGTTCCACGGTTGACGGTTGGTTGGAGTTGGCCAGAGGCTGATCTGGGCATTTTCCCCCCAAAGAACCTAGAGCGTCAGTGGAGCACCGACCGCTCCACTGGCGCTGGTTCGCGTCAGTCGGCGGAATCGCAGCGGGGCCGTGGCGCTGGTCCGCGTGTCCGGTCGAGTCTGGTGCTCGCATTAGCGTCGAGGTGGCGATCCGCTGTAGGTTCGGCGCCGCTGTCAGATCTCAGATTCGGGGGAGGGCCGAATGCCCCAAGAAGTGCTGCAAGCGCCGCTGGTGCTCGAGTACCCGTTCACCCGCACCACCGGTCCGGTTCTGGGGCGATTTCTCACCGGACTGCGCGAGGGCGTGGTGCTCGGCGTGAAGCGGGCCGACGGCACCGTTATGTGCCCGCCGTTGGAATACGACCCGGTTGACGCATCGCCTCTGGACGACCTGGTGGAGCTCCCCCAGAGCGGCACGGTCGTGTCCTGGTCGTGGGGTGGCCCGCTGCGTGATCAACAACCTTTCGAGCAGCCGGTCGCCTGGGCCCTGATCCAACTCGACGGTGCTGACACCACGATGCTCCACGCGGTCCTCGTCGACGGTCCCGAACAGATGTCGACGGGGATGCGGGTGAAGATCCAATGGCGTGAATCCCGAGAGGGACACATCACCGACATTCGCGGTTTCGTTCCGGAAACTGACGAGCCGGAAGAGAGTTCATCGCCAGAACCGTCGAACACTGTCGACCTCGACGCGGTCGAGCCGGTCCAGAGTGTGCGCACGCCGATTCGTCTGAGCTACACCTACACTCCCGGCCGCGCCCTCTCGCAGTACCTCCATGCGATGAAGGAAAAGCGGATCATCGGGGACCGCTGCGGTGAATCGGGTCAGGTGTTCGTCCCGCCCCGAGGTGTCAGTCCGGTGGCGGGCAAAGCCACGACTGAAATGGTCGAGTTGCCCGATGTTGGATACGTGGAGTCGTTCAACATCACCCGGGTGCCGATCGCCATGCGCCCAGACCTTGAGCCTCCGTACTGTTCGGCTTGGATTGTCCTCGACGGGGCGTCCGTCGGGTTCATGGGTTTGGTGATCAACTGCGACCCGGAGTCAGTGCGCCTGGGCATGCGGGTCAGAGCTGTTTGGAAACCAGACGATGAACTTGAGATCTCGGCAACCAACATTGTTGGTTGGGAACCGACCGGCGATCCCGACGAAGAGATCGCCGATATCGAGTGCATCGGTCGGGTTGGGTCCCTACAGGCAGGGCAAGGAGCATCATGAAAGACGTTGCCATCGTCTCGTTCGCCCAGCGCCAGGAGTCGGCGATTCCCAACGAGTCGGAAGTCGAAATGATGATCCCACTCATGGAACAGGCCAAAGATGCAGTGGGACTGTCCCAGAAGGACATGGGTTTCACTTGCTCGGGCTCATCGGACTTCCTCGCGGGCCAGGCATTCTCGTTCGTGATGACAATCGACGGCACAGGCCCGGTTCCACCCATCAGCGAGAGCCACGTTGAACAGGACGGTGCCTGGGCACTGTATGAGGCGTGGGTCAAGCTGCAGTGTGAAGACATCGACACTGCTTTCGTCTATTCCTACGGGAAGTCGTCGCCGGGGTCGTTGCGTGATGTTCTGGCGACCCAGATGGATCCCTACTATGTGGCGCCGCTCTGGCCCGACGCCTACGCCATCGAGGGCCTTGCGGCGCGGATGTTGTTGGAGTCGGGCAAGGTGAACGAACGACAGCTGGCTGAGATCGCGAGCCGTTCCCGCAAGAACGCTGCTGGCAACCCGCACGCGGTCCGTACTCAACAGAAGTCGGTCGAAGAGATCCTCGCCGAGCCGTACCTGTCGGATCCTCTGCGGCCCTCCGACATCGGCGCGTCGGCCGACGGAGGGGCGACGATGGTGTTGGCGACCGGCGACCGGGCCAGGGAGCTGTGTGAACGCCCTGTATGGATCCGCGGGATCGACCATCGCAGCGATGCGCACACGTTGGGGGTTAGGGACCTGACCTCGGCCAATTCGGCCGCGACAGCTGCACAGAAGGCGGGTGTCGGCTCTGACCGGGTCGATTTGGCCGAGTTGCATGCGCCGTTCAGCACCTCGGAGGCTGTACTGACCGAAGCTCTTGGGCTTGACGACGAGGTGTCGATCAATCCTTCGGGCGGCGCTCTGGCGGCCAACACGATGATGGCTGCGGGACTGATTCGTTTCGGCGAGGTGTTCGAGCGCATCGCTCGAGGTGACGGCGACCGCGGGGTCGCGCATGCCACCTCCGGCCCCTGTCTGCAACAGAACCTGGTCGCGGTGCTGGAGGGGGAGTGACGATGGGAAAGGAACGAACCGCTGTCATCGGTGTGGGCCAGACGAAGTATGCGTCGACGCGCGGCGACGTGTCGATGGCGGGACTGCTGCGTGAGGCAGCCCAGCGCGCACTTGATTCGGCGCACAAGACCTGGGCCGACATCGACGCGGTGATCATGGGCAAGGCCCCCGACTTCTTCGAGGGCGTGATGATGCCCGAGATATACCTCGCCGAAGCCCTCGGTTGCGTCGGCAAGCCGATAATGCGGGTCCACACCGCAGGTTCGGTCGGAGGGTCAACCGCGTGCGTTGCCGCCTCGATGATTCAGAGTCGTGTGCACTCCACGGTCCTGACGATTGCCTGGGAGAAGCAGTCGGAGTCCAATGCCATGTGGGCGTTGTCGCTTCCACAACCGTTCACGACTTCGGTCAACGCTGGGGCCGGCGGTTATTTCTCACCGATCATGCGGCGCTACATGGCGATGAGCGATGCTCCGGAGTTGATCGGTTGCCTCGTGGCCTTCAAGGACCGGCAGCATGCCTTGAAGAACCCCTACGCCCATGTTCACCAGCATGATCTCACCTTCGAACAGGTCGTCGAGTCGCCGATGTTGTGGGATCCGATCCGCTATTCCGAGACCTGTCCGTCTTCGGACGGCGCCTGCGCGATGGTCCTGACCGACGAGGCGGGCGGCGATTCCCATGACGGTCCGGTGGCGTGGGTCAAGGGCACTGCGATGCGCTCGGAGTCGAACTCGTACGGTGGACGCAACATGGTCTCGCCAGCGGCCAGCGAGCAGTGTGCTGATGACGTGTTCGCCCAGGCCGGGATCCATGACCGCCGCGCTGAGATCGACGCGGTCGAGATGTACGTGCCGTTCTCCTGGTACGAGCCGATGTGGCTCGAGTCTCTTGGGTTTGCCGAGAAGGGCAGGGGTTGGCAATTGGTCGAATCCGGTGCCACCAAGCTTGAGGGCGGGGACCTCCCGGTGAACTGTTCGGGCGGGGTGTTGTCGTCCAACGCCATTGGCGCGTCCGGGATGATCCGTTTCGCTGAGGCTGCGTTGCAGGTGATGGGCGAAGCCGGTGAGCATCAGGTCGACGGCGCGCGCACGGCTTTCGGTCATGCGTACGGCGGTGGAGCCCAGTACTACGCAATGTGGATCGTCGCCAAGGACAAGTGACTCCGGCGCCGAGCAAGGGTCTCGGTGGGATCAGGACGTTGACGGGAAATTGACTTCCGCGGTCCAGAAGTCGTTGTGGAAGGGCCCGGCGTCGCGGTTGAGTGAGTACCCGCCGAACAGCACCAGCACGCCGTCGACGCCCTGGAGCGAGTACCCGTCGACGGCCTCGGTCTCGGGAGGCGGCGCGGAGGACCAGAGCAGGGTTCGGGTGTCGAAGATGATCGTCGCGTCGCCAGTGACGGCGACGAGCACCTCGCCGACCCAGGCGGCGTTGTCCGCCTCCAGTGACGGCACAGGCGTTGGCGGAAGGCGTCTCCAGAGGTTCGTCCGCGGGTTCCACAATGCGGCGTCGCTTCGCGGTCCGTCACCAGCGCTTCCGCCCGCGACCAGCACATCGGTTCCAGTCCAGGTGACCAAGGCGTCCTGGGCGCCTTTGAGCGGTCCTTCCGGCAGTTCGCGCCATTTGTTTGTCGTTGGGTTGTAGGCGGCTCCGTCGTCGACCGCCTTGTCGGTCCTGCCACCCCAGATCACCATCTCGGAACCGGTCCAGGTAGCGGAGTGGCCTGATCGAGCGGAGATCTTCGCGGCGTGGATGTAACGCCAGGCGTCGGTGGTCGGGTTGTAGGCAGCGCCCAGCCCCGAGGGTTGATCCGAACCTGAGGTGCCTCCCCAGACGATCATCTCTGTCCCGGTCCAGACCGCGGTGTGGTCCCAGACAGCGTCAAGTGGACTTGGTGCGATGACCCGCCATTGATCAGTCATCGGGTTGTAGGCCGCGCCATCGGCGTGACGTTCGAGTCCGAACTGGCTCGTGCCTCCCCAGACGATCATCTCTGTTCCGGTCCAGACCGCGGTGTGGTGGCGTCTGCCGGCTATCGGTGCCTCGCCGACTGCGTGAGTCAGCTTCCCTGTGGCATTGAGGACCACCCCTGTGGAACTGAGCCCGTCGTCAGTGACGCCTCCCCAGATCAACGCGTACTTGTCGAAGACGGTGAGGCTGTAATCGGATCTGGCGGCAATGCCGCGGTCGATGTCTCGCGCGGTCCAGCTGATCTGCGCCTGCGGGGTCGCGGATATCTGGCTCTGGTCGACGGTGGCGAGCGGAAACGGTTCGATCAGCGAGACGGCTATCAGCAGAGTCATCGCCGGTATAGCCAAGAACTGGGTGTTGGCGATCCTGGCCGGGCGGGAGAGGTCGGCCAGGCGCGGCACCAGCACAGGCGTCAGCCGCGACAGCCCGAAAACACCGCAGACCACGATCGAGTCAACTAGGCCGGGGTTCGTCAACACGGCCACCACCAACACGACATGCGGTGCGACGGAATGCTTGAAGGCTTGGCTGCCTGCGCCGAGTTGAGCGCCGAGACTGAAGGCACCGCTTGCAGACCGGGGTTGTTCCAGGTCCTGTTCGGTTCGCCGGTTCACCCACGGGGCAAGGTCGCGGCGCTTGTGTCTGTCGTAGTCGATGAAGAGCATCGCCAGCACCAGAATGAACCCGAAGACGATCCTGTCGAGCGTTCTCAGCGCCTCCTGCAGTTCGCCGAGGATCCACACGGTGGATCCGACTAGACCTGCTGAGCAGGCCAACCCGGCTGAGAATGCCGAGACCATCGTCAGGCGGTTGCTCCGCGACCACCAGCCGGCTGTGAGCAGCTTGCCTGTGTTGTCGGCCAGCGAAGGGCCCAGGTTCGTCCCGGCAAGCGCTGCCAACAGCCCGAGCAGTGCCCAACCCCGGGAGTCGGAATCTCCGAGCAGTACTGCGACGGCGGTCAAGGTGACCGCGGCGACGACTCTGACGACCAGATCCCGTCTGGTCACGGAGCCCCGATCAGCGGTCGTGGTGCCGTGAGATGGCCGCGGTGCTGGAGACCGATGACGTTGTCGAACCTGCGAACGAAACGGTGAAGGCGGCGCGGGCCGACAGTGATGGTGGTCATCGCCTCAGGCTAGGCGAGCGAACGCCGCGAGGATTGGTGATGCCGTTGTGGTGATTCGCGTGCGGTAATTTGGCGCTGCGGCACTTCTCCCTTTCGGTTCGAGGCCCTACCGTTGGAGTATGGATCGCGACCGGAGCGACGAACTTGATGGTGCTGCCGACGGCACCGTGAGTCCCGCAGAGCATCGTTTGCCTGCGTCCGCGACAAAGCGGGTTCCGCCGCCTCCGCCTCCGCCCCGAGGTCCGCAATCGGCAGCACCTCCGCCCCCACCCCCGCCCCCACCCCCACCGCCGCCTCCGCCTCCGCCTCCGCCGCCGCCGTCCGGCCGCGTGCCGACCCCGCCGCAACAGTCGAGTTTGCCGAAACCGACTCCGCCTCCGCTCGGTGTCATGCCGACCATCGGCCCGCCGTCGTCTGCACAACCTCCCGACAGGCGCTGGGACTCCACGGCCTGGCTCAGGGGGATCTTCGTGCTGCTGACGGTATGCATGCTGCTCGTTGGCGGGTTCGTCGCCGGTCAGCTCTGGTCCGAGGACTCGACCGGGTCCTCGTCGACTACCACCGATTTTTCTTCTCAAGGCAGACTTGACGGAGGTGGGTCTTCGGTCAGTTCATCGCCGAGCGCTGACACAATGGACTCCTTCCTGGAGGTTGAGCCGGGCCCTGTACCCCTGGAGCCGTCGCTGGAGCCGGTGGCTGATGTTGCCGACGCGGTCAGTCCGTCGATCGTGGTGATAATCAGCGACGAGGGTCAAGGCTCGGGCGTCGTCTGGGACGCCGAGAACGGCTACATCGTTACCAACAACCACGTGGTCGAGCTCAGCACCAATGTCGACGTTGAGTTCCCCGATGGACAGACGGTAGTTGGGACGGTCATCGGCGGTGACCCCAGTCGCGACGTGGCAGTGGTGGGAGTTGACCCCGATGAAGTGAATTCGCTGGTTCAAGCGATCTTCGCGCCAACCTCCGAAGTCAGGGTGGGACAGTTGGCCGTCGCCATTGGAGGGCCGTTCGGGCTGGACCAGAGCGTCACCTCGGGTGTGGTCAGTGCGATCAACCGCGTACTTCTGGAGGGCGGTTCAGATCCGGAGAATCCCAGTCCCGTAGAGATGATCCAGACCGACGCGCCGATCAACCCTGGCAACTCGGGCGGGGCTCTTGCAGACCGCTTCGGCCGGGTCATCGGCATCAACACCCAGATTCGAACCGCCGGCCCGAACTCGGGCAATGTCGGCGTCGGGTTCGCCATCCCCTCCGACACCATTGTGCTGATCGCCCGCCGCATCGTCAGCGGGGAGTCGCTCGACATCGGATTCCTCGGGATCCAGGGTGAGACGCCCACCGACGGCTCCCACGGTGCTCTGGTGACGTCGGTCGTGGACGGTTCGCCCGCAGACGACAGCGGTATCAAGGCCGGTGACCTCATCATTGCGGTGAACGGCAAGGAGATCACCTCGATGGCCGATCTGGCAGCTGAGATCAAACTGTTCCGTCCCGGCGAGAGTGTTGACATCCTGCTGCTCCGCGATGGCATCCGGTTGACGGTCCAGGCGATTCTTGCCGCCGCCTGAGCGACCGGAGCGGCCGGAGCGACCCGACTGATCCGACAGAGGGGGTAGAATCTCCCTTCCCATGCTGTTCGCGATCATCATTGCCATCGCCGCGTTGACGATTGTCGGCTTCTCCGCGTATTTCATTGTCAGGGACCGACGCCTCGGGGGCCGCGACCCCCTGGTCGTCGAGCCCCCCGGTGACACCACAGCCGGCGATGACGAGGCGATCGAATCTGGCTCGGTGGCGCCCTCTTTCCGTGACCGGCTCGGCAAGGCGCGTTCGGCCCTCGGAGGGTATCTGGGCCCGGTGTTCGGCCGTGGTGCCCTCAACGAAGAGACTTGGCAGGATCTCCAAAACGCCTTGATCCGCGCCGATGTGGGTGTCTCCACATCCGCGGAGATCATCTCAGCGGTGCGCGCCAGGGCAGGCGAGGAGAAACTCGACGATGCCTCGGAGCTTGCCGAACTGGTGAAGGCCGAGATCGTGTCACGCCTCGAGGGATTCGATCGCTCCCTGAGCGTCGATGTCGGTGCAGAGGGCCAGGAGACGGGGCCGGCTGTGTGGTTGTTCGTCGGGGTCAACGGTGTCGGGAAGACGACCACAATCGGCAAGTTGGCTCGGCGCTGCTCAGCTGAGGGGCGCTCGATCGTGCTCGCCGCCGGGGACACGTTCCGTGCCGCCGCGGCTGAACAGCTGACCGTATGGTCCCAGCGCACCGGGGCCGAGATCGTGCGGGGGTCCGAGGGCGCCGATCCGTCGTCGGTCGTGTTCGACGCGATAGAGCATGCCGCGGCGCGTTCGGTGCAGATGGTGATGGCCGACACTGCCGGTCGGCTGCAGACCAAGGCCAACCTGATGGAGGAGTTGCGCAAGGTACGCCGGGTGGCCGAGAAGGGCGCTGGAACTGTCACCGAGACGTTGCTGGTCATTGATGCCACAACCGGTCAGAACGGCCTGTCGCAGGCGAGGCAGTTCACTGAAGCGGTGGACGTGACCGGCGTGATCCTGACCAAACTCGACGGGTCAGCCAAAGGGGGGATCGTGATCGCGATCCACTCCGAGCTCGGTGTTCCGGTAAAGCTCGCAGGTCTCGGAGAGGGGATCGGTGACCTTGTCGACTTTGATCCTGCTGAGTTTGTGGACGCCCTGTTCGAATAGCGCACGGGGCGTGTTGTTTCCCGCTCTTGTTCACTGCGTTCACGGGCCGCTCGGGCCACGGCCTCGTTCGAGGTGACCCTGTGCGGTGTCAATTTGCTCGGCCTCAAAGCCGCTCTGCGCCGGGTGGCCGGGCCGCTAGGGTGAACGGACCATGTTTGAAACCCTCTCGGACCGCTTCGACCGCATCTTCAAAGGCATTAGGGGCCGGGGCAAGCTCACCCAGGCCGACATAGACGAGACCCTCGGCGAGATCCGAGTCGCCCTGCTCGAAGCCGACGTCAATCTCGATGTGGCTGACTCGATGGTGGCACGGATCCGCGACCGTGCCCAGGGCCAGGAACTCTCCAGGGCGCTCAATCCCAGCCAGCAGGTCGTCAAGATCGTCCTCGAAGAATTGACCGTCAGCCTCGGCGGGGAGGCGATGCGTCTGAACTACGCATCCAAACCTCCGACCGTCGTGCTGATGGCAGGTCTGCAAGGTTCGGGAAAGACCACCAATGCCGCGAAACTGGCGCACTGGTTCAAGAAACAGGGGCGCCATCCGCTGCTCGTCGGTGCGGACCTGCAACGCCCCGCAGCTGTGGAACAGCTCCGGACCCTCGGCGCACAGATCGATGTCCCCGTCTTCTCCGAGACGTCCCGCCCGACGAGAGTGGCCCGCAGAGCGATCAAGGAGGCCACTCGCACCGCTCGCGACGTGGTGATCGTCGACACCGCGGGACGTTTAGCCATCGACACCGAGTTGATGGCCGAGATCGGCGACATCTCGTCTTCGATCCAGCCTCACTACACGTTCTTGGTCGTGGACGCCATGACCGGCCAGGACGCGGTAACCATGGCGAGGTCCTTCGACGAGACCCTCGCCCTCGACGGTGTGATCCTCACCAAGCTCGACGGCGACGCCCGCGGCGGAGCGGCATTGTCGGTTAAGGAAGTGGTGGGCAAGCCGATCGCGTTCGCGTCGACCGGTGAGAAGATCGAGGACTTCGACACCTTCCATCCGGATCGCCTGGCGAGCCGCATCCTCGGCATGGGAGATGTTGAGACCCTCATCGAGAAGGCGGAGGAGGCCTTCGAAGCTGAACAGGCCGAGCAGGCAGCAGCCCGGCTGCTTGAAGGCACGTTCACGCTTGAGGACTTCCTCGAGCAGATGCAGCAGATCAAGAAGATGGGTCCGTTGGGGAACCTCGTGGGAATGATGCCGGGGATCCCCAAGGAAGCCCGTGACGCTGAGATCGACGATCGGCACCTGGCCCGCATCGAGGGGATAATCCGTTCCATGACCCCGGCTGAGCGGATCCAGCCCGACATCATCGACGGGTCGCGGCGTTTGCGGATCGCCAACGGTTCAGGTGTCCAGCCCACCGAAGTGAGGCAACTGATCGACCAGTTCTCACAGATGCGTCAGATGATGAAGCAGTTCGCCGGACACGGTTCCCGCAAGGTCAACCCGAAAGCTCGCAGCAGGGGCAAGAAGGGCAAGCAGCGCCGTGGCGGGCGAGTCACCGAGAAGGGTCCGGCCAAGGTGCCGAAGGTGCCGCTTTCGTTGCCGGGGCTCGAAGATCGTGTCGGCGGGTTTTGAGCGGCGGATGCGTTGTTCGCTCTCAAGGTTGGAATTGGTGTACCGGCGGAGATTGAATTGAGCGGTCGCCCGGCCCCGGCCGCGCTAACGATCTTCGCAAGTCAGCGACGATAAGTCCTCAAGAGAAACAGAGAACAGATGGCCGTCAAGCTCCGCCTCATGCGGATGGGCAAGAAGAAGCAGCCCACCTATCGCGTTGTCGCCGCAGACTCTCGTTCGCCCCGCAACGGGCGCTTCATCGAGATCATCGGCACCTACGAGCCGCGTCAGGATCCTTCAGTTATCAAGATCGACAATGACCGTGCACTGCATTGGCTCCGCCATGGTGCCCAGCCGACCGACCGGGTCGAGAAGCTGTTGAGGATCTCCGGAGCCTGGGAACAGCACACTGGCAAGTCGGAACCGGTCACCGCGCCTGTGCCGCCAAAGTCGGCGCCGCCAAAGTCGGCGCCGCCGAAGTCAGTGCCGCCAGAGTCGGCACCGGCGGAATCGGTGGGGTCTGCGGGTGCCGCTGAGGCCGGCGACACTGCCGGAGATTCCGAAACCGACGGAGGCAACTGATGATGGCAGCGGAATCAGCGCAGGCCGTTTGTGAGTACGTGGTCAAGCAGATGGTCGAGAACCCGGATGCGGTCAACGTGGAGGCTTCACGATTCGACGACACGCTTCGCCTTGATGTGACGGTCGGTGAAGGAGACATGGGCCGTGTGATCGGCCGGCGTGGCCGCGTCGCCGGCGCGATTCGTACTGTGGTGCGGGCCGCCGGATATGAGGAGGGCACCTCGATCGAAGTGGAGTTCGTTGATTAAGGGGCTGGCGAACTTCGATGCTTGAAGTGGGCCGCATCACCCGCCCGCACGGAGTACGCGGCGACGTCCTGGTCTCGTTGACAACAAATCGCACTGAACGGATGAGTGCCGGTGCAGTCCTCGTTTCAGAGGACCGCCCGCTCGTGGTCCGTGCTGCCAGGGAGCACAAGGGTGCCTGGATTGTCGCTTTCGACGGCGTCTGCGACCGCAACGCCGCGGAGACGCTGAGCGGCACCGTTCTCTACGCTGAACCCCTCGATGACCCGGATGAGCTGTGGGTGCATGAACTGATCGGTGCCGAGGTCGTTGACCAGCACCACATCCGGCGCGGCGTCGTGGTCAAGGTGGTGCAGAACCCGGCGAGCGACCTGCTTGAACTCGACAGCGGCGCGCTCGTTCCGTCCGCTTTCGTGACTGGACTGGAACCGGGCGAGCGGATCGCCGTTGATGTGCCCGAAGGGATCTTCGAGCTTGTGGACAACGACAGCCGTTCTGAAGGAGGGACACCATCGTGAGCGGCCTGCGAATCGACATCTTCACGATTTTCACTCAGCTGGTCGACTCGTTCGCCAATGAGTCGGTGATCGGCCGAGGACGCCGTGAAGGCCACCTTGATGTGCGAGTCCACGACCTGCGCACGCACGCAACCGGAGTGCATCAGTCCGTCGACGACGCCCCTTTCGGCGGAGGGGCGGGGATGGTGATGTCACCGGCTCCACTGTTTGCGGCGGTGGAGGCGGTCGACCCTCCCAGACCTCTCTTGTACTTGACTCCAGCGGGCCGGCGCTTCGATCAGGCCATGGCCTACGAACTGGCCGAGACCGGCGGTTTCTCGCTGTTGTGCGGCCGCTATGAGGGCGTTGACGAGCGAGTCAGACAGCACCTCGTCGATGACGAAGTGTCGGTCGGCGATGTGGTCCTCGCCGGCGGCGAGGTCGGGGCTCTGCTCATTGTCGAGGCGGTCGGTCGGCTCGTTTCCGGGGTGCTCGGCAATGCTGACAGCACGACCGAGGAGTCGTTCAGTGACGGCCTTCTCGAGTATCCGCAGTACACCCGGCCCGCGGAGTTCCGCGGTTGGGAGGTTCCGGAGGTGCTGCGCTCGGGCGACCATGGCCGGGTGAGGCGCTGGCGCAGAGCGCAATCGTTGCGGCGTACGATCGACCGTCGCCCTGATCTCATTGCCGAACTCGGCGGCCTCAGTGCCGCGGACCGCGAACTGTTGGCGGAATTCGAACTTCTCGACCCCTAGGGGGTGTTGGTTGTCCAACTCGCCTCTAGGCTTGCTGTTCGGTCCGCTTTGGGCGGCCTTTCCCAGTTCTTTTGCCGCGGAGCTTGCGATGCAGCCCACAGACGTGATCGACAACCTCATTGAACGGGATGACATCCCCGACTTCGGCTCTGGCGACACGCTTCGGGTCCATGTCCGCGTGATGGAGGGCAACCGTGCTCGCACGCAGGTCTTCGAGGGTGTCGTGATCCGTCGACAGGGCAGCGGGATCCGCGAGACTTTCACGGTCCGCAAGCTGAGTTTCGGTGTCGGCGTGGAGCGCACCTTTCCGCTGTACACGCCGATCGTGGAGCGGATTGAGCGCGTGACTCGCGGCGATGTTCGCCGGGCCAAGCTCTACTACCTGCGTGATCGGATCGGCAAGGCGGCCAGGGTCAAGGAGAAGCGCGACAACTAGCGCTCCGGCCGGAGTCGTGCGGGGAGCCGCGGCATCGTTGTCACAGGGCCCGGCTACGTTCGGGCGATGGATAGATCACGGGTAGCACTGGGGAGTTGGGGCGAGGACCTCGTCGCGCGGACTTACGAGGCCGAGGGGTACGCAGTACTTGATCGGAACTGGCGGATCAAGGGTGGTGAACTCGACCTCGTGCTGGGTCGGCATGATGAGATCGTCTTCTGTGAGGTTAAGACGCGTTCGTCGGCGAGGTTCGGCAGCGCGGTGGAAGCGGTCGGTCCGCGCAAACAACAGCTTGTGCGCCGAACTGCGTTGTCGTGGCTCGACCGGCATGGGCGCCGTGGTCGCCTGCGTTTCGATGTCGCCTCGGTCGTTGCCGGGAAGGTCAGAGTGATCGCCGGAGCGTTCTAGGGAATTCGTCAGCGGCGCGGTGTGCGGGTGCGCCTGCCGTTCCAGCAGCCGCGGTGCCAATGCCGTCGCAGGTCGGGCGCATGCACGGGAACGACGACGTAATGGCCTGTTCCCGGCGGGATGTCGCGGTTGCAGTTCGGGCAGACGTAGCTCTTGTGCGCTTGGTACGGCTGCAGGAACTTGACGTCGACCTCGCCGTATGACTCGGGGTCGTCCATCAGCCGAGCACCGCCCACAGCACCAACAGCGCTGCCAGCAACAGACCGGTCGCCACATACAGGTAGTCGGTCGGACGGCGACGGTGTGGGCGGGTGGGGTCCATTCCCATCTTGTCAGTATGGTCTATCGAGTTTGTTTCCTCTTGTTGGAGTCGCGGTGCGCAGGATGCTTCTGGTGATTCTGGTAGTCGGGGTGCTCCTGGGTTCCTGCGCGGGCGACCCGCCGGAGGTGCCGCTCGGGCCCGACGGGCAGCCTGACCCGGTCTTGGAGCAGGGCCGTGCGGTGTACGCGAGGCACTGTGCGTCGTGTCATGGACAGAGCGGAGGAGGGGGGCAGGGGCCGCGTCTGAACAATGGTGCCGTAGTCGAGGCCTATCCCGACAGCGACGACCAGGTTGCGGTTGTCGCCGACGGCAAGGGTACGATGCCCTCGTTCGCCGAGAGATTGACTGATCGACAGATCGGAGCGGTCACTCGGTATACAAGAGAGGTGCTGAGCTGAGCGTTGTCACACGCTCCGCTTAGTGTTTCCCAGACGCTCGCTGCCTGCGAAAGACAGCCTTTTTTTCCTCAGAAAGGCTGTCTCATGCTTGCTTCTATTCCTTCTTCCACACTCGACGGCATCGACGGTGCCGCGGTCGATGTCGAGGTTCATGTGACCAACGGCCTCCCGGCCTTCACCATTGTGGGTCTCCCCGACGCCTCATGCCGCGAGGCTCGAGACCGCGTGCGCGCGGCAATCGAGTCGAGTGATCTCAGCTGGCCGATGCAGCGGATCACCGTGAACCTGGCGCCTACGTGTGTCCGCAAGGTCGGCGCGGGCCTCGACCTGCCGATCGGGCTCGGGATCCTGGCGGCCTCTGAGCAGATTCCTCTGGAGTCTCTCTCGGACATTTCCGCTGTTGGAGAGTTGGGGTTGGACGGTTCGCTGCGCCCGGTCCCGGGAATTCTCCCGATGGTCGACGTTCTGAAGACCGATCGGGTGATCGTCGCGGCCGCGGACGCCGGCGTCGCGGCGCTCGGTGCGGGGGATCGAGTCCGTCCTGTCCGCTGCTTGCGCGATGTCGTCGATGTGGTCTCTGAGGGTTTGCCGTGGCCTTGTGTGGAACCGCCGTCAGGCGAGGACGAGGCGGTCGAAGAACCGGATCTGGCCGATGTCCGAGGGCAGGCGAGCGCACGCTGGGCTCTGGAGATTGCCGCGGCAGGGGGTCATCACCTGTTGCTGATCGGCCCCCCTGGAGGCGGCAAGACCATGTTGGCTCGTCGCCTTCCGGGGTTGTTGCCCGATCTGTCAGCCGAAGCGGCTCGACTTGTCACCCGTGTCCACAGCGCTGCCGCGATCCGGCTCCCCGGGTCTGGTCTGGTCCGTCGTCCACCGTTTCGCGCTCCTCATCATTCGGCGTCGATGGCTGCGCTGGTTGGCGGTGGATCGGGTCGGGTGCTGCCGGGCGAGATAAGCGTGGCGACCGAGGGCGTCCTCTTCCTCGATGAACTGGGAGAGTTCGCCCCCAGTGTTCTTGACGGGCTGCGCCAACCTCTCGAGGAGGGGGTGGTGCGGGTGGCGCGCAGCGGTGGTATGCGTGAGCATCCTGCCAATGTGCTGCTCGTCGCGGCGATGAACCCCTGTCCCTGTGGCGAAGGCGGTTCGGTGAGCTGCCGTTGTGGGCCCTCGGCCCGAATGCGCTATTCGCGGCGGATATCGGGACCGGTCCTCGATCGGCTCGACGTGATGGTGCACGTTGATCGCCCGTCGCCTACAGCGCTTCTTGAACGAGAGCCGGGCGAACCGTCCAGCGTTGTAGCCGAACGAGTGGCTCGCGTGCGCGGGCTCGCTTTGAGCAGGGGCGCACGGACCAATGCATCGTTGAATCGCGAGCAGCTGGAGGATGCGGCGCCGCTCGACCCCGAGGCGACCGACGTGCTCCATCAGGCACTTACCGATGGTCGTCTGAGCGCGCGGGGGGCGATGCGGGTACGTGCTGTTGCGCGCACGATTCGCGACCTCGACGATGGTGGCCCCACGCTGCGCGCTCGCGATGTCTACTCGGCCATCGGCTTTCGGGTGCGTCCTCCGATGGGAGGTTTCGATGCGTGAAGACACCCGGGCTGCCGCTCTGGGATCGCTGCGGGGAGCCACACCGCTACGCCTTCACAACCTTCTCGAACAGCGTTCGGTCGGCGAGGCCTTCGAGGCGGTCGAGTCGGGTCTGCTCGGCACCGAGGTTGCACCGGTTGAAGTTCTTGCGGAATGGCAGCGGGAACTGCGGGGTATTGATCTCAGCGCACTGTCGGACAGCCTTGACTCAGCCGGTGCCCATGTCAGCACACTGCGCGACCCAACGCATCCTGTCCAGCTAATCGACGACATCGACCCAGCTCCTCTGCTCTTCGGCAGCGGTACTATGCCCGATCCGTCACTAGCCCATGTGGCTGTGATCGGCACCCGCCGGGGCTCTTCGATAGGACGGGAGGTGGCGCGCGAGATCGGGATGGGTCTGGCCGCGGCGGGGGTTGTTGTGGTCTCGGGCTTGGCTCTTGGTATCGACGGCGAAGCGCATCGTGGTGCGCTGCTGGCGAACGGGGCTCCACCGCTTGCTGTGGTGGGCAGCGGTGTTGATGTCGTCTACCCGGAGCGTCATCGCGATCTCTGGGCGGGCGTTGTCGCCGCGGGTGCGGTCGTAAGTGAAGCGCCGCTCGGCGGGCGGCCCGAGCCCTGGCGCTTTCCCGCGCGTAATCGGCTCATCGCGGCGTTCTCGGACCTGGTCGTGGTGGTTGAATCGCGTGCCACGGGTGGCTCGCTGCTGACCGTCGAACAGGCTCTTCGCCGAGACGTGGAGGTGATGTCGGTTCCTGGTTCCGTGCGCAACAAGGCTGCTGAGGGCACCAATCAGCTCCTGGTCGATGGTTGTGCGCCTGCACGCGACGTGGTTGATGTTCTGGTTGCGTTGGGCCTTTCGCAGACGACCCTGGCCACCCGCCGCGATCGCGCGGATGCCGACGAAGCTGAATCGGTGGTGGCTGACCGCGTGGGTTCCGCTGCTCGTGCCGGCGGTGCCGTGGACGCTAAGGGAGCGGTTGTTCTCGACGCCATCGACGATGGACCGACCTCAATGGACGAGGTCGTTTCCCGCAGCGGGCTCGGCGTGCTCGAGGTCTATGCATATGTTGAAGAGCTGGTTGCGGCTGGTCTCGTGGTTCACGACGGTTCCCGGATCAGGCGCCATTTCTGATGTCGATCAGCACTGATGTCGAGCTGCCGCGGTCGCCGATGCTCACCGAGACGGGCCGGTGTCGCGCGGTCGAAGGGGTGCCTGCAAGTAGTGTTGATGTCGTGAAAGCCTGGGGCCTAGACGTCTGGCTCGACTCCCTGTCACGAGTCGCACCTTCGACTCGGGCCGTCTATGAGCGGGACATGCGAGCCCTTGTCCGATGGTTTGAGACAGCAGGTGTCGGCGCGCCCGAGAAGGTGACTCGCCGTGATCTCCGCATGTACCTCTCCGAACTGCACAGTTCCGGCTATGCCAGAAGAACCACTGCCCGCAAGGCCTCTGTGATCCGCAGGTACTTCGGTTGGGCGTGTCGTACGGACCGGCTGGCCACCGACCCCAGCGCAGCTCTCTCCGCGCCTCGCGGCGCGGCGACTCTACCGTCCGTACTCAGTGCCGCAGAACTGGACAGTCTGTTCGAAGGATCAACCGCGGCGCAGGCGGCCGCCGCGACCGAACCCGAGATCGAGATGCGTGATCGCGCGATTGTCGAGTTGCTGTACGGCAGCGGTCTGCGGGTGAGTGAGCTGTGCGGGCTTCGCCATGAAGACCTTTCGGGGCCCAGCGACTCGATCACCGTGTGGGGCAAGGGCTCAAAGCAGCGACGGGTGCCGATCTCTGAACCGGCGGCCGCCGCGCTCCAGGATTGGATCAACCGCGGTCGCCCGAAGATGGTGACCGAGGTCTCCCCAGACGATCGGGTGTTCCTGAACCGCCGAGGGAAGGCGCTCTCGCCGCGGGACGTCAGACGGTTGCTCGATCAGAGGTCGTTGTCGCCCACGCACCCCCACGCCCTTCGACACACCTTTGCCACGCACCTCCTCGACGGGGGCGCAGACTTGCGCAGCGTCCAGGAGTTGCTCGGTCATGCAGACCTTGCCACCACTCAGATCTACACGCGCGTAAGCAGAGAGAGAATGCGCGAGGTGCATCGGTCCACACACCCTCGGGCCTAGAGTCGAGGAGTCGCCGACTTCCCCCAGAGAACCATCAACTCTTGGGAGGAGACTGTGCGAGGTTCCTTTCCCTTTCGCTCGTTCGGGCGCTGTTCGTCTGGTCCATGGATTTCCCCGGCCCGATCCGTGGTGCGAACCGCCGTTGTCGGCGTCACAAGTGTTCTGCTGGCGGTCTTGGCGGGCGCAGTGCAACCCGCGGAGGCGGCGGACCTGCTCTTTCGGCGTCCGACGGCAGCGCCGGTGCTCGACCCGTTCCGATTGCCCGAGGGCAAGTACGGCCCGGGTAATCGTGGCATCGAATACGACACGGGTGAGTTTGATCGCATCGTTGCCGCAGCAAGGGGAACCGTGGTGTTCGCCGGGCCCGTGGCAGGCTCGCTGTTTGTGACTGTGGACCACGGCGACGGCCTGGAGTCTTCCTACGGGTTCGTTGGCCACATTCTGGTGAGAGAAGGCCAAGAGGTTGCCGACGGCGACCTGGTCGCTCTGAGCGACGGGCCGTTCCACTTCAGCGTTCGGCTGCATGGAGAGTACGTTGACCCAGAACCGCTCTTCGGGTCACGACGCGTTGTGGTGCGCCTGGTGCCCCACCCCGTTCAGGGTCGCAGGTTCTAGGCGCGCGGCGTGGGCTTGGTGAGAGGGCCGCTACACTGTTGCGCGGCCCGATTGGGCCTCGGACGCATCAGATTGATGTCGACGGACAATTGGTACCCGTGCCACTCCCGGTCGCTTTGGTGTCCGGTGCGGGTTCAGAACCGGGAAGAAGGATCAAAACATGGCTGTTATTTCCATGAAGCAACTGTTGGAGGCAGGCCTCCACTTCGGTCACCAGACTCGCCGCTGGAACCCGAAGATGAAACGCTTCATCCACGGTGAACGCTCCGGGATCCACATTGTGGATCTGCATCAGACCCTCAGCCATCTCGAGCAGTCCTATATCTTCATTCGCGACCTCGTCGCCAACGGCGGCACTGTGCTGTTCATCGGCACAAAGAAGCAGGCCCAGGACTCGATCCAGTCGTACGCTGAGCGCTGCAACATGCCTTACATCAACGAACGCTGGCTGGGTGGGATGCTCACCAACTTCCAGACCATCTCCAAACGCGTCAGCAAGATGAAGGAGTACCAGCGGATGCGCGACTCAGGCGAGTTCGAAGCAATGCCCAAGAAGGAAGCGTTGCTCATCACCCGCGAACTCACCAAGCTCGAGCGCAACCTCGGGGGAATCCGCGACATGGAACGTCTGCCTGAGGCCATCTTCGTGCTCGACACCAAGAAGGAGCACATCGCGGTCACTGAGGCGCGCAAGGTCGGCGTGCCGATTGTTGCTGTGGTCGACACCAACTGCGACCCCGACTTGATCGACTACGCGATCCCTGGGAACGACGACGCGATCCGCGCCGGCCAGTTGATGTGCCGGGTGATCTCAGACGCTGTGCAGGAGGGCCGTTTCATCCGATCCAAGAGGCTTGAGATCGATGGGGAAGGCCCGAAGAGCACTGCCCACGACGAGGCCGCGCAACAACAGGCTCGCGACGAAGCCGCTGCGCAGTCCGCGATCATCCAAGCGCGTGTCGCGCAGTCGCAGCAGGCCAGTGCTGACGAGGCTGCTGCCGGTGAGGAGCAGCCCAGCGAAGAACAATCCGGCGCGGCGCAGCCCGGCGGAGGCCCGAGTACGGATGAAGTGGCCGCCGAGGTGAGCGCCGATTCCACACCTGCGGCTGCAAGCGAAGAGACCGACGAGCCAACCGATCCGGTTGAGACCCAGCAATAGATTCCTCGGAGAACCAAGAAGATGTCGATATCGGCCAAAGATGTGAAGGCGCTGCGCGATGCCACGGGCGCGGGCATGATGGACGCCAAGAAGGCGCTTGTGGAGTGTGACGGCGACGCCGAAGCTGCGAGTCAGCTTCTTCGTGAGAAGGGCCTGGCGAAGGCGGCCGCTCGCGGCGACCGCGAGAATACCGAGGGCACGGTTGCTTTGGCCGCGGCCGAGAATGCGGCGGCAATCGTGCAGATAAAGACCGAGACTGATTTCTCAGCGAAGAGCGATGCGGTCACATCACTGGCCTCCGCCATAGCCGATCGTGTGCTCGTCGGGGGTCCTGAGGCGGCGCAGGACTTCACCGATGCCATCGAGGATCTGCGGGTCACGATCAAGGAGAACGTTGAGTTGGGCGCGGTTGAACGCATTGAGGGTGCCTCGGGCAATATCGTCGACACATACCTGCACACCCAGGATGGCCGTGGAGTGAATGCTGTGGTCGTCGAGGGTTCAGGTGTCAGTCGAGACGACCTGCATCAGATCGCTCTGCATGTCGCTTTCGCCAAACCGTCGTACCTCTCGACTGAGGAGGTGCCCACCAGCGAAGCAGACGCCGAACGGGCCTCGCTGCTCGAGATAACCAAGGCCGAAGGCAAACCCGAGCAGGCCTGGGACAAGATCGTGGACGGCAGGATGCGCGGCTGGTACGCCGAGCGTGTTCTGCTCGAGCAGGGTCTGCATGGTGACAAGACCGCCGTGAAGAGCAGCCTCGGCGGAGGTTCGATTGCCCGCTTCGTGCAGGTTGTGATCGGGACGTAACTGTGATTCACGCCACCGAAGCTCTTCGAGGATCGAACACTCCAAGATGGAACAGGGTCCTTTTGAAGCTGTCGGGTCAGGCATTCTCGGGTCCGCTCGAACACGGCATCCACGGCGACACGGTGAGCCGTATTGCAGCCGATATTGTCTCGGTGAAGCGACATTTCGACATTGACATCGCGGTGGTGGTGGGCGGCGGCAACATCTGGCGTGGCATTCAGGGTGCGGGTGACGGAATGGACTCGGCCCAAGCCGACTATATGGGCATGCTGTCCACGGTGATGAACAGTCTCGCCCTGCAGGACACGCTGGAACGCCTCGGCGCGGCTACCCGGGTGCAGAGTGCTGTCCATATGGCCCAGATCGCGGAGCCCTATATCCGGCGTAGAGCGATTCGCCATCTGGAGAAGGGCCGGATCGTGATACTGGCGAGCGGTACCGGAAACCCGGGCTTCACCACAGACACCGCGGCGAGCCTGCGAGCCGTCGAGATCGAAGCGGAGGCTGTGCTGAAGGGTACCCATGGCAGCGTCGACGGCATCTATACGGGTGATCCGAGCGTCGATTCCTCTGCCCAGAAACTCGACCATGTGACCTATCTCGATGTGGTCAACCGCGGTCTCAAAGTGATGGACACGACCGCGATCACCTTGTGCATGGACAACGACATGCCGATCGTCGTGTTCGACCTGATGGGTCCGGGCAACCTACGATCCCTACTTGAAGGAGAGGTAATCGGCACGCTGGTCGACGCTGGCAAGGGGAATCCGTGAACGAGATGATTGAGTTGGTGATCGAGGACGCCGACGAGCAGATGCGCAGCGCGGTTGACCACACTCGACGGGAGTTCTCAAGCGTGCGCACAGGCCGTGCTTCCTCGAGCCTCTTGGAACGGCTCACGGTGGAGGCTTACGGGGTCGAGATGCGGATCCAGGAGTTGGCGAGTTTCGGAGTGCCCGAAGCGCGCCTGTTGGTCGTGACCCCTCACGACGCCGCGAATCTCAATGCGATCGAGAGGGCGATCGTAAACAGCAACATGGGCTTGACTCCCAGCAACGATGGTCGCGTTATCAGGCTCACGTTCCCGCCCCTGACCGAGGAACGGCGACGTGATCTGTCCAGGGTTGTGGGTGCGATGTCAGAGGACGGCAAGCAGAGGGTCAACGCGGTGCGCCGGGCGGCGCGCAAGGACCTCGACCAACTGGAGAGTGAAGGGGGAGTTTCCGAGGACGACATCCAGCGCGCCGAAGCGCAGCTTGACGCGCTCAAGAACTCCCATGTCGCTATGATTGATCAGGCGCAGACCAACAAGCAGCAGGAGTTGATGGAGGTCTGAGTTCCGGTCTTCCGCGAAGAGAGCGATGCCATGAGTCAAGAACAAGACAACGAGGGGTTTCGCATCCAGCGCACTGACCCGATCGATGACGATGTAGCACCCGGGCGGTCCGTGTTCGGCGACGATGAGATCTCCTTCGAGGATGATGACGCGGCGGTGCCGCACTGGAGCCAGCCCCCGACTGGATCGGTGCCCAAGGTCGGCAATCCAGCTGAGAGCGTGACCTTCAAACCTCAGGCCGAACCCGCAGCCTCGGACTCGGGTTCCGACGATTACTCGGGATGGGCGAACGAGACCTCGGAACCGACCTGGGCGGGAGAAGCGCCGCCTCCGCCTCCCAAGCAGCCGTCCCGTTCGGTCGACGTTGAAGCTGATGCATTCTTCGCCCACGACGACAGCGAGGCACCGCC
Organism: Candidatus Aldehydirespiratoraceae bacterium; assembly: GCA_965221585.1. Lineage (GTDB taxonomy): Bacteria > Actinomycetota > Acidimicrobiia > Acidimicrobiales > Aldehydirespiratoraceae > VXYK01. Next base: position 2,000,913 of record OZ244898.1, on the reverse strand, counting down.
GATTCAAGCACCCGGGGCACCTTCATTGAGCGCATCTCTGGGGGTCCCTAGTGCCGCGGATCGCAATTTCCTCACCGCGACGATCGTCGGCGTGGGAATGGCGGTGGTGATCCTGGCAGCTATGGCTTATCGCGAATGGGTCGCGGTCGGGGTGGTCACTGTTGTTCTGGCTGTCGCCGCGGTCGAGTATTTCAATGCGGCTCGGGTCGGTGGCCTTCAACCCGCGGTCCTGCTCGGAATTGCCAGTGTGGCGTCGATGCCACTTGCGGTGTATTGGCGGGGAGAGTCCGCCGCCGGGTTGGTGCTGGTGATGTCGGTGGTCTTCGGCGCGTTGTGGTATCTGGTTGTCGCTCCGAGCGAGTCCCCGCTGCGCGGTCTCGGTTCAACCATGCTGGGGATTCTTCATATCGGTCTGCTGGGGTCGTATGCGGCGTTGATGCTCTCGATTCCAGAAAGCGGCACGGGAATGTTGACCGCTGCGATAATCATTACGGTCTGCTATGACACCGGCGGCTTGGTGGTCGGACGGACAATGGGCCGCTCACCGTTGTCGGCAGCGAGTCCCAACAAGACGTTGGAAGGCCTCATCGGAGGGGTTGTGGCGGCGATCGCCGCGGCGGTCGTGATGGGTTTCCTGTCACAACCCTCGCCGTTTGCCGATGTCTCCGCCGGCGGCGGGTTCACCGACGTCATGATTCTCGGAATCGCCGCAGCGATCGCCGCACCGATCGGCGATCTTGCCGAGTCACAGGTCAAACGGGATCTGGGTATCAAGGACATGGGTTCGATACTGCCCAGCCACGGCGGGGTGCTCGACCGATTCGACAGTCTGTTGTTCGTGCTGCCCACGACCTTCTACGTCTCGCGTTTCGTGCTGCCCTGATCCGACAGTCGCTCAGTGGCGGGTCGCAACGGGTAGCGTCAACGGTGTGACCAGATCTGTTGCCGTTCTCGGTTCGACTGGTTCGATCGGGACCCAGACGCTTGAGATTGTCCGGGCTGAGCCTGACCGCTACCGGGTGGCGGCATTGGGTGTCGCCTCCTCGGTGGACACGGTTCTCGAACAAGCCGTTGAGTTCAGGCCCGAGGTCGTTGCGGTCGCTGACGGCAGTTGCGCCGAGCAGTTGCGCGGCCGTCTTCCGGCCGGCACGGACCTGTTGGTGGGGGCCGATGCCATGGCCACGGCCGCGACGTGCGCGGATACGGTGATCAATGGTGTGGTCGGGTTCGCGGGGCTTCCGGTCACTTTGGCGACCCTGCGAGCAGGCAACCGGCTGGGTCTGGCCAACAAGGAGTCTCTGATCGCGGCGGGTCCGGTCGTGCAACGGGCCTGGGCGACCAAGGGCGCGGAGCTGATCCCGGTGGACAGCGAACATTGCGCGATCCACCAGTGCCTCCGTGCCAACGATGTCTCGGGAAAGGTCGGAGCTGCGGATCGTGTGGCGGAGGTGGTGTTGACGGCCAGCGGTGGCCCGTTCAGGGGCCGTACCCGACAGGAGCTGGGCACCGTGACGATTCAGGATGCTCTGTCGCATCCGACCTGGTCGATGGGGCCGAAGATCACGATCGACTCGAGCACTCTGATGAACAAGGGCCTTGAGGTGATAGAAGCCCACGAGTTGTTCGGTGTCGACTACGAACAGATCTCCGTTGTGATCCATCCCCAGTCGATCGTCCACTCGATGGTCAGCTACACCGACGGTGCGACTCTGGCTCAACTGTCGCTTCCCGACATGCGCTTGTGTATCGCTTATGCGCTGGCGTTCCCTGACCGGACGGTCCGGCCTTACGGTGCCATGGACTGGTCCGAGTCCTCGCGGCTCGAGTTCCATCCGCCGGACCTCGACGCATTCAGATGCCTCAGTCTGGCCTACGAGGCGGGGAGGGCATCGGAGACTGCCCCCGCATGGTTGAGCGCGGCGAACGAGGTGGCGGTCGAGGCGTTCCTTGCCGGGGCCCTTCGGTGGGTCGACATTGCCGAGGTGGTTGAGGCGGCCATGCAACAGTGGCCGGGGGACCGGGCAACAGATGTGGATGTCGTTCTCGATATCGACCGCCGCGCCCGCGAGGCCGCCCGTGGGTTGGTCGACGAGAGATTCAACTGATGGCTGATCGGCCCGCTGACAAGCGCAGGTTGCCCTTGTTGGCACGGGGCCGCACCGCTTCTGATGTGGCGGGCGAACCTGATACGTCCACTGATTTCGTCGGGTTGGCGATATTGGTTCTGGCCCTTCTTGCTCTAGGTGTTTTTGTGAGCTGGAGCTGGGCGTTCATCGTTACGTTCATTGTCTTCATGATCTTCATGCACGAGATGGGCCACTACGTCACGGCTCGGGCCACGGGCATGAAGGTCACCGAGTTCTTCATCGGGTTCGGTCCGCGTCTGTGGTCGTTCCGCGGCGGTGAGACCACCTTCGGGGTCAAGGCAATACCCGGTGGCGCATACATCAGGATCATCGGGATGAACAATCTGGACGTGGTCCCACCCACCGATGAGCACCGCACCTATCGCGTCAAGTCGTTTCCCAAAAGGTTGTTGGTGGTCAGTGCCGGATCCGCCATGCACTTCTTGTTGGCGATCGCACTGCTGTTCATCGTGCTGCTGTTCTATGGCCTGCCGACAGACGATGATCGTTGGTCGGTGTCCGCGGTCAGTGATCGCAGCGCGGCGTCTGAACTGGGGATCGAGTTGGGGGATGAGATCGTTTCGATCGATGGCATTGAGATCGCCGACTTCGCCCAGTTCGGAGAGGTTGTGACTGCACGCGGCTCCCAGGAGGTCGAGGTGGTGTACAGGCGCGACGACCAGACCCTGTCCGGGACGGTTACTCTCGGATCTCGGTTGACCGATCAGGGTGCGGCTGCGATCAACGGGCTCCTGCCCAGAGACCGCATCCTGGCAGTCGAAGGGATCGACGTGTTCGGCTGGGATGAGGTCGTCGCCGCGGTCGGTGATCGGATCGGCGAGCCCTTGCAGTTCATCGTCGACCCGGCTGGGGGTTCAGAGCTGTTGGTTGTCGACGAGGCCGTGGTGTCGCAGCTGCCGTCCGCTGAGGTCGCGACATCGGGTTTCTTCGGCGTCGGTCCCCGGCGATACCGGCAGCCGACGGGTATCGTCGACGGTGTCGTCGACTCCGTAGTCGGGTTCGGTTCCTATTCCAAAGCGATCCTGGTGGGGATGGGGGAGTTGGTTGCAGGCGGAGGACTTCAGGATTTTGTCTCGGACACGTTGACCGGCGATGTCGACAGTCCCGCCGAACAGCTGTCGTCGAGTGTGGCTTCCGAGCGCGAGGTTGCGATCCGCTCCCTGGATGCCCGTGATCCCGACGAACAGAGGATCATCTCGATCTACGGTGCGGCGCAGTTGGGAACCCAGTTGACCGACGACGGATTCGACGCCGTGCTGATCTTCCTGGCGGGACTCAACATCTCCATTGGTCTCATCAACCTGATTCCGCTGCCGCCTTTCGACGGCGGCCATGTGGCCGTTGCGATCTATGAGCGGATCCGCTCCATCGGCGGGCGGACCTACCGCGTCGACTACGCCAAGCTGCTCCCCGTTGCCTACGGCGTGGTGGTTCTGCTGCTGGGCGTAGGCCTGATTGCCGTGTTCCGCGACATCGTCGACCCGATCAATCTCTAGCCCCCCGTTCAGCGCGTTGTCAGCGCGGATTCGATCCGTGCTCGGAGGTCTGTCACATGATGATCGGTGGTCCAGGTGGAACCGATGGACACTCTGATGAACGCCTGTTGGTTGATCTCTGAGCCCAGCAGGTAGACGCTGTCGTCGGCGTTGAGCGAATCGAGCAGGTGCCGGGTTGCTTCGTCGCCGTCGATATGGGCGAAGCAGACCAGAGCGAACGGGGTTGGAGCGATCAGTGTCAGCTGCGGTTGTGCTGCGATCCAGTCGGCCAACGTGCGTGCCTGCCTCACGTTGGCGCGGATCCGCTGGCGGAGCCCTTCGGCTCCGAATGAGCGGAGCACCCACCACAGTTTCAGTGCTCGGAACCGCCTTCCAAGCGGGACCTGCCAGTCCCGGTAGTCGATCACATCGCCCCTCTCGGAGACGGAGTTGGCCAAATATGGTGGGTTGATGCTGAGCGTGTCGATCAAGGGTCTGCGGTCGGCGACCCAGAAGACGGAGCAGTCGAAGTTGGTCGCCAGCCATTTGTGGGGATTGAACGTGTAGCTGTCGACCAGTTCGAGACCGTCCTGGTGGTGGCGGAACTCTTCGCAGATCATCGCCGAGCCGGCGTAGGCGGCATCGACGTGGAACCAGAGATTGTGCTGAGTCGCAATTTCTCCGATTGCCCGGACAGGATCGACAGCGGTGGTGGCCGTGGTACCGACCGAGCCGCACACGAATGCCGGCACCAACCCAGCGTCGAGATCATCTGCGATCATCCGGGCGAGCGCTTCGGGACGTGCCGCGAATTCACTGTCGACTTCGATGAGATGCAGCTGACCGATGCCGGCCACCCGTGCGCCCTTCTCTATCGAAGAATGAGCCTGCGCAGAGGTATAGGCGACCATCTGCTCAGCGGCGGCTCCTGTGCGCTTGCGACAGAGTTCGCGTGCCACCACCAGCGCGGTGTGGGTCGAGTCTGAAGCGCTCATCTGGATGACGCCGCCGCCCTTGCCGGTCGTCTTCCAGCCTTGCGGCACTCCGGTCAGGTCCACGAGCCAGTCCAGAACGTGGGACTCGATCTCGGTGGCAGCGGGCGCCGTGGTCCACATCATCCCCTGGGTCCCCAACGCCGCCGATGCCATCTCGCCGAGGATCGAAGGTGGTGACGACTGGGCCGGGAAGTAGGTGAACCACCCGGGGTGCTGCCATTGGGCCAGTCCGGGTACGACCACGTCTTCGAGGTCGCGCAGCAGTGCGTCGAAGGGCTCTGCTGATTCGGGGGCAGTTTCGGGGAGTTGGGCTCTCACCTCGCCGGGCTCGACCTGAGCCTGTACAGGGCGTTGCGCGATGTTGGCGAGATAGTCGGCGATCCAATCGATCAGCGCGTGCCCGTTGGCGCGGAACTCATCGAGGTCGAGCGGGTCTGGAATTTTGCTACGCCTGACCGTAGCGGGGGACGCCCCCGGCGATCTTCTCGAAGAGACCGAGGACCTCCCCCGGTTCATCGTGGCGCCCGGTCTGGTCCTTGGAGTAGATGAGGTCGCCGTCGACGGTGACGTCGAAGACTCCGCTGCTTCCGGTGGTCAGCGTCAAGCGTTCAATGACGTGCTGATAGTTCGAGAGTAGGTCTGTGGCTGCGCTCACGGCGTAGCTCGAATAGTCTCAAGGAACGCAATATTTGATGTCAACGATATGTCCCATGCGCCTGAGGCTATCCGACTGTGTTGTAGCCGGGCGCAACCGGAGCCGAGTGGCGGGTCTGGCAAGGGCGCACATAGGATCTCAACTTGTAATTCTTGTGCGAGTTCTAACTTGGAGCAGATCTAATGGCTGAAATCACCCTGGGTGGCAACCCAATCAACACCAACGGCTCTTTGCCGGCAGTTGGCAGCGCGGCACCCCCGTTCGTCGTGACAGGAGCGGATTTCGGGCCGGTCTCGCTATCCGACTTTGCCGGGCAGCGAGTCGTGCTCAATATCTTCCCTTCGGTCGACACGCAGATCTGCGCGACCAGCGTTCGCGCCTTCAACGAACGGGCTGCCGGTCTTGACAACGCCACGGTGCTCTGTGTTTCGGCCGATCTTCCACCAGCGGCCGGCCGGTTTTGCGGGGCGGAGGGTATCGAGTCTGTGAAGACGGGCTCGACTTTCAAGAACCCCGAAGTGCTTGATGATTACGGGGTGCGCATTCTCGACGGTCTGCTCGCCGGTCTTGCGGCTCGCGCTGTTGTGGTGATTGACGAATCCGGAACGGTTGCCCATACCGAGCTTGTTCCCGAGATTGCTCAAGAACCCGACTACGACGCCGCGTTGGCCGCCTTGGGTTAACCGTTGCGCATTGATCTAGCCAGCCCTGGGAGTTTCGCCGACGGCCATCCGGTCGAGCAGTACGATTACCTGCTGGCGAACGATCGGGTTCATCGCCACGAGCACGGTGACGGTTTCTATTGGGCTGTGTGCGGTTATGACGAGGTCCGACAGGTCTCTCGCGAGCATCGGGTGTTCAGCAACGAGTGGGGTATCTCGCTGGAGTCGGCTCCCGATTCTTCACTTGAGTCGTTGCGCACGATGATGATCATGATGGACCCGCCGAACCACACGGCGTACCGAAGGCTGGTCTCCAGCGCTTTCACACCCCGAGCCTCGGCCCGCTGGACCGACCGTGTGGAGGCTCTGGCCCGCCAGATCGTCGATGCCGTCCAGGACGCAGGCCGTTGTGACCTGGTGGCCGATGTTGCCGGTGAGATGCCGTCTTTTGTGGTTGCCGACATGCTCGGTCTGCCGCCGGAGGAAGGTCGCCAGCTGTACCACTGGACCGAGATCGTGCACACCGACCGTTCCGCTGTTTCCGAGGAGAAGCGGGTCGAGGCGGTGATGGCCCTGGTAGGGCGAGGACTGGAGGTGTACCACCAGCGGCGGGAGAACCCCGGCGACGATCTCGGTTCGCTGATCGCCAATGCCTCGGTTGACGGGGAGGAGATGACCGAGGGCGCTTTCGCTGCGTTCTTCATGTTGTTGGTCGATGCCGGAGGTGACACGACACGCAACCTTGTTGCCGGCGGCATCGAGGCGCTGATGTCTGAACCTGGCATGTTCGAGTGGTTGCTGGGAGATCTGGACGCGCGTCTGCCGTCGGCGATCGAGGAGTTGCTGCGCTATTGCAGTCCCGTGGTGTATATGGGGCGCCAAGCCCTCGCCGACGCGGAGGTCGGTGGCCGGCGTGTGCGCGCCGGTGACCGGGTGGTGCTCTACTACGGTGCCGCCAACCGTGATCCGCGGGTGTTTGAGCGCCCCGCTGATTTCGACCTGGCACGCAGTCCGAATCCTCATGTGGCTTTCGGGGCGGGTGGGCCTCACTACTGTCTGGGAAGTCATCTCGCCCGCATCGAGATCCATGCGATCATGCGTGAGTTTCTGGGGCGTTGCGCCGACTTGCAGCTGGACGGACCGATCGAACGTCAGGAATCGTCTTTCATTGCGGGCCCCCGCACCATGCCCGTCCGCTTCAGCGCCGCCTAGTCGAACGGACGCGGTCGCTGTGTCGGCTCGGGGTTAGAGCTGGCCGGTTTGCAGGATTTCGTCGGCGATCTGCAGCATCGAGTCGATGCCGGCTCGGGCGTCGCTGTCGGCGGTGCCGTGCTGGTCGCCCATCGCACCGGCCGCGTAGCGTACCCGGACCCCTTCGCTGATGGCTGAGAGTCGCCAGAATTGGAAGGCGACATACCAGGGGAGGTCTGAGATGTCGCGGTCGGAGTTTTGGCCGTAACGCTTGAGCATGTCTGCGCGGGAACCGAAGCCGTCTGCTTTGGTGGGCACATCGCGCAACCGGCCCGTGGCCCGGGGGTCGTCGCCCCACCACATCGCCATGCTGGCCACATCGGCCAGCACGTCGCCGAGGGTACACAGTTCCCAGTCGAGCACCGCGGCGACTGTTCCGTCATTGCCAACCATGGTGTTGTCCAAGCGGTAATCGCCATGAACGATCCCCGCACCCTGCTGGTCGGGCACGGTCTCGACGAGCCGCTGGTGAAGATCATCGAACAGCGGGACAACCCGGTCCGAGCCGTCGTCGACCTGGCGTTTCCAGCGCCGCAGTTGCCGGGCGCAGTAGTCCTCGGTGCGGCCGAGGTCGCCGAGTCCGACCGCGTCGGGATCGACCTTGTGCAGTGCCGCGAGCGTGTCGGTGAGGGAGTTGGCCATCACCGGTCGCAACGCAGGGTCCACGTCGTTGCCGTCTGCCTCGTTGAAGACGATCGAGCCCTCGACGAACTCCATGACGTAGAAGTCAGCGCCGTTGACCGAGTCGTCGGTGCAGAGGCCGACGGTTTTGGGAACCGGCACGTCGGTGTCCGCAAGTGCAGAGATGATGCGATGCTCGCGAGCCATGTCGTGGGCGCGCGGCAGGATGTGGCCCGTCGGCGGGCGCCGCAGCACCAGTTTCGTTCCGCGCTGGTCCGTTACCTTGAAGGTGAGGTTGGAAGCACCGCCGGTGATCAACTCGAAGTCAAGCGGGGCATCGAGGTCTGGGCGCCTCGCCAGGATCCATTCGGTGACCGTGTCGAGGCGGATACCGGTGGGTGCTGGGTTCATTGTGCGTTGGGTGCGAGCGTTTCGAGCAGGTTCCAGTCGGGGCCGCCACGGCTGCCGTCGGGAGGTACCGCCTGGATACAGACATGAGATGCCCCGGCGTCGTAGTGGGCTTGTATGCGCGCGGCGATGTCGCCTTCTGTGCCCCAAGCCACGACCGCATCCACAAAACGCGCGGCACGCGAGTCGATCTCCTCCTCGCTGAAACCGAGGCGAAGCCAACTGTTGCGATAGTTGGGCAGGGTGGCATACATCTGCAACTGCTCGTTGGCTCTGGTGTGTGCAAGTTCGCGGTCGGTCGTCAGCACGCACTTCTGTTCGACGCACAACAGAGCGTCGGGGCCCATGATCTGGCGGGCCTGGGCTGTGTGTTCCGGTGTGGTCCAGTAGGGGTGGGCGCCTGCGGCCATCTCGGCTGACAATGCCAGCATCTTGGGGCCCAGGGCTGCCAGCACCACCGGAGGGGGGTCGGTCTTTGGTGTGGGCACTATCAGTGCGCCCTGCATGGCTTCGAGGTAGCTGCGCATCGTCGACAACGGTCTTTCGTAGGGAAGATTGCGGAGCCCTTCGACCATTGGAGCGTGCGAGACTCCGATCCCGAGCACGAAACGACCTCCCGACAGCTCAGCGAGGTCCAGTCCGGCCTGTTGCATCGCCGCTGGATGACGCAGGTGGATGCCGGCGATCCCGGTGGCGACGATCAACCGTTCCGTGCCGACGAGAAGGGTGGCGGCATTCACGAAGGCGTTCTTGCCCATCGCCTCGCCGAACCACTGAGCGGAGTAACCGAGCGATTCGATCCGAGCCGCTGTCTCTTGGGCCTGTTGGGCGCTTTGACCGTCTGTGAATTGCCAGACACCGGGCGCGGCGAGTTGTTCTGTGATCGACATGCCTCAACGTTCGCAGGCCGACACCCCCTGTGCCAATTGCTGTGCGCTGTGCTTTCGCCGGGCGTAGCCGGAGCCGCGGCAGGGCCTGTCGGGCGTGGGGTTAAGTGCCCTCCTGGGTGTCGGTGCGGATTGGGCAGGCTAGTTTGGCTCTGCTTTGGAGAGGATCGAGGTAGCGCCGTGGATCAAGACCCGAATCGACTCCTGATTGAGACCGCAGCGGAGCACCTGCGGGCAGCCGCGGAGTCCGGGGTTCCATGCTCGCCTGTACGGGAGATTCTCGGCACGGACAGTGACGTGGACCTCGCCTACGCGGTCGCGCAACACAACACGCGCCTAGACATCGCGGCGGGGCGCAGGGTCAGCGGCCGAAAGATCGGCCTGACCGCAGAGGCCATACAAAGACAGCTCGGGGTGGCCCAGCCCGATTACGGCACGCTGTTCGTGGATATGTGCATAGCCGATGGTCAGATCATCTCGGCAGGCACGCTGATGCAGCCCCGCGCCGAGGCGGAGATCGCCTTCGTGCTCGAGGATGATCTCGACAAGGGAGAGCACTGTGTCGTTGATGTCATTGGCGCGACCGCCTATCTGCTCTGCGCCATAGAGGTTGTGGCGAGCCGTGTCGCTGACTGGGACATCTCGATTGTCGACACCATTGCCGACAACGCCAGTTGCGGTTTGTATGTTCTGGGGTCTCGTCCGGTGTCGTTGGCCTCGGTCGATGTGAGAGAGGTCACGATGACCCTGGCGGTCAACGACGAGGTCGCCACCACTGGGAAGGGTTCGGCGTGCATGGGCAATCCGCTGCAGGCGGTGGTTTGGCTGGCTGACACGATGTGCCGAGTCGGAACCCCGCTTCGTGCCGGTGACTGCCTGATGACGGGCTCGCTCGGTGCCATGGTTCCGGTCGGCGCCGGCGATCATGTCGCGGTCGATATGGGCGTCCTCGGAACGGTCGAGACGACGCTCGAATAGTTGTTTCAGCCAGCCGCGGCTCGACCGGGGCGGCTCTAGCCGAAGGCGCCCGCGTCCCGAAGAGAGGCGATCTCAGCGCTGGAGTGCCCCAGGACGTTGGCTACGACATCGTCGGTGTGTTCCCCGACCGTGGGTGCCATCGTCGGGCAGGGGAGAGCCTCGCCGTCGACGAACACCGGCAGCGGCAACTGCTCGCATCCGAGCTTCTCGGTCGGATAGAAACCCATGCGTGCCTGGAACTGTGGGTCGTCGCCGATGTTGGCCGGCGTGTTCACCGGGGCGATCGTCGTGTTGTGCTCGTTGGCGAAATCGAGCCATTCCCGGCTGCTGCGGGTCTTGAAGATCTGTTGGAGCTCGCGCTGCAGTTCGGTGTTGCCACGGGCATGATCGGCATAGGTGGAGCCGGGCCAGCGTTCAAACAGGTCCATGCGCCCGATTCCTTCGCAGAAGTTCTTCCAGAATGCCTGCTCGGAAGCCATGAACAGGACATGGCCGTCGGTTGTCTCGTACATCTGGTAGCGGACTCCCTCCCACATGCCGGCGAGACCGGCGGGGCGGCGCACATAGTCGTCGGCGGGGTTGCCGGTGACTTCGTCGGTGGGGCGAAGGTATGCCCTTTCGGACTCGATCCGGTACCAGTCCATGTAGGCGGCGGCGTCTGACTGGGCCATCTCCATCGAGCATCCCTCACCGGTCTCACGAGCCGAGATGATGCCGGCCAGGATTGCCATCGCTGCAACCATCGGGCCCACGTTGATCCCCACGTTGGGCATCGTCGGAGGTATGCGTTCAAACCCCTCGTCGTCGGTGACGGGTTGGACAATTCCCGACCAGGTGTCGTAGGCGATGCCATGGCTGGGCATGTCCCGGTACGGGCCGGTCGACCCGTAGCCCGAGAGAGTGGCGAAGACGATCTTGGGGTTGACCGCTTTGAGGTCTTCGTAGCCGAGCCCCAGACGGCCCAGCGTGCCGGGCCGCATGGCCTCCAACACAACGTCTGCGGTAGCAACCAGATCGCGATAGAGCTGTTTGCCCTCCTCGGTCTTCAAGTTGAGCGTCACACTTCGTTTGCCCCGGTGAGTGTGGAGGTGCAGCAACGACACGCCGTTGATGATGGGCCAGGTCATCTGTCGGATGTAGTCGCCGGCGGGAGACTCGACCTTGATCACATCCGCGCCGAGATCGGCGAGGAACGTGGCCACGTGTCCGGGCCCCAGAAGGCTCGACTCGATCACGCGCACGCCCGAGAGCAACCCCGGTTTGTCAGACATTTGTCACCTCTTCATGTTGGCAAGCGATCAGAAACTATCGTGATGGAACTCAAGGGGCATACGCTGGTGCGAGTCCGCTGGCACTTGATGCCACAATACGGCTACCGCCACAAATTCAAGGAACTGCGATGGAGATTCACGACTCGGTGCTTGACTTGGTTGGCAACACCCCCCTTGTCAAGCTTCGGCGTATCGGCGAGGACCTGCCGTGTCCGGTGGTTGCCAAGATCGAGGCTGTGAACCCCGGCGGCAGTTCCAAGGACCGCCCTGCGGTCGCCATGATCGACGCGGCTGAACGGCAGGGTCTGCTCAAGCCGGGTGGCACCATCGTCGAGCCGACTTCGGGAAATACCGGTATCGGGCTCGCGATCGTGGCCGCCCAGCGTGGTTATCGCTGCATCTTTGTTGTGACCAGCAAGGTCGGGGCGGAGAAGGTCGATCTGCTCCGGGCCTACGGCGCGGAGGTTGTGATCTGCCCGGTCGCCGTCGCCCCGGAGGACCCGGCCTCCTACTACTCAACAGCCGAGCGGCTCGTGAAGGAGATACCGGGAGCGTTCCGGCCCAACCAATACCACAATCTCGCCAACCCTCAAGCCCACTTCGAGACGACGGGCCCCGAGTTGTGGAGCCAGACCGAAGGCAGGATCACCCATTTCGTGGCTGGTGCGGGCACAGGCGGAACGCTCACCGGTGTCGGCCGATATCTGAAGAGCAAGAACCCCGATGTGCAGATCATCGCTGCCGATCCGGAAGGGTCGGTGTATTCGGGAGGCAGCGGCCGTCCCTATCTCGTTGAGGGAATCGGTGAGGATTTCTTCCCTGACACCTACGACACCTCAATCATTGATCGAACCATCGCGGTGAGCGACCGGGACTCCTTTCTGACTGCTCGTGAGGTGACCGAATCCGAAGGGTTGCTGATCGGCGGATCGTGCGGCACCGCGGTCAATGCCGCGGTCCAAGTGGCCCGCGAGTGCGGCCCTGACGATCTGGTGGTCGTGCTGCTCCCTGACAACGGCCGACTTTATTTGAGCACCGTCTTCAACGATCAGTGGATGGCGGGATATGGATTCTTGAGGGGTTCGGGACCGGTGGTCGCCGATGTGCTCGACTCGCGCCGCCAGGACGTTCCAGACCTGCTATACGTGCAGCCCGACGCCACCGTCAGCGAAGCCGTGCAGATGATGAGCGACCACGGGGTCTCGCAGTTGCCGGTGGCCAAAGGTGAGATGCCGCTGGCCAATGCCGAGGTGATGGGGTCGGTCAGCGAGCTGCGCATCATGGATCTGGCCTTCGGCAACGATGCGGTGCTCGACAAGACGGTCGAGGACATCATGGGTCCGAAGCTGCGCACTGTCGGTTCGGGACAGCCGATCGCGATGGCAGTCGAGATGCTGGAGTCGTGTTCGGCGTTGCTGGTGCTCGATGGTGGACGACCCCGAGCGGTTGTTTCTTCGAGCGATGTGCTGTCGTTCCTGTCGAAAGGTGACACTGGTGGCGGATGACATCTTTGCCGACCCACAGGCCTGGGGTTTTGAGACGCGGGCCATTCGAGCGGGGCAACCCCACGATGTGAGCAGCGGGGCGGTGGTCACGCCGATCTCGCTGGCGACAACCTTTGTGCAGGAGGAAGTCGGGGTGAATCGAGGGTATCTGTATGCCCGAGTCTCGAACCCGACGAGAACGGCGCTGCAGGAGTGTCTGGCTTCCCTTGAGGCAGCCGATCACGGCTTGGCCTTTGCCTCCGGCATGGCGGCTGAGGACACGTTCTTGCGGACGCTGGTACCGGGCGATCACATTGTGTTGGGCGATGACGCCTACGGCGGGACGTTCCGTCTGATCGCGCACGTGCTGGTCCCGATGGGCATCACCTGGTCTGCAGTTGACCTGACCGACTTGGCCGGCTTGCGTGAGGCGCTTCCGTCGGCAACGAAGGTCGTGTGGGTGGAGACGCCCACCAACCCTTCACTGACAGTGATCGATATCGCCGCGGTTGCCGAGGTCACGCACAGCATCGGCGCAAGGTTGGTTGTCGACAACACTTTTGCCACTCCGTACCTGCAGCAGCCGCTGACGCTCGGTGCCGATGTGGTGGTCCATTCGACAACCAAGTATTGCGGTGGCCACTCAGACGTGGTCGGCGGGTTCTTGGCGTTGAACGACACCGAACTTGCTGAACAGCTTGAGTTTCTGCAGAAGGCGGTGGGTGCGGTTCCCAGCCCCTTCGACAACTACCTCACCTTGCGCGGCCTCAAGACGTTGGCTGTGCGGATGGATCGTCATTGCGACAGCGCCCGCGCGGTTGCCGAGTTCTTGGTTGGCAGGCCCGAGGTCGTTGAGGTGTTCTATCCGGGTCTCGCCGATCACCCCGGCCATGAGATCGCCGTGCGGCAGATGCGCGACTTCGGTGGGATGGTGTCGTTTCGGGTTGCCGGTGGCGCGGATGCGGCGATGCGCCTGGCTGCGAGCACTCAAGTGTTCGTACTGGCCGAGTCGCTCGGAGCGGTGGAGTCGTTGATAGAGCACCCGGGAGCGATGACCCATGCGTCGGCGGCGGGTTCGCCTCTGGAAGTTGCTGATGACCTGCTTCGGCTCAGTGTGGGTCTGGAGGCCCTCGAAGACCTTCTCGGTGACCTCGAGCAGGCCTTCGACCGTCTCTAGCTTCTTCTTGACTTTGCGTATGCTCAGGTTTGCAGCGGCAACGTCGCTTGTGCGAGGTCTTCGAGTTCGCGGTGCCAGTCGTCTGGTTCGGTGAACGGAAACAGCACGAATTTCGAGGCGCCGACCGTCAGATACTCGTTGAGCAGTTCCAGCACTCGCTCCTGCGACGTCGCGACGATTTCGCGCGGGTCGATGTTTGGTACGCGGTTGTCCAGGATTTCCCGCATCGCATTGGGAATAGTGGCTTCGCGGCCATCTGTTGGGGCGGGCAGGTAGGGGATCAGCACGCCGTAGTGTTCGGGATCCATTGACCTGTTGGCGGCGTGCGCAGCCGCCTCGATGACGGTTATTGACTCAGCAACCCCGGCCGGGGTGGTGAACGAAGCCAGCCAACCGTCGGCCAGTCTCCCTGTGCGCCGCAGTTCGGAGGGCGCTCGGCCTCCGAGCCAAACCTCGAAGGGCTGCTGGATCGGCTTTGGCAGGACCATCGCTCCCCGCAACGAGAAACGCTCACCGTCATGGTCGACTGTGTCCTCAGCCCATAGACGGCGCATCAGCGGCAGAGCCTCGTTCAGCCAGGGCGCTCGCTCGGAGCGTTCAACGCCGAACGCTTGCTGCTCGGCTGTATTGGCGATGCCGAGCCCGAACGCGGGCAGACAGCGTCCGCCGGATATCACATCGAGGCTGGCCAGCATCTTCGCCATCAGAACGGGGTTGCGTCCGGGCAGCACCGAAACTGCTGGTCCGAACTTCAGGCGTGAGCTGCGTCCCGACACGTAGGCCATGGCGACTATCGGATCGAGTTGCGGGCTGTTGACCCGCTCCGGAAACCAGAGCGAGTCGAAACCGAGCCGGTCAAGATCGTCAACCACCGCGCCGAGCCCGTCAAGTTGGCCCAACAATTTCGGGACCGCCCCGATCCCGTATCCGATTCGTACCTTCATGCCCCAGAGGTTTCCACGCCACAGGAGCGGTTACTAATCGCTGGTCAGGCCCGGGGTTCGCGAGGCAGGCCGAGCACGCGTTCACCGAGGATGTTGCGCATCACGTTCGAGGTACCCGCCATGATCGTGTACGCAGGTGCATAGGCGAACGCCCTGCTCTGCGCTGAATCCAAGGTCATTTCTGCACCGAGCACCCGGGCCGCGAAGTCCGCTACGCGCTGCTGATGTTCGGTGCAGAACGCTTTGGTGGCAGCGCTGAATCCCTTCGGCGCCTGCTTGAGGGTCTCGCGGTAGACGAGCAGCCGACCGACACGGTATCCGGTCTCGAGTCGGGCGATCTCCTGGCGGACTCTCGGATCGCGGGTGTCGGCCATTGAGCGTGCACGGTCGTACAGGGGCTTGTTGGAGACGAGCCGGTCGATTCCTCCCCGTTCATGCTCAAGCTGTGTCATCGTCTGTCGGAACGCCTGTCCTTCGACTCCGACCAGATTCTCAGCCGGTACGCGGACGTTCGTAAAGAACGTCTCGCAGAAGTGGGTGTTGTCGACCATGTCACGGATGGTCCGCACCTCGATGCCCCCTGAGTCCATCGGCACGATCAGTTCGCTGACGCCCTCATGGGGCCGTCCGGTCGAGTCGGTTCGGCAGATCAGATAGCAGTAGTCGGCCAGAGCCGCGCCTGAGGTCCAGATCTTCTGACCGTTGACTACGAACACGTCGCCGTCTCGCACGGCGGAAGTCTTCAACGCCGCGAGGTCGGAACCGGCGTCGGGCTCGCTCATGCCGATCGACCATGTCGTCGCGCCCGAGAGCATGTCGGGCAGGTATTGCGCCTGCTGGTCGGGGGTGCCGTAGCGAATGAGCGACGGGCCGAACTGTCGGTCAGCGAACCAGCTCGCAGCGATCGGCGCTCCCACGGAGATCAACTCCTCGGCGACGATGAGCCGTTCGATGGCCGGTCGTCCACCGCCGCCGTGCTCGACCGGCCAGGTCATCCCCACCCACCCCTCAGCAGCGATGGTTGCGCTGAACTCCTTTGAGTAACCGTTGATCCAACTGTCGCTGTGCACACCGTGGGCGGCGACGCCCGCAGCGCCAACCGCCTGAGCTCTGGCCCGCAGAGCTTCGAGTTCTGGTGTCAGACGAAAATCAAGGCTCATGATGACCCACCACCGGTTCTAGGCATCGGGCCCCATTCGCCGTACCGTATTTTACCATGGGTCGCTCCGAAGTGGCCACCATAGGGTTTTATCGGGCTGTTGTTGCGTCTGCTCGATTGAGGTTCGGTCCGCTGAGTTGGTGTTGAGCGGTGGAGGTTCAGCGCTAGGGTGCGGCGGCGTGAGCGACGCGATCTTTGTGCCTGACGGGAAGTGGTTGATCCCGCAAGCAAATGCCTGCGGACCCTGGTTTCCGGGAGTACAGCACGGAGGCTCAATAGCGGGGCTGTTTGCAAGAGCCATCGAGCGGGTCGAAGCCGATGCTGAGATGTTCACCACTCGAATCAGTATTGACATGAGCCGCCGAGTGCCGATGGGGCCGACCAGAGTCGCCGTTGACGTGGTGAGAGGAGGCCGCCGAGTGCAGTCGCTTGCCGCGGACTACATAGTCGGCGACGACGTGGTGGCGCGTGCCACCGCGACGCGGATTCGTGTCGATGAGACACTGGCCTCCGAGACGATCGGCGTTGGTATGCGTCCAGAAGACCAGCCTCCGAAACAACCCTCAGAGGTTCCCGAATTGACAGACATCTTCGTCGGCTCTGATTTTGTGCGGAACTTCACGATGCACCGCGAAGATCTCGGCCCCGGCAAGGCGATAAGTTGGGCCCGCCTTGACCGACCTTTCGTCGAAGGCGAATCGAACACCGCGCTGATCGGACTCGCCGCGGTGGCCGACATGATCCCGAGCGCCAACTCGATCCTGGACCACAGCAGGTACCTGTCGATCAATCCCGATCTCAATGTCGCCATCTCAAGGTTGCCCGAGGGTGACTGGATCGGGTCGTTGGCGGTGGTGCGGACCGCCCGCCGCGGTGTCGGTCAGACCGACGCCCAGTTGTTCGACACCCGCGGAGTCGTGGGCCGCTCGATCAAGTCGTTGTTGATAGACACGAGGTGATTCACATGTCTCGAAGCGATTCCCGTCCCAACGTCATCTTGATCAACTGTGATGATCTCGGCTACGGCGACCTCGGTTGCTACGGTTCGGAGTGTCACGACACCCCGGCGATCGACGCGCTGGCAGCCGAGGGGATGCGGCTCACTGACTTCTACATGGGTTCGCCTGTCTGTTCACCGTCGCGTGGGGCGATGCTCACCGGCTGCTACCCGCCACGAATCGGTTTCGACTCCTTTGACCGGATGCCCGTGTTGTTCCCCGGTATGGCAGCCGGACTCAACCCCAGCGAGATCACCATCGCCAGGTTGCTGAGCGATGCCGGCTATGCGACACAGATGGTCGGCAAGTGGCATTGCGGCGACCAATCCGAGTTCTTGCCGACGCGCCACGGTTTCGACAGCTGGTACGGCCTTCCCTACAGCAACGACATGGGGAGACAAGCATCGGAGCTCACCGAGGAAGACGTCAAGAAGCTTGAGGAGCAACTCGGCGCGACTCTGCCTCTTCTTGGACACCCCCCGCTTCCGTTGATGCTTGATGAAGAGGTGGTCGAGGCACAACCCGACCAGGCGGCCCTCACCGAGCGCTACCTGCAGGAATCGGTTCGTTTCATGCGCAGCAACCGAGACCAGCCGTTCTTCTTGTATTTCGCGCACATGTATGTACACCTGCCGATCTATGTGCAGCCTCGCTTCCTGGCCGAGTCGCGCAACGGGACCTACGGGGCGGCGGTTCGCTGCATCGACTGGGCGCTGGCGGTGCTGATGGCCGAACTCTCGGCGTTGGACTTGAGCGACGACACGATCGTGATTTTCACCAGCGACAACGGTGCGCTGTGTCGCCCGGGGGAGGGGAGCAACGCGCCGTTGCGAGATGTGAAGGGAACCACCTGGGAGGGCGGTATGCGGGTTCCCTGCATCGTTAGATGGCCAGGCGAGATACCCGCAGGTTCAACCTCAGACGCCCTCACCACGGCGATGGACCTCTATCCCACAATCGCAGGCTGGTGCGGAGCGCCTGTTCCGAACGACCGCACTATCGACGGGTGTGATCTCGATGCGTTGCTCAGGGGCGAGAGCAGTGAGTCACCGAGGGAGACGTTCTTGTACTACCGCGGTCCGGTCCTGGAAGCTGTGCGCGTGGGCAGATGGAAACTCCATGTGACCAAAGATCACAGATGGCACCGCGGCGATGTCGAAGAGATGCCACAGTTGTTTGATCTAGAGGTGGATATCGGTGAGACCGACAACGTCATCGCAGATCATCCCGACGTGGTTTCGGAGCTCATGGTCCACGTGGAGGCCGCACGAACCGAGTTGGGCGACGTGGCCACAGACAGCGTGGGTACCGGTCGCCGTCCTCAAGGACGAGTCGAAGATCCGGTGACGCTCACCACATTTGACCCCGACCACCCCTACTACATGGCGGAATACGACCTCGCTGACAGGGGTTGACGGCCGCGGCAGGTCGCCGGTCAGCGAAGCCGCACCGGCGTGGTGACCTCGGAGTAGAAGTCGTTGCCCTTGTCGTCGATGACGATGAAGGCCGGGAAGTTCTCAACCTCGATCTTCCAGACGGCCTCCATTCCCAGTTCCGGATACTCGAGCACCTCCACCGAGCGGATCGAATCAGCCGCCAGACGGGCCGCGGGACCGCCGATCGAGCCCAGGTAGAACCCTCCGTGGCGGGCGCACGCTTCGGTCACCTCGCGCGACCGGTTGCCCTTGGCCAGCATGACCATTGAGCCGCCTGCCGCTTGGAACTCATCGACGTAGGAGTCCATCCGGCCAGCGGTGGTGGGCCCGAAGGAACCCGACGCGTAGCCGGTCGGAGTCTTGGCCGGTCCCGCATAGTAGATCGCGTGGTCGCGCAGGTACTGGGGCATCGGCTCGCCGTTGCTGAGCCGTTCGGAGATCTTGGCGTGGGCAATATCGCGGCCGACCACGAGGGTGCCGTTGAGGGACAGGCGAGTCTTCACCGGGTGCTTTGTCAGCTGGTTGCGGATCTCGTCCATCGGCGCGTCGAGGTCGATTGTGACGACCTCGCTGGAGAGGTCGTCGCTGGTGGCTTCCGGCAGGAAACGAGCCGGATCCGTTTCGAGCTGTTCGAGGAATATCCCCTCAGCGGTGATCTTGGCTTTGGCCTGACGGTCGGCTGAGCAGCTGACTGCGATCCCGATGGGGTTGGAGGCTCCGTGGCGTGGGAGTCGAATGACTCTCACGTCGTGGCAGAAGTACTTCCCTCCGAATTGGGCGCCGATACCGAACTCACGGGTCTGTTCCAACACCTTGTCCTCCCACTCGAGGTCGCGGTAACCGTGGCCGGTTTCGGCACTTCCGGAGGTGGGAAGGGCGTCGAGGTAGTGCGCTGAGGCCAGCTTGGCGGTCTTGAGATTGAACTCTGCTGAGGTGCCACCGACCACCAGAGCGAGGTGGTACGGCGGGCAGGCGGAGGTTCCGACGGCTCGCAGCGACTCATCGAGGAAGTCCAGCAGCGATTCCTCGTTCAACAGGGCCTTGGTCTTCTGGAACAGGAAGGACTTGTTGGCCGATCCTCCACCTTTCGCCAGGAACAGGAACTCGTAGCTGTCCCCGGGCTTGCTGTAGATCTCGATCTGTGCGGGCAGGTTGTTTCCGGTGTTTCTTTCTTCGAACATCGTCAACGGTGCCAGCTGCGAATAGCGCAGATTGGTTTCGGTGAAGGTGTCGAACACGCCTGCCGAGATCGCCTCGCCGTCGTCGCCGTAGGTGACGACCTGGTCGCCCTTGCGCCCCATGACTATTGCGGTGCCGGTGTCCTGGCACATCGGCAGGACACCGGCCGCGGCGATGTTGGCGTTGAGCAGCAGTTCGTGTGCCACGAAGATGTCGTTGGGCGACGCTTCGGGGTCTTCGAGGATGCTGGCCAACTGCTCAAGGTGTTCGGTGCGGAGGTAGTGGGCGATGTCGTTCATCGCCGCGCGGGTCAAAAGGCGGATCGCTGAGGGTTCGACTTTGAGGAACGTGCGCCCGTCGGCCTCGAAGGTTGAGACTCCCTCGGTCGAGATCAGGCGGTACTCGGTGGTGTCGGGTCCGAGCGGCAGCAGATCGGAGTAAGCAAACTCAGCCATACCGCCACGCTACTATCACGGCCGCACTTCGATGTGCGGTATCCGGAGGCCGGAGCGGAGCGTGGGTTCGCTCGGTGGTCTCGGCTAGGGGGAGAAGCGGTACACGACGTTGTCCCACGAAGCGAATGGGGCGCTGGGGTCGAGATGCTCGATGATGGATATCCTCCCGGAGCCGCAGTCTCCGAACTCGTCGCAGGCAATTCTGCCGATGATTCCCTGGTAGCCCCGAACCTGGTCGAGGTACTCGCGGATTCCCGCTCGGTCGACCACGAGCTTGCCGCCCTCCACCTCCGAAGCGGCCGTGATCGCATCCAACAGCAGCGTGGTGGCATCATAGGCATGTGCCCAGAAGGCCCGTACCGGGCCTTCTCCCGTCACCTCAATGAACCGCTCCGTCACCTGCTCGGCGTTCATGTTTGTGGCCTGGTTCGTGTTGTCGCCGAAGTCCAGGTTCGGGCCGGAGATGAACACCCCGGCAGACGAGTCTGATTCCAAGAACACGCTGTGGAGGACTCCATCGCCTGACAGCAGCGTTGTGTCCGCAAAGCCCCCATGTTCTCTCACAGCCTCCGTGAACTCGACCCCCGAACTCTGGTTGAGCGGGTAGAACAGTGCAGTCGGCTCTCGGGCCGCGATCCGGTTCAGGACATCGGACAGGTCGGTCGTTTCGAGGTTGATCTCGATGATGTCGGTGACAGTTCCACCCTGGCCCCTGAATGCGTCACTGAATGCTTGGGCCAGCCCCTCGGTGTAGGCGTCGCCCTCATGCACGACCGCCACCTTGTGAGGAATCAACGAGTAGTGCAGGAAGGCCGATACGGCCTCACCCTGGTACAGGTCGTTGTGAGCTGTGCGGTAGTACCCCGGCTGGTAGTACTCAGCGGTGGTTCCGGCCAGATCCGAGGTGAGCAACGGCGAAGTGTTCGACATCGAGATCACCACCTGCGCGGCAGCGGTGATCAGGGGTACTGCGGTGGTTGCGGTCGCAGAGCAGGATGGACCGATCACTCCTAGTACGTCCCCGTCGGCCAGTACTGCTTCGGCTATCTCGGGACCGTCGTCCGCCGAGCACGAGTCGTTGACAGGCTCGCCGAGTTCGACGGCGAACTCGCCGTGGATCGGTCCATAGTCTTGGACTGCAATCTCGACCGTATGGAAGTAGTCCAGCGCTCCGGCGTTGAGCATTTCGAACGCACTGATTGATCGGATCTGAACGGCTTCGCCCTCCTCGACTGTGACGACACCGAGCGATCCGTCGCCCATAGTCGGGTCATCGGCGTCGCTGCATGCCGATGCCCAGAGACCGACGGCCCCGAGGACGGCGACCATCGAGACGCGAAGGCGCTTGGAGATGAGATTGCCCGAAACCCGCGTGGACTGCCAGTCAGGCGACCTGTTCATCGATCATGCGCTTCACGGTTCAACGGGGCCGTCGATCGGCGTGCCGGGGAAGGGGGCGGGATCGTCCGTATCGGGGATGGAGGGACGTGACCAGTGAGTCAACTCGGCAATCGCGTCGGCCACTTCACGCCATGTCTTGGGGTCCCATCCTTCAGCCTTGGCGGTGACCGCGCCGTCCTGTCGGACCAGCAGGAAGGCGGGCGCTGACTGCACCCCGAAACTCTTGGCAATCGCGCTTGACGGGCCGCTGAAGGTCAGGACTTCATCGGTGTAGGGCCCCAGGAAAGTCCTGGCGTCGTCAACCGAGCAGGTGACCAGCCAGCAGGGCCGGCAATCGGCTTCTTGGAAGCCTTCGAGGATCCGCTTCGAGGTGTCGAGGATCCAGGCGCTCTCGTGGGTGTACGGGTCGAGCACGACGCAGGCGAGCGGGAAAGTCGTGAGCCAGTCGGAGAGGGGACGGCTTTCTCCGTCGACCGGGTCGAGTTCAAGCTCCGGAGTGGAAATCACGCAGCAACGTTAGCGTTTCACGCGGCGCGCCGGTCGCATCGGGTCACGGAAGTCAGAGGATGCGTGGTGGGCTACGGTTGGCGGTGTGCATCCGGTTGAGCGTCTCCGATATGTGGCTCGAACCGGCGATTCATCGACCGTGCCTCTGGTGCGCGAGGCCGCGTACGCTCTTGCGGATTTTGCCTATGATCCGATGGAGTTGCTGACCGCCTGCAAGCGTCTGGTCGAACGCCGTCCGGCTTGTGGACCGCTCGTGTGGGTGTGTGCCCGGATCTTGTCGGGAAGCGATCCGGTGGCCGAGGCGTATGACTGTGTTGCTGCGCTGCAGCGAGACCGTACTGTCGAGGAGTTGGCCGGCCATATTCCCGCCGAGGCTTCGGTGCTGGCAATCGGGTCCGGCGAAGCGATCCGTGAGGCTGCGCTCTTGAGGCCGGACCTTGATCTGACGGTGGTCGAACCGTCGGGCGCAGGAGATCCGTCGGTTTGTCGGCCTGATCGAACCGTGGACCTGGTGATTCTGGAAGCGAACGTGGTCGGCGACGGCGAGGCCCTGTTGCGGTCGGGCACATGCGAAGCAGCTCTGGCTGCCAAACAGCGGGAGGGGACTCCGGTGTGGCTCGTCGCCGGACTCGGCAGGGTGCTGCTGGACCAGATGTGGACCGGCGCGCGGGACTTGACCCTACGCGACCAAGAGGACCGCGGCGGCTTTGTCGGTCTTGAGGTCGTTTCGCTCGATTGTGTTGACATCGTTGTTGGTCCATCGGGACCCCACCCGGTGAGTGAGCTTCGGTTTCGTCGTGAGTGCCCGATTGTCCCCGAATTGGTGAGCAATTCATAATTTCTCACTAGGTTGTATAATCATACAATCTTGCTATGATCAAGAGATGCACAACCTCGCGGTCATTGGCGCGTCCGGATTCACAGGAGCGGAGTTCCTGCGCCTGTGCGCGAATCATCCCGATTTTGAGGTGGTCATCGCAACGGGTGAATCCCAAGCCGGCAGACCGATAGCGGACCTGTACCCGAGTCTTGCCTCGGCCTACGGCGAGATGAACTTCGCGCCGCACGACGACGATCTGATCAGTGCCATCGCAGAGACGGTCGACCTGGTCTTGATGGGGCTTCCCCATGGACATGCACAGACCCTCGTGCCGCAGCTGAGGGGCAAGGCCAAACACATCATCGATCTGTCCTCGGACTTCCGGTTCGATGACCCGAGCATCTACCCGAAGTGGTACGGCGAACCCCACCAGGCCCCTGAACTGCTGGGTGAGTTCGTGTTCGGACTCCCCGAACTGTTCCGCGACCGACTGGCGGGAGCAGAACTGACCGCAGTAGCCGGCTGCTACGTCACCACCGCCTCGCTGGCCCTGGCGCCTCTGGTCAAAGCCCGGATCGTCAAGCCGGCTGGAATAGTCGTCGACGCCGCCAGTGGCGTCTCCGGCGCGGGGCGGCCCCCCAAGGACAACACCACGTTCTGCGCGGTCGATGAGGACTTCAGCGCCTATGGACTCCTGAACCACCGTCACACGCCGGAGATCGAGATGGCGATATCGACCCACGCCGGTGTCGAGACGCAGATTCTCTTCACTCCGCACCTAGCGCCCATGAACCGAGGGATTCTCGCCACCTGCTACGGGCCGGTCGGAGAGACTCCCGCGACCACTGAAGACGCTCTTGAGTGCCTTGCGCGGGCCTACGCCGACGAACCGTTCGTGGTTGTCGACGAGCGGTCCCCCTCAACCAAGGCGACACTGGGATCGAACACGGTTCACCTCACCGCCAGAATCGACGAGCGGACCCAGACGGTGATGGCCATCGGTGCCCTCGACAACCTCGTGAAAGGGGCTTCGGGCCAAGGAATCCAATGTGCCAACGCGGTGCTCGGACTCCCTGAACACACCGGTCTGCCCACCGCCGGGCTCTTCCCATAGGAACTCTGATTCATGCCTGATTCCGTCTCACCCCTAGCACCCAAGTCGTTCCCCAACCTGCCGCCCGTAGCGGGCGTGCAGCTGGCCACCTATGCCGCTGGAATCAGCTCCCACGCCGGAGACGACCTGTTCCTTGCCTCGCTGGCCGAAGGCACCACCGTGGCTGCAACGTTCACCTCCTCGAAGTGCCCGTCCGCGCCGGTGGAATGGTGCCGGCGCATTTTTGACGAAGGAAACCGCACAGCCCGGGCCCTGGTGTGCAACTCGGGCAACGCGAACGCGTTCACTGGAGCGGCAGGAACTGCCAGCGCAACCCTCACCGCCCAGACCGTGGCCCAGTCACTGGGAGTCGATGTCGACAGGGTGTACCTGGCATCCACCGGCGTGATCGGCGAACCCCTCCCGGACGACGTCCTGAGCAGCAGCCTCCCAGGCCTGGTCGACAACCTCGATGTTGCCGACGCAGCGGCGTGGGCCGACGCCGCGGCCGCGATCCGCACAACCGACACCTTCAGCAAGGGCTCAGCGTCGCGCATCGAATCAACTGCGGCCCACATCGCCGGAATCGCCAAAGGGTCCGGGATGATCGCTCCCGATATGGCCACCATGCTCGCGTTCGTCTTCACCGACCTCGCAGTTGCTCCGAAGATCCTCCAAGACTGCCTCTCGAAGTCCGTGGCTGCGAGTTTCAACCGCATCACCGTCGATTCCGACACATCGACCAGCGACACTGTGCTGCTTTTTGCCACAGGTGAACAGATCGACGACGACATCAACTCACCAGACGATTCTCGGCTCGGTGATTTCCAGGCCGCGCTGGACAGCGTCCTGTTGGATCTGGCGCACCAGATCGTGCGTGACGGCGAAGGTGCCACAAAGTTCGTGCAGGTGACAGTGACCGGAGCAGAATCCGACGACTCCGCGCACAGGGTCGCGCGGTCGATCGCTGACTCACCTTTGGTATCAACGGCGCTGGCCGCCGAAGACGCCAACTGGGGTCGGATCGTGATGGCGGTCGGCAAAGCGGGGGAGCGCGCCGACCGCGATCGACTCTCGATCTGGATCGGCACCGAACTGGTCGCCTCGGATGGCGGCCCGCATCAGGCCTACAGCGAGGCACGGGCCACCGAGCACCTCCAAGGAGACGAGATCGACCTGCGAGTCGACATCGGTATCGGCAACGGCTCAGCGACGGTCTGGACGTGCGACCTGACTCACGGATACATCGAGATCAACGCGGGGTATCGATCATGACCAGTCCAGAAGTTGCAGAGGTCATTTCGGACCGGGGTTTCGCCCCCAAACGGCGCGCCGACGCGCTGATCGAAGCGCTGCCCTACATCCAACAGTTCCGTGACGCGGTCATTGTGGTGAAGTTCGGCGGCAATGCGATGGTCGATCCCGGCCTGTCGGCCTCGTTCGCCCAGGACGTAGTGCTCCTGCGGTCAGTGGGACTGCGGCCCGTGGTCGTCCATGGGGGCGGTCCCCAGATCGGCGCGCTGTTGCAACGGCTCGGGAAGACGTCCGAGTTCGTCGACGGCCTGCGGGTCACCGATGCGGAGACACTCGATGTGGCCAGAATGGTCCTCGTCGGAAAGGTCGGCAGAGACATTGTCGGAGCCATCAACGTTCATGGTGCCTTCGCCGTGGGAGTCTCAGGGGAGGACGGTGGGCTGATCACCGCAGAACCGGCTGATGAGGCCCTCGGTTTCGTCGGCAGCATTGCATCGGTGCAACCCGGGATCCTTGAACGGTTGTTGGCCGAACAGATGATCCCGGTGGTGTCGACGATCGGGGCGGACACGACGGGGCAGGCCTACAACATCAACGCCGACACGGTTGCGGGTGCGCTGGCCGGCGCGCTCGGAGCAGAGAAGGCGGTCTATCTCACCGATGTTGCCGGCCTGTTGACTGATCCTGAAGACCCCACCTCGATCGTGCCGCGCGCAACAGTCGCGGAGCTTGAAGCGATGGTTGCCGACGGGACGATCTCGGGCGGCATGATCCCCAAGGTCCGGGCTTGTGTCGACGCCGTCAAATCGGGTGCGACTTCGGCCCATCTGCTCGACGGTCGGATCCCCCATGTGCTGCTGCTCGAACTGTTCACCGACGCCGGGATCGGCACGATGGTGACGTCATGACCCGCGCGCAGGCCCAAGCATGGGGCGCAACGGGCGATCACAGCCCCCTGATGAACAACTACGGCTCCCCGCCGCGCGTCTTCGTGCGGGGCCGGGGTGCCGAACTGTGGGACAACGAGGGCCGGAGGCATCTCGACTTTCTCTGCGGACTCGCGGTCACCTCTCTGGGACACGCCCACCCTGGCGTGACCGCAGCGATAGCCGCGCAGGCCGCCACCCTGACCCACACGTCGAACCTGTTCGCCAACGAACACCAAGCGCCGGTCGCTGAGACGATCAGTGAACTGATCGATTGCGGTCCGGGCCAGGTGCTGTTCCAGAACTCAGGAGCGGAGGCCAACGAAGCCGCCATCAAGCTCGCGCGCAAGTACCAAGGCAGGGGTCGCCATGTCGTGGTCAGCGCGCTCAGGTCGTTTCACGGTCGAACGCTGGCGACCCTGGCAGCCACCGGACAGCCGGAGAAGCACGAGCCGTTCCAACCCTTGCCGGAGGGTTTTCGGCATGTGGTCTTCGACGACGTTTCGGAACTGGAAAGCGCCCTGAGTCCCGAGGTGGGCGCCATCATGCTTGAAGCTGTCCAGGGCGAGGGCGGAGTCAACCCCGCGGACGACGCATACCTTCAGGCCGTCCGCAAGATCTGCGACGAGAGACAGATTCTGCTCATCATGGATGAGATACAAACCGGTTTCGGCCGTACTGGAGAATGGTTCGGGTACCAGCACAGCGGTATCGCACCAGACATCGTCACGCTGGCCAAAGCCATCGCCAACGGCTTCCCCGTGGGTGCCATGTGGGCGCGTGATGAAGTAGCGGCATGCTTCGGCCCCGGTGACCACGGTTCGACCTTCGCGGGCCAGGCCCTGGCACTCGCGGCTGCGAGGGCCACGATCGACAGCTACATCGAAATGGATGCCCCGGCACTGGTGCGGAGCAGGGAAGCTGCACTGCGCGCCAGACTGGCCGACGTTGCGGGAGTCGATCACATCAGAGGCAGGGGCCTGTTGTTGGCCATCGAACTCAGCGATGAGAGCCGTGCTGATCGGACTGGCGCGGAGATCGCAAGGGAATGCCTCGACCATGGTCTGATCCTCAACGGAATCACTACCACCGCGTTGCGAATCGCCCCGCCCTACACCGTCACCGACAACGAGATCGACGAAGCGGTCTCCGTTATCGAGCGAGTGCTGGGAGTCCAGTGATGCGGCATTTCACCGAGATCGACGATCTCTCCGCAACCGAGCTTGGACGGGTGCTTGAACTCGCCTCCGCTGCGGCTTCTCCGACGCTGTTGACAGGCAGGGGCATGGCCCTCATTTTCGAGAAACCGTCGGCACGGACCCGCAACTCGATGGAGATGGCGGTGGTTCAGCTTGGCGGTCATCCCGTCTACATCAGCGACGATGAGGTCGGGTTGGACCGGCGCGAGTCCGTGGAGGACGTCACCAGAGTCATGGCCGGATTCCACGCGGCGATAGGCGCGCGGGTCTTCAGCCAGTCTGTTGTCGAGCGGATGGCCGCGGTCGATCTGGTTCCGGTGGTCAATCTCCTGAGCGACCGGGGTCACCCGATGCAGGCTCTGGCCGACCTGCTCACCGTTCAGCAAACCTTCGGCGAGCTGTCGGGCCGTAGCGTCGCGTTCGTCGGCGACGCCAACAACGTGGCGTTCTCGCTGGCCTTGGGCGTTGGTCTGGCTGGCATGGAGTTTCGTATTGCCAGCCCCGGAGGCTACGCCTTCAGCGAATCCGACCTTGAGCGGATCGCCATGACCGAGGAGCCGAAGGTGTTCAAGCGGCCCGAAGAAGCCGTCGATGGTGCCGACGTGGTTTACACCGACACCTGGACGTCAATGGGCCAGGAGGATGAGGCTGCACAGCGCAGACGCGACTTCGAGGGCTTCAGAGTCGACAACAGGATGATGGAAGCGGCTTCAGCCCAGGCGATATTCTTGCACTGCCTGCCGGCGCATCGGAACGAGGAAGCAACCGACGCGGTGCTCGACGGCCCCAACAGCAGGATCTGGGTGCAGGCCGTCAATCGGATGCATGCCGCGCGGGGTCTGCTCGTCTGGCTCCTCTCGGAGGCGAACCGATGAGCAAGGCCCGTCGACAGCACCGCATCGCAGCATTGCTCGGCGAGCACGCTGTGAGCAACCAGAGCCAACTCGTGGAGCTGCTGCAACACGAGGATCTCTCCGCCACGCAGGCGACAGTGTCGCGCGACCTCGATGAGCTTGGCGCGGTCAAGGTGCGGGTGGCCGGCGGCGAGACCGTCTACGCCATACCCGAGCATTCGGTCGACCGAATCGCTCCAGAGGATCATCTGCGGCGAGTGATGGGGGACTGGGTCGCCGATGTCTCCCATTCCGCGAACCTGGTGCTGCTGCGCACGCCGCCCGGATCGGCTCATGTCGTGGCCTCGGCTCTGGATCGTGCCGGGATGGCAGAGATCCTCGGTACGGTCGCAGGAGACGACACCTTGTTGGTGGTCGCAGCCGAGGAGATCGGCGGTGCCTGCCTTGAGGCGCGCCTCCGTGACCTAGCCGGATTGGGACAATGACCGAAACTCAACAAGAAGCCGTAGCAACTGTCCGACCAGAAACGAAAGAACCGTTGAAATGAAAGTTGTCCTCGCCTACAGCGGAGGGCTTGACACGTCGATCATCCTGCACTGGCTGCGGGAGAACTACGACGCCGAAGTGATCACCTTCACAGCCGACCTCGGCCAGCCGGAGGAGGTCGAACCCGCCCGCGCCAAAGCACTGGCGATGGGAGTGCCGGAACACAACATCCATATCGAAGACCTGCGCGAAGAATTCACCCGCGACTTCGTCTACCCGATGTTTCGGGCCAACACGATCTACGAGGGCGAATACCTTCTCGGCACCTCCATTGCCCGGCCGCTGATCGCAAAACGCCTCGTGGAGATCGCCGCGGAACATCAAGCCGATGCCATCAGCCACGGTGCAACCGGCAAGGGCAACGATCAGGTCCGGTTCGAACTAGGCGCCTACGCGCTCTCACCCGACATCGAAGTCATCGCGCCCTGGCGTATCTGGGATCTGGGCTCTCGGGAATCGCTCATGAACTACGCCTCGGATCGCAATATCCCCATCGAGATGACCAGGGGCACCAAGTCCCCGTTCTCGATGGACGCGAACCTCCTTCACATCTCCTATGAGGGTGGTCCCCTGGAGGACCCCTGGACCGAACCACCAGCGGAAATGTGGCGCTGGTCGGTCAGCCCGGCCGAGGCACCGAACGAGCCGGCCTATCTGGATCTCAGCTACGAACGCGGTGACATCGTCGCCGTCGACGGCAGGGCCATGAGTCCCGCCGAGGTTCTGACGCACCTCAACACGGTCGGAGGTGCCAACGGCGTCGGACGGCTCGACATCGTGGAGAACCGTTACGTAGGGATGAAGAGCCGCGGAGCCTACGAGACACCGGGAGGCACGATCATGTTGCGGGCTCACCGCGGGATCGAGTCGATCACGCTGGACCGCGAGGTGGCCCATCTCAAGGATTCGCTCATGCCGAGGTACGCCGAGCTGATCTACAACGGCTATTGGTGGAGTCCCGAACGCGAGATGCTGCAAGTGGCCATCGACCACAGCCAGCGCGCTGTGAACGGTGAGGTCCGGGTCAAGCTCTACAAGGGGAACGTCGAGATCGTCGGGCGCAGGTCTGCTGACTCGTTGTTCGACGAGAAGATCGCCACCTTCGAAGAGGACGAGGGTGTCTATGACCAGGCTGACGCCGAGGGTTTCATCAAGCTCAACGCTCTGCGTCTCCGCAACCTGGCACGGAAGCGGGGTTGAGCAATGGCAACTTTGTGGCATGGCAGATTCGGAGCAGACCCTTCTGAATCGTTGCAAGCGCTCAATGACTCGCTGCACTTTGATCAACGGATGTTCACCGAGGACATTGTCGGTTCGCGCGCGCACGTGCGGATGCTCTGTGAGGTTGGACTCTTGACCGTCTCAGAGCGTGATGAGGTGTTGGCAGCGCTAGATCAGGTTCTTGACGAGCTCGACTCCCAGACTTTCGAGTTTGTGTCCAGCGACGAAGACATCCATACCGCGGTAGAGCGGAGGGTGTGCGAGTTGGCGGAGTCGGGAGCGAAGCTTCACACCGGTCGGAGTCGCAACGACCAGGTCGCCACGGATCTCCGTTTGTGGACGAAATCAGCGATCGACGAGGTGGTGACGCTGGTGCATGGCCTACAAAGGACTCTGCTCCTTGCCGCCGAGTCCGTAGGTGATGCCCATCTACCTGGGTACACGCATCTTCAGCAGGCTCAGCCGGTCCTGCTGGCGCATCACCTGTTGGCGCACGGCTGGGCTCTGGCACGCGATGTCGACCGGCTCGAGGACGCCAAGGCTCGGCTCGATGTCTCACCGCTTGGTGCTGGAGCGCTGGCCGGTTCGTCATTGCCGCTCGATCCTCAGATGTGCGCGGACGAACTTGGTTTCGCGGGCGTGTTCGACAACAGCCTCGACGCCGTGAGCGATCGCGATTTTGTGGTGGAAACGCTCTTCGGGCTGGCGTTGCTCGGCGTTCACCTGAGCCGGATGGGCGAGGAGTTGATTCTCTGGGCCTCGAGCGAATTTGGGTTCGTTGCACTCGACGAGGCCTTCTCCACCGGCTCGTCGATGATGCCACAGAAGAAGAACCCCGACATCGCAGAACTTGCTCGGGGCAAAGCCGGCCGCCTGATCGGTCACCTGACCGGGCTGATGACGACGCTCAAGGGCCTGCCCCTGACCTACAACAAGGACCTTCAGGAAGACAAGGAGCCCCTGTTCGACGCGGTCGACACGGTGCTGCTCACGGTTTCGGCCCTCAACGGAATGATCTCGACACTCGAGTTCAACACTGATCGCATGGCGGAGGCTGCGGCCTCCCCCTATGCCGCCGCCACGGACCTGGCTGAGTGGCTGGTCCTGCGAGGCATGCCCTTCCGCCAAGCGCATGGCGTGGTGGGTGACCTCGTCCGGCGGTCGATTGACGGCGAGGGGAGCTTCGTCGAGTTGGTCGCGGCGAGCGATGAGCTCGGGCCAGATGCGGCGCGGCTGGCGGAGCCTGGCGCGTCCGTGACTCGTCGCAATACTCACGGCGGGGGTTCTCCCGCCGCGGTCGCCGAACAGATCCGTAGTTTCAGGGCTCTACTGGGTCTGCCCCAGCTGTAACGTCGAAACTCTCGATGCCGCAATGCTGGATCACCGCGAGCGATGAACGCCTGCAGTTTTCGACGCGCCTCGACGACGTCTCAGCGACGATCGAGCCGTTGTCCAGCCCGGACCAGTCAGAAGCGCTCCAAGCCATGCGTCTGCTGCTAAAGCAGCGTCCGGCTCCGTTGGATCGTCGGGAACGGCCGGGCCATTTCACGGCGAGCGCTCTGCTGGTGAACGCGAGCCGGGACCGGGTGTTGCTCCTGCATCACAGCAAGCTCAGAATCTGGGTTCAACCGGGTGGTCACGCAGACGGCAACGCCAACCTCATGGCTGTTGCGCTGTCCGAAGCTACCGAGGAGACCGGTATCACCGGATTGCGGATCTGGGGCGCCGCCATCGACCTTGACATCCATCGGGTGGACCCCCCGAACGAGGACTCCCACCTCCACTACGACGTACGTTTTCTGGCCCTGGCACCAGCCTCAGCCGTGGTCGATACCAACCATGAATCGACTGCCCATCGTTGGGCCGCTCCCGAGGAACTGGCGACCCTGGGAGTTGATCCGGGACTCCACAGGTTGGCCGAGACCGGTCTGGCGCTGGCCCGCAGACTCGATTAGCCGCGCGGTGCTACAGGTCCAGGGGTGTGTGGCAGCTTTCCATGTCGTTCACGTTTGCGAGCCCGTCGATGCGACGCGTGTAGATGCCGCCTTCGGCCCGTTCGGTGAGTATGAACCGGAGGTCGGAACCTTCGGCGGATTCGCCGAGGCTCTGCAGTTTTGACACATGGCGCCAACGATCCTGAAGGTACGCATCCCAGTCGGCGAACCACGCTTCGAGAATCAGCAGATCGTGGCTGGCGGTCACGTGCGTGTCTACCGCGCCCCGCAGGGCTGCGACCATAGTTTCGGTCAGCTCCGTGCCAGCGACTATCTGTTCGGTACGCTCGGCCACGGTGTCCACGTCGCGTCCTGTGGGCAACGCGTTGATCTCGGTCTGCAGCGGCAGACAGATGGCTTCGGCAGACACCGCGAAGTCCCTGCTCTCAAGGCGGTCCGGATTGTCGCGCGGCGCGAACAGGTAGATCCAGACCCACATGCCGACTATGGCCAGCACCACCAGGGTCAACGCCACCTTGGTCAACACACGTCTCAGTCCTGTTGATGGGCCCATCAGGGATCTTCTGATCCTGCCCGCGGGTTGACCCAGATCGTGGCGATCTGGTCGCCTGCATCGGTTGTGCCTGCAACCGGGTTCTGGGCCCAGACCCTGCCGGGGCGAGTCTCGCCGCGAGGGTCTGGGTTCTGGATGATTCGGGTGTTGACGCCGAGTCCGGCGCTGGTGAGAGATTGCTTGGCTTCGCTCTCGAGCAGGCCGACGACGCCCGGGACCGGGTCTGTCTGGGGTCTGACTGCGATCTCGACTGTGATGATTACGCCGCCGGGCGCCTCGGACCCCGCGGCGGGAACTTGCATGAAGATCGTCCCGGACTCGTAGTCGGTCGTTACCCGCTCAACGACGGTGATCGTGAAGAACTCCTCCTCCATCTGGAGTCTGAGCTCTTCGTCGATGGAGCGTCCGGACAGGTCGGGAACAACGATCACATCGGGCGCATTGGGCAGCGTCGTGGTGGTCGAGCTCGTTGGGGGGGTCCGGAACTCTTCGACCGGCAAGCCGTCGTGCATCTCATCCATGATCTCCTTCCAGATCAACGCCGGGAAGGTGCCGCCGGCAACTGGACGCCCCCCGAACTCGACGCTCATCGGCACTTGCCCGACGGGATAGCCGACCCACACCGCTGCGGTGCGTTGGGCCGTGTAGCCGACGAACGTGGCGTCCGCATTGTTCTGGGACGTCCCGGTCTTGCCCGCTGCGGTGCGACCACCGTCGAGTCGTGCGCGGGTTCCGGTTCCGTTGGTTATGGTTCCCGTCAGCACCCAGGAGATCTGGTTTGCGACAGCTGCGCTCAGAACCGGTGCAGGGTTGGGGGATGCTTCGTAGAGCAGGGTTCCGTCGGGATTGGTGATATGGGTGACGATGATCGGATCCACCCGTACCCCGGAGCGTTTGAACGTGGAGAACGCGGTGGACAGCTCGACCATGTTGACGTTCTCCGTGCCGAGCACCGCGGCGCACACTGGTGCGATCCTCCCGACCCCGAACCCCAGTTTCTCGGCCATCTGCACGAAAGTCGGGGGACGGATGCGTTCGATCAGTTGGGCGTAGACAGTGTTGATCGAGTTGCGGGTGGCCTCGATCAAGGTGATGCTCTCGTCGCCGGCTCCACCCTCCACTTCCCAAGGTTCACCGCAGACCGGAAAGTTGTCGATCTCGATCTCGCTGGGAGCCTCCCAGACGCTGGTCACGGGAATGCCGCCCTGGACCGCCGCGGCCAAGCCGATGGGCTTCATGGCCGAGCCGGCCTGGCGACCCGATCCTGAGGCCAGATTGAACTTTGCGTCCTCCCGGTCTCCGAAGAAGTCTCTGCCGCCGAACATGGCGAGGACGTGGCCGTCGTCGCTGGGGGTCGTGCCCATCACCACCGCGGCAGCGTCGGGGTTCTCTCGGCCGTCCTCACGGAACCGGGGGAGTGCACGCTCGACGGCCGCTTCAGTACGCGCTTGCAGTTCCAGGTCGATGGTGGCGTGAATGGTGAGTCCGCCCTCGAAGAGGAGGCGAGCGCGGTCGTCGCGGGTCTCGCCGAACGCCTCGTTGTCGAGGAACCACTGTTTCACGTCTTCAACGAAGTGGGCAGCCGGATACTGCTCTTCGAGGATCGGAACGTCGTCGACCAGTTCGATCGGTTCCAGTCGAGCGAACTCGTACTCCTCGAGTGTGATGTAGCTGTTCGCGTACATCCGCAACAGCACGAGATCCCGCCGGTCTCGTGCCGCATCGGGGTTCAGGTAGGGGTTGTAGCGGCTCGGAGCCTGGATGAATCCTGCCAGGGCTGCGGCCTCGACCAGACTGAGTTCGGTCACCTTGAGACAGTTGTCGCCCACAACGCCTTGGAGCGCGCAGTTCGGGGCTCCGAAGTACTGGCGGGCGGCAGCCTCGATGCCGTATGCACCGTTGCCGAAGTAGATCCAGTTGAGGTAGCGCTCAAGGATGAACTGCTTGGTGTAACGCTGCTCGAAGCGGAGCGCCATGAAGAGCTCCTCGATTTTGCGGCTGCCGGTGTTGTCGCTGCGGTCGAGGAAGACGTTGCCCACGTACTGCTGGGTGATGGTTGAACCACCCTCGCTGATCCCGCCGGCGCTCACGTTGGATCGTGCCGCGCGCAGGATTGCTTTGAGGTCGATGCCGTTGTGATCCCAGAAACGCTCGTCCTCTATGGCGATCACTGCGTTCTGAACGACTTCGGGGATGTCCGCGATGGGCACGTCGATCCGGTTCTGTTCTCCCCGCAGACTTGTTATGAGCCTGCCTTTGCGGTCGAGGACGACAGAGGACTGTGCCGTTTCAAGGTCGCCGACGGTGAAGTCGGATCCGAACAGGGTGTCGAAGTCCTTGGTTTCGAAGCTGCAGCCTGCAGCGACCACGGTGATGGATATGAGCGCCGCCAGATAGCGTCGAAGGGAGCGTCGGGGGCGGCGCATGGTCCTCATTCTGCTTCCAAACACAGCCGTATCCTCACCAACAATTATGGAGCATGCGCGGATTGAATATCGTGGGCGCCAAGACCCGTTGTTTCCCGCTCTTGTTCACTGCGTTCACAGGCCGCTCGGGCCACGGCCTCGTTCGACGTGGCCCTGTGCGGGATCAATTCGCTCGGCCTCTTGGTCACGGCCGGCCGTTTGATCTCCTATCGTGGTGCTATATGACTGGAGCGGCTGTTGTCGACGATCTTGGGTCCCGCGGTCTGCTACAGGATCACACCGAAGGGGCTGCTCTGCGGGAGCTGCTCGAGCCGGGCGGCGTAAGCCTGTACCACGGGATCGACCCGACGGCTCCGAGCCTGCATCTCGGCAATCTGATCGGGGTGTTGGTCCTTCGCCGTTTCCAGGACGCCGGCCACCGACCGATTGCGCTGGTGGGCGGCGCGACCGGGATGATCGGCGACCCCAGTGGCCGCTCGGGTGAACGGAACCTGCTCGACGAGGATGAACTCGCCAGAAACCTTGCGGGGATCAGAGCCCAGTTGGAGCGACTGCTCGACTTCGGTGGGGTCGGCGGAGCCGAGTTGGTCAACAACTACGACTGGACACGCGACGTGACCCTGCTCGAGTTTCTGCGGGACGCAGGGAAGCACATCACCGTCAACCAGATGGTGGCCAAAGACTCGATCCGATCGAGAATGGCCAGCGATGCGGGCATCTCGTTCACGGAGTTCAGCTACATGCTGCTGCAGGCCTTCGATTTCTGGTGGCTGCACGAGAATCGTGGGTGCAGCCTGCAGATCGGCGGCTCCGATCAGTGGGGCAACATAACCGCCGGAATTGATCTGATCCGCAAGCGCAACGGCACCCGGGTGCATGGCCTCACCTGGCCACTGATGACCCGAAGCGACGGCAGCAAGTTCGGCAAGACTGCGCAGGGCGCTGTTTGGCTGGACCCGGCCCTGACATTGCCCTATGAGTTTCATCAGTACTTTCTGAGGGTCAGCGATACTGACGTGCAGCGCACCCTGTTGCAGCTGACACTGCTCGGTGTCGGCGAGGTCTCTGAGATCATGCGAGCCCATGACGAGAACCCCGAGCATCGCCTAGCCCAACATGAACTCGCCGACTCGATCACCGGACTGATTCATGGCCCGGTGGAATTGCGCCGAGCCAAACGCGCCGCGGCGGTGCTGTTCGGCGGTGGCGACCTCGACGCCGAGGGGTTGGAGTCGCTGCGCGGGATCGTTCCAGAGTCGGTGGTGACAGCTGATTCGGTCGGTGCCGATGAACCAGTGGTGGACCTGTTGGTCGCGACCGGCGTGTGTGCGTCTCGAAGCGATGCCCGCCGCTCCGTCAAGGGTGGCGGGATCAAGGTCAACGGCCAGCTTGTGACCGCGAACTCGGATTCGTTCGCGCCGATCGGGGGCCGTCTTGTTCTGGTGCAGCGTGGTAAGAAGCAGCGGCATTTGGCGATATTCGGTGATTGATCTGTCCGAGCGCCTGCCAGAGGGGCTGATCGGGAAAATAATCGACTCGGATGGGTTGCCGCACCCAGGCTCGTTCGCTAGTTTAGGGACTCGCCTCTTCCGACGCTAGGTCTGACGAGCGCGTACCGAGGCATCAACAGGCCGATTCAACCGGTCAGTGTGCCTGGCACTTCGGTGCTGAGTGCTCCTTGAAAACGGAAGAGACGGACGCAAAGCGAGTGCGGGTGACGTTTTGGATTTCGCGATCTGAAACGGCATCTGTCAATTCATGCCGGGGTTCTCAACGGCCCCGGTGAGCCGGTTCGTTCGGCTTGGGCTGTTTCAGCCCCGGTTGGACGAACGAACCTTCTCGGAGCACCGATCGGTGGTCGGAGGGGGAAAACTGGTCACTGCAAGCCAGCGGTGGCCGGCTCTACGTAACGCTGGGTGCCTTACGCGATCACTCCGGTGATTAAGGCATCCGCAACCCGATCTGAAGACCGGTTTCGACCGGTTGGAGATCTCGACGGAGAGTTTGATCCTGGCTCAGGACGAACGCTGGCGGCGTGCTTAACACATGCAAGTCGAACGAGAAACCGGAGCTTGCTCCGGTGGAAAGTGGCGAACGGGTGAGTAACACGTGAGAAATCTGTCCTAGAGACCGGGACAACCATCGGAAACGATGGCTAATACCGGATACCCTCACCCGGTCGCATGGCCGGGCGAGGAAATGCTCAGGTGCTCTAGGAGGATCTCGCGGCCTATCAGCTTGTTGGTGGGGTAACGGCCTACCAAGGCATCGACGGGTAGCTGGTCTGAGAGGACGATCAGCCACACTGGGACTGAGACACGGCCCAGACTCCTACGGGAGGCAGCAGTGGGGAATATTGCGCAATGGGCGAAAGCCTGACGCAGCAACGCCGCGTGAGGGATGACGGCTTTCGGGTTGTAAACCTCTTTCAGTGATGACGAAAATGACGGTAGTCACAGAAGAAGCTCCGGCCAACTACGTGCCAGCAGCCGCGGTAACACGTAGGGAGCGAGCGTTGTCCGGATTTATTGGGCGTAAAGAGCTCGTAGGCGGTTTCGTAAGTCGGATGTGAAAACTCAGGGCTCAACCCTGAGACGCCATCTGATACTGCGATGACTAGAGTCCGGTAGAGGAGCATGGAATTCCTGGTGTAGCGGTGGAATGCGCAGATATCAGGAGGAACACCAACGGCGAAGGCAGTGCTCTGGGCCGGTACTGACGCTGAGGAGCGAAAGCATGGGGAGCAAACAGGATTAGATACCCTGGTAGTCCATGCCGTAAACGTTGGGCACTAGGTGTGGGGTCTTCTAACGGACTCCGTGCCGTAGCTAACGCATTAAGTGCCCCGCCTGGGGAGTACGGCCGCAAGGCTAAAACTCAAAGGAATTGACGGGGGCCCGCACAAGCGGCGGAGCATGTTGCTTAATTCGAGGCAACGCGGAGAACCTTACCTGGGTTTGACATGTACCGAAAAGCTATAGAGATATGGTGTCCTTCGGGGCGGTACACAGGTGGTGCATGGCTGTCGTCAGCTCGTGTCGTGAGATGTTGGGTTAAGTCCCGCAACGAGCGCAACCCTCGTCCTATGTTGCCAGCACGTAATGGTGGGGACTCGTAGGAGACTGCCGGGGTTAACTCGGAGGAAGGTGGGGATGACGTCAAGTCATCATGCCCCTTATATCCAGGGCTGCAAACATGCTACAATGGCCGGTACAGAGGGCTGCAAGACCGCGAGGTCGAGCGAATCCCACAAAGCCGGTCTCAGTTCGGATTGGAGTCTGCAACTCGACTCCATGAAGCTGGAGTCGCTAGTAATCCCGGATCAGCAACGCCGGGGTGAATACGTTCCCGGGCCTTGTACACACCGCCCGTCACACCACGAAAGTCGGCAACACCCGAAGTCAGTGGCCTAACCCTCAGGGGAGGGAGCTGCCGAAGGTGGGGTTGGCGATTGGGGTGAAGTCGTAACAAGGTAGCCGTACCGGAAGGTGCGGCTGGATCACCTCCTTTCTAAGGAGCTCCTCTCGATGAACTGGCTCGTTCGAGTCAGCAACTCGAGTAGGTTCCCAGTTAGGCACTCGTTTATGGCTGTCATTGTCGTGAAGCAACTCATGACGTGACAGCCGGTGTTCGTCTCTTCCGCTTTGAGGGAGCAGTCCATCTGATTGCCCCTTACGACGCACTGCGCTGTTCGCTTTGTTGAACAGCGAATCGTCGTGTAATCGCCTCTTGAGAATTGCATAGCGAGCACGAGCATCTATTAGATGATCGTATGATCAATTCAATTTCTGAAATGTAGACAACCCAAGCTACGAAGAGCCAACGGCGGATGCCTTGGCACTGACTACCGATGAAGGTCGTGAGAGGCTGCGATAAGCCGCGGGAAGCTGCCGACTAAGCGTCGATCCGCGGATGACCGAATGGGGAAACCCAATACTCGTAATGGGGTATTACTTCCGTCTGAACACATAGGACGGATAGAGGGAACCGGGTGAACTGAAACATCTAAGTAACCCGAGGAAAAGAAAGCAACAGCGACTCCCTTAGTAGCGGCGAGCGAAACGGGATCAGCCTAAACCTGTGTGGTGGAAAGCCTGACGGCGTTGCCACATGGGGGTTGTGGGAACCGATAGGACCAGCGTCAGATGGTCCACGGAGTTACAAAGCAAGGATGTAGTGGAATGGTTCTGGAAAGGCCAGCCGCAGAGGGTAATTGCCCCGTACACGAAACGTCTCTTGCCTCCGATCGTGTCTCCCGAGTAGCGCCGGATCCGGGAAAGCCGGCGTGAATCCGCGAGGACCACCTCGCAAGGCTACGTATATGTCAGTGACCGATAGTGAACAAGTACCGTGAGGGAAAGGTGAAAAGAACCCCGGGAGGGGAGTGAAATAGTACCTGAAACCGTTGGTTTACAATCAGTCAGAGTGTCGCCACAGAGCGTTTACGCTCAGTGGTCACGATGGCGTGCCTTTTGAAGAATGAGCCTACGAGTTACGGTGTGTGGCAAGGTTAACCCGTGAGGGGAAGCCGGAGCGAAAGCGAGTCTGAACAGGGCGTTCAGTCGCATGCTGTAGACCCGAAGCCGAGTGATCTAGCCATGGGCAGTGTGAAGCGGAGGTAAGACTCCGTGGAGGCGCGAACCCACTTCGGTTGAAAACGGAGGGGATGACCTGTGGTTAGGGGTGAAAGGCCAATCAAACTCGGTGATAGCTGGTTCTCCGCGAAATGCATTTAGGTGCAGCGTCGCACGTTCAGTCATGGAGGTAGAGCACTGGATGGGCTAGGGGCCCCACAAGGTTACCAACCCCAACCAAACTCCGAATGCCATGACTCCAGAGTGCGGCAGTGAGACCTCGGGGGATGAGCTTCGATGGTCGAAAGGGAAACAGCCCAGATCACCAGCTAAGGCCCCTAATTCTGTACTAAGTGGTAAACGATGTGGGATTGCACAGACAGCCAGGAGGTTGGCTTAGAAGCAGCCACCCTTTAAAGAGTGCGTAATAGCTCACTGGTCGAGTGGTCCTGCGCGGACAATGTAACGGGGCTCAAGTACAGAGCCGAAGCTGTGAATTCCTACCTAGTAGGAGTGGTAGCGGAGCGTCGATCTCGCGTCGAAGCGCCGGTGTGAACCGTCGTGGAGCGTGGTCGAGTGCGAATGTAGGTATGAGTAGCGAGAGAGGGGTGAGAAACCCCTCCGCCGGAAGTCCAAGGGTTCCTGGGTTAGGCTTATCCGCCCAGGGTTAGTCGGGAGCTAAGGCGAGGCCGAAAGGCGTAGTCGATGCACAACTGGTTAATATTCCAGTACCACCACATTATGCGCCCATGTCAAGGCGATTATGGTGAGGGGATGCCTCAGGCCATTGTGGCTTGAGGACGAACCGATCCAGGTCGTTGAGGCAAGCAATGCGGGGACGCAGGAAGGTAAGTGATCCCAGGCGATGGTAGTCCTGGGGTAAGCGTGTAGGGAGAGGTCCAGGTAAGTCCGGCCCTCATGATCCTGAGACGCGACGCCGAGCCGAATCAGGCGAAGTCACCGATCCTATGCTGCCAAGAAAATCCGCTAGTTAGCACATGTGGTGCCCGTACCCCAAACCAACACAGGTGGACAGGTAGAGAATACCAAGGCGATTGGGAGAACTATGGTTAAGGAACTCGGCAAATTGCGTCCGTAACTTCGGGAGAAGGACGACCTTGCGATGGTGACGGGATTTACTCCCCGAGCTTGAAGAGGTGACACAAACCAGAGGGAAGCGACTGTTTACTAAAAACACAGCAGCGTGCGAAGCCGTAAGGCGCTGTATACGCTGTGACTCCTGCCCGGTGCTGGAAGGTTACGGGGAAGGGTTAGCCTTCGGGCGAAGCTCTGAACCTAAGCCCCAGTAAACGGCGGCCGTAA
Source organism: Candidatus Aldehydirespiratoraceae bacterium (assembly GCA_965221585.1). Classification (GTDB taxonomy): domain Bacteria; phylum Actinomycetota; class Acidimicrobiia; order Acidimicrobiales; family Aldehydirespiratoraceae; genus VXYK01. The sequence continues at coordinate 1,960,079 of OZ244898.1, read as the reverse complement.
CTATAACGGTCCTAAGGTAGCGAAATTCCTTGTCGGGTAAGTTCCGACCTGCACGAATGGAGTAACGACTTCCCTACTGTCTCAACCATAGGCCCAGCGAAATTGAAGTACGAGTAAAGATGCTCGTTAGCTGCAGAAGGACGGAAAGACCCCGTGGACCTTTACTACAGTTTGGTATTGGTTTTTGGTCTGAGTTGTGTAGGATAGGTGGGAGACTAGGAAGCATGGGCGCCAGCTCGTGTGGAGTCAATCTTGAAATACCACCCTTCTCATGCTGGAAATCTAACTTCGGCCCGTTATCCGGGTCAGGGACAGTGCCAGATGGGTAGTTTGACTGGGGCGGTCGCCTCCTAAATGGTAACGGAGGCGCTCAAAGGTTCCCTCAGACTGGTCGGCCATCAGTCGTTGAGTGCAATCGCACAAGGGAGCTTGACTGTGAGACTTACAAGTCGAGCAGGTACGAAAGTAGGAGATAGTGATCCGGCGGTTGCGTGTGGAAGCGCCGTCGCTCAACGGATAAAAGGTACCCCGGGGATAACAGGCTAATCTTCCCCAAGAGTCCATATCGACGGGAAGGTTTGGCACCTCGATGTCGGCTCATCGCATCCTGGGGCTGAAGCAGGTCCCAAGGGTTGGGCTGTTCGCCCATTAAAGCGGTACGCGAGCTGGGTTTAGAACGTCGTGAGACAGTTCGGTCCCTATCCTCTGCAGCCGGAAGAGATTTGAGGAAAGCTATCCCTAGTACGAGAGGACCGGGATGGACGTAGCTCTCGTGTGCCAGTTGTTCCGCCAGGAGCATGGCTGGTTGGCGACCTACGGGAGGGATAACCGCTGAAAGCATCTAAGCGGGAAGCCTTTTCCAAGATGAGATCTCTCACCGGGTAAACCGGGTAAGGCCCGTGGCAGAACACCACGTTGATAGGCCGGAAGTGTAAGCACAGCAATGTGTTCAGCTGACCGGTACTAATCGGCCGAGGGCTTGGTTTTACATTTCAATTATTGTTGGTTCGTGCTCGCTATGGAGTTCTGAAGAGGCAGGAGTCCGCCGACTCCGCTTCGTTTTCTGCGCAAGCAGAGGACTCAACAGTTTCGGTGGCGATAGCGACAGGGTCACACCCGTTCCCATTCCGAACACGGAAGTTAAGCCTGTCAGCGCCGATGGTACTTGGGTGGTCACGCCCTGGGAGAGTAGGACGCTGCCGGATTTCTCACATCATCATTTGGTCGGGCCTCGTTCACAGCGAGGCCCGACCAGTTTTTGCCCCTCAGACTGGGGCACGCTGCTCGCTTGAAGGCCATACGGGTATAGAGTCCTCGCAGCAGAATTAGTTCGACTGGTTGAGATGTTGGCGGAGGACCACCCGATCGCCGAGATCGAGACACTGGGCGGACCGAGAGGAGACACTTATGGATTATCCCGCCACGTTCGAGTTCAACCCGCCGGAGAGGGTGGCTCGCTGGAGAGTCATCGGAAACACGATATTGGCGATACCCCACTTCATCGTGCTCTACGTCCTGGGGGCGTTCTCGCTGATTGTCGATGTCTTCTCCTGATTCGCCATCGTGTTCACCGGGAAGCTGCCAGCCGGTCTGGCCGGAGTCAACTGCATGTTGATCCGGTACGGAGCCCGGGTCAGTGCCTTTGCGGACTTCATGCGGTCGTCCTATCCGCCTTTCGACTTCGACACCTCCACACAAGACAACGGCAACGATCCAGAAGTGGTGGTGAACTTCGAACCGGAGCTGGAGGGTCGCAGCCGTGCGAGCGTGTTCTTCCGCTTCATCCTTCTCATCCCGGTGATCATCGTGGCGATCTTCTGGGGCATCCTGCACTTTCTGGCAATGATCGTCAGCTTCTTCGCGGTGTTGATTCTTGGCCGTTGGCCGCAGGGACTGTTGAACTTCGTGGTCGGGGTCAACCGTTTCAATGTTCGGATCAACGCCTACGGAGGACTGCTCACGGACAAGTTCCCCCCGCTGGGTCTGAGCTAGCGGTGCAGCGCGCGTAGTCGAGCCGCCGGGGTGCAACTGTCCCTTGGTGACAAGCAGGGAGATGCGGCAACGGCAGTTCGTGGGTCGCGTCGATAATTCAACACTTCTCGTCGCTAGAGTCGAGCGCATGGGTTCTGCGGCATCTTCTTCGAAGCGAGACTTGCCCGACGCCGAGGCCCTCGCCCGCAGCGCGTCGGCTGCGGTCGGCCGCGCCCGTACCCCGAAGGCGCGTAGACGCAAACCCTTGGGACGACGCATCCAACACTTCGACGACCCCGCGGACGTCCTGAGACGGGCCGTGGGACCACCACGCGATCGGGTGCTGTTGAGTCGACTGCGCAAAGCCGCTCGGGACTTTGAGGCCGAACGATTCGCGGACGCGCGCAGACAACTCCAGCCGGTGGTGCGCGAAGCCCCCGAACTGGTCGATGCGCGTGAACTGATGGGGATCGTCCTGTACCGTCTGGGCCGCTGGTCCGAAGCGATCGACCAACTCGAGAAGTTCCGCGAGCTGACCTCATCAACCGAACAGCATCCAGTTCTGGCCGACTGCCATCGGGCGCTCGGCCGCTGGGCTGATGTCGAGGAGTTGTGGGCTGAACTGGGAGCGGAGTCGCCGGGCGCAGAGATCGTCACTGAAGGCCGGATCGTGCTCGCCGGCGCCAAGGCTGACAGAGGCGACATCTCCGGTGCGATCGCCACCCTCGAACACCGTTGGCGAAAGCCCAACCGCCCGCGTGCCGACCAACTTCGCCGCGCCTATGCGTTGGCCGATCTGTACGACCGCGCCGGCAAGACCACACGGGCGCGGGAACTGTTCAAATGGGTCGCCCATCACGACTCCGGACTCGCTGACGTCGCAGCTCGGGCCCGGGCACTGAGCTGAGCATCGACCAGTTGCGGAACCGGCGAGTCGCGGGGCACGCCGGCCCTTCCGATGCACCGATGTCGGGGCCGCGCCTGTAACCTCACTGGCGGTTCGTCTCGCTACACTCGAAGTAGCCAAGGGGGCACAGTGATCAAATCTGAGGAGCTATTGCCGGAGGTTCGCGAGGTCGAGCGGATAATCGTTCGATTCGCTGGCGACTCTGGTGATGGAATGCAACTCACGGGAGATCGCTTCACTTCAGCAAGTGCTCTGTTCGGCAACGACCTTGCCACGCTGCCGGAGTTCCCCGCCGAGATTCGTGCCCCGGCCGGCACGCTCGCTGGGGTTTCGGCATTCCAGGTCCATATCTCCGACCACGACATCACGACTCCGGGCGACGCGCCCAACGTCCTGGTCACGATGAACCCCGCGGCGATGATGGCGGAGCTGCCGCGCCTGGAGTCGGGCGGCACGATCATTGTCAACACCGACGCCTTCAATGAACGCAACCTTGCCAAGGCCGGCTATGAGGCGAACCCGCTCGAAGACGGTTCGCTGGACGGCTACTCGGTCATCACCGCACCGATGACCGACCTGACCAAGCAGGTCTGCAAGGATCTCGGCGTCAAACCGCGGGATGCTGAGCGGTCCAAGAACTTCTTTGCGTTGGGCCTGGTTTCGTGGCTTTTCAGCCGTCCCACAGATCCTTCGTTGCACTGGATCCGGGAGAAGTTCGCAGGCCGTGACGCGGTGATCGCTGCCAACGAGGCGGCCTTCAAGGCCGGGCATGCCTTCGGGGAGACCGCGGAACTCTCAGCGAGTCGTCTGGCTGTGCGACCAGCGCGCTTCGATCCCGGCACCTACACCAACATCAACGGCAACACCGCGCTGTCATGGGGTCTGATCGCTGCTTCACAAAAGGCCGGGATACCGATCTTCTTGGGTTCGTACCCGATCACGCCGGCGAGCGACATCCTCCACGAATTGGCGAAGCACAAGAACTTCGGGGTCCGCACGCTGCAGGCCGAGGACGAGATCGCCGCAATCGGCGCGGCACTCGGAGCGTCGTACGGGGGACATCTCGGCGTCACCACGACCAGCGGCCCCGGGTTGGCGCTCAAAGGGGAGACGCTGGGTCTGGCGGTGAGCCTCGAACTGCCGCTCGTCGTCATCGACATCCAGCGGGGCGGTCCCTCGACCGGGCTGCCGACGAAGACTGAAGCGGCCGACCTGATGATGGCCCACTACGGTCGCCACGGGGAGGCGCCGCTTCCGATCGTCTCGGCCAACTCGCCGTCTGACTGCTTCCGAGCGGCCTTCGAGGCCGTACGGATAGCGGTGCGCTATCGAACACCGGTGATCCTGTTGTCCGATGGCTACCTCGCCAACGGAACCGAGCCTTGGCGTCTGCCCTCCGCAGAGGACCTTCCGGACATCCCGGTCGACTTCGCCTCCTCGGCCAATGCGCTCAACGAGGACGGCGAAGAGGTCTTCTGGCCGTACGTGCGCAACGACGACCTGGCTAGGCCGTGGGCGGTTCCGGGAACCAAGAACCTGATGCATCGAATCGGTGGGATCGAGAAGGAGGACGGCACCGGCAACATCAGCTACGACCCGGAGAACCACGGGCGGATGGTCGCGATCCGCGACGAGCGGATCTCCAAGGTTGCCGAGTCCTACCCGCCCACCGTGGTTGAGGGCGATTCGGACGCTGATGTGGTCATCGTGAGTTGGGGCTCTACCTGGGGGGCGATCACCAGCGCCATAGGGCGCATGAGGCGCGCCGGAGACAAGGTCGCCCGGGTCCACCTGACCAACCTCTATCCGCTCCCCAACGATCTCGGCGACATTCTCCGGCGGTTCGACAAGGTGATCGTGCCTGAGATGAATCTCGGTCAGCTCTCGAAGATCTTGAGAGCCGAGTATCTCGTCGACGCCAAGTCCATATGCAAGGTGGAGGGGCAACCGTTCACCGCGGCGGAACTCCATCAACAGTTTCGGGAGATGACCCAGTGAGCGACAGCGCCGTCACCACCAAGAAGGACTGGACCAGCGACCAGGAGGTGCGTTGGTGTCCGGGATGCGGCGACTACTCGATTCTCACGGCAATGCAGCTGCTGATGCCCGAGCTCGGTACCAGCCGCGAGGACACCGTCTTCGTCTCCGGGATCGGTTGCGCGGCCCGTTTCCCGTACTACATGAACACCTACGGACTGCACGCTATTCATGGCCGGTCACCGGCGATAGCCACGGGGCTGGCCATGGCCCGCCGCGATCTTGACGTCTGGGTGGTCGGCGGTGACGGCGACATGTTGTCGATAGGCGGGAATCACCTGATCCATGCGCTGCGCCGCAACGTCAATCTGACGATCCTCTTGTTCAACAACCAGATCTATGGACTGACCAAGGGCCAGTACTCTCCGACCAGCGAGGTCGGCAAGGTGACCAAGTCGACCCCGATGGGTTCGCTCGACACGCCCTTCAATCCCATCTCGGTCGCGCTCGGCGCAGAAGCTTCGTTCGTGGCGCGCACCCACGACATGGATCGCGCCCATATGCAGGAGGTTTTTCGCAGGGCCCACAATCACCGCGGAGCCGCGATCGTCGAGGTCTACCAGAACTGTAACGTCTTCAACGACGGCGCCTTCGCAGCTCTCACCAAGAAGGACGCCCGTGCGGAGATGTTGATCCCTCTTGAGCACGGAGAGCCAGTTCGTTTCGGCCCGAACGGCGAACGGGGAGTGATACTCGACGACGGCGTTGCCCGTATCGTGTCGGTTGACGAAGTCGGTGTCGACGCGCTCCACGTCCATGACGAGACCGCAACGGATCTCTCGGTGGCGTTCGCGTTGAGCCGTTTGGCCGACGATCGCCAGAGTCCGACTCCTATTGGTGTCTATTGCGCTGTGGACCGGCTCGAGTATGGCGGTGGGATCGACGCCCAGATCGCGGCGGCACAGGCTGACCGCGGACCCGGTGATCTTGATGAACTGCTCCACAGCCTGCCGACCTGGGAAGTCAACTGACTGCTTGGGCGATCGATCTTGACGGTGTCGTCTGGTGTGGCCGACGAGCTGTTCCGGGAGCGGCGGAAGCGGTAGCACAACTCCGCGCCGAAGGTGAGCGGTTGGCGTTCGTTACCAACTCTGCGGCCCGCTCGCCGTCAGAAGTCGCAGAGAAGCTGGCGGGACACGGAATCGGCGATGCCGAGGATCTGGTCGTCACCTCTGCGATGGCTGCCGCGGCAATGGTCTCGCGCGGCGTTCGGGCATATGTGATCGGGAGCGCGGGTCTGCGAGCCGAGTTGCAGCTCCGCGATGTCGAGATAGTCGGTGGCGGGGTGCCCGCGGACGTCGTCGTGATCGGGATCAGCGCGGATTTCGACTACCAGGCAATGACCGACGCGATGCGTGGGTTGCGCGACGGAGCCCGATTCGTCGCCACCAACGACGACTCGACCTTCCCTGATGCGGACGGCCTGCTCCCGGGTAACGGAGCGATCGTTGCGGCGGTTACTACAGCTTCGGGAGTGCAGCCCGAAATCGCCGGGAAACCGCACCAGCCGATGGCTGAACTGGTGCGTGCCAGGTTGGGTCCCAACGGGATCGTGGTGGGTGACCGTCCAGAGACCGACGGCCTGTTCGCCCGGGCCATGGGCTATCGCTTCGGGCTGGTTCTGAGTGGTGTCACCTCAAGCGATGATCTGCCTGTCGAGCCCGCACCGGAGGTTGTTGCCGACGATCTGTCCCAGCTCGTCATGAAGGTGCGGGCGTGAGTGCCTCGACCGACTTGGGGTCGGCGAAGAGGTCTGCGGATCGTTCGGTGGAATGGTGATGGTCCGGCGCCGGCTCGATTCCGAACTGGTGAGACGGGGCATAGTCGAGAGCCGGACCCGGGCTCAACAGGTCATAGCGGAAGGGCGTGTCACGGTAGGCGGCGCTCTCGCTTACAAGGCGGCGCGACTTGTCAGTCCGGGAGAAGCCGTCGAAGTCGCCGGCGACGCACCCCGATTCGTATCGAGGGGCGGCCGCAAACTCTCGGCCGCACTGGACCGGTTCGCGCTGGACTGCGGTGGTCTGCGTGTCGTCGACGCGGGTTCCTCGACTGGTGGGTTCACCGACTGCGTGTTGAGTCGGGGCGCCGCCGCGGTGGTGGCGGTCGATGTGGGGCGGAACCAATTGCATGAGTCCCTGGCTGCCGATCCTCGCGTAGAGGTGCATGAGCAGACCAACATCCGCTACGTGCGACCGGGCGATGTCGGCGGGGTCGCCGACCTGGTGGTCGCGGACCTCTCGTTCATTTCGTTGCGGACGGTTGCGGAAGCACTGGTTGGACTGGTTCGTTGCGGCGGCGATCTGGTGGTGCTGGTGAAGCCTCAGTTCGAAGCGGGAAAGGCCGAAGCCGGCAAGGGTCGGGGGATTATTCGCGACCCCGCGATCTGGCGTCGGGCACTCGGTGAGGTATCTGAAGCGCTATTGAGCCACGGAGCGGCCATCATAGGGGCCATGGCTTCTCCGATAACCGGTGCCGGCGGCAACGTTGAGTTCCTCTTGCACGCACGAAAGCAGGACGTTGGTCGACTCGATCCCGGCCTGCTCGACGCCGCGGTCACAGAAGCTCTCGCCGAGCGGGGGCGACTGTCGTGAGCGTCGTCGGCCTGATCGTGCATTTAGGTCGGGATCAGGCTGCCGTGCATGCCCGCGTCCTGGCGCAATGGCTCATCAGCGAAGGCCACGAGGTACGCGTGCCTCCCGACGACGCAGGTGCTCTGGACCTTGATCCCAGAGTTGTGGCAGCGTCGGATTTCTGCGCGGGTCTCGACTTGGTTGTGACTCTGGGAGGGGACGGTTCGATATTGCGGGCCGTGGAGTTGTTGGCGGGCAACGAGATCCCGATCCTGGGGGTGAACCACGGCAGGCTCGGGTACTTGACCGAGGTGGCTCCAGACGAGGCCCAAGACGCCATCGCCAGGGTGGTCGGTGGCAGCTACGACATCGAAGAGCGAATGCTGGTACGAACGGACTTGACGGTGGCGGGCACCACAAGCACGCATCTGGCCCTGAACGAGGCGGTGATCGAACGAACCTCGGAAGCCAACACGGTCCGGCTCGCGGTGTCCATAGATGGCGAGTTCTTTACGACCTACGCGGCGGACGGCCTTATCGTGGCCAGCCCGACAGGCTCGACCGCCTATGCCTTTTCGGCGAGAGGCCCGATTATCGACGCCACCCATCGAGCGCTGCTGCTCACCCCGGTGGCCCCTCACATGCCCTTTGACCGGGCTTTGGTGCTTCCGCCGAAGACCCGGCTGCGCCTGTCCATCGACGGGCATCGCCCGGCGGCAGTGTCGGTGGATGGTCGCAGGTTGATGGTGATCGGCGATGGTGATTCGATCGAGTGCACCGCGGCGGACCAATCGGTTCATCTTGTCACCTTCGGACCACGGCGATTCCAACGGGTGTTGAAGGCAAAATTCGGGTTGAATGACCGTTAGCACCATGACCGCTGGAAACCAGCGGGTGCAATCGTTTCCGGTGGTGATAGGAATATGGATGCCGATACGGATACCGGTGTCCGAACTGGGCGGAATAGGCGGAGAGCAGTTGTGTTGACCGAACTGGTGGTACGAAACCTCGGCGTCATCGATGAAGCGACCCTGCTTCTGGGTCCCGGGATGACGGCAGTGACAGGTGAGACGGGAGCGGGCAAGACACTGATCGTCAGCGCTATCGATCTGTTGACCGGAGGCCGCGCAGACCCGTCACTGGTGAGTCCGGGTGCCGCCGAAGGTGAGATCGAGGGCCGGTTCGTCGATGGTGACACTGAACTCGTTGTGCGACGCGTGGTTCCTCGAAACGGCCGCTCTCGCGTCTATATCGACGGTCGTCTCGCCACGGTGAGTGCCTTGGCAGACCACAGCGTGGATCTGGTTGACCTCCACGGGCAACATTCGCATCAGTCGTTGTTGAAAGGCACCGTGCAGCGAGCGGCGCTCGACCGTTTCGGAGGCATAGACACGGCTCGCCTGGCGTCGCTCTACGACGACCTGCGAGCCTGCGAGGCCGCCCTGGCCGAATTGGGCGGCGATGAACGGGATCGTGCTCGAGAAATCGATCTGCTCACATACCAGGTCGACGAGATTGAGGCCGCCAACATCGTCGACGCCGACGAAGATGTCCGCCTCGACCACCAAGAAGATCTGTTGGCCGCGGCCAGTGCTCATCGTGAGGCTGCCGCGAGGGTGGTCAGCCTGCTCGATTCTGACTCGGTGGCGCTCGAGGCACTCTCCGCGGCGCTCGCAGAATTGCAGGGTCGCAAACCTTTTTCTGATCTTTCCGAGCGGCTCGGGTCGATTGTCGAAGAACTCACTGATGTCGCAGGCGAAGCTCGCGACCGGGTCGAGACAATCCAGGACGATCCCGAGCAGCTCGAGCTGCTGCGGCAACGCCGGGCCTTGCTGCGGGAGTTGCGGCGCAAGTACGGCGCGGACCTTGCCGAAGTGACCAGCTACGGACAGACCGTTGCGCAACGTCTGGAAGAACTCAGGTCCCACGATGAACGGGCCGTGGCCCTTGACTCCAAGCTCGTATCGATTCGCGAGGAACTGGCGGCAGAGCAGTCGAAGGTGTTGAGTGCCCGCCGTGCTGCGGCACCCGAACTGGCCGCGGCCGTAGAGCAGCATCTCACGGGTTTGGCGATGCCTGCGGCCTCGGTGGAGGTGAAGGTCGACGGACCGGCGGGCACCGATGTCTCGCTGTGGCTGGCGGCCAACGCCGGGCATGACCTGTTGCCGTTGGCCAAGGTCGCATCAGGCGGTGAGTTGGCGCGCGCGGCTCTGGCTCTGCGAATGGTCCTCACGGTGGGACCGCCAACTCTGGTGTTCGACGAGGTTGACGCGGGTATAGGTGGCCAAGCGGCTAATACGGTCGCGCAGTCGCTGGCTTCGTTGGCGGTCGATCATCAAGTGCTGGTTGTGACCCATTTGGCACAGATCGCAGCTGCCGCTGACCAGCACCTGTGTGTCACCAAAGCCGAAGTTGACGGCGCCACGGTCAGTGTCGCTCAACTGCTCGACCACGAGTCTCGCATTGTCGAATTGAGCCGGATGCTGTCCGGTTCCCCTGATTCGCAGGCGGCTCATAGTCATGCAGTCGAACTCCTGCGGGATCGCTCCCGCTGATGCCGTCCGCGGAAGCCTGCGCCCGGCTGGACCCACCGCTGAAGTTCTCCACGGCTCCGGCTACGCCCGGCGCAAACAACGCGGCTCCGGCCTGCCCTCGGCGACGGCTGCCGCGGCTCCGGCTACGCCCGGCGCAAACAACGCGGCTCCGGCCTGCCCTCGGCGACGGCTGCCGCGGCTCCGGCTACGCCCGGCGTAGACAATGCGCGCCTTTCGGCCCGGATTTGGATAAGTTGAGTTCCCGATGACGAAGCACATCTTCGTGACCGGAGGAGTGGTCAGTGGGCTCGGCAAGGGGCTCACCGGAAGTTCGCTCGGCCGCCTCCTGAAGGCCCGAGGTCTCAGGGTCACGATGCAGAAGCTCGACCCGTACCTCAATATCGATCCCGGCACGATGAACCCGTTCGAGCATGGCGAGGTGTTCGTCACCGACGATGGGGGAGAGACCGACCTCGACCTCGGGCACTATGAGCGTTTCATCGACGAGAATCTCACTCAGGACTCCAATTCCACCACCGGCTCGATCTACTCGTCGGTGATCGCCGCCGAGCGGCGTGGCGACTACCTGGGTCGGACCGTGCAGGTTATTCCCCATATCACCGATGAGATCAAGAGGCGGATCACTCGGCTCGCATCCGATGAGGTGGATGTCGTGATCACCGAGGTGGGCGGCACGGTCGGCGACATTGAGATACTCCCGTTCCTTGAAGCGGTCCGGCAGTTTCGTCTTGATGTGGGCCGTGAGAACGTTCTCTACGTTCACGTCACGCTGGTGCCGTTCATCGGCCCGTCTTCGGAGCAGAAGACCAAACCCACGCAGCATTCGGTGACCGAGCTCCGTAGTCGCGGCATCCAGCCCGATGCGATCGTGTGCCGCTCTGATGAGGAGATCAGCGTTGATCTGCGGCGCAAGATCTCGAACTTGTGCGACGTTCCGATGGAGGGTGTTGTCAACGCCCCGGACGCATCGAGCCTCTACGAGATTCCGATCGTGCTCCACGACGCGGGACTCGACACCCATGTCTGCAAGATCCTGGGCCTCGGTGACCACACGCTCGATCTGAAACCCTGGAGACAGCTGGTATCCCGGATACGGGCGGCCACGACCCCGGTTCGTATCGGCGTCATCGGCAAGTACGTCAGCCTGCCCGACGCCTACCTGTCAGTTGTGGAAGCGCTCAACCATGCTGGGATCCATCACGGAGCGCTGATCGATCTTGAGTGGGTGCAGGCCGAGGAAGCGGAGGGTTTGTTGGCGGCGGGTCGATTGCGGGACCTCGACGGCATAGTCATCCCCGGCGGGTTCGGCGAGAGGGGCATCGAAGGAAAGATCGCTGCCGCCGGTTACGCCCGTGAACACGATGTGCCGTGTCTGGGCTTGTGTCTCGGCATGCAGGTGATGACCATCGAATATGCTCGCAACGCGCTCAACCTGGCTCATGCGAACTCGACAGAGTTCGATGCGCGCACTCGTCATCCGGTAATCGACCTTATGGACAGCCAGCGGGACGTGACCGACATGGGCGGCACGATGCGCCTCGGCGCTTATGTGGCCCAACTGAAACCGGATTCGAGGGTTGCGATCGCTTACGGCGAGGAAGTGGTGTCGGAGCGGCACAGGCATCGCTATGAGTTCAACCCCAAGTACCGTACGCGCTTCGAGCAGAGCGATCTGACGCTCAGCGGCGAGTCTCCCGACGGCAGGCTGGTCGAGTTCATCGAGTTGGAGAACCATCCGTATTGGATCGGCACTCAGGCCCATCCCGAGTTCAAGAGCCGCCCGGATCGCCCTGCGCCGCTGTTCCGCACCTTCGTGGCGGCGGCTCTGGAGCGGGCTGCGGGTCGCAATCCGCAGTTGCCTCATGTCGTCGAGCCCAGCATCGATGAGCCCAGCATCGATGAGCCCAGTGTCGATGTGGTTGCTGCGGATGTCGACCTGGCCGCAACTGAGAAGTCGTGACCGATCCGGGACCTCGGTCCCCATCGGGATTTCGAAGTCTGAGTGAGCGGACCATCCATCAGGGTGTGGTCTTCACGGTCGTGTCGGGAGACTTCGAAACGCCCGATGGCCAGGTGATTCAGCGCGACATCGTGCGCCATCCCGGTGCCGTGTCCGTCGTACCGGTCGTTGATGACGAGGTGATCCTGGTACGCCAGTATCGAGCTGCGATAGGCGAAGAGATACTGGAGATTCCGGCAGGAAAGCGAGACGTTCCGGGGGAACCTCCGGAGACGACCGCCAAACGGGAACTGATCGAGGAGGTTGGCTATTCGAGCGACTCCTTGGTGCTGTTGGCCACCGTCTACAGTTCGGCGGGCTTCTGCGATGAGTATTCATACGTGTATTTGGCGACGGATCTGCAGAAGGCACCGATGAACCGGCAGGGTCCTGAGGAACAACACATGACCATCGAGCGCTTGGCTCTCGATGATGTGGTTGCCGCGATTGCGGAGCGACGAATCGAAGACGCCACGACAGTCGTCGGGCTGCTCATGGCGCTTAGACATCTGGGCCGGTGAGCGATGGTTCCGCTGAGCGTCGCAGGGGCAACCAGTTCCCCTGACGACGGGGAATCAGTGGTCCTCGAAGAGAACGCAGAGGATTTCCTTGCTTGGCTAGTGATCGAGAAGGGCCGTGCCCCCAACACTCTCGAGTCCTATCGCCGCGATCTGCTCCGTTACCAGGCTCACCTGGATCGTCGAGGTGTGGACATGGCCACGGCGACCAGCGACGACATCGTGGCTTTCGTTCATGTGCTGGTCGGATCTGGGTTGGCGGTCGCCTCGGTGAAGCGGATTTTGGTCGCGGTGAGGGGGCTGCACCGGTATCTGGTGGCCGATGAGAAACGGCTCGACGATCCCGCGGTCGATGTGGAGATCCCGCCGGTTCCCAGAGGGTTGCCCAAGGCCCTGACCGTTGCCGAAGTCGCATCGGTGATTGATGCTGTGGCGGGCACCGATCATGTGGCGCGGCGCGATCGGGCGATCCTTGAGACGCTCTACGGCACGGGGGCGCGCGTCTCGGAGCTGGTGAACATGTCGTTCGCCGACATCGATCTGCATGACGGACTCATTCGTCTGCTGGGCAAGGGCGGAACTGAACGGATCGTGCCGCTGGGCCGGCACGCAGCTTCGGCGTTGCAGCAGTGGTTCGAGCCGCAAGGGCGCCCGCAGATGGAACCGGAACGCTGGGCGCGTCGCAGCGATGCCGATGCGGTGTTCCTCAACCAAAGAGGCGCTCGGCTGTCCCGACAGGGTGCCTGGGGCGTTGTACGCCGCTACGCGACCGAGGTGGGTCTCGGTGACAGACTCTCTCCCCATGTGCTGCGCCACTCGTGTGCCACCCACATGTTGGACCATGGCGCGGATATCCGGACTGTCCAGGAGTTGCTCGGCCACGCCTCGATCTCGACGACCCAGGTTTACACGAAGGTCTCGATCGAGCGCTTGATGAACGTGTACCGCGCGGCTCACCCTCGGGCCACGGGTGCGAACTGATGGGCGAGGTCAGGCACCTGGTTCGGCGGTTCTTCGCGTCGGTTCGCCCGGGTGGACCGGCAGAGGTCGACCGCGCCTGGGTCTCCGATGTCCTGTCAGCGAGTGAGTACCAGCTGTGGGCGAGGCAGTATCCGCCGGACCGTAGGCACAGTGCCTTCATCGCCCGTCAGGTTCACCGCGAGCTTGCCGGTGGAACACCCGTTGAAGGCGCGCCACTCCCCGAGGACACCAGATGGGTGCTGGCTTGCGCGCTGTTGCACGACATAGGCAAGATCGAGGCGGACCTGGGTACCTGGGGACGGGTTTGGGCCACGTTGCTCGCGAAGATCGTCGGGCCTGGGCGTGCCCGTGGCTGGGTCGACAGCGATGGCTACCGTCGCAGAGTCGGCAACTACCTCAATCACCCGGAGATCGGGGCGGAGTTGTTGCGGGCTGCTCGAAGCGATCCGCGCACCGTTGCCTGGGCCGCGCAGCATCACAAGCCCGCCGACCAGTGGACCATCCCAGCCGAGACCGCCCGGATCCTCCACGCATTCGACAACGACTGACGAGCCTTCAGCTCCCGGGTAGGAAGCCGATGTTGGATTTGGCTCTTGCGAGCGTCTGCGCAGCGATGGCCCGGGCCTTTTCGGCACCCGTTCCGAGCAGTCTGGTGGTTTCGGCGGGGTCGGCTTCAAGCTCCGCGAAGCGCGCCTGCACCGGAGCGAGCAGAGCCACGACCGCTTCGGCAGTGTCTGCTTTGAGAGTCCCGTACTGCTGATACTCGTCGGCCAGGTCTTCGGGACTGCTGTCTGTTGCGGCGCCGAGTATCGACAGGAGATTGCTCACTCCGGGTTTGTTGTCGATATCGAAGCGAACGTCGGCGTCGTTGTCGGTGACCGCGCTGCGTATCTTCTTTGCGATCTGCGCAGGGTCGTCGAGCAGATCGATCGTCCCCTTGGGCGAGTTGAGAGACTTGGACATCTTGTCGGTGGGCCGTTGAAGGTCCATGACCCGCGCCCCGGCGCTCGGAATCACCGCGTTGGGCAGCACGAACGTCTCTCCGTACCGGTAGTTGAACCGCTCGGCGATGTCTCGGGTCAGTTCTATGTGTTGACGCTGGTCAGCGCCCACGGGCACATCGTTGGTGTCATAGAGCAGGATGTCGGCCGCCTGCAGCGCCGGGTAGGTGAACAGACCGGCCGAGATGAACTTCTGGCGGTCTGACTTGTCCTTGAACTGCGCCATGCGCGAGAGCTCCCCGAACGACGCGGTGCATTCGAGCAGCCAGGCGCATTCGCTGTGTTCATGCAGATGGCTCTGAACGAACAGGGTACAGATGTCGGGGTCCAGCCCCGCGGCTATCAACATCTGGGCGAGCCGCAGCGACTCTGTGCCGATCACGCCGGGCTCCTGGGCGATGGTGATCGAGTGAAGGTCGACGATGCAGAAGAAGGCGTCTGTGGAGTGCTGCATCCTCTCCCAGTTGCGAACGGCGCCGAGGTAGTTGCCGAGATGGAGCTGGCCCGTGGGCTGGATGCCGGACAAAACGCGTCTCATTACAGCGCAGGCTACGCGCCCGGACCGGCTTCGCCATGTCAACCGCAGGTATAACCCTCTTCTGGGCTGGGCTGCGTTCTAAGCTGATTCCGATGCCGTACGAGGTGCAGACTCCCGTTTTCGAAGGCCCGTTCGACTTGTTGCTGCATCTGATCCTGAAGCAGCAAGTCGAGCTGTACGACATCAACCTGAGTGACATCGTTGACGCCTACCTGCAGCAGATCGAGTCCATGGAGCGGCAGGACCTCGAGGTGGCGACCGAGTTTCTGCTGATAGCCGCGACTCTCGTGGAGTTGAAGACTCGGCGTCTGCTCCCCGAGGACGGCGCGATCGACCTTGACGATGAACTTAGCCTCTGGGAGGAGCGCGACCTTCTGCTGGCGCGGTTGGTCGAGTGCAAGGTGTTCAAGGATGCGGCTGCGGTTCTGCGCAGCCTCTCCGCGGATGCCGCGCGGTCCTATCCTCGACGTGTCGGGCCGGTCGAGGACCATTTCATCGGTCTCGCCCCCGACCTGTTGCGCAACACCACCCTCGAGGATCTGCGAGCCGCGTATGGCCGGGCCACAGCGCCGAAGCCGGTGGTGCGAGTCGACCTCTCGCATATCAGCCCGATAAAGATCACGGTGGCGAAGGTGGTGGGCGAACTTGTGGAGCAACTGCCCCGGCACGGTCGCATGACTTTCCGCCAGATCACCTCTGAGCTGGTTGACCGCATCGAAGTGGTCGTCTACTTCCTGGCACTGCTGGAGTTGTTCAAGCGGGGAATCGTGGAGCTCGAACAGTCCAAGACTTTCGGAGACATCTCGATCGTCTGGCAACCCGGGGCGGCCTCCTCGGTCGGTGTGATCGGCGTCGATGACTATGAAGGCTAAGAGGCCGAGCGAATTGATCCCGCACAGGGTTGCGTCGGACGAGGCCGTGGCCCGAGCGGCCCGTGAACGCAGTGAACAAGAGCGGGAAACACAGAGGCCGAGCGAATTGATCCCGCACAGGGTTGCGTCGGACGAGGCCGTGGCCCGAGCGGCCCGTGAACGCAGTGAACAAGAGCGGGAAACACAGAGGCCGAGCGGGGGTTCGTGATGGTTGAAGAACACGTCCCGGCTGCGGTCGAAGCGATTCTGTTGGTTGCGGAGGAGCCCTTGCCGCCTGAGTTGCTGGCTCAGTTGGTCGGGTCCACACCGACCGAGATCGAGGCGTTGTGTGACGACTTGGCCGAGCAGTACGAGGCGGAGGGCCGCGGTTTCGTCCTCAAGCGTGTGGCCGGGGGATACCGCTACCAGACCGCGGCAGAGCAGACTCCCTATGTTGAGCGCTATGTGCTCGAGGGCCAGTCGTCGCGCTTGTCCGCAGCCGCGCTCGAGACCCTGGCCGTCGTCGCCTACAAGCAACCGGTGTCGCGCAATCAGATCGCCTCGATCCGCGGTGTCAATGTCGACGGGGTGGTGCGGACCCTGCAGGTTCGGGGTTACATCGACGAGGTCGCCCGCGACCCGGGCCCGGGCCAGGCAGTTCTGTACGGGACCACTCCGGCTTTCCTGGAACGGATGGGTATCGACTCGGTGAGCGAGTTGCTTCCGCTCGGGGAGTTCTTCCCGGCATCGGAGGTGGTGGAGGCCTTGGAGAGGAGCCTCCATGTGGTGCCTGCCGACGAACTGTTCGATGATCCTCAACAGACCGGCGAAAGCGGTGAGACCGGTGGAACCGACGGGGGCTGACAGGGAGGGCGAGCGACTCCAGAAGGTGCTGGCCCGTCATGGGTTCGGCAGTCGGCGGGTATGTGAGGATCTCATCGCTGCGAGTCGTGTCACGGTGAACCGCGACGTGGCGGTCCTGGGTCGCCGAGTGGATGTGGATCGTGACGAGGTTGCTGTTGACGGTGTCGTCGTCGGGGTGCGGCCGGATCTGGTGTACTACCTGCTGAACAAGCCTGCCGGCGTCATCAGCACCGCCCACGATCCGCAGGGTCGCCGGACGGTGATCGATCTGGTTCCCGCCGAACCGCGGGTGTTCCCGGTGGGTCGCCTCGACGGCGAGACCGAAGGTCTTCTGCTGTTGACCAACGACGGGGATCTGACCCAGCGGTTGACCCATCCCTCCTACGGCGTCGAGAAGGAGTACCTGGCACAGCTTCGAGGCAACCCGAGCCGTTCTGCGCTGCGCCGTCTGCGTGAGGGCGTCACCCTCGACGATCGACCCAGTGCCCCCGCCCGGGTGATCCGCGTTGAAGCCGACCTCGTGAAGATCATCATCCATGAGGGACGGAACCGACAGGTGCGAAGGATGTGCGAGGCGGTCGGCTACCCGGTTGTCCGCCTCGTGCGCACCCGGATCGGACCCCTCGTGGATCGATCTTTGGCGCCGGGGGATTGGCGGAAACTGTCTGCGACGGAACTGAGGAGCCTTGAAGTAGCAGCGCGCGGGGCTGACAGGTAGTCGCGGGGCCGGTATTGCGGCCAGGGTGTCGTTGAGTCCGGTTTGTTCAGAGATGTCGGTGGGACCGGTGAGGGGCCCGTCGGGAACCCATTTTCGTCACTTAACTGCGGACGCTACGGGTAGCATCGCGGTCCGTGAGCGAGAAGCGGACCGCAATTGTCGTCGGCGTGGGCCTGATTGGTGGTTCCGTGGCACTGGCCCTGCGTCGTTCGGGCTGGCATGTCATCGGCGTTGAATCCGATGAGACCAACGCCAAAGCAGCGTTGGACGCCGCGGTCGTGGATGAGTTGGGGGATCTGGGTCCGTGCGATCTGGCGGTGATCGCTACGCCGGTCAACTCCATCCCGGATCTGGCCCAGGGCGCGCTGGACGCGGGCGCTGCGGTCGTCACCGATGTGGGCAGTGTCAAGGCGCCGATCTCCTCGGCGGTTACCGACGGGCGGTTCGTCGCGGGGCACCCCATTGCGGGTAGTGAGCAGGACGGCGTGTTCGGGGCGACAGCTGACATGTTCAGCGGCGCCGCTTGGGTGCTGTGCCCGACCGCGGCCACCGACGATGCCGCATTCTCGCAGGTCGCCGATGTGGTTACGGCCACAGGAGCTCAGGTCGTTGTGGTGTCCCCGGAGCGTCATGACGCCCTGGTCGCCGTCGTCTCCCATGTGCCGCACCTGACCGCGGCCACACTGATGCGGGTGGCGGTCGGGCGCGCCGAGAAGCAACGCAACCTGCTGCGCTTCGCGGCCGGCGGATTCCGTGACATGACCCGCATCGCGGCAGGGCAACCCACGATCTGGCCGGCGATCTGCGCCCAGAACTCGACCGCGATCGTGGGGGTGCTCGACGACCTCATCTCAGAGTTGGGTTCATTGCGCGAGATCGTGGCCGATGGCGATGAACTGCAGCTGCTTGCTCATCTTGAGGGGGCGAGGGTCGCGCGTCGGAATCTCCCGACGACCGCACCCGATGCCGAGGCACTGTCGGAGATGCGGGTTCCGGTGTTGGACCGACCCGGCGAGTTGGCTGCCATTGCGACGCTGGCCACCGAACTCGATGTCAACATCTACGACCTGGAGATCGCCCATTCGCCCGAGGGGCCACGCGGTGTGGTGGTGCTTCTGGTCGAGTCCGAAACGGCCCAGAGACTGCAGGCTGCCTTGAGCGAGCAGGGCTACCGTCCGTCGATTCAGCCGATTCAGCCGTTGGGTTGACATGGCGCACGACGAAACGATGCTTGGTGCCATGCCTGCTGATCCTCTGCCCATCAAACCGCTGGACAACCCACCGGATGTGACCGTGGTGCTGCCGGGATCGAAGAGCATCACCAATCGCGCCCTGTTGACCGCGGCCTTGGCCGACGGCGCGACTCGGCTTTCCTCGGCGCTCTTTGCTGACGACACCATGGCGATGATCGACGGCTTGGGTGCACTCGGTGTCGATTGTCTGGCAGACGGTGCCGACGGCTCGATCACGGTCGAGGGTCGTGGGGCAACCTTTGCAGGCGCAGCCGAGTCCACCGAAGCAGTCGTGAACGCTCGACGCTCCGGCACGACGAGTCGGTTCTTGATGCCGGTGGCGGCTCTGAGAAGTGCTCCCACGGTGATCGACGGCGACCGGCAACTGCAAGCTCGCCCCATGGCACATCAGATCAGTGCACTGCGAGACCTGGGCGTGTCCGTGACCGAACTGGGGCGGCCCGGTCGTCTGCCTGTTCGTGTCGAGGGCCCGATCAAGGGGCGAGTCTGCTCGATAGCGGGCGATGCCAGCAGTCAGTTCGCTTCAGGTCTGCTGCTCGCGGGGGGAGCGGCGGGGCTCTCAGTCAAGCTCGACCCCGACCCCGTGAGCTGGCCGTATCTGGAGATGACCCTAGCGGTCATGCGTGCCTTCGGCGCCACAGTCGATATCACCGAACCGGACAGTTCCAGTGACGGCAAGCTGGTGACGGTCGGAGGCGGCTATCACAGTGGTGGCAGCTACAGGGTCGAACCGGATGCCAGCGCCGCTTCGTACTTTCTTGCGGCGGCGGCGATAACCGGCGGACGAGTACGAATCGAGGGTCTCGGGCGGTCATCAATTCAGGGCGACGTCGCCTTTGCTGACGTGCTCGCCAAGATGGGCGCGGAGGTAGCTGTGGGCGACCACAGCATCGAAGTCGCCGGCGGGTCGCTGCGCGGTGTGGAGGTCGACCTCGCAGAGATCTCCGACACAGCCCCGACGCTGGCTGTCGTTGCCGCCTTCGCGTCCGGGACGACCACGGTGTCGGGTATCGGTTTCGTGCGGAACAAGGAGAGCGACCGGGTATCTGGGCCGGTTGCGGAACTGAATCGCTGCGGGATCGACGCCACCGAGACCGACGACGGGTTTGTGGTTCGGCCCTCGAGACTTCCGGTGGCTGCGACATTCGAGACCTACCAGGATCATCGGATGGCCATGGCCTTCTCGTTGATCGGACTGGTAGTACCCGGTATATCGGTGTGTGATCCGGGCTGTGTGGCCAAGACGTTCCCCGGTTACTTCGGCGCGTTGGAACAACTCCGATGATTGCGGCGGTCGGTTCTTCTATGGTTCTGAGAGTGCCACCATGCGAGTGATAGCGATCGACGGACCGGCGGGGTCGGGGAAGTCCACCGTTGCCCGGGCGGTCGCGGATCGGCTCGGCCTTGAGTATCTCGATACGGGAGCGATGTACCGCTCGGTGGCGTTCACGGTTCTGAGCGCCGCCGGAGACCCTGATGACCTGGAGTTCGCGGCCAACGCGGCGCGTGCCATGGAACTCAGTCTCAACGACGACCGGGTCGTGGTGAACGGGATCGACGCCACCTTGCAGATTCGCGGCCCGGAGGTGACCCGGGCGGTGAGTGCTGTTGCTGCCAATCCGCTGGTGCGACGTGAGATGGTCTCCCGCCAACGAGAGTGGATCGAGCGTCAGGGTGGCGGCGTGCTCGAGGGGCGCGACATCGGCACGGTCGTGTTCCCCGAGGCCGAGCTGAAGGTCTATCTGACCGCCGACGCGAACGTGAGGGCGCAACGACGAGCCAAAGAGGTCACGGATCTCGACTACCAGACGGTTGCCGCGGATCTCAGCAGGCGTGACACTGTCGACTCCACCCGAGACGTCGCTCCGTTGACCGAAGCCGAGGACGCGATCATTATTGACACCTCATCGCTGACGGTCGAAGAGGTGGTTGCTGAGATCGTGGGACTGTTGTCGAGCAGCGATGCGAAGGGCCGTCAGAGCAGACGATGAACGTGGAAGCGACCTACGGCTCGCAGAGCGGTGACACTCCGGCGCGCAGTCGCCAGTCGTGGCCCGGTCGCCTCCTTTATCGCTGTTTCTGGGTGGTCGTCTATGTCCCTATCAAGATCCTGTTCCGCCTGAGGGTCGAGGGCTCAGAGAATCTGCCGGACGGCCCGTTCATTCTTTCGGCCGTGCATCGTTCGTTCGTCGACACCCCGATAGTCGGGGTCATCACCGGGAAACGCCTGCGGTTCATGGGCAAGGAGAGTCTCTGGGACTCGAGGCTGCTCGGTACGTTTCTGACGGTGATGGGTGGATTCCCGGTGGAGCGGGGCTCTGCTGATCGAACTGCTCTGCGGGCTGCAGGTGACGTGCTGGCCCTGGGTGAGCCGCTGGTGATGTTCCCTGAGGGCACCCGCCAGCACGGTGCGCGGCTCGACCGCTCCCTGGTTCTCGACGGTCCGGCTTTCGTAGCCGCGCGTGCGGGCGTGCCGATCGTGCCGGTGGGGTTGGGTGGCACCCCCAGCGCGCTTCCGGTGGGTTCGCGGATCCCTCGGCCGGCGAAGGTGGTTGCGATCATCGGTGAGCCGATTCCACCGCCCTCCAAGGTTGACGGCAAGGTGCCGCGCCGGGCCGTGCGCGAGCTCACCGAGACCCTGTACCGAGACCTGAACGACCTTTTCGTCGAGGCCCGGGTAGCAGCTGGCGACGAGGATCCCCCCGCAGACTGAGTCCGGAACTATTCCCAGGCGCTTCGGGTATAGCTGGTGAGCGCCGCGATCTCGGCTGGGGTGAGGACATTCGCGAAAGCGGGCATGGTGTTGCGACCCTCGGCGACCACGGCCGACTGGTCCGCTGGATCTGGGTAGCGGGCGACGACCAGACCGGCGAGCCGTGTGCCTACCGCGCCGCCGCCATCGACGCCGTGGCAGTCAGCGCAGTGTTCGGCGTAGAGCGACTGAGCGTCGATTGAGGCTGTCGGCAGGGTTTGTCGGGCATCGGCGAGCGGCTGGGCTCCCTGGAGCGTGAACAACATGACCACGGCGCTGGCTGCTCCCACACCGACGATGTACTGAGTCGCTCCGACCGCACGGGCCCAGGAACTTGTCGGGGAGCCGGAGCGGTTGCCGAGATCGCCCCACAGGGCTGCAACAACACAACCGTAGGCGACGCTGCCGAGAATCGAGTGCGCCGTGATCAGCGGACTGTCGCTTCGAAAGCCCAGAACCCAGACACAGTGAAAGGCGACCGGGAGCGACAGGCCGACGGCGAGTGTGGCAAGCAAGCGGCGCAGGTCCCACAGCCACAGCCGACTGGTCGCGCCCAGGCCGAACAGCTGGGCCAACTTGATGCCCAAAGCCGCCTGAGCGACCAACAGCACTGCCACCGCAAGTGTCAGCGCGCTCTTCCAACTCGCGGAGGACGCAAAGCCGTAGAGCACAAAGTCCCGCCCGGTCGGCTCATGAACCACGCTGTAGCCCCCAAGTGCCACCGCTACCGCGGCACCACACGCAAGTCCGGGGAGCGGAGCCTGCCTTGGTTTGGTCACGCTTCGCTTACGGCAGCCGGGAGTGACTCGAGCACCTCGCTGGCGTCTATGTCACGGTCGTCGAGTCCGAGCCGGTCCTCGTCGAGTCCGAGCGTGACCGTTGCGGCCGCATCGATGGCTCGGAGCAGTTGGCGGAGATTGCGCGGGGGCGGGAAGTACTCGTCCTCGTCGGTTACCCGCACCTCCTCCACCCCGTCGGTCGGGGCGAGCCGGTCGATCACCGACAACACGAGATCCTCGGGCGCCGAGGCCCCTGCGGTGACCCCGACCGTGCCGCTCAGGTCATCGGGCAGTTCGCCGGCGGAGTTGATGCGGTAGACGTGCTCGCATCCTGCCTCCCGGGCGAGCGCGGCGAGCGCCTTGGTGTTCGAGGAGTTGGATGAGCCGATCACGATCATTGCGTCGACTCGGCCGGCGATCTTCATCAATGCTGATTGACGGTTGGTGGTGGCGAAGCAGAGGTCGGAGCGTTCGGGCTGCCAGAGTTGCGGGAAGCGCTCCCGCGCCGCGTCGAGCACACCGGCCCATTCGCGGTGCGACAGCGTGGTCTGGGCCAGCAAGGCGATGGGGGAGTCGAACTCGGGCAGGTCGGCGACATCCTTGGCGGTCTCGACGCGGTGGATGGCGTCCGGTGCCACGGCCATCGTGCCTACTGCTTCTTCGTGTCCCTCGTGACCGACATAGACGATCTGGTAACCCTTGCCCACCCTGGTCTTGACCTCATGGTGGACCTTGGTGACCAGCGGGCACACCGCGTCGACCACGTATCCACCCCTTTCGATGGCCGCGGTCACGACTTCGGGGGCCGAGCCGTGCGCTGAGAGCATGATCGGGCGGCCTTCGGGCACGTCGCTGATGTCGTCGACGAACACCACACCCGAAGCTTCGAAACGCTGGACTACGAGCTGGTTGTGGACGATCTCGTGGTAGCAGTAGACGGGAGGCTCGAAAGCTCTGACCATCCATGCGAGTGCCTTGATGGCCATCTCCACCCCGGCACAGAATCCTCGTGGGGCTGCCAGCAGGACCTTTTCGACGTGTTCAGTCGCGACTTGATGGGTCGACACAGTGCCGAGGTTAGCGCCGGGGCACCCCGGGGTGTCCCTGACACGAGGCGAATCCCAGGGTGGAGCCGGTACCCTTCGCTGGTACAGTTTCGTGTCCAGTTTCGCTCAGGAGTCGTGCACGATGTCCAAGATCTGCCAGGTCACGGGTCGCAAACCCCGCTTCGGCAAGCAACTCTCGCACTCGCATCGCCGGTCCAGCCGTCGTTGGGATCCCAACGTCCAGACCAAGCGCTACTACCTCGCGAGCGAACGGCGTTGGATCAAGCTCGAAGTGAGTGCCAAGGGCATCAAGACGATCGACAAGCGCGGTATCGAGAGCGTTGTGGCTTCGATGCGCCGTGAGGGCAAGAAGGTCTGAGCCAGATGGCCAGCGACAAGCGTCCCATCATCAGACTCCGCTCCACCGCGGGCACCGGTTACACGTACGTGACCACCAAGAACAAGACCAACACTCGCGAGCGTATCGAGATCAAGAAGTACGATCCGGTCGTCCGCAAACACGTGGTCTTCAAAGAAGAACGCTGAGCGTCGAGCCGGCAACTTCTTGGCTGCCCGAGACTCCGCCGCAGGGGCCGCGAGGCTCTATCGCAACGGCGACGAGCCCGGGGTCTTAGACTCGTGGAATGACTGAAGACCGGCGCGACCGCCCGATCGCCATGTTCGATTCGGGGTTCGGCGGGTTGACGGTCACAAGGGCGGTCATCGACCTTCTGCCTGCCGAGAACATCGTCTATTTCGGTGATACTGCCCGTTACCCCTACGGGTCGAAGGGTCACGGCGAGGTGGCTTCGTTCGCTGCCCAGATCACCGACCTGTTGATCGACAAATACGATCCGAAGATGATCGTGGTTGCTTGCAACACAGCATCCGCGGTTGCGCTGGACGATCTGGAGGCCCGCGTCGACGTCCCTGTGATCGGGGTGCTCAGGCCGGGGTTGGAGTCGCTCTTGAAGGTGACGATCAACTCAAGGGTCGGCATGATCGGCACGGTGGGCACGGTGGCGAGCGGCGCCTACCAGCGGTTGGCTGCGCAAATGGCTCCCGGGGTCGACTTCCGCTGCGCCGCTTGCCCGGGCTTCGTCGAATTCGTTGAGAGGGGTGAGACCGCTTCAGAG
The DNA here is from genome assembly GCA_965221585.1 of Candidatus Aldehydirespiratoraceae bacterium. Taxonomy (GTDB): domain Bacteria; phylum Actinomycetota; class Acidimicrobiia; order Acidimicrobiales; family Aldehydirespiratoraceae; genus VXYK01. The sequence continues at coordinate 1,935,603 of OZ244898.1, read as the reverse complement.
GGGGTCAGGGTGCTCGCTCAGCGTCTTCTGGCGCCGCTGATTGAAGCCAAGATCGATGGTTTGCTGCTTGGTTGCACCCACTACCCGTTCCTCGCTCGCACCATCGCCGAGGTGATGGGACGCGACGTGGTTCTGGTGTCGTCTGCGGACGAGACGGCGTTTGAAGTGTGGCGGGCTCTCGAGGCCTCCGGCGATCGCCGCGTGGGCGCATCGCGGGGGATGCACCGCTTCGTGTCGAGTGGTGACGTGCTGGAGTTCGCTCGCCTCGGAAGAGATCTCTTCGGTCCCGAGCTCAACGATGTCGAATGCCACACCTGGTGAACAATGGAGCTCTTGTGACCACCTCCCGCCACGACGGCCGTGCCGTCGATGAGCTGCGTCCATTGTCATTCGTGCGGGACTACACGAAGATGGCGATGGGCTCGGTGCTCGTCTCGTTCGGTGACACCCGGGTGCTCTGCACAGCGTCGGTCGCGCCGGACACGCCCCGCTGGATGCGCGACAGCGGACAGGGTTGGGTGACCGCGGAGTATTCGATGCTCCCGGGATCCTCACCAGAGCGGGTCCGGCGTCGCACGTCGGGACGCGACCAGGAGATCCAGCGGCTCATCGGGCGTTCGCTGCGCTGCGTGATCGACATGGAGGCGCTTGGTGAGCGCTCGATCACTGTGGACTGCGATGTGCTCTCCGCTGACGGAGGCACCCGCACAGCTTCGATCTGCGGAGGATATGTGGCGCTGCACGATGCCTGTGAGCGGCTGGTGGCGGCGGGCGAGATCCCGGCCAACCCTCTGATGACCGAATGCGCGGCGATTTCGGTGGGGATCATCGACGGTGAGGTTCTGCTTGATCTGCCCTATCGGGAGGACTCGGTTGCGGATGTCGATTTCAACGTGGTGATGACCGGCGAGGGGGACCTTGTCGAGGTTCAGGGAACCGCGGAGGGCACGGCGTTCAGCCGCCAGGAACTCTCGCGGGTCCTTGATTTGGCCGCCAAGGGGATCGCTGAGATAAGGGAGGCTCAACGGGAGGTATTGCGCACACCCCCTGAGCCGCGCCCTTCAAACTGAGCTGATGCAGGAAGCTGAGCCGATGCCGGATCTGCCTCGGTTGGTGTGCGCCAGCGCCAATCCCGACAAGGTTGCGGAGATGGCTCTGGTGCTCGAGGGAACGGTCGAGTTGTTGCCTCGCCCGTCGGGCTTGGCAGAGGTTGTCGAGGACGCCGACGACCTGGAGGGCAACGCACGACTCAAGGCGGTTGCGGTGTGTGCCGCCGCGGGCGCGCCCGCGGTCAGCGACGACACCGGCCTTGAGGTGGATGCGCTGGACGGTGACCCGGGCGTTCGATCGGCCCGTTACGCGGGCGCGCACCCAAGCTACGCGGACAACATCGAGAAGTTGCTCTCCGAACTCGAGCGGGTCGGCGCCACCACCGACCAGGATCGCACGGCACGGTTCCGCACGGTGGTGATGGTGGTGCGGCCTGACGGCTCCGAGCTGGCGGCGCAGGGCACTGTCGAAGGTGTGATCGCCTCGTGTCCGAAGGGATCTGGCGGTTTCGGCTACGACTCGGTCTTCGTCCCAATCGAGGGTGACGGTCGCACATTCGCCGAGATGGGCGATGAGAAGCATGTGATCAGCCATCGCGGCCGTGCCCTGCGGGCGTTGGCTGAAGCACTCGGCGGTGCCGCTACAGAACCGCGAAGGGCCTGATTGTGGCCGATGGGCTGAGGTTGCATGGTCGGAGCCGTGGATGGCTCTTTGCAGCTGGCGGCATGCTGGTGGTCTCCACGGACTCGTTCTTCGTGCGCTGGTCTGAGGCCGAGGTCTGGGATCTGGTGTTCTGGGTCGCCTTGATATCGCTCGTGACCTATTTCGTGACGGGCTCACGCAGCGAGTCGATGAACCCGATTCGGTCGTGGCGCAGCTTTCCAATCCCGTTGACGGCCATCGCCGTGCTCTCGACGGTGAGCCAGGTCTCCTACATCACCGCGGTGACCCGCACCACGGTCTCCAATGTCGTCATCATCGTCGGCGCCTCGCCGGTGATGGTTGCGCTGGTCGGCCGGATCTTCTTCAGTGAGAGGACTTCGCGGCGGGTGTGGGCCGCCATTTTTGTCACCTTCACGGGAATGACCGTGATCGTGGCGGGCTCGATCGGTGAGCCCAACCTCGACGGCGACCTGTTGGCGGTGTTGGCGGTCCTGGCGTTCTCGATAGGCGTGAACATCTGGCGGCGCTGGCCTGAGATGAGCAGGATCGTCGGACTGTCGATCTCGGCTGTGCTGTCGGTGGCGGTGGCTTCGGTCTTCGCGTCGCCGCTGTCTTTGGACGGACGCGCCTATCTGGCTTGTCTGGGGATGGGCGTGTTGAATCCGCTGGGACGGTTGTTGCACACGAACGCGCCCCGTTATGCGCCTGCGGCCGAGGTGGCTCTGTTCACGCCGGTGGAAACCGTCGCCGCTTCTTTGTGGGCCTGGTTGGCGTTTTCAGAGGTGCCCGCCGTCGGCACTGTCGTCGGCGCGGTGATCATTGTGGCGGGCGTCCTCTACGGCACTGTGACCTCCCGCGAGCGGGATCTTCGACCGTAGCGCCCGTTTGCCGAGGACCGGGGTTCGGTGTTGGGTGCGTGCCGGGCACTCGCGTGGTGCAGGCGCCCGCTCAGGTACGGTTAGGGGGTGCGGCAGCTCATTACCGACGCCCTTATCGTCAGTGGCGACGGGGTGACTGAGCCGTACCGCGGTGACGTGCTGATCGTGGACGACCTGATCGTGCATCTTGGACGGGTGCCGCCGAGCGATGCAGAGGACGCGGACCGCAGGATCGACGCTGACGGGCGGGTGTTCGCGCCCGGATTTGTCGACACCCACAACCACGGTGCCCTCGGCGGAACGCGCATAGGCGAGTACGGCATCCCGTTGAGCTGTGAGATGGCGCTTCGGGGAGGCGTCACCAAACGCGTCTGCGGCGTGGACGGACTGTCGCCCGCCCCTGTCGCAGCCGACCAACGTGCCGAGTACGCCATGCAGCTTGCTCCACTCGACGGGTCGATCGGTCCACGTCGCAAAGACGGTGAATCCCAAAGCGAGGATCCGGCCGGAGGCGCGCAGTGGCGGTGGACGACGACAAAGGAGTTCCTGGATTGGCACAGGGGCCGCTCGGTCACCGACATGGGTCTGCATCTCGGCCACAGCGCGGTGCGGCGGGTGGTGATGGGCAACCTTGACCGCGTCGCGGACGACCAGCAGATACGCGACATGGCCGAGGTGGTGCGCGGTGAGGCTCCGTGGTGTCTGGGGCTGTCAACCGGCCTCGTCTACAACCCGGCGGTGTACTGCGACGAACGGGAGATAACCGCGCTGGTTCGGGCCTTCAACGAGGTGAAGCCCGGCGCGCTGTATCCGCACCTCCGGTCCGAGAGCGACGACATTGTCGATTCGCTCAACGAGGTGATCACCGCATCGGTCGATGGCGGAGGCGGCTACTGCAGCGAGCACACCAAGATTGCCGGGCGCCGCAACTGGGACCGTTACGAGCAGGTCGCGGGCCGCCTCGACGACGCTGCCGGTTCGGTGCCGACGATCGGCAACATGTATCCCTACACCGCGGGCAGCACCACCGCCGACGCCCTGTTCCCGCCCGAGGTGCGGTCGGGCACCCGAGCCGAGTTCATGGCCCGGTTGAGCGACTCCGATGTGCGCCGCTTCGCCTTTGAGAAGATCCATGGCGACGGTTCCGGTTGGGACAACTTCGTGGCCTTCTGCGGAGGTCTGGAGGGCATCCAGGTTGCCGGTGTCCTTGAAGGGGTGGGCGACGAGTTCTTGGGGAAGCGATTCTCCGATGTGGTGCTGGCCGCCGGAGTTACCGATTTGAGCTCTGTGGAGGCTCACGACGCGGTCTGCGACTTCTTCCTTGACAACCGCGGTGAGGTGTCGATCATCAGCCATTACGGCAATGAAGCCACAGTGGAGCGGTTCTTTTGGCGTCCGAACATGGCGATCTGCACCGACGGCCTGATGCCGGGGCCCGGCCAGAAGCCTCATCCTCGTCTGCTCGGTGCATTCCCCAAGGCTCTGCGGATGGCCCGTGAGCTGGGTGTCCCGCTGGTGGAGATCGTGTACCGGATGACCACCCTGCCGTGCGTGTTCATGGGTCTGCCCTCTCCGGCGCTGCGCCCCGGAGCCGATGCCTCGGTCGTGCTGTTCGACTGGGACCGAGTAACCGAGCGCAACTCGTATGAGGACCCGCTGGTTCATCCCGACGGTATCGACGCTGTCTGGGTGCACGGCGAACTGCTGCACTCCGAGGGGCGGATCCACGCCCCCGAATCGTTCGCCGGACGCCACCTGTTCACTCCACCCAGTGCAACTTGACCCCCTTGCGGTTTCTGCGGCGCGGGTTCTGTGGTGGGGGTTCGGTGACCGATGTGCGTGGAAGAACCGGGGTGCGGACGGGGGGAGTCGAACCCCCACACCCTTGCGGGTACCAGGACCTAAACCTGGCGCGTATGCCAATTCCGCCACGTCCGCGTGGAGGGTCCAGCGTAGCGGCGATGATTGAGCCTGGCGGCGGTGGCGGTAGCCTACGAGCGATGACCCAGCCCCCGAACCTGGCCACGACCAATCTCGTCAATCCGCAGGCCGACATCTTCCATCGGCTGCTTCAGGACCGCATCGTCGTGCTCGGCACCGACGTCAACGACGAGATCGCCAACTACATCACAGCCCAGCTTCTCTACCTGGAGGGCCAGGACAAGGAAAGGCCGATCTGGCTCTACATCAACTCACCGGGCGGCTCGGTCACCGCCGGCATGGCCATCTACGACACCATGCAGTTCGTCGAACCTGAGGTCGGCACCATCTGCATGGGCCTGGGTGCCTCGATGGGCCAGTTCCTGCTGTGCGCCGGTGCTCCGGGCAAACGCTACGCGCTGCCCCACGCTCGGATCATGATGCACCAGCCGCTGGGCGGGGTCGAGGGTCAGGCGACTGACATCGCGATCCAGGCCGAGCAGATGGCCTACACCAAGCGCCTGCTGCAGGAACGCATCGCTCAGCACACAGGCCGTACGTACGAGGAGATAGAGGCCGACTCAGACCGCGACCGCTGGTTCACCGCGGAGCAGGCCAAGGAGTACGGCATCATCGACCACGTGATCGTCAAACGTGGAGAGATGCTCTAAGCCAGCCCGAACGAGGGTTCGAGTCGAAGCTCAACCGTGGGACCGGACCCTCAGTTGCGGGCGGCTTCGGCGCAGGAGCGCAACTCTTCGACCCCCGCGGCGCGGTCGTCGTATCTGAACAGGGCGGAACCGCTGACGAAGACGTTGGCACCCGCGGCGGCGCACTCACCGATGTTGTCGGCGTTGATCCCGCCGTCGACCTCGATGTCGATCTCGTAGGAGCCTGCATCGACCATCGCCTTGGTCTCGGAGATCTTGTCGAGCAGCCGGATATAGGTCTGGCCGCCGAAACCGGGGTTAACGGTCATTATCAGGATGTGGTCGGTCTGATCGAGGACATTGGCGATTGTGCTCGGCGGTGTGTGGGGATTGAGGACAACGCCGGCTCGGGCACCGAGGTTGCGGATGTTGTTCAGTGAGCGGTGCAGGTGCGTGCATGCCTCGGCGTGCACCATCACGGTCTCACAACCCGCATCGACGAACAGCGGGGCAAACTCATCGGCGTTGACGACCATCAGGTGCGCCTCGAAGGGAATCGTCAGATGCGGGCGCAGGCTCTTGACGATGTCGGGGCCCATCGTGATGTTTGGGACGAACACGCCGTCCATGACGTCCCAGTGGATGCGGTCGACACCGGCGTGCTCAAGATCGATGCATTCCTGACCCAGTCGTGCAAAGTCGGCTGGGAGGATGGACGGAGCAATTTCAATCGGACGACGCACATCCGCGACACTAATCGCAACCGCGCCGATACCGTTCCATTATGAGATTGCGCGTGACCGCCACGGCGCGGGACGGTGCCGGGGTAGCCCGGGCCGACGACGGCAGAATCGTCTTTGTCGAAGGTGCGCTCCCGGGTGAAACGGTTACCGCTGAGGTCCTGCGGGTGGATCGTCGTTGGTCTCGGGCAAGGATCATTTCGGTGATAGAGGCCTCGGATGATCGGGTGCCGGTGCGCTGTTCTCACCAGCTCGAGGGTTGTGGGGGTTGTGACCTGTTGCATGTGGCACCCGATGCGCAACTGCGGATGAAGCAGTCGATGGTCGTGGACCAGTTGGTGCGCGCGGGGGTGTCCGCTCCGGACCCTGCGCTGCGTTCGCTCGACAACGACGAGGGCCGTACGACCGTCAAGGCGGCGGTGGTCGGGGGTCGTGCCGGTTATCGGGTCCGATCCTCCCATGACGTGATCGTCCCCGATGCGTGTGACGCGGTTGATCCCGCTGCCGAACAGTTGCTCGTCGATGGACGGTTCGGGGAGGCCAGCGAGGTCACGATCAGGATCGGCAACCGCACGGGCGAACGCATGGTTGTCGTCAAGGGCAGCGATTTCCGGGTCTCGGTCCCCGACGATGTTCTGGTGGTGACGATTGCTGAACTCCGTGGCGGCCGACGCGCCTGGATTCACGAGGAGGCCGGTGGTCGTCGCTGGCGTGTCTCGGCCCGGTCGTTCTTCCAGAACCGGCCGGCTGGAGTCGACGCCCTGGTCGACGAGGTGACCGCGATGGTCGACGACCTGGCCGACGACGGGGTCATGGTGGACGCCTACGCGGGCATCGGGGTCTTTGCGGGCACCGTCGGTACTGGGCGCAGGGTGCATGTGATCGAACGGACGAAGGACTGCACCGCTGATGCCCGGGTGAACCTCGATGGCAGAGATGCGCTGGTCATTACCGCCCCGGTCGAGAATTGGAGGCCGTCGCCGGCTGCTGTGGTGGTTGCCGACCCGGCTCGCGAGGGTCTCGGTGCGCGCGGCGTGCAGTCGCTGCTTCGAGCTGAGCCCGACGTCTTCGTGTTGGTCAGCTGCGATCCCAGTTCCTTCGCCCGCGACGCAAGACTGCTGGTCCAGGCGGGTATGAGCCTCGACCGCTACACGGTGCTCGACATGTTCCCGGGAACCTCCCACGTCGAGACTGTCGCTGCCTTCGTCGCCTAGGACCAATCGGTGAGTGAAAGTGCGAGCAACCGGCTAGGACCGTTAGCGCGATTACGGCCCACGCTGCTCTAAGCTGCGCCATTCAGCTTCGAAGCGGAGACTTCAGGCTCTGATGGCACGTGGCGCGGCGCTTCTTCCAGAGATATTGGAGGGGTATGCAAACAATAAGTACTGCCGCGCCCACTCTCCGAACTCCGTCGGGCGCGTTGAGCACCACCCATACAGTCCCGATGGTGGTGAATGCAGCCCCGGCTACGAATTCGAGCGGACTCGCCTGAAACGCGTGCCATCTTTTCTGTCCAAATGTGCGCAGCTTTGAAGTGGAGACTTCAGGCTCTGATGGCACGGTGGCGCGGCGCTTCTTCCAGACATATTGGAGGGGTATGCAAACAAAAAGTACTGCCGCGCCCACTCTCCGAACTCCGTCGGGCGCGTTGAGCACCACCCATACAGTCCCGATGGTGGTGAATGCAACCCCGGCTACGAATTCGAGCGGGCTCGCCTGAAACGCGTGCCATCTTTTCTGTCCAAGTGTGCGGATCTTGATTGCTATAGAGTCCATGGTTTACACCTTGATACCAGATGATTCGTTCGGCATATTGACAAATCTCGTAGGCGACCGCCGCGCCGACAGCTGCTCCAATGGGAGCTCCCGCGAGAGCTCCACCCGTTCTCGCAACGTCGCTCGCGTTCTATACAAACTAGTTTTGGTAGTTTTCTTCTTTGGGTGTTAGTGGGGTCTTGTTTTTGATCGCGGCTCGCACGTCGGCGTGACTCCGCCGTAGATGACGCATCTGCTTTAGTTTGTGGATTTGTTCGGCCGTTTTGGGAATTGCTGCTCAGCGCAGCTTGAGGCGGCGGGCGACCGCTCGGGCGATCCGAATTATCGGGCTACGGCCCAATTCGACGTGGAGCGCTTGGTTGAGGTCGTTGAGTTCGGTGACGGTGTTGTCGAGTTGTTCGTTTCTGTTTTTTAGGTCCGCCACCCGTTCGTCCATCACCTCAGAGTGGCTTGTCAGCCCGATGTTCAGATCGCGCAGCCTCAGTATCTCGGCGCGGAGTTCGGCTGGATCGGTGCTGTCGATCGGGTCCGGCCCTTCGGGAGTCACTGGTTGTTGTGTCACCGCGAAACCCTACGTCACGTGATGGCTGCTGCGGGGGCGGTGGGCCCCGCCCTTGATGGCCGTGTCACGAGGGTCGCAATGATCGCGGGGTTCGGCCGGCTCGAGATGGTCGGCGTTGAGACGGAAGTTCTCCGGGTCGTCGGGCCGCCGGTAGTCGGGGTGGTACCACGGATCGGCCACTTCGCCCCAGCGGTCGATCCACAGGTCCCATTCCCAGTCGAAGATCCTGGCAACTCGGCTGAAGGATTCGCGATGAACGGCCGTCGCTGCGGGCTCTACGATCACCCGGTGCCCCGAACGGCGGATCTTCAGGCACAGATCAACGTCGTTGAACGAAAGCGGGAAGCTGGTGGACATCGCGCCCAGAGCCAGCAGCAATGATCGGCGCGACATCAAACAAGCCCCGGTGACCGAGATCACGTCACGGGCGACAGTTCCGCCGTACCGTTGAGAATCCTCGATCGACCAGCCGACGAACGGATGGAGGGGATGGGCGTTGTCCATGACCATCCCGGCGTGCTGGATCGTGCCGTCGGGGTAGCGCAGCAGCGCGCCCACACAGCCGATCGAGGGATCCCCGAAATGGACGGCCATAGCGTCGATAGCGCCGGGGTCCATCTCCGTATCGTCGTTGAGCAGCAGAACGAGCTCGTTGCGTGCCGCGAGAATGCCCTGGTTGCAGGCAGCCGAAAAGTTGAACTCTCCGGGCGGGCGTCGTTCGAGCCGCACCGGTAGCCCAGCATCCGCGATCTGTTCTGGATCTCCTTGGAATTCGTCGCCGACGAGCAGAATCACTTCGAGATTCGGGCGGCCGGACGCGGCGATGCGCGCAAGGCAGCGTTCAACAACGAGTTCGCCTCGGGGCGCCGACTCGAGGCCGCTGTCGGCTTCGTCGAGAGCCTTGCCAGCGGTGGGAATCGCGATCGATACAGGCGGTTGCTTCGACGGGTCCGGGACCAGTCGGAATCGACCTGATCGGTCGCCTTCGACAGCGGTTGCGGCGATCCCGATCCTGGCCAGGTGACTGTTGAGGTCGGCAATGTCAACGACATCGGCACAAGCAGGAGGCTGTGGATGCCTGCTCAACACTGCCGGAACATGAAGCACCAGCGAGTTGCGCTCGGCTAAGCGCAGGGGCAGAGCAGGATCGGTCACCGAGCAGCCGAGCCCTGCGAGAGTCGCGCAGCGCACTGCCAGAGGGAAGCAGGCTCCGGGTTCGTTGAGCAGGCGCGTCGGTGACCACGCGGGTCGTCGCTCGACAAGCCCAGAAACCTCAATGTCGCCATAGACCGCGTCGGCATCGCGACGTCGGGTCAGGGCGTCGAGTATGGCACGCTCGCCGATTTCGCTGAGCCGTCCCGCCGCACCCAGATAGATGGCTGAGCCGTCGCAATCCTGGTCACATGGTGACCCGTCGACAGGCGAGGAGACGACATGAAGCAAGCGCATGGGTTGCGGCGACGATAGCGTGCGCGGCCATGGCCAAGGTTTTCCCGGCTTCAAGACTGCCTGTTCTGGTTGCCGTAGGTGTGGTTCTTTTTGCGTTCTGGCCAGCGCTTTTCGGTGGCGGAAGTCTGGTCGCCGGCGATTTCGTATACAACTACTCTGCGCCGTTCGACTACTACCAGTCCGACGACTTCTCCTTGGAGACGGGTTCAACGGATCCGATCAATATTCACTCCCATTGGGCTCCGCTGGCTGCCGATGTCCGCTCCGGGGACGTTGGCTGGTGGACATCGGACCTCGCCGGGGGTCAACCCACCATGAAAGGCGGGTTGCCGGTCTTCAATCTGGGTTACCTGGTTGCGCCTGGCTGGTTCGCTCCCGGATTGGTCGCGGCGATTCGTACCCTGACCGCAATTGGCCTGACCTACGGACTGGTGAGGTCGTTGGGTCTTGCGCGGGTGTCGGCGTTGGCCGGCGGGATCGCCTTTGCGTTCTCGGGATTCATGGTGGGCTGGATGAACTGGCCGCAGTCCTCGATCGCGGCGTTGGCGCCGGGTCTGTTGTGGGCACTGGAGCGACTCCTGCGCGACCCGAAGCTGTGGCGGGCTGTTCCGCTCGGGGCTCTGGTGGCCGCGATGGTCTGGTCGAATTTCCCGCAGGTCACGATATATGTGCTGTTGGCAGCGGCAATTTATGCAGCTTTTCGATTGTGCGCCGAGTTGTGGACCTCTGAAGGCAGACGCGCTGTTGATTTGAGGTCATTGGTGCTCTGCGGGTCCGTGGCGGTGCTGTTGGCTGCGTTGTTGGCATCGCCGCACCTGTTCGGGTTCTTGCAGTATCTGGATTGGATCGACACGAGCGACCGAATGGGGAGCGTGGATTCCTCCGCGGGCGTCAAGTACCTGCTCACCGCCGTTGCACCGGCGATCTGGGGACACGGGGCGTTCGGTCCGGATTGGTTCGGCGAGGTGAACTGGACCGAGCACAACGCCTATGTCGGAGCTTCGGTCTTGATGCTTGCTTTTTTCGGTTTGTTCACGGGTCTCGCGAACGGTGATCGACGGCGCCGGTCTGCGTTGGCCGGGTTCGCGGTCATCGCCGCTGCGGGTCTGTTGATCGCCTATATCGGCGGTCCGCTGTCGGTTCCTTTGAGGGAGTTGACGGGTCCGGCGAGCGGAGCGATGACGAGGGGCAAAGTACTGTGGAATCTGGGCATCGCATTGATCGCGGCTTTCGGCGTGGAGCAGATCGTTCGACAGGCCACGGGATCTGAAAGATGGTCGCTTCGAAGGGGAATCGGAGTTTCGATAGCGGCCGCGGCAGTCGTCTTCATCGTGTTCCTGCCGTTTCTGGCCGACTGGTTGGACGCGGCGAGATCCCGCGGCTTGGTTCGAGAAGTGGCGGCGGCGTCGGTCGTCCCCGTGTTGTGCGCGCTCGGTGCGGCGGGGGTGATCCTGGCCCGGCTGCGCGGCTGGTTGAGCCCTGCGGCTGCCGGTTGGGCGTTCGTGGCCATCGTCGGTTTTGAGCTCTTGAGTTTCGCCATGCCGGTTCCGACGATCGTCGAGGAGTCCGAGCAGATAAAGGCGACACCGGCTCACGCCCAGGTCTCCGAACTGCTCGCACCCGGAGAGCGGCTCAGCGGCGAGGGTTGGACATTCTTCCCTTCGACGACCGCGTTGTTCGACATCGACGATGCCCGGGGGCAACTGTTCAAGTCGCGGGGCTACAACGCCCTGCTGCGAGCCGAGGTTCCCAACGCGATCACGCTCGGCCAACAGCGGGGCTCGGTGACCTGGCCCTACATTCCCTTCGATGCCGATATTGCCTCGCCGGTCTGGGACGCGATGGCTGTCGGGGTGTGGGCGCAGTACCCCGACAGTCGACCGCCGGGCACCCTGATCGAGCCGGCACCCGCCGCTGAGGGATCCGACCCGTCGGCAGCACCACTCAGAACCACGTTGGCGTCGCCCGCCGGGGGTCTGCGTGCGGTGTTGGTTGAGGTGGTGTCGAGCGCTGACGGCGTGATCGATGTCAGCATCGAAGCGGGGGGCAGGAGCAGCACCGAGCGTCGGTCCGTACCGCCGCGGAGCGCGAGTCTGGAGTCTTTCGCATTCTCCGGAGAGGACCTCGCGGTCGGAACGCCAGTGTCGATCGAGGTCACTTCGCCTTCGCCGGAGGGTGGCTTGCTGGTCGGCGTGGACGCCTCGGGGGGGTTGACGGCCGGCATGGTGGCCGGTGACGACGAGTTCCGTCTCGCACGCACCGGCGACGTCCTGCTGATCGAGCGTCCGAACGCGGCATTCGTCCGGCTCGCCGACGCGTCCCTGGTCGAGGCCGATCCGAAGGCTGCAGCCGAGGCGGTCGCGGCGCGCCAGGTTGGTGTGCGGTCAGCGGTGGTCGACGCCGATGTGGGACTGCCTGCGGTTCCGGCGCAGGACGCGGACCTTGAGGTGGTGAGCGTTTCAGTCGGCCGGGACCGCGTCGACACAGTGGTGCGCGCCGACCGGGCTGCGGTCGCGGTGATCTCAGTGTCCGACTATCCGGGCTGGTTCGCGACGGTCGACGGTAGAAGCGCCGAGATCGTCACCGCAGACGCCGCGTTCATAGGTGTCGCGGTGCCAGAGGGCGAGCACTCGGTCAGCTTGAGATTCCGACCCCGTCATCTGGGAATCAGCCTGCTCCTGGCAGTGTTCGGGGTTGTGCTGGCAACGGGTTTGCTCGTTGTTGGGCCGATTCGCCGACACCGCAGGGAAATCCGCTAGGGCTCTGTTCTCGCTAGGCTTCTGCGCGTGCAGAATGACGCAGCGGCCGCTCGTGAATATGTCAGCCGCGTTCAAGAGGAGATTCAATCCGAGGCTCGGATACGCAGGGATAGCAACCCGGCGCTGGTGGTTCAGGAGCGGGAGATATCTCAGGCATGGGCACGCTCAGTTCCAGGTGCCGCGGCATATGGTGACGCAGACTCACCAGCGGATCTGAAGGCACATGCCGAGCATCTCCTCGGTTGCGTCGACAGCCTGTCGCTGCTCAACGCTGACGCTCCCGTCGGCAAGCGTGCGGGAGTGCGGCATGTCAAGTACACCGTACGCAGGGTGACGCGCTGGTATCTGCGGTATCTGGCCGATCAGATCAACGCCTTCAACCACTTCTTGATCAATCTGCTGCGATCGATAGAACAGCGCATCTCTCGACTCGAAGGCGATGCGCGCACCGCTGAGATCATGGGGCAGTTCGTCGATCCTGTTCCCGACGCCGATGTGGTCCTTGGGGAGGCCGTGGCCGACTTGCTTGCCCATCGCGGCGGACCGGTGGGCGGCGGACCGGTGGGCGGCGGGCCGGTGGGCGACGGACCGGTGGGCGGCGGGCCGGTGGGCGACGGACCGGTGGGCGGCGGACCGGTGGCGGTGGTGTCGTGCGGCAGTGGTCGGATCGTTTCGGCATTGGTGCGAGCGGGATTCACCGCCCACGGCGTTGACGAGTCGGCTGAGGTGATCAGCGAGGGCACCGACGAGGGTCTGGACCTTCGGGTGGCAACCCCCTTCGAGCACCTGGACAGAATCGCGGATGGTTCGCTGGCTGCTGTGGTGCTGACGCGGTCGGTGGAGCGCCTCGGATCTGTCGAACTGTCAACGCTGATTGACGAGGCGCTGCGTTGTGTTGAACCGTCGGGCCGGATCGTTGTTGCAGTCGCGGATCTTCTCGCCCGTTCAGGTCCCGAAGCAGAGCTGCTGCGCGGTGTGGGTCTGTCTCCAGGGACATGGGCCCATCTGCTGGCTAATCGCGGTTGTGTCGTGGACCTGTCCACCTTGGACGGCTCACGGGTGACGACTCTGGTCACGGCTCGGCGACAGTGAGTCGACGACCGATTGTTCACCAGTTCATACCCTCACTGGCCAGGCGCGACGCGGTTGGTTTCCACACTGTGGCGGTTGATCAGGCGCTACGCGAGCTCGGTGCCGACTCCACCATCTATACAGCGCACCTTAACCCCTCCACGGAGGACCTAGCGCGTCACTATCGACACCATGCCAAGGATCCGAACCCCGACCTGATCATCTATCAGGCCTCGATCGGCTCGCCGATGGTCGATTACCTCCTGGGCCGTCCCGAGCCACTGATGCTGAACTACCACAACATGACTCCGCCCGAGTTCTTCTACGGCTGGGAGCCGACTCTGGGAGCGGAACTCGCCTTTGGGAGGCGCCAGCTCGCCGGCCTCTGCCACCGAGCTGCGGTCGCGGTTGCCGATTCGGACTTCAACGCTCGCGAAATTGCCGAATTGGATTGCGGGCGCGTCGAGGTGATCCCGGTCCTGACCGACGATGCCCTCTTCCCGGCTGACGGCACGCCGAGGAGTCCCGCGGACCGGGACGACTCGGCCTTGACCGTGCTGTTCGTCGGTCGGCTGGCACCGAACAAGTGTCAGCACGACCTGTTGGCTGCGATGGCACTGCTGCGTCAACAGATTCCGACCGCTGAGCTGGTACTGGTGGGTTCGCCGACTTCGAGAAGGTACGAGAAGGCCCTGCGTGAGTTCGCGGCGGACCTCGGGATTGCGGACGCCGTGTCGTTTGAAGGCTCGGTTCCGGCCGAGGAGCTGATGTCGTGGTACCGCCGAGCAGACGTGTTCGTGTGTCTGTCCGAGCACGAGGGATTCTGTGTGCCGATTCTGGAGGCGATGGCGTGGGGTGTTCCGGTCGTCGCCTTCGATGCAGCAGCGGTGCCGAAGACCTTGGCCGGCGCAGGGGTGGTTCTCGACGACAAATCGCCTGCGGTTGTGGCCGCGGCGGTGGCGCGGATCAGCGGCGACGATCCTCTGCGCGAGCGATTGGTGCAACTTGGTTCGGATCGGGCCTCGGAGTTGCGGGCCGCGGCGGTACGCCCGCAGTGGCAGGAGTTCTTTGCGGACCTGCTCAAATCGGGCTTGCTGAAGTCGAAGCAGCACCTGCGATGAGCGACATCACTTTCGTCGCTCCTCGTTACGGTGCCGATGTTGTCGGCGGGGCGGAGCTGGGAGCACGAGCGCTGGCGACTCGACTCAGCGCCGAGGGACTCGACGTGTCGGTTCTCACCTCACGGGCACGCTCCTTTGACACCTGGGCCGATGAATTCCCAGAGGGCACAACCTGCGAGGAGGGTGTTTCCGTCTCCCGGTTCAGCGTCGACCATCCCCGTTCCCCCGATTTCGCGGCCATCTGTGATCGACTCCTGCCGAACCCTGAACGGGCCAGTATCGCCGACGCCCTGCAATGGGTCACCGAGCAGGGCCCCACCAGCACGGACCTGCTTGAAGCTGTTGCTGAGGTCGACAGCGGAGTGCTCGCATTCACCCCGTACATGTACCACCCGGCGGTGAGGGGAGTGGCTGTGGCCCGTGTACCGACGGTGCTGCATGCTGCTGCCCATCCAGAACCGCCGTTGCGGCTCCCGGTTTTTGATGAGCTGTTCAACTCGGTGTCGGCCCTTGCGCATTACAGCCGCCCCGAGCAGCGACTGGTGTCGGACCGGTTCCCGTCGACGGTGCTGACGCCGCAGGTTGTGATGGGCCTTCCGGTCGAGCGGCCTGACTTTGAGATTGATGCACAGGCGGCGCGTCGCGCCTTCGGTCTTGGGGACGAACCGTTCGCGGTGTTCTTGGGACGGGTTCTGCGAAGCAAGGGCACGCATGAACTCGTCGACTTCTTTGCTGCGACACGAGCCCGGCGCGGCGACGGCAAGCTGGTTGTCATCGGCCCGGTGGTTGACGAGATAGCCGAGCGCGACGGGATTGTGTGCGTCGGAGCGGTGTCTGAGGAACACAAGTTCGGCCTGCTCGCGGCGGCCGACGTGCTCGTCAACCCGTCACCTCTGGAGTCGTTCTCGCTGGTCGTTCTCGAAGCCTGGCTGGCGGAGACACCCGTGCTGGTCAACGGTTGGTGCGGCCCCACCCGGGACCACTGTGTGCAGTCCGGTGGGGGTCTCTGGTACAGCAACTTCGTCGAGTTCGAGGTGTCGCTGAACCGGCTTCTCGACGACGCCGAGCTCCGCAGGAGTCTGGGGAGAGCGGGTCGGTCGTACGTGGAGCGTTCGTTCAGCTGGCCTGCCGTGAGACAGCGTTATCAAGCACTGCTCTCCCAGATCAGCTAACAGGCAGGTTTGTCAGGGAGTCTCGCTGACATCGCCCGGAGGGATCAGCTTCGTGGGACGGTTCAACCTGACCACCAGGTCTGCGAGCAGTCCCACGACGAGCACCTGAAGCACCGCGAACCCCAACAGCAGAGTGTTGGCAGCGGGTCGGAAGTCCTTGCCGACGATGTCGTATCCGAGTTTGGCGGCGAACACGACACCCAGGGTCGACGCGATCGGCAGGGCCACCCGCAGAGGGTCGTAGGTCAGCATCATGCGGATGACCTGCAACACGTAGCGACTGGTGTCGCGGAACCAGTGGAACTTGGAACGACCGGCACGCCGCTTGTATTCGATCGGTACGTAGCGGACTTCGTATCCGTTCATCAAGAAGGACATGGTGATGGTGGTGACACACGAGAATCCGCTTGGCAACTGGTGGGTGAACTGAAGGCCCACGTCTCGCCTGAATGCCCGGAACCCCGAGTTGAGGTCAGGGATCGGTGTGCGCGTCAGATAGCAGGCGAGACGGCGGACAGCCCACTTCGTCGGCACTCGGAAAACCTTGAGCGTGCCCTGTTCTGAGGTCCTCGCACCGACGATGTGATCCCCGTCTCCGAGTTCTGCGACGAGTTGGGGAATCTGGTCGTTGGGGTAGGTCATGTCCGCGTCGGACCAGACCACCACGCGTCCGCGGGCGGCCTCGGTGCCGAGACGCCGCGCAGCCCCGGAACCCCGGTTCCGCGGCGAGCTGAGGACCCGCACTTTGGGGAGACCCTTGCAGATGTCGGCAGATCCGTCGCTGGAGCCGTCGTCGACGATCACGAGCTCCCAGGAGTATTCCGAGGCGTCCATGGATGCGCGTATCCGGGCCAGCTCGTCTGCGAGGTGTGGTGCTTCGTTGTGGACGGGCAGCACGATGCTGACGTCCAGAGTTGGTTCGATGGCCACCGTCTGAGCCTAGAGGCCGTGCGATACGGACACCCCTCCGATGCTGGTGAATCAGCGTCCTGCTTTGACTCGCCGATACACCTCGGCCATTCGTTGGGCTGCGTTGTGCCAAGTCAGCGATCTGATTCGAGCTTGGAGACCTGCCGACACCACGCCCGGTTCGGTGATCGCAGCACGGAGCTGTTCGACGAACGCTTCATCGTTGTCATCCTGCACCAGCGTCACCGAATCTCCGATCAACTCGGGCAACGCTCCGACCGCGTTTGCCACTACGGGAGTGCCGACCGACAGCGCTTCGAGCGGAGGCAGCCCGAACCCTTCATAACGTGAGGGAAAGGCCAGCACTGTGGCACCCCGCAGCAGCGACGCCTTCTGGGTGTCGGTGACGGTGGGGAGCCTCACGAACCTCCGATCAGCGGAGGCGGCGCGCAGTGTCGATTCAGCGTTTCCAGGCGGCCCGGCCACCACCACCCCGGCATCGTCGGGGAACGAACGCAGCAAATCGCTGATCAGGCCGACGTTCTTGCGATGTTCGGTGGTTCCGAGCACCAGAACGTACTTGTCGTAACCGGCGAGTCTGCGCCCGGTTTCGGCATCGCCGGCTACGACGGGTGTGACAGCGTGGGGGACCAGCGCGATCCTGTCCTGTGATACACCGAGATGTGTGTGCACCTCCTCGGCGACGGCGCTCGAGGTCACGTGTACGGTCGCTCCGGCGGCGACCGCGGTCTGCAGGGGTTTGACCATGGCGACTACTTCGGACCGACACCATTGCGGGTGGTGGACCAGGGAGAGGTCTTGGACTGTGATGACTGAGCGCTCGGTCGGTGGAGCGGTGAAGTTCGTCCCGTGGACGATGTCGACGGATCCGACGATCAACCGGTCGAGGCCGCGTAGGTTGCGCTGCCACAGCTGATGGGCGACTCGGGCGGGCACCCGCGAATGACGGATCGGGACTTCTGCGTCCGGTCGCCTGCCTCGGAGAGTCAGGAGCCAGCCGCTGACGTCGATCCCGTCAACCTCTTCGAGCGCGTGTACGAGGGCACGTGTCGTCTGGTGGATTCCACTGGGCTGTCCGACCATCGCGGTGACGTCGATCCCGACTGAGACTGTGTTGTCGCCGGGCGTAGCCGGAGCCGCGGTATCGGGCGCGGGGTTGTCGCCGTTGGCCGGTCGCGTGTGGTCGTGCTCAGGGGACATAGACGCCGTTCAGAGCCAGGATCGTCAAGGTCGTCATCGCCACGGCCGAAGCCGTCGGCAACCAACGCCGGAGCATTGGTGCGCTGCTCACGATCCCAGCAGCGATCACAAGCGGGAAGACAGCCAGGGCGTAGCGTTCCATCGAGTTCAGGTTCTCAGCAGCAAAGAGCAGCACCGTCGACGCAATCGCGTACACCCACAGGTCGGTGGAGAGTCTGCGAACCGAGACAACCAGCAGAATCACCAGAATCACTGCCGCGCCGCCGTGCAGCAGTTCTCCGACGTCGCCGCGAGCGCCGTCGATCAGCGCGCGGGCGATCCGGGTGATCGGTTCAACAGTGGATCCCCGCAGCTCGGTCTGCGCCTCGATCGGGACGCGCCACCCGCCCTGGGTGCGTTCCGCCCAGCCGAGGAAACAGGCGGTGCCCAGCGGTGCCGAAACGACAGCCAGCCAGGCTTTGGGCGAACGCGGATCACCTCTGGCGACGCGCACCGCCGCGGGCAGGGCCAGCAGTGCTCCGACCGGTCGTGTCAGACCGGCGGCAAAACCCAACAGGGCTGTGGCCCACCAGTTGCGTGCCCTGGCGCAGAGGACGAAACCGATCCCAAGCGTCAAGAAGAGCGCCTCGCTGTAGCCGAGAACCAGCACGAAAGCCGACGGGAACAGCGAGAAGATTCGCACTACGTGTCTGGAGGTTTCCGGGTCGTCGGTCTCCTGAAGTGCCACGCGGTGCACCAGCATTCCCGCAACCAGAGCGAACAGGTTGGCCGCGATCACCAGTGCAATGTCGGGTCGTCCTGCTCCGAGAACTCGGCCCAATAGGGGCCACAGCGGAAAGAAGCGGATTCCCCCTTCGAGTCCGGGTGCGCCGTAACCCTCGTTGGCCAGGTCGCGGTACCAGGTGCCGTCCCAGGGGATCAGCCCGTCGTCTACGGGGTACAACGCCTTTGAGGGATCGAGTTGGTCAAGGATCGCCACGGTGGCGATATAGGCAGCGGCGACATAGATTCTGGCCTCGATCCAGCCGGCCACCGCCACCCGGAAGTCCTGCCGCCAGTTCAACGGGATACTCACTGCACGGACTCGTAACGAGTTAGCAGCATCGGCTCAAAGACGTCGCTGGGAGCCAGGAGTCGCTGCGCTCGGCGGTTTTGCCCCAACTCGTTGATGATTGCTTCGCAGCGGTCGCCGAGGTTCTTGTAGCCGAATCCGTTCACCAGCCAGACATCATGGTTCTGGGCCTCGGCGAGCAGGTTGTTGACGAAACTGTCGACTCCAGTGTCGGCGATCGTTTCGGAGTAGTCCTGCCAGTCGACGAATCGACCGTCGCCACGGGGATACGCGAACGAAGTCACGGGCCCGGCGATTCCTCGAAGGGTCGCAGGCCCTACCTGGTCGGGGCAGAAGACGACCACATCGCCGGGTTTGGCCTGTTCGTTGATCAGCGCCGCGACGTCTGCACCTTGGGTACGGTCGCGGCGCGCCTCGTCGACACTGACTGCGAGTCCGACCGCGACGACCACCACCAGCACCACGATCCTCGGTGTGCTTGGAAGCATCGATATTCCCTTGGCGGCCAGTACCAGCAGGAACCCGACGACCACCGCGGCGTAGCGCGCTTCAAATGCGCCGGCGGTCACCGCGGCGACGCCTCCACCGAGCCCGAGGGTCCCCACGACGCACAGCGCGGCGCGATCCAGTCCCTTGGTGCCGA
The DNA here is from genome assembly GCA_965221585.1 of Candidatus Aldehydirespiratoraceae bacterium. Lineage (GTDB taxonomy): Bacteria > Actinomycetota > Acidimicrobiia > Acidimicrobiales > Aldehydirespiratoraceae > VXYK01. The sequence continues at coordinate 1,915,947 of OZ244898.1, read as the reverse complement.
ATCGAAGCACCAGGTCTCGTCCGTCGATGCGGCAGGCGAGCACCCCCAGAACTGCGGCCACCGCCAACACGATCCCCAAGAGCTCTCCCTCGAAGCGGTTGTTGCCTCCGATCGCCTGAATCGTCTCGATGACGATTTCTGCGGGTCGTGCACGGTCGGCCCACGGCGTTCCGGTGGTTCGGAGCTGTTCGATCAGAACGCTCGACCAGACCAGCACGGTGGCGCTGCCGGCGACGACCGCAGCGCCGATACGGAACGCGGCCGCCCGCGTGTCGTCGGCTCCGAACATGGCGTTGTAGGCCACGACGATCAACGCCGAGCCGATCAGGAAGAAACTCCAGTAGTGCGTATGTACAAGAGCCGCGACCGTGAGTGCCAGGAGCCCCAGCCGAACCACCGACGGGCGCTCGATCGCCCGCTCAACGCACAGCCACCCGACACAGCACAGTAGAACCAAAAGCGCATACATCCGAGCTTCGGTTGCGTAGCGGATCAGGAACGGCGACGTTGCGGCAAGCAACAGAGTCACCTGCGCGGCTGTGGCTCCGTTCCGCCTGGCGATTCGGTGGAGCACCCAGACTGAGAGGAGCGAGAACACCCCGGACAACGAACGCACCGCCAGATCACCGGCGCCGAAGGCGTCGATCCACCAGCCGAGCAGCAGGTAGTAGAGGGCGGGGTGGCCGTCGTGGCGGAGCGCCTCCACCATCTGGTCGAAGTCCAACTCCGCGATGTTGACCGACAGCGCCTCATCGAGCCACAACGGCGAGGGGGCGACCAGACGCAGTGCGGCGCCGACGGCCACGGCGATGACGGCGAGTGCCAGAGCCGCTCGGTTCCACCGCAGTGGTACGGGCGCGCCATCGTAATCGGTGTCCGTGCGATCGGTGTCGGCACCGTTGTCAGCACCTCGGTCGGTTTCTCCAGCGGCGGGGGCCACAGCCGCTGAATCTAGTCGTCAGCGACGACATCGCCCCATGCTGCGTCCGTTGGGGCTCGAGTACACGCGGAGCGAACCTGAAGTGGCGCGAACCCGCCGTTGAGCCCACAAACCGTGACGCGACAGGTAGCATCTCCGCTTGATGACCACTCGAATGGTAATTGTCGGAGGAGGTCCGGCGGGCAACAGTTGCGCCACCACAGCAGCACGATTGGGTGCTGAGGTGGTGCTGATCGAGCGGGACACGATAGGCGGAGCCGCCCATCTGTGGGACTGCATCCCGTCCAAGGCGATGATCGCCGCGGGGAACGCCCGATCGTTCGTGCAACGTTCCATGCGCATGGGACTTTCCGAGGTTGCGACCGATGTCGACCTCGACCAGCTGAGAGAACGGCTGTCGACTCTTGAGCATCGACTTGAGAGCCAGATTCGTAGCCTGCTTGCCAGCCAGCAAGTTCAATTCGCTCACGGCACAGGAACGATGCTTGACGCGCACACCGTCAGGGCGGACACCGCGGATGGTTCGATCGAATTCGAAGCCGATGTCATCGTCCTGGCCACCGGCAGTCGCCCTCGTCTTCCCGATTGGGCACCGGTAGACGGCGTGAGGGTGCTCACCACTCGAGACGCCTATCCACCGCCGACGATGCCGGAGCACCTGGTGGTCATCGGCTCGGGCGTCACGGGAGTGGAGTTCGTGCATATGTTCCAGTCGATGGGGTCCGAAGTGACCCTGATTGTCAGCCGCCAACAGGTTCTTCCAGCCAAGGACCCGGAAGTGGCGGCTGCGCTGGAGGAGGACTTCCTGCGTCGGAAGGTCCAGCTGCTCAAGGGTGCACGCGCCGTCGGTATCAGCACGCAGAACGAGGAAGTAACGGTCAGTTGTGACGATGGCCGCGTGGTGAAAGGGTCGCACGCACTGTTGGCCATCGGTTCGGTTCCCAACAGCGAAACGCTGGGTCTGGAGAACGCTGGAGTGCACTCGGAGGACGGCTATGTGCCAGTGGATGTGAACCTTCGTTCCAACGTCGGCCACATCTATGCCGCCGGAGACCTGAGTGGACGCCTGCCGCTCTCCTCGGTGGCGAGCATCCAGGGTCAGAAGATCGCCGAACATGCCCTTGGTGCGCTCTCGGTGTCTCGACGTCGAGTCATTGACTACGACAAGGCTGCGTCCGCGATCTTCACCGAGCCGGAGATCGCCGATGTCGGCCTAGCCGAGGCGGACGCGTTCTCCGAGGGGCGCAAGGTCCGGGTCACCAAAGTCCCGTTCGCCTCCTCGGCGAAAGCCCAGATCAACGATGACCCCCGTGGTTTCGTGAAGATCGTCTCGGACCCTGCCACCGGGGTCGTTCTCGGTGGTTCGATCGTGGGCCGTCACGCGGCCGAACTGATCTCGGTCATCGCCGTGGCGGTCAGCAATGGTCTCACCGTTGCGGACATCCACGAGAGCGCGCTGGTGCATCCGACCCTTGCCGAAGCCCTGCGTGAAGCCGCGGAATAGCACCGCGTGAATTCGCCGAACAACCGCTGATCTACAGAGCCGCTACTCGATTATGAGAGGCGCTACTCGATTACGGCGACGATGTCTCCTCCGCCGACCGAGTCACCTTCGGCGACACGGACTTCGGCGATCGTTCCTGCCTTCTCGGCGGTGACGTTGTTCTCCATCTTCATCGCTTCCAGAACAACGATGACATCGCCGACATCAACGGGGTCGCCGACAGCGACGAGGACCTTGACGATCGTGCCCTGCATAGGCACGGTGACGTCCCCGCTGCCGGACCCGCCGCCGGACGCCCCGCGGCCTGATCGGCGGCTACGTGGAGCGCTTGCCGAGCTCGGTGCGCCTTGGCTCTCGGGAACCCACATTGACACTGAGAATCGTTTGCCGTTCACCTCAACATCAACGTTGCGCTTGATCTTCGGCTCGCCAGAGTCTTCGACATCGGCGGTCTCGGCAGTGCGCAGGTCGCTGAGATCGACGCTCTCCTCCAACCACTTGGTGCTGTGGTCGACCGCAGCAAAGTCGTCCGACTCCAACACGGTGATCGCCGCCGGCACGGTGGTGGCGACTCCGTCGACGGTGGTTTCCTTGAGCGCTCGAACAGCCCGCGCGATAGCTGTCGGGCGGTCCTTGCCCCAGACGATGAGCTTGCCTATCAGGTTGTCGTAGTACTGGCTGATTTCGTCGCCTGCCTCGTAACCGGTGTCGAATCTGGTACCGAAACCGTCTGCTGCGGTCAGGGCCGTGATGGTCCCCGGTGATGGCAGGAAGGCCCCGCCGGCTGGATCCTCAGCGTTGATCCGGATCTCGATTGCATGCCCGCTGATCTCGATGTCTTCCTGTGTGAACGGCAGTTCCTCACCGGCGGCGACTCGGATCTGCGCTTCGACGAGATCGATCCCGGTGACCATCTCGGTTGCCGGGTGCTCCACCTGGAGGCGAGTGTTCATTTCCAGGTAGTGGAAGCTGCCGTCCTCGTACAGGAACTCGACCGTTCCGGCGTTGACGTAGTCGCAGCCACGGGCGACCTCGACTGCCGCTTCGCCCATGGCGGTGATGATCGCTGGGTGGATGGCCGGCGCGGGTGCCTCCTCGACGAGTTTCTGGTGTCTGCGTTGGACCGAGCAGTCGCGGGTTCCGAGGTAGACGCAGTTGCCGTGCCTGTCTGCCAGGATCTGGACTTCCACATGGCGCGGCTTGGTTAGGTAGCGCTCCATGTAGCACTCGTCGCGCCCGAAGTAGGCGAGGGCCTCTCTTTGTGCAGCGTCGAACTGCTCAGAGGCCTCGTCGGCGTTGTTCACGACCTTCATGCCGCGTCCGCCGCCGCCGTATGCCGCCTTCACGGCCACCGGCCATCCTTGGGAGTTCCCGAAATCGATGATCTGGGCGGGGTTGGTGATCGTCTCGGTGGTCCCGGGGACGCCGTAGACTCCGACTTTCTCTGCAGCCTCGCGAGCGGAGATCTTGTCACCCATCACCTCGATGGCTTCGGGATCCGGCCCGATGAAGGTGACGCCACGCGCGGTGATGGCGCGCGCGAAGTCGGCGTTCTCAGAGAAGAACCCGTAGCCGGGATGAACCGCGTCGGCACCGCTGCGTTCGATGACGTCGAGGATCGCGTCGGTGTTCAGGTAGGACTCAGCGGAGGTCTTGCCACCCAGGCTGTAGGCCTCATCGGCGAGGCGTACGTGCAGCGCGTCGTGGTCGAGGTCGGAGTAGACGGCCACCGTACCTATGCCGAGCTCGCGGCAGCCGCGAATGATCCGAACCGCGATCTCACCACGGTTTGCTATAAGTACTTTGGAAAACACAGGGTAATGGTTAGTCGAATGAGCCATGAGGTTGCGACATCTGCGGGAGATCCTTTTACGGCAAGCAGCCGCGTGGCGAACGCTACGGGCTTGGGACCCCTGCGCCACGTAGAGGTTACAGGGTCGACAAATCTTGACCTCGCAGCAGAGGCGCGCGCCGGTTCTTCAGCCGCGGTTCTGGTTGCCGACCACCAGAGCGCGGGCCGAGGCCGCTTGGGGCGCCAGTGGGACGATGACCGGGGCGCTGCGCTGTTGGTGAGCATTCTGCTGCCGGCTGGTCCGGATCGTGTTGCGGGTGTGGTGGCCGCGGTGGGTGCGGCGGCGCGCCGTGCAGCGGATCAGCTGACCACCTCGACCGTGTTGACGAAATGGCCCAACGATCTGGTGGTGCTGGACGGTCCGGCTCCGGGCAAGCTCGGCGGCATACTCGCCGAGTACATACCCGAGCCGAATGAGTCTGTGGTGGTGGGGGTCGGGATCAACGTACGCGCGATCAAACGCCAACCAACAGCGACCTCGATGGCCGAGTGTGGGATGGTTCAGCAGGGAAGTCTTGAGGACCGCGACCGTCTGTTGTCGAGTCTGCTGGCTGAGTTGGCGTCCCGGCTCGCTGACCCCACCTCGGTTCTTGCGGAACTTCGCAGCAACTCGGCGACCCTTGGAACCAGAGTCAGGGTTGAGCTGGCAGGGGACCGCTTCGTTGTGGGGGAGGCGACCGGGCTCGACGACCAGGGCCACCTGCTGGTCCGCGGCGATGATGCGACTACCACGACGATCACGACCGGAGACGTGATCCACCTGCGACCCGACGCCTAGCCGCTCCGGCATCACGGTCGGCTCCGCATCGCGGTCGGCTCCGGCACCACTACGCTCCGCAATGTGTCAGAGGTCCCGACGCCGCCCACCCCTCAACGAACGCACCCGGCCCGACGAAGGGTCGTGCTGCGCCGCTCCTGGCCGCAACGGATCGTCATGGTGTTGTGTCTCGTCGTCATCGTCGGCGCTGTCGCCGCAGCCTGGGTCATCGGCAACATCCAGGACGCGGTTTCGGGTTTCGGACGCGTCGAGATCTCCGGTGAGATCCTCATCACCGACACCGAGCCGGGAGAGCCCGTCAACTTCCTGTTGATCGGCAACGACAGCGCTCTGGGGATCGATCCCGGCGACCCGATCCACATCGGGCGGACCTATGACGCCCGCGGTACCTTCAACGCTGACAGCATCACCATCCTGAGAGTCGATCCGACGTCCGGTCAAGCGTGGATGCTGTCGATACCGCGCGACCTGATCACCGACCACATTCCCGGAGCAGGCACCTACCGGATCAACGCGGCACTGCTGATCGGCGGTCCGGAGACCCTCGTGGAGACGGTGAGTGCGCATTTCGGCGTCGAGATCAACCACTACGTCGAGATCGACTTCCTGGGCTTTCGTCAGCTGGTCGATGTTCTGAACGGTGTTCCGGTCTGGTTCGACCGGCCCGCCCGCGACCTCAACTCGGGTCTCAATATCGTCGAGGGCGGCTGTCATGTCCTCGACGGGGTCTCCGCGCTCGCATATGTGCGCTCCCGCTCCTATGAAGAGTTCGTTGACGGCCGTTGGGTTCTGGTCGGAAACTCGGATTTCGGCCGCATTGAACGCCAGCAGGACTTTCTGGTGCTTGCGCTGAGTCGTGCCGTCAACCGGGGTGCCCGCAATCCGACGGCTCTGGCCGGCCTGATCGAATCGGGAGCGAGCAGCGTGGTGCTCGACAGTGAGCTCACGCCTTTGGAGTTGATCGACCTGGGCAAGGCGTTCAGCGATTTCAACCCCGAGAACCTCACTCGTCTGGAGCTTCGGGTCCACACGATCCATGATTCCGACGGCGGGTACGTGGGTGAGCAACTTGTCGATGAAGTCAACGAGGAACTGCTCGACATCTTCAGGGGAACTTCCGGTCTTCCCCGACCCGGTGACGTGGCGTTCGACCTCTACGCAACCGACGAGGTTCTGCTGGACTCCGACGGCGACCTGCTCGCCGGCCTCGGGTTCAACGTCGTCTCCAGATTCCTCTACGGGAGCGGCGCCGGAGCCTCTGTTGTCGTCTATCCGCCGGGCCATCGGTCCGAGGCTGAAGCGGTTGCTCGTTACCTGATCCCGGTCCCCGCGCTCGTCGAGGACGCCGCGTCGAGTGGCATTCGTGTCGTGCTCGGTTCCGAGCATGAACAGATCTCGTTCCTGTACCCGCATGACCTCATCAAGACTCGTTCTGAAGCGGCGGCGCACACCAACGTCACAGTCCCGGACCTGTCAGCCGCGGTTCTTCGTTCGGCCGCTGCTTCGGCCGCTGGCTCGCAGAGCGCGGTGCAGGATCCTCCCACCGCCGCTGTTGCTGCGGGCACCGGCGACGCGGGCTCGGTGGAGCGTGTCATCGGTCGACCCCCGGAGGGCCAGTCGTGTCCCTGAGACCAGACTGGTCCCGGTCTTGTCGACTCGGTTCTCGGCCCACGGGTTCCGCCAGGGCCATGCGACAGGGGCACCCGCTCTACACTTGGCGTTCCATGAGCAGGATCAACCCTTGATGGCAAGGATCGCGGTGATCGGAACGGGGTATGTCGGCCTCACCACCGGAGCCTGCTTCGCGCATCTTGGCCACAATGTGGTGTGCGCTGACATCGATGTGGAAAAGGTGCAACGCCTGCGAGCCGGCGATGTGCCGATCCATGAAGCGGGTCTGGTCGAGTTGGTTGCGGAGGGCCTCGAGTCTGGTCGTCTGTCCTTTGTGGTGGATGGCGCCGATGCCGTCGGTGAGGCCGATTTCGTTTATCTCTGCGTGCCGACGCCTCAATCCGTGGACGGTTCGGTCGACCTTGACTATTTGAAGGCTGCCGCGGCAGACATCAGCACCCACATCCGGTCCGGAGCTGTGATCGTCAACAAGTCGACCGTTCCGGTCGGCTCGACGCTGCTGGTGGAACAGGCGATTGGCCGCTCAGACATCGAGGTTGTATCGAACCCCGAGTTTCTTCGTGAAGGATCCGCGATCTCGGACTTCCTCAACCCTGATCGGGTGGTGATCGGTGCGGACGACCCGGCCGCGGCTGACCGCGTCGCGGAACTGTACGGCGGTGTCGGCGCCCCGGTCATGATCACCGACCCGGCTTCGGCGGAGACCACCAAGTACGCGGCCAATGCCTTTCTGGCCACCAAGCTCAGTTTCGTCAACACCATTGCAGCGGTCTGTGAGGCGGTTGACGCCGATATCGACGACGTGCTCGCGGCGATGGGCTACGACGAGCGGATCGGGAAGGGTTTTCTGCGCCCGGGCCCGGGTTGGGGAGGTTCGTGCCTCCCCAAGGACGCGGCCGCGATCATCTCGATGGCGCAGGACGCGGGATACGACTTCTCGCTCATGCGAGGAGTGCTCGAGGCCAACGAGGAGCAGTTCAGACGCGTCGTCGGCAAGGTTGCCTCCGTGGTTCCGCTGCAGGGAGCCACTGTCGGCCTGCTCGGTCTGGCATTCAAAGCCGGGACCGACGACACCAGGAACTCGCCCGCGCTGGAGGTGGCGAAGCTGTTGTTGGCGCGGGGCGCCAGGGTCCAAGCCTACGATCCCGCCGTGACTGCCGTTGACGTTGACGGGATCGTCGTGGTCGACGATCCGTACGCCGCGACAGAAGCTGCCGATGCCCTCGTCGTTGCCACCGAATGGGACGAGTTCTCCCTGCTGGACCTCGACAAAGTCGCAGAATCGATGGCTGCGCGCCACGTGGTCGACGCCCGCAACATCATGGACCGCGAGGCGCTGCTCAGCAGAGGTTTCAGCTATCAGGGGATCGGGAGGAATTGACACGGTGCGTGTGGTAGTCACCGGCGGAGCGGGCTTCCTCGGCTCTCATCTGTGCGACCACCTGCTGGCGCGCGGTGACGAGGTGGTCTGTATTGACAATCTCGCCACCGGTACTCGGTCGAACATCGCCCATCTCAGCGAACATCGGCGGTTCACCCTGGTTGAACAAGACGTGTCGAACCACATCGATGTCGTCGGTGAGGTGGACGCGGTGCTCCACTTCGCCAGCCCGGCCTCTCCGGTCGACTATCTGGAGATGCCGATCCAGACGCTGAAGGTCGGTTCGCTCGGAACCCACAACAGCCTGGGCCTTGCCAAGGCGAAACAGGCCACGTTCCTGTTGGCGTCGACGTCAGAGGTCTACGGAGACCCGTTGGTCCATCCACAGGCGGAGAGTTACTGGGGCAACGTCAATCCCGTTGGACCCCGCGGCGTCTACGACGAGGCGAAGCGTTTCGCCGAAGCGATCACGATGGCCTATTTCCAGTATCACGGCCTGGACACTCGGATAGTGCGGATCTTCAACACCTACGGCCCGCGGATGCGTCCCAACGACGGGCGTGTGGTGTCGAACTTCATTGTGGCGGCACTGAACGGCGAACCCCTCACCGTCTACGGTGACGGCACCCAGACGCGCAGTTTCTGCTACGTCGACGATCTCATCAGCGGGATCGTCGCGCTTCTCGAGTCCACCGAGCACGCACCGGTGAACATCGGCAGCCCCGAGGAGTACCCGGTCTCTGAGTTGGCGCAGATCGTCCTGGAGGTGACTGGGTCGTCATCGTCGCTGGAGTACCGACCACTGCCTGTCGACGACCCGAGGCGCCGTCGCCCTGACACCGCCCGTGCCCGCGAGGTGTTGGGTTGGGATCCTGTAGTCACGCTTCGTGAAGGCGTCAGGAGAACCGCCGAGTACTTTCGGTCTGAGATTGCAGGGCAGTCTGAGATCTCAGGCAGTCTGAGATCTCACGGCGGCCCCTAGCTTCGGCGGGACTCCGCCAGTTCGCGGTTGGCCAGGTACCAGTCGATGGTCGCCTCGAGGCCGGTTCTGAAATCTGTCTTGGCGGAGAAGCCGAACAGTTCGCGGGCACGGGAGGCGTCGACACCGCGCCGGGGTTGGCCGTCGGGCCGACTGCTGTCCCAGCGGACGTTGCCCTCATAGCCCGTGAGTTCGACGACGGTCTCCACGAGTTCCTTGACCAGCATCTCGCGGTCTGCGCCGAGATTGACCGGCTCAGCACCGTCCCAGTGCTCGGCAGCTGCCACAATGCCCTCGGCGGCGTCGTCGACGTAGAGGAACTCGCGGCTTGCACCACCTGATCCCCACACTTCGATCTCGGTGGCTGCGGTCTCACGGGCGAGTACGCATTTTCGAATCAGGGCGGGAATGACGTGCGACACGTCCGGATGGAACTTGTCTCCGGGGCCGTAGAGGTTCGTGGGCATCAAGTAGGCGCCACGCTGGCCGTACTGGACCCGGTTGGCCTGAAGATGGACCAACTGTGCCAGCTTGGCGATGCCGTACGGCGCATTGGTCTGTTCGGGATAGCCGTTCCACAACGAGGACTCCTGAAAGGGGACCGGCGTGTGTTTGGGATATGAGCAGATGGTGCCGACGACCACGGTCTTGGGGACCTCGGCGATCCGGCACGCCTCGATCAGGTTGGTTCCGAGCATCAGGTTCTCGACGTACAGCTGAGCCGGGTTCGCCATGTTCGCGCCGATGCCACCTACTCGCGCCGCCATATGGATGACCACGTCGGGTGCGTGGTCGCTGACCGCTTCAAGGGCGGCGTCGAACTTCAGAAAGTCGACCTCGTCACTCGTCGGGGCGACCACGTCGTGTACGTCGCGTCGAGCCAAAGCAGCTTGCACCGCCTGTCCGAGAAACCCGGCTCCACCGGTCAACAAGACCCGCTGATTCTCAAAGTCCGGCTGTGCTGTCGAGTCGAGAACCATCGGTGTGATCGTAGCGTTCTTCGGAGGAGCCGCAGTCATTCGCGCTTCTCCGGCCCGCAGCGGCGAATGAGGCTAATGTTCTGAACGGGTTGTGCAACTCGACCACGGGAGGAAATGTGTCGAATCTCTTTCGGGCGCGGTCCGCACCCAAGATCCTCGGTTTAGCGGCTTTGACGCTCGCTTTCCTGGCAGTCATGCCGGGTCTCGCTGCGGCGGTCGACTCCGCTGTCGACCTTGAGACCCAATTCATCTTCAACACTTTTGCGTTCCTTGTCTGGGGCGCGCTGATCATGTGGATGGCCGCCGGTTTCACGATGCTGGAGTCGGGCGCGGTGCGGACCAAGAACGCGTCGATGATCTGTCTGAAGAACATCGGCATCTACTCGATCGCGGGGCTCGCCTACTTCATGGTCGGCTACAACCTGATGTATGTGGAGGTCGGCGACGTCATCGGCACGTTCGAGTTCTTCTACTCGACGTCCGCCGATGAGGTGTCGCTGCTAGACGGCAACGAGTCCGCTTTGGCCGCTGTCGTCGACAACGGGTACGCGGTCATGTCGGACTGGTTCTTCCAGATGGTCTTCGTGGCGACGGCGGCCTCGATCGTCTCCGGTGCCATCGCGGAGCGGATCAAGATGTGGCCGTTCTTCCTGTTCACGCTGATCCTCACGGCGTTCATCTACCCGGTTGTCGGTGCCTGGACCTGGGGCGGCGGTTGGCTGGCCGAAGAGGGGTTCATCGACTTCGCGGGTTCGACGATCGTTCATGGAACCGGCGGATGGGCGGCACTAGCCGGAGTGCTCGTTGCGGGACCGCGGCTCGGCAAGTTCCGCCCTGACGGCAGTGTCAGGCCGACGCCGCCTTCGAACGTCCTCATCTTCACGTTGGGAGTGTTCATCCTCTGGCTCGGCTGGTTCGCGTTCAACGGCGGTTCGCAGTTGGCGTTGGGAACCGCAGCCGACGCGGTGTCGATGAGCAACGTGCTGGTCAACACCAACCTGTCGGCTTCCGCCGGCGTGGTGGCGGCGCTGGCGATCTCGCGGCCGCTGTTGGGTCGAATGGACCTGTTCGCCGGGATGAACGGCGCCATCGCCGGGCTTGTGGCGATCACCGCAGGTCCGGCGATCACCGACCACTGGTGGGCGATCGTCATCGGAGCGGTAGGCGGCCTGGTCTGCACGTTGGCGACGAGACTGCTGGAGAGGTTGAGGATCGACGATGTGGTCGGCGCCATTCCCGCCCACCTCGTGTCGGGCATCTGGGGAACGCTGGCAGTCACGATCGCGGCGGGAGGCCGTTTCCATATCCAGTTGCTCGGGGTCGTCTCGATCGGAGTGTTCGTCTTTGTTGTCTCCTACGTCGTGTGGCGGGCGATGGACGCGCTGTTGGGCATCCGCATCTCGGCTCAGGTCGAGCGCCTCGGTCAAGATGCGGGGGAACTGGGAATCGAGAGCTACCCCGAGTTCGTGCTCATGCCCGAACAGGACTGACCGCCCGGCGGGCTTTCCTGGCTCGAAGATGACATACTTCAACAGACTTGGCTACGATGGCGACGACTCGGCAACGGGAGCGCCACTGGACGCAACCGGGCCGATCGTCAGTCCGGCGATACGAGGGAAAGAAACCTAATGGAATTGACAAGTGACAATACGGGTGGAGCGGTGATCGTCAAGGCGGTCGGCCGAGTCGACGGTGCCAACGCTCGTGACTTCCATGAAGGCCTGGAAGCCAGTGTTGGCAATGACGGCGAGTCGATGGTCCTAGATTTCGAAGGATTGTCGTACATCAGCAGCGCGGGTTTGCGCGTGGTTCTCCTTGTTGCCAAGACTCTTCAACAAAAGAGGGCCAAGCTGGCCGTCTGCTCGTTGTCGGACTCGATCCGGGAAGTGTTCGAGATCAGCGGTTTCGACAAGATCGTGCCCGTGTACGCAGACACCGACGAAGCTGTGTCCGGCCTCGGGGTGTGACTCCGGTTCGAACTGGTGTCCGCTTGAAACACTCCGGGAACCGTCGCGTGCCAATACTGGAGCTTGATCTCACGAGTCGGAGCAACCTGCCATGAACGGGATACAACCCCCCTACAAGATTCTGGTGGTCGACGACGAACCGGACCTGCAGCCGCTCGTCCAACAGCGTATGCGCCGCTACGTGCGCGCCGGCCAGTACCAGTTCGTGTTCGCGCGCAACGGGGTCGAGGCGCTCGAGTGCCTGCGGGAGGACGAGGACATCGTGATCGTCCTGTCGGATATCAACATGCCCAAGATGGACGGGCTGGCGTTGCTCGAGCAGATCCCCAAGGTCAATCCCAATATCCGGTCGGTGATCATCTCCGCCTACGGCGACATGAAGAACATCCGCACTGCGATGAACCGCGGGGCGTTCGACTTCGTCACCAAGCCGGTGGACTTCGACGACCTGAAACTCACCATCGACCGGACCTTGCAACAGCTCTTGGAGTGGCGCGAAGCCCTCGGCGCGCGTGATCGGCTCGTCGCCCTGCAGAACGAGCTCAACGTCGCCTCGCAGATGCAGCAGTCGATCCTGCCCAAGAGCTTTCCGCAGGATCCCTCCTACGAGTTGTTCGCCAGCATGAAACCGGCGCGTTCGGTGGGCGGGGACTTCTTCGACGTGATGCGCCTCGAAGGAGGCCTGCTCGGGCTGGCAGTCGCCGACGTGTCCGACAAGGGTGTCCCTGCCGCGTTGTTCATGATGTCGAGCCGCACTCTGCTCAAGGGGGCCGCGATAGGTCTGGGCACTCCCGGGGAGGTGTTGGAAGAGGTCAACAACATGCTGTGCGAGGACAACGAGTCAGCCATGTTCGTCACCCTGATTTACGCCGTGTACGACCCCTCGACACGCAAGCTCACGTTCGCCAACGGCGGTCACAATACTCCGGTGTTGATCGACGGTGACGGCAACGCCACCCGGTTGCCCCTGACCGGGGGGGTGGCCCTGGGTCTGGTGCCGGGCATGCAGTATGAGCAGTCGAGCATCACTCTCTCACCTGGCGACAATGTGGTCCTCTACACCGACGGCGTGACCGAAGCCATGAATGAGCAGGAAGAGGAGTTCGGCATGGAGCGCCTCGAGAGTCTCTTCGCTGAGTCCCGCCCACCGGAGGCACGCGCGGTGAACGATGCCATCTTCGACGCGGTGATGGAGTTCGCGGGCGATGCCGCGCAGTCAGATGACATCACCTGCATGACTCTGCGAGCAGGAGGGCGTGACCATTAGCGCCGTCTTGTCTCTCGAGTTGGGCAGCGATCGCGGCGAACTTGAGCGGATGGCGTCCGCCGTGGAGGAATTCGCTGAACAGCAGGGCTGGGCTGATGGAGTCGTCTTCAAAGTCAACCTGGTGCTCGAGGAGTTGGTGATCAACGTCATGACTCACGGTGGCCGGGAGGGTGATGCAGAGATCGAGGTGACGGTCACATCAGGCGACGACCTCATCTCCATAACGATCTCCGACAACGGAGGGGCGTTCGATCCTCTGACGGACGCCCCCGAGCCCGAGACCACCGGGTCGATCGAGGACCGCCATGTCGGGGGTCTGGGGGTGCACTTGGTGCGCACAATGATGGACGATGTCAACTATCGGCGGGAACCGGGCAGGAACCACCTGACCATGACGACTCCGAAGAGCTAGCACGATTTCGAGACGGTGATGGGCAAGAATCGCTGCTCTTCGGCTCGCAAGCTCGCCGGTCTGGTGTTGGTCCTGTCGCTGTGCTCTTCGGCATGCTCGTCGGATGACGCCCCAGGCTCCGATAACGGAACCCCGACCACCAGCTCAACCGATTCGACGCCCGACCCCGGTGAAGATACGCCTCCTGACGGCTCAAAGGCGCCAGCATCGGACGCGACCCCCGGAGTCTACGACGACCGTGTCGTCTTCGGTCAGTCCGCGGCTTTCAGCGGACCTGCCCGGGATCTCGGCAACGGCATGCGCCTGGGTATAGCGGCGGCCTTCGAGGAGGTGAACCGGAACGGGGGAGTCCATGGAAGACGTCTGGAACTGGTCTCCTTGGACGACGGCTACGAGCCCGAGGCTGCCATCGACAACACACAGCATCTGATCAATTCAGGTGATGTGTTCGCGTTGATCGGCGCTGTCGGTACTCCCACATCACGGTCCGCGCTGCCCGTAGTGTCGGCTGCCGACATCCCCTATATCGCTCCCTTCACCGGTGCCGCATTCCTGCGGGACCCCCAACAGACCAATGTGGTCAACCTGCGGGCCTCCTACAACCAGGAGACTGAAGAGATGGTGGAACGTTTCGTCTCAGAGTTGGGTATCGACCGGATAGGCGTCATGTACCAGGACGACTCGTTCGGCCAGGCGGGATACAACGGCACCCTCGCCGCGCTCGAGCGCCGCGGGATGGAGCCCGTGTCCGTAGGCTTGTACCCGCGCAACACGACCGCGGTCAAGACGGGCCTGCTGGATCTCAAGCAGGGTGACCCCGAGGGCGTGGTTGTGATCGGGGCCTACCAACCGGTCGCAGGGCTTATCCGTTGGGCGCGTGAGACAGGAATGGACGCGGTGTTCGTCACCATTTCGTTCGTCGGCAGCAACGCGTTGGCGCAGGATCTCGGCCCCGACGGCGCCGGAGTCCTCACCACCCAGGTTGTTCCCTTCCCGACCGACACGGACATTCCAGTTGTTGCCGCCTACCTCGACGCCCTGGCGGCCTACAACCCGAACGGTGCGCCGGGGTTCGTCTCCCTCGAGGGGTACCTGGCGGGTCGTCTGGCGATCGCCGGTCTCGCGAGCTGCGGGCCGACCGTCGACCGGCACTGTTTCTCGGAGCGCTTCGCCTCTCCAGAACCCATCGACATCGACGGGTTCGTATTGAGTTACGGAGACCAGGACAACCAGGGTTCGGACCAGGTGTTCTGGTCGATGATCGATTCAGGGGGCGAGTACCGCCAACTCGGAGCGCTGTCGGAGATGGAGCGGTGAGAAACTGGTTCCGACGAGTTGCCGAACGACGCTTCCGCATCTCGTTCCGGCTCTACTCGGCGATCAGCACCGCAGTAGTGCTGACCGTTGCTGCCAGTCTGGTCGGCTGGTTCTCGATAAGCCGGGTGGGCGAGGTCCAGGAGCGGGTCAACGAGGGCAGCGTTCCGGCAATGGTGGTGGCGTTCAGCGTCGCCCAGTACAGCGGCGAGCTGGTCGCGGCTGCGCCGCGTATCGCGGCGGCCTCCCCGGAGGATCTCGATGCCGTTGTAGAAGACATCAACGAGACCTATGAGGCATTCGATTCGGAGCTGATCCTCCTCGAATCGACAGCCATGAGGCCTGGCCAGAACCAGCTGGTTCGAGGACTGGGAGTCACGCTCCGCTCCAACATCGAGGAGATCAAGTTCGATCGCATTGAGCTGTTCCAGCTTGATGATCTGAAGTCCGACCTCCAAACACAGCTTGATGAACTGCGCGCTGAGATCGATGCGGCACTGATTCCGGCTCTGGACGACCAGTTCTTCTACCTGTTGACGGGTTATCGAGACGTTGAGGAGCCGCCGGCACCGCGTGTCGCTCACCTCTCGGAGGAGCAGATCCGAAAGTACCGGTTCCTGGCCGAGCTCCAGGCGAACGCCAACATTTCGACCCAGTTGCTGGCGAGTGCATTCGGGTTGTCGGACGCGTCGACCATTGAGCCGTTACGCGAGCGATTCGAGGCTGCGGCTGGTCGGATCCAGCGGAGCATCTCCCAGTTGCGTGAGAGCGATCCGCTTCTGGCTGATGACTTCGTCAGGCTGTTCGAGCGACTGTTCACTCTGGGGGGAGATCAGGGTGGATTCGATCTGCGCGAATCCGAACTGCGACTGCTGCAGTCCCAGGAGGAACTCTTGACGCGCAGTCGACAGGTCGCGGCAGATCTTCTCAGTAATGTTGATTCGCTGGTCAGCGAGGCGGAGATCAGCGTTCAGGAAGCGACCACGGCATCTGAGGAAGCGATACTGACCGGGCGGGCGCTGCTGTTGATCATCAGTGCGATCAGCATCGGCGGCGGCCTGTTGATCATCTATCAGATCGGTAGACTGCTGCTGCGTCGTCTGGCCCGTTTGTCGGACTGGATGCGGAGAATGGCACGCGGCAATCTGGAACTGACAGCCGATGTCGGCGGACGGGACGAGGTGGCAGACATGGCCGCGGCGCTCGAGGTGTTTCGCAAGCACGCGCTGGAGGTTCAACGGCTCAACTTGGTCGAGATGCTGGCGGAGGAACTGCAGGAGAAGAACGCCCAGCTCGAAGAAGTTCTCGACGACTTGCAACGCGCTCAGGACCAGATTGTGATGCGGGAGAAGCTGGCGGCGCTCGGGGAGCTCACCGCAGGCGTCGCGCACGAGATCAAGAATCCCCTGAACTTCGTGAAGAACTTCTCGGAGGCGTCGGAGGAGTTGATCGAGGAGTTGAACGAGATTCTTGAAGAGATCGGCGACAGCATCTCATCCGAGCAGAGGTCGTGGATCGAGGAGATCAAGGTTGACCTGAGCGGCAATCTGGAGCGGATTCGTTCGCACGGGGACCGTGCCAACCGGATCGTCACCGACATGCTCTCGATGGGCCGCGACACCGGTGAGTGGCAGATGGCCAATATCAACAACCTGCTCGAGGAGCACGCCCGTCTGGCCTATCACTCAGCCCGCGCCACCGACTCGGAGTTCCAGCTTGACATGCAGCACGATCTCGCCCCGGACGTGGGTGAGCTGAGGGTCATTCCCCGAGACCTGAGTCGAGTGTTCCTCAACATGGTCGGGAATGCCTGCGACGCCACCGACGAGAAACGTCGCGAGATCTGGGGTGAGACTGGAGAGGACGAACCCTATGGGGAGGCGTACTCTCCGATGCTCTGGCTCAGCACCAAACGCACGGACGAACACGTCGAGATCCGGATCAAGGACAACGGCAACGGCATTCCCCCTGACGTGGCTGACAAGATCTTCAACCCGTTCTTCACAACGAAACCAACCGATCGTGGCACCGGACTCGGCCTTGCGATATCGAGCGACATAGTTCGCCAGCACGGTGGGACAATCAACGTCGACTCCAAGATGGGCGAGTACACCGAGATGCTCATCACCTTGCCCACGGAAATCCCCGAGGAGCCTGTTGGCGGTCCCTCCGATCAGACCGACACGGCTGAGGCCTCCTAGACGGTGGGAGGTCGCGTCGGTGCCGTCGTCGAACAGTGCTGGCATCGCGTTCCGGGAGGCACCGCCGCTTCAACGGTCCGCAGTTTGGAGGCTCTGGCTCAGCGCACCGACTGGGAGATCGTCGGAGTAGCCGCCGCGCACAGAGGTCCACCCGACCAATTGGCCGTCCCGCCCGTCGAGGTATGTCACATTCCTCTGCCCCGTGTCGCGCTGTACGAGGCCTGGCACCGGGTTCGCAGGCCGAGCATCCAGGCCTCCACAGGACGACTCGACGTTGTCCACGCAACCGGAGGCGTGGTTCCACCGGCTGGTGAGGCCGCGTTGGTCGTGACTGTGCACGACCTTGCGTTCCTTCGCTATCCCCGACACTTCTCCAAGCGGGGAGTGGCCTTCATGAGCCGTGCCTGGGATTTGGCGAAGCGCCACGCGGCGCTGGTCATGGTGCCGTCGCAGCACACTCTGGAGGATTGTGTGTCGGACGGCATGGATACCGACCGGCTCCGAGTGGTGCCGTGGGGTGTGTCGGCGAGTCCGGTGAGCGAACAGGCACGCGACCAGGCGCGGATCCGCTACCGCCTGCCTTCACAGTTCTTGCTGTGGGTCGGCACTGCGGAGCCGCGAAAGAACCTGGAGTCCCTGCTCTCGGCGGTCGCCCGCAGCGGGACGCGCCTGCCGCTGCTTCTGGTTGGTCCCGGCGGTTGGGGAGTCGATGTGGACCGGTTGATAGCCCGCTCAACGGTCGAGGTGCGTCATCTCGGCCAGGTTCCGAGCGGCGACCTCGCTGTTCTCTACGACCTGGCGGAGGTGTTCATATATCCGAGTCTCATGGAGGGCTTCGGTATGCCTGTGCTCGAGGCGATGGCTCAAGGCACCGCCGTGGTCACCAGCGCCGGTACTGCCACGGGTGAAGTTGCGGGCTCCGCTGGGATGCTGGTCGACCCCACAGACGTGGACTCGATCGCCGAGGGGATCTGTGCGCTTGCGGGCGACGTCAAGCTGCGTGAGGAGCTCGGGGCGGCGGCCGAACGGAGGGCAGCGGGCATGTCTTGGGCGCGCACCGCCGAGGGCATCGCTGCGGTCTACGACGAGGTGAGCCGGTGATCTCGGTTGCTGCGAACCTCGCTTGGCTGGTGCCGGGCGACGTTGGTGGGAGCGAGGAGTACACCACCCGCCTGCTTGCCTCGGTCCTCAGCGCCGCTCCCACCGACATTTCACTTGAGATCGTCGGTTCGAAGCGTTTGGTGGAGACCTATCCGTGGATGGCGGAGCGGCCGTTCCGCGCGGTCGCGGGTCCTCTGGGCAACCGTGGCTACCGGATATTGGCCGAATCAACGCAGGTCCACAGAGCAACCCGCGAAGCGGACGTCGTGCATCACTTCGGCGGGCGCCTGCCCGCGGTGCGAAATCCCAGTGCGATCGTGACGATCCATGACTTGCAGCCTCTCGACATGCCTGCGAACTTCAGCCGCGTCAAAGGGCAGTACCTCTCTTGGGCGGTACAACGCTCTGCTGAGGCCGCGTCGCTGATCTGCACGCCCTCGCGCTGGGTCGCTCAGTCGGTTGTAGAGCGGCTCGGTGTCAGCGCGGACAAGGTCCGGGTGGTGTCGTCCACCTGGAGTCCCCAGGTCCAGCGGGACGACGCCTCCGACACCGAATCGCTCGCCGTCAACGGTCTGTCGGATCGCCTCGGTTCCGGCCCGGTGATTCTCTATCCGGCCGCCACCCACCCCCACAAGAACCATCTGGTTCTGCTCGAAGCAGTCGATCGCCTGGCAGCTCGGGGAGATGACCTGACCTTGGTGCTGACCGGTGCTCGGGGCAGGGCGGAGACTCTGGTCACCTCGAAGCTGCGCGGCCTGCGCGTCCGGGTGTTGCGCCTCGGCCGCGTCAGTCCCTCGCTGTTGTCTGCATTGACCCGACGGGCAGATGTTCTGGCGTTCCCGTCGCGTTATGAGGGGTTCGGGCTGCCGCTGCTCGAGGCAATGCATGCCGGCACTCCTGTGATCGCCGGCGACAACAGCGCGATGCCGGAGGTTGTGGCCGACGCCGGGCTGCTTGTTGGGGTCGACGACGTCAACGGATGGGCTGACGCAATCAGTGAGGTGCTCGCCGACCGCTCGCTGGCTGACCGCTTGGGTGCTGCTGGACGGGTCCGGGCCGAAGCCTACGCCCCGGCTGTCGCTGCGCGGCGGCTGATCGACGCTTGGCGGGACGCGCTGAGTCGAGATGCGCCGACTCCAGATGAATGGGCGAGATGAATGAGTGAGACTGGTCAGGTGCGGATCCAGATCATCTGTCCCCATTTCGAGCCCGATGTCGCGCCGACCGGGCTGGTGATCAGCGAGATCGTGCGGGGTCTGGCCGAGCAGGGTCACGAGGTTGACGTGGTCACCTCACTGCCGTGGTATTCGGCCCATGCGGTAGAGGAATCCTGGAAAGGTCGGATCATCCGCTCCGAGAGGACCGCTTGGGGTTCGATCAGCCGCGTCTATCCGTTCCCCACCAACAAGCGCAACATTGCCGCTCGTGCGGCGGGTTTCGGCGGGTTCACCGCGTTGGCCGGTGTTTGTTCGTTGTTCAAACGGAGGCGCCCTGATGTGGTCTTGGCGATGTCGCCGCCGCTCACGCTCGGATTGGCCGCCTGGTCGACCTCCCGTTTGCGTCGGGCTCCTCTGGTGTTCAATGTCCAGGATGTCTTCCCCGATGTGGCAGTGGCTCTTGGCGTCATCACGAATCGGCGTGTGATCCGTCTGCTCGAGGGGCTGGAGCGGTTCGTCTATCGCCGGTCCGCGGTTGTGACCGTGTTGTCCGAGGACCTCCGCAGCAACGTTGAGGCGAAGCTTGTCGACACCGCGGGAGCGGTTGGCTCCAGGGTTCGGGTAATCCCGAACTTTGTCGACACCGAGCGGATTCGACCGCAGGACCGCGACAACTCGTATCGGGCCGAGTTCGGTCTCGGTTCACGGAGCGTGGTCATGTATGCAGGAAATCTGGGGTTTTCGCAGCCGCTTGAGCTAATGGTCGAAGCAGCTCGTGAACTGAGCGATCGTGACGACATCGTGTTCGTGATCAACGGTGAAGGCTCGCGGCGCACCGAACTCGAGTCGTTGGCCGACGGACTCGACAACGTCGTCTTCGTTGACTTTCAGCCGGCGGAACGTCTCGCCGAAGTACTTGCCGCCGGTGACGTGCACGTCATCGCGTTGCGCCGCGGCCTCGCCGCCTCGTCGGTTCCTTCGAAGCTCTATTCGGTTCTCGCGGCGGGCAGGCCGGTGTTGGCGGCGCTGGACTCCGGGACGGAGGTGGCCGATGTCGTCGAGTCGCAGGGTGCAGGCGTGGTGGTCGCCGCGGAGGACCAGGCATCGTTCACCGCGGCGGTGCTGGAACTCGTTGACGACGCTGATCTGGCGGCGATGGGATCCGCGGGCAGGGAGTATGTGTCGCGGTGTGCGTCACCGACTGGCGTGGCCGCGGCCTATGGCGAACTCTTCGAGGAACTTCGAGGCCGAGCGAATTGATCCCGCACAGGGTCACGTCGAACGAGGCCGTGGCCCGAGCGGCCCGCCCGCGGCCATGCGGCCCGTGAGCGAAGCGAACAAGAGCACGGGAGGCGCGCAGTGAACAGGAGCGGGAAACAACGGGCCTTGGCGGACCCGCGCAGGCTCCAATGGGAGGTGGAGTCGGACGGGCCGGCGAATCGGACGCTGATCGCGCCGTTCGTCGCTGCTTGAGCGCTAGCGTAATGGCTCGTGGCAAAAGCAAGTTCGTCCAAGAAGGTTCAGCGCGCGGCCAGAGCCGCGGCCTCGTCGAGAGGGGCTTCGGAGCGTCGCAATATCGGGTTTCCCCTTGTTGTGGCGCTTGTTGTGGTTCTCGGAGTCTTCTTGGTGATCCTCGCCCGCGGCTCCCGTGACCCCCTGACATCGCCGACGACGGAGGACCATTGGCACGCGGCCTACACGATCTACGCCTGCGGTGAACAGATGCCGCGTTTCCAGAGCCAGGTCGATCCCGACGGTATCCACAGCCATGGAGACTCCCTGATTCATATTCACCCGTACAACAGCTCGGCGACAGGCACCGATGCGCGCCTCGGGGTCTTCCTCGACGCCATGAACGCATCCATCAACGTTGAAGGAATCTTCGCGGAGAACGGAGAGTTCTCCCCGATCCTGGCTTCCGACGGGTGCGACGGGGAACCCGGTGTGATCAAGGCGGCGCGCTGGCACCTCACGCTCAACGCCGACCCTGAGCTCATCGAGGTCTACGAAGACGACTTCGACGACATCCGGCTGCTTGGAGACGGCGAGGGTTTCAGTTTCGCCCTGGTGGCGGTCGGTGATGATCCGCCGCCTCCTGCACAAGCAGCTGTCGGCTCGCTCATCGGTGTCGGTGCCGAGATCGAATGGGAGGGCCCTGATCCGTTGACGACCACAACGCTGGATCCGGCCGGCGGCGACACCGGGGGCGATGCTCCTGTCGATGTCGATCTCGTAGAAGTCGATGTCGAAGAGCCTGACGGGAGCGACGGCTAGGGGAATGTCATGAAGGCCGTTGTACTGGTTGGTGGCTTCGGAACGAGGCTGCGACCGTTGACGGTGACGACTCCGAAACAGATGTTGTCGGTCGCCCACAGGCCGATGATCGAATACGTCGTCAGCAGCCTGAAGAGAGCCGGGGTCAGTGAGGTGATCCTCGCCCTGGGCTACAAGGAAGACTTGTTTCGCGCCGCTTATCCCGACGCCCAGTGCGTTGGTGTCTCGCTCAGATATGCCGTCGAGCCGGAGCCGCTCGACACGGCCGGCGCGGTCCGTTTCGCAGCCGATGCAGCGGGTGTCGACGAGCCGTTCATCGTCCTGAACGGTGATGTGCTGACCGATATCGACATCAAGTCGTTGTGGGACCGGCACCACGCCGTCGGCGCGGAGGCAACGATCGCGCTGACACGAGTACAGGACCCGTCGCGTTTCGGGGTCGTGCCGACCGACGCCGAAGGCCGGGTGTTGGGATTCGTCGAGAAGCCGAACCGGGATGAAGCTCCGACGGACTGGATCAATGCCGGAATATACGTGCTTGAACCCGAGACTCTGGGCCGGATCGCCAGCGGTCGCCGGGTTTCCATCGAGAGGGAGATATTCCCGGCGATTGTTGCCGAACGCGGCCTCTGGGCCCTGCGTTCTGACGCCTACTGGATCGACATCGGAACCCCGGCAAGTTATGTACAGGCGCAGATGGACCTGATCACCGGCGTTCGGGGCGCTGAGATTCTCGCCGAATCGCCTGAGGCGACCGTCGCTGACAGCGCTGTGGTCGAAAGGTCGGTAGTGATGGCTGAGGCGACTGTTGCTGCCGGCGCAGTCGTTCGTGACAGCATCGTCATGGGCGGTGCAGAGATCGCCGCCGATGCCCTCGTCGACGGGTCCATCGTCGGCCCTCGGGCCCGTGTCGGGGAAGGCGCCAAGGTCACCGGCATGTCGATCCTCGGCGATGACCAGAGCGTCGATGCCGGTCAACTTGTTGACGGATCGAAGATGAGCGGGTGACGTGGCTGTTCTGGTCACTGGAGGAGCCGGGTACATAGGCTCCCACACAGCGGTCGCCCTCGCTGAGACGGGCCGTGACGTGGTCATCGTCGACAACTTCGTCAATTCCTCGCCTCGCGCGGTGGCAGCGGTGCGGGCGCTCACCACCGCTGAGGTCACGCTCGTCGAGGCCGACCTGTGTGACGGCGCTGCGGTTCGCCGGCTCTTCGCTTCCCATCCAATCTCCGAAGTGGTGCATTTCGCTGCTCACAAGGCGGTGGCGGAGTCCGTTGACGAACCGGTCGCGTACTACCGCAACAACTTGGGTTCGCTGATCGGGCTGTTGGAGGCGATGCTCGACCATGGAGTCGACAGACTTGTCCACTCGTCGTCCTGCACCGTTTATGGACAGCCCGAAGTCCTGCCGGTCAATGAGTCGGCACCCGTGGCAGCGGAGAGTCCCTACGGTTGGACGAAGCTGATGAGCGAGCAGATCATCACCGATGTCTGCGCGGTTCGGCCGATGGACGCGATGATGTTGCGCTACTTCAATCCGGTCGGCGCGCACCCCTCTGGAACACTCGGCGAAGACCCCAACGACATTCCCAACAATCTGGTGCCGCTGGTTATGCAGGTGGCCTGCGGCAGGCGCGCCTCGCTGCAGGTTTTCGGCGGCGACTACGACACCGTCGACGGGTCCGGAGTCCGCGACTACATACATGTCGTGGATCTGGCGGAGGCCCACGTCGCTGCCCTCGATGTCTTGGCCGGGGGGCATCGGGGAGCCGTTGCAGTAAATGTGGGCACGGGCACGGGCACCAGCGTGCTCGAATTGATCGAAGCGGCCAGGCGGGCGACAGGCGCGGCCATTCCCTACGAGATCTGCGAGCGTCGTGCTGGAGACATCGCCAAGACCTGGGCGGCTACGGAACTGGCCGCCGAGTTGCTCGGTTGGCGGGCGACCCGGGACATCGACGACATGATGCGGGACCATTGGCGCTGGCAGTGCCAGAACCCTGACGGTTACGGCCGCTAGCGGAACAGGTCTTCGGCGGGGGAGCGGACGATCTCGCCGACCACGCTGCTGGGTCTGAACCACTCGTCACGAAGCCCTCGCACGATTGCCGCGGGCGTGCCTTCAGCCTTGCCCATGACCAGATCGGCGGCGGCAGCGATCTCGTCCACCGTGGCGACTTCGGTCACCATCAGTTCACGGCCGAAAGTATCGGTTGATCCGCGAAGATCGACAATGGCCGCGATGCCGGCGCAGCCGATGGCTACATCGGTCACCCCCCTCCGCCAGGGTCGTCCGAAGGTGTCGCTGACCACCACCCCCACATCGACCCCGACTCGGGCCTTGAGTCTGTCGCGGATCCCGCGAGCCGAACGGTCGCTGTCCGTCGGCAAGAGAGCGGCCTGGCCTCCCTCGACGTTCGACAGGTCGATCCCGGCGTTGGCACACACGAACCCGTGGCTCGTCTCGCTGATTATCAGGTCGCCTCGTCGTCTCAGCACCCGCACCGATTCCCGCTCCACCAACGGCTTGTGCGACAGCGGATCGTCGGGGTCGAGCGCGACGAGCCGGTTCTCGGCCTTGGACACGACTTTCTGGGTGATCACCAGGCAGTCGCGGTCTTTGAGATCGGCATCTGCGTCGAGGATCAAAGAGGCCAGGTCGTCGCCGGGTCGAACCTCGCCGATACCGGTCACCGCGAAGATCTCCAGCCTGCTCACCGCGGCGCTCCCGCTCGATGGCAGGTCTCGGCCAGAGCCCGCGCGATACCCGGTTCTGACATGACGGTCGGTACCGCGATCGCCCGCATTCCCAGATCCTCGATCTGGTCAGCGAACTCGGAGTCGATCTCGTCGATCACGAGCGTTGCGGCCAAGCCCTGGTAGCGGCGAGCCACACCCAGCACGGTCGCTTGTTCGCCGAGTTCGCGCATCATCCTGTCGGCGGGACCCTTCAGCGCTCTGCCGCCGACTATCGGTGAGACGGCGACATTCCGTGAGCGCCGGGCGCGCACGGCAGACTCGATCGCGGGCACGGAGAGCAGTGGCTGGATCGACACTGCGGGGTTGCTGGGCGCGATCACCAGCGTCTCGGCCGAATCGATCGCCTCGAGGGCCTCAGTTGAGGGTTTCGCGCTCTCTGCGCCGACGAAACGCAAAGATGAGATCTCCACGCTGTGGGCCAGGCGGACGAAATACTCCTGGAAGCTGATTTCTTCGCCGCTGGCGAGCGTGACTCTGGTTTCGATCGGGTCGTTGCTGACGGGCACGAGTGTTGCCTCGACTCCCCAGGCTTCGCATATTTCCCTGGTTACTTCGGTGAGGGTGGCGCCTTCGATCAGTCGCTGGGTGCGGTAGAGGTGGGTGCCGAGGTCTTGGTCGCCGAGCGAGAACCAGTCGAGCCCTCCGTAGCGTCCGAGTGTGGCCATCGCCTCGAAAGTCTCATCGACGAGGCCCCAGCCCCGTTCGGGATCGATTGCCCCGGCCAGCGTGTAAGTGCAGGTGTCGAGGTCGGGGCAGACGCGCAGGCCATGGAGGGTCACATCGTCGGCGACATTGACCACGGCGGTGACTTCAGCGGGATCGAAGGCCTCAACGGCACCCTGCAGATATCGCGCCGCGCCGACCCCTCCGGCGAGAACGGTGTGTCTCAAGCCAGACCTCGAAGGCGACCCTCGAGCAGGTCGAGGTCGGCGTCGACCATGAGCCGTACGAGATCACCGAACGATGTCTGAGGCGTCCAGTCGAGGTCGGCCTTGGCCTTCGAGGCGTCACCCACGAGGAGATCGACTTCTGCGGGCCGCATGAACGACTCGTCGATCACGACATGGTCCTGCCAACTCAAGCCGACGTGATCGAAAGCGAGTTGACAGAACTCGCGCACCGAGTGCGTCTCCCCTGTGCAGATCACGTAGTCCTCGGGCTCGTTCCGTTGCAGCATCCGCCACATGGCGTCCACGTAGTCGGCCGCGAATCCCCAGTCACGTTTCGCATCAAGGTTCCCGAGGCGGAGTTCGTCGGCCTGTCCGAGTTTGATCCGCGCCACGGCATGGCTGATCTTGCGGGTCACGAACTCCATCCCGCGGCGAGGACTCTCATGGTTGAAGAGGATTCCGGACGTGGCGTGCAGGCCGTAGCTCTCGCGATAGTTGACCGTGATCCAATGCCCGTAGACCTTGGCCACGCCGTAGGGACTGCGCGGATGGAACGGCGTCGTCTCGGTCTGCGGAACCTCTTGAACCTTGCCGAACATCTCCGATGAGCTGGCCTGGTAGAAGCGTATCTCAGGGTCGACGAGCCGGACCGCGTCGAGCAGGCGGGTCACTCCCAGAGCGGTGGTCTCACCGGTCAGGACAGGCTGGCCGAAGGATGTCTGGACGAACGACTGCGCTGCCAGGTTGTAGATCTCCGTCGGTCTGTAGGTCCTGAGGATCTCGATCATCGACACCTCGTCGAGCAGGTCGCCGGGAGCGAAGCGCAGCTGGTCCTGGATATGGGCGATGCGTTCGAAGTTGACGGTGCTCGAGCGGCGCACCATGCCGATTACGTCGTAGCCCTTGGCGAGTAGCATCTCGGCCAGGTATGAGCCGTCCTGGCCGGTGATTCCTGTAATTAGCGCGCGTTCAGCCACAGTGGTCCTTGTCTCAGCGGGGTTGGGGGGTCTCGACGCCGTCGGGGTTGTGGCGCCAGAATTCGAGCAGGTCGTGAAGGGTTGTCCCGATTGGGATCCGCGGTTCCCAACCGGTTCGGGCGCGGATCTTGGTGTTGTCGCCGCACAGCACCTTCAGATCGACGGGTCTCAGCAGTTCCGGGTCCGGTTCGAGAGTCATGGGGAATGCCGCCAAGCCTACGAGTTGTTCTGCGATCTCTCGGATCGAGAGGTGGCTGCCCGAGCAGACATGGTAGGTATCGCCGGGGGTGCCGTGTTCTATCAGCAGACGGTAGGCCCGCACGACGTCACGGACGTCGGTGAAGTCCCTCCGGGCTTCGAGATTGCCGATGGACACGGTTGTGTTGCCGTTGCGTTCGTTGGCCGCGATCCGGCTGGCGATGGCTGACGCCACGAAACGGTCGGACTGTCCCGGGCCGAGATGGTTGAAACTGCGCGCCAGAACCACCTTGAGTCCGTGTCCCAGCCCGGCCTGCAGATAGATGTACTCCGTTGCTGCCTTGCTCGCCGCGTAGGGGCTGAGCGGGCGCAACGGCGTCGTCTCGTCGAGCGGTGGGTCTCCGGTGTCGGCCTGGTCGACATTGCCGTACACGTCCGCGCTGGTTATCCCGAGCACGCGTTGCACGCCGGCGAGCCGGGCTGCGTCACAGACGTTGAGCGTGCCCTCCACGTTGACCCGCAGCGTCTCCACCGGCGAGTGCCAGGAGCCACCGACGTCTGCCTGTGCTGCCAGGTGGTACACGACGTCAGGTCTTGCTTCGGTGATCGTGGCGATGATCGCTTCCCGGTTCAAGATGTTGGTGTCGGACTCGATGACTTCGTCGCCGCAGGAGGCGAGGTGGGCGACGAGATGAAGCCCCACGAAACCGTTGGCTCCGGTTACTAGTGCACGCATATCGTGCCTCGAGTCGCGGCGTTCGCAGCGGTCGGTCGACCGTTGTTGTTCACCGGTCGACCGCGCATCGTCGTAGACTCTAGGCCCGAGCGGCCCTGCTCTCAACACACCCGCCCGCGCCTTCACCCAACGCGGCGCTGGTGGGCGGTAACCTCGGTCGATTGTGGCAGACGATCAGACTCTGTTGACTGGTGACGAACAGGCGCCCGGGGCCGAGACCGGTTTGACCGCCGGTGCGCGGGACACGACGCCTTCGGTCCTTGCGGTGATTGTCGCCCACGCCCCCGGTGACTGGTTCGACGAGACCTTGGAGAGCCTGGCCACGCAGGACTATCCGCGTCTTGAGGTCATGGTGGTGGACGCCGCGGGCGATCCCTCGATGCCGGCTCGGGTGGAGGCTCTTCTGCCGGAGGCGTCGGTACTGGATGCTTCTGACACCGACGGGTTCTCGGCCGCGGCGAATTCACTGCTCGACACGCATGTCGACCCTGTGTTCCTGATGATCTGCCACGACGACATCGCATTGGAACCGGACGCGGTACGGCTGCTTGTGGTTGAGTCGCTGCGGTCCAACGCAGGGATCGTCGGCCCGAAGCTGCTTGACTGGGACAGTCCCGACCGACTGCAGCATGTTGCTTACATCGTCGACCGTTTCGCGGTGGCTGCCGACGTTGTGGAGCCTGGAGAGATCGACCAGGAGCAGTACGACGCGGTGGTGGATGTCTTCGCGGTGCCCTCCGCCTGCATTCTGATCCGCACCGACCTGTTCAGGAGCCTCGACGGTTTTGATCCCGAGATGCCCTACCACTGTGAGGACGTGGACCTTTGTTTCAGGGCACAACTGGCTGGAGCTAGGGTGATGGCGGTTCCCGACGCCCGGGTGCGGCACCGCCAGGCGCTCTCGACCCGGAAGAGCACGGACTCCGAGCGTCTCGGTGCCCGTCACCAGCTTCGGACCGTGCTGGTCACGTCGAGTCTCCCGTCGCTGTTCTATCTGCTCCCTCTGGCGTTGATGTTCTCGTTCGGGGAGTCGATGGTCGCTCTGTTCGGTCGGCGGTTCGGCCATTTCCGGGACATCTGGGGGGCGTGGGTCTGGAATTTCGCCCGTCTGGGGGAGATCCATTCGCGACGCAAGGCGTTGCGACGCCAGAGAAGGGTTCGCTATGCGGACGTCCGGGCACTTCAGCAGGCCGGGAGCGTGCGGCTGAACGCGGCGATCAGGGGACGCTTCGGTCCGGACGGGGCGCACGTGGTGGGCCAGGAACTGGCCTCGGTGATGCGTACCGGAACGGCCCGGATCTCGGCGGTGGTCTGGGCGTTGATCGGGTTGTTCGTGTTGTTCGGGTCGCGGTCGCTGATCGCGCAGGGCGTTCCTGCGATCGGCGACTACCTGCCGTTCGGCGGTTCGGGTACAGAGATGATCGGTGAGTGGTGGAGTGGATGGCGGGAGCGCGACATGGGCAGTTCCGGTACTGCCTCCAGTGTGGTTGGTCTCCTTGGACTGTTCTCGGTCCTTTCGGGTGGTGCGGTGGGTCTGGTGCGCACACTCTGGGTGTTGTTCCCGATCGTGGTGGGTCTGGTCGGGGCTTGGCGGATGCTGCGGCCCACGGGTTCTCGTCGGGCCCAGCTCGGCTCGTTGTTCGTGTACGCGGTGATTCCGCTGCCCTGGGCTGCGGTTGCCACTGCGAGTATCGCCGGCATCTATGCCTATTCGTTGGCGCCGTGGCTGCTCGCTGGGTTGCTGAAGGCACAGTCGGTGTGGTCGACGGGCTCTTCGGATGGCACTTGGCATCGCATGATTCCCATCGGTGGAACCATCGGTGCGTCTGTCGGCGTGACCGCCCTGTTCGATCTGTCCGCGGGTTTGATCCTGGTTCCGATGGTCGCGGGGCTCGTGCTGGCAGCGCTCCTCAGCGCCGACCTCAAAGCAATGTTGCGAATGTTCGGCTGCGTGTTCATGGCTCTGCCGGTGATATCGCTACTTGCCCTGCCATTTTTGGCGGACTTGTTCGCGAGCGGTGCGACCTGGGAGCCGTTGGCCGGGGGGCGTGACGGCTCAGCTTCTGAATTGCCGCTACGCGACATCGTCAGTTTCAATATCGGGCCGACCGAACCGGGAGCGTTTGTCTGGGCTTTCGCGGTTTTGATGGTCATCCCGATGGTTATCGGGCGTTCATGGCGGTTCGGGCTGGCGGTCCGCGGCTGGTCGGTGGCGATTGTCAGTTGGGGTCTGACTTGGGTCGCGGCTTTGGGTTGGCTGCCGTTCGGCATGCCCGATAACAGCGTCCTGTTGTCGACAGCGGCGGTGGGGGTTGCGCTGACCTGCGGTGCCGCGATAGTTGCGTTTGAACATGATCTACCGGCGGCAGGGTTCGGCTGGCGTCAGGCTCTGCTTCCCTTGGCGGTCGTGGCTGGGATGGCCGGTTCGATTCCGGGGCTCGCGTTGGCGGAGTCCGGGCGCTGGGGGATGCCTCGCGGCGATTACGAGGATGTGCTGCCCTTCGCTGACCCGTTGAGGGACGGAAGCTATCGAGTCTTGTGGATCGGAGGACCCGAGACGATCCTGTCCGACGGACGTCCGTTGGCTGCAGATCTGGCCTGGGTTGCCTCCATTGACGGGTTTCCGAGGCTTTCGGATCGTCTTCCGGCGGTGGACCCAGGGGCGGCTCCGATGGTTTCCGAGGCGGTTCGGCGCGCACTCAACGGCGAGACGATACGTCTCGGCAGGGAACTCGGTGGGCTCGGTGTCCGTTATGTGGTCATGCTGGACCGACTAGCCCCGGCCCCTTTCAGCGACCCCGATGATGCGGTTTCGATACCGGAGAGTGTGCGGGGTGCGATTGCGTCTCAGCTCGACCTGAGGCGCCTGGAGGGGATCAACAGCGCCGTCGAGGTATACGCCAACACCGAATGGACTTCGGTACGGGCCGCCGCGTCTTTGGGTTTCGACAGTGGTATCGACCAGGTTGCGGATCTCGCTGCGGTGCCCATATCGGGAACGGCAGGGGTCATGTCGGGCCGCGGCGACCACGTCTCTGGTTCGATTCCGGATGGCACGGAGGTGTTCCTGGCGCAGACTGCGGATCCGTCATGGATCTTTGAAGTTGACGGTTCCCGAGTTCCGCAGCGACATTCCGTCGGTTACGCGACCGCGTTCTCGCCGCAGGGCGGCGGCATCGGTGAGCTGACCTACGTGACCGCGCCCTGGAGGCGCTGGGTGTTGATGGTGCAACTCTCGGCGATCGTGCTGTTGATTGGCGTGGTTGTGATCCGGCCGGTGATTGGGCAGAGGCGGTGAGGTTGACCCGCCTGCTCGTGGCGGTGCTGCTCGGCTGCGTGCTCGCGGCTGCGTTGTTGCTCGACGGGTCGGACGTGCTCGACGAGTTGGGCGTTTCAGAGGTCTTTGAGCGGGACATTGACCAGTTGGTGGTTCCGGCTGCTTATTCGGTTCCTGAGTCGTCCAGAGGTATCGGTACCTGGTTCTGCCCGGGAGGCTCTGCAGCGGGTGGGCGCGCCGATGTGTCCCTGGAGATCATCAACGCCTCGGTCGAGCCTGCGGAGGCCTTCGTCTCGGGGATCCGAAGCGGGCTTGGAGTTGCTCCCACGGATGTGGTGGTGACGATCGGGGCCGGTGAGCGTACTCGCGTGCGATTGGCGGACCTCGTAGCCGACTCGGAGTGGATGGGCGCCGTCGTCGAGGTCGGCTCGGCGGACGTGGTCGTGGAGCAGACATATCTGGGTGCGTCGGGGACCACTGACCGGGCTCTGTGCCATACCCGTACGTCTGATGTGTGGGTGGCTTCCTCAGGAGCGACCGAGTTCGCGGCGAAGGGCGAGGAGATGGTGTTGCTGCTGCTCAATCCGTTTCCCCATGATGCAGTTCTCGACATTCGTTTCTTTTCCGACGTGGGTGTCGACACCCTCAACGGTACGGTGGTTCCGGCTCGGCGCGTGGTCGCCCTCGACGTGACCGAGCTGGTTCCGGTGGCGAGTCGGGTGAGTGCGGTTATCGATGTTGTCGTCGGTCGGATCGCGGCGTCGCGCGTGCAGTCGCAGGGTCTCGCTGCGCAGGCGGACCATAGTTTTCCGGTGGGATTGTCGGTTACGCCGCTGGCGTCCACGACGGCCCCGGTCTGGCACCTTCTGAACCTTCACAGCGAGGACCGCTTCGATGTGGTGAGTGTGGTCAACCCCTCGGCGGACCAGACAGCCGAGGTTGATCTTGAGATCATCTCCGGGGAGGGGTTGAGCCGTGATCCGATTGAGTTGTCCATCGCTGCGGGTGCCATGAGACAGGTTCGTTTGAGCAACGTGGACAGGCTCGTGGGACTGGGCTCCTATGGCATTACTGCGAGGTCGTTGACAGGTCTTCCGATCGCGGTGATGCACGAGAGCAGCGACCTGTTCGCAGCGGTTCGTAGCGACGAGGCAGTCGACGGTTCCGAATCGGTTGAACCCGATTCAGCAACCGACATTGGTCCGGCGAATGTCTCGTTGGCCGCAACCATCGGTCTGGACGTGAGTGCAACGAGATGGTTGGCTCCGTTGGGCAGCGGGTCGCACTCGGTTGTGATCTTCAATCCGTCGGAGGTGGCGATCGCCACTGTCGAGGTGGCGGTCCTCGATGACCGGGGTCGCAGTCTGGTCACGTCCATTGAGGTCGCACCGTTGCGGCGGGTCTCGTTGCGTGCCTCAGAACTGGGTTTTGAGCGCCCGATCGTGGAGGTTGTGTCCCGGTCGCCGGTGGTGGTCAGCCGGGATCTGATCGGCGTGTCCCAGCATCAGTTGCTGCCGGGAGTTGTGGCCGCCGAGGCCGATTCACTCGATCCCTGAGCCAGCTTCGTTGGTGGGTTCGCGAAGTTCGGCCATCGAGGCCCAGAGGTCGGTCGCGGTGGTGGGACCGACGAAAGCGCGCCGTACGGCACCGGTCTGGTCTGCGATGAGCAGCAGGGGCACTGCGTCGATTCTGTAGCGTTCGTGCAGCGCAGCCTCCACGTTGAGCTCCAGTTCCTGAACGCAGACTTGGCTGCTGGCCAGATGCTGGGCCCGTTCCATCACCCCGGCACAGGTCGCGCAACTCGACGCGGTGAACACCGCGACGAGCCACTGCTGATCGGTGCCGTGGAAGTCGTTGCGGTCTAGTTGCCGCGGGATCGTTCCGGTGTTGGTTGTCGGCGCGGGGTGTTGCCTTCGGCTCAGCAGCGACGCAACCAGCAGAGCGACAGCCACACCACCCAACACGAGGAGCAGGCTGTCCATGCCGAGCGTCGGTCAGGAGTCTTCGGAAACGCTGACATCAGCCGGGATTGGCTGCTGGAGACCTGTCTCTGGCTCCATGGAAGCACTGGCGGAACTCTCGGCGACCGGTCCCGAACGCGCCAGGGCGATGAGTCGCTCCACTTCGTCTCCCGAGATTGTCTCGTGCTCCAACAGGGCTCTGGCCACGAGGTCCAGCCCCTTGCGGTATTCGATGAGAATCTCCCGGCAGCGGTCCTCGCTCTCGGTGAGGATCCGGCGAATCTCGGTGTCGACGAGTCGGGCGGTGTCCGGTGAGTAGTTCTTCGACTGCATCATGTCGGCGCCGAGGAAGACCGGTCCGCCGTCGGACAGAGACATGGGTCCGACCGCGGAGCTCATGCCCCATTCGGTGACCATCAGCCGGGCGATGCTGGTTGCTTGAGCGAGGTCGTTGGCAGCTCCCGAGGAGAACTCGTCGAACACTAGGGACTCGGCGACTCTGCCGCCCATGGCCATTACCATTCGTGCCTCAGCCTCGGCTTTGTCGAGGGTGTGGCGATCCTCGGTGGGCAGTGTCATGGTCACGCCCAGAGCCATGCCGGTGGGAATTATCGTGACCTTGTGCACCGGATCGTGGTTGTCCTGCACCGCCGCACACAGAGCATGGCCGGCTTCGTGGTAGGCCGTGCGTTCCAGGTTCTCGGGACTCTGGGCCACCGACAGTCGCTCGATTCCGAGTATCACACGGTCTCTGGCGGAGTCGAAGTCGCTGGCATCGATCTGGTCTCGTCCGCGACGGACCGCGAACAGTGCTGCCTCGTTGACCAGGTTGGCGAGATCCGCGCCGCTCATGCCGGGGGCGCCTCGGGCGATCAGGTCGACGTCGACATCGTCGCTGGTGCGCTTGCCCTTGAGATGAACCGTGAGGATCTTCTTGCGGTCGTCGAGTTCGGGCAGTGGCACGACCACTTGGCGATCGAAGCGGCCTGGGCGCAGCAGCGCCGGGTCGAGAATGTCGGGCCGGTTGGTGGCGGCCATCATCACGATTCCGTCGGTTGGTTCGAAGCCGTCCATCTCCGCGAGCATCTGGTTGAGGGTCTGTTCGCGTTCGTCGTGCCCGCCGCCGAGGCCGGCTCCGCGTTTGCGCCCGATCGAGTCGATCTCGTCGATGAAGATGATCGCCTTGCCCATCTTGCGAGCCGAGTCGAATAGGTCTCGCACACGGCTGGCGCCGACGCCCACGAACATCTCCATGAAGTCCGAACCTGTGACCGAGAGGAAGGGGACGCCCGCCTCGCCCGCGACCGCCTTGGCGATGAGGGTCTTGCCGGTGCCGGGAGGGCCGACCAGCATCACCCCTTTGGGGACGCGCGCGCCGATCTCGGCGAATGGAGCGGGGTGTTTCAGGAACTCGACTATCTCGGTGATCTCCTGCTTGACTCCGTCGTATCCGGCCACGTCGTCGAAGGTGGTCCCGGGACGTTCGGTCGAGTAGGTCTTGGCTTTGCTTCGGCCGACCGACATGATGTTGCCCAACTGCCCCTGGGCTCGGCGTTGCATCCAGAAGAAGAAACCGATGAGCAGCAGCACGGGGAGCAGTATCGGGAAGATCGAAGTGAAGAAGTTCGGTTTGGGCGTCTCGAACTCGAGCTTGCTGTTCTCGCCGATCAGGTCGTGGTCTGCGTCGGGCAGCGGTGTGGGTCCGGTGGTCTCGAACTCTCCGAGCGCGGTCGCGAAGACGATCCCTCCGTCGTTGTTGTCGTAGGTGACCTCGTCCACTTCGCCTTGGTCGACGCTCTCCAAGAAGTTGGAGTAGGTGACCTGCTCGCGGGACTCGCCACCGGTCAGGTAGTTGACGAGCATCACGGTGAGCAGGGTGCCGACGGCAATCCACAGGATGTAACGCGACCAGCTCGGACTGTTGCGTTGGGGGGCGCCCTTGTCTTCGGGTTTTCCGCGGTCGCCTGCCTTCGGGGTCGGGGGTGGCGGTGGCGGAGGCGGTGGAGGGGGGTTGGACGCCATTCCTCCAGCGTAGCCCCCCTGCGGGATATCCCTGTCTTGATCGCGCCGAGAGGGTACGGTGCCCAGCGTGAACCGTCGCTGTGCCCGACCGGGCTGTCATCACCTCGCTGCTGCGACCCTGTCCTTCCTCTACGCGCAACAGATTGTGTGGATCGATGATCTGCATGGCGAGGACTCACCCGCCAATCACGATCTGTGCACGGGCCACGCTGACAGGACGCGGCCTCCTCGCGGCTGGGAGTTGAGCGACCGCCGTTTTGGTTCGGTGTCGGCCGTTGAACCTCAGGTGGGGGTTGCGGTGCTGGGCGACGGGTCCGGTCATCTTCGTCGGGCCGGTTAGGATCCGCGGTGTCGGAGCTCGCATCGACGCCTGGTCGGCGGGTGGTGCTGGCTCTGGGTGCAGTTCTGATCGGGATCGTGGTGTCGGCTTTGATCGGCGGTGCGGTGGTCGGTGCCGCGGGTTGGGATTTCGACGTTCCCTCGGGTCTGGGTGACGATTTCGGCAGGGTGGCCGGACAGCTGGCGGCCGGGGTTCCTCTCGACCACAACCGTGTTCCGCTTGTGGCGCGGGTGTTGCTGACCGTGCCGTTGTGGGTGTGTCTGGTGGGTGTTCCGTTCCTGTTGTCGCGACGCCGCAAGCTTGATCTGCGTCGCGATCTCGGCTGGGGCATGAACCGGGGCGACATCGGCGTCGGTCTCGTCGTCGGGATTGCGACCCAG
Organism: Candidatus Aldehydirespiratoraceae bacterium; assembly: GCA_965221585.1. Lineage (GTDB taxonomy): Bacteria > Actinomycetota > Acidimicrobiia > Acidimicrobiales > Aldehydirespiratoraceae > VXYK01. Next base: position 1,880,664 of record OZ244898.1, on the reverse strand, counting down.
GTTGTGCTTGTGCCGCTGGTGTATCTGCCGATGAGCCGTTTCATCGACAGCGAGTCGCTCGAGGCCCCGGCGCGCAATCTTGTTGCTTCGGCTGATTCTCCTGTCGGGATCGCGGCATTGGTGGTGCTCACCGTGGTCGGAGCTCCGATCGCCGAGGAGTTCCTGTACCGGGGTCTGCTGCACCGGGGTCTGGCGGATCTGCTGTCGGATCGTGGCCGTTTGGGTACCGCGGTGGCGGTGATGGGGTCCTCGACGTTGTTTGCGGCGTCGCACTTTCAGGTCCTCCAGTTTCCGGGCCTGTTGGTGGTCGGCATCGTCACCGCGGTGGCGTTCCAGATCACAGGTCGACTCGGCACCCCGCTGTGGATCCATGTGGGATTCAACGCGACCAGCGTGGTCGTGCTGCTGAGTCAGCTTCTCTAGCAACGTGAGCGGCTTTGCAGATGGCACAATGAAGCGCCATGAGTCCGCCCCCCGACAGTCCCACTCTGCTTGCGCGGCTGTCTGAGGCTGCACGTGCGTTGACACAGCGCCCGGCGTGGGGGCGCCGGTTGATCGACGGACGGTCTCTCGCAATACAGGCCGTCTTCAGCGCGGTGATTGTGGGTGGGGCCACCCTGTTCGTCGTCTGGAACCTGTCGCCCTGGTTGTGGTTCACCGACACGACCCCTACCGGTGGGGACTTGGGCGCCCATGTGTGGTCGCCGGCTTATCTGCGTGACGAGTTGCTGCCGGATTTCCGGCTGACCGGATGGTCGCCGGACTGGTACGCGGGTTTCCCGGCCTTCACGTTCTACATGGTCGTTCCCTCGTTGCTGATAGTGATGGTCGACGTTGGTTTGGGCATCCCGCTTGATCTGCTCTCGGCGTTGGGGGTCGGGCTTGCGGTATTTGCCGTCGCCGGCAGGTTCTGGGCCGGACAGGCCCGGAGGCTGGTCGCAGCTGTCGGACTGGCTGCGGGCAGCGCGCTGGTCGCAGCGGCAGCCGACGGCCGCGTCCTCGCCACAGACTGGTTGGGCTGGTCTCCTCTGGCACCGGTCACGTTCAACGACACGTCGGTGGACCTGGCGATCGCCGCAGTGTTGACGCCGGTGGCGGTCGGTGCTCTGACCTGGTCCGCGAGCGCGGCGCTTCGACGCTGGCGAGCGGCGGTCACCGCCGCTGCGGTAGTCGCGACGGTCCTGGTCGTCCCGACCCCCTACGGGGTTGCCATGAAGCTAGTGGTGGTCGCCGGACTCGTGGCGCTTCCGGGCGCGGCCTACCTCGCCGGACGTCTGGGCGGTCTGGCGTTCCCCGGGCCCGCGCTGATGGCGGTGATGACGCTGCCGTTCATCTTCGATCGTTCGTTCAACATCTACGGCGGCAATCTGATGTCGACCATGGCCGGCGAGTTCGCCTACAGCTTGGGGTTGTCGGTTGCTCTGCTGTTTGTCGGTTTCGCGGCCCGGGGGTTGGCGAGCGGTCGGGACCGTGTCGTGGCTGCGGTGTTGCTGGCGCTGACCGGGCTGCTTCATCTGTTCGCCGCTTTCTTCGCGCTGGTGGCGTTGTTCGCGTTGCTCGTAGTCAGGCCGGGGGTGCGCCAGATCCGCTGGGTCGCGGTCGTCGGCCCGCTCGCCGCGCTGCTGTCGGCGTTCTGGGTGCTGCCGTTTGCTTGGAACGTTCCCTACCTCAACGACATGGGTTGGGGGAAGGAGCGCCGTTACGCGGCAGCGCTCTGGCATCGGGGGGATGGTCTCGGCGATCAGAGCTTTCTGGCCAATGACTTGCCGTTGCAGGTGTTCGTAGTTCTTGGGGTCATCGGCGCTGTGGTGTGCGTGCTTCGACGGGTCCGGATCGGTTTCGCTCTGGGCGTCGTTGCCGCGGTCTTCGCGGCTGCCTTTGTGCTGCTCCCTGAGAGCCGGCTCTGGAACGTGCGGATCCTGCCGTTCTACTACTTGTCGGTCTATCTGTTGTCGGGTATCGCGGTGGCCGAGATCAGCCGGGGTGCTATCCGAATGCTCCGGCCGACTCCTCTGGACAGCGACGCAAAGACGCACGCAGGTCCGGTCTGGGCGGCGGTTCCTGCGGGTGTCTTCACTCTGGTGATTCTGGCGGCCCTGGCTTTTCCGCTCCGGTCCGTGCCGTTTGGCACGACCTTCCAGAGGACAGACGCGGCCGGTGAAGTCACGACTCTGTACGGTTTCTCCAGCTTCTTCGGGATCGAGTTGGTCCGGGGTTGGAACGGTCTTGCGACGGCCGAGTTCAACCAGGGTCCCGGGTGGGTGCGGTACAACTTCACGGGGTACGAGCAGAAATCGGGGACTGTGGAGTACAACGATCTGGTGTCGACCATGGCGGCTGTTGGGGAGGAGTTCGGGTGTGGGCGGTCGCTCTGGGAGTTCGAACGTGAGCGTCTCGGGACATACGGCACGACCATGGCACCGATGTTGCTGCCTCACTGGACCGACGGCTGTATCGGTTCGATGGAGGGACTCTATTTCGAGGCGTCTGCCACCACCCCCTACCACTTCCTGCTGCAGTCGGCGCTCTCGGCGAGCCCCTCCCGCGCCCAGCGCGATCTTCCGTATTCGAGACTCGACGTCGACAAGGGCGTTGCCGGGCTCGAGACCCTCGGCGTGCGCTACTACCTGGCCGTGTCCGAGTCAGCGATTGCCCAGGCACGCGAACTCGAGGCGTTCGAGGAGATCGCGGCGAGTGGACCATGGGTTGTCTTTCTGGTCAAGGATCAACAGATTGCGGTGGGTCTCGAGCAGTTGCCCGTGGTGATTGAGGGGTTGCAGGCGGGTGGGGAGCAGTGGTTGGTGCCCACCGTCGCCGCGTGGGAGGCACCCGAGGAGATCCCGCTGATCGCGGCCGACGGACCTGTTGGCTGGCCGCGCATGTCCCTCGACGACCTTGCCGACCAGGACAACGGTTACGCGGCAGCGGTCCGCAGCGGCGAGCGGGTGTCGGAGATGCGCGCTTTGGCGGCGATTCTGCCGGATTGGCTCGAGCGGGTGCCGGCCGAGACAGCGGAAGTCTTCGACCTTGCTGTTGAGCGCGATTCGATCAGCTTCAGCGTCGACCGGATCGGAGCTCCCGTGCTGGTGAGGGCGAGCTATTTCCCGAACTGGACGGTGTCCGGCGCTCAGGGGCCGTTCCGGGTTGCTCCCAATCTGATGGTGGTCGTGCCGACCGAGACGTCGGTAGCTTTGAGCTACACACGCTCGGCGGTCCAGTGGATCGGTCTGCTGGCGACTCTGCTCGGTCTTGTGCTGGCCGTAGTGCTGACCCATAGGAGATGGGATCGCCGAGACGACGATCCTGAGCTCGGAGATCCGCATGAGCTGACCCCGGCGATGTCGGTGCGGGCTGAACCGCCCGATGATGCAGGCAACGTCGACGATCCTGCTGATTCGGAGCCGTTGCCGGCGACTGAGTCCGACCCGAACGATGAACTTCGATTTTCGGTCGTCGTACCCGCGTATTGCGAAGAGGAGCGGATCGCATCGACGATCTCTGAGATCCGAAGGGAGTTGGTCTCGTTGGACGCCGCCGGCGATCTGGAGATCGTGGTCGTCGACGACGGGTCGCCTGACGAGACGGCCCGACGGGCTCGCGATGCCGGGGCCGACCTGGTGATCGAGCTGCCGATCAACCAGGGAAAGGGCGCTGCGGTACGCGCCGGTGTGCTGGCGAGCAGAGGGCGGACTGTGTCGTTCACCGACGCCGATCTGGCCTATTCGCCGGACCAGCTGTTGGGAATGCTCGGCGCGGTGGAGTCCGGTAGCGAGGTGGTGATCGGTGATCGATACGCGGAACCGTCTGCGGCCGACAGCGGTGGGTCGGGTCTGCGCCGGTTGGGGAGCCGGGCGGTGAACCAATTGGCCCGGACCGTGTTGTCGGTCCGCTACCGCGACACCCAGTGCGGTTGCAAAGCGTTTCGTAGTGATGTGGCCAAGGCCCTGATGACCGAGGGGCGGATCGACGGCTTCGCGTTCGACATCGAACTGCTTCATCTTTCGGAACGCTGGGGATTCACGGTCGCAGTGGTTCCGGTGAGGGTCACCAACAGCGACTCGTCGACTGTTCGGGCATTGACGGACGGCTTCAGGGTGGCGCGTGACATCGCGATGATCAGACTCCTGAGCAGACGCGGGCAGTATCGGCAACGGTAGGATCGACCTCATGGTCGACGACGAGAGACCCGAACAGACCACCGCTGATGAGGCTGACGAGCAGGCGTCGGAAGAACTGGACGGATCCGGGCCTACGGTAGAGGATGCGGCAGCCGACGAGGCGCAGGCGAACGAGCTCGGATGGGAGTCCGCGGTGCCGCCCCCGTCGACGTCCGCAGGCCGGACTGAGGGGCTGTCCCCTCGTCGAGCGGCGAAGCTCGCCGGAATCGCGGTGACAGCTGCGGTGCTGATTGCGGCAATCGTCGTCGCCGCGGCGTGGATCGTCTCCGCGATCAACGACGACGGTGACGACTGCTATGGAGACGACTACTACGGGATCTATAGCGGAGGCGACGGCCCTCACGGCGACGTCGGCTCGTACGGCGATGAAGCTCAAGAGCCGCGAGATTCGGGCGACGACGAGCCGTTCGGGTTCTGGGCCCCAGCGAAACCCGGCGATGACGGGCACGAGGGTCGCCGGAAAGGTCCGTTGGGCGCCGGCAACTGGGGAGAGCGTTGGGACTGGCGCGGCAAGGACCGCTTCGGTGGACCCGGTCGGTCAGGCGACCATGCTCGGGGCGCGCCGTTCGGGTTCGGCAGATTCCAGCCGCCCGTCGTGGTCGTCGTGCTTGGAGGCTTCGGTCCCAGCGGTCGGGGCTTTGACGGGGACTCCGGTCTTGGTGGGTTCGACGGAGGTCAAAGCGGCCCTGGGCTCTGGGGTGAGGGCCCGGCACCATATCTCCCTCCATTCTCAGATTTGCTCCCATTCTCAGACGATGGGGGTTGGTTCGGTTCCGAAGTTTGGCCAGACGGTTCGGACTTGGAGGAGTTCTTCAGCGAACTCGAGCCGATGGAACTTGAGCCCATGGATCTCGACAACACGGCCAAAGACGGCGCAGCGTCCGAAGAACTCGAAGAATTCACGCCGACTTGACCGTTCACGTCTGGCCGGTGAGTTCACCGGACAACAGTTCGGCCAGTTGCCGCACCTTGGCCCCCGGACCCGGGACAGGAAACCTGTTCTCGGCTAACGTCGAGCGGTATGGACGAGCCGCGGACTCCCATCGAGGCAGAATCTCTGGAGCCTGGGTTCGTAAAACCCAAGAAGATGCCCACGAAGGTCTACAACCGCGAACTGGCCCTTCTCCAGGAGGAACTGGTGCGGCTGCAACGCTGGATCCGTCACAAGGGGCTCAAGGTCGTTGTCGTCTTCGAAGGCCGTGACGCCGCGGGCAAGGGCGGAGTGATCAAGAGGATCACCGAAAGGCTGAATCCGCGGGTGGTCCGGGTCGTGGCGCTCGGCACGCCGAGTGACCGGGAGAAGTCCCAGTGGTGGTTCCAGCGTTACGTGGCTGAGTTGCCGGCCGCGGGGGAGATGGTGCTGTTCGACCGCAGCTGGTACAACCGCGGTCTTGTTGAGCCGGTGATGGGCTTCTGCACCGATGAGGAGTACCGCGAGTTTCTGCGCTCCTGCCCGGAGTTCGAGCGGATGCTTGTGCGCTCGGGGATCATCTTGATCAAATACTGGTTCTCGGTCAGCGACGCAGTGCAGGAGGCGCGCTTCCAGAGTCGCATCTCCGACCCGGTGAGGCGCTGGAAGCTGTCACCGGTCGATCTGGACAGCCGGTCGCGCTGGGTGGACTTCTCGAAGGCCAAGGACACGTTGTTCGCCCACACCGACATCAAGCAGGCCCCCTGGTATGTGGTCAACGCGGACTCCAAGAAGAGAGCGCGCCTGAACTGTATTTCTCACCTCCTGTCGCAGATCCCTTACGAGCCGGTTCCGTGGGAGGATGTTGAACTTCCTGAGCGGCAGTCGGCCGTGGGCTACGTGCGCCCGCCGATCTCGGACCAGACGTTCGTTCCTGAGCGGTACTGACTCCGGCGATCGGTCGGTCGAGCCGGCCGTTGAATGGCCGAAAGGGAATTCGCGGCTTAGTTTCATTTGTGTGAGCACCGACTTCGACACGATCTTCAAGGCTTACGACATTCGCGGCACGGTTCCCGATCAATTCGATGTGGATGGAGCGAGGGCGATAGGCGGAGCGTTTGCTCGTTTCGTCCGGGGTTCAGGCGATTCGTCGATTCTGCTGGGCCGTGATATGCGGCCCGACAGCGAGGAGATGGCCGCTGCCTTCGCTGACGGTGCGATGGCGCACGGGGTCGGCATTGTTGATGTCGGGTTGTGCGCCACCGACATGCTCTATTACGGATCGGGCCACCTGGGAATACCGGGAGCGGTCTTCACGGCTTCGCACAACCCCGCGGGTTACAACGGCATCAAAATGTGTCTCGCCCACGCCGCGCCGATCGCTGCAGACTCGGGGCTCGACGAAATAAGGCGGATAGCGATTTCCGGCCCGGATCCTGCAGGAACACGGGGTACTCACTCCCAGCTCGACATTCTTGAGGGATACGTCGCCCATGTGCGTTCCTTCGTCGACCTCGAAGCTCTCAAAGAGTTGCGTGTGGTGGTAGACACCGCCAACGGCATGGGCGGCTTGGTTGTCCCGCCCGTGTTCGCGGGGCTTCGGGTCGAGCTCGACCACATGTATCCCGAACTCGACGGCACATTCCCCAACCACCCAGCCGATCCCATGCAACCGGAGAACACGAGGGATCTGGCGCAGCGAGTGCTGGCGACGGGCGCCGATATCGGGCTGGCTTTCGACGGCGACGCCGACCGGGTCTTCCTCATCGACGAGAACGCTCAGGCGGTGTCGGGATCATTGACGACCGCCATGGTCGCTCGTTCGATCCTGGCCCGTGAGCCCGGCGCGGTCATAGTCCACAACTTGATCTGCTCGAAGACGGTGCCTGAAGTGGTCTCCGAGGGCAACGGAACCGCTGTGCGGACCCGCGTCGGCCATTCCTTCATCAAGAAGGTGATGCTCGAGACGGGCGCCGCTTTCGGCGGCGAGCATTCCGGTCATTACTACTTCCGTGACAACTTCGGCGCTGACAGCGGCCTGATTGCCGCGCTGGTGGTGCTTGAAGCGCTGAGCCGACATCCGTCGGGTCTCGCCGACCTTGTTTCGACGCTTGACCGCTACGCCGCCTCCGGTGAGATCAACACCAAGGTTGCCGACCCGGCTGCGGTGATCGAAAAAGTGGCTGGTGCCTTCGCCGGGGCCGCCTTGGACCGCATGGACGGCCTCACGGTTGATCTCGGTGACTGGTGGTTCAACGTGCGACCCTCCAACACTGAGCCTTTGCTGAGGCTCAACCTCGAAGCGCGAACCCAGGCCGATGTTGAGTCCCGTGTCGACGAAGTCCTGGAGTTGTTGGCCTGACCGTTGTCTGTCCGCCGACGGTTTCTGGTTGACTGGTCCCATGACCCTCGATATCCGCCTCCTTGAGATACTGGTCTGCCCCATCGACCGTGGCTCGCTCCTCTATTTCGACGACGAGGCAGTGTTGTACAACCCCCGCCTTCAGAAGCTCTATCGAATTCTCGACGGCGACATCCCGGTGATGCTTCCCGACGAAGCGAGCGATGTCGCCGACGCGGAGCATTCCCGCCTGCTCGCCAAAGCCGCCTCAGACGGGGTCGCGGAGACTTCCCCGAACTGACCCATAGCCCGCATGACTGAGCCGCCTGACGAGTTCGGGATCCGACCATGGTGTTGATCGAAGGGGTTCTCAAGAACTACGACTGGGGTTCGCCGACGGTGATCCCCGAACTGCTGGACCACCGTGCGACAGGCGAGCCTGTGGCGGAGTTGTGGTTCGGGGCGCATCGGATGGGCCCGGCGGAGTTGCGCGGCTCAGGCGTTCGTCTCGATGAACTCATCGGCGCCGACCTGCGCGCCGCACTGGGCGCCTCGGTTGCGCCTCGGTTCGGTTCGCTTCCTTTCCTGCTGAAGGTGCTGGCGGTCGACGCCCCGCTCTCCTTGCAGACGCATCCGTCGACCGAGCAGGCCCGGAGAGGATTCGAACGTGAGGAGTCCCTGGGAATACCGCTGGACGGTGCCCACCGCTGCTTCCGGGACCGGTACCACAAGCCGGAGTTGATCTGCGCGCTCAGCGAGTTCAGTGCCCTGTGCGGCTTCCGTGAACCGGCTGAGACGCTTGAACTGCTTGCAACCATCCCTACTGATGCTCTTGATCCGGTGCGGGCCAGGCTCACCGCGGAGCCGACGTCCAGCGGTATCGGCCGCCTAGTGGAATGGCTGCTGAGCCAGGATCGACGGACGACCGCGGAACTGGTGGGGTCCGTGGTCAAGGCGTGTGCCGGACGGTCCTCATCAGCGTTCGCACCGGAACGACAGGTGGTGTGCGAGCTGGGCCGCCGGTATAGCCAGGACCCAGCGGTGTTGGTCGCCCTGCTGTTGAATCTGGTGACATTGCAGCCGGGCGAGGCGATCTTTTTCGGACCTGGCAACCTGCATTGCTATCTGCGTGGCACGGGCGTGGAGCTGATGGCCAGTTCTGACAATGTCGTGCGTGCGGGTTTGACGAGCAAGCACACCGATGTGGCGACAGTGCTCGAGGTTGTCGAAACAGACCCGATGACCGTTGACGTTCAGCGGCCGCTCGCAATCGACGGGGTGGTCGACTACCGCAGTCCGGTCGAAGAGTTCTCGTTGCAGAGGATCGACCTGAACGGCAGTGCCCGGATCGAGCCGGGTCCTGCGATCCTGCTGTGCACGTCGGGCCAGGCCCGTTTCGAGAGCCGAACCGATGCTCATCGTCTGGGGTCAGGAGAGGCGGCCTGGATGGCAGCCTGCGACGGTCCCGCGCGCCTCGACGGCACTGCGACGGTGTTCCGAGCCGGGGTCGGTCGAGGCGCCGATGCTGGGTCTGGGCGCCGGTAGTCCTTGGCGCCGGTAGCTCCCGGGGCCGCTAGGATGGACGCGCGGGCTGCGCAGAGATGGTGTCAGTCGACCCCCGCCCGCTCGTTGCTATCGTCGTCCCTCTGGCCAGTCGTTTCTTTAGGAGTGTTGTGCAGTGACCCTTACGCCTGATTACAAGGTCGCGGATCTGGACTTGGCAGAGTTCGGTCGCAAAGAGATCCGCTTGGCTGAACATGAGATGCCGGGCCTGATGGCGTTGCGCGGCAAGTACGCGGCTGACGCGCCTCTGGCCGGGGCGCGTATCGCCGGTTCGTTGCATATGACCGTGCAGACGGCAGTACTGATCGAGACCCTCACAGCGCTCGGTGCGGATGTGCGCTGGGTGAGCTGCAACATCTTCTCGACCCAGGATCATGCTGCTGCGGCTGCTGTGGTGGGACCTGACGGCACCACCGACGACTGTCGCGGCGTTCCCGTCTTCGCCTGGAAGGGTGAGACCCTCGAAGAGTACTGGTGGGCCACCGAGCAGCTCTTCGTCTGGCCCGACGGTACCGGCCCCAACCTGATCCTCGACGATGGCGGCGACGCGACCATGTTGGTGCACAAGGGTCTGGAGTTCGAGCGGACCGGTGTCATTCCAGAGCCGCTTGAGGAGGACTCTGAGGAATGGACGGTGTTCCTGGACCGTCTGCGTGACATCTCCGCAAGGGACCCGCAGTTCTTCAGCCGGATCGCGCCGGCGGTCCGCGGGGTCTCCGAGGAGACGACCACCGGCGTCAACCGTCTCTACCAGATGTTGGAGCGGGGCGAACTGCTCTTCCCGGCTATCAACGTCAACGATTCGGTGACCAAGTCCAAATTCGACAATCTCTACGGCGTCAGGCACAGCCTGATTGACGGGATAAACCGCGGCACCGATGTGATGATCGGCGGCAAGGTAGCGGTCGTCTGCGGTTTCGGTGATGTGGGCAAGGGCTGCGCGGAGTCGCTGGCGGGCCAGGGCGCCCGGGTGATCGTCACCGAGGTCGATCCGATCTGCGCGCTGCAGGCCGCGATGTCGGGCTACGAGGTGAACACGCTCGAGGCTGTTGTCGACCGAGCCGACATCTTCATTTCGGCGACGGGCAACAAGGACATCATCCTCGCGGGCCACATGGCGAGGATGAAGCATCAGGCGATCGTCGGCAATATCGGCCATTTCGACAATGAGATAGACATTGCCGGGCTCAATCGGCTCTCCGACGTGCGCAGGGTCAGCATCAAGCCCCAGGTCGACGAGTATGTGTTCCCCGACGGCCACTCGGTCATCGTGTTGAGCGAGGGTCGGCTGCTCAACTTGGGCAATGCCACCGGCCATCCGAGCTTCGTGATGAGTTGCTCGTTCACCAATCAGGTGCTCGCGCAACTGGAACTGCACGCCAATGCCGACAGCATCGAGATGGGTGTGCACGTGCTGCCTCGGGCACTCGATGAGGAGGTGGCTCGGCTCCATCTGGATGCTCTGGGCGTGAAGTTGACGACGATGAGCCAGCAGCAGGCCGACTATCTGGGAGTGCCCGTCGGCGGCCCCTACAAGCCCGACCACTACCGCTATTAGTCGCGTCGTTCGTCGGACTGGTCGAACTGTCGGATTCTGTCCGTGTTGCCGCGGCGCAGTAGATTCACCGGATGACTTCATGTGACAGAGGTGTCTGGGTCGCGCCAGAGGGTCTGACAGGCTCGCAGGTGGTTGAACTCGGTCGGCGGGTCGAAGAACTCGGTTACTCGACGCTCTGGGTCGGCGAGACTTTCGGACGCGACCCCTTTGCCCAGTTGGCGTCGGTCGGGGCGGCGACATCGGATCTTGTGTTGGCGTCGGGGATCGCCAACATCTACAACCGGCACCCGGGCGTGATGCTGCAGGGCGCCAACACGGTGGCCGAGCAGACCGGCGGGCGGATGATCCTGGGATTGGGGGTTTCGAGTCCGGCGATCGTGCAGCGGGTGCGTGGCATCGAATACGACAAGCCGTTGTCGTTCATGCGCGACTACCTCGAGGCGATGGACAGCGCGCTGTACACCTCGGTCCCGCCTCCACAACCGGTGCCGAGGGTGCTGGCCGCGCTCGGCCCGAAGATGTTGGAACTCGCGGCGCAACGCTGCGCCGGGGCCCATCCCTACAACACCACGCCGGAACACACTGCCTGGGCCCGCTCGATCATCGGGGGTGACTGCGGGCTCTATGTCGAACAGAAGGTGATGCTCACCGACGATGCCTCGGTGGCCCGGGAGACCGGGGCGAAGGTCCTGAAGTTCTATTCCCGGGCACCGGGATACCGCAACGCCTGGTTGAAGATGGGTTTCAGCGAGGACGACATCGACGGTCTCAGCCCCCGATTGGTGGACGGTCTTGTGGCCTGGGGTGATGTCGAGGCGATCGAGGCTCGCTTGACCGAGCACGCAGAGGCCGGAGCTTCGCACGTCTGCATCCATCCGTTGCATCCCGACTCCGGCCAGGGCGCCGTCGACGATGCGGTACTGGCCGCGCTCGCACCCTCGGGCACTGCAGGTTGATCATGGAGGACCTGAACGGCAAGGTTGCGGTGGTCACCGGTGGAGCCAGCGGTATCGGCAGGGCCGTGGCGCTGGCGTTGGCGGCCGAGTCGATGAAGGTGGTGGTCGCCGATATTGAGCAGCCTCCCCTCGATGCGACCGTCGCTGAGATAGAGGCAGCCGGAGGTGTTGCTCTGGGCGTTGTCTGCGATGTTTCCGACTGGGAGTCGGTGGACGGGATGCGGGCCCGCTGCGACGAGGAGTTCGGACCGGCGGATGTGCTGATGAACAACGCGGGTGTCGCTGGCGGCGGTTCGATCTCGGCGGTCGATCTCAAGGCTTGGGAGTGGACTCTGGCGGTGAATCTCTGGGGCGTGATCTACGGCGTGAAGGCCTTTGTCGGCGCCATGATCGAACGTGGAGAAGGCCACATTGTCAACACCGCCTCGATCGCCGGTCACCTGACGTCAACTGGCATGGGTGCCTACAACACCAGCAAGCATGCTGTGGTCGGCTTCAGCGAGACGCTGCAACAGGAGATGCTCGAGGGCGACACGGGTGTCGGTGTCACGTGCCTGTGCCCCGGGTTCGTTGCGACCAACATCATCAACAGCGAAAGGAACCGTCAGGAGCGGTTCCTCGACACGCCTCCGGACCTGAGCGCTGATGACCGAGACCTGGACGGTACGGCGCTGGGCGACGCCTCTGGCGCCATCGCGGACCTGTATGCCGCACAGCTGGACCCCGCGGTGGTCGCGGAGCAGGTCGTTGGCGCGATCAAGTCGAACCAATTCTGGCTTTTCACCGACGACCTGGCTGGCGGTATGATCCGGGAGCGCCACGCCGACATCGAACGGTCAGCGACGCCGACGGTGCGCACGCATCTTGTGGAGTTGATGATGCTCAAGGGGGACTCATGAAGGTTCTGGTGACGGGAGCGACGGGCTATCTGGGGAGTCTGACAACGAAGCGGCTGGTCCTCGACGGTCATGACGTACGGGTTTTTGTCAGGACCCCGGCCAAGGTGGCACCCCTGATGGAGAAGCTCTCGGTTGACCCGTCGGTACTCGAGGTGACTCAGGGTGACATCACCGATGAGGATTCTGTGAATGCGGCGGTGCAGGGCTGTGAAGCTGTGGTGCACTGTGCGGCCATCGTGGCGGTCGATCCGGCGCAGGCCCAGGCAATGGACGAGACCAACCTTGCCGGTGCCCGCAACGTGCTGGGTGCTGCGGTTGCGGCGGGTTGCGACCCGATCGTGCATATCTCGTCGGCTGCGGCGCTGTTTCCGTTCCAGACCGCCCCGGTGACTGCGGAGCACCCGGTGATGGGCAACGACGAGGCCTATGGTCGCAGCAAGGCAGCGTGCGAGCGTTATGCGCGGAGCCTCCAGGACGATGGCAGGCCGGTGGTGACGGTGTACCCGTCAGGCATTGTCGGCCCCGACGACTGGACACAGTCGATCAATCTGTCATCCGCGATCATGTGGTTCGAGAAGGGTTTCCCGATAGCCAAGGGGCTCAGCGGCAACTATGTCGATGTCCGCGACGTCGCCGCTGTCGTCTCGGCTTGTCTGGAGCCGGGTCAGGGCCCGAAACGGTTGCTGGCGTTCGGCACCAATATCGATGCCAGGGCACATGTCGCTGCGCTGACCGAGGCGACCGGAGCGAAGATCAAGACCTTCCCGACCCCGCGTTGGTTCATGTGGACCTGGGGGCGACTCGGCGACCTCACCAGGCGTTATGGCAAGGACATCGTGATGACCAGCGATGGCTACGACTATCTGTTCAACTGCAGTCCCGGCGACGACTCTGCCACCGTTGAAGCCACTGGAGTGCAGTTCCGTCCGGTGGTGGAGACCTTTCGCGACATGGCTCGCTGGATGCACGAAGCCGGCCACGTGAGCGCCGACAAGTTGGGCGATATACCCGACGCCTGAACCCTCCCGCGGCTCCGGCTGCGCCCGGCGAGGACTCAGCGCGGCTCCGGCTGCGCCCGGCGAGACTTAGCGCGGCTCCGGTTGTGCCCGGCGAGAGCCACGGGCGCGGCGAGGACTCAGCGCGGCTCCGGTTGCGCCCGGCGAAAGCCACGCGCCCGGCGAAAGCACCGTCACAGGGCGTGCTTAGGGTGCACCCATGGCAGTCGACGATTCGTTGCATGAGTTGATCTCGGTCTGGCCCCATGAGGGGCGCGCGGCAGAGTTGGTGTGCAGCTTGAAGTACGGCAGGGCGACCGCAGCTGTTTCCGAGTTGGCTGCCGCCATGGCGGAAGCGTCACCTTCCGTCGATGTGGTCACCTGGGTACCGGCGTCTCCTTCCCGTCGCCGGCAGCGGGGGTTCGATCAGGGCGAGTTGCTCGCTCGCGCGCTGGCGCGCCGTCGTCGGATTCGGGTGAGGCGGCTGCTGCGGCGGTCAGACGATGACCCGCAGACCGGACGTGATCTCGATGGCCGTGCGGTCGGGCCAGACCTCTCGTCGTGCGGTCCGCGATTGCGTTCTGCGCCCAGGGTCCTGGTCGTGGACGATGTATCGACGACGGGTACGACCCTGCGCTGCGCCGCTGCGGTTCTTCGATCCCGCGGGGCCGGCACCGTATTCGGCCTGGTAGCCACACAGGCGACGCGGGCTCCTTCGTGATGAGTCTCCTAGATTTCGGGTTGCACTAGTATCGGCTTGTAACAGGGGTCCTTTGACGATCTACTATCGGACCACACCACAATCAGGAGGTAGGTAATGGACGTCTCCATCAGTGCCCGGCATGTGAATGTCACGCCGCGACTGGAGGAGGTGATCCACGAGAAAATCGGTCAACTGGACCGGTACCTTGACGTGCTCGACTATGCGAGCGTCCATTTCGACCAAGCTCAGAATCCTCGGATCGCAGACAAGGAGTTCTGCGAGATCGTCTTGAGAGGCCGAGGTCATCATCTGCGTTGCAAGGTGCGCGCCCCCGACCCGTTCACAGCGATCGACCTGGCTGAAGACAAGCTGATGCGGCAGATTCGCAAGCTGCGGACGAAGCTGCAGCGTCGACACCACGGCACCGGGGCCACCATCCGTTCGGGAACCGATGCGCCGCTCAGCAACGTGTCGGTGATCGAGGCGGAGATGCCCGATGTCGACGTTGACGAGGAGCGGATGCCCCAGATCGTCAAGACCAAGCGGTTCCATCTCGGTCCGCTGACTCCGGACGAGGCTGTCGAGAAGATGGAGAACATGGACCACGGCTTCTTCTTCTTCATCAACAGGGAAACCGACCGTTCAGCGGTGGTCTACCGCCGTGACGACGGCGATGTCGGTCTGATTGACGAAGCCGGGTAGTACCGGCGGGTCGGATATCGGTCCCAATTGTGGGACTCGGCCTCGGTAGAGTCTTGGGTACCTATGAGCGTATTCAAGCGGGTTCTTCGAAGCGGCGAGGGGCGGAAACTCAAGTACCTTCAGGATCTGGTTCCTGACATCAACGCCCTTGAACCGGTCACCGAGGCGTGCTCCGACGATGCTCTGAAGGCGAAGACCGCCGAGTTCCGGACCAGGCTCGACAACGGCGAGAGCCCAAACGATCTGCTGGTGGAGGCCTTCGCGGTGGTGCGTGAGGCTGCGCGGCGGGTGCTCGGTCAACGGCACTACGACGTACAGCTGGTGGGCGGAGCCGCGCTGCATCTGGGCTGGGTTGCGGAAATGAAGACGGGAGAGGGCAAGACCCTCACCTCCACGCTCCCGATCTATCTCAACGGGCTGACCGGCAAGGGTGTCCACATTGTCACCGTCAACGACTATCTCGCCCGCCGCGACTCGGAATGGATGGGTCAGATCTACCGTTGGCTCGGTCTTGAAGTCGGGCTGATAGTCCCGGGCAACCGCGACTCCAGTTTCAAACGGGTCCAGTACGCAGCGGATATCACCTACGGGACCAACAACGAGTTCGGTTTCGACTATCTGCGTGACAACATGGCGACGAGCCGTGCCCGTCAGGTCCAGCGGGGCCATCACTACTGCATCGTCGACGAGATCGACTCGATTCTGATCGATGAGGCGCGCACGCCGCTGATCATCTCGGGCCGTGTGGCCGACGCGGCCAAGCTCTACACCAAGTTTGCCTCGGTGGCGAGAGGTCTGCGCCGCGACCTGCACTACGAGGTCGACGAGGAGAAGCGCACGGTCGCCCCGCTCGAGGAGGGGGTTCATGCCGTCGAGAGGGCTCTGGGGATCGAGAACCTGTACGACCAGGTGTCGGCCAACCTGGTGCACCAGCTCCAAGCCGCGCTGAGGGCCAAGGAACTGTACAAGCGGGACAAGGAGTACATAGTCGAGAAGGGCGCGGTGAAGATCGTCGACGAGTTCACCGGTCGGATCCTCGAAGGACGCCGCTGGTCCGACGGCCTGCATCAGGCAGTGGAGGCGAAGGAGGGGGTGGCGATCAAGGAGGAGAACCAGACCCTCGCCACCATCACGCTGCAGAACTACTACCGACTCTACGAGCGGCTCGCGGGGATGACCGGTACGGCCGAGACGGAGGCGGCGGAGTTTGTCGGGACCTACGGGCTGCATGTGGTCCCGATTCCGACTCATCGTCCTATCGCCAGAGACGACGAGGCCGATCTGATCTACAAGAGCGAGGACGGCAAGTTCTCGGCCTGCGTAGAGGATCTGGCTGCCCGTTACGAGTCGGGTCAACCGGTGCTCGTGGGCACGATCTCGGTGGAGAAGTCGGAGAAGCTCTCCCGTGAGCTCGACAAGCGCGGCATCCCCCATGAGGTTCTCAACGCCAAGCAGCATGACCGGGAAGCCGAGATTGTTGCCCAGGCCGGGCGGCTCGGAGCGATAACGGTCGCTACCAACATGGCGGGACGTGGTGTCGACGTGCTGCTTGGAGGCAATCCCGAGGGGCTCGCCGAGCGTGACATGAAGGCCAAGGGCTACGATCCGCTGACAGAGGAGGGCCGGGACTTCTACGACCAGCGTCTCGCCCTCCATACCGAGACGACTGAGCGTGAGCGCTCCAGGGTCATCGAACTCGGGGGCCTCTACGTGCTCGGCACGGAACGCCACGAGAGTCGCCGCATCGACAATCAGCTCCGGGGCCGTTCCGGTCGTCAGGGGGACCCGGGGCAGAGCCGCTTCTACCTGTCGCTCGAGGACGACCTGATGCGTCTTTTCGCCACCGGCGCGATGAACTGGGTGATGGATCGGGCGCTGCCCGAGGACGCACCGATCGAAGCCAACATGGTTACCAAGGCGATCGAGCGCGCCCAGAACACCGTCGAGCAGCGCAACGCCGAGACGCGCAAGAACGTTCTCAAATACGACGAGGTGATGAACGAGCAGCGCAAGGTCATCTACAAGCGCCGCAGCCAGATCCTCGACGGGGCCGATCTTCGCAGTGAGGCCTTCGAGTACATTCAACAGGCTGTCGACGGCCTGGTCGACAGCTACTGCGAGTCCGACCTCTTCGAGGAGTGGGATCTCGAAGGGCTGGTAACTGAGATCTCCACGTTGTGGCCCTCGAAGATCACCAGGTTGTCGCTCGGCAACGTTCGCGACCCCAATGAGCTGGTCGAACTTATCTTCGACGAAGCGGTCGACATCTACGAGGAACGCGAGTCGGAGCTCACCGAAGAGGTCCTCCGCCAGGTGGAACGGCAGGTGATGCTCCTGGTCATCGACCAGCGCTGGCGTCAGCACCTCTCGGAGATGGATCTGCTGCGCGAGGGCATCCACCTGCGCGCGATGGGCCAGAAGGACCCTGCGTCGGAATGGCAGCGTGAGGGATTCCAGATGTTCGCCCAGATGATGACTGCCATCTCCATCGACTTCGTGAAGTACGTCATGCATGTGCAGGCGGCCCGCACACCGGACGATCGACCCTCCGAAGCCGACAGCGAGCTCGACGAGCAGCAACTCGTCGGCGTCACCGAGCAGAAGCAGAGCGCCGAAGCGGGCACTCCGGCCGCGGCGATCGCCGCGGCGGCTGCGCCGTTGGTGAAACCCAACCAGGCCGCTTCGCGCACCCCGATCGTCAAGAGCGAACTCGAGAAGGTGGGACGGAACGAGCCCTGCCCGTGCGGCAGCGGCAAGAAGTTCAAGATGTGCCACGGCCGCGCAGCCGCAAGGGCTGCTCTTTAGCGCCGACGATGCGGGACCGCTAACGATGCAGGACTTCACCGATCAACTCGCCGCGATCAGGGGTCGGGTCGAGGAGGCGTCGCGGTATTTGAGAATCGCGGATCTTGAGGCTCGCCGGCCCCAACTCGAGGCCGAGGCCTCGCGCGCCGATCTCTGGGACGACCAGGAGTCTGCACGCAGGATCACCTCGGAGTTCGCGGCTCTCAACGAGGACCTGGCAATGTTCAGTCGGCTGTGCGAAGACCTCGACGATGTGGAGACGTTGCATCAACTCGCCCGTGAGGAGGGCGACGAGTTGCTCGCCGATGAGATCGCCCAGGGGACTGCAGACCTTGAGGCCAGGCTTGACGACCTGGAGGTGCGCTCCTTGTTCACCGGTGAGTTCGATCAGGGCGACGCCGTGTGTCAGATCAAGTCGGGGGAGGGCGGAACCGACGCTCAGGACTGGGCGGAGATGCTCATGCGGATGTACAACCGCTGGGCGGACCGCAAGGGCTTCGAAGTCGAGATAACGGCGGTGTCGGAGGGCACCGAAGCTGGTCTCTCGAGTGTCGAGTTCATTCTGAAGGGACGTCATGCCTACGGGTTGATGCAGGCTGAGCACGGTGTGCATCGGCTGGTGCGGATCTCGCCGTTCAACAACGAGGGCAAGCGCCAGACAGCCTTCTCCGCTGTCCAGGTCGCGCCGTTCTTCGAGGAGGTGGCCAACGAGATCGACATCGACGAGAAGGAGCTTCGGATCGACACGTATCGTTCCTCGGGTGCGGGCGGTCAGCATGTCAACGTCACCGACTCGGCTGTGCGCATCACCCACCTGCCGACCGGCCTGGTGACGAGTTGCCAGAACGAGCGGAGCCAGCACCAGAACAAGGACCGTGCCATCCAGATGATGGCTGCGAAACTGTTGGACCGCGAACGAAAGAAGCGTGAGGCCGAGATCGCTGGAATAACCGGCGAACAGGACAACGTCGGTTTCGGCAGTCAGATTCGCAGCTACGTGATGCAGCCGTACCAGATGGTCAAGGATCTGCGCACCGAATACGAGACTTCACAGGTCGAGTCGGTACTCGGCGGGGAGATCGAGGCGTTCATGGAGGCTTGGCTTCGTTGGACGAGAGCCCAGAACTCAAGTGATTGACTCGGTTTGGCCCCCGGTCGCTGGTAATGTCCCGCGGTCGGCTGACGCGCGCTGAGCGTCCGAGGCAGCTTCGCTCGAGACGGAACAATAATGATCAAACTCAACAACGTAACCAAGGTCTACAAGGGCACTGTTGTTGCGGTTCGTGATGTCACCGTGGACATCGCCAAAGGCGAGTTCGTCTTCCTCGTAGGACCGTCGGGCTCGGGCAAGTCAACGTTCATCCGGCTCCTGAACCGTGAGGAACTCCCCGAGCACGGGACCATCTATGTGGCCGGCAAGGACATCGGAACACTCGGTACCTGGCGGGTGCCCTTCCTGCGCCGCAACATCGGCTTCATCTTCCAGGATTTCAAGCTGCTCCCGAAGAAGACGGTGGCCGAGAACGTTGCCTTCGCCCTGGAGGTGATCGGCAAGCCCAGGCAGGTGGTCCGCAAGCAGGTTCCTGCCATCCTTGAACTCGTCGGCCTTACCGAGAAGATGGACAACTTCCCCCACGAACTGTCCGGTGGCGAGCAGCAGCGCGTGTCGGTGGCGCGGGCGTTCGTCAATCGACCGCCGATCCTGTTGGCCGACGAGCCCACGGGCAACCTTGATCCGCAGACCTCCGTCGGGATCATGAAACTGCTCGATCGGATCAACCGCACGGGCACGACTGTGGTGATGGCAACTCATGACCGCAGCATCGTCGACACGATGCGTCGCAGAGTCATTGAACTCGATCGGGGCGAGATCGTCCGCGACCAGGCTCGCGGTGTCTATGAGTAGGTCCTCATGGCACTGAGCCCGCGCTACGTCCTGCGTGAGACCGGTCAGAACCTTTGGCGCAACGTCCTGTCGTCGGCCGCGGCGATCATCACCATCGGTGTGTCGCTGTGGCTCTTCGGCGGTTTCTTCCTGTTCAATTATGCGGTCGACAACGCCACGGCCCGCTGGGAGGGTGGGATCGAGTTCGTGGTCTGGATGCAACCCGACGCGACCGCCGAACAGGACGCGAACATTCGCGACAGCATTGATACGAGTCCGGCGATCAGGGAGTGGATCTACGTCGACCAGAGCCAGACCTATGAGGAGTTCCGGGAGATATTCGCCGACACCCCCGAGTTGATTGAGGTCGTCTCACCGGATGTTCTGCCTCCGTCGTATCGGGTCGTGCCCACCAACCCCGATGCCGATGTGGTTGCTGAGCTGTCGGACCAGTTCGTCGGACGCCCGGGAGTGGAGGAGGTTGTTTCGGCTGATCAGACGATCCGTGACATTCAGCGCCTCGCCGACAAGGTGACCAGGGTGTTCCTGGTGGGTTCGGTGATCCTGCTCACTGCGGCGACGTTGTTGATCTTGACGAACATCGTGAGCGCGATCCGCAGCCGCGGCGCTGAAATCGAGATCATGAAGGTCGTGGGAGCGACCAACTGGTTCATTCGTGTGCCGTTCATGCTCGAGGGTCTGGTCCAGGCGGTTCTGGGGGCCATGGGGGCCTGGGTCGGCCTGCGGATTCTCGACGACACCGTCATCAAGGGGCTGAGCGAACCGGACAGCCTCCAGCTGATGCAGGGCTTCAGGGTTGATCAGGGCGAGTTCTACTCCACCAGCCTGCTGGTTCTGGTCATAGCCATTGTGGTGTCGGGTATCGGGTCCGCGGTGGCCGTGACGCGGTATCTGGACGTCTGAGGTGCACCGTGGCGATTGATTTCACCCTCAGTCCGGAGCACGAGGCGATCCGTGGCCGGGTTCGTGAGTTCATCGACGACGTGGTCAAGCCTGCCGAAGCGGAGATCGAGGGTCATGGGGGCGCTCCGGCGCTTGTGGGCTCGGAGAGGGTCGGCCGGCTGATCGCTCTGCGCAAGCAGGCTCATGCCCAGGGTCTCTGGCTTCCGCACATGCCCGTCGAGTGGGGCGGGATGGGACTGGGCCATGTGGCCTTGGCGATGGTGCAGGCCGAGGCCGCCAAGTCGTACTACGGCCCCTGGGTGCTCAACTGTCAGGCCCCCGATGAGGGCAACATGCACACCCTGTTGCATTGGGCGACTCCTGAGCAGGCCGAGAAGTATCTGAAACCTCTCTGTCAGGGCACTGTCTGGTCCTGTTTCGCGATGACCGAACCCGAGGTTGCCGGTTCGGATCCGACATTGATCCGCAGCAGCGGCTACCAGGACGGTGAGGAATGGGTCCTCAACGGGCACAAGTGGTTCATCTCCAATGCCCACCGCGCCAACTTCGCGATCCTGATTGTCAGGACCGAGGACGACCCTGATCTTCCCCAGGCGGCGAACACGGCGTTCATCGTCGACCTTCCAACGCCTGGTTGGACTGAGGTTCGTCAGATCGAGACGATGCACGGCGGCACCGGGCACTCCGAGATACTCATCGAGGATCTGCGCCTGCATGAGAGCCAGATGCTGGGCGGTCGTGGTCAAGGCCACCTGCTCGGCCAGTACCGTCTGGGTCCGGCCCGGCTGGCCCACTGCATGCGTTGGATCGCCCAGGCAGAGACGGCGCTTGACATGATGGTGGACCGTGCGCTCGATCGCTATAGCCACGGTTCGATCCTGGCGGAGAAGCAGGGGGTCCAGTGGATGATCGCCGATTCGGCCATGGAGCTGTATCAGTGCAAGTTGATGGTGCTGCACGCTGCTTCGAAGATCGACGCCGGCGAGGATTTCAAGTCGGAGGTGTCGATGGCGAAGCACTTCGTGGCCAATTCGCTGAACCGGATAATCGACCGCGCGATTCAGGTGCACGGCGCGCTGGGCTACTCGACGGACACACCGCTAGCCCATATGTTCCAGCATGCCCGCTGGGCTCGTTTCGCCGACGGTGCCGACGAGGTCCATCAGATGCGGATAGCCCAGCGGACGATCGCCGCTTACAAGGACCACGGTACGACCAAGTCGGCGACCGGCGCTCTACCTATCTAGGGCAGGACCCATCTAGGGCAGGACCCATCCAGGGCAGGGGATGATCTAGCGCAGGTTCTTCCGGGGCACGGAGTCGGGAGGGGAGCCGGCCGATCGGCTCAGCCAGTTCAGCCGCCTGATGCGAGAACTGTCCCGGCTGCTTCGGCGACCGTGGTCGACGCGAAGAAGTCGGGGTTCTGGGCGGTGAAGAGCCTGACAGGGTCTTCGAAGGTGAACTTGCGGAAGTCTGAGCGGCTGATCAGTCCCTTCTCGACCAGTTCGTAGGCCTCGGGCAGCACTTCTCGAATGTCGGGTACGTCCCAATGGCCGATGTCCGAGGCGAAGATGGCGCGCATCGAGATACCGCCTGGCAGCAGGTCGGTCTGGTAGGCCAAGGCGTTCATCGGATCGTCGGCTTCGCAACCGAAGTAGAAGCGGTCGCGGAAGATCTCGATCAATTCGTCGACGCTGCTGATCTGACTCTCGGCCCATTCGTCGATCGTTGCGCGGTCCTCGTCGGGGTCCGAGAGCATGGTGAGCGCGTAGTCGAGCTGCCCGATTCGTTTGGAGTGCTCGTCGGTGCCGTGGCGCGCGAACAGGGCTTGGAGTTCTTCCCGGTCGATCTTCGCGGGGTCGTAGTGTCTGATTCCGGTGCTGTTGCGTTTCTCGAAGTGCCCGATTGCGTCGCCCAACAGGTTCGCTCCCCAGGCCACGCCGCCCTCGAGGAAGGCCCAGCGGAGGTTCGGGAATCGCATCGGCGCGCCGCCGATCAGCAGGGAGCGAGCGGCGGCTTCCCCGGCTGTGGCGAAGTTCCCGATGTGGTTGTAGACGTAGTTGGTGCGTGAGGCGCGAGTTCCCCAGCCCTGCGCGGAGGCGTGGAAGGTGGGGCAGACCCCGAGTTCTTCGCAGCGTTTCCATACGGGGTCGTAGTCGTGTTCGCTGTCGTGGCCGACACCGTTGATGAAGCGGGCGCCGCGGTGGTTCTGTTCGCCCGGCAACGGGCGGGGGATGACCCCTGAGAGCATCACGGCTCTCAGCCCGAGAGTGTCGACGGCATGGTCGAGTTCGGCGAGTGCCTCTTGCGGTGTGAACATCGGGATCGACGCCACCGCGATCAGTCGGTCACCGTACGGTTTGTAGGCCTGGGCCATGTAGGTGTTGAAGGCCCGGGCCATGGCTTGGCGCAGTTCATCGTCGGGCAGCGCGGTGACGGTCAGTCCGTATGTCGGGTACAGGAGCGCTACGTCCACGCCGATCTGGTCGAGGCGTCGATAAAGCAGTTCCGGGAGCATTGCCGTTGCCCGGTCGAGTGTGTTGCGTGCGGGCAGTCCCCACCAGGCGCTGCGGGTGACGCCGGCTTGGCGTCGGTGCTCGGGTGGAACGCGTCGGATGGAGGCGTTTCCGTTGACCATCTGATCGAAGCGTTCGGCGACGTCGTTGCCGGCGATGTTGACGACCAGGTCGCGTACCCACGGTAGGAACTCGATGACGTGTCCGTCGGTGTCGATGACGGGATGGTCGAGCTGCTCGAGGATTCGGCTCACTTCCGGGGTCGGGCCGTAGTTTGCGGGGTCGGTGCTCATGGCTGTCCAGACTCGGTGTCGCCGCGGGTTCAGGCGGGACTCTGTTGCGTGCCGACCTTCAGGTCCTTGAAGGGAACGCCCCGGTCGACGCTGATGTCGCGGGGCAGGCCCAGCACGCGGTCTCCGATAATGTTGCGTTGTATCTCGTTGGTGCCGCCGGCGATTCCTCCTTGCAGGCTGGTCAGCGCGCCGCGCTGCCAGCGTCCGTCGGAGGGGTCGGACCAGGCGACTCCGCCGGCTCCGACGATCTCCATGGAGACGTCGCGCACCTGGTCCATGATGATGGTGGTGGCGAGTTTGCTGATGGAACCTCCGGGTCCGGGGGTCTTGCCGGCTTTCATCTCGGCCCGGGTACGCATCGACACGAGCGATTGGCAGGTTTCCATCGTGTAGATGCGCATGAGTTTCTGGCGCAGGACTAGGTCGGCGATGATGCCTCGTTTGGTGGCTTCGGCGATGAGCTGGTCGGCCCGGTCGTGGCGGACCCCTCCGCTGGCCCCGGTACCGATGGCGACGCGTTCATACATCAGCATCGCGGTGGCCATGTTCCAGCCGTTGTTGAGGTCGCCCAGCAGGTTGTCGGCGGGGATCTGGACATCGGTGAAGAAGACTTCGTTGAAATGGGTGCCGCCGTCGATCTGGTGGATGGGCCGGACCTCCACGCCGGGGGCGTCCATCGGCACGATGAACATC
The DNA here is from genome assembly GCA_965221585.1 of Candidatus Aldehydirespiratoraceae bacterium. Classification (GTDB taxonomy): domain Bacteria; phylum Actinomycetota; class Acidimicrobiia; order Acidimicrobiales; family Aldehydirespiratoraceae; genus VXYK01. Next base: position 1,856,743 of record OZ244898.1, on the reverse strand, counting down.
GAGATGCCCGCGTGTTTCGGAACGTTTGGGTCGGTCCGGGCGATTATCACGCCGTAGTCGCTCAGGTGGGCGAGGGTGGTCCATACCTTCTGGCCGTTGATTATCCAGGTGTCGCCGTCTCGTTCTGCTTTGGTCTGGAGGCTGGCGACGTCGGATCCGGCTCCCGGTTCTGAGAACATCTGGCACCACACGGTGCGTCCGCTGATGTTGTCCGCCAGGTACTCGGCCTTCTGTTCGTGGGTACCGTACTCGGCCAGCATCGGCAGGCACATGCCGTGTGAGATGGTGAGGTCGAAGGACATGTTGGGGTACTGCGCGTACACCTCGCGCCAGACCCGGTCATGTGTCTTGGAGAGCCCCGCTCCGCCGTATTCGGTCGGGTAGACGATGCCGGCCAGGCCTGCGTCGGCCAGCGCCTGTTGGAATTTCTTGGTGACGGCCATCCGTTTGACGCTTCGCGGGTCACCCTCCCCGTCGGACGGGAATCCGCTGGCGTGCTCGTCGAGGAAGGATCTGCAGCGTTGCTCGAAGGTGGCCAGTTCAGTTTCGGTAGCGGTGTCCGCAGACATCATTCTCCCCAAGGCGAGCGGTCTGGCGCTAAACCTATCCCCGTATCTGCTTTCGCTGCGATTCGGTCGGTATGCCTGTGTCGGGCGGTTCAGCGATGAGGTTGCGCTGGTGTACCGCTGATGTATCGCCGATATGGCGTGCGGTGATGGTTCTCGTGCGAGACTGAACGGGTGTTGAACCTCGCCCCTACCGAGGATCTGGAACTGCTGCGTGAGACCACTGCGCGCTTCCTGGCCGAGACCTGCGACCTGACGGTGGTGCGGGAGTGGGCCGACGAGCCGGAGGGATTCCCTGCGGACTGGTGGCGGCGAGGGGCACAGCTCGGCTGGACCTCCCTGCTGATCCCAGACCAGTACGGGGGCGCCTCGGATGGCGGCGCGGGAGTAGTCGAGCTCGCGGCGCTTGCCGAGCAGATGGGCAGGTCGGTCTCGCCCGGCCCGTTGCTGCCCTCCAACGTGGTGGCTTCGGCGCTGGCGGAAGTCGGGTCGGATGATCAATGCTCGGAGGTGCTGGCTGGAGTCGCGTCGGGTGAGGTGGTGGCGACCTGGTGCCCGCCTGCCTTCGAGGCGCGGTCCTCCCTCAGCGCGGTGCGTCGAGACGGCGGTTTTGTTCTTTCGGGAACGTGTCCTGCGGTGGAGGCCGGAGCTCAGGCGCAGTGGCTGTTGGTGAGTTGTGACTCCGCGCCGGGGCTCAGCCAGTTCCTTGTCTCGGTTGACATGCCGGGAGTGGAGATTGTGGCTCTCGACGGTTTGGACCTGGTTCGACGTTTCGCTGAAGTTCGGTTTCACGATGTGGAGGTTGGAGCTGACTGCCTCGTCGGCGATTTCGGGTCTGCCGCCGCGGCTGTCGAGTCACAGGTCCAACTGGCGCTGGTGTTGCAGTGCGCGGAGACGGCTGGTGTCGCTGATCGTGTCCTTGAGTTCACGATCGAGTGGGCGTTCGACCGTTACACGTTTGGTCGGCCCTTGGCGTCTTATCAGGCGCTGAAGCATCGTTTTGCCGACATGAAGTTGTGGTGCGAGTCGATCCAGGCGACGACCCAGGCAGCTGCCACCGCGGTTGCGCAGCGAGCGGTTGACGCTCATCAGTTGGTTCGCGTAGCCAAGTCCTATGTGGGCGACCGAGCGCTTGAGCTGATCCAGGACTGCGTTCAGCTTCACGGCGGTATGGGCGTGACTTGGGAGCACGACATTCATCTCTACCTGCGTCGGGCCACGGTCAACCGCAACCTCTATGGGTCTCCTCGTGAGCATCGCATTGCGTTGGCCGCTGGTCTTGTCGCTGAGGTTGAAGGGGGTAGCGCCAGCTCATGACTTCCAACGATCAGCCGTATCTTGAAGCGCTCGACTCTGAGGACCTTGAGTCTTTCAGACTGCGGGCGCGTGCTTGGTTGGCCGAGAATATGCCGCTGCTCGGCGCGGAGGCGCCCGATGTGTCGTCAGGGGTGCTCGACGAGTCGACGGTGGACCGTGCGCGTCTCCTGCAGCGCCGCTTGTTCGACGGCGGTTTCGCCGGGCTCGTGTTCCCGCGTCCCTACGGCGGGCAGGGTCTCACCCCGGCGCACCAGCGGGTTTTCAACGAGGAGACCGCTGGTTACGAGATGCCCTCACTGTTCAGCGTTCCCACCTTGGCGATCATCGCGCCGACGCTGCTTGATTTCGGTACCGAGGATCAGAAACGACGCCATATCACGGCGATTCTGCGTGGCGATGAACTATGGGTCCAGTTTCTCTCCGAGCCGAGCGGTGGTTCGGACCTTGCAGGTGCGATTACTCGGGCGGACCGCGACGGCGATTCCTGGTTGATCAACGGGGCCAAGACTTGGAGCACTTTCGCCATTTACTGCGACTATGCGATGTGTCTGGCCCGCACCGATTGGGACGCCACCAAACACGGCGGGTTGACGATGTTCTTGATGAAGATCGACCAGCCGGGGGTTGATGTCGGCTGGATCAGACAGTCCAACGGCGGTCGGGACTTCTGCGAAGAGTTCTTCAGCAACGTGCGCCTCGATGCAGACAGCGTCATTGGTGAGGTGAACGGTGGTTGGACTGTGGCTTCGGGGTTGTTGAACTATGAGCGGGAGTCGGGCGGCGGATCTGTGTATGCGCACGACGGCGGGACCGGGCGCGTCGTCGCCGCGCAGGACGGTTTTGTGGACTTGGTGGCTCGGTCAGATAGAACCGAGTCGTCGCACCATTTGGATCTGTTGGGTGAGGCCCACTCCTTGAAGATGGTGCATCGTCAACTGTCGGCAAGGGTTTCGCAGGGGTTGAGAAGCGGTTATTTCCCACCTCCTGCGGGCGCGCTGTTGCGTATGTCGGCTGGGTTGGCCGGCGCACGGCGGGCCACCATCGGCATGGAGTTGGCGGGTTCATCGTCGGTTGCCTTCTCAGCGGCTGATCCCGCTGGTGAGTTCGGCACCGAGTATGTGTTTCGCCAAGCTCGCTGTCTGGGCGGCGGCAGTACTGAGATGCAGCGCAACATCATCAGTGAACGGCTGCTGGGTATGCCTCGTGAGCGATCCGAAGATCGGGATCGCCCATTTCGCGATGTGCCCCGAACGGGTGGCTAGGCCGTGTGGTCTCCCGGTGGATCAGAGCATCTGGTCCGCGTGTGGGTACCCGTGGTATCGGTCCCGCAGGAATCGGCCGTGCCTGGTTGGGTGCGGTATTGTCGCCCACCATGAACGCATGGATGGTTGAGCCGATCGGCGGTGTGCTCGGGGCTCGGGTGTCGGGTATCGATCTTCGGGTTCCTTTGAGCGACGGTGAGCGCGCTGAGCTGTACGGGCTCCTGTTGGAACACCTGGTGCTGGTTTTTCCGGGACAGGAGATTGAGGACTCCCACCAGATGGACCTGCTCTCTGCCTGGGGACGGCCTTACATCCATCCGATCGGCCGGACTTCGGGGTTGGTTGAGGCCAAGGTCGAACGGATTGTCGACGATCAAGACCGGCCTCCCTACCAGGACAAGTGGCACACGGATGTGACCTGGGACCCCGACGCGCCGATCTTGGGCTCCCTGCGGGCTGTGGAGATGCCGGCCAGGGGAGGAGACACCATCTTCGCCAGCATGTATGCCGCCCACGACGGTCTTTCGGAGTCTTTGCAGCAGCGGCTTGTCGGCATGAACGCATGGCATGACATGGGCCCGGGGCAGTCTTTCATCTCCAAGGCCGGGGCTGAGTTGGTCGAGCGCACCCGGGTGGAGTTTCCCGGTGCGGAGCGACCGGTGGTGGCCTCCCATCCCGACACGGGTCGCCTTTACCTCAATGTCAACCAGAATTTCACCAGTCACCTGGTGGGTTTTCACCGCGGCGAGAGTGATGCCCTGCTCAACTTCCTGTACGTTCACGCCACCCAGCCGAACTACACGATTCGCTACGAATGGTCCGAGGGTGACCTGATCGTCTGGGACGAGCGCTGCACTCAGCACTTCGCGGTCGCGGATCATTATCCGCAGCGCCGTGAGATGGCCCGGTTGACCGTGGCCGCTCCCGCTTGATGTCTGTTGCCTGATCGCCGTAGCGGATCACCGTCGGTGTTTGGGCGTGTGAGTATGCTCTGCGCCGTGGGTCCCCGCCACGTAGTAGCCGTAGTCGTCTCGTTGATCGTGTTGTTTGCTGCTGGCTGCGCTTCGACCGAACAGTCGGTACCGACGACCACGAGCGCTCCGGTTTCTTCGACAGCGGTGGGTTCCGAGACGGGTCAACCGGACTTGAGCACCGTGGAGCAGTCCGACGACGGGGATTCAGACAGCGTGTCTACGACTGCGAAGTCGGCGCTGGACGGGTCGGTGCCTACGACTGAGGAGTCGGTGCCTGCAACAGTGGGGGAGCAAGCGGAGGGCGACGACAGCAGCGACACGAGCGGTTCATCATCTGACAACCTTGCCGTGACCGATCAGCCGGAATCCGCTGTCGCTGTCTTACTGGGTCGGTTGGAGGCGTTGACCGTGCGACCCGAGAGCCGTGCCGGATACGACCGGGACCGTTTCGATCATTGGGTCGACGCCGACGGCGACCGCTGCGATGCACGCCGGGAGGTGCTGATCGCCGAAGCAGTGATAAGGCCGCGTGTCGGATCGTCCTGTTCTTTGTCGGGTGGCGAGTGGTACAGCGTCTATGACGGTGCCACCGAGACCGGTACCGGCTCCGGTTTCGATGTAGACCATCTGGTTCCGCTCGCCGAGGCCTGGGATTCGGGCGCCTACGCGTGGGACGCCGACACCCGTCGCCGTTATGCCAATGACCTCGGTTACGCACACTCGTTGGTGGCCGTGTCGAGTTCTTCGAACCGCCAGAAAGGGGCCTCTGATCCAGCCGAGTGGCTGCCGCCAGATAGTTCTGTGCGCTGCTGGTACGCCGAAGCGTGGATTGCTGTGAAGACGCGATGGGAACTCGCGGTCGACGCGACTGAGTTGCAGGCGCTGCGCGCGCTCATTTTGCAATGCGATGGCTGGCAACTCGGCAGCGCCCCGGTATCGGCTTCACCGATCTCGGCCCCGGCGACGACAGCGCCCGTTTCGACCACCACATCGACGGCCGTTGCGGCTGCCGACGACGCCGTCGACCAGTGTCATCCGGCCTACGAACCGTGTCTGCCCAATCTTCCCGGGGATGCCTTGAACTGCGGAGATCTGTCGAGCGCCCAGAAGCCGGTGCAAGTACGAACTATCGGTGTCGACCCCTACCGCCTCGACCGGGACCGAGACGGCCGAGGCTGCACGAGCTAGTCCACCCATGTAGGTTCGTGTGCCATGTCGGGTGACTCGGATACAGAGGAGACAGCGGGGGCAAGGGTCGCCAAACCCATCGGCCGGACCGAGGCGTACGCCGTCAAGACCCCGGACGACAATCGCGCCCTGTACGCCAAATGGGCCGACACCTACGAGTCGGAGTTCACCGTTCCCCGGCGGTACTTGTACCCTCTTGCCGCGGCCGAACTGTTCTGCGAGGGCTTCTCAGGCTCAGGGCCGGTGCTGGATGCCGGCTGTGGCACTGGGCTTACTGGCGAGCAGTTGCGGCGTCTCGGGATCGCGGTGGTCGACGGCGTCGACATTTCGGTGGAAATGCTGGCTCAGGCTCGCGCCAAGTGCACCGCCGATGGCAGCAGCGTCTACCGGGATCTCCTGGAGGTAGACCTCACCGGCCCGATCGACATCGCCAGCGACAGCTATGCGGGCATCATCAGCACCGGCACCTTCACTCACGGCCACGTCGGGCCGGATGCGATCAGCGAACTCTTGCGCATCGCTCTCCCTGGCGCCCGTTGCGTGATGGGTGTGAATGCCGCGGTCTTTGAGTCGGACGGTTTCAAGGATCGTTTCGAACGCCTGGCCGCGAGCGGCGTGATCAGCGGTCTTGAGGTGCAGTTGCGTGAGGTGTATGAGGGCGTCGATGGCAGCAATCCCAACGACATGGCTGAGATAGCCGTTTTCACGGTCAGCTGATCGCCGGTCCACTCCCGGTTCAGTCGGAGCGAGTCAACCGGTGCACCTCTGTTCTCGGGAATCGCTCCAGGGTGGTTTTGGGATGATTCCAGTTAGCTTGAAGTCTCCCTGGGAAACACGACAAAAGGTGGAAATAGGATGCGCGGAAATCGTTGGTGGATGTTCGTTGCCGGATTGGCAGCGATGGCCGTTGTGCTCTTCGGAGCGGCGGCATGCGGCGACGATGACGATGGCGGAGCGACGGCCGAGCCGCCGCCGAAGACGGAACGGGACGCATACACCAAGTGGTATGTGCAGCAGGCGCTGGATCAGTACGAGGAGTCCGGCGCACAAGCCACGATCGACTACTACAACAACGAGGCTGGCTCCGACGACCAGTGGTACCTGTTCATCATGGACGCCGACTCGGGACTCCTTGTCGCCCATGCGACCATCCCCTCACGGATCGGTAACAGATCGAGTCAGAGCGTCGACATAACGGGCTATGCCTATGGCCTGGAACTGAAGGCTACCGATGAGCAGGGGCAGTGGGTCGACTACGTCTTCTACAACCCGCAGACCGACGACGGCGGCACCAAGCACACCTGGGCTGTCCGTCGGGACAATCTCATCTTTGCGTCGGGCTGGTACGAGGACTCCTATCCCTCGCCTGCGCCCACAAAGGCGGAGCCTGGTTCCTACACGCAGGCGTTCGTCGAGGACGCTGTGTGGTTCTATGAGAGCAACGGTCGCGATGCTGTGATCGAGCATTTCAACGATCCCGACAGCACTGATCCGACCAGTGTGGACGAGCAGTGGTACGGGTTCGTGACCGACCTCGACGGCGTGGTGCTGGCCCATCCCACGTTGCCTGACAACGTCGGTATGACCCTTCACGAGCTTCTCGGAGACTCTCCTGAGGGCCTCGAGGCCGCGGACGAGATGATGACAGCCACCGAGACCGGCAGGTGGGTGGATTACGTCTATCTCAACCCCTATAGCGGTGATCGGGAGACCAAGCACACCTGGATCGTCAAGCGGGACGACATCCTTATCGGTTCCGGCTGGTACGAGGCGGGCAGCTAGAGGCAGCAACGCGGTCGGGGAAACTAGAAGCGGGCGGCTCTCCCACGATCGAACTTGACTTCACGTTTCCGTCTGGGTCGCCGGTCAGGGCGCTGAACTGGAGGATGGTTAGGTCGTCGTCTCCCTCGGCGTCCCAGTGCGGTTTGATCTGCCGGGGTTTCATCGATAACATGAGTATACCCTCATACAATGACGAATGCAGGTACGGGGCAAAGGAAAGCGGGAGGGCCATAAGATGCGCAGTACAGAGTCGATCAGGGGCATTACCGACAACGGGCGGTACATCGTGGTGAGCGCCGACACCCACGGCGGGGCCAGGGTCGCTGACTACCGTGCGTATCTCCCCGCGTCGCTGCATGACGAATTCGATGCGTGGGAGTCGGAGAAGTTCCCCGACGGCGACCCCACCGACCCGAACAACTTCGATCTCGACCAGCGCCGAGACGAACAGGTTTCCGATGGCGTCGTCGCTGGGATCGTGTTCCCCAACACCGACCCGCCGTTCGCGCTCAATGTGTTCGAGCGAGGTCATGATCGCCGGGCGGTCGAGCTTCAGTGGGAAGGTCTCAAGGCTCACAACAGGTGGATGGCCGATCATTGCGCCGATGACCCGGACCGGCTCCGGGGGGTGTTGCAAACCAGCCCGTTCCTGCCCGAGGAGTCGGCCGCTGAGATCCGCTGGGCGGCTGAGAACGATCTGATGACCGGCGGCGCACTGGTGCGGATCTCGCCCCCTGATGGAGCTTTCCCCCAGCTCTATGAGGAGCACTGGGAGCCGGTGTGGACCGCCGCAGCCGAGGTGGGGGTTCCGATCCAGACCCATGGCGGAAACGAGCCGTTGTACGGGCCCGGGTTCGGAAAGGCCGCCATTCAGGTTGTCGAGGTCGGATGGTGGACGCAGCGGGGACTCACCCAGTTCCTGCTCGGCGGCATCCTGGATCGCCACAGAGACCTCACTGTGGTGCTCACCGAACAGGCGGTGGGATGGATCAGGACCAGTCTCCCCCAGATCAGCTGGTTTGCGAAGCAGGTGCGGCTCAAACACGATGCCCAGGGTGCAGACCATCTGGAGCGCACTCCTCGCCAGGCGTTCCGCGATCAAGTTCTGTTCGGTGCCAGCTTTCCCAGCGGCGGCGAGGTCAGGGCTTTGGGTGACGACGCCCCCGACCAGATCATGTGGGGGAACGACTATCCCCACCGCGAGGGCAGCTGGCCCTACACCACCGAGGCGTTGCGGGTCGCGTTCTCCGGTCGTGATCCTGCCGACGTGGCCCGAATGGTGTCCAGCAATGCTGCCGACCTGTACGGCTTCGACCTTGATGCGCTGGCGCCGCTGGCTGCGCAGGTGGGCCCGAAGGTCGACGAAGTCGCCCTCCCTCTCGAGGCCGAGGACTATCCGGCCGACAGCTACTCCCCGGCATTCACATTGAGGTCGCTGGAGTTGATGGCGAAGGGCTGAGGGTCCGCCGGTCCGCAGTCCTGGGTCTAGAACTGATGCTCCCGTCTAGTTCGAGTGGTGTGTTGGGTCAGCCGGATGCAAGACTCGCTCGAGCAGTCAGCGGACGGTGTCGATCAGGTCGGAGACGATGACGAACGCGCCGTCTCCGTCTTCGGCCTGATGGTCGAATTTCAATAGGACGACTCCGTCCTGGGCATCGTATTTGTCGGGGCCGAGCGAGGCGAATGCCTGGTTGGGCAGCTCGATGGTTCCGAATCCGTCGATTGCCGCCTGAAAGGTCTCGTTGGTGAGGTTGGGGCCGGCCGCGGCGGCCACCTGCACGAAGAGGTCGAGGGCGCTGCAGGCGAAAGTCACCGGGCTGGACCAGTCGATCTCCCCTTCGGGCACGAGGTGGGAGGGGACCACGTCGAATCCCGATCGGCGCTCGAAGATCTCGATGCAGTCGTCCATGCGCTGGTTGGAGCTGTCTTCGACGGATGGCGCCCCGAGCGTGTAGGTGTCGATGTAGCTGGGATCGCTGGCTTCTTGCAGCGCAAACAGCATGGTAGCGTAGTCGGTGGTGAACAGGTCGACGTCGAGGCCGCCTTGAATGAGGTGTTCGACGGAGGTGCTGTCGCCCTCGACGAACACCGTGTCGATGCCGGCGCTTCGATAGATCTCCACGAACGTGCGCCACACGGCCGCGTTGGCTTGGGTGTCGCCGGGTGGCACGTCGGTCACCGTCCGTTCTGCGATGTTCACGCCGGCGGCTTCGAGCGCTGGGACGAGGACTTTGTCGACTCTTTCCTGGCGTACTGCGTCGGAGTGTACGGCGACTCTGCCGACATCAGCGAGCAGGCCGGCCCTGTCCAACGCGGTGACGAACACTTCGAGCGTGCGGTCGGAGGCAATGCCCAGATGCAGCCACGGGGCATTGGCCCGGGCGAGGTCATCGGCGGTGAAGGGAGCGCCGACGAGCGCGGTGCTGTGGCTCTCGGTCACGCAGAGGTTTCCCGCGGGCACTCTGGCGAATTCGCCTAGAACAGCGAAGACTTCTTCGTCCTCGGTGAAGAAGATGCATGCGGCCAGCGACGTGTCGGTGCCGAAGGGCAGGTATTTGAAGCTCGTCGTTTCCAGCATGCGTCCGCAGATGCCCCCGTTGTCGTTGAGTTCCTCGGCAAGAGATTCGAGGATGATGCCCATACCCCCTCGAGCAATCTGGGCGAGGCCCAGATTGCCCAGCTCCTCGAAGTCGATCTCGGGGGCGCCGATCTTGATCGTGTTCGCGGTGACGCCGCGGGCGGTTGCACTGAGTTCGCCCTCCCCATTGCAGGAGGGCTGCAGGATCGGGTCGTAGCTCTCCGACTCCCCGTCTGCGGAGTCGTCTGGTGACCCGGAGCTGGAGGATGCATCTTCCGCCTGGTCGTCGACCGCGTCGTCCGCGGGCTGACCGCCGTCGTCGCGGTCTTCGGAATCCGGCGACCCGGGGGATTGAGTCGGCGTCGGTGCTTCGGTTGCAGGTCCGTTTCCTTCGTCGGAGTCTCCGGTTCCGCAGGCGGCAACCAGAAGGCCGAGGACGGCGCAGAGTGTGAGCAGCTTGGTCATGATCCCTCCTTGTCGGGAGTGTCAGGTGGCGTGGTGAGTGGCGACTCGGCGGGGGCGGAGGCGGGGGCGGCGGCGCCCGAACGATGGATGGCGCGCTCGTCGGAGCCGAGATAGGAGGCGATGACTGAGGGATCGCTGCGGACTTCGGTAGGGGTGCCCGCGGCGATCACGTGGCCCGCCTCGAGGCAGTAGATGTGGTCGCTGATACTCATGACCATGGGCATGTCGTGCTCGATCACCAGCATGGCTGCACCGAGGTGGGTCTTGATCGCCAACAGCAGGGGGGCGAACGCCTCCACCTCGCGTTGGGCCACGCCCCCCGTAGGCTCGTCCAGGCACAGTACCCGTGCTTCGAGCGCCAGCAGGCAGCCGAGTTCGACGATGCGTCGGGTGCCGGTGGAGAGTTCGGAGATGTAGCGGTTGGCGTAGGTGCCGAGTCCGAGGAAGTCGGCTATGTCCTGGGCGTGGGCCCGCTGGGCGCGATTGCGGAGGTATCCGCTGGGGAGGTGGGCGACTGCTGCTGTGAACGAGGTGCGCCGGCGCGACTCGGCGGCCACCGACAGGGTCTCCAGCACGGTGAGTCCGGGAAACAGCTTCGACTGCTGGAAGGCCCGGCCTAGGCCGAGCGAGGCTCGCCGGTCGGGGGTCATCTTCTCGATAGCGCGTCCTTCGAGCTCGACTCGGCCGGTGCAGGGAGTGAACCCGCTGATGGCGTTCATCAGGGTGGACTTGCCCGCCCCGTTTGTGCCGATCAACCCCACGACCTGGCCGGCTTCGACTTGGATCGAGGCGTCGTGGACCGCCACCAGACCCCCGAAGACCACGGTCACCTCCTCGACGTTCAGCGCCGGCCCGGTGGTGGGAGCGGTGTCCGGCCGGGTCAGCAGGCTGGCGATCTCGCGTTTGGGCTGTGGTTCGGGCTCGGGTCGCCGTGCCGCGTACCAGGCGAGGAACTGGTCGCGTCCGGAAAGTACCACGTGGGCGAATCCGCCGGGGAAGTACATCAACAGGGCCAGCAGCCCGACCGAGGAGGTGAGAAGCGGCACTATGGTGTTGGTAGGCCAGACCGCGGGGAGGCCGACCACCCAGAGGGCGCCGAGAATCGGGCCGACCACGGTTCCGGCACCGCCTATCACCGCGATGGCGATGACTGTGATGGAATCTTCGATCTGGAACCGCTCGGTGAGTCCGATCGAGACATACAGTCCGGCCATCAGTGCGCCGGCCAGCCCGGCGATCACTCCAGACACGACGAACGCCTGGATCCCGGTCCGAGACGGGGAGATCGTGTATGCGGACGCGGCTGTGCTGTTGTCGCGCACTGCCAGCCACCGGCGCCCCACTCCTGTGGACCGCATCCTTGTGACCAGGATTATCACCGCGGCCAGCACGACCAGGATGAGGTAGTAGTAGGTGCGCTGCTCGGCCAGGTCTATGGGTCCTTCGGCCCGGGGGAGCGATACTGTGTAGGAATTGCCGGACAGGAACGGTCGTCGCCACAGGAACTGCTGTCCCAACAGCGCCAGTGCCAGAGTTGCGATGGCGAGGTGGAAGCCCCGGACTCGCAGGGCCCCCAGTCCGATGATCGCGGCGACGACCCCGGTGACTGCCGCGGCGATCGGCACGGCCAGGAAGAAGTGGGTTTCGGGCAGTCCGAGGGTGAACGACGCCCCGCTGATGCCGACCCCGAGATCTCGGCCGGCCACCAGTGCGGCGGCGGTCAGGCCGCCGATGCCTGCCAAGGCTGCCTGACCCAGCGATATTTGCCCGTTCCAGCCGGACAGCACCACCAGCGAGATTCCCAACAGGGCGAATGCCAGCACCTCGCTGAACAGGAGTTGGCGCGAGGCCTGGGTGAGAGCAAGGGGGAGTATTGCCGCGCCGGCGATTAGCAGCCCGATCCCCAGGCGGGCCGAGTGGCGGACCCACCACAGCCCGGCGACCGCGCTGGGAAGCGGGCGGGTGGTGGGCACGAACGAGAATGACTCCTCGGTTTCCGACGCTCGCCTGCTGATCGCCAGAGTGGCTGCGATGACGACCAGAAAGAGCGCGCCGTCGTAGAGTCCCGCGGTGGCCGGCCAATTGAACACCAGCACCGAGCGGAGCAGTCCGAGACCCACCCCGGATATGAGCGCCACTGAGAAGTTGCGGAACCGCCCGATGAGGGAGGCGGCCAGAACCTGGACCAGGGTGGCCGGTCCGAGCGACTGAAATCCGCTGGGCTGGCCGTTGATCCCCGCCACCAGGATCAGCGCCACCGCAGCCAGGAGGCCGGCGATGGTCCAGGTGATGGTGGAGATGACTTTGGGACTGATGGCTGAGAGACGGGCCAGGTCGGGGTTGGCTGCGGCCGCTCGGATCGCCCGGCCCTGCGTGGTGCGCTGGAGGTAGATGGTGAGGGCCGCGGCTATGAGGGGAACGGTGACGATCACGATCAGCTCGGCGCCCCGCACCCGGATGCCGAGCGGCTCCCATTGGCCGGAGAGCGCTACCGGGTAGCGGTCGGACCTCGACGCCTTGATGTCGGGCAGCGCTGTCTGGAGCAGTTCGCAGAGTTGGGCGATGCCGATGGTGGCCACCAGCAGGATGACCCTCGGAGCGCGGAACAATCGGGTGATGACGATGATCTCCAGCGCAGCCGCCGTTAGACCGCCCACAGCCACCGAGGTGATCGCCGCCGGCCAGAACGGCCAGCCGTAGGTTAGGACGAGTAGGGCCAGGAGGCTGGCCGACAGCACTCCAAGCGATCCCACCGCGAAGTTGATGACGCCGCTGGCCCGGTAGATCAACACGATGCCCAGGGCCAGCAGGCCGATGAGCAGGCCGTCTATGACTCCGTGGTAGACGATCTGGTTGGAGAGTGCGAACGCGAGCATCAGCTTTGGCTCTGCTCGGTCTGCGGGTCGGAGGCAGCGTTGGGGCCCAAGAACACGGCTCGGGCGAGGTCGTCGCGCTCGAGGAGTTGCTGAGCCGATCCGGTGAATCTCACATGGCCCTTCTCCATGAACACCGCTCGGTCGGCCATCGCCAGGGCGATGTTGAGCGACTGCTCCACGATGATCATCGTCTGGCCGGCTTCGCGGAGGCGCTCGACCACTTCCAGGAGGTCTTTTACGACGACGGGGGCGAGGCCCAGCGACAGTTCGTCGATGATGAGGATCTCTGGCTTGTGCATGATCACCCGGGCCAGCGCCAGCATCTGCATTTGGCCGCCGCTGAGCTCTTGGGCCGGGGCCTTGCGGCGGAGGCCGAGTGCGGGGAACAGTTCGTATGCCTCATCCAGGCGGGCGACGATGTCGGGTTTCTCGTCGTCGTCGCTGCGCTTGATCGCCGCTGATACCTCGAGGTTCTCGTGCACCGAGAGCTGGGGGAACACTCCCTGGCCGCCCGGCAGCATGAAAATGCCTTCTCCCACACGCTGCTCGGCTGACGCGAGGGTCATGTCCCGGCCGTTGAGCCGCACGACGCCTCGGGAGGATATGCCCAGTCCGGCGGCGACCCGCAACGCAGTCGACTTGCCCGCGCCGTTGGTGCCGAGGAGGGCCAGGGTCTCGCCCCGGGCCACTTCCAGATTGACATCGAAGAGAATTTGCACCGTGCCATAGGAGAAGTCGATGTTCTGGAGCTGAAGCACTGGGATGTCGTCGGGGTCGGCCAGAATCCGGTCTCTTTCGGCCTTCTCCGCCTGGATCTCCTCCACGACTCTGGAAAGGTCGGAGCGGATGTGACGGGCCCCGTTGATGATGAACATTCCGCCGGCGATCATGGCCCAGGGAACGATGGCCAACAGGGCGGTGCGAGGCGAGGTGGCATCGGAGACGAGGCCCATCAGGACGGCGCCGCCGAGACCGCCGACGCCGAACACCAATGCCGAGCCGATGGCCGAGCCCAGCGCTCGCATGCGGTAGGGGTTGACGCTGGCCAGGGTGGGATACAGCAGCGAGACGGCCGGTGCCGAACAAAGGGCTTTGAGTCCGGACATCACCGCGTAGGACCCGGGTGTCGGCATCAACAGCTGGAGCACTGTCAACAGCGCCAACGGGAAGAACAGTGAGCCGAGCAGGGCCATGGCTTTCGGAGGGGAGCGGCGGTAGTAGGTGTCGTACCACTTGGCCATGTAGGGGATCATGACAAGTGCGAGAACCCCGGGGGTGCTTCCGACCAGTGCTCGCTCGAACGCGTCGAGCTGGAAGCGGTCTTCGAGATAGAGGCCGAGGAAGAGTCCGTCGGAGACCAAGCCGAATCCGAGGGCAACGGCGGCCACAAGCGCCGATTTCATCGTCTTCACCTTGAAGAGCCGCTGGAAGGAGGCGCCCAGCGAGATGGGCCCCGGATTGAGGTCGTCCAAGGTCTCGCCGATGGTGGAGCGCTGCTCGAACTGCCCCCGGGGCGGGTCCTTCACGAACAGCACGATCACGCCGACGACCAGCGTGGGGAAGGACGCGGCGATGAATCCCCAGCGCCAGGCGTCGTCGCCGCCGATCAGAGTGACCAGCCCGCCAATGGCCAGCGGCGCGATGAACTCGCCCGTTCTCCCGGCCACATCCTTGGCCGCGAACACCCGGGCCCGGGCCTCGATGGGATAGCTGTCGGCGATAATGGCGCTTTGCACCGGGCGGGTCTGGGAGCGGCCGAAGGCGATGGCGCAGTTCACGACGAAGAACCAGAACGCGGTGGGGACGAATCCGAGCAGAAGGGTCATGGCCGACCAGAAGATGGTGGCGAGCGCTACGACCTTGGTCCGGTTGCCGATGTCGGCCATCCGCGAAAGCAGCAGGCCGCCGGCCACGAGGAACAGGTTGCCCCCGGCGATGATGGTGCCGAGCACGGCGTCGCTCACGTTGAGCGAGTCCTGGATGTCTGGAGCGAGGAGCCCCAACGCGCTGAGGCCGAGCGCGTCGGTGGCATCGAGCAGCCCCAGCACGGCGATGGTGGACAATCCGCCCACCGCGATGGCATCCCGCAAAGAGACTTCCTCGGTCCCCACGCCTGGAAGCTGATCGTCGTCGAGGTCCTCTGGCTCCGCGGCCATGACGGCCTCGCGTTCGGCTTCTGCGGCCAGGATCTGGTCGCTGAGGGCGCTGGCTTCGGATGAGCCCGATGCGGCGTCTGCGGTGGTCACGGCGTTGGTGTCATTGGTCGTGTTCGTGTCCGCCCTCAATAAACATGAGTTGATCCTCAAGTATGATCGAGTGAAGCCGAATTCGGGTCCTTTGTCAAGCAGGCCTGCCCTGTCGTCCAGGCCCTGGGGCCAACGATCAAGTGAGCGACGAAGTTCGAGAACCAGGGGCAAAGGTGATCGGCAGGCTCGTCCAGCCGGTGACGTTGCTGCTGTGAAATCTGACCTTTGCATCGTGGTCGACCTCGTAGTCGCCGATGCGGGAGTGGATCTGCTCGAGCGCGACTTTGCCCTCGAGTCGAGCGAGAGCTGCGCCAAGGCAGAAGTGTGGACCGTAGCCGAACCCGAGGTGTCGCTCAGGGCGCCGGTATATGTCGAACTCCTCCGCCGAGGGACCGAACTCGCGGTCGTCGTGGTTGGCCGCTCCGATCAGCAGGAGCACCGAGTCGCCCGCTCCCATCGTGTTGCCATGGATCTCCACGTCGCGGGTGAGGGTGCGGTGCATGTACTGCGTGGAGTTGTGGAACCGGAGGACTTCCTCGACCAGCCCTGGAATCAACCCGGGGTTCGCGACGACGCTCGACTTCTGCTCGGGATGGCGCGACAGCAGCTCGACGGTGTTGGCCACCATTTTCGTCGTCGTCTCGTGGCCGGCGATGACGAACAGAACGCAGAAGCCGAGCAGCTCCTCCTCGGAGAGGCCACGCCCATCGACGTCGAGAGTCAAGAGGTCTGTGATCAGCCCCGTCCTGCCGTCGGCCCGGCGGCGGGGGAGGTCGTCGGCGAAGTAGGCCAGCAGCTCGAGCATCCCCTCGTAGGCCGCGTCCGGGATGGTGGGTTCACCGTCGTTCCGAATCAGGACCTTGTCGGCCGCTTCGCGGAGGTGTTCGCGGTCGTTCTCGGCAATGCCGAGGATCGCGGAGATCACATCCATCGGGAATGGAGCGGTGAGGTCCGCTACGAGGTCGCACTCGCCTGACTCGATGACGGTGTCGAGATAGTCGTCGACAATGCGCCTGATCTCGTCCTCCATGCCGGCGACGCGCCGGCCGGTGAACACGCGGCTCACGAGCCTGCGCAGGACGGTGTGGTCCGGCGGGTCGAGCATGATCATCTGCTTGCCCCCGCTCTCCTCCGCGCCGCGGTGCTCGAGCGCGATCCCATTGGCCGACGAGTAGGTCCCGAAGTCGCGGAACGCATTCAACACGTCTTCGAAGCGGCTCAGCGCCCAGAACTGAAGCTCGTCGTTCCAATACGCCGGTGCCTCCTCCCGCAGTCGACGGTAGGTGACGTAGGGGTCGTCGTGGACGGCGAACGAGTAAGGGTTGTAGTGCAGGTCTTCGGGTTGGGCCATCCAGCGACGATAGGACATGCCGCGCTTGCATGACAACAGTTGTTGTGCAATAATCCCCACATGGCAGTCCAGCAGACCCTGGCGCAACCGGCAGAAGCCAAGCCCAAGACCAACGACAAGCGCGCCGAGTTGGCTGAAGCGGCCTACCGAATCATCGCCGCCAAGGGTCTTGACGGGCTCTCGATACGGCTTCTCGCCCGGGCCGTCGGGGCTCGCTCCTCAGGCATCGTCTCCCACTATTTCATCGACAGGGCAGAGATCATCGCTGCCGCTCTCGAGCATGCCGCTACCGTGATGCGACGCCGTCCCGACACCCGCCTCCACCCCGTCGAGATGTTCGTTTCGGTGCTGCCGATCGATGACGAGGCCATCGAGAGTTGGCGGTTCACGCTCGCAGTGCGCGCCGGCGCTCTGACCGATCCCTCGTTGGTCAAGTTCGACAACGCCATCAACGACTACTGGCACCAGTACATGCCCGACCTGCTCAAAGCGCACGGGGTTATCGGTGTCGATGTCGATGCCCATGACGCCGTGGACTTCATCGTGGCGGTCGTCGACGGCGTCGCCCTGCGAGCCACGCTCGCTCCCCAGGACTGGCCGGCCTCGCGCCAGCGAGCCCACATCGAACGGGCGTTCCACCAGATCGGGGAAGCAGGCTCGTTCCGGAGTCCATCCGTCCACAACACTTGAGGAGTTCTCATGCCGAAAGCCAAAAGACCAGATCGTGAATCCCTGGAGCTCGACGACTACTCGGGTGACTTTGTTCCGGACCTTCACCTCTCCGACTTCTCCAAAGAAGCCCTGATGAAGCTTGTGGAGGTCGGGGGGTCGATCTATGGCGATGTGAACCGGCAGTGGTACCGCCGCGTGGCCGAGCGATTCGGCGGTGAGGCGGCCGATGAACTCCACCATGACGTGTGGTTCGCCGACGGAGGATCCGGGGACCACGAGAACCACGTCATCTCCGAACTCATGGGATTCGCCGACCAGAACGATGAGACAACGGCAATGAAGGTGTGGCAGTGCCTTCCGGCGATGTCGACGCGGATGACTCTCGTCTTCGAGCAGACGGCAGACCACGAGTGGGAGATGCACACGCCGCAGTGCGACGTTCCCGAGCAGGGCGAAGCCTTCGGGCCCGAGGTCATGGAGTACATGGCGAACAAGATCTGCAAGCACCTCGAGCTGTTCGGATTCCGCCACGGTGCCGCCCGCTGGAACGAGAAGATTCGCATCGACCCGGTCAAACTCCCGCCTCGTGCCTCTTCAGATGAAGAGCACTGCCGGTGGACGATCAAGCTCACGGACTCGCGCGTCGACTACGCCGCAGACCCGGGCACCTACGTTGAGATCAACGGACTCAAGCGCGACACAGACCCGCAGATCGTCAATCACGAAGCAGGCAAGTACCACCGCCCTGCGAGCAGCTGAAGTCTGCAATGCCGACGATCGACCAGCGCACGAATCGCTTCGACGGCATCCGCGATCTGGACGTCGAGGCGTTCCTGTCCCAGGAGCTTCCGTCTCGATTGGCCGACACCGGCCCGCTGGCCGCGAGAGGCATCGAGGCGCTCGGACTGCCCCCGCTCACCCTTGAAGTGGAGGGAACGGCCTTCACGCTTGAACGCGAGGGCCGAACCCTCCGCTGCCGGGAAGGACAAGCCGCCGGGGCGTTGGTCGCCGCGCTCAACCGGGAGGCGGCAAGCAACCTGCTCCAGGACCAGGCCTCCACGTTCGGCCTGCTGTTTGCCGGGCGGGTGAGCGTCTCGCAGCCTGATCGCGATGCCTGGCTGCTCTGGGAACCGGCCCTGCGGGCCGCACTCGACGGCCGAGCGGTCTACGAGCCCGGCTCGGTCTCGTTTCGGGATCGAAGTGGCGATGATCTCGACCTGCGCCAGCCCTTCGACCTCATGGGCCCGCTCGACGCAGCAGGGCACTTCCTGGCCGAAGCAGGCTTCCTTCACTTGCCGGGGGTCTTCAGCACGAGCGAGATGACCGCCGTCGCCGAGGACCTCGTTGCCTGGTCCGCCGAAGCCAGCCCCGACGACGGCGATTCGTGGTGGGCCGAAACCGAGGACGAGGGCCCCTATCCGTCAAGGATCCTGCGCTTCGCCGAGAAGTCCCAGACCCTCCATGAGCTGCTTGTGTCCGATCGCTTCCAACGCATCCGGTCACTCGTCGATGACGCCTTGTCGGAATCCACGCCCTCTGCCGAGGGACTCCACAAGAAGGTCGGAGTGAAGAAGGGCATATCCGACGTGTCCTGGCACAAGGACTGCTCCACGGGCGGCCACTCACGCGTCTGCAGCGCGATGGTGGTCGGAATCTCCATCACCGGCGCAGGCCCCGCCAACGGCGAGCTCGGCGTCATCGCCGGCTCCAACCGTGCCAATGTCCCCCCGATCGGAGCGGCCAACAGCCTCGACCTTCCCCGAATCGCACTTCCTACCGAGACCGGAGACCTGACGATCCACTGCTCGTGCACCCTGCACATGAGCCGCCCGCCTGTCAGCGAGCCGCGGATGGTCTCCTACACCGGCTTCGGACTCGAGCCGATTCCTGGCGACACTCTGCCCGAGGCAGACGACGACGCGAAGCACAAGGACCGCGCCGACATGGGTGAGCAGCAGAAGAACCTCAAGGGGATGACGATCGCGGACCACGAACTCGTCGACTCGTGACTATCACGCACAAGCGAACCCGCCGCCGCCGTGATGCCCGCTGACTTGGAGCAGGCGAAAGCCAAGAGTTATTCATAGTGTGAATGGCTGACCCCCCGACGTCCTGGCCGCCCCCTGGTGGAAGGTGCTGTGACCCTTCTTCGCAACCCGGTGGATTGGGGTAGCGTGTCCGGACCAAGGGAGTGAACATGGGTATCGATTGCGGCGCGGTGATGGCGCAGTTGGAGGCTGCCGGGACGGCCCAGAACCGCAAGGTGTACGCACGTCATGGCGCGGCTGAGCCGATGTTCGGGGTCAGTTACGCCGAACTCAACAAGGCCGCCAAGCGGATCAAGACCGATCATGCGTTGGCTCAGCAGCTTTGGGCGAGCGGCAACCATGATGCCCGGGTTCTGGCGCTGCGCGTGGCCGATCCTGCTGCGTTGGATGAACGACTGGCGAACCGCTGGCTGGGCGATGTGGCCAACTACATTCTGGTGGAGGGCCTCGGCGGGCTCTGCGCGCAGTCGCCGGCGGCGAGGAGTCTGAGTGATGCCTGGAGGGACAGCACCGACGAGTGGACCGCTTCGACCGGCTGGTTCATCGTCACCTGCACTGCTGAGGATCCCGAGGTCTGGTCGGTTCAGGAGTTGCGGAGCCTGCTGCGCCAGATCGAGGCTGAGATCGCGGTGCGACCCAACCGGGTCCGCCACGAGATGAACGGTGCGCTCATCGTGATCGCTCTGCGCGACGGCAACCTGCGCCGTTCGGTGCTGGCCGCAACCAGCCGTATCGGGCCAGTGAAGGTCGACCACGGCCAGACCGGCTGCAAGACCCCCGAGGTTGCCCCATACGTCGAGCGCACCCTCGCTCACCGAGCCAAGAAAGCCACCCGCCAGTCCCGTTGACAACATCAAGAATTATTGACATAGCTTAAAATAGCTTTCAGAAATGTAACAACTGTTTCATTATTGACTGCTATTGGGTAATGTAACGCCATGGACTTCGCACACCCTGTCGCAGCAGTGATCCCAGGGGTCCAAGGCCGGGTGCTAGCGGTACTCGCTGAGACCACTGCTGAACTGAACCTCCGAACGCTTGCGCGGCTTGCCAGAGTGAGCACCGCCCAAGCGTCGCGGGTGATCCCCGGGCTTGTGGAGCTGGGCTTGCTGGAGCGTCGGGAGGTACCTCCGTCGTCACTGTTCTGGCTCAATCGCGAGAACGCGGCTGCGCAAGTCGTGATTGAGCTGGCTCGACTTCGCGAAACCGTGCTCGACCAGATCAGGGCCGCCACTTCGGAACTGCCCATGGAACCAACGAGCGTTATCGTTTTCGGGTCGTTCGCCCGCGACCAGGCCGACCGCTGGAGCGATGTCGATGTCGTTGTCGTTCGACCCGACGAGGTTGACGATGACGACGACACGTGGAATATGGGTGTCGAGCATTGGTGTAAGAGAGTCAGATCGATCACCGGCAACGCCGTCGAAGTCATCGAGGTCAACACGTCGAGCGCAATCGAGAAGATGTTGAGCGGTGAACAGCTCTGGGAAGAGATCGCTCGCGACGGCGTGGTTGTACACGGAGCGACGCTCGACGAGTTGCGGAACCCCGTTCATGCCTAAGGCGAGTCGAACCAAGCCGGTATCGGTCGACCAGGTCGCGGCGTATGTCGCCAAATCTGAAGAGTTCGCTGACTCGGCAGCGGACGAATTCAAGTCCCAGCGGTACATCGCTTCGACGAGTTTGGCGATTCACGCTGCCATCAATGCAGCAGACGCAGTTTGCGGCGCGCGTTTAGGTCGGCGTGCTGCGGGCCAAGACCACCATGAGGTCCTGTCACTGCTTCGAGAGGCCGGAGCGGATGGCGTCGCATTGGCAAAGGATCTGAAACGGCTCCTCCCACTCAAGACTCAGGTCGAGTACGAACCGGGCGCTGTCGCCCAAGGGGTCGCCAGCAAAGCACTAGAGCGCGCCAAACGATGCGTTGGTATCGCGCGCGCCGCGGCCTTCAAGTCGAAGCCGTAACGGACATCCGCGACCGCCGACAGTCGTCTCAATATTAAGACCCGTCAAGGGCGAGGGTTCGTTACGCTGCCGGTTGTGTCTACCATGAATTACACCTATGTCATCAACCGAGTTTGCTCTGAGCTGGTCGAGGCAAGCGCTGAGAGCGGAGAGGGTTTTGACACGTCGCGTCTTGGAGACCGCCTGCAACAGCTCGCAAAAGAGTCTCCTGATGACCCTGTCTGGCGAGCGCTGTCGTTTGCCTGTAACTACCACCTGAGTATCGATCCCGAGGGGCTTGTCCCGGAGGAGGCGTTCTCCTGCGGGCCGTATTCCCCGATGTTTGTGCTCAACGCGGGTGACGGTCGATACAACGTGTTTCCGATCCCACTTGAACAGGTCGGAGTTGATGTCTTGGACATCTGGGTCAGTTTCGCAGGTGATGAAGCGTTACATCCGTTGCCGCGGGCTCGGCTTGCTGATCTGCTATGGGTGCGCAAGCACGGTGACCGAGCGAAGTGGATCAAGGCCGCTGTTGGCGGGTACACACAAGCCGCGGCAGTGTCAGAAGTGCATCTGGTCGAACGCGGTACCTTGCTTGGTCGCGCGGTTGCGGTGTCGAAAGAGTCGGGGAACCAGAACGAGCCACTGAAACAGGCCGCGCTACAAGCACTCGATGAATTGACTCGGGAGATATTTGAGTCGCCTGACGACAGTTTTGGTGTTGTTGGAAGGGCGCTCACCGTGTTGATAGATGCTGGCTACGACTGCGAGACAAGACTCATGGAAGCTATGCAACGATACGGCGGCGATCCCTGGAGAGATTCGGATTTGCGCCTGTTGGCTATCAAGGCGTCGGTCGACGAAGCCGACAAACGCAGGCTTGGCGCGGAGCGCATTCAGGCGTTTGAACAGGCTGCCGAGCGCTCCACCGGTCTGCGACGGCTCGCGTTCCTTGAGCACGCTCGCGAGGTTGCGTTGTCTCTCGATGACCGCGGGACCGCCGAACGCTTAACGGTGCGAATTCAACAGACCGAGGTGTCCGGCGATATGGAGTGCATCGAACTGTCGTACTCCGTCGACGAAGCAACGATGCGATCAATGATCGCCCCCATAGTGGGTGACGACACCTTGTCAGACGCCTTGAGTCGGTTTGCCAGGTACCTGATTCCAAATCTCGATTCCGAGACAATAGAGGGATTAGTGAACGAGCGAAACAATGTGGCGCCGTTGCAGGCGATTATTGGCAAGACTCGCTTTGGGCCAGATGGGACGTGCGTATCGTTGCCAAGTGGTAGCGAAGAGCGCCACCTAGCAGACATCGGCGATATGAAAGCAGAACAGATCACTAGCACCGTTGGGTTCTTTGGCCCGGCGATAGTTCGGTCCTTAGACGAACGTTACGACATGCCCCAAACGTTTGCTGAGTGCTTCGGCCAAGTCATACCCACCGAAGCGGTGAAGACCATTGCCGCGGCGCATGAACGTTGGAAAGTGGGAGACCTTCGCAGCGCTGTTGCCGTCCTGTGGCCGGTTGTTGAGTACATCACCCGAGACATCTGCCTCGCTTACAGACTTCCTACGGCAGCACTGAAATCCAAATCGTTTCCGCAAACACGCCCACTGGGACCATTGCTCAATGACCTCAGTCCTCTCATCGAAGATGAGTTCGCGTGGTACTTGGAGGCAGCCCTGGTCGATGGATGGTCACTCAATCTCCGAAATCAGTACGCTCACGGGCACGCGCCCAACGTCGACGATGGCATCGCGTACGCGATTCTGTTCCACGTTGTTTGCGTGCTTCGAGAAATCAAGAACTCTGGTTTCTGTGAGCCTCCTTGCGAACAGGGCAACGTCGACAGCCGAGAGTACCCATAGACTCCTTCGACTATGAGCGGTACGCACAGCGATCAGACCGCCGCGTTGAATCGTTGGGAGGCAGGCGCAGATTTGCCGATGTTGGTTTTGGCGCTCGCAAGTGTCCCGCTTCTTGTTTTTGAGTCGTTGCATCCACTGCTATTTGTTGTATTGAACTGGACAATCACCGCGATCTTCGTCGTAGAACTAGGTACGCGGCTAGTGCTTCACGGGCCGGGCCGCAGGAGTTACGCGGCCAGCATATGGTACGACTTCGCTATCGTCGGTTTGACCTTGATCCCCGTACTAACACCATTGCGAGCCTTGCGGTCGGTGAGAGTGCTGAAAGTTCTGAAGGTTCTTCGATTAGCTGCGTTTGTTGAACGCGGCAGACGGACCGTTAGACGAGTCTGGTCTGAAACGTCGGGTCGTTGGGTGGTAGTCGCCGCCTCCGCTCTGGTCGGGGTCTCGGCGATTGGTGTCTGGTTCTTTGAGGACGGCGGCGGTGGAGATATCGACTCTCTAGGTGAGACCGCATGGTGGACGGTCGTGACGATGACCACCGTCGGTTACGGAGATATATCACCGACGACATCCGGCGGCAAGATTGCAGCGACCTTTCTGATGTTCTCGGGGATCACCGTATTCGGCGTTGTCACCGCGAATCTTGCAGCTCGGTTCACGAGAACCGAGGAAGGCAGTCTGGAAGATCAGATCGAAAAGCTCACTGCCTCGGTCGCTCAACTCAGCGACCGACTAGAGTCGATAGATGGTGCAGCAACATTCAAGGGCATGACCGAATCTAGAGGGCAGCAAGACGACCGACGAGGTGATGGCTAGCAGCGGAATCTGCAGATGCCAGCCAGATCAGTGAATGTGGGCGTAGCTTGATCTTGATGGAACGCATGTTCTCTACGGCTGACCGCCGGTTTTGATGTCAAAGCGAGAGACGCGTCCAAAACCCCATTTGGCGCTAACTCCCGAACCCAGGCACACCTAACCCGCAAGACCCTCTGGTGGAGCTGGAGGGAATCGAACCCTCGTCCGTCGAGTGGTTGCGACATCGCGCTACGACCATTCCCGTGCCTGTGGCTTATGGCTGCCACGCTCCCGGGTGAGCTGGGCCACAAGGGCCCGCCACCAGAACTTTCTCTGGGGTCAGGGGTCTTTCCCGTCAGTCAGCGGTCTTTCCCTGCTGTCCACTTCCGCTTCTGGTGCCAGGCTGCGGCAGTCAGGCCCCGCGTGCCATTGCTGGTCGCGATGATTCTCTACCTACTGACGGATCAGGCGGCGAGAACGAGATCGTCCGTATCGGCGTCTCTGTTGGTGCCCCGTTTTTGGAGTCTGAGCAACTCCGGTCGCACGTCGGCACATCCCGGTCCCAACGTCGAAACCGATCAGCCCCTTGTGCATGTTGTCGATTGTCAAAATGCGTTCCCCGAAGGGATCCCTCAAGCGTAACCCGGCCCTATGACACATGCCGCAGAAAAAGACCTCCGCAGGGGTCCCCGACAGCGAGTCCGATGCGTTACCGTTTGCACATGTCTGAACCCGCACCAGTCACGGACTGGACCACCGACTACGACATCAGCGACCCCGCCTACATAGAGGATCCGGTACCGATCTGGCGGGAGATGCGGGAGAAGTGCCCGATCGCCCATACCGAACGACTCAAGGGCTCCTGGAACCCGACCCGTTTCGACGACATCCGCGCGCTGGCGAAGATGGTGCCTGAGCTTTCCTCCCGAGCGCCGCTGGTGATGCCGCCACCGCCGGACTTCCCCGAGCAGACCCTATACGAGCAGCAGATCGCGGCGGCACCGATCACAGCCGACCCGCCGATCCACACCTGGACCCGGCGCATGATCCTCCCCGCGTTCTCCCCGAAGACAGTGGACCGATACACCGGTTACACCGAAGAGTTGGCGCATTCGCTGATCGACGGGTTCATCGCGGACGGCGAGTGTGATGCCGCCGTGGACTACTCGCAGCAGATCCCGCCGAGGGTCATCGCCCACCTGTTGGGCGTCGATCCCGGGATGGCCGACACGTTCGTGAGTTGGGTCAACGACCTTCTGGGCGAGGGTCTTCTGGATCCGGAGAAGCGCATGACCGCCCGTGACGCACTGCTTGGCTTCCTTGGCGTGGAGGTTCAGCGAAGGATGACCGACCCGCAAGACGATCTGCTCACCGAACTGCTCCACATGGTGCCGTTTGACGAAGACGCCAAGATCACCCCCGAGGTGGTCATCGGAATCGCCAACCTGCTGGTGGTGGCCGGGATCGACACCACTTGGAGTTCCATCGGATCAGCACTGTGGCACCTTGGAACCAACCCCGATGACCTGGCCCGGCTCAACGCCGAACCAGAACTTCTCCCCACCGCGGTCGAGGAGTTCTTGCGCTACTACGCCCCGGTCACCATGGCTCGGATAGCCGACACCGATGTGGAGTACGGCGGTGTCCATATCAAAGCGGGTGACAAGGTACTGATGAACTTCCCGGCGGCTTGTCATGACCCCGAACACTTCGAGAATCCCGACGAGTTCATTATCGACCGTCAACGGAACCGCCATGTGGCGTTCGGATCCGGTATTCACCGCTGCGCCGGCTCCAACCTGGCCCGCCTGGAGATGAACGTCGCCCTGCGGGTCTGGCTCGAACGGATCCCGGAGTTCCACGTCAGCGACCCCGACTCCATGAAGTGGGCGGGCGGTCAGGTGCGCGGTCCGCGGATCATGAAAATGGCATTCCCCCCAGGCTCGCCACGTCATTAGCTGGGGTTAGCGGGGGCGGATCGGAACCAGGAGGGACAAGTTGAGATGACCGAGACGTTCACCGTGAACTGGACGGAGATGGCTGACGGGACCGCCGAGGATTACCGCCAGCTTGAGAAGCTGTACCGGGGACACACTTCAGAGATGCTCGTCGAACATCTGCTTACCACGTTCCGGCTGCTCGAAGGACCCACGCTCGGGTATCAGATAGACCGGGCCCGCCATAGTCGCCAGTCCGCTACCCGAGCGTTGCGCAACGGTGAACCCGATGAGTTCGTGGTCGCAGCTTTGCTCCATGACATCGGCGATGTGCTCGCTCCAGCGAACCACAGCGAAGTCGCAGCGGCGATTCTCAGCCCCTACATCGACGACGAGACCGCATGGGTGGTCCGCCACCACGGGCTGTTCCAAGGCTATTACTACTATCACCACCTCGGCGGTGACCGCGATGCGCGCGAACGTTACGCGGATTCCCCGCATTACGACCGCTGCGTCGACTTCTGCGCTTCTTACGACCAGAACTGCTTCGACCCCGACTACGACGACCTGGCGCTCGAAGACTTCGTCCCGCTGCTCAACGAGGTCTTCTCCCGAACCCCCAAGTACGAAGATTGAATCAACCCGAAGTGATGGACTCAGCTGCTTGTTTCGCTGTTTAGAGGCCCCGTAAATTGGCTGAGGATCTTCGCGCGCCAACGGCTTGATTTGCGGGGCCGTGGCCCGAGCGGCCCGGTGAGCGCAGCGAACCAAGAGCGGGAAACAACGTCTTGCGTCACGAATGCCCACCTATTTGCGCGCGCTTATTCTACCTGTGGCGGGAGCGGGCCATCTCGCGTTGCGCTTCACGGTCGGCGTCGCGTTTGGCGATGTCCTGGCGGCGGTCGGCCTGGGTCCGGCCACGGGCCAGCGCCAGCTTGAGTTTTGCCCGTCCACCGACGAAATAGAGCGCCAGAGGAATTAGCGCGAGCTTCTCGCCATCGAGCCGCGAGGCCCAACGGTCGATCTCGCGGCGATGGGCGAGCAGCTTGCGTCGCCGGTCGGGTTCGTGGGCGTAGGCGGCGGCGGAATGGGAGTACGCCGATATGTGCAGCCCGACGAGCCATAGCTCGCGGCGATAGATGATTGCGTAGCTCTCGGCCAGCTGCACCTTGCTTTCGCGCAGCGACTTGACCTCGCTGCCGCGCAACTGGATCCCGACCTCCAGGGAGTCGAGGATCGTGAAGTCGCGGCGCGCCACGCGGTTGGTGGCCACTGTGGTGGCACCAGCAGGTATGTCGCGTGGTTTGTTGGACTTCGCCATTGCTGCAACGCTAATGCTGCGAAGTGCGCGTCGCGCTACCCTTGGCGCGCGTGCTGGAGATCCCCGCCTCGGTTCACGCGCAGATGCTCGGCCATGCGATTGCAGGGCTGCCCAACGAGGCCTGCGGCCTTTTTGTCGGCCAGTACGGCGCCGACCGGGTCGAGCGGTTCTTTCCGATGACCAACGCCGCTGCCTCGAGTCGGATCTATCAGCTCGACCCGGCGGAGATCATGAGTGTTGAAAGGGCTGCCGATAACGCCGGCTTGGCGGTCATCGGGGTGATGCACTCCCATACCCACACCACGAACTACCCGTCGCCGACCGATGTGGCCGACGCTGCGGTCTCCGATCCTTTCGGTGTTTGGCGCTTCGTCATCGTGTCGCTCAAGCACGCCGACCCGTCGTTGCGCTGCTACAGGATCCTGGGCGACGAGATCACCGAGGAACCGGTGAGCGTGGTCCTGAGCGGAGTTGACGCGTGACGGTCTACCCATCAGTGATCGACCTGATCGGCAACACGCCGATCGTGGATGTCAGCGCGTTGAGTCCCAACTCCGAGGCGAGAATCCTGTTGAAGCTCGAAGGCCAGAATCCGGGCGGCTCGGTGAAGGACCGGATCGCCCGCTCGATGGTGTTGGCTGCGGAAGCCGACGGCACGCTCAGTGCCGGGGCGACGATCATTGAACCCTCCTCAGGCAACACCGGGATAGCTCTGGCGATGATTGCGCGCACCCGCGGCTACCGGGTGAAGATCGTTCTGCCGGACAACACCTCGGTCGAGCGGCGGCAGATGCTCGAGGTGTTCGGCGCGGAGATCATTGATTCGCCGGGTGCTGAGGGCTCCAACGGCGCGGTTCTCCGTGCTCAAGACTTGGCGCAGCAGAACCCGGACTGGGTCTTCCTGTACCAGTACGAGAACGAGGCCAACCCTCGAGTCCACTACACCTCGACCGGTCCTGAGATTTGGGCCGAGGTTCCCGATGTGACCCACTTCGTCGCCGGGCTGGGGACCAGCGGCACGCTGATGGGAGTCGGCCGGTTCCTCAAGGAGCAGAATCCCGACATCGAGGTGCTGGCAGTGGAACCGCCCGTCGGTGAGCTCGTCGAAGGGCTCCGCAACCTCGATGAGGGCTACATCCCCCCGGTGTTCGAACGATGGGGCGGCGTCGACCTGCTCGACGGCAAACGCATCGTGCGTCCCCGCGAGTCCTTGGAGTGGACGCGTCGCCTGGCTGAGTTGGGAATCTTCTGCGGCATTTCCACCGGAGCGTCGATGGCGGGAGCGGTTCGAGTCGCCGAGAGGATCGACCGGGGGACGATCGTGACCATCGCCGCCGACGGCGGCTGGAAGTACCTGTCGCTCGGCGCTTGGACCGACGACCTCGACGAGGTGGTCGAGAGGGCCAGACACACGATCTATTTCTGACCGGCCTGCTTCTGAGCGGCGCAGCTAGACGATGACGGCGGCCCTTGCGGTCCGGGTGAGCGTAATCCGGTTGAGGTCTCCCAGCGCCGGCGCGATCACCAGCTCAAGGTCAAGCGCGAGAGTGACGGCGATCTCGAATCCCTGGATGTCGATGTCCACTATTCGGGCGCCGGGGAGCGGGCCCAGCGCTATCGCCTGCGCGACGATGGTGTGCGCCGCTGATTCGTCGATCACCAGGTTGCCGTTGTCTCGCAACTCCACGATGTCGAGGGCGCCCAGAGAGTCGTTGGCTGCTGAGGCCGCGACTGCTCGGAGTTCGCGCCCGCGGATCGTGGTATAGCCGACATCGACGACAATGGCGCCCAGGATCACCATGACCATCAGTGCTGCGGGAAACAGCAACAAGACGGTGCCCCGGTCATCGCGGGGTCTTGGTGACGCGGTTCCGGCAACCGTTCCTGCAGTGCTCAACATTGGGCAACTCCGGCGAGGCGGTCCCGGTAGGGGTCGACGACTTCGGTGAACGACGATGCGACGGTTCGGGACCCTCCGAGTCCGCCCAGGAAAGGAACGACAATTCCGGGGACCTCGTAGCCCACCGTCACGGTCACTCGGGCGCATCGCTCTAGTTGCGACGGCGCCGGTACGTCGATGGAAGCGCGGTCGCCGTCCCGGCCATAAGCGTTGAGCGTCTCGGTGGCGCGAGCGACCGCGGCAAGACGGGCGCTGTTCGCATCGTCGGATTCGCTGTAGACCCGGACTGCTTCGCGGGCTGCTGAGGTCACTGCCAGCTTGGTGTCGATGACCGCCCAGACGTTGACGAACAGCAGGGTGACGCTGACGAAGATCAGGAACCCGAAGGGCAGCACTTCAAATCCGCCGACCTGGCCCGCGTCGCCGCGCAACCTGCGTGAAACCGACTCCCGAGCGACCGGGCCGCTCATCGCCGGGACTCCGCGCGGATCTCGATCGTGCGGTCGAGACTTGCCAGAGAGGTCAAAGCGGCGAGTCGCTCGGGCAGCACCGACGGATGCTGGGCTACGACGCGCACCCTCACGACGTCGGGATTGTTGCAGGTCCAGTGCAGGGTGGCATGACCCGCGGCTCCGTAGTCGCCTAGCGACTGCAAGAACGCTGCTTCCGCGTCAGCCGCGGCCCCGCAGCGGTCCGTGGCCGCGTCGAGACCGGCGACTTCCCGAGCTGCGTCGTGCGCCGCGGCGGTCACCATTGACGTCGCATACAGGTTGAACAGGATCTGGACTGCCGCCAGCATCAGCAGCATGAACACCAGGAAGCCTGCGCTGGTGCTGACCAGGCCTGCGCCCCGCTGTTGTTCTGTGGGCCGACCGTTCAGTTGTCGTGAATGCAACTTGCCAAGCCCTACTAGGTGCCGATCTTGTTGACCTCGTCGTTGATCTTGGTCTCTGCGCCGTCCCAGATGGAGTTGAAACCGACCCACATGGCCGCACCCAGGAAGGCCGTGATCAACACGGCTATGGCTGTGCTGATTACACCCTCACCACGGTCGCCTACCAGGCGGCCGGTGCGCTTGTTGGCGTAGCTGACGAGCATCTGGAGTTGCATCCAGGAGATGGAGTACATGTTCATGTTGTTGTCCCTTGGTTGGTGGTGGAAGTTCAATTGGTGGAGAAGAGTGTGAGGGCGTCCAGGAACGGGATACCCATCAGTAGGAGACCAGGGAGCAGGGTGGCCGCGGTCACTGGAATCCAGACCTGCTGCGTGCGCTTCTCGATGGCTTCGATCAACTCACGCTGATTCTCGCGGCGGATGGCGCGGGCCTCTTCTGAGATCAGGCGCCCGAGATCGGCCGTCTCGGAGTTCAGAGCCAGAATCGAGACGAGGCGCGTGACCGCATCAACGTCGGCCAGATCACTCCACTCCTGCAGCGCCTCTGCTTCTGTGAGGCCCTGATGCACGCGTTGCATCACTCTGGTGAGGTCCTCGGAGCAGTTGCCGCGGCCGCGTTCCGCGACCCTGTTGATCGACGCGCTCAAAGACCAACCGGCAGACAGCAGCATGCCGAGTTGTTCAGCCACCACCGGCAGCTCTAGAGCCAAGCGTCGCTGCCAAGCAGATGAGGCTCCGACCACCCGTTGTTCAAGTACCAGGAATGTGAGTATCGGCGCTCCCATGACTCCCAGGACCGCAAACAGCGTCGGCAGCTCGAGAGCTACCGCGGCAAGGGTTCCAACCACGAAAGCTGTGCCGGCCCAACCCAGTTGCCGGATCCTGAAGGCGGTCACATCCCAGGGGGAGTGGATACGACGGAGTCGGATGCCGAGTTCTTCGCTGACTCCGAAACCACGGGCGACCCTCTCGCCGACAGCTCGTGACAACGGAGCGATGACTTCGCGGAACGAAGCGACCGAAAGCAGTCCCGCGTGCCCATCAACGGCGAACCCCGGTGCGTACGGGCTGAGCCGGTCGGTCATCCTCGGCCGGTTGATCCAGCGCCGCTCCGACAGCAGCAGGGTCATGCCGATGAAGGCCAGCAGCGAGAGAATCGCGAGTGCGCGCACGGATCAGTCCTTGAAGACCCTCTGTGGCTCCGGCAGGCGCATAACCCGGCCGGCCCAGATCCAGAAGGCGATGACCATGGCGACGGAGACCATCACGATTATCTGCCCGGTGCTGCTGCGGTAGGCGGCGCGGCCGTTGCCGATCGACATCCCGGCAAGAGTCATCCCCGCCGGTACCAAGAATACGAACAGACGAGCGAAACGGGCGCCTGCCTGTCGGCTGTGGGCGTCCTTGCGGTCCTGCACATCGGACTGGCGGTCTTCGGCGAGTGCCTCGAGGCGCCCGTCAAGGTCGGCTCCACCGAGTTCGTGGGCGCACAACAGAGTCTCACAGGCCATGTCCGCAGTGGGGTCGGCGAGGTGGTGCTTCAAAACGGTGATCGTGCGGGCCAGGTCGGTTGTGAGCAGCCACTCGCGGTGAGCGGCCTCAAAGCCGCCCCGCAGTTCCTCTGGGCCTCGCCGACCGACCTCGAACAGCGCTTGTGGGACGGATCGTCCCAATGACGATGTCTGGAGGCGGATCTCCTCGATCATGCGCGGCCATGCCTCCTGCGCCCGTTGCCGCCGGTTGATTCGGCGCCAGCGATATGAGGCGATCGGGAACGAAGCCGCGAACGCGCCTATCGCCCCCGCCGGTATCACACCCCCGAAGGCTGCGTAGGCAAGCAGAAAACCGACTATGAACAACGAAACCACGACCACGAAGAACTCTCTCTTGTCGGTTCCCTCGAGCCCGGCCTGCTGCAGCCAGACGTCGACATCGAACGCCGATTCGCCCCGCCTGCGCCGAGAAGCCGAGCCGGTCCGGGGTCCCAGTCCCAGTCCGCTCCAACCCATCCAGAGCCCCGAGTACATCAAGAACGCGCCGAACCCGGCTGTGACCGCGATCAACAGCGGGATCATCGGGAGGCTCCTGCCGGGTCCAGGATGCATCGCAGGTCCAGTCCGTTCTCGGCGAAAGCCCGTCCGAGACGCGCCGGGATCAGTCCCGACCAGCGAAGCGGGCTGTCCAGGCTGTCGCGGACGAACACATCGGTCGTTGTGAAGGCCGTGCCGTCAACTGTTCCCACGAGGTCCTCAACCGCGATTATCGAGCCGACCCGGGGTCCAGTGCGGGTCCGAACACAGTGGACGACGACATCGATCGCCTCGCTCACAAGGCTGTTGAGCGCGCTCATCGGCAGTTCGTTGCTGGTATCGGCCAGTTGGCAGATGAAGCGGAGGCGAGTCAGAGCTTGACGGGCGGACCCCGCATGGATCGTGGTGTAGCCCTTGACACCTGAGGAGAGCGTCAGAAGGAGGGGGAGTGCCTCGCGATCGCGGACCTCGCCGACGATTGCCACGTCAGGAGCCATTCGCAGGAACCCCGCGACCAGTCGCCGGAGGTCGACCTCGGGCCGGTCGGAGCGTGCCGCCCGGGTCTGCATGCTGGCTACGTTGGGCAGGGGGATGTCGGCTTCAAAGACCTCTTCAGCCACGACAACCCTCAACGACGGGTTGAGTTCCGCAACACAGCAGTTGAGCATGGTGGTCTTGCCGGCTCCGGGAGCTCCGGCGAATACCATTGTCTGTCTCGCTGCGACGCAACCCCGGAGGAACTCGGCCACCGGAGCCGAGAGCATCTCCCGCCCCACTAGCTCGTCGAGGTTGCGGAACGCGATACCGGTGAACTTCCGGACATTGACCATGATGTGGCCGCCACGGGCAACATCGCCGTGGACGATGTGCAGACGGGCGCCGCTGTCGAGCTGTGCGTCCTGCAGCCCCTCGCTGGGATCGAGCTTGCGATGTGCGCCGGATGCGTCGTCGAGCACTTTGGTGAGTGTGCGGATCACGTGTTCGTCGTTGTGGAACACCTCGTCGTGGTATCCGCTGGGACCACGATGGCGCTTCACGAAGATCGCGTCGGGTGCATTGATCATGATCTCCCACACGTCGGTGTCCTCGAGCAGGGGACCGAGGGGTCCGTATCCGGTCAGATTGCGAAGCGCCCGCTCCGAGACGATCTCGGGATAGCTGAGCGGATACGGGCGGATGCCACGGAGATGATCGTCGTTCCAGTGGCGGATCTCGTCTGCGACCAGGACAGACAGCGCTTGGGCGCTCTCGACCGCGTTGAGGTCGAGAGCTTCGTGTTTGGCGCGCTCTTTGACTCTGGTTTCGATCTCGGCCAGCGGTGTCAGGTCGTCGGTGATGGCCATGGCTGTCGCAGTCACCTCTGGTCGTTCCAGTGCCCGAGCGATCCGGGCGCTACCGGCACGGGTTCGAGGCGTTTGTGAGCGTCTTGTGAACTCCATTCGCCTGCCGGCGACAGGAGCCGGTTCGAAAGTTGTCTGTGCAACGACTTTCCTGCGCTGTTCGGCAGTCGGACTCCGTCGCGCAGAGCATCCTCGATGTCGGCCCTTTCGCTCACGAAAATGGGGTCGCCGATGTCGCCTACGCTCTCGTCGCGTGCCAGCAGACTCGCCAGGGCGTCTGCCGCGTCGATTTGCCGGCGGGGGTTGCGGGTGGATCGGTTCAACACTGCGACGATCCGCTCGGATTCGATGTTCATGGCGACGAGTTCACGGATCGTTCGTGTCAGAGAGTGGATTCCCTTGGTGGTGGCGAGGCCGACGACTACAACGAGGTCGGCTCTGGCCGCGACCGTTCTGGCCATGTGATTGCGGTCCTCGATATCTCGCGAGCCGGTGTCGGACTCCCCTTCAAAGTCGTGGTCGATATCAGCTACGACCAGGCGATAGGCACGTAGCATCCCGTCCAGGGCGGATTCGAAGGATCGGGGCCGGATCGCCGTCCAGTCGCGGTGGCGGCGCAGGCCCAACAGGAGGTGGTAGCCGCGGTCGACGGCCTCGAACACGAGTGATCGCATCACCTCGATCGGCACGCTGCCGACTCGGTGCGCGTCGACGAACTCCTGCAATCCGGGAATCACTTCCCGCGCGTCGTGCAGCATTCCCTGCTCGGCGTTCAGGGCCAGGTCTGCCAGCAGCACCATCGAGTGGTTGCTCGGCTCCTTGGCGAAGGACTGGCCCGCGGCCATCGCCACAACCGATGACCCGGCTCCTCCCGGACCCGTGACCGCGATCAGTCGACCGCGCCAGGTAGAGGACTCTGGGGTGGACGAGTCGCCGACGACTGCGGCGATGGTCGCCACCGGCGCGGCGTGGTCGGTGAGTGCGGCGAGCAGATCCGACCGCTCGAAGTCCTCGGGCAGGTCTGTGGCCACTCCGAGTTCGTGCCAGTCCCGTTCCAAGGCGGATCCCACGACGATGACCGTTGCACCGGCGATGCGAACGCTGTCGATCAGGTCTCGGTCGAGCCCGACGACATCGCCGCCGACGAGGAGCGCGGAGTATGACCTACCGCCGTTGAGTCGCGCTAGAACCTCGTCGGTTGAGATGCACTTGATGAAGTCGACCGGGACGGCCGCCGCGGTCGACCATTGGGAGAGTCGGCTGAACCATTCGGCTCTGGGGTGGCCGAGGCCGAGAACTACCCATCGATCGTCGCTCATTGTCCGAACTCCTCGCTGTTGGTCGCGACGGGGTCATGGGGTGGCACCGGCAGGGGGTCACCCTCGTTGCGCGGACCGACCCGAATCGGTCCGCTGTAGTGGTCGGGATACTCGTCGCTGGCTGCTCTCGTCGTGAGCACCACGGTCAGTTCGTGAAACGACAGGTGCGCGCCGCGAAGAACCCTCTCTGGATCGCTCAGGGCCAGTGTGAGAAGACCGTGGGAGCTTGGGCCGAGACTGTCGCGTGAGGTGCGGTAGTCCAGAACCAGGCCATCCTCAACGACGGTCCAGGTGGCGTCGTTGCGGGAGTCGTAGCCGAGGACGGTGACCCGGTCGCCCCGTGTGAGCACCTCGGGTGCGCGGTCCACGGGTACCGGCAGGGTGAGTTCATGTATCTCGGTTGTGTCTGCGCCAGCGATCCGCTCGGCGCCGCGCAGATCGGGGGCGAGCAGCAGCGCACCCGCGTGCAGGAAGCGCAGAGCCGTTGCCCCGTCGAGGTGGGCGGCCGTTTCTCCGCGCGTCGGGGTGAAGGCGATGTCAGCGAGTTCCGGGCTGAGCGTCATCGGCTCGGACCCGATGTCCGTGGCGCTGACCGACCCGCCGGCGCCGATGTCTCTGAGCAGCACCAGGTATTCGTCTGCGGGCCCGCTTTCGGCCCTGTTGGAGAACACGAACGCGCCTACGGCTGCGATGGTCACCAGCAGCGCCCCGACGAGGGCTCGTCCGTTGGGAAGGCTGCGGCGCGAGACTATGGATCGTCGAGTGCCCGCCGTTTCCGGCCCCGCCGCGTCAAGGCCGTCGGTCCTTGGATCTGTCATCGCCGTTGAAACTCCTCCGCCTTCGGCGTGCGCCTTCACGGCGCTCGCCCCGCCGAGCCGACCAGACAGTTCCCGCTCCTGGTCGACTCGCTGCGAGACCATAACAGCAGAAAAATCAGACTTCCACAGTTAATTTCGATGTTGCTGGCCTACAACCGATGTGATCGCCTCAAAAACCCTGTAAATTAGCGTAAATCACCAGGGGAATTTTCTTCTGAAGGGAGGCAGTATGCCCGAGCAGCCTGCAGATGACTTGGTTTGGTTGTCGACTCCGGCAGCGTCAGAGCGGCTGGGCATCACGCCGAGAACCCTGTACCGGTTTATTGACGAGGGTCAGATTCCGGCTTACAAGTTCGGTCGCGTGATCCGGCTCAAGCGAGATGATGTCGACAACTTCATTGAGACCTGTCGGGTAGAACCCGGCACCATGGCGCATCTGTATCCGTCAACCGCTGGTTAGAGGCAAAAACAGGTACGTATCCGTCGCCCCGGTTCGATCCACCGTGCAATGACCTGAACGCGGGTACCTCACGAGCGTTCGGATGGAGCGGGTGAGGAGAATCGAACTCCCATCATCAGCTTGGAAGGCTGAGGTTCTGGCCGTTGAACTACACCCGCGGCGGCTATGAGGTTAGCGGCCTGCACAGGAATTGACCGTCTCGGCGTCGAAGCCGCCGTGCGCAGCTGGCCCCGAGGGCGACGCTGCTCGGTGAATTGAGTCGATCCCGCGTGCCGTTAGGCTCTTTCGGGTGAACAACAACGGCACCACGAGCAGTATCGAGTTCCTTGACGACAACAAGGTCAAGCTGACCGTTGAGGTCGACGAGAAGGAGTTCGACACCGCGATCTCCGAGGCGTTCAAGCGCATCTCCAAACAGGTTCGGATACCAGGATTTCGACAGGGCAAAGTCCCGCGTCGGATCCTCGAGGTCCAGCTCGGCCATCAGTACGGGCGCTCCGAGGCCCTCCGTGA
Organism: Candidatus Aldehydirespiratoraceae bacterium; assembly: GCA_965221585.1. GTDB lineage: Bacteria > Actinomycetota > Acidimicrobiia > Acidimicrobiales > Aldehydirespiratoraceae > VXYK01. Next base: position 1,820,266 of record OZ244898.1, on the reverse strand, counting down.
GGAGCTGCCCGGCTACTACCAGCAGGCTGTGGTCCAACACGACGTCGACGTGATCGACTCGCCCGACATCGAGATCGTCGCCGGTCAGGAGGAGGGCGCAGTCGTCTTCGACGCCACAGTCGAGATCCGACCCGTGATCGAAGTGGCCGGCTACAACGGCCTGCGCATCGAGGTCCCGAGCCCCGACCCTTCAGATTCCGACATCGACTCCGAGATCGATCGGCTCCGATCCGAGCATGCCGTGTTCCAGACTGTGGACCGGCCTGCAGCCGACGGTGATCAGGTCAGTATCGACATCGTCGGCAGCCACGACGGTGAGGAACTGCCGGGCCTGTCAGCCAGCGACTACGACTACGAGGTGGGCACCGGTGCCGTGGTGGCTGAGATCGACGAGAACCTCCGAGGTGCCGTCGCCGGTGATGAGGTGACCTTCGAAGCCGCTCACCCGGACCCCGAAGAGGAGCAGCCCCTCGACTTCGTCATCAACGTCCTGGACGTGCGCGAAGCGGTCCTGCCCGAACTCGACGATTCCTGGGCCGCCGAAGCAACCGAGTTCGAGACCGTCGATGAGCTGCGCGCCGACATCGGCGAGCGTCTCGCTTCGATGAAGATGTCGATGGCCCGTCGCACCGCTGACTTCAAGATCGCCGAGGCGCTCGCCGAGTTGGTGACCCAGGAGGTCCCCGAAGTGATGGTTACCGACGAGATCAATGGCCGCCTCCAGGAACTGTTCGGGAATCTTCAGCAGTCCGGAGTCGACCCGAACGACTACTTCGCCCAGACGGGTCAGGACATCGATCAACTCCGGGCCGAGCTCGCAGGGAGCGCCGAGAATGCGGTCAAGGTCGACCTGGCGCTGCGGGCGATCGCCGCGGCCGAGGGGCTCAGCCCCGACGATGACACGCTCGCGGAGACGATCGATGAGATGGCCACGAAGGTGGGTGCCGACGGCTCCGCTCAGATGGAGAGGCTCAGGGAATTGGGGCAGCTCTCGTCGTTGCGTGCCGATCTTGCCAAGTCCAAGGCCCTAGAGTGGCTTCTCGACAACGTTGAACTTGTCGACGAGTCCGGTGCTGCGGTTGACCTGAGAGCAGAGGAGTCATCAAGCGACCAGGACGATCCAAACTCGCCCGACGCATCGACAGACGATGGAGACAACCAATGACCGACATCAACCCCCGCAACTACCTCGTACCCACCGTCGTGGAGCAGACGAACCGGGGGGAACGGGCCTTTGACCTGTACAGCCGCCTGCTGAAGGAGAACATCATCTTCATCGGCACGCCGATCGACGACACCATCGCGAACCTGATCTGCGCCCAGCTGCTGCACCTGGAGTCGGAGAATCCCGACAAGGACATCAACCTCTACATCAACTCTCCGGGCGGCGACATCAACGCCCTGTTCGCGATCTACGACACGATGTGCTACATCAAGCCGGACATCACCACGATCTGTTTCGGTCAGGCAGCGTCGGCTGCGGCAGTCCTGTTGGCCGCCGGGGCACCCGGCAAGCGCCTGGCATTGCCGCACGCGCGGATCCTCATTCATCAGCCATACGCCGGCGCCCGCGGACAGGCCAGCGACATCGAGCTGATAGCCGCCGAGATCCAGCGGATGAAGGTCTCACTTGAGCAGGTTCTGGCCCAGCACACCGGTCAGTCTGTCGAGAAGATCGCGGCCGACACGGACCGAGACTTCGTAATGACCGCGCTTCAGGCCAAAGAGTACGGCATAATCGATGAGGTGATTGAGACGCGTAATACTGTTGAGAGCAGCGGTGCGATCGCAGTGATCGGCTGAATCGACCTAAGTCCGGAAAGCGAGGCAGGAACCAGTGGCCAAATTCGGCGAAGGTGGAGAACTGCTGAAGTGCTCTTTCTGCGGGAAGTCGCAAAAGCAGGTCATGAAGCTCATTGCGGGTCCTGGGGTCTACATCTGCGACGAATGCATCGGTCTGTGCAACGAGATCATCAAGGAGGAGTTGGCTGAGGGTTCCGAGAACAGTCTCGGCGTGCTGCCCTCGCCGCGGGAGATCTACCAGTTCCTCGACGATTACGTCGTCGGCCAGGACAACGCCAAGCGGATCCTCTCGGTGGCTGTCTACAACCACTACAAGCGGGTGGAGTTGGGCTCCCAGCTTGATTCCGAGGTTGAACTGTCGAAGTCCAACATCTTGTTGATCGGACCCACCGGGTGCGGCAAGACGCTGATGGCCCAGACCCTGGCCCGGATGCTCAACGTTCCCTTCGCGATCGCCGATGCCACTGCGCTCACCGAGGCCGGCTATGTCGGCGAGGATGTCGAGAACATCCTCCTGAAGCTGATCCAGGCGGCCGACTACGACATCAAGAAGGCCGAGACCGGGATCATCTACATCGACGAGATCGACAAGGTGGCCCGCAAGAGCGAGAACCCGTCGATCACCCGGGACGTGTCCGGTGAGGGGGTCCAGCAGGCGCTTCTGAAGATTCTCGAAGGAACGACCGCGGCGGTGCCCCCTCAGGGCGGACGCAAGCATCCCCACCAGGAGTTCATCCAGATCGACACGTCCAATGTGCTGTTCATCTGCGGCGGCGCATTCGCGGGCATCGAGAAGATCGTCGAGAATCGGATCGGCACTCGGGGTGTCGGTTTCGGGGCCGATATCAGGCGCCCCGAGGACAAGGATCTCGGAGCGATCTTCGATGAGGTGCTGCCCGAGGACCTTGTCAAGTTCGGTTTGATTCCCGAGTTCATCGGGCGTCTGCCCGTGCAGGGGTCGGTGGGGCATCTCGAGGTGGACGCGCTCGTGGAGATTCTCACTGAGCCCCGCAACGCCCTCATCAAGCAGTACCAGAAGATCTTCGAGTTTGAGAACGTCGAGTTGGAGTTCACCCCGGCAGCGCTTCTTGCCATTGCAGAGGAGGCGATCAAGCGCTCCTCGGGCGCACGCGGGCTGCGCGCGATCCTCGAAGAGGTCCTGCTCGACGTCATGTACGACCTTCCAGGTCGTGACGATGTCGGCCAGGTGGTGATCGACGAGGACACGGTCCTCGAGAAGGTCCCGCCGGTGCTGCTCGACCGCGCCGAGGACCTGCGCGCCAGCTGACCGCTGTTTGATAGCCGGGCAACGGGGCAGACTTGGACTATCAAGAGGCGTTGGATCATCTTGACGGGTTGATCAACTACGAAGTTCAGCCGCGTGCAGGAGCGATCAAGGGCCTGTCGCTGGACAAGATGCTCAAGGTGATGGCAATCCTGGACGACCCTCAGCGCGCCTGTCCGGCTATCCACATCACCGGCACCAACGGCAAGGGCTCGACCGCGCGGATGATCGAGTCGTTGCTGAGCGCGATGGGACTGAGGGTCGGGTTGTACACGAGTCCCCATCTGGTCACTCCGCGCGAGCGGATCCGGGTGGGGGCGACTGAACTCGACGAGCCGACGTTCGGGCAGGTTGTCGGTGACATCGCACGCCTCGTGGAGGCGGCTGAACTGGAACCGTTGAGCTGGTTCGAGACGGTGACCGCGGCCGCCTTCGCGCATTTTGCGAACGAGGCGGTCGAGGTGGCGGTGGTTGAGGTGGGAATGCTGGGCCGGTTCGACGCGACCAACGTGGTTGACGGACAGGTCGCGGTCATCACCAACGTCGGGCGTGACCACACCGACGGGGCGCCGGGTTGGTGGCGTCGAGTCGCCGAGGAGAAGGCCGGGATCGTCAAGGAAGGCTCAAGCGTGGTTGTTGGCGAGAGCACCGAGGAGCTCGCCGAGATTGTCGCTGAACAGTCGCCGGCGACGATTCTCAACCCCACGCTGTTGAGCAATGAAGTGGCGGTCGGTGGCCGCCTGCTGAGTATCCAAACGCCGAGAACCACCCATTCTGAAGTGTTTCTGGGACTTCATGGTGCCTATCAGGGACAGAATGCCGCGTTGGCGGTCTGCGCGGCAGAGGAGTTTCTTGACGCGCCGCTCGGTTCGGACGTCGTGGAGGAGGCCCTCGGTTCCGTGGAGGCGCCGGGGCGGCTCGAGGTGGTGCACCGCGGTCCGCTGATGCTGCTCGATGCTGCCCACAATCCCCCAGGTGCGGAGGCGCTGGCAAGGTCGCTCGACGAGGATTTCAGAGGAACCAACCGTCGATTCCTGGTCTTCGGAATCCAGGACGGACGAGATCCTGCCGAGGTTCTCAAAGCCCTCGGCGTGGCGGGTTTCGACCTGGTGGTCACCTGTACGGCTCCCACTCCCCGCGGTATTGCGGCGAGTGCGCTTCGTGAAGCGGCAGTCTCTTTGGGTGCGCACGCCGAGGCTGTTGCAGACATCCCCACAGCATTGGACTTCGTCTGTGGTCAGGGCGACGACGATGATCTGATCGTGGTTGCGGGTTCGGTGACCGTGTTGGAGGTCGCACGCGAGTTCGCTGCCGAGTTGTAGCGGGGCCGAGCCCGCTTCGGCCGCGCGGTGACGTTTGGAATCGAAACGGTAGCCTTCCAGCGCATGGATCGAACTCTCATCATCTGCAAACCGGACGCGGTCGAGCGAGGTCTGGTAGGCGAGATCCTCGGGCGATTCGAGCGTAAGGGGCTGAAGCTCGCAGCGGCGCAACTCAGGGTTCTCGACGAAGCGACCCTTGCTCGCCACTATGCAGAACATCAGGGCAAGTCGTTCTACAACGACTTGGTCGCGTTCATGAGCCGAGGTCCGGTGTTGGTAGCGGTTGTCGAGGGCGTGCCCGAGACCTGGCGTGTGGTTCGCCAGATGATGGGGGCGACCGACCCTCTGCAGGCGGCGCCGGGAACGATCCGTGGAGACCTGGGCAACCAGTTCACGGAGAACTTGATCCACGGCAGCGACTCCGCTGATTCTGCGGAACGCGAGATTGCGATCTTCTTCCCGGAACTGGGCCGGGGCTGATCTCAGATGACTGCACCACCGATCGGCTCCGTTGTCAACACACGGTCGCTTGCAGTCGATTCTTGGCATCGCGGCGGCATTTCTGCGTACACTGGGGCGCGGGGGAACAGCACCGTGTGTGCTGGGCTCTCCCGGGCCAACTTCGGCGACCGGAACGAGGCAATGAGCTAATGGCTGCAGACTCATTCAAGAACATGTTGGGTGGTGGTCTGCGGGCTGCTATGGGACGCGACATGGCAGTCGATCTCGGCACGGCGAACACGCTGGTTTATGTGCGCGGCGAAGGCGTCGTGTTGGACGAACCGTCCGTGGTCGCCATCGACACCACCGACAACCGGCCGTTGGCTGTGGGGTCTGAAGCTAAACGGATGATCGGGCGCACCCCGGCCAACATTCAGGCCATCCGCCCCCTCAAGGACGGCGTCATCGCAGATTTCGAGATCTGCGAGAAGATGCTCCGGTATTTCATCCGCAAAGTGCATCAGCGCAAGTGGGCGCGGCCTCGCATGGTGATCGCGGTTCCTTCGGGAATCACCGGTGTCGAGCAGCGCGCCGTGCAGGAGGCCGCGGAGTACGCGGGCGCCAGCAAGCCCGCCTACATCATCGAGGAGCCCATGGCTGCGGCGATCGGCGCGGGTCTTCCGGTTCAGGAGCCGACGGGCAACATGATCGTCGATATCGGCGGTGGGACCACCGAGGTCGCGGTCATCTCCCTGGGGGGTGTCGTGGCGAGTCAATCGGTCCGTGTCGGCGGCGATGAACTCGATGATGCGATAGCCCAACACGTCAAGAAGGAGCACGGCCTTGCGCTCGGTGAACGCACCGCTGAGGAAGTGAAGGTTCAGATCGGTTCGGCGGCACCGCTCGAGCGGGAGTTGTGCGCGGAGATCCGCGGCCGAGACCTTGTGACGGGCCTGCCCCGCAGCATCGTCGTGAGCACTCAGGACATTCGCACCGCGCTCGAAGAACCGATCGTCGCGGTCTGCGACGCTGTCAAGTCGACTCTCGACCAGACCCCGCCCGACCTCGCGGCGGACATTATGGCGCGCGGCATCACTCTGGCGGGCGGGGGAGTCCTGTTGCGCAACATCGACCAGCGGCTGGCGGACGAGACGGGTATGCCGGTTCGAATCGCCAGGCAGCCCCTGTATGCCGTTGCTGTCGGGTCAGGTCAAGTTCTTGAGGAGTTCGAGGCCCTGAGGGACGTAGTCTTCAGCTCCGGCGAGCTGTAACCGCAAGGCGGTTTCATGGCGCTGGCTCAGCGGACGGGGCGGGTTCGTCACCGTCTGATCCTTCTCACGCTCGTCGCCATAACCCTGTTGACTGTTGATCTGCGGGGGTTCGAGTCGGCGCGGGCGGCTCAGGGCTTCGTTCGAGACCTCCTCCATCCGGTCAACTCGTTGGCGACGACGATCTTCTCACCGGTTGGTGACATCTGGAACTCTTTGTTCTCATACGACGACCTTGAAGCGGAGAACGCCGCGCTGCAGCAGGAGATCGACGCGATGCGAGGTGCCGCGATCTCCGCGGAGGCCGACAGCAGCGCCTATCAGCAGCTCTTGGAGTCGCTGGACCTGCCCTATGCCGGAGACATCGCGACCGTCACGGCCCGCGTGGAAAGGGGTCCGGTCGGCAATTTTGCCAGTGATGTCGTGACGATCAACAGAGGCCACCGCCACGGTCTGTCGGAGGGTATGACGGTCGTGACGGGCGCGGGCCTCGTGGGCAGGGTGGAACGGGTAGACGGGGTGACCTCGACCGTGCAGTTGCTGAGCGATCCGAACCTGCTCGTCGGGGTGCGACTGGTCTCCACCAACGATGTGGGTCTCGGTCATGCCGTTCCTGGCGAACCCGGGATGTTCATCATCAATCAGGGACCGAACTGGCCCAAGATTTCAGACACGACGCTGCTGCCCGAGACCGGTTCGGCGGTCGTGACCGACGCCGACTCGCGCTACACCGCCGATGTTCCCATCGGACGGGTCGTCGAGGTACGTCCCGCTGCGGATGAGTTGGCTCTCGAAGTCCTCGTTGAGCTGGCGAACGATGTCGAGGATCTGGCGTTCGTGTCGGTCCTCATCACCGAACAGTACGAGGACCCGCCGCTGGTGGATGTCGTGCCGAGTACCAGCGTCCCCCTCGATCTCGACCCGGACCTGCTCGACCCCCCTGCCGCCGGAAGCGCCGATGAGGTGGGCCAATGATCCCCTTGAGGCTGGGCGCACTGATGCTCGTCGCGGTGGTTGTGCAGGTCACGGTGTTTGCCGATGTCAGGATCGCAGGCGTTGCTCCCGAGTTGCTCGTGTTGTTCGCGGTGATGTTCGGCTACTGGTTCGGGCCGAAGCATGGACCGACAGCGGCGTTCGTGATCGGTCTGTTCTGGGACATCTACCTGCCGACTCCTCTGGGCCTCTCGGCGATCGTGTTTGCCATGGTGGCCTTCGCGGTCGGGACCGGCGGAGCGGAACTGTTCCGAGACTCGAAGCTGCAACTGGCTGCGATTGCCGGGGTCGGGACGTTCGCGGCGGTCGCTGGTTATGCCCTGTTGGGGGAGGTCATGGGACAACGAGGTCTCGTCGACCTGGAGATGCTCCGCGTCTCGCTCATCGCCGGGCTGGTCAATGCGGCGGCGGCGCCGCTGACCCGGCCCTTGATCGCTTGGTCCGTTGGACCCAAGTCGGGATTCGGTGTTGTGGGAGCCGTTCGATGATCTCTTCGGGTTGAGACGATGGCCGTCGACGACGAACAGTTGAAGCTGCGGCTGCGGATCTTCGCGTTCGTGGCCTTGATCCTCTTTGGCGCTCTGGTGGCCCGGCTGTGGTTCCTGCAGGGGATCGAGCACGAGGTTCTGAGCCAGGAGGCGCTGACCAATGTGCTTGAGCCGGTCTATGAGGAAGCGCCCCGTGGCCGGATCCTCGATCGCAATGGTCGCGTCCTTGTCGACAACAAGGTCGTTCAGGTCGTGACGTTCGACCGAAAGGTTCTCGAGTCCCTTGATGAGGAGGAGGCTCTCGAGGTCTTCAGGCGGCTCGCTCTGGCGATCAGCCGCTCCGGCCGGCCGACCAAGGTGTCGTCGATCTCCGCTGAGGTCAACGATCCCCGCTACGGGCCCTTCGACCGGATCCCGATCGCGGTCGACGTCAACTCCAAGCTCATGGTCTATCTGGGGGAGCGCCCTGACCAGTTTCCCGGAGTCCGTGTGGAGCAGCGCACCATCCGCAGCTACCCCTACGGCAGCCTCGCCGCGCATCTTCTGGGTTATGTGGGTCCGGTCACCCGAGCAGAGCAGGAGCAGGCGAACGCCAACCTCGACCCCGACGCCCAGGATGCCAAGACCTACCAGCTGAACAGCCAGATCGGAAAGACCGGCATCGAGAGGATCTTCGAGCTCGAGCTGCGGGGTGTTCCCGGCATTCGTCTGTTGGAGGTCAACAATGTGGGGGAGGTCATCCGCGAGCATCCCGGTGTCGCTCCCAGACCCGGCAACGATGTGTGGTTGACGATCGACATCGACCTGCAGGCTCGTGCTGAGGAGCAGCTCGCCCTGGGGCTGATCAGGACCCGGGTTGAGGCGGAGGAGCCGGATGTCTTGGCCCCGGCCGGGTCTGTGGTCGCGATCAATCCCCAGAACGGCGACGTGCTGGCCATGGCATCGTTCCCGACCTACGACCCGTCGCAGTTCGCCACTGGAATCTCCACCGAGGAGTTCAATCTGCTGACCTCCGATGACAACTACTGGCCGATTCTGAACCGAGCCATTCAGGGCTCCTACGCTCCGGGTTCAACCTGGAAACTGGTCACTTCTGTGGCTGCGGTCCAGCATGGGGTGATCGACGAGCTCTTCGGCGGCACCCACGAGTTCGTGAACGACGAGGGGAGCTACATCTACCCGTTCTGCGAGACGGGAACCGAACTGGAGGGCACCTGCGCGTTCGACAGTCCCTTCGTGGGTTCGCGTCACGTCGACCTTGCCGACGCGCTGACCGTGTCGAGCGACGTCTATTTCTATCGACTCGCCGGTGAGGGGTTCTTCACCCGCGAGCGCGGGCCGCAGGGCGATGAGGGGATTCAGACGACCGCGAGGCTCCTGGGTCTCGGCGGTACCACCGGAGTGCAGCTTCCCTACGAGCGTGCCGGTGTGGTGCCGGACCGCGACTACTTCGATCTGAAGTTCTCCCAGGGTGTCTTCATCCGCGACGGGGATCAGTGGTTCGCCGGCGACACCATCCTGTTGTCGATCGGTCAGGGTGACGTCCTGGTGACGCCGATCCAGCTCGCCAACACCTACGCCACGTTCGCCAACGGCGGCATCCTCCATCAACCCAACGTCGCGTTGCAGATCTCGAGTCCGCAGGGCGATTCGATCGTCGAGTTCGGCCCGCGGGTGTTGGACGAACTCGACTTGGGACCTGAGGTGACCGAGCCGATCATGCGGGGTTTGTTGGGAGTTCCCAGGTTCGGCGCGGTCCGTGGTACCGCTGCGAGCGCCTTCCAGGGTGGGACTTTCCCCATTGACCAGTGGCCGGTTGCCGGGAAGACCGGGACCGCCGAAGTCGACGGGAAGGCGGACACGAGCCTCTTCGTGGCTTGGGGCCCCAACGATTTCCCCGAGGCCGGGGTCGACGTGGACGGGCCCCCGGAGATCGCCATCGCGGTGGTGATGGAGGAGAGCGGATTCGGCAGCGTCGCCGCCGCGCCGGTCGCGGCTGCGATACTTGAGCCCATCGCACGCAACAACATGCCGCGAGCGTTGACGCTCGACGAGAAGGAGCTTGAGCAGGTGGCTCGTATCGAGGCCCTGCTCGCGGCGCGCGATGCCGGACTGCAGGCGACGGTTTCAGCGGACGGAGCGACGCAGTGACAGCCCCGGGTACCTTCACCTCTCGCAACGTGCCGCTCGCCGAGGAGGATGATCAGCGTTGGTGGTTCGTGCTGGACCCGGTGCTGATCACCACGGTGCTGCTGATCACTGCGATGGGAGCGGTGCTGGTCTTCTCCGCCACGCGCGGCTCGGCTACGCCGCTCGAACCGCCCGACTACTCGTTGCTTGAACGTCAGATCGCGTTCGCGGTTCTGGGCCTGATCGCCGCGGTGTTCGTGGCTCATCTCAGTGTCCGCACCATCCGGGCCTGGACTGGTGCGGCCTACGTCGGGCTGCTCCTGCTGTTGGGCGGTCTGCTGCTGTTCGGCGACAACGTGAGGGGAGCGCGCGCCTGGTACAGCGTCAGCGGGTTCAGCTTTCAGCCTTCGGAGCCCGGCAAGGTGATACTCATCGTCGTCCTCGCCGCGGTCCTGGCGGTCGAGGAAGTGCGAACCAGACGGTTGCTGGTGGGCTTGGCTCTCGCTGCAGTGCCGGTCGTTCTGATCCTGCGTCAGCCCGATGTGGGAACGATCCTCGTCTATGTCGTCATCGTGGCCGCGATGATCGCCATGAGCGGGGTCAAGTTGCGGTTCATTGCGGCTCTGGCGGTGATCGCGGTTGCGGTTGTGGTCGGGATCTTCCAGTCCGATGTGCTTGCGGAGTATCAGGAGGACCGGCTCCAGGTGTTCGTCCTTGATGAGGAGGACCTTGTTGCGCTGGGTCCGGAGGCGGCCCGAGCGGCTTTCAACGTCGAGCAGTCCCAGATCGCCATCGGCAACGGGGGACTGTTCGGCCAGGGCCTGTTCCAGGGTACGCAGACCCGTTCGAACCTTGTGCCAGAGCAGCAGACGGACTTCATCTTCTCGGTTGCAGGCGAGGAGCTGGGGTTTCGTGGGGCGGGCTTGCTGCTGGGGTTGTATGCGTTGATGCTGTTTCGGATCTGGAGGATCGCGGTGCGGGCAACCGACTCGTTCGATCGGCTGATCACGATCGGGGTCATGGCGATGTTCCTGTTTCAGGCCTTCCAGAGCGCCGGTATGACCATGGGGATGATGCCGGTGACGGGGATTCCGCTCCCGCTGGTCTCGTACGGCGGGTCGTCGATGCTCACCTCGATGGTCGCGCTGGGTCTGGTCATGGGCGTATACCGCCGCCGGTTCGATTTTGCGGAGCGTAGCTGAGGCGGAGCGCCCAAGAGTGGAGCGTAGCTGAGGCGGAGCGCCCGAGGGCGGAGCGTAGCTAGGAGGGGAGCGGAGCGTGGTAGCTATGGCGTGCGGGTAGCCTCAATGAGTGTCCGTGTCGCTGTGGCCCCGTCTCGAGAACCTGCTTCCGCAGGTACAGAAACCGGCGCGCTACATCGGCTGCGAGCAGGGCGCGCAGAAGCCGACTCACGGTCCTGCGATCGTCAGCTGGTTGCTGAGCTACCCGGACACCTACGAGATCGGGCTGCCCAACCAGGGTCTGCAGATCCTCTATGAGATTCTCAATGAGCGTGACGACGCGGCAGCTGAGCGTGCCTATGCTCCCTGGACCGACCTGGAGGCTCTGTTGCGGAGCGAGAGGTTGCCGCTGTTCTCGGTGGACACTCACCGCCCCGCGGGCGACTTCGATGTCATTGCGTTCAACCTCAGCGCCGAACTCACCTACACGAACCTCGTGAACTGCATTGATCTTGCGGGGGTGCCGATCCACTCGGATTCGCGCTCAGACGACGATCCGTTGATCGGCGTGGGTGGTCACTGCACCTACAACCCGGAACCGATCGCTGATTTCGTCGACTTCGTGGTGCTCGGCGACGGTGAGGAGGTTGTCGGCGAGATCACGGAGCTGCTGTGCGACTGGAAGCGAACCGGACGTTCCGGTGGTTCCCGCAGCCGGATACTGAGGGAGATGGCGAAGATCGCAGGGGTCTACGTCCCCTCGATGTATGAGGTGACGTACTCCGGCGGGTTCATCGCGGAGGTCGTGCCCCGCTACGCGGACGTGCCGTCCACGGTGGAGAAGCGCACGGTCGCCGACCTCGCTGACTGGCCCTATCCCAAACAGCAGCTCGTTCCGTTGACAGAGGTTGTGCACGACCGTCTGTCGGTGGAGGTGTTCCGGGGCTGCACCAGGGGTTGCCGGTTCTGTCAGGCGGGCATGATCACCCGTCCTGTCCGCGAGCGTCCCGCCGAGCAGGTTCGCACCATGATCAGCGACGGTTTGGCCCGCACGGGATACGACGAGGTTGCGCTCACGTCGCTCTCGACCGCGGATTTCAGCGGAATCGAGCAGGTGATCGGCGACACGGTCAGCGACGCCGGCTGCGATCAGGTGAGTGTTGCGCTGCCGAGCCTGAGGGTGGACGCATTCACCGTCGGCATAGCCGCCCAGATCCAGCGGGCCCGCCGCACCGGTCTGACTTTCGCGCCCGAGGCGGGTTCCTGGCGGATGCGTCAGGTCATCAACAAGCTCATTCGCGAAGAGGACCTGTACGGAGCAGTCGAGAGCGCCTACAGCCAGGGTTGGCGGCGCATGAAGCTGTACTTCCTGACCGGACTTCCAACCGAGACCGACGAGGACACGCTCGGAATCGCCGAACTCGCCCGTAATTGTGTGGCGCTCGGCCGCAGCCATCACTCGTCGCCGTCGGTGACAGTCTCGGTGGGGGGATTCGTGCCCAAGCCGTTCACGCCGTTCCAGTGGTTCGGCCAGAACACTGTGGCTGAGCTGACGCGCAAGATCGGGTTGCTGCGCGACGACCTGCGACGGGCCAGGGGCGTGCAGCTGAAATGGCACGACCCCAAAGCAACCCTCGCGGAGGGCATCACCAGTCGCGGGGACCGCCGCTTGGGTCCCGTGATCGAGTATGTCTGGCGTAGGGGTGGCACGTTCCAGGAGTGGTCGGAGCACTTCGACTACGACCTCTGGCTCGAGGCCATGGCCGTCAATGGCTGCGACGTCGACTGGTACGTCCACCGTCACCGCCGCTCCGACGAGGTGCTCGCCTGGGACCATCTCTCGGCCGGTCTGCACAAGGACTTCCTGTGGCAGGACTGGCGCGACTCGCTCAATGAACTGGGTCTCGAGGACTGCCGTTGGACACCCTGTTACGACTGCGGCGCCTGTACGGGCTACGGGATCGAGCATGTCGTGGCGTCCGCCTCGCCTCCCGCGGGAGGAAGCCAGGGGACCGGAGTCGATCTGAGCGGGGGCGGGGCTGTGCCGGTGGTGCTGGCGCAGCGGCCGATCAGCGCCGGAAAGAGCGACGCCGACACTCGTCGTCCGGCCGGGGTGGCGTCATGAGGGTCAGGATCTGCTTCACCAAGCACGGCAAGGTGCGCTTCACCTCGCATCGGGACGTGGCCCGGATCTTCCAGCGGGCGCTCAGGCGTGCGGGACTACCCGTCGCGTACAGCCAAGGGTTCTCTCCGCGGCCCAAGATCGCATTTGGTCTCGCCCTATCCACAGGACATGAGTCCGATGCGGAGTATCTTGATATTGACCTGGATCCCGAACGAGTCAACGGAATTGAGATGGGTGACCTGCCGGCTCGGCTGACAAATGAGCTCCCGCAAGGAATGGAAGTCACTGCTGCAGTGACCGTTGACCGACAGACTGCGTCTTTGCAGCAAGCAGTCACCAGTTGTACCTGGCAGATCGATGTCGTCGACATTGCTGCCGATACCGTGGCCGGCGCCGTGGCTCGAGCGCTCGCCGCAGAGAATCTCGTCGTTACCAGAGAACGCAAGGGCAAGAAAGTCACCGACGACTTGCGCCCCGGCGTGCTGAGTCTCGATGTTGAAGGGCCAATCGAAGCTGAACAAGCAGAAGGTGGCGGGGTGAGGCTGATCGCTGAACTCGCCACCCAACCGCGTGCTCTACGAGTGTCTGAACTCCTCGGCGCTCTGGATCCACCGTTGATCGAGCATCGGGTGCTGAGGCTTCACCAATGGACAGCGAACGAAACCGGCGATCGGCAGCGCAGCAACCCGCTTGACGCTGCCTCGCCCACACCAGTGGGGGCGACATGAACTTCTGCTCCCCGGTGTCATCAACGAAGGAACGAAACTATGGCCAAATCACAGGCCGACAACAGCGACGCCCCCGCGCGTGCTCCCAAACCTCAAACCACCAAGCCTCAAACCAAAGGCGCCCAGAAACCGAAAATCGGTGATTCACGGCCTGCGCCCGCCCCCAGCAGGGCTCCGCGCATAGGCGATACCCGGCCGGCTCCTCCCAGCGGCGGCAACGCCAAACCCCCGGGGCGCGGCTCGGGGGGCTCCAAGACCCAGGATGGACGTGGCGGCGGTGGCGGAGGCTCTGGACGGTCGGGGTCTTCGAACCAACCTTCCAAGCAGCAGGACTCCCAGAGCCGCACCCAGGGCGAGGGTGGATCGAAGCGCCGGCGTCGCAAGCGGGGTGGAAGGGGCCGCGGCAGGGGGTCCGCGCCGGACCAGTCCTCCAAGGACGCACGCAACAAGGGAGCGTCCCAGGCTCGTCAGGGCCGCGGCCAGAAGTCCCCCCGTCCGGTGGAATCGATCGTCGACGAAGCGGTTGAACTCGACGAGAAGACGCTCAAGCAGCGTCGGGGCAGAACCCGCAAGGGCCAGGCGGTCGGCCGCTACCTGATGTGCGTGTCGGTGGGCGAGAAGGCGACGCAGATAGCGACGCTGGAAGGCCGCAAGCTTGTTGAGCACCAGGTGTCCCGCCCCGCGGACGACGTCAGCCAGATTCACGGGAACATCTATGTCGGCCGAGTGCAGAACGTGCTTCCGGGCATGGAGGCCGCGTTCATCGATATCGGCACCCCCAAGAACGCGGTGCTGTACCGCGGCGACGTCCAGTACGACCCTGAAGACATTGAGAGCGGACCCACCGAACAGCCACGCATCGAAGAGCTGCTGAAAGCCCGCCAGATGATCCTCTGCCAGGTGACCAAGAACCCGATCGCCCACAAGGGTGCACGGCTCACCCAAGAGGTGTCGCTACCGGGCCGCTTCGTTGTGCTGGTCCCCAACACGTCCACCTACGGCATCTCAAAACGCCTTCCGGAATCTGAACGGGCCAGGCTTCGGAGCATCCTCGACAAGGCGAAACCCAAACAGCACGGCGTGATTGTCCGCACCGCGGCCGAGAAGGTGACAGCCGAGGAGATAAAGCGCGATGTCGCCCGGCTCGTCACCCAGTGGAACGAGATCGAGACCCTCGCCTCCAAGACGAGTGGGCCTGCGCTCGTCTACCGAGAGCCCGAAGCTGCCGTGCGGATCATTCGAGAGGAGTTCACGAAGGACTTCCGAGGGATCATCATCGACAACCGCGAACTCTACGACGAGGTGAGAGCGTACGTTTCGAGTATCACACCGGCACTGGCCGAACGGGTCGAGTATTACGATCCGAAAGCCGCGAACCTGCCCCTGTTCGAGCGCTATCACGTACAGGAGCAACTGCGCAAGGCGCTCGACCGCAAGGTCTGGCTGCCGTCCGGTGGTTCGCTGATCATCGAGGCCACCGAGGCGCTCACCGTGATCGATGTCAACACGGGCAAGAACGTCGGCAAGTCGAGTCTCGAGGAGACGGTCTTCCGCAACAACCTCGAAGCCGCTGAGGAGGTCGCCAATCAGCTGCGGTTGCGTGACATCGGCGGGATCATCGTGATCGACTTCGTAGACATGGAGATAGCCAAGAACCGCGCCGAGGTGATGAAGGTATTCCGGGCGGCGCTGGCTCGTGACAAGACCCGCACGCAGGTGTTCGACATCTCGGGCCTCGGCCTCGTGGAGATGACCCGCAAGCGGATCGGGGAGGGTCTGTTGGAGTCGGTCTCGGACCTTTGCGAATCCTGCGAGGGCGACGGCCATGTCTTGATTGATGGTCTGATCGGCTGACCGGTCCGTTAGAATCTTCGGCCTATGTACGCAGTGGTGAAGACCGGCGGTAAGCAGTACCGCGTCGAGCAGGGCCAGACCCTCGCGGTGGAACGGCTGGGCGAGGTCGGTTCCGACGTCGAGTTGGCGCCGGTGATGCTCGTCGACGGCGACACCGTTCTGGCCACCCCCGATCAACTGAAGGGCTCGTCGGTGACGGCCCGGGTGATCGAGGAGCGCAGGGGCCCGAAGATCAACGGTTTCCTCTACAAGAGCAAGTCCAACAATCGCAGGCGATGGGGGCATCGTCAGACTCAGGCCCTCATCGAGATCACCGAGATATCGAAGGGTTGATTTCCAGTGTCCAAGACCAAAGGCGGTGGTTCGACTCGCAACGGCCGTGATTCCAACGCCCAGCGGCTGGGCGTCAAGGTTTACGACGGTGGCCAGGTTCTGGCCGGGGCGATCATCGTTCGTCAGCGCGGCACCAAGTTCCATCCCGGCCACAACGTCATGCGCGGCGGTGACGACACTCTGTTCGCCACATCCGACGGCACCGTCAAGTTCGGTAAGCGCCGCGGCCGTAAACTTGTTGATGTGATCCCGGCCTGATTCGCCTAGGAGGCCGAGCGAGTTGATCCCGCGCAGGGTCACGTCGAACGAGGCCGTGGCCCGAGCGGCCCGGTGAGCGCAGCGAACCAAGAGCGGAAGACAACGGCCAACAAACGCGCCGGGCCGGCAAACGCGTCGGCCCCGATGGCGTCCCGTACGCTGGCGGGGTGGCCACGTTCATCGACGAATGCAACCTTCATGTCACCGCTGGCGACGGCGGCGCGGGCTGTGTCGCGTTCCGCCGGGAGGCACACGTGTCCAAGGGCGGCCCTGACGGCGGCGACGGCGGCGACGGCGGATCGGTGTGGCTGGTGGCGGACCGCAATGTCGCTTCGCTACTGGCGTTTCGCGACTACCCCCATCGCAGGGCGCCCAACGGCAGGCACGGTGGTGGATCCAAACGGCACGGCGCGCGGGGCGACGACCTGGAGGTTGCGGTGCCGATGGGAACGGTCGTGCTCGACCACGAGACCCGCGAGCCGCTGGCCGATCTCGTCAACAACGGTGATCGCTGGCTCGCCGCGCAGTGCGGCGAAGGCGGCCGGGGCAACGCCCGCTTCCTGTCGAACCGCCGACGTGCGCCGGCGTTCGCCGAGCAGGGCGAGCATGGAGAAAAGCGCTGGTTGCGGCTCGAACTCAAACTGCTAGCCGACGTGGCGATCGTCGGCTTCCCCAATGTCGGCAAGTCGACGCTGATCAGCCGCATCTCGGCTGCCAAACCGAAGATCGCCGACTATCCGTTCACGACTCTCGAGCCGAACCTCGGTGTGGTCCGTACCGACGACGGTTTCGAGATGGTCGTGGCCGACATCCCGGGGTTGATCGAGGGTGCGAGCCGGGGCAGGGGCCTGGGGCATCAGTTCCTTCGCCATGTCGAGCGGGCGCAGGTGTTGCTGGTGCTGGTCGACCTGGCGCCGTGGGACGGTGTCGCACCGCAAGAGCAGTTGAGGGTGCTGCTGAACGAGCTCGGTTGCTACCGGGCCGACTTGCTGGACCGGCCGCGCCTGGTGGTCGGGAGCCGCGCGGACATGGCTCCGGGCCATACCTTCGACGGCCTGGTGATCTCGTCGGTCACCGGTGAGGGCATCCCGCAGTTGACCGGGGAGTTGGTGCGGCTGGTCGACGAGAGCCGTGCGCAGCTGGTCGAGTCGGTCTCGACGGTGATCCACCGCCCGGTTTCCTCGGAGATCCAGCTCCGGCGTCACGACGACGGGTCCTGGGAGGTGCTGGGTCGCGCTGCTCGGCGTGCGGTTGCCCTCAGCGACCTGACTGACGATCAGGCGCTGGCGTATGCAACTGAGCGTCTGCAGCAGCTGGGGGTCAACACGGCGCTGGCGCGGGCCGGACTGAAAACTGGCGACGAGGTGCGTATCGGAGAGTTTAGTTTTAGCTACGAAGAGGACATATGAGTGCCAACAACACGGTCGTGGTGAAGATCGGGACGTCGTCTATCACCGACAACGACGGGGTAGTGCAGCGGTCGCGTATCGCCAAGCTGTGCGCCGAAGTCGCTGAGCTGCGCGCCGAGGGATATCAGGTGGTCGTGGTGACCTCGGGAGCCATCGCGGCGGGTCTGCCGGAACTGGGCCTGGGTGGCGGCAAGCGACCCAGAGATATCAGGACGCTGCAGGCTGTCGCCACGGTCGGACAGAGTGCGTTGATGGCGGTGTACCGCGAGGAGTTCGCTTCGCATGGTCTCATCGCGGGCCAGGTTCTGCTCATACCGCTCGACTTCATCGTTCGCTCCCAGTACCTGCATGCCCGACAGACCCTCGAGCGCCTGCTCGAGCTCGGCGTGATCCCGGTGGTGAACGAGAACGACGCCATCGCCGATGACGAGATCCGATTCGGGGACAACGACCGGATCGCGGCTCTGGTCGCCAACCTGGTCGACGCGGTCCGCCTGGTGCTGCTGACCGACACCGCCGGGGTGCTCACGGCGGACCCGCGCATCGACTCCGATGCTTCGCTGATCTCTGAGATCGTGGGTATCGACCATCAGACCGAGGCGGTTGTCGGTGGCGCCGGTTCCGCGCGGGGCAGCGGTGGTATGGCCTCGAAGCTCAACGCGGCCAAGATCGCCGCCTGGTCGGGGGTCTCGTCGGTGATCGCCGACGCGGACCGCGACTCGGTGTTGCGTGACGCCGTTAACGGTGTGGCCGGCAGCGGCACGATGGTGCACGCGCGGGAGAGCCGCCTGCCCGCGAGGAAGCTGTGGATCGCGTTCGCGGTCAGCGCTCAGGGAACCATCACCGTCGACGCTGGAGCTCGCAGGGCGCTCGAGCGGGGCAAGTCGCTGCTGGCGGCCGGTGTGCGCGGCATCGATGGTTCGTTCGCTGCGGGCGCTCCGGTGGAGGTGGTCGACGACGACGCGGTGATCTTCGCCAAGGGCTTGACCCGTCACGGGTCCGAAGATCTGCGTGCGGTTGCGGGTCGCCGCAGCGAGGATCTGCCCGCGGGCGCGTTGCATCTGGTCATTCACGCCGACGACCTTGTGACAGTGCCTGCTTGAGAGGCGCCTATTGAGGATCGCTCGGATCGCTGCTGGTCTCGGGGATCGCCTCGGCGGCATCGGGTGCTTCGATTCCGAGGCTGGAGCGGATCGTCTCGAGCCGTGAGCGAGCCTCGATCTTGCGAGCGGCCTTCTCAACCTCGTACACCTGTGTCTCGACGTGGCTCTCGGTGAGTTCAGCAGCGGCTTTGGCGCGTGCGTAGCGAGCCTCGATCTTGTCACGTACCTGGTCGAAGGTTGGGACGTCCTCACCGACCGCCTCTGACAGGGTGCTCATGGCGGAGTTGACGATCTCCTGCATCTTTGCCTGATCCAGTTGGCTCAGCAGTGCCTGCCTCTCGCCGAGCTTCTTCTGGAGCAGTCCGGCGTTCTGTTCAACTGCGGCCTTGGCTTGATCGGCGGCGTCGGAGGCTTGGAAGTACAGGCCCTTGAGGCTCTCGATCTCTTCTTCGAGGATCAGGATCCGGTCGGCGAAGTGTTCGGCCGCGTCGGTGTAGCGCTCCAGGTTCTCGGCATGTCCGGCGCGGGTGGCTTCGTCGGCCATCTTGACTGCCTGACGAGCGTTGCCGCTGTACCGCTCGAGCTCCTCGATGGCGCGGTTGAGCCGAAGCTCTGTCTGCTTCTGGTTGGCGATGACGTTGGCTGCTTGTCCGCGGAGCCGGTTGTGCTGGTCCTTGGCTTCGTTGATGGCCTGTTCCAACTGGACCTTGGGGTCGGCGGACTCCTCGAATCTCTGGTCTGACTTGGTGATGAAGTAGTTCCAACGCTTCTTCAGATACTGGATCATGGTTCAATCGTAGTGTCTCGCGGTGTCACTAGTCAGCGTGAGCGTGAGAAGGCCTTGCGAACCGGGTCCAACAACAGTCGGGTTTCTGCCACCCCGATTCGGGAGCCGATGGTGACGTAACCGATGACCGCCACTGCGACGACCACCGCAGCAAAGACCGGCAAGGGAAGGTCTCCGAGCAGCAGTCGGACCGCGCCGGCGGGTATGAAAGCGCCGGCTGCGGCCATGGTGGGCTTGTACAGCGAACGGATCGGGCTGGCGATCGTGAACAGGTGACGGCGTGACCGAATCGACAGCGCCAGCAACTCGACCCAGGCGCCGACCGCAGAGGCGGCGGACAGCCCGACGGCTCCCAGGCGGACTGGGCCCTCGGCTGCGCGAAGACTCTCCGCCAGGGGCACCGAAGAGATCCAGCCGCCGTTCGTCGTCAACCCGTCGGCGGTGACGATCACACGGTCCAGCGAGAACATGATGAGCAGCGCAACGGCCGCGGAGACGGCCACTCGAAGGCCCGCGATTCGGGCCGGCCCCCGGGTGTCGCCGACGGCGAAGCAGGTGTTCTGAAGCAGACGACTGGCGCCGATGGCGGGCAGTCCGACCGCGTACGCGCCGAGCACGAGCCACACCAATGTCGCGTCGGTCTGGTCGAACTCTCCGCCTTCGAAGAGAACCCGGATTATCAGGTCGCCTGCAACGATCGACACCAACGAGGCCATCAACATCCAGAAGGCGATCTGTCGAAACCCCCGCTCGGAGCGGGATGCCAGTCTCAGCGGGTCACCGGAGAGCCGTGACAGCTCCGGCAGCTCCGCTGCGGCGACGCTCATTGCGAAGAGGCTGACTGGGAGCGTGTACAACAGTTGCGCCTTGATCAACGCGGCGATCGCGCCGGTCGCCAACAGCGTGGCCAGCATCAGGTCCAGGTAGGCCGAGACCTGCACGACGCCGCGCCCGAGCAGTGCAGGCACGAAGCGTCGCCGGATCTCTTTCACCGACGGGTCTCGTGTGTCGGGCCGGAACCTGATATGTCGGGCCAGGCGCAGCACGGTCGGCAGTTGGATCAACAGCTGCAACAGCGCACCGACGGTGACCGCTACGGCCAGGCCCCGGGCCGCATCGACCAGGTCCCAGTCGCGAGCCCACATCAGGTACAGGGCGACGATCTGGCAGGCGTTCCAGATGACCGGCGCTGCGTAGGGAAGAAAGAAGCGACGATGGCTGTTGAGCACGCCGAGGCACCAAGCCGACATGACCAGGAAGCCCATTCCCAACGACATGATCTGGACGAGGTCCACGACGATCTCGAACTTCTCGCCGCTGAGACCGAATGCCAGAACCGATGTGATCGGCCTGGCAGCAAGAACGAAGACGCCCACGCAGATCCCGGTGATCGCCAAAAGCAGCGCCCCGACCGCCCCTGCGACCCGGCTGGACTCCTTGGGGTCCTCGTCGTCGAGGAGTTTGCTGTAGACGGGTACGAACGATGCGGAGAGAACGCCCTCTCCGAGCAGGTTCTGCAGCATGTTGGGGATCTGCGACGCGGCCGAGAAGGCGTCAGCAGCGAGGCCTAGGCCGAACACCCGGCTCGCCACCAGTTCGCGCAGCAGTCCCGACGCCCGCGAAATGCCGATCCCCAGAGCGACCAGTACAGACCCGTTTCGTTTCGGTGCCGACACTCCAGTTGGTCCCTTTCACCGATTGAACTGCCCCGACTCCTGTCAAGACTACTGCGCTGGTCCGGTACGCTGAGACCGTGACCGGTCGAACCACTCCCATCCCAGAACTCGCGGCGCGCGCCAAAACAGCGTCTCGCGCCCTGGCCGTTGCCAGCACCGAGGAGAAGGACGCCGCCCTGCATGCCGGGGCCGACCTGCTTGTGGCGAACGCGCAGGCGGTGTTGGAGGCCAACGAGGTGGATGTGACAGGGGCGATCAGCGAGGGGATGGCTTCGCCGCTCGTGGACCGCCTGCGCCTGGACAATTCTCGCATCGAGGCGATGGCCAACGGTCTGGTGAAGGTGGCGTCGCTCGCTGATCCCGTCTCCCGGATCAGTGACGGCTGGGTGCGGCCCAACGGGCTGCGCATTGAACGGGTGCACGTCCCGCTCGGTGTCGTGGCGATCATCTACGAGAGCCGCCCGAATGTCACCAGCGACGCCTTCGGCCTCTGCCTCAAGTCTGGTAACGCCGCATTCCTGCGTGGATCGTCGTCTGCGATCAATTCGAATCTGGCGATCGCGGCCGTGTTGCGTGAGGCGCTGGAGAAAGCGGGGTTGCCGGCCGACGCCTTGGTGGTCGTCGACGACACGCGTCGTGAGGCCGCGGTGGAGTTCATGCAGCAGAACGACTACATCGACTGTCTGATCCCCCGTGGCGGTCCTTCGTTGATCCGGTCGATCCTCGAGAACGCCACGGTGCCCTACATCATCGACGGGGCCGGCAACTGCCACGTCTATGTGGACGCCGCAGCCGACCTCGACATGGCGCTCGAGATCCTGGTCAACGCCAAGACGCAACGAACGGGAGTCTGCAACGCCGCGGAGTCTCTCGTCGTCCACCGCGATGTTGCCCCGGAATTCCTGGAGCGGATGGTCGTCTCGCTCGAAGGCGTCGAGTTGGTCGGTGACGAGGAGTCGCGCCGGATCAACGGTTCGATCGGTGCGGCTGAGCCCGCGGACTTCGCGACCGAGTACCTGGACATGAAGATGAGCGTCAAGGTTGTCGGCGATCTCGACGAGGCCATCGCCCATGTGAGTGAGACTTCAACGGGACACAGCGAGGCGATCATCACCAACGATGTCCGGGCCGCCGATCGGTTCGCCCGGGAAGTCGACGCCGCGGCGGTCCTGGTCAACGCATCGACCCGTTTCGTCGACGGTGAGGAGTTCGGTTTCGGCGCTGAGATCGGTATTTCGACCCAGAAGCTCCATGCCCGCGGTCCGATGGGCCTCGAACAGTTGACAACCTGCAAGTACGTGGTCCGCGGCGAGGGCCACGTACGCCCCTGACTCGCCCCTGACTCCCGGTCTGACTAGAGCGGAAAACGATACGAGCAGCGCGGTTAACGGCCGCTAACCTTGATTCTCTATGTCATTTCGTTTCAAGGATGTCGCCTCTCTCAAGGACGGCCTGCAGCGGGTCGACTACCTGTCCGACGAGGGCATCGCCGGTGTGGTCTTCCTGGCCGACCGGCTGCAGAAGCCGGTTCTGGTTGAGGGACCTGCAGGTACCGGCAAGACCCAGCTTGCGAAGAGTGTTTCGGAGGTGCTGGGGAACCGGCTGATCCGCCTGCAGTGTTACGAGGGGCTCGACGAGGCCAAGGCGCTGTACGAGTGGAACTACAAGAAGCAGCTCCTGAGGATTCAGAGCGACGGAAGCGAGGGGCACGACTGGGCCGGCCTCTCCGACGACATCTTCTCCGACGAGTTCCTGTTGACCCGGCCGCTGCTCGAGGCGATCAGCGCGACCGATCCGGTCGTGCTGCTGATCGACGAGGTCGACCGTGTCGAGGTGGAGACGGAGGCTCTGCTGCTCGAGATCCTCTCGGACTATCAGGTCTCGATCCCGGAACTCGGCACTATCGAAGCCTCCCAGATTCCGTTGGTGTTCCTGACCTCCAACAACACCCGTGAGCTTTCCGAGGCTCTGAAACGGCGTTGTCTGTACCTCCATGTCGACTATCCCGACCTTGAACGAGAGAAGGAGATCGTGCTCACCAAGGTTCCGGACATAACCGAGAATCTGGCTGATCAGGTCGCCCGGGTGGTTCGATCGATCCGCCAGATCGAGTTGAAGAAGGCGCCGTCGGTGTCTGAGACGATCGACTGGGCCAGGACGCTGGTGCTGCTCGGGGTTGAGAAGGTCACCGAGCAGACGGCGAGCGACACGCTCAACATCCTGCTGAAGTACCAGAGCGACATCAAGAAGGTCGCCAAGGAACTGGTGACCGCCGACGGTGTGAGCGTTTGATCCTGCGATGACCGCGATCAGCACCTCTGAAGGAAACGGCGTCGGTGCTGAGGCGGTTCCTCTGGAGTTGGGTGACGCAATTCTGGAGCTGCTCAACGGTTTCATCATCGAACTGCGCGCCGCAGGTTTGCCGGTGAGCCTCACCGAGAACCTCGACGCGCTCGAGGCGGTGAAGCATGTGCCGATCGGCGACCGCGAGTCCTTCAAGTACGCGCTGGGTGCCACTCTGGTGAAGCACTACAACCACTGGAAAGCCTTCGAGACGGTGTTCGAGGTGTATTTCTCCCTGCGCGGCAGGGAGTACGCCATTGCTGAAGACGACGAACTCGGCGAGCTGGAGGACGACGAACTCGACGGGGATCAGCTCGGAGACCAGCAGGGAGGCGGTGGTGCGGGTGAGAACCTGAGCCCCGAGGAACTCGCCGAGATGCTGTTCCAGTCATTGATGCGCGGCGACGCGCAGATGATGAAGGGTGTCGCCCGCCAGGCTGTGCGTCGGTTCGCGGGAATGGAGCCGGGCAGACCGGTTGGGGGCACGTACTACCTTTACCGGACGCTGCGCAACCTCGACCTCGACGGAGTCCTGGAGCGTCTGCTGCAGCAGGCTCAGGAGACTGAGGGGGAGTTCTCAGAGTTCGACCAGCGGCTCTGGCGCGACGAGTACAGCCAGCGGATCGATCAGCTGCAAAAGGAGATAGAGGCTGAGATCCGGAGGCGGTTGGTGGCCGACCGCGGCGTTGAGGCGATGGCCAAGACGCTGCGCAAGCCCCTGCCCGAGGACGTCGATTTCATGCACGCCTCGCGCGAGGAGATGGCGAACCTGCGCAAGGCGATCTACCCGTTGACCCGCAAGTTGGCGGCGCGTCTGCAGCGTAAGCGCAGACACGGGCGGAGGGGCCCCCTCGATTTCCGGCGTACGGTCCGCGCCTCGTTGAGCTATGGCGGGGTCCCGGTCGAGCCGAAGTTCCGCAACCCGAATCCACACAAGCCTGAGATCTTCGTTGTCGCCGACATCTCCGGTTCGGTTGCTGCGTTCGCCCGTTTCACGCTGCACCTCGTCTACGCCATCTCCGGGCAGTTCTCCAAGGTCCGCTCATTCGTGTTCATCGACGGGCTCGACGAGGTGACCTCGTATTTCGAGGGCGTCGAGGACATCAACGAGGCGGTTCATCGGGTCAACACCGAAGCCGACGTGGTCTGGGTCGACGGGCATTCCGACTACGGCCACGCGTTCGGTGTGTTCTGGCAGAAGTACGGCAAAGACATCGGGCCGCGCACGTCGATAATGATCCTCGGCGACGCCCGCAACAACTACCACGCGGCGGAGAGCTGGATCGTCAAGGAGATGCAGGACAAGGCCCGTCACGTCTACTGGTTGAATCCGGAGCCGCGCAGCTACTGGGACACCGGCGATTCAATCGTCGGCGAGTACGCCCAGCACTGTGACGGCGCCTTCGAGGTGAGGAACCTGCGCCAACTCGAGGGTTTCGTGGAGAACCTCGTCTAGAGCGGAAGATCTAGTACCCCAGCCCGGGTGTGACGTCGGACTGCAGCAGTTCGGCCACTCGGAACGCCAGATCGACCGACTGGCGGCCGTTCAGCCGGGGGTCGCACATGGTTTCGTAGGCCCGGTCGAGGTCCTGGTCGACGAGCTCGTCGGATCCGCCGAGGCACTCGGTGACCGGGTCGCCTGTCAATTCGACGTGGACTCCTCCGGGATGGGTCCCCTCGGATCTGTGAGCCGCGAAGAAGCTGACGATCTCGCTGAGCACATCGTCGAAGTGGCGAGTCTTGCGGCCACCTTCAGACGTGTAGGTGTTGCCGTGCATCGGGTCGCAGGCCCAGACGACGGGATGACCGGCGTCGCGCACCGCCGCGAGCAACGCGGGCAGACCGTCAGCGATCTTGTCGGCGCCCATGCGGCTGATCAGGGTGAGTCTGCCGGGGGCGCGGTCGGGGTTCAGGGCTTCGCAGATCCCCAGGACTTCGTCGGTTGTGGCGGTGGGCCCGATCTTGCATCCCAACGGGTTTTGTACGCCGCGCAGGAACTCCACATGGGCACCGTCGAGCTCGCGGGTTCGTTCACCGACCCAGAGCATGTGCGCGGAGCAGTCGTACCAGTCGCCGGTGAGCGAGTCGCGCCGCGTCAGCGCCTCCTCGTAGTTGAGCAGCAGCGCTTCGTGGCTGGTGTAGAAGTCGACTTCGTGGAGGGCTGGGACGGTGGTGGAGTCGAGCCCGCAGGCGGCCATGAAGCGCAGGGCGCGGTCAATCTCGTCGGCCATTCGGGCGTAGCGTTCGCCGGCGGGGGAGGAGGCGACGAAGTCTCGGTTCCAGCTCGACACCTGGTGCAGGTCTGCGTATCCGCCGCGTGTGAAGGCGCGCAGGAGGTTGAGCGTGGCGGCGGCCCGGTGGTAGGCGGTGAGCAGGCGCTGCGGGTCCGGGCGCCGGTCGTCGGAGGTGAATCCCACATCGTTGACGATCTGGCCGAGGAATGACGGCAGTTCGGTCTCGCCCTGTGTTTCGGTCGGGTTGGAGCGCGGTTTGGCGAACTGTCCCGCAATGCGTCCGACCTTCACGAGGGGTGTGCCGCCGGAGTAGGTGAGCACGATCGCCATCTGCAGGATGACCCTGAGCCTGTCGCGGATCGAGTCGGTCGAGCTGTCGAAGGACTCGGCGCAGTCTCCGGCCTGGAGCAGGAAAGCGTTGCCCTCGGCGACCTTGGCGAGTTGGCCCATGAGATTGCGGGCCTCGCCCGCGAAGACCAGGGGTGGCTGGTCGGCGAGGATCTTTTGGACTTGTTCGAGTTCGGTGTCGTCAGGCCATGACGGTTGATGCTTGGCGGGGAAGTTCCGCCAACTGCCGGGGTTCCAGTCGTTGCTCACCTGACAAGTCTGCTTTGGCGGGACAGAAGGTTCCAACTAATTTCGCGACATCGCGACAACAACGGCGCAAAAACGCAACCGGGACCCCCGCCGAGCGGCGAGAGCCCCAGTGGGTTGTTGGGTTGTTCAGACAGGATACTACGCCACGCCCACCGCGTCCACACTATTCGCGGCGTGTTCCCGAACGGAGTTGATGGCCCGTTTGACGAGGCGACGGGCAGCTTCAGCGGTGACGCCGAGGTCCTCACCGACCTCGCGGTACGAGCGCTTGCGCCCGTCGCCGAGGCCGAATCGTTGCTCGACGGCGTACTTTGCCCGTTCATCGAGAATGTCGAGCAGGCCGGTCACCATCTCCTCTTCGGCTTTGGCCATGACCTCGACCTCGGGGCCGGGATTCGAGTCGGGGAGCAGATCGACGAGTTCGTTGGAGTCGTCGTCGCCGATGGTGCGATCGAGGCTGGTGGGGGTGGTCAGCCGATGAAGCCGGGCGTGCTCGTCGTCGAGTTCGTCGCCGTCGCCTGAGACTGCCCGCAGCGCAGCACGCAGGCTTGCGGAGCGGTCACCGGGAAGGCGGACCAGGCTCGCCTTCTGGTCGAGCGCACGGCCGATCGCCTGACGGATCCAGAAGGTGGCGTAAGTGGAGAACTTGAAGCCCTTGCGCCAGTCGAATTTGTCGACTGCGTGCTCGAGGCCGAGATTGCCTTCCTGGATCAGGTCGAGCAGTTCCATGCCGGGGGGCAGTGGATAGCGTCGAGCGACGCTCACGACGAGGCGGAGGTTCGCCCGGATGAAGCGGTCTTTCGCAGCAGCTGCCTTGCGGATGGCCCGGTCGAGTTCCACGCCGGTCTCGCCGTCGTCTTTGCGGGCCTGGGCTTCGGTGCCTTTTTCGATGATCTGGGAGAGTTGACGCTCTTCTTGCGCGTTCAGCAGACCTACTGCGCCTATTTCGTTTAGATATTGTCCTACGGAATCACTCATGAATCTCACTCGATGGGATCGGCGCACGCGCCTTTCCCGGTCGTGCAGGCCGGGGGCCTGGGGGTTGTATTGGGGCGGGCTGAGGTACCGTCTGCTCGGGATCTTGTTGAATCCGCGCCGCTTTCCGGGCCTAGCCGTACGCTATTAGACACCATTCAGGCCGAGATGTCACGAGGTACTGGTATGACTTCTGTCACGTCGGTCGCGGACGGCAGTTTTTGGTGCCGACTACGGTCGGTGGGTGCACGACCCTAGACTCTGGGCCGTGGAGCAGGATACACCGCAACGAATCGGGGTCTTTGGCGGAACGTTCGACCCGATTCATTTCGGTCATCTGGCGATCGCATTGGAGGTGCGGCATCAGCTCGAACTCGACCGGATGCTGCTGGTCGTGGCCAATGATCCCTGGCAGAAGACCGTCTTCAACTCGGTGACGCCTGCAGCGTCCCGCTTCGAGATGGTCCAGGCGGCTGTGTCGGCGGCGAACGCGACGGTCGGCGCGACCGTGCTTGAGGCGAGTGATCAGGAGATTCGGCGTGGTGGGGAGACCTACACCGCCGACACGCTCGCGGCCCTGGAATCGGAGACCGGCGGCGCGGAACTGTTTGTTGTCGTGGGTTCCGACATCGCTGCGAGCCTTGATACCTGGGAGCGTCCCGAGGAGGTTCAGCGCCTGGCGACGACGGTCGTCGCGGAACGTGGCGGTAACGCTCGCGGCCGTCCTCCCGAGGGATGGGAGCACATCGTGGTCGAGGTGCCTGCCCTGGAGATCTCCTCCACGGACATTCGCAACCGGTTCCGCAGCGGCCGGCCGGTTCAGGCTCTCGTTCCGCCCCGGGTGGTCGAATATGTGAGGTCCAATGGGCTGTACGGGAGCGCTCGGTGAACTCGGCCACCAGGACCGCGGACCCTGAACCGCGACTGCGCGAACAAGCGCCCGACCAACCGGATCAAATCCCCACAGTTCGGACCAGAGGCAAACGGCCGGCGCCGAGTCCGCACCCCTTCTGGGGTCTGGTGTTCCCTTTGTTGGTTGTCGGCGCCGCGGCTCTGGTGTTCGCGGTGTGGCGGGACGGAACCAGACTCGTGCTCGACTCCAATGACGGTGAGCGGATCGAGACCATCACCGACCCGACAGCACCTGGCTACCAAGCCTTCGTCAATCCCACACCGACGATGTTGATCGCCCATCTCAGCGACGGCGGCCACCTGGTTGGGATCACGGTCCTCGCTCAGACCGTGTTGGAGCAGGGCGGAACCGCGGTGCTGATCAGCGCCGATTCGCTCCTCGAGCCCACCGCTGATCCTGCAGATGCGGTGTTCGTTCGTGAACTCTATGAGACGTCGGGGATCGACGGCCTTGGCAGGGTGGTGGGCGATCTGTTCGGGTTCGGGTTCAGGGAGACCTTGGAGATCACCACCTCGGAGTTGGGCGGCTGGTTGCGCCTGGTTGAGCCGCTTCCTGTGGTGCTCAACGACGACCTTGTCACCGTCGATGCGGAGGGGTTGGTGACCACGGAGCACCGGGCGGGTGTCCACCAGTTGAGCGGGGCTGAGGCCGCGGAGATCTATGGGTGGCTCAACCCCGGCGAGTTCGACTCGAACCGCACGCAGCGTCAGGTCGAGCTGTGGGAGGTGTGGCTCTCCCGTGTCGGCGCCGCCGATGACCTCATGGCAGCCACGCTGCCGTTCGAGGACGGCTTGCCGACGTACCTGCGCTCGTTGGGTGCCGGCTCCCGACGCTTGGAGGTGATGGAGCTGGTGGCGGTGTCGTTCGGGGGCGACGACCCACCGTTCTATGCCCAGACCGACGAGCAGCGCGAGCAGCTGAAGATCCTGGCGCGTGAGATGGTGCCGCTGCCGATCGGTTCGCATCTCGGGGCGCGCCCGTCGGTGAGCCTGCTCGACGGCACCGGTACCGGTGTGGGCGACCAGATGCTGCCGCTGCTCGTTGACGCGGGCGCCGAGGTCACCGTCCTCGGCAATGCTCCGGCGTTCGGGGTGGCAGACACGACCGTGGCCTATCACCTCGCTGAGCACCAGCAGGACGCGGTCGCCCTGGCTGATGCGTTGGGAGTGTCTGCACAATTTGTCGAGGACTTGAACCGGCCTGCTGACTTGACTGTCACCGTCGGTCTGGACTGGGTCGGTTCGTGAGCCAGAGCGCCTCCGTGAACCAGAACGAGGGGGACCATCTCAGGTGGGTGCGGTTGGCCGCGGTTGTCGCCGATGACAAGAAGGCGATCGACACCTTGATCATCGATGTGGGCGATGTGCTCGCGGTGACTGACCACTTCGTGATCACCAGCGCTGCCAATCCTCGTCAGGTCCATGCTGTTGTGGATGCGATCGAGGAGGAGGTCAAGCTGGCTGGGGGTCCTGCTCCGTTGCGGGTCGAGGGTTCAGAGGAGCGGGAGTGGGTGCTGATGGACTACGGAGCGTTCGTGGTGCACGTGTTCGGTTCGGACCAGCGCGAGTTCTATCAGCTCGAACGGCTCTGGGGCGACCGCCCCCGCCTCGATTGGACTCCCACAACCCCGTCCAACCCTGAGTGATTCTCAGTTGCTCTGTACGTCTATTTGGCGTACGGGCATTGAACTCCGCTTCGAGTTGATCGATGATCGCCGGACGGTGCGCTAGCGGAAGTAACCGCCGGCGACGATGTGGTCCTCGCCTGTGACGTAACCTGCGTGGCTGCTGGCCAAGTACAGCACGGCAGGGACCAGTTCGTGCGGGTCGCCGAGCCGCTTCATCCAGTTGCCCTCGGCCGCGAAGTCGTAGAACCCCGGGATGGCTTCGTTCATCTGGTCCATCATCGGGGTGCGGAACGGGCCCGGGCTGACTGCGTTGATCCGGATCCCTGATGCAGCGTGCTGCATCGCCGACGACTGGGTGAAGTTCAACAGAGCGGCCTTGCTGGCGCCGTACACCGACAGCGGGAAAGCACCCCGGTAGGCGCCGATGGTGGTGATGTTGACGATGCTGCCCGAACCGGCCTCGACCATCTTGGGGATAATGAGTTCGCTCATGCGCACCGGCCCCCAGAAGTTGGTGTCGAACACCTTGTGGTAGACGTCGAATGTGAGAGGCTCGAAACTGGGACCGGGGTTGTAGGCAGCGTTGTTCACGAGCGCCGAGACCGTGCCGAGCTCAGCGTGGACGCGTTCGCAGCAAGCGACGATGGCTGCGTCGTCGCTCATGTCGCAGGCGATAGGAACCGGCTCCGACGTTGGGTGAGCAGCTGCGATCTCATCGGCGGCGGCGTCGCAGTCGGCTTGGGACCGTGACGTGATCACCACGCGGGCACCCCAGCGGGCGAAGCCCTCGGCTACGGCTCGGCCCAGGCCCCGGGTTGCGCCGGTCACAACCACCACTTGGTCGGCGAACTCGCTGTACATGGCTTGCTCCTTCGTTGTCTGGTTGATCGGCCAGGCTACCGTCGGCGGCGCGGCCGGTATGGGTAAGGGCTAGGCGAGCAGTGCGGCCAGGCCGAGTTCGCTTTGAGCGGCCTGACAGCGCCGCGCCACCGCAGTCCACATTTCCAGTGCCCGCGGGTTGGACATGTCGAGATTGGCCATCACGAACACTGGTGTGATCCAGGCGTACAGGGCGCCGTGGTGGTAGTGGCGGCGGGCGTCGGCCAGCGAATAGTCCCGAACCCCACAGGCCGCCAACTCGTCGATGTACGCGGCCAGCAGGTCGTCCTCGTGCTCGCGCCGTACCTCCGGTTCGAGGCTCTGGGTCAGGAAGTAGCCCAAGTCGTAGCCTGGGTTGGCCCGGCTGACAGTCTGGAAGTCGATCATCCGCACCGGTGGTGCGTCCGTGCCGGGATCGCTGAAGTAGAGGTTGTCGAGACGGAAGTCGAAGTGGATGAGCGTGTTCGGTGGTTCGGCGAGCGTGTCGAGCAGGTGCAGGCCGTGATCGGCGACCGTGTCGGTGATCGTGCGGTTGGCCGGGTCGAGCAGGTGGCCGAAGCGGTCGCGGAACGCGTCGATAGACATGCGGTACAGGTCTGGACCCATCGTGTTGCCCTCGAAGTTGATCGCGGGCAGCCAGTCGAAGGTGTCGAGCTGGGGGGATTCCCAGAATCGGGCGTGGAGCCGGGCCATGGTCCTCAGCGCCTGTTGGGCCTCGGCGGGGCTGCAACCGGCTCGCTGGTCCCCGAAGCGGCCGCCCTCGAAGTGCTCGATCAGCAGCACATGGATTCCCTCGTCGGGCTCCTCCATCACCAAGAAGCAGGCAGGGACATGGTCGCCGAGTTCTGCGGCTGCTTGCTGGAAGAATCGGCCCTCGCGCTCGTAGAGCCTCGCAGGTGCAAGCATCTCGCGCACCGCGGCGTCGTCGACGGGGATCTTGATCACCACCGACTCTGGGACGCGGCCCGCATCCCCGGTTATGTGCAGGTCGAGCCTTGCCACCTCGCACATCCAGCCCGATCCGTCGCCGAGAGCGGTGGCGGCCTCAACATGCGCTGTCGATCCGCGCGGCAGCGCTCCGTTGGCACGCAGAGCCTCTGTGAGCCACACGTCGTCAATGCCGACGACGGTTGCGGGCGGCGTCAGGTCAACGCTCATTCGTGTCTCCGTTCATGAATTCGAGTTGGGTTCTCAGGTGGTCTCATCGGGCCCCGCTCACGCGTTCGGCCGGTGGTCCAGCCATGAGGCCGCCGTCGATGACGAACTCGCCGCCGGTCACATACGAACTCTCGTCGGACGCCAGGAACAGCGCGAGCCGAGCCACTTCCTCGGGTTCTCCGTACCTGCCTAGTGGCAGGTGAGCGAAGCGATTCTCGTCAGGGCCGGTGCCGGAGGCCGGAAGCATCGGCGTGTTGATCGGGCCGGGGAAGATGGCGTTGACGCGTACGCCGAACCGGCCCCACTCTGCCGCGGCGATGCGGGTGAGTCCCCGCAGCGCCCATTTGGATGCGCCGTAGGCGCCAGTCTTGGGGATTGCAGTGAGCGCCGACACCGACGCTACGTTCACGATCGAGCCGCTGCCAGCGGCGCGCATCAGCGGTAGCGCGGCCCTCATTCCCAAGAACGCCCCGAGGAGGTTCACCTCCAGCATCGAACGGAGTCCATCGGCGGTCTCGTGCTCAAGTGGCCGCATCCGCAACGCTCCGGCGTTGTTGACGAGAATGTCGAGTCCGCCCATCGTTGTGGCTGTCTCGGCGGCGCGCTGCCAATCGTGCTCAGAGGCTACGTCAAGGTGCAGTGCTCGAGCGGAACCGCCCACCGAGTCCGCCACTGTCGTCGCCTCGTTGACATTTATGTCGCCCAGCAGCACCTGCGCTCCTTCGGCAGCGAACATGTGGGCCTCTGCAGCGCCCTGGCCGCCGGCCGCTCCGGTGATCAGCGCCACCTTGCCGGCGAGGCGACCGCTCACGACGCAGCCCGTGGTTCGAGCGGTTCGCGTTCGGTGGCTTCGCGCAGGCGAGGGATCACCTGGGTGCCGATGTTGCGGATCGTCTCGAGTTGCGGTTCCTGGGGGATCGTTCCCATCTGGCACAGGAACATGATTTCGTCGGCACCGGCGGCAATCAGCCGCGACACATATCCGATGCAGTCTTCGACGGTGCCGTAGCCGTGGTTGGGGTTGCGCAGCGCCATCGCCGGGTCCGACAGATCGACCCGAACCTGCTCCGAGCCGATGGAAGCCTCGACCACTGCGGAGCCGTCGATCACTGTCTCGTTGTCGTCGGTCCAGGATCGGGGATCGGGCAGCGGAGTGGCGCCGGCGCTTCCCCAGTGACCGATCGACTCCAAGAAGAACCTCTGGCCCCGGATTCCCAGCCTGCGGGCCTCGGCCCCGTCGTCGAGCACGATCGCTGGGCACAGCGCGGACAGATGCTCGGTGGGGCGTTTGCCCACCTGCTCGGCAGGGTCGCGTTGGGCGAAGGCACGGCGGTACAGCCGGTTCTTCTCCGCCACCTGGTCGGGGCCCCCGAAGCCGAGCACCAGGGCCCCGATGCCGCGATGTCCGGCGTCGATCAGGGTTTCGTTGCGGGTGCACGCCTGGTACAGAGGGGGGTGCGGCACCTGGAGCGGTTTGGGATGGATCTCTCGTGGTGGGATGTCGATGTACTCACCGTGGTGCTCCACTACGTCCTCGGTCCAGAAGCGCGGCACGAGCCGCATGGCTTCTTCGATCATGGGCGGGAGGTCGGCCTTGGAGTAGCCGAAGGTGCCCGCCTCCTGTTGGGTGCCGCCCTTGCCGAAACCGACGTGGAGTCGCCCGCCCGACAGGATGTCGAGCGTGGCGCAGCGTTCGGCCACCTTCACCGGGTGGTTCATCTTGGGCGGAAGGCAGATCACGCCGTGGCCGATGCCGATGCGCTCTGTGGCACCGGCGACGTACGCCAGGAACGTCTCCGGCGCAGACATGTGCGCATACATCGTGAGCGCGGTGTGTTCCACCGCCCACACGACGTCGAAGCCGAGTTCTTCGGCCAGTAGCGCCTGTTCGAGACTCTCCTCGAACACTCGGTGATCTCCCGTGCGGGTGGGGTCGGAAGTCTGGGCTTCGAAGATCAGCGAGAACTTCACGGTGAATCCGTCGGGAGCTTGCAGGAGTCCATACGAATATAGTGTGGCCATTGGCCACATTTGTCAACCTGCTCCTGGAATCGGCGCCCGCGGGCGCGGCTAACCTAGCCGGCGTGCGCGACGACTCCAGCCCCAGACCCACCGGACGCGACGAGATCATCTCGGCCTCGCTGGATGCCGCGGAGCGCCTCTATGCCCGCAACGGCTTGGCCGACGTATCGCTGAGGGACATTGCCGAAGAAGCCGGCGTCACCTACAGCCTCCTCAACCGCCACCTTGGCACCAAAGAGCAGATCTTCGAGTCGCTGCTGATCCGCAGCGAGAAGCGCTGGCGCGAGCGGGTGGTCGGCATGGGACTGGCCGAGACGCTCAGCGAGCTGCTGGGGTCGGATGCCGACGCAGGTGCATACCTGCGGATGCTTGCCAGTTCCCTGCTGGCTAGCGACGGAACCGCTCCGCAACGCCACATCGAACACTCCCGGATGCACGAACTCGTTCCGCTGGCGGCGGCGACGGAACTACCCGACGGTGTCGACGCGGCGACCGCCGCAGCGGCTGCGCTGGCTCTCATTTTCGGCTGGCGCCTGTTCAACCCCTACATCGTCGCTTCGCTGAGACTCACCGATCCTGCGGCCACTGAGCAACTGCACGCAGCCATGCACCGTCTGCTGCGAGGCCTCTGAAAGGGCGGGTGTGGAGCTAAGGGGAATTGAACCCCTGACCTCTTCCATGCCATGGAAGCGCTCTACCAACTGAGCTATAGCCCCGCGTTCTTCAGGGGTGGATCGTAGCAGTGCGCTAGGCCCCTCCCACTACGGATTGTGTGCGGCGCGTAACGTCGTAGTGGTGGTTGAAGTGTCCAACCGAAACGAGCGCAGAACCCTGGCGTCGGTAACGGCGTTGCATGCCGTTGTCGGAAGTTGGGTGGCCATGCTGACCCCCGGCCCCCTGCTCGTCTCCGACGACCTCGCCTACCTGGGCATGGCCCGAACGCTGGCGGGTCAGGGAGCGGCGCCGTTGGCAGATCAACCTCCGTACGGCGTGCTGTATCCGGTGCTTCTGGCGCCCGGCTGGGCACTCGGGCTCAACGAGACATCGATGCTGGTCTGGGCTCGCGTGGTCAACGGCTTGCTGGGAGCAGCACTGGTTCCAGTTCTCTACTTCGTGGTGAAGCGCCTCACCGGAGCGAATCACCGCTGGTCGCTGGTGGCAGCGCTGATCGGCGCATCGCTGCCGGCCCAGATGTCGACCGCCTCGATCGTCTGGACCGAGCGTCTCCTGCCGCTGTCGGTGGCGCTGAGCGTGCTGTGTCTGATCCGTTTCGTGGAACGACCGACGCTGCGCCGGGCGATCGCCGTAGTCGGGATCGCCGCGGCGCTGTTCGCGGGGCACCCGCGGATGGGCGCGGCCGCGCTGGTGATCGTCGCCGCGGTTCCCTGCATCGCCCGCTTCGACCGTCTGGTCCGACGCTGGCGGATCCGCACCAACTTCGCGGCGCCGCCCGATGCGGTCGAGAGCCGGAGCGAACCGGGGCTGTCGGGGTCTGCCACGCTGGTTGTGGGAGGGGTCGGCCTGTTGGGGCTTGGCGTGGTCGAAGTTGTGCGCCGCGCCGTTGCCGACGCTGCGTTCGCCAGCAGCGGAACCTACGACGTGGCTGACCTGGCCCAGCGCCGCGGCCTCGACGAAGTCCCCGAGATGCTGCTGCGAGGCACCGGCACCGTCGCCTATCTGGTGCTCGCCACCGCGGGGTTCGCCGTCATCGGGTTGGTGGTGCTGCTGCGCTCGCCGCCGGTCGGTCCGTGGGTCTTTGTTGCCGGACTCGCCGTTGTGGTTGTTGCCGGATGGTTCCTGACCGGTGTTGGTCGTGCCGACGCCTACCTTCATGGGCGCTACATAGAGGTGTTGGCACCGATCCTCGTCGCTTTGGGGATAATCGGTTCAACGAGGATGCGCGCCGTCTGGGCGGGGCTCGCAATGACCGTTTTCATTGTCGCGTCGGGAGTGTGGGGTGCGTGGGCCGGAGGGGGTGACAACTGGAGCGATTCCAGGTCTCCGATCATGATGCTCGGGGTCGAGGCCGGCGGTGCGCCGTTCGGCAACGACGTCTTCGAACCGGGCGCGGCGGCGTTGGTGGCGGTGCTGGTCGGTGTCGTGCTGTTGATCGCGTTCAGGCAGTCTCAGCCCTGGTTGGGGTGTTGTCTGGCGCTGGTTGCGTTGTCGCTCGGAACCGCTTCGGACCTCGAAGCGCTGGATCAGCTGTTCGCCACGGCCACGTTGAGCACCGTTCAAGAAGCCCTTGACGATGTGGAGATCAGCGAGATTGCGGTTGACACCGAAGGGCTTTCTGCCAACCTGACCGGTGCTGTGGCATGGGAGGTCGGGTTCGATCACACTTCAACCCAGGTCAGTCCGGACCGGATCAGCCCGGATACCTCTCATTTGCTCTTGCGGGCGGACGCCACGGCCCCACCCGACGCAGAGTTCGTCACCGATGTCGGAGCGGCGAAGCTCTGGGCGCTGCCCTGATATAAGCCCGCCAGAGCGATCCCGGTTCGCTGCGTGCGCGGTCAGATCTGGCGGATTGCGGTCATTACCGGTCCCCAGACCTCGGGGTGATCGTCCGGTACGGCGAATTGGACTCGGTCCACCAGGGCTCCGAAGCGTGCCTTGATCCTGTCGGCCAGTTCGTCGGGTTCTGCCACGATTGCGAAGTGGTCGAGCATGGTGTCGTCGATCACGTCGGCCATCTCAACCCATTTCCCCTGTTTGGACAGGCGGTTGAGTTCTAGCTGCGCGTCACCCCAGCCGTGATGGTCGAGCACTCCCTTGTAAGCCGGTGTCGATCCGTAGAAGGCGATCTGCTGTTTGGCAGAGGCCTTGCGTTGCGCCGTTTCCGCTTCGGTCAGCCCGCTCACCACGAACAGCGGGCAGGAGACTTCGACATCGGAGCGGCTGCGTCCGCGCTCTGCGAGCCCCTCACCCAGCGCAGGCAGTGTCACGTCGCGCAGATAGTCGACCGTCTGGAAGCCATGGGCCATGAATCCGTCGGCGACCCTGCCGGCCACCCTGGTCATCAATGGCCCGACCGCGGCGAGGGCGATCCGGGGATTGCCGTGGGGGTTGGGGCCGGGGTTGAACATCGGCGTCATCAGCGTGTGCCGGTAGAACTCGCCGCGAAACGCCAGCGGCTCGCCGTTGTTCCAGCAGTGCCAGATTGCCCGGATCGCTTCGATCATCTCCTGCATTCGGGCTGCGGGATGCGACCAGGGCATGGAGAACCGTTTGGTGATGTGGGGTTTGATCTGCGATCCGAGGCCCATAACGAAGCGCCCTGAGCTGAAGGACTGCAGGTCCCAGCCGATGTTGGCCAACAGCATCGGGTTGCGGGCGAAGGCCACCGATATCCCGGTCATCAGATCGACTCGCTCAGTGTGTTGCGCAGCGACGACGAGCGGGAAGAAGGGATCGTGGTCGATCTCGACGGAGATCAGGCCGTCGTATCCGGACTCCTCCAGCCGGGCCGACTTCTGCGCCACGCCGTCAAGGGGGCCGATGAGGTTGGCGTCAAGTTTCATTCGGGCTCGGTGTCGCCGGTGCCTCCATCACCGGTGCCGCCGTCAACAGTGTCTTTGTTTGCAGAGCCTGGATCATTGGTTTCTTGGCCCGAAGCCACGTCGTCCTGGTCCCTCAGGAACCTCTCGAACTGGGCACCGAGCTCCTCGGAGATGGCAAGCGTCCCCTCGGTGCTGATCCCGCCGGAGTTGTACTCGTCGTGATGGCGTTCGAGTTGGGCGATGGTCTGGGCGTGGTCCTCGTCCTCGGCGATGAGCGCATCGAGTTGGTTGCGGATCGTCAGGGCGTGTTCGGAGAGGTCGCCGCTGTCGATGCTGATCCCTGCGGCGTCGTCGAGTCCTTCGATGAGCGACAGCGCGGCGGCGGGGTAGGGAGCCGCGGCGATGTAGTGGGGGACCTGCGCCCAGAGGCTCAGCGACGCGATCCCGGCTGAGGTGAACGCTGCCTCGATCACTGCGGCCATCCCGGCGGGCACCTCGAGGGTCGCCCCGGCCTGGTTGACGCGCACCAGTTCAGGAGTCGGGGAGGTGATGGTCAGGCGGGTGCCGCGAGTGTGGGGGACGGCGGCCGGGTAGGCCCCGAGGGTCACCAGCCGACGCACGCCGAATCGCTTGCCGAGCCCGACGACAGCCTCGACGAACGCCCGCCAGTTGTGGTCGGGCTCGGATCCGCTGAGGATGAGCACGTCGCGGTCGTTGCTGTCACGGCCTGCTGCCAGTTCGATGACCGGCCAGTCGATGTCGGCGTTGATGCCGTTGACTATGTGCAGCGTCGGTCGATGCGCCCGATAGTCGAGCAGGAACTCGGTGTCGAACTCGGCGAGCTTCTCGGCCCCGGTGACGTTGCTGATATGGCGGATCGCGGTTCTGGCACCTCGCCCCGCGTCGACCCAGCCGTCGAAATGAACCAGCAGTACTGGATCGACGATGTCGGGGGTTCGCAGTACTCGGTACAACTGCTCAGGGTCGATAGCAGGGCTCATTGGTTCTGGTTGCCTCCGGGTCGGTGGGAGTTGTGCGTCGGTCCACATGATGGCCCGAAACTTGTGAAGGAAGGGAATCGACCGTCGTGGCGCTACGTTGCACGACACTATGGGTGACGTAACCGACTCGACATTCGACCGCGATGTGGTGCAGCGGTCCAAGACGATACCGGTCATTGTGGATCTTTGGGCACAGTGGTGCGGACCGTGCAAGCAGCTCACTCCGATTCTTGAGAAGGTCATCGCCGAGACCAACGGGGCGGTCGAGTTGGCGAAGGTCGACATCGACGCCAACCCGGCGGTGGCGCAGGCATTCAAGGTTCAGTCGATACCTGCGGTGTATGCGCTGAAGGACGGCGAGGTTGTCGACGGTTTCATGGGCGCGCAGGGCGAAGCCCAGGTTCGTGAGTTCGTGGCGCGTCTCGTGCCCGCGCCGGAGCAGAGCGAGGTTGAGAGGCTGGTGGCGATCGGTGATGAGGAGTCGTTGGTGGCGGCGCTGAAGATCGAGCCTGACAATCCAGCTGCTGTCACGGCATTGGCGGAGCTGCTGGTTGAGCAGGGCGAGGTGGATACGGGGTTGAAGTTGTTGGATCGGATTCCTGAGTCGGCTGACACCCGCCGGATCACCGCATTGGCTCGGACCGGCGGAATCGGTGACGACGTCGAGGCGACCCTTGCCGAGTTGTTGGTGAATGTGAAGACCGATGACGAGGCCCGCGCCAAGTTTCTCGACCTGCTCGAGGTGCTCGGTCCTGATGATCCTCGCAGCGCGCTGTGGCGCCGGAAGCTGAGCACCGCGTTGTTCTAGAGCACGGCGCTCACAGGGGTTGGCCTAGGGGCGGGGGTGATCCCAGGCGGTGGTGACGTCTGCGCCGGACATCACGGAGGCACCGGCGGCGGGATCGCACAGCCATATCTCGGCGTCGATGCCGCTCTCGTCCCGGTAGCGCTGTTCGACACGGGCTTGGAACTCGGCCGACGCCTCGGCTCGCACCAGAGCCACCGCGCAGCCTGCGAAGCCCCCGCCGGTCATGCGCGCACCGAGGCAACCGGGGCTGTCCCGGGCGATCTCGACTATCTGATCCAGAGCGGGTCCCGAGACTTCGTAGTCGTCGCGGAGGCTGTCGTGACTGGCATTCATCAGCGTTCCGAGGGCCTCGGCGTCGCCGTCAGCCATCGCCTGCGCGGCGTCGACCGTTCGCTGGTTCTCGGTGATCACGTGGTGCGCCCGGCGCCGTTCAGTAGCGAGTTCGGCCGGCATTCGTTCGAGGTCGCTCAGCTCGGCATCGCGCAAAGTGTCGACGCCGATGGCCGCGGCCGCTCGGACACATGCCGAGCGGCGATCGGCGTATTCGGAGTCGACGAGCTGGCGGCGGGTCTTGGTGTCCATAACCGCAACGACCGAATCGTTGGGAAGCGGGTAGGGCTCGACGTACAGCGAACGACAGTCGATCAAACAGGCGTGCCCGGCGAGTGCCGAGGCCGAGATCATCTGGTCCATGATTCCGCTGGGAATGCCCACCAACTCGTTGTCGACACGTTGGCAGAGTCGGGCAATCTCCGCTGCAGACCGTTCGCTGTCGGCCAACCACAGGATTGTCGACACGACTGCGACTTCCAGGGCTGCCGATGAGGACAGCCCCGCACCGGCGGGTATGTCCGTGGCGATGGTGGCCCGCCAGGGCCCGGGTCGGATCCCCTCGGCGTGCAGCAGCCGGTGGATGCCGTGCAGATATACCGACCAGTCCGTCGGGTCGAGCTCGGCGGTCGACGGTTCAAGCACCGCGTGTCCGAAGTCCTCTGAGAAGATCTCGGTGCGCGAGCCAAGGGGTGCTCGCCGGGCGGCGACGACAGTATCGAAGGGCAGTGCCATCGGCAGCACGAATCCGTCGTTGTAGTCGGTGTGCTCACCGATCAGGTTGACCCGTCCGGGTGC
The DNA here is from genome assembly GCA_965221585.1 of Candidatus Aldehydirespiratoraceae bacterium. GTDB lineage: Bacteria > Actinomycetota > Acidimicrobiia > Acidimicrobiales > Aldehydirespiratoraceae > VXYK01. The sequence continues at coordinate 1,779,894 of OZ244898.1, read as the reverse complement.
TCGTCCGACCACTTCGGGCGTGCCCCAGCGCTGCCGATGGCGCAGTATCGCCCGATCCATGGCACGCAGGCCGCGGCTGTTGTCCTTGTGCACAGTGCTCACGCCGCGCCAGGTTCGAGGGCAGGCCCGAGGAGCTGGGTCATGTGGATTCTCGGACGACGAGTTCCACAGGCAGTACCACCGGGGCAGGGTTGCTTCCCGGAGCCTCGATCAGGTTGTGGAGGACTCGGATCGCCTCCGCGCTCAGTCGGGGGCGGTCGAGTCTGATGGTGGTCAGTCTGGGACTGACGAGACCGCTCATCTCGATGTCGTTGCAGCCGACGATGGCAAGGTCGTCGGGGACGCGGTAGCCGGCCAATTGTGCCGCGCGCATGGCGCCGACTGCCATCGAGTCGTTGAAGGCGAAGATCCCGTCGAGGTCGCCTCGGCGTTCAAGCAGCCTCTGTAGTCCGTTTGTTCCGCCGGCCACTGTCGGCTGCACGCGGACCAGATCCGGGGGAGCAGTGCCAGTCGGTGCGTTCTCGAATGCTTGGAAGAATCCCCGCTCACGGCGTCGGGTCCGGGGGACGGTGATCTCCGAGCCAATCATGCCGATCGTGCGCCTGCCAGTGTCGAGAAGGTGTTGCGCTGCCTGCTTGGCGCCGTCCTCGAGATCGAACGACACCGAGGCAAGATTGGGGAACTCGACGATGTCGTCGACGATCACCAGGGGCATCCCGCCTCGGGCGTAGGCGGCGAGCTGCTCGACCGTCCCCGGGGCGGGGAACACGATCACTCCGTCGACTGCGTGCGACAGCAGCGACCTGAACACTTCGGCCTGGCGTTGTGGATCGCCGTCGTTGCTTGCGAAGAACATGGTGCGGCCGGTCTCCCGGGCCTCGTTCTGGATACCCTCGGCCATGGCGGGGAAGAAGGGGTCGGTCATGTCGACGCCGACGAGTCCGACGGTGCCGCTGCGGCGCGTGATCAAACCCCGGGCCAACATGTTCGGCTGATAGCCGAGGTCCTCGACCGCTTCGAGCACCTTGGCCTTGGTCGCCTCGGAGAATCCGCCTTCGTCGTTGACCACCCTCGACACTGTCCGAGGAGACACCCCGACCCTGTTGGCCACGTCTCTCAGGGTTGCTCCTCTTGGCATGTCGCTTGCTTTCGTTAAACAACGATGCTGCCTTTCTAGCTTGCGAACTTCGCCCGGGTGCGGACCAAGCGCCAAGAGGCAGATCAGCTTCGGCGTGAACCTTACGTCAACGATGGCGTCAACGTTGACGTAAGTCAAGATCTGTTCTATGGTGAGCCATCCAACCACGGGAGAGAAGTTGGCCAGAGTCGCATTCATCGGAGCGGGCAGCACGGTATTCGCCCGGAACCTCCTCAATGACCTGCTCGGTTACGAGGATATTCGCGACTGTCTCGAATTTCGGCTCCACGACATCGACGCGCAGCGCCTCGGAACATCCGAGGTCGTAGCACAGAGGCTGGTCGCCGGCCACGGCGCCCGGGCACAGGTTTTCGCCGACACCGACCTGCGAAGAGTCCTCGACGGTGCGGACTATGTGATCACGATGTTTCAGATCGGTGGTTTCGAGCCCGCCACTGTGCTCGACTTCGAACTGCCCGAACGGTACGGACTTGAGCAGACCATCGCCGACACCATCGGAATCGGCGGCATCATGCGAGGTCTGCGCACCGTTCCGCCGCTCGTCGAAGTCGGTCGAGCCATGGGCGAGCAGTGCGCGGATGCAGTACTGCTCAACTACGCGAACCCGATGGCGATCAACATGTGGGGACTGGCTGAACTCTGCGAGGTCGAGGCGTACGGCCTCTGCCACAGCGTCCCCATCACCGCGGAGCAACTGGCGGGTGACCTTGGGCTGCCGGTCGAGGAACTCGACTACACCGTGGCCGGAATCAACCACATGTCGTTCTTCTTGCGTCTGGAGCATCAGGGCCGCGACCTCTACCCCGATCTCAAGAAGCTCCATACCGATCCGGCCGAGGCGCCCGAGCGGGGCGAATCGGGGCTCCCGGATGCCGTGCGCTACGAGATGCTGCGACGGTTGGGCTATTTCGTCACCGAATCGAGCGAGCACTTCGCCGAGTACACGCCGTACTTCCTCAAGCGGGGCCGCCCGGACCTGATCGAACGCTTCGAGGTCCCGGTACGCGAGTACGTACGCCGCTGCGAGAACCAGATCGCTGAATGGGACGAACTGCGGACCCGGCTCGAGACCGGGGTGGAACTCATGGAACTTCCGAGGAGCAACGAGTTCGCTCCGCAGATAATCCACAGCCTCGAGACCGGCACGGAACGCGAGGTGTACGTCAACGTTCCCAACCACGGGTTGATCGACAACCTGCCCACCGGCTGCATCGTCGAGGTGCCCGCAACGGTCGACGGAAAGGCAGTCACCCCCACGGTGGTCGGGAAACTGCCCCCGCATCTGGCGGCACTGATCGGCACCAACATCGCGCCGCAGCAACTGACCGTAGAGGCCCTGAAGACGGGCCGCCGCGACCACGTCTACCACGCGGCGATGCTCGACCCGCACACCGCCGCCGAACTGGACCTCGAACAGATCTGGTCGCTGGTGGACGCATTGATCGAAGGACACGGCGATTTCATCCCCGAGTCCCTGCGCACGCACGGAGGGCCGACCTGACCATGCTCGGATTCTCCAAAGAACCCAACAACAAACCTGGAAACACCAGAGACCCTAGGAGGGGAAATGACCAAACCAACTGAGAGTTCACCAAAGCGCCGCGGCGCTGGACTGAACCGTCGAGACTTCATGATCGGAGGTACCGCAGCCCTTGGCGGCGCGGCACTGCTCGCATCGTGCGGTGATGACGACGACGCGGCTCCGGCGGCGACGACCACCGCCGCGCCGGCGACCACTGCAGCGGCCGACACCGGCCCCGGTAGCACCACGCTCGGCTCCAACTACTCGGGTGAGAAGAACCGGGAGGCTCTGGCCGCGGCGGTCGCCGCAACCGGTGTGGAGACGATGATCAACACCATCGACCACAACACCTATCAGGAGAACTTCAACACCTACATCCAGCAGCCGGACGACGTTGTGTCCTGGTTCGCCGGCTACCGCATGCGCGCCTTCGCCAGCAAGGGCGTGCTCGGCGACATCTCCGACGTTTGGAGCGGCCTCAACGGCATGTCCGACGGCTTCAGGAGTGCCTCTTCGGGCCTCGACGGCAAGCAGTACTTCGTGCCGTTCTACTTCTACCCGTGGGCAGTCCACTACCGCAAGAGCCTGTTCGCCGACAACGGCTACTCGATTCCCACGACCTGGGACGAGTTCAAGGCACTCTGCGACACCATGCAAGCCGACGGGATCACCCCGCTGAGCGCTGCCAACGACGGACGCTGGCCCCAGATGGGCATGTTCGACATGCTCAACCTGCGCGTCAACGGCTACGACTACCACGTCAGCCTGATGGGCGGCAACGAGAGCTGGGAGAGCGCCGAGGTCAAGAACATCTTCTCGACCTGGTCGGAGCTCCTGCCCTACTACCAGCCCGATGCGAACGGCCGTACCTGGGAGGACGGCGCGGGTGCCCTGCGCGACAAGGAGACGGGAATGTACCTGATCGGTACCTTCCTGACCTCGCAGTACACCGAGCCGGAAGTCCTCGACGACATCGACTTCTTCCTGTTCCCGGAGGTCAATCCGGAGCACGGCCAGGATGCGATCGAGGCTCCGATCGACGGCTTCATGATGGCTGCGAGCCCCGAGAACGAGACCGGTGCCAAGGCACTTCTCAGCGGTATGGGCTCGGCTCCGGCCATCGATGCCTACATCGCGGTCGATCCGTCGGTCGTTGCCGCCAACAGCAACGCCGACACCAGCGGGTACAACGCCCTGCAGCAGCGCTCGGCTGAGGCTGTGAGCTCGGCGAAGTACATCGCGCAGTTCCTCGACCGCGACACCGACCCGGACTTCGCAGCCAACGTGGCCGGCGTGGGTATTGCCGACTTCCTGGGTTCGCCGGGCAGCATCGATTCGATCCTGGCCGACATCGAAGCCAAGAAGCAGACCTACACCTTCGAGTAGTCCAGGACAAGCGATTAGGGTTCCCTCCATGAAAGCGACGGCGGCGTCTCCCTTCAGGCCAAGCCAGAAGGAGCGCCGTCGTCGCTCGTCCACGCTCACCGGCAGAGACCGGATGTGGCTCTGGTTGATGGTGGGAATCCCGGCGTTCCTCCACATTGCGCTGGTCTGGGTTCCGGCGGGCCTGACCGTCGCCCTGTCGTTCTCTGAATGGGACAACCTCGCCCCGTTGAGCGACATCAGCGCGACCGGGTTCAGGAACTACTGGATCATCTTCACGATCTTCGAGGGCGACCTGTTCGCGGCGCTGTTCAACAACTTCCTGCTGATCATCTGGCTGACGATCTGCTCGGCGATCGGGATGCTGTTCGCCTACCTGCTCGACAAGAACATCCGCGGCAGCGCCATCTATCAGAGCATCTACTACTTCCCGGTGGTGCTGTCGCTCGCTGTTGTCGGGTTCATCTGGAAGTCGACGATGTTCTCGAGGGACCGTGGTCTGCTCAACGAGATCTGGCCGGGAGGTCCGGTCGACTTCGTGGGCGACGGCACCAAGCTGTTCTCCTTCGACATCCCGTTTTTGGATCCGGCGCTGGGGCTGTCCAAGAATTTCGCGGCGCTGCTCGTGGCGATGGCCTGGCGGCACATCGGTTACATCATGGTCATGTATTTGGCCGGGTTGAAAGCGGTTGATCCGTCGCTGCGTGAGGCGGCGCAGATCGACGGCTGCAATGAGTGGCAGTCCTTCAGGCGGGTGGTGTTCCCGTCGCTGCGGCCGATCAACGTGATCGTCGTGGTGATCACCGTGATTGAGGCGCTCCGGGCCTACGACATCATTGCTGCTCTCAACGAGCCCCGCGGCACCGACGTCATGGGGACGCTGGTGACCAAGAGCCTGCTGGGTGAGGGCGGCGGCCGTGTCGGGTTCGGATCCGCCTACGGCGTCGTGCTGCTGCTGCTGTGTCTGGGATTCATCATCTGGTACGTGACGAACCATTATCGAGAGTCGGACATATGAGCGCGGTGACCCTTGACGACCGTCCGCGCTCAGAAGCGGTGAGTCTCGACCCCGAGCTGCTCGACGAGGTCCGCCTCCGTCGTGCTCAGAGGCGGGGTTCGAGGGTCAAGCCGATGCGGATGCTGCTTCACGGCTTCCTGGTTGTGATGGCGATCGGTTGGCTCGTGCCGATCGGCACCGCGATCTACAACTCGTTCCGCGACTACGCGACCGACACCCAGCCCAACGGGCCCTTCGCGGCGCCCGAGATGCTCACACTCGACAACTACCGTGCTGCTTGGGACGTGGGTGAGATGTCGAAGACGTTCGGCAACACTGCCTTCATAGTCATCCCGGCATTGTTCTTGACGCTGCTGCTGGCCGCGATTGTCGCCTATGTGTGCACCCGCTACAGCTGGAAGTTCAACATCGTCTTCCTGGTGCTGTTCACGGCCGGCAACCTGATGCCGCAGCAGGTGTTGTTCCAGCCGCTGTTCCAGTTCTTCAAGTACATGCCCTGGCCGGATTTCCTGTCCGACACCGATACGGGCAATCTCCTGGGGACGAAGATCGCGGTGATCCTGATTCATGTGGCGTTCCAGATCGGTTTCTGCACCTTTGTGCTCTCCAATTTCATGAAGACGATCCCCAAGGAGATCAGCGAGGCCGCGGCGGTGGACGGTGCCGGCGTCTGGCGGGGTTTCTTCCAGGTGATCCTGCCGCTGACCCGTCCCGCGTTGGCCGCGCTCGGGACTTTGGAGTTCACCTGGCTCTACAACGACTTCTTCTGGGGGTCGGTGTTGTTGAATCAGGGTGACGAACGTCCGATCACGTCGTCGATCGCGGTGCTGAACGGCCAGTACGGCAGCGACTTCAACCTGGTGGCCGCGGCGTCGACTCTGATCGCGCTGCCGACGCTGATCGTCTATCTGGTACTGCAGAAGCAGTTCATCTCCGGCCTCACCCTCGGAGCCAGCAAGGGCTAGCCAGTTGGTTGAACCGGACGGGTGAGGGGTCAGGCGTCGGGGAGGCGGGTGCCGGTCTCGGTGTCGAAGAGGTGGACCGTGCCGGGTTGGGGGACGAGGCTCACCTGTTCGCCCCGTTGCGAGGAGCTCAACCCTTCGGTGCGCACCACGACCTCTCGTTGGTCGCCCTCGGTAGTGCAGTAGAGGTACGACTCCGATCCGAGTTCCTCTACGAGGTTGACGGTCGCGTTGAGTCCGCCTTCGCTTGCGGTGGTCCAGTTCTCGGGCCGCACGCCGATCGTGATTGTCGACGAGGTGATCTCGCCGGACTGCTCGGGAGTGAGGGGGACTTCCAATGACTCGGAGCGCGCCACGTTGTCGCTGACTGTGCCCTCGAGCAGGTTCATCGCCGGCGAGCCGATGAAGCCGGCGACGAAGAGGTTGGCAGGCCGGGTGAACAGCTCGCGCGGGGTCGCGCACTGCATCAGGATGCCGTCCTTGAGCACGGCCACACGGTCCGCCATGGTCATGGCCTCGACCTGATCGTGGGTGACGTACACGGTGGTGACCGAGAGCCGCCTCTGCAACGCGGCGATCTGGGTGCGGGTCTGGACCCGTAGTTTGGCGTCGAGGTTGGAGAGCGGTTCGTCCATCAGGAACGCCTGGGGCTGGCGCACGATCGCTCGACCCATCGCGACCCGCTGGCGTTGGCCGCCCGAGAGCTTGGCGGGTTTGCGGTTGAGGTATTCGGTGAGGTCGAGCATCTCTGCGGCTTCGGCGACCCGTTTGGCGCGTTCGTTCTTGTCGACTTTGGCGATCTTGAGGTGGAAGCCGATGTTCTCGGCGGTGGTCATGTGCGGGTACAGGGCGTAGTTCTGGAAGACCATGGCGATGTCGCGGTCCTTGGGCGGCACGCTTGTGACATCGCGGTCGCCGATGTAGATCTCTCCGTAGTCGACCGGTTCGAGCCCGGCGAGCATCCGCAAGGTCGTGGACTTTCCGCATCCCGACGGGCCGACGAGCACGAGAAACTCTCCGTCCTCTATCTCGAGTTCGAGGCGGTCGACTGCGGGCTGGTCTCCTTCGTTGTACACCCTGGTGGCTTGATCGAATGTGACTGTGGCCATGAAGTCCTCTGTTCGGTTGTCCCGGGTCAACACTACATGACCTAAAGCGGTTGGGCGCTGCTGGGAGCGGGTCCGATCGATGAGTTGCGCGCGCTGTCATTGTCGCTGGGGGGTGGGTAGGGTGGGGAGACGCCTCGGCGTGGCGCTTCCCCCGCAGATGACCTCAAAGAGCTAGGCGGACGGTGGGCAGGGCCGGGGCGATTCAACGGTGGGCCGATTCGGTTGCGGACCGTCTCGGGGTGACGGTCTGGGGACTTGTCGCGGGCGTCGCCGCGATCGTTGCCGCGGGTGTCGGGGGCTGGTGGGCGTTGGCGTCGCCCGAGGTGGCCCCAGTGGAGGAGGTGCTGCCGCGAGTTGAGACCGTGCGGGGCGCTCCGGCAGCGGTCGAGTCTGTTGCTGCCGTGAGCGCGCGGATCGTTGTGCATGTCGAGGGGGCGGTCGTGTTCCCGGGCGTGCACGATCTCGCCGAGGGGTCGCGGGTTCACGATGCGATCGACGCCGCGAACGGGTTGACGGCCGACGCGGACCGTTCGCGGCTCAACCTGGCAGCTCCGCTCGCTGATGGCCAGCGGGTCTGGGTGCCTGCGGTCGGGGAGCCGGAGCCGTCGGTGGTGGGTCCCAGCGACCCAGGCGGCAGCCCTGGCGGTTCCTCCACTTCTCGGGTGAACCTCAATACCGCTGATTCCGCGGCCCTGGAGACGCTGCCGGGGATCGGGCCGAGCATCGCGGCTGCGATCATCCGCCACCGTGAGCAGCACGGGGCGTTCAGCCGTGTGGAGGGCCTGCTTGAAGTCCCCGGGATCGGTGAGGCGAAGCTGGAGCAGTTGGCCTCGTTGGTGTCTGTGTGACGGCGCACCTGGTGGCTCTGGCCGCGGCGCTGGGAGCCTGGTTGATGTGGGCGGTCCCGCTGCCGGTTCTTGTCGGGTTGGTCCTGCTGGCGGCCTGGCTGAGGCACGCTGTGCTTGTCCACGTAGTGCCTGTCCACGCAGTGCTGATCCGCACCGTGTTGATCGTGCTGGTCGCCTTCGTTGCGGTGGGTACTCGTGGGGCGGGTGAGCTTGCTGCTCTCGATCCTCCGCAGGCGGGTGGGTTCTCGGGCTGGGTGACTCTGCTCGACGACCCGAGGCCGTTGGGTCCGGTCGGTGTGATTGCCACGGTCCGTCATGGCGACCGGCGCCTCAGCGCTATCGCCCACGGCGCGGTCGCGGCGCGCCTCGACGATGCCCTGGCGGGGGAGAGGCTGTTGTTGAGCGGACGGGTCGCGCCGTTGGGTGGTGATGATGATTTTGATCGTTGGCGTCATGTGGTGGGCAGGCTCTCGGTTGATTCGGTCGACGGCCGCGAGCCGGGATCGCCGGTCTTCAGGTTTGCCAACACGGTCCGCAGAACCCTGGTGAGCGGCGCGGAGTCGTTGAGCCGCGGCGACCGGGCGGTCTTTCTGGGGATGGTGATCGGCGACGACCGGGGCCAGACCGCGGTGGTCGCAGACGATTTCAGGGCTGCGGGTCTGGGCCACCTGCTGGTCGTGTCCGGGCAGAATGTGGCGTTCGTGCTGGCGGTGGTCGCCCCCTTCGCCGGGCGTTTCCGTCCGGCTGTCCGGGCGTTGTGGCTCTTCGCGACGCTGTTGCTGTTCGCCGTGATCACCAGGTTCGAGCCCTCGGTGTTGCGTGCGGTGGCGATGGCCGGGACCGGGATCGGCGCGTCGGTCATGGGGACTCCCATAGACGGGAAACGGGCTCTGTCTTGGGCGGTGGCGGCGCTGTTGTTGATCGATCCGTTCCTGGTGCGTCTGGTGGCGTTCCAACTGTCGGTGGCTGCCACGGCGGGCATTGTCTGGTGGTCGGGTCCGTTGGCGGAGCGGCTCGTGGGTCCGCGTTGGCTACGGGTGCCTCTGGCGACCACGGGAGCAGCACAGCTGGCCGTGTCGCCGGTGTTGCTGGGGTTGTTCGGGCCATTGCCGCTGGCGTCGCTTCCGGCGAATCTGTTGGCGGGTCCGGTGTCGGGGGCGGTGATGGTCTGGGGCTGCACCGGTGGAATGTTCGCGGGTTTCTTCGGTGGTGTCGTGGCGGAGTTGGTGCATCTTCCGAGCAGGCTGATGTTGTGGTGGATCGGGGGTGTGGCCTCTCGGGCCGCGCTGGGTCCTCAGGCGACGCTCGGGTTGGTGTCGATCCTGTTGCTGGGGTCCGCAGCCTTGCTGGCGGTGTCGAGGATCCGGTCCGCTGCAGTCGTGGCCGGCGTGCTGGCGTCGCTTGTCGGGGTGGGCGCGTTGCTGGCGGCTCCGCGTCTGGGGCCGGGCGAGCACCCCCTGGTCGGGGGGTCGCGGGTATTTGTGTCTGAGCAGGGTGAGTTGGTGTTGGTGCTCGACGATCCACCGACTCGGGGACTGGTCGAGTCGCTGAGACGCAGCGGCGGCGGCAGGCCTGATCTGGTCGTGGCGCTAGACGGTGACCGTGCCGACGCAGAGGCGGTGCTGGCGCTGACCGAGCGCTTCGGTGCTTTGGCGGTGGCGGCTCCGCCGATGCACCGCGTCCCCGGCGGGAGAACGGTGCAGGAAGGCCAGACGGTCGAGTTCGACGACCTGTTGCTGCGTTTCGAGCGGGTTGGGCCCCGGTTGGAACTGAGCGTGGAGCGTGGCGTGCGGTGAGCGGCTGCGGGCGGTCTTAGAGGCCGAGCGAATTGACCCGGCACAGGGTTACGTCGAACGAGGCCGTGGCCCGAGCGGCCCGCCCGCGGCCTCGCGGCCCGTGAGCGCAGCGAACAAGAGCGCGGGTGGCGCGGAGTGAACAAGAGCGGGAAACAACGGGTCTCGGCGCACGCGCGAGTACCGGAACCGCGCTCTGTCGTAGTCCGCGTGTAGGGTCCGGTCGATGTTCGTTGAGTTGGGCGACACTCGTTTCGATGTGACCACTCGGGCACTTGTGATGGGCATCCTCAATCGAACTCCGGACTCTTTCTTCGACGCGGGCGGATATTGGGATTTCGACGCGTTCCTGCGCCAGGCGGAGCTGCTGGTCGATCAGGGTGCGGACTTTCTCGACGTTGGCGGGGTCAAGGCCGGGCCCGGGCCCGAGGTGACCCGAACCGAGGAGATCGACCGTGTAGTTCCGGCCGTCGTGGCGCTGCGGGAGCGTTTCGACCTGCCGGTCTCGGTCGACACTTGGCGCGCGTCGGTGCTGGAGGAGTCGCTCAAGGTGGGGGCCGTGGTCGGAAACGACATCAGCGGGTTCGCTGATCCCGACTACCTCAGGGTCGCCGCGCAGTACGGTGCCTCGGTGGTCGCCACCCACGTGCGGATCGGCCCTCGCATTCCGGACCCCGAGCCGCGTTACCGCGATGTGCGCAGCGAGGTGGTCGAGTTCCTGCGCAGACGCGCCAAGGCCGCGCTCGACGCCGGTATCGACAGCTGCCGCATCATGGTCGACGCGGGGCTCGACTTGGGGAAGACTCCAGCCATGTCGGCGGAGTTGATGCGTCACAGCGATGATCTGGTCCGGCTGGGTTTCACGGTGTTCCTGTCGGCGTCCAACAAGGGCTTTCTCGGCGAGTTGACCGGTACGTCCGTCGACGACCGGACCTATGCGACCCTGGGCGCCCACGCACTGGGGATAGCGCTGGGTTGCCGGGTGCTGCGCGCCCATGATGTCGTTGGCAGCCGCCGGGTGGCAGACATGATGAGCGCTCTGCTGGAGAATCGGCGCGCCGACCTCGGCGGTGCGGACGGCCAGGCTGTCCTGGCCGGGCCGGCGAGGCGGGCGGGGAGCTAGGCCGATGGCTCTGCGACTCATCGTCGGCGATGATCCGGTTCTCGTCGCAGAGTCGGTCGGCAAGGCCGTCGACGAGTTGGTGGGCGACGGTGACCGTTCCATGATGCTGGAGATCCTCACCGAGGCCGACTACCGCACCGAGGACAACACCTTCGAACCGACCCGTCTGATCGATGCTGCCCGGACTCCGCCGTTTTTGACCGACAAGCGGGTTGTGGTGGGGCGGCACGCCAGCCGCTGGGCGGGCAAGGAGCAGGTCAATGCGCTCACTGCCCTGCTCGGCGAGCCGTTGGAGTCCACCGATCTGGTGATCGTCTGGGAGCGCGGCGTGGATCCGAGGGTCGACAGGATGCCGTCGCTTCCCAAGGCCTTGAAGGTGGCGGTCGAGGTTGCCGGTGGGACGGTCCAGCAGACGGCGGTCCCGAGGGGCAAGGGCGCTGCGGTCTGGTTGCGTGACTACCTGGCCGAATCGAGCCTCGAGTTCGACAGGGGTGCGGTCGCGGCGGTCGAGACTCTGATCGGCGAGGACCGGGGCCGGGTCGTGGGGCTGTTGCGGACTCTCGAGGGAGCGCTGGGCACCGGCGCGACGGTGACCGCCGACGATGTGGCGACCTACGGCGGAGACGACGTCGGCTCAGCGGTTCCGTGGGCGCTGGACGATGCCATCGACAGCGCCAACATCTCCGAGTCTTTGAAGCTGCTGCCGCGGCTCATTCCCTATGAGGGCACTCAGAGCGACCGCAACGGCGCGGCGTTCCGTCTCTTGGGGATGCTGCAGCGTCGCTATTCCAACATGTTGCGCCTCGACGGCGCAGGCGTCCGCGACGAGTCCGAGGCGGCAAAGCTGTTGGGTATGAAGGGATCGACGTTCCCGGCCCGCAAGGCGATGCAGCAGAGCCGCAGGCTGGGGACCGCGAGACTGGCCCGTGCCATCGACCTGTTGGCGGCTGCCGACCTGCAGCTGCGGGGCACCGTCGACTGGCCTCCCGAGCTGGTGATGGAGGTGTTGGTCGCCCGCTTGAGCAGCCTCAGCCGTCGTTCTGGGCGTTGAGCTTGCGAACCAGGCGGCTCTTGTTGCGTGCCGCGGTGTTCTTGTGGAGCACGCCCTTGGAGGCGGCCTTGTCGATTCGCTTGACGGCGAGGCGCACGGCCTCGGCGGAGTCGGGGGCGTCGTCTTCGATGGCTTCGAGCGCGGTCCGGGTGCGGGTGTTGATCTCTGAACGCACGCTGCGGTTGCGTTGACTGCGTTTCAGGGTCTGTCGGTTGCGCTTGATCTGCGACTTGATGTTGGCCACGTTTACCTGCTGACGATCACGGTTGGACGACCGACAAGCGTATCGGCCCTCCTCACCGGATCGCACCACCCGTTGTTCGAGTCTGCTGACGGGTATCGTTTCGTGGCAGATGTCCCTTGAGCGCATACGCAACACGTCGATCATCGCCCACATTGATCATGGCAAGTCGACTCTCGCAGACCGTCTGTTGGAACTGACGGGCGCAGTCGATGTTCGAGACATGCGCGCCCAGTACCTCGACTCGATGGACCTGGAGCGGGAGCGGGGGATCACCATCAAGTTGCAGTCGGTCCGCCTCTCATGGCGCGACCACATCATCAACCTGATCGACACGCCGGGCCACGTCGATTTCGGTTACGAGGTCAGCCGTTCGCTGGCGGCCTGCGAGAGCGTGATCCTGGTGGTCGACGCAGCCCAGGGGATCGAGGCCCAGACCCTGGCGAACTGTTATCTGGCGATGGAGAACGAACTGGAGATCGTCGCCTGCCTCAACAAGATCGACCTTCCCGCCGCCGAGCCCGACAAGTACGCGGCTGAGATCGAGCAGGTACTCGGCATTCCTGCCGAGGATGTGCTGCACATCTCGGCGAAGACCGGCGAGGGCGTGGCGGAGCTCCTCGACGCGGTGGTGGCGACCACTCCGTGCCCCAAGGGCAGCGCGAGCGAGCCGTTGCAGGCCCTGATCTTCGACTCCCATTTCGATCAGTACCGCGGTGTGGTGTCGTCGGTGCGTGTGGTCAACGGTGTGATGTCGTCGAAGTCGAGGCTTCGGTTCATGCATGCGGGGACCACGCACGACCCCGACGAGATCGGTGTGCGCACTCCGGACAATCAACCGGTCGACGAGCTCGGTCCCGGCGAGGCCGGCTACCTGATTGCGGGGATCAAGGATGTCGGCGAGGCCCGTTCGGGTGAGACGGTGACCACCGACCGCAACCCTGCCGCTGAGCCCCTCGCCGGCTATGCCGAACCCAAACCGATGGTGTTCTCCGGGCTGTACCCGATCGAGGGGGACGAGTTCACCGACCTTCGCGAGGCGCTCGAGAAGCTGCGTCTCAACGATTCGAGTTTCACCTACGAGCCGGAGACTTCGGGTGCTCTGGGTTTCGGGTTCCGCTGCGGTTTTCTGGGCCTGCTGCACATGGAGATCGTGCGTGAGCGCCTGGAGCGGGAGTTCAGCCTGTCGCTGATCTCGACGGCGCCGTCGGTGGAGTACCGGGTCACCCGCAGCGACAACAGCACCGTGGTCGTTTCGAACCCGTCGGATCTTCCGCCGGCCGGTGAGATTAGCTCGATAGCGGAGCCGTACCTGAGGGTGAGCGTGTTGACCCCGTCGCACTACACGGGCGCGGTCATGGACCTGTGCCAGGGTCGGCGGGGCGAGATGGTGAAGATGGAGTACCTGTCGCCGGAACGGGTGGAGATCATCTACCGGCTGCCGCTCGCGGAGGTCGTGATCGACTTCTTCGATCAGCTGAAGAGCCGCACGCAGGGTTATGCCAGTCTTGACTACGAACCCGACGGCTATGTGGTCAACAGCCTGGTGCGCGTGGATGTGCTGCTGCATGGTGAGGCTGTCGACGCCTTCAGCACGATCGTCCACAAGGACAACGCCTACAGCTACGGCAAGAAGATGGCTGAGAAGCTCAAGGAGTTGATCCCGCGCCAGCAGTTCGAGGTGCCGATCCAGGCTGCTATCGGCGGCAAGATCATCGCCCGCTGCACGGTGCGTGCCTTCCGCAAGGATGTCACCGCCAAGCTGTACGGCGGCGACGTCACCCGCAAGAACAAGCTGCTGGCCAAGCAGAAGCGCGGCAAGAAGCGGATGAAGTCGATCGGTCGGGTCGACATCCCTCAGGAGGCGTTCATCTCGGCTCTGCAGCTTCACGACTAAGAGGCCGAGCGAATTCACCCGCACAGGGTTGCGTCGGACGAGGCCGTGGCCCGAGCGGCCCGGTGAGCGCAGCGAACCAAGAGCGGGAAACGCAGAGGCCGAGCGAATTCACCCGCACAGGGTTGCGTCGGACGAGGCCGTGGCCCGAGCGGCCCGTGAACGCAGTGAACAAGAGCGGGAAACACAGAGGCCGAGCGAATTCACCCGCGCACGTTCTAAGGGTCGTGGTTCAAGGACGGTACAATTCGGGGATGGTCGACGATCGGCGCATGGTGTTCGACAACCGCAAGGCAGCGATCCTCTCAGCCGTTGTCCAGCAGTACATCGAGACGGCGCAACCAGTGGGTTCGGGACGCATATCGAACGCGCCCGGCGTGGCCGTGTCGCCCGCCACGGTGCGCCACGACATGGCGGTGCTAGAGGAGCAGGGGTACCTCACCCAGCCGCACACCAGCGCCGGGCGGATTCCGACCGACAAGGGCTACCGGTTCTTCGTCGACGCCCTGCGTCAGCGGGAGCCGGCGCTGGTCGGGGCTGACCGCGGGATGGTCCGCCAGTTCTTCGCGGATGCCCACGGGGAGCTCGAGTCGGTTCTGGCCCGCACCTCCGACCTGCTCATCTCGCTCACGGACTGCGCGGCGGTGGTGGTCGGGCCCAATGTCGATATCGCCCTGGTGCGCTCGACTCAGTTGGTCGACCTGTCCTCACATGTGGTGATGGTGGTGGCGGTCATGTCCAACGGCGTGATCGAGAAGCGGACCATCGAGGTTGCTACCGAGCTGACACCGGAGATTGTCCAGGACGCCAACCGGCGTCTGGCCGAGACGGTCGTGGGCAAGTCTCTGGTGGAGATAACCCCTGAGTCGTTGGACGACGATCCTCTGCTGAACGCAGCGGTCGAGGCGCTGCGGGCGGCGGCCCATACTGCGGAGATCGTTGTCGGCGGGGTGTCGCGGGTTGCCGCCGCGTTCGAGGCGGTGGAGCAGATCCGCGACGTGCTCTCGATCCTCGAGCAGCAGATCGTGGTCGTGTCGTTGATCCGTGACGTGCTCGACCGGGGAATGCGGGTCGCCATCGGCGGGGAGACCGGCGTCGAGCCTCTGGCCGACTGTTCGCTGGTCGTTGCGCCGTATTCGGTCGAGGGGGAGACGACGGGGATGATCGGTGTGTTGGGCCCGACGCGTATGGACTACGAGCAGGCTCTCTCCGCGGTGGCGGTGGTGAGCCGGCGTCTTGGCCGTGCGTTGAGCGAGAACTGATGTTGAGCGGGAACTGATATGGCCGATCATTATCAGACGCTGGGAGTGGAGAGGAACGCGACCGACGAGGAGATCAAACGCGCCTACAAGAAGCTGGCGCGGCAGTACCACCCGGACATGAACCCTGGGGATGCCTCGGCGGAGGCGCGTTTCAAGGAGGTGGCCTCCGCCTACGAGGTGCTCGCTGATCGTGATCGGCGGGCCCGCTACGACCGGTTCGGTACTGATGCACCGGGAGCTGGGGATCCCTTCGGGGCGGGCCTGGGCGACATCTTCGAGGCCTTCTTCGGCAGTGGGTCGGGTTTCGGTGGTCAGGCCCAGGGGCGGGCGGCCAGTCCTCGCGGCGAGGACATTGAGGCCCATGTCGACCTTGACCTTGAGGATGTCGTGTTCGGCGGGGAACGCGAGATCAAGGTTCGAACCGCGGTTCGTTGCGAGCCTTGTGATGGGTCCGGCGCTGCGCCCGATACCCGTCCGGTCGTGTGCGACGAGTGCGGTGGGTCGGGGCAGGTTCGCCGGGTCCGCCAGTCCGTGCTCGGGCAGATGGTCACCGCCTCGGCTTGTCGGACGTGCGGCGGCGCAGGGGAGAGGATCGAGACGCCCTGTGATGAGTGCGGCGGTCTGGGCAGGGCGATCGACCAGCGGACCTACAAGGTCGAGGTGCCGGTGGGTGTTGACGACGGGACGACTCTGCGGCTCAGTGGCCGGGGTGCCGCGGGGATGCGCGGCGGCCCCCACGGGGACCTCTATGTGCATGTGCGTGTACGGCCCCATCCGGTCTTCCACCGTGACGGCGACGATCTTGTTCATGCCCTGTACGTGCCGTTCACCCAGGTGGTGCTGGGTGCGGAGTTGGAGTACGAGACCCTCGACGGACCGGAGGTTCTGGTGATTCCCCGAGGCACTGAGAGCGGCACGGAGTTCCGGTTCCGCAATCGTGGCGTGCCTCATGTTCAGGGCCGGGGTCGTGGCGATCTGCGTGTTGAGATCGTCGTTGATGTTCCCGATGAGCTCGACGAGCATCAGGAGGCGCTCCTGCGCGATCTGGCCGAGGCTCGCGGCGAGGAGGTCGCTGAACCTGGCCAGGGCTTGTTCTCGCGGATCAAGTCGGCCTTCACGTGAGCGCCGAGTACTCCAAGAGAGTTGGGGAGACGCTTCGCCGCGTCAGGCGGGAAAAGAAGTTGTCGCTACAGGAAGTTGAGGGTTTGTCGGGCCAGGAGTTCAAGGCTTCGGTGCTGGGAGCCTATGAACGTGGTGAGCGCTCGGTCTCTGTTCCTCGGTTGTGGCGACTGTCGCACTTCTATGGCGTGCCGATGGCGGATCTGCTTCCGGTCGATGAGCCCGCTGACGGCGCCGATGACGGCTCGGCCGGGACGGATCTCGAGTACGGCGACCTGGTCGAATCGCTGGGTCTGTCGGATTCTGAGGCTGAGATCCTCAGGCGGGTCGTCGCTAGGGTCGGGGCGGCACTGGGGGAAGTGTCAGAACCGTCCCCGGATGAATCAGATCCGGGTTTCCATTGAGCGCTTCGCTGTTGAGGTCGATGAGCTGTTGCCAGTAGCCGACCACTGCGGCGGGTTCGGTGGGGTGTCCGTGGTCGCGCAGGGTCTTCATGGCGATCTTCCAGAGGTGGTCGCCTTCGCTGACGGTCCAGAGTTGGAGGTCCGAGCCGCTGTGGGGTTCGGGTTCGGCGGTCGGTGCAGCCCGAGCGGCTTCGGCGAGTCTCGAGGCTGTCGTGTCGGAGTTGGGGAGGGTCATCGCTGCTGGTTCGGGTTCGGCGGAGGCTCGGGCGGTGGTCGGGCCGAGGTCGGTCAGCACTGGCGTGAATCTGGCTGGTCCGATCAGATGGCTCGCTTCCTGGGTCGTCCCGAGGTCCTCGAGCACGATCTGGGCTTGCGCGCTCTGATTGTTGGTCGCTGCGACTGCTGGTGCCGACAGGGTGATGGTGATGGCGCTCGCGGCGAGGATCTGACGGAACGAGCCCGGAGTGATGCGGCGCCAGACGCCGTGGAGCAGGCCGCTGGGCCGGATCGACGCCAACAGGCCGGCGGTGCCGATGAATATTCCCCATCCGGCGATGGTGATGCCGACGATGCGAACCAGGGTGATCGCAGCGGTGGCTGTGCCGAGCCTCTCCCACCAGTCGAGGAATGCGCCCGGGTCTGTTGTAGGCCAGGTCGTTGTGCTATCGATCTCGATCAGCAGGGCCGCGCAGGCCAGCGAGAGCAGCACCACAGTGGCGCAGCGCAGTGGGTTGGGTCGGTTGGTGTTCATGGAAACTCCGGTTCTATGAGTGTTGATCCGCCGGCGTGGGTGACCCGCAGTTGGTCGCAACCGCCGGACGGGTCGTTGCGAAGGTCGGTGGCACCGTCGATGACGGTGACGTAGTCGGCTTGGAGGCGCTGTGAGGGCGCGGGCCAGCTTGCGAACACCGCGACCGTGCCGGTGCTCGGCTGGAGCAGGGCCAGCGTGGGGTTTCCGTCGCAGGTCCAGTCGCCGATCAGCGCCTTGTCGCCCGGTTGGCCCACTCCGTATCGGCGACCTTGATGGTCGATGATGATGCGGTCGTCTTCGTCTACCCGGATTTGGTTGGCGCCCGGCGAGGTTGTGTCGGCGGCCGTGATCATGGCGGGGCTGCCCGTTTCGGGCGCGGGGCCGGCGTGCGGTGGGTTGGTCTGGTTTGGATTCGCCGGTTCTGCACCGGTGGCCACCGGGCTGACCGGCTCCGGGTTGGCAGGCACTGCACTGGTTGGTGTCGGGCCGGCGGGTGTCGGGCCGGCCGCAACGGTGTCGGTTGCCGTGGCGAACTCTGGAGTTTGCGTCCCGGAGCCTCCGGGCTTCAGCACGGTCCAACCCAGCACCGCGGCCCCGAGCACCGCGACGGCGGTGATCAAGACCCGTCTGGACGGCCTGGGTATCGGCGGCCTAGGAATGGTCGCAAGGGAGCGTTTGCGGGGGCCTCCGTGGAGCCGGTCCAACTCTGCGGTCAGATCGCCGGCCGTAACCGAGCCCCGTTCGGCGCGCCGGGCCAGGGCGGCGAGCTGGCGCCGCTCCTTCTCTTCGCAGGCGGCACCGAGATGGTCGATCAGCGCGGCGAGCCCGGCGAGGTCGCGTGCGCGCCCTGCCTCGGAGGAGGCTGTGGCGTCGGCGAGCCCGCACAGCACCGGTCGTTTGTCGGGGGCCACGAGCACATGTTCGGGACGCAGCGCCCCATGCACTGTCCCGAGCTTGTGGAGGTCAGCGACTGTCGACGCGGCGGAGGCGAGCGCCTCGATCGACTCGGCAGAGGTGGCGGGCGGTTGGGTCGCCCAAGAGTCGGGGCCCACGAAGCCCAGGTAGAGCTCCACCGAGGACCCTTCTACGAAGTCGACGAACTGCACGATTCCGGGGTGTTGCAGGCGCTTGAGCAGTTCAGCCTCGTGTCGGATCCGCTCCGAGGCCTCCGGTCTTGCCGATTTGCAGGCCAACAGGTTCCCGTTTCGGCGGGTGACTGTGATGCCTGTCATAAACAGTGACATTACATGAAAAATAATATATTGCAACGACGAGTCTGCTCGGCCTGCTGATCGGTGGGAGCGGTAGCCTTGTCAAGATGTCGTCGCCGCGTGTGGTTGGTCTGGAACCGGGGTCTCCGGCCGAGCGGGCCGGTCTCATGGTGGGTGACGAGATCTTGATGATCGACGGCGAAGTGCCGCGCGATGTGATCCGCTGGCAGATTCTCACCGATGATCCGGTCGTTGGGCTGCTGGTGCAGCGCCAGGGCCCGCCCGGAGGGACTGGTGAGACCGAGCGTCTCGATCTGGTGGTGTCGAAGCGCCCCGGTGAGCCGCTCGGTGCCGAGGTGCATGCGGCGGTGTTCGACAAGGTGCAGACCTGCGACAACCACTGTGAGTTCTGCTTCATCCATCAACTGCCCCGCGGCATGCGGCGTTCGCTGTACTTGAAGGACGACGACTACAGGCTCTCCTTTCTGTACGGGAACTTCACCACCTTGACCCGTTTCACCGAGCTGGACATGGAACGGGTGGTCACCGAGCGTCTGTCACCGCTCAACGTCTCGATCCATGCCACTGACCCGCAGATCCGTTCCGAGATTCTGCGCAACCCGCGTGGGGCGGTGTCGTTGCGATGGCTGCGGGCGCTGCTGGATCACGGGATCGAGGTGCACGGCCAGGTGGTGGTGTGCCCCGGTGTCAACGATTCCGACGTGCTCGAGGACACCCTCGCGGGCGTGTTCGAGCGTTTCTCGGACCTGGCGACGCTCTGTGTGGTGCCTCTGGGGGTGTCGCGTTTCAACAAGCAGGCCCGCATGAGGCCCCACACGCTCTCTGAGGCGCAGCGGGTGGTCGACGTTGTCAGCGACTGGCAGCAGGTGTTTCTGAGTGCGCTGGGGCGTCGGCTGGTGTTCGCCGCCGACGAGTACTACCTGATGGCGGGCAGGCCGTTTCCCGAGGCCGACAGCTACGAGGGTTTCCCGATGCATGAGGACGGGATCGGCATGGTCCGCACGCTCGAGTCGGAGTTCTTCAACCCGGTCGGGGAGCCGACCCGCCCGAGGTCCGGGTTCTTCGCCTGGGTCGACGGGGCACCTGCGGACGGCTACCGCGCTCCGCGGGAGGATTCGCCGGCGATCAATGTCGGTGTTTCGGCGGCCGGTGGCGCGCCTGCTGTGACGAGGGTGTCTATCGGCCCGAGTCGGGATGCTCCGGTCGGGGTGCTGACCGCGACGATGTCGGTGCCGGTGATCGAGTCGCTCACGGATTCGCTGGACCGCAGCGATGTGCGGGTCATAGCTGTGCCCAACGAGTACTTCGGGGGGAACATCGGCGTGACGGGGTTGATGGTGGGGGAGGACTTGGCGAGGGTGCTGGCCCGTGAGCCTGAGGGCCATCGCTATCTGCTGCCCGATGTCTGCCTGAGCCGTGGAGTATTCCTCGATGGTCTGTCGCCGGCGGATCTGCCCCGGCCTGTTGAGGTGGTCCCGACCGACGGCGCGGCGCTGCGCCGGGCTCTGGACCCGCACGTGGGTGTTGGGGCATCCCAGGCGGCCCCGTGCGCGACGGAGGCCCGGTCATGAGTCTGCCTGTTGTTGCTGTAGTGGGCCGTCCGAATGTTGGAAAGTCGACGCTGGTCAACCGGATAATCGGCCGCCGCGAGGCGATCGTCGAGCCGCGCCCGGGAGTCACTCGGGACCGCAAGTTCGTTGAGGCGGAATGGCTCGGTCACAATTTCTCGCTGCTCGACACGGGCGGCTGGATCGCCGATGGCGACGCTCTCGACGACAAGGTCACTAGGCAGTCCGAGATGGCGATGGCGCAGAGCGACGTCGTGCTGTTGGTGCTTGATGCTGCGGTCGGCGTCACGCACGAGGATCAGCTGGTGGTCGACCGCTTGCGGCGTTCCAAGGTGCCGGTTCTGGTGGTGGCCAACAAGGTCGACGACGCGGCTCACGAGCCTTCGATCTGGGAGATGATGGGGTTGGGGCTCGGCGACCCTTTCCCGGTCAGCGCCCTGCATGGCCGCGGCACGGGCGATCTGCTCGACGAGGTGGTCCGCCTGCTGCCCCACGATCCGAGCGACACTCCCTCGCCCGCTGAGGTCGACGATCCCAACATGTTCGCCGTCGCGGTGGTGGGTCGGCCGAATGTGGGCAAGTCGACGCTGTTCAACCGGCTGATCGGTGAGGAGCGTGCGATCGTGCATGACCGGCCCGGCACGACCAGAGACGCCATCGACACTGTCATCGAGACCGACCACGGGCCGATCCGGTTCATCGACACAGCCGGGATGCGGCGCAAGGCTCGGATTGCTGAGGACACCGAGTACTACTCGTTGGTTCGGGCCCTCAAGGCGGTCGACAGTTCCGATGTCGCGCTGCTGGTGATCGATGCCACGGACGGGATCACTCACCAGGATCAGCGGCTCGCTGAGCGGGTCGACGGAGCCGGTTGCCCGATCGTGATCCTGTTGAACAAATGGGAGCTGCTCTCGACTGCCAAGCGCACCAAGATCGCCGAGGATGTGGAGCGCAAGCTCGGCTTTCTGGGCGATTCGCCGGTTCTGCGCATCAGCGCCCTGTCGGGCAAGGGGGTGAACCGGCTGTGGCCTGCGATCCAGACCGCGGTCGTCGAGTACCGCACCAGGATCCCGACCCGTGACGTCAACAAGGTGATCCGTTCGGCCCAGGCCGCCCAGCCCGCTCCCCGTGGTGCCCGCGTGCTGTATGCCACGCAGGGCGCGACCGATCCGCCGACGTTCGTCCTGTTCGTCAATCGGGAGCTTCCCAAGACGTATATGCGCTATATCGAGCGTCGTCTGCGGGAGGAGTTCGGACTGGGTGCTACCCCCATCAAGCTGCGGGTTCGCAGGCGCAGCGACTGACACGGCGACTGAAATCGTCGTAATCGGCGGGGTTGGGAGGGTATAGTTGTGCTGCTCGCCCGCTTAGGCGAGTTCCTGGAGGGGAGCCGGCTCAACGCAATTGGAGCCACGATGACAACAATCATTCTTGGAGTTCTTGCCGTTGTCAGCTTGGCGGCATCTGTCGTCTATGCCCGGTCGGCTCGTAGGCGGTTGCGTTTGGCGCGCCTGATCGAGACTGACAGCGCGGACGATCGGGAGGGGCATTCGCTGGCTTTCGCGGCGTATCGCAAGGAGGCCCTCACCTCGGCGATCTTCGCGTTGATCGCTCCTGCGGCGGCGGTGGTGGCGGTGTTCGACGGCTCCAATGTCACTTCGGCGCTGTTCGGGCTGCTGCTGTTCCCGGCAGGTGCCTCTCTGTGGTGGTCTCGCACGCTGTCTCGTGAGGCTCGCATGGCCCGCAACCGTTACGACATCGAACGGCGTGCCAGTGAGGCTCTCGAGCAGGAGCAGTTGGCGCCGAAGGCTTGGGCGGCTCGTCTGGCCCCTGAGCAGGTGCCGGATTTTCCGGGTTTTGAGATCGGTCGTGTTTATCAGGCTGGTTCGGGGCTGATGGCCGGCGACTTCTTCGATGTGCATCGGGTTGGGCCGACTCGGGTTGCGGCGGTTATCGGCGATGTGGCCGGGCATGGCATCGAGTCTTCGATCACGGCGTTCCAGGCGAAGTATCTGTTGAGGGTGTTTCTGCGGCAGTTCCGTGATCCGGCTCAGGCGTTCGAGGAGCTCAACGAGCAGCTTGCGTCGGGGGACCGGCATGAGGAGTTCATTTCGGCGGCCGTGGTGGTGTTCGACACTGAGGCGGGGACTCTGCGTTGTGCTTCTGCGGGGCACCCGGCGGTGTTCTTCTTCCAGGAGGACGGTGTGAAGCCGCTGCGTTCGACTGGTCCGTTGTTGATGCTCGACCCGAACGCCACGTATTTCTCTCGGGAGATTCCGATGGAGTCGGGCGACATGATCGTGATGTACACCGATGGTCTGGCGGAGGCTCGGGCGGGGGGTGCGTTGTTCGGTGAGGATCGGATCATCAAGACCGCTGAGCGTGAGTTGAACGCTGCGCCCGACGTGTTGTGCAAGGCGTTGCTGGATGCGGCCAAGGATCATGCGGGCGGGATCATCGACGACGACACCGCGGTGATGGCGATCCGTCGCGACTGAGTTGTGCCGCGGGCCGTAGTCTCGTCTGTGATGCCGTGGTGCGTGCCGTGTGAGAAGAACTGGACGCCGACTTCGTTGTCGGCGGACGGCGCCTGCCCTGATTGCGGCGAGCCGGTGGAGGCGACTCCGGGTGTGGATCATGCGCCGGTGGCGTATCGGCCGCCGTGGCATTTCTGGCTGGGTTTGGCGGCGGCGACGATCTATCTGGGTTGGCGGGCCGTTCAGGGCCTGCTGTTACTTTTCTGACGGGCGTGTGAGCGCGGGCGTGGGCCGGTATTGTCTCTGACTCACGGGCTGTGGCGCAGCTTGGTTAGCGCGTCGGTCTGGGGGACCGAAGGTCGGAGGTTCAAATCCTCTCAGCCCGACCAGTGAACATGGTCTGTCTTTGGGTTTTTGTTGGGGGTGGTTATTGGGTAGAACAGAGGGGTGAACACTGGGCGATCCCGGCGATCGCGCGTCGCTGACGTGATGGGGGTGGCGCGTTGAGTGCTGAGACGGATGCGGAGGCGTTGCGGGAGCGGCTGTCGCGCCCCAGCGACGCCAATTTGCGGGTCAGCGAGAGCGTGGAGTTCGCCGAGGCTCTTGGGGGTGTGCTCGACACGGCGAGGACGCTCACCGGCGCTGGGTATGCGGTGGTGTGTTTGTTGGACGATCGGGGCCAGCCGGTCGACTGCCTATCGTCGGGGCTGACCGATGAACAGCATGCTGCGTTGTGGGAGACGCCCGCCGCGCGGGAGGTGTTCGATTTTCTGTGCGGTGTCGACGCGCCGTTGCTGGTCGACGACTTGCAGGGTTATCTGCGCGAGCGGGACCTGCCTGAGCTGGTGGCACCGACGCCGGACGGCTCGGCTGTGGCCGCTGTGGCCGCGCCGATCCTGCATCGCGGCCGGCGGCTGGGTGTGCTGTGTGCAGCGGAGCGCCCCGGCGGATTCGGCACCGCGAACGAGGACGCTTTGGCGATGCTCGCGGCGCAGGTGGCGCTGGTGGTCTCGGCTGCCCGTCAGCACCACAGCGAGCGGCAGGCCCGCGCCGACCTCGAGGCGGTGTTGAGCGCCGCTCCGACGGCGATCGTGGTGTTCGACGCCCGCAGCGGGGCGCTGAGAGCGGCCAACCCCGAGGCCCGGCGAATCATGAGCGAACTCAGCACCCCGATCGACGCGCTGGCAGAGCTGGCCTCAGGAGGCGTCTACACGCGCGCCGACGGTAGTGAGATCTCCCCTCAGGAGCTGTCGCTGCAGGCGGCGATGGCATCGGTGGAGACCGTACGCGACGAGGAGATGACCCTACAGTTTCCCAACGGCCGCAAGATGGAAGCGGTCGTCAACGCCGCGCCGATCGTCGGTGTCGACGGCGAGGTGGATGCCGTTGTGGTCACCGCGTTGGACATGGCCCCCCTCGCGGAGAAGGAGCGTCTGCGCGCCGAGTTCTTGGCAGTGATCGGCCATGAACTGCGCGCCCCGCTGATGGCCATCAAGGGCTCCGCGGCCACCCTGCGCACCGAACGCGCCCCGCTTGACCCGGCGGTCACTGACCAGTTCCACCGCATCATCGAGGAACAGGCCGACCACATGATCGACCTGTTGTCCGACCTCATCGACATCGTGGGGATCGAAACCGGCACACTGCCTGTGGATCCCGAGCCGTGCGAGGTCTCCGGACTCGTCGAGGAGGCCCGCAGCACCTTCGCCGGCGCCGACGGCATACACAGCATCCGCATCGACGTGCCACCGGATCTGCCACCGGTGATGGCAGACGGGCGCCGTGTCGTGCAGGTCATCGTCAACTTGTTGATCAACGCAGCCCGCTACTGCCACGAGGCGTCCCCCATCGGTGTCACAGCCACCGCCGGCGACGACGGCTACGTGACGATCACGGTCACAGACAACGGCCGGGGCCTCACCGCAGAGAGCCTGCCGCACCTGTTCGCCAAGTTCTCGCGCCCCGCCAGCCCCGACCAGGGCCGCGACCTCGGTTTGGGCCTGGCCATCTGCAAGGGAATCGTCGAAGCCCACGGCGGGCGCATCTGGGCCCAAAGCGACGGCCCCGGACTCGGCAGCCGGTTCACGTTCACCATCCCAACCGCCGACGAAGCCCCCTCCCCAGCCGTCCGCGCCCACAGCGCCACGGACAGCGCTACGCGGGTGCTGGCCATCGACGACAACCCCCGAGACCTCAAACACATCCACGACACCCTCACCGCCGCCGGCTATCACACAACCGTCACCGGCAACCCCGCCCGAATCGCCGCGCTCGTCGCCGACACCGACCCCCACATCGTGGTGCTGGATCTGATGCTGCCCGGCGCCGACGGGTTCGAGGTGATGCGCGACATCCTCGCCGCCCGTGACGTCCCGGTCATCTTCTTGTCCGCCTACGGCCAGCACGACCTCATCGCCAAAGCACTCCAGATGGGCGCCGCGGACTACATCGTCAAACCGTTCTCACCCACCGAGCTCACCGCCAGGATCCAAGCCGGCCTCCGCCATGCACAAGCCCCCAGCGCCCCCACAGCCGCGGCCCGAACCGGGCCACCTGCGGTGGGCCGCGTTGAACTCGGCGACCTCATAATCGACCACCCCGCCCGGCTCGTGACCGTCGCCGGCGAACCCGTCAACCTGGCCCCCATCGAATACAACGTGCTGATCGAGCTCGCCGCCCACGCCAGCACCGTCATCACCCACGAACAACTCCTCGCCGCAGTCTGGGGCAGCGACAGCGCGACCGACCTCGGCCGCATGCACACCACCATCAAGAACCTGCGCCGCAAACTCGGCGACAACGCCCGAAACCCCCGATACATCGCCACGGTCCCCCGAGTCGGCTACCGCATGCCCAAACCCGACCCCGACGACCTCCCAGCGGAGCCGTAGAGCCACACCCGGCCCCTCAACGCCCAGAGTGCTCTCTCAAGCTCTATTTGAGCGATCTCTGACAGTTTGCTGACTGATACATGGGTTGACTCTGTTGTTTGGTTGGCTATCCTCTTGAGTTGATCGTGACCAGTCATCCCTTCGATAGCGAGTTCGCCATCACCGGCGCGCACAGGGAGCAGTTCTTGCGTGACGGCTTCGTCAAGCTGGAGGGGTTCCTCAACCCCAGTGTGATCGCCATGCTGCTCGATCGCGTCGATACCAAATCGACCAGCGGTGCCGACAACGCGTCGAGCGGAGCCAGGTTCAGCAGCGTCCATCGCTACTTGGAGGACGGCGACACGGAAGTCTTCGATCTGCTCGAGCGCCCCTACTTCCGGCAGGCGGTGACCGGCCTGACGAGACGTGACCTCTTTCTGGCCTTCGACACGTCCTCCGAGATCGAAAGGAACGTCAACAAGGGGCTGCCGTGGCATATCGACGTCACGTCCTACGGCTTCCAGTTCAGCGAACAGTTCGCGTGCAGCCTGTGGGCGCCGCTGCATCCCATAGATGCGAGCGGGCAGCGCGGCGGCATAGCCTGCGTTCCCCTCCACGTGCTGCCGGGCGACTTCGCCTACTCGGCGGAACTCGCAGTCGTCGAGGTGCTCAAGGCCAGGGAACGGGCCGGCAAGACAACAAGCCCGCAGGAATATCGCGATCTGAGGGAGTTCTTGAACTCCCCCGCGTTGAAGGAGCTGCTTGATGTCCATCAAGTCGAATACGACTTTGACCCCGGCGATGTGCTCCTGTTCAACAAGACGGTCGCTCACCGCAGCGTCATGCTCGGCGAGGGAGAACTCTCCCGTCGCGCGGCATACGTGCTGCGCTTCGTCGACGCGGACTCGCGCTACGACCTGAACCAGGCGCGGACCCTCAACTACCCTGCCGAGCATTACGGGAAGGGCCTCTTCCCCTACGGGCCGCGCGCGAGCCAGTACCTCCAGATCGCCGAAGCCGGGGCGGAGCACGGCGACCTCATCTCGCAATGCGCCTACTTCAGCGACCGCGACCGAAGAATGGTCCGCAGAACATCAGATCAGGCTGCGGAGCTTACGGGCCTTATGTCGCAGGCCCCCAGCTCTGTGGCTTGAACACCAGGAGTCGGCTATAGACGCCGGGTGGGAGGGCCAGTCAGTCGAGGAGCGTGGGATCGGCTCGCAGTTCGGCACGGACCGCGGCCTCCCAATAACCCGGCGCCACCCCCGGCCCGTCCTCGCGGCACCACTCAAGGAAGGAATCAGGCATCGGCGAACGAAGAGGACCGTCGCTGATGGCGCGTACGTGCCAGGCCCGCTCACATCGGATTTCCAGCGCCACCGACCGCCGGTAGGCCGCAGCCACGGTGGGTGCGGTCACGACCACGCCGTGACCGGCCAGGAGCGCCAACTCGGCGTCGCCCATACTTGCCGCGGCCGCATTGGATGCGACCGCCTGGTCGACGATGCCGGCGTACTCGTCAACCAACACAGGCTCGCAGCTACCGAGCGCGGAACTCTGGTCCATCGCCGGCGGCACCTCGCCGGCATCGGCCCACACTGTCCCGTAGAGCGGGTGGCTGTGCACCACCACGCCCAGGCCCGGCCGGACCCGGCGGAGTGCGAGGTGCAGCGGGATCCCCCGGGGCGCCGACCAATCACCTTCGAGGACTGTCCCGTCGAGATCGATGACGATCACCTGCTCGGGACGCATCTCGTCCCATTGCAGGAACCGCGGATTGCACCACAGCGTCCCGTCGCCCCGGCTGATGGTGATGTGCCCGGCGATGTGTTCGCGGTACCCCTCTCGCCACAGCGCCCGAGCGAGGATCGCCAGCTCTTGGGGAGGGGTGAGATCCGGTGCCAGGTGGTCGGGTTTCGGCGTGAATGTCACCTTGGCCTACGTCCTCGCCTCGGTCTTCATCAACCTCAGTATAACCGCGCCATGTGCACTACCGAATCCGCCCCTACCGGCCCACACCAACGGCAAAGCCCAACGCTCAATGAGGCTCAGAGCGCTCCCGCAAGTTCCACTTGGGCTACAGAGCTCAGACCAGTTCGCCCCGACGATTTCGACTGGGTCTGATGTGAGGTCAGCCGTGTAGATGCGCGGGGCGATTCGTCGAATACCAGGTAGCCAACGAGTCTCTGATCTTTCCGCCTGCGAAACCGCTCTTGCAGTACCTGGGGGGACCGAAGGTCGGAGGTTCAAATCCTCTCAGCCCGACCAGATGTGAGGTTGCGGTCAATGCCCGGGCGCGTGTGCGGGTCGCCGCCGGAATCAGCGGTCAGGCCAAGAATTGGGGATTGTGGGACTCATCTTGTAGGGGCGCCAAACCTGCTCGGCTCCTAGATCTCGTGTAAGGCTGTTCCAGCTGACCGGTCAACTCCTGTTCATTGAACCGATGCAAGTTGCCACCAGTAGGCAAGGAGGGGCCGGGAAGCGAGACTTACCGTGGTCGCGGCTGGATACCGTCGCTAACGTGCGCCACGTCGCCCGATATAGGGCGAAAGACCTTGCCGACTACCAGAGAGTAGGAAGAGATGGAGACCGAGCCCCCCGCTGAATCGGCCGCGGAATCGCCCGAGCAGAAGATGAAGGTAGTCACGTGGCTAGCGGCCCTGCTACTGGTTGCTGTCGTCGCATCCATAGCCGTCAGCATCATGAACGCGGCTTCGCTGAGGGAGGCAGTGGAAGCCAACACGGCCGCTTTGCACGAAATCGAGCAGGGTAAACGCCAGCCGACCGTGTTCCACTCCTACGGCGATGAGTGTAACGACCGTGGCGGAAATCAGGTCTACGTGCCGTTCCAGTCTCTTAGAGCGTGTGATGCTGGCTCGTTTGGTTCATTCAGCATCCCCCATGACCGAGACTGGAACGACGAGTTCAGTGAGGCATACAACTGGTCGCCCGACGACTGATCTGATGGCTACCAGGAACGGTCGGACAGCTCGTCAATGCGATTCGCTGGGTGAACGATCAGGAACGTGGCTGCTATGTCGCTTCGAGGAAGTCCTGAACGCTGATGATTGGGATGCCGCGGTCGCGTGCTGTACGTGCCTTGCCAGACTGAGATAGAGGGTCGGCGGCAACGAGTACATCGCACTTCTTGGTCACCGACTTCAAGGTCGACATTCCGGCGAGGGTCGCAATCTTCTCCAACAGCGCTCTGTTGGCAACGAGGCCATCCACGATGGCTTCACCGGTGAAGCACACTCTGGTGCCTGCCCCGAGTTCCACATGCTGCGTCGTCGTCTGTGGAACCATGCCCTCGATGCAAAGAAGTTCGAGCAGGTTCGGGACGACTCCGACTACACCGCGGCGTTCTAATCCGACCTCCGGCGGTTCGGCGCTCCTCGCAAAGGTTCCGGTCGACGTAGACCTGCGGGAACTTCCGACAGAATCCGTTTGTGAATTCGGAGGAATGTGCTATGGTGTCGGTACATCTCCCCGCCTTCCCGGTTCGCCGGGAATGGCGGGGCATATTCGTTTTGGGCGGAACGAGAACAACCACGTTCGATCTAGGTCAATGCTCGGCAGATGCGGTCCGAGTATCAGCACGGGGCGACGTTTGCGCCCCAGCTCAGCCCACCTGGATCAGGCGGGGATCAGCTCGAAGGTGACACCGAAGCGGGTGCCGAGCATCGCGCCGGCACGACCGCAACTGGTACGTAGGAACGAATCAGGGTCGAACGACGGGTCGCCGAGATTGTCGATGTAGGTGCGGTGACACAGCAGCGAGGCCACCGCATCCTCGATGTGGTCCGACACGTCCACGCCATGGGTCGGCCGAGGCGAGGAGGCGAAAGCGATCCAGCGCACCCCGCTCCACGGTTCGCCCGCATCGGTGAACAGCCAGCGGTTCGCCGCGTCACGCACCGCATCGGGCAGAGCCCGACCCAGCTCGCGATGGTCGACATGGTTCCACGGCCCCGAATCCCCCCAGCGGTCACGATAATTCGACCCGATCACCACCTCGGGCTGGTGACGGCGGATAGCAGCCGCCAGGTCACGGCGCAGATCGATCCCGTTGACAACCAACCCGTCGGCGTGGTCCAGGAACTCGACCACCGACACACCCACCGCGGCCGCGGCGGCCACCTGCTCAGCGGTGCGCAAAGGGCCAGTCTCGCTCGGCGGCATCGAATCAATCCCGGCCTCACCACGGGTGGCCAGCACATAACGGACATCCTTGCCCGCCGCGCTCCAGCGGGCGATGGCCGCCGACGCGCCGTACTCCAGGTCATCAGGATGGGCCACAACCGCCAACGCCCGATCCCAATCCTCAGGCAGCAGATCCAGCCCCGCAGCCGACCGGCCCGAATCCGCGAGTTCAGAAGGGTCGGCGTCGCTCACCGGCCCAACACTAACCGGTTCTCCAGTTGCGCAGCGGTCGCAAGAAGTCCCAGACACCAGATCAGACGCGGCACACAAAGGCCCGGGCACAACGCCCGGCAAATCGGATCAGATACGGCGCTCGTACGCGGCGGCTTCCTCGGCGGACAGGGCGCTCAACTGCTGATCGTGGATGCGTTCGCGGTCGGCGCGGCGGGGATGGTTGATGCCCTCGCCGATCACCGCCTCGCCCTGGTCGCACACCACGTAACGGCTGATCCGTTGTCCGTGCGGCGACAGCGTCAGCCAGGTCTCATACGACATCGACCGGATCAGCGCCTCGCTGCGAAACCACGGCGCCATGTACTCGATGCCCGGCATGGCCCGAAGGTCGCGCGACAGGTTCGGCGTTCCCCCGTGCCAGCAACGGGCGTCACGGATGATCGCAGAACCCGCTGCCAGCGGGCAGACAGTGCTCAGACGCATCCACTCTGGCTCATCGGCGAGCGTCGGGATCGGCTCACGCGAACGGTGAGTGCCCGGAATGAAACGGGTCGGCCCGTTGATCGCAGTCAGATCGGTCGTCGGAAAGTTGACAGCGAGAACCGGCGTCGGAAGATCACGCACGCTGACACCACCGGTCGGGTCGTGCATCTCGCTCCAGACTGTGTCGGAGTGAAGCCCCTGGTACTCGATGGCACCCGGCAGCGCCAGGTCGCCACCGCAGCCGTAGACGATGTAGTCGGCGCTGCCGAAGATCGCCGTCAGGATCGGCGTGATCGTGGGCAGATCGATCAGCGCCGACCACTCCGGACGATGGAACATGTGACGCGACACCGACGTACCGCCGAACGAATAGCGATGGGGGAGACCCCCGGCCCCGCCACCGACAGCACCGTCAGGGTCGGCCGCGAGCAGATCAGCCGTAACCTCCTCGGCACCCCGACGAAGCGCCTCAAGCTGCTCTGGCAGCAACGCATCCGCCAGCGCAACGAACCCGTCACGATGGAAGACCTCCGCCGCCCGCTCGACATCGCTGCACTCCACCACCTCGAAACCCTCGATCCCGTTGCGCTCGGAGAGCCGCTCCCGCAGTGCCACCACATTGGGATCGTCATAGCGACGAGTCCAGCTGGCGCACCTGGGGTCGCCGTGCACGAGGTTGCGGTGCTCGGGGGTCGTCTCGATGTCGATCTCGCCGACCGGCGAAGCTAACCCGAGCGGGTTGTCGTTCGATTCCGGCGAGTCAACCGCGGCACGATTGTGGAACCCGTTCGGCGGCACCGCCTCGTTCCATCCACACGACATCGTGGCCTACGGCGCGTTGCGGGAACGGCGCATCGAGATGAGAATCCCGATACCCAGCACGATGGCACCGATGACGATCGCTATGCCTTCCATCCCCGGAGTGTACGTCTCGGATCTGCTCCAGTACAGAGGCGACCTACTCGGGATCAGCCTTCTTGATGACCCGCGGCAGGAACATCTCCTTGGGAATGTTCGGAACGGCGAGCTCCCAATTCTTGAGCGAATCGGCATCGGAGAGCATGGTCTCCGATAAAGGCCGACGCAGCAGGTGGCTGGCTATGAGACTCTCCAGGAACTCCGACTCATCCTCATCGGAGGAACGCGAGTAGCCGTCGCCGGTGACGACCGCGGAATCGATGCAATACCCGCCCTCCGTCGGAGCGAAGGCCGCCTCATAGACTCCCAGCCCGGTCCAGCTGCGATGCGCGAACAACCGGTCGCCCTCCATGAAGATGAACCACTTCTCGTCCATCATCGACGGGACGTAGCCGCGTCGGATCGCTCCCATCTCGTCCTCGCTCCAGACCCGGGCAGGCGCAGGGATCGCCTGCGGGTTCGAAAGCGGCACAGCATCCCAGCTGTCGCGCCGCGCCGTTCGCTGGTTGTCGTCACCCGATGTGCTCATGGTGCGCTCACCGTACCGCCCGCAGGCACGGAGGGGCGGCCGGCAACGCCCGGCAACGTTGAGCCTGTCAGTTGCGGGTGATCACGCCGCAGGCGACACGGTCGCCAGCGCCCGCTTCAGCAGCGTAGGAATCGGGCTTGGCATGAACGATGACCGCCGAACCGTCGGAATCGAACACCGACGTCGCGGCACCGTCAGCCAGGGTCATCCGGCTCGTGAAGAAGTCGGCGCGGGCGTCGCCGTCGGCAGTCGCATGGATGTTCGGAAGGTCACCGGCATGCGCTCCTTCAGCATGCATAAGCCCGTGCTCGTTGCCATCAGGGGCGAAATGGTCACCGGCTGCCGAGAAGTCAGGCTCGCAGGTACCCACAGTATGGATGTGGAAGCCGTGCGCCCCGGGAGATAGACCGCTGAGCTCCGCCGACACCAACAACCCGTTGGGTCCCTGCTCCAAAGTTACGGTACCCATCGACGACCCGTCCGGTCCCGACATCTGCGCTACCGCGCTCTGGCCAACGGCAGCCTGATCCACGCCACCATCAGCGCCGTCGTCGTCGCCGCAGGCGGCCAGACCCAGCAAAGCCACCAAACCCACTGCCGAAGCAAAGACAAACCGAGTCATTTTGTGTCCTCCAATTCGCGACTGGACTGATCCCATGAGCTGACGCAACTCAGATCATTGGGTCCCGTCGTTGCGCCAGCCCGAAGCGATCTCGGTTCCGTCGCGGTCGACACCCCAGAGCCTCGTGGTGACGGTGTTGCCCGTCTCGGCATCAGTGCCTTCGGTCTCCACCCAGTTGCCTCCCACAGAGAAGCTGAACTCTGCCCCTCCGAACACCTCATCAATATGTGTACCGACCTTGGAAGGATCTGTGTGCAACCAGATCGTGCCATCGGGACCAGCGGTGAAAGCGAAGAACTCCCCGTCGATGTGGTCGACCGTGTTGTAGTACTCGAGCGCCCCGGCTGCCCCACTGAAGACGGCGTCGGGGTGTGAAAGCGCCTCAAAGACACCTTCTATGCCCGCGTTGACGTAAGCGTCTGCGGCTGCCTGCACGAATGCCTGGGTCATCTCGTCGGCGTTGATGTACCAACCCGAGCCGAAGACGAACCCGTCGTGGCGCACCACCCAGGAGTTCTTGAGTTCGTAGTCGCCGAAGTCTCCGGTGCTGATGTCCCCGGTTCCCGGGTTCTGATAGGCGTATCCGACCCACTTTCCCTCCTCGGTGGCCGACAGCAGCTCGGGTGCGAAGTAGTAACCGTTGATGTCGCTGTAGATGGGGTCCCTGGCGTCTCTGCCGATGCGCTCTCTGTCGAAGTGGGCGACGACCCTTTCGTCAGCGTCGATGATGAACATGTACCAGTCACCGTCGATGCTGTCCAGGGAGTTGTAGTACTCGAAGGTGGCCTCCGGGCCCTCGGCCTCGTACCTGGCGATGGCGGTGTCGACGAAGAACTTGGTGTATTCGGCGGCATCCGCTCTGGGGGGTCGGGCGATCGCCACGCTCCGCGCGATCTGTTCGACCCGAGCCGCGCTGAGCCCCGGTTCTGAAGCCGGGATCTCGGCGATGGCGCCCTTGACGATCTCTTCCACCTCCGCGGCCGTCAGACCCGGATCGGGCTCCGGCAACTCAGCGATAGCTGCCTCGATGTCGGCCTCCACGATCGCGGCCACATCCGACTCGGAGAGACCCGCGGGTGGCTCCTCGTCGTCGTCCGCACAGGCGGCGAACAGCAGCACCGCGAAGAGCAACATGATCGCCCAACGGACCTTGTTCCAAGCACTGCGGGAATCTGTCTCGGTCATGAGTTCCTCCGTGTTGGCCAGCGTCCAGCGAAACTGCTGCTGATCACCGGATTTTGCTCGAAAGCGCTGACCAAGAACGATAAGAGATCGCGTCGTTTTCCGCAAGCATCCGGCTCATTCGAGCAGATCCCGGGTACGGAGCGGCCTGCCGCGGGTGTGCGATAATGACCGGATCAACCACAGAGAGGGTCTTCGCTCATGGCTGAATCGCTCGGCATTGAACACCTATTCGAGTTGGAGGGGTCAGAAGTCATCTGGGCGTTCCTCACCCCGCTGATCGTCCTCATCGCCTTCTTCCTGGTTCATCTGCTGCTGCCCGGACGGAGGGTTCCGGGCTATGTCATCAACCCCGACACCGGAGAACCACGCGAGTACCGGTTGAACGGCCTGCTTGTGTTCGCAGTCGCGCTGATCGTGTGGGCCACGGAGATCACCGGGATGCCGCGCGACTGGTTCTACCGCTCCTCGGTGTACGCGGCTGTGGGCGGAACGGTCCTTACGGCCATCATGACCGCGATCGCAGTGTTCACCCAGCCCCAAGGCAAAGTGAAGAACCCTGTGCTGGCCCTGTGGTTCGGGCGGGTCCAAGAAATCCAGTTCTTCAACGGACGCTTCGACATGAAGATGTACTTCTACGTCGTCGGCGGCTCGATGCTGGTGCTCAACTCAATGTCCGGAGCCGCCTACCACTACGACCGTTTCGGAGACGACGCCAACCCCGGAGTGTTCCTGTTCGCCGCCTTCCTCACCTACTACGTGACCGACTACTTCATCTTCGAGCGTGTGCAGCTCTACACCTACGACGTGATCCACGAGAGCCTCGGGTTCAAGATGTTCTGGGGCGGACTGATCGTCTACGGGTGGCTGTACATCATGCCGCTGTGGGGCTTGGCAGCTCATCCCGACCCGGGATTCGAGGGTTTCTGGCGCTACGTCTGGCTAATCGGCGTGCCGGCCATATTCCTGCTCGGGTGGTGCCTCACGCGTGGCACCAACATGCAGAAGTACACCTTCAAGCGATGGCCCGACCGCAAGTTCCTGGGGTTCATGGAGCCGCAGTACATCCAGGCCGGCGACCGCAAAATCCTCTGCAGCGGCTTCTGGGGCAAGGCCCGCCACCTGAACTACATGGGTGAATGGTGCTTCGGCTTGTCGATCGCCCTGATATTCGGACACTTCGCCAACCTCTGGTCCTGGACCTACTTCGTCTGCATCCTCGCGCTGTTCACCTACCGCCAACACGACGACGACAAGCACTGCGCCGAGAAGTACGGTCCCGAGAAATGGGCCGAGTACCAAGAACGCGTCAAGTACCGGATCATCCCCGGCATCTACTGAGCGGGCTGCACCTCCGAGAGGTTCCGCCTTCGGCCCGGTGGTTAGGCGAACAACGCCTCGCAGCCCGTGCCGTCGAGGATCGTGTCGACACGGGCACGGTCGGCTGAGGCAAGCGCCTTGTAGTCGTCGCGGATCCAGACGAGACACTTGCCCTGGTACTTGAACGGACCCTGGCGATACGGCATCCCGTCGATCTCGCACACGACCTCATCGGCGCCGCTGGTCAGCGCCGCGGCGTTGGCCAGCATGAACGGCGCATACGTGCGTCCGACCTCGTGCAGCAGGTCAACGCAGGGACCGAGCCCGTCGATCTCAAGCCAACCCTCGCCACTGTTGTCCGGCACCGACAGCCACGACAGGTCGTCGACACGGTCGACCCAGACGATGACTTTGGGCGCCCGGTCTACCGCAACAGCCGTGGGTGTCGGGTCTGACCTCACCATCGGGGTGAGCTGACCGAAGAGCGCGAAGTCGCCGCGCCCGGGCCGTTCCCCCAGCAGGAAGTCGCGTTCGTCCAACACGCGCCGCAGTATGTCGAGCACCCGCAGGTACGAGCCCTCGATGATCGGCTGGTTGGTGTCGGTCGAGCCGACCAGGGCCCGCCGGCCGATCTGGCGGGTGGTGATGAACTCGTAGGAAGCCGCCGCCCGCTCCGCAGACATCTGCAGATCCTGTGCGAGCGGCAGCAGCTTCCCGGCCTTGTCGATGTCTGGCTCATACGCCCAGCGGTAGTGGTACATGGCCTTGGTGAGCCATTCGTCGGCGAAGTCCTCGATCAGAGCGTCGATGAACGCCAGCGCCGGATCGCCGGGCACAACACTGCGGCCTCGGTACTCGCGTTCGAGGCGCATGATCTGCGGTGACGAGTCGACCATGGCCTCGCCGTGGCCCTCATCACTGCGACCCTCGGTGTCGGGGAAGACGATCACCGGGATGATCCTCACCGGAACCTCACCCACGTCGTCCCACTTGGAGTCGCGCAACACCCAGCGGAACGGGATGTGCCGATAGCGCAGCACGGCGCGCATCTTGCGCGTGTAGGGGGACTCGTACCCGCCGGCGAGAACCAGACGATCGTCGGTCATCGCTGAGGCAACTGCAGCCAACAGGCGTCGTGGACAGCGGCTGCCATCTGAACAGCGCCCCTGGCGGTCATCTCCGGGTTGAACACTTCCGCGGCGACGAACGGATCCGAGCCTATTTCGTCGAGCGCCGACCAGATCGAGGCGTAGTCGACCGTGCCGGCCCCGGGGAGCCGGCGGTCGGTCATCGCCTCCGCCTCCAAGTCGTCGCCCGGAGTCGGCCCCGGATCACACATCTGCACGTACGACACTCGGTGGCCTGGAACCGAGCGGAGCAGGTCGAGGTCCGGGCCGCCCGGCTGGCGAACCCAGTGCCAGGCGTCGAGCAGGATGGTTGCGTTCTCCGCGCCGCTGGCGACCACCAGGTCGTTGGCCGCGGCGAAAGTCGGTACCCCTGTCCACGGCAGGAACTCCAGGGCAATGGACATGTCGGCGGTCGCGGCCTGCTCCGCCAGCATCGCCAAGCCGTCGGCTGCTGCGCTCAGATCATCGATCGGCCCCAGACAAGCGGCCCCGACCAGGCCGGCACCGAACTGCGAACCCGTCTCGACCAGACCCGAGACCTCGGCCCGAGCCGCGTCGGTCGGGCCGGTGGTCCAGCTGATGGCGGCTTCCACCGATCTCACCGACAGGCCCGAGTCGAGCACCACGTTGACCGCCTGCGGGCCCGCGAACATCAGATGAAAAGCCCACAGACTCAGCTCGTCGAACCCCGCCTGCGCGGTGGCTTCGATGTAACCCCTGAACGAGTCGCCATCGACACGCATCGGATCGGGCAGCAGCGTTGACGGACAGTTGCCGAGTGAATCGATCTTCATTCCTGGAGTCTCCCCAATTCAGCGGCCCCCATCCAATCGGCAGCAGTCAATCGGCAGAAGCATCACAGGGACGGCACGCAAGGCCGACACGCAAGGGCTGACAAATGTGCCCCGAGCCCGACAATCCGACAGAATCAGGACGTGACCAAAAAGCTGATCCTGGAAATCGATGGCCCGGTGGCGACCATCACCAACAACAACACCGCCAAACACAACGCGTTCGACGACGACATGGACGCCCACCTGTTCGCGATATTCGACGAGCTCATAGCCACCCCCTCGGTGCGCGTCGTGATCTGGCGCGGCGAGGGCAAGAACTGGTCCTCAGGCCGCGACGTCGCCGCGATCGGTACCAACGTCACCGAGATGACCCACCACGAACTGATGACCCGGGGCCACCAGGGGATCCAGAAGATCTGGGAACTGGAAGCGCCGATCATCGTGGCGATCCAGGGCTGGGCCATCGGCGGTTCCTTCCAGCGGGCGCTGATGTGCGACATTCGCATCGCCGCCGAGGGGGCACGCTTCATGTTGCCCGAAGCAAAATACGGCGTGATCCCCGATACCGGTGGTATGGGAGTGCTCTACGAAATGTGCGGGCACGGCCTGGTGAGCGACATGGTCCTGACACAGCGGGTCCTCGACGCGCAGGAGGCGCTCGCCCACGGCATCGTGAGCCGGGTCGTGAAGCCGGACGAACTCGACAGCACCGCCGCGGAGATGGCCGAGAAGATCGCAGCCTCGCCCGCCGTGACCGTGAAGCTTGCCCGCCGAGTGATCAGCCACCTGGCCCGACCCCAGATCCGCACTTCGATGGAGGACGAACTGATCTACCAGACGTTCCTCAACAAGTCCGAAGACTTCGCCGAGTTCAAAGCCGCCCACGCAGAACAGCGCGAACCCAACTACCGGGGATCGTGATGGCCGACGAAGACGCACCGCAAGGGCTGCCCGCGCCGCCCCCGCTGGGAGCTTCAGCACTGCCGGAAGGCACCTTCGACGGCACCGCCGTGCTCGTAACCGGCGCCGGCACCGGTCTGGGCAAGGGAATCGCCCAGGAATTCGCCCGTCTCGGAGCCAGCGTCGTCATCGCCAGCCGCAAACAGGAGAACCTCGATGCGGGCCGCGCTGCGATCGAAGAACTCGGTGCCCCGGTCGAAACAGTCGTCTGCGACATCCGCGACCCCGAATCGATCGCCGCGATGATCGATGCGGCCGCCGACGCGTTCGGGCTTCCCGCAGTGTGCGTCAACAACGCGGCCGCGAACTTCCCGGTCCCGGCGGAGGACATGTCGCCCAACGCCTGGCGCACCGTGGTCGACATCACACTCAACGGGACATTCTTCGTCGCGCGCGAATTCGCCCGCCGGCACCTCGCAGCCAGCACCCCGGCGAGCATCATCAACATTGGCGCGAGCTACGCCTGGACCGGAGGCCCCGGTTTCGCCCACTCAGCAGCCGCCAAAGCCGGTGTGAAGAACATGGTCGAGAGCCTCGCAGTGGAATGGGGGCCCTACGGGATACAGGTCAACGGCCTGGTGCCCGGTCTGATCCCGCACGAGGATATGACCGCCGACATCACCGCCAACCTGCAACGGGCCGATCCAGAGAAGGACCTGCTCCAACCGGCCATGCGGGTGGGCACCCGCCGCGAGTTCGGCTGGGCGGCGACCTTCCTGGCCAGCCCCTACGCCCGGTTCATCTCCGGCCACACGCTCGTCGTTGACGGTGCCAACTGGCAGCGCCGGTTCATGACCAACCCGACGGTGGTCCCGATCCGCGAACAGATGAACCGAGGCCCCTTCAGTCCCTGATCGTTGACGGAGCGCTCGGCTCCTGGTCGCCCGGCCGCTGAGCAGGGCGTAACGTAGCGCGCATGGAAGCCATCCATGTCGTGCTTCTCCTCGGTGGTGGTTTCCTGGCAGGAATCATCAACACGATGGCCGGTGGGGGATCGCTGCTGACAGTTCCCCTGCTGGTGTTCGCCGACGTGCCCGGAAACGCCGCCAACGGCTCCAACCGAGTCGGGGTGCTCGCGGGTTCGCTCAGCGCAACGGGCACCTTCGGTCGCCAGGGAGTGTCCGGCTGGACTGGTATCGGCCGTATTCTCGTGCCGACGGTTGTCGGCGCGCTGGTCGGTTCAATACTGATCTCCCAGTTGACCGACGAGAATTTCGAACGTGTCTTCGGCCTGGTGATGATCCCGATACTCGCTATGTCGTTGATCAAGCCCGACCCCAACAAGCTGCAGGACCGGCCCCAGTGGTCCCCATGGCTCACCACGGTCGTGTTCTTCGCGGTCGGGATCTACGGAGGAGCGATCCAGGCGGGAATCGGGTTGATGTTGATTGTGGCTCTCACCCGATCGGGGATCGACATTGTGACGACCAATCACATCAAAGTGATCGTCACCTTCGTCTACACCGTGTTCGCACTGCCGGTCTTCATCCTCAACGGCGATGTTCACTGGCTGCCCGCCTTAGTGCTGGCGGCAGGATTGGTCGTCGGGTCGTTCGTGGGAGCGCGCATCACCGTTGCGGGAGGTGAACGTGTCGTGCGCCCGGTACTAGTAGTAGCAGTGATAGCCATGTCGGGCCGCCTGCTGGGCCTCTACTAGCTTCACCAGCGACGAGGTCTGACGATCAGATCGGTTCTGGCACGACCGGTGCGCCCCCACGGGCGATCGGGAACTGCCGCTGCGGAGCATCACAGGGGACGCGCCCGGTCGGTGGACCCGAAGCAGGATCACCGGTCAGTATCTCCGCACCCTGCGGGGCATATTGCAGGATGTAGGACTTGCGTACTCCGTCAGTCGTGTTGGGGCCGGTCAGATGCGGCGTCAGCGAGGAGAACACCACAGCACCGCCCGCGGGCACCGGCGCCGGCTCGGCGCCTTCGAACCGCTCGAAGCACTCGAAGCCCAGCGGATCTACGTAGCTGTGGGCCAGAGTCCCGTTGCGATGGACCCCGGGAGCAACCCAGGGGCAGCCGTTGTCGACCGTGGCGTCGCTGAGGGCCAGCCAGACTGTGAGGTACTGCTGCGGCTCGACATAGGTGTAGCCGTTGTCCTGATGCCACGGGAACCGTCTGGGTTTCTCCGGCTTCTTGTAAACGGCCTGGTCCCAATACAGGTTGACGTCCGGCCCGATGAGATCGACACAGACAGCGCCTATACGGGGATCAGCGGCGAAGCGGCACAACAGGTTCGAGCGGGCAACCAGATGGGGGGTGAAGGTGATGGCACCCGCTTCGGCGATGAGCAAGCGCTCGCCCTCCAAGGAGCGCAACCCCGCTTCAGTCTCGGCCTCGATGGTGTCGATCTCAGCGACAACCTCGGCCAAAGTGTCGCGGTCGACAAGATCCTCGATCACAAAGAAACCCTGGTCGTTGAAGGCACTGGTCTGATCCGGGGTGAGCGCGGACGGAGACGCAGTCACCGGTCGCCAGCTGAAGTCAAGGTTCCACGGATGAAGGTCGAAGGCCGTGCCGCCCATGACCCCGTGTCTATCCTGAAACAACCGGGGTCACATGGCTGGTTGCAGTTGGGGCTGTCGACTTATTGCCCCATGGGACAGGGCGTTAGTGTCGGGCCGACCCCGAGCACGAAGGAATCGACACATGGGACGAATGGACGGACGGGCCGCGGTGGTCACCGGCGGAGCCGGTGGGATCGGCTGGGCGACAACGAAGCGATACGTCGAAGAGGGAGCGAAGGTCATTGCGGTGGACCGCGACACCGAACGGGGAGAGGCGCTGGTAGACGACATCGGACCGGGCGTGACCTTCCTCGAGTGCGACGTGTCGCAACCTGAGCAGGTGCGCGCCGCGGTGGACCGCTGCGTGGCCGACCACGGACGCATCGACGTGCTGTTCAACAACGCAGCCACCTCGACCGGAGGCTACGTAGCTGATCTGGACCTCGACGGCTGGGACGACAGCATCAAGGTGATGCTGAGCGCGCCGCTGTACGGAATGCAGGCAGCGCTGCCGCACATGGTCGAGC
The DNA here is from genome assembly GCA_965221585.1 of Candidatus Aldehydirespiratoraceae bacterium. Classification (GTDB taxonomy): domain Bacteria; phylum Actinomycetota; class Acidimicrobiia; order Acidimicrobiales; family Aldehydirespiratoraceae; genus VXYK01. Next base: position 1,738,750 of record OZ244898.1, on the reverse strand, counting down.
GCAGGAGCGGCTCGATCATCAACACCTCCTCGGTATACGGGCAGGTCGCCTCCGCTGCCAACGCGCCGTACTGCGCGGCCAAAGCAGGGCTGATCAACCTCACCCGGGTGACCGCCGTGGAGTACGGCCGGTTAGGCATCCGCTGCAACGCCATCTGTCCCGGGGTGGTGGAGACTCCGATGTTCGAATCGGTGCTGGGGATCGGTCTCACCACCCGGGAGGAGATCGCCGCGATGCACGCCATCGGACGCACGATCCAGCCTTCGGAGATCGCCGATCTGGTGCTGTTCCTGGGGTCTGACGAGTCGACCGCGATAACCGGCCAGGCCATCACCATCGACGGCGGTCTGCTCTGCGACGTCAACCTGACGGGGGTGCCGCCGCTGAGCTGAACCCTCCGGCACTGCGCGTGCCGGAGCCGAGTTCGGTGGCTTCAAGTCAAGGAGAATCGTAGCTATGGTTGGGTGATTGCAACTATTGCCACGCGCTTGAAGGGCCTTGACGACAGGTGGTTCGACGAGCCCGGCCTAGCTGCGAAACTGAGCCGCAACTCCCTGTGGACCGGCATAGTGATCGGCCTGGTGGCGTTGTGGGCCGGCTTGTGGCGGATCGGCACCACGACAATCCTCTTCGACGAACCGATCTATGCAGCGCTCGGACGCGACTACCTAGCCGGTGACCTGAGCGACACCGCTGGACACCCACCGCTCGTCCCCTACCTGTTCGGTTCAGCGCAGGTGCTGGCGGGGGACGGAGTCACCGCCGCCCGTGTCGTGTCCGCGCTTGCGTCGGTGGTGATCGCGTTGGTGCTCTGGCGTTTGGGCACCGCCATGCTGGGTCCTGTCACAGGCGTTGTCGCGGCCGCATTGTGGGTGGCCCTGCCCCGCTCCATCGGCTCGATCGAAGCGGGCACACCGGGCGATCGACTGGAACGCTTCGCCTACCTTGAGCCGGTCACGGCGATGTTCATGCTGCTGGCATTGTGGTTCGGGTGGCGTCTCAGCCGACGCGTCGGATGGCCCGACGCGATCGGACTCGGGATCGCGATCGGATTGGCCACCGGATCGAAACTCTCCGGAGTCTTCGTCGCTGCCCCGATAGTGGTGTTCCTGCTCGCCGTTCATCGACTGCGAATAGTCACCCGCCTGTTGGTGGCCGGTGTGGTCTCGGTCGCCACCTTCCTGGTGACCTATGCGCCGTTCGGGCGTGACGCCGACGATGCAATCTCGTCGATGATCGAGTTTCAACGAGACCATGCCGAAGCCGGTCACCTGGTGTTCGTACGGGGGGAGTCGACACTGCATCCCCCCTGGTACACCGAGCTCTGGTACCACTTCGACGCGGAGGGACCCTGGCTGGTGGCAGCGACGGTGGGGTTGATCTGCCTGGCGTTCGCTGATCCCCGAAGACGCCGGCCTGTCGTCTTCTGCCTGTTGGCGGTCGCGGGAATCTACCTGTGCCTGTCGCTCCTTCCGGTGGAGATACGTCATTACCGTTTCGTCGTATGGCCCCCTCTCGTGCTCCTGCTGGCGGCGGGGGTGACCTCGGTGTTCGGCGCGGTACCGAGGTTCTGGCGCGTCGTGGGTGTGGCCAGTGTGGCTGTGCTGGTGGTCGCCGGGGCGGTCTCGTTGCTGCGACTGGCAACGCTGGAACCACAGGACTACGCCGCGCTCGAGTCAGAGCTCGACGAACGCGGCTTCGACTCCGACACCCGCATCGAACTGTTCGGACCGCTGCATATTGCGTCGCACTACCTCTCGGGATGGAACCTGGCGCCCGGCGACGATCCCGTGAGTGCCGACGACACCGACATCGTGCTTGTCGACTCCAGCTACTCGGTGCGTCTCGGTGAGCCCACCGTCACGGGCGTTGCTGAGGAGTTTGAGCTGGGGCGCCTCAGCGTGTTGGTCTTGAGCGGCTGACCAAACCGGTCAACCCTGTGCTTCAGGGTCCTGTCCGGCGGCCGTGAGCAGGGCTTGCGCCACGTCTAGCCAGTCGCCCGCATATTCGGTGGCATTGCTGGCGAGCGCGTCGAGATCAGCGGCCGCCCTCTCGATGGCGTCCAGGAACGACTCGGCGTCCACCGCTGCAGAGACGGTGCCGTTGACCCCGTCGACAACCGCCTCGGGGAGCCCACCGACGGGGGTCGCGACCACGGGGCGACCAGCCGAGAAGGCCAAGGGAACGAGGCCCGACACGGTCGCCGATCGATAGGGGGCGATCAACAGGTGATGAGCGGCGAGCATCTCGTCCAAGTCATCGTCAGGGACGTAGCCGGGCCGCAGAGTCACCACATTGTTGAGCCCCCGGGCCGAGAGCTCCGCGAACAGAGGTTCCGGAGGCTCCCAGAAATCCCCAGCGACCGTCAGCTCGAACTCGGCCCCGCGACCAACGCCGAGAGCGACCGCGTCGAAAGCCAGATCGACACCCTTGTAGGGGCGCACGAACCCCAGCATGAGCAAGCGGAGCGGCGGCGTCGGGGGCAATGGAGCGTGGCCGACCCTCAAGTTGGGCGGATGGGCCGTGACCTCCACCGAGGTGACTCCGGTGAGCTCCCGCACCCGGTCGGCGACCGTCTCGCTGTGGACCACCACACCACGCATCCGCCGCAGCAGGACCTTGAGCAGCACCCGCGAGAACGGCATCGGCTCATGCGGCTCGGGATTGTGGAGCATCGCCACCGCGCAGGCACCGCCGCTGGCGCCGACCAGCACCCGCAGGGGAACGGCGTGAACCGGCGTTGCCCAACTCACCACGATGAGATCGGTGTTTCGCAGCGACCTGCCCGCGGAGATCCAGCTCAGCGGGTTCCACCATTGCAGACAGAAGCGGGCCTGCTCACGGTCGGCTACGGAGATCCGCGGCTGTTTGTGCTTCACCAGCAGCCGCGGGTAAAGAGCCAGCCAGGAGACCACATCGACGGTGTGGCCGCAGGCGCGCAACGCCTCGACGGTCCGTTGTCCATGCTGGGCGATGCCCCCTCGATGGGGCGGCACGGGACCTACGTAGGCGATGCGCACAACAGCGAGGCTACCGGCGACCGCAGATCACGTTCACAAGCGACTCGGCCCGGATCAACTCGAGCAGCTGAGCATTGAACAGCCCGGGCGGGTGCGAGCCCAGTCGGGGCGCTTGGCCGCGAAGCGCTCGTGCCCGCTCTGCTCGTCGTACGGATTGCGCAGCACATCAAGCAGTTCGTTGGTCAGCGCAAAGTCGCCCTGGTCTGCGTCGTCGATCGCCAACTGCGCCAGATAGTTGCGCAGCACGTACATGGGGTTCACAGAGTTCATGGCCCGTCGACGCTGCTCATCGGGCCGGCCGCCCGCAGCGACCCGCTCGCGGTAGCGGCGCAGCCAGGCGATCGTGTTCGCGCGGTGGTCGCCGCTCAACTGGTCGGCCACGTAGTAGGAGTCCAGCAACGGCGCGATCAACTCATCGTCGTCGATCGTGGCCGAGGCGGTGTCGACATCGGCGAGGCCCCGGAAGAACAAGGTCATGTCGGTCTCGGCCCGGACCAGCAACTCGAGGAGTCCCTCGATCAGCGACTGGTCGGTCTCAGGATCGAAATCGACGATGCCGAGCTTGTCGGCCATCATCTGCGGCCAGCGCTCATTGAAACGGGTGACGTAGGAATTGAGCGCATCGGACAGCGGCTCGACCTCCTCGACCAGCGGGTAGATGGCGTTCGCCAACCGTTCGAGGTTCCAGCTCGCGATGTGGGGCTGGGCACCGAAGCGGTAGCGCTTCATCGACGCATCGGTGGTGTTGGGGGTCCAGCCGGGGTCGTAGTCCTCGAGCCATCCGTACGGCCCGTAGTCGATGGTGAGCCCGTGAATCGACATGTTGTCGGTGTTCATCACTCCGTGGACGAAACCGACTCTCTGCCAGTCCACGATCATGTCCGCGGTGCGTTGAGCGACCTCGGCGAGCCAGTCCACATAGACGTCCTTGGAGACAGGACCTTTCGGCGAGTCAACGAGTTCAGCGAAGTGGGTGCGGATCGTGTAGTCGGCGAGCCGGCGAAGGTTGTCGATGTCGCCGCGCGCCGCGAAGATCTCGAAGTTCCCGAAGCGGATGAACGAAGGAGCGACTCGGCACACCACGGCACCTTGCTCGAGAGCCGGGCGACCGTCATAGAACATGTCACGCATGACCTTGTCGCCGCTCAGAGCCACGCTCAACGCCCGCGTCGTCGGCACACCCAGATGATGCATCGCCTCGCTGCAGAGGAACTCGCGAATCGACGAGCGCAGCACCGCCAGACCGTCAGCGGTGCGGGAATACGGAGTGGGACCCGCGCCCTTTAGCTGCAGCGTCTGACGGCCGTCGGACTCGGTGAGGACCTCGCCCAGATTGATTGCCCTGCCGTCACCCAGTTGACCGGCCCAGTTGCCGAACTGGTGACCTCCGTAACACATCGCGTGAGGGTCCGTTCCGGCGACGATCGCGTTGCCGGTCATCTCGCGCACGAACCACTTGTCATCGCCGATGCCGGCATCCAGACCGAGGATCTCCAGCATCTCAGCTGAGGCAGCGATCAGCGTCGGCGCCTCGGTCGCGGTCGGCATAACCCGCGAGTAGGCCGACCCATGTACTTGACGCACACGGTTGATGGTGTCCGGGTCGGCCGGAAGCTCGCGGGTGAACGAGTTGTCCCAGACAAGATCAGCAAGTCGCGTCACGGTCATCAACCTCAAGCCTAGGCTGGGGTTATGGAAACCGAAGTTCGCTCGGAACTTGCGGTTGATGGCATGACCTGTTCGGCCTGCGCGGCTTCGATCGAACAGAGCCTGAGCCGCCTCGAAGGCGTTGCATCGGCCCAGGTGAACTTCACCACCAGCAAGGCCACGGTGTTCCACAACGACGCCGTCGGTGTCGATGACTTCCGAACCACCATCGAGTCGCTCGGATACGGCGCTCCGCTCCAGATGGACCGGGACGCAGCCGAGGCAACCCGTCAAGCCGACCTGTGGGGTCGGTTTCGACTCGCCGCGGTGCTCACGGTCGTCCTCGCAGCGATCTCGATGATCCGTCCGTTGCGCTTCGACGGGTGGGAGTGGGTCGGGTTGATGCTGGCCACACCGGTCGTCTACTGGTCGGGCTGGCGGTTCCACCGTGTCGCCGTCGCCAACTTGCGACATCGACAACTCACCATGGACACGCTGGTCTCCCTCGGCACCCTGGCGGCCTGGACATGGTCGGCGGTGGTGCTGCTGGCCGATGTTGACGCAGAGGTCTACTTCGAGACGAGCGCGGTGATCATCACCCTGATCCTGCTGGGAAAATGGCTCGAGGTCCGTGCCACGCGCCGGTCCGGAGAGGCGATCCGATCCCTCGCGGATCTGGGCGCCCGCACCGCCCTGCTCGAAGACGGCACAGAGACCGCCATCGACGACCTGGCCGTCGGGATGCGATTCCGGGTGCGGCCCGGAGAGAAGATCGCCACCGACGGCGTGGTGGTCGAAGGGCACTCGGCCGTCGACGCGTCCATGGTCACCGGCGAACCCGTACCGGTCGAGGTAAGACCCGGCGACGAAGTCATCGGTGCCACAGTCAACTCCAACGGCTCACTGCTGATCGAGGCCACCCGGGTCGGCGCCGACACAGCATTGGCCCAGATAATTCGCCTCGTCGACGAGGCGCAGGGCAGCCGTGCCCAGATCCAGCGACTGGCCGATCGTGTGGCGGGGATCTTTGTGCCCGTCGCAATAGCCATAGCGTCGGCCACGCTGCTCGGTTGGCTGGTCCTGGCAGACTCCGGAACCGACGCGTTCACGGCCGCGGTAGCGGTGCTGATCATCGCCTGCCCCTGCGCTCTCGGTCTCGCCACCCCGTTGGCCATCCTCGTCGGAACCGGTCGCGGAGCACAGCTGGGAATCATCATCAAAGGAGCCGAGGTGCTCGAGGACAGCCGGCGACTCGACACCGTCGTGCTCGACAAGACCGGCACAGTCACCCACGGCCGTATGGAACTGCTCGAAGTCATCGCTCCCGGCGACGACGGCGAGGAACTGCTGGCTCTCGCCGCGGCCCTCGAATCACGCTCCGAGCACCCCATCGCTGTGGCGATTGCCGAAGCGTCCCAAGCTGACCGCTCAGTGACCGACTTCGAGAACCGACCCGGATTCGGTGTCGTCGGCTCGGTCGAAGGAACCACCGTTGTCGTCGGTCGACGGGACCTGTTCAGCGAGGTCGGCTCCGAGGTCGAAAGGCTTGCAGGCGAGGCCGAAGCGCAGGGCCGAACCGTCGTCTTCGTGGGTCGCGGACCAGTCGCCCGAGCAGCACTGGTGGTCGCGGACCAGATCAAGCCGTCGTCGCCGGAAGCGGTCGCCGCGCTCCGCCAACAGGACCTCGACGTCGTGCTGCTGACCGGCGACAACGAACGCACGGCCCGAAGTGTCGCCGCCGCCGTTGGAATCGAGCGGGTGCGGGCTGCAATGTTCCCCGACGCCAAAGCCGCCGAGATCGCCCGACTGCAAGAAGCGGGGCATCGAGTCGCCATGGTCGGCGACGGCATCAACGACGCACCGGCACTGGCTCAGGCCGATGTCGGCATCGCCATGGGCAGCGGAACCGACATCGCCATGGAAGCCTCCGACCTCACCGTGCTGAGAGGAGACCTTGTCGCCGTCGCAGACGCAGTGTCGTTGTCCCGCAGAACACTCAGCACGATCAAGGGAAACCTGTTCTGGGCCTTCGCCTACAACACGGCAGCCATCCCGCTGGCGGCCTCAGGTGTGCTGAACCCCATGATCGCAGCCGCAGCGATGGGGCTGTCGTCGTTGTTCGTGGTCAGCAACAGCATGCGCCTGCGACGCTTCAAAGCTCAGAGCTGAGCGCGGTCCGATAACCGCCGGCTCTCGGCCGGTTTCGTCTCGCTAGAGCACTCGTCCTAGAGTCGGCGCCTATGGAATTTGCGCTGTTTCTCAACGGTTACATCCCCGGACCGGCGGCCCACGACCCTGTGCTCGAGCACGAAATGCTCATGCAGCAGATCGAGTACGCGGTCCTCGCAGACCAGAACAATTTCAAGTACGCATGGCTCGGCGAGCACCACTGCCTGACCGAGTACAGCCACATGTCCGCACCCGAGGTCGTGATGGGAGCCATTGCCGCCCGCACCGAACAGATCCATCTCGCCAGCGGCATCACCAGTCTCCCGACCACCAAGGAGCACCCGGTAAGGATCGCCGAGAGAGCCGCGATGCTCGACCACATCACCGAGGGCCGTTTCGAGTTCGGAACCGGGCGAGGCGCAGGCAGCCACGAGGTCGCCAGTTTCAACGGCACCGTGATCAGCGAGACCAAAGCCATGTGGAATGAGGTCGTCCGTGAGATCCCGCGGATGTGGGAGCAGAAGGACTACGTCTTCGACGGGGAGTTCTTCAACGTGCCCACCCCTCACAACGTGCTGCCCAAGCCCTACCTGCAGGGCCATCCACCGATCTGGCTGGCCTGCGGAAACCCCAGCTCGTTCGTGACCGCCGGTCAGATGGGAATCGGCGCGGTCGCCTTCAACTTCAAACCGATCCACGACATGGGGCCCCTCGTCGACACCTACAAGGACGCAGCGGCCGAACCCGAAGAGATAATCGGCCAGTTCCAGAACAACAACCTGATGCTCACCAACGAGGTGATCTGCCTGAACGACCGCGACGAAGCTCGTCGCATCGCCACGGCCCGGGGCAACGGCTACCTGATGACTCTGCTCCACCTCTACCACGACACCTTCCCCAAGATGGGCAACGGCACCACCTGGCCGTCACCGCCAGACATGGGGGTTCCCAACCTCGAGGCGCTCGACAAGGTTGTGGAACTGGGTGGAATGCTCTGCGGCACGCCCGAGGAAGTCTGCGAACAGCTCGCCCAATACCAGCGGGTCGGCGCAGACCAGGTGGCCTTCTCGTTCCCCAAGGACGGAATGCGCCACGAGCAGGCTCTCGAGTGCATCGAACTGTTCGGATCCCAGGTGATCCCCGAATACGACCGCGATCCGCTGCACCGTTCAACCAGGTTCCGTCAGCAGGCCAAACCCAAGTTCCCGACGTTCGCCGGTGAAGTGCCCTCCTTCAACATCGAGGTGCTGCCACAGGGACGCAAGACACGGGCCTGAAGGCCCGGCACCGAACCGACGGCACGGCCCGGGGCACCACAAGATCACCAATTGGCCCAGAACAGCGCGCGATCGGCGTATTCTGCTCGCATGCCAATCAGCTACAGAGCAGTTCGCGTCCTGCCCAAGAGGGCCAGGACGCACGTATGGATCGTCACCTCAGAAGCCGTTGCCGACGGCCTCGAGGGGATCGACAGCAAAGATCTCGACAACGCAGACTTCAGCGGGGCCCTCGGCCAGACCTACACCTGGCCGGCCGATGGTCGGCTCCGCGCCCTGGTAGGGGTCGGACCCCGCGCCGAGGTCGACGCCGACCGCCTTCGCCGAGCCGGAGCCGCGGTCGCACGAAAGTTGGGCAACCAAACCTGGGTCGGAGCAGCTCTACCGGACGTTGATCTCGACGGCGCAGTCTGCCGCCGAGCACTGGTCGAAGGGATCTCGCTCGGCAGCTACAAGTTCCTGACCTACAAGTCCGATGGCGAGCCGCCGAAACTGTCGCGAGTCGACGTCGCCGGGGGAGTGGGCGCGACGAACCAGGAAGCGCTCGATCTCGGCCGGGCTGTGGCCGACGCCCAGATGCTGGCCCGGGACCTGGTCAACGAGCCGGGAGGAATCCTGACCGCACCGGAGTTTGCGGACCGCGCCGCGGCGATGGGGCGCGACCGTGGATTGACGGTCAAGGTCTGGGACGAGACCGAGATAGTCGAGGGTGGACTCGGTGGCCTCCTCGGAGTCAACCGCGGATCGACACTCCCACCCCGGCTGGTAGAACTGACCTACGACCCACCAGGAGCCGGCAACGGGACCCTGGCGCTGGTCGGCAAGGGGATCGTCTTCGATGCAGGCGGCCTGTCGATCAAGACCGGTCAGGGAATGATGACGATGAAGTACGACATGGGCGGCGGTGCGGCTGTAATCGGCGCGATGTCGGCGATGCCCGAGATAGCACCGGCGGTGCAGGTCCGCGCCTTCGTACCGATGACGGACAACATGCTTGGAGGCGACGCCACACGCCCCGGCGACGTTCTGAAGATCCGCAACGGCAAGACCATCGAAGTCCTCAACACAGACGCCGAGGGCCGGTTGATCCTCGCCGACGCCCTCTCACTGGCCAGCGAAGCACAACCCGACGCAATCGTCGATCTGGCGACGCTCACCGGGGCGTGCGTGGTCGCACTCGGTCCGAAGATCGCCGGACTCATGGGCAACAACGACGAGTGGATACAAGCCGTCCAGGAGGCCTCGGCGGCCTCGGGTGAACGGGTCTGGCACCTGCCGCTGCCCGACGACTACACCAAACAGATCGAATCGCCCGTCGCAGACATGAAGAACATCGGCAAGCCCCAGGGTGGCGCGCTCACCGCCGGACTGATCCTCAAAGAGTTCGTGGCCGACGGGATTCCCTGGGCTCATCTCGACATCGCCGGACCGTCATGGAGCGACACAGACGATGCCGAGATCACCAAGGGAGGCACCGGATTCGGAGTGCGCCTGCTGATCGAACTGGCGAGGAACTTCGAGCCCCCTGCACCCAACTCGGCCGAAGTAGTCTGAGACCCGATGGCCAAAGAGCAGAACCTTGCGGACAGGAACGGTGAGCAGGCGCGATCTGCCGAACCGATTGCTGTTGTCGGTATGGCCTGCCGGTTTCCCGGCGCAGACGATCTATCGAAGTTCTGGAAGCTCCTCGAAGCAGGCGAGCACGCCATAAGCGAGGGAGTTCCAGGCTCAGGCACCGGACGAATCGGCGAGTTGTTCCCGAACCCCGAGACGCAGAACACAGGTTGCCGCTTCGCCGGATTCATAGACGGAATCGACCAGTTCGATGCGAGCTTCTTCCGGATATCTCCAGTTGAGGCACAACTTCTCGATCCGCAGCAGAGGTTGATGCTCGAGACCAGTTGGCAGGCACTCGAAGATGCGGGAATCAACGCGGATGAACTCAAGGGCAGCCGCACAGGTGTCTACGCGGGCATCAGCAACTACGACTACCGCGGGCTGATCCTCGCTGACAGCGCAACCGCGGAGGCAGCGGTCAGCCTCTACTCGGTGAGCGGATCGTCGTTCAACACCGCGATCGGTCGGGTGGCGTTCGCTCTGGGGCTGCAAGGACCAGCGTTGGCGGTCGATACGGCCTGCTCCTCGTCGTTGGCAGCCGTGCATCAGGCGGTGTCGGGGCTTCAGCGGAGCGAAGCCGATCTGGCCCTCGCGGGAGGCGTGCACGCGATCTTGTCGGGCCGGCTCTTCGAACTGCGCGGCAACGCCGGCATGCTGGCCCCGGACGGTCGCTGCAAGACATTCGACGCCAGTGCCGACGGTTACGTCAGAGGCGAGGGATGCGGCATCCTGGTGTTGAAACGCCTCGCCGACGCCGAGGCCGACGGCGACCGCATCTGGGGCGTGATCCGAGCAACGGCCCTGAACCAGGACGGCGCAAGCACGGGGTTGACGGTGCCCAACGGCGAGGCGCAGGAGCAGGTGATCCGCGACGCGCTGAAGCTGGCCGGGATCGCGCCGTCGCAGGTGGATTATGTGGAGGCGCACGGGACCGGCACGCCCGTGGGCGACCCGATCGAGTTGGGCGCGGTCACGGGGGTCTATTGCAGCGACCGTGAAGCGGAGCAGCCGCTCATTGTCGGGTCGGTGAAGACCAATGTCGGTCATCTTGAGCCCGCTGCAGGAGTCGCCGGGTTGATCAAGGTGATGTTGTCGATGAAGCAGCAGACGATTCCCAAACACCTGAACTTCGAGAATCCGAACCCTGTGATCGACTGGGGCCGGTTGCCGCTGAAGGTCCCCACTGAGCCGACCCCATGGCCGGTCCGTCCCGACCGAATGCCGCTCGCCGGGGTGAGCGGATTCGGTTGGTCGGGGACCAACGCCCACGTGATCGTCGAGGGTCACGGGACCCTTCGCGAAGAACCCGCGCAACAGGACGAGCAACGCTGGCCGACAGGCCCGGAGCGGCTCGTCGCAGTCTCCCCGGAGACCGCGGCGGCACCGCACGGTGCAGACGAAGGTACAGCTGAGACCGGCGTGGATCGCCCCGCGAGGCTGCTGGCGCTGTCGGCGAAGTCGGACCAGGCGCTCAAAGAACTGGCTGGAAGCTACCTGCGCTGGCTCGACCAACACGCAGGCCGCAGCGCCGCGCCGGACAGTGAACTGCTCGCCGACATGGCTTGGACCGCGGCGGTCGGCCGCAGCCGACTCTCGCATCGTGCAGGCGCAGTGTTCCAAGACGCTGACTCACTGCGCCAAAGACTCAGCGAGTTGGTCGAATCGGACGAGGCGGTGCCGGCCGCAGGTGGTGCCACAAAAATCGCCTTCGCCTACACGGGCCAGGGCAGCCAATGGGTCGGCATGGGCGAGCAGCTCTACCGCAGCGAGCCGGTGGCACGGGCCGTGCTCGACCGGTGCGACGAACTGATCCGCGAAGCACGCGGGGAATCGCTGCTGTCGGTGATGTTCAATCGACCCGATGCCGCCGGAGACCTCGACGACCCGGCCTGGACCCAACCGGCGATCTACGCGCTGGAATGTGCGCTGACCGCGCTCTGGTCGAGTCTGGGGATCCGACCCGAGGTGGTCGTCGGCCACAGCCTCGGAGAGATCGCGGCCTCGCACGCCGCGGGAGTGTTCGATCTCGCCGACGGTCTGCGCCTGGCCATGGGCCGCGGTCAGCTCATGTCGGATCTGGACGAGCCGGGCGCGATGGCCGCGGTCTTCGCCCCGATCCCGGAAGTAGAAGCCGCGGTGCGCCAACAGTGCGAGGCGTCAGGCGACCCGAGGCTGGCGATCGCTGCGGACAACGGGGCGCACCTGATGGTGAGCGGACCCTCCAGCGACGTGGACGCACTTCTGGCGCGCTTCGAAACTGAGGGAGTTCAGGTTCGTCGACTGGAGAAGAGCGCCGGATACCACAGTGCCATGCTCGACCCGATCACCGATGGCGTCGAGGCCCTCGTGAGCGAACTCAACGTCGCGGCACCGTCGTTGCCGCTGGTCAGCAGCATGACCGGACAGGTGCTCGAAGCGGACCAGGCGATGGACGGGTCTTACTGGCGCCGACAGGTCCGTCAACCGGTGGAGTACCGCCGCTGCGTGGAGACACTGGCTTGGTTCGGCGTTGATTTGATAATCGAGATAGGCCCCGGCACGGTGCTCGGCCCCATGAGCCTCCTGGCCTGGCCACAGCAGCCCGACAACAGCGAACCGGTGGTGCTGTCGAGCATGAGACGGCCGTCGAAACGAACCCCGGCACCGGCAGACGGCAGCGGGTTCCTCGACGCGGTCGCAGGCGCTTACCAGGCAGGACTGGACGTTGATCTTGCAGCACTCTTCGGCCACGAGAGCCGACGCCGCATCTCGGTTCCGAGCTACCCGTTCCAACATCAACGACACTGGGTCGAAGCGCCCAGACGCCGCCGTTCGAGCGCGGGTCATCCTTTGCTCGGCATGCGGCATGAGTCGCCGCGCGGTGAGGTCCTCTACGAAACGGAGATGGACGCGAGCGACCCGGCTTGGCTCAGCGACCACCGCGTCTACGGCCAGGTGATCACCCCTGGCGCGCTGTACGCCACGATGGCCGCAGCCGCGCTGCGCGCCGAATCGACCGGGGCCGGATCGATCAACCGCAGCGCCCAGACCACCGCAATTGAAGACCTCCAGTTGCACAGCCCGATGGCATTCGCGGAACCGGATACCGACGACAGCGCAGATCAAGGGCGGCGCGTACAGCTCGTGTTCGACGACACCGATACGGACACAGCCGGACGATTCGAGATATACAGCCGAGGTCCCGGCGAAGACGGATGGACCCAGCATGCCGAGGGTCGGGCAGCAACCCGAACCAACGACGCCGCAACCACCGACGGCATCGGCATAGAAACCCTGAAAGCCGGACTCGAACCCAGAGACATCGCCGAGTTCTACAACGCTCGCTCACAAGCCGGAATCGACCTGGGTGCCTCGTTCCGTACCCTGCGCGCGCTGTGGGGCAGCGACAAAGAAGCGGTCGGCGAACTGTCGCTGCCAGAAACCACGGATGCAACAGACCTGGACCTCCACCCGATGCTGCTCGACGGCTGCTTCCAAGTGATGGCCGAAGCCCGCAGCGCAATCGGAACCGGCGACGGCGTCGCCTACCTGCCTTTCGGATGGGAAAGGCTGTGGTTCGCCACCGCGCTGCCCGAGCAGCTGATCTGCCACGCTCGGCTGAGGGAAGACCCCGATGCCAACGAAGCCGCGAGCGCGCCACCCGAAGTCCTGACCGGAGATCTGCGGTTCTATGACAGCCGCGGCGCCCTGATCGGCGGGTTGGATGGATACGCCGTCAAGCGGGCCACGCGGGCAGCGATGCTCTCAGCAGCCGGAGGGCTCGACGACCTTCTCTACGAGATCGTCTGGAAGGATCTTGCGCTTCCCGAGGCGATGGTGCCGGCGGACTTCTTCCCGAGCCCCCAAAGTGTTGCTGCGAATTCAGAATCGTTCTCGCATTACCTGTCGGCCGAGCAGGTCGGGGCTCAGACCAATGACTCGTTGTCGTCGGACCTCGAGCGGCTCTCCTGGTCGTATGCCCGTGCGGCAATGGACCGTCTCGGTTGGGACCTGATTGAAGGTGAGACGGTCGAAGCTGAGGAACTGCGGCATCTTCTGGGGGTTCTGCCGGAGCACCAGCGGCTGTTTCGTCGGATGCTGGAGATGCTGGCCAAAGCCGGGGTGCTCACCGAAGACGGCGAGCGATTCGTCGTGGCGGTCGGATCTCAGGACGCGCTTCCCGACGTGCTCTCAGACGATCCCGAGGAGCTCGCCGAATGGATGGAGCGGCAGTACCCGCATGGTTCCGTCGAGATCGGCGTTTTCAAGCGCAGCGCCGCCGCGCTGCCCGACGTGCTCGTGGGCGAGGCCGATCCGCTGACCCTGCTGTTCAGCAGCGGTGAGCCGAGCGCGGCCGACTTCTACCTCAAGGCTCCAGTGGCCCGCGCCGCCAACCAGATGCTGCAGGACGCCGTCGCTGCAGTGCTTGCCGATCTGCCGGAGGGCCGCAGGCTGCGTGTGCTCGAGGTTGGAGCGGGCACCGGGTCGGCCACAGCGTCGGTACTGCCTGTGCTCGGGGACCGACCCTACGACTACATCTACACCGACATCTCCGCAGGGTTCTTCGCTGGGGCCGAGGAACGATTCGGCGGGCCGGAAGCCTCGATCGAGTATCGAGTGCTCGACATCGAAGTCGACCCCATCGAACAGGGCTTCGACAACCACGGATACGACCTGGTCATCGCCTCCAACGTCTTGCATGCAACTCGATATCTGAACGAGACCCTGGACCACTGTCGGCGGCTGCTCGTACCGTCGGGTTGCCTGGTGGCACTGGAGAACCTGCGCGGCCGTGGGTGGATGGACTTGACCTTCGGTCAGCTTGACGGATGGTGGCGGTTCGCCGACGACTGCCGCCCGCACCATGCCCTGGCCGGACCAGACGTCTGGGAGCAGGCACTCAGCGAAGCGGGATTCGCTGCGAGCACGGTGCTCGGCGTCGACAGATCCGACACCTCGGTCGAGCCGGACCGCGGCGTGATCGTCGCCCATGGCCCGACCGAAGTCAAGGAACTGGCTGGTACGTGGATCGTCGCGGCCGATTCGGACGGCACAGCCGAAGCCCTGGGCTCAGAGCTGTCGGCCCGGAACCAGACTGTTGTTCTGGTCAGCGACAGCGACTTCGACGAGGGCGACCCGGCGGGCCCCGGACCGTTGCCGAGAGGGCCAGGAGTGGTCGAAGTCTCGCTGCCGATCCACCGACGTGAAGCGTGGCGGTCGCTGTTTGAACGGCTCGGGCCTGAAGCAACGCTTCGCGGGGTGGTGCATCTCGGTTCTTTGGACGGTCGTGGGTTCGACGTGAGCAGCGAGGAGTTCGCGAGCGACGTGACCCGTTGCACCAGGAGCGCGCTGGCACTGCTGCAAGGAGTCACCGACGCCGACGCCGCGCCGACGGTCGGTGTCTGGCTGATAACCCGCGGCGCGCAGGTGTTGGAGCATGAACCCGCCGAGGGCATCGCCAGTTCGCAGCTCTGGGGACTCGGCAAGGTGGCGGCCCGCGAAGCGCCGCAGCTGGGCGTGCGGATGATCGATCTGGACCCCGGCCGTGAGCCGATGCTCTCGGAACTGGCCAACGAACTGCTCCACCCCGACAGCGAGACCCACATCGCCTATCGCATGGGGCTGCGTCAGGTTGCCCGCCTGTCCCGTGAGGGTGTCGCCTCTGCTCGACCGGCCCTGCCCGAACCCGCCGGAGCACTGAACTGGCTGATGGAACCCGACCCGAACGGTGTTCTCGAAGGCATAAGCGTCGGACCCTGTCCGTTCCTCGAGCTTGAAGCTGACGAGGTGCGCGTAGCAGTCGAAGCCGCAGGGCTCAATTTCTGGGACCTGTCCCGCGCTCTCGGTCTCATCGAGGAGGGGCGCCTCGGCGCAGAGTTCTGCGGCCGGATCGTCGAGGTCGGCTCAAAGGCATCCGACTTCGCGGTCGGGGACCGGGTGGTGGGGCTGGCATTCGGGACGTTCGGTTCAGAAGTCGTTACCCGCTACGAGATGGTTGCCCACGCCCCCGAGTCCATTGCCCTGACGGCGCTGGCCACAATCCCGACCGCGTTCGTCTCCGCTCTGTTGTCGTTCGATTTCGCCGAGTTGTCCGCCGGCGAGCGGGTGCTCATCCATGCGGGCACCGGAGGGGTGGGTCTGGCGGCAGTCCAGTTGGCCCAGGCCGCTGGAGCCGAAGTCTTCGCCACGACCAGCACCCCGAAACAACCGTATCTACGGTCGCTGGGAGTCGAGCATGTGTTCGACAGTCGCCAGACCTCCTTCGGCGAACAGATCCTCGAGGCCACCGGAGGTCGAGGAGTCGACGTGGTGCTGAACAGCCTGACAGGTCCTGGCTTCATTGACGCCAGCCTCTCCTGTTTGGCCGAGGGCGGGCGTTTCGTCGAAATGGCCCGGGTCGACATCCTCAGCAAGGAGGAGATGGCGGCGCAACGACCCGATGTCGGCTACTGGATCCTGGAACTCGACATACTCAAGGAGATCGACCCGGCAACACCTGGCGACGCCTTGCAACGCTTGATGGACCGCCTGCGTGCCGGTGAATTGTCGCCCCTGGTGCATACCCGATGGTCGCTCCCCGAAGCGGGCTCGGCAATAAAATTCATGCAGGATGCCAGACACATCGGCAAGATCGTCCTGGCCAACTCCGCGGTGGAGCGCGGACGGCTGCGCGACGACCGGACTTATCTGGTCACCGGAGGATTGGGCGGGATCGGTACTGCTGTTGCCGACTGGCTGGCCGATCGAGGCGCGGGGGCCATCGTCTTGAACGGACGGCGGGAACCGGATCCTGAGGCTGCCGAAGCCATCAACGAACTGCGCGAGCGGGGCGTGGCGGTGACTGTGGAACTGGCTGATGTGACCGACCCGGCGGCCGTTGACGCCATGCTGGCCCGCATCGACGAGGATCTGCCGCCGCTCGCCGGCGTGATCCACAGCGTGGGGGTTCTCTCGGACGGTGCTCTGGCCAATCAGACCTGGGAGAAGTTCCAAGACGTGCTGTGGCCCAAGATCCTGGGGGCCTGGCATCTGCACCGAGCCACCGAGGGGCGTGATCTGGACCTGTTCGTGCTGTTCTCCAGCGTTGCCGGCGTGATGGGCAACCGGGGGCAGTCCAACCACGCTGCGGCCAATGCGTTCTTGGACCAACTTGCCGCTCACCGTCGGTCGCTGGGCCTGGCCGGACAGGCGATCGCCTGGGGCGCGTGGTCCGGGCTCGGGGAGGCAGAAGAGCACCGCGAACGAATAGCCCGGCAGCTGGAGGCGGCAGGCACTGGTTGGATCACCCCGGATCAGGGGATCAGAGCCTTCGACCACCTCGTTCGACAGGACGTCACCATGGGCATGGTGGCGGCGGTCGACTGGCAGGTGGTCGCCAACGGCCCTGACGCCGAGTCTTCGCTGCTGTGTGACCTGGTGGCCGCCACGGTCGACGCTTCGGGCGGCGAGACGGACTCATCGACCGACATCCTCGCAGACCTCCAAGCTGCCGCCGCCGGCGAACGCGAGCAGATACTCGCCGCTTTCCTGCAACGCGAGCTTCGCACGGTGATGCGCCTGCCCGAACTGCCATCGGAGACGGCCGAGTTTGCCGACCTGGGCATGGACTCCCTGATGGTGGTGGAACTTCGCAATCGCCTCAACCGTGCCTTCGCAGGTGAATGCACGGTGTCCAACACCGCCGTGTTCAACTATCCCGACGTGAACGGCCTGGCTGGTTTCCTCGCCTCCGAGTTCGGTCAGGGTGGCGAGGTTGTCGAACTTGACGAAGAACCCGAACCGCTCGTAGAGATTCCGTCGCGTTCACCCGCAGCATCAGAGACAGACGGGATCGCCATTGTGGGCATGGCCTGCCGCTTCCCTGGAGCGGAGGACTTGGCTGCCTATTGGTGCCTTCTGGCTGACGGAGAGAACACCGTCACCGACGGCCGCCAGGACGGCGGCATCTGGGACGGACTTCCAGGCGACCCGGCCGCGGCCGATGCCGCATATCGAAGAGGGTCGTTCGTCGATCGAATCGACTGCTTCGACCCAGCCTTCTTTCGGATCTCCC
This sequence comes from Candidatus Aldehydirespiratoraceae bacterium, assembly GCA_965221585.1. Taxonomy (GTDB): domain Bacteria; phylum Actinomycetota; class Acidimicrobiia; order Acidimicrobiales; family Aldehydirespiratoraceae; genus VXYK01. Next base: position 1,720,988 of record OZ244898.1, on the reverse strand, counting down.
CGAAGGAGGCGCAGACGGTCGACCCGTTGCAGAGGTTGTTGTTGGAGACATCCTGGAAAGCCATCGAGGACGCGGCGATCGATCCTGCCCGACTGAAGGGCAGCCGCAGCGGAGTCTACGTCGGGGTCGGAGCCAGCGAATACCGCAGCTTGATCGACAAGACCGGGCTGAGCGGAGTACAACTCAACACGACCGGGAGCGTGACTGTCGGCCGGGTCGCCTTCACGCTGGGATTCGAAGGTCCCGCGATGCCGTTGGACCTGGCCTGTGCATCATCGTTGTTCGCCGTCCATCAAGCGTCGGAGAGTCTGCGGCGCGGAGAAATCGACCTCGGCCTGGTCGGGGGAGTCAACGCGATCCTGTCGCCCTCGATCACCAGAGCACTCGAAGTGTCTGGAATGCTGTCGACGAAAGGGCAGTGCAGTTCATTTGATGCCTCAGCCGATGGCTATGTGCGAGGTGAAGGTTGCGGTGTTGTGGTGTTGAAGCGGCTCGCGGACGCCGAGGCGGACGGTGATCGAATCTGGGGAGTCATCCGAGGCTCGGCGGTGAACCAGAGCGGTACGGGTTTGGCGCTCACCGTGCCAAGCGGACGGGCCCAGGGGCAGGTCATGGCCGAAGCATTGAGCCGTGCCGGCGCCACACCGAGCGAAATCCACTACGTGGAAGCCCACGGCACGGGCACTGCGGTAGGGGACGCGGTCGAAGCAGACGCAATCGCGGCGGTCTACGGCAGGGGACGCGCGGAGGATCAACCGCTGTGGATCGGCTCGGTGAAGACCAACATCGGGCATCTGGAGTCCGCCTCGGCGATGGCCGGCTTGATCAAGGTCGTGCTGGGGATGAGGCATCGGATGGTGCCTAAGCAGCTCAACTTCAGCGATCCGAGTCCGGAGATCAATTGGGATCGAATGCCGCTGAGGGTGGCATCGGAGGCAATGAGCTGGCCCCGAGACGCTGATCGCTTACCGATGGCAGCTGTGAATTCGTTCGGCATATCCGGCGCCAATGCCCACATCGTGGTCGAGGGCTACGAGGCGACACCGCAGGACTCTGCCGTATCCGATAGCTCGTGGCGTCCGGTGGGATCAGCGCAGACCGTGGCAGCGGAGGACGCGACTGCGGACGTGCCCCAGCGATCCGAGACACGGCTGCTGCCCTTGTCGGCCAAGACCCCGGAGGCATTGGCACAGCTGGCCGAGCGGTATCTTGGCTGGCTTGACGAACATGGGGTTGAGCCTTCCGAGGCTCCTTCGGCAACCGATCCGTTGCTCTCCGACATGGCCTGGACCGCCAGCTGCGGACGCAGCCATTTCTCGCATCGTGCGGCACTGGTGTTCAGCGATCTGGAATCGCTGCGTCGCCAACTCAGTGAACTCGTCGAGACCGGAGACGACCCGCAGCACCCTTCCCATGCCGACGCACCGATTGACGAGACCGGCGAAGATCTGGTCGCGCTGGCGGCGGCAGAGTACATGCAGGGTCGCTCTCCTCAGTTTGAATTGCTGTTCCACCAGGAGACACGACGGCGAATCTCGCTACCTGACTATCCGTTTCAGCGACGCCGGTTCTGGATCGAAGCACCGAACTGACCTGAACTGTTTCGGGTGATTGACATTCGCGTGCCCCTTGCTACACTTTGCACGCTTTCGATCCGGCAAAGGAGTAATGGATGTCTTCGACCGAAGAACGCATTAGAGCAATCGTTGATCAGACCTTGGAGGTTGAGGGGCGGGACCAAGGACAGCCTCTGGACCTGACGCGCAACGTCGCAGAAGCCGGTGTTTCGTCGTCGGACATCGTGGCGTTCTGGCGCAAGGTGAATGAGGAGTTCGGCACAGACATCTCGGCTGAAGAGTTCGCCGATCTGCTGACTCCCCAGGACCTGATCGACCACCTCGACGCCGGCTGAACCTCTCGACGACTCCGACCTGACCAGCCCAGGTCAGTTCGAACTGTTGGCTATTCCGTCGAGCGGTCCGTGGTGCTGGTCCCAAGCCCAGCGAACCGCGTCCGCGGCTATCGACGGGTGAAACCGCCAACGACCCAGCTGGAGTTCGGCGTCGTCGACCGCGTCGCCGCATTCCACCAGGCCCAGCGCCAAGCGCCGCGCCCGGCGCTTGATCGCCTCATCGTTCAAACGCAGCTCGCCCTCAACGAAAGCCGCGTGTTCGTGCCGGCGGTGCGGCGACAGGCGACTGACCTGCTGGAGGTTGAGCGGAGGAATCCGGCGCCTCACTTCGATCGCGGTGGGCGACAGTGACCGGACGACGCTGAAGCGGCAAGCCCGTTCAAAGCTGCGTGTCAGCGGACCTGCACGCCCGATCTTCCGTCCCAGTCCGAGCGCCGAGGCCGTCGCCTTGAAGTCGAGGTCGAAACCATCCGGGGACTCCTCGAAGAACGCCGCGCAGTGCCTCAACAACAGAATCGTGGTCGGGCCGAGCACCCCGAGCCAGAACTTCTCGACATACAGGGATCGGGGGTCGTGGCCGAGTCGGTCGATTATCGGATCGCTCCACGCGGTGACCCGAAGCTGCTTCAATGAGGGTGCCAACGCCAGTGTTGGTGATTCCATGAGATTCTCCCGCCGTTCGTGTCGCGCCAGTTTGCTCGCCGGGCGGCAGTATAACGCTATTTGGTTATATGTCAATCTATTTCGTTGAATCAGTCGCTTGCCTGCCCGGAAGTCGTGGCCGGCCTGTGTGACCTATTCTCTAGCGATGGTCGATCCCACATCCGAAACGCCCACGAACCACAGCGGCATCAACCGTGCCCGAGAGATGATCGACGAGGCGAGCGCGATCGCGGTCTTGACCGGAGCCGGGATTTCCACCGACTCGGGAATACCCGACTTCCGAGGTCCGCAGGGACTCTGGACCAAGAATCCCGAAGCCGAGAAGGCATCCAACATTCGTTACTACGTGAACGACCCGGCGGTCCGCAAGGCAAACTGGGCGAGCCGCGCCGCCGGTCAGCTATGGGCTGACGTTGAACCCAATGTCGGGCATCGGGCACTCGTGCACCTCGAAAGCAGGGGGAAGCTCCACACGCTGATCACCCAGAACATCGACGAACTGCATCAGCGGGCCGGAAGCGACCCTTCCAAGGTCGTCGAGATACATGGCACGACTCGCAAGGCGGCGTGCCTGTCGTGTGACTGGCGTGCGGAGATGGAGGTCGTCCTGGAGCGGGTAAGGGCAGGAGAGGAAGACCCTCCCTGCCCGATGTGCGGTGGAATCCTGAAGTCCGCGACCGTCTCTTTCGGGCAGGCCCTCGATCCTGTCAATCTGCACCTCTCCGAGCGGGCAGCCACGGAGGCGGATCTGTTCCTGGCCGTGGGGACCTCGTTGACTGTCCATCCGATCAACCAGACCGTTCCGATCGCACACAACCACGGCGCTCGGATCGTGATCCTCAACGCAGAGCCGACACCGTTCGACAGCATCGCCGACATCGTGCTGCAGGAGTCGATCAGCGATGCGCTTCCCCTCATCGTCGGCATGATGGGAAATCCTGACTGAGTGGGTAGGGTTTAGGGCATGGCCAGTTTCCGTCAGCTTCTCCAGCAAGCGAAAGCGTCGATCACCGAGGTCGACACAGCAGGCGGGCAGGAACTTCTCGATCAGGGATACCTGCTGCTCGATGTACGCGAGCCCGACGAATACGAACAGGGAGCGATTCCCGACTCCCTCCACATTCCCCGCGGACAACTCGAGTCCAACATCGAGAACCGCGTCCCCGACCGCCAGCGACCGATGGTGGTCATGTGCGCAGGCGGCGTGCGCTCAGCGTTCGCCGTGCAGACCCTCGAACACCTCGGCTACCCCAACACCGTCTCGATGGACGGTGGGTTCAACAAATGGAAGGACGAGGGTCGCCCCTGGAACAGGCCCCGCACGCTCACACCCGAGCAACGCAGTCGCTATCAGCGACATCTGCTAGTCCCCGAAGTCGGCGAAGAGGGTCAGTTGACGCTGCTCAACTCCAAGGTGCTGCTGCTCGGCGCCGGAGGGCTCGGCTCTCCCGCAGCGCTGTACCTGGCCGCGGCCGGCGTCGGGACCCTGGGCATCATCGACATGGACGTCGTCGACGAGTCGAACCTCCAACGGCAGATCCTGCACAACACCGACCGGATAGGGGAGCGCAAGGTCGACTCGGCCAAGAAGACCCTCACCGGCCTCAACCCCGACGTCGATGTGGTGACCTACGACGTACGACTCGGTGCCGACAACATCATGGAGATCCTCGCCGGCTACGACGTAGTGGTCGACGGGGCCGACAACTTCCCGAGCCGCTACCTTCTCAACGACGCCAGCGTGAAACTCGGGATACCGGTCGTCCACGGCTCGATCTTCCGTTTCGAAGGCCAGATCACCGTCTTCGACCCGCGCCAGGGACCCACCTACAGAGACATGCTGCCCGAACCACCCCCAGCCGAGATGGCACCGTCATGCGCCGAAGCGGGAGTACTCGGGGTCCTGCCCGGCATCGTCGGGAGCATCCAGGCACTCGAAGCGCTCAAGCTGCTGCTGGGAGTGGGCGAACCGCTGCGAGGTCGCCTGGTCGCCTTCGACGCTCTGGAAATGAGCTTTCGAGAGTTCAAGCTCCGTGTCGACCCCGACAACCAGGTCACCTGGGAGAACCGCGACCGAATCGAGGTCACCGAACTCGACGGGCTCTGCATGCCCCAGTTCACACCCGCTGGGAGTGGCTGAAACGCGCTGATCGCAGGTATGTGCGACCTCCGCGGGACGCGCAGATACGCTTCTGCTTTCCGTTGTACCCACGCGTGAATGAGTTCAGGAGCGTCCCATCCGTAAGATCTTTGCGAGCCTTCAGGACCGCAGCCCACTCCCCGAAGGTACAACAGCCATCGGCGTCGGCCTGGTGGTCAACGGAATCGCCACCTACGCATTTCTGGTAGTCGCCCGGCGCGCGCTCGGCGACGCGGCCTACGGAGGCCTCGCCGTTCTCTGGGGGCTGGTCTACATCCTCGGTCCGGGCCTGTTCCAACCACTTGAGCAGGAGATAGCGCGCGCCACCGCGAACCGTGCGAGCAGAAATGAAGGCAGCGCGCCGGTTCTTCGGCAGGCGACACGCATCGGGCTGGTGCAACTGCTGCTTGTCGAGGTCGCGGTGGCGGCGGCCTGGCCGTTGGGCCTCGACGGGCTGCTCGACCACAAGATCTCGCTGCTGGTTGCGCTGATGTTGTCGCTGGCGTGCTTCATGGGCGCCGAATGCGTCCGCGGTGTGCTGTCGGGTCGGCACGAGTTCAGTCGCTACAGGTCGTATTTCGCCGCCGAGGGCAGCAGCAGACTCCTGTTGGCCGGTGCTCTGGCGATCATCGGGATCGAGGCGGTCGGGGCCTACGCCACAGCGATCGCAGTCGCTTTCGCGGTCGCCGCGGTGGTGGCGGTCGGATCCCTTCGTCCCTTCGTCAATCCGGGACCACCCGCCCCGTTGGGGGAGGTCACGCCCGCGCTCGGCTGGCTGCTGATCGCTTCGTTGTCGGAGGCTTTCCTGCTCAACGTCGGTCCGGTCGCCATGGAGATCATCGGCAAGGACCTGGGCGAGGAGGCGCCCGGCGTGTTCCTCAACGGATTGATCATCTCGAGGGTTCCGCTGTTCTTCTTCCAGGCAGTCCGCGCGGCGCTGCTTCCCAACCTGGCCCGCCTCGCCGGCGATGATGATCTCAACGGATTCCGGAATCTCCAACTCCGCCTCGTTGCCGCGGTGATGGGTGTGGCGGGGCTGGCGGTCTTGGTGATGGCCTTCGTCGGGCCCTGGCTCGTGAACTTCCTGTTCGGCGACGAGATCGGCTCGTTGGACATGGCTCTGCTCTCGGCGAGTGGAGGCGGACTCATGGTCTTCTTGTCGCTGTCTCTAGGGCTCGTTGCACTGGATCACACTCGTCTGGCGGTGATCGGCTACGTGGTGGGCGTGGCAATGTTCCCGATAGCGCTCACCTTCGCCAATGAACCGTTCCTGCGAGTCGAGGTGGCACTGGTCACCGCCGTCACCGCCGGAGCGGTCGTCACTGCGGCCCTGCTGCGCTACGAATACGAGGTGCATGCCCGTGCAGGCCGCCTCCCCGAATCAGACGCCGACGGTTCGACCGAGGCCTGAAGACTCCTTTGGGGCAGCAATCAGGGCTTACCGGTACCATTCCAATGTGGGCTATCTGCGAGCGATGCGGAAATGAAAGGCTTGATCCTCAGCGGCGGAGCCGGCAAGCGCCTGCGCCCGATCACCCATACCAGCGCCAAGCAGCTGGTTCCCATCGCCAACAAACCCATCCTGTTCTACGGCATCGAGGAGATGGCGTCGGCCGGGATCACCGACATCGGCATCGTCATCGCGCCGACCACCGGCGCCGAGATCAGAGAGGCGGTCGGTGACGGCTCGAAGTTCGGGGTGCGTGTCACCTGGATCACCCAGTCCGAACCCCTCGGGCTGGCCCACTGCGTGCTCGTCGCACGCGACTATCTCGGTGACGACGAATTCGTCATGTACCTCGGGGACAACATGCTCGAAGCCGGTCTGTCGGCTTTCGTCGAGAGGTTCGTCTCCGAACGAGCGGCCTGTGGGGCGGCCGCGGGATCCAGGGTGCCCGCCGCTCAGATCCTGCTGGCAGAGGTATCGGACCCCGGCTCGTTCGGTGTCGCCGAGATCGGTGACGACGGTCGAGTGGTTCAACTCGTAGAGAAACCGCAGCAGCCCCCCTCGAACCTCGCCCTCGTCGGGGTCTATCTGTTCGACCGAACGATCCACGAGGCCGTTGCGAACATCGAGTCGTCCGAACGGGGCGAACTGGAGATAACCGACGCCATCGACTGGATCATCAACGAGGGTTACCGAGTGGACCATGAGGTGCTCAGCGGCTGGTGGATCGACACCGGGAAGAAGGACCCGCTCTTGGAGTGCAACCGACTGGTGCTCGACACCTTCGAACGCTGCGTCGACGGCGATGTGTCGGGTGAGTCGAGCATCGAGGGACAGGTGGTGCTTGAGGCCGGGGCGAAGGTCATCAACTCGACTGTGCGCGGGCCTGCGATCATCGGCAGCGGCACCACTGTGGAGAACAGCGAGATCGGCCCCTACGTGTCGGTAGCGGTCGACTGTCGGATCAGCGGCAGCCAGATCGACAACTCGGTGGTGCTTCGCCGCGGCACGGTCGTCGACATCGTCCGGCTCACCGACTCGCTGGTCGGTCGAGACACAGTGCTGTCGCGCTCCGCGCACAGCGGCGAGGACCGCGGCCCGACGTGTCTGAGCGTGATGGTCGGCGACCATTGCCGAGTCGAGATCGAATAGCCGCGCCGTCCCGCAGGTGCTTGGATACTCCTATGGCCTCGATCACTCCCTCGAAGCGCATCGACGGGGTGTTCGTGGTGCGTCCAGAGGTATTCACCGATGAGCGGGGCGCCTTCGTCGAGACCTATCGGCGCTCGTGGTTCAGCGGCCAGCGGGAGATGATTCAAGCCAATCGCAGCGACCGACGGGCCCAGACGCTGGTGGGCCTCCACTACCACCTGCACCAGAGCGACTACTGGTACGTGCCGTTCGGGCAGATACGCGTTGTGCTGCACGATCTGCGAGAGGGGAGCCCGACTGACGGAGCCACCTTCAGCTACGACCTTGGAACACGCCCCGACGGCTCGCACTGCCACGACGGGATCTACATCCCGCCAGGGGTCGCCCACGGTTTTGCAGCCCTCAGCGACTGCACGCTCAACTACCTCGTCGACGCCTACTACAACCCCGCCGACGAGCTCGGTGTGCGCTGGGACGACCCCGAGATCGGAGCCGACTGGGGTCTCAGCGACCCGATCCTGTCGCAGCGAGACCGGAACAATCCGCTGCGCCGCGATCTCCCGGCGAACCGCCGACCCCACTACCGACTGCGCTCCACTTAGGAAGTCAATGCCATGAGACTGTTCATCACGGGGGCGGCGGGCTTCATCGGCAGCAACTACCTGCGGCACGTCTTGGCGACGAGCGACCACACAGCGGTCGCTTTCGACGCCCTGACCTACGCCGGGAACCTGGACTCGATCGAGGATCTGCTCGGCGACCGGGCGGCTTTCGTCCACGGCGACATAACCGATCGCGCCGCGGTCTGCGCCGCCATGGCGGGCTGCGACCAGGTTGTGCACTTCGCGGCTGAATCACACGTGGACCGCTCGATCTCAGGCCCCGATGCGTTCGTCCACACCAACTGTTTCGGCACCAACGTGTTGTGTGACGTTGCCCGTCAGCTCGGCGTCGAACGATTCGTGCATGTCTCGACCGACGAGGTCTACGGTTCGGTCGCGCACGGTTCTTCATCAGAGACGGACGCGGTCGCGCCCCGCTCTCCGTACTCGGCCTCCAAAGCAGCCTCAGACCTCATCGCCCTCAGCTACTTCAGCACCCACGACCTGCCTGTAGTGGTCACCCGCGCATCGAACAACTACGGGCCCTACCAGTTCCCGGAGAAGGTGATCCCCCTGTTCGCGACGAACCTGATCGACGGGGGGAGCGTGCCCCTGTACGGCGATGGACTCAACGTCCGCGACTGGCTCCACGTTGCTGACCACTGCGCGGCGATCGACACCCTCCTGAACAGGGGCGCCAGCGGCGAGATCTACAACATCGGCGCCGGCAACGAGATCACCAACCGTGAGTTGACCGACCGGCTCGTCGGGTTGTGCGGACGCGACGAGTCGGCCATCGAATACGTGCCGGACCGGCCGGGGCATGATCGGCGCTATTCGCTCGACTGCTCCAAGCTGCACGCCCTCGGCTGGGCACCGGCACAGGACTTCTCCGCCGGGCTGGCCGAGACGGTGGAGTGGTATTCGACCAACCGCCACTGGTGGGAGCCCTTGAAGAACCGACCGGGTACTCTGCCGTGAAGGTCTTGGTCACGGGATCCGGCGGACAGCTCGGCACCGACCTGCTCCGCCTGCTCGACGGTCTCGAAACGGTTGCGCCTGACCGCAGCGTCCTCGACATCACCGACGCCCGCAGCGTTGTCGACGCCCTGCAACAGACGAAGCCTGACCTGATAATCAACTGTGCAGCGTTCACCGACGTCGACGGCGCCGAGGCAGATGTCGATCGCGCGTTTCGAACCAATGCGACGGCGGTTCGGACCCTCGCGGAGGGCGCCCGCGGGATCGGCGCGCATCTCACCACGATCTCGACCGACCACGTGTTCGACGGCACCAAGAGCAGCCCCTACACCGAGCAGGACAGCCCGTCGCCGGTCTCGGTCTACGGACAGTCCAAGGCCGCGGGCGAACGTCATGCCGGCGCCGAAGCCACGATCATTCGCACCTCCTGGCTCTGCGGAGACACCGGCAAGAACATGGTCAAGACCATCTTGGCGCTTCTCGGGCAGGACGAGCCGTTGCGGTTCGTGGACGACCAGATCGGACACCCGACATTCACCGCCGATCTCGCCCCTATCGTGGTGGAACTGTCTCTTCAGCGACGCTCGGGGATCTTCCACGTGACCAACCAGGGTGCGGTCTGTTGGTTTCAGTTCGCCCGCGCGGTGGCGGAGGCCGCGGGTGAGGATCCGACGAGGGTCCACCCCTGTTCGACTGCTCAGCTGCGCCCGGTCCGGCCAGCTCCACGACCTGCCAACGGGGTTCTCGACAACGCCGCGCTGCGAAACGCCGGGTTCGAGCCCACCCGTGACTTCCGGGAGCCTCTGGCCGAACTCGTTGACCGGATCCTCTGAAACGTTGAGTGGGACATCGGCCTAGGCCGATTTACTCAGAGGTCGGCTCCGTCGCCGTTCGAGCCTCGCCGGACCAGCAGCAGCACTCCGCTGGCGACTGCCAGGAAGCTGAGCCAGACCAGACGATCCACCGATCCGAGCAGCACGCCGGTGTCGAACTCAAGACCGATGAGTCCGCTGAGTCCAGCGAGCAGTGCTTCGCGCAGTCCCAGCCCCCCGGGGAAGAAGCCGATCGCAACCGTCAGCGCGCCCGCAACCGACAGGGCGACCGCTTGAATCGGGCTGATCGAGACGCCGAGCGCCGTCACCGCCAGGCCGAGCCTCAACGCGCTGATGAGCAGCCAGCCCGCCTCGACCACGATTATCGACACCGCCAACCCGGCCGAACGCGGCGCGGGTGCGGTAGTCAAGAAGAGCTTGGTCGCCGCGATCCCTGCGATCAGACCCCCGACGATCGTGACCGCCCCGAGCAGCGGCGGGCCCTCGATGGCGATTGCAGTTCCACCGACGAGGCCCGTGATCGAGAGCCAGCACAAACCGGGCACAGCACCCGCGGACAGCGCTGTTCCGTAGCTGCTGCCGTCCTCGGACAGCGAACGCACGGTGACGATCATCGATCCCGGCAGCGGCAGCAGATTGGCCGACGACGAGACCACAGCGACCCCGAGACTCCTCGACTGCGAGGGCTTTTGTGAAACGATCCGCGCCGAGAGCTGGTATTCCGCCGATTTCAGGGCGAGGCTCGCGGGAGCCGTCACGAAGAAGGCGACTGCCAGGGGCCACCAGGAGAGTTCAGCCAACGTCAGCTCGGTCGACTGCCAGGCCCAAACCGTGGCGCCGGCCACGCCGAGCGCTGCCACGACTGTGACTGTGGTCTGCAGCCTGCTGTTCAGGGGCTGTGCGCGCCGTTCAGCGAGGCGACGCAAGGCTCCTGCAGCGGCCTCGAAGAGGCGTTCAGCAAGGCGTGCGCGGGGCGCAGACTGCATCGCTCGAACCTACCCGCACCGCTACAGGTTCGGCAGTATTCGCATCTTGGGAGGAAGCACCGGCTGGACCCAGGGGGCGAACGCGTCGGGGAGTCCGGCCAGGCGCCAGATGAACGTGACCACCTCTGCTCGTGTCAGCGGGCTGTGGGGAGAGAAGGTCGTCGGCGAGGTGCCCGTAGTGATGCCGTGATCAAGCATCCAACGGACCGCGTCGCTGTAGTAGGAGCCTTCAACCACGTCCTCGAAGGACGAATCAACATTCGGCTCAGGTCTTCCCGCGAAACGCCACAGGAAGGTGGATGCCTGCGCTCTCGTCAAGGTCAGGTCCGGCGAGAAGGTTGTGGGTGAAGTTCCAGTGGTCACGTCGTACTCCGCCAGCAGGTAGACGGCATCGCGGTACGGAGCGTCCTCGGCGACGTCCTCGAAGTTCGCGCGAGCGTGCGGCTGGGGGCTTCCCTCGAATCGCCAGAGAATCTCGGCGAACTCGGCCCGGCTTATCTGGTCGTGGGGTCCGAAGCGCTCCGGGGCGGCGCCCGAGGAGATCCCCTCGGTGGCCGCCCAGAGAACCGGCTCGTAGAAGTACTTGCCAGGAGAGATGTCGCTGAATTCTGGGACGGGTACAGGCTCGGGAGCGGGTTCTTCTGGTTGCTCAGGCTCCTCGGGGTCCTCGGGCTCTTCTGGTTGCTCGGGGTCCTCGGGCTCCTCGGGAGGCTCTGGCGGAGTGTAGGTGGTGGGCCATTCGATCGTGAACTGGGAACCGACTGGTGGATCGCAGCCTTGGGCAGGCGTGCAGCCGTTGTTGATCGCGTAGAACAGCCAGGCGCCGTAGGGCTCCCCGTCGCGGGAGAGCGTCACCGACCTGTTCGCATCGTGGACGGTGACCTCGGCATAGATGATGTGCCCCGACGACGGGGCATTGGCGATGTCGATTCCCTGCAGAGAGGTGATGTTCAACGGCGTCTCGCCGCGGACCGTGTAGTTGTTGAGCCAACGTGTCAGCTCGGCGACGGAGTAGTAACGAGTCCAGGTTGCATACGGGTTGCGTTCGCGTCCGGTTGCCGGATCAACGGCGGCGTCGTAGGGGTCCGGCTTGGAGAGCAGGTACGGCAGTTCGATCCCGCCGGGCCAGACGTCGGACGGCTTGGCCGTGTGCCCACCATTGCTCGAGGAGTAGAAGGCCTGAGCGATTCGAGGTTCATAGACGACCGCAGTGTCACCGTTGCCGCCGACGCCGTCGGCGGCCTGTTGGGATCCGTCCTGTGTGCCGTTCCCGGATCCTCCGCCTTCGTCAGTCTCGATCGCGGCCTGATAGACGAGGACTTCACCGGCGGTCGCGTCCACCGCGTCGCACCATGAGTGCCAGGTACAACCCGACTCGCGGGCCCAACCGGTGAACACCTGGTCAACGGTCGAGTCGTAGAGGTTGAACGGTTCATCGACCCAGTCGCTGTCGCCGGCACGGTCAATGATCGTCGCCGCGGCATAGCTGCGGGCTGCCACGGCCTGCGCCTTCAGTGCTTCCAGTGGCCAGTCCACCGGCACTTCTTGGAGACCGTAGAGGTACTTCTCCATGTCGAGTCGGGCGACCACAACACAGAACTTGCGACCGGTGCCGCAGCGGTCGGGCGTACTGCCGTTGAGCGTTACCCCCGCGGGGTGCAGCAGGTAGCGCGCGCCCGCGTACGAGCCGAGATTCGGTCCGTCCTCGTACTCCTCGACCACAGCCCTGGTACCGACCGTTTGAACAACTTCGAGTGCTGTGTTCTGACAGCGTGAGTCGTTGTCGCACAGGTCGGTGGTGACCCCGATCGATCTGTCGGTGTACTCGGCATGCCAACGCGACCCGTCGTAGTGAGTGGTGAGCGGCAGCGTGCTGACGCCGATCACCTCACCACCCGCTTCGACAGTGAGTTCCCATTCTCCCGGTCCGAGCTCATCGAGCGGGGTGGCGATGGCAATCGCCTCCCGAACACCTATCAGAACGTTGAGACTGCCCGCCTGGACCGGTCTGACGCGTGAATGGACGATGCAGAACTCGAGTCCCGTGCCGCAATCATCGGGTGTGGCGCCGTCCACCGCCACCGCGGCGGGCCACAGGCGGTATCGCCCCCCGAAATATGATCCGAGATTCGGCCCGTCCTCGAACTCCTCGATCACCGCGCGGGTGCCGATCGTGTGGGCCACCTCGAGCACGGTGTTCTCACAGAGCACCTGACCGTCGCAGATGTCGGTGGTGACCCCGACCGATTTGTCGGTGTACTCCGCATGCCAGCGGATTCCGTCGTAGTAGGTGGTGAGCGGCAGCGTGCTGACGCCGATCGCCACACCGCCCACTTCGACCGACAACTCCCACTCTCCCGGACCGAGCTCATCGAGCGGTGTCGAAATGGCGATCAATTGTCGGACACCGACGTCGACGTCGACGGTTTCGGGAACGTGCTCCGGGTCGAACTCCGGGAAGTCGGTGATCGGTCCGAGGGTCGTGTCGTCGTAGTAGAAGCTGAGAATCTCGTTGTAGGTGTGGTCGGCCAGGGCGCGCCCGTAGGCGCCGTACTGGCTCAACCCGACAGCGTGTCCGAAACCGCCGCCGCGCAGTACTACGAGGTTCGGGTCGCCGCTGTCAGCGCCGTCGTTAGCGTCTACCTGGGAGTATGCCGGTGAAGCCGCCAAGCAGAGGGCGAGCAGACAACACAGCAGTGATCGTGAGAAACTCAATAGCAACTCTCATGGTGTCGTGAGCAGGCTCGGCGCGCGCCAAACAAAGCAACTCGATTCTAGCGGGGGTCAGCGACCGTTCAGGGTGACCCTGTCGATGAGCGTTGGCCGCGCCGGGTCAGGACTCCGTACTTCACGATGCAGCCGAGTGCGGCCACGCCGTCACGCCAGTTGATCTTCTTTCCCTCGGCGTAGGTCCGCCCGGAGTATGAGATTCCGACCTCCCAGATCCTCCAGCCTTGCGCGGCGACCTTCGCGGTGATCTCAGGTTCGATGCCGAAACGGTTCTCGCGCAGGTCGAGACTCTGGACCACCTCCCTGCGAAAGGCCTTGTAGCAGGTTTCCATGTCGGTGAGGTTCAAGTCGGTAAACATGTTCGAGAGCAGTGTGAGGAACCGGTTCCCGACGGAATGCCAGAAGTACAGGACCCGACGGGGGCGACCCGACTGGAAGCGGCTCCCGTAGACCACGTCAGCGGAACCGTTGAGCAACGGTTCGAGGACGATGTCGTAGTCGTGTGGGTCATATTCGAGATCGGCGTCCTGGACGATCACGAACTCTGCCGACGCAACCTCGAAACCACGTCGAATCGCAGCCCCCTTGCCACGGTTCTCGGGCTGCAGCAGGACTTGGACCTTGGAGTCGTCGAAGCTGTCGAGAAGCTCGCGGGTCCCGTCGGTCGAGCCGTCATCGACGATGACCAACTCCGCTGTGTGAGGGCTCGCCAGCACCCGTTTGACCATCTCCGCGACGGTCGCGGCCTCGTTGTAGCAGGGCATGACGACGCTGAGGCGGGGGCCGAGGGTTTCGTCCATGGGCGAATAACGCTAGCAGTGGCGCTAGCGTCCGCCTCATGACCGCGAGCGTGGGCGACCCAGGCGTTGGCACCGCTCCTCGTATTCTCGTCTGCGGCTGGTCGGGCGCGGGCAACGTGGGCGACGAACTGCTCCTGTCGGCAGTCGTCGACTGCCTGCGTTCCGCTGGGGCGGTCCCGGTGGTCGCCTCGCGGGAACCCGGGACCACGTCGGTCCGGCACGGCGTCGAGTCCGTGGCTTGGGGGCCGCGGGGTTGGTACATGCTCTTTGGGCGGAGCGGCTCCAAAGGCGACACGAGCGGCCGGGGCGCGTCGATAGACGGCGTATGCGTCGGCCCCGGGGGGATCATCCAGGATCGAAGCAGCGTCTGGAGCCTTCCGGGTCACCTCCTGGCACCGCTGTGGCTGCGCAGGCGCGGCAAGCCGGTGGTCGGCGTGGGACTGGGAGCGGAAGCACTGAGGCGCCGCTCGTCGTGTCGGCTGCTTCGATCCGTGCTTCAAGGTGCATCCGTGGTCGTCCGCGATCCTGCATCGGCCTCGGCGATGGCCGCTGCCGGCGTGGAGTCCTCGGTCGGCGCCGACTTGGTCTTCGGCCTGGACCTTGACCCTCTCCAGCGGAGACCGGAGATCGTCGTGGCCGTCGGTCCGGACGCGGCCCCTGGGCGGCTGCGCCCCGCCGGCCGCCGGCTGGCAGCTGAGGATCCCTCGCTGATCGCTGCTGCGCTCGACGCACTCGCCCAACGGGTTGGTGCATCGATTTCGCTGGCCTGCTTCCGCGGGGAACGCGACCGGGCCTACGCACAGCTTCTGGCCTCGCGAATTCGCCACGACACCGAGATTCTGGGACCTGATATCGATGCCCAGGTGGATCGAATCCGTTCGGCACGCGTGCTGGTGAGCAGCCGCTACCACCCTGTCGTGATTGCTGCGCGAAGCGGCACTCCTGCGATCGTCTGCTCGAACGAGACCAAGCTCGACTCGCTCGTTGCCCAACTGGAAAGTCCGCAGGTGACGAGAATCGACGGCTGGTCGGCGCTGTCGGCCTGTGAGTTGGCCGAACCGGGCGAGCCGGTGGTGCCCCAGGGGGTTGGACTGCACCATGACGCGCTGCGCCGGCTGGTCGCCGACAGCTCCGCGGTCTGACCCGAAACAGTCTCAGTTGTTGCGGGTGTGCAGGGTGTTGTCGGTCGAGTCGACCTTCGCCAGGTAGGCCGACACGACATCGCCCGGATCACCGACTTCGACCAGTCTGCCGTGGTCCAGCCACCCGAGCTGGTGGCAATCCATCATCAAGTCGGTGTTGTGTGAGACAAGCACGATCGTCGTGCCGTTGTCGCGAAGCATGTCCATGTGCTTCAGGCACTTCCGCTGGAACTCCTCATCGCCCACCGCGATCACCTCATCGACGAGCAGAATGTCGGGATCGACGTTCACCGCCACAGCGAAACCGAGCCGGACATACATCCCGCTCGAATAGATCTTTACAGGCTCATCGACGAAGTCGCCGATCCCGCTGAACTCGATGATGTCGTCCATCGCCGCGGTCATCTGCCTGCGGGTGATCCCCAGCATGGCCCCGTTGAGATAGACGTTCTCACGGCCCGTCAGATCGGGATGGAACCCCGTCCCCAGCTCGAGCAGGGCTGACAGACGGCCCTTCGCCTCGACCGAGCCGAGTGTCGGCCGGTGGATTCCGGCCATAAGGCGGAGCAAGGTTGATTTGCCGCTTCCGTTGTGGCCGATGAGACCGAAGAACGAACCCGCCTCGATATCAAGGTTGATGTCCTGCAGGACCCAGAACTCGTCAGTGTCACGGGTCCGGCCCATGCGCAGGATCGCCTCTTTGAGCGAACTCGGACGGTTCCGTTCAAGCCGGAATCGCTTCGAGACCGCTTCGACACGGATCGCGCCGACGGTCATGGTTCCTCGCTGATCGACATGCTCCGGCGCCGAAAGAAGATCCAACCGCTGGTGAAAGTCACAAGAGACCAAGCCAACGCCACCAAGAAGCGATTCCATAGCGGAACCTGCAGAAAGTAGGTGGCGTCACGGGATATCTCGATGAACAAGGCCACAGGATTCCATTCCACCGCGAGTCGAACGATCTCCGGTATCTCCTCACTTTCGAGAAGTTCCGGTGTGTAGACGATCGGTACTGCGAAGAAAGCGACGTTCAGCAGGATGCCGACCAGATACTTGACATCGCGGTAACGGGTGTTGAGCACAGAGACGATGAACCCGAGTCCCAGACCGAATCCCAACGCCAGCGCCATTGCGACAGGCAGGAACACGAGCGTCCAACCGAGGTTCGAGAGTGCAGCCATGATCACCACCAGCACCGCCACTTCCAGAGCTGTTTGCAGCAGATTGGACGCCGCACCGCCCAGAAGGGCCGTCTCGGTAGGGAAGTAGATCTTCTTGCGCAGGTCGCTCACCGAGCTCAGCCATTCCATCGAACCGTCGACCAGGCCCGTGAACAAGGTCCAGATGATGAGACCCGTGAACAGGTAGAGGCCGAAGTTCTCGGCGTTGCCGTTGGCTGTCACGGGAGGCACGGCCCTGTAGACGGCGCCGAATATGAACCAGTAGACGGCCACGGTCACCAGCGGGTTCAGGAAGGACCAGAACCAGCCGAGCAGGCTGCGCTTGTAACGGGACTTCGATTCGCGTTCGGCGAAGTGGTAGATCAGAGTGATGCTCTTGCGAACCGAAGGCGACAGTGAGGGCATAAGGGAAAGCTGCACGGCCGTTGGGAGCCTATCCAGCGTGACTTTGCAGGGCAGAAATTTCTGCCGCGAGTTCACGGGCCACGGCTTCGAGAGGATCATCGACCGTGACCACCCGGTCGGCATAGTCGACCGAGGGCTGAACGAAACGGTCGTGCATGGGCGCGACAGTGGCCCAGAACTGGCGGTGCACATCTTCGGAGTCCCGGCCCCGTTCACGCACATCGCGCAGCGCCCGCCGCTCGAGCCGCACCCTCTCCTCGACGTCGATGAACACCGCCAGGTCGATCAGATCTCGAACCGCCCTGAAGTGCAGCAACAGGATGCCGTCAAGAATGACGATTTCTTCGGGTTGCACCACTGTCACCTCGCCGGTGCGCGTGTGAGTGGCGAAGTCGTAGGCAGGGATCTCGATCCGCCGGCCCAGGCGGAGATCGCGGAGGTGCTCGATGAACAACTCATGGTCGAGCGAATCGGGATGGTCGTAGTTGACCTCCATCCGCTCCTGCATGGAGATGTGAGAAAGGTCCCGGTAGTAGGAGTCGAAGGCCACAGAAGAGGTCCGGTCCTGGCCCAGGACTCGGATCAACTCGTTGACGAGGGTCGTCTTGCCTGCTCCCGAGCCGCCGCAGATCCCTACGATGATTCCCACGACCGCACACCGTACCCTGGTTGACTGGTCGCCATAATCCCGTCGCCATAATCCAAAGGCGTGCCAGAATCGCCTGACATTCCAGAATCCCTCAACAGCCAGAACAGACATGCCCCCAGCCGAACCAGCGCAACACCAGCAGACCATCGTTGAAGGTCCCTCAGGGCAGATTGAGGTCGCTGAACGGGGTGGGGGTCCGCCGGTGGTGTTGATTCCGTCGCTCGGACGCGGCGCGAGCGACTTCGACCTCCTGTCGGGACACCTAGCAGACGCGGGATATCACGCGATCGCGCCCCAGCCCCGGGGGATAGGCGGATCGGTGGGCGATCTCAGCGGACTCACAATGGCCGATCTGGCCGCAGATGCCGCTGCTGTCATCGATGCGATATGCACCGAGCCGGTGACCATTGTCGGCCATGCGTTCGGGAACCGCGTCTCGC
The DNA here is from genome assembly GCA_965221585.1 of Candidatus Aldehydirespiratoraceae bacterium. GTDB lineage: Bacteria > Actinomycetota > Acidimicrobiia > Acidimicrobiales > Aldehydirespiratoraceae > VXYK01. Next base: position 1,702,925 of record OZ244898.1, on the reverse strand, counting down.
GCATGGTTGCTACCGACTTCGGTGATCTTGTCGACGGCGTCGTGCTGCTGTGCTGCGGAGGTCTGATCCCACCGGCCCCTGAGCACGCGTCGGCTCTGCGTCGAGTCTTCGATGTCGAACTGTCCGATGACGAGCATCTCCAAGCGGTGAGCCAAGCGTTCTTCGCTCCCGGCAGCGATGCGTCGGTCTGGTTCGACGGCTGGCACGGGGTCGTGGCGGCGGCGCAGGCAGCGGCGACCACGGCGCAGCCAGTCGAATACTGGTGGGGAGCCGGCAACAAGGAGGTGTTGGTGGTTCAACCAGAAGATGACGTCATGGCGGTGCCTGAGAATGCGCTGCGACTCTGCGCTGAACTCGGGGACCGGGCGTCGATGGTGACCATCGCCGACGCGGGACACGCACTGCTCCCCGAACAGCCGGACGCGGTGGCCGATGCCGTGCTGGGTTGGCTGGCCGCGCGCACTGGAACCCGATGCAACAGGACCGAACAAGAACTCTGAACATACGAAGGGCAATGCCATGACCACTGACTACGACTCCTATGAGACGATCACCGTTGAGATCTGTGATCATGTCGGGTGGGTCACCCTCAATCGCCCCGACGCTTACAACGCCTTCAGCCCGACAATGGAACGGGAGATATACGACACCTGGAAGGCCTTCCGACGTGACGACCAAGTTCGCGCGATTGTTCTGACCGCCGCCGGGGACAAGGCGTTCTGCGTGGGCATCGACCGCGACGAGAGCGAGTTCACAGCCCTGGACGACTCACCCGGGTTGTACGGCACCTCCAACAACTTCATGTACGACGACCCCGGCGACAAGTTGGGCCCTAAGTCGTGCGACCTCTGGAAACCGGTGGTGTGCGCGGTCAACGGAATGGCCGCCGGGGGAGCGTTCTACATGCTTGCCGAGTCGGACGTGATCATCGCCGCGGAGCACGCCACCTTCTTCGACCCGCATGTGACCTACGGGATGGCCGCGGTCTACGAGCCGATGAAGATGCTGCAGCGAATGCCCCTCGGCGAGATCCTGCGGATCTCGTTGTTGGGCAACCATGAGCGGATGAGCGCGTCCACGGCGTTGCGCATCGGCTTGGTCAGCGAGGTGTGCACAGCCGAGAACCTGGCTTCGAGGGCGGCTTGGATTGCCGATGCGATCGCCTCGCAGTCGGCTTGGGCCGTGCAGGCGACGCTGCGAGCCATCTGGGCCGCCAACGACATGGGTCGGCTCAATGCCATCGCGGTCGCCCCGGCCATTCTCACTGCGGGATTCGACGAGGCGGCCATGTCGGCAGGTGTCGACTCGTTCGGCGGCGGCAAACGGATCGAGCCGCAGATCCGCTGATCCCCGATTCGGTCTGCCCAGGGTTGCGCGCGCCTCAGGCCCCGAGGCGTTGTCGAGCCGCGGCACTCATATCGAGGAGCCGCTGGGGGATCGTCACCCCGTTCACCTGGACCGCACCGCCAGAAGCGCCTGCACCGACAGCGGCGGCCTCGGCCGGATCGGGAGCCTCGGCGGCCGCCTGCGCGGCCTGTTCCGCCGCCTCGACCGCTTCGAGCTCTTCTCGCTCGCGGGCTGACAGGAACTCGTCGTAGTCGCGTCGTCTTACCAAGCAATGGTGGTCCACATGCCCGACAGCCTTGCCGTCGTCGAAGCGAACCCAGTAACGGGTCCAGGCAAAACCGTTGGCCACCGCAATCTTCCCGGTGCTGCCGGCCGGGTAGCCGGGTATGTCGTCGACCAATCTGACCCTGGTGCCACGAACGAAGGGTTTTGCCTGAAGTTCTGCAGTGCTGGACACAAGTACACAAGTTAGCGGCGCGCGCGGCGTTCGCGAGCGACGGAGCCGAACTGTGCGCAGCGGTTTCCCAGCGCTACCATCTCCAATAGCGGATACCCGCACACAACACCCGCGTAACAGCGCAGAGAACACCGCGGGAGCGGCAATGACTTCAGAAAACCTCGGTTACAGACCCTTCGACGCCGACAACCACTATTACGAGGCGCTCGATGCCTTCACCCGTCACGTTCCAGCAGAAATGCAGCCGCGGATCGTGCAGTGGGTCGAGATGAACGGACGAAAGTACAACCTCGTCGGCGGGACGATCTCCCACGCCGTGGTCAACCCGACATGGGATCCCGTGGCGATGCCCGGCGCGCTCAACGCCTTCTTCAAAGGGAATCCCGAAGGCAAGACTCCGACGGAGATGCTCAAAGAGCGTGAGCCCCTGCCCGACTACTACATGCACGCCGAAGCCCGCGTCAGGGTGATCGATGAACAGGGGCTCTCAGGGGTCTGGCTGTTCCCGACCCTCGGAGTGCTCTACGAAGAGCTGATCCGAACCGACATCGAGGCTTGCACGGTGATGATGCAGGCATTCAACCGCTGGCTCCTCGAGGACTGGGGTTATGCCTACGAGGACAAGATCTTCGGTGCCCCCTATCTGTGTCTCGGAGATCCAGCCGCGGCCGCAGCCGAGGTAGAGAAGGTTGTTGATCTCGGCGCTCGCGTGGTCGTCATGCGTCCTGCGCCGGTCACGGTCGCGACCGGCAAGATCTCCCCGTTCTCGCGTACCTTCGACCCCGTGTGGTCGGCCATCAACGAAGCGGGAATCACCGTAGTGGTCCACGCGGCAGCCAGCGGTTACTCGTCGATGGGTTATGTGGCCGACACCAAGTTCTCCGCGGGTTCGCTCAGCCGCAACGGCGGCTACATGGGGCCGAGCCTGGCCAGCTTCGCCATCGAGCGGGCGGCGCAGGACTGGTTGATCCAGTCGGTGTTCGAGAAGCTCTACGACCGTTTCCCCCGTGTGCGGGTGGCCAGCGTCGAGAACGGCTCGGATTTCCTGGCGCCGATGTTCCGCAAGTTCGAGCAGACGGCCAAGAAGAGCTTCAGCTGGTTCAACGACCACCCCGTCGACACCTTCAAGGAGAAGGTATGGGTGAACCCGTTCTGGGAGGACGATGTCAACGAGGTCTCCGAACTCATGGGCCCGGACCATGTGATCTTCGGATCCGACTGGCCCCACATCGAGGGGTTGCCGCATCCCCTCGACTATCTCGTCGAACTGAAGACCTTCGGCCCCGAGGACCGCAAGAAGATCCTCCTGGACAACGTCAGCTACCTCAACACACCGCTACCGGCTTGATCGGAAAAGGAGCAATGAGCACCCCGAACGCCGAGGAAGTCCAGCTTGAACTCGAGACCTGGCTCGACGAGAACTGGGACGAGAACCTGACGGTCCGCGAATGGTGGCAGCGCATCGCCCCCACCGGTTACGCACATCCCACGCTCGCCGTGGACGCCGGGGGCAAGGGCTGGGGACGAGACCTGGCCTCGGTGGTCGACTCGGTGATGGCTGACAGGGGCGTGATGGGTCCGCCGACCGCCGGGTTGGGGTGGATGCTCGCCGCGCCGACGATCGCGGAGCACGGCACGCCCGAACAGATCGAACGGCTGATCCCGCCGATCCTCGACGGATCGGTCGGCTGGTGCCAACTCTTCTCCGAACCCGGAGCCGGATCCGACCTGGCCGGCTTGGCCTGCAAGGCGCAGCGTGACGGCGATGAATGGATAGTCAGCGGACAGAAGGTGTGGACCTCGGGCGGACAGGTCGCCGACTGGGGAATGCTGATCGCCCGCACCGACCCCGACGCCCCGAAACACAAGGGCATCACCTGGTTCGCTCTGGAGATGGACCAACCGGGAGTCAGCGTGCGTCCACTGAAGGAGATGACCGGCAGATCGTTGTTCAATGAGGTGTTCATCGATGAGGCGCGGGTACTCGACGCCAACATCATCGGCGGGCTCAACAACGGTTGGGCCGTGGCGAACTCGACTCTCCGGTTCGAGCGCCAGTCGTTGGGCTCATCGGGCCGCAGGCCGCGCACAGCCACTCCCGGGCTCAAAGGCAAGGCTCTCGAACGCCCCGTCACCGATTTCGCGTCGCCGGCAACCAGCGAGGGCGGAGTACCGTCGGTAGGCCCAGGCTTGTGGCAATTCGTTGCGGATCTGGCAGCAAAATCGGGGCGCAACGAGGATCCGAACTTCCGTCAGGAGTTGGTGAAGCTCTGGTCGCTGATTGAGATCAATCGCCTGGGGGCTCTACGCGCAAAGGACCCCAACCAACGGACCGGCGCTGAGCCGAACATCGGAAAGCTCCATGTGAGCGAGATGTTCAGAGCCTTCCGTGAGGTAGGCATGTCGCTTATCGGCGCGGACGGGATGCTGAGCGGTGCCGACGACACCTCCTCCGGCGGGCTTCTCGGCGAGGTTGCGATCTTCTCGCCCGGCCCGTCGATCTACGGCGGCACCGACCAGATCCAGCGCAACATCATCGGCGAGCGAGTCCTGGGCCTGCCCCGCGAACCAGGCCCTGCTAAGGACACTCCCTTCAGGGACCTCCCGAGAAACTAAGAGTTGGCGTCCAGCGTGTCTCGGTCCGCCAATTCGATAACGCGCGACCCGTACATCCCGTACTATGTGGTCACCGCGGTGCTGATCATGGGTTACGGCTCGGTGCTGACCCTGCTCGCCGAGTTCCGGAACGAGTTCGGCTTCTCCGAGAGCCAACTCGGGATAATCACCGCAGCCGGATTCCTGGCCGGGTTCGCCGCGCAGGTTGCTCTCGCCCCGCTCGCGGACCGGGGACGGACCGCACAGATGATCCCCGCGGGAGTGGCGCTGGCCGCGGTCTCGATGTTCGGCATGGTCTGGGCCACCCAACTCTGGGCCTTCGTGGCGTCTCGGGTGCTCTTCGGGTTCAGCGCGGGAGCGGTCTCGCCGGCGATGCGGCGGTTGATCATCGTTCGCGACCCCGAACATGTGGGCCAGAACCTCGGCCGTCTGACGGCTGTTGAGGTTGCAGGCTTCGTGCTGGGTCCAGCGTCTGCTGCTGTGATGGTCGAGCTGGGAGGGCTGAGACTGCCCTTTATCGCCCTGGGCGTCGCCAACGCCGCGATGCTGCTCTGGCTGGCCCGGCTCGATCTGCGTTCCGGCACCAACGGTTCACACCGCTACGAGATCTGGTCGCTGTTGCAGAACCCGAGGATCCGCTCAGCCCTGCTGGCCGGGGTCGCCTTCTATCTGACGATCGCGTATTTTGAGACGACCTGGGCAGTGCTGCTCGATGACCTGGGCGCGGAGACCTGGCTTGTGGGAGTCTCACTCAGCCTGTTCACGGTCCCGATGATCGTTCTGGCGCCCACCGGGGGCCGCCTGACCCAAAAGCTCGGTCATTCAGCAATCGTCGGCAAGTCGATAACTGTGGCCGCGGTCTGCACCGCCCTCTACGGATGGATCGACCTGTTGTGGCCGGTGTTGCTGATCTCTCTGGTTCACGCAGTGGCCGACGCCTTCACGTTGCCGGCCAACCAGGTGGCGATCGCAACAGCCAGTCCGGAGGATCAACTTGCAGCAGGTCAAGGCTTGTTCTCGGGAATCGGAACCCTGGTGTCGGGGGTGGTTGCCTATGTCTCCGGCGTGCTCTACGAGTCGAACGGTCCGAAGCTGCTGTACACGACCGCAGCCGTTGCGATGATGGTGTTGATAGCTGCGTCGCTCGCCCTGGACCGCTCGGCTGTGCGTGCGGAATTGCCATCGGATGCCTGAATGACCTAATCGGCGCGCCGTTTGTGCGATGATGTCGCGCGGGCAGCCAACTCAAAGACAGGAGACTCGGATGCAGAGCCACGAAATCGACTACCAGATCCATGGAGACGACCTTCAGTTTGTGGAGATCGAACTCGACCCGGGCGAGGTGGTGATCGCCGAGGCGGGAGCCATGATGTACATCGAACAGGGTATTTCCTTCGAGTCGAAGATGGGTGATGGCTCGAACGCCGATGAAGGCAAATGGTCGAAGCTGAAGTCGGCCGCCAAGAGAGGTATCACTGGAGAGTCGTTGTTCTTGACTCACTTCATCAATGCAGCGCCCTCCGGCCGCCAGAAGGTGGCTATGGCAGCCCCGTACCCAGGCAAGGTCCTGCCGGTCGACCTCGGTGCCGCGGGTGGCCGGATCCTGGCTCAGAAGGACGCCTTCCTGTGCGCGGCCTCGGGAACCAAGCTCGACATCGCGTTCAACAAGAAGTTGGGCACGGGACTGTTCGGCGGAGAGGGTTTCATCCTCCAGGACATCTCCGGCGACGGCCTGGCCTTCCTGCATGCGGGCGGAACCATTGTGCGCAAGCGCTTGCAGGGGGAGACGTTGAGGGTCGACACCGGTTGCCTCGTCGCATTCCAGCCTCAGATTCAGTACTCGATCGAACGGGCAGGCAACCTCAAGTCGATGGTGTTCGGTGGCGAAGGAATGTTCTTGGCCACCCTCACCGGCGTAGGTGATGTCTGGCTTCAGTCCCTACCGTTCAACCGTCTTGCTGACCGGGTGCTGGCCAACCTCCAGCCCGGTGGTTCCGACGGTGAGGGATCGGTGATCGGCGGCCTGTCCAACATCTTCGAGCGCACCTGACCAGCAGTCGTTAAGCGCCGCGAGACCTAAGAAGGATCTCGCCTGTGCCCTCATGCACGGTGCCGATGGCAGCGGCTGTGTGCCCCGACGACAGCAGCGAGTCGAGCGCCCTCGAGGCCTGAGCTTGGTCGACACCGAACACCAGCCCACCAGAGGTCTGCGCGTCGGCGAGTAGCGTCACGTCCAACTCGTCGACTCCGCTGCCCCGGTCGACGCGGTCGTCTATCCAGCCGAGGTTGCGCCCCGTGCCCGAAGGCACCACGCCGGAGGACGCCAGTTCCCTGGCGCCGTCGATGATCGGCACGTCGTCGACGATGATCTCCAGGTCGACAGCGGACTCCTGAGCGGCCCGCCCACCGTGGCCGAGCAGGCCGAATCCGGTTACGTCGGTGGCGCCGGTGGCTCCGCAGGCGACGGCGATCTCGGATGCGGCGGCGTTGGTGGCGGTCATCGAGGCTACCGCAGCGGCCACAACCTGGGCGTCGGCGCGGCCCCATTTGAGACCGGTGGTGATCACGCCGATCCCCAACGGTTTGGTGAGGATCAGCGTCTGCCCGGCAAGGAACCCTGCATTGGTCAGCATCCTGTCCGGGTGCACCTCGCCGATCACCGCCATTCCGTACTTGGGTTCGGGATCGTCGACGGTGTGTCCTCCCGCGACGACGAAGCCGCACCTGTTGGCGATGTCGTGCCCGCCCGAGAGCACCTCCTGGAGTTGTTCTCCGGGCAGTTCATCGGTGTTCCAGCACACGAGGTTCAATGCCAGCAGCGGGCGGCCTCCCATCGCGTAGACATCGGAGACCGAGTTGGCGGCGGCCACCTGACCCCAGTTGAAAGGGTCGTCCACTACAGGGGTGATGAAATCGGCGGTGACGACGAGGGCGCGTTCGTCGGTCAGGCGCCAGACGGCGGCATCGTCGCCGCTGAGCGCCCCGACCAGCAGGTCGGGGCTCTCGGTATCTGACAGTTGGCGCACGACCTGCGCCAGCTCGCCGGGAGCGAGTTTGCAGCCTCAACCAGCTCCGTGACTGAACTCAGTGAGTCTCCGAGTCATCCGCTGCCTCCTTCCGGTCGAACATCCGATGTGCGTACCTTAGAACGTTCGCGGACCGAATATCGTGGCGCGCCGAGACCTGTTGTTTCCCGCTCTTGTTCACTTCGTTCACGGGCCGCTCGGGCCACGGGCTAGTTCGATGGGACCCGGTGCGGGGTCAATTCGCTCGCCCTCTTGCGCTCCTTTGGCCCTAGGGTGGCCGGATGGATCCAGAGATGTCGGATGCTTGTGACCCTCGTCTCTCCACGGCCGCGACTGCACTGTTCGGGGTCGAATACCCGATCGTGCAAACGGGCATGGGATGGGTTGCGGGACCGTCGCTGGTCACGGGGACCGCCAACGCCGGCGCTCTGGGCGTCCTGGCCGCGGCCACCATGACTCTCGAGGAGATGAAAGCGGCGATCCGCGAGGTGAAGACGCGAACGGATCGTCCCTTCGGGGTGAACCTGCGCACCGACGCGACCGACGTCGGCGAGCGGGTCGACCATCTGATCGCCGAGAAGGTGAAGGTCGCCAGTTTCGCCCAGGCCCCGCGGCCCGACATGGTGGCAAGACTGAAGGACAACGGGGTGGTCGTGATGCCCACTGTCGGGGCCCGCCGCCATGCCGAGAAGGTGGCCGAATGGGGAGTCGACGCAATCCTCTGCCAGGGGAGCGAAGGGGGTGGACACACCGGCACCGTGCCGACCTCGCTGCTGCTGCCGCAAGTGCTGGACGCGGTCGACGTTCCGGTGATCGCCGCCGGGGGTTTTCACGATGGCCGAGGCCTGGCTGCGGCGCTGGCATGGGGCGCCGACGGCATCGCCATGGGCACGCGGTTCCTGCTGACCGCCGACAGCCGTGTGCCTGACGAGGTCAAATCGGTGTACCTCGAAACCGCGGTCACTCAGACGGTGGTCTCGACTGCGATCGACGGAGCTCCTCAGCGCGTCATTCGGACTGAGGTGATCGACACGCTGGAACGCACGGGAATGCTCAAACTCCCCCGCGCCGCGCTCAATGCACTCCGCTTTCGCAGACTCACCGAGACTTCGCTTCGCAACCTGCTCAAAGAGGGTCTGGCGATGAAGAAGAACCAGGACCTCACCTGGTCGCAGGTCGCCATGGCCGCCAACGCGGCGATGTTGACCCGGGCGACGATGGTGGAGGGGCGACTCGAGGTAGGAATACTCCCCACCGGACAATGCGTCGGAGTCGTAGAGGACCTGCCGAGCTGCGAAGAGCTGATCTCGCGGATCGTCTCCCAAGCACGGGAGCGGTTCGATGCCTGTGCTTGAAACTCGTCCCTGCCGATCGAGGGCGATCTCGATCGAGGCTCTCTCGGCGCGCTTGGGCAACAAGGATGTGCTGACCAACGTCGACCTCGAACTTGAGCGGGGGGAGTGGCTCAACGTCATCGGTGCCAACGGGGCGGGCAAGACGACTCTGCTGCGCTGCATCCTGGGTTCGGTCGACTACCGGGGAACGATCGACATCGACGGCCTGGACCCCGCGGGCGGCGCAAGCCGAGCCCGGATGATCGCCTACGTGCCCCAAGTGCCGGTGATACCACCCGGCATGGCGGTTATCGACTACGTGCTGCTCGGCCGGACCCCGCATCGCGGAGCTTTCGCAGGCGACAGCGAGTACGACCTGACCGTTGCCGCAACGGTGCTCGACCGGCTGGACCTCCACGGATTCGCCGACCGCGAGGTAAACACCCTTTCCGGAGGTGAACGCCAACGTGTGGTGATGGCTCGAGCGTTGGCGCAAGAGACTCCGATCCTGTTGCTGGACGAACCGACCACTGCCCTGGACCTGGGACACCAGCAAGATGTGCTCGACCTCATCGACGAGTTGCGTCACGAGCGAGGCTTGACAGTGCTGGCGACGCTTCATGATCTGACCCTCGCGGCCCGCTACGGCGAACGGATCGCGGTGCTGTCGCACGGAGAGGTAGCCGTGACCGGCGAACCTGCGGAGGTCCTGACCGTATCCTTGATCGCAGAGCACTTCCGTGCCACCGTTCGCATCATCGACGACCCGGCCGGCCCGGTGATCGTTCCGGTGGCCCACCGACCCGCAGAGGAGGCACCGTGACTGATACCCCCAGCGCCGCAGAACCGCCGACTGATGATCCCCGCCCCGATGGGCTGCGTGTGGCGAAGAGTCTCGTGGTGCTCAATACCGGCGACGGCAAGGGCAAGTCGTCGGCAGCCTTCGGGGTCGCTCTGCGGGCTCGGGCGCGGCAGTGGCCGGTCGCGGTCGTGCAGTTCCTAAAGTCCGAGGACTGGGTTACCGGCGAGCAGATGATGGCCGAGTCGCTCGGCATAGACATGTGGTCACTGGGGGACGGCTTCACCTGGGACAGCGACGACCTGACCAAGGATGAGGCCGAAGCCAGGGAAGCTTGGCGCCACGGCAAGGAGATCGTGGAGTCGGGTCGATATCGGCTGGTGGTCTTCGACGAGATCACCTATCCGCTCAACTGGGGTTGGCTCGATGCCGAGGAGGTCGCCGCGACCTTCGAGAACCGGCCCGCGGGGGTTTCGCTGGTGCTCACCGGCCGGGATGCGCCCGACTGGATGGTCGAGATGGCCGACACGGCCACGGAGATGGTGAAGACCAAGCACGCCTACGACGCCGGCGTTGTCGCAAAGAAGGGCATCGACTTCTGATCGGCTGACTGCGGGGAGCCCTGATCGGCGCACTGCGGGGCGCAGCCGTCGGTCAACCGCCGCTTACGAGTTGTGCCGCTCCCGCACCCAGCAGCGGCTCGTCGTCTCGATCGTCGAGCCATCCCTGGGGCAGATGGACATTGCGCGCCGTGCCGTGGTGCCCCCGAACCATGCGCATACCGCCTTCCGGGAACGGCTGTGTCGGGTCCAGCCCGTCGAGCAGTGACCTCAACTCAGCCAACGAGCCGATCTGGTTGAGCCTGCGACGGACCTCGCTGCCGATCGCGAAACCCTTGAGGTACCAGCCGGTGTGTTTGCGGAAGTCGCGTATTCCCGACGGTTCACCCATCCACTCGCAGAGCAGGTCTGCGTGTTCGACCATGCCGTCGACCACCTTGCCGAGGTTGGGGCGGCCGGCGACCAGCCTTCCTTCGAAGACACGTGCCAGGTCTTCGAAGATCCAGGGCCGACCCAGACAGCCGCGGCCCACGACAACACCGTCGGCACCCGTTGTGCGCATCATTCTGAGCGCGTCGTCGGCCTCCCAGATGTCGCCGTTTCCGAAAACCGGAATCTCCGTCACCACAGACTTGAGCTCGGCGATGCGTCCCCAGTCGGCCGCTCCGCTGTAGAGCTGGCTGGCGGTCCGGGCGTGGAGAGCGACGGCGCGGCAGCCCTCGTCCTGGGCTATCCGGGCGGTGTCCAGGAAGGTAGTGGTCGAGTCGTCGATACCGACCCGGAACTTGAGTGTCACCGGTACGTCCCCCGCCGCGCCGACCGTGGCGCGGACGATCGAACGGCACAGCGAACGCTTCCAGGGCAGGGCTGCCCCACCCCCGTGCCGTGTCACCTTCTTCATCGGACAGCCGAAGTTGATGTCGATGTGCTCGATGCCCAAGTCGCCGACAAGTCGGCGGGTCGCCTCCCGCATCGAATAGGCGTCGGTTCCGTACAGCTGGATGCTGCGGGGCCATTCGCCGGGCGCGAACGCAGCCATTCTGAGGCTCTTTGCGTTGTTCTCGACGATCGCGCGGGCGGTGATCATCTGGTTCACGTAGAGGCCCGCTCCGTAACGGCGGCAGAGCGTTCGAAACGGGGCGTTGGTGACCCCTGCCATGGGGGCGAGCACGACCGGCGGCCACACCTTCAACGAGCCAATATGTACTGGCGCGAATTCACCGTCGGCGGCCGGAGGCTCCAGTGAGGCGGAAGCAGCCACAGATATGTCGGTCGTGTCGGTCATGTCGTTGTGTCGGTCATGTCGTTCGGTGGGGTTCTCGAAACGCCAGCAGGTCGACATCGATCTGCGCGCAGAGGCGGTCTGTCAACGGGAGCGGAAGGCCGACCACATTACTGACCGACCCTTCGATGTGGTCGGCGAATATCGAACTCGAACCCAAGAGCGCGTAGCTTCCGGCCTTGTCCGCGTACTCGCCGACGTCGAGGAAGGATTCGATCCTCTCCGCGGGGATCTCAGCCATTGTGACCTTGGTGATCTCGATGCCTGAAGCCCAGCGGCGCTCAGCGTTGTCCGGCTCGGCGACCACCGCAACCCCGGTGTACACCTCGTGGGTTCGGTTGGCGAGCGCCGAGAGCGTCTCCACGGCGTGGGCACGGTCGTTCGGCTTGCCGAGTATCTGCGAGTCGATGACCACGACGGTGTCCGCAGCGATGACCGTGGTGCCCGCCGCGGCGAGCGCCTCTGCCTTCTCGGTGGCCAAGCGCTTCACATACTGCGCTGGTTCCTCTGCTTGGATGGGGGTCTCATCGATGTCGGCAGGACAAACCGAGAAGACCAGGCCGAGCCCTCGCAGCAACTCTCGGCGACGCGGCGACCCCGACGCCAGCACCAAACGCATCTGATCCATCAGCACATTGTGCCAGCGAGCAGATGACACCAGACACCTGCGCGGCGCGCCTACTCTTCGGGGATCGACGAGAAACCAGACTCCGAGGCGGACGCCCGCGACAAGGCTCCCCCCAATCGTCCCGCCAGGCCTGCGACTTTCGTTGCGAAGGCCGGGTTCATGCGCGCCGGGCGGGCTCGACGGATTGTGCCGACCGTCGAGCAGGGCCCGGCCTGGAGCTATGAGGAGTCTGACCGCTACGCGCACGAGTTCCTGCTGGCCGTGGCAGGCAACCGGGACATCTACGAATTCATCGACGACCCTGTCGAGCATGCCCGGATCAACTCCATGATGCTGCTGTTCAACGAGGAAGTCACCGAAGCGTTCGAGACACTCCTGGCGCGTATGCCCGAGCCCCGGTCTGAAGCGTGGCGCGACCTTATTTCCGGCGGTGTCAGCGCCGAGGTTTTCGGCCCGTTGACGTTGCAGGAACAGCTCGATGAGCGTCGCATCGGAGAGCACCTTCGGGCCGCCCGGAACGGCCGGATCGTCTCAGCGGTGGTGACTGTTGCGGTGCTCGCCGCGCTGGCCTTGGGTGTTGTTGCATTCTGGGCGACCTTCGTGCAAGGCGACGAGCGCACCAGTGGGCGTCTCGACTTCGGACCGCTGAGCGGCGTATCGAACGAAGCGGCCCTCGTCGGCGGCCCGCCCGCGGTCGAGCCCTCGCTGGTGGCCAACCTCTCGACGACAGTAGCGCTGTTGGCCGGTGACGCGCCGATAGCCGAGCGGATCACTGACATGCCCGCAGGCAGCCTCCCGTATCCGCCGGGTGCCTTGCAGGCAACGGTCTTCCAGTACGCGGGCAGCGGTCATGTGCTGTTCACCGGTCCCGAGGGATTCGTCGAGCACAGCTGCCTGCGAGCCAGCGTCGTTACCGAGGACCTTCGGCCCCTCGACGTGGTGACCACTGGACCGTGCCAGGATCCCGTCGGACGACCGGCCACGATCGGCTGCGTCGGGCCGACGGCGGTGCTTCTGGACTTGAAGGTGCCCAGCGGAGTTGTCGAATTGCCCGAGGGGGGCAGTGGGTTCGCCGAGGAGGTGCGGGTCCAACTCGTCGGCCACGATCCGCGCTACGAGACGCTCTCGCTGCGCGCGACGATCGGGGTTGGGAGCGGCGACGAGGTTGTTGTACCACGGTTCGGCGCAGCTCCCGCCGAAGTGCTGAGGTTCGACTTCGGGTCCGGACGGGTCGGCACCTGCACGGTAACCGGGGATCTGCCCCGGTAGTTCAGAGTGCTGCCGGCTAGAGCTAGTTGACGACACCCTGCCGGCCTGCGGCAGCGAGCCCTTCGGCGATCTCTGCTCGTAGCCGGTCAAGGTCTTCAGGATCAGGCGTTGTGTCGGCTTTGGAGAAGTCGAGGTTCGCCATCGAGTTCATCGGCACCACATGGACATGCACATGGGGTACTTCGAACCCGGCGATCATGAGTCCGATCCGCTCGGGGTTCAGCAGCCTCTTCTGCACGTTGCCGATGGCATGGGCGACCTCGGTCAGGTGGGCGGCCTGGCTCGAGGAGAGGTCGGTCCACTGGTCGATCTCGTCGCGGGGCACGACGAGGCAGTGGCCGCGGGCCAGGGGGCGAACGTCGAGGAATGCGACACAGTCGCTGTCGGAGTAGACGAATCGCGCTGGGATCTCGCCGTCGATGATTCGAGTGAATATGGTGGCCATTGCTAGATCGTAGGCTGGCGACGGAACAGATGGCGACGGAACAGATATGGATGACGCTGAGTTGACCGGACCTCCAGAGCCCCATGTCGGGATCTTCGAAGACCGGATTCTGACTGTTCCGAATCTGATATCGCTGCTGAGACTGGCGGGTATCCCGGTGATGTTGTGGCTGCTGTTCGCAAACGACGACCGTTGGGCGGCAGCCTGGTTGTGGGGCGCTATCGGCGCCACTGACTGGGTGGACGGCTGGTGGGCGCGCACCTTCGACGCCGTCAGCGAACTCGGCAAGCTTCTTGATCCGGTAACCGACCGCGCAGTATTGATTGTCGGGATCGTGGCGGTGGGCATTGATGGAGCGGTTCCGTGGTGGCTGGTCGTGCTCACCCTTGCCCGTGAGGGGATCGTGGCGGTGGCGGGAATCGCGCTCGGTGCCCTCGGCGCGCGGCGGATCGATGTCACCTGGTGGGGAAAGTGCGCAACTTTCGGCCTGTACTTCTCGTTCCCGTTCCTGTTGGCCGGCGCTTCCGAAGTCGGGGTGGCCGACTGGTTCTGGTGGGCCGGATGGATCTGTGCAGTGCCTTCCCTGCTGTACAGCTATCTGTCGGCGGCGCAGTACATTCCGCTGGGTCTCGAAGCGCTCCGCGAAGGTCGGGCTGACAAGGGGCTGTGACTCCCTCGCAGACGCGGATCCGCGATAGGTTTCTGCTATGAACATTCCCGACGATCTCCTGTATTCCAAGGACCACGAATGGGTCTCAGTCCAAGGCGACGCCGCAAGGGTCGGAATCACCGACTATGCGCAGGATGCGCTCGGCGATGTCGTCTACGTCGACCTTCCGCGGGTCGGGGACCAAGTCGAAGCCGGTTCGTCATTCTCCGAGGTCGAGTCGACCAAGTCCGTTTCGGAACTCTATGCACCGGTGTCGGGAACGATCACCGAGGTCAACGACGAGTTGGCCGACACTCCGGAGAGGGTCAACGAAGATCCCTACGGCGAAGGTTGGATCATCGTGATCGAGATGTCATCTCCAGTAGAGCTTGATGCTTTGCTCGACGGCGCGGCCTATGGTGCTCTGATTGAGAGTTGAGTAGACAGCGTGACTGACCGAGCCTGCACCAAATGCGGACATCGCAATTCTGCTGACGCTCGTTTCTGCTCGTCCTGTGGCGAGTCGTTGGCTCGTGACGAGGTGACGACGGACCATGTCGCGATCGACCTCGATGGCAGCGGTGTGAGCATCGACCGCTCGGCCTTCGGGATCCATGAGGGACTTTTTGTTGTGCTGCACGGACCCAAGGCGGGGGCACGCTATGCGCTCGACTCAGATGTGGTGACGGTAGGGCGGCACCCCAACAGCGCGATCTTCCTCGACGACATATCGGTGTCGCGGCGCCATGCAGAAGTGCAGAGGCTCGGGTCCCGTTACGTGGTGCGCGACGTCGGTTCGCTGAACGGTACCTACATTGAGCGCAAACGTGTCGATGAGCACGAGCTGGTGGATGGCGAGGTGCTGCAGATCGGCAGGTTCAAGCTGGTGTTCGTGCACGGCACCGGGACGAATTGAGCTAGGAGGCAGGGGATTGGCTGCGCAACCGCATCACTCGATCGGTGAGGTCTTGAGTCTGCTCCAAGCCGAGTACACCGACGTGACGATTTCGAAGATCCGGTTCTTGGAGAGCCAAGGTTTGATCGCCCCTGAGCGGACCCCATCGGGTTATCGCAAGTTCTATCCGCGCGACATCGCCCGACTGCGTTGGATCCTGACTCAGCAGCGAGACAACTTCCTGCCTCTGAAGGTGATCAAGAAGCGCCTCGAGGAACCTGGACTTGAGGTTGAACTTGAGGCCTTGAAGGGCGACGAGGCGGTTGCTGCCGAGCCCACGCTGTTCGCGAATCGGGACAAGCCCGCCGCCAAGCCCAGGGCTGCCGCCAAGCCCAGGGCTGCCGCCAAGCCCAGGGCTGCTGCCAAGCCCAGGGCCAAGGCGAAGCCTGCGGCCTCCCGTGCGGCCAACACTGAACCGGCAACCAAGAAGCGCGCCACCAAGAAGCAGGCAGCGGCCAAGAAGGCCACCAAGGCGGCAACCAAGAAGGCAGCCAAGAAAGCAGAACAGCCTGAGCCGGAAGACGAGGCAGTCAACGAGCACGAAGAGCCAATTGACGGCCTCTCGGCAACTGATCTGGCTGAAGCTGCCGAAATCGAGGTCGGGCTGGTCAGGGAGCTTGACCGTCTCGGCCTGATCAGGCCGATCGGGCGGCCCGGCAGTGGCGTATACGACCCGGAGGCACTGGAGATGGCCAAAGCTGCAGCGGTGTTCGGCCGGTCCGGGCTCGAACCGCGGCACATGCGCATGTACAAGGTCTCAGCCGAGCGGCAGGCGGGCCTCCTCGAACAGATCTTCTCGCCGCGCCTGGCCAGGGGAGGCGACTCGGCCCAGCAGGCGCGAGATGAACTGAACGAGCTGGTGCGACTGGGTGAAGTGCTTCAACGATCGATTCTGCGGCGCAGTTTCGGCGAGAGTCTTGACAGTTAGCTATATCGAACCCCTCCAAGTTCACGGTCTAGGGTAAGAGCATGCAGGAAATGGAACTCATCGGTGTTCGCGTCGAGATGCCGACAAACGCACCGATGGTCCTGTTGCGCGAACGAGCCGGAGAGGACCGGATCATCCCGATCTACATCGGAGCTCAGGAAGCTACTGCCATCGCACTTGCGCTCGACGGCGTCGACACGCCGCGCCCTATGACCCATGATCTGATGCGGGATCTGCTCGAGGAGTTGTCGGTCGATCTGGTTCGCGTGGTCGTGACCGGGCTCCACGAGAAGACCTTCTTCGCCGAGTTGCACCTCAGTGTCGCCGATCAGACCCATGTCGTGTCGAGCCGTCCGTCCGACGCCATCGCGCTGGCGGTCCGCACCGACACGCCGATCTTCGCCGAGGAGGCCGTCATCGAGGAAGTGGGGTTTCGAGAATCGGATCCCCAGGAGTCTCCGCAGCCGGAGGAAGTCGTGGAAGAGTTCAAAGAGTTTCTCGACAACATCTCCCCAGAGGACTTCGAAGACTGAGCCCGCCGCCGATCCGGCGTTGACCTCGCCGCGTCGGCGCCGTAGAGTTATCCACACTGACATCTGCGTAATTCCGTTGGTGTCATGATGATTGGAGGCAAAGATGAACGAGCAAGGGTTCAGTTCGAAGCGCACCGCAGAGATCGCCGGTATCACCTACAGACAGCTCGACTACTGGGCTCGCCGCGACATCGTGCGCCCCTCGCTCACCAGGGCGAGCGGTTCGGGCAGTCGCCGCCTCTACAGCTACCGTGACCTGCTGGAGCTCAGAGTGATCAAGACCCTGATCGACTCGGGCATCAAACTCCAACAGGTCCGCAAGGCACTCGACTATCTGCGCGACCAACTCGGCGAGGATGTCACCACGGCCAGCCTCGTCATCAGCGGGACGAACTCGATAGTGGTCAACACCGAAGGGGAGTTGATTGAGCTGCTCCAGAACGGTCAGGGAGTGCTCAATGTGCTGGCCCTGGGGAGCGTGAAAGACACAGTCGACGCCTCGATCGTCGAACTCTTCCCCGAGAGCGACGAGATCGGCGAAGCTGTGCCAGGCAGCGCAGCCGCCAACTGACACCCGCCGGAACCTCGCTCGGTCGCTAGATCGAAGCTGGAGAGTGATGACTGAAATACGGCACTCGCCTCTCGGTGATGTCCATGTGGCATTGGGGGCCAAGATGGTGCCCTTCAGCGGCTGGGAGATGCCGTTGTCCTACCCCGGCGGGACCTTGGCGGAGCACCTCGCGTGCCGCACCGAGAGCGTCGTGTTCGACGTGTCGCACCTGGGCACGGTACGGGTCAGTGGCCCGGGAGCCTTCGATGCGCTGCAATGGGCATTCACCAACGATCTGAATCGCATCGCTCCAGGACGCGCGCAGTACACACACCTGCTCGATGCAACCGATGCCTCGGTCCTCGACGACATCATCGTCTGGTGGGTCACTGAGGACCGTTTCGATGTCATGCCCAACGCCTCCAACACCAGCCGGGTGGACAAAGCGCTGAGCGAAGCGCCCACCCTGCCTCGGATCGAGGATGTGACCAGCACTCGCGCGGTGGTGGCGGTGCAAGGACCGAAGGCTCGCGCAAACCTCGCCATGGTCTCGCCCGAAGCGGCCGAGGTAGGCCGTTTCCGTGTTGCCGAAGTCGAGATCGCCGGGTGTCAGGCGCTCGTCGCCGGCACCGGTTACACAGGTGAGGACGGCGTGGAGATCGCCATCGACGCGCAGGCAGCGCCCGCAATATGGGATCTGATCGTTTCGGCGGGGATCACCCCTGCGGGCCTCGGCGCGCGCGACACGCTGCGCCTGGAGGCCGGTCTGCCCCTGCACGGGCACGAACTGGGTGCGGGAATCTCTCCATTGCAAGCCGGGCTCGGTTGGGTAGTGCGTTTCGACAAGGCCGACTTCCGGGGACGCGAGGCTCTGTTGGCTGAACAGCAGGCAGGCCCGCCGAGGCTGCTGCAGGGACTGCTGGTCGAAGGTCGCCGTCCACCCCGTGAAGGGCAGACCGTTTGGCGTAACGGAACCGAGATCGGAGTTATCTCCAGCGGCAACTTCTCGCCGATCCTCCAACGCGGGATTGCGCTGGCGTTTCTGCATCCTGATGTGGCGGTCGGCGACGAGGTTGCCATCGACGTGCGCGGCTCAGAAGTACCCGCAGTGGTCACATCGATCCCATTCGTGTGAGTCAGCGGTCCTGAACCCGGAACTCCGCGGGGCGGTCAGTGCGCGTTGCGGATCGGGGAAATAACCGTCTCGCCGAATTCGCTCAGGGTTTCAGGGACCGCGAAGTCGCTCATCCAAACATAGATCCGTTCGATCCCCGAAGCGGCTCGTGCTGCGTAGTGCTCGATCAACTCCTCGGCGTTGCCGGTGACATGACCGGCCTTGCCGAATCGGCTCATGGCCTTCTCGACAATCGCGGTCCGGTCGGCACCCTGGGGAATGAACGTCACCCGCTCCTGGATCGAGCTGCGGGCATCGCCGATCCGCTCCCTCATCTCGGGGTAGCGGTCGAGGCGGTGCAGCGGGCAGTTCCACCAGTCCGCGAAGCGGGCCACCAGCTCGAGCGTACGGGGGCCGCTCCCGCCAATGATGATCGGTATGGGACGGGTCGGCTCAGGCAGCTGCTGGGCCTGATCCAGTGAGTGGTAGCGGCCCGAGTAGCTGACCTGTTCTCCGGACCAGAGCGCACCGAGCACCTCCAGGGTCTCGGTGAGTCGGTCGACTCGGGCCCGCGGCGTGGTGTCGCCGACACCGAAGGTGTCGAACTCGCTTCGGACACTGCCCCAGCCGATGCCGAGTTCGAACCGGCCCGAGGTGGCGTGATCGAGGGTGACAGCCTGACGGGCCAACACCGCGGGATGCCTGAACGAATCACACAGAACCAGGTGCCCGACGGTGCCGCTGGTGTTGGCACCGAGCCATGCGGCGGTGATCATGGCGTCCCACATCGGCTGGTTCTCAGCCATCGGCGGTGCCAGGTGGTCCATCAACGCCACGCCCCCGAACCCGGACTCGACCGCAACGTTGCTGCGCCGGGTGATCGTCGGCAGGTCCATCCGCATCTGCGGCAGGAAGAGTTGGAAGTCCACAGCCCGTTATGGTCGGCTCAGGGCCGCTCGTCGAGCATCGGCAACACGTCGATCGCCTGTTGGCGCAGGAAATGGTCTGCCAGCGTCAACAGCACCATTGCCTCGACCATGGGCACCGCGCGGGGTAGAACACAAGGATCGTGTCGTCCTCTGGCCGCTAGTGTCGTCGACTCACCGTCTCTGGTCACGGTCGCCTGTTCGCTGGCGATAGTGGCCGTGGGCTTGAACGCCACACGGGTGACGATGTCCTCGCCGTTGGAGATCCCGCCCTGGATGCCGCCGGAACGGTTGGAGGTCGTGCGGACACCGTCCGCGGCGCTGAAGGGATCGTTGTGGGTCAGTCCGGTCATCAGCGTTCCAGCGAAGCCGCTGCCGATCTCCACGCCCTTGGCGGCGGGAAGCGACATCAGAGCGCCTGCGAGGTCCGCGTCGAGCTTGTCGAACACAGGCTCACCCAGGCCCGCGGCGACACCCCGGGCTATACATTTCACGGTTCCACCGAGGGAGTCGCCGTTCTGGCGGGCCCCCTCGATTGCCTCGCCCATCGCTGTGGCCGCGGTCGGGTCCGGACAGCGGGTCGGATGGCTCTCGACATCGTCGAGACTGACCGTGGCATCATCGACTTCGGCCTCGATGTCCGCGACGCTCTGCACCCAACCGAGCACCTCGATTCCCGCTGCTACCTCCAGAAGTCGACGTGCAACGGCACCCGCGGCCACCCGACCGACCGTCTCGCGTGCGGAGGCCCGGCCCCCGCCCTGCCAGTCACGGAAACCGTATTTGGCGTCGTAAGTGAAATCGGCATGGGAGGGCCGGTAGAGGTCGCGCAGGTGCTCGTAGGCACCTGGGTTGTGGTCGGCGTTGCGGACCAGCACCGCGAGCGGCGTCCCGGTTGTGTGACCGGCGAACACCCCCGAGAGGATCTCCGCTCGGTCAGCCTCGTCGCGTTGCGTCACGATGCGGCTCTGCCCTGGGCGTCGACGGTCGAGGTCGCGTTGCAGGTCAGAAGCGTCGAGTGCCAGGCGCGGCGGGCAGCCGTCGATCACGACTCCCACGCCGGGTCCGTGGGACTCGCCGAACGTGGTGACGCGGAACAGGGTGCCGAAAGAACTGGACATTGCAGGCGAGTTTACGGGCCGTAGCAGAGCACCTGCCGGATGTTTAGGAGATGTGCCCGTGAACTCCTGCGGGCCAGCGGCGATCAGGCGTCGTTGAGTCCGCGGGTGTCTGGAGCCCGGCGGCGCAGGCTGTCGGCGGTGCTGTCGTCGGGCGCCGCGTTGGCGGCCCTTTCGGCCTCCACCCGTTCGTACCAGCGATTCACCTCTTCATCCTTGCGCTGATCGCTCCAATTGAGTTCGCGAGCCATCAGAGAAGCGACGCTGGTGGCTGCGAGGTTTCCCCGCTGCTCGTCCTCGATCGAGATCCGCAGGCGACGGGCCAACACGTCGTCAAGGTGCAGAGCGCCCTCGTGGCGGGCTGCGTGCACCACCTCCGCGGCGATGTAGGAGCCGCCGGGGATTCGGGCGCTGAGCGCGGGCTCCCGCTCGGCGATCTCAAGGACATCGACGATGCGATTGCCATGGCGCCAAAGGAGGCGTTCAACGACGTCAGGGTCCAGACCGCTGCTCTGCGCCAGTTCATCGGTCTGTTGGGACCAGTGCTGCCATTCGTCGCTGCCGAGAAGCACCACCTCGTGGCTCAGCGACTCCGGGACCGGCTTGTCCAGACCGCCGGCCGCGGCGTCGATCGCGTCGGCGGCCATGACCCGATAGGTGGTGTACTTCCCGCCTGCTATCGAGACGAGGCCGTCGATCGGTTCCGCCACCGCGTGCTCACGGCTGAGCTTGGTGGTGTCGTCGTCAGAGGCATCGAGCAGCGGTCGCAAGCCCACGTAGACCCCCAGAATGTCGGATCTCGTAAGGGGCCTTTCGAGCGCTGCGTTGGCGTGTTCCAAGATGTAGTCGATATCCGCGCTCGACGCGGCTGGGTGAGCCCGGTCGAAGTCCCACTCGGTGTCGGTGGTGCCGATCAGCCAGTGGTCACCCCAGGGGATCAGGAAGAGCACGCTGCGAGGGGTTCGCAGTACGATCCCGGATTCGCTTTCGATGCACTCACGGCGGACCACGAGATGAACACCCTTGGCGGCGCGCACGCTGAGACTGGCGGGGCAGGCCATGTCGTGGATGTCGTCGAGCCAGACACCGGTGGCGTTGACGACCTTGGTGGCTCGGCACTCGTAGTCGGTGCCGGTCTCGAGGTCTTGGAACTTGGCTCCGACCACCGCTTCAGAACCGTTGTGCTGTTCGATCAGCAGACCCGTGACGCGTGCACTGGTGACGATCGAGGCTCCGTGATGACAAGCCGTTCGAGCGATGGCCAGGGTGTGTCGGGCGTCGTCGATCTGAGCGTCCTGATACAGGATCGCACCACGTATCGACGACTGCTTCAGTCCCGGAGCGAGCTTGAGGGTTGCTCTGCGTCCCAGGTGACGATGGAAGGCCAGCGGGTGCTTCCCGGTGCGGGCCAGCAAGTCGTAGAGCAGGACCCCGGCGCCGAAATAGAGACGCTGCCAGAACCGGCGGGTCAGGGGAATCATGAACGAGACCGTGCGAACCAGATGCGGCGAAACAGTCTTGGCCAGCAAGCCGCGTTCGTGCAGCGCCTCGCGCACCAGAGCGAAATCGCGATTCTCGAGGTAGCGCAGTCCGCCGTGGAGCAGCTTCGACGAGCGGCTCGATGTGCCGCTGGCCAGGTCCCGCTGTTCGACGAGCCCGACCTTGAGCCCCCGCGTGGCTGCGTCGAGGGCGCAGCCGACGCCGGTGACACCCCCGCCGATCACCAGAATGTCGAGTTGCTCGTTGGCGAGGCGCGCGATGTCTGACGCCCGGCGCTCGGGGCTGAGCGACCCCGGAACGCACGCTGAACGCGACCGGAGCTTCGATGTGTGCGCCTCCATGCTGCCAGCGTACGCTGCGGTGAATATGACTCCGCCGATTGCCGACGCTCTCAATTTCGCAACGATATGGGAGGGAATCGCCGAAGTCGTTCCCGATGCTCCGGCGATTGCGCATGGTCCCGAATGCCGTGACTGGCAGACCTTCGAGAACCGTGCCGCGCGTCTTGCCGCAGCGTTGGGGGCCGCAGGGATCGGCACCAACGACAAGGTGGCCTTCTATCTCTACAACGGTTTCGAATATCAGGAGGCCCAGTTCGCGGCCTTCAAGTCTCGGGCGATTCCCTGCAACGTCAACTACCGCTACGTCGCTGAGGAGTTGGAGTACCTGCTCGACAATGCCGATGCCAAAGCGGTCTTCTTCGACAGTTCGCTCGCGGATCGCGTGGCTGAGGTGAAGGATCGTTGCGAGCACTTGAGACTGCTGATCCAGGTGGGAGACGGCGAACTGATCGACGGCGCAGTGGCCTATGACGATCTGCTCGAGGGCTTCGATCCTGCGCCGCCGATCCAGCGCAGCGGAGATGATCTGTGGTTCCTCTACACCGGCGGCACGACCGGAAGCCCCAAGGCTGTGATGTGGCCCCAGGAGCAGATGATCGCCAACATGGACGGCCACTACCGGATACTGAAACGTGAGATTCCGAACGGCGCGGCCGAGGCGGTCGACGCGGCACGCGAGATGCACAATCGCAAGCGCACCACTCGTCTGCTGGCCTCCGCTCCGCTGATGCACGGAACCTCGGGGATCAACTCGCTGTACGTGCTGACCATGGGGGGAATGGTGGCGACTCTGGTCGGCCGGAGCTTCGATCCCGAGGAAGTCTGGCGCCTGGTGGCACAGCACCGCCTCACGATGCTGGTGATCGTCGGTGACGCGTTCGCCCGGCCGTTGCTCGAGTCTCTCGATGCCGCGGAGGCAGCGGGCAATCCTCACGACCTGTCCAGCGTATACCAGATCTTCTCTTCGGGTGTCATGTGGTCCCCCGAGTCCAAGCGGGCGTTCCTCGACCACAAGCCGATGACCCTGATCGACAGTCTCGGCGCCAGCGAATCCCTCGGTCAAGGATTGCAGACGACCCGCAGCGACGGGAGCGAGAAGGTGTCCACCGGCAAGTTCGTGCTGGGTCCGACCACCGCGGTGATCAACGACGAGGGGAACTTTGTCGAGCCTGGGAGCGGGGAAGTGGGCCGCCTGGCCAACCGGGGAGCCAACCCGATCGGCTACTACAAGGACGAGGCTAAGACCGCGGAGACCTTCCCGTTGATCGACGGGGTGCGCTGGTCGATCCCAGGCGACTACGCGACCGTTGAAGCGGACGGCACGATAACGCTGTTGGGCAGAGGCTCAGTCTGCATCAACTCCGGCGGTGAGAAGATCTTTCCCGAAGAGGTGGAAGAGGCGCTGAAGAGCCATGAGGCGGTGCTCGACTGCAACGCCGTCGGGCTCGCTGATCAGCGCTGGGGGCAGACGGTCAACGCGGTCGTGTCGATTGCGGAGGGGGCCGAGGTGTCCGACGACGAACTGATCGCCCATTGCCGGACCCGGATCGCCGCCTACAAGGCGCCGAGACGGATATTCCGAGTTACCGAGTTCGTGCGGAGCCCCAACGGCAAATCCGACTACCAGTGGGCCAAGGCGACCGCCGAGGGGCTTGTTGAGAGCTGAGCCCGGCTGCTCAGAGTTCTAGCAGCGCCTGTTCGACCACTTCGGGCAGGGCGGGATGGATGTAGTACTGCTTGCGGGCGATGTCGTCGACGCTCAAATCGAAGACCATCGCCTGGACCAGTTGCTGGATCAGCGTGGAGGCTTGAGGTCCGAGGATGTGGGCCCCCAGCAACCTGCGGGTCTCCGTGTTGACGATGAGCTTGCAGAAGCTCTCCGAGTCCTCCATCGCCCAGCCGTAGGCGGCTGAGGCGTACTCGTTGAGTGCCACGCGGTGGGGGAGTCCGTCTTGGATGCACTGCTGTTCGGTCAGGCCGACGCTCGCCACCTGGGGATGGCCGAACACTGCGGCGGGAATGAACCGATGGTCGACTTCGGTCGGGTCGTCGGGGTTCGTCAGGTTGTGCGAGACGACCCTAGCTTCGTGGTTGGCGACATGTTTGAGCTGCACCGGGTTGGTGACGTCCCCCAGGGCCCAGATCCCCTCCACGTTGGTGCGGCGCTGCGAATCGGTGATGACGTAGCCGGCGTCGTCGGTTGCGACCCCGGTGGCGGCGACATTGAGCTGGTCACCGTTGGGCACTCGACCCGTGGCCACGAGCAGTTCATCGCAGCGCTGCTCCCCGTCGCTGGTCTCCAGCACGATCTCATCGTGGTCTCGACGGACCCGCGTGATATCGACCCCTGTTCGCACATTGAACTTGTCGGCGTAGATCCTGGTGAAGCGTTCTCTGATGGCTGTGTCCTGGGACCGCAGCATCGTGTCGCCGCGCAGCAGGAAGGTCACCTCGCTGCCCAGCGAGCCGAACACGTTGCCGAGCTCGGCTGCGATGTAGCCACCGCCGATAACGGTGAGACGCTCGGGGAGCGCGTCGATGCGCATGACGGTGTCGGAGGTGTGATAGCCGGACTCTGCCAACCCGGAGATCTCGGGAACGACCGCCCTAGCGCCGGCGGCAAGAACAATCTTGTCGGCGGTGATTTCTTCCTCTCCGACCTGCAGCTGTTTGGGGCCGACGAACACGGCGTCGACGCCGTAGACGGTGATATTGGGCAGGTTCCTGCGGTACTGCTCTCCGCTCGCGGCGATCGGGTCTATGCGGTTGAACACCCGGTCGCGGATGGCAGGCCAGTCGGCCCCGACGAAGCGCGTGTCGAGGCCGTAACGCCCACCGTTTCGGGCTAGCTCGGCCAACTCGGCGGTGTAGACGAGCATCTTGGATGGAATACAACCGACGTTGAGGCAGGTTCCGCCGAACAGGTTGCGCTCGACGACGGCGATATCCCAGTCGTCGTAGTCATCCCCGATGATCGAGTTTCCAGACCCGGTGCCGATGATGATCAGATCGAACGAGCGCATCGACGCAGGCTACCGTCGCCGCTGTGGTCTCTATAGGCCGCTGTGTCTCTATTCGCCGTTGTGGTCACTCGGGTTAGTGTCCGCCAGCTCAGCGAGCCGCTTGCGGAAGCGGTCAACGTTGCGGAGCTTCACGGACTCGAAGCCGCGCACCAGCTCCGCGGCCTCGGCGGTCTGTCGGGCGCGGGTCAGGTCTTTGGCGTCGAGCGAATCACGCAGCGCGGCGAGATACTCGTGGGACAGGGATCGTTCGATTCGGCGCACTCTGGACCACCCGAAGGGATCCAGAGGCGTGCCGCGCAGGCGTTTTGCATTGGCCAGAAGCCGGAACATCGGACGCCAGCGAGTCGAGAAACTGGTCTTGCTGGAGCGGCCGACGGCTCGCAGTGAGGGCGGGTGCAACAGCCAGGCCACCTTGTCGCCGGGGCCGGCCACCTCGTGCACCGCATCGTGTCCGTCGGCATCCAGCATCAGACGGGCGACTTCGTACTCGTCCTTGTAGGCCGTGAGCTTGAACAGTCCGCTCGCAGCGAGCGAGATGATCTCGACAGTGCGTGATGGGTCGACCGTCGTGGTCGCAGCTGCTATCTCGTCGAGCCGGTCAAGGTAGCTGAGAGCCGCCTTGGTGTTTTGGAAGCCGATGAGCTCGGCGGTGAAACGACTCAGATCCTCTGTCAGTCGAGGGTCGCCGGCGCCAAGCGCCGCCACCCGCTCGGCGAGTGCCGGGGGGAGTTCGCGGGCGGGTTCCGGGGGGTTCTGCTCGGTTGCGGCAGCCGCCACCAGGTCAGGATCAGCGATCTGCCAACGCCCCCACCCGAAAGCCGCGAGGTTCAGGTCGACGGCAACGCCGTTGAGTTCGATGGCCTGCTCGAGAGCTTGCGGGGATACAGGGAGAAGTCCGGACTGCACAGCCATGCCGACAACGAAGATGTTGGCGCCCACTGCGTCGCCAACCAGCGCGGAGGTCGTGGCGCTCGCCTTCGCCCAATGGCATGAACCTGGGCGAGCCATGTTGGTGATCCGTTCGAGCAGCTCGGACTGGGTCGGCATGTCGATTTCAGGATGTGCCGTCTTGATGCCAGGTGGAGTCAGTTCCAGCGAACCCACTACAGCGGTGCGTGCGGGGTTCGTGGCGCCGAGTCCGGTCCACGAGGATGCGACCAGCAGGTCGAACGCCAACAGCAGGTCGGCCTGGCCGACCGCCACGCGGTTGCTGCCGGAACGCCGTGCCGAGGAGATGCGTATATCGCTCACCACCGGGCCTGCCTTCTGCGACAGCCCGGTCTGGTCGAGTCCGGCGACCTCCGAGCCCTCCAGCATCGCCGCGGTTCCGATTATCTGGGACACGGTCACGACCCCGGTCCCCCCGATACCGGTGATGTGGACGTTGAGGTCCGTGTCAGTGCACGGTGGCGGATCAGCAATGCCCTCGGGCACCGCGCGAACCTGCGACTCGCGGGAACCATTCCTTCGTCGCCACGGTCGGTCCGGTTTCCTGGTGATGCTTATGAAAGCCGGGCAGTCTCCCTTGATGCACGAGTAGTCGAGGTTGCAACTGTGCTGGTCGATGGTGGTCTTGCGGCCGAAGGGCGTTTCGATCGGCTGAACTGACAGGCAGTTGGAGATCGCCGCGCAGTCCCCGCAGCCTTCGCAGACGCGATGGTTGATGACGATACGCGTGTCGGGCTGTTCGATCCGCTCGCGCTTGCGGTCGCGGCGCAGTTCCGCGGCGCAACGCTGGTCGTGGATCAATACGGTGACCCCCTTGATCGCGCTGAGCACCCGCTGCGCTTCCGGGAGCCGGTCACGGTGCCACACTTCGACCTCGACGGGCAGGGCGAGCGAGCGGGCACGTTTGGGGTCTTCGGTGGTGACGATCACCCGTTGCACACCCTGGGCCAGTAGCTGGTGGGACACCCGGTCGATGTCGATCTGCCCGGTCGGGTCCTGTCCGCCTGTCATCGCCACGGCCCGGTTCCACAACAGCTTGTAGGTGATGTTGGCCCCGCTGGCTATGGCTGCTGTGACCGCCAGTTGCCCGGAGTGGAAGAAGGTGCCGTCACCGAGGTTCTGGATCAGGTGGTCGGTCTCGACGAAGGGCGACATTCCGATCCATTGAGTGCCTTCAGCACCCATGCAGGTGATCCCGGAAATGTCTCCGTACCGAGATTCTCCGCCCATCATCACCATGGCGTGACAGCCGATCCCGGCACCCACCAGGGTGCCTTCATCGACGACGGTGCTGCGATTGTGTGGACAGCCGGAGCAGAAATACGGCGTGCGAGACACACTCAGGGCGATGCGTTCACGCTCGGGTTCGGGGGGACGCAGGCGATCGCATATCCTGGGCGAGAGGCGCTCGCGCAGCGCCGGCACGATGTTGTCCGACACCAATGCCCCTCTGCTGGGGACCAGAGGGTTCCCTGCTTCGTCGTTGCGGCCGACGACGGTGGGATGGTGACTGGCGTTGTAGAGGGCGTCCTTCACCTGCAACTCCACCGTCGGGTTCTTCTCCTCGACCACGAGGACTTGTTCGAGGCCTGCCGCGAACGACCGGATGGTCGAGGTGTTGAAGGGCACCGGCATGTTGAGCTTCAACAGGCGGATCCCCGCCGATTCGACATCGCCGTCGCTTTCGAGGCCGAGCGCTCGGAGGGCTTCTCGCAATTCGCGGTAGGTGTTGCCCGATGAGACGATCCCTATCCATGGATCCGCTGGATTCACGGTCAGTTGGTTGAGCCGGTTCAGAGCCGCGTATTCGAGAGCGAGGGGTTTGCGGACTTCGAGGATCTCGCGTTCGATATCGAGCGTGTGAGGGGTCAGCAGGTAGCCGTCCGGACGGTGGAAGTAGGGGCCACCGTCGATGGTGGGCAGGACCGGAGTGATCCGATAGGGGTCCAGATTGACCGTGCCGGAGCCGTCCGCCACGTCGACCACGACCTTCAGGCCCACCCATAGACCAGTCGCCCTGCTCAAAGCGATGGCGTGACGACCGAGATCGAGTGCCTCGGCGGGATCGGCGGGGAACAGCACAGGCATGTTCAGGTCGGCGAGAACCCCGGCCGACGATGAGGGGATGGTAGAGGACTTGGCGGCTGGATCGTCGCCCGCGAGCGCCACCACTCCTCCGAGCGGATCGGTGCCGGCGAAGGTGGCGTGGCGCAGAGCGTCGGAGGCCCGGTCGACTCCGGGTGCCTTGCCGTACCAGATGCCGACGACCCCGTCGTAGCGTGCGTCGCCCCGAGTGGTTGCGAGTTGGCTGCCCATCACTGCGGTGGCTGCGTACTCCTCGTTGACCGACGGTCTCAGGTGGATTGGCAGTTCCGGCGTCTGTGCGACTGCTTGCGACAGCGCCCCGTCGATTCCCGCCAATGGAGAGCCGGGGTATCCGGCCGCGAACGCCGCGGTGCGGAGCCCGTTGGCGCGGTCGACTCGGAGTTGTTCGACAGGGAGGCGGGCGAGTGCCTGGATACCGGTCATGAACACGGTTCCTTCGTCGCGCGTGTAGCGGTCAGTTAGCCGGTATGTGTCTGTCGTCGACATCTCCACGCATTCCGGTTGTGGGTCTCCTCGCAGCACATAACACCCTAGTCAGCCCGCTCGGCGCAAGCCTGTGCCGGGTTGTTCGCGGTCGTTAAGTGCGAGCTCGATTGATGGGAGCGTTTTCAGTATGGAGCGCTCCCAAAACTAATGACAGAATTTATGACAACTCTGTTACAAGTGTTTTCAAGGCTTGACAGCCACAAGTCGGTTTCATATTTTGTGGGAGCGCTCCTAAACCTAAAGGGGATCGATGGCGCGACGACTCAACCTGGAAGAGATAGGACGCCGGGCCGGTGTTTCCCGGTCCACTGTCTCGCGAGTCGTCAACGGCGAACCCAATGTGAGCCCCCAGACCAAGAAGCGGGTCGAGTCCGTTGTCGCGGAGACCGGTTATCGCCCCCATGCAGGAGCGCGTTCGTTGGCTTCCAACAGCACTGGAGTGCTGGGGTTGGTCATCCCGAGCGCTGTTGCGACGCTGTTCGACGATCCTTACTTCGGTCGCCTCGTCCTCGGCATCTCGGGTGCGACCAACGAGATCCAGATGACTCTCAACCTGTTCCTGTTCGGCGACCAGGCAGACGACGATGCGATCGTCTCGCGGGTGGTGACGCCCGGGTTGCTCGACGGAGTCATTGTCACGGCAACGACGATGGGCAATCCCCTGATCGAGTACCTGAGGGGCACTGACATGCCCTTCGTGGTCGTCGGCCGACCCGATGATGCGACCTCGGTGTTCTCCGTCGACGTTGACAATCGCGGTGGTGCCCGGACCGCTGCCTCGCATTTGGCGAGCTTGGGGCGCCAGCGCCTGGCGTTGATCTCTGCACCGTCCAACACCACCGCCGGGATCGACCGTCGAAGCGGGTTCCTCGAGGGGGTCGCAGGGGCCGGCCTCAGCTTGGAGGGCCGTATCCGTGAGGGAGACTGGACCGAGAACTCGGGGCGTGAAGCCATGCAGGAACTTCTCGCCGACCGTCCAGACGGCGTCTTCGCTGCTTCAGACCGGATGGCCGTCGGTGCTGTCCGGGCGATCACCGACGCGGGACTGAACTGTCCCAAAGATGTGGCGGTTGTGTCCTTCGACGGACTCCTGCACCCTGATCTGGCGTCGCCGCGCCTGACTTCCATATCTCAACCGGTGCGCGAGGTGGGCGAGCGCGCGGTCAAACTTCTCAAGTCGGTGATCGACCGCACCGCAACGATTCCTGAATCAGTCGTGTATCCGACGGAGCTCGTGGTACGCGAGTCCTGCGGATCCGAACGTGTGGAGGCGATGTGAGCGCCGCACGGATCTCAACCCAGCACCTTCCCGGCCGTCTTTGCTTTGCTAGATGTTGGGAGCGCTCCCAACCCACTGGGTCATCCTCTCCACCGAACAGAGGTTGCGAGCGCTCCCTTCGCTTTGACCAACCAGGTCAAGACCGCGTCAAACGGCGCACCCCAAAATAGGAGGAACCAACAATGAAATTCCGGATACTCGGACGGCTCCTGGCCGTCCTGCTCGCATTCGGCCTGATCGCTGCCGCCTGCGGTGACGACGACGGCTCCGACGCGGGCGACGACACGGGCACAGACGCGCCTGCCACCTCTGATGATGGTGCCGCCGACGACGCTGACGACGCACCGGACCCCGAACCCGAAGAGCCCCAAGAGGACGTCACCCTGCGCGTGCTGGTTCACCAGAACCCGCCGATGGTTGAGTTCATGGAGTCCTTCAACGATCAGTTCGAGGCGGCCAACCCGCACATCTCTGTCGACATGTCAGTCGTAGACGCCGGCGAGCTGAGCATCGCCACGCAGACACGCCTGTCGGCCGACGACATCGATGTCATCGACATCTTCGGCTTCTCCAACGCATCACAGCCCTACATGACCGACGTGACGCCGCCCAACTGGCAGACGCTGATCGAGGCCGGGCTGCTGATGGACCTCACCGGGCAGTCCTTCGTGGACAACTACGACGAACCCACCATTCAGGACGCCGGCTCCTACAACGGCAAGGTGTACGCGATCAACCTCGGTCGAGTCTCCTACAGCGGCATGTTCTTGAACCTCGACCTGTTCGAGGCGGAGGGTGTCGACATCCCCACCACATGGGGCGAACTCGTCACCGCGTGTGAGGTGTTCACCTCCTCGGGCAACTCCTGTATGACCGCTGGTGGCGGCGACGGCTGGCCGATCTTCGTCGGTGCCTACGGCCTGTTGGGATCGATGTACCCCGACCAGGCGGGCCTGATGGAAGGCCTCTGGACCGGTGATATCAAGTGGACTGACGACCACGCTGTGGAGATGCTCAGCCGCATGCAGATCTATGCGAGCGAAATGCTTGAAGACGGCGTGACCGGCCTCGGCCACGACGCCGCTCCCGAGCGTTTCAAGGCCGGTGATGTGGCAATGATGCCGACCGGTGTCTGGCAAGCGCCGGCGCTTGACAACGCTGATTTCGACTGGACCTACATCCCCTTCCCGGGAAGCGACAACCCAGAGGACAATCAGTACCTGTTCGGCAAGTACGACCAGGGTTGGGCGATCGCAGCGAACACGCCGCACCCCGAAGCCTCCCTGGCCTACCTCGAGGCGTTCTCTGAACCCGACAACTATCAGGCATTCGCCAATGCCGTCGGCTTCATTCCGACTCAGCCCACCGCTGAGCTGAACACCAAGCTCGGTGCCGAAGTTGCTCCCTATCTCGCCAACTACCGCGTTGGACTGGAGCAGTACTGGGTCCCGCCGACGGGCGTAGGCCAATGGGCCGGCGCCTGGCAGGGAGCTGCCTGGTTCCAGCCGTTCAACGAATGGACTGACCCGGTGGCCCTGGCTGAGCAGGCTCAAGCAGACTTTGACGCCGGCTTGAACGCAGGCTGATAACAGACTCCGCCTGGGGAGGGGCGGACTGCCCGTCGCAAAAGCGGCAGGAAGTCCGCCCCCCAGGGGGACCGTCCCGGAGTGACACATGAGGGTCGTCAACAAGAACTACCTGTTCGCCAGGGGTTGGAAGAGTGCCGCGCCGATCCTCTTCTTCGTTCCCGGGTTCTTTCTCTACCTCTTCATCGCGGTCGGCCCATCCCTGGCCACCGCCATCTACTCGTTCACCGACGCCACCGGCATCCGAGGCATCGCCATCAACTGGATCGGCTTCGAGAACTACGACGAGTTCCTGCTGCGCGGTGCTGCCTCACGCGACAACATCGACGCCCTCAAACGGACGCTGTACTTCTCGTTCTTCGTCACGACCATCCAGTTCGGAATCGGGTTGTTGCTGGCAGTCCTGTTGAATCGGCGACTGCGTGGCACGACGATCTTCCGCACCCTCTTCTTCATGCCGGTGATCCTCGGCGTCGCCATCCAGGGACTCATCTGGAAGCTGTTCCTGTTGCCCAGCCGTGGTCCCGCAGCCCAGGTCTTCGAGTGGTTCGGATCAACCCCGGAGTTCCTCGGCGGTCAACCCCGACAGGCCTTCATGTGGGTCATCGTCGTACAGATCTGGTCGAATGTCGGGATCACGATGGTGATCTTCCTCGCCGGGATGCAGACGATCCCCGAGGAACTGTACGAGGCCGCCCGTATTGACGGCGCGAACGGCTGGCAGCTGTTCACCAACGTCACCTGGCCGTTGCTGACACCGGCAGTCAACACCAACTTTCTGTTGAACATCGTCGGCTCGCTGCAGGCCTGGCAGCTGTTCCTCGTGCTGATCGGCTACAGACCGGGCACTCAGGTGCTCGGGTATCTGGTCTTCGCCGAGGGCTTCGGCCAGACGTCCGGCTCGGTGAGTTCAGCCTTTCGCCAGGGCTATGCCGCGGCCGCGTCCATCGCCCTGTTCATTCTGGTTCTGATCATCGCGCTGTCAGCCAACTTCATCGTGACCCAGCGAGAAAAGAAGTACATGCCATGACCGCGACACAAGACATTCCTGTCGAGACACCAAAACCGCCGAAGCAGACCGCGGGCACGTTCAAGAAGCACAAGCTCATCACCTACCTGGTGCTGCTGGCCTTCACCGTCCTCTACGTAGGTCCGATCCTGATGCTGGTCCTGACCTCGTTCAAGACCCTGCCCGAGTTCTTCAGGAACCCG
This sequence comes from Candidatus Aldehydirespiratoraceae bacterium, assembly GCA_965221585.1. Taxonomy (GTDB): domain Bacteria; phylum Actinomycetota; class Acidimicrobiia; order Acidimicrobiales; family Aldehydirespiratoraceae; genus VXYK01. The sequence continues at coordinate 1,669,908 of OZ244898.1, read as the reverse complement.
ACCGGCCTGCCGGAGAGCTACGGGTTGTCGAACTTCACCGAGGCATGGGAACTCGCCAAGTTCCCGAGCTATCTGTGGAACTCCTTCTTCTACACGGCGGTGGCCACCGCGATCTGCGTAGTGACCTCGGTGCTGGTCGCGTTCCCAATCGCCCGCGGCTATTTCAAGGGCGCAAGAGTGGTCCTGACGATGTACATCGTCGCCCTGTTCCTGCCGCCCGCATTGATCCCGCAGTTCCAGCTGATCTTGAACCTGGGTCTGTTCAACACCCGGACAGGCTTCATCCTGCTGTTCCTGGTCAACCCGATCGGCATCATCATCCTGGTCAACTACATCAAGTCGGTCCCACGGGAACTCGACGAGTCAGCGGCAGTGGACGGCTGCGGCTACTACCGGTTCGTGCTGACGATCGTCACCCCGTTGATCCGCCCCGCCATCGCCACGGTGACGGTGCTGCACGCAATCGGGATCTGGAACGAACTGATCCTGCCGACGATCTACCTGACCAACGACGACCTCTATCCCGTGACCAGGGGTCTGATCGTCTTCGAGGGTCTCTACGGCAGCAACTGGCCGCAACTGGCAGCCGCAGTGTTGATGCTGATGCTGCCGATGCTTGTGCTGTTCCTGTTCCTGCAGCGCTACATCATCTCGGGCTTGACCGCAGGCGCAGTGAAAGGCTGACCGCAAATGGCAACCACCGCAACGATCGCAACCGACAGGACTAGGAGCAGGCGATTCGGCTGGTGCGTATTGTCTGTCACCGTGATACTCGGACTCACCGCAGCGGGCTGCAGTTCAGACGACACATCCGACTCCGGCGCAGAGGATTCCGCACCTACGACTACCGAACCAGCAGCCACCACCACGACGAGCACCTCGACCACGACAACCACAACGACGACCACCACCGCGCCGGTGGCACCTGAACCGATCCCGATCGATGTACGCGAGGGTTGGGAACTGGTCTGGCACGACGAGTTCGACGGTGACGAGATCGATCCCACCAACTGGACCTACGACATCGGCGGCTGGGGCTGGGGCAACGGCGAAGCCCAGTACTACACGTCACGCCTCAAGAACGCCCGCGTGCAGAACGGACTGCTGGTGATCGAAGCCCATCAGGAGAAATACGAGGGCTCCTACTACACCTCCGCCCGCCTCCTTACCCAGGGACTGCGAGAGTTCCAATACGGACGCGTCGAAGCACGGCTGAAGGTTCCCGCGGGGCGCGGCTTGTGGCCGGCCTTCTGGATGCTCGGCTCGGACTTCGTGCACCGTTCGGAGGACCCCGAGACGCGCTGGCCCAATGTCGGCGAGATCGACATCATGGAGTACGTCGGTCGTGAACCCGATTTGATTATGGGCACGATCCACGGCCCCGGCTACCAGGGCGCCACCGGGATCACCAAATGGAACCGGCAGGACTATCCGATCGCGGACGACTACCACACCTACGCGATCGAGTGGGACTACGACGGAATCCGCTGGTTCTACGACGGAGAGCTGTACTCCGACATCAGCCGGGACGTCCTCGGTGAGAGCCGTGAATGGGTGTTCGACGACGAGTTCTTCATCATCCTGAACCTGGCCGTGGGTGGTTTGTTCCCGGGACCGATAGACCTCGCTCTGGAGTTCCCGGTCAGCGTCTACGTCGACTACGTGCGCGTCTATCAGACCACTGACGGATCGGCGTCGGAGGCATAGTCAGCATGAGGACGGCGGTTGAACCGCGGGGAGGGCTGGTGGTCGAGGATGGCCTCGAGTGGTACCGGATCGACGACTACGACCTGCTCGATCCCTTTCTGATCAACGTCACCACACCGAACGAACTGTGGCTCTTCGTCTCGAGCACGGGAGCGTTGACTGCGGGTCGAGGCAGCGCCGAGCATGCGCTGTTCGCCTACGAGACGGAGGATCGGCTGCATCGCATCGCCGGTCACAGCGGCCCGTTCACGCTGATCCTGCTCGACGGCGCAGCGGAGGCATGGGAGCCGTTCGCCTCCCACGCGCCGCTCGGGAGCCTCGACCGCTCCATCGCGAGGACGCCCCAAGGTGACCGTCTCCGCTTCGAGGAGCACAACCGGGAACTCGGACTCCGGTTTCGCTACACATGGTCCACGTCTGGAGAGTTCGGGTTGCTGCGCAGCTGCGAACTGTTGCGCGACGAAGGCAGACCAGAGGTCGAGGTTCGACTGCTGGACGGCCTGATCGACGTTCTCCCTGCCGGAGTCGAGTTGGCGACCCAGCAGACCGCCAGCACGCTCGTCGACGCCTATCGCCGTTCGGAGTTCGATCCCGACTCGGGACTTGGCCTGTTCACTCTTGAAGCCCTGGTCAGTGACGGGTCCGATCCCGGTGAGTCGTTGCGTGCATCGGTGGTCTGGTCCGTCGGACTCGAGGAGGCGATCACGACCATGTCAGCCGGTTCGGTTCGGCGATTCCGGTCCGGCCATCGGATCGACCCGGAACACCTCGTCACCGGACGCAAGGGCGCATTCCTAGTTTCCTCAACAGCACGCCTTGGCGCAGATTCACCCCTGAGCTGGGTCACGGTCGCCGATGTGGAACGGGACCACGTCGACGTCGCCCGTCTGCGTGGGTGGCTTCGTCGATCGGGTTCCTCCGTGACTGAGGTTCAAGCCGCTGCCGACGAGTCGCGTGCGGAGCTGGAGGCACTCGTCGGCGCGGCCGACGCGCAGCAGTGCACAGCTGACCGCAGAATGACCATCTACCACTTCGCCAATGTGCTCAACAACTGCCTTCGCGGAGGTGTGCCCGTCGACGAGCACCGCGTGGAGACCAACGAAGTCAGCGAGTTCATCGCGGCGCGGAATCAACCGGCCCACGCCCGCTTCGTTCCGCTCATCGACGAACTGGACCCGGTTGTGGAACTGGACGTGCTGCGTCTGCGTGTGGCCGACGATGTCGACCTCGCCCGGCTGGTCAATGAATACCTTCCGCTGACGTTCAGCCGCCGTCACGGCGACCCGAGCCGCCCGTGGAACATCTTTCATATCGGTGGCCTGTCCGACTCCGGAAGGCGGAGCCTCACCTATGAAGGCAACTGGCGCGACATCTTCCAGAACTGGGAAGCGCTGCTCCACAGCTTTCCCAACTATGCAGAGTCGGTCGTCGCCAAGTTCCTCAACGCCTCGACCCGGGACGGACACAACCCCTACCGGATCACCAGCGAAGGAATCGACTGGGAGCAGCCCGAAGACCGGAGCTGGTCGAACTTCGGATACTGGGGCGACCACCAGATCGTCTACCTGCACCGGCTCCTCGAAGTCATGGACCGTTTCCATCCCGGAACTCTCGAACAGAAGCTCGGTGAACGGGCCTTCTCATATGCCAACGTTCCGTACCGGATCCTTCCTTATGACCGTTTGACGGCGGACCCCAAACACACGCTCGAGTTCGATCACGCCGAGCAGGCTGACATCGAGGCCCGTGTAGCGGCCATGGGATCGGACGGGAGGCTGGTGCTGACCGAGGACGGCCGGGTCCACCACGTGTCTCTGGCGGAGAAGCTGCTAGTGCCGGCCCTTGCCAAGCTCTCCAATCTGGTACCGGGCGGAGGGGTCTGGCTCAACACCCAGCGGCCTGAGTGGAACGACGCCAACAACGCACTCGTAGGCATCGGCGCGTCGGTTGTGACGGTGTTCCACCTACGCGAGTACATCGATTTCGTCGCCCGCCTGCTGGAGAGGTCAACGGTCTCTGAATTGACTGTCAGCGAACCGGTGCTCGACTGGCTGCGCAGCCTCAACGCGGCGTTCGACGCACACAATGATCTGCTCGAGGGCGCCGAGATGACCCCGGTCGTCCGTCGTTCACTACTGGACCGACTCGGTCGGACGTTCAGCGACTACCGGGCCCATGTGTATGGCTCGACTCCGGAGGAACCCTCGTCGGTCAGCATCGCGGAACTCCGGGACTTCCTGGTTGTGGCCGGCTCCCATCTCGATCTGGCGATCGACGCGGCCCAGCGACCGGACGGACTGTCCGAGGCCTATCTCCTGCTGCGGCTTGGACCGGGCACCGCTGAACTGGAGTCGCTCTACCCGATGCTGGAGGGTCAGGTCGCCGCCCTCGGCGTGGCGGACACTGATCTCAACTCTGCAGTCGAACTAGTCGACGCCGCCTTCGCCAGCGAGCTGTATCGAGCTGATCAAGAGTCGTTCCTTCTCTATCCCAACAACTCGCTCCCTTCATTCATGGAGAAGAACCGGGTTCCCGACGAAGCGGTCGGTCCGGCGCTGAACAGACTGATCGACAGCACCTCGACGGTCGTTCGACGCGACTGTGAGGGCGTGGTCCGCTTCGGGGCCCACCTGCGCCGGGCAGCCGATTTGGAAGCCGCCCTCGAAGCGCTCGACGAGTCCTGGGGTTTCCGAGACGCGGACCGTGCTGATGTCCTGAACGCCTATGAGGCGGTGTTCAATCATCGGGCCTTCACCGGTCGGTCCCAGACGATGTACCGGTACGAGGGTCTCGGATCGATCTACTGGCACATGGTGGCGAAACTCCTGCTGGCCCTGCAACAGCGTCTGCTGGCCGCGATTGACTCGGGAGAGGATCCTCAGGTCGTGGAGCGGGGGATCCAACGTTACCTGCGGCTCAGAGCGGGGCTCGGGCACATGAAGACCGTCGCGGTCCACGGGGCATTTCCACTCGAGCCGCATTCGCACACCCCGGCCCACACGGGTGCTCAACAGCCGGGCATGACGGGTATGGCCAAGGAAGGTGTGATTCTGCGCTTGGGCGAGCTCGGCGTACGGGTCGAACGAGGGTGTGTGAGCTTCAGGCCGGCTCTGCTCGACAGCAGCGAGTTCTTGACCTCACCCTGTGAATGGCAACCGCTGGGGCAGGGCCAGAAACTTGAAGCTGACACCTTGGGTTTCACATACTGCGGCGTCCCCGTGGTGTACCACGCTCAACAGGGAGAACCATGGACTCGCGTGAGCCTCGCGGAGGGTTCACAGAGGCTCGGAGGAGACAGTCTCGACCGAGAGACCAGCAGGACACTGTTCGCCCGAGTCGGGGCGATCAACAGAATCGATGTGGGGGTGCAGTTGCGGGACTGGAGGTTCCCGAGCGATTTCGGCTCCACGCCGAACAATTCAGGAAAGGGGCATGAACAATGACATCAATATCGATCGACCGTGTCGACAAGATCTATCCCAACGATTTCCAGGCGATCTACGACCTCAGTCTGGAAGTCGAGGACGGGGAGTTCCTGGTCCTCGTCGGGCCTTCCGGTTGCGGGAAGTCAACCGCTCTGCGGATGGTCGCCGGCCTCGAGGAGATCACGGCTGGAGAGATGCGCATCGGCGACCGGGTGGTCAACGATGTGGAGCCGAAGAACCGCGACATCGCCATGGTCTTCCAGAACTACGCGCTGTATCCGCACAAGACCGTGGCCGAGAACATCGGCTTCGCACTGAAGCTGGCCAAGGTGCCCAAGAAGGAGATCACCCGGCGGGTCTCGGAGGCCGCACAGATGCTCGAGCTGTCGGAGCAGCTCGACAAGAAACCGGGGCACCTGTCGGGCGGTCAGCGTCAACGTGTTGCCATGGGTCGTGCGATCGTTCGCAAACCCGCAGCGTTCCTGATGGACGAGCCCCTCTCGAACCTCGACGCCAAGCTGCGGGTCCAGATGCGAGCCGACATCTCCAGGCTCCAGAGGCAGCTCGGGGTGACCACCATCTACGTCACCCACGACCAGGTCGAGGCGATGACGATGGGCGACCGTGTGGCGGTCCTCAAGGACGGGTACCTCCAACAGGTCGACACGCCGCAGCGACTCTATGACCGGCCGACCAACGTGTTCGTGGCGGCCTTCATCGGCTCGCCGTCGATGAACCTCTTCGAAGCGACGCTCGAGGGCAAAGAGATCCGATTCGGCTCGCACCGTCTCACGCTGCCGGGATCCACTTTCGAGAAGCGGCCCGGACTCCGTGCCTATGACAACTCCACAGTCATCGTCGGTGTGCGGCCCGAGGACCTCGAGGACGCCACACTGGCGTCAGACATCGAGGCGGGCACGACGATCACCTCGACGGTGGATCTCACCGAAGCGCTCGGCAGCGAGATCGTCACCCATTTCGAGCTCGACGCACAACAGGCGGACCCCGGCAACCCCGATGCCGCCGATGACGCCCGTGGTGGTGCGGTGGCCCGATTCGACCCGCGCAGCACCTGCCGAGCCGGTGACCGGGTGGAAGTGGCGGTGACAGTCGGCAACCTCCACTTCTTCGACCTCGACACCCACAATTCCATCTGGGATTAGGGGTCGATCTGGGAGTAGCCGCGACTCAGGGGTCGTAACGGTAGACGGCCAGAGGGTCTCCCAGCGCGGCCTCATCCGGGAAGGCTCCTATGCCTGCAGACTCTGGTGCGGCCGTCCAGCCGTTGTGGTTCACCGCGCCGGCATCGACCGGATTGAGGGTCAGCTTGTCGAAGCACAGCCAGGTTGCGCGCCTGAACGGCTCGGGCGTGGCCTGCGCCAGGTGCACCGCGGCGGTCGCCTGCAGGGTGGTGCCGCCCGTGTCCTCAATGTTCATGGAGATGCCGGCCTCGATGCACAGGTCGCGGATCCTTCGGGCCACGGAGAGCCCGCCGACCCGAGTTAGTTTCATCCCCACCACCTCACAGGCACCGGTCTCGATGATCCGCAACAGGTCGGGAATCGTCTTGAGCGACTCGTCGATCGCCAGCGGCTGCGACACGTTGCGCCGCACCTGCAGATGCTGCTCGATGGTGTCGCAGGGCTGCTCGATGACTCGGTTCAGTTCACGGGTGGCGTTGAGCGCGGTGATCGCTTCGGAGGGCAGCCAGGACCGGTTGCAGTCGAAGGTCAACTCCTCGCTGTCGAGCATGTGCCGGTCGATGGCACGCATACGCTCGATGTCTCCGTCGGGATCGCCACCGATCTTCACCGAATGAAATGTGTAACCGTGGTCGCGGGCGATCTCGATCTCTGCTTGGATGTGCGCGGTCGTGCCCGACGGGATCGACGAATGCAACCGGACCTCACCGTCGGTACGACCACCGAACAGATCACACAGGGGGAGCCCGGCCGAGAGCGCGGCCAGATCCCAACAGGCCATGTCGATCGCGGACTTGACGTAGGGGTGACCGGGAAGCGCCCGATTCATGGCCTGGTAGACAACCTCGGTGCGGCGAGGATCCTGGCCCAGGATCGCCGGTGCCAGCTCCTCGATTCCCGCTCTGATCCCTCGGGCGAAGGCTGGAAGATAGGTGGAACCCCACGGACAGGCCTCACCCCAGCCGCTGACGCCCTCGTCGGTGTCGAGCCTCACAAGGGTGGAGTCCAGCCGATCAAAATGCAGACGACCGCCCGACAACGAATAGGGGCGTGACAGAGGCAACTCGAGCGCCCAGACGTTGATCCGCTCAATCCGCATGTTGTCGGGCTTTCTGCATCCGGGCGGCGGTGCCTTCGCGCTGTACGGTGTGCTCCTCCGCCGTCAAGCGGCTGCCGAGTTCGGTCACTCGCAACCCGTGGGTGGTCAGGGGTGCAACACCAGCGTCGGCCATGCCCTCGTAGCGGGCCGCCAGCGCCACCTTCTTGCGGACTTGGTGGGGTTGCAGGTCATCGAATTCTCGCGGACTGATCGCCTCGCCGAGAACCACGTAACCATCGTGGCGAGCGCCGGCGATCAGAGCCTCGCCGGCGTCGCTGCGAACGATGATGCCGCTATAACCCTCGTCCTCGCCGGTTGGCGCTCCGCCGGGCCAGACGTCAGCCACCGCCACATCGGACGCCTCACCGAGCGCATCGGGGCAGATCTTGCAGCGGGTCTCCACATCCCAGGTTCCCTCGTCCTCCCACATTTGCAGGTAGCCGACCTCGAAGGCCTCACCCTGTTTGGTTTCGACCCTCGTCGGTCCAGGATTCCCGTGGCCTCGATATCGAATCATCGACACATCGGACTCATCCACCCCCAAGTCGTTCAACAGCAAACGCGACTTGGTCAGTCGTGATTGGCCCCCACACACCATGGCCAGCCGCGCTACCACCAACTGATCTATGCGAGAATCAAGCTTGCTCAAGCGGTGCAGTGCTCCGAGGTCACAGGGCTTGGCGATAACCGCGAAGGGTTGCCTTCGTGCAAGTGCCTGCTCGAGTCCTGCCAGCGGCGCCGTCGGCGCGTATCTCGAGCCGGTGTTGGCTTGAACCTGAGCGGGCGATTCGCTGACAACCCAACGGTTCTGCATCGGCTGGTCTGGGTCTGCGCCCGTGTGGAGGACGAAGTATGCCGTCTCCGTGTCAAGCAGATACTGGCCGAGGGCGGTGAGCACGCCTGCGGTCGCTGCTTCGAATCGCACCTTGGGGTCTGCGGCCCAGGCGTATCGCATGGTGCCGTGATGCCCCCAGACGGTGTCCAACCCCAGGTGGGTCTCAGATCGAGCCTCGGCCACGACCCCGGGGCAGCTTGCAATGATCGTTGCTTCTTGTTCGGCAGTGAACGCATCGACCGGAGACGGCCGCAGGGAACCGCCGGGGGTCAAAGCCATTCGCACCCGGCCCTCGCTGACCGCCTCGCAAAGTCCGCAGCCCACGCACAGGTCATCGGAGACAATCTCGGCGACCGTGGTCATCGCACACCGATCCGATGAGCGAACAGATGCTCGTAGTGGGGGAGCAGCATTTCCGACACCTCGCGAACACGCACCGGTGCTCCGTCAAGATCGATCTCGACCCGTTGTTGAGGTTCCAGCCCGCAGGAATTGCGCAGGTTCTCATGGAACGATCCACCGTCCCACCAGCTCACTTCACGGCGTTCCCCTGGAGTCCATCGCAACGCTTCGGCAATGAAGGGGATACCCATCGCTTCGCACCAGGCCTCCACAACCGCCGGAGGATCCACCAACAGGTCGTCGCTGTCGATCACCGGGGGCGGTCGGCCGTGTCTGGAAGTCAGATAATCGAAGAGCGCGCGCTGCTCGGCGAAACCGGTTTCGGCGACGTGGAAGTCGGGCCAGTGCTTGTGCATCGAGGCCACGGCCTTGGCTGGGTGGCGGATCAAGAAACTGTGGGTGAAACAGTCAAAGAAGGTGTCGCTCCACATTGCGTCGAGGTAGTGGGGGAAGTCCTTGATGAATACCGGGCCTTGCCTCGCCGCGGCCTGCACCTCCGCCCACGCGGATTCGTAGGTGAGCCCGGGGGTCCGCACGCTGTCTGCTTGAAGCCTGGGCCAATCAGGTGATTCACCCTGGTACCAGACCTCTCCGAAGGGCTCATGGAAGCAGGTCATGTCCCCACGCATGCGCATCATCCATTCGAACGCGGTCGACGTTGATCTTGGCACAGCCCAGAGCGCCAGGATCCTGGTCACAGGCACTCCGACATGAGCACGCCGTATCCAGGGTTCGCCTGCAGTCCCAGCTCTTTGAGCATCGCCCAATAGAGGGCGACGTCCGAGGCGACCACCGGCGTGTCGGTGAGCCCCTCGACCGTGTCGACAACGCCGAGCATTCGGAAACCGGCTCCGGTCTGGACGATCGCATCCGCATGCGGCGCGCTCTCGTGTGCTTTGACGGCAGCGGCAACCATCAGGTGGTTGGGATAGTCCCACAGGGTCGCGGCCTCGACCGAGAGCTTCTCCTCGTGGTCAGCGACGAGACCCTGATCGATCAGGTCCCCTGCGTAGAGGATCTCGAACCCGGCCGCCTCGAGATAGCTGTTGATCCCAGCGGACCAGTCGGGCCGGAAGTACCCGTTGGCGATCGTGATCCTGGATGCGCCGACGGTGCGAAGGCCTTCAACGAGGCACTGACCCGCCATCAGGAAACGAGCCCCGATCCGGGCCGACAGATCATCGCAGAAGGCGACGATCTCATCGGGGCCGGTGCCCTGGCAGTGGACCCAGTTGGACCCGACCTGGCCGATCACCTCGCAGTGGGACAGAGCCAGACACTCGGCCGCTTCCTCGAGCAACCCGAAATTGTCGGCACGGTCCTCGAGTTCGTAACGGTAGTCGGGGACGTGCAGGACCCGCTGCAGGATGCCCGTTGCCGACGGAGCCGCGTCGAGGAACTGCTGGGGGCTGTCGTCGAAGTATCCAGGGGTTGTGACGAAACCCGTGTAGGCCCGGTATCGCCGGTGCCGAGGGTTGACGGTGGTGGATGGCATCGTTCGCGCTCCGTTCGCTCACATGCGCAGCCGCGCACTGGTGGGATCGTAGATTGGTTTGTCAAGCACCCGCGCCGGGCGAAGTTCGCCCACAACCCGCACCTCGAGTTCAGTGCCTGCGACCGCCCTGGAAGGGGCCAGATAGGCGAAACCCAAGCCCTGCGCGACATGGTGTCCGTATGAGCCGGTGGTGATCAGACCGACCGGTTCGCCTCCGGCGTATACCCCGTCGCCGCTGTGCACATCGGCGTCGTCGCTGTCGATCGCCAGGTAGGCGAGTTGCCACAGGTAGGGTCGTCGGCCTGACATAACCTGCTCCCGCCGTTCGAGGAGAGCATCGCGGCCCACGAAGTCGCCCTTGTCGACCTTGACGAAACGTTGCAGACCGGCCTCGTCTGGGCCGACGTCGTGGGTGAGGTCGCGGCTGATCATGTACTGCTTCTCCATGCGCAGAGAGTCGAGTGCATGATTGCCGACATTGGCGACGCCGAGGTCCTGACCGGCCTCCCACAGCGCGTCGTAGATTGTCCCCAGATCGTCGGTGGGGGCGTGCAACTCCCAGCCCAGTTCACCGACGAAACCGACTCGAAGCGCCCGCACATCGACGCCGGCGACCGTGATGTCGGCTGCGCTGAGCCATGGGAACTTCTGGTTGTGCAGATCGTCGTCTGTGCACCTCGACAGCAGCCGGCGGGCCCCGGGGCCGGCGATGGCGACGACTCCGAGATCGTTCGAGCGGACCCGCAGCTCGGCCCCTGCGCCGGCGGGCCAGTGGGTCTCGAAGTACTCGCGGTCCTTCTGTTCACCCACTGCGGCCGAGACCAGATAGAAGTGGTCATCGGCGAGGCGGGTGATGGTGGCCTCCCCTTCGATGCGGCCCGTCGGTGTGAGGAAATAGCTGAGAGAGATCCGTCCGACCGCGGGCAGCGTGTTGGTTGTGAGTTGGTCGAGCACCGCTGCTGCCTGGGGCCCCACGAGGTCGAACTTGGCGAAGGCGGTGCTGTCGAGAATGCCGACACGTTCCCGCACGGCGCGGCACTCCTGCGCCACGACATCGAACCAGTCCGTGTGGCGGAACGCGACGACGTCCCGTTGTGCCAGACCAGCGACCGTCGGATACCACTTGGGCCGCTCCCACCCGTAGACCTGTGTGAACACGGCTCCCTTGTCGCGGAGACGCTCATAGAGGGGGGTGGTCCGGTAGGGGCGGGCGGCCGGGTGCTCCAGTCCTGGAACCGGGGTCTGGTGTCGGTACTCGTAGTCCTCGGTCCCCTTGATCCGCCCATAGCGCATCGAGTCATCTGACGGCACGAAACCGAAGCGGCGGGCGTCGTAGGCGCGGACGCTCAATTCGGTCTCGCCGTGCACCATCCAGCGGGCCAGTTCACGGCCCAGGCCGGGACCGTCGGCAATACCGACCTGCACACCGGTCATCATCCAATAGTTGGGGATGCCCGAGGGTCCGAGCAGAGGCTCGCCGTCGGGTGTGTGGGTTATCGCGCCTCTGACCACTTGCTTGATGCCGAGCGGTTCGAGGATCGGTACCCGTTCGAAGGCGCGGGCCAGCCAGAAGCCGATGCGGTCATAGTCGGCGGGGAAGAGCGGATTCTCCAGAGACCAGGCGGGGCCGTCGTGCCAGGCGGACTCGGCGTTGCGCTGTTCGTAGATTCCGATCAGGCTTGACTGCTGCTCTTGACGCACATAGCCGGAGATGTAGTCGTCGCGCATTACCGGGAGCTCGCGGCCCAGATCGGAGAATTCAGGAACGACATCGGTGATCAGGTAGCTGTGTAGGGCGTTGGCCATGGGAACCGACAGGCCGACCATGGCTGCGACCTGGTGGGCGTAGCATCCGGCAGCGTTGACGACATGCTCGGCGCGCACGGTGCCCTCCTCGGTCGTAACGTCGAATTGGCCGTCCGGTCGACGGTTGATCGCGAGCACCCGGTTGCGACGGCTGATCCGCGCTCCTTTGCTGCGGGCAACGGCAATCATGGCGTTGGTGGCTCCGCTGGGGTCGACATGGCCGTCGTCGGGGGTCCAGACGGCTCCGATTATCTCGCCTGTGACATAGAAGGGGTGCTGTTCCGCTACGAATTCGCGGTCCACCCATTCCATGTGGTTGCCCACATAGTCGGCCACGCCGAGTTGGCTGCGAAGCCAGTCAACCTCGATCGGTTCGTAGGCCACGCGCAGGCTGCCGCTTCGGTGCCAGGAGGTGGAGACGCCGCTCTCGGATTCAAGCGACGCGTAGAGTTCACAGCCGTATTTCCGGAACTTCGCAAGGGTGTAGCTCGAGACCGAGTGGGTTATCTGGCCGGCTGCATGCCAGGTCGACCCGGAGGTCAACTCCGCCTTCTCGATGAGCAGCGTGTCGCTCCATCCTTCGTGGGCGAGATGGTAGAGAAGACTCGCGCCGCAGATTCCCCCGCCCACGATGACCACCTGAGCCGACCCGGGAATCGCCATTGACACGATCGTACCAAACAGTCATACCATATGTCTACGAATATGGTACACTTGTTTGCTAATGACGGGTGAGCCGGTCCTGCCGAAACCAGACATCGACGTTGATGCGCTGCGCTCGTACCGGCTCGGTCGTGTGCTTGAACAGATGGACATCGCGGACGTGGACCTGCTGGTGCTGCTCAACCCGGTGAGCCTTCGCTACGCAGCCGATTGGCGGGAATACTCGCTCTACCAGTCGCACATCCAAGTGTTCGACCTGTTCGTGCAGCGCGACGGCACGATGGACATGCACGGTGCCTACGGAACTCTGCCTCCGTTGATCACCAGGCGATCGCCGAGTCATGCCCTGAACAGTTTCGACGGTGGACTGGACCTCGAGACCAACGTCAGCGATTTCGCCGCTGATGTTCTGGCGTTGACGGGCAGGGGGGCACGGGTCGCCATCGAAGCGGTCAACCCGTGCGTCACCCATGCCCTGCGGGATCAGAGCCTGAGAGTCATCGACGCAGAACCGCTCATGGAGGCGGCTCGCTACGTCAAATCCCCTGAAGAGATCCAGTGTCTGCGGCACTCGATCGCAGTGGCGGAAGCAGCCATCGACCTGATCCGTTCGGCAAGCCAGCCCGGAGTTACCGAGAACCAGCTGCTGTCGCTGCTCCATCAGGTGAACGTTGCCAATGACGGCGAATGGATCGACGCGCGCATGCTCTGCAGCGGACCCCGCACCAACCCCTGGTATCAGATGGCCACCGACCGCGAGATAGCAACCGGTGACCTAGTCGCAATCGATACCGACATGATCGGGCCCTTCGGCTATTGCGCAGACATCTCCAGGACCTGGCTGGTAGGAGACGGCCCCTCAGAGCAACAACGTGAGCTGTACCGGATGGCCCACGCCGAGATCACGCACAATGCCATGCTGCTCGAAGTTGGGCGGAGCTTCCGGGAGATATCCGAGAAGGCGTTCCGACAGGCAGAGGAGTTCAGCGCGCACCGCTACACCTGCCTGGCGCACGGAGTCGGTATGACCGACGAGTACCCGAAGATCGCCTATCAACAGGACTGGTCCAACGACGGCTACGACGGTGAGTTGGCGGCCAATTCCGTGCTGACCGTCGAGAGCTTCGTCGGTTCGGACCGTGGCGGACCGGGCGTCAAGCTCGAGGACATGTATCTGGTCACGGACGACGGCCCACAGCGACTATCGACGTACCCGTTCGAGGAGGCCCTACTTTGAGTACCACGCACCCCGGCGATACTGCGATTCTGGACGAAACTGCGTCGTCCAATGATCTCGGGCCGATCCTGCAGACCCTGACGAACGCGCTCGAAACGATGTCGCCCCAGGTCCGCCAAGCAGCGACCTATGTCTTGGACCACCCCGGCGAAGTGGCGGTGGAATCGATGCGGGGGATCGCCGAGGCCGCGGAGGTGAAACCCAACACCTTGGTGCGGATGGCGCGGGCAGTCGGCTTCGACGGCTATGAGGACTTCCGTTCTCCGTTCCGTCAGCAGGCGGCCGACGGTACGCCGTCGTTCCCGGACCGGGCTCGCTTTCTCCAGTCGATCAACAAGGGCGGACGGCACGGCACTCTGCTCGCCGACATGGCCTCCGCTGCTCTGGGCAACGTCGAATCGCTGTTCTCTGAAATCCAGGCCGGCGACCTGAAAGCGGCTGCGGACCTCATCGATGCCTCGCGCCGCACCTACGTCCTGGGTGTGGGAACGGCCAAGCCGCTAGCAGACAACTTCGCCTACGTCGCGAGCATGGCCCTGGGCAACGTGATCGCCATTCCCACGATCGGTCTCGCCATCGACGACGTCGTACGGATGGAGGCCGATGATGTGTTGCTGGCCATGACCTTCAGGCCCTATCGAGTGGAGATCGTCGAAGCCGTGCGCGTAGCGGTTGAGCGGGGGGTTCCGGTGATCTCGATCTCCGACAGTTGGGCTGCCCCGATCATGGCTCCGGCGACCTGTGGCTTCGTGGTCCAATCTGATTCGCCGCTGCCGTTCTCCTCCAGCATCGCCGCGGTCGCCCTGCTGGAAGTGTTGCTCGCCTTCATGATGGCCGATTCGCCCACCGACATCGTCGACGCGATCGACGCCTTTCACGCCAACCGCCGCTCAGCCGGCGTCTACACCGAGAGCTGCTGATGACCCGCCCCGAATACTACGTTCCAGGCCTGCCCGGCGAGTATGTGGCTGAGCGCTACGGGATTGCGTTGGAGGACATCGCCAAACTCGGTTCGGCCGAGAATCCCTACGGCGCTTCACCGAAGGCCCGAGCGGCTGTGGCCGACGCAATGGACCGCCTCCACCTGTACCCCTCATGGACCGCGGAACCGCTGCGAGAGAAGCTTGCAGAAACCTACGGATACAACCCCGAACAGGTCATTTGCGGGGCGGGCGAGACCGAGATCATCTCCCTGATCATCCGGGCCTTCTGCGAACCGGGAGGGAAGATCCAGATGCCTGGACCGTGCTTCCCGATCTACCACCTGTTCGCTGAGGCGGAAGGCCGAGTGCCGATGCTGGTGCATGAAGCGACGGACCGCGCCTCGATGGCCCTCGATGTTGACGCATACATAGCGGCAATCGACGACCAGACACGCGTCGTCTTCGTCACCAATCCCCACAGCCCCTCGGGTACCTGGTTGAGCGAAGCAGACGTGCGTCGCATCGTCGAGGCGGCACCCCACGCCCTTGTGGTGCTCGACGAGGCCTACGTTCACTACTCCAACACAGCCGGCTACATCCATCTTGCGAGGGAGTACGAGCATCTCACGGTGCTGCGCACTTTCTCCAAGGCGTATGGTCTGGCCGGGTTGCGTGTCGGCTTCGGAGTGGCCGCCCGTTCTGTCATCGACTCCCTGCTGGCGGTGAAAGCCACCTGGAACATGGGGCAACTACAGATCGCCGGTGGCATCGCGGCCCTCGACGATCACGAGCATGTGGATCGCACGGTGGCCACCATCACCGACGCCAAGGCTTACGCGCAGGACCGGTTCGGCGAGCTGGACAGGTTCCGGATGGTGCCACACAGCCGCGCCAACTTCTTCCTGGTCGAGATACTCGACCCCGAGACGGACTCGACGCAGGTCTTCAACGGCCTGCTCGAAAGAGGTGTCATCGTCAAAGACGGTGCGGCATCGTGGCGGGGGCTTGAGGACCGCTTCCTGCGCTGCGACGTGAACTTCAAAGAGCGGATGGATCAGCTGGTCGATGCACTGGCAGACTTGGACTAGCGCAGAATTGGCAGAATCAAATGAGCGACACGGGCAGGTGCTGATGGGGGAGTCGTGACGGACAGAGCCACCGGGACGACGGGCCTCGATGCCCGCTACTACACAGATCCCGAGATCTTCGCGCGGGAACTGGAGCGCATCTTCGCCCACAGCTGGCAGCTCATCGGCCATCGGTCGCAGGTGGCCTTGCCGCAACAGCTGATTACCGCCCAGGTAGGGGACGAGAGCGTCATCGTGGTGAACGACGACGGAGTGATCCGCGGCTTCTACAACGTCTGCCAACACCGCGGCCACCAACTCGTCGCCGCTGATGCCGCCACCATGTCGAGCATCACCTGCCCCTACCACGCCTGGACGTACGGTCTTGACGGGCGTTTGACCCACGCCCGTGGCGAGGAAGTTGGCGAACTGTGTGTGCCTGCTGTGCGGGTCGAGTCGATGGCGGGGTTCCTGTTCGTCAATCTTGACCCCGACGCCCCCTCACTGGAGGCAACAGTCCCCGGGATCGCCGCGGAGCTGCAGGCGATCGCGCCTGACTCCACCGAACGCATGCTGACCTGGAGGAGGACGCACCTGATCAGGGCCAACTGGAAGGTGGCCGTTGAGAACTACAACGAGTGCTACCACTGTCCCAACGTGCACAAGACCTTCACCGCTGGAGTGGTCACCCCCGGGAGCTATCGCATCACACCGAGAGGGTTCACGATCCACCACACCGCGCAGGGGCCGACAGCGGAGCGTTCGGCCTACACCCGCACAACCGACAGCAGCGAATACGGCGCCTTCTACACATGGCCGGTCTCTTCGATCCAGTGCTACCCGGGGCGCGTGCTCAACACGTTCCGCTGGGTGCCTCTGGCTGTCGACGAGACTCTGCTGATCCGTGAGTGGTGGTTCGACCGGACCGAACCGACACCGGAACAGCTGGAGGTGATCGAGCTCGACTGGGACACGACCGTGAGAGAGGATTTCGACATCATGGACTCGGTACAACGCGGTGTTCCCAGCCGCGGCTACCGACCGGGTCCGCTCGTCGTCGACCCGAGCGGAACAGCGGACGTGCACGCCGAGAACGCCGTGCCGCACCTCCATGCGCTGCTGCTCGACGCGCTCGGAGGCGACTAGTGCCCCAGCCGCTGTCGCCAACCCGAGATCTCGCAAACTTCTTGGCCGGTCTGCAGGGTCGAGTCGACGAGCGGTTGTTGGCCAAATCAGTGGACGCCCTGATCGACACCCTGGGATGCATGCTGTTCGGAACCAACCAACCCTGGTCCCAAGCCGCGCTCGCCTACGCCTTGGCATCAGGGGGTTCGGGCACCGCGACAGTTGTCGGCCAAGGAGCCAAGACCAGCGCGGCCATGGCAGCTTTCGCCAACGGCGCCTCCGCCCATGCGTTTGAACTCGATGACGTTCACGAGGAGGCCATCAGCCATCCCGGGGCAGTTGTGGTGCCCGCCGCGTTGGCACTTGCCGAGGCCTCAGGGGCGACAAACCGAGACCTCTGCGAAGCGATAGTGATCGGCTACGAGGCCATGGGCCGAGCGGGGATCGCAGTGGGACCGGCCACTCACATGCTGGCAGGCTTCCATCCAACCTCGATGTCGGGGGTGTTCGGTTCAACTGCTGCCGCCGCGCGGCTCCTGGGATTCGACGGGGAGAGCCTGAACCATGCTTTCGGCGTTGCCGTTTCGTTGGCTTCCGGGACGATGGAATTCGTCTCCTCGGGAGGGATGGCCAAGCGGATACACGCCGGTCGGGCCGCAGAAGCAGGCCTTTTGGCGGCCTCTATCGTGAACGAGGGCTTCACCGGGGCTGCCGACGGTCTGGCCGGCAGGTACGGGTTCTGCAACGTTTTCGGCGCTGCTCCCCAGATCGAGCTGTTGACCGACGAGCTGGGCTGCAGATGGATGATCGACGAGATCACCGTCAAGCCCTACGCTGCTTGCAGCGATGTCCATCCGTTGATTCAGGCAACCGCCGAGTTGCGAGCCGAGCATCGACTGAAGCCGGAGCAGATCGATCGGATCGAGGCTGAAGGCCCCACCAAGGCGGCCACCCAGAACAGCATGGACGGCACGGTGTCGGTTATGGCCGCGCAGTATTCCGCGCAGTTCAACATCGCCGCGGCGATTCTTGCTGACCCCAGCGATCCTGCGACGTATTCACCCGAGCGGATTGCCGCCCCGGAACTTGCTGATCTGCAAACCAAGGTGGTGTCGCTGCGAGCCGCCGAGCAGTTCGACGACACGTACGCCCAGAGAATGGGTGGCAGGGTGCGGATCTTCCTCAACAACGGAGAGGTTCTTGAACGGACAGTTCACGGCCAGAAAGGCTCGATGCACGATCCACTCACGCGGGACGAGCTCGATGCCAAGTTCGCATCGCTGGTTGCCGATTCGGCAGCGTCTGATCTGGCTGGGAGGATCCGCAGCCACCTGGCCGATCCGTCGGGTCCGGCGAGAGGGATTTGTGAGTTGCTGGCATCGGACGGTTAGGTTCGGGGGATGGTTCCGACCGTCGAGCAGCTGGCAGACATAGAGGCGATCCGGCAACTCAAGGCCCGCTATTTCAGGCTCATGGACCAGAAACGCTGGGATGAGCTGCGTGACGTGTTCACCGCTGATGTGGAGGTTCGCACTCCCGACGACACGGGCGACGACCGCCCGATCATCGGCAACGATGCGTTCGTCGACATGCTGGTGTCGATGATCGGCGATGTGATCACGGTGCACCACGGCCACATGAGTGAGATCTCCGTCGACGGAGACGAAGCGTCCGGGGTGTGGTCGATGGAGGATCATCTGTGGTGGCCGCCGCAATTCGGGCTAGGGCACATGTGGGGATGCGGATGGTACGAGGAGACCTACCGCCGCTGTGAGGACGGCGATTGGCGGATAGCTTCCATGCGTCTGCGCCGAATCCGCGTCGAGTCGGACTCCAAGCAGTTGTTCCCCAAACAGGAGGTTCAACCATGAGACAGCGGGGCGTCAACCGGGTCGTCATGGCAGTGCGAGACCTTGAGGCCGGTCGAGAGTTCTACGAGAGGTTGCTGGGCTGTGAGTTTCATCCCGGCAACGACGAAGAATCCGCCGCTTTCGGGGTGAAGATGCTCTTTTCTTGGGACGCCGGGATCGAACTCGTCGCGCCCATCGAAGGCAAGGACAGCTACATCGAGAAGATCCTCGACAAACGCGGGGAGGGGATTGTCGGAGTGGTATGGGCCGTGGACGACGCCGACGCTTCGAAATCGGCCGGCGAGGAACTGGGCGTCTCGACCTACTACACGCTCGACTATTCCCAATCTCAGATCGACCAGAATCTGCAGGGGCGGTTCACCCGCTACTACGAGCACTTCATGAACGGCCGAGGCACGCCTCTCGGCAACGCATCAGTGCTTGTCGGCGAATTCGACTCTCCCGAGGTCTGAGTCTCACATGAACGCCGCTCATATGAATCTTGGTAAGGCCACCCGACCGGCGCCGGTGCGCATAGCAGATCTGGTTGCACCGGAGTTTCCCGAGGAGATTGCCGCGGCATTCGAGATGGTGGCGCCGATGGCCGAGATGCTCGAATGGTCCAGCGAAGCCATCCTGACACAAGCTGCTTCCGAAACCGGACTCGACGATTTCGGCGACGACCTCCATGTGGCCCCGCTCGAGAGTCTGATGCAGGCCATGCCCACCGAGGGCGACCTATCGACCCTGGGGCAGCTGAGCAACCACGCGACGCTGGTCGGCTACGCCAAACAGAAGTTGCTGGTGACAGACCTGCTCAGGCGCCATCCGGAGATCCATGACATAGAGATCGAGCGGCCGGTGATTATCGCCGGGCAGGGGCGCACCGGCACCACGCATCTGCACAATCTGATGTCGTCGGACCCGAGTTTTCGCACGATGCCGTACTGGGAGAGCCTTGAGCCGGTGCCGCCGCTGGCCGAGCAGGGCATCGATCACGGCCCGGACGTCGAAGACGATCCTCGGTTCGGGCGCTGCGCGGAAGCGCTGGCTGGGCTCAACGGAACCCTGCCCTACTTCAAGCGCATGCACGACATGACACCGGAGCATGTGCACGAAGAGATCGCCCTGCTGGCGATTCCCTACGGAGGTATGGCTCCGGAGACGATGGCGGTCATGCCGTCGCACCGGGACTGGTACCTGGCGAGTGACCAGACCCCCTACTACGAGTATCTGAAAACGATGCTGAAGGTCTTGATGTTCGTGCGACCCACAGGAGCGCGGCGTTGGCTTCTCAAATCTCCCCAGCATGTCGAGCAACTGGGCCCGCTGATGTCGGTGTTCGGCGACGCGACCGTGATCTGCACGCACCGTGATCCGGTGGCGGTCGCCAAGTCGATGTCGACGATGTTGACCTATACGTCCCGGATGAGCCGCAATCCTGCGGCTCTGCGCGATGTCGGGCTGTATTGGATCGACCGCATGAAGCGCATGTTCCGTGCCATGGCAGACGAGCGTGAGCTGGTGGCTGCCGACCAGTCGATCGACGTGAGGTTCCATGAGTTCATGGCCGATGACATAGCTACGGTCAGGACCATCTACGAACTGGCGGATCATCCCTGGTCAAAGGCGACGGAGCAGGCCATGGCCGACTACATGTCCCTGCACCCCCGTGGCGTGCACGGCAGCGTCAGCTATCACATCACCGAAGACTTCGGTGTCGACCTCGATCAACTCGCCGGCGACCTGCAGTTCTATGTCGACCGCTTCGGAGTCCAGACCGAGGGTTGAACTCGACCAGCGTTAGGCGTCGCGTTGGTCGATCAGGGTCTGCAACGGGGCGAGGTCGAAGGGGCCTCCGCTCATCAGGATGACGTGGTCAGCGCCTACTTTCGTGTAACGCTCGATGTCGTCCACATCGCCGGCGTGTGTGGCTACGGTTCGTTCGATCTCGGAGGGGTCGCGGCCCACCTTGGCGCACCAGTCGTCGAGGATGCCGGAGAGCCTCGCAAAGTTGTCGGGCGGTCCGAAAGTGTTCCATGAATCGGCATGCTCGGCGACGAGCCGCAGCGTGACCTTCTCACCGCTGCCGCCGATCATGAGCGGCATCTTGCCCATCGGCGGCGGGTTGAGCTTGGCGAGCCGGCTCTTCATGCGTGGCAGGTCCGCTTCGAGTTGGCGCAGGCGGCTGCCGGCGGTCCCGAATTCGTAGCCGTACTCGGTGTAGTCGCGTTCGAACCAACCGGCGCCCACGCCCAGATACATGCGTCCACCACTGACATGGTCGACGGTGCGTGCCATGTCGGCGAGCAGTTCCGGGTTGCGGTAGTTGTTGCCGGTGACGAGTGTGCCGAGTTGTGCGTTGCTGGTCTCGACGGCCATGGCCGCAAGCACGGTCCAGGCCTCGAAATGGGTGGCGTCGGGGTCTCCGAACAGGGGATAGAAGTGGTCCCATATCCAGATCGAGTCGACTCCCATATCGTCGGCCGCCTTGGCGGCGGCGAGCATGTCCTCGACGCTCACGCCCTGGGGCTGGATCTGTATTCCTACTTTTAACTTGGCTTTGGCTTGTGTCATCGCTCGGTTCTATCAGCGATAACAGCGTTCTCCGCAGTCAGCGCAAATCAGATGGTCACCGTGAAAGGGGGAGGCACGGCATCGTCGACGACCGGGTCGATGTCACCGTTGAAGACGGGGAACTTCCGCACAGCATTCTGGCGGTAGTGGGTAGTCGAGTGGACGGGGTCCTTGTCGAACTCGGGGATCACGTATTTCCCGAAGACCTCGATCATCTCAAGGGTCTGTTCGTGGGTGTATCCCTCGTCGGGGGTGCCGAAGCAGACCTGGTCGCAGCCCACGTCCTGGTAGGCGACTACCTGTTCGCAGACCTCCTCCGGGTTGCCGCAGAGCATGAAGCCGCCCTTGATGGCCATGTCGAGCATCTCGTCGTCCAACGGAAAGCGTTGCACAGCGTTCGGCCAGACGACGGCGTCGGGACTCTTGGGCATCGAGTCGTGGTACATGTTGACCATGGTGACGCGGTAGCCGCGAAGGTTG
This sequence comes from Candidatus Aldehydirespiratoraceae bacterium, assembly GCA_965221585.1. Taxonomy (GTDB): domain Bacteria; phylum Actinomycetota; class Acidimicrobiia; order Acidimicrobiales; family Aldehydirespiratoraceae; genus VXYK01. Next base: position 1,648,015 of record OZ244898.1, on the reverse strand, counting down.
CGTTTGGCCATGGCTCGGGCTTCCTCGCGGTCCTCGAGGCAGATGACCGCGTTGGTCATCATCACGTTGTTGTTCTGGAACTGTCCGATCTGGTCGGTCACGTTCTCCGATGCTTCCTTGTAGGCCTCGACCCGTCCCTTCAAGTTGTGGATCGGCTCGAAATTGAAGGCGATGGCACCGATGCCGTGGGCGCCGGCCTTGGCGAAGGTCGCCGGGTTGCCGCAGGCCACCCATATGGGAGGGTGCCCCTTGCCATACGGTTTGGGCAGGACGTTGTGCGGTGTCGGCACCGAGAAGTGCTCACCCTGGTGGCTGTAGTCCTTCTGCTCCCACATGCGCGGGATCTCATGGGCTACTTCGTCCCACATGGCCTTGGTCTCGGACAGCACGGTGCCGTTGAACGTGGCGACCTCGTGGCTGCCGGCGCCGCGGCCGGTGCCGAACTCGAAGCGGCCCTCGGTCAGGTGGTCCATCATCGCGGCGCGTTCAGCGAAACGGACCGGGTGCTCCTTGGTGGTGGGGAACGAGGTAATGGCCGAGCCGAGGTGGATCTGTTCGGTCTTGGCGGCGATGTATCCCATGAAGGGGTAGGGGGCGGACATGTGGCTGTACTCGGTGAGGCAGTGGTGTTCTCCGCACCAGGCGTACTTCCAGTTGTGTTTGTCGGCGAGGATCGCGTACTCGGCTTCGCGCATGAGCATCAGATGCTCTGATTCGCTGTTGTGTGCGGCCGGGCCGGGCAGGTATCCGTTGAAGAAGAGTCCAAACTCCATTGTGGTTCTCCTGAAGTGAATAACTAGAACATGTTCTATATTTGAATTTATGGTGCAACCAACCGAGATGCAAGCTCAGGTGCCGGTGAAATTCGGCTTGCGCTTCTCGGCGAAGGCCTTGGGTCCCTCCTTGGCGTCGTTGGAAGCGAAGACTGCCTGGCCGTAATCCCATTCGTGGCGAAGAGCCTCATCAAGCTCCATGCCGTCGCACTCGTGCAGTGTGCGGGTGATGGCCGCGGTTGCAAGCGGGCCGTTGGAGTTGACCACCTCAGCAATCTCCATCGCTTTGCTGAGCGCCTCTCCGTCGGGAACGACATGGCCGATCAGGCCGATCTCCTTGGCTTCTGAAGCTGTGATGTGTTTGGCGGTGAGCAGAATCTCCGCGGCGTGCGTGTAGGGGATCTGCCGTGGCAGACGCACCGCAGAGCCGCCCATCGGATACAGCGACCAGCGAGCCTCGCTCACACCGAAACGGGCACTCTCACCCGCGACCCGGATCTCCATCGCCTGGAGCAGTTCGGTGCCTCCCGCAATTGCGACGCCCTCGACCGCGGCGATGATCGGCTTGGTCGGCCGGTAGTGACGGAACAGAGCCTTGTAGACGATGTCGGGGTCTTCGGCCATGCGTGCACGGGTGTCCATCGGGTCGCCTTCGCGGCTGTCGCCTGCCATGGCCCTGAGATCGGCACCCGAACAGAAGTTGCCGCCGGCGCCAGTGATCACAATGCTGCGAACCTCCGGATCGTTGGATGCCTCCTCGTAGGCGTCGTACATGCGGATCAACATTGCCCCGGTGATCGCATTGAACCGCTCAGGACGGTTCATGGTGAGAACCATCGTGTGGCCCTGCCGCTCAACAAGGAGATCGTGCTGTGGATTTGCCATCCCAGGAACCTAATCCGGCCTCGCCGCGAGAATCGAACTCGCGGCTGCCCAGATAGGCCGCTGTCGGTTCACTGCTCGCTGAGCAGGTCCATCGGAGGGCAGGAGCACATCAGGTTGCGGTCGCCGTAGACGCCGTCGATCCGGCTCACCGGCGGCCAGTACTTGTCGGCTCGCCCCCAGCCCTCGGGGAAGGCGGCCTCGGAGCGTGAATAGGGATGGGGCCATCCGTCGGCAGTCACATCATTGGCGGTGTGAGGGGCATTGACGAGCGGGTTGTCGTCTACGGGCCAATCACCGGATGCGACTCGCTTGGCTTCGGCGTGGATGGCGATCATGGCATCGCAGAATCGATCGAGTTCGGCGAGGCTCTCGGATTCGGTGGGTTCGACCATCAACGTCTCGGGGACCGGGAAAGACATGGTCGGAGCATGGAACCCGAAGTCGATGAGGCGTTTCGCTATGTCGTCGACGCGCAGTCCAGCTTCGGCGCAGATGATCCTGGTGTCGAGGATGCACTCGTGCGCCACCCAGCCGTTGGCGCCGCGGTAGAGCACTGGGTAGTAGTCCTCGAGGCGTTTGGCGATGTAGTTGGCGTTGAGGATGGCGGTCTCGGTGGCCTGACGCAGACCTGTGGCTCCCATCATGCGTATGTACATCCAGGGAATCGCCAAGATTCCAGCCGACCCCCAAGGAGCGGCCGCCACCGGCCCAGGGCTTGTGGGCGGACCCGCCACTGGCGTCATCGGATGGTTCGGAAGGAAAGGAACCAGGTGTTCGCCGACGCCGATCGGCCCGATCCCGGGACCACCGCCACCATGTGGGATACAGAAGGTCTTGTGCAGGTTGAGGTGCGACACGTCGGCACCGAACTTGCCGGGTTGGGCCAGACCCACCATGGCGTTGAGGTTGGCACCGTCGAGGTACACCTGCCCGCCCGCATCGTGGATCATCTCGCAGATCCGACGCACCTCGACCTCGAACACCCCGTGGGTGGAGGGATAGGTGATCATCAAGGCGGCGAGTTCATTGCGATGCTCACTGACGAGTTTGTCGAGATGCGCGATCTCCACGTTGCCCTCGTCGTCACAGTTGACCACCAGGACGCGCATTCCCGCCATCACCGCGCTGGCCGCGTTGGTGCCGTGCGCGGAGGATGGGATCAGGCACACATCTCGCTGCGAATCGCCGCGGCTGCGGTGATAGGCACGAATCGCCAAGAGTCCTGCCAGCTCTCCCTGGGCGCCGGAGTTCGGTTGAAGCGAGACCGCCGCGTATCCGGTGATCTCAGTCAGCCAACGTTCGAGCTCGTCGATCATCCGTTGATAGCCGACGGTCTGGCCCACCGGCGCGAAGGGATGGATGCGCGCGAGTTCGGGCCAGCTCACCGGTTCCATTTCGGTTGCAGCATTGAGTTTCATCGTGCAACTGCCCAACGGAATCATCGATCGATCCAAAGCGATGTCGCGGTTGACAAGCTGGCGCATGTAGCGCACCAGGTCGGTCTCGCTGTGGTATGCGGTGAAAATTGGGTGCTGCAGCGCGGGAGTGTCACGCCGGAACTTGACCGGCCGCGGGTCCCGGACGTGGACGTCGAGGTAACCGACATCGCCTTCAATCCCGAAAGCCGACCAGACGATCTCGATAACGTTCCGTGTGGTTGTCTCGTGGAGGGTGATCGAGACTGTGTCGGCGTCGACCCGACGCAGGTTGACCCCCTGTGACAGCGCGATGGTCAGGACCTTGTCGGCCCGGCCCGGCACACGCACACACACCGTGTCGAAGAACTCCTCGTGCATCACGTCGAGCCCGCCACGGCGCAGCCCGTCCGCCAGCACTGCGGCGAAGCGGTTGACCCGCATGGCGATCCGACGCAGGCCCGTCGGGCCGTGATGGATGGCGAACATCGAGGCCATCACCGCCAACAGCACCTGAGAGGTGCAGATATTGGATGTGGCCTTCTCTCTGCGAATGTGCTGTTCGCGAGTCTGCAGAGCCAGTCGCAGGGCCCGCCGGTCGCCGGTGTCGCGAGAGACTCCCACGAGCCGCCCGGGCAACGAGCGCTGGTACTGCTCACGCACCGCGAAGTATGCGGCATGCGGCCCGCCGAATCCCATCTGGATGCCGAAGCGCTGAGTGCTCCCAACGACCACATCGGCACCGTATTCTCCCGGCGGTGCCAGCACGACCAGGGCCAGCGGATCAGCGGCCACGGCGACGAGTGTGTTGTTGGCGTGCGCCCGCTCGATGATTGCCTCCAGGTCTGGGATAACTCCGGTGGTTCCCGGGTATTGCACCACCATCGCGTAGACGCCGCTGAGATCCGCGCTTGCCGGGTCGCCCACGACGGTTTCCAAGCCGATCGGTTCTGCCCGGGTCTCCACCACCGAGATCGTCTGGGGATGGCACTCGGCGTCGATCAGGAAGCAGTCGCCGGTCCTTTTGCGGTTGACCCGATGCAGCATGGTCATGGCTTCAGCAACTGCTGTGGACTCGTCGAGCAGCGACGCGTTGGCCAGGTCCATCCCGGTGAGTTCGGCCACCATCGTCTGGAAGTTGAGCAGCGCTTCGAGGCGACCCTGGGAGATCTCAGGCTGATAGGGCGTATAGGCCGTGTACCAGCCGGGGTTCTCCAGGATGTTGCGGCGGATCACCGGGGGAGTGATGGTCTCGTGGTAACCCATCCCGATCAGAGATGTGCGGATCTGGTTGGAGCGAGCGATGGCCTTGAGAAGATTCTGAGCTGCGGTTTGGCCGACGCCGGAGGGTAGATCCAACGGTTCGGACATTCTGATGTCTTCGGGCACCGTGGCATCGATCAGCTCCTCCATCGAACCGACGCCGAGCACTGCCAGCATCTGGGCTTTCTCGGATTCGGGGGGCCCGATATGGCGACCGACGAAGGCTTTCTTGCCCTCAAGGTCTACGAGCGGTGTCCAATGGTCGTGTGCGGTCACGGCGCCTCCTAGTGGGGTTTCGGGCAGATGGGCTGTTCAGGCAGATGGGCTGTTCAGGCAGATGGGGTTTCAGACAAATGGGGGGGGGTTCAGACCAACGGGGTTTCAGGCAAACGGGGGTTCAGGGATATCATCGCGCTCAGGAGCGGCGTTGTGAGCCTAAGGGAACAGGTCGGCGGCTTCGCGCAGGTTCAGCTTCTCGAACGGACCGAAGAAACCGTGCTCGTAGAGACCGTATCCGGTGCTGCCGTTGTAGCTGAACCGGCCGACCGAATCGACGACTCCGTACTGGGCCAGGGCACCGATCTCATCAACCTTGTACTCCAGGGCCTGGACGACCTCGGTGTCGCCCTGCCACATGCCGTGGCGCCAGTCCTGGTCCATCCCGTAGCCGGTGCCCAGTGAGATGAAGTTGGTGATCAGCGGCTCCGCCTCGACCGTGATCGGGCCCTCCGGCGCGTCGGGGAAGCTGATCCGGCTCCCCGACAGCAGGCGAGTGCCGCTGATCAGGTCGTGGGACCACTCCGGCCGACCGAGCCAGTCGTGGCCGCGGGTCTCGTCATGCCACACTCGGACTCCCTCCTCCAACGGCCGGTTCCCGGAGGGTTCCTCATGGCACATGTAGATGATCGAGTGGTCCTCGAAGTCCATCGGCATGTAGTTCCACATTCCGGCCATCACCGAGATGTTCTGGCGGATGCCGTCCGGCTGCTGCTCACCCACGGGGCGCACGCCCCATGAGCGGTCCCGTGAGCCCCCGCAGCGGTCGGGTGTTACCGCTATGTCTTTGCCCGCGACGTTCAAGGTTCCTTCCCAGCGCCCGAGTTGGGCGAACCGTTGAGTGTCGAACACCACGGTTCCTCTCGTGCGCAGGTACTGCCGTGGTTCTTCGAACGCTGCATGGGAGGCTGTCCAGGTGACATCCATTGCGATGTCGGCGTCATTGGGTTCGACGACAACCCGGAGTTTTTTGAGTGGCTCGATGATCTCGATGCGAAGTGGGCCAACGGATATGTCGAAGCGGTCGCTCAGTGGTTTCGAGGCTCGCATGACGCGTTGCATGCCGTCATGGGTGACCGCCAGGAACGTGTCGGTGGTGCCCAGGTTTGGGTACTGGCCCAGTCCGAAGATGGCGAAGTACTCGTCGCTCGAGGGATGGAGGTTGAAGTAGTAGCGGTCATAGAAGTTGCGGTCCGAAGTCGCTGCGTGGCGGATGTACTCCGAAGCTTGATGCACCGGGAAGTCATCGGCACTCGAGATCGACCGTTGGGGGTTGGGGTTCTCTGCGTTCATACTCTGGCAAGGTAACCGGTACTCTGGCTGTGCGTCAGATCAGGAGATGACAATGCTCACGGACAGGTCCCCGGACAGTTCCGCATCCGAAACCGCCGACACCGGCGACGAAGGCTCACCGAGCAAGGCCCGGGTGCCTGTCGTGCAGGGGATGCACACGACTGAGGGCGAGCCGCATCTCATTGGAGCCAAGCTCGCGGGCCGCGAGACCTACTTCTTCCCCAAGCACCTCGCCGGCGGCGACCCGGCCGTCAACGGTCCGCAGGACCTCGAGGAGGTGCTGTTGTCGCGGCGTGGCCGAGTCTGGTCATACACGACGAGCAACTATCAGCCGCCAGCGCCGTTCGTGCCTGCGACCGACCCTTACGAGCCGATCACGATCGCCGCAGTCGAACTGGAGAAGGAGCAGATGGTGATCCTGGGGCAGTGCGTCGCGGGCGTGACTCCCGATGACCTCAGCATCGGCACAGAAGTCGAGTTGGTGGTCGACACGCTCTACGAAGATGATGAGCACGAGTACTTGGTCTGGAAATGGAAGCCAGTGGATGCGGTAGAGCCAGTGGGTCCGGTGGAGGTTGTGTGATGGAAGAGATAGCTGTTCTCGGTGTCGGGATGCACCCGTGGGGAAAGTGGGGGCGCAACTTCGTCGAGTACGGTACGGCCGCGGCCAACGAGGCGCTGCGTGATGCCGGCGTCGACTGGAACGATGTCGGTTTCGTCTCAGGGGCGATCACTGTCCGCTGCGGATACCCCGGATATGTTGCGGGGTCGACCTTCGCCCGTGCGCTGGGCTTCAACGGTGCACAGGTGGCGTCTTCCTATGCGGCCTGTGCCTCCGGCGCCACCGCGTTGTCGGTTGCTCGGGGGCAGATTCTCTCGGGGGCTGCCGATGTGGCACTCGTCGTGGGTGCCGACACCACTCCCAAGGGCTTCCTGGCGCCGAACGAAGGCGACCGTCCCGACGACATGGACTGGCTGCGTTTCAAGCTCGTCGGTGCGACCAACCCTGTGTATTTCGGCCTGCAAGCCCGGCGCCGGATGGACCTGTACGGTGCCACCGCCGAGGACTTCGCCAGAGTGAAGGTCAAGAACTCCCGCCATTCGGTGCACAACCCCAACGCCCGGTTCACCAAGGAGTACGACATCGACGATGTGGCGAACTCGCCGGTCGTGTCGGATCCCCTTCGTCTGCTCGACATCTGTGCGACTTCCGACGGTGGAGCGGCGATGGTGGTTTCGTCGATGGACTACGCCCGGTCCCACGGTGTGAGCGACCCAGTGCGGGTCGCGGGCATCTCGACCGTTACGCCGACCTTTCCGGACACCGTCATCGACCTGCCCTATCTGGCGACGGATTCTGCGGGGGAGACCGCGCCGCCCGATCGGGGTTTCAAGGCCTCGATCGGAGACCGCGTCTATGCCGAAGCGGGACTCGGTCCCGACGACGTCGACGTGGCGGAGGTCTACGACCTGTCGTCCGCGTTGGAACTCGACTGGTATGAACAGCTCGGGTTCTGCGAGGTGGGTGAGGCGGAGAAACTGCTGCGCGACGGTGTCACCACGATCGGGGGCCGCTTGCCGGTGAATCCCAGCGGTGGTCTGGGTGCTTTCGGGGAGGCCGTTCCCGCCCAGGCGATCGCCCAGGTGTGTGAGCTGACCTGGCAGCTGCGAGGACAGGCGCAGGCCCGTCAGGTCGAGGGTGCCAGGGTCGGCATAACCGCCAACCAGGGTCTGTTCGGCCATGGATCGTCAGTGCTGGTGCGCCGATGACCATTCACGAGTCTTTGAGCTCCGACGGGGTCCTCGAGTTGGTGATGGACAATCCGAAGGTCAACGCACTGCCGATCGGCGACACGGACCGGCTCGCGGAGATCTTGAACGGGATCGACGCCAGGAGCGAAGTTACCGCCGTGATCCTGACCGCGACCGGACGGGGATTCTGTGCCGGGGTCGACATCAAGGAGATGCAGCGGATGCCTGGCAATTCGGGCATCATCGAAGTCAACCGGGCCTGTCTGAGCGTGTTTCGCGCGGTCTACGGGTGTGCGGTGCCGGTGATCTGCGCGGTCAACGACTTCTGCTTCGGAACCGGTATCGGACTTGCGGGAAGCGCCGACATCGTGGTTGCGGCACGGGGTGTGCGTTTCGGGCTCCCTGAGATTGACAATGGGGCGCTCGGTGCGGCGAGCTATCTGGCCCGGTTGGTTCCCGAGAAGCAGCTTCGCTGGATGCTCTACAGCTGTGAACCGGCTACGGCGGAACAACTTGAACACTGGGGGACCGTGCTGCGTGTGGTCGACGCGGCAGAGCTTGCCGACACCGCCCGTGAGGTCGCCGCGGTGATCGCCTCGAAGCATCCAACGGTGATGCGCGCGGCTAAAGCCTCCCTGATCGGCATCGACGATGATCCCAGCCGCGGCTATCGCTTGGAACAGGGGTTCACGTTCGAACTCAATCTGCACGGGCTGGGCGACGAAGCCCGCGACGCCTTTCTGAGAGGCGAGAGGCGCAGCAACCCCGCCAGCGACTCGATTTGAGCTGAGCCTCGAGGTGCCTTCGGCGGGCCTCCGGAGGCGATTTCTAGGGTCGTGTAATTTGGCTCAAGAGGTGGGCAGTGGACAAAGATCCCTGTAGTTTCAAGGGTTGCGAAGCCACGCGAGCCCGGAAATGCTTGACATTGTTGAGAATTTCGGCTCGCGTGTTATTCGTTTGACTGCGAGAGTCGCGGCCAACCAACAACAACAAACGGAGCAATCATGAACAAGGGCGAACTCGTTGCGGCCATGGCCGACAAGGCCGGTGTAAGCCAAAAAGACGCTGGGGCGTGTCTCGACGCCATGATGAGCACGATCGAGTCGGAGATCGGGAACGGCGGGGAGGTTGCCATCACTGGGTACCTCAAGTTCGAGCGTGCCAACACCAGTGCCAGGGTGGCCCGCAACCCCCAGACCGGTGAGACGATCAATGTGCCCGCCGGTACTCGCTGCAAGGTATCCGTTGGAGCGAAGCTGAAGGCCGCGGGCAAGAGCTGATCCCGTGATCTCGCGACCTGCTGAGTTGCGCAACTTGTTGAACCGCGCAACTTCTTGAACCAGATGAGTCTGCCGACACCAGTTGAGGTTCTGCCTCACCGATCTCCGTTTCTGTTCGTAGACGAGATCAGTGCCATCGTCCCGGGTGAATCTGCGGTCGGGACCTGGCGACTCACTGGTGACGAAGCCTTCTTCGCAGGTCATTTTCCAGGCCGCCCAACGCTCCCCGGAGTGCTCATATGTGAGGCGATTGCACAGGTGGGAGCGTTGGCGGTTCTGACCGATGAACGATACGAGGGCAAACTTCCGTTATTCGGCGGTCTTGACAAAGCACGCTTCCGGCGGCAGGTGGTGCCCGGCGACACGCTCACGATCGAGGTGCGGATGACCCGATTGTCGGCACGCGCCGGCAAAGGTGAGGGGCGTGCCACGGTTGATGGAGAACTCGCCGCCAGCTGCGAGTTGATGTTCGTGATCGTGGACGCTGCTGAAGGTGGTGGCGACTAGGAGCCTCGGCCCCTGAAGGCCCGAGGGAGCAGGTCAGCCGGGACCGATTACCAGCGTTCCGTTGTGGCCGCCGAAACCGAAACTGTTCGACAGCGACGGGCCTGGCACCCATGGCCTGGGTCGGTCGACCACAACGTCTATGTCGGGCATCTCGGGATCGAGAGTCTCGAGGCCCGCAGTCGGCGGGATGAGTTCGCGGTCCATCGAAAGCAGCACCGCTACCGCTTCGAGGGCTCCGGCACCGCCCAACGCGTGGCCGGTGACGCCCTTGGTGGAGGTGATGATCGGCCCGGGCGTGCCAAAGATCTTGGCGATGGCCGCTGCCTCGGCGGCATCGTTCTTGTCCGTTGAGGTGCCGTGTGCGTTGATGTGAACAATGTCATCGGCGCTGAGTCCGGCGTCCTCGATGGCGAGGCGCATGCAGGTGATCGCACCTGTCCCTCCGGGGGCGGGCGCGGTGATGTGGTGGGCATCGGCAGTGGAGGCCGAACCCAGGATCTCTCCGAGGATCGTTGCGCCCCGGGACTCTGCGAAAGACCATTCCTCGAGCACCAGGACTCCGGCGCCTTCCGCCATGACGAATCCGTCTCGGCGCGGATCGAACGGGCGGCTAACGCCACTGCTCGATAGGGCGGTCATGTTGGCGAAACCTGCGACCGCGGTCGGTGTGAAGGGAGCCTCGCTGCCTCCTGCGAGAACCGCGTCGCAGATCCCGTTGCTGATGAGGCGTGCCGCGTTGCCTATGGCGTGGGTTCCCGCGGCGCAGGCGGTGACGGTGTTCTCGCACGGGCCCTGCCAGCCGTGTCGCATCGACAGGGTGGCGGCCGCCGCGTTGCTCATCATCATCGGCACCAGGAACGGCGAGACGCGGCGTTCGCCCCTGTTGAGGCGAGTCTCGATCTGGGTTTCGAGTGTGTCGATACCGCCGACGCCGGTCCCGATGAAGGTGCCGCGGCGCGCTGGGTCGACGGTCAGCTCACCGGCCTGCGCCAGCGCCTGCTCGGCGGCTGCGACCGCGAACTGTGTGAAGCGGTCACTGCGCCTGACCTCTTTGGGATTCTCGAAATAGGGCGAGGGGTCCCAGTCCTCAAGCACGCGCGGCCCGACCGGGGCGGGGGAGCACAGACCGTCCCAGAAGGCGTCGACTCCGATTCCGCACGGGGCGACGACGCCGATGCCTGTGACTGCGACGCGGCGAGACGGCATTAGAGCTTGGAGAGGATCAGGTCGTAGGCAGCTTGGATTGTCAGGACACCGTCAAGTTCCTCTTCTTCGACGTTGACGTCGAATTCCTCCTCGAGAGCCATGACCAGTTCGACCAGGTCGAGGCTGTCGGCGTCGAGAGACTCGAAAGTTGCGTCCAAGACGACCTGATCGGCGTCGACCGACAGGACGTCTACTGCACAATTCGTGAATCGTTCGAAGTTGTCACTCACTTGCTTTCTCCATTGCTATGTGGGTAATAGGAGGCTATCCAGTTTGACGCCGTTAGCCCATGGTCGATCGGCCCATGGACGGTCAGCCCATCACGGTCATCCCATAGACAGGCCGCCATCAATCGGAAGCACCGTACCGGTCACGAACCCGGCGTCCTCAGAGGCGAGGTACTCGATCGCCGCGGCGATCTCGGCGGGTTCTCCGAGGCGACCGATCGGCACCATATCGAGCATCGCGGTCCGTTGGGCGTCGCTCAGCGCCGCCAGCATGTCGGTATCGATCGGGCCAGGCGCGACGACGTTCACGGTGATGTTGCGCCCGGCGAACTCCTTGGCGAGCGAACGGGCCAAGCCGGTGATCCCTGCCTTCGACGCCGCATAGTTGGCCTGACCTGCCTGCCCTCCGAGACCGACGACGGACGAGACGAAGACGATCCGCCCCCACCGTGCCCTCATCATCGCCTTGACGACCCGCTTGGCAATGCGGAAACCGCCGGTGAGGTTGGAGTCGAGCACCTCGCTGAAATCGTCGTCGGCCATGCGCAGCACGAGTCCGTCGCGGGTGATGCCGGCGTTGCTCACCAGGACTTCGACGGGGCCCAGCGACTCCTCGATCTCGCTGACCGCGGCATCGATGGATTCGCTGTCGGTCACGTCGCAGCGGACGACGAAGAGCCCTTCGAGGTCATCACCGGTTCCTGAGCGGGAGGTCACCGCGACCTGATGCCCTGCGGCTTGGAATCGTTTAGCGGTGGCGAGTCCGATCCCTCGGTTGCCGCCCGTTACGAGGACAACTCGACTCACCAGCGCACCACCAGGGTCGCCCAGGTCATCCCCGCTCCGAACCCGGACATCAGGACGATTTTGCCGGGTTCGAGAACACCGGCCGATGCGGCCTGTTCCATCGCCAGTGGGATGGTGGCTGTCGAGGTGTTGCCGGTGGTCTCGAGCACGTTGTGGGTCTTCGACATCGGTAGGGAGGTGCGGGCGCATACCGCTTCGATGATCCTGAGGTTGGCCTGGTGCAGGAGGACCACGTCGACATCGTCGGGGGTGAGGCCGGCTTGTTCCAGGGCCGTCTTGATTGAGGCTGTGACTGCACGGACCGCGCGTTTGAAGACTTCGCGCCCTGCCATCTGGATCGTGTCGCCGTGCTCGCAGTAGAGGATCGGGGCGAGGTTGCCGTCTGCTCCGAGGTCGAAGGCCAGCAGCTCACCCTGGTGATGGCGTTCCATGACGCACGCTCCGGCACCGTCGCCGAAGAGGATCGCGGTTCCCCGGTCCTCCCAGTCGACCAGCGTCGACAGTGCGTCGCTGCCGATGTTGAGGACCCGGTCGGGCCCGCCGGGCAGCATCATCATCCCGTATGCGGCTACGTAGCCGTAGGCGAACCCGGCACATGCGGCATTGACGTCGAATGCGCCGCAGTCCAGCCCGATGCCTGCATGGATCTGTGCCGAGGTGCCCGGGAACCGTTGATCGGGACTGCTTGTGGACAGGACCAGCAGATCGATGGCGTCAGGAGTGAGGTCGGCGGCTTTGAGGGCATTGTTGCCCGCTTCAACACCCATCTCGGAGGTGAGTCCGCCGACGTGGCGGGAGGCGATCCCGGCGCGCTCGCGGATCCATTCGTCGTTGGTGTCCATCATCTCTGCGAGGTCGTCGTTGGTCACGACCTTGGAGGGCAGCGCCGTGCCGATCCCGGCGATTCGTACCGCCATCAGTTGACCCGCAGCCAAGCGATCGGTTGCCGTGAAGTCACGCGTTCTCCCTTGAGAGCAAGTACCCCGACTATTTCTCCCGCGAAGGAGCTGAGGACTTCTTGACCTCCTACCGTACCCAAGACCTCTCCCACGGACACACGGCGACCCGGTTCGCAACCGGGGGCCAGATTGAAGACTCCTGCGCCCGGCGACACCACGAGCCGTTCGGTGGCGAAGAGATGCTCTCCTTCAAGATCCGGGGTTTCGGTGCTCAGTTGAACGGCCAGCGATTCCAGGAGTCCGTCGAGGTCGGCCGGCGTGGCGACGTTGACTCGGTTGGCGTTCTTGAGGGTTCGTTTCACGAGACCTGTGAGCACATTGCCCGGACCGAGCTCGACGAAGGTGTCGAATCCGTCGTCGGAGAGTGTTCGCAGGGTCTGGCGCCAGCGAACCGGGGAGCAGAGTTGCGCGCCGAGTAATTCAGGCCAATCGCCGGGATCATCGTGGGCCGTGGCGTCGAGGTTGGCGTAGACGGGTTGTTCGGGGGGCCGGAACTCGACTTGGTCGATGGCTTTGCGCAGGCGGCGTCTGGCCGGCGCCATGAGCGGCGTGTGGAACGCTCCGCCGACTGGGAGCCGCATGGCCCGTTTGGCGCCGGCCTCTTTGGCGATCTTGCAGGCCTCGTCGATGTCTTCGGCAACGCCCGCGATGACGACTTGACCCGGTGCGTTGTAGTTGGCGATCCAGACGTCACCGGCTGTGCGGCGACAGGCGATGTCAGCCTGGTCGTCTTCAAGGCCCAGCAGGGCGGCCATGGTCCCGGTCTGTTCGTCGGCCGCGGCTTGCATGGCGTCGCCGCGTTCGTTGACGAGCCGCACCGCGTCGCCGAAATCGAGGGCACCTGAGGCGGTGAGCGCCGAGTACTCTCCGAGGCTGTGCCCCGCATGGGCAACCGCTTCCGCTCCGAGACGGCTGACTGCGTCGAGCACCACCATCGACATGACGAACGTGGCGAGTTGGGCGTTGCGGGTCATTGTCAACTCGTCGGCATCGGCTTCGAGCAGCAATGCCGCCACATCGCGGTCGACGGCTTCGGAGGCTTCCTCGACCAGCTCCCAGGAGGGATGCTCAGCCCACGGTGCACCCATCTGGGGGCGTTGCGAACCTTGTCCTGGGTAGGTGAAGACGATCATTTGGTTCGAGGCTCCCGCGGTGGCCGGACAACTGGGCGCGTAAATCTATGGGTCTGAGAGGGATATACGTTATACGTGCTGTGGGGTGTCTGACTCACGGGCACACCGCAGGGTTTCACTGCTTCTGCGATTTGTGCTCCGGAGATGGCGAAGCGTGATGGCGAAGTCAGGCCTGCTCGGGGTTCTTTTGTCAGGTGTTGTCGGATCGTTTCGGCGGGTGTGAGAGGGGCGGGCCGGTCAGAATGGTCGGGGAGTGTGCGGCCAGTCGGTCAGATCTTCGATGTGTCGCCGGATCGATGCTTCCCGCAGAATCACGATCACAACCAGGCCCACGAGCACCCACGCCAAACGGCGCGAGCGTAGAGGGAATCCAGCGCCCGACGACATATCGTAGAGGCTACGCTGCGCCTACAAGGTCAAGACGCCTTGGCGTGATCATCCGGCCCGGGTGGTGGAATTGGCAGACACGGCGGACTCAAAATCCGTTGCTTCATACGAGCGTGCGGGTTCAAGTCCCGCCCCGGGCACCGGAACTCTCAAATGAGCTCTCAACGGCGCACTCAAGGGAGCGACAGTCGGCTGGTCCGGACAGTTGGCCGGGATTCGGCGTTGGGTTTGTCGGGTCCATATCCGCGAAGGCGCTCCCTGTTACCGAGTCAGTCCTAGACTGCATTGCTCAGTCCGGGTTGGGTGGGGGTTTGAGGTAGAACTTCTTGGTCGTGGGGTGTCGGTGGACGGTCCAACCGTGTTGATGGATCTTCTTGTGGCAGGAGTCGCACACCAGCAGCAGGTTGTCGAGGTCCGTGGGTCCGTTCTTGGACCACCACTCGATGTGATGGGCGCGGCACCACAGCGGGTTGGCCTCGCAACCGATGCAGTGCTCGTCTCTGGCCACCAGGGCCATCCTCTGGGCCTCCGAGGCAACACGCCTGGACCGTCCCAGCCACAGATCCTGGGTCTTGGCATCGAAGATGGACGGCAGAATCTCGGCTTCGAGCGCCAGGTCCTTGAGCGTTGAGACCGGTATTGGCGAACCGTCGGCGAGGCGGGCATTGACCAGCTGTTGCTTGATCACATCGAAGTCGGCCAGGACCAGCAGGTTCGTGCCCTGCTTGTTTTTCTTTTTGCTGGCGCCATTGTCATTACCGGAGCAATCGGACCCGTCACAGAGCAGTTCTGCGACGGCGTCGGCTAGACGTTGGCGCGGGTTGCGCCGCGACTTGGGGTCCTCGTGGTGCCAGAGCTCACGATCCTTCGCAGTCAACGCCGTGGCGATGCGGGCACCGGTGATCTGGTCGAACTCTGCGTGCAATATGAACATGGCGCTGTCAGGGCTTTCGAAGATCCGTGCCGTGCGCCGTTGACGTTGACGATCAAGCAGTGCCTGTCCGTCGTCGCCCGACTGGGCCTGCTGATGTCGTCGAACAGTCTTGGCGAAGCGGTCGAAGTTCTGGCTGCGAGCAGCCTCGACCAACTCGGACTCGTCGACAGGCCCTTCGCTCGACGCACGGGCGATCAAGCGAGCGTGCCCAGGCGGTATTTCGCCCGAAGCCAGCGCACCGGCTGTATCAGGCAACTGTTCGAGCTGCACCGCGGTTTGAACATCGCGTTTGGCCTGGCGCTTCGATGACAACAAATCATCGCTGGCAATCAGTCGCGCATCGGCTGGGGTAGTGCGGCGGCCCAGCTCAGCAAGGATCTGCGATTTCATCGCCGCGAGGCGTGACTCACTCCGCCCGACCAGCTTCAGCCGTTGCCGGAGCGTCTCCTCGGACAAATCCGTCACATCAACTGGCCCGATACACACTGCGTTTCCACAGCCACCATCCGAGCCTCCGCCAGCGGCTTGCGGATCAACGAGAGTGGGGGTTGATTGCATGTCTACAAACCTACAGACCCCCTGTGACAGAGACATTGAAAGTCACTGTCAACCATTAGAACTAAATACAGTGAATGCGGTCAGTCGGGGATCCAGTCCTCGATCTGGAGGCCGAGACCGTCGGCGATGCGGTTGGCGTAGGCGTAGTAACCGACGACTTCAACGATGTCGAGAATGTCGCGGTCGCTGAAGCCAGCTTCCCTCAAGGCTTCGACATCGGCGTCGCTGGTTGCGGCGGGAGTCTCGGTGAGTTTGACGGCGAAACGCAGCATGGCCATGCGCTTTGAGGACAGCGGGGCGGTAGTCCAGTCGTGCTCGACGGCCGCCACGAGTTCATCGTCCTTGATGAGTCGGCGCAGACCGCGCCGGTGTTGAACCACTCAATAATGACAGTCGTTGGTGAGGCTGACGACCAGGGCGATCAGTTCCCGCTCGACCTTGCGCAACGTGGCGGTTCCGGCCATCGCTGATTCGTAGAGCTTCTGGTGCGCAGCCATGCCGCGAGGGTTCAACGAGTGGACCGCCAAGATGTTGTCGACCCGACCCCACCTCGGGTCCACCACCCGAGGGCGCAGTTCAGCGAGCTCCCCGTCCCAGTCGTCGTCCGCAATGACTCTGATTCGTGCCATCCTCCAGCTTGTCACACGCCCAGTTCATTCGAATCATCGTCCGATCCGAAGCGAACAGTGACTGCTACAGTCGGACCGGATCGAAGCCGCTCGCTCGACCAACTCGCGTCCTACAGTTTCTGACAGTTTCAACCGACACTTTCCGGGCCTCTCAGCCCACAGTTTCCGCCGGGATGTAGATTGAGCCAGGAGGACAAATGGCGCTAGCGGCAGAAGAGCAGCCTGATATCGGATCACTGAAGGCCCGTGTCGCTGTCCTTGAGGAGCAAGTGGCTCGCTTGGAGGAAGCCGCGGTCGAGAAAGTGATCGTGTTGCGAGAGATCACCGTGGAACAGGCTCGCTCAGAGATCATCGACCTATTTGCCACCGGCGAGACGCTCTACTACTCCGACATCTCCGAGAGTTTGCGAATCGATCTGGAGATGGTCGTGGACATCTGCCGGGAGCTACAGCAAGAAGGGGCGATCGGGGTCGATGACGACGCTGTTTGAAGTCGGTGACGCGGTCAGGGGCAGTCGGATCGCCATCACCGCTCGCAAAGTGAGCAAACCTGTCCTGGTCAATCGGTCGGGCCGCCACAAAGCCAGTCGGATCATCGCCCGCGACGATGTTCACTGTGTGGTCGAAAGACCTCTGTCCGCTCGGCCCAATGCGAGGGGAACATAGATCCGACAACTCAGAGATGTCGCGTGTTGACCGTCAGTTGACCCCGTACTGCTGGAGGTGCGCTGCGTCAGTCGTCTTGGATCTCGATCAGGATGCGGCAATGGTCGCTCGAGCCCCACTCGTCAGGCGCATTGAGGGCGCGCACGGTGATCTGCTCGTGGAAGCCGCGTGAAGCGAAGACGTAGTCGAGTTGGTTGCCGGCGGTCGCAGGCGTTTGCCGCGTTGTGTGATAGGTCGGCACGTTGCGAGTATCGGGCGGCAGGCCGGCCGGGGTGGGCTCCGCTTGACGCCCGCCGTCGGGAGCTTGTGGCCCAAGGAACTCCAAGCCCAACGTGTCCATCCGGTCGATGACGGTCTGTGTCCGAGGTCCCATCGACTGCCACACTTCATCGGTCTCGCCAAGGATCATGTTCAGGTCGCCTGCTGCCAAGATCCTGTGCTTCGACGGATCAGTGTCACCGATGAACGCCGACAGGTCTGAGATGGTCCGGTGTGCCGAGCCGTCGGAGTGACCGACCTTCCACTTGCTGTTCGTCGACGGATGCGGTCTCATCCACCGTGCGTACATCGAAACCACTACGAAGGGCTCGGCGGTGGCCGGCGTGACTCGGGCCGCCGCTATCGTTCCGATGCCGCTGACCGCGATCTCGTCGTCAGACACCTCGCTGATCGGACTGACCTGCTTGAACCGTTCAAGTTCGACCTTGTCCGACAGCTTTGCCACTTTCGCCCAGCGGTCGTACAGCTTCGGCCAGCGCCCTTCCCACCAGTCCGAGTTCCATCCGTGCGCATCCCAGCTTTCATCGGGTCCGACTTTGACTCGGTCAGCAACCTCGGCGGGGACACCGCCGGCTTCCTTAAGGAGAGCCACGTCGGCATCCATCTCCACCAGCTCACGCCAGGGCCGATCCCGCTTGGCGATGTTCCAACTCACAACCCGTATCACAATGGAGCGACCGTACCACCGAGTTGTGACAGACCTCGTGGTCGAAGGCGGGACTCAGATCGTCACGCGGGTACGCCGGCGTGCGCCCGCCTGAAGTACGCCTTTGGAGTGGCCCGAATACAGCAAGCTCGGAGCGAGGCTCTACAATTGGGGGCTGATGGTTGAAACCAATCCTCAGATCGAGCGTCGGTTGCGGCGCGTGGGTCAGCAGCTGCGCCTGCTTCGTGCTGACCTGCAGGTCACCGAGGAGCAACTCAACCAACTCCGCGACGAAGCCTACGACGCACGGGTACGAGCCCTGGTATCAGAAACACCGCTGGCGGAACGGGAGCATCGTCGTCTGGCCCGCCATGTAGAGCGCATGACCCGTCACCGCGACCGTGTCGTCGCCAAGATCGCCGAACTCGACGCCACCCAGGACACGCTTCTCGATCATCTCAGCGCCCCGTGAGCGAGGATGCTGTACGCATCGTCGTAGCCGAGGACGAGCCGATAATCCGACTCGACCTGGTCGAGACCCTTCGCTCGGAAGGCTACGAAGTCCCAGCCGACACAGGCCGTGGCGACGAAGTCGTGGAACTGGTCAAGACCCACACCCCCGACCTCGTCCTGCTCGACATCAAGATGCCCGGCCTCGACGGAATCTCCGCGGCACAGACGATAAGCAGCGAGACCCGCACCGCAGTCGTGATCCTCACCGCCTTCAGCCAACGCGAACTGATCGAGAGAGCGGTCGAAGCTGGGGCGATGACCTATCTTGTCAAGCCCTATCAGCGCAGCGACCTGGTTGCGGCCATCGAAACCGCCCTGGCGAGGTTCCGCGAACACGCGCTGCTCGAAGACCAGGTGAGCGACCTCGCCGAGCGCCTAGAGGTCCGCAAACTGATCGACCGGGCCAAAGGCCGGCTCATCGACGAACACGAGATGAGCGAGAACGACGCCTTCCGCTTCCTGCAACAGCAGGCCATGTCGACACGCAGGAGCATGGCCGAGATCGCCAACGACATCCTCGCAGGCGAGACGCCCTGAACAAGAAGCCCAGAGGTGGCCGGTCAATGAGCGGATCAGCCGAGTAGGGTCCACGGCGATGGCCAAGCTCATGCTCATCGACGGGAACTCGCTCGTCTACCGCGCCTTCTTCGCGCTGCCGACCGACATGGCGACCGCCTCCGGCCAGGTGACCAACGCCGTCTACGGCTTCACGTCGATGCTCATCTACCTGCTCAAAGACCATGAACCCGAGCGCATCGCGGTGGCCTTCGACCGCGCCGAGCCCACGTTCCGCCATGAACTGACGCCGACCTACAAGGCACAGCGGGAATCCGCCCCCGACATCCTCTACCAGCAGATGGGCCTGGTACGTGAAGTGCTGGAGGTGCTGGCGATACCGGTCATCGACAAGGCCGGCTACGAGGCCGACGACATCATCGCCACCCTCGCCACCCGAGGCCGCGACAACGGCGACGACGTCATGATCGTCACCGGCGACCGTGACAGCTACCAACTCATCGAGGATCCGCACGTCAGGGTCCTCTACAACAAACGGGGCGTGTCCGATTACGCCCTTTACGACGAGGCCGGAATCAAGCAGCGCACCGGAGTAGCACCGAGCGACTACGTACAGTACGCAGCACTGCGCGGCGACAACTCCGACAACCTCCCGGGAGTCCCCGGTGTCGGGGAGAAGACGGCCGCCAAACTCATCAACGAACGCGGCGGTATCGACGGCATCTACGCCTCGCTCGACGACCTGACTCCCAAACTGCGCGAGAACCTCAGCGCGCACGAAGCCGATGTCCGCAACAACGTCGAGATGATGAGGCTGCTGAGGGACGTGGAGCTGCCCCTGACGATCGACGAACTCGCCATGGGCGAGATCGACCAGGCAGAACTGTCGAGGCTGTTCGAGTTCCTGGAATTCCGGAGCCTACAGGAACGCCTCAGCGAAGTCCTCGACGGTGAGGTCGCCCCGCCCGCGGGCCCGCGGACCGAGGTGCTCGAAGCCGAGATCACCGCATATGAGACGCCGGCCGAGGCAGTCGCAGCGCTGAACGCCGCCCGTAACGGGACCGGAGTGCTCGCCCTGGCGGTGCCCGAGCACGGAATCGACGACGGTCTCGCCTTCGTGACCGACAGCGCCAGTGCAGAAGTCGGGTTCGTACCGGCCGATGTTCTGCAAGACGATGCGGTACTCGAAGCGCTGCGCCTGCTGCTCGACGGCCGGCAAGTGGCGATGCACGGAGCCAAGGCAACCGCGCGCCGCCTGCTCGACCACGACGTAGACATGCAGCGACTCGCATTCGACACGCGTCTGGCCGCATACCTGCTCAACCCCGCAGAAACCGCCTACGACCTCGGAGGACTGCTCAAACGCTACACAGACTTCGAAATGCCCGAATCGGCGGCTGCCCTGGGCCAGCTCGACCTTGACGGAACCGACGAAGACCTCATGGACGAGCCCGCACGCCATGCCCTGGCCGTCGACCGGCTCGTCGAACCGATGAAAGCGGCCCTGAGCGCCCAAGGACTCGACGACCTCAACGATGAACTAGAAGTTCCCCTGGTCCGGGTGCTGGCCCGGATGGAACAGTGCGGGATCGCGGTCGACCGTGCCGCGCTGGTCCGCATCCGCGATGAGCTCACCAGCGAGACCGAACAGTTCCGAGCCGCGGTCATCGCAGACGCAGGGCACGAGTTCAACGTCAACAGCACCAAGCAGCTGCGCGAGGTCCTCTTCGACGAACTCGGGCTGACCCCGCTGAAGAAGACCAAGACTGGATACAGCACCGACGCCCAGACGCTCGAGAAGCTCCGCGACCAGCACCAGATCGTCGACAACCTCCTGCGTTTCCGCGAGGTCGAGAAACTGCGCTCCACCTACGGAGAGGGGCTCGTGGCCGAGACCGGCCCCGGCGACCGGATCAGGGCCACGTTCAACCAGACCGTGGCCCGCACCGGCCGGCTCTCATCCGATGCACCCAACCTGCACAACATCCCGGTCCGCTCCGACCGGGGCCGAGTCTTCAGAACCGCGTTCGTGGCCCCGGCAGGGCACAAACTGCTCGTCGCCGACTACGACCAGATCGAACTCCGCTGCATCGCCCACCTTGCCGAGGATCCGGGCCTGATCGAGGCCTTCGACGCCGGCGACGACATCCACACGGCCACCGCCTCGAAGATATTCCACATACCCCCGGGCGAGGTGGGCATCGAACAACGCTCGAAAGCCAAGATGGTCTCGTACGGTCTCGCCTACGGCATGGAGTCCTACGGGCTCGCGCAGCGGCTCAATATCGGGGTCCCCGAAGCAGCGGAGATCCTCGACTCCTACTTCGCGGCGTTCCCAGCGGTGAGGCAGTACATGGACGACACCGTGAAGCTGGCCCGGGAGCGCGGCTACACCGAGACACTGTTCGGGCGCCGCCGCCAGATACCGGAACTGTCGGCATCGAACCGCCAGGTTCGCCAGGCGGGGGAGCGCCAGGCGATGAACGCCGGTATCCAGGGCCTGGCCGCCGACATCTTCAAGGTCGCCCTGGTCCGCCTCGACGAAGCGATCGAGAGCTCAGGAATAGACAGCCGCATCGTCCTGCAGGTGCACGACGAGATCATCGTCGAGTCCCCCGACTCCGAAGTCGAACAGGCCACAGAGATGACCACGTCGATCATGCGGGACGCATTCGAACTGCGGGTCCCCCTCGAGGTCGACCTGCAGGTCGCGACAACCTGGGCCGGTGCGAAGGGCTGAATCGGCCGCACCGCACCGCCGCGCACCACTGAGCACGGCATTGATTACAGAATGCTGACAAATCCCCGCACAAGTCTCGCTGAGGCTGCAACTTGATAGCGTTTTGAGGCTGTCCTGACCGGCAGGGCTCCACGGTCCGATACCGCGGCGTCACCTCTATTCGACAAGAGCAGAATGCAAACCGACACAACCGTCGAGACCGAGTCTCGATTCGGAACCTTCGATTCCGATGGAAACTACACCCCCCGCCAGATAATCGACGCAGACCTCGGGGGGGTGGATATCGAGGAGGCATACACCTCCGCCATGGTTGTCGTCGAAGACGGCCAACTCGTTGAAGGCACGGTCGTGCGGGTCGACCAGGATGAGGTCCTGCTCGACATCGGCTACAAGTCCGAAGGCGTGATCCCCAGCCGCGAGCTGTCGATCCGCAACGACGTCGACCCCAACGAGATCGTCTCCATGGGTGAGAGCATCGAAGCCCTGGTCCTCACCAAGGAGGACAAGGACGGACGCCTGCTCCTCTCCAAGAAACGCGCCCAGTACGAACGGGCCTGGGGCGAGATCGAAGGCATCAAGGAAGCCGGCGGAATGGTCAAGGGCATGGTGATCGAAGTCGTCAAGGGCGGCTTGATCATGGACATCGGCCTGCGGGGATTCCTGCCGGCCTCACTCGTCGAACTGCGCCGGGTGCGGGACCTGCAGCCCTACGTCGGCCAGCACTTCGAAGCCAAGATCATCGAACTCGACAAGAACCGCAACAACGTGGTGCTGTCCCGCCGAGCCTGGCTCGAAGAGGCCCAGAAAGAGCAGCGCGAAGCGTTCCTCGACAATCTCAAGCCCGGCGAGAAGCGCACCGGCGTGGTGTCGTCGGTGGTCAACTTCGGCGCTTTCGTCGATCTCGGCGGGATGGACGGACTGGTCCACGTGTCGGAGCTCTCCTGGAAGCATGTCGACCACCCGAACTCGGTGGTGAGCGTCGGCGACGAGATCGAAGTGCAGGTTCTCGAGGTTGATCTCAGCCGCGAGCGCATCAGCCTCTCGTTGAAGGCGACCCAGCAGGATCCATGGCAGGAGTTCGCTTCGAGCCACCGTGTCGGTGAACTGGTCTACGGTCGAGTCACCAAACTGGTTCCCTTCGGCTCGTTCGTGCAGGTGGGCGACGGTATCGAGGGGCTGGTCCACATCTCCGAAATGTCGGCGCACCATATCGACCTGCCCGAACAGGTCGTCACCCCCGGCGAGGAACTGTGGGTCAAGATCATCGACCTCGACCTGCAACGCCGGCGGATCAGCCTCTCGATCAAGCAGGCCGCCGAGGGCGGTCAGGTGGCTGCCGAATATCAGGAGCACTTCGGCGACCACGCCTACGACGAGGAGGGCAACTACATCGGCGGCGATGAGAGCTCCGAGGGCCAGCAGGCCTGGGAGGAGTACTACGCCGAAGCCGGCGACCACGCGGTGGCGGGTGTGATCGAGACCGACGAGGACGGGACCGAGTACGAGTACGTCGAGGTCACCGAAGAGGTCGAAGTCACCGATGAGGTAGAGGTGGCCGCCGACGATGCCCCCGCAGACGATGTCGTGGGAGACGAGTCCGTCAAGGCCGACTAGTGAAACAGATCGCGCTCACCGGCGGGATCGGCTCAGGCAAATCGACGGTCGCCGACGCGTTCGTTGAGCGTGGTGCCGAGCTGATCGACGCCGACCGGATCGTGCGGGAACTGCAGGAGCCGGGCCAGCCCGTCTTTGAGGCGATGGTCCAGCGTTGGGGCCCCGGCATCGTTGCCGATGACGGCACGCTGAATCGGGGCGCTGTCGCGGAGGTCGTCTTCAACGACGGCGACGAACTCGACGCGCTCAGCGGGATTGTCCACCCGGCTCTGTACGCCGAGATCGACCGGAGACGCAAGGGATTCGCCGGCAGCGATGCCGTGGTCATCCTCGATCTGCCGTTGCTAGTGGGCGCGGACGGCACGTCTGTTGCGGATCAATTCGGGAAGCTTGCGGGGATCGTTGTTGTCGATGCAGACACCGAACTCACAGTCCAGCGGCTGGTCGCCAACCGGGGATTCGACGAGGCCGACGCCCGGGCCCGGATCGCCAATCAGGCCAGCCGTGAGGAACGCCTCGCGGTAGCCGACTGGGTCATCGACAACTCCGGCGATCTCGCAGCTCTGGAACGCAGTATCGACCAAGCATGGGAGTGGATCACCACCCTCCCGCACTCCTAGGTTGTTCAGGTGCCACCTGCGACGGTTCCCAGTGACCGCACAGCCATGAAGGTTGTGTCCGGCTTTGAACCGAGTGGAGACCAGCCGGCGGCCATCGAGTCACTCGCCGAGGGCATCGAGCGGGGCGACCGCTTCCAGACACTGCTGGGCATCACCGGCTCGGGAAAGAGCGCCACGATCGCCTGGACGATCGAGCGGGTCCAACGCCCGACGCTCGTGCTGGCCCCCAACAAGTCGCTCGCCGCGCAGCTCGCCAACGAACTCAAGGAGTTCTTCCCGGACAACCGGGTCGAGTACTTCGTCAGCTACTACGACTACTACCAGCCCGAGGCGTACATGCCCTCGAGCGACACCTACATCGAGAAGGACTCGTCGGTCAACGACGAGATCGACCGGCTGCGTCACTCGGCGACATCAGCGCTGCTCACCAGACGTGACACCGTCGTGGTGGCATCGGTCTCGGCAATATACGGCCTGGGTTCACCGGAGGAGTACGAGAACCAACTGCTCGTGCTGCGCACCGCGGAGGAGTACGACCAGCGGTCGATACTCCGCCGCCTCGTCGACCTTCAATATGAACGCAACGACATGAACCTGATCAGGGGCAAGTTCCGGGTCCGGGGAGACACCATCGAGGTCCATCCGGCGTACGACGAGACAGCGGTGCGGATCGAGTTGTTCGGCGACGAGGTTGAGCAGATAACGGTCGTCGACCCCTTGACAGGGGAGAGGCTCAAGTCGCTGGAGGAGCTGGTCGTGTTCCCTGCCACGCACTACGCCACGAGCCAGGCGACCATGCTCGCCGCCATGGATCGGATCGAGATTGAGCTGCGGGAACGGCTGACGTTGTTCGAGAAGGAGGGCAAACTGCTCGAGGCGCAGCGGCTGCGGATGCGCACCGAGTACGACCTGGAGATGATGCAGGAACTCGGTTACTGCAACGGCATCGAGAACTATTCGGGACCCATCGACGGAAGGGGCCCGGGAGAGGCCCCCTACACCCTGCTCGACTACTTCCCCGAGGACTTCTTGATGGTGATCGACGAGTCGCATGTGGCCGTGCCGCAGCTGCATGGCCAGTACGAGGGCGACCGCAGCCGCAAGGAAACCCTCATCGAGCACGGATTCCGGCTCCCGTCAGCGGCCGACAACCGTCCGCTGAGGTTCGACGAGGTGATGCAGCGCATCAACCAGGCTGTTTTTCTGTCTGCCACTCCCGGTGCTTACGAACTGGAGGTGTCGTCGCAGGTGGTCGAACAGATCGTGAGACCCACGGGCCTGATCGACCCGGCAGTGATCGTCAAGCCCACCAAGGGGCAGATCGATGACCTCCAGGAGCTGATAGCGGGCCGGGTTGGACGCGGTGAGCGGGTGCTGGTCACGACGCTCACGAAGAAGATGGCGGAGGATCTCACGGACTACCTCTTGGAACTCGGCGTGCGGGTTCGCTATCTGCACAGTGAGGTCGACACGATCCAGCGGATCGAGATCCTGCGTGACCTGCGCATGGGCGAGTTCGACGTTCTGGTCGGCATCAACCTGCTGCGGGAGGGCCTTGACCTTCCCGAAGTGTCGCTGGTGGCGATCCTCGACGCCGACAAGGAAGGCTTCCTGCGCAGTGACACTTCGTTGATCCAGATGATCGGGCGCGCCGCTCGAAACGTTGCCGGCGAGGTGGTGATGTACGCAGACCGTGTCACCGACTCGATGCAGCGGGCGATCAGCGAGACCATGCGCCGGCGCCAGTTGCAGCAGGCCTACAACGACGAGCACGGGATCGACCCTCAGTCGGTGCGCAAGGAGATCACCGACATCCTGTCGATGATCCGTCCGCAGGAAGATGTTTCGCCGATCCCCGAGGCCCTGTCTGAGTTGGGCCGCAAGCGCCGGGCGACCGATGAGTTGAGCGACCTTCCCGAGGACGAACTGGAGCGCCTGATCGGCACGCTCGAGAAGGAGATGCACGACGCGGCGGTCGATCTACGCTTCGAATACGCCGCCCGTCTACGCGACGAGGTCAAGGAGTTACGCCGAGAACTCCGCGACATGCGCCGTTGATCTTCGAGTTCAGTGCACACGCCCAGAATTTCGAACTAGTGTTCGGGTATTGGGGTATGCGAGGGCGCTAGAGTGCGGGCGTGGCTGATCGGCTGTTCATCTCGGGCGCACGCGAGCACAACCTTTGCGATATTGACCTTGAACTGCCGCGCGACAAGCTGATCGTCTTCTCCGGAATATCCGGTTCCGGCAAGTCGTCGCTGGCCTTCGACACGATCTACGCCGAGGGCCAACGCCGCTACGTGGAGTCGCTCTCGGCATACGCGCGGCAGTTCCTCGGCCAGATGGACAAGCCTGACGTCGACTTCATCGAGGGACTGTCGCCGGCCATCTCGATAGACCAGAAGAGCGCCTCACGCAACCCGCGCTCCACGGTGGGCACCGTCACCGAGGTCTACGACTATCTGCGGCTGCTGTACGCCCGGATCGGCATACCCCACGACCCCGAGACCGGCGAGGAGTTGGTTCGCCAGACTCCGCAACAGATCGTCGACAAGGTGCTCGCACTGCCTGCACAGACCCGCTTCCAGGTGCTCGCACCGATCGTGCGTGGACGCAAGGGCACCTATGAGACCCTGCTGTCGGACCTCGCCCAGCAGGGCTTCGCGCGGGCGATAGTCGACGGTGGGCTGCTCGAACTCAGCGAGCAGAACGAACTCGACCTCGCTCGCTACGAAACGCACAACATCCAGGTCGTGGTCGACCGTCTGGTCCTGCGCGAAGGGATAGAACGGCGCCTCACCGACTCGATAGAGACGGCGCTGACGCTCACCGGCGGGATCGCCGAGATCCAGATCGTCCCCAAACAGGGCGAGGGGCCCACCGAGACGATCGTCTTCAGTCAGCACCTCTCGCGCCCCTCCGACGGAAAGTCCTTCGAGGAGCTGGCCCCCCGCAACTTCTCGTTCAACTCTCCCTACGGGGCCTGCACGCATTGCGACGGCCTCGGAACGGTCTTCGAGGTCGACCCCCAGTTGGTGGTTCCCGACTCCGAGGCGACCATCGCGCAGGGTGCCATCAGCCCCTGGGCAGGTGGGCGCAGCCGCTACTTCTCCAGACTGGTCGAATCGGTTTGCAAGGTCTACGAGATTCCCCAGGACCAGCCCTGGCAGGACCTGACCGACAAGCAGCGCGAGCTGCTGCTGCTCGCCAAAGGCGTGAAGGACCGTGTCCAGGTCCGCTACAAGAACCGCTACGGCCGCACCCGCGTCTACCACGCCAAGTTCGAGGGCGTCGTTCCCTACCTGATGCGCCGGCACAGCGAATCCGAGAGCGACGGGGCCCGCCAGATCATCGAGGGCTACATGCGCCAGGTGGCATGCCGCGAATGCGACGGGTCGAGGCTCAACCCGTTGTCGCTGGCGGTGACCATCAGCGGCCTGACGATCCACGAGCTCTGCTCGCTGTCGATCGCCGAGGCCGCCAAACGCCTCGGTGAACTGGAACTGTCCGAACGGGACTCGATCATCGCTGAACAGGTCCTCAAGGAGATCAAGGCCCGGCTCGGGTTCCTGCTCGATGTCGGCCTCGACTACCTGACCCTGTCGCGCGGCGCCGCCTCCCTCGCAGGCGGTGAGGCGCAACGGATCCGCCTGGCATCGCAGGTCGGCTCCGGGCTCGTAGGGGTGCTGTACGTGCTCGACGAACCCTCGATCGGCCTGCACCAGCGCGACAACCACCGCCTGATCGAGACGCTGCTGCGGATGCGGGACCTGGGCAACACGGTCCTCGTGGTCGAACACGACGAGGACACGATCAAGGTGGCCGACCATGTGGTCGACATCGGCCCCGGTGCCGGCGAGCACGGCGGCCGCATCGTCCACTCTGGAACCTTCGAAGACCTGCTGGCGAACGAGGAGTCGATCACCGGCCAGTACCTCTCGCGTCAGCGACAGATCGAGGTCCCCGGAATGCGCCGTGTCGGCAACGGCACCCAGCTGACCGTCCGCGGAGCCCGCCACAACAACCTGAAGAACATCGATGTCGATTTCCCGCTCGGCAAGTTCATCTGCGTCACCGGTGTCTCGGGTTCGGGAAAGTCCTCGCTGGTCGAGGAGATCCTGCACCGAGCGCTGATGCAGCACATCTACACCTCAAGGCTCCCACCGGGGCTGCACACCCGCATCGACGGCATCGACAACCTCGACAAGGTCATCTCCATAGACCAGTCGCCGATCGGACGCACCCCGCGTTCCAACCCAGCCACCTACACCAGCGTCTTCGACCACATCCGCAAACTCTTCTCGCAGACCAACGAGGCGAAGGTCCGGGGCTACCTGCCGGGGCGTTTCTCGTTCAACGTGAAGGGCGGGCGCTGCGAAGCCTGCCGCGGCGACGGCACGATCAAGATCGAGATGCACTTCCTGCCGGACGTCTACGTGCCGTGCGAAGTCTGCAAGGGCCTGCGCTACAACCGGGACACCCTCGAGGTTCGTTTCAAGGGCCGCAACATCTCCGAGATCCTCGACATGTCATGCGAGACCGCCCTGGAGTTCTTCGCCAACCAGCCGGCGATCGCCCGCCACATGCAGACCCTCGTCGACGTAGGGCTCGGCTACGTACGGCTGGGCCAACCCGCGCCGACGCTGTCAGGAGGTGAGGCTCAGCGCGTCAAACTCGCCAGTGAGCTGGCCAAACGCTCCACCGGCCACACCATCTACCTGCTCGACGAACCCACCACAGGTCTTCATTTCGAAGACATCCGCAAGTTGCTCGGCGTGCTCAGCCGCCTCGTCGATCAGGGGAACACCGTGGTCGTTATCGAGCACAACCTCGATGTCATCAAGACCGCGGACTGGTTGATCGACCTCGGGCCCGAAGGCGGGTCCGGCGGGGGGAGCGTGGTCGCGGTAGGCACGCCCGAGGAAGTGGCCGCCGTGCCCGAGAGCCACACGGGAGCGTTCCTGGTGCCGATGCTGTCCGGATAGGGCCATGATCTCGCGACCTCCCAGCGGCACTATCCCCGACACGCCCGGCTCATACCAGTTCAAGGACCGAGAGGGCCGTGTGATCTACGTCGGCAAGGCCAAGAACCTTCGGTCCCGCCTCTCGAACTACTTCCAGAACCCCCGCAAGCTGCCGACACGCACCCGCCAGATGGTCGAGACGGCCGAGTCCGTCGAGTGGATCCAGGTGGCCAACGAGGTCGAGGCGCTGATGCTCGAGTTCTCGCTGATCCAGCGCCACAAGCCGCGGTTCAACGTCCGCTACACCGACGACAAGTCGTATCCGTTCCTGTGCCTGACGATGGTGGACGAGTGGCCTCGGGCGATGGTCATACGCGGCAGGCGCAAGAAGGGCAACCGCTACTTCGGGCCGTACGGCCACGCCTACGCCATCCGTGAGACGCTCGACCTGCTACTTCGCACCTTTCCCATTCGCACCTGCTCGGACAACAAGTTCCGGCGGCACGAGAGGTTGGGCGAACCGTGCCTGCTGTATCACATCGAGAAGTGTGCCGGTCCCTGTGTCGACGAGGTCGACAAACAGACCTACGACGGGATGGTTGCAGATCTCATCAGCTTCCTCGCGGGCGACACCGATGAGGTGATCGCCAAGCTCACCGCGCAGATGAGCGAGGCGAGTGATGCCTTGGAGTACGAGAAGGCGGCGTACTTCCGGGATCGTCTGAATTCGGTGCGCAAAGCCGTCGAGAAGCAGCAGATGGTGTTCGCTCAGCGCACCGATGCTGACGTGGTCGGTGTTTTCGACGATGAGTTGGAGGCCGCGGTGCAGGTCTTCTTCGTACGCAAGGGTCGCGTGATGGGACGCCGTGGCTTCGTGGTCGACAAGGCCGAGGAACTCGACGAGCCGGAACTGATGAGTCGAGTGCTCGAGCGCCTGTACTTCGACAACAACCCGATCGGTTGGCCCAAGGAGGTGCTGGTTCCACGGTTGCCGCATGATCCGCGGCTGTATGAGGAGTGGATCAGCGAGGCGCGGGGGACCAAGGTTCAGATCCGGGTACCGCAGCGGGGCGACAAGCGACGCCTTCACGAGACCGTGACGCAGAATGCCGAGGAGACCTTCAAGCGCCACCGCCTCAAACGCACCAACGATCACAACAGCCGCGCCCGAGCGCTCAACGAGTTGCAGCAGCACCTCGAACTGCCGCAGATGCCTCTGCGCATCGAGTGCTACGACATGAGCCACATCCAGGGGACCGACTACGTGGGTTCGATGGTGGTGGTCGAGGACGGACTGCCGAAGAAGTCCGACTATCGGCGTTTCCGGATCCAGTCAGTACCGGGCAACGACGACTTCGCGGCCATGCACGAGGTGCTCCATCGGCGGCTGTCGGCCTATCTGAAGGAGCGCGAGCTGCCTGTTGAACAGCGCGAGGGGCGCTTCTCGTATCCGCCGCAGCTGTTGGTGGTCGATGGCGGCAAGGGGCAGCTGGGTGTGGCCGAGCGGGTTCTCGCAGAACTCGGCCTCACCGAGGAGATCCCCGTCGTTGCGCTGGCCAAGCAGTTCGAAGAGGTGTTCGTGCCCAACCGGAGCGAGTCGATCCTGCTTCCCCGGCAGTCCGAGGCGTTGTATCTGCTTCAGCGGATCCGGGACGAGAGCCACCGTTTCGCTATCGCCTACCATCGCCAGTTGCGCGAGAAACGCATGACCCGCTCAGCTCTCGACGGCATCGCCGGGCTCGGTCCTGTCCGCAAGAAACGCCTCACCTCCGAACTCGGTGGCGTCAACGCCGTGAAACGCGCTGCCCTCAGCGACCTCAAGGCGCTGAGCTGGCTCCCCGACGAAGTCGCCGAGAACGTATACGACCATGTCCACCGAGCCTGAAACGGGGTCGGGTGCCTTTGGCGTTGGTGCTCGCGGGTCTGCGGCCTCGTCCGCAGCTCCGACAGAGTCTGGGGCACCGTCCTGGGATGATCACGCGCAGTGGTGGCAGGCTGAGTTCACAGACGGGGTCAATCCCGAATACACCGAGCAGATCATCCCGATCGTGTTGCAACACCTCGCTGGTCGTGAACGGGTGCTCGACATCGGCTGCGGCGAAGGCCAGATTGCGCGAGCGTTGGCTCAGGCGGGAGCCGAAGTTGTAGGTCTGGACCCGACAGCCGCCCAGATCCGCACAGCACATGAGCGGGCCGGCGGACCCGTCTATTCGCTGGCCCTCAGTGATCGCCTTCCGGTGCGCAGCAGCTCATTCGACGGGGCAGTCGTCTGTTTGGTCTTTGAACACATCGACGCGCTCGAAGAGTCGTTTGCCGAGGTTGCACGAGCACTGCGTCCGGGTGGACGGTTCGTGCTGATTCTCAACCACCCGCTGTTCCAGACGCCAAACAGCGGTCTGATCGTCGACCACATGATCGATCCCCCCGAGACCTACTGGCGTGTGGGCGCCTACCTCCATGAGACAGCCACGCTCGAAGAAGTCAGCAGGGATGTGCATGTGCGCTTCGTCCATCGCCCCTTGAGCCGCTACATCAACGAGATGATCGCCGCCGGAATCGATCTTGTCGCGGTCCTCGAACCCGCCCCACCTTCCGCTTTCGTGGACAAGGTTCCAGAGCATGAAGCCGAAGTTGTGGTCCACACACCGAGGCTCCTGGTCCTTGTCGGCGACCACCGCCTCTAGCACCAGTGCTCGGGGGTCTGCGGTTCTGGGCGCAGCGCAAGCAACGTGGTCGGGGGTCTGCGGTTCTGGCCGTAGCGTTGTCAGCGCGGCCGCAGCGTGGGCAACGCGTTAGCATCGGCCCATGAGCGATCTGGTGGTCATCGCGGGACTGTCCGGGGCCGGTCGCACGGTGGCGGCCGACAATCTCGAAGACATGGGCTGGTTCGTGATGGACAACCTGCCACCCGCGCTGATCTCCAAGGTCGCGGAGTTGGCCGACGGCTCCTCGAGCGCGGGCGACCGGATGGCCCTGGTCGT
Source organism: Candidatus Aldehydirespiratoraceae bacterium (assembly GCA_965221585.1). Lineage (GTDB taxonomy): Bacteria > Actinomycetota > Acidimicrobiia > Acidimicrobiales > Aldehydirespiratoraceae > VXYK01. Next base: position 1,616,192 of record OZ244898.1, on the reverse strand, counting down.
CGGCTCAGGTCAGCACCAGGACAAGATCGCCTCGCTGGTCAGCGCACTCAGGACACAGTTCACCCGGGTGCAACTGGTGTTCCTCGATGCCTCCACCGAGGTGCTGGTGCGCCGTTATGAGTCGAGTCGGCGTCGGCACCCGTTCGATGATTCCGACGGCGGCACGCTCGGAGAGATTATCGACGCGGAACGGGTCGCATTGGAACCGTTGCGCGCTCAGGCCGATCTGGTGATCGACACCTCGGATTTGAACGTGCATCAACTACGAGAGCGTATGCGGGAGGCCTTCGGTGACGGGAACTGCGGGCACACCATGCAGACCACGGTCTCGTCGTTCGGCTACAAGCATGGCCTGCCCCTCGATGTCGACGTGGTGATCGATTGCCGGTTCTTGCCGAACCCGCACTGGATCGACGAGTTGCGTCCTTTGACCGGTCTCGACCAGCAGGTTCGCGACTATGTGCTTTCGCAGCCGGTCACCGAAGGCTTCCTGGAACGCCTCGAGCGTCTCCTGGAGTTGATCCTCCCGTTGTATGAGCAGGAGGGGAAGTCGTATCTCACCGTCGCATTCGGTTGCACAGGTGGTAGACATCGTTCGGTCGCCATTGCTGAACGGATGGCCGTGGTATTCAAGGATTTGGGGATCACGCCTTCGGTGGTGCACCGCGACCTCAACATCTGACAGCCACTGTTCACATCGAACAATGGCACAACCAACAACGGGGGAACCCCAAATGACCGTACGCGTCGGAATCAACGGTTTTGGCCGGATCGGCCGCAACTTCTTTCGGGCCGCCAAGGCTCAGGGCGCTGACATCGACTTCGTCGCCGTCAACGATCTCGGTTCGGTCGACACGATGGCGCATCTGCTTGCCCGCGATTCGGTGCACGGGAACCTGTCCGGCGATGTCGAGGTCACCGACGACGGGATCAGCGTCGACGGCGATCTCCTGCGAGTCCTCTCCGAGCGCAACCCCGAGGATCTCCCCTGGGGCGACCTCGGTGTTGACGTAGTCGTTGAGTCCACGGGGATCTTCACCAAGCGAAGCGGTGCCGCCATGCACCTGACCGCGGGCGCCCCCAAGGTGATCATCTCCGCTCCCTCGGGCGACAGCGACGCAACCTTCGTTGTCGGTGTGAACGACGACACCTACGACCCGGAGAACCACCACGTCGTCTCCAACGCATCGTGTACCACCAACTGCTTCGTGCCGATGGTCAAGGTGCTCGACGATGCCTTCGGTGTCGTGCAGGGACTGATGACGACAGTGCACGGCTACACGGGCGACCAGGCACTGGTCGACGGCCCGCATTCCGATCTGCGTCGTGCCCGCGCCGCGGCGATCAACATCGTGCCCACCTCGACGGGAGCGGCCCGGGCCACCGGCCTGGTGATGCGCGAGATGCAGGGCAAGCTCGACGGCACCTCGATGCGAGTGCCGATACCCGACGGATCGATCACCGATTTCACCGGGGTGCTGGGCCGCGACGATGTCTCCGTCGAAGAGATCAACGAGGCGTTCAAGGACGCGGCCACAACCGGTCCGCTGAGCGGCGTGCTCGTCTACTCGGATGAGCCGCTGGTCTCCTCTGACATCATCGGTTCGACCGCCTCGTGCGTGTTCGACTCCGGACTGACCATGGCGCAGGGCTCACTGGTCAAGGTCTTCGGCTGGTACGACAACGAAATGGGCTACTCGAACCGTTTGGTCGACCTCACCTTGGTTGTCGGCGCCGGCTAGACAGTGAGTTCCGTTCCCCGACTCGAAGACCTCGGAGACCTCGCGGGCAAATCGGTCCTCTTGCGGGCCGACTTCAACGTGCCGATAATCGACGGCGAGATCACCGACGACCTGCGCATCCGTGCCGCGCTGCCGACGATGCGCTGGTTGATCGGCCAAGGTGCTTCGGTCACCGCCTGCACTCATCTCGGGCGTCCCAAGGGTGAGCCCAACCCCGCCTACTCGGTTGCTCCGGTCCGGGATCGGCTGGCTGAACTTGTGCCGGGGGTGGAACTGCTCGAGAACCTGCGTTTCGATCCCAGAGAAACAACGAACGCCCCATCGTTCGTCGAGGAGTTGGTCGAGGGGCACGACGCCTATGTCAACGATGCGTTCGGTGCCTCTCATCGAGCTCATGCCTCGATCGTGGGTCCGCCGCGCCATCTGCCGTCGGCCGCCGGCCGGTTGCTGGCGCGTGAGGTAGAGGTGCTCAGCGGTTTGCGTACGAATCCTCGAAGGCCCTTCGTGGCCGTGATGGGCGGATCGAAGGTGAGCGACAAGCTGGCGGTCATCGAGGCGCTGCTGGAGTCGGTCGATTCGTTGATCGTCGGCGGGGGAATGTGCTTCACTTTCCTGGCCGCCAAGGGCCACTCGGTGGGAGCCTCGCTGTGTGAGACCGACATGATCGACACCTGCGCGCGGCTCCTCGACGGTCCCAAGCCCGTCCATCTGCCGTACGACATCACCGCTCTGGGCCCCGGCGGCAAGTTGATGATGCCCGAAGTTGGGGGAGACGTGCGTCAGATGGGCACGAACCTTCCCGATGGTTGGACGGGTGTCGACATCGGTCCTGGCAGCGCGGCGGCTTTCGGCGACTTGATCCACGAGGCCGGATCGGTGCTGTGGAACGGACCGATGGGTGTGTTCGAGGATCCCCGCTTCGGCGGCGGGACCGGTGCGGTCGCCCAGGCCATGGCCGAGACCAAGGCGTTCACCGTCGTTGGTGGCGGTGACAGCGCGGCGGCCGCGAAACTGTTCGGTGTTGAACATGAAATGGACCACGTCTCCACCGGTGGTGGAGCATCGCTCGCTCTGATCGAGCAGGGCGATCTGGTCGGCCTCAAGGCCTTGAGAGGAGAATTCGGTGACTGATGAACGCAAACCGCTGATCAGCGGCAACTGGAAGATGAACCACAACCACTTCGAGGCGATCCAGACGATCCAGAAGCTGGCCTACGCCTTGAACTCTCGCGACTACGACCATGTGGACGTCTCTGTTCACCCGCCTTTCACCAACCTGCGTTCGGTTCAGACTGTGCTGCAGGCCGACGACATCCCGATATCGCTGGGCGCGCAGAACGTGCACAAGGAGAGCCACGGGGCTTTCACCGGCGAGGTCTCGCCGCCGATGCTGGCAAAGCTCGACGTCGAGTATGTGATCGTGGGTCACAGCGAACGGCGTGAACTGTTCGGAGAGACAGACGAGGTCGTCAACCAGAAGGCCAAGGCGGTGCTCGCGGCGGAAATGACGCCGATCGTCTGTGTCGGCGAGACCCTCGAGCAGCGCCAGGCTCAGGAGGCGGAGTCGACGGTGTCGGAGCAGATCGCGGGCAGTTTGGCCGGACTGTCGAGCGATGTTGTGGCCGCCATCGTTATCGCCTACGAACCGATCTGGGCGATCGGTACCGGGGTGACCGCGACTCCAACCGACGCCCAGATGATGTGTGCTCATATTCGCTCCTTGGTGCGCGCCCGCTGGGGCGATTCGGCAGGTAACGCCGTGCGCATCCAGTACGGCGGTTCGGTCAAGGGCGGCAACGCTCCAGAGTTGATGGCACAACCCGACATCGACGGCGCGCTGGTCGGAGGCGCCAGTCTCGACCCCGACGAGTTCGCCCGTATCGTCAACTTCCGCCTCTATCAGGCGTAGGTCGCTAATGGTGAAAGCGTTAGGCTGAAGCTCATGGTTTGGATCGTTGCGCCCCTCTGGCTCGTGTCGGCTTCGACGTTGATCCTGTTGGTGCTGTTGCACAGCGGCAAGGGTGGGGGCCTTTCCGACATGTTCGGCGGCGGTGCCGGTGCCGCGGCTGCCGGCTCAACCGTTGTTGAGCGCAACTTGGACCGAATTACTGTGATCGCCGCGGTGGTCTTCGGTTTCTCCTCAGTCGCCTACGCGCTGATCTTCTGAACGCCCGGTTCGACCAGGAATCCGAGTGTGGCGTCCTATGCAGGCCGCTAGGATCGTGCTTCGCATCCATTACCTTGGATGGCCACGTCGGAGTGGCGGAATTGGCAGACGCGCTAGCTTGAGGGGCTAGTGCCCGTTATGGGCGTGGGGGTTCAAGTCCCCCCTCCGACACTAACAAACCCCTGGTCACGCATCTTAACGAAGAATGGGCCTAAGCCGAATTCGGCGTGTGCGTCCCGCAGATGGGCAAGGGGTTGCGACTTCTTTGGCCAGGAGCGCGGGGCGCCGGAAGTCGTTGTCATGCAGCATCGTGCTGACGCAGAGTGTGGAAGTCACCGACGGATATCGCCCGCCGTTGCTGCATAGTGCAACACTGTGTTAACCTTTTTCGAGGGGCCGATGCCGCGCCTTCGTCGTACGACAGTCGGAGGGTCTGTCCATGCGTTCATTCGGGATGTGCAAGCCGGTCATCCTTCTGGTCGTGCTCGCGGTGCTGGCCGCCGCGTGTGTCGATGAGTCCGCCGAGGACGCCGAGCCGGAAGCGACCCCCACGGAGACACCGGTAGACGGGTCCGGGAGTGGCGCTGACAGCGATCCTGCGGCAGGCGACGGCGAGCCTTCGGTCGGCGACAGCGGCGACGGCGAGTCCAGCGACGATGAACCGGTCGACCTCGACGTTCCGCTCACGGCCTCGGACACGGGTGTGAGTGAGACCACGATCACCGTCGGAATCCCCCTCATCGACCTTGAGACACTCGCAGAGTTCGGCATCATTGAAACAGCGGACCCCGATTTGGTCGCGGGCTTCGAGACTGCAATCGACACCGTGAACCGGGCCGGTGGGATCCACGGCCGACAGCTCGAAGCGGTCTACTCGGAGTTCTTGCCGCTCGGTACCGCAGCGAGCGACGCCGCGTGTATTGAGCTGGTGGAGGACAACGAGATCTTCGCCGCCATCGGGACTCTGATCGTTCCCGAAGGCGTGCTGTGCTACACCGAGCTCAACGGCACGCCCTACGTCGGTTGGATGGGGTCCTACACCCAAGAGGTCATCGACCGCAGCCCCGAGGCGACGATCGGTATGGAGGCGCCCATCGAGCGCTACATCACCGCGATGATCGACTACGCGGAGACTCAGGGCGACCTCGACCGACTGCTCGCTGTCCACGGCGACGACCAGGGCCGAATCGAAGCTGCTGTTCGGGACCTTGAGAGCCGAGGGGCGAACGTCGTGTCGATCTCGACCGTGTCGGCTCCAGAAGCGGACGAGGCGGCCCGGATCGGCGAATTCGTCGGAATCTTCGAGCGGTGGCGCAGTGACGGAGCCGAGGTCGTGATCAACGTGGGGGTGAGCCTCGACGTCGCGGTCGCCATGGCCCGTGAGGAGTTCTACCTGCCCGTGTACGGCGCCGAGGGCGCCGCGGTCAACTTCTTCCCAGGAGAACCACGCGAGATCAAGGCAATCGAGCAGTTCACCCTTGTGTTCGGCTCGCCCGAACTCCCTGAGGACGATCCGTTGAATCAAGCATGCAAGGACGCCTGGGACGCCGCGAACCCGGATCGCCCGTTCGCGGTGCTCGACGAGGACGAGTTCGCCGAGGAACACCTCTTCGCAGCGCTGGGCCCATGTGGAGTGATCATGCTGTTTGCAGCGATTGCCGAAGCCGCCGGCCCGGTCCTGACGCATGAGTCGTTCGCTGAGGCAGCCGCCGGGCTCGGCACCATTCGGCTTCCGATATTTGGTGATGTCCGCCTCGGTCCGCCTGACGTCGCAGGACCCGTCAGCGCAGGGGTTTTGCGCTATGACGCGGTTGAGGACGAGTTCGTGCAGGTGGGCGAGGTTCCACTCAGCTAGCCGGCGGCGGTCCCGCCGCCGCGCCGGTGCCGAGCGACCCGGCTCGCTGAGTCCGTGGCGGCTGGGCTCTGGGCGTGAGTCGCCTATCCGGTCTTGCGGGCTTGTTGTGGTCCCGCCCGCTTGCGCGCCGCCGCGGGGTTCGCCAGGTTCGGGATGACGATCATCTCGTAGTACGAGTGGATCGCCTCGACGAGCAGATCGATCTGGGTCGAGACGGGCACGCCCTGCGTGGAACCGAGTTCGTCACCGGTGATCGCGAACCGTCCGAGGACGGCGAGCACCGTGTGTGTCATTGTCGTGATGCGGGCAAGCGTGGTGTCGTCGATCTCGGTGTTCATGCGCGTGTCGTCGTCACCAGCGAATGCCCAGGATGCGCGTTCGCGATACCTGGTTTCGATTTCGGGTCGCAGTGGTCGCAGCGAGTCGAACATCGACAGGTAGTAGTGGACGTCGCGGTGTTGCTCGAAGCCGCGGGCGAGTGCGATGAGGGCTTCGCGAGATGCTTCCGCGGCGGGCATGTCGTCAGTCCAGGCTGATCGCCCGATGGCGGCGAGCTGGCCGAGCATGCGTCCTGCGACCTCGACCGCGATGTGGTCTCGCTCGGCGAAGTGGCGATACACCGTGACTCGGCTGACGCCGACGCGGTCTGCGATGTCGATCATGGTGGTGTTTGCGATGCCGGCCTCGAGGAACAGCTCTTGGGCAGCGTCGATGATCGAGTCGCGTCGCGTCGACCCCTGCTGTTCGCGGGCCTCGCGGTACTGCTCAAGATTGCTCTTGTTGGACACTGGATACCGCCCTTCCGCCCACAGGGTACAGGCGGCGCGCGGGGGAGGCGAACTGAAAATGGTCTCGCCTGCCGCTGAAAATGGGGGTGCAACATAGTGTAACAATGAGCAACACTGTGTTACAGTTGCCGCCATCCTTGGCAGCGGCCAGAGATCCTTGGGGGAGTATTGCGCGAATCGACCGAAGAGATCGAGGACGCGTCCGAGCTGACGCGCGCTCTCCTCAACACCGAGCATGACGGTGCAGGACCCGACGAGCCTCCGTTGCTACCCGATGATCTGCTCCCCGGGGTCGGCGCCGAGGAGCTCTCATTCCGCGAGGGACTCGCCAAGGGTGGCGCAGCGACCTTCGTTGTCCTGTTGTTGTTGAACAGCTTGGACGAGCTCGAGGGTGAGGCGTTGGCTCTTCTGGCTCCGAACATTCGCGACACCCTCGGCGTGTCCAATGGTGTGATTACGTTCGTGGCGTCCGCGGCTGCGGCGTTCACGGTTCTTGGGGCGTTCCCGATGGGGTGGTTGGCAGATCGCTACCGGCGTGGCCCCATCATTGGTATCTCGACGTTCCTCTACACGGGGTTCGTGGTACTCACGGGCTTCGTCACGAACGCATTCGTGCTGTTCTGCACGAGGTTCGGCGTCGGTATTGCTCGCGCCAATACGGGAACCGTGCATTCTTCGCTCATCGCGGATGCCTACCCGATCGGGATCCGGGGGAGAGTCGGAGCGACGATGGCGTTCACCGGGCGAGCGGTTGGAACGATCGCGCCCGCAGTGATCGGCGCGATCGTCCTCCTTGCTGGTGGCGATGAGGGCTGGCGCTGGGCGTTCTTCATTCTTGGCCTCCCGGTGGCGGTGTTCGCGTTCCTAGCGTTCCGGCTGCCGGAGCCGACGCGGGGTCAGTGGGAGAAGCAGGATGTTCTCGGCACCGTCATCGACGAGGAAAACCCGCTTCCGATCTCGGTTGAGGCGGCGTTCGGCAGGCTGCTGAGGATCAAGACATTCAAGACGATCCTGGTGGCCTTCTCCGCGCTGGGTTTCCTGCTGTTCACGGTCAGTGTCCAGGCCAACCTCTTTGTCGAGGAGGAGTACGAGCTCGACACGTTCGCGCGCGGGTTGTGGGCAACGCTGAGCAGCCTGCCGGTGCTGTTCGTGATTCCGTTCATTGGGGTGACGTTCGACCGCGTCTGCCGCCAGGACCCTGAGAAGGCACTGCGCCTTGTCGGATTCGCGCTCGCTCCCTTGACGGTCTCGGTTCCGCTGCAGTTCCTGATGCCGAACGCGCCGGCGTTCTATCTGGTCGGTGTTCCCAATCAGATTCTGGTGACGATCGCGGCCGCGCTGGTCGGGCCGATTGTGCAGCTGATTGTTCCGTACCGGCTCCGCGGGCTCGGTGGCGCACTGGCGATGACGTACATCTTCTTGATCGGCGCAGTCGGCGGAAGCTTGCTCGCCGCGATCCTCGTTGATGCGTGGAACCCGCGGGCCGCTGTCATCGCGATCTCGATTCCTGCGCTGGCGATCGGCTCGTTCTTGTTGCATCGTGGCGCTCGCAGCGTTCGTGCCGACCTGACCTACATTGTGCGCGAACTCCAGGAGGGACTGGCCGAACACGAGCGCCAGAGCGAGAACCCCGATGAGATCCTCGCCGTCCAGGTGTCCGACGTCGACTTCAGCTACGGACGCGTGCAGGTGCTGTTCGACCTCAACTTCTCGGTTGAGCGCGGAGAGACCCTTGCGCTACTTGGCACAAACGGGGCGGGGAAGTCGACCATCCTCAATGTCATCACCGGTCTTGCGGTGCCCGACCGAGGCGTGGTGCGGCTCAACGGCCGAACCATCACGTTTTCAACGCCCGAACAACGTGCGGCGCTCGGCATCCAGATGCTGCCGGGCGGTAAGGGTACGTTCCCGGATCTCAGCATCCATGACAATCTGGTGGTCGGCGCGTTCCGGGATCGTTCCAACCGGGCGGATGCGCAGCGCAGAGTGGACCGCGTCTACGGGCTCTTCCCCGAACTGGAGCGGCGTCGCGAGGTCCGAGCGAAGAACTTGTCCGGCGGGCAGCAGCAGCAGCTCGCGCTCGCTCGCGTGATGTTGTACGAGCCCGAAGTGCTCATCATTGACGAGCTCAGCCTTGGTCTTGCCCCCGCGGTGGTCCAGGATCTGCTGGCGACCATCGAACGGCTGAAGGCGTCCGGGCAGACGATGATCATCGTCGAGCAGTCGCTGAATGTCGCGCTGGCGATCGCGGATCGGGCGATCTTCCTCGAGAAGGGCGAGGTGCGCTTCCAGGGAAGTGCTGCGGAGCTTCTCGAGCGTGACGATCTTGCTCGGGCGGTGTTCCTGGGCGAGGATCGCTGATGGGGTCCCACGCGCAGGTGCTGGGCATTGTCGGTTGCTTCAACGGCGACGAGACGTGCATCACCCGCCAAATCGTCGCTGATGGGATCGTGCGGGGGCTGACGTACGGGCTCTTGGCGATGGGCATCGTGCTTGTGTTCCGATCGACCCGCGTGATCAACTTCGCGGTTGGAAATCTGGGGCTTCCGGGAGCGCTGCTCTTTGCGCTCCTGGTCAAGAACTGGGTGGTCCCGTTGTGGATCGCCTTGGTGATCGCGCTGATTGCGGGGACGCTCCTTGGTGCGGTCATCGAGCTTGGTGTGATCCGCCGGCTGTTCGCGTCGCCCCGCGTGGTGGTGCTGATGGCGACCGTCGGTGTCGCCCAACTCATGCAGGCGGTCATCATCTCGATGCCCGAGGTCGATCCGAGTGGCGGCTACCCCCAGCTTGTGCCCTGGAATTGGGATCCCATCAGCGACCTCAGGCTGTCGTCGGCGAAACTCGCGGTGATTATCGTCGTCCCGTTCGTCGCCGCAGGATTGGGTTGGGCGCTGAACCGCACGGTCCTCGGCAAGGCGATTGCGGCGTCGGCGAGCAATCAGTCCCTCAGTCGGCTGTGCGGTATCAACCCGAAGGTCGTCTCGACGCTGGTGTGGGCGTTGGCCGGGCTGCTCGCCACCCTGACGATGGTTCTGCTCGGCGGGCTGATCCGATCGGCGTCGGGCATCGAGAATCTTGGCGCGCTGACGCTGACGCGTGCGTTGGCCGCGGCAGTGATCGCGGGGATGCGTTCGTTCCCCCGAGCCGTTGTTGCGGGGTTGTTCATCGGGATCGGTGAGGGGCTGCTGCAGTTCAACTTCCTCTTCGAGCCGGGCCTCATCGATTTCGTCCTTCTCCTGGGTGTGCTGGCAGCTGTGTACTTCCAGTCACGACGGGACGAACAGGAGGGCGCGGTCGCATTCATCCCGAAGGTCCGACCATTGCCCGAGTCCCTGCGCGACGCCTGGTATCTGCGTCATGCGGGCCGCATCCTGGGGCTCGTCGGTCTCGCTGCGTTGATCGCTATGCCGCTGGTGATCGACGTCGCGAACTCGCGGCTGTTCTTGTACAGCTCGATCGTCGGCTTCGCGATCGCGGCGACGTCGGTCACGGTCATCACGGGGTGGTCGGGGCAGCTGTCGTTGGCGCAGATGACGTTCGCGGGGTTGGGAGCGTTCTTGGCTGCAGCGTTCGCTCGCGGCTTGGAGATGGATGTCGGGTGGCAGTCGACAAGGCTGCTCGACTTTCAACTGAAGCCGGTCTCGTTCGGGGTGGCGATCCTGTTGGCCTCCGCGGTCTGCGCGCTGCTCGCGGCACTGATCGGGGTTGGGGCGCTAAGAGTGCGCGGGCTGCTGCTGGCCATCTCGACGTTCGCGCTCGCGGTCGCCGGATCCCAGTACTTCTATGACCGGCCCATCCTGAGTGACCGCGGGTCGAGCGTGATCTTCGAGCGCGGCACCCCATTCGGGCTCGACCTGAGTGGTCAGCGTGCCTACTTCTACTTCACTCTGGCGATCCTCGCGATCGTGCTCACCGTGCTCTCCCGGCTACGCCAGTCCGGCGTCGGGCGGCGCCTCATCGCGGTTCGCGACAACCCGGATTGCGCATCGGCGTACACCATCGACCCCTCTCGGACGAAGTTGACCGCCTTCGCTCTTGCGGGTGCACTCGCCGGGCTTGCGGGTGCCCTGCTTGGAGCGTTGTCGCGCAACATCGTTGTCGAGGACAACTTCTTCCTCGTTGAGGACTCGCTGAATGTTGTCGCCATTGTGGTCATCGGGGGCCTCGGGTCCGTTGCGGGTCCCGTAATCGGGGCGCTGTGGGTTGAGGGCCTGCCGGCGATCTGGCCGGACAACGAAATCGTGCCATTGCTCACCTCCAGCATCGGGATGCTCGCGATCCTGATGTACTTCCCGGGCGGATTCACGCAGGTCGGGTTCACCGCACGGGAAGTGATCGCCGACTGGCTTGTCGCTCGACGCGACAGTGAGGCGAAACCGTCGCCTCCGGAGAAGAAGACGACGCCTCGCCAATTCACGCGCCCAGAGCGCCCAGAGCCGCTGCCGGACACCGTGCTCGTCGGCCACCAGGTGGGCGTGAAGTTCTCCGGGAACGTGGCGGTCAATAGCGTGGATATTGACATCAAGCGAGACGAGATCGTCGGTCTGATCGGTACGAACGGCGCAGGAAAGTCCACGTTGTTGAACGCCATCGGCGGGTACGTTCCCGCGACGGGCACCGTTGAGCTCCTCGGGGCCGACATCTCCAAGCTCGCCCCCCATCGACGGACGCGAGCCGGGCTCGGTCGAACGTTCCAGGCCGCGGACCTCTTTCCCGAGCTCACGGTGCGCGAGGCCGTGCAGGTCGCGCTTGAAGGCCGCCGTCGAGCCGGGGTCGTTCGAACGGCCTTGCATCTCGATGGCCCGGTCGAGCGGAAACTGCGTGCCGACGCCAGCGAGCTCATGGACTTCCTTGGTCTCGGGCGCTACGCCGAGAGCTACGTTTCGGACCTTTCGACCGGGACGCGTCGCATCGTCGGCCTGGCCAACCTGTTGGCGGTCGACGCAACCGTGCTTTGTCTGGATGAACCGACGGCCGGCGTCGCCCAACGCGAGGCGGAGGCGTTCGGCCCGCTTCTGGTTCGTATCCGCAAGGAGTTGGCGGCCTCGATGATCATTGTCGAACATGACCTGCCGCTCATCATGGGGATCAGCGACCGTATCTACTGCCTCGAGGCGGGCACGGTGATTGCATCCGGTGATCCGGAATCGGTCCGGTCGGATCCAACGGTGATCGCGTCGTATCTCGGGACCGATGAACGCGCGATCCAGCGCAGTGGCGACCTGGGAAGCGACGAACCCGACCCTGGTCTGTAGCACAGACCCTGCCCGCTTCCGTGGGATCATCCAAGATCGTGAACCTGCGTGAACAGCCGCGAGTGTCCTTGCCCGGCCGCCGTGCAGGTTGCTACGTGCCGGCGAGGTGCGCGGCGACCGCTCGGAAGAAGTCGATGTGTTCCAGCTCGCGGGTGGCTGTCTCGTGGGCGCTGTCGGTGTAGTGGCGGTTTGCGGACGTCTTGACGATGATGAGCTCGTCGCTGGGTCGGATGTAGATGAACTGGTTGAAGATGCCAATCGCGACGAGTTCGTCGGTGCTGTTCGAGCGGATCCACCACTGGTATCCGTAGCCGATCGGGTGTGCGGAGTGGGGGCTGGACCCGGGGGCCAGGTGTGGGGCGTCGCAGCGCACCGATTCGGCGATCCAGTCCGTTGGGATGATCTGTTCGTTGTTGAACGCGCCGTTGTTGAGGTAGAGGCGCCCGAATCGAGCGAGGTCGCGTGGGGTGGCGTGGAGTCCGCCGGTGACGTTGTCCATCCCGTGGTCGTCCTGGAGCATAGCGGCGTCTGCTTCCATGCCGATTCGGGACCAGATGTGCTTCTCGAGGTAGCTGGCCACCGAAGACCCGGTGACTCGGGTGAGGAGCATGCCGAGAGCTTGGGTGTCGAGACTGACGTAGCGGCGGTAGGTGCCGGGCGGGAGCTCTTGAACGCTGTGGGCCATGATAGCATCGAGGCCGTCCTGCCACTGCCACATGAACCGGACGATGTCGGACTCGGGGTCGGAGTAGTCCTCGTTGAACTTCACACCCGAGGACATGTGCAGGATATGGGTGATGGCGACGTCGTCGTAGGCGGTTCCAACGAGTTCGGGGACGTATTGCGTGATTGGGTCGTCCACGGAATTGATGAGCCCGTTGTCGACGGCGATGCCGACGAGTGCGCTGATGATGGACTTGGTTACCGACATGACCATCCATGTGGTGTGTTCGTCGCTGCCGTGCCAGTACCTCTCGTAGGTGATGACGTCGTGGTGAACGACGAGGAGCGCGGTGGTGTCGGTGTCGGCGATCAGGCGGTTCGTCGAGCGCTCCTCGCCCAGGCTGTGGGAGTAGGTCCCTGGGAGGGGCACGGGTTCCCTGGCGAATTCGAAGGTGTCGGATCCGCGGGCGATACGGCCGAGTGTCGGGTACGAGTGCTGGAGGAAGAGGTTGACGGCGGGGGCGTCGTGTGCGCTGGGATCGGTCATGGCATGGAGGTTTGGATGGGGGTGGGGCTACAACAGGTCGGGGGGTTCGGGGGAGGCGGGTCCGGCGGTGCCGTGATAGTCGTACCAATCGAACCGTGCTGTGCCGCCGGTGGCATAGACACCTATGATGCGGCCGATGAATCCGCCGGCGGACTCGGTGGCCAGATAGCGGCCGTCGAGCGTTGCGAGCGTCTCGGTCTTGTCGCCGGAGCTGTAGCCGAGCCGGAGGTCGTCGGGGCCCAGGAGGGCTTTGGCGGTGTCGATGAGGAGCGTGATCGGGCCCGGAGGGCGTGGGCGGGCGGCGACGACCGTGCTGACCGGACCGATTCTGGCTCTGACCAGAATCCGTTCGGCCTCGACGGCGACCGCGTAGTGCGCGTGTTCGTCCATAACGACGGCGAGGCCTGCTTCGCCATCGGCGACCTCGACCTGGGTCGATGCCTGGAACGCGTGGTGTTGCTGGCGTCGGCCGATGAAGACCGGTGTCGGGTGGTCGAGGGTGCGGCGCTGGGAGTCGGAGAGGGTCAGTGCACCGGGATGCGTGGTCAGGTCAGCGAGTGCGGTTGGATCGGATCGCCGGGCGATCCAAGATGGATCAAGGTGGGCGTCGTCGAAGTCGGTGTGGAAATTCCATTGATGTTCGGGGTCGTTGGCGCCAGGGGGAGCCTCGCCTGGTTTCGTCTCGACCGTGGCGACGATGGGCCAGCCGTCGTCCCAGTGCACCGCGGTCAAGAATGTCTCTCGGCCGGCGACGTGGTAGCGCGGGACGACGCCGCGTGGGCGGACGCCGAGGCAGGCCATCCACCAGCTGCCGTCGGCGGCCTGGAGGATGTCGGCGTGTCCGGTGTTCTGGATCGGGAGGTCAGTGGAGCGGTGCGAGAGGATCGGGTTGTGCGGACATGACTCCCAGGGCCCGGTAGCGGCAGGCCCGCGTGCGATCGAGACGGCGTGGCCCCGCTCGGTTCCACCTTCCGCTATCAGGAGGTACCACCGGTCGTCGATGTTGTAGAGGTGGGGCGCTTCCGGGTACTGGAGCCCGGTGCCCGACCAGGTCGGTTCCACCTCGCTGAGGCGTTCGCCGGTGGTGTCGTCGATGCGGCACCGCTTGATGCCGTCGTGGGCGCTGAAGTGCACCCAGCAGTCGCCGTCATCCCAGGCGATATCGGGGTCGATGCCCCCGATATCGACGCGCTGGGGTTCAGACCACGGCCCGCCGGGGTCTTCGGCGGTGACGAAGAAGTTGTCGTAGCCGGTTTCGGCGACGAGCGTGGTGATCATGTAGAAGCGTCCGTTGTGGTGTCGCAACGTCGGCGCGTAGATGCCTAGGGACGCCCAAGTCGCAGTCGTCGACAGGTCGAGCTGTGACTCGCGGTCCAGGGCGTTGCCGATGAGCGACCAGTCGGTGAGATTCGTCGAGTGGTAGATCGGAACGCCCGGGAACCAGGTGAACGTCGAGGTCGCCAGGAAGTAGTCGTCTCCGACCCGACACACCGATGGATCTGGGTTGAATCCCGGAATCACCGGGTTGGTATAGGCGCTCACTCGGACTCCGATCGAAGCTGCCGACGCGTCGTGCGTACAAAAATGTAACACACTGTCCCAGTATCGCGAAAGATCGGTGGCTCCGCGCCCCGACTACCTGCGAAGGGACCTCACGCATGAGCCTTGCCGATCTGGCCGGCGAACATGTTGAGTTCGTAGGTGCGGGCGGCTTCTCGGAAGAAGTCGACGTCGAACCCGTCGGTCACGAACGCGAACGAGACGCCGGTTTCAGGGTCTGCCCAGGCGATCTGGCCGGCCGCGCCGCCGTGGCCGAACGCCGCTGTCGACACCGTGTCGCCGAGACCTCGCATGAGGCGGTTGGGCTCTTCTCCGGAGATGACGAAGCTCGAGGTGCGGCTCGCGTTCGTGCCGAAGACATCAGCGATGTCGTTGCGGATGACGTTGAGCGCGTCGTGGCGCCAATGCGGGTCGAAGATGCCGCCGGGATCGTTCAGAAAGTGCTGGTAGACGAGGGCGAGATCGGTTGCGGTCATGAAGCCGCCGGCGCCGGGCGTTCCTGCTCCCCGGTTCGCGTCCTCGGTGAGGGCGATGAGAAACTCGGGGGTCGTCTCAATGTCGGGGTCATTGAGTGTGCTCAGCTCGTCGGGGTCTACGCCGACGAAGGCTGCGATTTCGGCAGTTGGCGTTGGGGTTCCGACGAGTCTGGCCGGCCGGGCGGCGTAGGCGCGAGTATCGCCGAAGATCCGAGGGACTCCGATCGGCTCACTGACTCGGGTATGGATGACGTCGCGGAAGTCCGTTCCGGTGACTTCCTCGAGGATCGTCGCGGCCACCCAGTGCGCGGATGTCGGATGGTAGGCGAACGCGCTCCCTGCGGGCGTTACCGGGACCCAGTTCGCCATCTCGGCGATGCGGAGGGCGTGGCTTGTCCAAGCGGCCGGCGTGAGCCTCGCGTTCGGGAGTCCTGCGGTGTGGGTCAGGATGTTCTCGACGGTGATGTCGCCTTTGCCGTGGTCCGCGAATCCTGGGAGGTAGTCAGTCACCGGTGCGCTTATGTCGATGTCGCCGCTGGCGAAGGATGCCCACAGTGCCGAGGTAGTGATCGGCTTGCTGGCTGAGAAGATGCAGTATCGGTCAGTGCCGGTGGCGTCGCCCAGCGTTTCGGAGGCGATCACTTCGCCCTCGTATCCGACCGCGAACTGGCACGACGGGAGGACTCCGGCGTCTACCTCGCGTGAGGCGCGGTGTCTGACGTCAGTGATGCGGGTGAGATCGATAGGGGAGATGCAACGGAATGTTACAGGAGCTGTGGCGGTCTTGAAACTGTGTAACAGGGTGTTATTTTCTCGGTCGATCGGCTACGGTCGCGCTGTCTATGTCGCGAGGAATCGGGGGAGAGGTCGTGGGAATGATGTTGGCGCTGAGCCCGCACCAGGAGGAGTCGCGTGCCCCGGTCGGTGCCTCGTCGGCTCGGAGCCCTGCCCGCGAGGGAGCCAGCGATGAGAGGTGAGGCCTTCAACGACGGCTGGGGCTTTGGTCGTTGGACGGGTGCGCTGACGCTGTCGAATCCGAACCGGTTGCGACCTGTGACCCTGCCCCACGATGCCTTTCTGAGCCGCGGCCGTGGGCCTGGCGGGGATGCCGCTACAGCCTATTTCCCGCATGGCGCGTTCCAATACGAGCGATGCTTCGAGGCGCCCGAGGAGTGGCGCAACCGTAGGGTCTTCCTGCGCTTTGAGGGGGTCTTCCGCGACGCGGTGGTGTTCGTCAACAACGAGTTTGCGGGGAGGTGCCCGTACGGGTACGGCGAATTCGTCGTTGAACTCTCGGAGTTCTTGAGGTTCGGCGCAGAGAACGTCGTGCGGGTCGAGTGTCGGGTGGGAGAGGACAGCCGCTGGTATCCCGGCGGAGGCATCTATCGTCCGGTGACGCTGTTCGTCGCGGAAGCGACCCACATTGCAATGGACGGCATCTCCGCGTCGACGGTCGAGTTGAGCGTTGCGCGGGCGATTGTTGACATCTCCGTCGAGGTCGACAACCAAGCAGCTACTCGAGTCCGGGCAGAGGTTGCTGTCGAGATCGTCGACCGCGAGGGCGGGACGGTTGCATCGGACCGACAGCCAGTCACGATCCCAGCAGGCGGCTCAGTCACCGCACGCAGCCGCGTCGCGCTCGGCGCCCCCCGCACTTGGAGCGTGGAGTCGCCGGAGCTCTACGAGCTGCGCGCAGTGCTCAGCGACGACCAGCGTGTGCTCGACCGCGCTGATGCAAGGTTCGGCGTGAGGACGATCGAGGTCGATGCCGAACGTGGTCTGCGGATCAATGGCGACAGTGTCTTGCTTCGTGGCGCGTGCATCCACCATGACAACGGCGTGCTGGGCGCGGCCACGTTCGCGTCAGCGGAGCTGCGCCGCATCAAGATCCTCAAGGACGCAGGTTTCAATGCCATCCGAAGCGCACATCACCCCATCAGCCGGGCGCTGCTGGACGCGTGCGACGAGGTCGGCATGCTGGTTATGGACGAGGCCTTCGACGTCTGGCATGACGCGAAGCGCTCGAGTGACTACGCCCTCCACTTCTCACAGTGGTGGGAGCACGACCTGGAGGCGATGGTCCGCAAGGACCGTATCCACCCGAGCGTCATCATGTATTCGATCGGCAACGAGATCTTCGAGCTGGGGGTGCCGCGAGGCCGCGCGCAGAGCCGGACCATGGCCGAATTCGTGCGAGCGCTCGACCCCACGCGCCCGGTCACCAACGGTGTCAACTTCCTGCTGGCAGTGACGGCGCAGCTTGGTGAGGAGGTTGGGGGCGCCCTCCTCAATGCCATGCTCGGAACCTCTGAGGGAGAAGCAGTGCTCACCGCGGACTGGGTGAGCGATGCGACGGCTGAATCGTTCGCGGCTCTCGATGTAGCCGGGTACAACTACGCCGATGTTCGCTATGAGAACGACGCGGCGCTCTACCCCGATCGCGTCATCGTAGGGAGCGAGACGTTCCCGATGGCGATCGCGACGAACTGGAAGGCATGTCGCGATCTAGATCATGTGATCGGCGACTTTACCTGGACGGGTTGGGACTATCTCGGAGAAGTGGGCATCGGCCGAATCGACTATGTGCACGACCCAGAGCTGGAGGGTGGTACGTTCTTCGAGGGCGGCTGGCCCTGGCGGACCGCGCATTGCGGCGATATCGACATCATCGGGCAGCGGAGGCCGATGTCGTATCTCCGTGAGATCGTGTTCGGCCTGCGCTCGGACCCCTACATCGCAGCGCTGCCTCCGGCGGTGCATGGGGCCGAGAGGCGCTTCTCCTCGCCATGGTCCGACACCGGTGCGATCGCGTCGTGGAACTGGCCTGAGCGAGACGTCATGACCACCGTCGAGGTCTACGCGGACGCCGACGAGGTCGAACTCCTCCAGGACGGCCACTCGCTCGGCCGTCGAGCCGCGGGGGAAGACGTCGGCTACATCACCCGATTCGAGGTCGAATACCGGCCGGGAGAGCTTGTGGCGCGGGCGTATCGCAACGGCGACGTGGCGGGCGAGCACCGCCTCAGGTCGGCCCTCGAGGAGGTGACAGTCTCGCTGGCAATGAACCCGGCCACGCTCGCTGCCCAAGAGGGAGCTCTTGGGTTCGTCGAGATCTGTCTTGTCGACTCTGGCGGTCTCACCCATCCAAACACCGACCGCGACGTCACCGTTGCCGTCGAGGGTGCGGCGACCCTCCAGGGGCTGGGATCAGCGCAGCCGGTGACCGAGGAGGACTTCTTGGATTCGACCTGCCGGACGTACCAGGGGCGAGCTCTTGCGGTAATCCGCCCGAGCGGTCCGGGCGAGTTCTCGGTCGCAGTCACGGCACGCGACTGCGAGCCCGTGACGCTGACGGGGTTCATCACCGAGCCGTGTGTTCTCGGTCGTGTCAGGGGGTTGTGAATGACTGCGTTCTTCAAGGTGTACGGTCGGTGGGTCGGATATCGGCCGTGGACGGCTCTGTCCGCTGTGCTGTTGGTCACGGTCGCGGCGGTGTTCGGTCTCACGAGGACCGCAGACACCGCGGAGGTGTCGGACGCGTTCCTGCCGAGCGACAGCGAGCTCGTGACGGCCATCGAGAAGCTGGAGGAGAGCTTTCCTGCCGCCTCCCAGCTCGAGGTTGTGCAAGTCGTTCTGCGGGGTGACGTTCTCAGTCCGGCGGGTGCGGCTGAGTCGGCGGCGACGACCGAGGCCGCAGCGAGACTCCTGGACTCCTCGGGATACCTGTATGCACCGCGCCCGCCCGCCTCGCCGGGCCATGTGCTGGCCCTGATGCTGCGCGGCCCGGGCGGCGACCCTGCCGCAGTCGACCTCGCGTCGACGCCCCAGGCCGAGATCGATGCTGCGCTTGCCGCCGAGGCCAACGCCTCGCTCGCGGACCTGCTCGGCGAGATGGTGGCCCGCGACTCCAGCGGGCGTGTGGTGGGCGGTATCGGCGTCGTGACGGTCAATGCAGGCGACGATCCGGTGGGCTTGGCTGAAGCGCAACTAGCGGCCGACGATGCAGTCAAGTCGGTGCCGCTGGCCGAGCTGGAGTCGGCACGGACCTATTCCAACGGGAAGCTGGCCCACGAGACCGACGAATCGAGCGGATCCTCGCTTCTCACGCTGATGGCTGCGGCGTTCGCGATCATCGCGGTGCTGCTCGTGCTCTTCTACCGGCAGGTGTCCGACGTGCTGCTCACCATGGGTGGGCTGATCCTCACCATCGTGTGGGCGCTCGGCTTCCAAGGACTGCTGGGCCCCGGGGGCCTCGACGTGATC
The DNA here is from genome assembly GCA_965221585.1 of Candidatus Aldehydirespiratoraceae bacterium. Lineage (GTDB taxonomy): Bacteria > Actinomycetota > Acidimicrobiia > Acidimicrobiales > Aldehydirespiratoraceae > VXYK01. Next base: position 1,596,876 of record OZ244898.1, on the reverse strand, counting down.
GGGGCGCCGAGCGTGCTGGCCCAGATGGTGCCGGTGATGCTCATCGGTCTCTGCGTCGACTACGGCATCCAGAGCACGTCGCGTTACCGGGAGATCCGTGCCGAGGGTGAAGAGGCCTCCGAAGGGATCTCCAGGTCGGTCGCCGCGGTGTTGCTGCCGCTGGGCCTCGCCGGGGTCACCACCATCGGCAGCTTCCTGGCCAACCTGTTCGGCGACATCTCCGGGCTGGCCGACTTCGGGGTGGTGGCCGCCGTCGGCGTGCTGAGCGGCCTTGTGGTGTTCCTTACCGCCATCCCCGCTGCCCGTTCGATCCTGGATCGCCGTGCACAGGCCAAGGGCAGGCAGCCGGTCGTGCGGCCCATCGACCAGGCCATCCCCGGCGCGGGTAGCCTCGTGCGGGGGATCGGCGGCGCCACCGTGCGGCGGCCGGCGGTCATCTTGGTGCTGACGGCCGCTGTCACGCTGCTGTTTCTGGGGCTGACCACGCGGCTCGGCACCGAGTTCAACTCGGCGGACTTCCTGCCCGACGGCACCGAGAGCAAGGAGGACCTGGGGTTCATCGCGGAGCACCTCGGCGGCAGCACCGAGACGGTGACCGTCCTCGTGGAAGCCGACCTGTCAGAGGACCGCACACTGCGGAACCTGTTCGACTTCTCCCTGGCGATCCAGGATTCCTCGCAGCGCCCCGAGGCTGTGAGCGGCGGCATCACCAATTCGCTGGGAACTTACTTCTTCTCGCTGCCGCCCCAGCTCCAGGCCCAGATCGAAGCCGAGCTCAACCTGGGCCAGTCGAACCCGCTCTATGTGGACAGCGCAGCGATCGACCGGGTGATCGAGCTGATGCGCAACCACGATCCTGAGCGTTTCGATTCGGTGACTTCCCTGGGCGCCGTCGGCGAGAAGGACCGGACCATCCTGCAATTCAACGCGCTGACCGGCGACACCGACCGTACCCGGGAGCTGTTCGCCGAGGTGGACGGCCTGTGGTTCGGCGACGATTCAGCCATCACGCCGATCGCCGGCGAGATCACCTCGGTGGAGGTGACCGACAGCCTCACCGACAGTCAGGCCACCTCGATCGTGCTGACGCTGGTCGTGGCGCTGGTGATCCTGATCCTGTTCTTCTGGATCACCGAGTTCCGCCCGATGCTGGCCGTGCTCTCGGTGCTGCCGATCCTGCTGGTGCTGTTGTGGGTGTTGGGCACCATGGTGGTGCTCGGCTACAGCTACAACGTGATCACGGCGCTCATCACGGCGCTCTCGATCGGCATCGGCGTCGACTACACCATTCATGTGACCCATCGGTTCATTGAGGAGGTCGACCATGGCAAGTCGGTCAGCGAGGCCATCGGCAACACGATGAGCACGACCGGCGGGGCGCTGATCGGTTCGGCGCTGACGACGGCGCTGGGTTTCAGTGTGCTGGTCTTCAGCCCGATCGCCCCGATGGGACAGTTCGGCCTGCTCACCGCTATCACCGTGACGTACTCGTTGATAGCGGCGGTGGTCGTCCTGCCGCCGATGCTGGTCACCTGGGGCGCATACCACGCCTGGCGCAAGTCCAACACTGGAACGTAAGCCACCACTTCGTGGGTGGGTGGCTGTGCGGTGCAAGGTCTCACCTCGAGCGCGCCATACGGCATCGCGACGGTCAGCAGCCGATCGAGGGCGACAGGCCCGCCGGGGTCAACTCGGAGGGGGCTCGGCGAAGGGTGGGTCCACTACGCCTGCCACGTCGAGGTCGATCGCGAGGAGCGAGCCGGGGACGAAGCCGTCGCGGCCTGCAGCGGAGGGCACGGTGCCGCCCACGCCGATCGTCGTGACGTAGAGGGTGCGCAGGTCCGGTCCGCCGAACGCCGGCATGGACGGCTTCTCGAGGGGGAGCTCGATGCGTCGGTCCAGCTCGCCAGTCGGGGCAAATCGGGTGACCGCCCAGCCGTAGACGGACGCCGACCAGTAGTAGCCCTCGGCGTCGACGCAGGCGCCGTCGGGTTTGCCGGGAATCTCGCTGTAGTCAACGAAGAGCCGTTCGTTCTCGCAGACACCGGACTCGGGGTCGTAGTCGTACGCGAGGACTCGCTCGGTCGGAGTGTCGGCGAAGTACATCCGCTGTCGGGCGGGGTCGAAGGCGATCCCGTTGGTGACGGTGATCTCGCCTCGCAACACGGAGGATGCGCCCTCGCTGTTCACCTGATACAGGCGTTGGGCCGGCGGCTGTGCGGTGTCGGCTTGGATCGAGCCGACCACGAATCGGCCGGCGGGGTCTGTGCGGCCGTCGTTGAGCCTGTCAGGCGAAGGAGCAGCGAGGTCGACGAATGGGTCAAGGCTCCCCGAGGCCCAGTCGAACCAGAGGAGCTGGTGCTCTACGGCCAACAGGAGCCGACCGGTCTGGTGCGTGGTGGCCAGCGAACCGGGCCGGCCCGGTAGTTCGCGCGTCTCATCGGCTGTGGTTGCCGGGTTGAAACGGTGGACGAGGCGCCCGTCGATGTCCAGCCAGTAGAGGACCTGCTCCGTGCTGCTCCAGACCGGACACTCCCCGAGCAGGGACGGGACGGTGAACGCGCTGCGAACCGTTGACATGGTGCAAACGTACCTATGGCCTGCGGTGGCCTGTCAAGGCAGTCTCAACGTTAGGGGTTGACAATGACTACGTAATCATACTACGTATTCATGGTCGACCCCTACCCAAACCCCCAGGAACGGAAGGGGAGTGGATGAACAAACGAACATTCTGGTGGTTCACCGTTCCGAGCGTCGCCGTGATGCTCACACTGATGGTCGCCCCGCTGCTCGCAACGATCTGGCTCGGGTTCCAGCGGCTGACGTTGCGCGATCTTCAGAACCCGAAGTTCATCGGGTTCGACAACTATCGCGACATCCTCTCCGACCCCGAGTTCTGGACCGCGACTCGCTGGACGATCCTGCTCGTCATCATCGTGGTCCCGGTCCAGTTGGTGTTCGGCTTGACGATCGCGCTCCTCCTCGACCGGGTGAAGCGCGTCCGCTCGATCTACATGGCCGCCCTGCTCATGCCCATGGTCGTCACGCCCGTCGTCGGCTCACTCGTCTACAAAGACCTCTTCGACCGGGGCGGGTTGATCGCATGGATCTGGGAGAGCATCACCGACGATCCTTTCCAGGTCACGTCCAGCAACGTGCGCTGGCTGATCATCATCCAGCTGGTGTGGGCGGTCACACCGTTCGCCTTCATCACCTTCTTTGCCGGCCTCCAGACGCTCCCCGGGGACCGCGTCGAGGCGGCGCAGATCGACGGCGCCGGCTTCTGGCGCCAGCTGTGGCATGTGACCCTTCCGCACCTGCGCACCCTGGTGCTGTTCGTGGCGCTGATCTCGATCATGGACATGTACCGGGTGTACGACCAGGTGTTCGTCTGGACCGGCAACCGGTTCACCGACGCGCACACTCTCGCCGTCTACAACGTCCGCACCGCCACGGCGTTCGACATCGGCCGCCTCGGTAAGGGCAACGCGATGTCGATCCTCACCGTGATCGGCATCTTCGTCGTGCTCATCCCGTTCTTGTATCGCAGCTACAAGGACCAGATCGCGGAGAGGAACTGAGATGAAGAAATCCAACCTGCTCCCGCGGATCGGTCTCCACAGTGTCCTGATCCTGCTGGTCGTCTGGAGTGTCCTGCCGTTCCTGTGGACGATCCAGACCTCGATCAAGTTCACCCGCGACGTGGCCGCCAAGACCCCGGTGCTCTGGGGTTATGAGACCACCGGCAACGCCTATCGGAACTTCTGGCTCGACGAGAAGAAACTCGAGGACGGCCTGTGGCTCGTGCTCGGCTTCGTCGTGCTGATCGCCGTCATCGCGGCGTTCTTCGGACTTATGTCCAGACGCAACGCCGACGGCCGGCCCTGGCTGCTCGCCTGGATGGGGCTCGTCGGGGTCCATCTGCTCGTGATCGCCGAAGACATCCAGTTCTGGCCCACCTTCTGGTACCTCGCCGTCATGGCGCTCGTCGCATACCTGGCGTACTCGCGCGACTGGCCGGCCAAGAACTGGTTCATTGGCGGCGCGATGTTCACCCTGTGGTTCGGGTTCTGGCGCTTCCCCCGGGTCTGGGTGACCGAGGACACCTACGACTTCCTGATCAACAGCATCGTCGTCACGGTGCTCACCATGCTTATCTCGCTCTCGATCGGCCTGCTCGCCGGCTACGGCCTCGCCCGGTACTCGGGGATCTCCGGCGCGGTGATCCTCATCGTGGCGCTCGGCTTCCGTGCCCTGCCGCGCACAGCCTTCGTGCTGCCGTACTTCTTCGGTGCGAACCGCATCGACGCATGGCTGCGCGACAGGGGGATCGCCGACTGGGACTTCCCCCTGATCGACTTTCCGTTCATCAACGAGCTGCAGATACTCGACTCGCGAGTCGGCATCGTCCTCGCGCTGGTTGCTGTCAACCAGCCGTTCACGATCTGGATGTTCCGCTCGTTCTTCATGGACGTGCCGAAGGAGCTTGAGGAGGCCGCGATGATGGACGGCGCCACCCGCCTCGAGGCGTTCCGCAAGGTCATCATCCCGGTCATGTGGCCGGCGATCATCGCCACCGGCCTGTTCACCCTGCTGCTCGCCTACAACGAGTACCTGTTCGTCCGAGTCCTCGCCCCGACCGAGTGGACGTTGCCGGTGGCGATCGTGTCGCTCACCGGTGGCGAGAGTTCGAGAACTATCACCGAAGCGGCGGCGGCATCGGTGTCGATCACCCTGCCGATCGTGATCGTGATCATCCTGTTCCAGAAGCACCTCGTGAAGGGCTTGGGCGCTGGTGCGGTGAAGGGTTAGCCGTGACCGACCTGCAGGCCGCCAAGCGAGTGGTTCTCGACTACTACGCCGACCTCGACGCCCTGAGCGGCGACGAGGACATCGCTGCGGTCCTGCGCAAGCACACCGCCGAGGACTACTCGTGGCGGGGTATGCACCCGTGGCACGAACAGGTGGGAGCCGATGCGGTTGCCGAGACGTTCTGGGTGCCGTTGCAGGAGGCGTTCAGCCCGCTGCAGCGCCGCCCCGATGTCTTCCTCGCCGGCGAGTCCGTGGTCGGCGACACGGCCGATGTGTGGGTCTGTCAGATGGGTCATCTTCTCGGCCTGTTCGACCACCCGTGGCTCGGGATCCCACCGACCCGCAAGATGGTCTTCCTCCGCTACGCCGAGTTCCACCGGGTCGAAGGCGAGCAGATCGCCGAGACCGCCCTTTTCGTCGACGTGATCAGCGTCATGCGTCAGGCCGGCCACTACCCGTTGCCACCGCAGACCGGCTCGTCGCACATCCATCCCGGCCCCCGGACCCACGACGGCCTGCTGTACGAGACCCAGGACGCGGCCGAAGGCGAGGCGACGATCGAACTCGTCGAGCGCATGGTCGCCGATCTCCTCAAGGCGAACGAGATCGCCAACGAGACCGGCGAAGACCGCATGCCGAGTTCGGTTCTCGCGAATTGCTGGCACGACGACATGATCTGGTCAGGCCCCGAAGGCATAGGCGCGACGTACACGATCGACCGCTACCAGCAACAGCACCAGTACCCGTTCCGCACGAACCTGACCAGTAAGCGGTTCAACGGCCACATCGCCCGGTTCGGCGAGGGCAACTATGCGTGCTTCTTCGGCTGGGCCAACCTCACCAACATCGCCACCGGCGGGTTCATGGGCCTGCCCGGTTCAGGCGTCGACGCCGACATGCGGGTGGTCGACGTGTACCGCCGCGACGGCGATAAGCTCGCCGAGAACTGGGTCTTCATCGACCTGCTCCATTGGCTGGACCTGCAGGGCCTAGATGTGCTGGCCCGTCTGCGGCAGCTCACCGGACAGGAGGAACTCTGATGGCCAGCTGGGAGGCCTACGACCATGGCGAGCGCACGCCGCCCGCCCCGCCGCATCTACAACAACAAGATCTCCAGCACCAAGGAGGCCAGTGATGGCTGCTGTCACTCTCGACAAGGTCACCAAGATCTACCCCAACGGCTTCCAGGCCGTCACCGACCTGAGTCTCGAACTCGTCGACGGCGAGTTCCTGGTCCTGGTCGGTCCCTCGGGCTGCGGCAAGTCGACCGCCCTGCGGATGATCGCCGGGCTGGAAGACATCAGTGATGGTGAGTTGAAGGTCGCCGACCGCCGGGTCAATGAGGTCGAGCCCAAGGATCGCGACATCGCGATGGTGTTCCAGAACTACGCGCTGTACCCGCAGATGACGGTGCGGGAGAACATCGCGTTCCCGCTCAAGCTGCGCAAGGTCGGCAAGAGCGACCTCCACCAACAGGTGGAGGAGGCGGCTCAGATCCTCGAGCTCACCGAGCAGCTCGACAAGAAGCCGGCGCAGTTGTCGGGTGGCCAGCGGCAGCGCGTCGCCATGGGTCGTGCGATCGTGCGCCGGCCGGCTCTGTTCTTGATGGACGAGCCGCTGTCGAACCTCGACGCCAAACTCCGAGTTCAGATGCGGGCCGACATCGCCGGGATCCAGCGCGAGCTCGGCGTCACGACCTTCTACGTCACGCACGACCAGGTCGAGGCGATGACGATGGGCGATCGCGTTGCCGTGATCAAGGACGGTTACCTCCAGCAGGTCGCCGCCCCCGAGGAGCTCTACGCCGACCCCGACAACGTGTTCGTCGCCGCCTTCATCGGGTCGCCGTCGATGAACCTCTACGAAGGGGTCCTGAGCCAGGACGGCGCCAGTGGGGGCTACACCGTGCAGCTCGGCAGCCAGTCCGTCGCCGTGCCCGAGTCGGCGGTGGCCGCCCGTCCGGCGCTCCACGGGTATCTCGGCCAGCCGATCGTCGTCGGCATCCGGCCCGAAGATCTCGAGGATGCTGCGGTCCAGCCGGACCACCCGGCCGATCAGCGCATCTCGGTCACCGTCGACGTCCGCGAGGCGCTCGGTGCGGAGACGCTCATGCACTTCAGCATCGATGCGACGCACGTCGACAGCGGCGATCCCGATGCGCTCGACGAGCTCGGCGACGAGTCGAGTTCGCGGTGCACCGCGCGCTTGAGCCCGCTCACCGAGGCGCGCGTCGGTGACGCGATCCAGATCAACATCAACGCCGCGAAGTTCCACTTCTTCGACAAGGCGACGCATCTCGCGATACGCGGCTAGACCGAGACGATGGAGCAGAGCACCGAGCGGATCCTCACCACCCACGTCGGTTCCCTTCCGCGCACTCAGGCCGTCACCGATGGCATCTTCGGGATCGAGCAAGGCGCCGACGTCGATCTCGACGCTCACGCGGCCAACGTCGCGGCCGCGGTCGACGAGGTGGTGGCGCGCCAGGTGGCGGTCGGCGTCGACGTCGTGAGCGACGGCGAGATGAGCAAGCTCAGTTACGCCACCTACATCAAGGACCGGATCACCGGTTTTGACGGTGACAGCGAACGTCGGGCTCCGGCCGATCTCGAGGAGTTCCCGTCGTTCCTTGAGCGCCAGGCCAAGACCGGCGGCACGCCGACGTACCGGCGCCCCCAGTGTGTCGGGCCGATCACGGTCAAGGACCTGGGTCCCTGCAAGGCCGACATCGCCAACATGGACGCAGCGGTCGCCAAGCACAACCCGGTCCAGGGCTTCATGAACGCGGCGTCCCCTGGCGTGATCGCGCTCTTCCAGCCCGACGCCCACTACGGCGATCACGAGACCTACCTGTACGCGCTCGCCGACGGTATGCGGGCGGAGTACGAGGCGATCACCGGTGCGGGCTACGTGCTGCAGCTCGATTCGCCCGACCTCGGGCTCGGTCGCCATATGATGTTCAAGGGCCAGCCCGACGAGGAGTACGAGCGGCTCGCCAACATCCATGTCGAAGCGCTCAACCATGCCGTCGCCAACATCCCGGCCGAGCTGCTCCGGCTCCACATCTGCTGGGGAAACTACGAGGGCCCCCACACCCACGACGCGCCGATGAGCCAGGTGCTCCCCATCGCGCTCAAGGCCAAGCCGCGGGCACTCCTGTTCGAGGCGGCCAACCCTCGTCACGCCCACGAGTGGAAGACGTTCGCCGAGACCGACATCCCCGAGGACAAGATCCTCATCCCCGGCGTGCTCGACACTACGACCCACTTCGTCGAACACCCCGAGCTGATCGCCCAGCGCATCGAGACCTTCGCCGGCATCGTCGGCCGCGAGCGCGTCATGGCAGGCACCGACTGCGGATTCTCAACGTTTGCCGGCTACGCCGGGATCGACCCCGAGATCGCGTACGCCAAGCTCGGCTCGCTGGCCGACGGGGCTCGGATCGCGTCCGAGCGGCTTTGGTAGCCGCCGTGTCACCGACGGTTGCGGACGTTCAGGCCGCCAAGCAGCTCATCTGGGATGTGTTCACAGGCGTCCATCGCAGCGCGCTTCACCCCGACGTCGAGTTCTACGGTCCTGCGCCGATCGGGCGACTCGACGGCGCGGCCGCGGTGCGGGAGACCGTGCACGCGCCGTTGGCCGAAGCGCTGCTCCACCGACGGTGGGAGCCGTACCTCTTCCTGGGTGGCATCTGCAACGGCGACGAAGTGTGGGTCGCCCACACCGGTCACATCACCGGAGTGTTCTCCCACCAGCTGTTCGGAATCCGACCCTCGGGCCGCAGGGCGTCGTTGCGCTACGGCGACTTCGCCCGCATCGAGGACGGCAAGATCGTCGAGATCCGGGTCCTGTTCGACATCGTGGGGTTCGCTGCGCAGGCCGGCATACATCTTCTGCCCGAGCCTCCGGCGCACAACGATCTGCCGCCGGGTCCCATCCTCGGGAACGGTCTCACGCGAGGCGTGAGCGACTTGGCCGAGTCCGAGTTCACACTGCGCCTCGTCGAGGACATGTTGGGTGGCTGCAACCGCCTCGACGGCAGCGATCTCGAGTCGATGGAAATGGCCGCGTACTGGCACGACGACATGGTCTGGCACGGGCCGCACGGGGTCGGCTCGGCGTACGGGTTCGACGAGTTCGAGCGCTTGGCCCAGGGGCCTTCCGTGCGTTCTTTCCCGAACCGGCGGGGCGGGTTCCACGAGGCCCGGTTCGCCGACGGCCTCACGTCGGCCTTCACCGGGTGGCCGAGTTTGCGGGGCGACTTCACCGGTGAGCCGTTCCGGGGGATCGAGCCTACGGGTGGCCCGATCGGCCAGAACATCATGGACTTCTACGTCCGCCGTGGGCCGAAGCTCCACGAGAACTGGGTCCTGATCGACCTGATCGACTTCGCCGCCCAGTGCGGCGTCGACTTGCTTGAGAAACTCCCGTGACCGACGGCTCGGTCGCTGCAAAGGAGTTGCTGGCGCCGGTGCGGGCCGCCATGTACGACTGGTCCGCCGACGGCGTTCGGAGTGCGCTGCATGAAGCCTCCGCGCCCGAGGCGGTCTTCCAGCTCGCCTACCCGTTCGAGACCCTGGGCGGCCCGGCCGACTTCTCGGGCGGCGCGCTCGACGTGCTCGCCGCCGCGTGGCCCGACATCGAACGGCGCGATTACATCGTGATGGCCGGCACCGATCCCTACGGCGACACGTGGGTCGGATGCGGGGGCTATTACACCGGCACGTTCGTGCGGCCGTTCCTCGACATCCCGCCGACCGGGCAGCAGACCACGATGCGGTTCCACGAGTTCTACCGGGTCGTGGACGGCCGTATCGCCGAGATGCAGGCGCTCTGGGACATCCCCGAGGTGATGATGCAGGCCGGCGCGTGGCCGATGGGGCCCGCCCTCGGTCGCACTTGGTCTGCACCCGCGCCCGCCACCTTGGACGGGATCCGTCCCGCCGAGCGAGACGGAGCGCTCTCCGAACGCACCACGCAGCATGTGATCGGGATGCTCCGCGACATGGTCAAACACCCGATCGAACCCGCGGAGGCGATGCGCCTCGACCACTGGTGGCACGAGAAGTTCTCGTGGTACGGCCCGTGCGGGATCGGGACGGCCCGCGGAGTGTTCGGGTTCCGAAACTGGCATCAGATCCCGTTCCTCAACGCGATGCCCGACCGCAGTGGCGGCTACGCCGGCGAGTCGTACTTCTTCGGCGATGGGCCGTACGTGGGCGTCACCGCGTGGCCGGGGATGTCGATGACGTTCAGCGGTGACGGTTTTCTTGGGATCGCGCCCACCGGCGAGTCGATCACGATGCGGAGCCTCGACTTCTGGCGGGTGGAGGAGACCCCGGCCGGGCCGAAGATCCGTGAGAACTGGGTCCTGGTCGACTTGTTGTCGGTGTGGGATCAGCTCGGCGTCGACGTGCTCGGACGCATGCGCGAGTTCAACAAGGCGCGCGCCTTCACCCAGCCCTGATCGAGCTGCTCGCGCCGCGACCGTCCACTGGGCGTGGCTCCAATGAGGTCAGCCGGCCCGCTCGGGTGACGACGCCGCCTCCGGCACGTACTGGGTGAGGTACGGGTGGTCGGTGATGCGGGTGGCGATGTTGGCCAGCGCTCGGGCGAGTTCGGCGGTCTGTTCGGGTCCGTCGAGCGGATCGAGCAGCAGCCGGCGGATGTCCTCGCGGTGCTGATCGGTGACCATGGCGACGACATCGCGGCCCTTGTCGGTGATCGCGATAGTGACTCTCCGGGCGTCGGCCGCTGCGGTCGTGCGGGTGATCTCGCCGGCCGCCTCCCGCTTGCGGAGGCGATGGCTCAACCGGCTCGGCGTCACCCCGAGGATCTCGGCGAGCTCGCCCGCGCTCATCCGGCCCTCTGGTTCCTCGGCGACCGCAACGAGGATGCTGTAGTCGAGGGCGATCAGCCCGTGGCGTTGAAAGGAGGGCTCGAGTTGGGGCAGACCCTGCCGCGTGAGGATCATCAGCGATCGCCACACGAGCATTTCATCGTTTGTCAGAAGCTGCGAAGTCATACTTGAATTTTACTTGAACGTTGGAGTATACTCAACCGATCGAGTATCGACTCGGTGGCTTTGCAACGAGCCGGATGGAACGTTGCCAAATAGAGAGGGAATCCGATGAAGAACAAGAATGCAACCTGGCGAATGCTGGTTGCGCTTCTCCTAGTCCTGGGGCTGATCGCCGCGGCGTGTGGCTCCGATGACGACGAGGACACGAGTACGTCCGACGACGCTGCGCCGGCCTCCGACGACGGTGCCGACGACGACAGTGATGCCGACGACGCTGCGCCGGCTTCCGACGACGGTGCCGACGACGATGCCGACGAGCCCGCAGAGGATGCGGAACCGGCGCTCATCTCCGACGAGTGTCCCATTCCGAACCCCGAGGAGAACGTCGAGATCGACCTGATCGGTTGGGAATTCCCGATCGTCGTGCAGTACGCCGACGAGCTCGAGGAGTGCGCTGAAGGCAACTACACCTTCAACATCCAGTTCCTCGACTCGGCCCAGGCGACCGAGCAGATGAACCTCGATCTCGCTACCGGCAGTCCAAACTTCGAAATCATCCAGGCCTCGAACAACGTGATCGGCGAGCTGGCCAACCAGGGCTACCTGTACCCGCTGAACGATCTCATCGAGAAGTACCGCGATCAGTTCGACCTCGACCAGGTCGACCCCGCCTTCCTCGAGATGGGTTCGGTCGACGGCAACGTCTACACCATCCCGATGGTGTCGAACACGCTGCACACGTTCTACAACCAGGCGATCTTCGACGAACTCGGCGTCGACGTCCCCGATACGTTCGACGAACTGTTCGCCCTGTGCCCGGTCCTGCAGGAGGCCGGCTACGACACCGCCTACGGCATGCGGCTCAGCTCGCCGTCGAGTTGGTACATCCACTTCGACAGCGTGATCTCGTCGCTCGGACTCCGGACGACCAACCCCGACGGCACGACCAACTGGGAGACGCCCGAGGCACTCGAGGCTGTCAACATCCTCGTCCGCATCCTCGAGGAGTGTTCGCCGCTCAACGGTTCGTACAGCGTCGATGACGTGCAGGCCGGCCTGCAGACCGCCGAGATCCCGCTCGGCTACCTGTGGGCGTCGCGTGCCGGTGCCATGGACGATCCCGAGGCGTCGACTGTGGTCGGCGACATCGCGTACGCCCCGGCCCTCGGCTCGACCCCTGGTGGTGTCCGCGGCGCTCCGGCATACATCGACGGCTACGCCATCCCGATGAACACCCGGGTCGATCCAGAGCTGATCTTCCTGGCGATCCTCGCGGCCACCGATCTCGAGAGCATGAACGCTGCGGCCGAGTTCGGTCTCGTCACCCGCGCAGATGCCACCAACCCGAACGCGCCGCGCAACGCGCAGGCCGCAGCGACGAGCCTCGTCGAAGGCCGGGGTGCCGACTCGCCGCACCCGGCGGCCGGCATCGCTCGCGCCAAGATCGGCGAAGCGCTGCTCACAATCCTCGACGGCGTGTCGCCCGAAGACGCTCTCGCAGCGGCTCAGGCGGCGTACATCGCGGAGGCCACCGAGCAGGGTCTGCTCTGATCCCCCGGTCTCCCCGGGCAGGTAGGCACCGCCCGGGGAGGCCACTCCTTCTCAGCCGCCCTCGGCCCTGCGCGAGAGCGGCTGAGGAGGAGTGTGACACCTTGACCGAGTGACTGCGTACTCAATTCGGTGCGCGGCAACCGTTCCAAATGATTACTAAGCATGACTGATTCGCGTTCAGATGGTGTTGAGGTCATGGAGCAGCAGGGCAGGGGCGAGGAGCATGTCCCGTCCGAGGTTGAGGATCTGACTGCGCTGGCGGACCGCGCGGTGGCACTCGTGGACGAATGGCTCCGTGGGGCCGCTGTCGGGGAGAACGCGGCTGAGCGCCGCACCACTCGACGTCTTGCCGGTGTGGTGGCAGATCCGACAGGCGTGCGTTTCGGGATGGGGTTCGTCGACCGAGTGATCCGGCCCGAGAACAATCGGGTGGCGGCGCATCAACTCGCAGCGTTGGTGGATGACGAGGAGCTTCCTGGCTTCCTGTCCCGTTCTGATCGGCTGTTGCTACGGGCCGGCGCATGGCTCGGCCCGACCCTGCCGTGGCTGGTGATGCCGTTGGCTCGGCGCCGGATGCGGGCGTTGATCGGACATCTGATCGTCGATGCTGAAAGCGGGTCGATGCGGGCCCACTTGGGTCAGCGTCGCCGAGAGGGATTCCGACTCAACGTGAACCTCCTTGGTGAGGCCGTGCTCGGTGACCGGGAGGCGGCTCGCCGTCACGCCGAGGCGATGCGGCTGCTGACTGAGCCCGACGTCGACTATGTCTCGGTAAAGGTCACGTCGGTCGTTTCCCAGCTCAACGAATGGGACTTCGACGGGTGTGTGTCCCGGGTGGCCGAGGCGCTCACTCCGCTGTTCGAGCAGGCCCGGGCCACGTCGCCGGCCACGTTCATCAACCTCGACATGGAGGAGTACCACGACCTCGAGCTGACGCTCCGAGCATTCACGGAGGTCTTGAGCGAGCCGCGGTTCCACAGCGTCGACGCGGGTGTCGTGCTCCAGGCGTACCTGCCGGACTCGTTCGACGCTCTGCGGGAGCTCTCCGCCTGGGCCACCGAGAGGCGTGGTCGACATGTCGACGGACAGCGGGGCGGAACGGTCAAGGTCCGGCTCGTCAAGGGCGCGAACCTGGCCATGGAACAGGTCGACGCCGCGATGCACGGCTGGGAGCAGGCGCCATACACGACCAAGGCCGAGACAGACGCCAACTACAAGCGCTGCCTCGACTGGCTCCTCCACGCCGAGCGGCTGGGGGCAATGAAGGTCGGTGTCGCCAGTCACAACCTGTTCGATCTCGCCTTCGCGAAGTTGCTCGCCGAACAGCGGGCAGTGACCGACCGAGTCGAGTTCGAGATGTTGGAGGGCATGGCCCCGACCCATGCCCGCCTGCTGCAGGCCGACACCTTCGGGATGCTGCTCTACACGCCGGCCGTCGCCGCCGCTGAATTCGACGTGGCGATCAGCTACCTGTTCCGCCGGCTCGAAGAGAACGCGTCGGACGAGAACTTCATCCACCACCTCTTCACCATGGAGCCGGGGTCCGCAGCCGCCCAGTCCGAAGCCGAGCGGTTTCGCCGGGCTGTTCGCGACCGCTGGAGCGCCGGCGCGACGCCCAACCGCCGTCAGGACCGGACAGCGCCGCCCACAGCCGTCGCGCCCGACGCCGGCTTCCAGAACGCGCCCGACACCGACCCGGCCTTGGCGGTGAACCGCCAATGGTTGAGCGAGGCACTGGCGGCATCTGACATCGAGCCTCGGGCACCCTTGGTCGATGCCGTCGGCGAGATCGACGCGGCCCTCGAATCCGTGCGAGGCGCCCAACGCGGGTGGGCCGCACGAAGCGTCGAGGAACGACGCTCGGTGCTCCACGCGGTGGCGCACGAGCTCGAACGCAGACGAGGCGATCTCGTGTCGTGCATGGTGCACGAGGCCCGCAAGACCGTCGCTCAGGCCGACCCCGAGGTCTCCGAGGCGGTCGATTTCGCCCGCTACTACGGCGACCGCGCCCTCGATCTCATACAGGACGACGTCACCTTCGAGCCCCTCGGGGTGGTACTGGTAGCCCCGCCATGGAACTTCCCCGTCGCCATCCCGGCCGGTGGGGTCTTGGCATCGCTGGCGGCTGGAAACGCAGTGATCCTCAAACCGGCGCCCGAGACCCACCGCTGCGCGGAACTGGTGGCCGAGTGCTGTTGGGCCGCCGGCGTCCCGGCGGATCTGCTGCGGTTCGTGCGGGTGCTTGACAACGACACAGGCCGCCACCTGGTCGCCCACCCCGGCGTCGACGCCGTTGTCTTGACGGGTGCATACGAGACGGCGCAGCTGTTCCGCTCCTGGAAGCCCGGCCTGCGGATCTTTGCCGAGACCTCGGGCAAGAACGCAATGGTGATCACGCCCAACGCCGATCTCGACCTCGCGGTCGCTGACCTGGTCGACTCGGCATTCGGCCATGCCGGGCAGAAGTGCTCGGCGGCCAGCCTGGCCATCTGCGTCGGGGACGTCTACGACTCCGAGCGGTTCCGCCGCCAACTGATCGACGCGACGTCGAGCCTCCGCGTCGGCCCTCCCACCGACCTCGCCACCACCGTCGGACCAACCATCGTCGAACCCGCCGGCAAGCTGCTGCGCGCCCTCACCAAGCTCGACACCGGTGAGCGGTGGCTGGTCGAGCCGCGGCGCACGGCGAAGGGCTTCTGGACGCCCGGCGTCAGACAGAACGTGCAGTCCGGCTCGTGGTTCCACCAAACCGAGTGCTTCGGCCCCGTGCTCGGACTCATCCACGCCGACAGCCTCCAAGACGCAGTCCGGATCCAGAACGGCACCGACTTCGGGCTCACCGGCGGTCTCCACAGCCTGGACCGAGCCGAGATCGACTACTGGCTCGACAACGTGGAAGTCGGCAACGCCTACGTGAACCGGGGAACGACCGGTGCGATCGTCCAGCGACAACCCTTCGGCGGATGGAAGCGCTCGTCCATAGGGCCTGGGGCCAAGGCCGGCGGGCCGAACTACGTCGCACAGCTCGGCCGATGGTGTCCCGAGGTCCCAGCCGTAGAGGACCAAGCGTGGCTGACCCGTGCAGTCGAGAGCGATGCCGCTGCCTGGGCCGAAGAGTTCGGTGTGGAGCACGACCCGACCGGCCTGTTCTGCGAATCGAACCGCTTCCGCTACCGCCCCCTCGAACGCGTCACGGTCCGGATCGAGGACCCGTGCCGCGAATTCGCGCTCCAGCGGGTGCTGGCCGCGGCTGAGCGTTGCGGGGTCGATGTCACGATCTCGATCGTGGCCGAGCAGACACCTGATGAGTTCGCTGCCCAGCTCGACCGTTCCCCGCCCGACATGGTGCGGGTGATCGGGACGCTCGCCCCGATCATCCGGGACACGGCAAACGACCTCGGGATCCAGGTTGCCGACGACCCGGTGCTGGCGAACGGCCGTCTCGAGCTGCTCCACTACCTGAGGGAACAGTCGGTCAGCCAGACGACGCACCGGTACGGCAACCTCCTGTCCCACCAGGTTCGCAGGTGATGAAGGCCGGGTCAGCAGTTGGCCATTGCGTTGAGGGCTGAGCAGATCTGTTGACGGCCGTTGGCGCCGAGTTGGCCGAGCTTCCTCGTGAGAACGGATTTGGGCACGGCAGCGAGGTTGTCGAAGGTGGCGACGCTGTCGTGGTCGATGCCTTCGTCGACTCCGACGGGGATGCAGGTGGGGATGGCCCGAATGGTGCTGGTCACGGGGGCGACGACGATGTTGTTGAGCACTGGGATGATGTCATTGCGTGACACGATGAGTACGGGACGTCGTTTCTGATTCGGTGTTTCCATGAGCCAGAGTTCGGCTTGGGCTACCAAGGTTCGGCCTCGGTCATGGCGATGGCGTTGGCCATGGCGAGGTCATCATCTTCTCGTGTCTGTGGGAGTTCGCGGTACGACGCGGCAATGTCGGTGCCGACTCGTGCCCGACGGACGAGGTCGGCGAGGTTGTGGATGGCTCGGCGGATCACGGCCGAGCGGTTGTCTGCGACGCCTTGTTCGATGAGGTCGTCGATGAGGGCGATCTCCTCGTCACTGAACCGAGTCGGCACCGGGGTTGTCATACGATTCAGTATACGCACCGTAGAAGCAACCGCGACTGACTGGTCGCTGTGGGCGGCGGGGGCTTGGTTGACTACTGGGTTTGCTAATCGCTACCTTACCGAGGCGCTCGATTTCAGGAGAACCCATGCCCTTCTGCCGCACGATCGTTCAGCCCGGCCTTCTGGACCTTGCACAGCGAGAGGCGTTCGCCAACGACGTGGTCGACATCCACTGCGGAGTCACCGGGGCTCCCCGCTCGTTCGTGCATGTCGTGTATGCAGAGGACGATCGGAACAAGCTGGAGGAGGGCCAGAACGCGTTGGTGTTCGGCACGATTCGCCATGGCCGAACCGATGCACAGCGCGAGGAGATCGCATCCCGGTTGTGTGCCGCGCTCGGGTCGCGAGCGGGGGTGTCTGCTGACTCGGTTCAGGCGATGACCGTGGAGGTCAATGCGTCGTACACGATGGAGGGCGGAAAGCTGCTTCCCGAGCCGGGGTCACCGGAGGAGGAAGAGTGGAAGGCCCTCGGGGCAACGAACGGCTGAGGCTTGCTCGGGAGGAAGTCGTGGGTCAGTTCAGTTGTGTGATTCAGGAAGACAGCCCGGCGAGCCGTACGGCTGGCGAGCTCGAGCGTCGACTCGCTGAGCTGCATGAGCGTCACTACCCGGGCGACCCTGCGACGTGTTCGTTCACTGAGGTGCCGCGGGGCTTCATGTTCACTGAAGGCAAGCAGAGCAGCTCGTCGGTGATTGCCTGTGTGATGACATGGGAGACGACGCTGGCCGAGCGCGAGCGCTACATGCGCGACGTCTGTGACGTGTGGACTGAGGTCACCGGGTGCACCGATCACGAGGTCGTCGTGGCGATCTCACCGGTCGATCCGACCTGAGTGTCGAGGTGTTGATCTGGGCGGCGCTGCGAGCACCGGCACTACCGATATCGGATGTAAGAAATTCCGGCTAGACCGATGAGAGCTGGTGGTGCA
The DNA here is from genome assembly GCA_965221585.1 of Candidatus Aldehydirespiratoraceae bacterium. Classification (GTDB taxonomy): domain Bacteria; phylum Actinomycetota; class Acidimicrobiia; order Acidimicrobiales; family Aldehydirespiratoraceae; genus VXYK01. The sequence goes on along the minus strand of OZ244898.1, from coordinate 1,579,425 downwards.
CGATGCCGGTGACGACGACTGCTCCGTGTACAACCTGGAGGACCCCGATGACCGCTGAGGACGAGACGATCGCCAAGGTAGATGTCGAACTGCTTCGCGCAGGGGCGCAAGCCTGTGACGAGGCCGGCCAGCTGACACCGGAGGTGGCAGACGAGTTGCGCGGCTCGGCGTCGTCATCCCGAGTCGGCGATCTGTCGTTCTGCGACTGACGCTCGCTCAATTAGCGGGCATGGGAGGACCATCTGGGCTGGCTCGTCCGGTAGGTGATCGTTCAGCAGGTAGCTCACAGCCCAGTGCCCCATCGCGTAGTGGGGCAGGGCCATCGTCGTCAGTGGCGGCACGAGCTCAGCGGCGATGAGCTGTTGATCGTCGAACCCGACTACTGAGAGATCCTCCGGGATCCGGAGACCACGGTCGCGGACGGCCTGATAGACGCCCATCGCCGCTTGATCGTTGTAGCAGAAGATCCCAGTCGGAGGATCGTCCAGGTCAAGGAGATCGCCGACGGCGGCCCGCCCTCCGCTGGTCGAGGAAACACCGATGGCGACCAGATCGCCGTCGAATGCAATCGAGTGCGCGTGGAGCGCGTCGCGGTAGCCCTGGAGACGCTCGGGCGGCGCGGCGCTCGGGTAGTCGGTCGTGACGAATCCGACCCGCCGGTGCCCGTATTTGATGAGATGGTCCGTTGCGGCGAAAGCCGCACCGTGTTCGTCGGGGACTACGGAGGGCAAGGACTCGTCGGCAGCGCGGGCGTCCAGCAGGACGGCGCGGGTCTCCCTCAGCGCCGGAGGTGGAGAGAGCACTCGATGGAACATCGCGGCGAGGACTATCCCGTCCACCTGCCGTTCGAGCAATTGGTCGATCGCGGCGGACTCCAGTTCGGCGTGCTCGGGATGGTCGACGGCTCCGGTGTTGACGATCAGCAGGAGTCGTCCTGCTTCCCAGGCAGCATCCTGAGCCCCCTTGATCATCTCGTTGGCGAAGGGAGTGGTGGCGACGTCGTCGGACACGAACCCAATGGTGTCGGTTCGATGGAGGCGCATCGCTCTGGCCAGGCGGTTGGTGCGGTACCCGACCTGCCGGATGGCCTCGTGAATGCGCTCCTGGGTGGCGACCGGGATCCCGCAGTTCTCGGGGTCATTCAGCACGAGTGAAACACTGCTCTGAGAGACCCCGGCCAACCGGGCGACATCATGCATGGACGGTCGGCGCTGGCGCTCCGACGGCTCCCTGTCCTTTTCTGAGGCGTTCGTCACGGACTGACGGGTCGATCTCCTTCTGCCTTGATCGAGACACTCCAGGTGCTCACGGGTTCATCCTCTGGCGGTTGGGAGTTGGGCGGCAAAGCGCTCCAAGCTCGCGAGGTCGTGGCCCGATGCCAGTTCGTCGATGTAGGGAGCGGCGGCGATCATCCCGAGCGTGTCGGGCGGCGCGTCGACATCGTTGCCGATGAGCGGGTTCATCCAAATAATACGATAGGAGAGCCGGCTCAACTTCTCCATCGAGTCGGCCAGCAGTCTCGGGTCGCCCCGATCGAGGCCATCGGAACAGATCACGATGGTCGCTCCCCGGCTGAGTCCCCGACGGCCCCAGATGCGCACGAAGTGATCGAGTGATGCTCCGATACGCGTGCCGCCGTCCCAGTCGAGCACTCGGGCCGCTGCCAGGCTCATGGCGTCGTCGGGATTGCGACGGTCGAGGGCCGGCGTGATGCGGGTCAGGCGGGTCCCGAAGCAGAACACCTCGATCTTCTGGGCCGCGCGACGCATCGAGTACGCGAACTGCAGAAGGTTGCGCGAGTGATCGGCCATGGAACCCGAGACATCGAGTATCAAAACGAGCGGACGGGGTCGTCGCTTGCGGTCGATGCGGTGAAGCTCGGGGGCGCCGTCGCCTAGACGCATCGTGTCGCGAGCCATGCGGCGAATGTCGATCCTGGCGCCGGAGCGGGCATGGGTCTGCCGCCGGGTTCGCCGTTTCGGAGGTTCGAGCCGGATCCGGGCCATGATCCGTCTGAGCTGGACGAGCTCCTCCGGGGTGCAGGCTGCGAAACGCTTGTGTCGTTCTATCTCGACTGATGATGCCTGCAGGCCGAGAACCAGGGTCTGGTCGTCGCCCTGCTCGTCTCCGGGTTCGCTGTCAGGTACGTTCAGGGTGCCGGTGCTGCCCTGGGGCACCGCGCGTTCGGTGGTGGGATTGTCCGGCGATGTGGGGACGTGAAGGAAGTAGGCGCGAAACACCTCGTCATAGACCGGCAGGTGGTCGCGGCGATGCACCAGAGTGGTGCGTCCACTCCAGTAGACGTCGCTCGGGTCACCCGGGCTCAGCTCGGCGGTTGCCGCGCAAAAGGTCAACAGGTCGTCGCTGCCGATTGGCAGGCCGTGTTCGCGGAGCGCGTGGCCGAAGCCGACGAGCCTGTCTACGATGCCGGCCGGCGTGTCGGAAACGGCCGTGTTGTCGGAGTCAGCCATCGGCGACGAGCCGGTCGAGTTCAGCGTGTACGAGCTCAAGGTCGTCGCGGTCCTTGATGACCGAGCCGAGCGTGTCGGCAGCCGTTTCGCCGTTCAGCTTCTCGCTGCCGAGAACTCTGAGCGCATCCACCCAGTCGAGGGTCTCGGCGACTCCGGGAGGCTTGGCGAGATCCATATCGCGCAGCTCGTGTACCGCGGCGACGATCTGCTCCACCAGTTTGTTGGCGACGCCCGGTGACCGCAAATGGACTATTTCGAGTTCCTCGTCCAACGACGGGTAGCCGATCCAATGGTATAGGCAACGGCGTTTCAGTGCGTCGTGGAGCTCGCGGGTGCGGTTCGACGTGAGGACCACAATTGGGCGGTCGGTGGCCGCGACTAGGCCGATCTCGGGGATCGTGATCTGGAAGTCGGAGAGCAGCTCGAGCAGGAAGGCTTCGAACTCGTCGTCGGCGCGGTCGATCTCGTCGATCAACAGCACGGCACTGCCACCGCTTCGGATGGCTCGTAGCAGTGGCCTTTCGAGGAGGAAGTCTTTGGTGTAGAGGCCGCTGACCGCATCGGCGTCGGCCAGTTCCAGTTCCGAGAGCGCCTGGACGTGGAGTATCTGACGGGCGTAATCCCATTCGTAGAGTGCCTGGTGGGTGTCAATTCCCTCGTAGCACTGCAGTCGGATCAGCTCGCGTCGGTGGACTGCGGCAAGACACTTGGCGAGCTCTGTCTTGCCGACTCCGACCTCGCCTTCGAGCAGAATCGGTTTACCGAGGCGCAGACCGAGGAATGCCGCTGTCGCAAGACCGCGCCCGGCGAGGTAGCCGCGGCTGCGCAGACGCTGCTGCAGTTCGGGAACACTTGCGGGGGAATCGACCGGTGTCGCGTCGCTCACGCGTCCTCCGAGCGATCAGGGTCAGTCTCCGGCCGGTCGGCCGAGAAGAGGTCGCGCAAGCCGGTGCCGTCGGGCGATGCTTTGCCCTCGGTCACTAGAAGTCGCTTCCACGCGGTGGCGAGATCTTCGTCGTCTTCTGCGATGCCGTCGAAGGTGAAGTACCGGGCGTTGCGGCAGACCTTGGCGGGGTTGCTGTCAGGATCGATCCCCAACACCTCGTCGGTCTTCCAGATGGGGTCGAGGCGGGTTTCTTCGGGTGCGGCCATGGCTGGATTGTAGTGCCTTGACCTCCCCGGGGGTGATCGCAATCGCAACGTCTTGCATCTCGAAGTCCCACCAATTTGCGCTCGCGCGTATCATCATTGGCATGCTCACGCCTGCCCCTGCCAATGCCGACAATCTCACCGTCGCGGCAATCGTGCTCGCAGCCGGATCATCACAACGGCTCGGTCAGCCCAAACAGCTACTTCCGTTCAGAGGCGCCACCTTGCTCGATGCAACGCTCGACCGGGTGCGTTCGTTCGGCTTCGCCCAGACGATCGTCGCGGTAGGCGGCGCAGCGCCCGAGGTCCAAGCGACCGTCGATTTCAGCGGCTGCACTGTCGTTGACAGCCTGCGCCACACCGAGGGATGCTCCTCGTCGATCGTTGCCTCGCTCGACGCGCTTGCCGATGACGTTGATGGCTTTCTGCTCTTTCTCGGCGACCAGCCTGGAGTCGTCGCGTCGACGGTTGAGGCGTTGCTCGCCACAGCGGCGACTACACAAATCGCTGTGGTCGGCTACCGGGACGGCTCAGGACATCCCTTCTGGTTCTCCCGCTCGATGTTCGGAGAACTCCACGAGCTCCATGGTGACAAGGCAGTGTGGAAGCTGCTCGAATCCGGCCGGTTCGAGACAGCCGCAGCAGTGGTCGACGCCGACGTTCCACTCGACGTGGATACCTGGGACGACTACGAGCGCCTACTCGCTGAAGATGGGAGTTGATCGCCGACGGACAAGTGGCCAGGGCAGCCTGCTGCGGTCCGAGCGTCCGGCGGTGAGCTGCGACCTTCGGTCAGACTAGACGGACCTCGTTCGGTCGAATTAGTTTCGGCAGAGTTCATCGACCAAGGGGGAGACGTGAAGTCGCAGCGCACAGTAGATGGCGAGGAGACCTACGGCTCGGCCGTGATTGGTGCTTCGAAGAGGCGCTCGGTGAGACGACGCTCGGGAGCGATGATCGTGGCGCTGTTCACAGCGTTCGTGCTCATCGCCGCGGCTTGCGGCGAAGGTGAGCAATCGGCCGACGACGAAAGCACCACCACTACCGCTCCGCCCAGCAGTTCCACCGACGATGACAGCGGTGCCGACGACGGGGGCGCCGCCACCGACGATAACAGCGGTGCCGACGGAGGGGGCGCGGCAACCGATGACAGCGGAACCTCCGATGACGGAGACAGCGAGGATGCCGCCCCGCCACCGGTCGAAGAGGAGCTCGACTGCAGTCAGGCCGAGGCCAGCGATGTGGGGGTCACCGCCGACACCATCACAGTCGGACTCATCTCGGTCGACCTCGAGCCGCTCTTCGGCACCGGGTTCGTCAACGAGAACACCGTCAAGAACTTCTACGGCCGGAACATGTCGCTGCTGCATGCCATCAACCAGAGCGGCGGCATCAACTGCCGCCAGATCGTGCTGGTGCAGGAGACCTACGATCCGTCCCGCTCGGCCGAGACCCAAGCCCCGGCCTGTGAGCGTCTGGCGCAGGACCAGGAGGTCTTCGTGGCCATCGCAGCCTTCCCCGACAGCGCCGGCGGCGGCATCGCCTGCATGATCCGCAACGGCCTTCCTTTCGTCACCAGCGGCCCGGTCACCTCGGCCACCTTCGCCGAAGCCGGCGGCGCGGTTGTGAGCGTCCGACCCTCGGTCGAGGTCATGGCCGACACCGCCACGCAGACCTATCTCGACCTCGGCCTGCTCGACGGTGAGAAGGTCGCGGTGTGGGGCGGCGACAGTGGAGAGCTCGCCGTCACCCGCGAGCGCGTCGTGGCGCGACTCTCCGATGCCGGCATCGACGTGGTCGATGTAGCGTTGCCCTCCAGCGGCGGCACAGTGGCCGTCTGGGGCGTGGTCCCGCAGGTGGTCGCGTCGATGATCCAACAGGACGTGACCGCCATCGTCACCGCAAGTTCGTCGGTGACCATGCGTCCCTTCTTCCAGGAGATGCAGGCGTCAGGGGCCGACTGGAAGTGGATGATCATCGACACCCAGGCATCCGGGGGCACATTCACTGTGTCCCAGATGCCCGACGACTGGGAAGCGACGGCGGTGACGAGCCAGCTCCACGAACCCCGCACCGACGCCGGTGACCGAGAATGCATAGACGCCTACCAGCTCATGCGTGACAGCGGACTCTGGGAAGACGACTACTTCGAGGATCGCGTTCCCGCCAAGGGCAACACCAACGCCGACCGTCCGCTGTCCAACGACTGTGCACTTGCCAAGCTCATCATCGTTGGCCTGCAGAACGCCGGGCTCAACCCGACGCGCGACTCCTTCATCGAGGGACTCAACAACGCCGGCCCCGTCGACATCGCCTTCGAGACCGACGGCACCCTCGAGCCGGGCAAGGGCTATCTGAGCGACACAGCCCGCGTGTACACGCGCTACCCGCCGGGGGACCCAGTGTGCATCGACCTTGGCTACCACGACAGCCTTGCATGTTGGGGGCCCTTCGTCGGGGACGACCCGGGCGTGGTCCCCAACGTCGTCGAGTAGCCCGACAGGGGCATGACCGAACCGGTCTCCCAGGAGCGTGGTGCCGAGGCGCTGACCTCGGCCATCTTCGAGGGCGAGGAGGCCCATAGGGCTGACCAAGCAGCGCGCAACGCCGACGTGGTGCTGCCTGACGACCTGCTCCCTGGGGTAAACGACGAGCCCATGAGCTTCCGTGAAGCGTTGCGTTCCGGAGGCGTGCGGATGGTGCTGCTGCTCTTCCTGTTGAACGTCATAGACGACCTGCCACGAACGATCCGCGTGTTGGCTCCCGACATCCAAGAGACGCTGGGTATCAACGACACCACGCTGCAGGGCGTGCTCGGCTTCGGTGGCGTGGCCCTGGTGCTCGGCTCGATTCCCGCGGCGTGGCTGGCCGACCGGGTGCGTCGGGTGAGCATCATCCCGATCGCCTCGTTCGTCTGGGCCGTGACGCTGGCTGTCACCGGGGCGGTGGTCAACGCCTTCCAGCTCTTCTGGACCAACGCGGCCACGGGCCTCGGCCAGTCGTACCGGATCCCGGTGTCCAACTCGCTGTTGGCCGACCAGTATCCCATTCAGGCCCGCAACCGGGTGTTCGGCGCCGAGGGCCTGGGCCGGCCCCTGGGCCAGATTCTCGGGCCTCTGCTAATTGGCGGTCTGGCGACGGTTATCGGTGGCCCGGAGGCCTGGCGGTGGGTGTTCCCGATCCTCGCCATCCCACCGGTCGTGCTGGGGTTGGCCAGTCTGGCGTTGCGCGAGCCCAGGCGGGGCCACCACGAGCAGCAGGCCGTGTTGGGGGGAGAGCTCACTCGCTCCGAGCGGGAACTGCCGGTGTCGATCACCGCCGCCTTCGGCCGCCTCAAGAAGGTGAAGTCCTTCTACTTCCTCTTCGTCGGGGTGGGGACCCTGGGGTTCGCGTTGGTGGCTGTGCCTCTCCAGTTCAACCTGCTGTTGGAGGACAAGTACGGCTACGACGCACTCGATCGCGGCATCGTCGAGGCGCTCATATGGCTTACCGCCTTCGCCGTCGTACCGATCGCCTCGTCGCAGTACGACAAGAGGTTCCGGGCCGACCCGTCGAGCGTGATGCGGATCGCCGGCTACCTGGTGGTGGCCAGCGGGGTCGTGTTGGCCGTCGGCCTGCCCATCAAACCGATCATCACCCTCACCGTGATGATGTCGATCGCCCAGGCCCTCACCACGGCTGCTTTCGTGGCGACGGGTTCGATCATCAGCGCGGTGGCTCCGTTCCGGATGCGGGCCCAGGCGTTCGCCCTGCTCCCGGTCTCGATCTTCCTGATGGGCGGGTTCTTCGGCGGTCTGCTCGTCGGGGCGCTCTCCGACGCGCACGGCAACCGCACCGCCATGCTCATCGTCGCACCGGTGGCCTCGATCATCGGCGGAGCCTTCATCGTGTACGGCAGCCGCTATGTGCGGCGCGACATCTCACTGTCCGTAGACGAACTGCTCGAGGAGCAGAATGAGGCCCAACGCCTGGCGCAGGCCGACGCGGAGGTGCCCGTGCTCCAGGTTCGGAACCTCGACGTGTCGTACGGCAACCTCCAGGTGCTCTTCGATGTCGGCTTCGAAGTGCAGGCCGGCGAGACACTGGCGCTGTTGGGCACCAACGGTGCCGGGAAGTCGACAGCCCTCAAGACAATCAGCGGGCTGTTGTTGCCCAACCGCGGTGTGATCCGGCTGAACGGCCAGACCATCACCTTCGTCGACGCGGAGACCCGTCATCGCATCGGCATCGTGCAGGTGCGGGGTGGAGAGGCGCTGTGGCCGTCGCTCACCATCGGTGAGCATCTCGATGTCTGGTCGTGGTCGGTCGACGATCCGACCGCGCTGGCACAGCGACTGGATCGCATCCACGAGACGTTCCCGATCATCGGCGAGCGTGTCGACCAGAAGGCCGGTTCGTTGTCGGGCGGTCAGCAGCAGCAGTTGGCCCTGGCCAAAGCACTCATGGCCGACCCCGAGCTCCTGCTCATCGACGAGTTGTCGCTCGGTCTGGCTCCGCTGGTGGTGCAGGAACTCCTCAAGGTGATCGAGTCGCTGAAGGCTCAGGGCCAGACCATGGTGATCGTCGAACAGTCGGTCAACGTCGCCCTGAGCGTCGCCGACAGTGCCATCTTCATGGAGCGCGGGCGGGTGCAGTTCGCCGGCCCGGCCCAGGACCTCCTCGAACGAGACGACCTGTTGCGGGCCGTGTTCCTCTCAGGTGAGGGGGTGTGAGCCCGGTGTCGCTGTTCGCCGGTTTCGGGGTGTCGCAGTGGAACGTCTTCGACTGGTCGTACTCGTGGCAGCTCTTCTACCAGGGCCTTGTCAACGGCATCATCGTGGCGGGCCTGGCCGCCGGCTTGGTGCTCGTCTACCGGGCCACCCGCATCATCAACTTCGCCCACGCGGCGATCGGGGTGTTCGCGGCCTCTGTGGGCGGCCTGCTGGTCGACCTCTACGGCTGGAACTTCTGGGTGTCGATGATTCTGGTGGTGGTGCTGGGGGCGCTCGTCGGTGGGATCATCGAGCTCACGGTCGTCCGTCGACTCTTCGATCGGCCGCGTTTGATCCTCTTCGTAGCCACGTTGGGTGTCAACCAGTTGCTGCTCTTCGCCACCCTCCAACTCCCCGAAACGGGAGTCCCGGATCGATATCCGACCGCGTTCACCAACAACTGGGATGTCGGTCCGTTGCGAATCAGGGCCGACCAGCTGTCCGCCCTGGTCGGCACGGCGGTGCTGCTCGGCGTTCTGTTCTGGTTGCTCCAGCGCACCCGCTTCGGCGTGAAGGTGCGCGCTTCGGCAGACAACGCGAACGCCACCCGGCTCAGCGGAATCAGCACCCGCTGGGTGTCGACTCAGGTGTGGGTCGCCGCGGGTATCCTCTCGACGCTCAGCATCATCCTGTTCGCGCCCGTCACCGGCCAGAACTCCAACACCCTGTTCGGCGCGGTCAGCGACGCGTTGTTCCTCAAGGCCTTGGCCGCCGCCCTGCTGGCCTACCTTGTATCGTTCCCTCGAGCCCTGGTGGCTGGCCTGGCGATCGGCGTGGCCGATCAGCTGATCGTCACCAACGTCGACTTCTCGGGAGCTTCGACCAACCTGGTGGTGTTCGTCGTCGTGCTGATCACACTGCTGCTGCGCAACGACAGGATCTTCGCCGGTGAGTCCGAGGGAAGCTTCTTCGCGACGCCCCGCGAGAAACTGGCCCCTGAACACATCCGCAAGCTGCCGTGGATCGCCGCGATCCCCAGGGCTGCCGTGGCGGTGATGTTCGCGGCGGGTGTCCTCCTGCCGTTGGTGCTGACCACTCCGTCCACCATCAACCTCTACAGCCGGGTTCTGATCTACATGATCGTCGCCATGTCTGCGGTGGTCCTCACCGGTTGGGCGGGGCAGCTCTCCCTGGGGCAGTTCGCCTTCGTCGGCCTGGGGGCGTTCACCACCAACGCGATCGTGCGTGAGGGCTCGGCGTATTACAACGAACAGCACTTCTTCGTCGGTCTGCTGGTGGCTGTCGCCATCGGCGTGGTCGTGGCGCTGGTGATCGGTGGGCCCGCTCTGCGGTTCCGGGGCCTGTCGCTGGCGGTGGTCACGTTCGGGTTCGCGATCATCGCCCAGGGGTGGCTGTTCAAGCGAGCTGTCTTTTTGGGCGACGGTTTCCAGGCCGACGTTTGGCGGCCCACCGGGCCGGTCGACTTCACCTCGCCGCGCGCCTACTACTACCTGTGTCTCGGGGCGACGGTCGTGGTCGCGTTCGTGTGCTCGCGGTACAGGCGCAGTGGGGTCGGCCGTTCGCTGCTTGCCGTGCGCGACAACGAGGACAACGCCGCGGCCTACACGGTCTCGCCTGCTCGGACGAAGCTCGGGGCGTTCGCGCTGGCCGGAGCGATCGCCTCGTTGGCCGGTGGCCTGTTGGCCGGGCTCCAGATCCAGTTCGGCGACGCCCTGTTCCCGCCCCAGGAATCGCTGCGTATCGTGGCCATCGCGGTGATCGGCGGTGTGGCGTCGGTGCTCGGGGCGGTGCTGGGTGCGTTGTGGGTGGTGGCCCTGCCGGTGTTGGTTGACGACACCGCCGAGGTGCGGTTGCTCACCAGCGGTATCGGTCTGTTGATCCTGTTGATGTACTTCCCGGGAGGGTTGATCCAGATCGTCCAGGCCTGGCGTGACAATCTGTTCAACTGGTTGGCTGCCCGGTCGTCGCGCCCCGAGGCGCCGCTGCCGGCGCGTCCAGCTGTGGCGGCGCTGTCGTCGCGTCGGATCGAAGCTGTCGAGGGGGTGCCCGCGCTGTCGGTCGATGGTCTGTCGGTGCATTTCGGAGGGGTGCGGGCGGTGGACAGTGCCTCGATCACCGTCGATGCCGGCGAGGTGGTAGGCCTGATCGGTACGAACGGGGCCGGCAAGTCCACGATGATGAACGCGGTGAGCGGGTTCGTGCCCTCCAGCGGGTCGATCGCCATCAACGGAAAGCCGCTGGCGTCGTTACCGGCCCACCGCCGAGCCCGGTTGGGCCTGGGCCGGGCGTTCCAGAACGCCGGCCTGTTCCCGTCGCTCACGGTGAAGGAGACGATCCAGGTCGCTCTCGAGGCCCGCGAGCGCAGCCTGCTGGTGCCGTCGATGTTGATGCTGCCGCCGTCGCCGGGCGCGGAGCGGCGCAAGAGTTCCGAGGCCGATGAGATCATCGCCTGGCTGGGCCTGGGGCGTTACGCCGACTCGTTGGCCAGTGAGCTGTCGACCGGTACCCGTCGCATTGTCGAGTTGGCGTGCCTGCTCGCCCTCGACGCGGACGTGTTGCTGCTCGACGAACCCACGGCCGGTGTGGCCCAGAAGGAGACGGAGGCTTTCGGGCCGCTGATCTCCTCGATCCAGGCTGAACTTGGCGCGCCTGTGCTGGTGATCGAGCACGACATGCCGATGGTGATGTCGATCAGCGATCGTATCTACTGCCTCGAGGCCGGTGCCGTGATCGCCGAGGGCACGCCGTCTGCGGTCCGCAACGACCCGTCGGTGATCGCCAGCTACCTCGGCACCGACGAGCGCGCCATCAACCGCTCAGACGCCGATTGAGAGAGCCCGCTACTCGCCGGAGAACCGCTGCGCGAAGTCGAGGATCTCGGGAACCGACTCCTGGATGTTCTCGATGATCGCCGAGCGTCCGGTGCGGACGTACTGCAGCACGGCATCGGACCGGGAGGTGTCGTAGAAGTACTGCGGGTAGGTGCTCGTGCCCCATTCCGAGTCCTCCGATGCCTGGCCGCCGAACGCCATCGCCATCTGGTCCTGCAGGTCCTTGAACGTCGAGCGGCAGTCGTCGGGGCCGGCGACGTTGAAGATGCCTCGATCTGAGTCCGGGTTCGTCAACGCGTTGAGGACAGCCGTGTTCACGTCGTCGCGCGAGACGAAGTGCGCCGGTGAGGTGGGACTCTTCAACATGACCTCCTTGCGGAGGCGGTCGTGGGAGAAGGGGCTGCTGGCCAGCAGCATCTCGGGCGCGCTGAAGTCCAAGACCGAGGCGATCCGCAGGATCGTGTAGTTGATTGTCGACCGGCGAATCCCGAGTTCGCTGGCGATCTTGGTCGCCGCATAGGTGCAGGTCGACGGCAGGAGTGCGTCCTCGTCGAACGGTTCGCCGTCCTCGGGCGGGAAACCGTAGACCGCGACCGACGATGCGAACAGGAGCTTCGGCTTGCTGCTCGACGCCTCGATCGCTTCGACGACGTTGCGCGTCCCGCCATAGTTGGTGTCCCAGCAGTACTCCCATTCCTCCTCGCAGTGGGTGGGGAGCGTCATCGCAGCGAAGTGCACGACCGCGTCGACACCGTCAACCGCCTGCCGGACGTCGTCGGGGTCGCGGATATCGCCCCAGATCCACTCGAAGTCCAGGTCCTGGGAACGAAGGTGAGCCTCGACCGCCTCGTTGAAGCCGTGAGGGTGACTGGGGAAGTCGTTCAAGGTGTCGAAGCAGCGAACCTCGTGGCCCGCGTCGAGCAGGCGCGGCAGGGTTGTGGTTCCGATCCGCCCCGCGCTGCCGGTGAGCAGTACTTTCAATCTACTTGTCTCCTGTCTGATCGACTTCGGCGTGTCGCGCCGCTACTCGTTCCACGGCATTGGGGCCGTCGATGTCGGAAGTTCGACTCCGCCGGTGACCGGGAGGGTCACGCCGGTGATGCACGCCGCCCGGTGCGACGCAAGGAACGCCACCGCCTCGGCGATGTCGGCCGGCCGGCACATTCGTCCGAGGAGGAACTTCAAGCCGATGTCGGCGAGCTCGGCGTCGGTCAGCCCTTCGAGGACCTCGGTCTTCACCGGGCCCGGTGCGACGCTGTTGACCCGGATGCCGTACTTGGCGAGCTCGACTGCGATTTCGCGGGTGAACGCGACGACTCCTCCCTTCGATGCGGTGTAGGCAGGGTGGATGTGGGAGTAGCGCAGCGCCGCGACCGAGGCGATGTTCACGATGGCCGCGTCGGACGACTCCTTGAGCGCGGGCAGCGACCGCTGCGTCACCAGGAACATCGAACGGAGGTTGACCGTCATCGTCCGGTCCCACTCGTCGAGCGTCGACTCTTCGAGGCTCTTCAGGATCACGATGCCGACGTTGTTGACGACGACATCGAGTCCTCCGAGTTGGTCGACCGCGGCATCGACTGCTGCGGCGGTGCTCGCTTCGTCGCCGACATCGGCAGCCAGACCCACCGCGCCGTGACCGAGGCTCTCAGCCGCCTCGTTGGCAGCGTCGCCGTTGATGTCGACGCAGGCGACCGCAGCACCGGCGTCGCTGAGGCGCTGGGCGATCGCGCGACCGATTCCGGCCCCAGCCCCGGTGACCAAAGCTCGTTTTCCCTCGAAGTCGCTCATCGTGTCTCGCTTCATCGCAGCTGGCGGAGTTCCTGACTAGGCACTTCGCGGTGCCATAGAGTACCAATGGATCTTTGCGTACCGAGAAATCGTTGAGTATCGAGGTTGGTCTCCGGCAAGGAGGAGGGGAGAGTCTTTGACCGAGAACATCGCTCTGTCGATCACGGACTCAACTTCGACGGGTCCCGAAGCCCCGTTCCCCGTCGACGCACACAATGTGCTCGTGATCGTGTTGGACGACCTCGGGTTCGCCCAGACGGGCTGTTACGGATCCGATATCGATACACCGAACCTCGACCGGCTTGCCGAGCGCGGCGTTCGGTTCACCAACTTCCACACCACCGCCATCTGCTCGCCGACTCGCGCCTGTCTGCTCACCGGACGCAACCACCACCGCGTCGGCATGGGTCTGGTGCCCGACGTGCCGCTGAACTTCCCCGGTTACACAGGCGAGTTCCCTCGGGCAGCGGGGACTCTGGCCCACGTGCTGCGCGACCGCGGCTGGGCCACCCGGGCGATCGGCAAATGGCACCTGGTTCCGTGGGACCAGCGCGACACCGGGCCGTTCCACATGTGGCCGAGCGGTCAGGGATTCGAGCGCTACTACGGCTTCCTCAACGCCGAGACCAACCAGTGGACCCCGAACCTGGTCCGCGACCACGAACACATCGAACCGCCGGCCACACCCGCCGATGGTTACCACCTCGACGTCGACCTGGCCGACCAGGCCATCGCGCAGCTGCGACAGCTCAGACAGAGCCGCGCCGATCAGCCGTTCTTCCTGTACTACGCGACTGGCTCACCTCACGCGCCGCATCACGCGCCAGCCGAGTGGGTCGAGCGCCACCGAGGCCGCTTCGACGCCGGTTGGGATGTCTGGCGCAGCCAGACTCTGGCCCGGGCCAAAGAACGCGGGGTGGTACCCGCCAATGCGGAACTCTCAGCACGGCCGGACTGGATCGAGGCATGGGATGATGTCGATGAGGACCGCCGCCGGCTCTACGCGCGGATGATGGAGGTCTACGCCGGATTCGTCTCCCATACCGACCATCACATCGGGCGGGTGCTCGACCATCTTGAGTCAACCGGGGAACTCGACAACACGGTGGTGGTGGTGATCTCCGACAACGGCGCGTCGCCCGAGGGCGGCCCGCACGGCACGTGGAACGTGATGCAGCAGTACGTCAAGACCCGGGACGACGACTCGCTCGACGCCGAGTTCGCCCACATGGACGAGCTCGGCGGTTTCATGTCCTACAACCATTACCCCTGGGGGTGGGCCTGGGCCGGCAACACGCCGTTCCGGCGCTGGAAGCGCTACACCTTCGAGGGTGGGGTCCGTGATCCGCTGATCATTTCCGCGCCAGGCTGCCCCGACCCGGGTTCGACCCGCGACCAGTACTGCCATGTCACCGACCTGATGCCGACGGTGCTAGAGATGCTGGGCCTCGATGTGCCCGAGGTGCTCGACGGGATCGAGCAGATGAGCCTCGACGGCGTGTCTCTGGGCGGGATACTCGCGGACGCCGACGCGGCGGAGGCTCGGACCACGCAGTACTACGAGTGTTGGGGGAGTCGCGCGGTCTATGCGGACGGCTGGAAGGCCGTCACCAACCATGTGAGCCAGTTCCACGCGGACGAGATGAAGCTGATTGAAGGCAGCGACGACTTCGCGACCGACGACTGGGAGCTCTTCGACACCCGGAGGGACTTCACCGAGTCGAAGAACCTGGCCGAGACCGAGCCCGAGAAGCTCGCCGAGCTGATCTCGATCTGGGAGGCCGAGGCCGAGCGCAACCACGTCTTGCCATTGAACGACCGCGCGCCGAGGGCCAACCTCGAACACATGCGCATGCCCTGGCTCAACTTCCGGACCCAGCATCGGCTGCGCCCCGGTGACAAGGTTCACGAGCTGTCGGGACCGATGATCTTCGGACCGTGCCGCATCGCGGCCCGCTTCGACGGCGGACTCGCAGCCGGCGCCTCAGGGGTCCTGTTCGAGCAGGGAGACTGGATCGCCGGTTGGGCATTGTTCCTCGATCGTGGTGCCCTGCATCTGGCAATCAATGCGCACGGCCGCAACCATGAGCTCGTCGCGCCTACGGTTGGCGGCAGCGAACTGCTCGTCGTGGACCTGACGGTGGAGAGGGGCGAGCTTGAGGTGGTGGTTCGCGACGGAGACGAACAGGTCGCTGAGGGCTCCTTCGATGTCGGAGTCATGGGGCCGTGGGCGTCCGACGGAGCGTTCCTGACGGTCGGCTATGCCCGGCACTTCCCGGTCAGCGACCGCTACCAGCCGCCGGCTCCGGCACCGAGCAACTTCAGCGGCTTGGTCTTCGACACCTCTCCCGCCGCCGAGTTCGATCTCGAAGCCGAACTCGAACGGGCGATGCGGCACCAGTAGCGGGGATTCGAGCAATGACCGCTCCTGAGATCCGCCTGAGTCTGATCGACAGCACTCCACCGCCGATGTCGAGCCCGTACCGCTCCGACGCACCGAATGTGGTCGTGATCGTGCTCGACGACGCCGGCTTCGCGCAGCTGGGCTGCTACGGCTCCGACATCGACACGCCCAACATCGACCGGTTGGCCGACCGGGGCGTGCGGTTCACCAACTTTCACACCACGGCGATCTGCTCGCCGACCCGGGCCTGCCTGCTCACGGGCCGCAGTCACCACCGTGTGGGGATGGGGATGCTCCCCGACATGCCGATCAACTACCCGGGCTACACAGGTTGCTTCCCGGCGGGCGCGGGCACGCTTGCGGAGGTGCTGCGGGCGCAGGGATATTCGACGACGGCGATCGGCAAGTGGCACCTGGTGCCCCGCGACCAGCGCGCTGTCGGCCCCTATGACATGTGGCCTACCGGCGTCGGCTTCGAGCGCTACTACGGCTTCCTCAACGGCACGACCAACCAGTGGACCCCGAACCTGGTGCGCGACCAGCAGCATGTCGAACCGCCGCGCCGCCCTGAGGAGGGGTATCACCTAGAGGCCGATCTCGCCGATGAGGCCATCGCCCAGTTCCGTGAACTCCATCAGCACAACCCCGCTCGCCCGTTCCTGCTCTGGTACGCGACTGCCGCGCCTCACGCGCCGCATCAGGCTCCCGCTGAGTGGATCGACCGGTACCGCGGGCGCTTCGATGGCGGCTGGGACATCTGGCGTACCGAGACGTTCGCCCGTCAGAAGGCGATGGGCATCGTCCCCGACGATGCCGTGCTCTCCGAGCGGCCCGACTGGGTCGAGCCCTGGGCCGAGATCGACGCCGACCGGCGTCGGCTCTACAGCCGCATGATGGAGGTCTACGCGGGGTTCCTGTCGTACTGCGACCACCAGATCGGCCGCGTGCTCGACGCCATCGACGACCTGGGCCGGGGCGACGACACCATCGTGGTGCTGGTGTCGGACAATGGCGCCTCGGCCGAGGGTGGCCCGCACGGCACCTGGAACCACCTGCGTCACGTCACCACCGACGAGACCGACGAGGTCGACGACTCATTGGCCCACCTCGACGATCTCGGCGGGTTCAACTCGAACGGCCACATGCCGTGGGGGTGGGCCTGGGCCGGCAACACGCCGTTTCGGCGCTGGAAACGCTACACCTTCGAGGGCGGCGTCCGCGACCCGATGATCGTCTCGTGGCCGGCGGGAATCGACTCACCCGGGACGGTACGGCACCAGTACGTCCACGCCACCGACGTTCCGCTCACGATTCTCGACCTGGCCGGAGTCGAGGCACCGAGCCACCTCGACGGCGTCGAGCAGCTCTCCTACGACGGCGTCTCCTTCGCCGCTCCGCTGGCCGACCCGAAGGCGGGCGAGGTGCGCACAGCCCAGTACTACGAGTGCTGGGGGAGTAGGGCGATCTATGCCGACGGCTGGAAGGCTGTCACCAACCACGTGAACCAACTCACGGCCAACGACCGGGAGCTTCTCAGCGGCTCTGCCGACTTCAGCGACGACGAATGGCTCCTGTTCAACACCGCGCAGGACTTCTCCGAGACGACTGATCTTGCCGACCGGGAGCCTGAGAAGCTGGCCGAGTTGACGGCCCTGTGGGACACCGAAGCTGAGCGCAACCAGGTTCTTCCGCTCAGCGACGACCGTGTGTCTCGAATCGAGCAGATGCACACCCCGTGGCTCGAGTACCGGGGCGACTACTATCTCGCGCCCGGGGACAAGATCCACGAGGTCCACAGCCCCATCCTGTTCGGGGGGTTCCGCATGACGGCCCACTTCTCACAGCCGTTGGTTGGCGATGAGCGGGGTGTTCTGTGTGAGCAGGGCAACCATCTGGCCGGATGGGCCTGGTTCCTCGACGGCGGCTCGACCACCTGGGTGCTGGCCCTCGACGGGACTGAGCATCGGCTAGCCGTCGACGTTCCCGCAGGGGCCCGATTCATCACCGTGGACGGCATCGCGGTCGACGGCGTGTTCGACATCGCTATTCACACCGCAGAGGGGGTTGACCCGGCCACGATGACCCTGCCAGGCGGCATGCCCATGCTCTTCAGCGCCGACGGCGCGTTTCTCACCGTCGGATACGGGCGACCTTTCCGCGTGTGCGCCGACTACGAGCCGCCCAGCCCGGCGCCGCAAACCTTCACCCGCCTGCGCGTCCAGACCGGCCCGCCGACCCCCTTCGATTTCACGTCGACCCTCACCGACGCGATGGCGCATCAATAGAGTTGCGCCCAGTGGGCGCGCGGTTGGGCCATTCGTGGTTTGGGTCGTTCCCTTCGCCCTGACTCGAACGTGGAAGTGGGGGAGAAGCCCGGCTAGGCGTAACTGGCGTTGTCGGCGACCGCTTGAGCTGAGAATCGTCGCCCCCAACCCAATGAATTGCCAGAATGAATGGCAATAGATTAGGTTTGGCGGCGGACTCCGAGGAGGAACGACCATGCCTGGCTACGGAAAGATAGACCGCGACTACGCCATCAAACTCGCCACCACGCCACCGGCCGACGACGGGCCGGTGTGGATGGTCAACCTGATGCGATACAAGGAACAGGCGGAGTACACCGACGGTCGGGAGACGACGCTCAGCGGACGCGAGGCAGACGACGAGTACACGCCGATCGGGCCGCTGTCGGCGGTGGGGGCCGAGATCGTTTTCGTCGCTGAGGTGGAGGACCAGTTCATCGGCGAGGAACCCCGATGGGACCGGATCGGCGTAGTGCGCTATCCCACTCGGAAATCGTTCATCGCGATGCAGGAGCGTGAGGACTTCCAAAAAGCCCACGAACACAAAGAAGCCGGAATGAAGGAGACCATTGTCATTGGCAGTCAACCTTTGGAGTTCCCGGAGGCACCTCCACGGGTCGACTGGGCCGACGTGCCGCACCCGCCCACCGACGATGACGGACCCTACACGATGCTCCACGTCATCCGCTTCCATGACGAGGCCGGCGCAACATCGACGCCCGACCACATGGAGGCCTACCAGGAGGTCGCCGGCTCTGTGGCTGTGCCGAACGGTGTCCGGATCGACGGATGGTTCTCCGTCGAAGGCACGATCATCGGCGACGGACGATCCTGGCATCAAGTCCGGTTCAACACCTTCCCAAGTCGCCAAGCCTTCATGGCCGTCGCCCTGGACCCCGACCGGACCCAGGCTCACAGCGAGCACCGAGACACCGCCATCGCCGACACCTACGCACTCGGCCTGCGCGCCTCGATCAACAATCTCACCGAGTCCTTGAGCTAGGAGTGACGAGCCCCCGGCGCGCGGCGAAGCCATTGAGAGGTCTGCGAGCGATCGACCGTGCCTGACGCTCAGGAAGCTGCAGAGGGTCGATGTCGCAAAGCAGGCATCCACCTTGGACCAGCGGTGGCGTCGACGCGTGCCAGGAACGCCGCGTGGTGCGGTTCGACAGCCTCGCAGAAAGCACGGGCAACCGTCTCTCCGATCGCCTTCCATGCCGGGGCGGTCAATTCATCAGTCCGACTTTCGAGTTCCTTACGGAACTGGCGACCTTCGTCGTTCAGCGCCGCGTTGTCCGCTAAGCCCTTGGCTTCGAGACGCCTCCATCCTCGAGCTATTGCCTTGTCGTCGGCACCGCGACTACGTGCGATCCATTCCTCGTCGCCGTACTCGGCAACATCGACCATGGCCGAGTGGAGGAGGCCGACCTCGACATCGTCGAGATCGGCCGCGGCACAGAGCAGCCAGTGGTTGTCGCCACGCAGTTCCCGCAGACAGTTGGCGGCTAGCCATGCGGACAACAGTGACTGCCCGGCAGAGGGACGGGGCATGGCACGGTTCGCCGCAAACAACGGGCGCGCTCCGTGATGCACAGAATCGATGCCTCGCCAGAGTGGCTCCGCCAATCCAGCGAGCGATTCACTGAGTTCGGGCGCAATCGTTGTGAGACCAGGCTCGATGGCAGCGTCGCGTACCGCGAGGATGCTCTCGGCGTCGGTCGTCTCCCGCCAAGCCTCGACGATGAGTTCCACAAACTGAGGACGGATCGAGTAGGTGATGGCTGAAGCCGCGGCTGGTGTGATATCCCCCAACGGCGCGAGCCGCCAGGCCTGAATCCATCCCAGTCCGTTGGCCACACCGAGCGCTTCGTAGGCGGCGACGGCATCGGGGTCCCACATGAGCCACCCCACCAGCGCGTGACCGGCCCGACCAGCTCGGGCAGACAATGCGATCCAATCCGTCAATGGACGCAACTCCTCTACGAGAATAGGTGCCGGTGTCGGACAGGCCACGCTAATCACCGCGGTCACGAGGAGCAAGAACCCCGGCATTCAGCCCCCGATCGTCGATGAGCGAGCAGGTGCTTGCTTCGGACGCCGAACCGAACAAAAGTTCCCTGCATGCCCATCCGCACGACCTGCATCGGCGCGAGCGAGGAGCTTGCGATCAAAGGCCTGCTATTCGACAAGGACGGCACACTGTTCGACTTCCAGGCGACCTGGGGACCATGGGCACAGGACTTCATCGCCCATGTGTCCGACGGATGCCCAGAGTTGAGTCAGGCGCTCGCCGATGCCATGGGATTCGATCTCGAGACCGGGCGGTTCCTCCCGAGCAGCCTCTTCGTCGCGGGGACAACCGAGCAGGTGCTGGAGATCGTTTCGTCCGCTGTTCCGGCTATCTCTGGCGACGCACTGAGACAGTATTTCTTCGAGAGCGCGGCACAAGCGAGAATGTCCGCCCCGGTCCCGTTGCCTGCTCTGTTGAGCCTCTTTGTCCAGAACGGCATGATCCTCGGCGTCGCTACCAACGACGACGAGGCCGGCGCGCGGGCGCACCTCGAACAGGCTGGTATTGCAACACAGTTCGATTTCGTTGCCGGGTCTGACTCCGGGTTCGGCGCGAAACCCGAACCGGGTATGCAACAGGCGTTCTGCGCGGCGACCGGTTTGGAGCCCGAGGAGGTGGCGATGGTGGGGGACTCGCTGCACGACCTCGAAGCAGGACGACGTGCCGGCATGGTCACGATCGGCGTCCTGACCGGAACCGCTACCCGAGAGGATCTCATGGGGCACGCGACCGTGGTCTTGGACCACATCGGGGAGATCCCGGATTGGTTGAACCTCAAATGACGCCAAACCGGCACCGCCCGGGAGCTCACTATAGTCCGGCAAAGAATTGTCAGGAACAGTAGCAATACTTTAGGATCAGGCGGCGATGAAGATCCTCCGAACTCCCGACGAAGCCATCGATTCGGTAACCGGTTATCCGACTGAGCGGCGACGAGTTGAGATCCCGGCCGGCGACGGTCAGAGCCTGCGTGTACATCTGGTTGACTCCGGCAGCTCGGAAGCGCCGGTCGTGGTGATGCTGCACGGCAACCCTTCCTGGTCCTACATCTGGCGTCACCAGATACCTCCGTTGGTCGATGCGGGCTACCGGGTGATCGCGCCCGACCTCATCGGCATGGGCATGTCGGACAAGCCCTCTGAGCTCGGCTACTACACCGTTGCCCACCATGTGGAATGGATGCGGTCCCTGCTTGTCGACGAACTGCAGCAGGCAGACGCAACTTTCGTCATGCACGACTGGGGAGGGGTGATCGGCATGCGTCTCGCCGCGGAGAACCCCGGCCTCGTCGATCGTATGGTGATCTCCAACACCGGCCTGCCCTGGCGCGATGTGACAGAACCCCTGCCCGAGGTGATCGAGACGACCGGTCCTTTCGCGGAGTTCCAGGAGATGGCCCGCCTTGCGGTCGTGTGGGAGCCGTGGGCTCTGCTGCCGATGGTGATGGTCACCGAACCCTCAGCCGAGGTCCAACACGGCTATAAGGCTCCGTATCCCGACCCGGCTCTGACTATCGGCAGCCGGGCGTTCACGCAACTGCTGCCGACCCGACCCGACAACCCGATGTACCCCGCCAACTACGAGGCCTGGAAGGTCCTCGACAAGTGGACCAAGCCCGTTCTCACGATCTTCAGCGACCAGGACCGCGTTGCGCCCCACGGTTGGAAACCGATTGTGGACCGAATCCCCGGCGCAGCTGGTCAACCCCACGTGATTCTTGAGGGCGGCGGCCACTTCCTCCAAGAAGACATCGGCGAGGCGTACACGCAAGCCCTTCTGTCCTGGCTGGTCAATTAGGGTCCCAATGTAGAAACCGTGGGAAGTGGCGCGAGACTGTTTGCCGTGCTGCCTATTGATCTGACCACCGAATACGAGCCGAATCCCCTCGGGATCGGTGTGGAGAAGCCCCGATTCTCGTGGCAGCTCGAATCCGAGAACTCCAATGGTTTCCAATCCGCATACGAGATTGAGGTGGCGACGCACGACGAGATTGCCTGGGGAACCGGCAAGGTCGACAGCTCGGCTCAGGTCCTGGTCCCGTACGCGGGTCTGCCGCTGGAATCGCGACAGCGGTGCTCGTGGCGAGTCCGGGTCTGGGACGGAGGCTTGGAACCGGGGGACTGGAGTGAGTCGAGCACTTTCGAAATGGGCCTGTTGGATGTCTCCGACTGGCACCGCAGCGCTTGGATCGGTCCGCCGGAGAACCCAGAGAGCGATGGTGGCCGGCCGAGCCCGATCTTTCGCCGGGAGTTCGACGTCCCAGAAGTGGGGGAGGCCCGTCTCTACATCTCCGCGCTCGGCGTGTACGACGTTCAGATCAATGGCGTTGCGGTCTCCGACGATTGGTTCCGCCCGGGATTCACGGCCTACGAGCACCGAATCCAGTACCAGACCGATGACGTGTCCGCGCTCCTCAACCCGGGACGCAACGCAATCGGGATCACTCTCGCAGACGGCTGGTGGCGCGGCCGCGTCGGCGTGTCCCGCAAGCCCGACAACTGGGGCAAGCACGTCGCAGCCATTGCCCGCATCGAGATCGACGGCGAACCTGTCGTAACCACCGACACATCGTGGACATGCAGCGAAGGCGGTGTGCGGGCCGCATGCCTGTTCCATGGCGAGATCTACGACGCTCGCCGCGAACCTGACGGATGGTCCGCAGTCGGGTTCGCCGACGACAATTGGAGCCGAGTCCGAACACACAAGGGGCCGACGGACCGGCTCTGTGCCCAAACTGGTCCCAGCGTCCGGGTGATCGAACGGGTCGCTGCACGACGGATCCTCGTCACCCCGTCCGGCGAAACCGTCGTCGACTTCGGTCAGAATCTCGCAGGAGTCGTACATTTCACCGTGAACGGTCCACAGGGATCACGAATCCAGCTCACCCATGGTGAGACCCTCACCGCAGCCGGTGAGTTCACCGCTGACACCTTCGGGCACTCCCGCCAGCAAGTCAGCTACACGTTGGCGGGTCGGCCGGAGGGCGAGGCGTACGCGGCGCGCTTCACCTATCACGGGTTCCGCTATGCGCGGCTCGATGAGTGGCCCGGTGCTTCGGAACCCACGGTTGACAACTTCACCGCGCTCGTCCTCAGCAGCGATTCTCCAAGGACGGGGCACTTCGAGTGCTCGCATCCGGGACTGAACCAACTCGTCGAGAACATCGATCGGTCGCAGCTGGCGAACTTCGTGGACATTCCGACCGACTGTCCCACCCGGGAGAAGGCCGGGTGGACAGGAGACATCGCTGTCTTTGCTCGCACCGGAGCCCTCAATCGCAACGTCGCTCCGGTGCTCACGAGATGGCTGGGTGATGTTCGCGCGGATCAACTCCCGGATGGACGCATCCCCTGCGTAGTCCCGGTCAGCAAGAGCTACAACTCGTTCTACATGCGCCCGACCCACGGGGCCGCTGCTTGGGGCGACGCCTGTGTGCTCGTTCCCTGGACGATGTACCAGTTCTACGGTGATCGCCGAATCCTTGAAGACAACTACGCCACGATGAACCATTGGGTGGACTATCTCGAGCGACGGGCTCTTCGAGATCCGTGGTGGGAGGTGTGCAAACTCCGACGACGACGTGGCTGGCAACATGACCACATCATCGAGCAGGGATTTCAGTGGGCTGAGTGGCTTGCGCCGGGGGAGACCCTCACCAGGAACTGGCTACGAGGCCTGCTCCGGCCCGATCCGCTGATCGCGACCGCCTACTACGCCAACACCCTGGTGATCGTAGCCAACATCGCCGCCTTGCTCGATGACGATCATGCCGCAGAACGACTCGCCGACCGGCATCAACTCGTCGTGGATGCGGCCCGAGACCAACTCTTCGAGGCTGACGGTCTACCGAAGCGTCGAGACCAGATAGGTCTGGTCGCATCGCTTGCCTTCGGGTTGGTCGCCGAGGTCCACCGTGCCGCTGCGGGCGAGGCGCTGGCCGACGCGGTCAGGGCGAACAACTCGAGACTGTCGACGGGCTTCACGATGACGCCACTGTTGTGCCCAACCCTCGTAGACACTGGTCATACCGAACTCGCCTACGACGTACTGTTGAACGAGGAGGTTCCATCGTGGCTGTATCCGATCTCGAAGGGCGCCACGACCATCTGGGAGACCTGGGACGCGGTAGCCCCTGACGGATCGGTCAGCGATGTGTCGCAGAACCACTATGCGTTCGGAGCCATCGGAGAGTTTCTGCACCGTTACGTTGCTGGAGTAGACACAGATCCGGAGCGTCCCGGATACGAGCACATACGCATTCGTCCCGTGCCCGATCCCGCAAATCGGGTCTCATGGGCGCGAGCTCACCTCGAAACCGCCCGCGGACTGGTCTCGGTCCACTGGACCCAGCACGACGACCAGTTGGTTGTGGACGCGACGATCCCAATCGGCTCGACAGCAACGATCTCGGTCGGATCCACCCAGACCGAGGTAGGCCCCGGAACACACCAAGTCATCGATTCGACACGAGGGCAATAAATTAGATTTATTCAAAGTTTGGATTTATTCCAAATTAGTGCTATAGTGCATGCATGACATCGCCTGGCACCCCCTCAGCCACAGAACTGTTGCGTCAGCACGGCGTACACGTCACCGCACAGCGCTTGGCGGTCATACGCGCCGTGGCGTCGTGCCCCCACGGAACCGCCGATGACGTGGCCGAGGTCGTCCATCGCGACATCGGCTCCATCTCCCGGCAAGCGGTATACGACTCGCTCGCCATGCTGTCCGAGAAGGGCCTTATCCGCCGAATCCAACCGGCCGGATCCTCCGCCCGGTACGAAGATCGAGTCGGCGACAACCACCACCACCTGATCTGCCGCACCTGCAACCGAATGGTTGACGTCGACTGCGCGGTGGGGTACACCCCCTGCCTCACCGCCAGCGACGACCGCGGTTTCGAAATCGATGAAGCGGAAGTCATCTACTGGGGCCGCTGCCCCGAATGCAGCGCCGCCACATCGGAAGCCGCCGTCCAATGACCCAGACAACAAACAACACTCAGCCAACAGGAGGAACCAATGTCTGAGAGTGCAAACCAGTGCCCGTTCTCGGGCGCCAACACCGCCAAAGGGACCTCAGCCACCGAACAATGGTGGCCCGAGCAACTCAACCTGAAGATCCTGCACCAGCACACACCGCAGGCGGATCCGATGGACGACAACTTCGACTACGCCGCGGAGTTCGAAACGCTCGACCTGGCCGCCGTGAAGCAAGATATCGCCGAGCTGCTGACCGACTCGAAAGACTGGTGGCCCGCCGACTACGGGCACTACGGACCACTGATGATACGTCTCACCTGGCACGCCGCCGGCACCTACCGGATCGGCGACGGCCGCGGCGGCGGAGGCACCGGCGCTCAACGATTCGCGCCGCTCAACAGCTGGCCCGACAACGCCAGCCTCGACAAGGCACGACGCCTGCTCTGGCCCGTGAAACAGAAGTACGGTCGCAGACTCTCCTGGGCCGACCTGCTGATCCTCGCGGGCAACGTTGCTCTGGAGTCGATGGGCTTCGAGACCTTCGGCTTCGCCGGTGGCCGCGAAGACATCTGGGCACCTGAGGAAGACACCTACTGGGGATCGGAGAACGAGTGGCTCGGCGACGAGCGCTACAGCGGAGAACGAGAACTCGAGACCCCGCTCGGCGCAGTACAGATGGGCCTGATCTACGTCAACCCCGAAGGACCCAACGGCAATCCCGACCCGGTCGCTGCAGGAATCGACATTCGCGAGACCTTCGGCCGGATGGCCATGGACGACGAAGAGACCGTCGCCCTCATCGCCGGAGGACACACCTTCGGCAAAGCCCACGGAGCCGCACCCGACACCTACATCGGCGACGACCCCGAATCAGCGAGCCTCGAACAACAGGGCTTCGGCTGGCACAACACCTACGGAACCGGCGTAGGCGGCGACGCCATCACCAGCGGCCTCGAAGGTGCTTGGACCAGCGCTCCGGCAATCTGGGACAACGGGTTCTTCGACAACCTGTTCCGCTATGAGTGGGAACTCACCGAGAGTCCCGCAGGAGCGAAACAATGGCGTCCAACCGACCGTGCCGCTGACAACAGCGTGCCGGATGCGCACGACCCATCCAAACGGCACTCGCCGATCATGTTGACCACGGACCTGGCGCTGCGATACGACCCGATCTACGAGCCGATCTCGCGGCGCTTCCATGAGTACCCGGGTCAGTTCGCTGATGCCTTCGCCCGAGCCTGGTTCAAGCTCACCCACCGTGACATGGGACCGGTCTCGCGGTACCTCGGCGCTGAGGTCCCCGGTGAACAGTTGATCTGGCAGGACCCAGTACCCGCACCACCAGCAGAACTGATCGACTCGGACGGCATCGTCGAGCTCAAGACACGGATCGAGGCCTCAGGCCTGTCGGTGTCTCAGTTGGTGGCGACCGCCTGGGCCTCGGCCTCTACATTCAGAGGCACCGACATGCGCGGCGGTGCCAACGGCGCCCGCATCAGGCTGGCCCCACAAAGCGGCTGGGACGTCAACGTCGCATCGGGCGTAGCCGAAGTTGTGGCGGCGCTCGAGCAGATCCAGGGCGACTTCAACGCTGCAGGCGGCCGACAGGTATCGCTGGCCGATCTGATCGTGCTCGGCGGATGCGCCGCGGTCGAGAAGGCAGCCTCCGACGCGGGCTGCGAAGTGACCGTGGAGTTCTCACCCGGACGCACCGACGCCACGGCGGAGCAGACCGATGTGGAGAGCTTCGCAGTGCTCGAACCGACAGCTGACGGCTTCCGCAACTACCTGGCCGACTTCCACAAGCGGCCCGCCGAGGAGCTGCTGGTCGAGAAGGCCTTCCTGCTCAACCTCACCGCACCGGAGATGACAGTGCTGGTGGGAGGCATGCGGGCACTCGACGCCAACGCAGGCCAAGCTCCACACGGTGTACTCACGGACGCGCCGGGCACCCTCACCAACGACTTCTTCACCAACCTGTTGAGCATGGACACCGAATGGACCGTCTCGACCGACGAGGCGGGAGTGTATGAGGGGCGTGACCGCGACAGCGGCGAGCTGCGCTGGACCGCGACCGCCGCCGATCTCGTGTTCGGCTCGAACTCGCAACTGCGGGCCCTCGCCGAGGTGTACGGCTGCGACGACGGCTGCGAGAAGTTCGTCAACGACTTCGCCGCCGCCTGGTCCAAGGTCATGAACCTCGACCGTTTCGACCTGCGGTAATCCAGCACCTTTGGGCGACCCAGGTCGCTCACACCCCAGAATCGCTTCACGCGAACCCCAGAACCTCCTGAGATGAACGTCAGGCAGCGAACCCCCAAGCGCTTGCTCGTTCAGCTCAGGAGGTACTGGCGACCCAGGGCAGGTGCTCGTAGCGGCGCACGAAAGGGCCCGCCGCGAAACGGCCCGCAGAAGCATCGACGGCGAAATCGGGGAAGCGCCGCAGCAACTGCTCGACCACCACGCGACCCTGAAGACGCGCCGCCGCAGCACCCAGGCAATGATGCGGGCCATAGCCGAGCGACAGGACCCGTTTGACCTCGCGTCGGACATCGAGGTCCGCGGCGGTGGGTCCGAACTCCCGCTCATCACGGTTGCCCGACGCCCACAACAACATCACCTTGACTCCTTCGGGGATCGTCTGGCCATGAAGCTCGACCGGCCGCGTCGTGGTGCGGGCCAGATTCTGAACAGGGGAGACCAGCCTCAAGAACTCATCGATAGCAGGACCGATCAGGTTTGGTTCATCGATGAGAACCTGGCGTTGGTCGCGGTGCTCTGTGAGCAGTTCCGCGGTGCCGCCGAGCAGACCGGTCATTGTGTCGTTGCCGCCGGTGATCATTGTGAAGACGAAACCGACGATCCACATAGGCGTGGCAAGGTCTTCGCCCACTGCCACAAGATCCGAGACCAGATCATCACCCGGCTCAGACTTTCGCCTTTCGATCAGCTCGCCTGCGTACTCGAAGAGTCCGACGGTAGCTTCCAGAGAGTCTGTGACCGAACCCTCCGCAGCGGCTTGCACGATCGCCGAACTCCACTCGTCGAACTTGGCACGGTCGGCGAAGGGAACCCCGAGATAGTGGGCTACCACAAAGCTCGGCAGCGGCTTGAAGAGCGTCTCGACAATGTCCCCTTTGCCGCCGTTCGCTACAAGCAGATCGAGGCGTTCGTCGACGAAGGTTCGGACCGCGTCCTCGATCAACAGCACCCGTCGGGGAGTCATGGGACGGCTCACCAACCGTCGCATTGCTGTGTGGTCGGGTGGATCCATCATCACTATGGGAACGGCCTGCTCGTCGAACATCACCATGGCGTCAGCCTCGAGGGTCAAGCCCTGCGCTGATGAGAAGGTCTCGGTGTCTCGGGCTGCGTCGAAGATGTCGGCAAAGCGGGACAAGACGTAATAGTTCGAGCCGTCGGTATGAGTCCCTCTGTGAAGCGGTGCCTCATCGCGCAGGCGCGCATAAGCGGGCCAAGGGTCACGCCAGTGGTCACGACCTCGCAGGAAGTACAGCGGCTGATCTTCGATGATGGTCATTGAGCCAACACTGTAGAGCCGGTCGAGCCTCTACTCGAAAGGGATCGCGTTCGTCTGGCGGTAGGAGGCAAAGGCCTCGTCGACGATTCGGGTGCTCAGACCGAAATCAGCGAGTCCGTAGTCGTGCCTTCCGAAGCGATTCTGCGGATGCGCCTCCAGATAGCGCCTGGCAGCGAGCTCTCTCTGCTCATCGAAACCGATTCCAGCCAACTCGCAGATTCGCCGTACTTCGGCGAGCGGGTCGTTGACCAGGTCGTAGTACGAAATGTCGACGAATCGACCGGTGTTGCTCGCTGACCGAGTCTGCATCGCCAACTCAACCATTCTCTGCGTCTTGCGGAACCAATGTTCGCCGATCTCGGCCGGGTCGACGTCGTCTGAGAATATGCCGCGGCTGTGGGCAACCATGCTGCAGAACGAAGCCACGGAGATCCGTGGATCGCGATGGGTCCAAGCGATAGTGGCATCACCGAACACCTTCAGAAAGACATCGAGGTATTCCAAGTGCTGCGGGGTCTTGAGCACCAGGGCTCCCGCAGGCTGTTGCCAGCAGAGCACCTTCAGGACCCTGCGGAAGTACTGGTAAGGCTGCGTATGGTCTTGGTTCTCCAGCCAGTGTGCATAAGTGGGCACGTGCAGTGTCGCCTCGGCGGACTGACTCATGAAGCACAGGTCGAGCAACAAGACATCCTCTTCGGGTTCGTTCGGGTCGATCTGGTGGATCGCCATGAAATCAGGGGCCAGGTAGGAGATCGTCCTCTTGGCGAGAAGCCCTCGCCGTTCGCGGACCCGTTCGGACCGTTTCGACGCATTGGTCGTCGCCACTGGCACCAGCCCTTCTCCACCGGAAACCCCGCGAACGCCGGGGAGGGCGTTCAACGTGCGCTGCAGCAAGGTGGTGCCGGTTCGTTGCAGCCCCGTGACCATGATGACCTCAGGCAACTCGAGCGAGTCGATCTCCGGGTGTTGTCGGATCAGCTCCTCGATCCGCAGGCGGTGGATCAGTGCCCCTATGAGTCGCGATTTCTGTATCACCCTGCCGGTAGGGGTCAGCTGGGCCTCGTCGTTGAGCGAGTCGACGAGCACCTCCAAGGCCGGCAGGAAACCGTCACCGCCGAAGTCCGACAGGCGAGTCTTGCGCTGGGCGGCCCTGAGCAGTGAGTCGACCTCCAGGGGACCCGAGAGCCCCAGGCGCGCTCCGGCCGCCCCGATCCGGTTGAAGAGCCTCACAGGTACAGGCCGATACGGGTTTCGGTAGTCGGTGGAAGTCACGACATCGTCCGGCGGTGTGAGGCGCGCAGCTGGTCCACGGCGCTGACGAAGCGGGAGACTTCCTCGTTGGTGTTGTAGTAGTGCAGCGAGGCGCGCACCAGCGAGGGAAGGCCCCGGTGCGGCAGGTCGAGTCGGGCATGGCCGGCGGGGGAGACGGTCGTGTTGATGCGTTGCGCCAACAGCCGTGCCTGCACCTCGACTGAGTCGCGGCCGTCGATGGTGAAGGTGACGATGCCGCCGCGCAGGACCCCCTTGTCGTGCACTGAGACGCCGTCAAGTGCGCTGAGCGGCTCACGGAGATTGTCGGCGAGCTCGCGGAGGCGCTCGAAAGTCGCCTCGACTCCCAACTCGAGGGCGTAGTCGACAGCGACCCCCAGGCCCAGCTTGCCGGCGATATTCCCCTCCCAATTCTCGAAACGGCGGGCGTCGGGCCGGATCTCGTAAGTCGTGTCGGAGGTCCAGGCTGCAGCATGAAGGTCCAAGAACGGCGGCTCGATCCGCTCCAGGGCCCGCGGCCCGGTATAGAGGAAACCGGTGCCGCGCGGGCCTCGCAGATACTTGCGGCCAGTACCCGACAGCACGTCACAACCGATACGGTCGACATCCAGCGGCACCTGGCCGGCAGATTGGCAGGCATCAAGCACATAGAACACGTCGTAGCGCTTGCACAATTCACCTACCGCCTCGACCGGATTGATCAGACCTCCGTTGGTAGGCGCATGGGTGAGGACCACCATTGCCGCTCCCCGGGCCAGTTCAGCCTCCAGGTGTTGAAGGTCGATCTGGCCATGTTCATCGTCCTCAATGAGCACCGGCTCGATCCCGTGGCGTTTCTGCAGCTGCAACAAGGCAATCATGTTGCTGACGTACTCCGCGCGACTGGTGAGCACCCGGTCACCTGCAACGAACGGATAGCCGTAGACCGCCATGTCCCAGGCACGGGTGGCGTTCTCGACCACGGCGATCTGTTGGGGCTGCGCCCCGATCAACCTGGCCAGCGACGCATACACGGCATCGAGACGTTCGGCTGCCTGGCCGGCGGCTTCGTAACCGCCGACTGTGGCCTCGCTCTCCAGATGCTCGACAACGGTGTCCAGCACTGCTTGCGGTGGCAACGCCGCGCCCGCATTGTTGAAGTGCAGCACATGCTCGACGCCAGGAGTGTCCTTGCGGATTCGGTCAAGCGGCAACCGCGAAATCACCGGCTCAGGCTACAGTCACATCTGCTGGCCACAAGAGGTAACTGTTGAGCCCCGACCGAGGCTTCCCAGCCGACGAATTCTCTGAGAGAACCCGGCGCTGTCAAGCACAGATGGCCGAGCGGGAGATCGCCGCGCTCCTGCTGTGCACCGAACCCGAGGTCCGTTACTTCACGGGCTTTCACACGCCCTTCTGGCAGAGCCCGACGCGACCCTGGTTCACGGTCATAGGTGCCACAGGCAAGCCGATCGCGGTCATTCCCCGAATCGGCGAGGCCACCATGACTCAGACATGGATCGACGATGTCCGTTGCTGGTCCTCGCCCTGTCCCGAAGACGACGGTGTCTCACTGTTGGTGGAGTGCGTTCGGGAGGTCGCAGCCGGCGGCAGAGTCGGTCTGCCGATGGGACCCGAGACCCATGTGCGGATGCCGTTGCGCGACCTCGACCGCCTACGTTCGATGTTGGGCGATTTCGTCGACGCGACCGACATCATTCGCAGCCTGCGCATGGTCAAGAGTGAGCGCGAGATCGCCAAGCACCGCCACATCTGTGAGGTTGTGTCCGATGCCTTCGACGAACTGCCCGAACTGCTGACGGTCGGCATGACCGAGCGGCAGGCGTTCGCCGCGTTTCGTGCTGAGATCCTGAGTCAAGGCGCAGACGATGTCCGGTACCTGGTCGGTGCCACTGGACCGGACGGCATCGACGACATCATCCGACAACCAACAGATCGCCGCATCGAAGCCGGAGACATGCTCATATTCGACACTGGCTCCACATACGACGGCTATTTCAGCGACTTCGACCGCAACTTCGCCTTCAGCAGGGCCAGCGTCGGGGCACGCGATGCCTACCGTGCGGTGTGGGAGGCCACTGAGGCAGGTCTTGAAGCGGTGCGGCCCGGTGCCACTACGTCCGATGTTTTTGCGGCTATGAACGAGGTGTTGAAGGCGAACGGGTCGATGGGCAGCGACATCGGCCGCATGGGCCACGGACTCGGCATGCAGGTGACCGAATGGCCCTCCAACACTGCGGATGACGGCACGGTGCTTGAACAGAACATGGTGCTGACCCTCGAACCGGCGCTGAGCTGGGAACCCGGCAAGGCCATGGTGCACGAGGAGAACGTTGTCGTACGCTCAACAGGACCCGAACTGCTCAGCCGCCGTGCTGGCCCAGAACTACCGATCATCTGATGCCCACCGAAGTCCTTACACCCGACGAAATCGAGTTCTACTGGGACAACGGCTACGTCTTTGTCGAGAACGCTCTGACACCGCAACAGCTTGCGGCAATCCGACAGGACTTCGAGGCTTGGGTAGAAGAGAGCCGTCAGCACACCGAACCGTACGGTGACACGCCCGCTGAACGCGCTCGCTTCGACCTCGAGGTCGACCACAGTGCGCGACGGCCGGCTCTGCGCAGGGTCGCATCGCCGGTCGATGTCTCGGATGCCTACCTGGAGGTCATGCGCAACAACCGCGCCCTCGACGCGGTCACCCAACTCATCGGCCCCAACATCGAGTACAACAACTCGAAGATCAACGCCAAACATCCCGGCTCGGCCACCGAAGTCAAATACCACCAGGACTTCATGTTCCAGCCCCACACCAACGAGGACCTCATCGCGGTGCTGTTCTTCTGTGACGATGTCACCATGGAGAACGGGCCGTTGACGGTCGTGCCTGGCAGCCACCGAACCGAACTCTTCGACCATTGGCACGACGGGATCTTCACCGGAACGGTAAGCGCCGAAGTGGAGGCCGCACACCTCGGCGATGCAGTAGCGGTCCATGGTCCCGAAGGCTCGGCATGTCTGATGCATACCCGGTTGCTCCACGGCTCTGCCGCCAACACCTCAGAGGCGCCCCGCACTCTGTTCATCTGCGAATACCGGGCCGAGGACTCCAAGCCCCTGCAGGTCAATCACCTGCCAAGCATCCATGAGGGGGAGGTGGTACGCGGCAGGCGCACCAACCGCGTCCGTTGCTCCGCCTACGAGATGGAGTACCCAGAGGTCCCCACCGGCGCGTCGTTCTTCTCCCAGCAAGCCAAGGCGGCCGGAACAGCGCTGTGACCGTGCCTGATCTGGTGCCGCTGTCGTTCGAGACCGATGAGGGCTGCGGTGCGCGTGCAAGGATCGGCCTGATCGTCTTGCAGAGCGATCGGACGATAGAGGCCGAAGCAAGGATGCTCAACATTGACGGCGTCGGTTTCTATCACTCGCGCATCCCCAACGACACGGAGGTGACGCCCGAGACCTTGACCGACATGGCGCAGAGGTTGCCGGTCGCCGCCGGGTTGCTGCCGGCGGAATTCGGATTCGATGCCATTGGCTATGGCTGCACCTCGGCGGCAACGCTAATCGGCGTGGAAGAGGTCACCGCTGCGATCGGTGCGATCCATCCCGGTGTGGCCTGCACGACCCCGATCTCGGCAGCGGTCGCGGCCTTCCACGCGTTGAATGCCAGCCGTATAGCTGTCGTCACGCCTTATACAGCCGATGTCACCGCGCCGGTCGCGGAGCAATTCGCGGCCGCGGGGATCGAGGTCGGCGCGCTCGGCTCGTTCCTGGAGCCCAGCGATTCTGTTGTGGCGCGCATAAGCGAGGACTCGATCGCAAAGGGAATCCGCTCAGTGGTCAACGCGGACTGCGACGGGGTCTTCGTGTCCTGCACGAGTCTGCGTGTGTTGAACACGGTCCGGGCGATCGAGAACGAGGTCGGTGTTCCCGTCGTGTCGAGCAACATTGCGCTGTTCTGGCACTTGCTCCGTCTTGCGGGTGTCAACGACGAACTCTCTGCCCATGGCCTTCTCTTCAGCCAACAGATCGCGCCCTGAGCAACTTCAGCGGCGCTTGTAGACCTTTCCGTCCTTCATCACGAACGCCACTTGACCGGGGTGAAACCGCTGTCGCTCACCGCAACGTCGGGGTCGTAGACCCAGAGACGGAGGTCGTCTTGAGCGTCATACTTGCCTTGGCCCAGAGACGCGGGACCGAGGCCGGGCATGGAGAATTCGCCGATGCCGTCGAGCGCTGCTTGAAAGGTGTCGTTGTTGAGATTGGGTCCGGCCGCCTGCGCCGCCAACCGGAAGATCTTGAGCGTCTGGCAGGCGATGGTGAGCCCGACCACATGGTTGGGCTCGCGATCGGCGACGTCGTTGGGATAGATGACGGGGTCGTCGGGCCGCGCCGCGTTCCAGACCGAGGCGCATTCGCGCTGAAACGTCGGTTCTTCGAAACGGGCGACCGCGGTGAAGCCTCCGAACGTGTACAGCGCGGGAAAGACCGTCACGTCGGCTCGCAGGGTCACCGCCTGCGCATTCCCCATGTTCGCAAAGAACATGGTCGGCAAGAAGTCCTCTCCGATGAAGGTGTTCGTAGCCAGGACCGCGTCGCCGATGATGAGCACCGCGTCGATGTTGCGGCTGCGCATATTCTCAACGTTGACCGCAACCGCGTCAGCGGCTCCCCCGAGCGTTCCGTCGCCTTCGATGAAGGACTCAAAGGCCACCTCGACGCCTGCGTGCTGCAGTGCAGGAAGAGCGATGTCGCGGGCGACCGGGCTGGCATCGGTCGAATGCACGGCAAGTTTCAGCCCCTCGAACAGACCGGCTTCGACCAGCGAGTCGACGAAGGCCCTGATGCTCCTTTCCTCGCTTGCAGTTGCGGTCGCGAAAGGAGCGGTGGAACGGTCGAGGCGCTCCTGGGTCATGTTCTGGCCGAGGATCGCGATCATGTCGTGTTGCTCGGTGTAGCACAGCACGTTGTCGCCGCGGACTGAGCCCAGCACCGCGAACACTTCATGGTCCTCGGTAAGTTCCAGGCAAATCCTCTGATGGGCACTCTGGTCGAGTGGCGTGTATTCGGCGGTGATCAATTCGATCTGTCGACCATGGATCCCGCCGTTGGCATTGAGATCGTCGACCAGTACTTGGATGTGCTCGCCCCGCGGTCCGTGATTCAGGTCGATGACACCCTGCTCGCGTAGATCGTCGAGGTCGAGGTAGGTGAACGCGATGGCGATGGTGTCGTCGGTGACACCGCGACCAAGTTCGACAACTTCATCAGCGACTTCGACATCCGTGTCGTCTGCCGTTTTGTCGCTGGGGTCGGAGTCCTCGTCGGTCCGGGTGACCGGGTCGGACTCCGCGCCCGGAGACTCAGACGCCTCTTCGGTGTTCGTAGGCGAATCCGGCGCTTCCGGTTCAGCATCGTCAGAGTCGTCTGTTGACGAGCAGGCCGCGACGAGCAGCGCCAGCACGGCGAGCAGAAACGCGACACGATTCACTCGGCCAAGCTTGTTGCCTGCCCGTGGAGAGACAGGTGCGGCCGGTTGGCTCACAGGTCTCGGGTCCTTTCGTGTGACTCACTTCGGCGGATGGCCCGCTCATCGGTTCCGAGGTAGCTGGCGACGACCCGAGGGTCGCCCCTGATCTCATCTGGAGAACCCTGCGCGATGATAACGCCCGCCTCGAGGCAGTAGATTCTGTCCGATATCGCCATGAGAAGACCAATGTCGTGTTCGATAATCACGACAGTAGCGTCAAGCTCGCTGCTGATTCGCTCAATCAGCGGCCCGAACGCCTCAGCCTCGCGTTGAGCGATCCCCGCGGTTGGCTCATCGAGGCACAGAACACGGTTGTCCAGCGCGATCAGCGCGGCGAGTTCAACGATTCTTCTCGTGCCGGTCGAGAGATCAGAGATGAAATGGTCGGCGTAGCCTCCGAGGCCGACGAAGTCGAGTACCTCGTCGGCAAGGATTCGCTGTCGTCGATCAACAGCGAACCCCCGAGGCAACAACAAGGCGGTGGACCAGAGTTCCGTACGGTGATGGGACTCGGTTGCAATCTGTACCGTCTCCCGCACCGTCAGATCAGGAAACAGCGTCGCAGCTTGGAATGTGCGTCCCAGCCCCAGGCGGGCTCGTCTGGCCGGAGTGAGTCCCGAAATGTCGTTGCCCAACAGGTGGACCTGTCCCTCAGCCGGAACGAAGCCTCCGATCGCGTTGAGCAGAGTTGTCTTGCCGGCGCCGTTGGTGCCGATGAGGCCGACGGTTTCGTTCGGATATGCCGTGAAACAGACTGCGTCAACCACAACGCGAGATCCGAAACTGACGCTGAGTTCCTGAGTGCTGAGCACGGTGCGGTCTTCGTTGAGCTCCAAGTCCGGCCGCTGCGCTGCGGGTCGCCGGGGCAGGGGGCCGGATCCTTTGGGAGTTGCCTGTGGTGCCAGCCGTTTGTCGGTCCATCGCAGCAGCGAGTCGCGGGCCAGCAGGGCGATCTGCACAAGACCACCGGGTATGTACATCAACAGCAACAACAAACCAACACTTGAGGTGAGCAGGGGCACAACCGTGTTGTCCGGCCAGAGAGCAGGAAGCCCGATCACCCAGAGGGCACCGAGGATTGGCCCCGCCACCGACCCGACCCCACCGATTACGGCGATCGAGACAGCCTCGAAGGAAGCTTCGACCGAAAACAGGTCAGCGAACTGGATCGTCACGAAGAGGCCACCCAGAGCGCTCCCTGCAATCCCTGCCAAGGTGCCGGCGACCGCGAAGCTGATCAGCTTGGTGCGAGTCGGATGCAGCGTTAAGGCCGCGGCGCTGTCGGGATTGTCACGAACCGCGATGATGCCCCGACCTATACCCGAACGGCGAAGCCGGGTGACAAAGACCGCCGCAAGCAACAACAGCAACAAGGAGAAGTAGTAGTAGTTGCGTTGCGAAGTGAGGTCCATGAATCCGGCCGAAGCACGGGGGAGCGGCACACTCGACCCGTGACCTCCCGAGAAGAAATTCGTGCGCCACAGGAACTGTTGGGCGGCAAGTGCGAAGGCGAGGGTCACAACCGCCAACATCAGCCCCTTCACACGCAGAGCGCCGACCCCCACAATCAACGCGACCACCCCGCAGACCGCGGCCATCACCAACAGCGCCAAAGCGAAGGGGATCTCGGGCAAACGAAGGTCGTACGACACGGGACCGATCCCGACTCCGAGGTCCTGACCCCTGACCAGCGCCGCGGTGCCCAACGCGCCGATGCCGGCGAAAGCCCCCTGTCCGAGCGAAAGCTGCCCTGCCCAACCGGTCAACACCACCAGAGAAAGCCCGAGCAGCGCCAACAGGAGCATCCGGCTCCACAGAAACTGACGCGACGGCAAAGTGATGAGGATCGGCAGGGCGATTGCCAACACAACTCCACACACTGCGCTCAGGGCCCCGAGGTGCTTGATCCACCAGCGGCTCCGCAACCGCTCGGGAATGGGTCGAACCTTGGGGGCGAGCGAGAAGGACTCCTCCTCGGTGTTGGCGTCGCGGCGGCTGATCAGCCACACCGAAGCTACGACCGCCAAGAAAACCAGAGCATCTACCCGCCCGGCCTCAGCCGGATAGTTGAAACGGATGAGTGCGAGCACGACCCCTATTCCGACGCCCCCGGCAAGGGCGCGGGGAAACGACACCATCGACCCGATGAGCGCTGCGGCCAGCACCCGGGTGAGCGTGCTGGGACCGAGTGCGTCCAACCCGACCAGAGCACCCTGCGTGCCCGCGAGCATGGTGCTGCTCAGGGCCGCCAAGAACCCTGCAAGAGTCCACACGAATGTGGAGACGATCTTCGGGTTGATCCCCGAGAGCCGTGCCTTGTCGGGGTTGGCCGCGGAGGCCTGCACCGATTTCCCGAAGCGGGTTCGCGTCAACACGGCGGTGAGGGCGATGGCAATCGACGGCACCGCCACCAACACGACGAGCTCAGCGCTGGTGACCCTGATGCCCTGCAGCTCCCATTTCTGATCGAAAGCAAGCGGAAAACGGTCACCCAGCATGGCGTTCAGGTTCGGGAGCACCGCCTGCAACAGTTCCGCAATCTGTGCAATGCCGATTGTCGCAACGAGAAGGACGACGCGGGGCGCATTGAACAGGCGGGTGATCACCGTCAATTCCATCAGGCCTGCGAACCCGGCACCCACCACCACGGCCGCCGCGAGCCCGGCCCAGAAGTTCCAGCCGTAGTTGATGACGGTGAGGGCCAGAACCGACGCCGAGAGCGTCCCGATGCTGCCGACCGCGAAGTTGATCACACGGCTCGTCCGGTAGATCAACACCACGCCGAGAGCCAGCAAACCGATCGAAAGGCCGTCGACGAGACCGATGAAGACGATCTGGCGCGGCGTGTCCAACAGCATGAACAGAGCGACGGCGACGACAACACCGCAAATTTGCAAGCTCTGGCCACGCGCCAGGAGCCCGGGTTTCATGAGACCCTGTCGGCTGGACCGTCGCGCAGGAAGATCGCCCGGGCGAGATCGTCCCGTGCAAGCAGATCTGCGGCGGCACCCTCGAAGACGACTTCCCCCTTCTCCATGAACAACACTCGGTCGGCCACCTGCGCAGCGACGTTCAAGGACTGTTCGACGATAATCATTGTCTGGCCTGCGCTCTTGAGTTGATCGATGACTTCGAGCAGCTGACCGACAACCACCGGGGCAAGTCCCAAAGACAGTTCGTCGATGATCAGAATCTCAGGATCGTGAACCAGAACCATGGCCAGGCCCAACATCTGCTGTTGGCCACCCGAGAGGTCCGCTGCGGTGTCATCGAGACGACTGCCGAGTTGTGGGAACAGGTCGAGCGAGCGATCAATCCGGCGTTGGGCCTCCGCCCGGTCGGCATAGATGTAGGTGGCCATCTCCAGATTGGCTCTCACCGACATCGGTCCGAAGAGCGCCTTTCCGCCAGGCAGTTGGTGGATACCGAGCTTCACCCGAGTCTCGGGAGCGGTGAGGGTGACGGTCCGACCGTTGAGACGCACCACGCCACGGCTTGGAACCGCGAGTCCCGAGATGACTCGAAGAACCGTGGACTTCCCGGCACCGTTGGTTCCCAACAGCGCCAGGGTCTCACCGGTGGCCACATCGAAACTGACGTCGAACAGGACCTGCACAGACCCATAGGAGAAGTCGATGTGGTTGACCTGCAAGGCGGGGACATTCTCGGGGTCTCGGACGCGCTCATTGTGTTGCGCCTGGTCCTCCTCGATCTCCTCGGCGATGAGAGAAAGGTCATGGCGGATGAAGCGAGCGCCGTTCAACAGCAACAGTCCAGCGACCAGGTTGGCCGGGGCAGCCACGAGGATCACAGCCCAACGAGGCCCGAAAGCATCCGACAGCAACCCACCAACGATGGCACCACCGACCCCGCCGACCCCGAAGACGATCCCGATGGCGATGGCGTAGGCCTGTGAACGAATTCGGTACGGACTGACCGAGGCAAAGAGAGGCCCGACCATGGCAAAGATGGCGGCGCTCAACACCGCGCTTATCGCACCAGTCAAAGCAAAGAGGGTTGGATTCGGCATCGTCATGTGAATCGGGACCATCACTGCGATCGGCACGAACAGGGTGCCGACCAGCGCCAGCGCCTTGGGCGGACTCTGGTTGTAGAGACGATCAAAACGTCGAGCGACCAGCGGGACGACCGCAATGGCCAAGAACCCTGGCACAGAAGTAACCAGAGCCCGCTCGAATGGCGTCAGGTTGAAGCGTTCATCGAGATAGAGGTTCGTGAAGAGCGGGACACTCACGATCATGAAACCGAGCGCAGTGAAGCCCATCAACGCGGTCTTGAAAGTGCGGATCTTGCTGATTCGCTGCCAGGTCGCGGCAATGGAGATCGGCGGAGGATTCTTCTCAACGATCACCGCACCTGTGGTCGACCGCTGTTCGAACTGCCCACGTGGAGGATCCTTCATGAACAACACCACGATCCCCATCACCAGGGTCGGCACGCCGCCGATCCAGAACGCCCAACGCCAAGAGTCGTCACCGCCAATCAGACCAACCATCGCACCCACACCAAGAGGAACAATGAGACCCCCGACCCTTCCGACGACGTTGTTTATTGCAAAGATCCGCGCACGCGCGGCGATCGGGTAGGCATCGGCCAGGATCGGGCTTTGCACAGTGGCGGTGTTGGAACGGCCGAAGGCAGTGAGGGAGCGAGCCACGAAGTAACTCAGGGCGTTGGTTACGAAACCGGTGAGGATCACGATCGACGACCAGGCGATCGTGGCAAACCCCACGATTCTGGGCCGGTGATAGTGATCCGCTAGACGAGCCGCCAAGAATCCTCCCGCCGCCACCAGCGCCAGTCCACCAACGGTTATCACCGCGATCACGAGGTCGCTCACACCCAGGGTGTCCTGAATCTCTGGAGCGAGCAGCGTGGCTGCCTCGCGGTCCAGTTCGTCAAGCGCATTGAGCAGCGCCAGGACCGCGACGGTGCTGCTACCACCGGCCGCCAGACCTTCCCGCAGAGTCATCTGTTCGTCTCCGACTCCTGGCAGGTCGGAGTCCGCACGAACCTTCACTTCCGTTTCGACCTTCTGAGCCTCGAGACGCTTCGCCTCCTGCTCGAGCAAGGCACCGGTCAGGTCGGCCGGACTCGCTCGGTCCGCGGCGCTTGGGTCTCGTTCGTTCACCATGTGATAATCCCAGAATGCAAGATCTGCTGAAGCCATTCTCGCGTCACCCCCTGAACTCGGAGAAACCCATTGGCCATGACGCTCACCGTTGGACCGATCGCGTTTGTGGCCCAGGCGCATCTGAAAGGTAGACATAACCATGGCGTTCTGGAACCAAGACAACCATCTGCTCATCGACGGCGAGCTCGTATCAGCCAGCGGCAACCGAACGTTCACCTCGTTGAACCCGGCAACAGAGGAGACCATTGGCGAGGCCGCCGACGCGACCGTCGCCGATGTCGAACGGGCAATCAGCGCGGCTCGCCGTGCTTTCGATGAGACCAGTTGGTCGACCGACGCCGGCTTCAGAGCCAACTGCCTGCGTCAACTGGCTCAAGCAATGCGCGACAACCTCGAAGACCTGCGCACCTTGACGATATCGGAGGTGGGTGTACCGATCTCGATGACCAGCGGCCCGGCGCTAGAGGGACCCATAGGGATCCTCGACTACTACGCCGACCTAGCCGAGTCGTACCAACCGACAGTTGATCTGGGAGTGGCCGAAGCGTATGGAGGAATGCATCACCGCTGGATCGAACGTGAACCATACGGCGTGGTGAGTGCGATTTCGGCCTACAACTATCCGACACAGTTGAATCTGGCCAAACTCGGCCCTGCGTTGGCTGCCGGCTGCACCGTGGTGCTGAAGGGAGCCCCCGATACGCCGCTGATCAACCTGGCACTGGGCCGGCTGATCTGTGAGCACACCGATTTTCCGGCAGGGACGGTCAACGTGCTCACCTCCAGCGAAGTCGAACCGGGCGTTGTCATGACAACCGACCCGGATGTCGACATGATCACTTTCACCGGCTCAACAGCGGTGGGGAAAGCGATCATGGCAGCGGCCAGCACAACTCTGAAGAAGGTCTTTCTCGAGTTGGGCGGGAAATCGGCAATGTTGGTGCTCGACGAAGAAAGCGTGGACGGGGGAGCGTTCGTGTGTTCCATGGCTGCCAATTCTCATGCCGGGCAAGGCTGCGCAATCACTTCGCGCCTGCTCGTGCCGAGAGCAAGCATGGACCGTGCTGTGAAACTGGCCGTCGAGATCTTCGAGAGTTTCGGTGTCGGCGACCCATTCGATCCGGCGAACTATGTGGGGCCGCTGATCAGCGCAAAACAGCGGGACAAGGTGCAGAGCATGGTCGACCGCGCGGTCCAAGCCGGTGCTTCAGTTGTGACCGGTGGAAGTTCGACAGAGCACGAAAGGGGATTCTTCTTTCAACCGACCGTGCTCGTGGGGGTCGAGGAGAACAGCGAAATCGCTCAAGACGAAGTCTTCGGCCCCGTACTGGTCGTGCTGCCCCACGACGGCGACGACGACGCAGTCCGCATCGCCAACAACTCGAAATACGGCCTGTCCGGGGGTGTCCAAGCCGCAGACCGCGCCCGCGCACTTGACGTCGCCCGTCGGATCAGGACGGGGACGTTCAGCGTCAACGGCGGAATCTGGCACGCCCCGGACGCTCCCTTCGGTGGCTACAAGCAATCGGGAATCGGCCGCGAGAACGGCGTGGCCGGACTCGAAGAGTTCCTACAGACGAAATTGTTGGCCGAACCAGCGGAATCCTGATTGACAAGGGAGATTCCGGTTAGATCGGCACGCACCTGACCTGTACAGAGATCTCGGGGCTGGGCTCGAAGCCGATGCGGTCAGCACGAGCATGGAGCGTGAGCGACTGCCCTTGCTGCACGCCTATCGGTCCGCAGTAGAGCCGCCAGTGAGGATCGTCGTTGAGGCGATACTCGATGGATGCGCCCTGGGTTCCCGAGTGAAGCTGAATGAGCGCCGGTCCTTCGAGTTCGACCGGGCGATCCTGTTGATCCTCGCTTGGTTCGTCGGCACTGGCGGAGACCGCTGACGCGAGTTGCTCGACAACCCCGGATTCTGAAGACGACTCCCGCTTGCTCATGGCGACGATCGCTTCGACCAAGGCGTACTTCTGGCCATGAACAGCAGAGCTGCCGGGATCCGAGGGCGTAATGGGAATGACGAGGGGAGCAGGAACTTGCGGCACCCCGTCGGGATACCAATCGGCGACCATCTGGGCCTCCGAGATCTGTCCCAGGTCGCCGACTTCGCGCAACCAGCGGTCGCATTCGGCCCGCATGCGTTCAAGGGTGTCCTGGTGTTCGGGGTCACTGGCAAGGTTCCGCGTCTCGTGCGGATCGCTCTTGCAGTCATACAACTCCTCTACTGGACGTGAGTTCGCCAGGAACTGACTCGGGACAGTGCCGAGTTCTCCAAGCACGTGAAGGCGCATCAGCTCCGCC
The DNA here is from genome assembly GCA_965221585.1 of Candidatus Aldehydirespiratoraceae bacterium. GTDB lineage: Bacteria > Actinomycetota > Acidimicrobiia > Acidimicrobiales > Aldehydirespiratoraceae > VXYK01. Next base: position 1,536,900 of record OZ244898.1, on the reverse strand, counting down.
ATTATCGGATGCGCGTTGCGGAACGGGATCCAACTGACGTAAGGCTGTTGCGGGTAATAGTTCCGCAGATACTTGAACTGCTTGTCGCGCACCGCCCTTACACGGTCATAGGCGCTGTCGTGGCGGTCACGCGAAGCGTGAACGTATTGCCGTGGCACCGCAGCGCTGTCACCGAGAAATGCTCGGCCCTGCATATGCGAGGGGATATCGATGCCACAGACCGAGAGCATGCTCGGCCCGAGGTCCATACTGCTGACCAGCCGATCACTCACGACACCTCCCGCGACACGCTGTGGCCAGCGCACGATCATCGGAATGTGGATGCCGGAGTCGTAGGGCCAACGCTTGCCGCGGGGGAGAGGTCCGTGGTCCGACCAGTGCACCACAATCGTGTTGTCGGCCAGGCCATCGTCGTCGAGTTGCTTGAGCAGATCTCCGAAGTAGCTGTCAGCGATCTCTATCTGGGTGTACATCTGTGCGAGCGACTCGCGCACTTTGGGCGTGTCCGGAAACGTCGGCGGCACGACCACGTCGGCTGGATCGAAGGTGATTTCATCGATCATGCCGGTCCACATGCCGCTCTCGTGGGTGTTGTGCGGATTGAAGACCGCGAAGAAGGGCTGGTCAGGATCCGGACGGTTCCGCCAGTGAGCCGCGTCCGAACATTCGTCCCAGGCGCTTCGTGGCTCGTTGAACTGGTAGTCGGCCTTCCAGTTGTTGGTGCAGTACCAACCCGCAGCTCGCAGGTACTCGGTGAAACACTTGACATGGGGTGGTAAAAGCGCCGAGTAGGGGGTGGGAAGCTCTGGAACTGAGGGGTTGGTGTGGGTGGTACGCATGTGATGGGTCCCGATCGAGATCGGATACATGCCGGTTATCACCGCGGAGCGAGCCGGCGCACAAACTCCGGCTGTCGAGAAGGCCAAGGGATATCGTGTGCCCTCCGCGGCGAGTCGATCCACCACCGGGGTGCGCGCCACCGAGTCGCCGTAGCATCCGTAGAAGGGGTTCGTGTCCTCGAACGAAACCCACAGGATGTTTGGACGGTCCGGGTCAAGACTCATAGCTGCGCCACCTCCCAGAGGCCGCACACATCGTAGGACTCAGAGCTGCATTGACGGAAAACCCCGCCCCTCCTAGCGTCGGGCCCGGCATCGGCAGGCGATCGTCCCTGCCGAGCTTCAGGGCACCCGAACCAAACCATGACCGCATACAACGCAGCAGATCCGTATTGGGATCCTTACGACCAGGAACTACGCCGGTCTCCGTACCAGGCCTGGCAACGGCTACGAGATGAAGCCCCGCTGTACCGCAACGACCGCTACGACTTCTATGCAGTGAGCCGCTTCGACGATGTCATGGCCGTATCCCTCGATGTCGAGAACTTCAGCTCCGCCAAGGGCATAACACTCGACTCGATCGGTCAAGAGCCCCAGTTCGCCTCGATGATCGAGATGGACCCGCCGCAACACGATGTCCTGCGGTCAGTGGTGGCTCGTTGGTTTACGCCGAGAGCGATGAGCTACCTCGAGGACCGCATCCGAACTCTCTGTGCTGGTTACCTCGACCCCCTGGTCGGACTGTCTGAGTTCGAGATTGTCGATGCTTTCACAGCTCGACTACCGGTGATGGTCATCTCGTCACTGCTTGGCTTTCCCGAAGAAGACCACGACAACCTGCGCATCTGGAGCGACGCCCAGGTGCACCGCGAAGAGGGTGAAGAAACCCGCAGCGCAGAAGCGATCGAAGACAGCCGACGGCTCCAGGAGTACTACTGGAACGTGATCCAACAGCGGCGCCAGGACCCTCGCCAAGACATGGTGTCGCAACTGATCGAAGCAGACCTCACCGACACTGACGGCACCGTGCGCAAACTCAGCGATGTCGAGTTGATGGCGATGATGATGTTGATCAACGTGGCCGGGAACGAAACCGTTGCTCGGCTACTGGCGTCGGCCGCCTTGGTGCTTTCCCAATGGCCGGATCAGCGCCGCAAGCTGGTTGACGACCCGTCACTTTGCGTGAGTGCTGTCGAGGAACTGCTGCGCTTCGAGGCGCCGTCACCCACCCAGGGACGCTACGTCGCCAACGATGTCGAACTGCACGGTCAAACCGTCCCACAGGGTTCGAAGATGCTCTTGTTGACAGGCGCCGCCGGCCGTGACGAGCGACAGTACGAACGCGCAAACGAGTTCGATTGCACTCGCAAGATCCACAGGCACCTGAGTCTCGGCTACGGGGCGCATTATTGCCTCGGCGCAGCCCTGGCCCGTCTCGAAGGCAAAGTCGGCCTTCAGGATATGCTCGCACGCTTCCCGGATTTCGAAGTCGACCCCGACGAAGTCACTTACGTGCAAACCAACACGGTGCGTGGCCCGGCGACTTGTGTCGTCAAGCCTGTTTCTTCATGATCCGAGCACGTTGGGGTTTCGGATCGGTGGCCGACGGTCAGTACAGGAACATGGGTTTGCCGGCTACTTGGCGGAGCAACGGGCGGTACTGCTCCACGTCGTAGAGTTCGTCGACATCGACACGCCTGGCCCCCTCACCGGTGACTGACACGTCGACGTTGGTGTAGACGCCGTTCTGCAGAGCGACCATCCGTCCCGAAACGCCCTCAAGCGCCAGGTTGGAGGCCATCACCGCGTAGTTGGAAGCGACCATCAGGTCGAGACTGTCCGGGCGTCCCGAACGCATCAGATAGGCGACCTCCTGCAGAATGATGCCCTCACCGGTGCGCTCGGTCAGCAGAGCCCCGGTCGTTGCTCCGATCCCACCGAGCTTACGATGCCCATAGGCATCGGCCTCACCCGAAAGGTGCACCTCACCGCCCTGGATCGAAGCGCCTTCCGAAACCGTGATCATCGCATAGTTTGAGGGGTTGGCGGCCTTGTCCTTCATCACCAGTTCGGCCAGCCGGTCGATGTCGAAGGGGACTTCTGAGATCAGCGCCCGGTCGACACCGGCCAGATAGGCCGTGATCAGAGAAGTCTCGCCCGAGTAGCGACCGAACAACTCAACCACGGCGATCCGCTCGTGGGAACCGGTGCTGGTTCGCAGGCTGTGGATGAACTCGACACCACGGCTGATCGCGGTGGAGAAACCGATGCAGTAGTCGGTCCCGTGCACATCGTTGTCCATGGTCTTTGGAATCGCGATGACCGGTACACCTTCGTTGTGCATCCTCAAGGCATACGACAAAGTGTCGTCACCCCCGATCGCGATCAACGCGTCGACACCGAGCGCCTCCAACACCGCGATCGCGTTCGAGGTCAAATCATGGGGTCCCTCGCCGCTGACTTCTGAGCGCAGAAACGGTGGAACATCCTTTGTCGCAACACGTCCCGGGTTGCTGCGTGAAGTGTGCAGGAAGGTGCCGCCCGTACGATCTATCTTGCGGACCACGCCGGGGGTCAAGGCAACAGTGTTGGCGGCGAGCGACGCGGCGTCGTTGGGATCTGCGTTGAGCAGGCCGCCCCAACCGCGACGGACCCCGACCACCTCCGATCCGGCGTCACAGATCCGGTTGACAGCAGTCTTCAAGCAGGGGTTCAGCCCGGGGACGTCCCCTCCACCAGTCAGTACTGCGATTTTCATCTGAAGTTCCTCCTACCGGAGCGTAGACCTCAACCGAGGCATGTTATCTTCGCCTCTGATGTCTGTTACCGACGGCACCGACTCGGATCCGAGAAGCCCGACTTTGGGTCAGTGTTTTGAGCCGGGTCAATGAGCGGACTCGGCCGCGACTTCACGTCCGAAGATGCCTGGTCGTTCAACGGGGGAACCCACATCGCAGCCTACGAAGTGCTCGGTGCCCATTGCGCCGCCGACGCAGTCTCGTTCCGTGTCTGGGCTCCAGGCGCACAATCCGTGCATGTCATCGGTGATTTCAACGACTGGCAGGCCGAACGCGACTTCGCACTCGAGCCGGATCCGTCCGGCGTGTGGCGCGCGACCTTGGCTGCGGAACCGGCTCAGCGCTACAAGTACCGGATACAACCCGCTGACGGCAGAGCCTTCGACAAGGCCGACCCCTACGGCTTCGCCTTCGAAGAACCGCCCCGAACCGCGTCGATAATCACCGAACTCGACTACGCGTGGGGCGACGACGACTGGATGGCCCAGCGCGGATCCCGGCTGGAATTCGACGCGCCCGTCTCGATCTACGAACTGCACCTCGGCTCCTGGCGCTACGAGCCCGGCGGCTACCGCGCCATCGCCAAACAGTTGATCGACTACATCGCCGAGACAGGCTTCACCCATGTCGAACTGCTGCCGGTGACCGAGCATCCGTTCTACGGGTCTTGGGGATATCAGACGACGGGATACTTCGCTCCCACAGCCCGTTACGGGAGCCCGACCGATTTCATGGCCATGATCGATCTGCTCCACCAAGCAGGGATCGGAGTCGTCCTTGATTGGGTGCCGTCCCACTTTCCGACCGACGCTCACGGTCTGGGTACCTTCGACGGCACACACCTGTACGAACACGCAGACCCCCGCCTGGGCTTCCACCCGGACTGGAACAGCTGCATCTTCAACTACGACCGCAACGAAGTTCGCAGCTTCCTGCTCTCCAGCGCCCACTTCTGGGTGAAGCAGTACCACATCGACGCGATCCGGGTCGATGCCGTCGCCTCCATGCTGTACCGCGACTATTCACGCGCTGAGGGGGAGTGGATCCCCAACGAACAGGGAGGCAAAGAAAACCTCGGGGCGGTGAGCCTCCTGCAGGAACTGAACCGTTCCCTGTACCAAGAGCACCCGGGCATCCAAGTCATCGCCGAAGAGTCAACCGCCTGGCCTGGAGTCACCACACCGGTAGACGCAGGCGGACTCGGGTTCGGGTACAAGTGGGACATGGGTTGGATGCACGACACGCTTCAATACTTCGCACGAGAACCGGTGCATCGGCGACATCACCACGATGAACTGACGTTTCGAACGGTCTACCAGTTCTCCGAGAACTTCATGGCGCCGCTCTCCCACGATGAAGTCGTACACGGCAAGGGATCACTGCTGAACAAGATGCCGGGCGACGAATGGCAGAAGCGCGCCAACCTCAGGCTCCTGCTCGGTTACCAATGGACGCTCCCAGGAAAGAAACTGCTGTTCATGGGAGCCGAGTTCGCAGTGGAGGGCGAGTGGGACCACGAGACAGAACTGGACTGGGCCAGCCTCGCCGATCCCCCCAAAGCGCAAATGAAGGACTATGTCGCGGATCTGAACCGGCTCTATCGCTCGCACCCAGCCCTCTACCGGAGTGATTGCCGAGATGACGGGTTCGCCTGGATAATCGGTGACGACGCCTCGAACAGCGTCTACGCCTTTCTGCGCAGCACGCCGAACGCGCAGCCGGCGCTGGTGGTAGCCAACTTCACACCAGTTCCGAAGCAGAACTACCGCGTCGGTGTGCCTCTCGTGGGAACTTGGAGCGCAGTGCTCGACTCCGACGCGATCTCCTACGGCGGCAGTGGGGTGACCAACGACGACCGCTCGACCGAAGCTGTCCCCAGCCACGGCCAGGACCAGTCGCTCGAGCTGACCCTAGGACCGCTCGCCATCAGCGTCCTCGTCCATACAGACCCGCGAACCCAGGAGTAGACCCGTGCCCTTCCAAGACCGCCGCCCGAAGGTACTCAGCATCATCCTGGCAGGAGGGGAAGGAAACCGACTGGCACCTCTCACCAATGACCGAGCCAAGCCGGCAGTGCCCTTCGGCGGACACTATCGCCTGATTGACTTCCCGCTCTCCAACCTGGCCAACGGCGGCTACCGCAAGATCGTCGTGCTGACCCAGTACAAGAGTCACAGCCTGGATGTCCACCTCTCACTCACCTGGCGTCTGAGCGCGGTGCTGGGCAACTACGTCACCTCTGTACCAGCACAGATGCGCCGAGGGCCGCGATGGTTCCTAGGATCCGCCGACGCCCTGTACCAGAACCTGAACCTGATCGACGACGAGAAACCCGACCATGTCTTCGTGTTCGGGGCCGACCACATCTACCGCATCGATCCCGTACAGATGCTCGATCACCACATCGAATCCGGGGCCGGAGTCACGGTCGCAGGGATAAGGGTGCCCCGTGACCAGTCAGGTCAGTTCGGTGTCATCAAGCTGGGCGAAGGATCCGACATCGCTGAGTTCCTCGAGAAGCCTCCAGTCGAGCAGACCCAGGGCCTGCAGGATGATCCCAACAGCATCCTGGCTTCAATGGGCAACTACGTCTTCACCACTGACGCGCTCGTCGATCTGCTTCACGAGAACGAGAAAGCGGAATCAACCGGTCACGATGTCGGGGGAGACCTGATCCCGATGATGGTCGCCAAGGGAGAGGCCTCGGTTTACGACTTCACGCAGAACCGAGTTCCAGGTCAGATCGGCCGCCCCCATTATTGGCGTGACGTGGGGACCATCGACAGCTATTACGAGGCGCACATGGACCTGGTCGGCCATGATCCCGCGTTCAACCTGTACAACGGTGAATGGCCCATCTACACCCTGGGTCGTACTCTCCCGCCCGCCAAGATCGACGACCACGGAGACCATGGCCCTTCGGAACTGCGGCGGTCGATCATCAGCAACGGAGCGATCGTGGTGGGGGCCGAGGTGACCGACTCGGTGCTGTCACCCGATGTCGCTGTCGGCGCGGGGGCTGTGGTTGAGCGCTCAGTGCTGCTGGACGGAGTAAAGGTCGGCGAAGGAGCGCGCGTGCGCGGAGTGGTCCTTGACAAGAACGTGGTGGTTCCCCCCGGTGTCGCGCTCGGACACGACCTCGAACACGACCGTGAGCACTACACGGTCTCCGAGGGTGGGGTCGTGGTCCTGGCCAAGGCTCAGCCGGTCGTGGTTTGACCGGGCGCTCAGGAGCGTTCGGCGAGCAACTCCCGGTAGAGATCGATGTGTTGGGACGCAGGCGAGTCCCATGACCAGTCGATCGACATTCCCCGCCGCTGGATGGCACGCCGACGATTCGCGTTGCGTAGCGAACGCACACCTCGATGGAGTCCGTCGATGACCCCGCCGACGCTGACGTCGGTCACGAAACCGGTTCCCGCGGTGTGGGCGTCAGCATCGACGACGGTGTCGTGCAACCCGCCGACATCAGTGACCACCGGCAATGACCCGTAGCTCATGGCCTGCATCTGTGCCAGTCCGCACGGCTCGAATCGACTGGGCATCACGAACAGGTCCGATCCCGCGAACAGGGCGTGGCCCAGAGCTTCGTCGTAGCCCTCGGTGAAGAAGATGCTCTCGGGATCGTCGCGCGCCAGTTCGTGCAACGAGGATGCCAACCCAGCGTCCCCAGCGCCGAGAAGGGCGAGCCGAGCCGGGATTCCCCCGAGATAGCGGGCTGCCTCCACCAGGAGGTCGATTCCCTTCTGGTCGACCAGACGCGTGACCGCGGCAACGATCGCAGGTTTCGGTTCCGACCAGCCGGCGAGTTCGATCAGGCGTTCACGGCATGCCTCCCGCCCCGACAGGTCGGAGGCGCTGAAGGGCGCTGCGATCATCGGGTCGAGCGCAGGATTCCAGGTTGCCGTGTCGATCCCGTTGCGGATGCCCACCAGGCGGTCCCCGATCGCTTTGAGTCGTCCGTCCAAGCCCATTCCGCCCTCGGGAGTGACGATTTCACGGGCGTAGTTGGGGCTGACCGCGATTACCCGGTCAGCCAGAGCGATCCCTCCTGCCAGAGGATTGACTCCCTCATACCAGGAGAAGTGATGGGTGCCGACCGGCAGGTGTTCGAGCCACCAGCGCGGGGCGTGGCCCTGGTAGCCCAGCGTATGAATGGTCAACACCGTCGGGGGTGGATCGGTGAGCATTCCCGACGCGGCGGCACTGTGCCAATCGTTGAGGTGCAGGACATCGGGGTTGTGGCGTCTGGTGAGGGAGGCGACAGCCGCGGCGAAGGCCATGAACCGGTGATCATTGTCGGGCCAGCCCTGACCCTGTTCGTCGATGTAGGGATGGGGACGGGCCATACCCCTCACATCGACCAGGGAGAGGTCGCCGGCGGTGCGGTGACGCCCGCTGCGGACGCGGGTCGGGCCGGTCCACCAAGGAGACTCCAGTTCGGTCTCGGACTGGCGTTGCAGGGTCACGTCCCCGTAATCGGGCAGCACAACCTCTACCTCGACACCCTGGTCCCGTAGCGCCCGCACGAGGCCGCTGACGGCTTCGGCCAACCCACCCACGCGGGCGACCGGCGCCATCTCCGCGGCGGCTAGCAGCACTCTCATGTCGGCCCCTCCCTGCGGAGCACCATCAGCGCCCACGCGCCGACCTCGATCCTAGAGGCCGAACGTACCGGTCCCGTATGCTCGCTCTCGGCGGTGTCGATCTCGACGTGCCACTCGAAATCACCGAGCCGGACTGGCAGCGTGAAGTCGACCGGGTGGGGCTTCGAGTTGAACAACATCAGGAAACTGTCGTCTACCACCCGCTCGCCGCGTGACCCGAGTGCGGTGATCGCCTGTCCGTTCAAGAACACGGCCACCGAGAGGGTTTGACCGGCCTCCCAGTCCTGGCGGGTCATCTCAGCACCGTCTGCCGCGAACCAGATCATGTCGTCGATTTCGTGTCCATTGACCGGCTCGCCCTTGAACCAGTGTCTGCGGCGGAACACCGGATGGGCGGCTCTGAACGCGATCAGTCGTCTGGTGAAGGCGAGCAACTCGTTGTCGAGGTTGTCCCAGTCGTACCACGACACCTCGTTGTCCTGGGCGTAGGCGTTGTTGTTGCCGCTCTGGGTTCGTCCCAGTTCATCACCGCCCAAGAGCATCGGAACCCCCTGGGACAGCAGCAGGGTTGCCAGCATCGATCGTCTTCGAGCATCGCGAACCTGCAATATCGCCCGGTCCTGCGTCGGGCCCTCCACCCCTGAATTCCAGGACCTGTTGTGGGACTCCCCGTCGCGGTTCTCCTCGCCGTTGGCCTCGTTGTGTTTGCGGTCGTACGCAACGAGGTCCGCGAGCGTGAAGCCGTCATGGGCGGTGATGAAGTTGATACTCGCGAACGGGCCCCTCCCCGAATCGGCGTAGAGGTCGGAGCTGCCGGTCAGGCGGGTGGCGAGATCTCCAAGGCTCCCGTGCTCACCGCGCCAGAACTCTCGGACATCGTCGCGGTACTTGGCGTTCCACTCCGACCATTTGTGCGGGAACCCACCGACCCGGTAACCGCCCGGTCCGACATCCCAGGGTTCCGCGATCAGCTTTACTCCGTTGATGACCGGATCCTGGTGGATCAGATCGAAGAACGAGGAGAGACTGTCCACCTCATAGAGCCTGCGCGCCAACGCAGGTGCGAGGTCGAAGCGGAAACCGTCGACATGCATGTCGAGAACCCAGTAGCGAAGGCTGTCCATCATCAGTTGAAGCGACTGGGCGCTGCCCATGTTCAAGGTGTTGCCCGTGCCCGTGAAATCGACGTACTCCGCCCGATCGTCGGGATTGAGATGATAGTAGGAGCGGTTGTCGAGGCCCTTGAACGACAACAGCGGCCCGAGACGGTTGCCCTCGGCGCTGTGGTTGTAGACGACATCGAGGACCACCTCGATTCCGGCCTCGTGCAGTGCCTTGACCATCGCCTTGAACTCCACGACCTGCCCGCCGGTGTCACCGCTCGACGAGTAGGGCCCGTGGGGAGCGAAGAACCCCAGCGTGTTGTAACCCCAGTAGTTGCTCAAGCCCTGCTTGACGAGGGTATGTTCGGACACGAAATGGTGGACCGGCATCAGTTCAACCGCGGTCACGCCCAACGAGAGCAGGTGTTCTAACACCGGTTCCGACGCCATCGCCGCGTAGCTTCCCCGCAACTCCTCGGGCACCTCGGGATGGGTGATCGAGATCCCGCGTACATGCGTTTCGTAGACGACCGTCCGATGCAGCGGAGTGTCCGGAGCGCAGTCGTCCCCCCAATCGAAGGCCGGGTCGATGACCACCGCTCTGGGCATGAACGCGGCGCTGTCGAGGTGGTCGGGCGAGTCGTGGTCGCCGGCGGCGAACCCGTAGAGTGCGGGGCCCCAACGCAGTTCGCCGGTTATCGCTTTGGCGTACGGGTCAACCAGCAGCTTCGCAGGATTGCACCACAATCCACTGGACGGATCCCAAGGGCCGGTCACTCGAAAGCCGTAGTGTTGGCCCGGTCCTACGCCGGGGACATAACCGTGATGCACGAAAGCTGTGACTTCGGGCAGTCGCAAACGCCGCTCGTTCCCGTCGGGGGAGAAGAGGCAGACCTCGACGTGGTCCGCCACCTCGGAGTAGACCGCGAAATTCGTTCCTTGACCGTCGAAAGTCGCGCCGAGCGGGTACAGACGCCCGGGCCATACGCTCACAGTCGCCGGGCCTCGTCGAGCGCCGGCCGGTACAGCCGCCGTTCGTATTCCGAGACCATCCGGCCGGCAGTCACCCTGGTGCCGAGAGTACGCCAGGCGTGGCGCATCCGTGCGATCCAGAGCTCAGAGCAGGGCTGTCCACCGTCGAAGAACTCCGGCACGATTTGATTCTCGAGAAGATCGAGGATCGTTGCCGCCTCAGCATCGTCGCGCGCCTCGGGATCCGGATCCTCGCTGGACTCGATCGTCCAACCGTTGCGGCCGTCGGCCATCTCATCCCACCAACCGTCGCTGATCGAGAAGTTGAGGCCTCCGTTCAGTGCCGATTTCTCGCCGCTGGTTCCGCAGGCTTCGTGAGGCCGGACCGGGTTGTTGAGCCAGACGTCACAGCCTGCGTACATGGCTTTGGCAACGGCGATGTCATAGCCGGGGATGAAGACGAATCGCTGCTGTGAAGCCGACGACTGGCTGAACCTGACGATCTGATGAAGCAGCTGCTTTCCTTCATCGTCCGCGGGATGCGCCTTGCCTGCGAACACGAACTGGACAGGCCGTTCATCGTCTGCGATCAGCGCACACAGCCGATCGAATTCGCGTAGCAGCAGCGTTGCCCGTTTGTAGGTGGCGAAGCGACGCGCGAAGCCGATCGTGAGCGCATCGGGATCAAGACGACGGCCCGTACGGTCGCGGGTCTGCGCATCCAGCAACCCGATGCCTGCGTAACGCAGAGTCCGAACTGTGTTGTCCTCCAGGTCTTCGATCCGCTCCCAGGCGGCCGCCTCGCCGTTCTCCCAACCCGGGCCCAGGACCTTGTCGAACGTCTCCTGGGTCTCGGGCATCACCCAGGTTCGGGCGTGCACGCCGTTGGTGATGGAGACGATCTCGTTGCCGCCGGGAATGGAAGCGAACAGGTCTCGGCTGGTCTTTCCGTGCAGTTCGGACACGCCGTTGGAACGGCCGGCGAACCGCAGACACAGCGCTGCCATGTTGAACTGGTCACGTTCATCGTCAGGGTCGTGGCCGAACGCCAGCAGCGTTTCGGTAGGGACCTTCCAGCGATCGGCCCAGAACTTCAACAGTGGACCGATGAGCTGCCTGTCGAACCGGTCGATCCCGGCAGGTACGGGAGTGTGCGTTGTGAAGAGCAAGCGTGGCCGGACCGCTCTGGTTGCCTCTTCGAGGGTCGCGCCGGTGCGGATCTCCCTGTCGAGCAGCTCAAAGATCAAGAAGCCCGCGTGCCCCTCGTTCAGGTGGAGCACAGGAATGTTCCATCCCAGCGCAGCCAGAGCTCTCATTCCACCGACCCCGAGCACGATCTCTTGGGCCAGACGGTGGCGGCGATCGCCACTGTAGAGACGATCGGTGATGTTTCGGTCGGATTCGGCATTGCCGTCGACATCGGTGTCGAGGAGGACCAGCGGAATCCGGCCGACGTTGATCCGCCACAGGCAAGCTGCAACGTCGCGCCCGAAGAGGGGCACCGTGATCACGATCCCGGTGTCGGTAGCGCCAAGACTCTCGGGATCCTGCCTCTCGTAGTGTTCGCGCTGGGACTGCTGAGCGATCTTCTGGCGAAAGAACCCCTCGCGGTAGAACAATCCCACGCCGCACAGCGGGAGGTCGATATCGCTGGCCGCCTTGAGATGGTCGCCCGCGAGAATGCCGAGACCGCCCGAATACTGGGCCAGGACATCGGCGATGCCGAACTCGGGCGAGAAATAGGCCACCTCGGGAGTCGTTGTCGGATCGGCTCTGAGCGCGGCGATCTCCCTGCTCACCTGGGATGCCGAGGCAACCGTCTCGGCGTCGGTGGCGAGGCGGGCCCAGTCGACCGCTGTCATCGCCTCGACAGCAGTCAGGGGATGGTCACTCCTCTGAGAGGTCGGGAGTCGCTCGAACAGCAGACTCGCCTGGTTGGACCACGACCAAGCGTAGTTTTTGGCGATAACTGAGTACGCACCTGACAGTTCTTCGGGCAACAACGACGAATCCTCTTCGTATCGGCATGCAGAAAGCCCCCGGAGCCTACTAGCACCAAATCGGTAACGACCGCCGAAAGGGATCAGGCCAGCGGGCCGGTCACCGACTCGACGGCGCTGACGAGTGCCTCTTCGCAAAGGAGCTGTTCGGCTGCTTCGAGTTCGGGCGACAACCAGCGGTCAGAGCCCGGTCCTGCGACCTTGGAGCGCAACACCGTCACCGCCGCGCCAGTGCCGGCCGCAGCAGCGAGCGGCTCTCGAAGCTCGATCGCCCGGGCCGCGGCGACCCATTCGACCGCCAGGATGCGGCGCAGGTTGGCCACCACGCGGCGCAGTTTGCGTGCCGCACCCCAACCCATCGACACGTGGTCCTCCTGCATGGCCGAGGTCGGCAGAGAGTCCACCGAGGCGGGGGAGGCCAACCGGCGGTTCTGCGCGCACATCGCCGCGGCCGTGTACTGACCGATCATCAGGCCGCTGTCCACGCCCGGGTCCTCGGCCAGGAATGGCGGGAGGCCCGCAGAGCGCGCCGGATCCAGCATCCGGTCGAGCCGCCGCTCGGCGATAGCGCCTGTCTCGGCCAAGGCGATCGCCAGATAGTCGGCCGCCATGGCGACTGGAGCTCCGTGAAAGTTGCCGCACGACTCGATCCGGCCGTCGGGCAGCACCATCGGATTGTCGATCGCCGAAGCGATCTCCTGTCGGGTGGTCTCGTTGACGAATCGGAGCGTGTCGCGCGCCGCGCCGTGCACCTGGGGAGTGCAACGCAGTGAATACGCGTCCTGCACCCGGTCGTCGCCGTGGCGATGGCTGGCCACGATCGGCGATCCCGAGAGTACGGCCCGGAGGTTCGCGGCGCTGAACTGTTGCCCCGGTTGAGCACGCAACGCCAACAGGTCGGCGGCGAAAGCTCGATCGGTGGCCAGCAACGCTTCGACGCTGCAGGCAGCAACTATGTCGGCCACGGTGAGCAGATGCGCTGCGTCGTGAACCGCCAGACACAGCATCGCCAAAATGCCGTCAGTGCCGTTGGTGAGTGCCAGGCCCTCCTTCTCGGCCAACTCCAGAGGCTCGATCCCTGCACGGCTGAGTGCGGCCGCCCCGCTGATCGTTCCCTCGTCGGTCACGACGCTGCCCTCGCCCATGAGCACGAGCGCGGCGTGCGCCAAGGGTGCAAGGTCGCCGCTGGCACCCAGGGAGCCGTGTTCCGGGACCACAGGGACAATCCCCGCGTTCAGCAGTTGCAGCAGCTTCTCGGCGACCACCGGCCTGGTACCCGAGGCACCCAGAGCCAAGGTACGGACCCGCAGGAACATCATCGCCCTGACCACCTCGGCCTCGACCGCGTCGCCCATGCCTGCCGCGTGGGAGCGAACCAGGGAGCGTTGCAGCGCGGGACGGCGATCAGCAGGGATAGCGGTGTTGGCCAAAGCTCCGAAACCGGTGGAAACCCCGTAGGCGGGCTCCCCCTGAGCGAGGCGTTCAACGATCCCACGCGACTCAGCCATCCGCCGGCGTGCCGACTCGCTCAACTCGACACGCTCGCCGCGTCGAGCCACCGCCACGACCTCAGCAATGGTCACTCCGGCACCGTCGAGTTCCACGGTCATCGCGACGGCACCTCCGGCAGAGCGAGTGCGAGCGACACCTCCCCCGCGACATCAGCGACAACCTCAGCCGCCGAGTCCAGGCGTTCACCGGCAAGCCGATCGGCAGGCCCCAGCACCGAGAGCGCGGCCAAGACCTGATTCGAGCTGCAGATCGGTGCCACGACCGCGGTCACGTCCGGTTCGATCGCACCGGTGTTGAACTGCACCTGCGGCCGTGATCCCTGGGGATGCGGAGCACTCAGCAGCGCTTCGCCGACGGCAGTGTCGTGCAGCGGAACGCTCCTTCCCACCCAGCCGACATGGCGGATCGCCCGGGGGCTCTCTGCGGTAGCGATATAGACCGCGTCGTCGCCGTCTCGAACGGCCAGATAGGCGGACTCCTCTGTGGCCTCGACAAGCCTCTCCAGTCCAGGCTGCGCTGCGTCGGTCAAACGGGCGTAGGGACCTCGCTGGTGTGCGGCCAGCGCAATCCGCACAATGGCCGGACCCAGCGAGTAGAGACCCTGGTCGTCTCTGATCAGGTAACCCTGGTTCGTCAGCAACCGCAGATGACGCAGGGCCGTGCTCGGAGGCAGGCCGACGTGTTCAGCCGCAACCGTGAGGCTGACGGTGCCGGCGCTGGCCACCGCATCAAGGAGATTCAAGACCCGTTCCGCGGAACGCGAGCTGTGCAGAGTCGACTTGGGGCTCTGGTCGGACGGGTCGGAAGAGGAGGGCATTCGGTCAGGCTATTTCAGGTGCTGAAATATGATGTTATCTATTGGCAGCGTAGACGTATGGTGTCTACAATGCAAACAACTCCCGACCCAAGTCCTAGACGCGAAGAGACGGGCCCCAATGACCACCGACTCAGTGCAACAGCCAAGCTCGGCAAGCCGGTCTGTCGCCGCACCAACAGGCACATCACTGACCTGCCGCGGCTGGCCCCAGGAAGCAGCGTTCAGGATGCTCCAGAACAACCTCGATCCAGATGTCGCCGAACGCCCCGACGATCTCGTCGTGTACGGGGGCACCGGCCGCGCCGCCCGTTCATGGGACGCCTACCACGCCATGATCAAGACCCTCACGACGCTCGGCGACGATGAGACGATGCTGGTCCAGTCCGGAAAGCCAGTCGGGGTACTGCGCACGCACGAGTGGGCGCCCAGGGTCCTCATCGCAAACTCGAACCTGGTGCCGGAATGGGGCAACTGGGACGAGTTCCGGCGCCTCGAACACCTCGGGCTGACCATGTACGGGCAGATGACCGCCGGGTCCTGGATCTACATCGGCACACAGGGCATCCTGCAAGGGACCTACGAGTGCTTCGCCGCCATCGCCCGCAAGCGTTTCGGCGGTTCCTTGGCGGGCACACTCACAGTGACCGCCGGACTCGGCGGGATGGGAGGCGCCCAGCCGCTGGCAATCACCATGAACGACGGCGTTGCGCTGTGCATCGAAGTCGACCCCGAACGCGCCGCGAGGCGACTGCAGACCCGCTACCTCGATCTCATCGCCGAGGACTACGGCGAAGCGCTGCGAATCTGTGAACAGGCCGTCGTAGACCGGCGGCCATTGTCGGTCGGGTTGGTGGGCAACGCCGCGGACATCGTTCCCAGACTTCTCGCCGACGGCGTGGCGGCCGACATCGTCACCGATCAGACCTCCGCCCACGACCCTCTGTCCTACGTCCCCAACGACCTGTCACCCGAAGCAGCCGAGCAGACCCGCAACACCCAGCCCGAGGAGTACATCCGCCGCTCCCGAAATGCCATGGCCACCCATGTAGAGGCGATGGTGGGTTTTCTCGACGCCGGCGCGGAGGTGTTCGACTACGGCAACAGCCTTCGCGCCGAAGCAGCCCTTGCCGGCTACGAGCGAGCCTTCGACTACCCGGGATTCCTCCCCGCCTACATCCGCCCGTTGTTCTGCGAGGGAAAGGGACCGTTCCGTTGGGTGGCGCTGTCGGGCGACCCGGCAGACATCGCCGCGACCGACCGCGCCGTGCTGGATGAATTCCCCACCGACGAGGGCTTGGCCCGATGGATCAAGCTGGCGGGGGAGCGGGTCGCATTCCAGGGCCTGCCTGCACGAATCTGCTGGTTGGGATACGGCGAACGCCACCGGCTGGGTCTCCGCTTCAACGAGATGGTCCGCTCCGGGGAACTCCGGGCGCCGATCGTGATCGGTAGAGACCACCTCGATTCCGGCTCGGTCGCCTCGCCGTACCGGGAGACCGAGGACATGCTCGACGGCAGCGACGCCATCGCCGACTGGCCCCTGCTCAACGCCCTGGTCAACACCTCCTCAGGCGCCTCCTGGGTGAGCATCCATCACGGGGGAGGCGTCGGAATCGGCCGCTCGATCCATGCAGGCCAGGTGAGCCTCGCCGATGGTAGCGACCTTGCCGCGCAGAAACTCGAGAGAGTCCTGCTCAACGACCCCGCCACCGGAGTGATGCGCCACGCAGACGCCGGCTACGAACTGGCCGACAGCGTCGCCGCCGAGCGTGGCGTGCGGATACCCATGTCCGCGCGGTCACCGCAATGACTGTCCGAGAAATCCTCTCCATCGGTCACCCGAACCTGCGGACTCCGGCGACCGACATCGCTGTAGAAGAGATCAGCTCGGAACGAGTACAGGGCATCGTCGACGACCTTGTTGAAACGATGCGCCACGCCAACGGCGCAGGACTGGCGGCCAACCAGATAGGCGAGACCTGCCGGATCGTGGTCCTCGAAGTCAACGGCAACCCCCGCTACCCCTACAAACCCCCGATTCCGCTGACGATCGCCATCAACCCGCAACTCGAACTGATCGGCGACGAGACGGTGGTCATCAACGAAGGCTGCCTCTCGGTTCCGCTGCGCGGAGATGTCGAACGCTCCGTCAACGTCCGGGTCCGCTACTACGAGCGCGACGGAACGCAACGATCCATAACGGTTCGCGGACTGACCGCCGGAACCTGGCAGCACGAGTGCGACCACCTCGACGGCACCCTCTTCGTCGACCGGGCCGACCCTGCCACGTTGAGCACCTGGGAAGAATTCGACCGGCACCACCGAGACGCGTTCATCGAACGCATCTCCCGATTCGTCGCAGAGACCACCCAATGACCGAGCGCTACTGGTGCGAGCAGGCCTGGCTGGGCGGGGCGAGAGCCGAAACCGGTGTCGTGCTCGAAGTCACCGGTGACCGCATCAGCGCGCTGACAGCAGGAGTCCAGTCGCCCCCGGCCGGATCGCTGCGTCTCGCAGGCCTCACCATTCCAGCGCTCGCAAACGCCCACAGCCACGCCTTCCACAGAGCACTGCGCGGCCGCACCCACGACGAGACCGGCACCTTCTGGACATGGCGAGACCTCATGTACCGGACCGCCACAATCCTCGACCCAGACAGCTACTACCGACTCGCCAGAGCAACCTTCGCGGAGATGGCTCTAGCAGGCATCGGCGTGGTCGGAGAGTTCCACTACCTGCACCACCAAAGGTGCGGACGCCCCTACGCGGACACCAACGCAATGGGAAGCGCCGTAGTAGCAGCCGCGCAGGACGCCGGCATCAGACTGACACTGCTCGACACCCTGTACCTGCACGGTGGCATCGACCCCGAAGACGGATACCTGCCATTGAAACCCGAACAGGCCCGGTTCAGCGACGGGGATGCCGCAAGCTGGGCCAGCCGGGTGGAGGCGCTGGTGGGGGAGGTGTCGAGCCCGACCGTGAGAGTCGGGGCAGCCGTGCACTCCGTACGCGCGGTGGACCCGGCCTCCATCGAAACCGCAGCAGCCTGGACCCGGGGCCACGACGCCCCGCTCCACGTCCATGCTTCCGAGCAACCCGCAGAGAACCAGCAGTGCATCGCCCTGCACGGACGCAGCCCGGTCGAAATAGTCCTCGAAGCAGCGGGCGAGGCCAACAACGTCACGCTGGTTCACGCC
Source organism: Candidatus Aldehydirespiratoraceae bacterium (assembly GCA_965221585.1). Classification (GTDB taxonomy): domain Bacteria; phylum Actinomycetota; class Acidimicrobiia; order Acidimicrobiales; family Aldehydirespiratoraceae; genus VXYK01. The sequence goes on along the minus strand of OZ244898.1, from coordinate 1,519,052 downwards.
ACCCACACGAACGACCACGACGCTGACCTGCTCGCAGAAGCCGAAGCCGGCTGCTGTCTGTGCCCCACCACCGAACGCGACCTCGCCGACGGCGTCGGCCCTGCAGAGACCCTGGCGGACGCCGGAGTGGGGCTGTGCCTCGGCACGGACTCCCAAGCCGTTGTGGACATACTCAGCGAAGCCCGGGCCGTCGAACTAGACCAGCGCACCTCGACGCTCAAGCGGGTCGTCTTCGAAGTAGAAGCACTGGCAGCAATGGCCACGTCAGCGGGATACCAGGCTCTCGGCTGGCACGACGGAGGCTCCCTGGCACCCGGATCACTAGCCGACTTCGCCACCGTGAGCCTCGACTCCGTCCGTCTCGCAGGCACCGCCCCCGACCGCACGCTCGCCTCGGTGGTCTACGCCGCCACCAGCGCGGACGTAACCCACCTGGTAGTGGCCGGCCGACCCGTGGTCGTGGACCGTACCCACACCTCGGTTGACGTGGCAGCCGAACTCCACGCAGCCGTATCGGAGGTGACCGGGTCATGACGCTCGTCGTCGACAACATCGCAGAGCTCGTCACCAACGACCCTGAACTGGGCGAGGGGCCGCTCGGCATCCTCACCGACGCCTCGGTGGTACTAGACGGCGACACCGTGGTGAGTGTCGGTCCCGCGGGAGCACAGGCCGACCAGCGAATCGACGCAGGTGGTCGCTGCGCGCTGCCGGGATTCGTGGACTCCCACACGCACCTCGTATTCGCCGGCGACCGTTCCGAGGAGTTCACCAGACGCATGGCCGGAGAGCCCTACGACGGCGGAGGGATTCAGGTGACCACGAACGCCAGCCGCCAGGCTGGACGCGAAGCGCTCCGAGCGGCGCTGGCGCGTCGCCTGGTTGAAGTCCACCAGGCCGGCACCACCACAGTGGAGATCAAATCGGGCTACGGCCTGTCGGTCGACTCCGAGGCCGAACTGACCTCGCTGGCCGCCGAGGTGACCGGCGAGAGCACCTTCCTCGGCGCCCACCTGATACCGGGCGAATACCAGGGCCGGGCCGACGAATACGTTGAACTGGTGTGCGGACCGATGCTGGACGCGGTACGCGGCCATGTCCGTTGGATCGACGCGTTCTGCGAGACAGGAGCTTTCGACGCCGACCAGTCGCGAACGGTACTGGAAGCCGGACGCAGAGACGGCTTGGGACTGCGCCTCCATGCCAACCAGTTGGGCCACGGGCCCGGAGTGCAGCTCGGGGTGGAGATGGGCTGCGCCTCGGTCGACCACTGCACCTATCTTTCCGACGACGACATCGAAGCTCTGGCTGCCAGCGACACCGTCGCAACCTTCCTGCCGGCGACGGACTTCTCCACCCGCCAGCCATACCCGGACGCCCGACGCGCCATCGACGCTGGCGTGAAGGTCGCCATCGCCTCGAACTGCAATCCCGGCTCCAGCTACACGACCTCTCTGTCGTTCTGCATCGCTCTGGCCGTACGCGACATGAACATGACCATCGACGAGGCGTTGGCCGCTGTTACCACCGGCGGGGCCGCCGCCCTGCGCCGCAGCGACGTCGGCAGGATCTCTTCGGGTGCGCCCGCCCACCTGACGATCCTCGACGCTCCGAGCAGACACCACCTCGCCTACCGACCCGGCGTACCGCTGATCTGGCGAACGCTCGGTGCCGACTACCGACTCCCCTCCGCACACGAACAACCAAACGACTGAACCAGAACAGGAGAACCAATGACCATCAATGTCCCCAACCCCACTGAACACAACCAGTGGTACCCCTTTGCCAACCGCCCACTACCACCAGAAACCGACGGGCGCGCCGCGAACCCCGCGGTGATTCCGGTGTTCGACACAGCCGGACTGCCCGAAAGCGCCCGTTTTGTGGTGGTGGGCGCCGGTGTCCACGGGCTTTCGAGCGCCTACCACCTCGCCATGTACCTTGAACGCTCCGGCAAGGGCAAGGGCAGCGACGTGGTGCTCATCGACAAGCAGGGCCCCGGCGCGGGTGCCACAGGCCTTGCCTGCGGCTGCATCCGGAACCTCTACATGACCGAGCCTCTGCACGCCATCCTGCGTGCCAGCGTCGAAGTCTGGGAGTCCGACCCCGTGAACTTCGGATTCCAACAGGTCGGCTATGTCTCGGTGGGGGAGGCCAACCAGGAAGCCGACTACGTCAAACTGCAGGCATCGCAGGCAGCCAGCGGCTACCCGTCGGACCTTTACGTCGGCTCGGAGGCCCACGCCTTCCTGACCGGACTCTGGCCCGACTTCAAGACAGAGAACTGCGATGTCGTCCTCCACGAACTCCGCTCCGGCTACGCCGGAACCCACATGGCGGTCTGGGGACTCGACCAGAAGTGCCACCAGTGGGGCGTGCAACGCGTCTACGGTGCCAGCGTCACCGGTTACACACTCGATGCCTCGGGCTCCGTGACCGCGGTCGAGACCGATCAGGGTTCGATCTCCTGTGAACAGGTGATCGTCGGCGCCGGCGCCTGGACACCCCAGCACTGGGAATGGCTCGGTGGACCCTCCCACCTCGACGTCGCATACCCCGACGGCCACATCGAACCGAATATGGACATGTGGACCTACTGGCGGCTGCTCGAAGGTGAGGTCCTGCTGCCCGAGGGTGTCGACTTCCGGACAGCCGGCTACCGCGACTCGCCGGTCCTGCACGTCGAGCTGATGAACACGCCCGTCTACGGCGACGACGGCCAGCTGCTCAAGGACAACTTCTACTCGTACGTGCGCTACGCGGCCGAACGAGTCGGAGCCCCGGGCCTCCAGGGAGGGACCATCCCCGTGAAGATCGGCCCCGAAGCGGCCGTCGAGCCCTACGGCCACCTCAACGACCAGTACCAGGCGGAGCAGTGGTTCGCCGACTACTACTGCGCCACCCTCGGCATGCTCTTCAAGCGACTCGAGAATCTGCGGCCCTACTTCAAGGAACGCCGCAACGGCGGGATCGGTGCCTTCACACCCGACAACGTGCCGGTGTTCGACCACGTCACCGACAACGCCTGGGTCATCGCTGATTCCAACCACGGGTTCAAGATGATCGGTGTGGGCAAGCTCACCGCCCAGATGCTCGTGTACGGCCAGAAACCAGACGAGTTGAAGCCGTTCACGCTGGACCGTTATCGCACAGGCAACGCCTACGGAGACCGCAACTCCAACTGCCCCTGGGTCTGAAACTCCGCCCCGGCGGGGCCTAGTAGGGTCATCATCAAAGGTGCGATGATGCATGACCCGCTAGTGGATCTGGCCACCGAAGCCGAAACGCTCGTAGGTGAATGGCTCGACGAGGCCGACGCGCGACAGACCAAAGCCGAAAGAGCCTCCGTCCAGCGGATGGCCGGCGTAGTCGCCGATCCCGTCGGCATGAAGTTCACGATGCGATTCGTCGACCGGGTTGTGCGCCCCGATGCTCACCGTGTTGCGGCGCAACAACTCGCATCGCTGGTCGCACAGGACGAGTTGCCCGATTTCTTGTCCCGTTTCGACCGGGCGCTGCTCAAACTTGGAGCAAGGCTCGCACCGCGGCTCCCCACTGTCGTCATGCCTCTTGCCAACCGACGCATGCGCGGCTTGGTCGGGCATCTGGTCGTCGACGCTGACAACGAAGCCATGACAAACCACTTCGGGCTCCGCAAGAAGCAGGGTTTCGTCTGAATGTCAACCTTCTCGGCGAAGCCGTGTTGGGCGAGAAGGAAGCGCTGGCACGTCAGGCGGAGGCGTTGCGACTCCTGAAACAGCCCGACATCGACTACGTCTCGGTGAAGCTGTCAGCAATCGTTTCGCAGCTCAACTACTGGGACTTCGACGGATGCATACACCGTGTGAAGCAGAGACTGCGCCCGATACTTCAACAAGCCGCCGAGACCGTACCTGCGACGTTCGTGAACCTCGACATGGAGGAGTACCACGATCTCGAACTCACCATGGCTGTGTTCATGGAGCTGCTCGATGAACCCGGACTGCATTCGGTCGATGCCGGCATCGCCATCCAGGCCTACCTTCCAGATTCCTTGAGCGCACTCGAAGAACTGGTGGCTTGGGCGACTGGACGAGCTTCTAGAACAGTCGATGGGCGACCCGGCGGATCGGTCAAGGTGCGGCTGGTCAAGGGCGCGAACCTGGCGATGGAACGAGTAGACGCCGCGATCCATGGCTGGGAACAGGCCCCCTACGCCACAAAGGCCGAGACCGACGCCAACTACAAACGCTGCCTCGACTGGCTGTTCCGCTCCACAAGGTTGAGAGCCGTGAGAATCGGAGTCGCCAGCCACAACCTCTACGACATCGCCTTCGCCAAGCTGCTCGCCGAGAAACGCGGGGTCACGGACCGCATCGAGTTCGAGATGCTCGAGGGGATGGTGCCGACCCATGCACGGCTCATTCGAGAGCGACTCGCAAACGAGGAGCAGTCGGGGCTGCTGCTCTACACGCCTGTCGTCCATGCCGAGGACTTCGACGTAGCGATCAGCTATCTGTTCCGGCGTCTGGAGGAGAACGCTGCAGACGAGAACTTCATCCGGCAACTGCTGGCCATGACAGCCGCTGGAGGATCGATCGGAACGGAGGCCGAACGATTCCGAACTTCGGTGCGAGAGCGCTGGTCGGTCGCCTCGGGCCCGAGGCGGAGCCAGAACCGATCCGATGAAGTTCATCGGGACTCGACAGAAGCGTTCAGCAACGCTGCAGACACCGACCCTGCTCTGAAGGTGAACCGTCTTTGGGCCCGCTCAGTTGTCTCCCGTCCGCCAGGACCGATCAACACCCCGCTCACGACTTCCACCACAGGGATCGACAGGATCATCGAACGAGCCGAGACGGGTTGCGAGAGGTGGCAACGACTGAGCGTCGGGCAACGGAGCAGGCAGCTACATAAGGTCGCCGACGAACTCGCGAGGCGTCGTGGCGATCTCGTCTCGGCGATGGTGCATGAAGCGCGCAAGACCGTCGCCCAGGCGGATCCGGAAGTGTCCGAGGCGATCGATTTCTGCCGCTACTACGCAGACCGAGCCCTGGACCTCGAGACCTTCGAGGGTGCGAGCTTCGAACCATTCGGCGTTGTCTGCGTGGTCCCGCCGTGGAACTTCCCCGTGGCGATACCCACCGGCGGAGTCGCAGCGGCCCTCGCGGCCGGCAACGCGGTCGTGTTGAAACCCGCGCCTGAAACGGAGCGTTGCGCCGAGATTGTGGCTGAGTGCTGTTGGTCTGCAGGAGTCGGTGACGACGTGTTGGCTTTCGTGCGGGTTCCTGAGGACGATGTCGGACGCCACCTGATAGCCCACCGCAGCGTTGATGCGGTGATCCTTACCGGGGCCTATGAGACCGCCACTCTGTTCAGGAGTTGGAATCCCAGCATGAAGCTCCTGGCGGAGACCTCGGGTAAGAACACAATTGTGATCACCTCCAACGCCGATATTGACTCTGCTGTTGCAGATCTGGCCGCATCCGCGTTCGGTCACAGCGGCCAGAAGTGTTCGGCGGCGAGCCTGGCGATCTGTGTCGGTGACGTCTACGACTCACAACGATTCAGAAACCAGTTGGTGGACGCGGCATCCAGCTTGAACGTCGGCCCGGCAACAGAGTTGGCCACCACGATGGGACCCTTGATCCGCGAACCGGACCCCAAACTGCTGCGCGGCCTAACACAGCTCGACGGCAACGAGAGCTGGCTGCTCGAACCCCGCCGAGAGGGACCGGCAACCTGGACACCCGGGATCCGCATGGGTGTGGAGAGAGGCTCGTGGTTTCACCGAACCGAGTGCTTCGGGCCCGTGCTCGGGGTGATGCAGGCAGCGACTCTCAACGAGGCGCTGCAGCTGCAGAACGGAACACCCTTCGGCCTGACAGGGGGGATCTTCTCCCTCGACGAATCTGAGATCGCATACTGGCTCGAACACGTCGAGGTCGGCAACGCCTACGTCAATCGAGGCATCACCGGCGCGATCGTCCAGCGTCAACCCTTCGGAGGTTGGAAACAGTCATCGGTCGGGCCCGGAGTCAAGACCGGCGGCCCCAACTACGTGGGCCGACTGGGCACCTGGTACCCCCGCGAGTTGAACCTCAGCGATGGCGACTGGCTGGCGCGGTCGCAGGCCAGTGACGACGAATCCTGGCACAACGAGTTCGCCGCCGAGCACGACCCGACCGGGCTCTTCTGCGAGTCCAACCGTCTCCGCTACCGGCCCCTTGCCCGGGTGGCGTTGAGAGTCGAGTCCGGGGTCCGTGACGTGGAACGCGAGCGAGTCCTTAGTGCGACCCGGCGGTGCGGTGTCGAAGTCAAGGTCTCAGACGCCACCCGGGAGTCCGCAGAGCAGTTCGCCGACCGATTGAACGACCTCGGCGTCGAGCGGGTGCGGCTGCTCGGAAACGTCCACCAGGCGATACGAGACCGTGCCAACGATCTGGGGGTCCATGTCGCTGCGGACCCGGTCACAGTAGAGGGCCGCATCGAACTGCTGCACTACCTGCGTGAACAGGCGGTCAGCGAGACCACCCACCGCTACGGAAACCTGCTCTGAGGGGTCTAGTCCTCAACCCATACCCAACGGCCCGAAGGCGCTGCCGCCCCGGAGGGCCGCTCCATGCACTGGACATCGAGGTGGATCGGCAACAGGTGGCGCACATAGAACGCATGGACGGTGATCGTGGGTGAGACCAGATCGTCGTAACGCTTGATCTCCACGCGTGCGTCCTTTTCCTGCCAAGCCTCGCAACGGGCCAGCACCGCGTCCACCTCGGTGCGCGTCTCGCAGAGCACTCCGAGATGGTCGAATGGTGGCGGGGTCATCGGCTGTCGATGCTCTAGCAACAGAATGAACTGACTGGTGAAGGAGTCGGTAGACAACAACAAGCCCGTTTGCTTGAGAATCTGGGTGTCAGTCGCCGTCCACCCGAAGACATCGCCGTAGAAGTCTCGAACATCAGCCCGAAACTCCTCGCTCAGAGTTCCCGGCGGGAGCGTCAGTTCCATGTGGTTGAAACGCATATTGCCCATGCCGAACCCTAACCAAGTGCACACACCCAGTCACCTGCGAACCTGGTAGCGGAAGTGAATCAGTCGCTGATGACGACTGTGATTGCGTCCTCGGGGCAGTTGGCCGCGCCGAGGACGGCCCGATCCCTCAGTTCCGGCGGGGCTGGCCCCGGCAGGTGTTGGCAGTAGCCGTCGTCGTCGGGTTCGTATACCTCCGGCGCGATCGTGTAGCAGCGGCCGTGTCCGGTGCACCTCTCACTGTCGACGATGATCCTCACCGCGTCCCCTTTCACGAGGCCTCCCAAGGTCGGCCCGTTCCGAACATATGGCCGACAACAGCCGCTATCGGTGGCGGCACAGCGTTGGTCAGCGCTTCGAGAGTGAACTCGACCTGGGACTCCTCCGGGCTGGAACCAGCTACGACCGTGGCCATGAGCTGGCAGGGCGCAGAGTTCAAAGCGGTGAACGTCACCTGCATGATCCCCGCCTGAGGATCCAGGTAGCTCAACTCGCCCAGCCTCTGGCCCAACTCACACAGGCGTGCGAAGACGTCCCCCGGGGGCAGGAGCAGCACCAACCGCTCGTCGCTCGGGACCGGTTCGGCACCTCGGGGGGCCCGGACCGAGCGCGGAGCAGATTGCCGCAGCCATGCGTAGGCCTCCGTGATCCGTGCAGCCGCAGCGGTGTCGCCGCCGACATCGGGATGAGCCTTGCGAATCAGCTTGCGGTACGCCGCGGTGATCTGGTCATTGTGCGCGTCATGGCGCAGTCCCAGGGTCCTGAGCGCCGTATCGCGGTCCACCCGCCCAGCCTAGGTCTGCTCCCCGTCACACGCCGAGATTCTCGATCTCGGCGACCAGCAGGGGCAGGACGTCCTGCCAGTCGCCGACGATGCCCGCGTCGGCGTGCTCCCAAGCCGGCGCGGCGGGATCGTTGGTGACAGCCAGCACCGAAGTGGCTCCTCTGACGCCCACCATGTGGTTGAACTTGCCGCTGGCTCCGATCATTACGAACAGCCGAGGCGCGATGCTGCGTCCGGTTATCCCGATCTGGCGGGCGTGGGGCATCCAGCCGTTGTCGGTCACTTTGCGGGTGCAGCCCAGTTCAGCGTTGAGCAGTTCGAGCAGCGGGTCGAGCTTCGGGTAGTCGACCGGATCTATTCCCTGGCCCACGGCGATGACCGACGCTGCCTCGGCCAGGATGTCGATGTCGTCGTCGCGGTGGCGCTCGGTCACCAGAACCCGACCTCTCGGGACGACCTCCAGAGTCTCTTCGGAGGGAACCCGAAACTCACCGGGGTAGAGCCCCTCCGGCGTGGGCAGCACACCCGCGCGCACCGTTGCCAACTGCACTTCGGTGCGGGTGTGGACCGCAGCAATGAGCTGCCCGCCAAAGGCCGACTTCCAGGCGACGAGGCGCCCTTTCTCCACATCGAACTCAACGGCGTCGCCGACCAGTCCGGCCTGGAGGTGGGCGGCCACCCGCGAGGCGATCTCCCTGCCCGCGGACGTGCCGGGAGCCAGTATCGCCCAGGGCGAGTGCTCGGAGGCCCAGTCGGCCAGGCCTGCGGCAATGTCTTCCTCGACGACCGTTCCGGCGAGACGGACGATGTGGTCGGCCCCGTAGGTCGCCAAGAAGGAAGAGTTGATTGCGGGACCTTCAGATGGGTTGCCCATATTGTCAGGGAGCACCACCGCGGTCGAACCGTTGATCTCGGCTGCCAGCAGACCCGCTGCGCCTAGCATCTCCCGCAGCAGCTTGTCGCGTCCGGGTTCGGCCAGCACCGCCACCACACCGCCGGGCCCTCCAGGAGAGCGCACGAGCCTGGGCTGAGTCTTCCTGGAGGTGTCGAAGCCGCCCTTCTGGGCAATGATCCGCACGGCCCGCCGTACCTGTTCTGTGAGATCGAGACCCGGGTCGACATGGCGCTCCCGGTCAACGGCCAACATTCTGGTCCTGCCGACCCAGGTGGGACTTCCGGCTTGGCCCCAAGGTCCAGGCCCCAAGGTCGCGGCGTCCAGGGAGCGAATCCGCTCTGCGGGTACCAGGGCTCGCTCTGCTGGGGGGACCTTGCTGGGCGCGCAGAGCCGTTCAGCACACGACAGCACCGCAGGCAATGACATCTCGCAGTCGACCCACTGGTCGTCGAGCTCGCATCCGAGGAGCAGGTGACCGTCGTTCAGCTCGAGTGTCTTCACCGCTGTCGCAAAGGGAAGGTCGAGCAGCTCAGCTATCTGTGGCGGCACCTGACCCGTGTCGGCATCAACAGAGTTCTTGCCGCACAGCACCAACTCGAACGGGCCCTCCTTGTTGAGGGCCGCTGCCAGAGCTCGAGCAGTTGCCAGCGTGTCCGATCCCGCGAACGCTTGGTCGGTGATCAGCACACCTTCTGTCTCGACACCCCGGTCGAGCCCCCAGGCGACCGCCTCGCGCAGCACGTCCTGCGCACTCGGCGGGCCCAACGTGAACACGGTTACCGAACAGCCGGACCCGTAAGTGGCGAGCTCGACAGCCTTGGACACAGCCCGGCGACAGTAGGCGCTCATCTCCAATTCGGTGCCCGAGCGAACCAGCCTTCCATCAGGACCCAACGCCATCTCTTCAATGGCAGGTACTTGCTTGACGAGCACGGCGATCCGCATAAGTTCGAGTCCTTTGGCTATCCATCTTGCCAGTGGCGCGTATCTTGCTAGCAGCCCGAGGTTAGAACCAAGCGGGAGCGCCGGATAGTTGGGACAGCGCGAACAACACCGCCAACTCTCCGAGTTGTTCACACGCCCCCAGGACATCGCCGGTCAAACCGCCGAAACGACGACGGGCCAGTAGAGCCATCAGTGCTACGACACCAAGGACAGACCCGCCCGCTACCAGTCCCGACACACCGGTTAACCCGGCCGCGGCGAGACACACAACCACTACGAGCGCCACCGAGCGCCGCGGGAGATTGGCGGTGTAAGCAGCACCGAGACCGGCAGATCGGGCCCTTGTGCCCACCAGCATCAGAGCCATCGCCCCGGTCCTGCCCAGCGCATGTGCGGCGATCAGAGCAATCAAACCCTCGGTCCCGCTTAGGCTCATGAGGGCGCTGACCTTGCCGAGGGTCACGAAGATCAAGGCCAGCGCACCGAAGGTGCCGATCCGGCTGTCGCCCATGATCTCCAAACGATGTTCGACGCTCGATCCGCCCAGGGCGTCGCTGGTGTCGGCCAAACCGTCCTCGTGAAATCCCCCCGTGAGTACCGCGCCCAGGCCAACCGCCAAGAGCGACGCCAGCAACGGGTCAACAAACCGGACCGTGCCGAGAAAGACCGCTCCTGTGATCGCTCCGACGACAATGCCGACAACCGGGAACCAGACGATGCTTGCAGCGATCTGTTCGTCGTTGTCAGGGTGCAGGCCTCCCCTCAAACGAGTCAGAAACGCCCAGGCGAATCGAAAGCCGTTCATGCTCATTCGATGGGACCATCTCCGGGAGCAGGGGAGTGTTCGGCCCACTCATCAAAGGTGGCCACGTCAACCACAGCGGCCGCGGCGATCCGTACCAGCGGCACCGCAGCAAGGGCTCCTGTGCCCTCCCCGAGTCGAAGGTCAAGGTCAACCAGAGGTTCAAGGTTGAGATGTTCGAGCAAGCGAACATGGCCCGGTTCCGCCGAACAGTGACCCGCGAGGCAATGGCTCAGTGCGTCGGGCGCGGCCGCCTGCAGGGGAAGAACCGAAGCCGTGGCGATGAACCCGTCCAGAAGCACAGGGATGCGCCTTCGCCGTGCTGCCATGACCGCTGCCGCAATCGCCACGAGTTCAGCTCCACCAAGACGCCGCAACACTTCCAACGGATCCACCGAACCCACGCGGTCGAGCGCCTCCTGCACCACCCGGGCCTTGTTGGCCAGCGCTTCACCAGCTACGCCTGTGCCCGGTCCGACCCAGTCCGCACCCGTTCCTCCCAGCACCGACGCCGCTACCGCGGCTGCGGGAGTCGTGTTGCCGATCCCCATCTCACCGACGACCAGAAGGTCGGCATCGCATTCCTCAACAGCGTCGATTCCCGCCCGTGCGGAGGCATCGAAACGCTGCGGAATCAGGGCATCAGTGGTGCGAATGTTGCCGGTCGGCTCCCCGACAGCCACGTCCACAACTTTCAGAGTGGCCCCGACCTGTCGGGCCAGCACCGAAGCGGTGGCCTTGCCTGCCAGGAGAGCCGCCACCATCGCCTCAGTAATGTCAGACGGGTAGGCGCTGACTCCTTCGGTCGCAACTCCATGGTCGCCAGCGAACAGAATCGCATGCGGGCGTTCGACAACGGGGCGCTCCGTGCCCTGCCAGCCTGCGAGCCATGCCGCCACACGATCAAGGCGCCCGAATGCCCCCGTAGGCCGCAGCACCTGCGCGGCGCGGTTCTCGACCGCCGTCGCGCAAGCGGCATCTGGCGTTGTCAACGTCTCGAGGAGCCGGCTCAACTCGGACTCAGACATCGAAGTCAGCTACACGTTCAAGACGGAGCAGCTGCCCGCTGACGCACAGATACGCACTCCCCGCATGTTCGGCCATGCGCTGATTGATCCTGCCAAGCAGGTCTCGGAACTTCCTGGTCACAGCATCGGCGGGGACGATCCCGGATCCCACCTCGTTGCTCACCACGTAGGCACGCCCGTTCCGTCCGGCCAGCATTTCTGCGAGTCGAACGGTTTCATCGAGGACCTGCTCCGGATCGTCCGAGAGCCTGTTGTTGAGCCACAGAGCAAGGCAGTCAACGATGATGGTGTGATCATCGTCAACAGCAGCAACCGCGCCCACCAGATCAACGGGTTCCTCGATCACCGACCAGTGGTCGGGCCGGTCTGCTCGATGACGCGCGATACGTTCTGCCATCTCATGATCATCTGCCGTCGCGGTGGCGATGACGGTCACCGGCGTGTGACGCCCCGCAGCGGCCCTGACCGCGATCGACGATTTGCCGCTGCGAGCACCGCCCGTAAGGAAGGTGAACATCACCAGACCTCGCGACGGCTCGTGCGCAACACGATCGCGAAGAAAGGTGCCCCGATGAACGCAGTCACAACCCCGATCGGAAGTTCCGCCGGCTCCAGAACGGTACGCGCGCTGAGATCGGCCAGAACCATGAACGCCCCACCGAAGAGGATCGACAGCGGGATCAGCACACGATGGCTTGCTCCGAAAATCAGACGGACGGTGTGCGGCACGATGATCCCGACAAACCCGATCAGTCCCGTCACCGACACGGCCGCCGCAGCTCCGAGCGAGGAGGCGATGACCACGATCCCACGGATCCGGCGCGGGTTCAGGCCGAGCGAAGCAGCCTCCTCATCACCGACCGAAAGAACGTCGAGAGCGCGGCGATAACGGATCACAACGACCGCCGTCAGAACGAAATAGGGCGTCATTAGCGCCGGTTCCGACCAGCCCGAGGTGGCGATACGGCCCAGAATCCACGAATAGACCTCCCGGATGACATCCGTGTTGGACTGCAGCACGTACGTCTGGCAAGCGGTCAGGAAACTGGCGACCGCGACCCCCGCAAGCACCAGAGACACCGTCGAGTGGCCCCCCAAGTGGCCGGCGAGATACGACGCCCCGACTGCGATCAGCGCCCCGGCGAAAGCAGCCAGCGGGACCGGGTCGGTCAGCCCGGCGCCGTCACCGAGACCCTGAGTGATGGCGATCGTCGCGCCGAGCCCTGCGCCCGCCGCGATCCCGAGAAGGTAGGGGTCCGCCAGAGGGTTCCGAAACGCGCCCTGGTAGGCCGCGCCGCTCAAAGAGAGCGTCGCTCCCACCAGCAGGCCCAGAACCACGCGCGGCAGCCGGATGCTGTTGATGATCGCCTGATGCGGCTCCGACAGCCCGGAGTCGATGCTCAAGCCCGGAACGCCGTCGAGCAACTCCTTGACAACGCTGCCGAACGCCAGGTCGACGGGTCCCACCGTCAGCCCCAGCGTGATGGCGCCGATGATTGCAGCGAACCCGGCCGCCGTCGCCCCGACCGTGAGTCGCGAAGCAGCGACTGCAGTGCTCGCGAGCTCAGGCGACCGGTCGCTTCTCAACACCTACAGGTTCCTGATTGCTTCGGAGATGGCGGCAATGAACTCGACGATACGCGGCCCCCAACGGCTGGCTATGTCGTCGTTCAGTTCAATGACATTGCCGTTACGAACCGCGCTCAGTTGCTCCCAGGCGGGACGCTCAGCCACGGTAGCAGCGTTCTGTCCGCAGCACAGCGTGTCGGCCAGGAAGATCAGGTCCGGGTCGGTGTCGACCAGGTACTCGTCGCTGAGCTGCGGATATCCGAAGGCAGAGCCGTCCGCGTCCGCTGGATCGGCAACATTCTCCAACCCGAACAGACCGTAGACCGCACCGATGAAAGTCGAGCTGGTGACCGAGTACAGGGTCGGGTCCAGTTCGTGGAAGTAGGTCAGGCCCGCACCCTGGGGAGCGTCGGCTATCAAGGAGTCGATCTCGGTCTTCATTTCGTTGACAAGCAAAGCCGCGTCGTCCGTCTGGCCCGTGACCTCACCGATCTCGAGGATCTGCGCGTATGTGTCGTCCAGTGAGACCGCGGCGTCTTGGACGAGCACTTCGATGCCGAGTGATTCCAGACCCGCCTTCAGGTCACCGCCGGACTGCATGAGGACGAGGTCCGGCTCATAGGCCGCGATCGCCTCGACGTTCGGGCTGAAGCCGTCCAAGTCGGTGACTGGGGCCTCGTCTGGGTAGTACGAGAACTGGTCGACGGCGACCACCAGATCTCCGGCGCCCACGGCGAACAGCATCTCTGTCGCGGTGGGTGAGATCGAGACGATCCGCAGCGGAGCTTCGGGCGCCTCCTCGCCGTTGGAGACAGCTTCATCACCGTTGACGGTGGTCGTCTGTGTCGAGGTCTGCGGGTCGCCGGGCTGATCCGTTTCGACGTCGTCTTCAGACGCCTCGGCGGTGACGTCGTCGGCCGGTTCGCTGGCGACGTCACCGCCGCTGCTATCGCTGACCGCCACGGTGTCGTCGCTACAGGCTGTGCTGAACAACAGCAGTGCCAGCATCACGGTTGATATTCGCTTCATTCGGGTCCTCCTTCTGGCTCGAGGTCGTGGCACGAGCGACAAGAGGATCCGGTCGCACGAGCCGTCCCTTCCTCGAGGGTCGGTTCGCTGAATTCGCTTCGAGGCGTCCGGACTTGTTCTGCTCACCGGAGTGAGTCGACTTCACCGTTGCGGGACAGTGCCGGATTCGAACCGGACTTCGCTCTGACGAACAGACGTATCCTACGCGCGATCAATTCGTTCGCGTGGTGATCGGGTCGGCAAATCTGTGGCTTGGATCAGGAGACAGTGAGCTGCACCAGCAGTCTGTGCGAACCTTCGAGCTCGACTTCGAACACGCCTGGAATCTCCGCGTTGAAGCTGAACAGCAACGGTTGGCCCGGCGAAACCGAATGCAGTATGTCGTAACCGTGAACGTGCACTTCCTCCGCGACATCCGAGGTGACCGATATGGCGACTTCGGAGTTCAGCTCGACCGCGACACGTTGATGACCGCCGACAGGTTCGCCATTGACAACCTCAATCGAGATGGTCGGTGAGGGGGCCTCGAGGATAGAAGCGGTCACGGTAGGGGAGGGCTCTTCCGTCGGCGTCGTGTCCGTGCTGTGGGTGTGGTCATGGTCGTGTGTTTCGGCATCGTCGCTGTGCAACGTCGTCGTCGTATCGGAATGGCCTTCGTGCGCGGTGCTGCTCGGTGCCGCCGCAACTGGAGCGGTAGTGGTTGGCGCGGTCGTCACCGAGTCGTTACTACAGGCCGCGCAGAGGAGCACTAACGCAACCGCTGTCGCCGAGCATCGCCGGGCGTAACCGCGCATCGAAGAGAGCCTTTCTGGGAGCTCGCGTATAACGAGCAGTTATTGAACCCCCTCAAGGCTAAGGACGCCGGAGGTCAATCACTAGGAGGATTGTCCGTCGAATCAGCGCGATCGTCGACCGGAATTGGACTAGTCGACGGACACACCGGTCCCGAAGCTCGGTACTGTTGACGAATGGATCAAGCGCAGTACCAGCGAATCCTGCTAGCAGGGGATACGCACGGCAACGGCAAGTGGGTCGGCACGCTCTGCAAGTTGGCGAGCCAGCACGGCTGCGACGCGATCCTGCAGTTGGGGGATTTCGGGTACTGGCCCCACACCGACAAGGGTCTCCGCTTTCTTGACCAGGTCGACTGGCACGCAGAACGGTACGGGATCAACTGTCTCTACTGGATCGACGGCAACCACGAGAACCACGAGATGCTCGCCGGGCTTGAAGCCGACGAGGACGGCTTCGTGACTATCGGGGAACACTGCCGTTACACACCACGCGGTCATCGCTGGCGTTGGGGCCAAGTCGACTTCGGGGCCCTCGGCGGTGCCTTCTCGATGGATCATCACTATCGGGTTGAAGGCGTAAGTTGGTGGCCCAACGAACTGCTCACCGACGGGGACGTGGAGCGACTGGGCCAACACCCGCTCGATGTGCTGCTATGCCATGACGCACCGGAGGGCGCGCCGATCCGCAACTTTGAACTTCGACCAGACGACGCACTGTTGTGCTTGCAGGTACGCCAGCGGATTCTGCAGGCGGTGAAGGCCACGCGACCCGAACTGGTGCTTCACGGACACTGGCACCGGCGAACCAGCAGCGAACTGACTTGGACCTCGAACAGCGATGGGGAGGCGCGGGACCTCTCCACCCAGGTGGAGGGACTCGCGGCTGACAAGCAAGGCGACCATCGTGCTTGGGCGGTGCTGGAGGTCAACCCTCTCAATTTCATCGACAGCCAAACAGAAGTATCGTAAGCGGACCTCAACCGCCGACCGACACCACTGAGCGTGCCCGCATGGAGCAAGAATCCGCCTATCCATCCATCGTCGGCAAGGTCGTCCTGGTCACCGGCGCTGGAGCCGGGATCGGCCGGGCAATCGCGCAACGGTTCGCCGAGGCCGGCGCCCGAGTCGCGCTCAACGATGTGGACGGCGACCGGGTCGACACAGCCGTCGCTGAGATCGGCGCTGACGGTTGCGATGTGATGGGAGTCGTGGCAGACGTTTCGGACTCCGACCAGGTCGACACGATGATCGCTGAGATCATCGATGCTCACGGTGTCATTGACGTGCTGGTCAACAACGCCGGGATCATCAGTCCGATGCTCCACTTCCTTGAAGCAGACGAAGCATGGTGGCGGCGGATAATCGACGTCAACCTCACCGGTCACTTCCTGGTTGCGCACCCGGTGGCTCGGATCATGGCGCGCAACGGCGGCGGCTCCATAATCAACATGAGCTCGGGCGGAGCGACCAGGGCCCACCGGGCCTTCACCGCGTACGACGCGACGAAGGGGGGAATCGAAGCGCTGACTCGGGCGATGGCACTCGATCTCGGCCCGTACAACATCCGTGTCAACGCACTCATGCCCGGTTCTATCGACACCAGCGGGCTGGGAATTGCAGAGCGCAAGCTGCGGGGCGAGAACGTGCCGTTGGGACGGATCGGGGAGGTCGCCGACATGACTGGCGCTGCTCTGTTCCTAGCCTCGGACGACTCCGGCTACATCACGGGCGATGTGATCAAGATAGATGGAGGTATGACCGCGCAGCAGCGTTCCGCCACCGTCGACATAATGCCACCGTCGGACTTCCCCAAGCTCGAAGACCTCTAGCAATGCCCAGCGACGGGCGGGGCGTTGCGCTCAGACTTTGGTGATCAGGTCGCCGGTGGAGATGGTGCCGGGATGGACAACGCGGGCGTTGACGCCTCGGAGCTTGAGCTCCATGCCGGCCTCGGAGTTGACCCAGCGCAGTGCGTCGTGGCCGTAACGAGCCTTGAATTTCGCGCATCCGCGATGCGGAGCACTCGTCACCTCGAGAACCGCTTCTCCGACTCTCAGCCGAGTACCTGCCGGAGCATTGGTCTCGCTGATATCGAAATCGGCATACAACTGGTCTCCGGCGAAGGGCCACTGCTCGGTCGGGCCGGCGATCAACTCGAGCACGCGCGAGTTCATGATCGTGATCTGCTTGAGGGGATCGGCGCTGCCGTCGGTGGTATTGCGGTCTCCTCGGGAAAGCCAATTGTCGCCCTCCAAACCGTTTTCCAAGGAGAGTTCGCCCTGCTCGACGATCTCGCGCTCATCCACCGCCGTGCGCGCCACAATGAGCCGGAGCGTTCCCGCCTCACTGGGCGCTGCAGCGATCTGCTCCAAGCCCGCCTCGAGTTCCTCGATTGATCGATGAGTCATGGGTTCAGTCTGCATGTTGTTTGTGCCAACTGCTCCCAGCAACGGCAACGTCTAGTGCACCGAGACTTCCGGCGCGCCGACCCGGTCGGCAATCGCCTGGCTCGAGCGATCCAGCACGATCGCCATCATCACGATTGCGAACCCGACCTCGAATCCAAGGCCCACCTCGCTGTTCTTGACGGCGGAAATCGTCTCGAACCCGAGCCCGCCGCCACCCACGAGGCCCGAGATGATGACCATGGCCAGCACAAGCATGATCACCTGGTTCACGCCCGCCATGATCGTCCTCGCGGCCAGGGGGATCCGCACCCCGAACATCGTCTGGCGGGGCGTTGCGCCGAACATCTGAGATGCCTCAACGCTCTCAGTCGGCACCTGTTTGATACCGAGCGCGGCGAGGCGCACACCGGGCACGATGGCATACAGGATCGAGGCGATCAGACCTGGTACGACCCCGATCGTGAACAGCGTGACCGCCGGAATGATATAGACGAGCGAAGGGATCGTCTGCAGAGCGTCGAGCACCGGGCTCAAGGCTGCCTCGACCCGGGGGTGGCGACCCGCCGCGATACCGACCGGTATTGCCAGCAGGATCGACAGCACCACAGCCGCAACCACCTGGACGAAAGTATCGATCGACAACTCCCACATTCCGATCAGCAGGATCGACCCCATGGCACAGACGTTGAGCAGAGCCAACCGCCAACCCTTCAACCAACCGCCGAGCGCGGCGGCCCCTGCGATCAGCACCGGCCAGGCAACCGAGTCGGTCAGATAGTCACGAACCGGCACGTAGTACCAGGACACGACGGTGTCATTGAAAGTCCGGGTGAACCAGCGCAGGTTGTCACGTGCCCACTTGACTCCATCGTCGATCGGGTCGAACGCCCGGGTCTCCCACATCTCCGGAAACGCGATGTAGTTGGCGAGGCGGCCGAAGACGATAAGCCCGACAACTCCACCGACACAGAGGGCCACTGTGCGCCGTGAAGGTGCTGTCGCCTTGTCCTGGCCGACCGCAGCACGACCCAACCGGTCGAGCACCGCGGCGATTGCGACCACCGCGAATCCGGTGGCCACGCCACGACCCGTGCGCCGCTGGCTCAGGGTGTCCATCACCGACTGGCCCAGGCCTCCGGCCCCGAGGAGGGTTGCCAGAACAACGATCCCCAATGCCATCATGATCGTCTGGGTCACTCCCGCCATGATCGTCGGCAGGGCCATCGGTATCTGAACCTTGCGCAGGGTCTGCCAACGGGTGGCACCGAACATCGTCGATGCCTCGACCGACTGTTCCGCCACTCCGCGGATACCGAGAGTGGTCAAGCGAACGACTGGGGGAAGCGCATAGATCACCGTCGCCAGCGTGGCAGGCACCGGTCCAATGCCGAAGAACATCACCATCGGCACGAAGTAGACCGGTGCGGGGATCGTCTGCATAGCATCGAGCACGGGCCTGATCGCGGTGTCGAAACGCCTCTTGAAGGCTGCCAGGATTCCCAGAGGCACGCCGATCAACACCGACAGGACGATCGCCATGCCCATCAGGGCCAGAGTCTCGATAGTCACCTCCCAGAGACCGACCAGGCCCGGATAGATGATCGCCAGCGAAGCCGCCAGCGCCGATTTCCAGGCCCCTGTTCGGGCGATGTACAAGAAGATGGCGATGGGGATCACGAACCAGGGAACCCAGAGCAAAGCGCTCTCGATCGACTCCAGCCCGGTGCTCACCATCGATGTGAGTGGACGGAAGACGACGGTGAAGAGCCAGTTGCTGCTGCGATTCTGTTGAGCCCATCTGGAGAACTGGTCGAGAGGATCCGAGAATGTCTCGTCGAGGTGTTCGGGCAGTCCCGTACCGGCGAAGATCAACTGCAGCAGAACAAGACCGAGCGGAACCAACAGCCACAGCGAGCGTCGCCGCCAGTCGGCCACCGCGTCCGGCGATGCCGACACTACCGGCTCGACGGCAGTCATGATTGAGGCTGGATCAAGCGGGTCACGGCCGCGCGGTCTATACGTCCGATCGCCGAGTCATTGTCATCGAGTACAGCGATGTCGTCGGTGGTGGCTACCAGTAACGGGAGTACCGACTCCAGACTCTCGTCGGCGGGGACGCCCTGTTGGGGAGAGGATCCGTCGAGTTCCGTCACCACATCGCTGACCCGCAGAACCTTGACCCTGGGCACTCCCTTGACGAACTCCTCGACATATTCGGTCGCCGGGTTCATTATCAGCTCCGCGGCCGTCCCGACCTGGTCGAATTCGCCGTCCTTCATAACTGCGATCCGGTCCCCGAGCTTGATCGCCTCGTCGAAGTCGTGGGTGACGAAGATGACCGTGCCGCCGATCCCGGCTTGGATGCGCAACAACTCGTCCTGCATGTCTCGACGGATCAGCGGATCCAACGCCGAGAAGGGCTCGTCGAAGAAAAGCACGGTCGGTTCGACCACCAAGGCTCGCGCCAATCCGACACGTTGTTGCATTCCTCCCGAAAGCTGATGCGGGTAACTGCCGCCGTAGCCCTCGAGACCGACCAGGTCGAGCATCTCGTTGGCTCTGGCATGCCTCGTCTTGCGGTCGATTCCCTGCACCTCGAGGCCGTAGGCGACGTTGTCGATCACCCGTCGATGCCAGAACAGTCCGAAGTGCTGGAACACCATCGACAGTTTGGCTCTGCGGACGGCGCGCAGTTCGGCCTCGTTCATCGCGGTGAGGTCCTCGCCTTCGAGGACCACCGTGCCCCTCGTCAGTGCGGAGAGGCGGGCGACGCATCGCAGCAGGGTCGACTTTCCCGAACCGGACAGACCCATGATCACGAAGGTCTCGCCGCTGTGCGCGTCGAAGGAGACGTCGCGTGCGCCGATCAGACAGCCTGTCGCTTCGCGCACTTCGGCGCGTGAGGCTCCGGTGTCGGCCATCTCCAGCGCCCTGCCGGGGCGGTTTCCGAAGATCTTCCAGATTCCTCGTGCCGACAGGCAGGGGCTGGAGACGGCTTCACCGATCACAGGGAGGCTCCCTTTATTTGCTTACCCGATCCAAGCAGACCATACGTCTTCATTGTTGGCGATCCACTCTGCGGCCACATCGTCGACATCGTCGCCGTCGAGTTCCACCGGTGGGAGCATCGAGAGCTGATCGTCGTTGGTGATGGTGAACGCATCGAGGAAGTCGTACACCGCAGGGGCCTTCTCGGCCAACTTGCCTGACACTGCCTTGATGATCACGTCCTCGGGATACTCGCAGTCAACACCACCGTCACCGCTGGCCGCGCTTGCACCGCACTCCTCTGTGTATGGGGGGAGTGTGACCTGAACGAGGCTGTATGTGGATACTGCCGCGGTCGGCGTCCACCAGTACATCAGAATCGGTTCTCCTGCAGACACACGTGCATCCAGTTCTGCAACCGTCGCAGGCTCAGATCCTGAGTAGATCACTTCGAAGGGAAGCCCCAGGTTGTTGATTATCTGCTCGTCGAATTGCGAATAGGAGGGATCGGTGCCGAGGAACCTGCCGTTGTCGCCCGTTTCGGCGGTGGCGAAGACCGCGGCGGCTTCATCACTGAAGTAACCCTCCCAGGTGGCCAGCTCCGGGTGCTCCTCGATCACATAGTCGGGAACGAACCAGCCGATTCTGCCCACAGCACCGAGTTCACCGAGATGAACGACCGACCCGTCGTCGAAGAAGGCCTGTTCGCTGTCGGTAATTCCGGAGGGCCAGATCTCGAGTACGGCATCGGCGGTGCCGTCGGCGAGACCAATGAACATTGCCTCGTTCTCGTCGATGTTGATCACCTCGGTGGGATAGCCGAGTTCGCTCTCTATCAGTTGACTTGCGACGGAGACGTTCAATGCTGACGCGGTCCACGGGTTGACCACCAGCGATATGGTCGGCTTGTCGCCGTCGTCGGTGGCTGCGTCATCACCGTCATCGGCCGCCATGTCGTCGCCGTCGTCGGTGGCTGCGTCATCGGACGTCGCATCGTCTCCCGAGGTATCGGCATCCGAGTCTGAATCGTCCCCGCAAGCAGCTGCAAAGAGCGTCAGCACCAAGAGACCCAATAGCAATTTTCTCATGATTCCCCTCCATGGGTGTTGAGTAGTAGTGCCCGTCAAGAAAACCGTCCAGACGGTATAGTAAGGTTAGCAAACCCGAACTGACTGGTCCAGCGTTCGGGATGCAGCCGAGTGTCGAATCCGAACAACTGGGGGACGGAACCTTGCAAACCACGAATTCCGCACTGAAGTCGAATCACGCATCGAAACAGAAGAGTGCCGCCACCAGGCGCCGACTAGTGGACGCAGCCGTCGAGGTGGTCCGCACCCGGGGGATCCAGGGCCTCACCCTGCAGAGCGTGGCGACCGAGGCCGGACTGAGCAAGGGCGGGCTCCTCTACCATTTCTCGTCCAAAGAAGAACTGGTCACGGCCCTCCTCCACGATGCCATGGCGCGTGTCGACGACGACCTTCAAGATCTTGTCAACGGCGACACAAAGGGAGCGTTCGCCCGCGCCTACATCGAATATGTCAGGGCCCCGCACGCCTACTGGGAGGAGTCTGCAACCAGTGTGTTCGCAGCCGCGGCGCTGGAACCCGACCGCCTGAGGAAGGTTCAGGAACTGTTCGAGGACTGGCAGAACCGGTTGATCGAGGACGACAAGATCGACCCGAGGCTCGCCCTGCTGGTCAGAATTGCCTGCGACGGGCTGTGGCTGATCGATCTTTTCGGGCTGGCCCCTCCATCCACCGAGCAGAGAGCGGAAGTGCTTGATTTCCTGATCGAGTCGATCGAGACCGAAGAGGCTTTCGCGCCGCGGGCCTAGGGGCCGCACTCGACGCAGGCAACGTCACCGGTCGGATCGTCGGCCGCAAGGAACTCGGTCAACCAGTCGACGAAGAGCACACCCTGGACTTCAAGGGAGTACAACTCGTCACGACCGAGGATCGTATGCTCTTGGCCCGGTGCGAGGTAGCTGCTGACCGTCACGCCCGCAGCCTCGATATACGCCTCGTTGGACCTGATCAGCTGGTCCATGTTGCTCGCATCGAACCCCGCCAGTTCCGCGAAGCTCAACTGGGTGCTGTCGAAGGCGTTGTCGAAGCGGCCGAACCGAATCTCAGGGTCGTGAAGTCCGGCCTGGATGAACATCTCAGGCACACCCCAGTCCGCGGGGGTCAACCCCTCGTTCACGGGCCAGTCGGGGACGACAGAGAATGCACCCCACAACGAGCCGATCGTGGCATTGATGACGGGATTGCTGGGGTAGGCACCCGAGGCGTCGGCAACCACAGAGATCTTGGCGTCGGGATACAGATCCGAGACCAGCCCGCTGTAGAACGGGGCAGCCACCGAACCAGCACTGGACCCGGCGACAACGATCTCGGTCGCGTCGGGGAAACGCCTCTTGAGTTCAGCCAGAGCCTTCGAAGCGTTCGTGAATCCGTTGTGGTAGACGGTCAGGTCGTCGCTGTACTGCTGAACGTTGTTGCCGATGTGGACATCACCCGTGCAATACGGCGCAGCTACGAAGGAACTCCCTGCCAGCGGATTTGCCGGGTTGGAGAAGTCGAAGATGCCGCCCGCGCCGGTCGGGTCGTCGCTCTCGTCGGTGGTCACCGAGTAGGTGCCGTCCGTGAACGAACAGCTGGCGGCACTGAAGCAGGCTCCGCCTCCCTCAAGGTAGAACACCACACGGTGGGGGTCGGCCTCTCGAACCCAGTAGCTGTAATCGCTGCCGTCGGCGCACATGCACTCATCGCCTCCGGCAATCTGTTCCCACGGCCCAGCGGGCGGGGTGCTGGTTGTTGTAGTGGTGCTGGTTGTTGTAGTGGCGGCGGCCGTTGTTGTGGTTGTAGTCGTTGGAGCGGCAGTGGTCGTGGTCGTCGAGGCAGCTGTGCTCTCTGGTGCCGTCGTCTCAGAGGTCTCCGTCGGAGTCGACTCCTGTTGGTCATCGTCGTCACCGCCGCAACTGGCGGCGGCCAGCGCCAAAACCAGACAAAGAACGCAACCTCGATATAACCTCGACCCACGCAGAAAACTCATCTGCTCACCTTAGACCCTCTTGCGATTGGAATTGCGGGGAGACGACCATGACAGACACACGAGAAGAACGCGACCTCGAGGAACTTGCTCGTGTTCAAGAAGAGTTCTCGTTGGACCTTCCTTCTACCTCCGAAGACTTCGAGACCGAACGGCGACAGCGCAAGGAGTCTCTTGCCGCCGGGTTGAGAGTCATGGGTCGGCTGCACCTCGCCGAGGGTGTAGCGGGTCATGTGACAGTGCGAGACCCCGAACACCTGGACCACTTCTGGGTCAACCCCTTCGGACAGAACTTCAAGTACATGACCGTCTCGGACCTGATCCTCGTCAACGACCAGGGCGATGTGGTTGAGGGCGACCGCCCGGTGAACACCGCGGCGTTCGCCATCCACTCACAGATCCACGCGGCGCGGCCCGACGTGATTGCAGCCGCGCACTCCCACTCGATGTACGGCAAGACCTTCTCGACACTCGGTCAACCCCTCAAGATGATCAGCCAGGACTCCACCATGTTCTACAACGATGTGGCGCTGTGCGACGCGGGCAGCGGCGCGGTGGTGCTCGACATCGAGACCGGCCGCCAGATGGCAGCAGCGCTCGGTGACAAGAAAGCCCTCATTCATCAGAATCACGGCCTCATTACCTGTGGCGGCAGCGTGGACGCGGCGGTCTGGTGGTTCGTTGCGCTCGAACGTTGTTGCCAGAGCCAGTTGGTCGCGCAAGCTGCAGGTGATCCCATTGAGATCCCCGAGCACCTCTGCATAGAGGGTTACCGCCAGCAGGGCTCGGACTTGGCTGGGTGGTTCCAGTTCCAGCCCTGGCGCGATGAGCTGATGCGCACAGAACCCGAATTCCTCAACTGACAGCCGTTGCAGCACACCGCAGACTGAACGTTCGTCCAGTAGGCTGACCTGGCCCGGGACTCCACGCGAGAGGGAACACATGGACGAGCGCGTGAACCGCTCAGAGACGCAGGAACAGATTCTTGACGCGGTCGGATCGGTGATCCTGCGCGAAGGGATCGGCGGAGCCAGTATGCGAACCGTGGCCAGGGAAGCCGACGTTTCAGTCGGTCTGCTCAGCTATCACTTCGATGACAAGCAGACGCTCATCCTGGCGGTGTTCAAAAGAGCAACCGACCGGTTGTTCGACGCCTGCGCCAGTGCCGCTGAACAACACCAGGACCCTGCAGAGCAATTCCGGGCGTTCCTGCGAGGGGCCTTCATCGACGAGTTCCTCAACGGCAGCTACCTCGCGCTGCGGATCGCACTGTGGGCGCTGGCCCTCACCGAAGAGGGAGTGGCTGAACTCGACGCGGAGTTCTACGATCGCTACTCGTCGCGTTTTCGAGAGCTCGTGAGCGCAGCCCGACCGGAACTGCCCGAGACCGTTGTCGCGGACCGGGTGCAAGACCTGATCGCCGGTTCCAACGGACTCTGGCTCAACTGGGCCCGCTGGCAGGACGACGAAGCACTCGAACGGGGGCTCAGGCACTGCGAAGAGCTCACCCTGGACGGAGAGGTCCGCGCCGACGCCTAGCAGGACCTTCGCTACGCGGTGCCGTTAACATTCTCGATCACTGCAAACACGACGTTCATCTCAGAACGCTCACCACTACCTCAAGGACACTCATGGGATTTCGAATGGCAAGCATTGCCGGTCGTGCAGCGCTAGTCGACGGAGAAATGTACTACGACGTCAGCACGGCCAGTTCCGGCGAACTGCCCTCGGATCCGATGTTTACGCTCAGGCGTGCTGAAGACCTCTCAGAGTTGCAACAGACGGTTCCGGATCTAGAACCCAGCGGATCCCTGTCGGAGGTGGCTCTGGATGCTCCAGTACCCCGGCCCCGCAACTGTTTCGGGATCGGCCTGAACTACGCCGATCATGCGGCCGAGGCAGACAGGGAGCCGCCCGACACCCCTCTGGTGTTCACCAAGTTCCCATCCTGCATCACGGGTCCTAGAGCCGATGTCGAAATGAGGAGCGACTACGTCGACTACGAGGTCGAGTTGGTGGTCGTGATCGGAGCTGGCGGCAGGGATATCCCCCGACAGGACGTCTGGGAGCGCATCGCGGGATTCACGGTGGGACAGGACATCTCCGACCGCCGGTTGCAGTTCGCAGGATCGACTCCCCATTTCGACCTTGGCAAGTCCTTCGACACTTTCGGGCCGATCGGGCCGTACGTGGTGTCAAGCGACCTCGTTGGCGATCCGAGCAACCTTCGGCTCAGCACCAGGATCAATGACGAACTGCGCCAGGACAGCACCACCCGGAACCTGATCTTCGATATTCCGACTCTCGTCTCGTACCTCTCCCAGATCACCACGTTGACCACTGGAGACCTGCTTTTCACCGGTACGCCCGAGGGTGTCGGTTGGGCCCAAGGAAAGATGCTGCGTGACACCGATGTGATCACCTCGGAGATCGAGGGCATCGGCACCATGACCAACCGCTGCGTGAGAGTCAGCGACTATCGAACCCCCTGAACAGCGTCTCGTTGTTGGTCAGGCGTCGAGGGCGGGTCGGGTGCGTGACAGGAATGCTCCGGCATCGGCGAGGATGAACTGACCGGTGATGCAACGGGCAAGGTCGCTGGCCAGGAAGGTAGTCAATCGGGCGAGCTCGTCGTGTTCGACCATCCGCTTCAGCGGCGTTGAGGACACGATCGCCTCGACGTGCTCTTCGCTGAACGCGGCAGCAACGGTCTCGGTGAGCGTGGTGCCCGGGGCGATCGCCAGGACGCGGATCCCCGCTGGACCCAGTTCCACGGCCATGGACGTCACCAGGTGGTTCAGGGCTGCCTTGGCCGCCGCGTAGATGCTGTTGTAGGGCGAGGGGCGGGTCGTCTCTCCAGAGCTGACGAACAGGATCACACCAGGATCGCCCGAAGCGAGCATTGCCGAAGCCTCCGCACGGCCGCAGAGAGCCGCGAGCACCAGATTCTGGTCAAGGATGTCCCGCCAGTCCTCGCCGCGGTAGTTAGCGAACGGCTCGAGCCTTCGACCAGGTGGCAGCATACCGATGTTGTTCACTGCGATCTGAAGCCCGCCGAGTCGGTCGACGATCGCATCGACCATGGCGTCGACGGCGTCGTCGTCCCGACAGTCGGCGACGAAGGCGTGACCCTCACCGCCTGCCGCATCGATCTCGGCGACCACCGCATCCGCGTGGCTCGGACGTATATCGTTCACGGCCACGGTCGCTCCGCTACGAGCGAGCCATAAGGCCGTCTCGCGCCCGATTCCCGCACCGGCCCCGGTGACCAGTGCGACCTTGCCCGAGTGATCGATCGTGATACTCATGACACGCCCACTGTGTTCAATAGGGTCAACGCGTTCATTGGGTCAACATTCGGATCGTTTCCTCGACCACACTGTCGGCCCGTTGGGCCACGGCGGCAGCATCGACTCCACCGAGCGGGTGCGCGACCTCAACGACCCGAGCGTCTCCCATACCCAGATTCGCTGCGACCTCCTCGGTAAGGGTCCGGAACTCACTGGTCGTCACGACAACTGTGGGAACGCCCGACGACTCCAGACGGACTGTGTCGTGGACACTCCACGACGTGCAGCTGCCTCAATCAGCTGAGCCGGTCAGGACCACCTCGACTTCCGATTCCAGGCGAGCGATCACCTCGTCGGGTGCGGCCAAAGCGGCGTTCTTGGTCTCGACCAGGCTCAGCTCGGCACCGGTACGGCCAATGATGCGCTGTGCCAGTCCCATGAGGAGCGCGCCGGCGTTCGGTTTGGTGTTGTCGAGAATCCCGATGCGTCTTCCGGTCAGCACCGGCAGTGACGGTGCGGGTGAAACCGCCGGTGAACCTACTGCGCCGTCGGGTGCGAATACCTTCATGAGTGCTCTCCTGTTATGCGTCCACCGCGACGGTGACGCTCTTGGTCATACCCCAACTGGGAATTACTGAACTGTGTTTTCCCGCGCCTCCGACCACCACGATCCGGATGTTGTCCGGGTGTTCGGTCATCGACATCCGATCATCGTCTGCCAGCGTCTGCTGCCACGGTGCCCAGGCCCGCAGATCGAACGCCCGGCGCAACTCCGCAACGGGCAGCGTGGCCCGGTTGAACAGATAGGAGGCAATATGGGCGCGGGTCCAGCCCGCGCCCGCACATACCGCGGCGTGTTCAGGGCACAGAGCCACGAAATACTCTCCGCTGCTGATCGGAGCGTTGTTCTGGCCGAGCGAGGTCATCGCCGAGGCGACCTTGTCGAGGATCGGCGCGGGTTCCGAGGATTCCATGTCGTGCACGTTGTGAGGTGCCTCGCCGCAATGGAGCGTGACCGCCGACGCGGCATGGACTCCGACGCTGGGGGCGTACCCGCCCCACGGAGACTGCGATGCGTTCTCCGCCACACAGTAGGAGTACTTGGCCGGCCCCCCTTGAGTCGAGGCGTCACCGGGCCCGGGCCGGGCACCGCAGACATGCATCAGAATCAGCCGGACCGCACGGCCGGTGGTGGCGTTGGCCCGATTCCCCGGACCGAAAGCTCCGAGACCCGAGTTGTAGCCGCCGGTCTTGGCCGCCTCGCCATGCACGATCAGCAGCGGGGCAACGCAATGGGTCGTGGCGTTAATACCGACGAGGTTGAGTTCAGGAGCCGCCAGAGCCCCGACCGCGGCGACCAGCACCGGCAAATGGCGCGGTTCACAACCGGCGAGGACCGCGTTGACCGCGATCACATGACGCGTGGCAATCCCCGAACGGGGCGGAAGCACCGCAATGACCTCGTCAGGGTCCGTTCCTGCCAACATCTCATCAACACGCTGCTGTGTGGGCGGAACCATGGGCAACCCGTCGCCCCAACCGTGCTGTTGGTACAACGCCGTGAGCGCCGCGGGGTCGTCATCGACCAGTTCCAGCATCGTCGGGGCGTCAGCGGTCATCGTTGTCAGTATGCCCCAACCCGCCGGGTGGGCCTGAAACCCACGACGGCGGCCTTTTCTCGGCGAAGGCTCTCATGCCCTCGCGAGCCTCGTCGCTCGAGAACAGCTCAGCGGACAGTCGCGACGTCCACTCGAAGGCCTCTTCAAGAGACATCGAGGGAACCCTCCGGGTGAGCGCCTTGCAGGCGGCCAGAGCCTCGGGTCCGCCGAGCATCAGGTCCGAGACGATCCCCTCCACCTCCCCGTCAAGTTGGTCAGCCGGCACCGCGGCATTGATGATCCCCATTCGAGCGGCCTCGGGGGCCAGAAAACGGTTGCCACGCAGGAAGGCCGCGCTCGCCTCCGCCGAGCGCATCTTCGGCAGGCAGAGCACTGAGATCATGGCAGGAGCAACCCCGACGCGAACCTCTGTGAACCCCATTTTGGCGGTGTCGACGGCCACGGAGATGTCCATGGCCGCGGCGATGCCCATCCCGCCCGCAACGCAGTGTCCGTTGATCCGTCCAACGAACGGTTTGGGTGACTCGGCGAAACGGCTGAACAGATCGACGGCAGTCGGCACGCCTCGACGACCCGTAGAAGGAGCCTTGAGATCCGCGCCCGCGCAGAAGACCCGTCCCCGGTTGGTAAGGACAATGACGCGCACGTCTCGGTCCGCCTCGGCCGCGTCGATGGCAGACAGCAACTGCTCGATGAGGTCGCTGCTGAGAACGTTGCGGTTCTGCTCGTCAGCGAGCGTGATCGTCATCACACCCCGCTCCTTGGTCGACTCGACAATGCTCGACTCTGCTGTGTTCGATTCGGCAGTGCTCATCGCAAACTCCTAACGCTGCGTTGCGGTGGTCGGAGGGCCGGCGAACACCTGGGCGATCATCATCCAGTCCTGCGCGGCCTCTCCCGTAACCGACAGGGACGTGTCTTTCAGGCTGCGCCGCTGGGTCACGACCAGACAGAACTCCTCCGCAGGGCCGACGATACTGCATTCGCTGTCGGTGGGCCCCCAAGTCCAGCGCTCACCCGATGGACTCTCCAGGTCAAGACGGATCTCAGCCTGAGGCATCTCGAGTTGCCGATTTGCATAGGCCCAGCCACGGGTGATGAAACCGAGTTGCGCGATGTGGCGCAGACGGTCGGAGGCGACGCGCGTCCCGCCGACCGCGTCGACAATGTCTTGGCCGTGCGCCCAGCATTCCATCAGGCGTGCCGTAAGGAAGGACTTGGCACCCATTGAAGGTCCGTACCAAGGCACTCTTGCATCGTCACGCAACTCGGTCGCAGCAGACTCGAGGTCGGCTCGACCCGCGCGCCAGGCGTCCAGGCGTTGGCCGACCGGGAGGTTCCGTACCGGATCGAGAGTGTGGGAATCGACACCGAGGTCGCCGCTGGACGCGCTGTCCCACAACGCCTCCGTCACCAATGCGAACCCGTCCGGGTCTCGGATCGCGATTGCTGCGGCATGGTCGAAGTAGGTGAGATGAGCGACCTGGTCGGTGACGTCCCAACGGGGACTGGCAGTGGGAATGGCCCATTGTGGATCGGTGAGGTCACTGAGCACCTCGTCAAGAGCGGCCTGTTCTGCGACCAGATCAGTGAGAAGCTCAGAGACCAGCATGACCCTCCCGTCCTGATTCTGATCTTGTTCCTGGTTCGGACCTGACTCCGCCAGACGCGGAACCTAGGGCCAGACCGTTGAGAATAATGTCCAGTACCTGGTCGGCGGCCTCCTTGGGAGAAACGCTCAAGGAGGCAACCACTTCGGGCTCGCTGAACTGCCGGCCGAGACCGGCCAGTGCCCGGGCCACGACGGCGGTGTTGACCGCGGCGATCTCGCCGCTCTCGACAGCCATGTCGAGCAGCTCGCGGGTCACGTCAACCAGATAGTTGTTGTGTGCAGCGAACAGTTCCGGTCCGCCTACGATCGCATTGACGTCGCGCGCGAAGGCCGGCGTGGTGCGCGATACCGCCACGTTGGCAGCCAGCAGGTAGACGCGGATGGCTTCAAGAGGCCGGTACGACTGCTGGGTGAGTGCCTTGGTGGCCGCTCTGCCGATGTTCCAGAGATTGCGGTCCGTGACCATCAGAACCAACTGGCCACGGCTATCGGCCAATCCGTAGAGGGTGCGCAGCGAGCAGTTCAACTGCGTGGCAAGATCCGCCATGGTGAGATGGCTGAAACCGTCTTGCACCAGTTCCGTCAGTTCGTCGAGGATCTCACGCTGGCGGGGTGTGAGCATCTCGCTGCGTTCTCGGGACAGCTTCGGTATTGGTCCGCGCACGAGGCGGACCCGACGCTCGAGATCGTTCAGGGGGGTCTCGACTGCCGTCATTTTCGCCTCGTCTCCGCCCAGGTCATGCCCCTTTCCACGTTCGGTTCACGAGGAAGGCCCAGGACCATCTCCGCGATGATGTTGCGCTGCACAGCGAAGGTTCCGCCACCTAGCGTCAACGCTGGCGAGAAGAGGAACCCGTAGTGCCAGATTCGGTCTACTCCCGGTATCTGGCGCTGTGGGAAATTCACCTCGGTAGCACCGCCGCGCATGCTCGCGGGTATCTCACCTTGGGGGCCGGATCCCTCCAAAAGGCCTTCGGTTCCGGCGAGGTCTTTGGCCAGTTCCAACACATGCTGGCCGTGTTCGTCACCCATGATCTTCTGGATAGAGGCTTCCGGGCCGGGGGTTCTGGCGTTGATTCGGGCGCTCAGCGTGCGCAGACGGTTGAGGCGCAGAACTTCGGCCTCCACGTGCAGCGCCGCGGCGCGTTGCCGCATCACCGGGTCAGCCAGTGGGCCGTTGCGTCTGATCAGCTCGATCAGGATCTCGGCGCTCGGCCCCGCTCCCCACAGCGAACCCGCGGAACTCAAAGACACCCGTTCGTTGGCGAGGGTGACCTTGGCCAATCGCCAGCCATCATTCTCCTCTCCTATGCGGTTCTGAGCGGGGATCCGGACATTGTCGAAGAAGACCTGGTTGAAACTGTGCGCTGTGGTCATGTCGACGATCGGTGCCATCGTCAATCCCTCAAGACTGGTCGGGCAGACGAAGTAGGAGATGCCCTTGTGCTTGGCGACATGAGGGTCGGTGCGGGCGATGAGGATCCCGTAGGAGGAGTAGTGTCCTCCGCTGGTCCAGATCTTGGAACCGTTGACGATGTACTCGTCGCCGTCGCGGACTGCGGTCGTTGCGAGGGAGGCCAAGTCGGAGCCGGCGTCCGGTTCGGAGAACATCTGGCAGTAGACGTCTTCGCCCGTGAGCAAGCCGGGAAGGAAACGCTTCTTCTGTTCCTCGGTCCCCGCGGCGAGGATTGTGGGTCCAGCCCAACCGATACCGATGGGATTGTCCGGACGCCTTACCTGAGCGCGCTGTAGTTCCTCGTCGATGATGATCTGCTGCAGAGGGTCTGCGCTGAGTCCGTACGGCTCGGGCCAGTGAGGGACTATCAGCCCCTGCTGCAGGAGTTGGCGAGGCGAGGGGTTGCGGTTGGCTTCAAGCCATTCTCGAATCTTGAGGCGTCGAGGATCGTCTTCGGGTGGGAAATCAAAGTCCATTGCCGTCCCGTTCCCGGTCCGGGGTCATTGACAGCAGAGCCTTCGGTAACAGGGACCTCGGAATGTCGACATGTCTCGCTCGGAGCCATTCGCCCAGACCCTTGGCCTGAGCGTCTTGACGGGTCGAAGCGGCCACGCCCTCACCGAGCAACCCGTGAATGACGAAGTTGAGCGACAAGATGTTGGGCAACACGAAACGTTCGATTCTCTTGTCGGAGGCCTCACCCATGAGTTGACGCAAACGCTTG
Organism: Candidatus Aldehydirespiratoraceae bacterium; assembly: GCA_965221585.1. Lineage (GTDB taxonomy): Bacteria > Actinomycetota > Acidimicrobiia > Acidimicrobiales > Aldehydirespiratoraceae > VXYK01. Next base: position 1,487,047 of record OZ244898.1, on the reverse strand, counting down.
ACAGTGAGGAAATCCTCCAACCAGGCGTATGCCGCAGTCGAACGAACGAAGACACCCAGGTTGGCGTTCCCGCCTTTGTCTCCAGACCGTGTCCCGACGATCGTCCCCAACGCAACCCGCTCGGTTTCGCCGGTCGGTACCGGCGGAATCGCAGGTTCGAGCGGGGTGACAGGTGCACCAGACACTGGCGGTGCGTTCGAATCGACCACCGTGCGTCCTTCGCCCAGCAGAACGACATGTTGCGGTGCCACATCACGAGGCACGAGCCCCGAGGTGTGAACTCCGAAGGGCTTTCCGACGCCCGCGGTCTTGAGGCCGAAGAATCCGGGAATGCTGGCAAGCGCCAGGTCGTTCATCGCCGAGGCGACCGCGGTGGTCTTGTGTTGGTCCGGGTCCTTGACGGTGATGCGCCAGGAAGCCACCGCTTCCTCATTGGTCTGGGGGTCGGTCTTGTCGGTACGCACCACGTTGGTCGTGACGCTGGCAAAGTCGCCCGGTTGGTAGCGGCAGTTGCGCCAGAAGGCTCGTTCGATGAGGCCGGCTTTGGCGTCGATGTCGATACCGGTCAAGGCAATCGCCATATCGCTGCGAAAGCCGCCCCAGGAGTTCATCGACACCTTCAGGGTCTCGGGAGGTTTCTCTCCTCGCACCCCTGAGATACGCACGCGATCCCTGCCCACCTCCTCGAGTTGGATCGTGTCGAAACGACTGGTGACGTCTGGACCCAGATAACTGGGGGACCCGATTTCGTAGAGCAGTTGGCTGGTGACCGTACCGATGCTGATGTTGCCTCCCGTACCGGGATGTTTGCCGATCACCGAGGAGCCGTCGCCGGCGATCTCGGCGAACGGGAAGCCGGGATACTCGAGTCCGTCGACTTCTTCGAAGAACGAGTAGTTCCCGCCCGTTGCCTGTGTGCCGCATTCGATGACGTGACCGGCAACGACGGCCCCGGCCAGTGCGTCGAGATTCTCGTCTGTCCAGCCGTGATGCCATGCCGCAGGCCCGCAAACGATTGCAGCATCGGTTGTGCGTCCAGTGACAACGATGTCCGCCCCGCGATCAAGTGCCTCGACGATGCCCCAGCATCCGAAGTAGGCGTTGGCGGAGATGTAGTCGATATCCGCCACCGGCTCGTTGCTGTCAAGATCACGCAGGACGATCCCGTTCGATTTCATCTCCTCGAGACGACCCAGCAGATTGTCGCCTTCCACATAGGCAATGGTGGGGTCCAGCCCCAGCTTGTCGGCCACTTCGGCAACAGCTTCAGCGCAATGGAATGGATCGAGCCCACCTGCGTTCGAAACGACTTTGATTCCCGAGTCGACGCAGTTGCCCATCACCTGTTCCATCTGGCGTATGAACGTGCGGGCATAACCGCTGTTGGGTCGTTTGGCCCGGGTGCGGGCCAGAATCAGCATGGTCAACTCCGCCAACCAGTCCCCGGTCAACGCATCGATAGGCCCGCCCTCAACCATTTCTTTGGCCGCACTCAAACGGTCTCCGTAGAACCCACTGCAATTGGCGATGCGTATCGGCTCGGCCATCCTCAGCTCCCTGTTTGGGCCGGCGACGTATCAGGATCCGGCGACGGCAACGCCTCTATCACCATCAGCAGTACGTCCTTTTCGATCTGGTCACCTTCTGAGACGAGTATCTCAGTGACGGTGCCTGGCTCAGCGCTGCGCAGGTGGTTCTCCATCTTCATCGCCTCGATCAACGCCACCACCTGTTGTGCTTCGACAACATCACCGACGCTGACCCGAAGCTCGATCACCTTTCCGGGCATCGGTGCAGCCACGGCGCCGGCGACCGTGGAGGGCTCGGGCACCGAGAATCTTGGAAGCACCTCGATCTGGACCCCTCCGCCGGCGCCGGTCAGATGGATGTGGGCGCCGTGACGCGCCACTGCGTAGCGGCGTCGGCGCGAACCGACCTCCAAGTCGATGTGCCGTTGGGAGCAGCTTCGCACTCTGGCTGTGCCGTCGGCGCCCGATGGTCCCAGCGCGAAGGATCCGTTTCGATCGGCCGAGTAGTGGACCGTTACGTCAATGCCCCCGATTCGCAACTCGACGCGCTCACGCGCCAGGCGCCCGATCCGGAAACCGCTCGGCAGTGAAGCCAGAACTCTCGCCCTGGTGCGGTTTTCGTGCTGTAGCCACATCGCGGCGGCGGTTGCAGCGAACCGCTGTTCTGACTCGTCGAGCGAGCGGACCCGTTCTCCACCGAAGCGTTCGATGAAATCGGTCGTGGTTCTCCCGGCAAGAAACTCATCGGAGCGCAGCGTGGCCGCCAGAAAGTCCCGGTTGTTCGCAACACCACCGATCTCAAGGCGTTCGAGCGCCAAGGCCAGCTGCTTCGCCGCGTCGGTCCGCGTGCGACCATGGGAGACGACCTTGGCGATCATCGGATCAAAGTCGGCGGTGATCGTCGATCCTGTCGCCACGCCCGTGTCGTAACGGACTGCCGGTTCCGGAGCCGGCTCAAAGACCTCCAGGACTCCAGTGGCGGGCAGGAAGTCGTTGTCCGGATCCTCTGAGTAGAGGCGCGCCTCGATCGCGTGGCCTCTGAAGGCCACCTCGTCGCTGCGATAGCCCAGGTGCTCTCCCTGCGCTACGCGCAACTGCTCTCTGACGACGTCGATGCCCGTCACCTCCTCGGTCACCGGGTGCTCCACCTGCAGGCGGGTGTTCACCTCCAGGAAGAAGAAATCGCCCGACTCATCGTCAACGAGGAACTCGACCGTTCCCGCCGATTCGTAGTCCAGAACCTCTGCCAAGCGCAGCGCGGCAGTTCCCATGGCTGAGCGCATCTCTTCGCTGACGAACGGGGACGGCGACTCCTCAATGATCTTCTGATGCCGACGTTGGATGCTGCACTCGCGTTCACCGAGGTGAACGACACTTCCATGCTGGTCGCCGAGGACTTGAATCTCGATATGACGAGCGGTCGCGACAAAGCGCTCGGCGAAGATACGATCATCCCCGAATCCGGAAAGGGCCTCGCGGCGAGCTGCCGGTACTGCCTCCTCCAGTTCGGTCTCTGAGCGGACCACGCGCATTCCCTTCCCGCCCCCGCCTGCAGCAGCCTTGATCAGGATGGGAAAGCCGAGTGAAGCGAACTCGCTCGGTTCGTCGCGTGAGGCCAGTACTGGCAGTCCCACCTCTTCTGCGAGTTCCTTGGCGGCGATCTTGTCACCCATGCGTGCGATCGCCTCTGGCGACGGTCCGACCCATACCAGACCGTTGTCCAGCACAGATTTGGCGAAGGAGGCATTCTCGGCGAGGAATCCGTAACCGGGATGAACTGCTTGCGCTCCGGTGAGCCGCGCCGCGGCGAGTATCTGCTCGCTGTCCAGGTAGTTGTCGACCCTCACCGCCTCGTCGGCGCAAACGACATGCAGCGCGTCCGAGTCGGATTCGACGAACACGGCCACTGTGCGGATGCCCATAGCCGAAGCCGAACGGACCACCCGGCAGGCGATCTCGCCCCGGTTCGCGACCAGCAGTGTGTCGAATCGGCTCACAGCCGGAACACCCCGTACCCCTCCGCACCTTCGACCGCGCGGTTGCTCGCGGCGGAGAGGCACATACCCAGAACATGGCGAGTGTCTCGCGGGTCGATGATCCCGTCGTCGCTGATAGCGCCGGTGGCCCGCAGAGCCAGTGACCCCCGTTCCTGGGTCGCTTCAACCGCAGCAACCGTCTCGGCGTCGGCTTCCTCGTCGAACTGGAGGCCCAACCGCTTCGCCTGTCCCCGCCGCACCTCTGACATCACACCGGCGATCTGCTTGGGTCCCATCACCGCGATCTTCGCGGTGGGCCACAGGAAGGTGAAGCGGTTCCCGAATGCCCGGCCAGACATGCCGTAGGTTCCCGCACCGTAGCTCGAGCCGACGATCACGGTGATGTGCGGCACAGTCGAGTTTGTGACCGCGTTGAGCATCTGAGAACCCTTCTTGATGATCCCGTCGGCTTCGAAGTCCTTGCCGACCATGTAGCCGGTGATGTTCTGCAGGAACCAGAGAGGCACGTCGATCTGGTTGCAGAGCTGGATGAAATGTGCCCCCTTCTGGGCGGCATCGGGGTACAGGACTCCGTTGTTGCCCAGGATTCCTAGCGGGTATCCGTGGATCGAGGCCCAGCCGCAGACCAGAGTGCTGCCCCAGCGGGGTTTGAACTCTTCGAAACGCGATCCGTCGACGGTCCGCGCGATGATGTCGCGCACGTCGACAGGTTTCACAAGGTCGCGGCTGACGATCCCGAGCAGTTCGTCCTGATCGTAGATCGGCGGGTCTGGAGGGAAACTGGGCTCGGGACCGGCTTTGCGGATATTCAGGTGCGAGACGACCTCTCTGCAGATTCGCAGCGCATCCATTTCGTCCTGTGCAAAGTAGTCGCCGCCCCCGGAGACCGTGGTGTGCATCTCCGCTCCACCGAGTGTCTCGTCGTCGGAGACCTCGCCGGTCGCCATCTTCACCAGTGGGGGACCGCCGAGGAACATCTTCGACTGGTCCTTGACCATGATGGTGTAATCCGAGAGTCCGGGTTGGTAGGCACCGCCCGCGGTCGACGATCCGAATACGACGCAGACGGTCGGAATCCGCATCTTCGAGAGCTCGATCATTTCGTAGAAGAACCGTCCGCTCTCGGCGAAGTGATCGGTCTGCAGGAAGCGCCTGTTGCTGCCGTCTCCAGGTTGGATCCGCAGGTCTCCGCCGGCGGATTCGACAAAACTCACATAGGGCATGCGGTTCTCGCGGGAGATCTCAAGGGCGCGCATCCATTTCTTGGACGCGTAGGGAGTGAGCGCCCCTGCCAGGACGGTGGGGTCGTTGCCCATGATCACGCATTCGGTGCCTGCGATCACCCCGATCCCGACAACCATCCCGCCGCCCATGGCGTAGTCGGACTGGTACGCGGCGATCGGGCTGATCTCGAGGAACGGGCTGTCAGGATCGATTACGTTGGCGATCCGTTCGCGTATCGGAAGCTTCTCACGGGAGCGGAGCCTTGCCATGCGTTCCGGGCCGCCCCCGGCTTCAGCTTCGTCAAGCAACTCGGATATGACGTCAAGCTGCTCGCGCATGTCCAGTTGGTTCTGAGCGAACTGAGGATCGTTCGTGTCCAATGTCGAGCGAAGCGGCGCCGCCAAGGGTACGCGTTGCATGCCCGAGCGAGGGTACCCGGTAATATCTTAGCAGTCAACTTACCTTCAGAGGCAGAGCGAAGTGGCTGCGCGAATGCCCTGCCCTCGCCCGCACTGCAAGGAACGGACGAGGGCAGGCAGCGTTTACGAAACGAAGCGTCAGTCGAAGACGAACTCGCCGGCGAACGAGGCCCGATAGCCGGTGGCTACAGCCTCCACGCCGTTGGGAACCTCCGGGTTCACGACGAAGATCGTGTTCTCGGTGCTCGGGATCCTCTCTTCGGGCGTGCCGTAGAAATAGTCACCTCCGAGTCCCTCGAAGGCAACCGTTCCGAGACCGTTCATAGCCTCAATGATGCCGTCGCGACTCAGATCGTTGTTGGCGATCGCAGCCTCGAGCACCTGCACCACCGCGTGGGCCTGCAGGTAGCCGAACGTGAAGTAGTAGTCAGGCTCCTGCTCCGGAGCGAATTCTGCAATCCGCCCGAGCATCGTGGCCATGCCCGGTACGCTCTCGTCGCCCCAGGTCGAGCCTTCGGCCACGATCACGAAGTAGGCCTGCAAGTAAGGCGCGAGCGCGCTCCCGGCCAGAGCGTTGATCCAGGTCGGAGACATCCCGATCCACTGCGGCGCGTACCCGCCGGCAGCTGCGGTGCCCAGCGCTCCTCCGGTGACCGACGGGGTAGCCACCAAGTACACCACCTCGCATCCGGCGCCCTGCAACTGCTGGATCTGAGCGGAGAAGTCGGTGTCGCCCGAGACGTAACGGGCGATCTCGGTAAAGTTCAACCCGAGGTGCTCCACCGCGAAGTCGATGCCCTCCTGGCCCGCCTCGCCGTAGGGGTCGTCCTGGATGAACGAGCAGTAGACCTGATCGGGGCTGCCGCCGCCCTCGTTCACCCACCAGTCGAGCCCGTTGATCGCCTGGATCTGATACGGCCCGCCGATAGGCAGCAGGTTCTGCTCACGGACCCAGAAGGCGTCGAGCGATGCCGGGGCCGCCACCAGGCCGTCCTCTTTGAGCGACTCGAGAACCGCGTTGGTGATCGGCGTGCCGAACAGTTGACCGAGGATCACGACGTCGTCCTTGACTTCGTTGTAGACCTGAACCGCCGTCGCCGGGTTGTACTGATGGTCTACTTCGACCGTCTCGATCAGGTACTGGCCCGCGACTCCTCCCTGACTGTTGATGTAGTCGTAGTAGACCTGACCACCGGCGGTGAGTGGAACGCCGATGATCGCAACCGGACCGGAGAGGTCCGAGATCACACCGACGCGGATGGTGGACCCGTCGAAGCCGGGACCTGTTACGAGTTCGGTGCCCATGTCGCCATCGTCGCCATCGTCACCATCGTCGGCGGCCATGTCGTCACCGTCGCCGGCATCATCGGTGGACATGTCGTCACCGTCGTCGCCCGCGTCAGCGTCATCGCCTGCGGCAGCGTCATCACCGTCATCGCCAGTCGAGTCTCCGTCGTCGTCACCGCAGGCCGCCGCGAACAAGGCGGCCGCCAGCAGCAGCGCCAACAATCGGAACCATTGTTTCTTGGTCATTGTCCCCTCCATGGGATCAGTGGCAAATCTCAGTATGAGAAGGGCCAGGTTGAGAAATAGTTGCGAATTCGGACCCAGATTCCAGCCAGCCCCCGGTACTCGACAAGCAAGAACAAGGCAATGAGGAACCCGTAGATGATCACATTAAGCGAAGCAACAGAGACGAGACCAGAGTCTGTGCTTTTGGCTGCCACTCCAGGCACACCGTAGTCCGCAGAGATTCCGTCGATAAACCGCGGCAGAGCTGTTATCACCAGCGCACCGATGATCGATCCATAGATGGTGCCCATTCCTCCCAGAATGATCATCGCGATGAACTGGATGGAGACGAGCAGGGTGAAGTCGCCCGGACTGATGAACAGTTGCAGTGGCGCGTACAGCGCGCCCGCCAGAGCCGCGATAGCCGACGACCAGGCGAAGGCCTGGGTCTTGTAGCCGGCGATACCGACGTCGATCCCGATGATCTCCGCGGCGATGTCCCGGTCGCGTACTGCCTGCAGAGCCCTTCCCGGACGTGTTCGCACGACATTCTTCGTCAGCCAGGCAACCAGCGCCACCAACAACCAGATCAACCAGAAATAGCTCTCGTCCTTGCTGAAGGACCTGCCGAACAGGCTCAGATTCTCGAAGTCGACGAAACCCAGACTGACCTCTACACCCGCGGCCGAAGTTCCCGTGTTGCCGCCGGTGACGCTCTTCCAGTTCCTGAAAATATGCTCACCGATGAACACCAGACCGAGGGTCACTATCACCAGATAGTTGCCGCGGAGCCGGAGCGCGAACGGGCCCACCGCGGCACCGACCAGCCAACCAAGAGCCGGGGCGAACAGGATCCAGAGCCACATCGGCCAACCCCAGACAGACCCCACGTATGCCGTGCTGTAGGCGCCCACGGCAAGGAAGACCGAATGTCCCAGTGAGACCTGACCGGTGTAGCCAGTGAGCAGGTTGAGTCCGATGGCGGCGATCGCGAACACCCCCGAGTACGCCAGCGTGTTCAGCGAGATCCCATTTCCGCTGAGCAGCGTGAATGGCGGAACCTCCCACAACACAGGGATGAACGCCCAAGCGAGAATCATCACTGCCAGTGCCGCGCGCCTCAACGGATTGGGGAACAGCCGCAGGTCGTCACGATATTGAACGTGCATCTTCTGGGCCCTGTTGCCTGGTCTGGTCCGACGCCTCGGGATCCAAGCCAAGCTTCGAGAGGAGGAGTTATCGAAGCTCATACCCGTCGCACCTCCTCGGTGCCGAGCAGGCCGTAGGGACGGACCATCAACGCGATGATCATGACAATGAAGATCGCAACCCGCTCGAATCCAGCACCCAACCAGTCAAGGTCCTCGATCGGGAACCAATCCGGGGTGGCGGCCACATAGGTCTTCACGAGGTTCTGGATCCAGCCGACCAGCAGACCTCCGACAACCGACCCGGCCGGCGAGTCGAACCCGCCTAGGATCATTGCCGGAAACGCGAAGAAGACGATGAAGTCCAAGTTCGGAGTGATCAGTTCGGGACCTGCGGTGGCCGCGGTGCCGGCCAGGGCCGCCACGCCTCCGGCGATCGCGAAGGCGGTGGCGAACACGACCTTGGTCGAGATGCCCTGGGCGATCGCCGCCTCATGGTCGAAATGGGTGGCCCGCATGGCGATGCCGATCCGGCTGTAGCGGTCGACCAGAAAGAACACACCGAGCGCCACCGCGGCCATGGCGATGGCTGCGAGCTTGGAGTGTTGGAGTACGACGTCTCCCACGACCGACCTCGACAGTTCCCAGGGGTCGTCGACGCTGAGCTCGGCAAACCCCCAGATCGAGGCCACGACCTGTTTGACGATGAACAGCACACCGATCGTGACCATGATCGCTCCGAACAGCGGCAGTTCGGACGGGCCCCTGTCTCCAACCCGCGCCTCGATGCGGGCGACGACCCAATAGACACCCGCGCCGAGCGCGACGCCGCCTGTCAGCCCGACAAGATGGGTCGTTCCGTTGTAGAAGAGCGTCGCCCAGCCCAGCAGGCCCGCGGAGATCCCGACGACCTCCCGAAAGATGCGCTGCAGCATCGCGCGCTGCAACAGAACGCTGAACCCCGCGCACACCACAACCGAGAATGCGATGCCCAAGAAATAGTTCCATCCCCACGAAGTGCTGACGTTGTAGGTGAGGTAGCCGCCGAGCAGCAGCGCACCCCCCTGAGCAAAGTTGATGATGCCGGTCGCCCGGTAGATGACCACGAATCCCAGCACGATCAGTGCGTACAGAGATCCCAGGGCGACTCCGTCGAACGTTGCCTGCAGGAAAGTGGTCATGAGTACATCTGCTCGATCAGGTCTTCGAACTGTGAAGTGATGGCCGCTCGTTTGACCTTCTGAGTAGCGGTGAGCTGCCCGTCCTCATGATCGAGCTCGACAGTCATGAACTCGAAGCGTTTGATCGTCTCCACCTGCGCGAAGTCCTGGTTGGTCTCCTGGACCACACCTTCGATGAGGGTGCGGACCTCAGGCTTGTTCGAGAGGTCCGCATAGGTCGTGTAGGCGACACCGCTTCGGGTGGCCCAGTCGCCGACGGTCTGGTACTCGATGCCGACCAGCGCAGTCAGGTACTTGCGGCGGTCTCCGATCACCACCGCTTCGCGTACGAACGGCGACACCTTGAGGCGGTTCTCGATCTCCGACGGCGAGATGTTCTTTCCGCCTGCGGTGATGATGATGTCCTTCTTGCGGTCGGTGATCTTGAGATAGCCGTCCTCGTCGAACACCCCGATGTCACCCGTGTGCAACCAGCCCTCGGCATCGATCGTCGCCGCGGTGGCCTCCGGGTTCTTGTAGTAGCCGACAAAGGTACCCTCGCCCCGGGTGAGGATCTCACCGTCGGCGGCGATGCGGACCTCCGCACCCGCGACCGGCAGTCCCACAGTCCCGATCCGTACATCGCGCTGCGGGTTGATTGTCGCCTGCGCGCAGTTCTCGGTCTGCCCGTAGCCCTCCCGAACCGGTACGCCGATCGACCAGAACCAGTCGAGGATCTGTGGTGCGATGGGAGCAGCGCCCGAAAGAGCGTTGCGGCAACGGCTCATCCCGAGACGCTCTTTGAGGGCTCGGTACAGCATGAACCACCCCAGAACCGCGAGCACACGGTCGCCCAGTCCGAGCCGCCCGGTCATGCGGGCCCTGGCCAGGCGGCTGCCCCTCGAGGTCCAGAACTGGTAGTTGTGCCGTTTCAGCCAGGAAGCGTCGTTCATCCGTACCTGGACGCTCGCCAACATCTTCTCCCAGACGCGGGGAACACCCAGGAAGAAAGTCGGTTGCACCTCGCGCAGGTCGTTGGCGAAAGCCTCTCCGCCCTCTCCGAAGTTTGCCGTGTAGCCCGCGCTGATTCCGTTGATGACCGTTACCAACCGTTCTGCGATATGGCACAAGGGGAGATAGGAGAGCACTTCGTCGCCAGGTCCGACCGAGAATATTGCGTCGTAGTCGGTGAATGCCGCGTGCATGTTGGCGTGGCTCAGCATCGCCCCCTTGGGCGGGCCGGTCGTGCCCGAGGTGTAGACGATGATGGCCACCTCGCTGTTGTCGAGAGCGGCGACCGAATCGTCGAAATCGGCTGTCGGGTGCTGACGGCCGAGCTCAAGCAGTTCGTCGAAGGTCAAGATCCGCGGATCATCGAGCACCCGTACACCGCGGGGGTCCATGACCACCGCGTAGTCCAGGTCCTCAAGCTGGTCCCAGACTTCGAGGGTCTTGTCGAGTTGTTCCTCGTCCTGCGCCACCACGACCTTCGTCTCTGAGTGAGCGAGGAGATAGCGGACTTCGGCTGCCGGGCTGGTCGGATAGACCCCGACGGTCACCGCTCCGATTCCCTGGGCCCCGAGGTCGGCAAAGACCCATTCGGGGCGGTTCTCGGCATGCACCGCGACTTTGTTGTTTCTGTTCACACCGAGGCTGCGCAGACCCAGACCCGCCAGACGCGCCCTGTCTGCGTAGTCGTTCCAGGTGTATTCACGCCAGATTCCCAGCGTCTTGTGACGCAGCGCCACGGAGTCGCCGTCGGCGGCGGCCCGGGCGAGCAGCTTGTAGGGGAGCGAGATGTTCACGCTGGCTCCCCCAGGTAGGCGGCGATGACCTCGGAGTGGGACTGGATCTCTTGTGGAACTCCAGTGGCGAGGCACTGTCCGAAATTGAGCGCCATGACTCGATCGGCGATGTCCATCACCATATGCATGTCGTGTTCTACGAGAATCATGGCTATTTGAAGATCGTTGCGGATCTCGATGATGAAACGTGCCATATCCTCGGTCTCTTCAAGGTTCATTCCCGCGACCGGCTCGTCCAGCAGCAGAAGACTGGGTTCCATCGAGAGCGCCCTGCCGAGTTCAATGCGTTTCTGGATGCCGTAGGGGAGCATTCCCACAGGGCTGTAGCGATACGGCTGCAGTTCCAGGAAGTCGATGATCTCCTCGACGCGTCCGCGATGGTGGATCTCTTCACGTCTGGCCCGTCCGAACCAGAGCGCGCCCGCTATGAAGCCGCTCTTCATCAGCAGATGGCGGCCCAGCATCAGGTTGTCGACGAGGTTGAGGTTGGAGAACAAACCGAGGTTCTGGAACGTTCTCGCCACACCGTATTTCGCGACCTGTGTCGGTTTGGCTCCAATGAGCGAGCTGCCTCGGAAGGTGATCTGACCGCTCTCGGGACGGTACACGCCGTTGAGGCAGTTGAAGATCGAGGTCTTGCCGGCACCGTTGGGACCGATGACCGCGAACAGTTCACCTTCTGTGACCGTGAAGGAGACGCCGTCGAGCGCAGTCACGCCTCCGAAGCGCAGCGTCACCGCATCGAAGCTCAGCAACGGGTTGCTCATGCGCTCCACCGTTTCTTGCGGCGGTAGGACTTGACGTCTCGAAATGACCTGCGGCCTGCCTCTCCGACTCCAAGGTAGAACTCGCGGATGTCGTCGTCCTCCAGCAGCTCGTTCGCGGCCCCCTCCTTGACGATCCGCCCGTTCTCGAGCACGTATGCCCGGTCTGAGATGGAAAGTGCCATGCGAGCGTTCTGCTCGACGAGCAGGACGCTCGTTCCTTGCGCGTTGACTGTCTTGATGATCTCGGAGATTCGTTCTACGAGCTTGGGAGCGAGCCCCAACGACGGTTCATCCAACAACAGCAGTTTCGGCGAGGCCATCAGGGCGCGACCGATGGCGAGCATCTGCTGTTCGCCGCCGGAGAGATACCCAGCCGTGTCGCGCTGGCGGGGCTTGAGCACGGGAAAGAGCTCCATGACCCGATCATGGGCCTCGGCGATCGCTTCTTTGTCGTGCACAGTGTGGGCCCCGGTGCGCAGATTGTCTTCGACCGTGAGCTCCGCGAAGATCCGACGCCCCTCCATGACCTGCGCCACCCCTGCACGCACCAGCTTGGCAGGGTCGGCGTGGTCGACTCGCTGTTCGTCGAATGTGATGGATCCCTTGGTCATCTCACCGCGGTGAACCTCCAACAACCCGGTGATTGCTCGCAACAAGGTGGTCTTGCCTGCGCCGTTGGCGCCCAGCAGAGTTACGATCTCGTCTCGCTCCACCCGCAGACTCACACCGCTGCACACCAGGATCACGTCGTTGTAGACGATTTCAACATTGCGAACATCAAGGATCGTCGGACGTTGCGGCTCCGCGTTCATGCGACGTGAAATGTAGCACCCGTCCGAGCCGTTATTACCTGAAAGGCAGGTCGAACAGCTTGATGGCGTTGCCACGGGCGAGCTTGTACACGGACTCGTCGTCGAGATGCCCGAAGAGGCTGTGTGCGGTCTGGAGCGAGTGCGGGAAAGTGCCGTCCGAGTGCGGGTAGTCGGTCTCGAACAAGACATTGTCGACGCCCACCTCATCAAGCATCTTCATGCCCGCCGCGTCCTTGAAGAAGCAACTGTAGACCTGCCGGAAATAGTAGAACGACGGTTTCTCAGGGAGCCTCTCCTCACCCTGGGCCCATTGGTGGGTCAGGTAGTTGTCGTCGGCGCGTTCGAGGTAGTAGGGGATCCAGCCGATCTGGCTCTCCGCGTACATCAGTTTCAGGGTGGGGTAGCGGTGCAGCACCCCGGAGAACAGGAAGTCGATCATCGAAGCTGCACTGTTGGCTGAGATCATCGCCGCGGTCACGATCGTCGGGCAATCTTCGGAGGGGCGGACTGTGCGGGTTCCAGAACCGATGTGCATTGCGATGACCGTGCCCGTCTCCTCACAGGCCGCAAAGAAGGGATCCCAATAGCCTGAATGGATCGACGGCAGCCCCAGCCATGCCGGCAACTCAGACCAGGCCACTGCCGAAACACCACGAGCCGCGTTGCGACGGATCTCGGCTGCGGCCAGTTCAACATCCCACAGCGGCACAAGACACAGCGGCAGGAGCCTGCCGTCGGAGTCGCCGCACCACTCCTCGACCATCCAATCGTTGTAGGCCTCAACACAAAGCTTGGAGAGTTCCTTGTCCTTACGCTCGGCAAACAACTGACCGCAGAACCGCGGGTAGTTGGGAAAGCACAGAGATGCCTCCACGTGGTTGGTGTCCATGTCGGCCAAGCGAGCCGCGGGCTCGTAACAGCCGGGTCGGATGTCGTCGTAGGTGACACCCTGCATAGTGACTTCTTCGGGCGGCGTGCCCGCGCAGGCGATCATCTCCTTGATCTGGTAGCGGTGGTCCTCATAGTGCCACCAGGCAGCCATCTTGTCGCCGGTACCGGGTTGCTCCACCCAGGCCCCGTCCACCAACTGCATCTCTCCTTGTGGAGCGATCACGATCCGAGGGCCGACGTCTCGGTACTTCGCGGGGAGCCGGTCCTGCCACAGGTTGGCCGGTTCAACCACATGATCGTCGACACTGATGATCTTGGGGAAGTCGGCAACAGAGACCATCCTGGAACCGTACCCGCAGTTGTTGCGCTCGACTAAGCGACCCTTCGCGGAGCGTTCAGGAAATCGAATACAACAGGTGGTGACTCAGGTCACCGATCTGATCCACGAACATGATCCGCGTGTCGAACCACCACTGCCCGTCGATGCGCTGGAAGGTGTCGTGGTAGCGCCCGGTGATGATGATCTGCAGCGGCAGGTCATCTGTAGCTTGCGTCACGGTGTAATAGCTCCGACTGCTGGCGGTCCCTGCCTGCGCGTCGACCTCGATGATGGCATTGCTCGTGACATGATGGGTCTTCGGAGTGCCGTCCTCGTAGAGCCGGGTAGCCGCGTCATACATCTTGCGGACCCCCTCAGTTCCAACGAACGTGGCCTCCGGCGGAGCGTCTGGCACAGCGCAGATCCGACCATGTCGGAAGAGGTCCGCTATCCCGCCAAGGTCGCCGGCATCGATGCGTTCGGCGTACAGGTAGAGGAGATTCTCGATGATTCGTGCATCGTCGGCCATTCCGAGACGATAGAGAACACTCGGGCGTGGTATCCAGATAGGCCATGAATCTCTCCGACGAATTCGCTCTCGAGGCAGTCTTCGCCGCGGCCAGTTCCGCAGACGGGCTGGAGGATTTCGGTCCGGCAGACTTTGTCGAACCCCTGGAGGTGCTTCTCGACGCCTACCGCAGCGCGCCGCTGAACGAACTTGGTCGCATGCTTCTTCGCGGCTCGGTGGTTCACAGCCTGCGTACCCGACTGCGCGCCAACCATTGGTTCGACGCTCACCCGGAGATTGCCGAACAACGCATTGCCGCGCCGATCGTCGTCGTGGGGATGATGCGCACCGGCACGACCCTGGTACAGAGGCTCTTGGCCGCGGATCAGCGTCACTACGCCGCCTACGGCTGGGAGATCGGCGAAGCGGCCCCTCGGATCGGCTGGAGACCTGACTGCGACGATCCGCGGATAGCCGACGGCGAATCCCGCGAACAGCAAACCCGAGCCTTCGCCCCTGAACTGTTCTCGATCCACCCCACCTACGCCCACGAGGCTGAAGAGGAGATCATGTTCCTGGCGGACGCGTTCTTGTCGCACGTGCCCGAAGCATCGGCCGACGTGCCCGGGTACCGTCAATGGCTCAACAGCGCAGATTTCAGGCCCGCCTACAAGAATCTGAGACGCATGCTGCAACTGCTCCAATGGCAGAAACAACTCCGCGGCGAGACACGCACCCGTTGGGTACTCAAGACGCCGGCCCACCTCGGATACCTCGATGAACTCTTGGCTGCCTTCCCCGACGCCCATGTGGTGCACATGCACCGCGATCCGGCCGACACGATCCCGTCCGGAGCCAGCCTCAACACCACCCTGTGGCGAATGCATGCAGACGATGTCGACCCGCGCCGAGTCGGCGCCCAGTGGATCGAACGCATGGCCTGGACCAACAACCGCGCCATGGCCGCTCGAACCAGGCTGGGCGACGACCCCGAGCGCTTCACGGACATCACCTTCGACGAGATGGTCGCGGATCCCCTGCGTCAGATCGCCGAGCTCTATCAGAAGTTGGGCATCGAACTGACCGCCGAGACAGAAACGCGGATGCGCGCCTGGTTGGAGCGAAGCAACAAGGCGCAACTCACCCGCCATCGCTACACAGCGGCGGAGTTCGGACTCTCAGCGGTCGAGATCCGCGAACGATTCGGCGACTACCTGGCCCGCTTCAAGACCGCCTAACGTCTCCGCCCATGTCATCGCATCCCGTCGCCACCGCTCAACAACACGCCCACGAACTCGAAGCACTGGAATTGACAGCTCATCCGACCGTCACCGAGGCATACCGACGGGTCGCTGCTCGATGGCTGGAGAAGGCTGAACCTTCCGATGTCATGCGGCAGTGTTTCGACTGGGCATTCCGCGAGGTCATGTTCAGCGCGGCAATCTGGTCTTCGAACCAGGATCCACTGCGTCCCAAGGTCACCTGCATCACCCGTCTGGCCCATACCGTCGAGGGTTATGAGATTCCTGGATCTCGCTGGGGGATCGACAATCCTGACTCGATCTACCGGGTGATACCGATCTCCGGCGACGAGCAATATCGGATCACTGGACGTGTCGGCGCCAATCGCATGATCGAGAACTACTTCACGCTCTGGGACGACAAGATGGGCACCATAGATGTGCTCAACGGCCGCACGATGGAAATCGCCGCAGACGGCACCTTCACGATCACCGTCGACTCCTCTGCTGCCAACGGACGGCCCAACCACGTTCAGTCCTCGCCGGAGGCCCACGAGTTCTATATCCGCGATGTCATCGGTGACTGGAACGTCGAGGACCCCAACCATTTCAGCATCGACCGACTTGGCGACGCAGCGGTGACACCGGCGCGGACAATCGACGAACAAGCTCAGTTGACCGCGGACTTCATGCTCCACTACGCCGACTTCACAAGGCGAATGAGCCGCGGCACCTACCGTATGCCGGCCAATCATTTCGCGCTGGCGTGGTCAGCGGAGCACACCGGAGCTCTGCGCAACCAGGTGTACGTTGGCGGTCGCTTCGAATTGGCCGATGAGGAAGTATTCGTAGTGACCGTGAGCGACGGGGGAGCAGACTATTTCACGGTTCCTCTGTCCAACATCTGGGGTACGACCATGGACATTGTCAACCGCACCGCCAGCCTCAACAAAGCCCAGTCGGTGGCGAATCCGGACGGCACCTTCACGTACGTGCTGAGCAACACCGATCCCGGGGTCCACAACTGGATCGACACCTGCGGACTCAACGAGGGCATCCTCACACTGCGCATGGCCGAGTTCCCGTCCGGCGGTCCCCGCGAAGACCTGGCGGCCTCGGGAGAGGTCGTGAAACTCGATGATCTCGATTCCGTGCTGCCCGAGGGAACCGTCTTCGTGGATGCGGACGAGCGAGCCGCTCAACTGGCCAGACGACGCGCCGGCTACCTGCGCCGCCTGCCCGAAGTGGCGGTGTGAGCATGGCGCGATGGCTGATCACCGGATGCTCCAGCGGCATAGGCCGCGAGACAGCACTCGCCGCGTTGGGGGCCGGACACCAAGTCGCCGCAAGCGCACGCCGTCCTGAGATGATCGCCGACATCGCCTCCACAGGTGAGCGGGCTCTGGCACTGGCCCTCGATATCACCGACCGCCAACAGATCGCGGCCGCGGTGAATACCACAGTGCAGACCTTCGGCGGAATCGACATCTTGGTGAACAATGCCGGATACGGCTACATGTCCGCTGTCGAGGAAGGTGAGGACGATGAGGTTCGTCGGCTCTTCGACACCAACTACTTCGGAGTCGTCGACACCCTGAAGGCAGTGCTTCCGATCATGCGTCAGCAGCGCAGCGGTCATGTGGTGAACATCTCCTCAATGACAGGTCTCGTCGCCAACCCTCCCAACGCCTACTACAGCTCGACCAAGTTCGCCCTCGAGGCCCTGACTGAAGCTCTCGCCAAAGAAGTCGGCCCGCTTGGAATCAAGGTGACGGCCATCGAGCCCGGTGCATTCCGCACTGACTGGGCCACGCGGTCAATGCGAGAAACGGCGACACCGATCGAGGACTACGCGGAGGGTGTCGGTGCGCGCAAGGAACTCATCAAGGCTTTCGCCGAGCATCTGCCAGGCGATCCCCGCAAGGTCGCTGAGGCAGTTGTGATGGTGACGGAGCTCGACAAGCCGCCGCTGCGTTTGCTGCTCGGAGAAGACGTCTTGGCAGCAACCCGGGAGAAGCTCGCTGACATGAACGCCTCAATCGACAAGTGGGAATCCGTCACCATCGACGTGAACTTCCCGACCTAAACGCAAAGCATCCCGCGGCGTTCAGTTAGAGTGTCTAACATCTGACTTCGGACCCTCGAAAGAAGCACTGTGACAAGGCTCGGATTCCTCCTCGACAGCGACTCCTGCATCGGCTGCCATGCCTGCACCATTGCCTGCAAGAGCGAGCACGACGTCCCCCTCGGCGTGAACCGAACCTGGGTCAAGTACATCGAGACCGGATCTTTCCCCAACGTCAACAGGCATTTCTCGGTAATGCGCTGCAACCACTGCGACGACGCTCCCTGCATCTCGATCTGTCCCACCAATGCGCTCTTTCGAGCCGACAACGGCGTGGTCGACTTCAACGACGACAACTGCATCGGTTGCAAGGGCTGCATGAACGCCTGCCCCTACGACGCCATCTACATCAACCCAGCAACCAACACCGCCCACAAGTGCAACTTCTGCAACCATCGCGTCGAGGAGGGACTCGAACCGTCGTGCGTGATCGTCTGCCCAACCCACGCCATCAAGGTCGCTGACCTGGACGACCCCTTGAACGCGGCAACGAAGATCATCGCGCGTGCCGACGTCGCCGTCCGAGCCCCCGAGCAGGGGACCAACCCCAAGGTGTACTACCGCGGCGCCGATCAAGCCTCGCTGAATCCACTGCGCACCGCCATCGCCAACGACGGAATGATCTGGGCCGACACCACCCCGAACCACCCGACCGTTCCGGCCGACAGCAGCGGAGTCGTGGCCCGGACAACCTACACCACATCGCACCAGATGACCTGGACCACCAAGGTCTCGGCATATCTGGTGACCAAGGCGATCGCCGCTGGTGTGATGGCCGTCGCGGCGTTGTTGGTGCTGTTGGGGCATGCCGGAGAGGTGGCCGCGGTGGGTGTTGTGCCGCCGATGCTTGCCGGTTTCTTTCTGGCTCTGACCGGCGTGCTGCTCGTCGCCGATCTGAAACAACCGAGTCGCTTCCACTACCTGATAACCAGAGGAAGCTGGGACTCCTGGCTGGTGAAGGGCGCCTACGTGCTTGCGGCGTTCGCGGCAGTCTCAGCCGCCTGGTGGGTCGCGGGGATCGCCGAGGCACCCGACGTGCTCAGGGTGCTCGCGGTCCCGGTCGCGCTCTGTGCCGCGGCCGCTGCCGGTTACACCGCCATGTTGTTCGCACAGTGCGAAGGGCGAGACCTCTGGCAAACCCCGTTGCTGCTACCGACCCTGCTGGCACAAGCAGTCACCGCGGGAACTGCCTGCTATTCGATCCTCGACCTGTTCGTTGAAGTACCCGAAACCGACGCGATTCGTTGGGCGTTCCTCGGCGGAGTCTGCGCCACCGCGGCTCTCATTGCTGTCGAGGCAACGTCTGCGAGCACTCCCCATGTCGAAGCTGCCGTTCACCAGATGATCAGAGGCTCTTACCGCGACCGCTTCTGGTTCGGCGTATTGGTGGGACTGCTCGCTCCTGGATGTGTGCTGGTCATAGCCTTGGCCAGCGGTTCCGGTGCACCGCTGGTAGCAGCCGCAGGCGTCGCCGCCATAGCCGGGATGTGGGCCTATGAAGACTCCTTTGTCCGCGCCGGCCAATCCGTGCCGCTCTCCTGATTGACGCTTCTGTTTGCCATGACCGACCTACAGCAGTACCCACCACAGGATCAGTGGCACGACCATGCCTCATTGGACGCCAAGGCTTGGCCGAACCGTGTGGAAACACACCACAGCCTGATACCCACCACCTGTTTCAACTGCGAGGCCGCCTGCGGTCTGCTGGCCTACGTCAACCACGAGACTCACCAGATCGACAAGATCGAAGGGAACCCGCTTCATCCCGCCAGCCGTGGTCGCAACTGCGCCAAGGGCCCGGCCACCCTCAATCAGATCAACGACACCGAACGCATCCTCTATCCGATGCGCAGGGTCGGAGCACGGGGTTCGGGTCGTTGGGAACGGGTGAGTTGGGATGAAGCGCTGAGCGACATCGGCGCACGCATCGCCACTGCGCTCGACGAGGGGCGGCACAACAGCGTGATGTACCACGTCGGACGGCCCGGCGAGGACGGCTATGCCGACCGCGTCCTCAAGGCATGGGGTGTCGACGGGCACAACAGTCATACCAACATCTGTTCCTCCAACGCCCGGATCGGTTACCAGTCATGGATGGGGCACGACCGCCCGTCATCAGACTTCGCCAACGCCGAAGTGATCTTCTTGATCTCGTCGCACCTGGAGGCCGGGCACTACTTCAACCCCCATGCTCAACGCATTATCGAGGCCCAGGCGAAGGGAGCAACCGTGATCTGCGTGGATCCGCGGCTGTCCAACACCGGCGCCAAAGCCGACCACTGGCTTGCTGCCTGGCCTGGGACCGAACCCTTCCTGTTGCTGACAATCGCCCGGTTGCTGATCGAGAACGGCACCTGGGAGCGTGAGTTCGTGCGACGCTGGGTCAACTGGGAGACCTACTTGCGCGAGACCCGCCCGGATCTTCGGTTGGAGTTCGACTCGCTCGAAACCGCTCTGCTCGATTCCTACGCCGAGTACACGCCGGAATCCGCGGAAGAGATTTGCGGGGTCGACGGCGAGCAGCTGCGCGAGATCGCCGAGATCATCGGTGCTCATCCCACCAAGTTCGCCTCGCACAACTGGCGTGCCGCCGGCGCAGGCAACCTCGGCGGCTGGCAGACCGCGCGCTGTCTGTTCTTCTTGAACGTGCTGACCGGTTCGGTGGCCACGGTCGGAGGGACAAGCGGCAATGGTTGGAACAAGTTCAAGCCAACCCAGCCCAAGGGCGCACCGCCGCTGCACCAGTGGAACGAGCTCTCATGGCCCCGCGAGTACCCGTTGTCGTACCACGAGATGTCGATTCTGCTGCCGCATTTCCTCAACGAGGGCCGCGGAACCCTGGATGTCTACTTCAGCCGCGTCTACAACCCCGTCTGGACCAATCCAGACGGCTTCAGCTGGCTCGAGGCCCTGACCGACGAGTCGAGAGTCCGCTGCCATGTGGCGCTCACCCCGACCTGGTCCGAGACCGCCTGGTACGCCGATTACGTGCTGCCCATGGGTGTGGGCACCGAACGACACGACGTGGCCTCCTTCGAAACGCACAACGGTCGCTGGATCGGTTTCCGCCAGCCGGTCATGCGCCGTTACGCGCAACTCCGCGGTGAGACGCTGGGGCCGGACACCCGCAGCCGCGAATTCAATCCGGGTGAGGTGTCAGAGGAGAACGAGTTCTGGATCGACCTCTCCTGGCACATCGATCCCGACGGAACCCGGGGAATCCGCAAGTGGTTCGAATCCGACGAGCGCCCCGGCACGCCGATCTCTGTTGACGAGTACTACGGCACAATGTTTGCCGAATCCGTGCCCGGATTGGCCGACGCCGCTGCCCAAGCAGGCAAAACACCGCTCGAGTACATGCGTGATGCTGGTTCCTTCGCCGTTCCCGGCGACATGGTCACGCCCTATGAGCGAACGGTCTCGCCGGAGATCACCGCGGAGTGCCACAAGGGCACCGATCAGGTATTTCGCAAGCCTGGAACCATCGCTACCTGGGACGGCAGCCCCGAGCATCTCGCCGAAATCGCCCTGGCCGACCTCGGCGAGGGGTCACCAGCGGTCGAAGTCGACGGCGAGGCCAAGGAGGGGTTTCCCACACCCTCGAAGAAGCTCGAGCTCTTCTCGACGACGCTGGCCGACTGGGGTTGGCCCGAGTACGCGGCTCCAACGTGGATCAAGTCCCATGTCCACCATCAAGATCTTGACCTCGCCGGCACCGAACGGATCCTCCTGCCGACGTTTCGGATACCGACGTTGATCCATACCCGCTCAGCGAACTCCAAGTGGCTCAACGAGATCAGTCACCGGCATCCTCTGTGGATTCACCCCAGCGACGCAGAGAAACTGGGGATCGAGGAGAACGCGCTGGTGCGCATCTCCACCCGCATCGGGCACTTCGTCATTCAAGCCTGGCGTACCGAAGGAATCCGACCGGGCGTGGTTGCAGCTTCCCACCACATGGGTCGTTGGCGAATCGAAGAAGACAAGGCTCGTTCGTGGAGCGCCGGCAAGGCCAAGATTGACCGGATCGACAACGGCGACGGTGGCCAATGCTGGAAGCTGACCCGCACCGACGGGATCCGCCGCTTCGAATCTGATGATCCCGACAGTCAACGCATCTGGTGGAACGACACCGGCGTGCACCAGAACCTGACATTCTCCGTGCAGCCAGACCCGATCTCGGGGATGCAGTGCTGGCACCAACGAGTGCGGGTGACTCCAGCCGAGAGTGGCGACCAGTACGGCGATGTGGTGGTAGACACCGCCAAGAGCCGCGAGGCCTACCACCAATGGCTGTCCATGACCCGCCCAGCCCCCGGCCCCGGCGGACTGCGCCGCCCTCTCTGGTACGCCCGCCCCCTCAAACCCGCCGCAGAGATGTACCACCTCGGCAACTCCTAGCCGACCGACCACGTTCTGGGTTGGGGAGAACTGGTTGGGAGAACGGGTTACGGAGCGGCGAAGCGGTGGGCCTTGCGGTCGCAGACGGTGCGCAGCGCGAAGCTGGAACGCAGTTGCGCGACATGGGGGAGTCGGGACAAGTAGGTCTTGTGGATACGTTCGTAGTCGGCAACGTCGGCCGCAGCCACATGCAGGAGATAGTCGCTGTCGCCTGCCATCAGGTGGCAGCTGAGTATCTCCGCGACCTCGACCACGGCATCTTCAAAGGCGTCAAGATGATCTTCTTGCTGGCTGGTCAGGGCGATCTCCACAAAGACAGAGGTCCCGCGTCCGATCAACTTGCGGTCAAGGACCGCGACATACCCGGTCAACACACCGGCCTCCTCGAGCCGACGAACTCGCCGCAAACAGGCTGACGGCGACAGGTGGACTCGTTCTGCCAAGGCTGCATTGGTGATACGGGCATCAAGTTGGAGGATCTCCAAGATCTCCCGATCAGTCTCGTCCAGTTCGTCCCTCATGACTTCCCCTTGAATAATCTTCTCAAGAATATCCAATTGACAACAGTATCTTGCGCCAACTCCCTAAGTGTCCGCCTAAAACGCATACACATTCTCCATACCTAAGCGTATTCTGCAAATAGAACCCTGATGAGGTGGCAAATGATTGTCGGAGTGCCCACAGAAATCAAAGTCGCAGAACGCCGGGTAGGGCTCACCCCCACAAGCGCGCGGGAACTCACCATGCGCGGTCACAAGGTACTGGTTCAATCCGGCGCTGGAACTGGCATAGGAGCCTCCGATGCCGACTACACCGCGTCTGGAGCACGGATTGCCCCCGATGCCGAGACGGTGTTCACCGAATCAGAGTTGATCGTCAAGGTCAAAGAACCTCAAGCAAGCGAACGGACCATGCTGAGCGCCGGTCAGGTGCTGTTCACCTACCTCCATCTCGCCCCGGACCCGCCACAAACCGAAGAACTCCTGGCCAGCGGCGCCTCCTGTATCGCCTATGAGACCGTCACGGACACACACGGCGGGCTACCCCTGTTGGCACCCATGTCGCAGGTCGCCGGCCGCATGTCCATCCAAGCAGGCGCCCGATGCCTCGAAGCCCCCAACGGTGGCTCGGGTCGCCTGCTTGGAGGCGTCCCCGGGGTCGCACCGGCGCGGACGCTCGTTCTCGGCGGGGGAGTGGTGGGTGAGAACGCCATCGAAATGGCAATCGGAATGGGTTCCCAAGTCACGGTTCTAGACCGCAACCTGGAAGTCCTCAATCGGCTGTCCCGCCGCTTCGGCTCCGCTCTGGTCACCCTCTACTCGACAGGCAGTTCCCTTGAAGAGCAGGTGCTGGCCGCTGATCTCGTGATCGGAGCCGTGCTCGTCAAGGGAGCAACCGCGCCGAAACTGGTGGGGCCTCATCTGGTCAAGCGAATGAAGCCCGGCTCCGTGCTCGTAGATGTTGCCATCGACCAGGGCGGTTGCTTCGCAACCTCGCGGCCGACCACCCATACCGACCCGACCTACATAGTCGACGATGTGGTCCACTACTGCGTTGCCAACATGCCCGGGGCCGTTCCCCAGACGTCAACCTACGCTCTCAACAACGCCACACTGCCCTTCACGCTGGCGTTGGCTGACAAGGGACTCGAACGCGCGCTGGCCGACGACGAACACCTCCGCAACGGTTTGAACGTCCACCGAGGACTGCTGACAGAGCAGCATGTAGCCGAAGCCCAGGAACTCGAATACACCGATCCGCGCTCAGCTCTCGGGTTGGCCTAGTGTCGACCGCTATTCGGTGATCCCGAAGCGTTGGAGTCCGTAAGCATTGATGGCGTTGCCGCGAATCACCTTGTAGCACTCCTCGGCGTTCATTCCGGTAGCCGCGAACATGCTGTGCGCCACTTTGCGGGAATGCGGGAACGTGCCGTCGGAATGCGGATAGTCGGTTTCAAACAGGATCTGGTCGATACCGACGTCGTCACGCTGCTTGAGACCGACCAGATCGTCGAAAATGCAGCCGAACACCCGGCCCTTGACTATCTCGCTAGGCAGCGGTCCCTCTCCGCCGACACCGCCACGACCTTCTTTGAACACCGAGTCCATCCGCTCCATCTGGAACGGCATCCATCCCACCTGGCTCTCAGCGTAGGCGATCTTGATCTTCTTGAAACGCTCGAGGGTCCCCGAGAATACCCAATCGACCATCGAGCCTTCGGCGTTCTGGGCGTACAGAGACATGGAGGTCGCCAAAGGAGCGTCCGGTGATGTCGCCGGCATGGACGATGAGGAGCCGATATGCATCGACACCGTGGTATCGGTCTCCTCGCATGCCTGCCACAGGACGTCCCACTGGCCGCTGTACATGGTTGCGCAGCCCAGCTTGGAAGGGTTCTCCGAGAACGCGATCGCGTAGCTCCCCTTGGCAGCACAGCGTCGTACCTCCTCCGCGCACATCTGCGGATCCCACAACGGAACCAGGGTCAGGGGAATCAGGCGGCCCCGGCCGGCACCGCCGCCCCAGTCATCGATGATCCAATCGTTGTAGATCTTGAGACATTCGAAGGCGAGCTCCTTGTCCTCGCGTTCCAAGAATCCCTGTCCGCAGAAACGGGGGAAGATGTTGGGGTAGTTGATGGCCGCTTCCACATGGTTCAGGTCCATATCCGAGAGCCGGTCGGCCTGTCGGTAGGTGCCGGGACGCAAGTCTTCGTAGACGGCGGCCACATTGCGCTGCTCCTCGCGGGGTACACCTGCAGGCCCATGAAGAAAGCCGGTTGGGGTGACACTGTCCTCATAGAGCCACACGTCGCACATCTGCCCGTCCGGGTCGTTGCGTTCAAAGCCGTAGTGACCGCCCTCGAACTTGAGGCGGATCCGCTCCTGCACAACCCTTGGGCCACGATCCCTCACGCTCGCCGGAAGCTGCTGCTGCCAGAGGTCCTTCGGCTCCATCACGTGATCATCGACAGAGATGATGAGAGGCAGGTCTTCTTCAGCGGGCGTGGCATCGCTCATGTGGCGTAGTTTACGCCGGGCGTAGCCGGAGCCGCGTAGTCGAGCGCCGGGTGCGGCCTGAAACTCAGGCGGGGGCGCGGGTTTTGCGAAGCAGGGGATCGGCAAGAGCCAGGCCTCGATCAGCAATACGCAGCACTCTGCCTGCGGCACCCGGTGCGTCGGCGTCGAGGAGGTTCCCCATCACCTGGAGAGTGATGTTGGCGATGGCCTCGGTCCCTACAGCCAAACGCAGACCTGAACGCAGAATCAGGGGATGGCCTATCAAGAAGCTGAACCGCCGGCCCGTTCGCAAGAAGGCGTCGAAACGTTCACCGATAAGCCGGTCATAACTTTCCGGAGCTCCGCCGGGGTCGGCCAGGAACAGATCCGCCGCGAGGGTCCCCGACTCGAGCCCGTAGTCGATGCCCTCCCCGTTCATCGGATTGATGAGGCCCGCGGCATCACCGATCGCCACCCAACCGACACCGTGGCGCCGCTGCGCGCTCATCGGCAACCGCCAGGCCCTCGGTCGCTCCAAGTAGTCGCCGAGTTCCCACTCCTCGCGGATCAGATCCCGGTAGGAGTCGATCAGGTGGTTCAGGTTGAGCTTCCGGTAACCCTTCATCGTCGACAGGGCACCCACACCGATGTTGACCGTCCCGTCACCTGCCGGGAACATCCACCCGTAGCCGGGTATCGCTGTGCCATCCGGATCGCGCAGCGTGAGACAGGCCTCGAGATGCCGTTCGCCGTGACGCGGCGAGGCTGCATAACTTCGGATGGCCAGTCCGTGCGGTTCGTTCTCGACCCGACCGGCGCCGAGCATCCGCGCGACGTTGCCCGGTGCGCCGGTCGCAACCACGGTGAGCCCGGCTCGCCATGTGTCGGAACCGGCAGTCACTCCGAGGACACGTCCGTCCTCTTCGAGGATCGGTGTGGCCTCGGTGTTCCAGATGATCTCGGCGCCTGCGTCTGCGGCCGCGGACATCAGGTGCGCATCGAGGAGCCGACGAGGCCAGACCGCGCCATGGGGGGCGAACGACCCATTGTCGGGCCACGGCAGTTCGCGACGGGTCTTGTTGGCGATCATCCTCAGGCCGTCGATTCGATGGGCGTCGCTCATGTCGATGTCCAGTTGCTCAAGGGCGTGCACCGCCCGCGGGGTCAGTCCATCGCCGCACACCTTGTCGCGGCCCGCCGATGCCTTCTCGAAGACCGTTACTTCAGCACCGCCCCTCGCGGCCTGTATCGCCGCGGCAGCGCCGGCCGGTCCAGCGCCGATGACAACCACGTCACGTTTCTTGTTGCCCACGCCCCGACGCTACCGCTGCTACCGAAATCTGCGAGCGGGGCCACACTGGATGTAGCTGAACACGCAGATTTAGCCTCTATGTCCACTACAGCTAGACTCACAATCGGCAAACAAGCAGCAAGGATCCGAAATGGCCGTTACCGAAGTAGATGTCGAACCTGGAACCAGCGATCCTGCCGGCAACGTCGCACCGGGAAGAGTCCACATCGACCGTTTCGACGTGACGCTCGGGCCGTTGCTGCACCTGGCACCGGAACGCCAACGTCTCGCCAGTCCGCAGTTCAACGAGATCGAGGTGATACCGCGCGGCGTCACCCTCGGAGCCGAGATCCGCGCTGTCGATATCTGCTCTGACCTGCCGGATTCGACCATCGCCGAGATCGCGGCTGCGCTTGCCGACTACAAGGTCGTCTACTTTCGCGACCAGCCTCTCACCTCGGCGCAGCATGTGGCCTTTGCCCGCCGCTTCGGGGACCTCGAGATCCATCCCTTCATCACCGGCAACGAGGAGCACCCCGAACTGGTGCGGTTCGCCAAAGGGGCCGACACAGGGGGGTTCGAGAACGGTTGGCATCATGACGTGACCTGGCGGGAGATCCCTTCCATGGGCGCGATCCTGCACGCAATCGAAGTCCCACCCACCGGGGGCGACACCCTCTTCTGCGACATGGCAGCGGCCTACGACGGCCTCGACGACGAGACCAAGGAGCGGATCGACGGCCTCTACGCAATCCACGACTACATGCTCGCCTTCGCCGCCCAGGTGCCGGAAGGCAAGCAGCAGGAGATGCGCGAGCGCTATCCGCTGGTACGCCATCCAGTCGTTCGCACACATCCGGTGACCGGACGCAAGTTGATCTTCGTCAACACCTACTTCACGTCCCACATCGAAGGTCTCGAAGAGGTCGAGAGCGTCGAGTTGATCAAGCACCTGTCGAACCAGGCCAACACAGTCGAGTATCAGTTCCGGCTGAGCTGGGAGCCCGACACGGTCGTGTTCTGGGACAATGCCGCGGTGCAGCACTACGCATCGAGTGACTACTACCCCGACATCCGGGTGATGGAGCGCGCCTCGGTCATCGGTACCCGGCCCTACTGAGTCGCGGCGACCGGCGGCTACCGGGCATGGCACCCACCACAGACTGGAATCCGGTACTCCGCAAAGAGTTCGACAAACCCTACTGGCGTGAACTCATGGCCTTCGTGCGCTCCGAGCGGATGGCCGGCGACGTCTATCCGCCTCACGAAGAAGTGTTCGCCGCGCTTCACCTGACTCCCTTGGCCGAGGTGAAGGTCCTAATACTCGGCCAGGACCCCTACCACGGTCCGCGTCAAGCCCACGGCCTCTGTTTCTCGGTCCGCCACGGCGTGGAGCCACCGCCGTCACTGGTCAACATCTTCGCTGAACTGGAACAGGATCTCGGGATCAAGCGCCCGAACCACGGGGATCTCGAGACCTGGGCCCGCAACGGAGTGCTGCTGCTGAACACCACGCTCACCGTGCGGGCCCGTCGAGCCGCAAGCCACCAGGGTCACGGTTGGGAGACGTTCACCGACGAGGTCATTCGCTGTGTGAACGCCAAGGACCAGCGAGTCGTGTTCATCCTCTGGGGTGCCGCAGCCCGACGCAAGCGCGCCCTGATCGACACCGGCAAGCACTTCATTATCGAGTCTGTCCATCCATCGCCGCTCTCGGCACACAACGGATTCTTTGGAACAAGGCCGTTCAGCAGAGCCAACTCGGCGCTCGTCGAAGCGGGTCGGGAACCGGTCGACTGGGCAATCCCGGATCTCTGACTCAGAAATACCAGGGAAAGCTGGACCAGTCGGGGGCTCGTTTCTCCAAGAAAGCGTCCCGACCCTCGGCGGCCTCATCAGTCATATAGGCGAGTCTGGTCGCCTCGCCGGCGAACACCTGTTGACCGATGAGTCCATCGTCGATCAGGTTCATGGCGAACTTGGCCATTCGTTGGGCCGTCGGGCTCTTGGCGTTGATCTCCGCAGCCCACTCGAGCGCCACCGTCTCCAGGCGCTGGTGGGGAACGACCGCGTTTACCATCCCCATCTCGAAGGCCTGCTGGGCCGAATAGTCGCGTCCAAGAAAGAAGATCTCACGAGCTCGTTTCTGGCCGATCTGGCGAGCCAGATATGCGGAACCGAAGCCTCCGTCGAAGCTGGCCACGTCGGTGTCGGTCTGCTTGAAGACAGCGAACTCTTCGCTGGCGATAGTCAGGTCCGCTGTGACGTGCAGGCTGTGCCCTCCGCCAACCGCCCATCCGGACACGACCGCGATCACTATCTTCGGCATGGTTCGGATCAGCCGCTGCACCTCGAGGATGTGCAGCCGCCCCGCCCGGGATGCATCGACTGTGTCCGCCGTGGAACCTGTGGCGTACTGGTACCCGGATTTGCCGCGGATGCGCTGGTCGCCTCCCGAACAGAATGCCCAGCCACCGTCCTTGGGCGACGGGCCGTTGCCGGTCAGCAATACACAGCCGACATCGGAGGACATCCGGGCATGATCCAGGCACCTGTACAACTCGTCAACGGTGTGAGGCCGAAAGGCGTTGCGCACTTCGGGCCGGTCGAACGCGACCCTCACGGTTCCGAGGTCCTTCGCCCGGTGATAGGTGACGTCGGTCAGGGTCTCGAAGCCCGCAATCGGCTTCCACGCCTCGGCATCGAAGATCTCCGAAACCGATCCGTTGTCGGGCAGTGGCTCGTCTGCCGCCTGATTGTCTGGTGCCATCGCTACCTTCCCGAACTCACCCGGCCCATGCGGGCATCGAGCCGTTGAATCCATTTTGACACCAAGTCTGCGCCCCGTCCGCCCTGTTCTCCAAGATCAAGCAGATCGACCGAGGCCATGCGGGCCAGCAGCAGCACCAGAGTGTCCTCGTAGTGCGCCTTCAGATCCTCGAACGGATAGTCGGTGACGCCCCCCGCCAGCAGCGCGGCGTGGTATCTCCCCAGGAGCCCGTCGATCTCAGCTTCGGACACCCCAGGGTCGATCGAACCGCAGATGAAGTAGGCGATATCCAACACCCCAGGGCCGAAACTCGACAACTGCCAGTCGATCAACGCTCGGAATGCTCCGTCGGGAGCGAAGAACATGTTGTCGAGTCGAAAATCACCGTGGAGCATGCACTGGGGAACGTCTCGGTGCAACCGGACCGTTCGCTCGACGTTGTCGGAGCGGGTCGACTCGTACAACTCGCGGGTGTGGTCGCTGAGGTGACGGCCGTAGTTCTTGAGGAACCCCCGTCGAGCGCTCAAAGACCCCGCATGGAACACCCGAGGTGCAATCGCACCCGAAACCAGCCAGTGGCGCTCCGGGGGGAGACGGTCCTGCCAGGTCGCCGCGTGCAACCGAGCCACGGATTCGAGAGCCTCCCCGGCGCGGTCCAGGCTGCAACCCTGCAGCTGATCGCCGATCGCAGCGGGCGCCAGGTCCTCGATTATCAGGATGCTGGGAAAGGTCTTGGCCCTACCGAAACGGATCAGGAACCACATGATCAGCCGTAGCAGTGCGATCGGCAGGCGCTCCAGTCTACGAACCCGCTCAACCTGTCTGGGTGCATCCGGATTGAGGGTGATGTCGCCGTAGTAGAGGCGCGGGGCCGGCACCTCGATGTCACCGAGGATCTGTTCGTAGACCCGCAGTTCCCGCTCGTACACGCCGAGCATCTCTGACCCGTTGCGGTTGTCCTTGACTGAAGTTGGGATCTTGGCGATCACGGTCCCAGGCCCGGAGCCGCCCCCGTACGAGAGATGAACCCTCGCCAGTTCGCTGGCGAAACCCTCGCCGACCCCGAGAACCTCGATCATCCGGTCCAGCACGGTCGTCTGCTCCGATATGACTCGGCGTCGACGCAGGGCCAGCGTCAGCCAGTCGGCCGTAATCTCGTCGAGCGTCTCCGGAATCGGCAGTGCCACGCAGCAACGGTAGTGCCAATGCGCTCGACCGGGAGCAACGGTGCCAGAGCAATGCCGATCAGGTGGTACGGAAAGACGATCGCCATCACCGCGAGGATCACCAGATGAAACACGACTGCCAGACCGCTCCAGAGCCACGCGGCCCTGCGGCCGGCAAGGGCCAGCGGCGCCGCCAGTTCAACCACGATCGCGGCGATGGCCGCGGGAGCGAGCGTCCACGAATTGCGCAGCATCAACGCCCCGAACGGCGCGGTCCGGTCGCCGAGCAGTTCCTTGCGGGCGTTGTCGAAAGCAATCTGATGGCGCAGCACGTCGCCGTCGATCCAGCCGAACCCGCTGATTCGCAGCTTGGCGACACCCGCCAGGAAGTACGTGCCGACCGTCAATACCGCCAACGCCTTGACGATGGAACCCGCCAGCTCTTCCCGTTCGGAGGTGCCGGTCACCTCCGGTGCCTTCTCCAGCGACCAGAACGCGCAGGCCGCGGGGAACAGAGCCAGGACACCGAGATGCAGCACCACCAGATTCTCGGTGTGGAAGATCTGACCCCAGGAGTTCCGGTAGGTGGTGAGGAACAGGAATCCCGCCACCCCGGCCAAAGAGGACCAGCGGTACCGCCAACCCAACGCGGCGGCACCGCAGGCTATGGGCGTCAATGCCACGGCTGTCACGACCACCAGGTCCGGGGCCGGCTCGTTGAGCCACCACAACGGGCCGATTCCAGCGAAGCGGCGCGACGCCAGGTCGACGGTGTCGAGCAGATGGGGCGCCCGCACGGTCGTCCACACCGCGGCGTAGCTGAAGACCAGGATACGCAACACCGCCAATCGCCGAGTCACGGGGCACCACCGCAGGTTGCGTGCACGGTCACCGTGAGGTCGGTTGAACCCTCCACGCTCAGCGCGACGACATCGAGCGTCTCAGTGCGCACCTCGACTCGGCGCTCGGAGCCGAGACGCCCAAGGACCTCCTCACACAGGACATCCGCCTCGCCTCGCCGTACCGCCTGGGAGACCGTCACCGAGGCGAGCACCGCTTCATCGGTCCCAGAGATCAACTTTGGCGAGAGCCGCTCAAATCCGTCGTCGGTTCGTTCCACCGCGGTCGCGATGCTGTGGATGTTCCCGCGGTCGGTTGCGAACATCGGGTAAGTCGAGAGCGGATAGGTGTCGCTGGTCGGATCGCGAAACAACGGCGACAGGACCAGCACCGCGGCGACGGCGGGAATCAGCCGGGTCGTCCATCGTCGCACAGCCCAATCGTAGGGTCGCGCACGCCTCTATCCGTGCAGCCGACTGACTCACTAACGTGGCGGGGTGTCACCCGTCGGAACCAGAGTCGTTCGCGGAACCCTCGCCTGGATCCTCATCGTGGCGCTGGTGGCGCTCACGGTCCACCCGGAGGACTGCGGACAACCGACTTCTGCGGATCTGAACAATGCGGCGGTGGCGGCCGTGGGATGGTTCGCGGCCAACATCAACGACGACGGCACTTTCCAGTACCGCTACGACCGCGCCGAGAGCCGGTCTCTCGGCGGGTACAACGATGTCCGCCACGCCGGAGTTCTGCTGTCGCTGTACCAGGCAGAGTCCGCCGGCATCGAAGGAGCCGCCGAGGTCGCCGATCACGGCTTGGCCTATGTTGATGGGCGCCTGCAGAACACTCCCATCGGGTTGGTGTTCGGACACGGCGCAAGTGCCCGCAGCGGTTCCGTCGCACTGCTGGTGGCAGCGTTGGACGAGAGACGCCGGGCAACGCTCGCCGAGGACCGCGATCCGCTCCTCAGGGCGCTGGGGCGAACCTTGACCGGGGTTGTCAACCCCGACGGTTCGGTGGGTGCCTCGATCAATACCATGACGGGATCGACCAGCGGTCGATCCCCGTTCTTCACCGGGGAAGTCCTTTGGGCTCTGGCGCGACTCCATCTGACATTCCCCGACGAGAACTTCGACGAGACCGCACTGCGTGTCTATCGATATATCCTCGAGGACCGCGACCGAGTCGAGTCGCCGTGGCCACCAGTCTCGGACCACTGGGGGGCGTACGCACTCGAGACCATGAGTCGCTGGCCCAACGTCGACCGACTGGGCTCTGAACCTCAGCTTGAGCTTGATGGCGCAGCCACAAACCAATGGCTGAAGCGACAGCTCCACCTGTTCGGTCTGCAAGTTCGGTATGAGTCACAGCGCCAGGGCGGGATTACTCGACTCACCAGGGGAACAGTCGCGCTTCCGGCCGGCGTGGGCACTCTCGGCGAAGGGATCGGCAACTACCTGCGGTTCCTGGACCGCTTCGAACTGACCGGCGTCGACATTCACGCACTGAATGATCGAGCAGACTGCGTCGCCCACCTGTTGACCGAACGCCAGGTCAGCGCTGCGCAGGCCCAGAACCACCCTGAACCCCCGCGAGTGGAAGGCGCCTGGTTCCGGAACGACCTCACCCAGATGGACGACCAGCAGCACGCCCTGTCGGCGCTGCTGCTCCTTGAAGATTGGATGCCCGAATGAGCTCAACCCTGATAGCGCTGGCCGCAATGTGTGCCGCCAATCCCTTCCGGATCGCAGCATGCGCTCCCGCAGGCGCCGAGACTCGACGCTCCGCGGCCGCTGTCGCAACCCTGCTGAGTCTGGCAGCGGTCGGCTTGCTCGCGGTGCTAAGCGAAGAGATCTTGGATTGGCTGAACGTGAGCGGATCATCATCCCGGATCGCCGCGGGCGTCTCTGTGCTGGTCGTCGGGATTCGCGACCTCTTCATCCAGCCGCCACCACCAGAACCGGCACTACAGGGTTGGCGGGCAGGGATCGTTCCGATGGCGTTTCCGGCATTCTTCTCACCGGCGCTAGCCATCCTGGCAATATCGGCCGGCTCGGCCCGAGGTTCCGGAGCCGCGCTCGGCGTCATCGGCGTCGTGATCGCGTTGGTAGGCGTGATGGTTGTAGCGGGCCTGCGGGCGACATACTGGAGGGCTGCGGCCGTGGGCAGCGCTGGGGTGGTGATAGGCACACTGCTCACCCTCAACGGAGTAACCGCCATCTGAACCGCGTGCATTCGGATGCCCAAGCAGCAAAGACCGTGCCTTTGTTTGTCTAGGTGCTCGTGTGTGCCGGACACCTGCTCGAGAACATCCTGGTCGTACCGCCCAGCGTGTGCAATGGCACAGCTTCAGCCGCGATGGCAAAGCGGTGACCCTCAGGGACTAGTGTCGCGGCGATGCGGGCTGCACTGTTGACAGCGGGAGGATCCCCTCTCGAAATGGTTGAAGACATCGACATAGAAGAACCTCGTGCCAACGAAGTCCTGATCAAGGTCTCCAACTGTGGAATCTGTCACAGCGACACCACCCTGCAGGACGGCGGCTACTTCGTCCCCACAATCCTCGGACACGAGGCCAGCGGCGTGGTGGAGATGCTGGGTCCGGGAGTCACTCACCTCGCGGTGGGCGATCATGTGGTACTGACGCCTCTGGCACCTTGCGGGCACTGTGCCGCCTGCGCGCGGCACCAGGCCACCGAGTGTGCTGATGCGCTGTCGTTCGCCACCAACTCCCGACCCGACGGCAGCACGCCGTTCAGCCGCCGAGGGGCACCCGTTTGGAGGGGTCTGGGGGTCGGAGCGTTCGCGGAGTACACGGTGCTGCCGGCATCAGGAGCAGTCCGCATCGATCCCGACATCCCCCTCGATGTGGCCTGCGTCATCGGTTGTGCCATGCAGACCGGTGTAGGCGCAGTGTTCAACACGGCCAGAGTCGAGCGGGGAGCGACCGTATTGGTGATGGGCCTCGGAGGTATCGGCCAAGCAATCGTCAGCGGGGCCTCGATCGCCGGGGCTGCTCAGATAGTCGCGTCGGACCCGGCTGAGGGGCGCCGGGAGATGGCCTCCAACTTCGGGGCGACCGACCTCGTGGATCCCACATCCGATGATCTGCACGCCAGAGTCATGGAGCTGACCGGCGGCGGGGGAGTCGACTATGCCTTCGATGCGGTCGGCAGCGCAGCGTTGGTTGAGCAGGGCATCAACAGCACCCGTGTCGGGGGCACCACCGTGATGGTCGGCGCCTCGCCCTCGGAGGAGAACGTAACGATCAACGCAGCGGTGCTGTTCATGACCTTGCAGAAACGACTCGTCGGATGTCTGTTGGGATCCTGCTGGCCCACCCGCGACATTCCCTTGATGCTCGACCTTTGGCGTAGCGGCCGTTTGGACCTGGAACGAATGATCAGCCACCGCCTGCCGCTGAGCGAAGTCAACGACGGAATCGCCAAGCTTCACGCCACCGACGGCATCCGTACGGTTCTGGATATCGCCAGCTGAACCGGGCACCCGTCTGGCCCGAGCAGTGTTGGCGGGTGCTCATCTCGGTAGCGTGTCTCGGTCAACTCGAAGCCCCGTAACCTTCGGATCACTTCTCAGTAACGAACAGGAGAATTCGTGAGCGCCGTTCCCTATCTGGCCATGATCTCAGCCGTCGCCGGTCTGCTGCTGGCAGTCTTCTACTACAAGTCCGTCGAATCGGCACCGCCCGGTAACGAGCGGATGGTGTTCTTGATGAAGGAGATCCAAAAGGGTGCCCGGGCTTTCCTGAAACAGGAATACACATGGGTTTCCGTGTTCGTCCTAGCAATGATCGTCCTGCTTGCGATCGTCATCGATCCCTTGGCCTCGGTGAGTTACGTGATCGGTGCGGTGCTGTCTGCCACAGCCGGATACGCGGGGATGACGGTGGCGACCATGGCCAATGCACGCACCACCGAAGCAGCCCGAAGCGGACCGTCGGCAGCTCTCCCGGTGGCATTCAGAGGGGGAGCGGTCATGGGTTTCGCGGTCGCCGGCCTGGCGCTGCTCGGACTCATGTTCACCTACCTGCTCTTCGTCGAATGGCTGGAGATCGACAAGGCGTTCGAAGTGGTCACCGCCTATGGCCTCGGTGCTTCGTCGATCGCGCTCTTCTCACGTGTCGGTGGCGGCATCTTCACCAAGGCTGCCGACGTCGGCGCCGATCTGGTCGGCAAGGTCGAGGCCGGAATTCCCGAGGACGACCCTCGCAATCCCGCGAGCATCGCCGACAGCGTCGGCGACAATGTCGGTGACGTCGCCGGGATGGGCGCCGACCTGTTCGAGTCCTACGTCGGGTCGATCATCGCCCCGGTGGCACTCACCGCATTCTCGGTGGCGGGTGGGCTGGCCGCAGCAGACGCCGGCCTCGACGAGAACATCTCGAGGCTGATGTTCCCGATGGCCATCGCCTTCGTCGGCATGGTCTCCTCGATCATCGGCTCGTTCCTGGTCAAGGGCGGCGACAGCACCGACAGCAAGGCGCTCAGCCGGGCTCTCCACCGAGGCACCAACGTGGCAATGGGTCTTACGGTCATCGCCACGGTCGCGGTCGCCTACTGGATGTTCGGCGGTGACCGCTACGAGGCACCCTACGGACTAGCGATCTCGGTGATCGGCGGCCTGCTGGTCGGCTGGGCTCTGGGCAAGACCGCGGAGTACTACACCTCTGATCACTACAACCCGGTGAAGAGGATTGCCGCGCAGTCCGAGACAGGACCGGCCACCACCGTGCTCTCCGGCATCAGTGCCGGCATGGTGTCGGTCGCCTCGTCGGTTCTGCTTGTCCTGCTCGGTGTGGGCGTGGCCTACTGGGGCGGCGAACAGACTCTCGGCGACGGAGGCGGGATCTACGGGATCGCGGTGGCCGCGATCGGCATGCTGGCCACGACCGGCGTGGTCGTCTCAGTCGACGCATACGGACCCATCGCCGACAATGCGGGCGGGATAGCGGAGATGGCTGAACTCGATCCTTCGGTTCGCGAGGTCACCGATGCTCTCGACTCGCTCGGCAACACCACCGCGGCCATTGCCAAGGGATTCGCCGTTGGATCCGCCGCTCTCACTGCACTTGCGCTGTTCAAGAGCTTCGAGTTCGCGGTCATGCAGGAAGGCGGTGCGCTCAGCCTCAACGTCGGCGAAGTTGATGTCTTCATCGGCCTGTTCCTGGGAGCGGGACTGCCATTCTTGTTCGCGGCACTCACGATCGACGCGGTGGGCCGCGCCGCAGCGACCATGATCGAAGAGGTGCGCCGACAGTTCCGGGAGATTCCTGGGCTGCGTGAGGGGCGTGAGGGCGTGGCTCCGGACTCGGCACGTTGCGTCCAGATCTCTACCGACGCCTCCTTGAAGCAGATGGTGGTCCCCGGAGCGCTGGCTGTCGTGGTTCCCCTGGTCGCCGGATTCATAGACGTGGACATGCTCGGCGGTCTTCTGGCCGGCGCTCTGGTGACCGGCTTCGCCCTCGCGATATTCATGGCCAATGCGGGCGGAGCATGGGACAACGCCAAGAAATACATCGAAGCAGGTGCTCACGGGGGCAAGGGTGGCGACCCTCACAAGGCTGCGGTGGTGGGCGACACCATCGGCGACCCCTTCAAGGACACCTCCGGCCCTGCCATGAACATTTTGTTGAAGGTAATGACTATCGTCTCATTGGTGTTCGCCAGCGCCTTCGTCTAGCACCAGCGCCCGACGGCTGGGCCTGAAGAGCACGCCAAGAAGAGCAACGCGGTCCCGAGATGAGCAACGCGGCAGAAAAGCAGTCGATACGGCAGCAAATGCGCGCTCGGCGCGCTGGGTTGGGATCGGCGCGTCAGGCTTCGGCGTCCGCCGCGGTTCTGGCGGCTCTGGAACGCCTTGAACTTCTGCGGAGCGCCGAAACGGTCGCGGGATACCGTTCAGTGCGAGGCGAGATCAACATCGACGAGGTGATGCTGCAACTCATTGATCGAGGAGCCACGGTGACTGTGCCGCGAGTGGTGGACGATGATCTGGAGTTCGTCAGTTGGCAACCGAATGCTCCCGATCATCAGGGGGCCTTCGGCATTCCCGAACCGGTCGGCGGCGAGGTTCTGGACCTCGCACTTCACGATGTGGTGCTGGCACCGTTGGTGGCGTTCGACCACAGCGGACAGCGACTGGGTCAGGGCAAGGGATTCTATGATCGTTGCCTGGCCGGCCTCGTTGACAGACGTCCGGTCATCGTCGGCATCGCCTACGCCTTCCAACAAGTGGCACAGATTCCCAGCGAAGGTTGGGATGTCGGTCTAGACGCAGTGGTGACAGATAGTAAAGTTATTGAGTTCCGTCCCGGAGCCCTGTCGCTGGGGAACTCAGCGAAACGTCCCCCACTGGAGTAGACAAGCGTGCACGTCATCGTGGTTGGAGCTGGCGAAGTTGGCTCTTATGTCGCTGATCGCCTCAGCCGGGAGGGACATGACGTAGCCATCATTGACCTCAACCGAGAGCGTCTCCGCCAACTCGACGAAGACTTGGATGTACTGGTCGTTGAGGGCAGCGGTACTCATCCCGAGACTCTGCGACGGGCCGGAGTCGAACGCGCCGACCTGGTAGTCGCCGTCACCAAAGACGATGCGGTCAACCTGGTGTGTTCGCAACTGTCGAAGTTGCTGGGAGCAGAGCGGACCGTCGTTCGCATCGAGGCGTCGGAGCTCCGCGGCAAGCACGGCGCGGAACTCCGCCAGGAATCCGGCGTGGACCTGGTCATCGATCCTGATTCTGAGGCTGCCGAAGACATCCTGGAGTTGATTGACTACCCAGGCACTGACGAAGTCGCCAAGATGGCCGGGGGAGAGGTGTTGGTCATCGGTGCCCGATTGGCGCCGAATTCGCCGTTGGTGGGGCGTTCGCTCAAGGACATCGGCGCTGAGTTCGAGCCCGAGTGGGATTTTGTGGTCGGCTCCATCGGGCGCGCCGACGAGAGCATCATCCCGAGACGCAACCACTATCTCGAAGCCGGCGATCACCTCCGCTTGGCATTGAAACGGCGGGCCCGAGGGCTGGTGTTCGAGCTGCTCGGTCTCGAACGTTTCACCTTGCACAGAGTGATGCTGCTCGGAGGCGGACGCACCGCGGAGATCCTGGCTCAACGACTGACCGCGAGGGGGATCCATGTCGTGATCGTCGAACGGTCGCCTCAGCGGGCCCGAGCGCTCGCTGAAAGGCTCGATGAAGCAGTGATCCTCGAAGGCGACATCACAGACGCGGACCTTTTGGAGGAGGCTGACGTTGGCCGCTTCGATATGGTTGTTGCCCTCACCGGCGAGGATGATGCCAACATCCTGGCCTGCTTGTACGCCAAATCGAGTGGTGCGGGCGAGACGGTGGCCGTGGTGCATCGCCTCGCATTGCTCAAGCTCCTCGGAGATGTCGGTATCGATGTTGCGCTGTCGCCTCGGACGGCCACCGCCAACGGCGTCCTGCGCTTTGTGCGTGGAGACGTAGCTGCGGTCGAGACCTTCCTGCACGGCAATACCGAGGTGCTCGAACTCGAGGTTGCGGTCGACAGTCCAGCCGACGGTGCGCTGGTCAAGGACTTGGGTCTCCCCAAGGACGTCCTCATCGGGGCGTTCGTACGTGATGGCAAGGCCCAGATAGCGCGGGGCCGTTCGCGCCTGCGAGGTCGCGACCATATCGTCGCTTTCGCTGTACCCATCGCTGTTGATGAGGTACGACGAGTGTTCGGGTGAAGCCTCTTGGCGGCTCGCCACGAGCCCGAAACTGGGCATTCGATGTCCGAAGATCACGTAAAGACTCACACACGCTGTTGGCGATCACCGATGCATTGATGGGCTTGGGGATCGTCAGCGGTGCCTGCGCAATATCAGGCATTGCCGATGACCTTGGCGACAGCGTCGTGCTGGCGACAACCGCAGTGCTGTTCAGCGGTATCGGCGTGCTCTCACGCAACAGATTCGTTCGACGCCCGAGACCCACCACTTCCACGGTCCTGACCGGCCTGGCGACCACTTGGCTGGTGCTGGTCGTTGTCGGGGCCGTGGTTTATCTGACAACCGGGACCATCGAACGGGTTGACGATGCTCTAGTCGAGTCCGCGGCCGGTTTCAGCACCACCGCGCTGACAACGCTCGACCCGACCGGATTGTCGGTGCCCATGACCTTGTGGCGGGCATCCACCCAGTGGCTCGGCGGGCTGGTGGGCATAGTCGCGGGGGTCGTGGCCTTGCCGACGGCGCTGCAACAGAAACGCCTCGCGCCGGCTGAGTGGATCGTAAACGACGACTTCGCACACAACAGACAGGCCCGTCGCCGTCAAGTCGTGGTGATCTACCTGTTTCTCACCGCGCTCCTCGGCGTCGCCTTCGCAGCTACAGGAATGGGTGCCAAGCACAGCGCGGTACATGCCCTGACAACCATCTCTACCGGGGGGTTCTCATCGGCGGCCGACTCCTTTGTGAGTTTCGGGACCGCGTCGACAGCTGTGGCCACCGTGGGAATGATCATCGCCGGTGCAGGTTACGCAATCATTTGGTGGGCGATCAGGGGTCGAGCCAAGGCGCTGCTTCGCAGTCCGGAGCTTCGCATCTACGGCGCAGTCCTGTCTGTGGGAACACTGCTGGTCTGGTGGCGTGCCGATGGACTCTCCTGGCACGACTCGCTCTTTACGACGGCCTCGTCAGCCAGCACCACCGGATTCGCGGTCACGGACTGGACCGTTCTCGACCCCAGCGTCACCGCGCTGTTGCTGGTGATCATCGCAACGGGCTCGATGATCGGTTCTGCGGGAGGGGGGCTGCACATCAGCCGAGCCCGCATTCTGGTCGCTTTCGCCCGTAGAGAGTTGCGTCGCCAGCTTGATCCGGGTGCCGTGGTCGTGCTCAAGAGCGGTGGTCGCGCTGTCGACGAACGTGCCATCGAACGTATGACCGGCCATCAGATCGCTCATTTTGCCACCTGTGCAAGCGCTGCTCTGTTGTTGGCTCTCTTTGGTGTCGACCTTGTGGGCGCGATATACACCGGCATCTCTGTGCTTTCGACACACGGTCCAGGTATCGGTGTCGGTCCCTACGGCGATCTCAGCAGCCTCAACCATTGGGCGCGGATCTCGCTGGTGCCGTTCATGTTGGCGGGGCGCCTCTCTCTGGTTCCGTTGGTGATCGCCGTCGTCTGGGCTGCGCATGCCCGCAAGGTCCTCGGCCGTTGGCTGCGCAAGCGCTTGCCCAACGCTCAGAAGCTGCTGTCGGGTCGCTTTGCGGGGAGTCAGCAATGAGAGGTCTCTGGCGGACCCGCGCCGGCGAAGCACGCCGAGCAACCATGTTGCACGGCACACCCGTCGGCCGACCCAGCACGCCTCTGCATGTGATGGGACTGGCCTTGATATTCGTCGCCGCCGGCATGGGAGTCTGTGCACTGATCGAATTGGCGTCAACCAACCAAGACAGCGGCGCGCTTGCACTTGGGGCAGTGATCTCGGGTGCTGTCGGGGGCCTTTTGTGGTGGCGCACCCGGGTCGGTTCGACGAGAACCCGGGACGTCTTCGCGGCGGTCGGTTGGACCTGGATGGCAATGACCCTTTTCGGAGCTGTCCCTTACCTGCTCGCGGGAACCTTCGCGACTTCCGGGATCGATTTCGTCGAGCAGTTGGTCAACTCGATCTTCGAGTCCGCTTCGGGATACTCGAGCACCGGTTCGACGGTAATGGTCGATTTCGAACGTCCGGGCCGTGGACTGATGATGTACCGCCAACTGAGCCAGTGGTACGGGGGGATGGGAATCGTTGTTCTCGCCGTGACGGTCCTACCCTATCTGGGGGTCGGGGGTCTGGACCTGATCGCCGCGGAGGCGCCCGGGCCGGTCTCGGACAGGCTGGTGCCGCGGGTCTCGGAAACTGCCAGGCGGCTCTGGACCATCTATGTGCTGTCCACGTTGGCGGTAACGGCCGCTTTGTTCCTGGTTCCAGGCCCCAGTCTCTACGACAGCTTCGCTCACGGTCTCACGACCGCGGCAACCGGTGGTTTCTCCCCCTACGCGGATTCGATCGGGCACTTCGACAGCGTCCTCGTCGAAATGGTGATAATCGCCGGGATGCTCTTCGGCGCGGTCAGCTTCACGCTCCATTGGCGTGCCGCCCACGGCGAGCTGCGCGCCTACGCCCGTGACTCGGAGTTCCGAATCTTCGCGTCGCTGATCGTGGGGGCGGCGGCCGTCGTGGTCGCGGTGCTATGGCTCAGTGAGCCCTTCGGAGCAGGCGAGGCGCTGAGAGCAGGCGTGTTCAACGTGATCTCGTTGGGAACGAGCACCGGCTTCGGGAACGCCACCGGCGAACATTCGCCGGGAAACTACGTTCTATGGGCGCCGGCGGCACAGATGGTGATCCTGCTGCTGTTCGTCGTGGGCGCCTCAGCAGGCTCCACCTCGGGGGGAATCAAGGTCATGCGGGCGAGGGTGCTCGCCGGTCACCTGATTCGCTCGTTCAAGCACACTCAACAGCCTCGAGCCGTCTTCGCGGTGAAGCACGGCGGAGTGGCAGTGCCTGAGGACATGGTGTCCCGGATGGCCGGGTTCTTCCTGTTCTATGTGCTGCTCATCTGTTTCGGCAGCGTTGTTCTGACCATGCTCGGCGGCGACCTCGAGACCTCGATCGGAACGATCATCTCGGTGTTGGGGAACATGGGTCCCGCCCTCGGTGAGGCGGGGCCGACCTCGAACTACGCCGAAGCCTTCAGCCAACCCGCTCGGCTGGTGCTAGCCGCTTTCATGCTGATCGGGCGCTTGGAGATCTTTCCGGTGCTGTTGATGTTCGCGGCACCGTACCGCGCTGCTCGCACCGCTCTGCAGCGTTGAGTAGCGAGCCGAAATGGCGTGTTCGGCCCCAAGTTCGGTATCATTGAGGAACGTCAGAGCCGGGCCAGCGTCGTCCCCGTTCACGTGTTTTGGCTTCACGCCTCAATACCGGAACCCCTTCAGGAGATGCAGATGCTTCGCGGACAGCCCTCGCGTCAAGGTCTCTACGACCCCCGCAACGAACACGATGCCTGCGGCGTCAGCTTCGTCTGCGACATTTCCGGTCGACGCAGCCACGATGTGTTGCTCACGGGGTTCGCGGCGCTGTGCAATATGGAGCATCGCGGCGCCCAGGGAGCCGATATCAACACCGGCGACGGCGCAGGAGTCCTGATCCAGACGCCGGACCGCTTCTACCGCGACGTGGTTCCCTTCGAGTTGCCGGAACCCGGCTGCTACGCCACCGGCATCGCCTTCATCCCCCAGACCGACAAGAACGCAGGTATCGCCCAGCTCGAGATCGAACGCATCATGGCCGAAGAGGGCATGGTCACCCTGGGTTGGCGAGACGTGCCGGTGGACGAGTCAGTGATCGGGTCCGCAGCGCTCATGACGATGCCGATATTCCGACAGATCTTCGTGAGAGCCGAAGGCCTGAGTGGCCTTGACCTGGACCGCCGGGCGTACATTGCTCGCAAACGGATAGAACACGAGATCCGGGTCCCCGCACCCAACGACGACGGTGCCGACGACCGGGATACCGACACCAAAGCCATGGGCGGCGCAGCCAAGCCCTCCGAACGGGTCTACTTCCCGTCGCTCAGTTCACGAACGGTCGTCTACAAGGGAATGCTCACGCCTCCCCAGCTCGCGGACTTCTACCAAGACCTCGGCGACGACCGGGTCGAGAGTGCGCTGGCCCTGGTACATTCGCGATTCTCGACCAATACGTTCCCTTCGTGGCCCCTCGCCCACCCCTACCGGATGGTCGCCCACAACGGCGAGATCAACACCATCGCCGGAAACCGCAACTGGATGCGCGCCCGTGAGGCGCTGCTCGAGTCACCGCACTTGCCGGGACTCGAACGTGCCTTCCCGATCTGCACCGAGGGGGCCAGCGATACCGCCGGTTTCGATGAGGCACTCGAACTGCTGGTCCTGGGCGGCTATTCCGTTGCTGAAGCGGTGTTGATGATGATCCCCGAACCGTGGGAACACCACCAACACATGGACCCGGCCCAGCGCGCCTTCTACCAGTTCAGTTCAACTCGGATGGAGCCCTGGGACGGTCCCGCCTCGATCGCCTTCACCGACGGGGAAGTGATCGGCGCAGTGCTGGACCGCAACGGTCTGCGGCCCTCACGCTACTGGGTCACCGCGGAGGGCCTGGTGATCATGGCGAGCGAAGTCGGTGTCGTCGAGGTCCCGGCCGACGAGGTGGTTGAGAAGGGTCGCCTCCAACCCGGCCGGATGTTCCTCATCGACACCAACGAGCAGCGCATCATTCGAGACGACGAGATCAAGGCGCGTCTTGGAGCAGCACGGCCCTACCAGACCTGGATCGACCAGAACCTCACCACACTCGAGGATCTGCCAGTCGCGGCACCGCGAAACATCGCCGAGGGGTCGCTGCTACAACGGCAGCAGACTTTCGGATACACCCACGAAGAGAAGAAACTGCTATTGGCTCCGATGGCCGCCAACGCCAAAGAGGCCATCGGTTCGATGGG
Organism: Candidatus Aldehydirespiratoraceae bacterium; assembly: GCA_965221585.1. Classification (GTDB taxonomy): domain Bacteria; phylum Actinomycetota; class Acidimicrobiia; order Acidimicrobiales; family Aldehydirespiratoraceae; genus VXYK01. Next base: position 1,443,611 of record OZ244898.1, on the reverse strand, counting down.
TACCGACACGCCCATAGCGGTGTTGAGCACCCGCTCACGACAGTTGAGCGACTACTTCCAACAACTGTTCGCTCAGGTCACCAACCCGCCACTCGACGCCATCCGAGAACAGATCATCACATCGCTGTTCGCGCGTGTGGGACCCGAGGGCAACCTGTTCGACCCCCAGCCGAGTTCCTGTCGCACGATCCATCTCGACAACCCGGTGATAACCGACGAGGAGCTCGCTCGCCTGGCCGCCCTGGACGGGACCGAAGGGCCCACTGGATTCCGCACCGCGGTCCTGTCCACGCTCTACCCGGTCGCCGCCAACGCAGAGGGCATGGAAGTCGCGCTGAGCGCGCTGCGCGACGCTGCCGACGCGGCTATCGAGAACGGGGCCACGGTGCTCGTGCTCAGCGACCGCGGCACCAACGAATCGGAAGCGGCGATTCCCTCGCTGCTCGCGACCAGCGCGGTGCACCATCATCTCGTCCGCCAGAAGAGTCGCACCCGGGCCGGCCTGGTGGTCGAGGCAGGAGATGTCCGCGAGTGCCACCACATCTGCCTGCTGATCGGCTACGGAGCCAACGCCATCAACCCCTATCTGGCGCTCGAAACGATCAGCGAGATGGTCCAGCGGGGCGAACATGGACTTGACCGCTCGATGCCGCTGGCCCAAGCGCACCGCAACTATGTCGATGCGACAGGCAAGGGTGTCCTGAAGGTGATGTCGAAGATGGGCATCTCCACCGTGGCGTCGTACACAGGCGCCCAGATCTTCGAGGCGATCGGGTTGGCCCGCGAAGTCACCGACGAGTACTTCACGGGCACGGTCAGCCGCCTCGACGGCGTAGGACTCGATGTCCTGGCCCGAGAGGTCGCGGCGCGTCACCGCCTGGCCTACCCGCGAGTCCCCGCGCAGCGGTCGCATCGTTCCTTGGAAGTCGGTGGCGAGTACCAGTGGCGCCGTGAGGGTGAGTACCACCTGTTCAACCCGGAGACCGTGTTCAAGCTCCAGCACTCCACTCGCGAGGGACGATTCGACATCTTCAGGGAATACACCGATCTTGTGAACGACCAGTCCAAGCGTCTGGGGACACTGCGGGGGTTGTTCCGATTCAAGTCGGACCGCGAGCCGGTGCCGATCGAACAGGTCGAGCCGGTCGCCTCCATCGTCAAGCGTTTCTCGACCGGAGCAATGAGCTACGGCTCGATCTCCCCGGAAGCTCACGAGACGCTTGCCATCGCCATGAACCGCATCGGTGCCAAGTCCAATACCGGCGAGGGGGGCGAGGACGCCGACCGATTCGAACCAGACGATAACGGGGACCTGCGACGCAGCGCCATCAAGCAGGTTGCCAGTGGACGATTCGGGGTCACCAGCGAGTACCTCGTCAACGCTGATGATCTGCAGATCAAGATGGCTCAGGGGGCCAAGCCCGGCGAGGGCGGGCAACTGCCCGGCAACAAGGTGTACCCCTGGATCGCCAAGACCCGTCATTCGACGCCCGGGGTCGGCCTGATCTCGCCTCCTCCCCACCACGACATCTACTCGATCGAGGATCTCGCCCAGTTGATCCACGACCTCAAGAACGCCAACCCTCAAGCTAGAGTCCACGTCAAGCTGGTGGCTGAGGTCGGGGTGGGAACGGTCGCCGCGGGAGTGTCGAAGGCCCACGCGGACGTGGTGCTCATTTCAGGACACGACGGTGGGACCGGCGCGTCGCCGCAGACATCGATCAAACACGCCGGCGCTCCATGGGAACTGGGTCTCGCTGAGACCCAGCAGACGCTGCTGCTCAACGACCTCCGCGACCGCATCGTCGTACAGTGCGACGGCCAGCTCAAGACCGGCCGCGACGTGATGATCGCGGCCCTGCTCGGCGCTGAGGAATTCGGTTTCGCCACGGCTCCGCTGGTGGTCATGGGATGCATCATGATGCGGGTCTGCCATCTCGACACCTGCCCGGTCGGCGTCGCTACCCAGAACGAGAAACTGCGCGAGAACTTCACAGGGCAACCTGAGTTCGTCGTCAACTTCGTCGAGTTCATCGCAACCGAAGTCCGGGAGCTGATGGCAGAACTCGGTTTCCGTACGCTCGACGAAGCGATCGGACAGGTCGAGGCACTCGATGTCAGCGACGCCGTGGCGCACTGGAAGACCGACGGTTTGGACCTGACGCCCATTCTGCACCTGCCCGAGATTGCCCGTGAGGCGCGCCGTCATCAATGGAAGGAACAGGACCACGGGCTCGAACGGGCACTCGACCAGACCCTGATATCGCTTGCCCGTGGTGCCCTCGAAGAACGGCTCCCGGTCACCATCGACATCCCCATCCGCAACGTCAACCGGACCGTCGGCACGCTGTTGGGATACGAGGTCACCAGACGGTTCGGAGGCGAAGGACTTCCCAGCGACACGATCATCGTGAACCTGACCGGATCGGCAGGCAACAGCCTCGGCGCGTTCGTTCCCCGAGGCATCACCCTGAGACTCGAAGGCGACGCCAACGACTACGTCGGCAAGGGACTCTCGGGCGGCCGCATCGTCGTACGCCCGCCGGAAAGCGCCCCCTTCGTTGCAGAACAGAACGTCATCGCCGGAAATGTGATCCTCTACGGCGCTACCGCCGGGGAGCTGTTCCTACGAGGTCGAGTGGGGGAGCGGTTCTGTGTTCGCAACTCCGGAGCGGTCGCGGTGGTGGAAGGAGTCGGCGATCACGGGTGTGAGTACATGACCGGAGGCCGTGCCGTCATACTCGGCTCGACCGGACGGAACTTCGCGGCCGGGATGAGCGGGGGAATCGCCTACGTCTACGACCCCGACGGGCGACTCCCGGCACGCACAAACCTTGAAATGGTCGTTCTCGAGGAACCCGACGACGAAGACTACGAATGGTTGCGCGACAGAATCGTGAAACACCGCCACGAAACCGGAAGCGAGATAGCCGCGCGGATCCTGGCCACGTGGGGGACCAGCGCCGCTGACTTCGTGAAGGTGACACCGACCGACTACCGGCGTGTGATGGCCGCCGCTGCAGCGGCCCGCGCCCAGGGCGGCGACGAGGTGGAGGCGATCATGGCCGCCTCCAGCGGATGACGACAACGGACACCGACGACGATGGCTGACCCACGCGGATTCCTGAAACATCCACGACAGCTTCCCGAGCGACGTCCGGTCCCGGTGCGGCTGCTCGATTGGAAGGAGGTCTACAAGGACTTTCCAGAGTCGGACCTCCGTCGCCAGGCAAGCCGCTGCATGGACTGCGGTGTCCCGTTCTGCAACAACGGCTGCCCGCTCGGCAACCTGATTCCCGACTGGAACGACCTGACCCACAACGGCCAATGGGCCGACGCCATCGAGCGGCTCCATGCGACCAACAACTTCCCGGAGTTCACCGGACGGCTCTGCCCCGCACCGTGTGAAGCCGCCTGCGTGCTGGGCATCAACGAACCGCCGGTCACCATCAAACAGATCGAAGTGGAGATCGTCGACAGGGCCTGGGACGACGGCAACATTGCCGCGGTCATGCCCACGGTTGCAACCTCCAAACGTGTGGCGGTAGTGGGGTCGGGCCCAGCAGGGCTGGCCGCCGCGCAACAACTCACCCGTGCAGGGCATGAAGTGGTCGTGTACGAGAGGGCAGACCGGCCCGGGGGACTCCTTCGCTATGGAATCCCCGAGTTCAAGATGGAGAAGCGGCATCTTGACCGGCGTCTCGACCAGATGCGAGCAGAAGGCACCGGGTTCGTGTGCGACACCGCGGTCGGCATCGACATCAGCGCAGATGAGTTGCGCGACGCTTTCGATGCCGTCGTGTTGGCATGTGGAGCGACCCAGGCCCGCGACCTACCGATACCGGGGCGCGAACTCACAGGCATCCACCAGGCCATGGAGTACCTGCCGATCGCCAATCATGTGCAACAAGGCGACATTGCCGAGCCGACGATCACCGCAGAAGGCAAGAAGGTGATCATCATCGGCGGCGGCGACACCGGTGCCGACTGCCTCGGAACCGCGCTGCGCCAGGGTGCGGCGTCAATACAGCAGTTCGAGATCATGCCCCGTCCACCTGATGAACGGCCGACGACGAATCCCTGGCCCACCTGGCCGATGATCTACCGTGTCAGCTCCGCCCATGAAGAGGGGGGTGATCGCGAATTCGCCATCAACACCGTCTCCTTCACCGGAGTCGACGGCCGGTTGACGGGGTTGAACTCAGTGGCCGTCGAGCAACGCTTCAGCGACGGTCGCATGAGTTTCGAACCCATTGACGGCTCCGAGCGGCACTTTGCTGCAGATCTGGTGCTGCTGGCCATGGGCTTCACCGGAGCTGAACCCGGGCCGCTGCTCGACCAGTTCGGCGTGGAACTCGATGAACGCGGCAATGTGGCCCGCGACGAGCAGTGGGCGACCAACGTGGAGGGGGTCTTCGTGTGCGGCGACATGGGCCGCGGCCAGAGCCTTATCGTCTGGGCGATCGCAGAGGGGCGTTCAGCTGCTGCTTCGGTGGACCGCTGGTTGACTGATCACACCCTGCTTCCGAGCCCGGTCACGCCGACCTCAGCCCCTCTGCGCTGAATCCCCTCCTGTAATCCCTAGCTGTCGGGGCGCTGAGCCGAGCGCAGATAGTCCGCGAAAAGGAGCAACAGGGCCAGCACGGCCAGCACGTGCACACCGTCGAACTGATGCGGCCACACGAAGTCGGGGGGGTACCGGAACCTTGTCTGGTCAACCATGATCGACAACGCTGCTGCACCGAGCAACAGTGCCGAGTACAGCGCCGGACGGTTCCACCAGCGCGGCCGCCAGACACCTACTGCCGCGATCGCTCCGACTCCTACCGCTGCAAGATGCCACTGCGGCAGATTGAGCAGCGCGAATCCCGACGCTGAAACCGCACCGACGACGATCAGCCGCGCCGAACCTGCAGACGGGGTCCTGCGGGCCGTTGAGAAGCCGACTATGGGATCAAGTACTGGAAGTTCGGGGCCGTCACGACGTCGAGCCAGCGACATGTCGGTCTGCACAGAACCACGAAGGGCCAACCAGGCAACGATGACAACGGCCAACAGGCTGATCCACAGCGCCCAGTCGACAAGTCTCTGTGGAGTCCATCGAAGCTCGACGGAGCGTTCATCGCCCGCCGCCAGACGCCAGCCGTTGGCGAACCCGTCGATCAACACCGGGGCTCCGAGGTCGACGCCGTCGACGCTCGCCGACCAGCCGTCGTTGTGGCTCTGCCCGAGCACCAGCCATGCGTCGTCAGCCAAAGCCGGAATCCTCAAGGAGTAGGAGGTGTCGTCGTGATGCAGCACTTCTACCGAAGGCATCGGCGGTGGAGGAATAATAGGACGGGGACTGCGCAATACGAGTTGGTCAAGGTCGAGTCCGAGAGGCCTGGAGGCCGTCTCGATCCTGAGCCCATCAGCATCCGAAACCACCTGGTCACAGCCGCCCAGCGACAGCTCACGCCGGGCCAGAGCGTCCTGCGCGGACCCCGAGACGCGTGCGGAGACCGCGGCTCCGTTCACAGCCAGCAATTCGACACAGCCCGTGTCGATGTCGGACACACCGCTGAAATGGATCCCGTCACCGAGATCGATCTCCGCTATCGAGATCGGCATGGCCACGGCCGCGTTGGAATACCAGTCACGGGTCGAGCGCTCTTCAACATCGGCCGCCACCAGCAGCAGAGTCGAAACCATGCGGTCGAGCCGGTGCACCAGCGAGAGGGTCTCACCTCTGGTGCCGGAGCGGAGACCGCCGTCAAGCACGATCTCGCCAGCCGCCTCCCCGTCGGCGAACACCAGAATTCGGCTCGGCAGTGAATGGAAGTCGTCGGCCACGACATCCACCACAAGATTCTCGACATGAACCCGCTCTGCGATCTCGAGCCCGAGCCACTGCTCAGCCTGCGGTCCGAACACCCCGGTCCATGCTGTATTCGGATCGTCATCGAAAGCGAACGAGGCGGCGCTGCGCAGGTCGCCGGGAAGTCGCCCGCTGGAACGAGCGGTCATCTCCAGACCCGAGGGCGTCCCGGTCCGACCCAGAAGCTCATCGATCAGAGATTCCGGCGCTGCGGCCGAAAGCCTCACCGCGCCCGCAACCTCGAAGCTGCGGCCCGCCGGAATCGGTACCCAACGGTGCATCTCCGGTTCAGGATCGTCGCGCACGGGTTCAGCGGGATTCGAGCGCTCCCGAGTCAACACCACCGACAGCTCGTGATCGTCGAGGCCGGCCCCCAACGCCTCGACCAACCCGACCGGTGTGCGAATCGTCTCATACAACGGTCGAGACCATGCACCGATGAGCACCTCTGCGAAACCCACCGGCGAAACCCCGGGATACGTCGCGAACACACCCAGATCGAGGTCGGTGATCTCCACCTGAAGCTGCGACGCTCGCACGGGCGGGAACTCGACGGTCTGGCCCGATGGCTGATGGCTCTGAGGTCCCAGCGCGAAACGTCCCAACACGGCCCCGTCGGCCCTGATCTCAACCTCGGTGATATGGCGATTGGCCTCCTCGAGCGGCTGCACGAAGGTCAGCTCCGAGATCGCCGTCTCAGACTCGAAGTCGAACACCAGAAACTCGCCGCGGGCCTCAGCGAAAGCGGCCACGACCCAGGCCGTGTCCAAGTCGCCGTCAACGGCGTAGAAGGCCCGATCGTCGTTGGTGTAGGTGACCGGGTTGCCATAGGCGCTGGCCTGAACAGTGAAGTCGCCCTGCTGCACAGCCACGGTCCGGCTGTCATCGGCATCGAGGTAGCTGCGTTGATCGAGCGCGGCGAACACCCCAAGACGATTGTCGGTCGGGTCGTCAACCAACGGGACCTCTCCCGCGCGTTCGACCGCTCCAACGTTCTCCCGCAGCGTTCCCCAGCGTCGGGCCCTACGGGCGTTGGTGTCGGTGATCACAATGTGGCTCGGCTCAGCCAGGACCGTCGCACGCAACTCGTCGTCGGCGACAAGGTCCGCGGCGAACCAGATCGGTCTGCTCAGATCCAACAACTCGGCGCCGGCAACATCCACGATGCCCTCGGCGTCGCCGACGATCACGGTCGAGCCCTCGAGCGGGCGCAACCGGACGATCTCAAGAGCGTTCGGAACCTGATGGACCGTCACCGGCGCCGGATCGGGCAGATTCGGATCGATCCCGAGGAACACCTCGTCGAGCATCGTCTGCTCGGGCCCGGCCACGTTCGGTTCCGGGGCACCGAAACCGACACCGGGTGCCAGGCCCGGCGTGCGTGCCAAGTCGTCTGCCAATGCAGCCGGTCGGGGAGTGCGGAAGCGTTCGAAACTCAGATCGGCCCGATGCACCAGATCGTCCACCGACATCAGTTGAGCGACCGGCACAACCGAGTCGAGATCCAGGGAATCCTCCTGGAATCGGCGGTCGAAGGCTGTCAGCAGGGCTGCTGAGGGCGCCGACCCGAACGGCACCAACTCGCGGGCCAGATAGCCGCGATCCAGTAGTCCGGGCGTGATCGGATCGACGGTGTTGCCCCAGCGATAGGACGCAAAGTCCGACCCGGGGACTTCCATCACCCGGCCCTCGCGTCCGGACTCATCAAGGCTCGTGATCGCCTCGTGCCAGTACTCGGGGATGGCCTCATCGCGATGCAGGTGCTCTTCAACCATGCGGATCCGCCACATAGCCGGATTGTTGAGCACCACCGCGACGCAGATCAGAACCGCCAGAAACCGGCCGGGACTCGGCCAACGCCGCTGCACCGCGTTGGCGATCATCCCCAAGAAGACAGCAACCGCCAACACCAGCATCGGCAACGCCCTGGGAGTCGACCGCAGCGCCAGCCCAGCGTCGGTCTCGGTGAACTCCTTGAACATCGAACCCAGAACACTGGGATCGTCGAATGGATGCGAGGCGATCGCCGCAAGCCCGCCAACCACCACCAACAGCACGAAGTAGGAACGATGCCGCCAGCGGACCAGCGCCGCCCCCAACAGCGCGAACACGACCAGACCGAAGCTCAAGAAATGGAGCCAGACCCCCTGGGTGTACTCGACGCTCGGCTCTATCCACTGACCGAACTTGTCGTTGCCGTAGAAGAACCAATAGCCCAACCCGCGAAACACCTCGGGACCCGTCGCCGCGTCCGCAACCACCTCGTATGTCTCGGTGTAACGGGTCACCGGAAGGCTGTAGGCACCCTGAATCGCAAGACCGGCGATCCACCACAGCGAGACGGCGACCGCACTCACCGCGATTCTCAACGCAGCCCCGAGCGCTCGGGACACCGGGACGGAGCGTTCGATCCCCGCGGCGTGGACCAGCCAGAGAACCGGGGCCAGCCCCACCAGTACCAGGGCGGTGGCGTTGACCGAGCCGACCGTGACCACCACCAGCGCGAACCAGGCGGGATACCGCCAACCCCCGCGACGGGCCGCTTTGATGGTTAGGGCGATCAGCCACGGCAGCCCGGCCCACGGCAGCAGCACGACCGAGATGCGGGCCGAGTAGTGCAGAACGTACGGACTGAGTTCATAGGCCAGCATCGCCACCAGCAGGCCGCCGCCGCGCCAGTCGAGCGTCCTGAGCAGATAGCGGACTCCGGCGGCGGCCGCGAACAGGATCGAACCGAGCCAGAGGCGCTGAGCCAGCCAGTCCGGACTCCCCAGGGCCTCCGCCAACCAGTAGAACGGGCCCATCGGCCACAGGTAGCCGATCGTCTGGTGGGTCACAGTCCCCAGGGCCACATCGCTGTCCCACATCGACGACGCTTCGGCCAGCAGGCGTGAGGGATCGAGATACAGGTAGGTCTTGGTGTCGGCGCCGACCTTTCCAGGGCTTGAGAGGATCAGCGGCAGGTAGGCAATCACCGCGGCGACGGTCAGCGGGACCGCGCGGCGAAGTCGGCTACTACCCATAACGGGTGCGTCGAGCAACCGAGGCGAGCACCGCCATCGTGTCGTAGGCGGTGCGCTCCCAGGTGAACCCCAGAGCTCGTCGGCGAGCCTGCCCGGCCATCCGATCGCGCAACTCCGGGTCGCTCAGCACATTCACCAGAGCCTCGACCAGATCGGTGGGAGAATCAACCAGTAGACCTGTGAGACCGTGCGACACCGCATCGATGTGGCCGGCGATGTTCGTTGCAACCGCCGGAGTGCCGCATGCCGCCGCCTCCGTCAGGGTCATGCCCCAACCCTCACTCTTCGATGTGGCAGCCACAACCCATGCCGATCGGTAGAGGTCGACCAGCGCCTCGTCCTCGACTCGACCCGCCAGCTCGCACCAGGGCTCAGCTCCCAAGCGCGAAATCTGATTCTCGAGAGCATCGCGGGCGTAACCCTCACCGACGATCGTCAGGGTCGCGGGCACAGTCTCACGGACGCGCACCATTGCTTCGATCAGTTCATCGAAAGCCTTGGGAGGCATGAGACGACCCACCGCCAGAACACTGGGAGACGCAGACTTCTCGCCGGCCCCGGAGAACATCGACGAGATCCCGGGCGGCACGACATGCACGTTCTCTTCCCGAAAGCCCAGACGTTGCAGCAACATCGCCTTGCTCGACTCGCTGAGCGTCACGATCGGTGTTCGACGGTAGAAGGGGGGTGCCAGACGGCTCTCGAGGAACTGCCCCATGCGGGCCAGCCGAGGAGTGAGCACCAGCGGCCACATCTCAGTGTGCACATGGTGCAACCAGGTGACCCGTGGGCCACGGGCCCAGACAGGAGAGAAGAACGGCACACCGTTCCAGATCTCGACCAGCGCATCGCGGGGGCCGTGGCGGCCGGTCAGCTCAGCGAACGCGGCCCGCGGAAACACCAGATAGCGGCCCGCTCTGCGAATCACCCGGTAACCGTCCCGCGTCGTTTCAGGCGGCGAACCCTGTGCATACGAGGTTCTGATCGTGACCTCCACGCCGGCCTGTGCCCACAGTGAAGCCACCGTGGAAGCATGGATCTCCGAACCCCCCGCCTCCACATCGGCGAGGTCGCGCCAAGCCAGCATGTGGACACGTCCAATGCCTGCTTCGGCGGCAAGATCGCCGATCTTTCCGACCGTCGGCTCGACGTCGGCCGACAATGCGAATTCCGGTGGTTCAGGCACCCGCGGCACCGACGCATGTTAGCGGCCGGGTTGCTCAACTCTCACGACGCGCAGCAAGCTGGCCGACAATGACTGTGCCGCCTGAGACCGAACCGGTGGCTGTCGTGGTTGTTCACCGCAACCGTGCCGAGCAGATCGGGCACACCGTCGAGGCATTCAGGTCACAGACGGTTCCCACAGAGGTGACGGTCGTCGACAACGGAAGCGAAGCCCCGGCCATGGCGGCACTCGCCAGGCTAACTGGCGACACCGAGCTGATCCTCACCGGAAAGAACCTCGGATTCGGGCCTGGCGCCAACATCGGTTTGAGGCGTTTCCTGCAACGCGGCACCGGGGAATGGGTGGCGCTCGCTCCACATGACGCGGTGCCCAACCCCGACACGATCGAACGGATGCTCACAGCCGTTGCCGACAAGCCGCAGGTCGGGTTGATGAGCGCAGACGTCGGCGACAACGCACGTCCGATCATCCAGCCGTTCCTCGGCTCGATCGACGCGGAGCCCACAGCAACCCGAGGATTCGACCGCTCCGACTATCCGCACGGAACGCTGATGATGTGCCGCCGGAGCTTCCTGTCTGAAGTAGGCCTGTTCGACGAACGCTATTTCGCCTACTGCGAGGAGGCCGAGTTGGGTATCCGTGCCGCCAAAGCAGGCTGGTGGTGCGGGGTGGTCCGCGGAGCCGAGGTTCGCAACCCGGGCATGAGCTCATCGGTTGAACGGGTCGCCTACCTGCAGTTGCGCAACACGCTGTTGATGCTCCGTGAACACTTCGGGCTGAAGAACTCCCTGTTTCGCATAGCGGTAGCACTGGTGCAGATCCCGGTGGGGCTCGTCCATGCGCCGGCCCGCGGGCTGCACTGGTCAGTTCGTGGGCGGCTGTTCGCGATCTGGGATCATCTGCGAGGCAGTTACGGGCCCCCACCGGCGCGGATCAGTTCCACCGAACACCCGCACGGGCGGACCCAGGCGGCCTAGCGCCGCCTGCGTGTCGAAGAGGGCCTGCGTCGTGGGGAACCGAGGAGCGCGACTATCAGGCGGGCGTAGTGGTACGCCAGCCTCAACGGACGCTGCGACGGAACGCCACCGGCGCGTTGGTTCATCAGCGTCGGAACCTCAACGACGGTATACCCCCGGCGACAGGCCTCGACGAGGGTCTCAACAGAGTCCATATAGTTCACCGGATATTCACGAGCGAAGACTTCCAGCAGGTCCCCCTGGATCGCCCTGAACCCCGATGAGGTGTCGCTGAAGGACTGCCCGGTGATCATGCGAACGCCCACCCTCAAGGCCCACATCGCCGCTGCCCGGCTCCGTCCGACGTCGTAGTCTCCCTTGAGGAAACGCGAGCCGACCGCCAGGTCAGCGCCGGCATCAAGAGCCGCCGTCAGCAATCCGATCTGATCGGCACGATGCTGCCCGTCGGCGTCGAACTGGACGGCCCGCTGATAACCGTGGTCGACCGCGTAGCGGTAGCCGGCCCGCAGTGCCCCGCCGATACCGAGGTTGAAGGACAGCACCACACAACGCACCCCGGCATCGCGCGCCACCGTCGCGGTCGCGTCGCTCGAACCGTCGTCAACCACGATCACGTCGAAGTCGCTCACGGTGGTGGCGAGTTGAGCGAGCACCGCCGGCAGAGCTTCCTGCTCGTTGTACGCAGGGACGACGACGATTGTCCGTACGCGGTCAAACCCGTTCATCGAACCGGCTCGCGGGTCCGCGCGGCCATCAGGGGACACCCGCCTTCAGTTCCTCGTGGTAGTCGGCCTCGACGTTTACCTCCCAGACATCGTGGTCGCTGCCCTTGACCAGGTTCTCAACGGTGAGCATCGCTGTGTACATGGAATGGTCCTGGTTGTTGTAGCGGTGCATCCCGTTGCGACCGACCGGGTGGACGTTGCGGGCAGCGTCGCCGAGCCAGCCGCGAAGCGTGTCGACGTTCGCCTTGTAGGCAGCGTCGTACATCGGGTACGCCTTGGGCATCCGTACCACATATCCCCGTTCAACTCTGGTGGGGTCCAACAGGCCGAGGGCCGCCATCTCCCTGGTTCCCAGAGCTACCAGGTCCTCGTCGTCGGTCTCCCAGAGTTCGTCGCCCTCGTTCACGAAGAACTCGAGGCCCAGACATGTCTTGTTCTCCTCCGGGATCATTTCCGGCGACCATGATCCGAAGTTCTGAACCCGGCCGACAGAGACTTCGGGCGAGTGGATGTATATCCAGTTGTCGGGGAAGCCGTCTTCGGCGGGGACGACCAGAGCGACGGTCAGAAAATCACGGAACTTGAGTTCGGCAGCCGCGCGGAGGGCCTCGGGTGAAGCCGGAGGATCCATCGCCTGGACCAGTCGGGGGATCGGCATCGACGAGATGACCGCGCCGCACTCGTGTACTCGTTGACCCGCAGGTCCTGTGGTGACAACCTCGGTGGCGACCCCCTCCGCGTGGCGGATCTTGGTGACTTTCGAGTTGAACTCGATGGTGCTGCCCTGCTCGGTGACCAACTCGCTGCATCGTTCCCACATCATTCCGGGGCCGTGGCGTGGATACTCGAACTCCTCGATGAGGCTGGTGATGCCTTTTGAGTTCCGCTTGGGGATGATGGCGTTGGTGATGGCGTTGATCAGGTTCAGGTTCTTGATTCGCTGCGCGGCCCAGTCCGCCTCGAGCTCGTCGGCGGGGACTCCCCAGACTTTCTCGGTATAGGTCTTGAAGAACGTCTTGTAGAGCCGCCAACCGAACTTGGCCGCAACATATCCCTCGAACTTCGTCTGGTCCTTCGGTGGTCGAACCTTGACCCAAAAATAGGACATGACGCAGCGGACCGCTTCGGTGATTCCCAGGTTCTTGAGCGCGTTGAAGGCTCTGAGGGGGTAGTCGTAGAACTTGCCCTCATAGAAGATCCGGCTCATGCGGGGACGCAACAGGAAGTCCTCCGCGGGGAGTATCTCGTGCCACAGGTCCGACACCGGGGCGACTTTGGTGAAGAAGCGGTGGCCGCCGATATCAAAGCGCCAGCCGTCGCGCTTGGCCGTGCGCGAGATTCCGCCCACAACATCGTCTGCTTCCAGGATCAGCGCGCTCCGACCGTACTTGCCGAGCTGGTAGGCAGCGGTCAGCCCAGCGGGGCCCGCACCGATTACCACAACCTGCGATTCCGACACGGGGCTTCGGTCACTGTCCATATGACTGCCCTCTCCTTCGCGATGCGGGATCATATCCGAAATCGCGACTTTCTCAGATCACCTCAACCGACCTGTCACCGAACGCGCCACACTGCAGTCATGGAACTTCTGCGGATCACTTGTCCACGCTGTGCAACAGAGTGCGAGGTCGAGTACTACGGCCCCTGCGAATCATGCCGCGAACAGCTCAAGGCCAGCCTCGGCAGCGCCGCGGTGGAGGTGGCGGCCCCCGAATACGAACCGAAGATGAACGTGACCCCCAACGCGGTCGCCCTCAAGGACGACTAGAGGCCGTCGCGCTCCCAGGCACCCCTGTCGCACAGGACCGACTTCAACACCTCAACTTCATCGGTCATCAGACCGTCGACACCGAGGTCGAGGAGCCGATGCATCTCAGCGGAATCGTCGACTCCCCAGACATGGACATGGATTCCGACCTCGTGCGCATGCTCGATGAACCGCTCTGTGACAATCTCGATGCGACCCATCCGTACCGGGACCTGAGCCGCGTCCACTCCTTCGAAGGGGACCGGGATTCGGTTGGCACGCAGGACCAGGGCCATCACTCTGCGGCTGCCCGCAGCGACAGCCAGACCGTCCCCCAACAGCCGCCTCGCATGATCCACTCGACGATCGCTGAACGCACCCACGAGCACCCGGTCCAAAGCGCCGGCGGCAAGGATCGCCCGGGCCAGCGGTTCCACCGCTCCATCGCGTTTCGGGTCGAAGTTGATGCGGGTGTCCGGGAACGCCTCGAGCAGATCCTCGACCCTCATAATCGGCTCCGTGCCTCCAATGCGCGCTCGCTTGACCTCAGCCCAGGACAGCTCGGCGATATCGCCTGAACGGTCCGTGGTGCGGTCGAGCCGATCATCGTGGCAGATAACCCCCACACCGTCGCGGGTCGTCTGGACGTCGGTCTCAATGTGGCTGTAACCCAGATCGACGGCATGGCGGAAGGCGCGCTCCGAGTTCTCCGGAAAGACGCTGGTGCCGCCGCGATGGGCGAAGGCGATCGGACCTTCGCTCGCAAGAAACGGATGTACATCGGCCACGCGGTCACAATACTCGCCGCGATCAACACGCGAGGGGCCGTGCACGACGGGGTCACACGTTCTTATCGATGCAGCTAGTAGCGTTAAGGGATGCCTCGACGTACAAAAATCGTTGCCACGATCGGCCCGGCCTCGGAGGACGAGCAGACGTTGCGGGAAATGGTCCGCTCTGGAATGGACGTTGCTCGGATCGGTCTCGCCCACGGTACTCTCGACGAGGGCATCGCGCGCTACCACCGGATCCGGTCGGTTGCTCAGGACGAGGGAACCCGGGTCGGCATCCTCGTCGACCTCCCAGGCCCCAAAGTACGAGCCGCGAAATTCGACGACCAGGGCACCCACATCACAACGGGCAGCACCATCGAACTTCGCGTCGGACAGACCGCCTCGAACGAGTCAGTGATCGAAGTCGACTACGAGGGGCTCCTGAACGACCTTGAAGTCGGCGACCAGCTGTCTATCGGCGACGGCGGCCCCGTTCTCAAGATCACCGACATATCAAGCGAGAAGCTGTTGGTCACCGCCATCCACGGCGGTGAGGTGGTCGGCCGGCCGGGAGTGCATCTACCGTCGCAACGGCTGCGCATGCCGACACCGACCGAGAGCGATTTCCGTGCCCTCGACGCTTTTGTGGAATTGGGCGTCGACATGGTGGCGGTCAGCTTCGTCCGCTCAGCCCACGACATAAGGCGAGTCGGGGTCGAACCTCATCCGCGAGGCCCCCTGGTGATCGCCAAGATCGAGACACGGGCCGCGGTCGAGAACCTCGCCGGGATCATCGAGGCGGCAGGAGCGATCATGGTCGCCCGGGGAGACCTTGGCACCGAGTGCTCCCTCGAGGACCTGCCACACCTGCAGAAAGCGATCATCAAGGAGTGCATCGCCGGTGGTCGTCCGGTGATAACCGCGACCCAGATGCTCGAATCGATGATTACCAGCCCCGCACCCACGAGGGCCGAAGCCGGCGATGTCGCCAATGCGGTCTTCGACGGTTCGTCAGCGGTCATGCTCTCCGGCGAGACCGCGATAGGCACCGACCCGGTCAACGTCATCCGCACCATGAGCAGGATTGCCCTGCGGGCCGATGAGGAGATGGACTACGAGAACTGGGCAAAGCAGCTCGCCGAAGTGCGTATGACCGACAACTCCGGGGGGTCTGCATCGGTCACCGACGCGATGACCATGGCTGCTTGGCGGGCAACTCAAGAACTTGAGATCGACCATGTCATCTGCATCTCAGGCTCGGGCTTCACGGTGCGTTCGATGGCCAGGTTCAGGCCCGAAGCCGCGATTCTCGGCTTCTCCATCAACGAGCCCACGGTGCAGCAACTGACTCTGAGCTGGGGCACCATCCCGATGCGGATCACCAAGGGCGGCAGCAACGAGGAAATGGTCAATGAAGCGATCCGCCTTGCCAAGGACGCCGGTCACGTCAGAGCCGGTGAACTGGTGAGCGTGCTCGCCGGCTCGGACAGCCGCAGCAGGTCCACCAACGTCCTGCGCATCGAACGCGTCCCCTAGAGGCCGAGCGAGCCGCTGGCAGGCTCAACCTCAGCTCAGAATCTCCGCACCGATCGAACAGCTCGCGACGCCGTTCGCGTCGATGGTTCGCAGATGCTCAGGCAGCTGATCGACGGGGATCACGACTTGTTGTCCGTAGAGAGTGCATTCGCAGGTGAGGGCGCAATCCTCCAAGTCCGCTCGTTGCACCCACAGCGACACGCCCAACCCGACAAGGACCACGAGCAACACAACCTTGGCCACCAAGCGGTGCACGAAACGCAGAACGATGTACAACAGGTACGCCACGACCGCCAGAACCACCACGATCAACCACTGCAACAGCTCGGGGTCGAGCCAACTGGGGAGGGCTGCGGCTGACATGGCGCCATGCTAACCAGCACCGACAGCAATAGATGTTCCACCGCTAGGCTCGCTCCATGAGCGACGTGCAGCTTTCCTCGGGCCCCTCCGAGACGATTCTCGACCCTGAACCCTCAGATGCAGTCGAAGCTCTGCGGGCTGCGCAAGATGCCGACGACCCCGTCGGTGCTATCGCGGATGTCTGCGCGCGGTGGCCTCGCATGCTCGCGGCCTGGGCCTGCCTTGGTGATGTTCTTGACGTACCGGCACTGGCCTATGCGGCCTACCGCACGGGGTACCACCGAGGCCTGGACCGCTTGCGGGCCAACGGCTGGCGGGGGAGCGGCTACGTACTCTGGCGCCACGAGACCAACCGGGGTTTCCTGCGCTCCCTTGCAGGTCTGCAGGCATCGGCGGCGCTAATCGGAGAAACCGATGAGGAGGAACGCTGCGCGCTCTTCCTGCGTCAACTCGACCCGCAGTGGCCACCGCAGACGTGACTTCAGCCGAGGGTGCCGTCGACTTCGAGGGCGCCGTGCTCGCCGGCGGCGCCAGCCGGCGGATGGGCATCGACAAGGCATTCTTGGAGATCGATGATCTGACCCTGCTGCAAAGGGTTGCCGCCGCGCTGTACGAGGCCGGTGCCGTCTCGGTTCTGGTGGTCGGTGGCGACGGTCAGAGAGTCGCGGATCTCGGCATGGCCTACATCGAGGATGCATGGCCGTCCGAAGGCCCGCTGGGCGGTATCATCACGGCGCTTCGAGCCACTTCGGCCGAGACGGTGGCGGTGCTGGCGTGTGATCTGACCCGGCCCTCGGCGGTAGCAGTCAAGGCGCTGCGCGACAACTTGGGAAAGGCCGACGTTTCGGTCCCCGTCTGCGGGGGACAGGCTGAATGGCTCCATGCAGTCTGGCGCCGGAGCGCCCTCGACGCCCTCGAACGCTCATTCGCCGACGGGGTCCGCGCGCCCAAGCATGCCGTCGGCGAACTCAACGTCTCCTGGTTCAGCGACGGAGACCCTGCATGGTTCCACGACGCCGACTATCCCGCTGACCTGCCCGAACGCACGCAATAGCCGAACCGGGCACCGACTGTCAGTCTGATTCTCCGCCCAGGTCGAGGTAGACGATCGCAGTAGCGATACTCAACAACAGGGACAGCACCGTTGACACTGCTCCGATCAGTACGTCAGACAGAACCCAGGACAACCCCAGTTGCCCTGCTACCAATTCGGTCATAACGGCGAAAACCGTAACGATCACCAGGAGCAGCAGCAGGCGGCCGAAGGTCGCCCGGAAACGTCCGCGAACTAGACGGTAGGCGTAACCCAGAGACCATTGAGCCGGACCAATGGAAGCAACGACATACGCCAAGAATGCCACCGGCAACCCCCAGATTCCGGCGACAATCAACACAGGGATCACCACAATGAGCATCAGCGGCACGGTTGCAGCAACAAGCAGGGTAACCGCGGAGACCGCCGCTACGAGGACCACGAACTGCAGGTCCACTCCGATGAGCCGGGGAACCCGCTTCAGGGCCTTGGTCAACACTGCTGAGTGGCGCTGATCGTCGCCGCGCTCATCAGCGAGGGTCAGCAACGTGATGGCCGCTGTCACCAGGTTGCTCACAAACCAGGCGAACAACGCGCCGAGAACTGCCGGCACAAAGTTCCATATCGATAAGTCAACCTCAAGCGACTCAAAGTAGGCCTCGTTCTCAGGAGTCTCTGGATCGAAACCCGGTTCGGAGATCCGCTCAATGATCTCGTCCAGTTCGCCGTTCAGAACCAGATCCGCACTATAGACGAACAGCACGGCTACCAGGACGTACGCGACAACCGACAAAAGCGCGACAAATATCCAGCCGCGCCACTGGCGGCGCAGGATTCGCAGTGAATCGGCTATCAGCCGATTCACGCCGCGCAGCGCCGGGGACTCCTCGACAACGTGTCGCGGCGCCCGGTGCTCAGTCCAGGCCGACCCGTCCCAATACCGGTACTGTGACTCGTCGTCGGGATCGGTGTACCAGTCCGGGGGAGGGGTCGAATGGTCGGACACTGGGGGTGACTCTACCTCCGCACCACTGTTGGTTAGCATGCCACATGCTCGATTATCGGATTATCGACACGGCCGAAGACCTGCACGCAACAGTCGATGTCCTGAGTCGGACGGACCGCTACGCGCTCGACACCGAGTTCCATCGGGAGCAGAGCTACTGGCCAACGGTCGCTCTGGTGCAGATCGCCTGGGACGACCAGATCGTGTTGATCGATCCGCTGGCAGTCGACCTGGGCCCCTTGAAGGCACTGATGGCCTCCGACGCCCTCTCCGTGATCCACGCCGCCAGACAAGACCTCGAAATCCTGGATCTGGCATGCGGTGCAATACCAGCCAGGCTGTTCGATACCCAGATCGCCGCAGGATTCCTCGGCCTGTCGACCCCGTCGCTGGCCTTCCTCCACGAACGCGAGTTGGGTGTACCACTAGCCAAGGGCAGCCGCTTCACGGACTGGCTGAAACGTCCACTCGGCACCTCCCAGCTCGATTATGCGGCCTCAGACGTAGCCCGCCTGCTGGAGATCCACGACCAACTCGTCTCGAAGCTCGAATCTCGCAATCGCCTGTCGTGGGTCCAAGACGAATGCGAACTCATGCGTTCGCGGGATCTGACACCGCGTGATCCGGACGAGGCCTGGAGCAGAATCAAGGAGGCCCGTCATCTGAAGGGACGGCCCCTGGCAGTGGCCCAGTCCGTCGCGGCATGGCGTGAGCGTCGCGCCGCAACCCTCAACCAGCCAGTTCGATTCGTTCTCTCCGACCTGGCAGTAGCATCCATTGCCCAGGCGATGCCGACCAACCAGAACGCTCTGGGCAAGATCCGCGGCATCGACCGTGGAATGCTCAAGGGCAGACAGGGAGCAGAGTTGCTCAAGGCAGTCGCCGAAGGACTCGAGTCGGGCTGGCGTCCGCCCAGAAACCCCAAACGCAACGCTGATACCAGGGATTATCGCCCAGCGGTAACACTTGCCAGTGCCTGGATCGCCCAGGTCGCAAAGGCAAACGAGATCGATCCGGCGCTATTGGCGACCCGTGCCGACGTTGAGGCCTTCCTCCGAGGCGATGACGATCCGCGGCTGGCACAGGGTTGGCGCGCAGAACTCGTCGGCGATCACATCCGCCGCCTCGTCGACGGTGAGGCCTCTCTGGCCTTCGACAACGACATCGTGGTTCTCGAACAGCGATCCAACCAGACAATCACCTGATCAGCCCAGACAATCACCTTATGAGCGGAGCAGCAGCGCAGATCCGCGAACTCGAAGCAATGTGGCCAATACCTTCGGATTCCGGCGATCAGCAGATACACTTCCTGCACAGCATCAGCACCGTCAAACTGGAGCTCGCAAAGTGAAAAAGGGGCGACACAGGCGTTACGAGGAAGCCCGTGAGTTGAAACGCTCACATGATGGCGACTTTGATCGGCTACTCGAAGATCTCAACAATGACAGCGGAGAACTGGTGAAACCCGAGCATCTTGCCTGGGCCGACGAGTTCGCGGATGAGGCCGACGACCCGGTCGTCGGCGACGCGTCGAGAAACCACGAATAGCTTCCAACGCCTCCGAGCGGATGACGCGCCTAGTTGCCTGTCTCCTCGAGGATTTCATCGAGTTTCAAGATGTCGTCCTCGGTGACCACACCGATGAAGGCGCCATTGGGATCGGTCACCGCCAGAACGTCTATATCAGCCTCGCCCATGGCAGCTACCGCGTCGCGAAAGGTCCACGACGGTCGAGCGACTGGCAGGTTCGTCGCCGTCCGATCACCGATTGCGGTCGACTCCCACTCGGCACGGTCCAACTCTGAGATGTCCTCGAGGCGAGCCAAACCCAGGAACTGTTCCCCGTCGACAACGGGGACGATCCGTTCACGGCGCCCGAGCACATGGAAGTAGACGAACTCCGAGACTGTGGCATCGGGGGGAACGGTCATCACGTCGGTCGACAGAATCGAAGTGAGCGGGAGCGTGAATCGCCGTTCGAGATGACCGAGGCGAACGGAGCGCTGATAGTCGGCCACCGATGAGGGGCCGGCGACCACCTGGCTGACCGCGGCCGCGACCAGTGCAGGAACCACGAAGCTCCCGACGCCGCCCGTCGACTCCGCCACGAACATCACCGCAGCGATCGGTGCCCGGTAACCGGCACCCAAGAAAGCGGCCAAACCCAGAATCGGGTAGAGGGTGGTCTGGTCCTGGCCGATCAACTGACCCACGAACTCCCCGAGGACCACCCCTAGAGCAGCCAACGGAATGAACAGGCCACCCACCCCGCCGGCGAAGACCGTCGTGATGGTCGCCGCCATCCGCAGACCGAACAGCAGGGCGATCAACCCCAGACCACGATCACCCACGACCCATGCCATCGCCTCGGTTCCAGGGCCGAGCGTCAACGGTGACTCGAAGATGGCTTCCGCGGCCCAGGCCAGTACCGCCAAGCCGATACCGCCGATTATCAGCCGCCTCGACAGGGAGTAGCGCTTGGCACCCGCCTTGCTGCGGCGCACCAGCCAGGCGAACCCGCGTCCACCGAGCCCCGCGGCGATCCCCAGAAGCAGCGCTCCCGCCAGATCGATCAGATCCACGCCGAACACGGAGAGTCCAGCCTCTGCATCGACACCCGACCCGAATGCAACGCTGCTGTCAGCCAGGAAAGGGACAACAGGACCAGTTCCCACAATCGAGACGAAGGTCACATAACTCGCTGCGGACGCCAGCAGCGAGGGCAGCAGGGCCTGCGGCGTGACATCGTCGCGATAGGGCGCCTCCATGGCAAAGATCACTCCTGTGGCGGGCGCCTTGAACACTGCCGCTATCCCCGCCGCGGCTCCCGCGGTGAGCAGCAACCGAGCATTGTTGCGCGTCAAAAAGGACCCGGTCCGCTCGTGTACCCAGAGTCCGATCGAAGACCCTGCGTAGATGGAGGGGCCTTCCATTCCCACCGCGCCACCCATGCCGATGGTTGCCACACCCGCCAGCAGCTTGCCCGGCAACTGCAGTATCGGCAAACGAGGATGCCGCTCGTGGAACGCCCGGATGTACTCGTCGGAGGTGGAGCCGTTGGCCCCCCGGCCGACCCAGCGCAACAGCCCGTTAGCCGCGAGGATCCCGACCACCGGGGCGGTCACCAGAACTATCAGCGACTGGTCGAACAGCCAGTGGAGCAGGACAGACTCGGTCAACGTCTCGAACAGCGCCACCACCCCGGCGACCACAACGCCGATAGCGATCGAAGCACCGAGCAGTCGAACATCCTGCCCGCCGACCACAGAACCCAGGTACTTCCTCACGAACTGTCTTTCATTTCCCCGTTGCTCTCACGGCGTCGGCGAACTTGCGGATGATCAAGGAACACTCTAGTTCCATTACTGTCCGTCCCACGCGCGTCGTCACGGCCCGTTATGTAGTCCACGAGTCGTTCGTACTGTTCTGCACCGACGAGTTCGACTATCTCTCTGCGCAGGGTCCGCCAAACAGGTCGGTCCTCACCGAACGCCAACGGATCGTCGGTACACCACCAAGCAAACTCGGCGCCTCCCTCTCCCCAGTCGCGGCGTTTCCATTCCCGCAGAACGTGGTTGATGTGGCCACCGGTCTCTATGTGTGCGTCGTATCGCAGAGGCACCTGCCAGCAGACGTCCGGTTTCCAGTCCATGGGGCGTTCGCCGCGAGCGACAGCCCCTTGATGGAGCGCACAACCGGCTCCTCTTTCGAAACCCGGACGATTCAGCATTATGCAGGCGTCGTCGATCATCCGGGTGACCGTTTCTCCTTCATCGTCGACGTGGACCGCGCCGCCCATTTCGTCCGCCTCAGCGGCGAACTGCCACTCGTCGGTACCGAGGCGGGCTATCTGGGACTCGACCGAGGCGCGGTCCTCCTCACTGACGAAGTGCGCTCCGTAGGTGCAGCACCCGTGCTCGTACTCGGGCGCCGGTTCCGTCAGGACGCCCGGGCAGCCGCGCCCGTAGATGCAGCCATAGTTGCTCGTCAAGAACGTCAGGTCGAAGTGCCAGGTAGAACCGTCGACATCGGAGAAACTAACCCACTCTCGAAGATCCGGTTCATCCATTGCCACGACGGTAACGCCGAACGCGCAGAACCGCGAACCTCCCAGGTCTGCTGTGGCGATACCGTTACCTTGATGGCGTCTGAGTTCGAGGACATCTGCAACCGGCTCGAGGCGATTTCCGAGGAACTCGCCGACCTGGCGATCATGCGGCTGCGCGAATCGATAGACGCCGGCGGCCAGGAGCTGCCGGTTGACGAGAAGCGACTCACCAGAGCCCGTCGCGCGGTCGAGAAGGCGATACACCTGCTCGCCGAACGCGACGAAACCGGCTTCTGATCAGTTGTACTCGGGGATCTGGCCGTTATCCGGTGGTTGCGACTGGAATAGAGGCGCGACGGACCCGAGTGGTAGGCAGTGGCAGCGCGGCCGGATCGACGCTCCCGTACAGGGTGGTGCGCTGTACCAGGGTCCTGCCCAGCGGCTCAACCAGAGCCCGGAAGTCGGCCTCAGTAACTGTTGTGCCGTGGGAGGCGCCCGCAGCGCGGGAGATGTTCTCGTCCATCAACGTGCCACCGAGATCGTTCACCCCCGCCTGCAGCAGCTGCGCGACAGCCTTGAAACCCAGCTTGACCCAGGAACCCTGGATGTTGTCGATTCGACCCCGGTAGGCGATTCGGGCGACCGCGTGCATCAACAGCACCTCACGCCATGTCGGCCCGCGTCTGGCCGCGCGGCGAAGATAGATCGGTGACGCCATGTGGACGAACGGCAAGCCGACGAATTCGGTGAACCCTCCGGTCTCCTCGGCCAGGGCCCGCGTGCGAATGATGTGGGTTGCCCAGTGCTCCGGACGTTCGATTGACCCGAACATGATCGTCACGTTGGATCGCAACCCGACGGCATGGGCCGTGCGGTGCGCTTCGAGCCATTCCTCGGTGTCAATCTTGTCCGGGCAGAGCACCGCACGCACATCGTCGTGCAGGATCTCCGCCGCAGTACCGGGCAGCGAGCGTTGCCCGGCCTCGCGTAGCCGAACCAGGTAGTCCGCCAGCGGCTCGGAGTTCCGTCTGGCGCCCTCGGTCACCTCCAGGGCGGTGAACCCGTGAATATGGATGCCTGGAACCGCTTCATGGACCGCTCGGGCGACATCGATGTAGTAGTCGCCGTCGAAGTCGGGGTGGATCCCTCCCTGAAGGCAGACCTCGGTAGCACCTCGCTGCGCTGCCTCTACGGTGCGCTCGGCCATCTCGTCGAGCGTCAACAGATACGGCTTGCCCCTGAGGTTCAGTGACAGCGGGCCCTTCGAGAACCCGCAGAACTTGCAACGAAAGGTGCACACGTTGGTGTAGTTGATGTTGCGGTTGGCGACCCAGGTGACCTCATCGCCCACGCTCTCGGAACGCAACTTGTCCGCCAACAGCGCCACTTCGGCCACCTCAGGCCCACGAGCCGAGAAAAGAGTGACGATCTCATCGAAGCCAACGTCCTCGCCGGCTCTCACGCCCTCGATAACCTCGCCCACAGCCCCACCAACTCCAGACGCGCTGGGGGGAGCGGGAACCAGCACGGCTGGATCTCCCCCTGCGCCCACATACCACTGGGTGGAGAGCTCTCCTACGAGTTCAAACTCCGCACCATCGTCGACCTTGGCCCTCTCCATGGTCCGCTCTGGCCAGACGGAGCCCGGGTCATCGCGCCCGTATCCCTCCGAATCACTCCGATCCATCACCGCGAAGTGAAGCTCCGGGTCGAACCAGACATCGGGGTCGCGGACATAACGCGGGTGCGCGGTCAGGCGCGGTGCCAGCGTGTGGCCGGCAGCTTCAGTGACTTCACGCAGCCGTTCAAGATCGGGCCAGGGGCGTTCTGGGTTGACGTGGTCGGCGGTGACGGGAGACACCCCGCCCCAGTCGCTGACGCCCGCTGCGAGCAGAGCTCCGAAGTCCTCCGAGAGGTTCGGGGGTGCCTGCACGGCGACATCCGGCGGCAGGATCAAGCGGGCCAGTGCGATCGCCTCGAGATGCGTCTGCGCACCGCACGGCTCCGCGTTGTGCATGGCGGTGCCCTCCTTTGGCAGGAAGTTCTGGACGATCACCTCCTGGACGTGTCCGTGGCGCAGGTGGGCCTCAGCGATCGCCTCCAGAGCCGTAACCCTGTCTTGTCTGCTCTCGCCGATCCCAACGAGGATTCCAGTCGTGTAGGGAATACGCAGTTCTCCCGCCCACTGGAGGGTTTGGAGCCGACGCTTCGGATCCTTGTCGGGAGCGCCTCTATGACACTCGAGGTCGTCCCGCAGGGTTTCAAGCATCATTCCTTGGCTCGGTGCCACCTTTCGCAGTTTCGCCAGTTCACCGGCGAACATGGCGCCGGTGTTGGCGTGGGGCAACAACCCGGTCGAGTCGAGAACCAGCTGAGCCATCGCCACCACGTAGTCGACCGTGGACTCGTAGCCGTGGCGCTCCAGCCAGTCCCGAGCCACGGGGTAACGCCTCTCCGGCCGTTCGCCGAGCGTGAACAGCGCCTCGTGACAACCCGTCCGCGCCCCTCTCTCCGCAATCGTCAGGACTTCATCAGCGCTCAGATAAGGCTGATCGAGGCGTGCCGGGGGCTGCGCGAACGTGCAGTACCCGCATCTGTCACGACACAGCTTCGTGAGCGGTATGAACACCTTGGGCGAATAGGTCACGACCTTCCCTTGAGCCTCGTCGCGTACCTGGCAGGCGGCCGCCATCAGCTCGTCTAGCGGCATACACAAGAGGTGTTCGTGCGACATGGTCTGAGACGCTACTCGCTCCTGTCGAGTTCCCCCGCAGCCGCCAATGCGCCGGCAAGGAACGCGGCCCTCTCATACACGAGGGTGAACCAACGCTGCGCGGCGGTCTCCTGACCCGGTACAGGTGGTCTCCCCAAAGACTCGAGCAGGGCTCTTGCATCTCCTGTGTGTTCGGTGATCTCATCGGCGCTGGGCAGCGCCTCGGGGTCTCCCCAGAACTCGACCGGGTTGATCTTGGGTGCGGCCTTGCGCCCGCGTGGCTGTGAATTCTGGCGACCGGCGTTGGCGTTTGAGGAACCGCCCTTGCGGTTGCGTGACCTCGAGCGCTTGCGCGGTGCCTTGCCGGAGTCCTCGCTCACGACCTCTGACCCTTTCGTGTAGTCGCCCGGGGATCAGCCGGACTGGAGCGGTCCTGCGGGCCGGGCTCCTCGAGCAGGGAGATCTCATCAGCGCCGCGCGCCGCGGAGAAGGAGGTGGCCTCAGCGAACGCGATCTCCGCATCAGAGTCGACATCGAGCAGCGCCGCGTCGTCTATTCCGAGCACCGCCTGCAGCTGATCAGCGTTGAGGTCGCCGATCGAACTCGACTTTGGCAGCGTCAGATTGGCGATCTGGCGTTTGCCGGCGACAACTTCCTCAACCCGCTCGTCGATCGTCCCCGGGCAGACCAGACGATGACAGATGACCGTGTTCTTCTGTCCAATACGCCAGACACGGTCTCGGGCTTGATCCTCGACGGCCGGATTCCACCAACGGTCGTAGAGGACCACATGGTTTGCAGCGGTCAGATTCAGACCTGTCCCTCCGGCCTTGAGCGACAGAACCATTGCACCTGCACCGCTGGACTCCTGAAATTCAGCCACGAGACGGTCTCGAGCGCCGCGGGCCAGCCCGCCGTGGTAACAGGAGATATTGTGGCCGCTCCATTGCGAGAGGTGCTCTGCCATGATCGCGCCCCAGCTCGCGAAGTGAGTGAAGACCAGCACTTTCTCATCGGCGGAGAAGACGTGGGAGAGGATCTCGTAGAGCCGCGCCAGCTTTCCTGATCGACCCTCCACCCCCTTGTCGTCGAATTGGTAGTTGAGCGGATGATTGCATATCTGTTTCAACGCGGTGATCGCGGCCAGCACCGCTCCCTTTCGTTCGGGAGTGCCTGGTTGTTGCGCCGTCGTCTTGACGATCAGACTGTCGATGACTGCCTGGTAGAGCCCGATCTGCTCGGGAGTCATCGGGCAGTGATCCAGTTCGTCGATCCGGTCTGGGAGTTCGGCCGCGATCGCAGGTTCAGCCTTGGTCCGCCGATAGACGAGGATCCCGTTCAGGGCTCTGAGCGCCTCTTCGCCAGCCTGCTTGGAACGACTGCCGTTGGCCCGTCCGTTACCGTTCTTGGCCGGCGTCAACTGGGCGATGAACTGCGCCCGCGGACCAAGAAGGTTCGGGTTGGCCCAGTCCATGATCGACCAGAGGTCTCCCAGGCCGTTCTCGATCGGTGTGCCGGTGAGCGCCAGACGGCTGGCAGCATCCAGGCGGCGAAGCTGTTGAGAGGTTTCCGCCAGAGGGTTCTTGATGGCCTGAGCCTCGTCGATCACGACCTTCCCCCAGTCGAATTTGCACAGCTGGTCCATGTCTCGTACCGCGGTGCCGTAGGTCGTGATCACCACATCGGCGGCGCGGACCGCGGCGCGCAGCGCCGCACCCTTGGAGCGATTGGCGCCGTGGTGAACAAGTACTTTCAGGCCGGGCACGAAGGTCCGAGCTTCACTGGCCCAGTTGCCTACGACCGCCGGGGGAGCGATCACCAGGCCAGTGCCGGCCTCAGAGGAAGCCAGGCTTGCCAACGTCGTCGGTGTCTTGCCGAGACCCATATCGAGAGCCAGACAGCCCCCCAGGCCCGCGTCGTCCAAGAAATCGAGCCAGACCAGCGCATCGGCCTGATAGTTGCGCAGCTCACCAGTGAAACCGTCGGGTCTGGTGGTCGGATTCTCGGGAAAGTTCTTGACGCTGCGCAAGAGGTCGGCGGCCCAGCCCTGCCCCACGATGTTGATGCCACCGGCCAAGGGAGAACCCTCAAGTCCCAGGGCGTGCCGGAGCATGTCGGCGCCTGTGAGCCGCGTCTTGTCAGCCCTTTCGGCCAAGGCTGCCGCGGCCTCGGCCAAATCTGCCTTGTCGAGCTCGACCCACTGGCCGCGCGACTGAACCAGAGGACGGGCCTTGGCCGCCAACTGCGCGATCTCCGCGGCACTGAGTTCCACCTCGTCGAAGACAGCCGACCAACGGACATTGGCGAGTTGTTGGGCCCCGACGACCGTCTCGTCAGTCTCAGAAGTCAGGCGGAGCGAGGCAACCGCTTTCTGGCGTCGCAGAGGAGGCACCCTCACATCGAACCCAGCCGAACGGAGCCGGTCCCCAGACTCGGTCATCAATCTCCAGGCTTCATCCTGGGACAGGAAGACCTCGCCGCGGCGGCGACCCCCCAGACGCATCAGCTCCGGGAACAGTCGCTCAAGCCTTGAGAGATGGGCGACGATGACCCTGGAGTTCAACTTCGACGCCAGGGTGATCGCCACTTCGGCAGGAATCAGGTTCCCATCGTCATCCGCGCACAGCACAGCCACGTGCCAAGCACCGGCATCGTCGGGAGCGTCGAGTTGCACCACGAGGCGCACGCCGGCTGTTCCGAGCACTGGAAAGGCCCACTGGTTCAGTCGACGGACGAGTTCTCCACCGACCTTGGTCGGCGCCTGGAAGGTGTCGCCGCCAAGGTTCGCGACCACTGCCTCTGAGACGTCGTTGCGTGTGCTGATCTCCGGCGGTGCGGCGGGGGTTTGCAGCTGGCCGGCCGCAAAACTCACGATGGCATCAGTGAGGTCGGCCAGGGCGGCGAGCGTGAACTTCTCCTTCTCCTGCTCACGGCTGCCCAACATGGCAGAGCCGGGTACCGAGCGAACCAGACCGGCCAGCACATCGGGATCGATGAGCGCCGGCATCCAACGGACCCGGAACGTTCCGTTGTCGCTCTTCGGGTCCTTGCGACGACGCTTCGACTGGACCAATTGGGGAACGAAGTGACCTTCGGAGACCATCCTGATGGCGACAGCCGTGGCGTACCCCATCCACGTAACGCTGGTGCCGACGCTGTCGTCGGTGGCGGTGCGTCCCAGCGGCGCCAGCCAACCGATCACCTTCTCGATGGGAGCTGAGACGGTGCTGGCTCTGCCGCTCCCGGGAATCTTCACCGTGGCCTGCTGGTCCCAGTCCGAAGGCACTCCGCCGAGAGCCTTGATTCGCTCCCGCACCGCTTCGTGGTTCTCGGGTCGATGTTGGTGACCCGAGGCCCAGGCAACGATCCGGCCATCGGAACGGGACAGGTGGAGCTGGACACTTCCGACGAAGGAGTCCGTGTCGTCTCCGGCCGGAACCTGATCCTCGGGGATGGTCAACTCGCTCTCATCGGCTGGGCCGACGAGTTCGGTCAGGGCTGCATCGATTCGCCAGCATTCGGCGTCAAGGTCGGCCAGCACGACATTCCGCTCAGCGCCGCGCAACTCCCGACGAGCTGCAGCGAGCCTCTCATCGGCATCGTCGAGCAGACGCCACAGGCTCTCAACCCAGACGTCTCTGTGTTCGTTCAGATATGCAAGATCCTCTTCGGTTGACAATCCGTCGAGGTGGGCTTGGACCATTCGGTCGAGTTGACTCCACGTCAGGACCGCCCGTTCGATAATGGTAACTGTCGTCTCCTACGGCGTGGGACGCCCTATTGCATCCGTGATCGGCACCGCCCTGGTGCCCGTTGCGCCTTCGCCACTCGCAAAAAGTTGCGCCTGACGCAACGACTGTCGCCCGCTCCGTCAGCGGCGACAGCCCCCACAGCGAAGCCTTACCGGCCGCTACAGTTCAAATCCAGTCTAAAGGTGGCGAAGGAGTTTTCAACCTGTGAACTAGCTGATCGAGCCGACCTTCGCATTGAGCGCGTCCAACAACTCATCGAAGCTCTTCTCGAACGACGCAACGCCCTCTGTCTCAAGCTGCGCAGTGACCGCGGCGATGTCGACTCCGATCCGCGCCAGATCGTCGAGTACGGCTCGTGCCTCGTCCAACCCGATGTCGATCGTGCGCGCCACGGTTCCGTGGTCCTCGAATGCCGCCATCGTGCTGTCGGGCAGCGTGTTGACCGTGTCAGGGCCGATCAGCCCGTCCACATACAGCGTGTCCGGATAATCGGGGTTCTTCGTAGAGGTCGAAGCCCACAATGGACGCTGAACCCGTGCCCCGCGCTCAACGAGCGCCTCCCAACGCGGTCCTGAGAAGGTTCGTCGGAACAGTTCGTAAGCCAACTTCCCGCTCGCCAACGCGGCCTTGCCCTTGAGTTCGGCAGCGCTCGGCGTTCCTATCACGTCGAGGCGGCGGTCGACTTCCGTGTCCAACCGGCTAACGAAGAACGAAGCCACACTCGAAATGTCGCTCAGATCGCCCTCGGCCGCCTCGAGCCCGCAGAGATAGGTCTCCATGACTTCGGCGTAGCGCTCCAGAGAGAAGATCAGGGTGACATTGATGCTGCGGTGCTCGGCGATCATCGTGCGGATCGGTTGAAGGCCCTCGGCAGTACCGGGAATCTTCACATAGAGGTTGGGGGCATTGATCTGCTGGTGCAGTCGACGCGCCGCCTCGCAGGTTCTTGCGCTGTCACGAGCCAGTTTCGGATCAACCTCGACCGAGACGTAGCCATCGACCCCGGCCGAGGCGTCGAAGACGGGACGAAGGATGTCGAGCGCAGCGCGAATGTCGGAGCTGACGAGTTGCCAATATGCGTCCTCGACCCCCAAGCCCGCGCCGACGGCGCCGGAGAACTCCTCGTCGTAGTCCTCTGAACCGAGGATCGCATTGGTGAAGATCGACGGGTTCGAGGTCAACCCGCGCACACCCCTGGAAACCCAGCTCTCAAGCTCTCCGCTGGTGATCCAGCCGCGGCGAAGGTTGTCGAGCCAGGGACTCTGGTCCTGCTCCGTGAACAGTTGCTGTAGACGGGTCATGACGCCTCCATTGTCGATGGTCGTCGTTGAGAGTCTCTTCGAGTGATCAGGTCCTGCGCTCGAGTCGCGACGTTTTCGGGGTTGATCCCATATTCGAACATCACGACATCGCCGGGTGCGGAAGCTCCGAAACGATCGATGGACACCACGTCGTCGACCCAGCGATGCCATCCCATCGAGGATCCGGCCTCGACCGCGAGCGAGGGGACGCCGTCGGGGATCACCGCGGCGCGATAATCACTCGGCATCTGCTCGAAGAGCTCCCACGAGGGCATCGAGACGACCCTCGCAGCGAAACCTCCGGCTGCAAGTCTCGCAGCAGCATCGATACATACCGAGACCTCGCTGCCGGTTCCGACGAGCGTGATCACGGCATCGTCGGCTTCAGCGAGTACGTAGGCACCAGCGGCAACACCGGCTCCGGACGTTCCCGTCAGTACGGGCACATTCTGGCGAGTGAGGATCAGCGCGGTCGGTCCACCCGAAGAGACGGCCACGCCCCATGCCGCAGCGGTCTCGTTGGCGTCAGCGGGGCGGATGACTCGCAGCCCCGGGACAGCCCGCAGTGAAGCCACGTGCTCCACCGGTTGATGGGTCGGCCCGTCCTCGCCCACACCGACGGAGTCATGACTCCACACAAAGATCGTGTGAGCCTGCGAGATCGCCGCGAGTCGTACCGCTGCCCGCATGTAGTCCGCGAAGACCAGGAACGTCCCGACGACAGGGATTGAGCCGCCGTGCAGGGCCATACCGTTGGCGATGGCGCCCATACCGTGCTCGCGGACCCCGAAATAGATCTGTCGGCCTGCGGGATCTGCAGGCGAGAAGACGCCATGGTCGGAGATCACGGTCCCGGTGTTGCCGGTGAGGTCGGCACCACCGCCCGACAGCCCGGGAACGACCGAGGACAGCGCCTGCAATGTGAGATTCGATGCCTTGCGGGTGGCGACGGACTCGCCTGCCTCGAACACAGGCAGAGACTCCTCCCAACCTGGCAGGCCCGTGCCACTCAACTGCGATTCCAAGCCGGCCCTGTCTCCGTCGAAGTCGGCAACCCGTTTCTCCCACGCCTCACGCAGGTCACGACCCCGCACGCCCAGTTCCCGATACCGGGCTAAGACGGAGGGGTCGGTGAAGAAGGCCTCGCCCGGGGGCAGTCCCATCAGTTCCTTGGTGGCGGCGATCTCCTCGTCGAAGATGGCGTAGCCATGAGCACCAGGAGTGTCGGCGGAGTCAGGTGCCGGCGTGCCGATGACGGTCCGGACAATCAGCAGGCTGGGACGGTCCTCGACCGACATCGCCTTGCGAAGAGCAGCTTCCAGTTCGTCGAGGTTCTCCGCGGCTTCGCCGAGTTCGATCACATCCCAGCCGTAAGCACGGAAACGGGCCGCGGCATCGTCGCTCAACGCGAGTTCTGTCTCCCCGTCGATCGTGATGTGATTGTCGTCGTAGCAAAGGACTATTTTCCCCAACCCCAGGTGGCCCGCCAGCGAGGCGACCTCATGGCTGACGCCTTCGCTCAGGTCTCCGTCGCCGCATATTCCGAAGACGTGGTGGTCGAACAGTTCAGCTCCGTAGGTGGCGCGCAGCTGAGCCTCGGCGATGGCCATGCCGACCATGTTGCCTATGCCCTGACCCAGTGGTCCGGTTGTCACCTCCACTCCCGGGGTGTGACCGACCTCGGGGTGGCCCGGCGTGGCCGAACCCCACTGACGAAAATCCCTGAGATCATCGAGAGTGACGTCGAAACCGGCGAGGTGGAGCAACGCATACTGGAGGATCGACGCATGGCCGGCGGAGAGGACGAACCGGTCCCGATCCGGCCAGTGGGGATACTGGGCATCGAAGTTCATGACTCGGCTGAACAGCACATGGGCGAGCGGCGCCAACGACATCGCCGTTCCCTGGTGGCCCGAACGCGCCGCGTGAGGTGCATCCATGGCGATACCCCGGATTATCGATACGGCACGCCGGTCAAAATCGTCCATCTGTCCTCCCAGTCACAGATATCTCGGACCTTACCGTCAGTGCTCGGGTCGATCGCGTATCTTTATTGAGAAGCTCGCGCAACTTTATGAGAAGCCAAAGGGCAGCGTCGCAGCCGTGGTCGGCTAGGCCGGTGCGACTGGCGGCAACAGCGTGTAGGGCACGGTGATCGGCTCGCCCCGCCCCAATCGACAGCGCGCCTCGACCGTTCCGTAGTCCTCGAATTCCAGTTCTGCCCGGACCAGGCGATAGGTGAACTTCCCCGGCTCCACATCGAATGGCTGCACGCTGCGCGCGAACTGAGAGTCGTCGCGGTGGTATGTCACCTCGAGAACCCCTTGTCCGCTGCCGTCGGCGGGACAACGGATGATCACGACGAGGTGGGGGGCCCAAACCAGAGGAACCGGCGTCGGCGCGGCGGCACTGAACTGGATCCCTTTGAGGTCGATCCTCGTGGCTGGACCCGGTACTGAGCGGAGGTCGATCTCATCAATGAACAACGCCGAGACGATCTCCATCCACTCACGCTACCGCCTGCCACCGCACTACGCTCTAGGGCGTGGGGGAGACGCCGACTCGCGAAGCAATCATTGGAGCCACCCGCCGGCTGTTCGCCGAACGGGGCTTCGACGGCACCTCGTTGAACGACATCGCCGCGGTGGTCGGCGTGCGCAGACAGAGCCTGCTCCATTACTTCCCTTCCAAGGAAGCGATGTACCGCGAGGTCTTCGAGTTGGCACTGGCTGAATGGCACGACCGGGTGGAGAGCGCGATCTCCCAGACATCCGCGGACGGTTGGGAACTGGTCGACTTCGTCCTTACTGCGGGGTTCGAATTCTTCATGCACAATCCGGACTTCGTCAGGATCGTACGCCGCGAGGCGCTGGCTGAGGGTGGTACCGGCCATATTGAGCTCGGCCTCGCCCTCAAGCCCCTGTTTGTCCGCGCCGCGGCGTACTTCGAGCGGGAGATGGACGCGGGCAGATTCCGCCGCCACGACGCTGAACAACTTCTCATCACCGGCTATGGGGCCCTCCTCTCGTATTTCAGCGATGCACCGTTCATCGCCGACCTGCTCAAACGGGACCCGCTCGACGACGAGGCGCTGAAAGCGCGCCTACAACACGTCAGGGACCTGTTTCGGGCAGCCCTCGAACCCACGACCGCCTGAGGGCGTCATCGTCAACAACCAACGCCGTGAGGGCGTAGCCTTCTGTCATGATGCGTCGGTTGCTTCTGATCCTGCGGATGCTTCTTCCCGTGCTGATCCTGGCCGTCGCCGTTTCCGCCGGCGTTCTCGCCAGAAGCGCTGTTCGCGCCGCAGACCCCGGTGATCCTCCCACGACCGTTGTCGACGATTCGCTCAGCACGCCGATCATCAATTCTCGAAGGGTTCCAGAGTGGCTCAGACGTCCCACGTCGAACAGGGAGTTCGAAGAGGCCTTGACGGGCGTATTGGATCAGCCCGAGGTACCTACGGCACGCTGTCTGCGGGTTCACCGGAACGGGACGGAGATTGCCGTCGAGAAACCAACCGTCCGACTCATACCTGCGGAGCTTCAGCGATTCGTGACGATCGCGGCAGTCGAGAGTCTGGGACCTGAGAGCGTCTTTGTGACCAAGGTGGTCAGCAACTCGGCGAGCGCCGTCAGCGACGGCGTGCTGGAGGGCGACATCTGGTTGGTCGGAGGTGCAGACCCCGTCCTGTCGACCGACGACTATCTGAGGCGCTTCAACGATGACCGAGCAGCGACGAGCCTGGACAGACTGGCGGCGGACCTCGCCATCGAACTGCGTCTGAGAGGTATATCGGCACTGAGTGGGGGAGTCATCGGCGACGAGTTCCGCTTCTCGCCAAGTGAGAACGACTATGTGGGCACGGTCTGGACCGAGACCGACAACGCCGACAATGTGGTCGGTCCCTTGTCGGGCCTGTTGGTGAACGACGGATTCCACTGGGACGGCGAGACCGACACGATCACCCGATCAGAAGACCCCGCGGCAATGGCGGCCGAGCTTCTCAGCGACCTGCTGGAACAACGGGGTTTCACGATAGGCACCGAACCGACCACTGGGGAACAACCGCCTTCGGCGCAACAGGATCTGCTCGCCTCGATCGAGTCCCCGCCCATCGCCGAGATTGCCCAGAGAGCACTGATCGACGGAACCACCGCGGAGATGCTGTTCAAGGAGGTCGGCCGCGTCAACGGTCTGTCGCCTGCGTCCAACGACGCCGCATTCGGAATGCTGGTAACTCTGGTCCAGCAAGGACTGCCAGTGGAGGGGACCCTTCCGCTGGACGGCTCCGGACTGTCGAACCGGGACCGAGTCACCTGTGACCTGCTCATGGCGATCCTCGAAGAGAGGCGACCCGATGGAATCGTCGACGCGGCGCTTCGCGAGATCGGCGACGGCGCGCTGGCGGCCTGTGCGCCTCCTGGGGGGTCGGAGATGCGGGTCATAAGTGCCGACCGAGGACGTATCACGGCGTTGGTGGGCGAGATGGTCGCCGAAAACGGCGCGGTGATCACATTCACGTTAGTCGCCAACGCTGACAGTCCCTTCGCTTCACTGGGAGCGTGCAACACGATTCAAACGAGCCTCCTCGAGGCCGTCTCGCGCTACCCCTTCGGATACGGACCCGCGCTCGACACCATCAGTCCGCTCGCGGTTGAGTCTGCTTCCGACACTACGAGCTGAACATGCTCGAAATGCCGATGTTCCCGCTGGAACAGACGATTCTGCCGAGCGCCATCGTGCCTCTGCATATTTTCGAGGAGCGCTACCGGGCGCTTGCACACCATGTGGTAGCGCTCGATGAGCCCGCCTTCGGGATCACCATGATCGAACGGGGACGTGAAGTCGGTGGAGGCGACCAACGCTGCGAGGTGGGGGTCGTCGCTCAAGTTGTTCAGGCTCAGGAGTTTCCCGACGGCCGTTGGGGGATCGTCGCGATGGCTACCCGCCGGATCCGAGTCGACCGTTGGCTGCAAGACGATCCCTATCCCAGGGCACTGGTCACCGACTGGCCCGACTCCGACAGCGACCTTGATCCGAAGACGGTGGATCTTCTGCGCACCCAACTGAGACGGATTTCTGACGCTGCTCGACAGCTCGCCCCCGGCCGAGGAATCGACGAGCCTGCGATCAACTCCGACGACCCGACCTACGCGGCTTGGCAGCTCGTCGTGGCGGCGCAGCTCGGCGCGTTGGACAATCATCGCCTGCTGCTTGAGGAGGGCTGGCACCGGCGCGCACCATTGGCACTCGAGTTGCTGACACAACGAGCCGACATCCTAGAAGGGCTCTGTTGACGCTGCGGACCGTGCTAACGAAACAGGGGAGTGGTTTCAGCGTGTGGTTGTGACGCGTAGGCTACCCACCGATGGCACAGAGACTGGGACCGGGCGACTTCTACGATCTCGTCAAGGAGTATGCGCGCCAAGAACTCCTCGAACCCCTTCGACCCATCCCTCGATGGATCGCATTCGGGGTGCTCGGCTCCATCCTGTTGATGGTCGCCGGGATCTCGCTGACCATCGCGACATTGCGGGTGCTGCAAGAAGAGACCGGAACCACCTTCACCGGCAACCTCAGTTGGGCACCTCATGGGATCACCCTCTGCGGTTCTATCGTGATCGTTGCGGCGCTGGTTCGACAGATCCGAAAGAGGACCCTGTGATGGCGGAAGGGGGCGCGGACGAGGACAGGATCACCCGCGACGACCTCGATTCCACTCTGCGCTCGGTAGTCGGGGAGGTCGAGGAGCAGGCGTTGACGGGGGCGCGGCGGTTCCTGCCTGCGGTCATCGGTGCCGGGGTCCTGATGCTGGTGGCCGCCTACTTCCTGGGACGCAGAGTCGGCGCCACCAGATCGACCGTCGTCGAGATCCGAAGGATCTGACACTGGTGGCTCGCGTCGGCCTGGCCCCGGTGTTCGAGTCCCTGCGGACGAACAGTTTCCGCAAGGGTCTACTCGGAGGGTCCCGCGTCTGGACGGCGGTCTTCGTCGCCCGTTTCGTGTGCCGATGGCTGGCGCGAGCCCTGAAGAAGGGGGACATGCCGGTCAAGTACTCCGAACGACTGGCGCCGGGCGAGACGCTCGTTATCCGTCACGTCGACCCAAACTGAACTGGACCGTTGAGTGACTGCACGCGGGCCGCTCTCGGAAGGCGAACCGGTGCTGCTCATCGACCGCAAGCAGCGCCGCTATCTGATTGATCTGGAGACTGGAGGGGAGTTCCACTCCCACTCTGGAGTATTGAGCCACGACGAGCTGATCGGCTCCGACGAAGGCAGCTCGTTCAAGTCGACCCGGGGGATGAAGTTCATCGCTCTGCGGCCCACGATCACTGACTTCGTCTTGAAGATGCCACGGGGAGCCCAGGTCATATACCCCAAAGACATCGGTCCGATCCTGATCCTGGCGGACATCTTTCCCGGGGCCCGCGTGTTGGAGTCAGGCCTGGGAAGCGGCGCGCTGTCGACCGCGATGCTTCGAGCGGGGGCTCATATCACCGGTTACGAGATTCGCGAGGACTTCCTTCAGAGGGCTCTAACCAACGTCAGCCGATTCCTGGGGCCGGAGGTCCTCGACCGCTACGACACCCATATCCGCGACGTCTACGAGGGCATCAGCATGACAGACCTCGACCGCGTGGTCCTCGACCTGCCCGAGCCATGGCAGGTTGTGCCCCATGCAGAGGACGCGTTGCGTCCGGGTGGGATACTTGTTGCCTACACGCCGAGCATGATGCAGGTCGCTCAGCTACGCGCCCGACTGGAACAATCGCGGTTCGGCATGGCCCAGACGATGGAGGTGCTGAACCGGGGCTGGTACGTGGCCGACCAAGCCGTACGGCCCGATCATCGGATGGTCGCTCACACAGGATTCCTGACCAGCGCCAGACTCCTCAGCGAGTAGAACAGAGGCTCCTCAGCGAGTAGCGCGCTCAGACCTCAATGAAGATGCACTCGCCGGGGCACTCTTCGGCGGACTCGATGGTCGCTTCCTCCTGGCCCGCGGGAACCACAGCGAGACCTTCGGGCCCACCGGGGTCGGAGAAGATTGTGTCGCCTTCCCGGACGTAGGCGAGGCCGTCGTCTAGAAGCGTAAAGACATCGGGGGCGATCTCTTCGCAGAGACCGTCTCCAGTGCAAAGATCCTGATCGATCCAAACCTTCATTAGTCGTCGCGACCTCGTGTGTAGACGCGGGTGCCACCCGCGCGCGTGAGTTTCACTCCAGACAGCATATCCACCAAAACCACCTTCTTCGAACCGAAGATGCAGTAAAATTTCCGAAGAAGACGTCGATTGCTTCGCCAACCGGTGGAGATGCAACCACAGAAGTGCCGCTCGCGTCTAGGGTAACGCCGAAGCGAATCAGGAGGAAGCGTGGAAAACTCAGAGGCAGAGGCTGAGATCAATCGACTCCGGATGCGCTTCGCCGAACTCGAGGACGAACTCTTCGAACTTCGGCGCCGGCCCCAGGAGACTGACGATCGCGTCGCCACCCTCGAGGAGCGTCTGAGCGACGCCCGCGCCCAACTCAACGCAGCCGTGTCACAGAATGAGAAGCTCGCCTACACCCTGCGCGAGGCGCGTGAACACATTGCCACACTGCGCGACGAGGTCTCCAAGCTGACCCAGCCCCCCTCGGGGTACGGGACGGTGCTGAACCTCAATGACGACGGCACCGTCGATGTGCACGCCGGTGGCCGGAAGATGAGGGTCTCCGTGCAACCCGAACTCTCCGGCGAGTTGATCCGTGGTCAGGAGGTTGTGCTCAACGAATCGCTCAACGTGATACTCGCACGCAGACCCGACCGTTCAGGCGAGGTGGCCATCCTCAAAGAACTGCTCGACGGCAACACTCGAGCCCTGATAATCGGACGCGCCGACGAGGAGCGTGTGGTCGAGTTGAGCGACGCGGTTCGCCAAGCACCACTGCGCAGCGGAGACACCCTGCTCATCGATCCCCGTGCAGGCATCGTGCTGGAGCGGCTGCCGAGACCCGAGGTTGAGAATCTGATCCTCGAGGAAGTGCCCGACGTGTCCTACGCGGACGTCGGTGGACTCGACCAACAGATCGAGGAGATCACCGACGCGGTCGAGTTGCCCTTCGTTCATTCCGCGTTGTTCTCGGACTACGACCTTCCCGCCCCGAAGGGAATCCTGCTCTACGGCCCTCCCGGCTGTGGCAAGACACTGATCGCCAAGGCGGTTGCCAACAGTCTGGCCAACAAGGTTGCTGAAGTGTCCGGCGACAGCAAGGCTCGCAGCTTCTTCTTGAACATTAAGGGTCCTGAACTTCTCAACAAGTACGTGGGCGAGACGGAACGTCAGATACGGCTGGTATTTCAACGTGCGCGGGAGAAGAGTGAGGAAGGCTGGCCGGTGATCGTCTTCTTCGACGAGATGGAGTCTCTGTTCCGAACCCGCGGCAGCGGTATCAGCTCCGACATCGAGTCGACCATCGTTCCACAGCTGCTTGCCGAGATCGACGGAGTGGAGGCTCTTCGCAACGTGATCGTTATTGGAGCGTCGAACCGCGAGGACCTGATCGATCCTGCGATCCTGCGTCCCGGCCGTCTTGACGTGAAGATCAAGATCGAACGCCCCGACGCCGAGGCCGCAGTGCCGATCTTCTCGCGGTACCTGACCTCTGACGTGCCCATCGATGAGGCCACGATCGAGGCCCAGGGTGGGGGAGAGATCGACAAAGCGATCCAGGTGATGATCGAGGAGACCGTTCGCGAGATGTACAACACCGACGCTGAGAACCGCTTCTTGGAGGTCACCTACCAGAACGGCGACAAAGAGGTCATGTACTTCAAGGACTTCTCCTCAGGGGCGATGATCGAGAATGTTGTGCGTCGAGCCAAGAAACTCGCCATCAAACGAGAAATCTCCGGCGGGACCCGCGGGATCCGTACAGACGACCTGTTGGCCTCGATTCGCCAGGAGTTCAAGGAGCATGAAGACCTCCCCAACACCACGAACCCCGATGACTGGGCCAAGATCTCGGGCAAGAAGGGCGAACCGATCGTCTATGTGCGCACGCTGGCCCACTCCGATGAAGTGAACGCAGGCGGCAAGTCAATCGACTCGGTGACACCGGGACAGTATCTGTAACCCCATCTGACAGCCAAGGAACAAACAGCAGGGAAGCATGTGACCGTCTCCGCGAGTTCAACCCGCCTCTATCGGGAGGCAACGGCAAACGTCGAGGATGCTGCCAGGGCGATCGACATGGATCAGAAGGTTCGTCGTGTCCTTCTGCGTCCGATGAACGAACTCATCGTCAACTTCCCGATCGAGCGTTCCAGCGGCGAACATGTGGTTCTTCAGGGCTATCGCATCCAGCACAACAACGTCCTCGGCCCGTTCAAGGGAGGAATGCGGTTCCATCAAGGCATGGACCTCAACGAGGCCCGGGCGCTCGCCACATGGATGACCTTCAAGTGCGCGCTGCTCAATCTGCCGTTCGGCGGAGCGAAAGGCGGCGTCTCCATCGATCCGGGGAAATTCAGCGATGCTGAACTCGAGAGGGTGGTGAGACGCTTCACCCA
Organism: Candidatus Aldehydirespiratoraceae bacterium; assembly: GCA_965221585.1. Lineage (GTDB taxonomy): Bacteria > Actinomycetota > Acidimicrobiia > Acidimicrobiales > Aldehydirespiratoraceae > VXYK01. The sequence continues at coordinate 1,404,013 of OZ244898.1, read as the reverse complement.
TGCACTCGGAGAGAACATCGGTCCTGAGTTCGATATTCCCGCCCCCGACATGGGGACCGACGCCCAGACGATGGGTTGGATGATGGACACCTACCTCAATTCCCGCGGTCCCGGGGAAAGGCAGAACGCACGCCGCGTGGTGACGGGAAAGCCGGTCGAGTTGGGCGGCAGTCTCGGCCGCGAGGCCGCTACCGGGCGCGGCGCGGCCTACGCCCTGCGTCACCTGTACGGCCAGCTCGACCGCTCGCTGCGCGGTCAGAGCGCGGCCATCCAGGGATTCGGCAATGTCGGATCCCACGTGGCCGAGGCACTCGCCGAATTGAACATGGATGTCGTCGCCGTAGCCGACATCAGCGGCGCCATCCACAACCCCGAGGGGCTCGATATCGCGGAACTGATGCGTTACGCGTCGCGCAATCGCACGATTGCCGGGTTCACAGAATGTGACACGATCTCCAGCGAGGAGTTCTTCGCGCTCGATGTAGACGTTCTCGTTCCCGCCGCACTGGAATCGCAGATAACGACCGACAACGTCGGGACCATTCGCGCCCACACCATTGTGGAGGCCGCCAACGGCCCCGTGACCAACGATGCCTCAGATCTCCTCGAAGAAGCAGGTGTGAACGTAATTCCGGACATCCTCGCCAACGCCGGAGGAGTGGTTGTCTCCTACTACGAATGGGTCCAGAACAAGACGAGCAGCCGGTGGAGCGCCCAGGACATAGACTCCCGTCTTCGTGACGCCATCTGGGATGCCTCGGACCGCGTCTGGGCAGTCCGCAAGGAACAGGGATGCTCCTGGAGACGGGCCGCCTACATCGAGTCTTCGACTCTGTTGCAGAAGGTCTACCGTCTGCGTGGCATCTTCCCGTGAAACTCACCATCGACCTCGGGCGACTCAAGACCAACTACCGGATCATCTGCGAGCAGCTCGACGGAGTCGAGGCCGCGGCCGTGGTGAAGGCCGACGGATACGGCCTAGGGGCTGTCGAAGTGTCCAGAGCACTCGCCGAACAGGGATGCCGTCGTTTCTTCGTCGCGCAACTCGCCGAGGCCGAACAACTGCGTCGTGCTCTGCAAGACATCGAGATCCATGTGCTCATCGGCTCGATGCCGGCCTCGACCGAGGACCTGATCGAGCTCCGATTGATCCCTGTGCTCAACAGTCTCGAACAGATCGACCGCTGGGCCGACGCCGCAAAGCAGCGCCAGCAGAAGTTGCCGGCAACGATCCACCTCGACACCGGCATGAACCGGACCGGCCTGGGACCGGACGAAACCGCCGTACTGATCAACGAACCTTGGCGGCTCGACCCGCTCGAGGTCGTTCACGTGATGAGTCACCTTGCTTCTGCTGATATCGCCGGCAGCACTCAGAACGAGGCACAGCTGAGACGGTTCGAGACTCTCCGTCGGCATCTGCCGATGGGCTCTGCATCGCTGGCCAACTCGGCCGCGATCTTTCTGGGCCCGGCCTTCCATTTCGACCTGGCCCGCCCCGGCGTCGCCCTCTACGGGGGCAACCCGTATACCGACAAGGACAACCCGATGCAGCAGGTCGTCTCGGTGACCGCCCCAATCCTGCAGGTCCGCAACGTGCACCCGGGTGAATCCGTCGGCTACGCCGCCACCTACACCTTCGACCGGCCCGGTCGGGTCGCCACTGTCCCTGTCGGCTACGCGGACGGGTACTTTCGTTCCGCGTCCAATGCAGGAGTCGCCTATCTCGGATCAGTGCCGGTACCCGTGATCGGCCGTGTCTCCATGGATCTGATCACGCTCGACGTCACCGATGTAGCCGAATCAGAAGTCCGAAGCGGGACGGAGATCGAACTGATCGGGGACAGAGCTCCGATCGACGAGGTCGCGCAGCACGCCGGAACCATCGCCCACGAACTCCTGGTTGCAATCGGCAACAGGTACCAGCGCTGCTACGTCGGTCAACGCGCCGAAGACTAGTCAAGGCGAGTAGGGTCGGCTCAATGTCAATACCCAAGACGATCGGCATCGAAACCGAGTACGGGATAGTTCACCGCGGCACTGAGGACCCCAATCCGATCGCCGCGTCCTCGGTGCTCATCAACGCCTACCTCTACGAAGCGGGATACCGGAGCGAAGACAGCAACGACACAGTCCACTGGGACTTCATCGATGAGACACCCGGACTCGATGCCAGGGGATACACTTCGACCGCCTCGATGCCTCCCGACGTCGAGACCCACCTTGTCAACGCGGTGCTGACCAACGGTGCCCGCTACTACGTCGACCATGCCCACCCCGAGATCTCCACACCCGAATGTGCGGACGCCCGCAGTGTCGTGCTGTACGACCGGGCCGCCGAACTGATCGCCCAACGCTCGATGGTGGCGGCCAACGCAGTCCTGCCGCCCGACCAGGAGATAGTGCTCTACAAGAACAACAGCGACGGGAAGGGCAACAGCTACGGCTGCCATGAGAACTACCTGGTCGACCGGGCAGCCCCCTTCGGGCGCATCGTGAGCAGCTGCATCACTCATTTCGTGACCCGACAGATCTTCACCGGAGCAGGCAAGGTCGGTTCCGAGACGCCTGGACAGAGCACCGACGAAGTGCCCTACCAACTGACCCAACGCGCTGACTTCTTCGAGGAGGAGGTCGGCTTGGAAACAACCTTGAAGCGCCCCATCATCAACACCCGCGACGAACCTCACGCGGATGCTCGCAAGTACCGTCGGCTCCACGTGATCGTCGGCGACTCGAACCCTTCACAGGTCTCGACTCTCCTCAAGGTCGGTACGACCGCATTGGTGTTGGCCCTGATCGAGGACGACGCGTTCGGCCGTGAGTTCGTCTTCGCTGCTCCCGTGGCCGCGATCCGCCAGGTGTCGCACGATCCGACTCTCTCAACGCCCCTCGAGTTGGTGGACGGCAAGACCGCGACGGCCCTGGAGATCCAATGGGAGCTGCATGACCAATGCCGCAAATATGTGGAGGCCAACGGCTCTGACAACGTTGGCGGAACGGTCGCGACCGAGGTCCTCGACCGCTGGGAGTCTGTGCTCGCAGGCCTCGAGGTCGACCCCATGAGCCTCGCATCACAGCTCGATTGGGTCGCGAAGTACCGCCTCATCGAGGGCTACCGGGAACGACACGGACTCGATTGGGGAAACCCCAGGCTGCGGGCGCTCGACATCCAGTACCACGACATGCGCCCGGAGCGCTCCCTAGCCGCACGGGTCGGTTTGGAGAAGATCGTCGATGACACCGAGGCGGTCACGGCGATGAGCGAACCTCCGGTTGACACCCGCGCCTTTTTCCGCGGCCGGTGCCTCCAGCAATTCTCCGGTGCGGTCGTGGCGGCCAACTGGGACTCGCTCGTTTTCGACGTTGGTACCGACGCTCTTCGGAGGGTGCCAATGATGGAACCGTTGCGCGGGACCGAAGCTCATGTGGGTAACTTGTTCGAAGAGTGTGACTCAGCGACGGAACTCCTCCGGCGTCTGGGGTCCTGAAGAAAGGAGATCTGAATGGCTGAACGCGAACAGAGGCGTAAACCTGCACCGGTCGAACGCGAACCCGCTGAGCAAGCGTCGCCGGCCGCGACTGAGCGGAGCGAGGAGATCAAGGCGGAACTCGACGACCTTCTCAACGAGATAGACGAAGTGCTCGAGTCCAATGCGGAGGACTTTGTGAAGAGCTATATCCAGAAGGGCGGCCAGTGAAACCCTCGAACTCCGCATTCCAACCCTCCACGCACTCCGTCGCGCGCTCCGTCAACCGACGGGAGGTCTCGACGCATTGGAGCGGCCCGAGGTGAATCTTCCGCTGTTCCCTCCACCCGAGGACCCAGGCCCGAACTTCGCGGAACTGCTGAAGAGAAGCGGTTTCGAGAACCAGACCTCGCCCGAAGGCTCCTACTTCGATGCCAAGGTCCCGGCTGGGGACTATCGGCACGGCACAACCTGTGTTGCGCTGCGCTATGCGGACGGTGTGCTTCTTGCAGGCGACCGCCGAGCTACCTCTGGGAACCTGATCAGCCATCGCAGCATCGAGAAGGTCTTCGCGGCTGACCGGCACAGCGGAGTCGCCATCGCCGGCGCGGCGGGTCCGGCGGTCGAGATGGTGCGGCTGTTCCAACTGCAACTGGAACACTACGAGAAGGTCGAGGGTGAGGCGTTGAGCCTCGAAGGCAAGGCCAATCAGCTCGGGCAGATGGTCCGCGGCAACCTTCCCGCCGCGATGCAGGGCCTGGTTGTTGTTCCGATCTTCGCTGGTTACGACGTGAAACTAAACGAAGGGCGTCTGTTCGAGTATGACGTGACCGGGGGTCGCTACGAGGAGGCCGAGCATGCCTCCACAGGTTCGGGCAGCCTTCACGCAGGAACAGTGTTGAAGCTGGGATATCGCCCCGACATGGACTCCGGAGCTGTGACCGACCTGGCCATCGCAGCACTCTTCGAGGCCGCAGATGAAGACTCCGCAACAGGGGGCCCCGATCCGATACGGGGCATTTATCCGATGGTCGCCACGATCACCGCGCAGGGCTACCGGCGCCTCGACGACGACGAACTGGCCGAACGAACCGACGCGCTGATCGAGAGCCGCCGAGCGAAGTGAGGGATCCGTTATGAACATGCCCTTCTACGTTGCGCCTGAACAGGTCATGAAGGATCGTGCTGACTACGCGCGCAAGGGCATCGCCCGTGGCCGCAGTCTCATCGCCTTCTGCTTCACCGACGGAATCGCAATCTGTGCCGAGAACAAGTCCTCGACCCTGCGCAAGGTCAGCGAGATCTATGACCGCATCGCTTTCGCCGGTGTCGGCAAGTACAACGAGTTCGACCAACTCCGGATAGCCGGCGTGCGCCACGCCGACCTGAAGGGGTACGCCTTCAGCCGTGGCGACGTGGACGCCCGCAGCCTCGCCAATCAATACGCCCAGATTCTCGGACAGATATTCACCCACGAGATGAAACCGATGGAGGTCGAGATTCTCGTGGCCGAGATAAACGAGGACGATGGCGGCGGTGACCAACTGTTCCACATTCTCTACGACGGAACAGTCGTGGACGAGGAGATGTCGGTGGTGCTCGGTGGCGAGACCGAGGCAATCTCGGACCGCTTCGGTCAACTCGATGAGCCACCCGAACTCGCCGACGGCCTGCGCCGCGCGGTCTCTGCGCTGAGCGGCCCCGACCGTACCCTCAGTCCCCCGGAACTGGAGATCGCGGTTCTCCAGCGGGACACCGGGAGAAGAGCCTTTCGACGCCTCGACGATGCCGAAGTAGCGAGCCTTATCGGCGACTGACCTACCGTCGGCGCAAGCTGGGGTCTAGGTTGTTCGACGTGCAGCGTCGCATCTTTGGAATTGAGAACGAGTATGGCGTGACCTGCACACTGCGCGGTCAGCGGCGGCTCAGTCCCGACGAGGTTGCGCGCTATCTGTTCCGGCGAGTCGTGTCCTGGGGCCGCTCGAGCAACGTGTTCCTGGGAAACGGGGCACGTCTGTATCTCGACGTTGGGAGCCATCCCGAGTACGCGACCCCCGAGTGCGACTCGGTCCGAGACCTCACGGCCCACGACAAGGCCGGGGAACGCATTCTGGAGCAACTCCTGACCAGCGCCGAGGAACGGTTGTCTGAAGAGGGCATCCATGGAGACATCTACCTGTTCAAGAACAACACCGACTCAGCCGGAAACTCCTACGGCTGTCACGAGAACTACTGCATCACCCGCAACGACGACTTGACGGCCTACAGCGAGGTGTTGATTCCGTTCCTCGTGAGCCGGCAGATCTATGCCGGAGCAGGCAAGATCCTCCAGACTGCGCGAGGTGCAAGGTACTGCGTGAGCCAACGGGCCGAGCACATCTGGGAAGGAGTGTCGTCCGCGACCACCCGCTCCAGGCCGATCATCAACACCCGCGACGAGCCGCACGCGGACGCCGAAAGGTACCGACGGCTCCATGTGATCGTCGGGGACTCGAACATGAGCGAGTACACCACCTTCCTGAAGGTCGGAGCCTGCTCGCTGATGTTGCGGATGCTCGAAGAACCCAATGTGGTTCTGCGCGCAATGACGCTTGAGAATCCCATCCGCGCCATCCGTGAGATCAGTCACGACATGACCTGTCGTCGGCGCATCCGTCTCGCCAACGGAAGAGAGGTCTCCGCCCTGGACATCCAGAGCGAGTACCTGCAACGAGCCATCCGCTTCGCCGACCACCATGATCTCAGCGAAGAGGAACGGCTTGCGCTCGAGATGTGGGAGCACTGCCTCTCAGCAATCGAGGACGACCCGCTGACGCTGGACAGAGAAATCGACTGGGTCATCAAATACAAGCTGATTGACGGCTACCGGGCCCGAAAGAACCTTGAACTGTCGGATGCAAAAGTGGCCCTGCTCGATCTCCAGTACCACGACGTGAACCGCGACCGGGGACTCTATTACCGCATGCAGCGACGCGACCTGGTCGAACGCATGGTCAGCAACAAACAGATCTCACAAGCCGTGGAGAACCCTCCGGAGACGACCCGTGCGCGCCTTCGCGGCGAGTTCATACGGAAGGCCAAGGAACAGAGGCGCGACTATACGGTTGATTGGGTACACCTGAAGCTGAATGATCAGGCACAGCGGACCGTGTTGTGCAAGGACCCCTTCAAGGCCCAGGACGACCGTGTCGAGAAACTGATCGCTTCGTTGTAGAACCGGAAACCCAGCGCAATGGACAAACTCGAACGCCTCCTGAATCTGACCGCAGCGCTTCTCGACGCCGACCGGGTCCTCTCCGCGGAGGAACTGCGCCGACGGATCGGTGGTTACCCGGAAGCCAAGGCCTCGTTTCGACGGACCTTCGAGCGTGACAAGGAAGACCTTCGCAACATGGGCATTCCGTTGCGGGTCGAGAGCGTTCCGGGATCCGACCCTCCAATCGACGGTTACCGAATCCTCCGCTCCGAATACGCCGGGCGGGACCTGCGGCTCGAGCCCGACGAGTTGGCAGCACTGCACCTCGCAACCAGCATCGTCCGGCTCGACGGCGGCGAGACGGGGCTGCGCAAACTCGGTGGTGCTTCAGGCGGCGTCGAAGCGGCCGAGGTCGGCCATGTGCCATTCGACGACAACCTGGCGACTCTGATCGCTGCGGCGGCTGAACGTCGAGCAGTTGGTTTCAGCTACGGCGGCGTTGCGCGTGAGGTCGAACCATGGCGCCTGTCGTTCTCCCGGGGACACTGGTACCTGGCGGGCTGGGACCGACTCCGCGACGACCAGCGCCTCTACCGGACCGACCGGATCGCCGGAGCGATCGAACTGCTCGACGACGCCACACGACCACTCGGTACGCCGACCGACCCAACCAAGCTGAGGAGTTGGGAACTCGGTGACGAAACTCCCGTCACTGTGCGGGTCGCCGTGGATGAGGATCAAGCCGCCTACCTTCACCATCTGATCGGCGAAGACTCCGAACCCTCCGACGAATCGGGAGTCGCCACCTTCGAGGTGCGCAATCGCGAGGGCTTCAGATCGTTCATCCTCACCTTCCTCGATCACGCCGAGGTGTTGGAACCTGAAGAGGCCCGCGACGACATCGTCCGCTGGCTCGAGGCGCTCACATGAACCCCAAGCTGACCGCCTCTGAACGGATGACGCGGCTCCTGGCGGTGATCCCATGGGTCGTCCAGCAACAGGGTGCCCCTCTCGACGAGATAGTCGCCCGCTTCGACTATCCGAGGTCCCAACTCGTTGAAGACCTCACCGGAGTCGTGTTCTTCGTCGGTGTGCACCCCTTCACCCCGGACTCGATGATCGAGGTGGACATTTCCGACGATGAGGTGCAGATCAGCTACGCGGACTGGTTCTCGCGTCCACTCCGTCTCACCCCCAGCGAGGGCGCGCGACTGCTCACTGCCGGACACTCGCTGCTCAGCGATCAATTCAGCCCGGAAGCCGACAACGAGGAGGCCGGTCCGCTTCTCCGCGCGCTCACCAAGCTCTCCATGGCGCTGGGCGAAGCGGCCGATCAAGCCGTGGAGGTGCGACTCGGTGATGCCGGCAGGGAGACGCTGGTGCCTTTGAGGTCGGCCGTCAGCCGGCAGGAGCAGGTCGACATCGAGTACTACGCATACGGACGCGACGAACTCACCCAACGCATCGTCGAACCATCGAGAGTGTTCAGCGACAACGGCAACTGGTATCTCGATGCCTGGTGCCATCGGGCAGGGGCGCAACGGGTGTTCCGGGTCGACCGGATACGTTCAGTCCGGCTCACTGGCACCGATGTGGAGCATCAACCGACAGATGCTTCGGGGATCTTCACCCCTGGCCGCGACGATCCGAGGGTGGTGCTGCGTCTGCAACCTGACAGTGCCTGGGTCGTCGAGCAGTACCCGACGGAGTCGGTGGCAACGGACGACGCAGGATTGGTGACCGTCAGCATGGCTGTGTCTGCTGTCGGTTGGCTGGAACGCTTGATGCTGCGACTCGGACCTTCCGCGGAGATCGTCGCGATCGACGCGCCGTTGTCGCCCGATCTCGTCTCAAAGGCCGCCAATCGTGTCTTGGAGCGCTACCGCTGACAACTGCCGCCTCATGGTGGTCCCACGCCTTGGAGGCCGAGCAAATTGATCGCGCACAGAGTCACGTCGAACGAGGCCGTGGCCCGAGCGGCCCGTGAACGCAGTGAACAAGAGCGGGGAACAACAGCCCCAGCGCGGCGGTATCGTCGTAGGTTGTGAGTGACTCCGGGGTTCGGCCCACTTCAGCAGATGGACTCACAGACGCTGGAGCCGAACCTCCCCTGACTCGGTCGGCCCTCGACTCCGCGGCGCTGGACCCGGCCGAACTCGACGGACAGCACGGCTCAGACGAACAGCCGGGCCAGTCCCAGGCCGCACAGGAGCTATTGCGGACCCTGGTCGAATGGGTGCTTGTAGCGGTCTGCGCGCTGGCTATGGCGTTGTTGATACGGATGTTCTTGGTACAGGCCTACTACATTCCGTCGAGTTCCATGGAGGACACCCTCCACGAGGATGATCGGGTGCTGGTCAACAAACTCAGTTACCGCTTCGGCGACATCGAGCGTGGGGACGTGATCGTCTTCTCCAAGCCGGACAACGCGCCGGGACAGATCAACGATTTCATAAAGCGGGTAATCGCCCTGCCCGGGGAGACCATCTCATTCTCCAACGGACAGGTCCTGATCGAAGGCGTACCCTATTCCGAGCCGTACGTGGGCAGCAACCGAACGTTCATCAACGGGCGGCTGATGGACTGCGCCAACAATCCACCCGCGGTGGACCATTGTCTCGTGCCGGAGGGGACCGTGTTCGTGATGGGCGACAATCGCGAGGGCAGCACCGACTCTCGTACCTTCGGTCCTATCGATGTCGATTCGATCGTCGGCCGGGCCTTCTTCAAGCTCTGGCCTCTCGGAGCCGTTGGCTTCTTGTGAGGACGCAGGGGTTTCATGTGAGCGGGCGCGCAGCTGATCAGGCGAAAGTTGCCGCCACCGCCACCATCCGCTCGACATCGTCGCTGTAGACCGCGTCGATTCCCATGTCGATGAGCGAGGCCAGCTGACGCTCGTACTGCGCGTCCCACCCGAAGGCGAGTATCTCGAACCGATGGAAGAGCGCGACCAGTCCGGCCGTCCATTCGCCCTGGCGCAGGTTGATCGCGTCTACGCCCGCAGAGCTGAGCTCGGCGGCCCGGCGCTCGGGGCCGTGCGGCAACCGTTTGGTGGCGGTCGAGTTTACGAGACGCACTTCAGGGTCGGCGCGGCGCCACTGCGCCAACAGTTCCAGGTCGGAGTGGCAGATCCACAACCGCTGCTGCGCGCCCAACTCCCTGGCTGTGGAAACAGCTGGGGCGAAGGCTGCAGGATCTTTCAGATCAAGACTTACCGGAAGGTCGCTGCCTACCGAGTTGTACAACTCGGCCAGGGTGGGGATGTGTTCGGCCAGGTCGGATCTGTCTGTGTCTTTGATCCACTTTCGGGGGAATCTTCGGTGGTAGCCGTCATGGTCCAGGACGACTTGGCCGTCGCGGCTCAGCCATGCGTCGCTCTCGAGTCCGGTAGCGCCGAGCTGTGCCGCGCGGCTGAACGCAGCGATCGTGTTCTCCCTTTCAAGGGTCCTCGCGCCCCGATGAGCGAAGAGGATCGCAGGCGTTTTCAGGGGCGCATAGCGCGTCTTCACGTCTGCCAGTATGCGCGCGCGGCCACTGAGATACGACGAAAGCGACCGCGATACGCTCGCTGAATGAGTTGGAGCTTGATGCTGGTGGCCGCGGCACCGGTCATCTCTGTGGTGGTGCTGGCAGTCTCATTGAAACGGGTCTCCACAGAGATGGGTCTATTGCGCCATTCGATGCGTCGCGCCCGCGCGGCCGGTGCAGCCAACGACGATCTTCAACATCACATCGGGGCATTGGCTGCACGCCTGCACTCCCTCGAGGATGACCCGATGATCCGTCGGATCCGTTCGCGCCGCGGATACGACGCTCGGTAGGCTCTGCGCATGGGAAATCTGGGCGGTATGGAAGTGGTCGTCATCCTGCTGGTGGCGCTGGTGGTGCTCGGACCAAAGAAGCTTCCACACGCCGCTCGTCAGGTCGCCCGGGCTCTCACTGAGTTGAAGCGAATCTCCGGCGGGTTCCAAAAAGAGATGCGCGAGGCGATGCAGGACCCGATCGTCGAAGCCGAGGCCCGAGCCAAGGGCGCTCAGGTGGTCGCTTCCGAATCTGGCACCGCAACCAGCGATAAGACCGCGACAAGCGACACAGCAGCGACCGGCAACCCCGCGACAGGGGACTCCAACGATGCCGACGAAACAGCAACTCACGAAACTGAAGCCATCAACGACGACACCAACGCTCAACCCTCCAGTACATGAGCAAAAAGGAAGAAACACCGATGACGCTCATGGAGCACCTCACGGAGCTCCGTCGCCGGATCGTCATCTCGCTGATCGCGATCGCCGTCGGTGCCGTCGCCTGCTGGATCGCCTATCCGTGGATCCTGGACTTCCTATTGGAACCGTACTGTCGCTCGCTGCCTGAGGCCGACCGCAGCGCAACCGAAGTGTTCGGCTCGGGATGCCAGCTCTACGCGCGCAATCCCTTCGAACCCTTCAGCGTGCGTATCTCGGTCGCCGGATACGGTGGACTGATCGCCGCGATCCCCGTGCTGCTGTGGCAGGCCTGGCGTTTCGTGGCCCCAGGACTGTTCTCACACGAGAAGCGATTCGCCATCGCCTTCATGGTCAGCGGCGTCGCCCTCTTCTTCGCGGGTGCAGGCCTCGCCTACTGGACCATCCCGCGGGCACTGGAGTTCCTCTCCCAGCTCGGCGGTGAGGACCTCGTCGAATGGTACGCACCCAATGAGTACCTCGGATTCGTCATCAAGATGATCCTTGCCTTCGGTATCGGGTTCGAGTTCCCAATCATCCTGATTTTCCTGCAGGTGCTCGACATCGTGGACAACCAGACCCTCCGCAGCGGTCGGCGCTATGCAGTCGTCGGAATCGTCGCACTCGTGGCGATCATCACTCCCAGCGGGGACCCGTTCACCCTCGGCGTGTTGTCCGTGCCGATGTACCTCTTCTACGAGATCGCCATCCTGTTCGGCCGGATACGGAATCGGAGAGCCGCAAAGAAGGCCCGAACGCAGTGAGTATTCGCAAGGGGACGGACTGGGGGAGACCCGGACCTGTTCCCGACGATGCGATCTTCGTCAACAGCGACGCCGAGGCCAACGAGGCGATCGGTGACGCGCGTCGAGCACGCCGGCCGATTCCACCGTTATGCCTGCTCGGTGGTGATCTGGCACGGACGCTGGGCGTTGCTGAAAACGAGGCTTCGCTGCGGGCGGGTGAGGGGACCCAGCTGCAGATCGACCTGGGGATGGCCCTCGTCGACGGACGCCTGGTGTGGTTCGTCTCCCATCTGGTGGCACGTCGCTCCTGGTGGCGGGGCCCGATCCTGATCGCCGCGAACGCCGCATTCCTGGGCGACTACAACGTTGCTCCCAGAGCTCACCCCGGAGACGGCCGGATCGACCTCATCGAGGCGGACCCGAGTCTCTCCGAGCGCTTGAAGGCACGCTCCAGACTGCGGTCAGGAACACATGTGCCCCACCCGCAGATCAAGATCCGCCGCTGCCGCGCGGCCCAGTTGGAACTCACCCGATCGACCCCTGTGACCACCGACGGAATCAGTGTCGGCGATGCCCGGACGTTGAGCATCAGGGTCGAACCCGAAGCGCTGGACGTCTGGATCTGAGCCGCGCCGGTCGCGGATTTCCGCGGCCGGAACACGCCAGGGTCGATGACGCGGCTCTAGAATCGCCGGATGGATGTCATCGAGGCGAAACGGTCGGTCCGAGCCGAGGTCGAACGCCTGACTCCGAAGCTGCTGGAGATCTCGCACTCGTTGCACGCGAATCCCGAGCTCTGTTTCGAGGAGCATCATGCCCACGAGATCCTGACCGACGCCATCGAGGAAGAGGGACTCTCCGTCGACCGCGGGGCATACGACATGCCGACGGCCTTCGACGCCCGGGTTGGAACGTCGGGCCCGACCATTGCGGTGTGCTGCGAGTACGACGCTCTCCCCGGGATCGGCCACGCCTGCGGCCACAACGTGATCGCCGCTGCGGGGCTCGGAGCCGGACTCGCCGCCGCCACTGTGGCTGAAGTGCTGGGCGGACGCGTCGCCATTCTGGGCACGCCTGCCGAGGAGGGCGGCGGAGGCAAGGAGTTCATGATCCGCAGAGGCGCGTTCGACGACGTTGACGCGGCCATGATGGTCCACCCGGCGGACCACGACATCGAGAAGATGGAGGTGATCGCGGTTCACACCGTCGATGTCACCTATGAAGGGCAGGCGTCCCACGCGGCCGCAGCTCCCCATCTGGGACGCAACGCGCTCGATGCGGCCGTGCTCGGCTACAACGCGGTTGCGGCGCTCCGCCAGCACATCCTCCCCAACGAGCGAATCCACGGCATATTCACCGACGCCGGCACCAAACCCAACATCGTCCCGTCCGTTGCCGCGACTCAGTGGTACGTCCGCTCCGGCAATGTCGACAGCCTCGAGCGTCTCAAGGAGCGTTTCAGCGCCTGCCTCGAAGCCGGGGCAACTGCGGCGGGCTGCGAGATGCACAGCGTCTGGAAGGACCCGCCCTTCTACAACATGGTCGACAGCCGTCCGCTGCTGGACCTCTACGTCAACAATTCCGCGGCCAACGGCCGGGTCGTCAATCCTCAGGACGAGAAGAGGGTCGTCGTCGGCAGCACCGACATGGGCAACGTCAGCCAGGCTGTTCCCTCGATCCATCCAATGATCAAAGTGGCTCCGCGCGGCGTCGCGATCCACACGCCGGAGTTCGCAGTCCATGCCCGTTCCGAAGCAGCGGACCAGGCGATCATCGATGGCGCAATGAACATGGCGATGACCATCGTCGACTGTCTGGGCGACCCCGAGGCGCTGCCCGCCATCCGCGGCTCATTCAAGCCAAGCGAATAAGCTCCGCACGAATGACGGTCTACATCGCCGAGGATTTCACCGCCGACGAGGCCGACATTCTCCGCCGCTATTTCACGAATCTCGACCAGCCGGTGTTCGCGCTGGTCAACCTTCCCGAAGTCGTGAAGGGAGCGCTCTTTGCGAGGTATTCGCGTTCATCACTGAGCCTGCGCCGGCTGTTCCTGCAGGAGTTCGTAGGAGACCTCGATATCGAGGGCGACCAGACGATCGACGCAACTGTGGGGCTACGCCGCGCCGAAGAACTTTATGACCGTGTCTTCTTCGAGTACGGCGACGACAGCGTCGCCCAGCTCGGCGGAGTGCATCTGGCTTGCGAGCAGGCTTCCAACATCTTGACCAAGATTCTCGAGTGGGGCCGACTGATGGCCTACCTCGAGCAGAGCACCCGCTACATCGCCTATGACCAACGATTGGGAGGGCGTTACCGCTACTACCGCGATCCCCAGATCATGAGTTCTCCGCTCGGCACTCGCTATGTCGCAGACATGGACCGGATCTTCGACAGCTACTCGCAGCTGATCCCGCAGATGCAGACCTTTTTTCGCGAAGTGGTCCCAAAGCAGGACGGTGACAGCGATTTCGCCTACCGGATCGCCATTCAGGCCCGTGCGCTCGACGCGATCCGCGGCATGCTCCCGGCGGCTTCGCTGTCCAATGTCGGGATTTATGGCACCGGGCAGGCCTATGAGGCACTGCTGTTGCGAATGAGGAGCCATCCGTTGCCGGAGTCCCGTGCCTATGCGGAACTGATGCTGACCGAACTGCGCAAGGTGATCCCCTCGTTCCTCAAGCGAGTCGATCTGCCTGACCGCGGGGTGCGTGCGACGAACTACCTCACCGACACCCGCGACTCCATGGAGGCGATCAGCGATCGAATATTCGGCTACGAAACCGGGGGAGTGGTCGACGACGATGTCGTGGAACTCGTCGACTTCGATCCCGAGGGTGAATTGAAGGTTGTGACCGCGTGCCTGTATCCCTACACCTCCCTCTCTGAGCGGATGCTCGAGGCCCGGGTCCAGCAGATGCCGGTAGAAGAGCGGCTCGACGTCATCAAGGTCTACGTCGGGCATCGCAGCAATCGCCGCCATCGTCCCGGTAGAGCGTTCGAACGGACCGGATACCGCTTCGACATCCTGTCGGACTACGGCGCTTTCAGGGATCTGCAACGCCATCGGATGCTCACTATCGACTGGCAGCCGTTGTCGCCACGTCATGGATATGTGGTTCCGGACGCCGTTGATGCGGCCGGTGTCAGCGAGGCGTACCGCTCGGCAATGGCCCGTTCTGAATCGCTCTACAACGCACTCGCACCGGATCATCGAGACAGTGCCTGCTACGCGGTGTCATTGGCCTACAGGATTCGTTACTCGATGCAGTTCAACGCTCGCGAGGCCATGCACATGCTCGAGTTGCGCACCACACCACAGGGGCACGAGGCGTACCGTCGAATCTGTCAGCGGATGCACACTCAGATCGCTGAGAAGGCGGGGCACCATGCACTGGCCGAGGCCATGCGCTTCGTCGATCATTCAGCCGATGCAGCCTTGGGACGCCTCTCTGCGGAACAACGGGCGGAGAAGCGCCGCCAAGATCGCGATCTCGGTTAATCCGCTAACTGAGGTTGCGTCGCGCTTGGCATTGTCTATGCTCCGCGTCAACAATTCTGGCTTCAGGACCAACGGTGAACGACAACGACTCTGAACACGACGACGAAGGCGAAGATCTCGACGACGGTCTCGACGAGGAGTTCGATCCCGAAATCGACGAAGACGACCTCGAAGAGGACGAACTCGACGACGACCTCGAAGAAGACCTCGACGACGATGGCGACGACGGGGACATCAACGGAGACCTCGACGAAGAAGACCTCGACGACGACGAGGACGATGTGGAGGCCGACCTAGACGCCATCTTGAAGGAACGCATCGCCGCAGGCGACGACCAGGCCGATGACGACGAGGAGGATACGTCGACCGTGAGGTCCGCGCCCGGTTCGGTGGGCGAGGCTGAACAGGTTGTCGCCCGCGGAGACAACGAGTTCTCGTGTCCGCACTGCTTCCTGCTGGTGAACAGCGCAGCGGTGGTCGACAATGAATGCCCGCACTGTGGCGGGCCTCTCGGTGTCTCGTGAACGACGAGGAGAACCTCGGCGATCAGCTGCTCGACCTGTTCGTCTACGCGCCGATCGGTCTGCTGTTGGAAGCTCGGGATCTGATTCCCAAGCTGGCTGATCGCGGCCGGGGCCAGGTGGCACTCGCCCAGCTCGCCGCAAAGGTCGCCGGCAGTGCACGACGAGACGCTGACAGCGAGCTGGCCGACGAGCCCGATGATCACGATGATCAGTCTGAACCTGGCACCGATGCCGCATCGTTGCCGATCAAGGACTACGACTCCTTTTCAGCGCCGAAGTTGTTGGCGCAACTCGAACCCCTGTCCGAGGCTCAACTCGCCGAGATTCACGCCTACGAGAAGGCGCACCGGAACCGCCAGACTGTCACCAATCGAATCAAGCAGCTGGTCGCCCACAACGATTCGTTGAGAGAGTGATCGTGGAAATCAACGCACGCCGGGCTGTGGTGGCTGAGCTGGGGGAGGTCGCCCGATTGTGCGCTGAAGCTATCGCTGAACTGCGCCCTCGACGTGGTGGCGCGGTCTGGTCTCAACGTGAAGCCCGCGCTGAGCCGTTGGTGGCCAGCCTGCAGGCAACGATGGACACAGGACTGCTTGCTGTCGTCTGCATCGACGACACGATCGTGGGTTACGCGGGCGTCGATCTCGTTGAATTGCACGATGGCAGCCTCCTCGGCCAGATCACTGACATCTACGTCGCGCCTGACGCCCGCGGTGTGGGATGTGGTGAAGCGCTCCTGGGGCTCGTGGAGCCTTGGTGCAGAGAGCAGGGCTGCATCGGTATCGACTCGATCGCCCTTCCCGGGGACCGGGAGACGAAGAACTTCTTCGAGACCTTCGGTCTCACTGCCCGAGCCTTGCGAGTCCATCGATCATTTCAGGACTGACCAGCGGTACCGCGGCTGAAGGCGTCTCAGCGACCTTTCCAGACCGGCGAACGCTTCTCGATGAAGGCCCTCGGGCCCTCTGCGAAGTCCTCGGTCGAGGCCAGCCGAGCTATCGCTCTGCCGCCTTCGACGATCCCTTCGGAGTCTGTCTGCGTAGGGGCTTCGAGAATCAGCCGGCGGCTTTCGCGGACAGCTATAGGCGCATTAGCAGCAATCCGCTCCGCGAGTGCCTTGGCGGCGGCCAGTACTTCTCCCGGAGGACACAGTTCGTTCACCAGTCCGAAGTGGTGCGCCCGTTCGGCGGAGATCGTGTCACCCGTCATTGCGAGCTCCATCGCGATGTTGGGCGGGAGAACTCGAGGCAGACGCACTAGACCGCCGGCGGCTGCGACCAGCGAGCGTTTCACTTCCGGTATGCCGAACTTGGCGATGGTCGAAGCGACCACGAGATCGCACGACAGGACAATCTCAGTGCCCCCGGCGACAGCATGGCCGTCGACCGCGGCGATCAGGGGCTTGGTCCGCTCGCGAAGGACTATACCGGCAAACCCTCCACGTTCGGTGCCCAAAAAGGCTCCGTTACCTGCGGCTATTTCCTTGAGATCGGCTCCAGCGGAGAACACCGGGCCGTTGTGGGTCAGTATCCCTATCCACAGGTCGTCATCTTCCTCGAGGCGGTCGATCGCGGACTCGACAGCTTGGGCCATCGCCGGGTTGATGGCGTTACGGGCCTCGACGCGATCGAGTCTGATGATGGCGATTCGACCCTCGACGTCGAACTCGATCATTTGTCAACATTTTCTGTCGAGTCGAGGTTTGCGGGCGGTGGTGGGGGACCGGCGTCCTGCGCTGATGCAGGATCAACAGCCGGCATCTCGGTCGGCGGCTCCTCGAGCACGGACTCAACCCCAGACTCCTCGACTGTTGGCTCCTCGAGCACGGACTCAACCCCAGGCTCCTCGACTGTTGGCTCAGCAGCAGGCTTTTCGGCCGATGGTGCAACAGGAGGCAACTTGGGCGGGGGAGGGGGTGTTCGTCTCCGGTTCGTCCCGGGGCGTTTCGGAGGGGCCGAAGGTGAGATTCCGAACAAGGCCGCAATCTCGGGCACCTTCGGAGCAAGCCTGCGCACTGTGGCGAGCAGTTGTTCATTGGGATTGGGAGGACAACCCTGCGGAGTCACCTGAGAGCGAACAGGGGAGAAGGCCACAGCGTCCAGTACCGTCGCCCAGCGCTGGGAAGCGACGTCGCTACTCAACGAATCTGAGGCCGCGCTACTCAGACGGTCCGCCATGTCGAAGGGTAGGGGAGAACCAGCCTTCGGCGGATGACTGCTGAGCCTCAGAGCACGAACTATGCGCCCGTCAGCGAGATGCTGGGCAATCTCATTGAGCCAGGATCGATGCTCGCTCTCGACCCGAGCGGAGAGGCCCACACGCAGTTTCTCTGCAAGCTCGCGGGACTCTTCGTCCCGCGCCCCGCTGTCGGCCGCTACGACCACACTGCGGATGTCGCGCAGGTCGACCTTGTCGATTCCCTCAATGGCGGCTTCAGCCCGATCGCGCCACACCGCCGAATTCAAATCAGGTGTCAACTTCTCCGCCAAGGCGATCAGCGGTTCCGACTTGACCTTGGGTATCCCCTCAGCGTCAGCCATCTTGTTCATCCTGTCGATCGTCTTCCGCAGCCCGGGAACACCTCCCTTGAGAACCTCCTCGGCAAGTCGATGTTGAATCTCGGGCAGCTTGGCCAGAGCAGCGCGCCGGTTCTTGTTCCCGGGACGCAGGCGGGGAGCGCGCTGAGTCGGGCGAGCCTTGGGCGCCTGCGAACGACTACGGCCGTTCCGCTGCTTGTCCCTTTCGTCCCGCGACACCTCGCTCTTCGCTCGGCCACGTTTCTTGTCGCGGGTCTTGGAGCGGCGATCCGAGCGGTCGTCGCTCTTCTTGTCGCGGGACCGGCCATCACTGCCGCGAGCCCGCCGGTCCTTCCTTGGGGAAGATCCTTCATCACTACGGCTTCGCTCGGAGCGGTCGCCGCGCCTCCGGCGGCTCGGCCCCGAGCCGGTGTCGCTGCGGTCTCGATTGGCGCCCCGGGCCCGTGAGCGGATCTTGGGAGCCAGTTGTGAAGTGACCAGCGGCTGTTCGCGACCCGAACCGAGTAGCGGCAGAGTCTCGACCTCGGTCCTCGGCGACCGGCCCGGAATGACAGCTGTGATCTCGAGCCCATCGAGAGTTGCGTCGGCCTCAACCTTCACTACGTCTCCAACCCCTGTGCCGTCGGGCAGGAGCGCCCCATCGAGGGTTCCTTTCGGTTGCCTCGCTCCTGCAGCACGCCAAGTCCACTTGCCGTCTGAGCGATTAGAGGTCAGTTCGATTTCCAGCCTGCGAGCCACGCCCAAGAACCGTATCGGCCAGTTTGGTATCAACCACTTTCGCGAAACGGGGCAGCATAACTAACTGCACCGCCGGAAATCATCGTTATGTAAAGTTAGTCTCGAAGGAATACCAATCGATTGACTTGCGCTCTTTGGGTACTGTGCAACAAGTGGATCAGGACGGACGCATCGAACTCACTCTGCGACTCTGGAGTCGCGAGGACCCGGAGGCCTTCGAGTCCTACATCGACGCGCTGATCCGACTCCTGCCTCGTACCAGCGGCATCCTAGAACGCCGGTTCGCAGACACCGACCCTGAACCGGCAGTACCCGACGCGGTCCTGGTCGTCTCGTTCCCCGACGGAGCCTCCGTGGACGGCTGGCTGCGCGACCCGCTCCGTGACGATCTAGAGGATCTTGCCAAACGAGCCGTCACCCACTCACTGATCACCGACAGCCGACATCGCTCCGCGCCCACACCCGACGGGACGGCCGATGTGCGTCTGATCCAACCCGACGACGGCGACCTTGTTGAGCCCAGACCCTCGACGGTTCACGGGATGGGCGTCTTCGCGCTGGTGGAACTCAAGCAGGACGCACTGATCGGTCGCTACGTCGGCACTCCCACGAAAGTAGATGGAAAATACGTACTATGGGTAGAAGGTGATGAAGGATCATGGGAAGGGATCGACGGGTCCGGCGACTTGCGCTTCTTGAACCACAGCCGCTCCCCCAACGTAGTTTTTGACGGGCCTGACCTCTACGCGTTGCGCGACATCGATCCCGGCGAAGAGCTGCTCTTCGACTACGGGGAGGACTGGTCCGAGACGCCCTAGGGACACCAGCCTGCAACCACGCCGATCCTCGTGACAGGCACAGCAGGACCACGCGAGACTACCAACGATGAACGATTCGACAAGAGGACGACTGCTGGTCGCCGCGCCGACGCTGCTCGACAGCAACTTCTATCGGTCAGTGGTGTTCGTACTCGAACACAACCCGGAGGGAGCGATCGGCGTAGTGCTCAACCGGCCCAGCGAACTGCCCGTCTCCACGGCCATCGAGGGCTGGGCGGAACAGGCCACTGAACCCGCAGTCCTGTTCCTGGGTGGTCCTGTATCTCCGTCGTCCGTCATCGCCCTGGCGTCGTTCGATCTTGCCAGTGCCGGCGAGCGTTGGAATCAGATTCTCGGCAGCATCGGAACGGTCGACCTTGAGCTGCCCCCCGACCAAGTGCCTGGATTGGACGGTGTGAGGATGTTCGCCGGTTACGCGGGTTGGACCGGAGGCCAACTCGAGGCTGAGCTCCTCACGGGTAGTTGGTTCGTCGTCGACGCCGAACACAACGATGTCCGGACTGGCAACCCGGGCGAACTCTGGTGGGAGGTCTGCGCTCGACAGACGGGGTCCATTCGCCATCTGGCGCACTATCCCTACGACCCGCGGCACAACTGAGAACATTCGGCGGATTACGCTCGCGCCAGCGGCCCACGACCACGCCAGGGAGTGCACTATGAGGATCGGATTTGTAGGACTGGGCAACCTCGGCAGCAAGCTCGCCGGAAGCCTCCTGCGCAACGGAGTCGACCTTGTTGTGCGCGACCTCGACGAGGCCGTCGTGCGCTCCTTCACCGACCGGGGAGCGAGCCGTGCGTCGTCGCCCAGAGAGCTCGCGCAACGCTGCGACGTGGTGATCACCTGCCTACCGTCGCCGGCGGTCTGCGCCGAGGTGATGGAGAGCGAGGACGGAGTGCTGGCAGGACTGCAGGACGGCAAGCTCTGGCTTGAGATGTCGACCACGGACGAATCAGAGGTTCGCCGTCTTTCCAAGGAGGCTGCAGCGCGGGGGGCGACCCCGGTCGAGTGCCCGGTTTCTGGGGGCTGTCATCGTGCTGCAACCGGGAACATCTCCATCTTCTGCGGTGGGTCCCGCGAGGCGTTCGACACGGCACTGCCGATCCTGGCGATGATGGGACGCAGAATCCTGCACACCGGCCCGTTGGGTTCGGCCTCGATCCTCAAGGTGGTGACCAACTATCTCGCCTCGGTCAACCTTGCGTCGATCGGTGAAGCCTTCGCGGTGGCCCAGCAGTCTGGAATCGACCTTGCCACCACCTATGAGGCGATACACATCTCCTCGGGTACATCGTTCGTGCACGAGACTGAGGGTCAGGTGATCCTGAACGGTTCCTACGACATCGGTTTCACTCTCGATCTGGTGCAGAAGGACATGAGCCTGTTCCTCGACCTGGCGGAGTGTGCGGGCCTCGACCTCGAGGTCGCCGGGGTCGTCGCGGAGATGTTCGACGATGCAGCGGCAAGGTACGGACCTCGCGCCCTGAGCCCGCGAGTCGTGCAGCGCTACGAGGAAGCCACCGGCTCCGACTTCCGCGCACCCGGATTCCCGTCCGAGTTGATCGACGAGGAACCGGAACAGCTCGGCTACGAAGTCGAGGTCAACCCCGGCTGAGCGGTCGGATTGCGAAGGTTCTCGGACTGCACGAAGATCCCCTCGGCCTGTGCGCACAGCGTTTCGCCGGCGTGCAGCGTCCCTTTGGCAAAGACCTTCCTGCCTTCGCTGCGGTCGTGCCAGCCTCTCATCTGCAAGGGTGTGCCCAAGGGCGTAGGCGTGCGATATACGACGGTCAGGGTGCCGGTGTAACCGCCGATGCCGTTCACCACGCAACTGCTGCCGAGCAACTCGTCGAACAATGCGGCTATCACACCGCCGTGGACACAGTTGGGCGGCCCGTTGAAAGCCGCCGAGAAGGTCACCTCACCGTGTATCTCGAAGCCGTTGTCGGCAGCGACCCTGGTCATTGCCGCAGGAGGAGAGAGCGGGTTGAGTAGGCCGACCAGCGGGCTGTAGGGAAAGAAGTCTGACGGGTGCTCCTTCTCAAAGGCCGCTGGTGGACCCAGGTCTTCGCCTTGGCCAGCGGGGTTCTGGGCCTCCCACGCGTCGAAGTCCAGCGTTGACTGCATTCTCACTCCCGGTACCACGTGTGGTTGCAGACCGTCACGCAACGAACGAATCTGAGCGATGCTCGACGAGAGGTCTGCACCGTCGAGGTCGGCCGTACGCACCACCTCTATCAGCTCACGCAGCGCCTGATTGAGTCGAACAGGTTGCGAGATGTCATTCTGGCTGGTGGGCATTGGGCTGGCAGGCATTCGGCTGACCGTAGCCTCCGTTTGGTGCAGATGGCACTACGACCGATACGATCCGCGGCGTGAATCGATACCAGAACAAGGTCGCGCTGCTCACTGGAGTCGCATCGGGAATCGGACGGTCGACAGCCAGACGCCTAGCCGCAGAGGGGGCCTGCGTATTCGGTCTCGACATCGACGAAGCAGGACTGGCGGAGATCCAAGCGGAGATCACCGAAGCGGGCCGGCAGATGTCTGGACGGGTCACAGACGTCCGCTCGGTCCAGGAGTGCCGAAACGCCGCAGAGGCCTGCGTCACCACGTACGGAGGGATTGACGTGCTCGGCAACATCGCCGGGATCGCCAACCAACGCCACGTTCACCAAGTCACCGAAGAGGATTGGGACCTGATGAACGACATCAACATCAAGGGGGTGTTCTTCCTGACCCAGGCCGCGCTCCCCCACATCATCGAGCGTGAAGGAAGCATCATCAACATCGCCTCGAACGCGGGCCTGATGGGCCAGGCGTACACAGTCCCCTACTGTGCGACCAAGGGCGCCGTCGTCAACATGACCAAAGCGCTCGCCATGGAGTTCGTGAAGTATCCGATCCGCATCAACGCCATCGCCCCCGGCGGTGTCGATACCTCGCTGATGGCCAACTTCGAAGTGCTCGAGGACGCCGACTTCAGCCTGATGGCGCGCTACACGGGCGCCAGACCAGCGAGCCGGCCGGAACAGATCGCCTCGCTCTTCGCGTTCCTGGCCAGCGAAGAAGCCGGGAACATTCATGGCAGCATCGTCAGCGCCGACGGCGGCCTGACCGCCGAGTAGATCGAGCAGGAGGAGCAACAGGTGTCTGAGCAGGCAACAGCGTCTGAACAAGCAGGAGACTCCTATGGAGGCGACCGGTTCGTAGGCAAGGTCGCTGCCGTGACCGGCGTTGCCAGCGGCATGGGGCGGTGCGTCGCGTTGCGGCTCGCGTCCGAGGGAGCATCCGTGTTCGGCATGGACATCAACGCTGATGGCCTCGAAGAGGTGGCAGCAGAGGTCGCCGGTGCCGGCGGAACGATCACCACCAGGGTGACCGACATCGCCGAGCCTGCCCAATGCCGCGCCGCGATCGCCGAGTGCGTGGACCAACTCGGACGGCTCGACGTGCTCGGCAACATTGCTGCCATCTCCTGGATGAAGCACACCGTCGACGTGACAGACGACGACTGGCGCAGGATGTTCGCCATCAACGTCGACGGCACATACTTCATGTCTCAGGCCGCACTCCCCCACCTCCTCGCCACCGGGGGCAACATCATCAACATCGCTTCCAATGCAGCTTTCATGGGTTGCGCCTACCTGGTGCCCTACTGCGCCGCCAAGGGCGCTGTCGTGCAGATGACCCGTGCTCTGGCTACGGAATTCGTCAAGGAGCCGATACGCATCAACGCCATCGCCCCGGGTGGAACCGACACACCGATGAACCGCGACTATCAACTCCCCGAGGACATCGACTTCAAACTGCTGCAACGATCCTTCGCCTTCCGCCCATTGGACAAACCTGAACACGTCGCCGCGCTGTTCGCCTTCCTCGCATCCGATGAGGCCGCCAACATCCACGGGGCAATCATCAACGCGGACAGCGGCATGACCGCCACCTGACAGTTGGCCGAGCCTGCCATCTTCGTACTCGGCGTCGACCTCGACGGGGTCTGTGCCGAGCACACCCGTGGATTCCGGAGGATCGTGGCCGAACGCCTCGAAGTGCCCGAGGAGTCGCTGTCGCTGGATCGTGGATGGAACTTCGAGGAATGGGGATTCGGGCCCGACGACTTCGAGGATCACCACCGCTACGCGGTCACCGAAGGGCGGATGTTCAGGGACCTGGATGTGATCGACGGAGCCGCGGAGGCCCTGTGGCGCCTGTCCGACGCCGGCGTCTGGATACGGATCATCACCCACCGTCTCTACGTCAACTGGGGTCACCAGGTGGCAGCCGGAGACACGGTCGCCTGGCTGGACAGGGTCGAGATCCCCTACAGGGACCTTTGTTTCCTGGGCGCCAAACCGGAGGTTGAAGCCGACCTCTACATCGACGATGCGCCGCACAATGTGGAGGCGCTACGCGCTGCAGGCAACGAGGTGATCGTTTTCGACCAGTACTACAACCGACACCTCGACGGATTGCGGGCGACCAACTGGACCGAGGCTGAGGAGATCGTGATGCAGCGCTTCACCGAGCACTGCGGGAGCCACGGCGTGCAGACCCAGCTTCCCGGTGTTACCGAAACCCTTCACCGACGCCTCGACAACTCCTGAAACCGCTCAGCCGTTGGCCGCTCGGGCCCTGTCATTCCCGCTCCTGTTCGCTGCGCTCCGCACCCGCTCTTGTTCGCTCCGCTCACGGGCCGCTGGGCCGCGGGCGGGCCGCTCGGGCGGTGCGACCCTCAACCTCGCCGAAGAACTGGCCGGCAGTCTTCTGGATGCCATAGGACCAAGTCGGATAGGCATGAACGGTCTGCGCCAACCGGCCGGTGAAGAGATTCGCACGCATGGCCACGGCCACTTCATGAATCATCTCGCCGGCCCGAGGCGCAACGATCGTTGCACCCAGGATCTTGCCGCCGAAGGCATTTCTGGTCAGCGGACGTGGACCGGCGATGATCTTGATGAAGCCTTCGGTACTGCGGTCGGTAATCGCCCTGTCCATCTCTTCGAGCGGCAACTCCGCGACTCTGCCGTTGTGGGCGGCAGCTGCCGATTCGGTCATGCCGATACGGGCCACTTCCGGAGTAGTGAAGGTTGTCCACGGCACCCAGTGCGGCAGGAATCTGCCACGTATGCCCTTGCCGAGTGCGTTGCCGACGGCAAGGCGACCCATCTCGTCGGCAGCATGGGTGAAGGGCATCGTCCCGGTCACGTCGCCAGCAGCGAAGACACCGCGGACCTTGGTTTGAAGGCGAGCATCGGTCTTGATGCAGCCGCGCTCGTCGAGTTTCAGGCCGATATCCGCCGCGCCCACCCCAGCGGTATTGGGAACGCGACCAACCGCGACCAACAGCATCTCGACTTGATCGGCACCCTGCGCGCTCAGGAGCCGGATCGAATCTCCCCCGGCAGGTTCGACACGCTCGATGGCTGAGTTCACGCGCACATCGACACCGGCTGTTCGCAGAGCTTTGGCGACGACGGCCGAAGCCTCGGGTTCCTCGGCATTGAGCAGACGAGGCTCCGCTTCGAACAGGATCACCTCGACGCCGAAGCCTGCGAACGCTTGAGCCAGTTCGCAGCCGATCGGGCCGCCGCCGATGATGCCCAGGCTCACAGGTTTGGTCGAGATATTGAAGATCTCCTCGTTGGTGAGGGCCTCGATCCCGTCGATGCCCGGAATCGGTGGGACCTGTGGGCGGCTTCCGGTGGCGATGATGAGGCGTGGCGCGCTGATGCGGCGCTCCCCCACCGCCACCGTGTCGTGTGTCGTCAACCTGGCTCGGCCTTCGATGACCTTGACTCCCTGTGCGCGCAGCACATCCGCCGTCTCGGTTGCCGCTATCCGTTCGACGGTCTCGGCGACCCTGGACATCGCCTCAGCGAAATCGAGCCCGTCCCTGGCCGCCGCGATCAGGGTCTTGGAGGGAACGCACCCCGTGAAGGTGCAGTCGCCGCCGAGGGGTCCGTCACTGACCAGGGCGACGTCCGCGCCCTGCCAACGAGCCGCTCGGGCCGCACTGAGACCAGCGGCGCCGCCGCCAATGATGATCAGGTCGTGATCCATGTCATGTACTTCCTGGATCAGAAACTCTGGTCGAGCGCCGATCTGAACTCGCCGACCAGTTCGGCAATGCCATCGGATCCAGCGCCGTCAAGCATCCTCTGCACCATCGCGGAGCCCACGACCACCCCGTCGGCGACCTGGCACACCTCAACAGCCTGTTCGGGAGTTCCCACCCCAACGCCCACGAGCACCGGCAGGTCGGTCACCTCCTTGAGGCGCTTCGCGATCACCTTCGCGCTGTCAGCAAGTTGTTCACGGACCCCGGTGATACCGAGCAGGCCGACTCCGTAGACGAAGCCGCGCGAGCGTTCGGCGATACGAGCGAGACGTTCGTCGGGAGACGTCGGCGCAGCCAATAGGACGGTCTCGACTCCCGCGGCGTCTGCTGCAGCTGCCCAGGGGCCGACCTCCTCAAGCGGGATGTCCGGGAGGATGCAGCCCGACACCCCGCTCTCCGCAAGAGACGAGGCGAAACGGTGGTAGCCCATCCGGTAGGCGATGTTGCCGTAGGTCATCACCGCGCTCGGCACGCCGATCTCTGCGGAGCGCAGCCGCTCGATCACCGACTGCGGGGTAACGCCGTTCGACAGTGCCCTGTCGTTGGCAAGCTGGATCGTGGGGCCGTCCATCACCGGGTCGGAGAAGGGAACACCTATCTCGATGGCGTCGGCACCGGCGACCGAAGCAGCCTCCAGCGTTTCGAGCCAGTCCTCGCCGAGTCCACCTGTCAGATACGGGACCAGGGACTTGCCCCCGCCGTCTCGCCGGGCGCGCAGAGCCGCCTCGAGCGCGCCGGTCACGCCAGCACGTCCATCATCTGGGCGACGTCCTTGTCGCCTCGACCACTGAGGTTCAACAGCACGGTCTTGCCCTGCAGCTCGTCGCGTGCAGCCACGATCCAGGCCAGGGCGTGAGCCGACTCCAGCGCCGTGATTATCCCCTCGGTACGGGCCAGCAGCTGGAACGCCTCGACAACCTGCGCATCCGTAACGGGCTCGTAGCGCGCCCGCCCCGTGGCCGCCAGATGTGCGTGTTCTGGACCGATGCCGGGATAGTCCAGCCCTGCGGAGATCGACTGGGCTTCCAGCACCTGGCCCCATTCGTCCTGCATCAGATAAGAGTGCGATCCATGGACGATTCCCGGCACGGCCCGCCCCACCGCAGCCCCACCGGCGGGTTCGACACCAACCAGTTCCGCGTCAGTGTCTGCGAAACCCGAGAAGATCCCAGCGGCATTCGAGCCGCCTCCAACGCACGCGACGACCACGTCGGGAGTGCCGCCGTCGAGCAGCCCGGCGCACTGCTGCGCCGCCTCGTCACCGATGACCCGATGGAACTCACGGACCATCCAGGGATACGGATGGGGGCCCATGACCGAGCCCAAGCAGTAGTGGGTGGACTCGACCGCCGCGACCCAGTGCCTCATCGCCTCGTTGACCGCGTCCTTGAGGGTCTGAGAGCCCGACTCGGCGGCACGTACCTCACTGCCGAGAAGCCTCATCCGAAAGACATTCAGTTCTTGACGCCGGATATCGACCGTCCCCATGTAGACGATGCACTCCATGTCGAAGAGGGCAGCTGCGGTGGCAGTGGCCACACCGTGCTGACCCGCCCCGGTCTCTGCCACCAGCCTCGTCTTGCCCATGCGTCTGGCCAGCAGAGCCTGGCCCAGCACATTGTTGATCTTGTGGCTCCCCGTGTGGTTGAGGTCTTCACGCTTCAACAGGACCGTGCAGCCCAACTCCTCGCTGAGGTTGTCGCATCGGGTGATCGGAGACGGACGCCCTGCGTAGTGAGTCAACAGATCTGTGAGCTCGGCCCTGAACGACGGGTCGGCCCACGCCGACCGAAAGGCTCGGTCAAGTTCCTGACAGGCTGGCACCAGGGTCTCGGGCACAAAGACACCACCGAACTCTCCGAAACGGCCGTCGGTTGTCGGCTCTGCCATGAAACTGCGCGGTACGCCACTGTTCGGCGCTTCAGCCGACATCAGAAATCGTCCTCCCAGTTGTAGGGCACATCGGAAATCTCCACGCGGTCGCGCATACGCACCTCAACGAAGGCCTCACGGGCGGCATCGATGAAACGTCGCATCTTGACCGGGTCCTTCTCGCCGGGTGCCCGTTCAACACCGGTGGAGACGTCGACCCCCCAAGGAGCCACAGCGTGTATCGCCCTGCGCACATTGTCCGCGTCGAGCCCACCGGCAAGCAGCAACGGAATGCCCGAGAGCGGCACGTTCTCGACGAGGCTCCAGTCGAACACCTCGCCTCCACCCGGCGTCGGCGAGTCTATGAGCGCCACATCGGCGTTGTAGGAGGAGACGTCGGACAGTCCGGGGTCTATGGCATAGAAGCCCTTGATCATCCGCGGGACCCGGCTGCGGACATCTCGAGCCTGCTCGGGTGATTCGTGTCCGTGAAGTTGTGCAGCACCCAGACCGGCGCGGTGCACCATGTCCACGACCCGGTCAGGGAGTTCATTGCGAAACACTCCGACCGTCAGTATCTCGGCTGGGAGCCGGCGGGCGATGTCGCGGGCGCGGTCCACGGCCACCTGGCGCGACGACGGAGCGAACACGAAACCGACCGCGTCGGCCCCTAGCGCAGTCGCCAGCAGAGCGTCCTGTTCGCTCGTGATACCGCAAATCTTGATGAACATGGATCCGACGCTAGCGGACCGAACGCCTCACCCTTCACCAATTGGCCGGCGAGCCGCGTTCGGCTGTTGCGAGTCTGCAGCGCCCGCCCGACCCTTCGGGCCCGCGCCTGATCAGAGGCCCTTGCCCGCGATCGGATTGAGAATGTGGAACCCGGGTTCACCCTCGACCAACCCGCCGACCACGCCGAGGAGCGCGGCCATGGCGTCTGATGAACTGTGCGCAGCCAGCGCATCGGAATCGCTGTAGAGCTCAAACACCCAGACGACGTTGTCGTCGGCCGGGTCCTCGGAGAGTATGTAGATCTCGGTACCGGCCTCGTTGTTGACCTGATCCAACATCGGCGTGAAGGCTGCGAGCAATTCGCCCTTGGTTCCGGGCTTGAGCGGGATTCTTGCGATTACTGAAACTCTGGACATCCGCTGACTCTAGGTTGACGACCCCTGTCGGCAACAAATTGAACGCCCTACGCAGTCAGCGAAGCTCAACTCGGAGCCTGGACAACCGCTTCGACGCCGTCGACCGACACCACGGCACCGGGCGTCACCTTGCGCATCAACGGAGCGATCGCCACCGAGGTTCCCTCTGAAGTTGCCGCCGAGGTCACCACCCCCACATCGGCACCCTCGAAGGCGACCACACCGCCGACCGCCAGAACCTCGTGCGCAATCAACACCCGCAGAGGACGAGGCACGTTCCCGCCGCGGCTGTCAATCCGGGCCACCAGTTCCTGACCGGTGTAGCAGCCCTTGGTGAAACTCACAGACGTCTCGATGAGATGCGCCCCTCCCTCGGCCGGGATGGTGTTCTCGTTGATGTCGACACCAAGGCGAGGCACCCCTGCGAGGATCCGCGCCCGTTCGAACGCAACGTCGTCAAGTTCAATCCCGCTGGGCACCGCCAACGCTTCAGCGAGATGATCCGTGCCGGAGAATCCGGGCCAATCGAATGTCGCCGCCAGAACTTGTTGATCCTTCAACTCCCACAGCGAGGCGCCCGAGTCCTCCGCTTCCAAGACGTTGCGTGTCGAGAGCATCCTCCAGCCTTCGAGGATCCTGAAATCAACCGCGGTGCGCAGCCTGAACCGTTCCAGTCGCTTGACAAGCGGGGCCGCCCAACCCGCTTCGAGGTCCACCAGAAAGTGGTCCTCCGCGAGCCGATGCACTCGGAACCAGGCTTCCAGCTTGCCCGTTGGTGCCAGGATCAGCGACCAGGATGGCGAGGATGCGGTGATTCCGTCCACGTCCTGGGAAATCTGACCCTGCAGATAAGACGTGGCGTCGGAACCCGTAATTTCGACCAGGTCGCGCTCGACGATCGTGGCGAGCATGTGCCTCTCCGGCTTCGAGTTCGAAGGGCAAGCCATGTCAGCGGGAATCCTCGGCTCTCTGCTCTTCACGAGCCTGGCGCATGCGTCGGGCGACGGGCACGGCCGCTAGCAGAGCTCTCGCCTTGTTCTCGCACTCGAGGTGCTCGTCGGAGGCCACTGAGTCAGCCACAATTCCCGCACCGGCACAGACCGTCGCATGGTTGCCGGACACCAGCATGGTCCGGATCGTGATTGCCGTGTCGATGCAACCCGAGAAGTTGAGATAGCCGACCACTCCCCCATAGGGGCCGCGCTTCACCGGTTCAAGCTCGTCGATGATCTCCATGGCCCGGACCTTTGGCGCACCCGACAGCGTGCCCGCGGGCAGGGTGGCGCGCAGCACATCGATCGCGGAGGCCCCGTCGCGGAGATCGCCCGACACCTGCGAAGTGAGGTGCATCACGTGGCTGTACCGCTCGAGGGTCATCATCTCGTCCACGTTCAGGGACCCGAACTCGATCACCCGCCCGATGTCGTTGCGGGCGAGGTCGACGAGCATCACATGTTCGGCGATCTCTTTGGGGTGCTCGCGTAGTTCTGCGGCCAGCCGGCGATCGTGTTCCTCGGTTCTGCCGCGCTTGCGGGTTCCCGCTATCGGCCGGGAGACGACTCGCTGATCCTGAAGCCGCACCATCGGCTCTGGCGATCCGCCGACGATCTCGAGATCACCGTGGCGCAGGAAGTACATGTAGGGACTGGGGTTCAACTGGCGCAGGACGCGATACAGATCGAAGGCGTCGGCGTCGAAGGTCACATCGAACCGCTGGGCCAGGACGACCTGGAAGATGTCTCCGGCGAGGATGTACTCGCGGGCCGCTTCGACGGCCGCGCAGTACTGCGACTTCGACATCGTGGAGGTGAACTCAGGTATCTCCTCGTTGCCGTCCGCCGGGCTGAACAGCGGTTCCTCCAGCGCCCTCGACCCCGCTCGACCCAGTGATTCGAGGCGTGCCACGGCGTCGTGGTACGCCTCTTCGATGGCGGCGTCGTCGGCACCCTGCGGGATGGCCGCGTTGGCGATCAGGGTCACCCGCTGCTGCCAGTGGTCGTAGGCGGCGAGTTCACCGATTATGGAGATGACCGCGTCGGGGTAGCCGAGGTCGTCGTCGGCGACGTCGGGCAGGTGCTCCACCTCGCGGACCACGTCGTACCCGAGGTAGCCGATCAGCCCGCTGTGGAGCGGTGGCAGCCCTTCGAGGTCGGGTGCTTCGTAATGATCCAAGAGTTGTTCGAGTGCAGCGAGTATGCCGCCGTCGGTGTCTATGTCAGTGCCGAGATCACCCTCTACGGTGATTCGGCCGTCCTGCGCCACGAGAGTTCCGAGGGGCCGACGGCCCACGAACGACCAGCGGCTCCAACGGTCGCCGCCCTCTACGGACTCGAGCAGGAAACCCTCGTCCGCGCCGACCACCCTGGCGAAGGCACTGACCGGGGTGGTGAGATCGGCGAGCACGTTGCGCCACACCGGAACCATGCGGTGCGACCGGGCCAGCGAACGGAACTCCTCCAGGTCGGGGTGTACAGTCATCTCCTCACCCGAACACGAGCGAGTCTGGACCGGTCACGGTGCGGTAGTAGCAGGTCGGGCGGGTATTGCCGTTCTCGTCTGTGGTGTGGCAGACGCCTGTGCCCGTCTTGCGGACCCGGTAGAGCAGGCTGTTCTGCTCACAGTTGACCTTCACCTCGACCACCTCGAGAGTGTCCCCGCTGGTTGCCCCCTTGTGCCACAGCTGTTGGCGTGAGGTCGAGTACAGCACGGCGGAGCGTCGTTCGAGCGTCGCCCGGTAGGCCTGCTCGTCGGCGTAGCCGATGAACAGGACCTCGCCGGAGTCGGCGTCTTGAAGCACCACCGGGACGACTTGATGCCCAGCCCGGCCGATCTTGGCGACCTTGTCGAAGTCGAGTTCGACCGAAAGCCCCTCTTCGAGGGCGGCTCCATCCTTGCTCATAGCCGCCTAGCTTACGTGCCAGCCCCTGCCGAACGTCCGCGGATATTCAGCGAGTCGCGCTGCTGTCACTCGACTCCGCCTGTCGGAGGGCAGGGCTCTAGAGTCTCGGCCATGGCTGACACTCCCGACAGTTCCAATATCGCCCGCGTCGACGCTGTGGGTCTCGCCAAGCTGGTGCGGACCCGCCAGATCAGCCCGGTTGAGTTGATAGACGACACCATCGACCGCATCGAGCGGATCGATCCGCAGATCAACGCCGTGATCCAGCCGACGTTCGAGAAGGCTCGGGCCGTAGCGCAGTCAGAGCTCCCAGACGGACCCTTCCGCGGAGTCCCGATGCTGCTGAAAGACCTCTGGCCGTGTTCTGAGGGCGACCCGTTCCATCTAGGAGTCCTCGGCCTCAAGAATGCCCGCCACACGGCCTCGTTCGACGCCAACATCACCAAGGCCTACCGTCGAGCCGGTTTCGTGCTGTGCGGGCGCACCAACAGCCCCGAGATGGGGCTGGCGGCCACCACCGAGCCGCTGTCCTATGGGGCCACCCGCAACCCCTGGGACCTGTCCCGCAGCCCCGGCGGTTCGTCGGGGGGCGCAGCGGCCGCGGTGGCCGCCGGAATGCTCCCCGCCGCCAACGCCAGCGACGGTGGCGGATCGATCCGGATCCCGGCCGCGATGTGCGGTCTGGTCGGCCTCAAACCCAGTCGGGGGCGCATCTCCCAGGGTCCACACAACGACGAGTGGAGCAACAGCGTCCAACACGTTGTCTGCCACACCGTGCGTGACTCGGCGGCGATCCTGGACGCCACCGCTGGACCGTTCCCCGGCGACGGCGTGGTTGCGCCCCCTCCCCCAGCGCCGTATGCGGAGATGATCAACCAATCGCCCCCTAGGTTGCGGATCGGCATGCTGACCGACTCGATCCGCAGCAATGTAGCCATCGACCCGGAAGTAGCTTCAGCGGTACAGCAGACGGGCGCTCTGCTGGAGCGGCTTGGCCACGCCGTCGACGACGACTCACCGGCGGTGCTGCACGACGAGGAGTTGATCGGTTCATTCGGCCCGGCATGGGCTGTGGGGGTGGCCCATTCGTTGGAACAGTTCGGCGAGTGGCTAGGCCGTGAGATCACTGAGGATGACGTTGAGCCGATGACCTGGATGCTGGCGCAGCGAGGCCGCCAGATGCCGGCTTTGGAGCTGTCCCGCAGCGCCGACGCGGCGATGACCTTCAGGCGCTCGATGGCGCAGTGGTGGACAGACGGACACGACCTGCTGTTGGCGCCGACCTGTCTGCGACCCCCCGCGAAACTCGGTGAGATGTCTGCGGACAACCCAGACCGAAAGTCGGCGGTGCTCACCACCTTGGCCTATTCGACCCTCACCGCGCCCTTCAACACCACCGGACAACCGGCGATCTCGCTTCCGCTTTCCCGTTCGAGCACGGGGCTGCCGATCGGCATCCAGTTGGTCGCCGCCTACGGCAAGGAGCACCTGCTGCTGCAGGTCGCTCGCCAACTGGAGTCAGAGGTCCGCTGGGCAGACCAACGCAGCCCTTTACACCCTTAGCGCAGGCTGCTCCCACGCCGGATCACAGGTAGAGCCCGGTTGAGCCCTCGTCGAGGCGTTCGGCGGCGACCGCGTGGATGTCGCGTTCGCGCAGGATGATGTAGTCGAATCCCCGGACCTCGACCTCGTAGCGGTCCTCGGGGTTGAACAGCACCTGGTCGCCGGTCTCGAGATTGCGGACATTGGGGCCCACGGCCACGACCTCAGCCCACGACAACCGCTTGCCGACCTGCGCGGTCGCCGGGATCAGGATTCCTCCCGATGATCGACGCTCCCCCTCCGCCTCACCGAGCGATACCAGGATCCGGTCGTTGAGCATCTTGACCGGAAGCCCGTCGTCGCCCGCGAGGTCACCGTTCTGCTTTGCCTTGGAAGCCACAGAGCCACGCTAGCGGTCAAGCCGGTCGTTGATGACGCTGAAGATCAGTTCGGGGGACGGACGACGACGTTGTTGGCGGCGAGTACCCGTTTGGCGTCCGCGACCGTGTGTTCACCGAAATGAAAGATGCTCGCCGCCAACACCGCGTCGGCACCACCGTCGGTCACTCCTTCGACGAGGTGTTGCAGCGTCCCCACCCCTCCACTGGCGATCACCGGGATGTTGACCGCGGCGGTGACCGCGGCGGTTAGAGGAATATCGAATCCGTCCTTGGTGCCGTCGGTGTCCATCGAGGTCAGCAGAATCTCGCCGGCCCCAAGGCGTTGTACCTCCCGCGCCCACACCAACGCGTCGATGCCGGTGCGGGTCCTTCCGCCGTGGGTGTAGACCTCGAAGGCATCGTCGCTGCCGTCGGTGACACGGCGGGCGTCTATCGCCACCACACAGCATTGCGCTCCGAACTCTTTGCTGATCTCGCTGATCAGCATCGGTCGCCTCACCGCCGCGGTGTTGACGCTCACCTTGTCGGCCCCGGCTTTCAACAGCGCACGGGCATCGTTGACTGTGCGGATTCCACCACCGATGGTGAAGGGAATGAACACCTGCTCGGCGACCGCGCGAGCCATTGCAACGGTGGTGTCGCGTTGGTCCGATGAGGCGGTGATGTCGAGGAACACGAGTTCATCGGCTCCCTGGGCGTCGTAGCGAGCCGCCAGTTCAACCGGGTCACCGGCATCGCGGATGTCCACGAAGTTGACGCCCTTGACCACCCTGCCGGCATCGACATCGAGACAGGGGATGATCCGGATTGCTCGCAAGGTCATCAACCCCGCGCCAGTGCGGCCACGGCGGAGGCCACATCCATTCGACCCTCGTACAGCGCCTTCCCGGCGATCACTCCGCTGAGTCGCCTGCCCTCCACCTCGATTCGGGCCAGTGCTCGGAGGTCGTCAAGGCTGCCCACTCCCCCACTGGCGATCACATCGGTGTGCGTCACGGCAAGAATCTCAGCGAGTCCGGCGACATCGGGGCCGCCGAGCGTGCCGTCTCTGCCGATGTCGGTCACCACAAAGGCGTCGACTCCGGCATCCGCGAACGAACGAGCGACATCAGCCACGCTTCGACCTGAGCCGACGAGCCAGCCGTCGGTGGCAACCTCGCCCGACTTGGCGTCCAGCCCAACAGCCACACGATTCTCGCGGGCGAGACCAACCACGAGGTCGGGGGTCTTCAGTGCGGCTGTGCCGATCACCACTCGCTCCACTCCTGCGTCGAAGAGCGCCCGGGCCGCGTCGGTGCTGCGTACTCCCCCGCCGGTTTGCACTGGCACCGGTACTGCCTCGGCGATCGCCGCGACGATCCCGCGGTTCTCCGGCACCCCGGTGCGCGCCGCATCGAGGTCGACAACATGGATCCAGCGTGCACCGGCTTCAACAAAGGCCTGAGCTTGGGCCACCGGGTCATCGCCATAGACGGTTTCGCGTGCGTAGTCGCCCTGTAGCAGACGAACACACTTGCCGTCACGAAGATCGATCGCCGGATAGAGGTCCATCAGGCCGCGACTTTCGCCGCGTCGCCGGCGTATGCCACAAAGTTCGCCAGGATACGCAGGCCCACCGCACCCGACTTCTCGGGGTGGAACTGCGCGGCCCAGACGTTGTCACGTGCCACCGCGGCGGTGACTGGTCCGCCGTAGTCGCAGGTGGCGATGACTTCCTCGCCGCCAGGAGGTGCATAGGAATGAACGAAGTAGACCCAGGCTTCGTCGTCGAGATCGGTAAGCATCGGGTGGTCCTTGACCACATCGAGCTTGTTCCACTGGATCTGCGGACGCTTGACCGTGTCGGGCAGCAGCTCCACCTGCTGCGGAAAGACTCCGAGCCCTGCCACATCGGGTGCTTCGGTTGAACCGGTGAACAGCATCTGCATGCCGATGCAGATGCCGAAGAATGGGACGCCCGCGTCGATGCGATCCATCGCTACTTCGTCGAGACCCGCTGCTCTCAGCGCCCTCATGGCGGGGCCGAATGCTCCCACACCGGGAAGCACGACACCGCAAGCGTCGCTGATCAGCCCCCGATCAGCGGTAAGGATCGCCTCGGCACCCACATGGGAGAAACCCTTCTGGGCCGAGTGCAGATTGCCGATGCCGTAGTCGAGAACCGCCAGTAGCGGCTTGTCGCCAGGCGCCGTCACAGCGTGCCTTTGGTCGACGGCAACACGTCTCCCTCTACTTTCACGGCATCGCGCAGGGACCGGGCCACGCCTTTGAACATGGCCTCGACGATGTGGTGCGTGTTCTTCCCTCTTTGCCCGACAATGTGCAGGGTCACGCCAGCAGATGTCACGAACGCCCGCCAGAACTCCTCCATCAGCTGAGGATCGAAGGGCGGGTCCCCGAGGATCTTCTCTCCGGGGAAGTCGACTTCATAGTGGAAGAACGGACGTCCGGACAGGTCGAGCACGATCTCCACCGCGGCCTCGTCGAGCGGTACCACGTTTGAGGCGAAGCGGCGCACGCCACGCTTGTCTCCGAGCGCGTCAGCGAAGGTCTCGCCGAGGGCGATTCCGACGTCCTCAACCGTGTGGTGCGCGTCGATACTCAAGTCGCCGGTGGCCTCAATGTTGAGATCGAACGATCCGTGTCGACCTAGCTGATCGAGCATGTGGTCAAAGAAAGGCAGGCCCGTGGCTATCTCTGTGTCACCACGGCCGTCGAGGTCGAGGGTGATCTCGATCGCCGTCTCCTTTGTGACTCGGCTGGTGGTGCCGGCGCGCCCACCGGAGTTCTGCTCG
The DNA here is from genome assembly GCA_965221585.1 of Candidatus Aldehydirespiratoraceae bacterium. GTDB lineage: Bacteria > Actinomycetota > Acidimicrobiia > Acidimicrobiales > Aldehydirespiratoraceae > VXYK01. Next base: position 1,367,465 of record OZ244898.1, on the reverse strand, counting down.
GAATTGCTCATGTCAGCACCTCTCTTAGCGCTTCTAGGAATCGATCATCTTCTTGGGGGGTTCCGATGGTCACGCGCAGGCATCCGTCGAGGCGCGGCCAGGAGGCACAGTTTCGGACCAGCACGGAACGGTCGACCAGTTTCTGCCAGACAACCTCGCCGGAAACCTTCTCGGGGCGGAACAGCACAAAGTTGGCTCCGCTGGGCCAGACCTCGACGCCGAGTGCGGTCAACTCCGCCACCAGGCGCTGGCGTTCAGCCACGAGCCTGCGCACTCGCTGTTGCATGACCTCGAGATGGTCGAGTGCCAGGATTCCGGCGATCTGGGTCATGGCGTCGAGATGGTAGGGCAGCACCACTTTCTCGAGTTCGCTGACGAGCCATTCGGGGCCGACGAGGTAGCCGAGCCGTGCCCCGGCCATGGCCCAGGTCTTGGAATACGTGCGCAGCACCACCAACGGTACTTCGTCGCCGAGCATAGACAGGGTGCTCTGCTCGCTGAACTGCCCGTAGGCCTCATCAACACAGAGCAGCCCGCCGGTGTCCGACACGAGCCGACAAACGTCGTTCACGTCAGCGGGATCGTCGACGACTCCGGTGGGGTTGTTGGGAGAGCAAAGAAACGTCACATCGGGGAGATGCGATTCGACGACACGTTGCACCTCGCCGAGGTCCAAAGCGAAGTCCGGGCCACGCTCGCCGGTCACCACCGAAGTGCCGGTGACCCTGCCCAGATGAGAATGCAGCGCATAGGTCGGTTCGAACACGGCTGCGGTCCGTCCCGCGCCGCCGTAGGTCAACAAAAGGGTCTGCAGCACTTCATTGGAGCCGTTGGCCGCGAACACCCGGGTTGGGCCCACGCCGTAGAGTTCACCGATGCGCGTCCGCAGCTCTGTCGCCGAGCGGTCGGGGTAGCGGTGCCAGTCGACCGCGCGACTGGCCTCGGCCACCGCCTCACGAAACTCGGCAGGTGGCGGTTCCGGGCTCTCGTTGGTGTTGAGGCGAACCTCAACGTCTAGTTGCGGTGAATGGTAACCCTGCATCAGAGCTATAGATTCACGCGGGGCAGGTTGAGGGTTCACGAACGCGCCTCCTGGCGGATTCGGATCGAGGCCGCGTGGGCTTCGAGACCCTCGGCACCGGCCAGTGCCTCCACGTGATCGCCGAGCATCGCGAATCCCTGCTCGTCCGCGGTCACGATATGGATGTCCTTCATGAAGTCGCGCACCGTCAGCGAACTGGCGAAACGTGCTGTGCCGCTGGTTGGTAGAACATGGGAGGGGCCTGCCACGTAGTCACCTAGCGATGCCGGTGTCCAGGCACCGCAGAACACCGCACCTGCGTCACGCACCAGGTCGAGCAGCCCTCGGGTGTCGGCAACCTGGAGTTCGAGGTGCTCCGGCGCGATGTGGTTCGACACTGCCATTGCCTGGTCCGGTCCTGAGCACAGCACTGCATAGCCAGAAGCGGCGAGCGTTGACTCTATGTCCGCGCGGCGCGGCGCTTCGGCTGTCAAGCGCTCCACCGCTGCTGTCACCTCATCGGCGCAGTCTTGGTCCCAGGTAACCAGCCAGGCCAGACCGTCGGGTCCGTGCTCCGCCTGGACTATCAGATCGATGGCCGCGAACTCGCTGGGCACCGAGCCGTCGGCTACCACAACTACCTCGGAGGGCCCCGCGAACGACGAGGGAACGCCCACCATTCCGGCAACTTCCTGCTTGGCCACGGCCACGTAGGCGTTGCCCGGTCCGACGATCACATCGACGGCGCCGATCGTCTCGGTGCCGTAGGCCAGCGCGGCGATCGCCTGCGCTCCACCAACGGCGAACACCTCGTCCACACCTGCCACGGCTGCGGCCGCCAGAGTGACATCCGGGACACGGCCGTTGGAGTCCGGCGGTACGCACACGACCACCTCCGACACTCCTGCGACGCGCGCAACGATCGCAGTCATCAACACGGTCGACGGGTAAGCAGCCCTGCCTCCGGGGACGTAGCACCCTGCTCGCCGCACCGGGCGGTGCCTACCCGCGATCACAACTCCGGCACCGGATACATCCACATCTTCGGGCATCTGCGCTCGGTGGTAGACGGCGATTCGCGCCGCGGCAGCCTCCAACGCGGTTCGCACCAGCGGATCGATCCGCTCCAAAGCGCCGACGAGTTCTGTGGGCGCCACCGCAGATGAGTCGAGTCTCACGCCGTCGAACCGTTCGGTGAACTCGCGGACCGCACTGTCTCCGCGTTCCTGTACCTCTTGGAGAATCTCGCGCACCACATCGACCGGTCCTGCCGCGGGGGCTTTCGGCCGAGGCAGTCTTTGCGCGACATCTCCGTCGAAATCGCGAAGATCGATCCGTGTCAGCACCTCACCACGCTACCGGTCGCAGTGCGGCGCTCAGGTGGATTTACGGGCAGACTGCTCCAATGGATTCTGATTCGGCCGAACTCTCCTCGCTCACGACCGTGGTGTCGGGCGTGGCTCAACGCATCGCCGAGATGGCTGACCGCAGGCGCTTCGACCCCGACGATCCGGTTCTGGCACGGCTGCACGAGATCGAAAGAGCTCTGGTGACTGTCGAACGCCGACTGCGATCGGTCGCTCGTGACCTGGGTTGAGGACTGGACGAGCAGCACTCAGGCTTGGAACTGCCGTAAAACAGAATTGCGGTGGCCTCCGTGCACGGAGGCCACCGCATGGCGACACAGGGCGGCGGATCCCTCGTATCGCCGAATCGGCCAAGCGGCGGGTGCTCGGCCAGAGTGCCAATATATCGCTGCAGGAACGAGAAAAAGGCGCTGTTTAGGCAGAAATGGCGGACCGGAATCAACTCACAGGCGGCTAGACGGACAGAAATCGTTTAGCACGCAGTCTTCGCATCGTGGTCTTCGGGCGATGCAAACTCGGCGTCCGTGAAGAATCAGGCGCAAACTGAAATCACCGCGCTGTGACGCCGGCACCATCGGGTTCAGTTCGAGCTCGATCTTGACAGGGTCTGACTGCTGGGTCAGCCCCAACAGGTTCGAAAGGCGGGTCACGTGCGTGTCCACCGGAAGTCCCGGTTGTCCCAGCGCGACGCTGCGGACGACGTTCGCGGTCTTGCGCCCGACGCCGGGGAGACGGACCAGGTCCTTCATCGCCGAGGGCACATCGCCGTCATAGTCGTCGACGAGGATGTTCGCCATTCTCACCAGACTCTTGGACTTCTGTCGGAACAACCCGATCGTGCTCACATAGGGTTCAACCTCACTCGGCTCCACTTCAGCAAACGCCCACGGATCCGGGAAGCGGGCGAACAGGGCGGGCGTCGCCTTGTTAACTCCTACATCTGTCGCCTGAGCCGACAGGATCGTGGCGACCAGGAGTTCAAAAGCGTTCCGATGGTCGAGTTCGCATTCAGCATCGGGATACTCGACGGTCAGGCGCTCGTTGGTTACGCGAGCGCGGCCTCTGGGTGATCGCGGCGTGGCCATAGACCGAAGCTACGATAACGCCGTGACGTTGACCACCGACGGACCGAAACAGGGCGCCTTCCGGTGGTCGCTGTCCGTCTCGGCGGATCGACACAACTTCGACCTGGACGCAGCGCTGCGCGACTGGCTCGCGCAGCACCAGAGCGAAACCGTTCAACTCTGGTTGCGTGCGGTCGACGATGCCAGCCACGCAATCGCCACCGAGTTGGGGTTCGTGGCCTACCGCGATCTCTGGCAGCTGCGCTGCGGACTCCCCAACAGCGCATCGGGTCTCGACACCAGAGCCTTCACAGAACACGACATCGATGACTTCGTGGCGGTCAACAATCGGGCTTTCGACTGGCATCCCGAACAGGGAGGACTAACCGCCGATTCGGCACGCCGGACCATGGCCGAATCCTGGTTCGATGCCGACGGTTTCCGGCTGCTGCACGGCGACGACAATGCCTTGATCGGGTTCTGTTGGACCAAGGTCCATCGAGACACCGATCCCGAACTCGGCGAGATCTATGTGATCGCGGTCGACCCCGACTATCACGGCCGGGGATTCGGGAAGCAGCTGACACTTGCCGGCCTCGAATGGCTCAGCGCTCGCGGTCTTGAAGTCGGGATGCTGTATGTGGAGTCCGACAACCTCGCGGCAAATGCCACCTACGAGGCCATCGGGTTCAGCCATTACCACACCGACCGTGCGTACCGGCTCACGAACTGACGCCCTGTGAGGAGGGTCCTGTGAGGAAGGCATCGTGAGGATCGACCCTGAGAACCTGCCCGAAGGCGACGAGAAGCGCGACGCTGTGCAGTCACTCTTCGACCAGATCGCCGGGCGCTACGACCTGGTCAACCGAGTGATCACATTCGGACTCGATGTCCGTTGGCGACGCAGGGCCGTCTCCGCCCTGGATCTCGAAGCAGGATCAGTCGTTCTCGATCTGGCCTGCGGTACAGGCGACTTCTGCCGCGAGACCTCCCGAGCGGGCATGGTGCCGATCGGCATCGACCTCTCGATGGGCATGCTGGCTGCCGCCCGCACCGACGCACCTCTGTTGCAGGGTGATGTGCTGGCCCTGCCGGTCGCCTGCGGCGCAGCCGACGGAGCCGTTTGCGGGTTTGCGTTGCGCAACCTCGTAGAACTCCCGGGCTTCTTCGCCGAGCTGTCCAGGGTGGTCCGCGTCGGCGGGAGGATCTCTCTGCTCGACGCAGCCGAGCCCACCAACCCAGTTCTGCGGGGCGGTCACAGGATCTACTTCCAGAAGATCGTTCCTCGCATCGGTGCGCTGCTCTCCGACCGAGAGGCGTACGCCTACCTGCCGAGGTCTCTGGCCTACATGCCGGCCTGGCCCGACCTCCGGAGACAGCTGTCCGCTGCGGGTTTCGTCGACATCGAACGGCAGATCTTCGTCGGCGCCCATCTGATCACCGCGACTCGCGACCACTAGAGTCCAGACATGCGTCATCACGGTGTGCACCATGTCTCGATCAATGTCGACGATGTGGAGACGAACCGCGCTTTCTACGTCGACGTCCTGGGTTTTGAGCAGATCGACCGGCCGGATCTGGGGATAGGAGGCTGCTGGTTGCAGATGGGCCCTCAGGAGCTCCATCTGATTGAACTCCCAGTGCCGTCGACGCCGGGCCCCCACTTTGCGCTCAAGGTTGACGACATCGAAGCCGCCGCGGTGGAGTTGGGCTCCAGAGGCGTCGAGGTCAGTGCCATCAGCGATATTGCAGGTGTCTGTCGGCAAGCGTTCTTCTGCGACCCCGCCGGCAACCAGATCGAACTGAACGAGCGAACCGTTCAGGCCCTCGACGCCTAACCGGTCAGGGCGATCCCGAGCGCCATCGCCAGGCCGGCAACGAGTTGAACTCGGCCGGTGGCGGCCAACACCGCAATGAGTTCCGAGCCTGTCGCCTTGCGACGAACCGAGGTGACTGCGTGGACCGCGAACGGGAGACCGACCAGCGCGGCCGCCGCGAAGCGGCCCGTCAGCACGGTGATCAACACCGCGATCAACATCGCCGCGGCCTGCATGGCCGTAAAGAGGTGGCGGGTACGGGCATCGCCGAGTCGAACTGCCAGGGTGATCTTGCCGGAGTCCCGGTCGCCGGGGATGTCGCGGAGATTGTTGATCACCAACAGCGCAGTGGCCCACAGTCCGACCACCACCGAGGAACTCGCCGCAAGCCCGTCGAGGTTCTCGGTCAGCACGTAGCTCGTGCCCATGGTTGCCACCAGCCCGAAGAACACGAACACGGACGCCTCGCCAAGTCCTCGGTATCCGTAGGGGCGGGGCCCACCGGTGTAGGTCCATGCCGCGCCCACACAGACAGCACCGACGATGAACAGCTCAGGACCGACCACCAGCGCCAACAGCGCCCCGGACAAGCCCGCTACCGCGAAGGCGCAGAGAGCGGCCCGCTTCACGAGTGTGGGGCTCACAGATCCGGAGCCGACCAGCCTCATCGGCCCGACCCGGCTGCCGCCGTCGGTGCCGCGGATCCCGTCTGAGTAGTCGTTGGCGAAGTTCACGCCCACCTGAAGCGCCAGGGCGACCACCAGGGCTGCGCCGACGCGCCACCATTGAGTATCGCCGCTGTGGCCGACCGCCACGGCACTCCCGACAGCCACCGGCACGATCGCGGCCACCAGCGTGCGCGGGCGCGCTCCAGACAGCCACATCGCCAGATCCGCTCGCTTCGGAGGCTCGGACAACTCGTTCACAGTCCTTCGAGGAAATCGGCGACCGCACTGACGAGCAGATCGTGTTCGACAGCGTGGATTCGGGCTTCGAGACTCTCGCGGTCGTCGTCCACCGCGATCGGCACAACCTCGGTTGCCAGTACCGGACCACTGTCAACACCCTCGTCGGGTACCAGATGAACCATCACCCCGGTGCGGTCGAGTCCGTCGGAGCGGTGCGCGTTCCAGGCATCATCGATCGCGTTCGGGCCCGGGAACTCACCTGGAAGTGCCGGGTGCAGGTTGACGACACGGTCCGGGAACCTGCTCAGGAAAGCCATCGTGAACAGGTGCATCCAGCCGGCGAGCACAACCAGGTCGGGGCGGTGGCTCAGAACCAACTCCGCCAGATCTGCGTCGTAACGACGGCGCGCTTCGCCGGGGTCGTCGTGGTCGTCCAAGTAGGGCCGCAGGCCGAAGAACTCTACCGCGATGTTGTGGGTTGCGGCGCGTTGGAGTGCGTACGCATGGCGCCGGTTGACGACTACCGCGACGATCTCGGCATCGAGCCGCCCGTTGCCCGCCGCGTCGATCAACGCCTGCAGATTCGACCCGGCACCGGAGGCGAGGACCACGATGCGTCTTGTCAACGCCAGTCCCCGTCGAGTCGTACCCGCTGCGAATCCTCGGTGTTGACCAGACTGCCGACAGTGACGAGGCCGAGTTCGTCGATCTGTGGCTGCTGTGTCCGATCAACGACCACGATCATGCCGATTCCCATGTTCCAGACTCTGAAAGCCTCGTCATCGCTCAGTTCCGCCCACCGCACCAGGGTTCGGAACGGCTCTGGCACCTGCCAGGTGCCAAGGTCGATCCGGGCGCTCAAATCTTCGGGCAGTACCCGGGGCAGGTTCTCGATCACTCCCCCTCCGGTAATGTGGGCCAGCGCCTTGGGGCGAATCCCCCCTTGCTGCAGGCATTCAATGTCACGCAGATAACAACGATGGGGTGCCAGCAGGTACTCGAGCATCCCCACATCCGGCTCATGCCGCTCAAGCAGTTGGCGAATCAGCGAATAGCCGTTGGTGTGAGGGCTGTCGCTGGCGAGTCCCACCAACAAGTTACCGGCACTGAGCTGATCCGTCTGCGGCCACAGGTCGCCACGGTCGGCCACCCCGACGATCGTCCCGGCGATGTCTGTCGCTCCCGGCAGATAGACGCCGGGCATCTCCGCGGTCTCGCCGCCCAACAACGCACAGTCCACCGCCCTGCAGGCTTCGCTCATCCCCGTGACGATCTCTGCCACGATCTCGGGCACCAACGAAGCGGTGGCGATGTAATCGAGGAAGAAGAGCGGGCGCGCACCCTGGACCAGGATGTCGTTGACGCAATGATTGACCAGGTCGATACCCAGACTCTTGAAGCGCTGATGCCGCGCCGCCAGTTCAACCTTGGTACCGACGCCGTCGGTCGAAGCCACCAGCACCTTTCCCGGTCCGAGCTCATCGGCCGCGAACAGTCCACCGAACGCTCCGAGTTCCGACAGCACCGCCGGGGTCGCAGTTGAGGAAACAGCTTCGGCCAGCAGCTCGACGGTCCGGTTTCCGGCGTCGATGTCAACTCCGGCGTCGCGGTAGCTCTTCACGCCCCGACCCCGATATCGGAACGGAACTGGGAGCCCGCGAATTCCACCGCAGCAACCCCCCGGTAGGCGGCCGCAGACGCTTCGTCGAGTTCGGGTGCCAGAGCTGTCACGGCCAGCACCCTTCCCCCGGCGGTGTGAGGCTGTCCCTCACGCACGGCAGTGCCGGCGTGGAATACCTTGCAACCGGTCGCGGCGGCGGATTCGAGGCCCTCTATAGGCACCGGAGCGCTGCTACGCACCGGGTATCCCTCCGATGCCATCACAACGGTGACCGCGGCGCTGTCGCTCCAGGCGATGTCGATGGTTGACAGATCCCCCGCACAGCACGCCTCGAATATCTCATACAGGTCCGAATCAAGCAGCGGTAGAACAACCTGAGTCTCAGGATCACCGAACCTGCAATTGAACTCGATGACTTTCGGCCCGGATGTTGTGAGCATCATGCCCGCATAGAGCACGCCCCGATAAGGGCGACCCTGGCTCGCCAACCCAGCCAGGGTGGGTGCCAACACCTCCCGACAGACCTGCTCGATCAGCGCCTCGTCAGCAATCGGTGAAGGATGGAACGCTCCCATGCCGCCGGTGTTGGGTCCATGATCGCCGGCCAGCAACCGCTTGTGGTCCTGGGCGGGGGGCATGACCCGGAAGTCCCTGCCGTCGCAGAAGGCCAGGACCGACACCTCCGTGCCGACCAGGCGTTCTTCGAGGAGAATCTCGTGGCCCGCTTCGCCGAAACGATCCTCGAGCAGCATGGATGTGATCGCCTCGGCTGCCTCGGCCCTGTTGTCAGCGACGACCACGCCCTTCCCGGCGGCGAGACCACTGGCCTTGACCACTGGCACAGCGGCCATTCCCGCAAGGTGTTCGAGCGCGGCTGCGGCGTCGGAGAAGGCCATTGCGTCAGCTGTGGGTATTCCGTTGTCGCGCAGAAACGCCTTGCAGTGCGATTTGGAGCCCTCGAGCGCGGCTGCCGCCGCGGTCGGGCCGAAGGCGGCGACACCCGCTTCATCCAGTGCATCGACGAGCCCGGATACCAGGGGGTCCTCGGGACCGACCACGACCATGTCGACCGCTTGCGTGAGGGCGAACTCCACAATTGCCGGCGAGTCGCCGGGGGCCAGTGCGACGTTGCGGCACTTGTGTTCCGTCGCCGTCCCGGCATTGCCCGGCGCGACGATCACCTCGGCGACTCGCGGGGATTTGGCCAACGTCCAAGCAATAGCGTGTTCCCGGCCACCCCCGCCGACGACTAACAGCGTTGCGGCCATGTCTGCTAGTCGCTCCAGACCGATGAGAACTCTTCTTTGGGATTCAAGCTGAGCTGCACGAAGCGCATCGACTCGAACGGGTACTCACCGGTGAAGCAGGCATTGCAGTAACCGTTGTCAGAACCGAGGGCGCGCATCATCGCCTCGATGGACAGGAACGCCAGCGAGTCCGCTCCGATGTGGTCGCGTATCTCCTCGACGGATCGATGCGCGGCTATAAGTTCATCCTTGCTGGCCATGTCGACACCCATGTAGCAGGGACTGATTATGGCGGGGCAGGCGACACGGAGATGCACTTCGAGCGCGCCCGCGTTGCGCAGCATCTTGACCAACGGGCCCGATGTGGTGCCGCGCACGATCGAGTCGTCAACCAGGACCACCCGTTTGTCGGCCACATTGTCGGCCAGCGGATTGAACTTCATCGCCACGCGGGCAGCCCGAAGCTGCTGGGTCGGCTCAATGAAGGTCCGTCCCACGTAGCGGTTCTTGATGAGTCCCTCGGTGTAGGGAATCCCTGTGTGTTGGGCGAAGCCGACCGCGTGCGGCGTGCCTGAATCTGGGACCGACACCACCAAGTCGGCATCGACCGGCGCCTCCTTGGCCAGTTCATGACCCAACCGCTGCCTCGTCGAGTGCACCAGGTTGCCGTCGCAGATCGAATCGGGTCGAGAAAAGTAGATTTGCTCGAAGGTGCACAACGCCCGGTTCTTGGCGGCCACTCCCTGCCGCGCAAGCAGACCGGAGTCGCTCAGACGGACTATTTCACCGGGCTCGACCTCGCGGACGAACTCCGCGCCGATGGTCGAGAAGACGCAAGTCTCCGAAGCGAGGACATGGCCACCGTCAATGGCGCCGACGACCAGCGGCCGCAACCCCCAGGGGTCGCGCACCCCGTAGACGGCGTCACGGGTCAGGATCGTGAGCGCATATGCACCCTCGACCCGCGCCATCAGAGTCTGGATTCGCTCCATCCAGTCGCCCGTCGCGCCGGTGAGCAGATGGACCATGACCTCGGTGTCGCTCGAGGTCTGCAGTCCGACTCCCTTTTCGAGCAGTTCGCGCCGCAGCATGTTCGCGTTTACGAGGTTGCCGTTGTGAGCGAGACCGAGCGGTCCGTCGAGGGTCTCGATCAGCTGAGGTTGGGCGTTGCGCAGCCCCGATCCGCCGGTGGTCGAGTAGCGGGTGTGGCCGATGGCGAGATCGCCCCGCAGCGTCGCCAGGTTCTCCTCATTGAAGACGCTGGCGACGAGTCCCAGTCCCTTGTGCATGTGAGCCATGCCGTCTCTGGTGGTGGCGATCCCGGCGGCCTCCTGGCCGCGGTGCTGAAGAGTGTGGAGCGCGAAGAACGCCAACCTTGCCGCGTCTGAACCTGCCGCGTTGATGCCGACTACGCCGCACTCCTCGCGGGGGTCGTCGGCGTGGCTCAGCACAGAGATCACCGACCGCTCAGAGCCTGCCGCAAGGCGACAAGCGTAGCCAGTAGGAGCTCTGGGTCATCACCGACGGCGGTCAAATGGCCCATTTTTCGACCTTGGCGAGCTTCGTGTTTGCCGTAGAGGTGCAGATGAACGGAACTCTCGGCCAGAACCCGCGACCAGTCCGGGGGATCATCGAGGAACAGGTCGCCGAGGAGTTGCACCATCGCCGCCGGCCGGCAGCGCCCGTCGCCGAGGGGCATGCCGACAACCGCACGGAGTTGCTGCTCGAACTGGCTCGATGGCGCAGCCTCGATGGTGCAGTGTCCCGAGTTGTGGGGGCGCGGCGCCACTTCGTTGACGATCAGACCTTCAGCGGCGTCGAACATTTCCACGCACAGCACGCCCACGAGGTTCCATTGGTGGGCTATCCGTGCGGCGATGGCCGTGGCTTCGTTGATGCGCTGCTCGCTGAGCTGCGCGGGCGTGATTGTGCTGTCGAGAATGTGGTTGACGTGATGGTTCTCCATGACGCCGTGGTCTGCCACTTCCCCTGTGGCGGAGCGGGCCACGATCACCGACAGTTCCCGTTCGAAAGCGACTACCGACTCGACCACCAGCCGTTGGCCTCCCAACTGCCGCCAAGCTTCACCCACCTCTTCGATCCGCTCGATGCGGGCCTGTCCCTTGCCGTCGTAGCCGAAGCGTGCCGCCTTGGCGATTACAGGCAAGCCGAGCTCGCGGACCGCGGAGGCCAGTTCTGATTCGCTTTCGGCGCTGCGCCAGTTGGCCACAGCAACACCCGCGGCTTCAAGTGCCTGCTTCTCAGCACGGCGGTCCTGGGCGGTGGCGATGATCTGGCCGCTGGGGCGCACCTCGATTCCGGAGTCGGCGGCCGCGTCGGCGATGCCGGCTTCGACGTTCTCAAACTCCCAGGTGATCACATCGGATTCGGCGAGCAGGCGTGCGATGGCGACTTCGTCGTCGAACGCTGCGGCGATTTCGGTCTCCGCCACTGCCCCTGCGGGCGTGTCTTTGTCTCCGCCGGTGAGCACCGCCACTCGGTAACCGTGCTGGTGCGCCGCGTAGGCCAGCATGCGTCCGAGTTGGCCACCGCCGACGACGCCGATTGTGGATCCGGGCGGGAGCGGCGCCTGCTGCTCTGGCGTTGTCATCGTTCGAGTTCGATTGATCCGATTCGGGCGGCCAAATCGGCGCGTCGCGAGCGCAGCTGGTCGAGCAGCTCGGGATCACCGAGCATCGCAACAGCGAGGAGCCCGGCGTTGGTTGCTCCTGCCGGTCCGATCGCCATTGTCGCTACCGGCACCCCTGCGGGCATCTGCACGATCGACAGCAGCGAGTCGATGCCGTTGAGCGCTCGGCTCTTGATGGGCACCCCGATTACTGGAAGCAGCGTGTGCGAGGCAACCATTCCCGGCAGATGGGCGGCCCCTCCGGCGCCTGCGATGATCGCCCGCAAGCCCCGTGCCTGCGCAGACGCCGCGTATTCGTCCATGAGATAGGGCGTCCGGTGGGCAGACACCACCCTGCACTCGTGGGGAACCCCGAATTCGGTCAGCACGTCAGCCGCACAGCGCATGGTCTCCCAGTCCGATTCGCTGCCCATGATGACGCCTACGAGCGGATCAGATTCCACGCCTCACAACCTTGCCTGCGTTCCCACGGAGCCATCCTGCCAGTACCGCAGCACCTCGCGGTGGATATCTTCAGATCGTGCTCTGCCTCCCGCTCTTGTTCACTACGTTCACGGGCCGCTCGGGCCACGGCCTCGTTCGGCACGACCTGTGCGGGGTCAATACGCTCGGCCTCGTATCACAGCCTCTATGCGGTGGTCCGCGGGGTAGGCGGCCGGTGAGAGGGGGGTTCCGGTGAGCAGTTCGAATGCCTCCGCATAGACGTGGGCCGCGCGGCTCGCCAACTCGGAGTCGAGCGGCGGGGGCTCTCCGTCGCCACGGTAGCCCCGCGCCACGTAATCGAGCCGGATCACCTCCTTGTCGAGGTTCTCGGGTTCGAGCCCGTCATCGAGACGCTGCGTCAGGTTCGCCTCACGCCAATAGCGCGAGCTGTCGGGGGTGTGAACCTCGTCGATCACGGTCAGCCGGTCGTCCCCGTCGAGTCCGAACTCATACTTGGTGTCTACCAGGACCAGGCCGGCCGCAGCAGCGACGGCCCTGCCGCGCTCGAACAGTTCGAGTGCAACGGTCCGTACCTCCTCCCAACGCCCACCGTCGACAAGGCCGCTGGTGACGATCTCCGTCTCTGTGATCGGGGTGTCGTGCTCTCCGTCGGCAGCTTTGGTCGTCGGAGTGATGACCGGGTTGCGAAGCTGCTCGTTCTTGCTCATCCCGTCGGGGAACTTCATGCCGTAGATCTGGCGGTTGCCTGCTTCGTACTGCGTCCACAGCGACGTGGAGGTCGTGCCGGTGAGACGGTCTCTCACCACCACCTCCACGGGCAGGGTCCGACAGGCTCGCCCCACAGTGACGTTCGGGTCGGGAACCGACAGAACATGGGAGGAGACGATGTCGGAGACCTGTTCGAACCACCAGGCAGCGAGCTGATTGAGGATCTGGCCTCTGTAGGGCACGGTGCCCAGCACATGGTCAAAAGCTGACACTCGGTCCGTTGACACAAGTACCAGTCGATCTCCGAGGTCGATGAGATCTCTCACCTTGCCGCGTCGCAACGGCCCGATATCGGCCAGTGCCTCTGGGTCGAGACCGTCGAACGGACGCTCCAGCGCGGGGGTCAGGTCGATCATTGCTGAGCCGCCGCTACGAAAGCTTCAAACAACGGCAGACCTGTTGCTCCCGGGTCTCCGTTGGGTCGCTGCCAATCCAGGACATGGTCCTCAGGATGGGGCATGAGCCCTACGACAACTCCGCTGTGGTCGCAGATTCCGGCTATGTCGGCTGCAGATCCATTGGGGTTGGCAGGGTAGACGCCTGCCGCGGCGCTCACGCAGTCCGGCCTGACGACTGGTGCGGCGCCTGAGTCCTGGTATCTGAAAGCGACGAGACCCTCGGTCTCCAGTTCGGCGGTGACTGAATCGTCGGCGCTGACGAACCGGCCCTCACCGTGGGCGATGGGGCAACGGATGATCGTGTCTCTGATCGATGCGAGCCAGCTGCTGCGAACGGCGGGGTCCACTCGCAGCGTGACCCAACGACATTCGAAGCGGCCGCGCGAGTTGTCGGTGAGCGTCACCTTCCGTGTTTCGGCCGCGGCGCGCCCCGTCGGCGCTCCCGGCAACAGGCCGGCTTTGACCAACACTTGGAAACCGTTGCAGATCCCCAGTACTGGCTTTCCTGCTGCGACCACCTCGGAGAGCTCGTGGGCGAACCACAGTCGGAGCTCCAGAGCGAGCCGCTGCCCCGCACCGAGCGAGTCGCCGTAGGAGAACCCTCCGGGGATCAGCACGCCTGCGTGCTCAGCGAAGGTCACCTCGCCTCGGCGAAGCTGATTGATGTGCACGATTCGCGGGCTGCCCCCGGCCAAATCGATCGCCTGGGCGGCATCACCGTCGCGGTTCGTCCCCGAAGCGTGCACTATGAGGATCGGTGCTGCGCTCACGTCGACACCGACGATGTGAACGCTCTGACTGCGTCTTGGACATCAACAGAGACCGCTGAACCCTTCGCAGGATCGCGGTGCACCCCCCGCACCTGCAAGCTGATCCGGTTGTCCGCGGTCACCTCACCGATCCGCCGTCCGTGAACGCCGAGCATCTCGCCCAAGGCTTCACGGTTGCGACGGTTCGCTGCCAACACCAGCCGTCCTGGTCCCTCGTTGGTCAGAGCAGTGAACGCGTCGCATCCGTCGGCGGGGACCTCCAACGACACGCCGTGCCGCGCGGCAATCGCCATCTCTGCGGCGGCTACCGCTATTCCCCCGTCGCTGCAATCATGCGCGGCTGACACCAGGCCGGCCGCTATGGCAGAGTGCACGGCTCGATAACGCGGCAGGGGGTCTTCGAGCGGCTCAGGAACGTCGGTGGCACCGAGACTGCACAGAGCGTCAGCCACAGAACCACCGAGCGCTCCACTCCCCCGCCCGACGAGCCACAGATCGTCGCCGATGTTCATACCCGCCGAGTCGATGGCGCGGTTGAGGTCAGGAACCAGTCCCAGAGCTGAGATCAGCAAGGTTCCCGGCACGGGTCGGCCCTCGAACTCGTTGAACAGGCTGTCCTTGCCGGAGATGAACGGCATGGCGTAGCGGCGGGCTCCATCCGCGCAGCCCTGCACTGCTCGGACCAGGCCGCCGAGTCGATCGCTCTTGGTCGGATCACCCCAGCAGAAATTGTCGAGAAGGGCCACCCGGTCCGGATCGCCGCCGACTGCGACCAGATTGCGGACCGCCTCGTCCAGCGCCGCCAGTGCCATCGCGTACGGGTCATGCTCTCCGACGCGCGGGCACAGCCCGTTGCTCAGGACCACCGCGGCGGGGGTGTGCTGTGTGCCGAGTGGCTTGAGAACCGCGGCGTCTGCGGGGCCGTCGGCGTTGCGTCCCACCAGCGGACGCACGACGGTCCCTGCGCGCACCTCATGGTCGTAGCGGCGGACTATGTCCTCCTTGCTGGCAACATCGGGATGTGCCAGGAGCGCCAGAAGCAGCGCTTCGTCGACTGGCGGGGAGTCGATCGCGGCGCTGGGCGGGTCGGCCCAGACAGCGGTCATTTCCCGCCGGGGCAGCCCGTTGTGCAGGAAATCCATGGACATGTCGATGACTGCGGTGTCACCGTGTCGGACCACCAGGTCGCCGGTCCCGCTGAAACTGCCCAGATCGGTGAGCTCCACATCCCAGTCGTCGCAGAGCTGCTGCAATTCCGGCAGAGATTCGGCTGGAACCGCCATGACCATCCGTTCCTGAGCTTCTGAGAGCCAGATCTCCCATGGTTGCAGGCCAGGATATTTGAGGCGCACTCCTTCAAGGTTGATCTCTACGCCGAGTTCCTCGCCCATCTCCCCCACCGCGGAGGAGAAGCCTCCCGCACCACAGTCCGTGATGGCGTTGTAGAGACCCTGCGCACAGGCGCGTTCGACAACCTCGATGCAGCCCTTCTCGGTGATCGGATCACCGATCTGCACGGCCGCGCCGACCGAATCAACCGTGGACGCGTCCATGGTCGCCGAGGAGAAGGTGGCGCCGTGGATCCCGTCCCGGCCGACCCTCCCGCCGATGGAGACGACACGGTCACCGAGCTGTGCCGCGCTGGGATGGGAGCCGTTGACCAACAGTCCCAGCGCACCGCAGTAGACCAGTGGATTGCCGATGTACCCCTCGTCGTAGACCACAGCGCCGTTGACGGTCGGAAGGCCCAGCTTGTTTCCGTAGTCGGCGATCCCCTCGACGACTCCGTCGCGAATGCGCCGGGGGTGCAGAACTCCTGCGACCAGTCGTTCGTCGGGCAGGTCGACCGGGCCGAAACACAACACGTTGGTGCAGGCGATGGGTCGGGCGGACACACCCAGGATGTCCCGGACCACGCCACCGACACCTGTGTTCGCTCCGCCGAACGGTTCAAGAGCTGACGGGTGGTTGTGGGTCTCGACCTTGAAGGCGAGATCGAAGCGGTCGTCGAAGGCGACAATCCCGGCGTCGTCGACGAAAGCCGAGCGCAGCCACCATGGATCGAGCTCTTCAGTCACTTCGCGCAGCGCCGCCAGCAGACCGTCGTGGTGGCTCACCGTGCTGCGGCCGTCGGCGGTGATGTGGGTCAAGTCGATCGCCGCCCGGAAAGTCTTGTGGACACAGTGTTCCGACCAGGTCTGAGCCAACGTCTCCAGCTCCGCATCGGTTGGGCTGCGGCCGAGGTCGTCGAAGTAGCGCTGGATGGCGCGCATCTCCTCCACATCGAGTGACAGCAGCCGTTGGGAGCTCAACGTCGCCAGCTCACTGTCGCTGAGATGTGTGAGCGGCACCGATTCAACCTCGCAGTGCGCGTCGGCCTGGGCGGCGAACGTGGGGGGCAGCGTGCCTTCGTGCGACTGTTCGATCGTGTCGTTGGCCAACAGCCGTCTGCTGATGACGGCAACGGCCCTGTCATCGAGGTCCCCGATCAGGTCGTAGCGGACCGCGGTCGAGACCTGCAGGTCCGCGATCTGCAGTTGCTGTGCGGCACGTTCGAGCTCTCTCGCTTCGATGTCGGTCACTCCCGGAAGTGCTGCCACCTCGATGGCACGGCCGACTGCCACTGGAGCGTCGCCTATGGAGTATTCGGCCACAACGGGATCGACGAGCACCTCGCGGCAGAGCCGGTCGACGTCGTTGCGATCCAGAGGGTCGGGAGTGTCGAGGTGATAGATCCTCGAGACCCGACAGTCAGCCAGTCCGTTGACGCCGACAAGGGGCGCGGCGGAGACGATCGCTTCGCCTTCTGGATCGCTATGCGACGTGACAGTGACACGCAGCGGCATATTTCGACTCGCTGCCTCCTGTGCTCAGACTGCGGCCTTCTCCAGGACATGGATAGCACACGCGGAGCCCAGACCGATGACATGTGCCAGGCCGACCTTGGCATCGGCTATCTGCCGGTCTCCGGCCTCGCCGCGGAGGTGGGTCGTAACCTCGTACACGTTGGCAACACCGGTCGCGCCGATGGGATGACCCTTGGAGATCAAGCCACCCGACACGTTGACCGGTGTGGTGCCGTCACGGAACGGAGCGCCGGAATCGATGAAGTCGCCGGCAGCGCCGGGTTCGCACAGGCCGAGGTTGTCGTAGTGGATCAGCTCCGCGGTGGCGAAGCAGTCGTGAAGCTCCACAAGGTCGAGGTCCTCGGGACCGACGCCAGCGGTCTCGTAGGCCTTGGTCGCGGCGTTGCGGGTCAAGGTGTTGACGTCGGGCTGCACCTGGCTCGCTTCGGTATAGGGGTCTGAGGTCAGCACCGAAGCCGAGATCTTGACGGCCCGCTTGCGGGCCTCCGCCGGCATGGATTTGAGCCGTTCGCCGGAGACGAGCACCGCCGCGGCCGCGCCGTCCCCGGTGGGACAGCACATCAACAAGGTGTTCGGATAGCTCATGGTCGGCGAGGTCATGATCTCTTCCATGCTGAACTCTTTGCGATACTGCGCCAGCGGGTTGAGCGTTGAGTGGAGGTGGTTCTTGTACGCCACCCTGGCGAACTGCTCGAAGCCGACACCGTCGTAGTTGTTGGCGTACTCCATCCCCGCCTGGGCGAAGACTCCGGGCATGCCTTCGGTGCCGATGTAGCCGTCGATTCCGGTCACGGCTCCGTAACGCCCGCTGGGTTCGAAGACCTTCTTCTCCTTCTTGGTGCCGGCACCGCCGAGCAGACCCATCTTGCCCATCTGCTCGACACCGACTGCCAGTCCCAGATCAGCTTCACCGGCCTTGATCGAGAGGTATACGGTGCGAACCGCGGTCGCGCCGGTGGCGCAGGCGTTGGCCACGTTGAACACCGGAATGCCGGTCTGGCCGATCTGCTTCTGGACACGCTGCCCGATCCCGGTCCCAGCATTGAAGAGCGAGCCCGCCGCCAGCACGTCCATGTCGTGGATGGTGACGTTGCCGTCCTCGAGTGCGGCGATCGAGGCCTCCGCGGCCAGATCCACCACGTCCTTGTCGGGGTAGCGCGCGAACCGGGTCATGTTGGTACCCAGAATCCAGACGCTGTCATCGCTGATCCCGCTTGCTGAGGACTTTGCTTTGAGACTTTCGGTAGTGGCCATGGTGCTTCCTTGATGTCGGTGGATTCAGGGGGTCGGGTTCAGGCTGGTTGGTAACCGAAAGCGATCGCTTCGGTGCCGTCGTCGTCGCAGCCGATCGGATAGGTGGTGAGCTTCAGGTCCATTCCCAGTTGCACCACTTCGGGGTCGGGCTCGCAGTTGACGACGTTGGAGCGGACCGTCGTACCGTCGCTGGTCTCAACGATGGCGGAGACGTACGGCGCTGGGATTCCCGGTGCGGCGCGATGAACGATCGTGAACGCCTTGAGTCTCGCCGCGTTGTCGACCCGAACACTTCGGAACTCGCGCTGGCCGCAATTGGCACAGGCGTTGCGCCGGTCGAAGAAACGTGCGCCGCAGTTCGTGCATTCGTTGGCTACCAGATGGGGCCGCGAACCCAGCCGCAGATAGCTGACGAGCGGCACTCTGGCTGGGGTATCCGCTTCCATGGGGCCTCCGATCGAGCTCACTGTCATGAACCCGCTGAGGGTATCTTTGCGCCGGTCACGATACCAAGCCGCGGATTCGGATTCGTACGGGCCCAACGAAATGCCCGGACCGGGGTCACCACTTGTTGCGGTGGATGACTTCGTCGATTCGCCGACGACGTCGAAGCTGACTCTGCGAGGGACGGTCCGCAGCGCGGTGACCGAGCGCGACCGAACCCAGGGCTCTCCATGTAGGGGGAACACCGAAGGTCTCGCGTACCTTCGGTTCGTTGTCGAACAGACCGAAGAACAGCGCACCCAGCCCCGCCTCCTCGGCGGCCAGCAGGAGTGTCTGGACTGCCGCGCCGCCGTCGACGAACCAGTAGGGGACGTCCCAGGCGTCGAGTGACTCCCCGAGAGGCATATGTGCCTTGTCGGCCTCGCGGTAGCGATCCAGGTAGATCTGGGGGTTGACCCAAACAACCACGATCACCGGTGCGTCCAGCAGTCCGGGCCACGCGAAGCCGTCCCGGCGCTCGGAAGGCAGCGTGGTGTCCCAGTACGCGGCCAAACCCGACGGGTCGTCCAATACAAGCCATTCCAAAGCGGACGCATTTCCCGCTGACGGGGAGCGACGCGCCAGATCAATCAGTTCTTCAACAAGTTCGGGAGCAACAGGTTCGCTGGAGAACGACCGTGTCATCCGTCGGCGACGGACGATCCCGGCAAATGAAGAGTCGGTCAGAGCAGCGTCTCGAGATCCTCGGCCATGGCCCAGCCGAATGCGATCAGCGTGTCGCCGGCCGCGACATCCAGGTCGGCAAGTTGAGCAGTGACCTCGGCGGGGATCTTCTCAGGTCTCATGCTGGCATGGTCGAGTACGACCGGTTGCTTGCCGTCTCCGCGAACGATGAATGCACGGTCTTCGTAGCGATTCGCCTCGATACCGAAACGCTTCGCCAGCCGACGGCCCCATGCCCGCTCTTCACCGGAGGCCTTGTGGCTCGGACGCGGGACAATATCGTCGAGAGTCTTGTAAGCGTCGAAGGCTCCCGCATCGTTGATCTGGGTGCCGACGAGCACATCCTCATCCGGGAATGCCAACACTGAGCGACGGAGCTGGTCGGTCATGATGACACGAAGGACGGTATCGCGTTTGTTGTTGCGGCAAATGTGGGCTGCGCCGATCAACACACTGGGAGTTCCACCGATTCGCTCGAGCGTGCAATATGAGAACCCTCGAATCTTGCCACCCTCGCTGGCGACCGTGACCAAGACCCACTTTTCGCATTGCTTCGACAACAGCCCGACCTCGAAGGCGTTGGGAGACGCCGCGCAGAGATCAGCCATCTCGGCGAGCTCGGCATCGCTGACGGCGGTGCAGTCCTTGGTCTCCACTTCGATGGCCATGGCCGCAGCCCCCACTCTATCGTCTACTGGAATTCTGACCCTCAGGTCGCCCGAACAAACGGGCCATTACAGTCTTAGGCCTCCGCGGCCGTTTCGCAACTTCGGGAGCCTTATAGAAGGATTGAATCGGACCCCAGAAGCGCTCGAAGTTCCGCAACGACACCGTTCGTCCGGTCCACGGCGTATTCGTCAGACAACCGGAAGACCCTTTTGTCGCTGAGATGAAGCTCGACCGGACACTCGCCGGGGTGGGCCTCCAGAACCGACTTGAGCTCGGAGATCTTTGATTGTTCGTGGTGCGCGACGTCGAGCAGGAGCCGGACCGGAGGGTTCTTTGCGGGTTCCTCGACAATGTCGATCTCCATCGCCAGAATCTTTGCTGCGTCGTCGCCGCCGCCTCCGCGGGCTCTCGACGAACGGCCGCTCTCCTTGCGTCCGCGGACCAGGACGATTGCGTCATCGTTCAACTTCTGGCCGTGCTCCTTCATCGCATTGGGAAAGACCACCACCTCGACCGAGCCTTCGAGGTCCTCGAGATCGAACAGGGCCATCAGTTCGCCCCGGTTGGTCCAGCGGCGCTGCAGGTTTGTGAGCGACCCGCCTATGGTGACGACCGCTCTGTCCGGCTCTTCGTTCAGCGTGGAGACCGTGCATGAGGCTTTGCGGCGGATCTGATCCTCGAATCCGAACAGCGGATGATCCGACACATACAGCCCCAGCATCTCGCGTTCATGGGCCAGTTTGGTTCGCTTGTCGAATTCCAGGTCCGGGACCTCGGGTCGTTCGTCGAAGGACGGGCCCTCGTCGATGTCGCCGAACAGCGACATCACACCCATGTCGTGTTCTCGTCGACGCTCCACCGTCAACTCGGTGATCCGTTCGTGGACCTGGAGCAGGCCCTTGCGGGGATGGCCGAGCGAATCGAACGCTCCGCCCTTGATCAGCGATTCGATCGTTCGCTTGTTCAGGGACTCGAGACTGATCCGTTCCACAAAGTCCACGAACGACTCGAACGGGCCGTTGGCGTTGCGTTCTTCGAGCACTTTCGCAACGAATCCCTCTCCGACATTGCGGATGGCGGAAAGCCCGAAGACGATCCGCCCCGGTGTGTTGGCATCGGCGTTCAGGTCGGGTTCCGGAGTGAAGTCGGACTCTGAGCGGTTGATGTCCGGCACTCCGATGTCGATGCCCATCAGGCGGCATTCGTTGAGGTAGACCGCGGCTGACTCGAGCCTGGTCTTGACGCTGGTGAGCAGCGCAGAAAGGTATTCAATCGGGTAGTTGGCCTTGAGGTAGGCGATCTGGTAGGCCACATAGCCGTAGCCGTAGGAATGACTCTTGTTGAAGGCGTAGTCGGCGAACCGGGCGATTATCTCGAACATCTCGTGGGCCAGGGAGACGTCGTAGCCGTTGTTGACCACCCCGGTAACGAACTTCTCCTGTTCTTGGGCCATCGCCTCGCGGATCTTCTTGCCCATGGCCTTGCGCAGCGAATCGGCCTCAGCGAGTGTGTAGCCCGCGAACTTCTGGGCCACCCGCATGACGCTTTCCTGATAGATCATCAGTCCGTAGGTCTCACTCAACAGTTCTTCGGCGTCGGGATGGATGTACTCCACCGGTTGCCGGCCGTTCTTGCGGTCGGCATAGTCGTTGTGCATGTTGGCGGCCATCGGCCCCGGCCGATACAGCGCTACCAGTGCCGCAACGTCGTCGAAGGTGGTGGGGGCGAGGGAGCGGATCAACGCCCGCATGGGTGTTGATTCAAGCTGGAAGACTCCGATCGTGTCGCCGCGCCGCAGCAGTTCGAAGGTCGCTTCGTCTTCGAGGTCAACTGCGTCTATGTCGATGGTTTCGCCTCGTGTCTGTTCGATGAGCGTGAGACAGTCGGCGATCACGTCGAGGTTGCGGAGACCGAGGAAGTCCATCTTCAAGAGACCCAGGCTCTCGACCCCGTTCATCTCGTACTGGGTGACGATCGGCGTTTCTTCGAGAGATTTCTTGGCCTCCGGCTTGCGTTGGATCGGCAGGTATTCGGTGACCGGTTTGTCGGTGATCACGACCGCGGCGGCGTGAATGCCGTCTTGTCTGCGTAGTCCTTCGAGTCCTTTGGCGACTTCCACGACGCGCGCGATATCGGGGTCGTTGTCGACCATTTCTCTCAGTTCGGCAGCGGCCCGGTAGCCGTCTTCGTACTTCTGATGCTGCTCGAAGCAGTACTTGAGGGGTGTGTCGCGGCCCATCACCAGTGGGGGCATGGCTTTGGCGACCTTGTCACCGAGGCCGTAGGGGTAACCCAGCACGCGGGCTGCGTCCCGTACCGCGGCCCGGGCCTTGATCTGCGAGAAGGTGACGATCTGGGCGACGTTGTCTCGTCCGTAGCGTTCGGCCGCGTAGCGAATCACCGCGTCGCGGTGGCGCGTCTCGAAGTCCATGTCGATATCGGGCATCGACAGGCGCGAGGGGTTGAGGAAGCGCTCGAACAACAGGTCGTACTTGATCGGGTCGAGGTCGGTGATCCTCAGGGCGTAGGCGACTGCGCAACCCGCAGCCGAACCCCGGCCGGGTCCGACTCGGATGTCGTTGTCGCGCGCGAACTTGATGAGGTCCCAGGTGATCAGGAAGTAGGCCGAGAATCCCATGCGGTCGATCACGCCGAGTTCGAAGTCGAGGCGCTCACCGATGTCGGGCCGCAGCTGGGATCCCCACCGGGTTCTTGCTCCCTCGTAGGTGAGATGGCGCAGGTAGTCGGTGGCCGTTGCGAAGCCGTCGGGCAGCGGGAATCTCGGCAGTTTCGGCTGTCCGAACTCGATGTTCACGTCGGCGCGTTCGGCGACCCACAGCGTGTTGTCGCATGCCTCGGGGATCTCGGCGAAGAGCCGGCGCATTTCGGCCGCCGACTTGATGTAGTGCTGGTCGCCGTGGAACTTGAACCGGTCCGTGTCGCTCAACAACGACCCGGTCTGGACGCACAGCAGCGCGTCGTGAGCCTCGGCGTCATGTGGGTGCGTGTAGTGGCTGTCGTTGGTCGCCACCACCGGAGCCTTGATCTTGCGGGCGATCTCCAACAGCTGCGGGTTGGTGCGTTTCTGCTCAGGTATGCCGTGGTCCTGGATCTCGATGAAGTAGTTGTCGCGCCCGAAGATGTCCTGGAATCGTGCTGCCTGTTCGAGCGCGGTCTTCTCCTGCCCCTGCAGCAACGACTGGAGGACGTGGCCGCCCAGGCAGCCGCAGGTGGCGATCAGTCCTTCGTGGTACTTCTCAAGAAGTTCAAAGTCAGCCCGGGGTTTGTAGTGGTAGCCCGAGAGGAACGCCTCGCTGGAGATCTGGATCAGGTTCTTGTAACCGATGTTGTTCTCCGCGAGCAGGATCGCGTGGTAGTAGAGCTTCTGGCCCGAACCGGTACTGCCTCCTGAGTCGTCCGCCCGGCCGGTGCGGTTCGGGCGCTCGGCGCGCGACTCGTGGGCCATGTAGATCTCGCTGCCGAGGATCGGCTTGATTCCAGCCTCTCGACAGCCCTTGTAGAACTCGAGGACGCCG
This sequence comes from Candidatus Aldehydirespiratoraceae bacterium, assembly GCA_965221585.1. GTDB lineage: Bacteria > Actinomycetota > Acidimicrobiia > Acidimicrobiales > Aldehydirespiratoraceae > VXYK01. Next base: position 1,343,897 of record OZ244898.1, on the reverse strand, counting down.
TACATGTTGCCGTGGTCGGTGATCGCCAGGGCAGGCTGTCCGTCACGGACCGCGGCGTTGATGGCATCGTCGACACGCGAGGCGCCGTCGAGCATCGAATACTCGGTGTGGACGTGAAGATGGGTGAACGAATCGCCCAACCGGACTCCTTTTTTGCTATCGAACCACAATCACATGGCTGTCATTCGAACCTAACCGCCCCCGTCGGTCACGTCCACCTTTAGACAAGACATTGGCATCTCAAGATAAGACATCGGCACCCGATCACAGGTAAGTGCCGGGACGTTCGTCGGTCTGGTCGCTCTGCGGCGGCCCGATCTGGGTGCGCATCGACTGAAGCTGCTGTTGCGCAGCCATCTGCTGGGCGAACAGCATAGCTTGGATCCCCTGGACGAGCCCTTCGAGCCAACCGACGAGTTGAGCCTTGGCTATCTGCAGTTCAGCGCCGGTAGGGATGTCCTCGGAGCCGAATGGGAGGGCGAGCCTTCCGAGTTCCTCACGGAGGTCCTCGGAGAGCGCCCCGCCGAGTTCGGCGATAGAGGTCTCGTAGATGTCACGCAGACGGTCACGGCTGGGTTCGTCAAGGTCCGTCGAGCGCACCTCGTCGAGCAGCTGTTTCATCATCGTTCCGATCCGCATCACCTTGGCTGGGTGGTCGATCGTCTCGCTCAGTTCTTCTTTGGAGTCCGACGCTTCCAGCACTTCAGGCGGCTCGAGCAGCTGTGGTTCCGAGTCGTGACTCCCTGAGTTGTTGGATCGTTCAGGGTTGTTCGGTCGTTCAGACAATGAGTTCTCCCAAATCGACGGTCAGCTAGTAAAGGTTAGAACGGGGATGAGCATCTCGTCGGGCGTGAGCGAACCATGCCGGCCGATCAGCTCGATCCTCGGGTTGTCGGCCGGATCGGTGAAATACCAGCAGTCCTTGGCGATGACAGCCACATCCCCGAGCCTGGATCGGGCGGCGTCGGTCACTTCGGGGCCGAACCAGCCTTCATCTATCATCTCCTCGGCGGTATGGACCCAGGCGCGATCGGAGTGTGCCGCGACTGCCGCCACGAACAGGTCGGTCTGTCTGCCTGGTTCGGCATGCAGCCAACGAAACCGAGCTTCGCCGCTCAGGGAACGCACGTGGGCGTTCACCTCTGGTGCGAACGCGGTGGCCGAGCCGCGACAGTCGACCAGTCCGTGATCGGCGGTCACGACGATGGCTGTGCCGCGTGGCAGCGCCATCATCAAGTCGGCCACCAGCTTGTCGCAGGCAACCAGTTCAGCGTCGTAGAACTCTCCGAATCCCCGCAGGTGGGCGGACTTGTCGATGCCGTCGTAGTAGGCGTAGACGAACGGTTCTCCAGCGGCGATCGCCTGACGGACCTCCACCGCGATGGCCGGCATCGTCTGCCACCCGCGGTGCCGCACATCGGCGAGATGGGCCATCGTGAACCCGCTGTGCAGGAACTCGGCATTCTGCACAACGATCGGCCTTTCACCGCAAAATGCCGGTTCAGGTTGGAACTCGCCGGGCACGATGCGTTTGCGGGCATCGCCGTTCGGTGTGCTCCAGCGCAGGGTGTTGAGCACCTCTCCGTTGACGTTGATCCGATAGCCGACCACTCCATGGCGGCCGGGAGGCGTTCCGGTGACCAGCGAGGTGAGCGCCGTGGCCGTTGTCGACGGGGCCACTGTGGTGGCGTACCGCTGCTTCATCGACATCAGTGTCGGCACCAGATGGGCCCGTTGCTGCAGCTGGTTCCAGCCGAGTCCGTCGAGAACCAGCATCACCACTGCGCGACTGTCAAGCACCTCTGCATCAAGCAGCGACGACGGAGCATCGAGCAGTGCCGTTGCCGCCGTCGTCGCCGTCGCTCCGAGGAGCGTCGGCACGAGGTCAGTGATGCACTCTCCGTCGAAGGCGGGCAGCGTCGGTTCAGGGTCGTGCATTCGCTCAAGTCCTTCGGAGGTTCTGCTCGCGTGGCTCCGCAGTGACTCTACAACTCTGCTGAGTCGACGACAGTCACGTAGGCTCTGGGCCATGAGAGTCTCGACCAGAGGTGACTACGCCGCCCGTGCGTTGCTCTCGTTGGCGCTGCACACCGAGGATGCCCCGACCTCGGTGCGCGAGATCGCCGAACGTACGGCTCTCCCCCAGCCCTACCTTGAACAGATCCTGCTGGCTGTGAAGGGAGCCGGGATTGTGCGCTCGAAGCGGGGCGTGGGCGGCGGATACGTCCTGGCCCGGGACCCGAGCGAGATCCGACTGTCGGAGATAGTTCGAGCTGTCGACGGACCGATAACCGCAGGCGACTTCTCAGAACCCCACACCGACGGTGCCTGCGACCATGAGGGTCAGTGTGTTCTTCTCAGCATCTGGGGTGCCGCTGGAGCACACATGCGCGACTTCCTCGATTCGTTCACCCTGGCCGATATTGCGGCAATGTCTCGCGGTCAAGCGCCCTGGCCCGTTCCCGAGGAGTTCTAGGCGCCCAGCGAGCGAGAACGGAGCACAGTTCGCGACAGCGCAACGCCCGGTTCAGTCCGAGCGCGTTATCGGACGGCACAGTGCCAGGACCGCCGAAAGATCGTCAGGCAGGTCTGACTCCAATTCGAGTCGTTCGCCGGTCACCGGGTGTCGAAAGCGAAGCCCGCAAGCATGAAGGAACGGCCGAGCCAGTTCGATACCCGGTCTCTGGCCGTCGTAAGCCCGGTCGCCGACAACGGGATGGCCTATGGCTCGCAGGTGCACCCGGATCTGGTGGGTCCGACCCGTCTCGAGCCGACACGACAGCAGTGAGGTCTTCTGGGGTTCACTGAAACGCTCGATGATGTCGTAGTGGGTCACCGCGCGGCGCCCGAGATCAGTCACCGCCATCCGCGTAGGGTGTTTTACTGATCGCCCGATTGGAGCGTCGATCGTCCCGTGATCGTTTTCGAGGAGACCCCAGGCCAGTGCCTGGTAGATCCGTTCGGGTTCGTGGGCCGACATTTGAGCAACGAGTTGTTGGTAGGCCTCCGGACTGCGGGCAACGACCAGCAGGCCCGACGTTGTGCGATCGAGTCGATGCACGATCCCCGGACGGTGCGCTTGACCGACGGAGGCCATCTCCGGGTAGCGAGCCAGAAGGCCGTTGACCAGAGTCCCGTCAACATGTCCGGCTCCGGGATGGACGACGAGGTCGACCGGTTTGTCGACAACGGCAACGTGGGGGTCTTCGTACACGACGGCGAATTCCACTTCCGGCTCCGCGGCCGGCATTGGATCGTGGGGAGCGGGGCGTTCCGCTTCGATCCTGCTGCCGGTCTCGACGCGGATCGAGCCGGATCTCGCAATCACTCCGTCGACCGTTACCGACCCCTCATCGATCATCCGAGATGCGATGGAGCGGCTCACTTCGGCCATCAAGGCAACGACTCGGTCAAGGCGTTCGTCGGCCAACGCTTCGGGGATCTCTTCTGATAGAAGGCGCTGATCAGACAAAGCGGTTCACCCGCTGTGCTCAGCGTCGCCCAAGGCTGCCGACCTTGTATTCGACACGTTCCGCGGCCCAGGGAATCGCACGGAGGCGTTCCTGTGGAATTCGCAGGCCGGAGACGACGCATATGCCATAAGTCCCGGCAGCAATCCGTTCCAACGCAGCGTCAATCTGTTCAACCGCGACCCTTGCCTGAGCCGACAACGCAAGGTCACGCTCACGTTCCACGGCCAGCGTGTCGCCCTCGCCGCTCTCTTCGTCGAATTGGACATCGCCCGGTTCACGACCCTCGATCAGCGCCTCGGCCTCGGCCCGATAGATCTCTTCGGAGTGCAGGTACTTGGCCCGCTCAGCGAGCAGCCGTCTCTTCATTTCGTCGTTGAACCTCTTGCCGAACGGCGATTTCTTGGCGGGAGTCTTCTTCGCGGTCCGCTTCTTGGCCGTGCGCTTGGCTGTCGAGGTCTTCTTGGCGGCAGCCCTCTTCTTGGTGCTCTTCATCGCCGCGGTCTTCGCCGGAGCCTTCTCGGCGGCAGCCCTCTTCTTGGTGCTCTTCATCGCCGCGGCTTTCGCCGGAGCCTTCTTGGCTGTACTCCTTGCCGCAGCCTTGCGGCTCGCTCCACTCTTCTTGGCGGCTCGATTCTTCGCAGGGGACTTCTTCTTCGCAGTGGATTTTTTTGCCGCGCTAGCTGCACTCTTCTTTGTGGTGGCCATACTGCCGGTCCTTCACACCTGTGACCGACGCATGACCGCCCCAGTCAGAACCGCAGTGTACCCGATGCCGGTGTTGACCAGATCAACGGCCACCCAAGAACCAAGGAGACCTTCGTTGATCCTCTTCCTGGTTGAAGAACGCTGACAGGGCATCATCTGTGTCCGTTCGAATGTTGTCTCTCGAAGCGGCTTCGCGAAGTTGGGTCAGGAAAGGCTCCTCCTCACGCCTCCTCGCAGCCACGGAGGACAGTTCCGCTTCGTCGAACAACTGCGAGTGCGGCGGCGCAGGTTCAACTCCCAACGACTCGGCGGACTCGTCGTATCCATAGCCTTCCTGCAGATCTTCAAGGGTCACGAACCTCGGTTGAGGTTGGCTCGGCTCGACGGACTCTGCATGGGCGGTATCCGAGACGTCGGCCAGCGGCTCACCGAACAGCGAGTCGACCTCGTCATCGAAGACCGCGGACGCGTCCAGGCTGACAATGTCGTCGGGTTCGGCCGTTGTGCTGTGGCTGGGCTCGGTGCTGTGGCTGGTCTCGACTCGGGATCCGTTCGACTCCAGCTTGGGCGAGTCACAGTCACCAGCGACTTCAGCACTCTCTGCATCCCCTTGGTTCAGATCGGCCGCAGCGGTCGCCGTCCCAGAATCCACGACGGCAACTACAGACTCAGAGTGCCCGTTGAGTGGGGCTTGCACGGTTTGGAAGATCTCCGCCGACTCGACGACCTCGACGAGTCTCGACAGCGACCTCTCGACCTCTTCGCGCCTCTCGGCAACCTGACGTTCGAACAATTTCAGATCTTCTTCCTGCCGTGCGCGCTCGGCGGTCAACTCGGCGATCGCGCCGGCGTGCCGCTCGCGCTCGGCGGCCGCCGCGGCTGCTTCGCGTTCAGTGGCAAGGTTCTCGATGTCGGCAAAGGTCGAGGCGGCATAATCGTCGGCTTCGCGCCGAATCCGTGTGCCCTCCGCATTGGCACTCGCGATCAAGGCTTGGGCCCGGTTCTCGGCATCAGCAACCATCTGCTTCGCCTGTTCGCGAGCTTTTGCTACCGCCTCGTCTGCATCCTCTTTGGCCAGAGCAAGCGATCTAGCAAGCTCCTCAGCAGTCGGAGCCCCATCGGCTGCCGAAGCCTCCCGTTCTGAATCGACGGGCTCGTCGGAACCGGCTGACTCGGTCTCGACCAGTTCGCTGAGCGTCTCGATCCGGCTCCGCGCCCAGACGGCTGCCTTGGTGACGCGCTCAATGTAGGCGTCAACTTCGCTGGGGTCGTAACCCCTCCAACTCTCGTGAAATCTGACCTGCTCAAGGAGGGGAGACAATTCGTCCATGCCTTGAATTGTAGAACAGCCCAATGTCCTATTCGGGGACACCCTCTTGTTGGGATTCAGCGTCGGAGGCCACGCTCGCGGCGGCCTCTGGCGGTGTTATCAGGAACACTTGATCGGCCACCCGTTCCATCCTTCCGCCGAGGGCGTAACATGCCCCGCTCGCGAAGTCCAAGAGCCTGCGCCGGATGTTCCGCTCAGCGTTCTGAAGGTTCAGTATCACGGGCTGTCCCGCTTTGAGCCGCTCACCGATACGTGGGGCCTCCTCGAAGATCGTCGGTGAAGCCGTATGGGGATTGGCCGTCGAAGGCCGAGTAGGGGGGTCGTCCACGATTCGAACCGCGGATTCTCCTGCTTTGGACACGTCAACCCGCCCACCAGTTCCGCGCCCATGGAACGAATCGTCGACCGGAGCGATCGGGCGAACGGTCGCATCGGCGGTGCCCGAAGGCATGATCGGGCGCACCGTTGCACTTCCGGGACCTCGTCGAGTATCGAGTCCGTTCGGCGAGTTGGGAGCGTATGCCTCTCCCCCGCCGGGAAATCCTCCGCCCGCGACCCGGTCGTCGTACTGCTCATATTCCTCGTCGGATCCGAGTCCCAGGTAAAACAGCGCTTTCTTGAGCATCATCAACACCTGCCTTCACATGCAAATGTAGCGCTACCGGACCCGCGGTTGTGTCATTGCGACCGATTAAGGACGTGCGGGCGGTCGAGCCTCTGATTGCGGCGCAACCCATCAGCACAATGGCTTTACCCAAGGGCTCAGTTTCGCGCTGCGCGCGGACCGAAAAGGCCTGTACCAACCCGGATCATTGTGGAACCCTCCTGTACCGCAACCTCGAGGTCAGCGGTCATCCCCATGGAACACTCGACCAGGCCGAGCTGATCGACCAGTCCACGGAGCAGAGCGAAACCCCTGCGAGCGTCTTCCGGTTCGCCCAGCGGGCCGATTCCCATGAGTCCGACCACGTTGAGTTCAAGTTCTCGCAATCGTTGCACCAGTTCGGGAGCGACGGAGGGCCCGCACCCCCGTCTGCGCTCGTCTCCCGAAAGGTTGACCTGGACCATTACTTCGGCATGCGGACACCGCCGTGCCAGCTCCTCGCCAAGATCAAGACGGTCGATGGACTGCCAGATGTCGACAATCGAAGCCATCCTGCGGATCTTGTTGCTCTGCAGACCTCCGACGAAATGAACCCGAGCCTTCGCCCGGCCCTGCTCGGTAAGGGCTTGATGCTTGTGGAGCAACTCTTGGGCGTAGCTCTCGGCGATGTCGCTGCATCCAGCCGCGATCGCGGACTCCATCGTCTCGGTGCCGTGGCCCTTGGTGACGGCAACAATCCGAACATCGTCCCCGCCGGCCGACGAGACACGCTCACGGAGGTGTTCCAAGCGTCGTCGTATCGAGCCTGCGTCGGTCATCGGCGCTCCAACCAGACAACGGTGGTCTGACGCTGCTGTTCACCACGACAACGGTGGGAGTACCAGCGTCGGTCGGAGGTGTTGAAGGGCGTTGTGTTCAATGTTTGAGTGCTGTGGCGCGGACCGACGACTTGAAACGATGCGACACCCGCGTCCTCGCATTGCGCCCGGACCGCCGCCGCCAGGTCCAGAGCCGGAAGACCCTCTGCCGTTGTCGAGCGAACGCAGTCGCCCGCCACTGACGCCACAAGGTCCAGTTCGGCCGCGCCGAACTCGTAGTCAGCCGCTGCTATGCAGGGACCCAACAACGCGTGGTGCTCTCCACCGCCGAGCTCTGTCAGCAGGTCGGAAGTTGCGGTGATCACTCCCGCCACGATCCCTCGCCAGCCTGCATGCACCAGGCCGACGAGACCCTCCGAGGCAAGCACCAATGGTGCGCAATCGGCGGTTTGAACAGACATCCGCGCACCGACGCAGCGGGTCACGCAGCCGTCGGCGGCCTCTCCGCGCCGCGCGCCCGGCTCATCCACCACGACCACGTTCGAACCGTGGACCTGCTTGAGCCAGGTCCACGGGCCTTCGGCTATGCGGGCTCGTGCCTGAGCCAGTTCGTCGGGGTCGCTGTCGATGGCAAAATTCCCGTCGCGGCGCTCCGAGCAACGTACACGCACAACATGATCGGGACCGGCGGGAAGCGTGCGCTCAATCACGCGCCGGGTCCGTCACCTCAAGAAGGATGGCACATCGAACTCGTCGCCGAGGTCGAGGTCATCGTCCCCGTAGGAGGCGAAGACATCCGCGATCGGAACGTCGCCGGTCGGTTGGGAGGCGTAGATGTCATCCGGTCCGGCCGCCTGACGCAAGACCGGACGCGAATCGTCCCAGCGGTCGAACCCGGCCGCAATGACCGTGACCCTCACGTCATCACCCATCTCTTCGTCGACAACCGTCCCGAAAATAATGTTTGCGTCCTGGTGGGCGACCGCGTGGATGATCTCGGCCGCCTCGTTGACTTCGAGCAGACCCAGGTCGGGTCCCCCGCTGACGTTGAGCAGTATGCCGCGGGCGTTCTCGATCGAGGCCTCGAGCAGCGGGCTCGAGATGGCGTCACGCGCTGCGGCTACCGCTCGACCTTCGCCCGTGCCGCGACCGATTCCCATCAGGGCACTGCCTGCGTCGGTCATGATGGTACGAACGTCGGCAAAGTCCGTGTTGATCAATCCTGGGGTGGTGATCAACGTGGTGATGCCCTGAACGCCCTGCAGCAGGATCTCGTCTGCCATCTTGAAGGCGTTGAGCACCGACGTGTTGGTATCGGACACAGTCAGCAGTCGGTCGTTGGGTATGACGATCAGTGTGTCGACCTTCTCCTTCAACCTCTGAATCCCGGTCTCTGCCTGTACCGAGCGGCGGCGGCCCTCAAATGCGAACGGCCGGGTCACCACTCCGATCGTGAGGGCTCCCTCTGACTTGGCGAGTTCCGCGATCACCGGGGCAGCACCCGTTCCGGTCCCGCCTCCCTTGCCTGCGGTGATGAAAACCATGTCGGCTCCACGAATCGACTCGCGAATCTCGTCGAGGTGTGCTTCTGCAGCCAAGCGGCCGACTTCCGGGTCGCTACCGGCACCGAGCCCGCGGGTCAGGTCGCGGCCGATATCGATCTTCTCGTCGGCATCGCTCATCAACAAGGCTTGTGCATCGGTGTTGGCGGCAATGAACTCGACGCCCTTCAATCCAGCGTCGATCATCCGATTGACGGCGTTGACGCCGCCGCCACCAACACCTATCACCTTTATGACGGCCAGATAATTCTGCGGATGAGACATCGCGTAATCGTCCTCAAAACTTGAATTGAAAAATATTGAATCTGAATCGAACCGAACAGGTGACGGTCAACCGATGACGGTATACGAAAGAGCGCGGATTTTCGCGGACGGTCGGCCAGTTTCGCGCAGTGCCCGCCGGACGAGTCGGTGCTACAGCGGTCATCGAGTCTGCATTCCGGCCCAGGCGGCACACACCGGGTCCCGTTGAACGGTCGGGAAATCGGGGACGGCCACATCAATCAGGCGAACGCAGGTGAGATCGACCCCGTTGAGCACCGATCTCAGGGCCTGAACCTTGTCGTTCAACAGGGTGGGTTCACCCAGGTGAGCCTCGGCCTCCCCGACAAGGTCGATCCCCACCAGTCCCCTGGCACCTTCAGAGGCGCCCGGGCTGTAGGTGATCGCTTCAATCCAGGCCGCCAGGTCGTCGGGCAGCACTTCGATCAACGCGAGAGGAGGCAGCGCGTCAGATTCGACCGTGCCCAGATCAGCGCTGCTCTCCAAAGAGATCCGTGGCAGTCCCCGGTATGCGGGTCCGACCTCGGCCATCACGGTGCCGCTGGCGTCCACGACCACACCCGGACCTGTTGAGTCCGCCAGAGTCGCCACAGCAGTGCGCTCAACCACCTCGACTCGCACGGTGTCGGGCCAAGACTTCTCGACGTCGGCATGCAGCACCCAGGGAAGCGCTTCAAGATCCGCTTCGATCGACGCCGGTTCGATGTCCTTGAGCGGAGTCCCCGCCTCCAGTCCGATGGTCCTTGACACCTCTGCGAGACGTGCCGGCCCGAGACCGTCGATCTCAATGTGGTCGAGGTCCAGCAACGGCGAACGAAGCGCCGCCCAACCGGCGAAGATCAATCCCAGGATTGCCATACCGACGAGGATGAAGCGCAGTCGACGCCTGCCTTCGGCCCGACGAACCGCGCCACGTCGGGCACGAAGCCGAGGGTCGATCTTCGTGACGGTCGTCATCGGCGATCGGTCTCTTCGGTAGCAGCGCCATCATCTTCGAAACCCAGCAGATGCGTCTCGAAGGCGAGTTCGATCCCATGGCTCTCCAACACCCGACGTTGAATCTCGCGCATCAACGACAAGACGTCAGCGGCGCGCCCGTTCTCGTCGGCTTGAATGAAGTTGGCGTGTTTGTGTGACACCTCGGCGGTGCCGACCCTCAGACCTTTTGCACCAACCGACTCGATGAGCCTGCCGGCACTGTCACCGTCTGGGTTGGTGAAGACCGAACCGGCATTCTGGCCTCCGGGTTGGTTGGCTCGTCGCCAGGCGACGATCTCCGCCAGCATGGCCCTGCCGTCGGCCACCGCTCCCTGGCTCAGCGAAAAACAGGCCTCGAACACCAACTCGGTCGCGCTCACCGACGACGTGCGATATCCGAACGCCAAGTCCTCGTTGGAGCGGCTTGCGAGATCACCGGTGCGCAGGTCGACCAACTCAGCAGTGATCAGGGAGTCCCGGATCTCCGCACCGTGCCCACCGGCGTTCATCCGAACCGCTCCTCCAACCGACCCCGGAACTCCGACAGCCCACTCGAACCCGGTGAGTCCCGCATTGACCGACGCACGGGCGACCACGGGAAGCTTGGCAGCCCCGCCTGCCACAACGGTTGCCCCAGCGAAGCTGATCTCCCCGAAACCCGGACCGAGCATCACCACCAATCCAGCGAAGCCTTCATCGCTGACCAACAGGTTGGAACCTCGGCCCAGCACCGCGACCGGTGTAGCGGTGCGGTCTTGCACGCTCTTGAGAACCCCGCACAACTCGGCAAGTTCATCACGGTTGTCGACCACCACGAGCGCCGAAGCGCGACCACCGACGCGATAGCTGGTGAGCGGTCCGATGGCCGCGGCGATTCGAGTCTTTGAGGACAGCCGGCTTTCCAGGAGCGCTCTGACCGCGACGCTGCCGGCCGCCTCCCCACTCGAAGCACCGCCGACATTTTCAGAGACACCGGAAGCGGTCATGGCGTCTTTCGGGTTCGCAACCGTTCGAGAACGGCGTCCGGGACGCTGGTCAGGTCACCTGCTCCGAGTGTCAGGCAGAGATCGCCCGCTCTGAGCTGTTCGGATAGTCGTTGCACGACCTCGCCGAGACGGGCGACGTAGCTGATCCGGGTCTCGGGGTGTGCTTGGAGTACGGCGTCGGCAACAAGCTTTCCTGTGACCCCGGGGCGCGGAGTCTCACCCGCAGAGTAGATGTCGGTCACGAAGACCTCGTCGGCTCGCCCGAAGGCGTCCGCGAAATCGCCGGCCAACGCTGCGATCCGACTGTAACGATGCGGTTGGAACACTGCCACGATCCGCTTCCAGTCTCCATCGCCCGCCGCGGCCAGGGCGGCCTCGACTTCGGATGGGAGATGCGCGTAGTCGTCAACGAAAGTGACTCCGGCGGCTTCGCCTCGAAATTCGTAACGGCGGGCCACTCCCCCGAACCGCGACAAGGCTCGACTTGCCGCGTCGACTGGTGCGCCGATCTGGCGCGCGGCTACGACCGCTGCCGCTGCGTTGCGGGCATTGTGCAGTCCCGGCGTCGGCAGTTCGACCTCGACGAGTCGCTCGGTGCGATACTTCAACGAGAACGAGACAGATGCCCGGCCCGTGACGATGTCCGTGAGTCGGTAGTCCGCTGCTGGATCGGTTCCGTAGGTCACCGCCCCCAACTGTCGTGCCAGCGCAGCCGTGCCCGGGTCGTCCGCGCACATGACACGGTTCGCGGCTCTTTGGGCGAACTCGACGAAAGCCGCGTACAGCGCGGCGGGGTCTCCGCCATAGGTCTCAAGATGATCGGATTCGGCATTCGTTACGACCGCGACCTCGGCGCCCAATGAGAGAAACGTGCGATCGCTCTCGTCGGCTTCGACAACGATCCATTCACCGTCGCTCCATGCTGCACCCGAGCCGACCTCGTTGATGTCTCCGCCGATAATGAAAGAAGGCTGAAGGCCTGCCTCTGCCAGCACCATCGACAGCATCGAAGCGGTGGTGGTCTTTCCGTGGGTGCCGGCGACGGCGATGGTCCGTTTCTGCGCGGCGATGGCAGGCAGCAGATCCGATCGGCGGAGCACTTCGATCCCCGATTCGCGTGCCGTCCGCAACTCCGGGTTGTGTTCTGGAATCGCGCTGCTGATCGCCACCAGTTCAGCCTCGTCGAGGTTCGCTGGCTCATGGCCGATCAACACCTTGATGCCCTCGGCGCGGAGACGTTCGACGATCAGCCCTTCCTTGAGGTCGCTCCCGGAAACCTCGTGGCCCATGGCTGCCAGTACCGAAGCGATCGCGCCCATTCCGGCACCGCCCGCTCCGATCAGGTGGATCCGGCGCGCCCTGCTGAGATCGACGCTCATGCGACTCCTTCACGTACCAGCGGTCGCTTGGCGTGGCGCTCGAGCAGATCGACCACCGCGTGCGCCGCGTCTGCCCTTCCGTGCGCCCGGGCGTTGGCCGACATGGCGGCCAGTCGCTGCTGATCACCGAGCAGTTCGTCAATCTCGCGATAGAGCCGCGCACCGTTGAGTTCACTGTCGGTCACGACTATCGCCGCGTTCGATTCGCCGAGGATCCGCGCGTTCGCGCTCTGGTGGTCCCCGGTCGCTGCCGGGAACGGCACGAGGATTGCCGGTACCCCGGCAACGGTCAGTTCCGCCACGGTGCTCGCACCCGCGCGACAGACGAGCAGGTCGCTGGCGGCATAGACCGCAGCCATGTCCTGTTCGAACTCGACGAGTTGCAGGACCAGTCCACCGTCGAGGCGATAGCTGCAAGGCGATTCGGAGTCGTGTTCGGCGCGCTCGTTGATCCTCTCGACGAACTCTTCGTAGTCGCGTTCTCCGGTGATGTGGCGTATGGTCAGATCATCGCGCCGTTGCGCGTACTCGAGAGCTTCAAACAACGCCTCGTTGATCCTGCGAGCCCCCAACGACCCTCCGAAGACGCACAGAACCTTGCGCGTCGGGTCGACGCCGAGCCGTTGGCACGCCTCGTCACGACCTGTGGAGCGGTCGATTCTGGTGACCGCGGAGCGCACCGGGTTGCCGGTCCATACCGCCCTGGGGAGGTCCACCTCAGCGAACGGGACAGCGGCGGCTCTGGCGAACCTGGCTCCCAGCCGATTGGCCGCGCTCGGCACCGCGTTCTGCTCAGCCACCACCAGCGGAACCCGCCAGACGATCGCTGCCACCACCCCGGGAACCGAAGCGAAACCACCGAGCCCGACCACCACCGCGGGACGCCAGCGAGCCATCCGGACCACGGCGGTGACTATCGCCGCACAGAGCCCGATCACCGCCGCGACGTTGCTGAGCGTGAATCTGCGGGCAATGCCCCGACCAGGCAAGGCAGTCAACGTGAACCCCGCTTCAGGGACGACGGCGGTCTCGAGCCCTCGCCGACTGCCGAGATAGTGCACTGCATCAGTGCGGTCGCAACGTGCCACGATCTGCTCGGCGATGGCGAGTCCGGGGACGACATGACCGCCCGTCCCTCCCCCGGCTATGACAGCCCAGACACGTCCAGAACTCTTCGTCGATCTATTCACTGCTCACTTCTTCGGCTCTGGAGGGCGACGTTGAGCAGGATCCCAGCGGTCGCCATCATCACCACCAGCGACGTTCCACCGTGCGACAGCAACGGAAGCGTGACTCCGACAGTCGGGACTATTCCCATCACCGAGCCCAGGTTCAGAAACGCTTGAGTGAATATCCAGGTCGTGATGCCGGCCGCCAGAAGCATCCCGAACCTGTCGGGAGCCTTCACGGCCACAACGAAGCCGAGGACGCCGATTCCGAGATACAGCAAGATCACCGCGCCCGCTCCGAGTATTCCGAGTTCTTCCGCGATGACCGCGAAGATGAAGTCGCTGTGGGCGTAGGGAACGAAACCCCATTTTGCCAATCCATCGCCGAGCCCCGTCCCGCGGATTCCGCCGACCGTTATGGCGTGAAGCGACTGCAACAGCTGAAAACTGGCGCCGTCGGGGTCGCTCCAAGGGTCGAATACGCTAAGCAGCCGTTCGCGTCGCCACGCAGTGCTCCAGACGACCAGGCCCGCCAACGACACTCCCACCAGAGTCGTGGCTGACAACAGCCGCATCGCGGTCCCCGCCCAGAACAGCATCGTCAAAGCGATCATGCCGAGGATCAGTGTGTTGCCGAAATGCGGCTGCAACATGAACAGCACCGCGAACAACGCTGTGCAGGCCAGCACCGGAACCAGCGTGCTCCGTGCGTTGCGGATGTCACGACGGGGCCGGGACAGGATGTCCGCCGCGAAGAAGATCAACCCCAGTTTCGCAACCTCGGACGGCTGGAACGAGATGACACCGAGGTCGAGCCAACGAGTTGCGTTGTTCTGGCTGACACCGAAGCCCGGTACCGCCAGCAGGGCGAGCAGAAACAACGAGCTGACCACCACCGGAGCCATCATGGTGCGCCAATGGTGGTAGTCGATGCGAATCATCACGAACATCAGGATCAGTCCGACCCCAGCGGAAGCCGCCTGCCGTCCGAACTTGCTCCAGGCGCTTCCACTGTGCTCGATACTGACGACCGCCGAAGCCGAGAGCACCATCACCAGGCCCAGCACCACCAGGGCGCTGATCATCACCAGCAACGAGATGAACAGCAGGGACTGCTGCGGTGCAGCAACGGCCGCCTTTCGTTGCGCAGCGCCGTTCGCCTGTGACGAGCGCGACCGTGACGAGCGCGACTGAGATGTTTGTGACCGCGACCGCGTGACGCTACCGACGGCTCTCATCGCTGTTTCCTGACCGATCTGATGAAATCCTCACCGCGTTCGTGGTAGCTGCTGTACCAGTCGAATGACGCGCAGCCTGGGCTCAGCAGTACGGGAACTCCTCCGGCTGCCAGGCGTCGCGCCCGGCTCACCGCGTCGTCCATGTCTGAAGCGGTCTCAGCCCGATGCGTGGCTTCGAAGGCCTCGACGATCTCGGCTGAGGCATCGCCGATCGCCACCACTGCTACGACGCTCGCCGCCTCGAGGGTCATGTCAGCGAGATCAACTCCCTTGTTCTGTCCGCCGGCTATCAGGACGACAGCTTCGAAGCCCCGCAGAGCGGCCGAGGTCGCATGAGGCGTTGTTGCTTTGGAGTCGTCGTAATAGACGGATCCGTCGATGGTTGCGACTGGCGTGATCCTGTGGGGCAGTCCCCGAAATTCCTGGCATGCCTGCATCACCGCGTCGATGCTCGCACCGACGGGAGTCGCGGATGCGGCGACGGCGAGCGCAGCTTCAACATCGTGGGGAAGCGTCCGCCACAGCCGCGTGACGTCTGAGAAGGGTCCTTGAGGTCCGATCAACTCACCTTGCTCGACGCGCCAGTCCGCTTGAGGTCCTCCGAAGGTGACGGTCCGAAGATCGGAGCGCACATGGCGCATCACCACCGGGTCCGCAGCGTTGGCCACGCACAGGCCATCGTCGCCTAGATTCCGCCAGATCCGGGACTTCGCGCTCATGTAGGAGTCCAAGTCGAGGTGCACATCGAGGTGGTCGGGTGCGAAGTTGAGCCAGGTTGCGACCTGCGGGGAGAACTCGCGGACTCGGGCGAGTCGGAACGAGCTTGCCTCCACAACGAACACTTCGGTGGTCGGGTCGTTGATCGCCTCGACCAACGGGACATCGGTGTTTCCGGCCGCGACCGCCTTGAGCCCTGACCGTTCGAGAGCGTCGGTGCACAACTCAACGACGGTGGTCTTGCCGTTGGTGCCGGTGATCGCCACGACCGGGCGGTCGTCCCAGCAGGCGGCCAGGTCCAGTTCCGACACCAGCGGCAGGCCCCGCCTCGCGGCGCATTCGAACAGCACGTGATTCTCTGGGAGCCCGGGCGTGGGCACAACCAGGTCAATGGTCGAGATGCAGCGGTCCAACTCTGATGTCGGCTCCAGCAGTTCGATTCCGAGATCGTTGGCGGCTCTGCGGACAGCTTCGTTCGGTTCGTCGTCGACAGCCACAACTGTGTGGCCCCGCGCCTTCAGTGCGGTGGCCACCGCACGGTTGGTGAGGCCGAGACCCCCGAGGAGCACGTTCCGGGGTACATCGATACTCAAGCTGTTAGGCGCAGCCGCACTCATGCCGTGAACCCCTGGGCGATAGCGTCGCGGTAGAAGATCCCCAGGCCGACCGCGGTGCACAGTCCCGACATGATCCAGAGGCGTACAATTACGGTCGTCTCGGGCCATCCAGCCAGTTCAAAGTGGTGATGTATGGGTGCCATGCGGAACAGTCGCCGCCCGCCGAAGCGATGGAACACGATGATCTGCAGGATCACCGAGACCGTCTCCACCACGAACAGCCCGCCGATGATCGGAAGCAGCAGATGCGTACCGGTCGACAGCGCCAGGGCGGCAAGGCCGCTGCCGATTGCCAGAGAACCGGCATCACCCATGAAGATCTGTGCGGGTGCCGCGTTCCACCACAGGAACCCGACGATGCCCCCGACCATCGCTGCGGAGATGACCGCAAGGTCGAGCGCGGCAGGGTTGTTGTAGTCCTGCAGGTGACGAAACTGCCAGAAGGCGATCAGGGTGAAGGCTGCAAAGCAGATCAGCCCGGCACCGGCGGCCAGGCCGTCGAGTCCGTCGGTCAGGTTGACGCTGTTGGTTGTCGCGACGATCAGCAACACGGCCCAGGCCATCCAGCCGACGCGCCCGATCTCCCATCCGGGGTAGTCGAACCGGGTGAACGCCACTGTCGTCTGGACGGTGGTGAACTCCGTCATCAAGAACGCGAATCCGACCGCGACGACCAGCAGGCCGATGATCTTCGCTCGCTTGTTGAGTCCACGATTGCGAGCGGCGACAACCTTGATCCAGTCGTCGAGCAGGCCGACCGCGCCTCCGCCGACGATGCACATGAGCACGAAGATGCCTCTGATCGTGTAGATCCCCCCGAAGAAATCCGAGATGACGTACCCCAGCACAGCCCCGGACACGATGGCCACCCCGCCCATCGTGGGGGTGCCCGCCTTGGTGTGATGTCCCTCGGGACCGTCGCGGCGAATCGGTTGCCCGATCTTGTGCTCGGTCAACCACTTCAACAACAGCTTCGTGCCGAACAGGGAGACCATCATTGAGACTGCCGCTGCGATTAGAAGACGATTCACGGCTCCACACCTGTTCGTAGTTGCAGCTCTTGGCGCGCAACGATTCGATCGTCGAAGGAGAACACCTTGGACCCGATGGTCTGGGTCGCTTCATGCCCCTTGCCCGCGAGCAGCACGAGGTCTCCTTGCTCAGCCATGTCGAAGGCCGCGCCGATGGCTCGGCGACGATCGGTTTCGACAAGGTCCGGGGGTTCTGCCATACCCGAAACGATGGCAGAAATGATGTCTTGCGGGCGTTCATCCCGGGGATTGTCACTGGTCACCACAACCCGGTCAGCAAGGTCGCGGGCAACCGCTCCCATCAGCGGACGCTTGTCGCGGTCGCGGTTGCCACCCGCTCCGAACACCACGATCAGCGATTTCGCAGTCACTGTCCTCGCCGCTTCGAGAACGCTGGCGAGTGCTTCATGAGTGTGTGCGTAGTCGACGATCACCGTGAACGGCTGACCTTGATCGATCGCTTCGAAACGCCCCGGCACGCCGGGAATGCTCGACAGTGCCTCGGCCACCGTGCCCGGGGAATGGCCGAGCGCCACCGCCGTCTCAGCCGCCATCACTGCATTGGCAATGTTGAATCCTCCGAGGAGGCGGAGCTCGATTGTTCGGTCGCGCCAGTGGAATCTGCTGGTGCGGCTGTCGAATCGCACGGTGTCGAAGAGGTGCCGGCCGACGCGCACGACCGGGATCCTGCTCTCATCGGCGAGACGCGACCCGTGCTCGCAATCCACATTCACGATCGCCAGATCGCTCAATTCGGGACTGAACAACCTTCGCTTGGCAGCGAAGTAGTCTTCGATCGTGCCGTGGTAGTCGAGATGGTCGCTGCCGAGGTTGGTGAAGGCCGCGACCGCGAACCGGCAGCCGTCGACCCGGTGCTGAGCCAACCCGTGCGACGAGACCTCCATGGCCACAGTGCCCACTCCCCGACCGACGGCGTCGGCCAGGAACCTCTGCAGCTCCGGCGCCTCGGGGGTGGTCCGTTCTCCTGTCAGGGTTCCTATCTCCGCGACCGACACCCCCAGCGAAGCCAGCAGCCGACAGAGGATCCGAACGGTGGTCGTCTTCCCGTTGGTACCGGTTACGCCGACCAGTTGCAGTGATTGACTCGGATCACGGTGCACGGCCGAGGCAACAGGACCAAGCGACTCGCGAACAGAGGCAACCTTCAGCTCCGGAATTCCGACATCCAACCGTCGTTGGACCAGCAGCGCTGCCGCGCCGGCTTCTGCCGCGGCCCCGGCGTGGTCGTGCCCGTCGTGACGATCGCCGCGGATCGCGGCGAACAATGCTCCGGGCACCATCGCCCGTGAATCGTGACGAACATCGCTGATTTCAATCTCGGACCATCGTGGGTCCGGTTCGATTCCTGCAATGCCTGCCAACTCAGACAGTCGCCTGCTCATTGCAACGTCTCCGAGTCGCTCGCTGGGACCATCGCAAGCGGTACGGCGGCAGGGTCTGCACGAATACGCTGTGCCACCACGGTCTGGTCGCCGAAAGGTGCGAGATGCAGTTGGCGGACCGAATAGCCCGCTAGTTCAGCAAAGATCGGGGCAGCCACGGAACCGCCTCCGTAGCTCTCGCCCTGAGGATCATCGATCACGACGATGGCACTCAGCACGGGACCCTGGTCGTTCTCCACTATGCCCACGAAACTAGCCGTGTAGTGGCGTTCTTTGACTTCGAGCTCGTCGGGATCTGCACCGTGGGCGAGTTCTTCATTGCAGATGTAGCCGATGACGTTCGGGCACGGCTGCCAGGCAGTCCCCGTCTTGCCCGCCACGAGATAGCCGGGCAGGGCCGCGCGTTTGCCGGTTCCTGAACTGACCACGCCTCGCAGCATTTCCATGAGCGCCTGAGCGCTCGCCGATGACACGACCCGTTCGAGTTGCGTCGGGTCGCCGTCGGCGTCGTCGAAGCCGCCGCCGAGCACCAGCTTCGGCTCGACCCGGATCCCGCCGTTGGCGAGAGTGTTGTAGGCCTGAATCAACTGGAGCGGCGTCACCGCGATGCTCTGCCCGATGGCGGTGTTCGACAGGAGCAGGCTGTGTGTTTCGAGATCGTCGACGATGCCGCGGCTCTCACCCGGGAACGCCAGCCCGGTCTGGTTGCCGAATCCGAAGTCCTCGAACGTACGTTGGAGCGCCTCCGCGCCGAGAGCCTGGGCAAGCAGCACCGTCCCGGTGTTCGAGGAGTGCGCGAGAACTGTCGAGGGAAGGTTCTCGACAGTCGTGCCCCAAGGCACTCGCTTGTCGATGTAGACGAGGCTGTCCACGCCGGTTTCACGCGCCAGCGTCACCGTGGCCGGGACCTCCACCATCTCGTCGACGTCCCACGCGCCGTTGTCGAGCACGCCCGCGAATGTGATCCCTTTCATGGTTGAACCAGGTTCGTAGGCCCAGACCGCCGCCAGGTTGGCGTGGCTGCACATGACCTCGCCCGTGTCGGGGTCCCGCAGGACGCTGGCCATCGCGTAGATCTCCCCTGTCCGGGGATCGGAGACGATCGCGATGCCCGTGGTCCCCTGTGTCTGCTGCAACGCTGAACTGAGCAGCTGTTCTGCTTGATACTGAATGTTGCGGTCGATGCTCAGTCTCAGGTTCTCGCCGGGCGAGTGTGGCTGGGTCACCTGGTAGCCGTCGGGGATCTGGACGGCGCCTCCGAGCTGCGTCTGGCGCAGAGCACGACCCGGGCTTCCCTGGAGTTGCCCGTCGTACTGCTTCTCGAGACCTGATATCCCCACCTGTTCAGTATCAACCCGACCGACGACTGAGAGCGCCGAGCAGGGCCCGTTGGGGTGCTCGCGGAACTGCTCGTCCATGATCCATATTCCCGGGAGCCCGAGGGCCTCCACGGCTTCGCCCACCTCGGGATCTACTTGTCGCTGGAGGTAGACGAAGCTCTTGTCGCTGCGCAGGCGCCTGGCCATCTCTTCGGGGTCGGTCGTCAGCACGGTAGCGAGCTGGGCCACGAGGTCATCGACGGAGACAGGGTTGTCGGAGTCTGCGATGCCGCGGGGATCGGCGACGATCGACGGTCTAGGCACCGAGAAGGCGAGCAACCGACCTTGACGATCCACTATGTCGCCTCGCGACGCTTCGATCCGCTCCTCGCGCAAGTAGCTGCCGACGTTGTTGAGCAAATCGTCGTCCGGGCTCACTTGCAGGTCCACCAATTTCCAGACGAATCCCGCCGCGACCAGAACCAGGACTGCGAATATCGTCCCGGACCTCCATGGGCTGACATGAACGCGGTCGCCACGACCTCGGGAACCACCACGACCTCGGGCACGGTCGGGGCTCGGCAGTCGGCTCATCGCTACGGAGCGCCGGCCGGAGTAAAGGGATCGACCGCGTCCGGAGGTGCCAGAAACCCGGGTGCCAGCGGTACCAGGAGCGCGACTTCCGCAGCAGGTACGAGTCCCGCATCGACAGCCGTCTCGGCGAGCCCCTCGGGCGAGTCGTGCCATGCTCGTTCGGCGAGCACCTCGATCCGCTTCTCCTGCAGTTCGGTGATCTCACGCTTGATCTGGTCGATCTCCGCTTGAGTCTGGATGTCGCCCGCGAACAAACCGGCGACAACGAAGGCGATACCAATCGCAATGGTGCTTACGATCGTCATTGCGGGCCAGACGCGATCGTTGCGTCTGGCCGCGGGCTCCGCAACCTTCAGGTTTGCCCGTCGTGGAGCGCTCCCGGGTGCTCTTCGGGGCGCCGGCTGAGCCGCTGTGGAGGCTCTCCGCGAAGCAGTCGATGCCATTATCGCTCCTCCTCGAGTCTCTCGACCGCCCGGAGGCGCGCGGCTTGCGAGCGCGGATTGCGGGCGACCTCCTCCGCGCCGGGTCTGCGGACGCCACGCCAGAGAAACCGGAAGTGTGCTCGTTGGTCCGGCGGAGGAGGGAGGCCGGGGCGAAGGGGAGGGGATTCGCCCGCGGCCTCAGTGAAGCAGCGCTTCACGATCCGGTCCTCGCCCGAGTGGTACGCCAAGACCGCGCATCGCCCGCGCGGCACAAGCAACGAGAGTGCCTGCTTGATGGCGTCCTCGAGGATTTCGAGTTCTTCGTTGACTTCGATTCTGATCGCCTGGAAAGTACGTCGCGCGGGATGGCCCTTGCTTCGACGCACCGCTGCCGGTACTGCGCCGCGGACGACTTCCGCCAGTTCGACCGTCGAGCTGATCGGCCGGGCCGCGACTATCGCCCTAGCAATTCGGTGGGCGTTGGGCTCGTCTCCGTATCGTCGCAGCAGCGCCGTCAGCGCGCCCTGATCGTAGCTGTTGACCACGTCGCCACCGGTGATTCCGCGGCTTCGATCCATTCGCATGTCGATCGGGCCGCAGTGCTGGTAGCTGAAACCGCGACGCGCAGTATCGAGTTGCGGAGAACTGACCCCGAGGTCGAAGAGGCATCCCGAGATCTTCTCAACGTCGAGTTCTCGCAGCGCCTCGGCCATCTCGTCGAAACGGCGGTGAAGTCGAACGGCCCGCTGTCCATGTGAAGCCAGCCGGGTGCCGGCCGCGGCCAGCGCCTCGGGGTCGCGGTCCATCCCGACCACCGACAGGCCGCCGTTCGCGTTCAGCAGTTCCTCCGTGTGCCCGCCACCACCGAGCGTCGCGTCGACCACGACACCGTCGGGCACTTCGGACAGCACCGTCACCACTTCATCGAGCATGGCGGGCTGATGGACATAGTCGCGGGGATCCTCAACGTTGGTCATGGATCGTGGTCCTGGGGTCACGGGAGGTGTCGATGCTCAAGTGCTCGGCTCTGAATCAGCAGGTCCAAGTCCGTATTCGCGGACAATGGAGGAAACGAACTTGGCGGCGCCAGATGGAAAGACGGAGGCCCAACGAGCCGGGTCCCACACTTCGATTCGTTCGAGGACTCCCGCTACGACGACTCTGTCACCCAGGCCCGCCAGGTCTCTGAGGTGTGGCGCCAAGCGCATCCGGCCCTGGGAGTCGGGGACAACCTCGTCCGCGAGGCTGGCAAACGCACGCAGGTGGTCGAGGTCCGCCTTTCCCTGCGATACTTGCGCCTTGAGGTGTGTCGCCATGCGATCGAACTCCTCAGGGGGGAGGATTGCCATGCAGCGGTCGAGTGGGACCGTGACCGCTCCCGTGGCCAGTTTTGAACGGAAGCTTGCAGGCAGTATGAGCCGGCCCTTGTCGTCGAGCGTGTGCTCGTATGTCCCCATGAACATTGCCATTTCGTTCCCTCTGCCCTACCTGTGGAGCAAGGTGGCTCCCTTATCCACCATATCGCTCCACTATACTCCTATATCCACCACCTTTTTGCAAGTTTCTCGGGCGCGCGACACCAAACGAAGCGCGAGGGCATCCGCTCCAAGGACACATCCCTTTTCGATCCGCGCGAATCGGTACCGATCCGGGTCGAATGTTCCCCTCCACAACCAGGAGGCCGAGACCTGTGGACCGCTAGCGAAGACGCAGACGCAACAGGTCGAGCAAGGCCAGGGCTCCGATCTCCAAAACATGCGACTGCAACCGCTGTGCCAGGGCTTTACGCGGCACATCAGCACTGGAACGCACGGCGATGAGACCGGCCGTCTGCTCAGCCGAGAATCGGCGGTGCACGATCGTCTGGAAACGGATCCAGTCGCGGGTTCGCCGCTGACTCAATCCAACGACCTTGCGGGGTCCGCAGAAGACCTCTCCGGGTCCCCGGCCCAAGAAACAGACCTTGCGTGCGAGAGCATCGGTGCTCGCAGGACCGCGGTGAACCGACAAATCGTCTACACCCCCGGCACAGAGCGCCGACATGAACAGCTCACCGAGCCACTCCGCAGCGGTGACGACATCGTCTCGCCACTCCACGTCGCCCGCGGGCAGCCAGAAATCGATCCATTCGTGTTGAGCCGGAACTAGCAGGACCGCTCCTCCCCCACTCCGCCGACGGACGACCTCGACACCCGTCTGGGCGGCGCTGCGATGGTCGATGTCGCTTTCGGGCTGGGAACTTCCGATCACGACTGCCGGCGAGTCGACCGCAAGGCTCCGCAGCGTCCGCCGAGCCCGTGGCGGAGGTGTGAACTCGTGGAGGGTCGCGGCGCTTCCCTGAAGCCGTTCGACAACCCAGTTCACGCCGAGCGTCGCTGGTCGGTCAGATACTGCGACCAGGCGACCGGCATCGATCCCGCCGCGATCTCGATCCAGGAACCTGCAGGAGGCGGGCCGGGCGGCCGGCGAAGCCTCATTGCGGTCTCGCCGAGCAACCGG
Source organism: Candidatus Aldehydirespiratoraceae bacterium (assembly GCA_965221585.1). Classification (GTDB taxonomy): domain Bacteria; phylum Actinomycetota; class Acidimicrobiia; order Acidimicrobiales; family Aldehydirespiratoraceae; genus VXYK01. Next base: position 1,320,771 of record OZ244898.1, on the reverse strand, counting down.
TCCCGCTTGTTGGCATTGCAAACCCGACAAGCTGCGACAACGTTCTCCCACACATGGAGGCCCCCGCGGCTGCGAGGCACAACGTGGTCGACCGTCTCGGCACGTGCGCCGCAATACTGGCAGCCATGGCGGTCACGAGCAAAGATCCCGCGACGGTTGGGGGACCGATGACGCGCGTAGGGAACCTTGACGTAACGCGACAGCTTCACCACCGAGGGCTCGGCCAAGGCCAGGCGCTCAGAACGCACCAGGCGACCCGAGCTGTGCAACAGTTCGACCTTGTCGGCCAGCATCAGGCAAACGGCCCTGCGAACCGGAACGACCGCCAGCGGCTCGAACGTCGCGTTGAGGACGAGAACTCCAGCCATGGGCGAACGCTAGTCCCTACGATGCCGCTGGTTCTCAGTTTTGCACCAACGCAACCAGACAAGCACGTCGCCGACCACGATCCGAGCCTCGGGGTCGCCGTATTGAGTAGCGACGCGGAAGCGGAGCACCTTGGAGTCAGGCAGCGGAAGGAAGGGCGGTCGACGATGCCAGTCGTCGGGCGCGAACCGCTTCATCTGCACAACCGCCGTGGGCCACAACGCCGGCCTCACCAGCACAGCTCCCACCACTGCGATCATCCCCAGAGCGAAACGCGCACCTCTCATCGCCGCCACCTCAGCGGCCACCGAGGTGGTGTCCCGAGCCGGCGAAGCCGACTGCAGCCGCGCCGATCAACGGACCCCTGTCAGTCAGTCCGGCCGGCACGATTCTCGTCCCGACGGAGTGTTGGAGCTGGGCGACGCGGTCGCATTCAAGTTGGGCGGCAGCGAAGAAATCGTCGCCGTAACCCAGAGCCACAGAGCCAGCAATCACCGCCAGTTGCAGGTCCAGCAGGTTCGCGACCGAGCCGACCGCTCGTCCTACCATCGTTCCGACACGCATCCGTTCACTCGCGGAGGCTTCGCTGGGGGGCGCGCCGGTCCGAAAGGTGATGGCCGTGCCACTGGCTTCGGCTTCCAGCACTCCACGGACATGGTCGGGCAGCTGGGTGCCTTCGGGTTCCACGACAACATGGCCGATGTGGCCGGCGTTGCCCGCTGCACCGTCGAGCAGTCTGCCGTCGAGAACAATTCCCCCGCCGACGCCGGTCGAAACCACCATGGCGATGTAGTTCGAGACCCCCACCGCCGCGCCGAGCCAGCCCTCAGCCAGTGCCAGGGCCTTCGCGTCGTTGTCGACGAATGTCGCCAGTCCCGTCAGCGCGGCCAGCCGGGACCTCAGCGGAAAATCACGCCACGCCCCGATGTTGAGGGGAGACACCTTCTCACCATTGGGGCGCATTGGACCGCCGGAGCCGACCCCGCAGACATCCACCCCGGCGAGGTCCATCGTCCCGATCATTCCAGCCAGACGACCGAACAGTTCCTCGCCATCGTCGGCACCGGTCGAGTCGACTCGGACGCGCCCGCCAATCGCCCCTGTGTCGTCGACGATCGCTGCCTCGAACTTCGTTCCGCCAATGTCAACCGCGAGCGCAACTGCCATGGCTCCAAGCTAGAGGCGGGACGAACTACTACAAAATCTCACTGCTCACCGAACACCCTCGAAGCCGATCGAGCGACAAGTTGCCGGTGAATATCGCGTGTCGGAGGACCCCTCGTTACGATTGATGGCCTTGGAGGTGCCGTGAGCGTTGTCGAAGATAGCGGACGTGATCCTGCGGTTCTGACGGCCGACGGCGACGTTCCCGATCGAGCAGGGCGCGACGAGGCTGTCACCGAGTTCCAGAGGAACTTCGCTTCGATCGTCGCCAATATCGAGACGGCTATACACGGAAAATCCGATGTGATCCACCTGCTTGTCCTCGCCCTGGTCTGCGACGGTCATGTGCTCATCGAGGATGTCCCCGGGGTCGGCAAGACGAGCCTCGGCAAAGCTCTGGCGCGCAGTGTCGACGGCCGATTCGGACGCGTGCAGTTCACTCCCGACCTGCTGCCGACCGATGTCACGGGAATGTCGGTCTGGAATCGGGCGAGCGAAACCTTCGAGTTCCGACCTGGGCCCATCTTCTCCGACGTGCTGTTGGCCGATGAGATCAATCGCGCCTCGCCGAAGACTCAATCAGCACTTCTTGAAGCGATGGCCGAGCGCCAGGTCACATCCGACGGAGTGACCCACGAGTTGGGCTCTCCCTTCATGGTCATCGCCACGCAGAACCCGATCGAACACGAGGGTACCTATAGGTTGCCCGAGGCCCAGCTGGATCGTTTCCTGATGCAGGTCGCCATCGGCTACCCGGACCGCACCGCCGAGGAGCAGATCCTCGAATCCCACGCGGGAATCACCAGCGTGGTAGACCAACTCAGCGCCGTCGTGTCCTCGCGGGCGGTCACCGAGATGTCTGAGTCCCTTGAAGGGGTCTACGTCGCTCCTCAGCTGCGCCAGTATCTGCTCAATCTGGCCGCCGCCACCCGCGCCCATCCATCGTTGACACTCGGAGTGTCGCCGCGCGGCGTGCTGGCGCTGCAACGTGTGGCGCGCGCCCAAGCCGCATCGTCCGGTCGCCAGTACACCACTCCCGACGACGTCAAGGAACTGGCGCGCGTGGTCCTTCCGCACCGGTTGCTCGTCACTCCCGAGGTGCGTATGCGCGGCGTCAGGCCTGCCGATGTGGTAACCGAGATCTTGGACAGCGTGCCTTTGCCGCGACCGAAAAGAACCTAGCGTGCCGACCCGGACAGGCTGGTGGGTTTTGATCGTCAGCGCTGTGGCCGGAGTGTTCGGACGCCTGATCGGTGGGATCGAATTCATCGTCCCAGCGACGGCGGGAGCCCTCTCGATCGCTCTGGCTCTGCTCTGGCGCAGGTTGTCCCTGGTCCGGTTGTCAGTCAAGAAGCGACTTTCTCCGCTGCGCGTGCCTGCTGGAGACTCAGCGCGGGTAGATCTCGAACTTCGCAATGTTGGACCCCGGCGCACGCCCGTGCTGCGTCTTCACGACGCGGTCCGAGGAACGCGTGGATTCGGCGTGGAGGTCGCTCCGATCGCGCCGAACGGAACAGTTCACGCTTCGTACCGTCTCAGCACCGCTAGCCGCGGGGTGCAGGAGATCGGTCCGGTGACGATCCGCGACAGCGACGCTTTCGGGTTGGTGCAGCGAGAGCAACAGATCCCCGGCGTCTTGCGACTTGTTGTCCATCCCCGTATTGAGATCATCGGCTCGCCCCCACTGCGCGCCTCTGAAGATTCCCTGCTCGCCAAACTGCACCACCAGTCGCTGGGTCTGAGCGATGAGGATTTCAACGGGCTTCGTCCCTACACACCGGGTGACGATCTCCGGCACGTGCACTGGCTCTCCTCAGCACGCCAGGACGAACTCCAGGTGCGTCAAAGGCGCCCGCCCCGGCACGGGCTGCTCTCGGTCGTGATCGACACACGTCCGCCAGGTGATCTCGTAGCGTCTCTGGACATCACAACATCGATCGCCGGATCAATAGCCGCCTCGGTTCTAGGCGCTGGCGACGCAACACTGATCGAGACGACCGACGGCCGCTCGACAAGAAGGGTCATCGGCAGTTCACAACTGAATCCGCTGCTGGAGTTTCTCGCACTCCTCGCGGAGGGGTCACCGGAGATTCATGCAGCTGTCCCCAGGATCAACGGTTCCGTCGTCGCCGTGTCGGCAGACCCCCAGCTCGTCACCGACCAACTGGCGCGTAGCAATTTTGCTCAGCGACTGGGGGCTCGACTCGTCATCACGACCGACGTCGAGAACTGGGGCGCCGACCACCGTCCTCACCACTCAACGGGCTGGATCCATCTCACCGGCCCCAACCAGCTTGGGAAGCTCTTCGCTCCCGAACCCCACCGAACATACGAGCTCACGTGAAGCCCCAGCAGATCACCGCCGTCGTAGCCGAGGGTTCTTTGATCGCGGCTTCGATAGTTGCCGCGATCAGCTTGGAGCGGCTCTTCGTCGACTCGACGTTTCTACGCGACGTCCTGTTGATGGCAGTCGCGTCCCACCTCGTGGCGATCGCCTGTCGCCGGGCCAGATTCAAATTCGGTCCTTCAGCGATTGTGAGCGGAGTCACGCTGGTGCTGCTCGGCAGCGCCATCTTCTATCCCAACGACAGTTCGTTCATCTTCCCGACAACAGACACCATCAGTGCCCTGACCGACGATCTGTCGGCGGCCGGGACCGTGTTCGTCGAGGAGTCCGCCCCGGTTCAACCGTTGCGGGGATTTGTGGTGAGCGCTTCGGCGCTGGTCTGGATCGGGGCTTTCCTGGCCGATTCGGCCGCCTTCAGACTGCGCTCCTTTGTTGAGGCCATTGCCTTCGCCACGTTGGTTCTGGCGTTCTCCTCGCTCATGGGCATCGATCGCAACCAGGTGGCCCATGGCGTGACGTTCACGGCCGCGTTGACGGCTGTGGCGCTCTCAATGCGAGCGCTGGAAAGGGCCGATGATGATCTCTGGACGACTGGCAGAGCCCGGCCCGGGGTGTCGACGATCCTGCGCTCCGGTGCAATGTTCGGTTTGATCGTTGTGGTCGTCGGGGCCCTCGTCGCGCCGCGTATTCCCGGCGCGGACTCTCAGCCTCTCGTTGACATCACCGGACTCGACGATCCGCCCTCAGCTCGTCGAATCACCAGTCCACTGGTCAATGTCTCTGCCTCGCTGGTGGAACAGAGCGACGAGGAGATCTTCTCGGTGAGGGTCGCCCCCGAAGAGCGCGACTATTGGCGTCTGATGGCCCTCACCGAATTCGACGGCGACCAGTGGCAGCGGACCTCGAGCTTTGACGACGCTCGCGGTCCACTTCCCAGCACAGTCGATTCATCGCTGGTCAACCGCACGAGGCTTGTCCAGACCGTGAGCAAGCGTTCTCGCAGCGAAGACGACATTTTTCTGCCGGCCGCCTACGAATTGAGCCGCGTGCTCGACGACGGAGGAGTTGATCTCGAATACGAGGTCTCCACCGGAGCGCTGGTATACCACAGGGACTCCCAAGAACTGGCCGAGCAGGGGTTCTCCTACACGATCGAGAGTCAGGTCCCCGATTACGAGCCTTCTCAACTTCAGGAACGAGCGGCGGCGAACTTGAGCGAGGAGTTCTTGGCGGAACACACCCAGCTTCCGCCGGTCTGCGAACCCGACCAGTCCAGCGCAACACACGACTGCTGGCCGACACGGATCACTGTCCTCGCCCGCCAGGTCACCGCGGGCGCTGCGACCGACTACCAACGGGCCAGGATGCTGCAGGACTTCCTGCGGGATCCTGCGAACTTCCGCTACGACCTCGATGTCGCTAAGCGTCACGACATCGCCACAACCGAGGACTTCCTGTTCAGCGTCCGTGCCGGGTACTGCGAACAGTTCGCCTCGGTGTTCGCCTCCATGGCCCGGTCGATCGGTATTCCCACACGGGTGGCGGTCGGTTACACCTGGGGTTCGTGGGATCCGGAGCGGCGAGAGTACGTTGTGCGTGGACATCACGCCCATGCCTGGCCTGAGGTGTACTTTGCCGAGGCTGGATGGATCATCTTCGAGCCGACCCCGGGTCGCAGCCGGCCTCACGATTCCGACATCACCGGCCTGACCGACGCTCACCAGTATCCGAGCAACGAGTCGCTGATCCTGCCGGGCTCCGTGGACGGCGCTATCGGCGGGGGCGCTACCAACAACGGCTTCGCGGGGCCTCCTGTCCCCCGCCCAAGCGGGTCGGATGTCGTTTCGGAGACAACCTCGGTATCTGACTCCGGCGGAACGTCACTGTTGTTCTCGGTGTTTCGACTGGCTTTCGTTGTGGTTGTCGGCGTCACCGCGGCCACTGCGGGGATCCCCGCAATCAAGGCGGTCCGAAGACGAAGACGTTTGCTGCGTGCCGCTGACGACCCGGTATTGCGAGGCGAAATCGCCTGGGACGACGCCGTAAAGGCCCTCCGATTGGTCGGCTTCTCGCTCAACGAGGCTCAGACTCCGCTGGAGGTCGCCTCCGCGGCAGATCGCTTCGGCGGCGATCTCGGCCCGCTTGAGGATCTCGCCGTGGCGCTCACCGCACTGCGTTACTCGGACACATCCTCTGAGGGTCCAATTCATGACGGTCGGAGCGGGGATGTTGCCAACGAGTTGGCGCTTGCCGCCAAAGAGGCATCCGCGCGCATTGTGGATCGATGCCACACACTCGCGGGTCCGCGCCGCGTGACGCTGGCCGCGATTGATCCTCGCAGCCCTGTCAAGAACTGAAGGCCAGCCAAGAACCGACCTCGCCGCTGGGGCCGGAACCGTTGTCGCTGACCGCGACTCTACATGCGGTCGTCGGGCCGCTGGAAGCGTTGCCGCAGACGCGCCCCCGCTCCTCCGACCGCGTCGCGCAGCGTGCCGCCACGGTAGTGTTCGGTCATCTCCTGGAGTCCTGCGCGCCCCAGCTTCCGAGCATTGTTCTCGAACCACAGCACGCTGACCAGCATCACTGCGAAACCGATGAACGCGAGCACGAAGTGGACTGACAGCAACACCACCATGAAGACGGCCCCTAGGAGGAACGCCAGAGTGGCCCATTTGAGGTTTCTGAAGGCGTGCGTGTAGATGGTGGTCTGCGCGACCTCACGCGCCAAGGCGGGGTCGCTCTCGTAGAGATGATCCTCAATCTCGTTGAGGATTCGTCGCTCGTCTTCTGATAGCGGCACCGATTTCTCCTCCAGACCGGGTGTCTGTTCCTTACAGTGTCGCACAGCTTGCGCGCCAATCCAACGCTTGGACTGGCCGTTGTTCCCCGCTCTTGTTCACTGCGCGCCACCCATGCTCTTGTTCGCTGCGCTCACGGGCCGTAAGGCCGCGGGCGGGCCGCTCGGGCCCCGGCCTCGTCAACGAAACCCTGCACGGGTCAATTCGCTCGGCCTCTGGCGGCTCAGGGTCGTCCGGTCCGCAGGCGACGCAAGCGCTCGAAGCGATCCCGCGCTCCCCACCAGGTAACCAGCACCAAGGCTTCGACAACGATCCGAGGCGACATCTTCGACTTGCCCCGTATCCGGTCGACGAAGGCGATCGGGAATTCGCGAACCGTGCCACCCAGACCCTGCATCCGATAGGCCATTTCGATCTGGAAGCCGTATCCGTCGGCTCGAACCTCGCCGAAGTCGATCTTGGCAATCATCGAGGCCCGAAAGGCGCGGTAACCGCTGGTGGCGTCGGCAACATCGAGTCCGAGAGCAGCTCCCGCATAGCGGTTGCCCCATTTCGAGAGCAGTCTCCGGTGCCAGGACCAGTCGGGAATGGACCCGCCTGGGACGTAGCGGCTGCCGATCACCAAATCCGCTCCCTGCACGATCACATCAAGGAGTTGTGGAAGCACGCCCGGGTCGTGCGAGAGGTCGCTGTCCATGGCCACAAGAATGTCGAATCCCTGTTCCAGACCCTTCTTGAAGCCGTCGCGGTAAGCGGACCCCAGACCCGCCTTGGCGCTGCGCCTTAGCAGTTCGACCCCCCAGAGGTCTTCGGCCATGGCCTTGACGATGTCGGCAGTGCCGTCCGGCGAGGCGTCGTCGACAACCAGCACGTTGGCCTCGGGACAGGCCGAGCGCAGGCGATGCAGCACCTCGGCGATATTCGCCGCCTCGTTGTATGTCGGAAGAACCACCATTGACCGCACTGCGGGAACTCTAGGCGGCGGCGACGGTGGCGCGTCGCTAGGATCGGTGCAATGACCACGACGTCTGCTCCCTCGAGAATCGCGCGTGTGCTCGCCGTGTTGTCGATTCTGCTCGCAGGGCTCTGCGGCGGGCTGGTCGGTTATGTGGTCATGGATCTCCAATGCCACGACGGTTGTTCCACCGCTGCAGGTTTCGTGGGACTCGCAAGTGCCGTCGGTTGCGCCGTTGGAGTCGCCATCGTGGCAGTTCTCGCCCTGAAGGCTTCCGCTGAATGGAACGAGCGAGAAGCACGTGAACGAGCTCATCGACAACAGGGGCTCGTCTGATGATCGAGAATCCGGGGATCCTGCGACTGTGACTACACGCATACTGACTGTCGAGGACGACGAGCGGATCCGGATGTCGGTGCGCCTCGCCCTTGAAGACGAGGGATACGAGGTGGCCGAAGCCGAGTCGGGTGAGGATGCTCTGCTTGCCTTCGGCCAGGCTCCCGCTGATGTCGTGCTGATCGACATCATGCTCCCCGGCATGGACGGTTTCGAGGTCTGTCGATCGATCCGCAAGGTGTCCGACGTTCCCATCGTGATGGTCACCGCACGTGCCGACACTCATGATGTGGTCGCCGGACTCGAGGCGGGGGCCGACGACTATCTGACCAAACCGCACGCTCCCAAGGAACTGTCGGCCCGGATCAGGGCCTTGCTGCGCCGGGTCCGCACCTCCGACTCCGGGGCTCCCCAACTCGTCTTCGGCGAGTTGGAGATAATCCCAGACGAGGGAGTGGTCCGGGTCGGGACGGAGGAGGTGCATCTCACCAAGACGGAGTTTCGGCTGCTTGTGGAGTTGGCCTCAAACGTCGGTCGGGTCTTCAGCCGCGAGCTGTTGTTGGAGCGAGTCTGGGGTTACGGCTATTTCGGTGACGGCCGCCTCGTCGACGTGCACATCCGTCGACTTCGGACCAAGGTTGAGCCCGATCCGGCCAACCCGCGTTACGTCGTGACCGTACGCGGGCTGGGCTACAAGCTGGCTGCGTAGAGGTGAACCGTGTCTCGATGGGAACGACTCGGTCTCAGGTCCAGAATCACCCTCCTGTTCGCTCTGGGGGGCCTGCTGTTGGCCAGCACCATCGGCCTGTTGACATTGACGCTGACACGTCGGAGCCTGCTCGTTGAACGCGACGCTGCCGCCCTCGCCTCATTCGCCGAGAACGGCCAGAGGTTCCAACGTCAGGTCGGCGATGATCCGGCCGCTGAGGGCGTCGCGGCGATCCTGGAGTCGTTGACGACCACCTCCGGTGCGCTGCCGCTGGTACGGTTCGGCGACGAGTGGGTGGGGCTCAACTCACTGGTTTTCAGCGAGGAGACCGTGCCCGACACCCTGCTGGCGCTGCTCTCGCAGGGATCCGCGGGCCGTACCCGGATCACCTTGAACGGCGAGCCTGCCATCGTCAGCGGAGTCCAACTCCCGGGCCGCGACGCCGCTTATTTCGAGGCGGTGCTCATCGGTGAGGTCGACGAGACTCTGAATTCGCTGGGCCTGATTCTGCTGGTTGTAGGCACGGTCACGACCTTCGTTGCAGCTGCATTGGGACTGTGGGCTTCACGTCGTGCCTTGACGCCGCTGGCTGACATTCGCGCTGCAGCGGAGTCTCTGGCCGCAGGCGACCTGAAGACGCGCCTTGATCCGCCGGCTGACGCCGACCTGGCATCGCTGTCGGCTTCCTTCAATGGGATGGCCCAGTCTCTCGAGGACCGGATCGACCGCGACGCGCGTTTTGCGTCCGAGGTGAGCCATGAGCTTCGTTCCCCACTGATGACCTTCAGCGCCTCAGCGGAGGTCCTCAACAACGACCGCCATCAGATGTCGCATCGCAGTCAGACAGCCCTCGCCCTATTGACCGACGACATTGCCCGATTCACCCAACTGGTCGAGAACCTCCTCGAGATCAGCCGCTACGACGTCGGTACGGCTGCGCTTCAAGCCGAGCCGGTCTTCTTCGCGGAGTTCGTCAGACACGCAATCAGTTATTCATCACGGCCCGATATCTCCCTCTCGGTGAGCGAGGAGGGTGAATCGCTGGTGATCGTCGCCGACAAGCGCCGCTTGGCGCAGGTCATCGCCAACCTCATCGACAACGCCGACAAGTACGGTGGCGGCAACATCGAGGTCGAGATCTCCAGCGAGTCGGACGTGGCGTTCCTGGCGGTCCAGGACCGTGGCCCAGGCGTTCCGGCAGCCGAGCGGCAGGTGATCTTCGACCGCTTCAGCCGCGGCAGCTCAGGTGGGCGACGCGGCCACGACACCGGCACCGGACTCGGATTGTCGCTCGTCTCAGAGCATGTGCATCTGCACACCGGAGAGGTCTGGGTCGAGGACCGGCTCGATGGGATGCCGGGTGCGCGGATGGTCGTGGCCCTGCCGATAAGGATCGATCCGGAAGACGACCGGTGAGGCGGGCCACATCGGCAGCGTTGGCAGCACTGCTGCTTGTCGCCGCTTGCGCGGTTCCCACTGACGGACCGGCATCGGAGATCTCCTCCGACGACCTGCCCGAGAATCTCCGACCGGGCTACACCACGACCACGACCACCGCGCCGGTGGTTCCAACCGAGCCTGCCGTGTTCTATCTGATCGACCAGGTCGAATCCATCGTCGTTCCAGTCGCGAGGGAGATTCGAACTTTCACCACCAACGCGGGACGGCTGAGACCGCTGTTCGATGAGTTCCGCACCGAGGACGAGCGGAATGCGGGCTTCGTGAACCAGCTGCTCGAGTTCGAACTGCTGAGCGCGACACGCGACCGGGACCTCTTGACGATCAACATCACTCAGGACGACCCGGAAGCCGACGTGAGCCCGATTCTGCTCGAGGCCGTGGCCCAGCTCGTCTGGACTGCGACCGAGCCGAGCAACGTGAACCGGGTCCGAGTATTGATCGACTCCCAGCGCCAGGCGTTGCCGACCAGCGCGGAGACGACCGATGAGGATCAGACAGTAGACCGCAGCAACTACTCCTCGTTCAATCCCGATCAAACCGCTGAAGAGTCTCAAGATGAGGATGGACCTCAAGTTGAGACCGACAGTCAAGCTGATCCGGACGGTTGAACAAGCTACCGACCCGAACCCGTCGGCGAAGCCCGCTTTGATCCCCGAGGCAGGCGTCCAGCTAACGTCGGCACATGGGACTAGTTCTGACAATCGATGCGGGAACTACCGGGGTCCGCACCTTCGCGGTCGACGAGGCGGGCGTCCCGCTCGGTTTCGCCTACCGGGAGTTCACGCAGCACTTTCCGAGACCAGGATGGGTGGAACACGATCCCGAAGAAATTTGGAGCGCAGTCCTCGAGACCCTGGCCGAGATCGTGGCGACCACCGACGAACCGGTCAGCGCGATAGGGATTACCAACCAGCGGGAGACAGTCGTGGTCTGGGACCGGCGCGACGGCCGGCCCCTGCATCGCGCGATCGTCTGGCAGGATCGGCGGACCGCCACACGATGCGAGCAGTTGCAGGCCGAGGGGCATCTCGATCTGGTGCGCTCAACGACCGGGCTGGTCCTCGACCCGTACTTCTCCGCGAGCAAGCTCGAGTGGCTCTTCAACCACGGCGATGTCGCGCCGGACGAGCACCTGGCTTTCGGCACGGTCGACTCCTGGCTGGTGTGGAAGCTGACCGGCGGTCGACACGCCACCGACACCACCAACGCCGCTCGGACGCTCCTCTTCGACATCGGCGCAATGTCATGGAGCGACGAGATGTGTGACCTGTTCGGGGTGCCGACGTCTGCGCTGCCCGAGGTGTTGCCGTCGTCGGGACGATTCGGAGAGACGACGGGCGACATCCCGACAGGAGCCGGTGTTCCCGTCAGCGGAATCGCGGGCGACCAACACGCCGCTCTGTTCGGCCAGGGGTGTTTCCGGGTAGGCCAAGCGAAGAACACCTACGGGACCGGTTCATTCGTGCTGATGAACGTGGGATCCGAACTTCCTGAACCAGCCGACGGACTGCTGACGACCGTGGCATGGACCATCGGAGAACAGACGATCTACGCCTATGAGGGAGCCGTCTTCGTTACGGGAGCGGCGATCCAATGGTTGCGCGACGGACTCGGCATCATCGACGATGCCGCCGAGACGGGGCCTTTGGCGGCTTCGGTTCCTGACACCGGCGGTGTCGTATTCGTTCCCGCACTGACGGGGCTCGGCTCACCGCATTGGGACGCCCGGGCACGCGGCACGATCGTCGGCCTCACCCGCGGGACCGGACGCCAAGAGATCGTCCGCGCGACCGTGGAATCGATGGCATACCAGAGCCGCGACGTGGTCGAAGCCATGTCTGCGGCCTCCGGGACGCGCCTCACCGAACTGCGCGTCGACGGCGGCGCATCGGTGATGGACATCCTCTTGCAGATCCAGGCCGACCAACTCGGAGTTCCTGTCGTGCGCGCCCCGGTCGCGGAGACCACAGCATTGGGCGCCGCTTACCTCGCGGGGATTGCCGAAGGCGTATGGAGCGGACTTGACGATGTGGCGGGGCTGTCCGGACAGTCCGACGCCGACCGAACTTTCCAGCCCGATCCCGACCGCACGAGGGCCGATGCGGATTATCGGCGATGGCAACGGGCACTGAGTCGATCCCTGGCGTGGGACCAGACCGAATAGTCGAGGCTCGGCGAACCGCGTCTATTTGCCGGCGAGGTCGGGCAACGCCGCGCTCAACTGGCGGATCGCCTGGTTGATCCGCTGTTCGTTCTCGATCAGCGCGAACCTGACGTTGCCTTCGCCGCCAGGACCGAATCCGATGCCGGGCGAGACCGCCACGTTGGCCTCGGTGACGAGCATCGACGCGAACTCCACTGAACCCATGTGACGGTACGGCTCCGGGATCGGCGCCCAGGTGAACATCGTCCCTCTCGGCGGCTCAACCTCCCAGCCGATACGGGCGAGTCCGTCGCACAGGGCGTTGCGTCGACTCTCATAGACCTCACGGGCTTCGCTGGGATAGTCCGCAGCCTCGTTCATGGTGACGGTCGCGGCAATCTGCACGGGTTGGAACGTTCCGTAGTCGAGATAACTCTTCAGCTTGGCCAGCGCCGCTACCGTCTGCGCGTTCCCGACCATGAAGGCGACCCGCCAACCCGCCATCGAGAAGCTCTTGGTCATCGAATAGAACTCGACAGCCACCTCCTTCGCGCCCTCGGCTTGGAGGATCGAACACGGCATGTACCCGTCATAACCGAGGTCGGCATAGGCGAAGTCGTGCACGACGATGACATCGCGCTCACGGGCGAAATCCACCACCTGCTGCATGAAAGCGCCATCGACGCATGCGGTCGTCGGGTTGTGCGGAAACGACAGAACAATCGCCCGAGGACGGGGCCAGGAATACTCGAAGCGGGTTCTCAACGTGTCGAAGAAGTCTCCCTGGTCGCTGGTCAAGGGCATCTCTCGAACGTTGGCACCCGCAAACAGCGGCGCGAACAGGTGGATCGGATAGGACGGCGAGGGCACGAGCACCGAGTCTCCCGGCTCGAGCAGGATCCACATCAGATGACTGAAGCCCTCCTTGGCACCGATCGTGTTGATGATCTCGGTCTCCGGGTCGAGTTCGACTCCGAACCGCCGCTGATAGAGGCCCGCTACCGCTTCTCGGAGCTTCGGGATCCCCCGACTCGACGAGTACCGATGGTTGCGAGGATTCTGGGCCGCCTCTATCAGCTTGTTGACGGCGGTGTCCGGAGACGGCAGGTCGGGGTTGCCGAATCCGAGGTCGATCACGTCCTCGCCCGCACGACGTGCCTGGATCTTCAACGAGTCGATGATCGTGAAGACATAGGGCGGAAGCCCGTTGATCCGACGGAACTCCATGACAGAGCCTTACTGATCAGCAGCGGGAGCTTCGGGACCGCCGCTGTCTTCGGTGAATTTGAATCCTCTGGTGAACGTGTCGACAAAGGACCGTCCCGTCGCCGCGACCGCGGCCAGGGCCTCAGGATCCTCGATAACCCGCTCGGTGGCTTCGATCAGCCATTTCAGCGAGGCCAGAACTGCTTCGGCCGCCTCCCGAACCTCATCAAATCGGCCTTCGTCGTCAGCAGCGGACTCGCTACAGTTCATTGCGAAGGTGCTTGTCGGTCCACGGAGCCTTCACGAGGCGCGGCTCTCAACGTGTCGGGTGAAGTCCTCCAGGGCCGTGCGCAACAGGCGAGCCTCGGCGCGGCGCTTGACGAAGCCTGGTAGAGGGACCTTTACCTCAACGGCAAGGTGATAGACGACTTCGGTTGATCCCGGGTCCGAGGGAACCGGCAGAAACTCATACTCACCATCGAGGCGCCTGGTGATGTCACCGCGTTGCAGGCGCCAGGCCAGGCGACGCGGGTTGGCACCGTAGAAGTACCGCAGCGTGTAGGTGGTGCTGCGGCCCATGGCCGCGGCCCGATACTCGACATCGACGGCGCGGCCCTCGTCGTCACGCGACAGAACCCGGGCCATCTTGATGTCAGAAGCCCACTCTGGGTACTTCTCGAAGTCGATGGCCGTGGCGTAACACTGCTCCGGCGTCGCCATGATCGTCGTTCGTTCGGTCGCTTGATCAACCATTACCGCTGACCCTAACCGCTTTGCGGGTCTGTTTTGCGCACCTCGAATTCGCCGTAGCGAGCACACCACAGTCCCGTCAGGCCGAGAGCCCAGATCGGAACGAGGAGTCCGAAAGCTGCGGGAGTGAAGCTCCGTATCGATGCCGTGGTCAGCGCCACCACGATCTCGACCGCCAGGGAGCTCAACAAGATCCTCTGCACTTGGGACCCGGCGCTGCCCACCCCGAAGTAGAGGCCCGCGATCCCAATGAGGTGGTGGCGACTGCGCTCCACGGCTATCACCAGCGCCCACACCATCACGACGGCGCCGGCGGCGAACAACACCAACGACACGACTGAGTTGAGCAACTCGAAGGGCCCCGGCCAGATTGTGGACGTGACCGCCGTGAGTGTGAACACGGCGGTGCCGAACCACGACCAATTGAGAATGGCTTGCCCCGCCGCCCATTGCTCCCGCCGGTTCATCGCCGCGCCATGGTGTTGATCGCCTCTGCCAGCTGTTGGGCCAGGATGTCATAGGAGGACTCCCTTTCAACTCGCTCTCTGGCAGCGTGGGCCATCGCCTGGCGTCGTTCGTCGTCGTCGAGCAGTTCGGTGATCGCCCGAGCCGCTGCACCGATGTCGGTCGGGTCATCGACTATCAGGCCTGTCTCTTGATGTACCACCGCTTCGTGGGCGCCGCCGCTGCGACCGGCGACCTGCGCCACTCCTGCCGCGGCCGCTTCCAGGAAGACGATGCCGAATCCCTCCTGTTCCAGCCCGCCCCAACGGCTGCGGCACAGCATCGCGAACACGTCGCCGCAGCCGGCCAGCAGGCTCAACTCATCGGCGTCGATTCGTCCCAGCAGCTTCACGGGTGCGTCGAGCCTGGCGATCAGGGAACTGAGGCGCCGCCGGTCACGGCCGGCACCGGCAATAGCCACGCAGACGTCGGGCTTTCTCCTGCGAATCTCCAGCGATGCCCGAATCAGAGTGTCCATGCCCTTGCGGGGAACCAGGCGGCTGACTGAGGTGACCAATGGACCCTCGGTCGGCAGGCCCAGTGTCTTTCGGGCGGCCTGTTTGGCGGCACGGTCGAGGGGGACGAAGCGTTCGGTGTCTACACCGGGCGCGATGACACTGACAGGCAGTGGGCGCCCCAGTGACTCCTGCCCCTGCTCCGCCGGGTACCCGCCGGCTGCGATCACCCCTGCAGCCCCGCCGAGAACTCGGTTCAGCAGACTGCGAAGGCCAGGGATCCGGCTCGGAATCGTGACTTCTGCGCCATGCAGGACGACTCCGTACCGAACGTCGAGATGCGGACCGATCAGACCGACTGGCACCGCCGGGTCGAGTATCACGAGTTCGGCACCGAAGGTGCCCGCCAGGCGGTTCACCCGGCTGGTCAGCAGCGGCTGCG
Organism: Candidatus Aldehydirespiratoraceae bacterium; assembly: GCA_965221585.1. Classification (GTDB taxonomy): domain Bacteria; phylum Actinomycetota; class Acidimicrobiia; order Acidimicrobiales; family Aldehydirespiratoraceae; genus VXYK01. Next base: position 1,305,135 of record OZ244898.1, on the reverse strand, counting down.
GTAATAACCAGGGTTCGCGGCTGCGAACCACGGTGAACGGTTGATCGGCATCGAAGGCCTCCGCGTTGGCGTGGGGGGTGCTGTAGACGACCACCTCATCAGCGGGGAGGCGCCGCCAGAGCTCCCACAGGTAGTTCTGAATGCCACCGATCTTGGGGGGAAAGTCGTTGGTGACGAGTAGATGGCGGGCCACAGCACGCCACTATGCCACGACAGTGACTGACCGCCGGAGTTCTTCCTGCACCATCTCGTCTGGTTCGCATCCATTCAACTCGGCCAGCAGATCATCCCGGTTCAGCCGGCGGGCCGCCCAGACGGCATGAGCCGCGACAACGGGAGAATGATGGGCAAGCGATCTGGCAAGCACCTTTGCAGTCCGCTCGTCGTCGCCGCGCCCGATGTTGCCGAGCACCACCAGGGCATTGCGTCGCAGGTAGTCGGGATTGCGCTGCGGTATGTACCAGCGCCCAAGACGAGCCATCAGAGTCTCATCGTCGGACTCCAGCAACTCGAGAATCGAGACCCAGGCACTGTTGCCGCCTTTGGCCGCAGGTTGCTTGCGGCGTATCTGGTTCGGCGGGCAGACATCCTGACAGTCGTCGCATCCGTATATTCGGTCGCCGAGCAGCTCTCGGTACTCGACGGGGAATCGACCCGATGCCTGCAAAAGCCACGCCAAGCACTTGTTGGCATCAACGACCCCAGGCGCGATTATCGCCCCGGTCGGGCATCCGTCGAGACACTTGGTGCATGTTCTGCAACCATCGCCAGCTTCGGCTGTCTCTTCGAGCTCGAGGGGGGCGTTGGTCAGCACCGAACCGAGCACGACCATGCTGCCGACGCCGGAGATCAGCACATTGGAACTCTTTCCCCACCAGCCGATGCCTGCGCGGTGTGCGGCTGCCCGGTCGACCAGTTGATTCTGATCGGCCAACACGAGAGCCTTGTAGCCCTCGCGTCGCAGCGCGCCCGCGATCTGTTCCAGAGCTGAACGCAAGGTCGCGTAGTGGTCCTCTGAGCTGTAAGCGGCGACCTTTCCAGTTGGTTGGTCCGTGGGGCGCGGCGGCAGTTCGCGTCGGTAGTCGTATGCTCCGACGATCAGACACCGTGCATCGCTCATGGTCCGGCGTGGATCCGTTGAGCGTGAGGGGTTGCGGTAGGTGAACTGCATTGTTGCGCTGAGCCCCTCCGCCTTGCGTTGCTCGAGGTCGACGCGGGTGCGTTCAAAGGGGGTCGCGTCGGTCGCACCCACCGCGGCCAAGCCGGCGGCGAGCCCTATGGCTTTGAGGTCCGCGACAGTCAGATCCACCTGTCCATGGTGGCACGACAAATGAGAAATGAGACACAACAACCGACGCGACGGACTCAGTTGTTTCCCGCTCTTGTTCACTTCGCGCCTCCCGTGCTCTTGTTCGCTTCGCTCACGGGCCGCGTGGCCGCGGGCGGGCCGCTCGGGCCACGGCCTCGTTCGACGTGACCCTGTGCGCGATCAGTTCGCTCGGCCTCTAGACGGCGTCGGAGCGGGGGACGAACCTGCTCGACGGAACGAGCCCAGCATCGTTGAGCAACTCAACCGCACGCCGTTCCTCAAAATCGAGGACCACCGGCGTCCCGGCGACATGACCGACCAGATAACTCACGACGCAATCGTCACACGCTTCTGAGTGCTGCATGACGCACATGTCGCAGTCGATCGTCAACCCCGCCTGCTCGCCGACCGTTGCGCCGCAATGAGCATCGAGCTCATCGCCAACCAATCGAAGATAAGTGTGTTCTGCCATACCTCCAAGCTACGCAGGGGGTATGACACTGCTCGCTAGATTGACACCATGGACAACGCCGATGGTCCCGACTTCTCACGCCGTCAAGTCCTGAGACTCGGAAGCGGAGGCGCGCTCGCCCTGGTCATCGGTGCCGGCGTCGGCTGGCTCGACCGCGCCGACCGGGGCCCGGAGTCAACCTCTCCGCTGAGCGGCAGCGCCGACGCCACGACAACCAGCACGACAATCGCTACGACAACCACGACTACCGAGCCCATCACCGTGAGCGGGATCGGTGAGGTGGACCCGCGGATAATCACCCTCGGTCAGCGAGTCGTTGAGGTCACCGGCGAGGACGACATCGCTGAACTCCTGGCCCGACTGCCGACGGCCGATCCCGACAGCGATCCGCTCCAACGTGCCGCGGCACGAGTCAGAGCCGATTTCGAACAGAGCGACACCATCACCGTCGATGGCTGGATCCTCGCCGCATCAGAGGCCAGAGCCGCCGCGGTGATCGCTCTGGCCTGTTCAGATTCCGTTCAAGCCAGATGCTGACAGACGCGAGGACACTGCGTTCGGGCAGCGTTCTGACAGCAGACGTGTGCATCATCGGCGCAGGCGCGGCGGGAATAACGATGGCAATGGAACTGCTCCATTCCGGACTCCAGGTGCTGCTGGTCGAGTCTGGAGGCACAGAACCCGACCCCGCCACCCAAGCATTGATGACCGGCGACAGCATCGGCGCTGCCGTGACGACCCTCGACAACCCAGTGAGGATCGATCAGACTCGCCTGCGATACTTCGGTGGAACCACCAACCACTGGGCCGGCTACTGCAGGCCGTTGGCCCCTGTCGATTTCGAGCCCCGGGACCACCTTCGTGTCTCCGGATGGCCGATCGACCACACCGACCTCGCGCCATTCTGGGACCGGGCCACGCAGTGGGTTCGAATCACCGACGACGACTTCTCAGTCGACACATGGGAACAGCGGTTGGGGGTGAAAGCTCCGCCGGTGGAGACCGACGCAGTCGAGCCCTTCGTGTTCCAGGTAACGTTCCCGACGAAGTTCGGCGACCTGTACCGTGCAGAACTGACCGCGGCTGCCAACATCGAAGTGCTGCTCTACGCCAATGCGCTGAACCTCGCCAGCGACCGTGGACGCTCCGTCACGCATCTCGACATCGCCACCTTGAGCGGTGTCGACGCGACCGTCACGGCGCGGGCCTACGTGTTGGCCACCGGAGGGATCGAGAACGCCCGGCTGTTGTTGGCTTCGACTGACCACGACCCCGCCGGGCTCGGCAACAGCAACGGTCTCGTGGGGCGCTATTTCACCGAACACCTGCAGATCTATGCCGGGTTCGGGGTGTTCGAATCGGACTTCGACGCTCTTGGAGGTCTGGGCGGTGGCGAGGTGCCCATCACACAGGGACGCCATGCAGGACACGTGCACGGCGCGAAGTTCGCTCTCGGACTGAGCGATGCACATCTGCGTTCAGCGGAGACCACCGGTCTCGAGCTGCAGTTCCTTGTCGGTGCCCTTCCCGACGGAGTGCCGTTTCAACAAAGGGGAGTCACCGTCGGTGATGTCAGCGCGCTCATGGCCCATACCGGCCCAGAGCCCCGCACCGCGGCTTATCTGCAAGCCCTTGCCGAGCAGGAACTGAATCCCCGCAGCCGCATCACGCTGGGGTCCAGAACCGACGCCCTGGGAATGCCGCAAGTAACGCTCGACTGGCAGTACACCGCGGCCGATCGCCGACGGGTGGTCTCCGGGCTCAAAGCGATGGCCGAAGCCATAGGCGCGACCGGTTGGGGACGAGTCCAACTCGTACCCGGTGGAGTCCACGCCGACGCCCACGACCGCGCCGTCAGCGGAGAGTTCCTGACCGTGTTCAGATCCTCCCCAGAAGAGATCGACCTGAGCGGGTTTCCGGTGGGCGTGGGCTTCCACCACATGTGCACCACCCGAATGTCGGATGATCCTGCACAAGGAGTGGTCGATGCCGACTGCCGCATGCACGAAGTCGACAATCTCTGGTTGGCTGGGAGCAGCGTCTTTGCCACGGGCGGGACGGCCACGCCAACATTCTCGATCGTGGCGTTGGCTATCCGTCTCGCTGACCACCTGCGAGAGTTGCTCAACTGAGAACCTTGACAGCAAACATCTGTTCGGGCAATGTATTGAAATGCCCGAACAATTGTTCGCTTGCCAGCAGAGCTTCGAAGACCTCGGCACCCCCCTGTACGAGGTCACGTTCGTCGTCATAGACCTCGAGACGACCGGAGCTTCGGCTGCGGACTGCGCGATCACCGAAATCGGCGCCGTGAAACTCCGCGGCGGCGAGTGCTTGGGCACATACCAGACACTTGTCGACCCGGGGTCTGCGATCCCCCCGGAGATCACGGTCCTCACCGGAATAACCCAGGCGATGGTCATGGCGGCGCCGCGGATTGAATCGGTGATGCCGTCGTTGCTGGAGTTCATTGACGGCGCCGTGATCGTGGGGCACAACGTCCGGTTCGACATCTCATTCCTCAATGCTGCCCTGCAGCAACTCCGGCGCCCCCGCCTCGCGGCACGTTCGATCGACACACTCGCCCTGGCGCGCCGGCTGCTTCGAGACGAGGTCCCCAACTGCAGGCTCGGCACGCTTGCCGACCGTCTGCGGCTCAGCCACAGGCCCAGCCACCGCGCCCTCGACGATGCCCTGGCAACCGGGGACCTGCTGCATTTCCTGTTGGAGCGGGCAGCCACTCTGGGGGTGTTGGGCCTCGAAGACCTGATTGCGCTCCCAACGCTCGCCGGCAGCCCTCATGCCAAGAAACTGAAACTGACCGACGAGCTACCCCGCAAGGGTGGCGTGTATCTGTTTCGCGACGAACGCGACGAAGTGCTCTATGTCGGCAAGGCCACCAACCTGCGATCTCGGGTTCGCAGCTATTTCTCGACCGACGAACGCCGCAAGGTCTCCCAGCTGCTTCGTGAGACGCATCGCATTGACCACCACCTGTGTCGCAACGGCCTCGAAGCTGCTGTGCTTGAGCTGCGACTGATCCATCGGCATCTGCCGCGGTTCAATCGACAAGGCACCCGAGCCGGCAAGTACCCCTACATCAAGCTGACCCTCAACGAACGCTTTCCCCGGCTCTCGATAGTGCGGGTGGTCCGCGACGACGGAGCTCTCTATCTCGGACCGGTGGCATCGACACGGGCGGCTAAACGCGTCGTGGAGGCGATCCAGAGCGCTACCGCGATTCGGCGTTGCGGTCTCGCGTCGAGAGCAGCGACCAACGCGAGTGTCTGCGCTTCGGCCCAGTTGGGAGTGTCGTGCTGTCCGTGTTCCGGCTCGACATCCGAAAGCGAGTACGCGGCTGTGATCGATGAACTCGTCACGAATCTGACCTCGCGCCCCGAGGGGCTGTTGGCCCCACTGGGCACCAGGATCGAGACGTTGGCGAAACAACAGCGGTACGAGGAGGCAGCCGACGCCCGAGACCGTGCCGATGCTCTGGCAGGCCTGTTACGACGTCATCGACGCTTCGACCTGCTGCGACGAGCCGGGCGGGTGCGTCTGGGGATCGGCGACACCTGGGTTGAGCTCCACGAAGGAAAACTCAGTCGCAGCGGTCACTCGACGGACGACGCCGAACTCTTCGATCCCTCGCCACCCGGTGACGGCCCGCCCGCGACCGCAGAGCCGTTGCCGGTACCTGAGCGCTATGACGCCGACGAACTGCTCACAATCGTCGGCTGGATCGAACGCAATGGCCACAAACTGACGATCGAGGAGGTCGAGGGTGTGTTGGCCAGTCCCCTGCCGGCCCTGCCGGTCTTCAAGCCGAAGACCCCCAGTCCAGCACGCCGCACCACTGAGCGCACCGGTGTCAGAGCATTGCCGGGCTCGCGCCGGACTCGAGGCTCGCCCAGTTCGCGGGTCGCCTAGCCCGCCAGCGACGGTCTCACCAGCTGCTCGATACCAGGGTCGCAAGCTTGGCTTCGGCGCGTCCGTCGTCGATCGCTGCGGCAGCGGCACCGACCGCTTCGCCGAGATCGGCCGCCAATCCCGCCACCAACAATCCGGCCGCAGCGTTGAGCACGACTATGTCTCGATGCGCTCCGGTCTCCCCCGCAAAGATCGAGCGGGCGAGTCGGGCGTTCGTGTCGGGATCACCCCCGGCGAGATCGGTCGGCGACGCGGGCGCCAGACCGACCGACGGTGCCGTCACCGTCAACTCGGTGATCTCCCCATTCTCAAGCGAGAGGACTCTCGAAGGGCCCGTCGTCGACAGTTCATCCAATCCCCCGTCACCGTGCACCACCAGCGAGCGACGCGAACCCGTTGCTTCGAGAACCCGGGCCACGCGCTCGGCGATGGACCAGTCCCCCACTCCCACAACCTGGCGCCTCACCCGACCCGGATGGCTCAACGGGCCCAGAACATTGAACACCGTCGGAATGCCCAGCTGAGCCCGGACCGGACCCACATGGCGCATGGCGGGATGAAAGGCCTTGGCGAATGCGAATCCCAAACCGATGCTGTCGACTTGGGCTTCGAGTTGAGCGGGGCTGATGCTGAAGTCCACCCCGAGCGCACCGAGCAGATCGAAGGCGCCCGAGGTTGAGGAAGCCTTGACATTGCCGTGTTTGCACACCGTCGCTCCGGCTGCGGAAGCCACAATGGAGGCCATCGTCGACACGTTGAGCGCATGCCGAATACGACTCGGTGAGCCGCCGGTGCCAACGATGTCGATCGTGTTCTCGGGCACGGCCAGCGGTGTGGCCGCGTCGATCATCGCCGCTTGAAGCCCGACCAGTTCATCGACCGTCTCACCCTTGAGACGGAGTCCGACGATGACCGCGGCGATCTGCGCGTCCGTGGCCTCGCCGTTGAGCATCGCTGAGAGCACCGCTCTGGCAATATCCGCGGTCAGGTCCTCCCCGTTGGCCAACCTGCCGAGGACCACCGGCCAACCGCCGTGATCGTTGATCGAAGTTTCCGAGGTCATGGGTGTCTCGTCCGTCTTGTCGGGTCTTGTCCCCGACTACGCGACCGTAGCGCGCTGCTAGCCTCGGCTCCGTGTCCAGGTCCCTGTTTCCCGCGGCGATCCGAGCGGGGGCGGCGGTCTGTCTGGTCGTGTCCGTACCCGCGGCGGTTGCACAGGCCATCCTTGCCGACGGCGACGGGGGCGAGCAGTCGAACTGGGTCTACCTCACCCTGTTGGCGATCGTCGTGGCCTACCTCGTGGGCGGCGCAGTCGCCGGCCGGATTGCGACAGCGGCGCCGATGATCAACGGCGCGGCCGCGACAGTTGCTGCATTCGCAGTCGTCCAGTTGGTGGCTGGTGTCATCCGTGTCGCCGGCGGTAACGGGATCAATCCGCTGGCGTTGGTCTTCAACGTTCTGTTGGCTGCCTCCATCGGAACTGTGGGTGCTGGAATTGGCACTTACCTTTCCAATCGGTCCAAAGTCAACGATTAGAGGTTCTGATCACCACCAAGGGGTACCAGATGCAACTTCCAGTTTCGGGAGCAGTTCACGACGAGCGCGAGATCGAGGCCGTCGTGGAGGTATTGCGCTCCTCGACGCTCGACATCGGCGAGAACGTCTTCGAGCTCGAGCGCAGGGTCGCTTCGCTGTTGTCCAAACAGCACGGGATCATGGTCAACAGCGGGTCGTCGGCCCTGCGCATCGCCGTAGACCTGCTCCAACTCGAACGGGGCGACGAGATCATCACGTCACCGCTGACGTTCTCAACCGACATCGCCACGATGGTGCAATCGGGTCTCGTCCCGGTGTTCGTGGACATAACCGAAGACACGTACCAGATCGACCACACCAAGATCGAAGCCATGATCGGGCCGCGGACCAAGGCGATCCTCACACCGAATCTGTGCGGCAACTGCCCCGACTGGGACGAGATCCGCGCCATCGCCGATGCTCACGGCCTCACCGTCGTCGAGGATTCTTGCGACGTGCTCGACTCCTGGCAGCGGGGTGAGCGTACCGGCGCGCGCGCCGACATAGTGGTGACCAGTTTCGCGCGGAGCCACGCCATGACCGCGGGCGGTGCCGGCGGTCTGGTCGGAGTCGACGATCCTGAGCTGTTCGATCTGGGACTCGAGTTGAGACGCTGGGGCCGCCGCTCGGAGCCCTACCTCTACGGCTCACGCAAAGGCCAACAGGATCGCTTCGGCTACCTCGCGGATGGCACCCCCTATGACATGATCTTCACCTTCGACTCGATCGGTTACAACTTCGAACCGACCGAGATCAGTGCCGCATACGGGCTGGTTCAACTCGACAAGCTCGCGGGGTTCAACCAACAGCGGCGCGACAACTGGCGCCGGTTGGACGACTTCCTGGCTACCCGCGGGGGTGTCACCAGGGGACGGACGACACCTGAGACCGACACGACTTGGATGCGCTTCTGCTTCACCATCGACGACGACCTCGGTATCAACCGCAGCGAAGTCCAGGAGCGGCTCGAAGCGCGGGGTGTGACGACGCGCATGGTCTGGACCGGGAACATTCTGCGTCAGAAGGGATTCGCGGGGATCGAGCACCGCGCCCCCGAAGAAGGGCTGCCGAACTGCGACTACATCATGGACAACGCCATGTCGTTGCCGATCCACCATGGTCTCAACGCAGACCACATGGGCTTTCTCTGCGAACAACTTGACGCGGTGCTCGACGTCTAGCGGCGAATATGTTCGGACAGACGGGTATTCGTTGAGGCAGACTAAGGGTGTGACGGGGAGCCGGTTGGATGGCCGCGGTGCAGGTCACTGCGTCGAGGAAGGTCGGGACTCCGTAGGGAAGGGTGCTGGCTTGCGCCAGTCGAGGCGACTCGCAGGAAAGTGCCACAGAAAACAAACCGCCTGCCTGGCTCCCCTCGGGGCGGTCAGGCGGGTAAGGGTGAAACGGTGCGGTAAGAGCGCACCAGCGCCCCGGGCGACCGGGGTGGCTAGGTAAACCCCACCCGGAGCAAGGCCATGCAGGGAGAGGGCGTCCCGTCCGCAGACACTCCCGGGTAGGCCGCAAAGATGGATGGCCATCCACGGAGTCGGCAGAACCGGCTCCCGGACAGAATCCCGCCTACAGACCGACTCCCCGTCACACCCTCGGATCAGGCTCGACGAATGAGGCTCGCCGGAAACGTTATCTGAGGTGCTCGCGGGGCAGTCGGCCTGAACTGAGCAACTTCCTGCGGTTCTCCGGTCGGGTGAGTTCGTAGCGGTGGACCAGCCAGACCACCGCGCAGATTCCGAGCAGTTCGAACAGGAACAGCACGGCCCAAGGACGATCAAACTCCGGAAGTGGAGCGGCTGCAATCCCGTCAAGCCCGGCAACCGGCCACCAGAACAACTCGGTCCGAGTCCAGGAGCCCGACACCACCAAGAAGACGAACGTCCCGATCGGCACGCCCAGCAACCGACGCCGCCGAAGCCGCGATCCGACCGTCGCCAGCATCACAACACTCAACAACGCCACCGAACCCAGCAGAGTGTGAAGGATCAGCGGCCGGCCCGTCAGCCCCTCTGCGAGTGGCAGGACCGCGCCGACGGCCACGTATCGGTAGTCGACGGCTGGGCTGTCGAACACCACCAGCACACCGAGTACTGCGGCCGCAACAAAGAAGACGAACACGTCAGAGCAGGACTATCCGGCCGCACTCGTCGCACGACAGGACATCGGCTGCAGCATGTTTCATTCGATCCGCCTCGACTGCGGGCATCATCGACGGGCAGCCAACGCACTTGCCGTTCTCGAAGCGCACCACGGTCGCCGAGCCGAACGTCGACCGAAGACGCTCATAGTCGGCAACCAACGAACTGTCGAGCTCCGCTTCGAGATCTGTACGGTTCGAGCGGACCGCTTCGAGGCGAGCGTCGATTTCTGAGGTGGCGGAGTTGATCTCGGCGTTCAGTTCGCTGATGCGCTGGTCGCACAGGTCAACCTCGGCGCTGAGCGCGGCCGCCTTCGATCCCAGCGACTCGGTCTCCTCCATGGCATCGAGAGCTTCGTCCTCGAGATCACTCTGGCGGTTCCGCAATGAAGCGATCTCATCCTGGAGAGCCTGCAAGTCACGGAGTCCCGTGACCTCACCGCTGTAGAGGCGCGCCTCATCGGTCTCGATCTTGGCAGCGACGATCTGAGCTTCGTCTTCGAAGCGCTTCTGGCGGGTCACCACTTCGATCTGGGTGAGCGAAATCTGTTCGATCTCGCTGGTGAATCGCTGCCGTTCAGCCGTTGCTGCGAGTAGCTGTTCGCGCTGTGGGAGCGAGGCTCTGCGGTGCAGCAACTGGTCGGTCTCTACGTCAAGGCGCTGAACTTCAAGAAGATCGTGGTGACTCATTGATCGAATGGCTCCCTGTCGCGAATTCGCCCGATAATGAACTGAGTATGAGACAGTACCGAATTTGGGCCGTCAACACCCCAGGGGCAGGTTCGCCGTGACCTCTCTGGCGATCATCGGCGGAGGCAGGGGCGCAACTGTTCATGCAGAGTCCTCACGCGCGGTTTCCGGGGTGAGACTGATCGGGATCGGCGGGCGTCGGCCTAAAGGGGCGAGCGAGGCCGCCGAGGCACTGGGCTGTGACGAACTCAGCGTCACCGAGATGATCAGACGAGCGGACATGCTCATCGTTGCTGTACCTCCCGTCGAGGTCGCCGGAGTGCTGGCACAGATCCCCCATGACCAGCCCCTGATCGTCGAATCGCCTCTGGGCGTGGACTCATCCTGGGACCCCGGCGATCGACCGAATGCGATGCTCGGCGCGAACCTGCTCCACGCGCCGATTCCAAGTCGAGGGTTGGCGGCGGTCAACGACCTCGTAGAACCGCACCACCTCGTGTTGCGCGCCACCGCGCCGCGCCCCGCTTGGCACACCTCCACTGAGTACACCTCCACTGGGGCGCACAACGGTGTCTTGTTGGATCTGGGCGGTCGCCTCCTGCCCGTGCTGTTGGCGGCCGGGGCGCAACCGGTGGTCGAAGTCTCCGCGAGCCTGGAGCGCCGAGGCGGTGTAGACATTTGTGCCGAGTTGGAACTGCGAACCGCGGATGGGCGGTTGCTGCGCGCCCGGTTGCAATGGCACCGGGGACCCGCCTCGGCGAACCTCGAAGCGGCGAGTGCCGGCGCGGTGGTTTCGCTCGACCTGTGGCCGTTCCCCGTGCTCGAAGTGGACGGCGACAAGATCGTTTCGGCCGAGGGCCACCAAGCGCTGCACTCTCTCGGGTTCGTGTCTCAACTGAGACGCCTCGCCGCGGTTGCGGGGAACAAGGCTGCGGCGTGGCCCGAGCTCTCCAGCGGTATCGGGGTACTGCGGATAATCGAAGCGGCAAGGCTCAGCGCCCGCTGCGGTCGAACCCAGCGACTCGACTGAGTCGCCGAGCCGACGCTCCGAAGCGCTCAGTATGCGCCCGACAGTTTTCGGTGGTCCCAGCTGATGACCTTCAGGGGTTCCACGACCACTGCGGTGCGCTTGGCCGCCATGTGTGTCGCGGCCTGCTCCAACAACTCCTCAGGAATATCGGGCTGATTCCGTTTCATCACCTCGAGCGCCAACGGAAACACTTCGGCATGGTCGGTCACGAGTTGGGCGTTCCCCTTGATCATTACGCCCCGAAGCTGCTCGTAGACGTCGCCGTCCTCCCACAACAGGGTGATCCGCGGATCCCGTTGGAGGTTCTTGATCTTCTGGGACTTCGTGTAGGTCTCGAAGACCACTCGCTTGTCCACGTAGGCGAACCACAGGGTCGACAGGTGGATGCTGCCGTCGCGTTCGATCGTGCCCACTTGCAGGCTCTTCTGCTCTTCGATGAACGAGTCGATCTCCGATTCGTTCATGCGGATCACGTCTCGTCGGTTCTTCGCCATCTGCTCACTCTAGAACGCACGCGGGCTGAACCAGAAGAGGGCACCCCTTGGGTGCCCTCTTCAGATCTTGTTTTGTGATGTTGAACGACTAGTTCTTGAACGAAAGGCCGCTCAGACCACCCGGACGGACAGGGCTTCGTCGCCCTTGCGGCCCGGGCCGATCTCGAACTCGACGTTTTGGCCCTCCTCAAGAGTTCGGAACCCGGAACCATCAATGTTGGAGAAGTGAACGAACACATCGTCACCGTCGGTACGGGAGATGAATCCGTAGCCTTTCTCGTTGTTGAAAAACTTGACTGTGCCCGTTGGCATCTGGGCATTCCTTTCGATTAGCGCAACATCCGACGCGAATGCCGCCCGCACAGCCTATGGAATCGTCCTGTGAATCCACCGGCTGTTGCCCTACGTGTGCAAGTTGTCACACGCTTCGTTTCACTCGATGCTCAGCGTCCGGTGACGGAATCGAACCCGTCGACCAGTTCACGGATCCGTTGCTCCGCGTCGAGTGCATCGGGTGCGAGACGCAGTCCGAGGCGGAAGTCGGTGACTCCGGCCTCCATCAGTCTCGGGACTGCCGACATGGTGGCTTCAACGTCGAACGAACCGTCATCACGGCTGACGACGCCGAGGTTGGACACGACTTCGATGCCATCGGGGTCGCGACCGTGAGCGGTGACCGCCGCTCTCATTCTGGCAATGCCTCCGGTGATGTCGGCGGCGTCGGACCCCCAGGGGATCCAGCCCGTCCCGAAACGGGCGAGACGGCGCATCGACGCCGCATTGACGGTGCCGCTGACCCAGATCGGCACGCCCCGGTCCTGAGTGGGTTTCGGCATCTGGTGGATCCGGGAGAACTGCAGGCGGTCAGAGGAATGCTCGGCAACGTTCTGACTCCAGAGCGTCTGACACACCTCGAGCGTGTGGTTGAGTTGCGCGCCACGGTCGCCGTAGTCGAGTCCTGCCGCTTCATACTCCTCGCGCTGCCAGCCAACCCCGACGCCGAGGTCTACCCGTCCGCCTGACAGCACGTCGATGGTGGCCAGCATCTTGGCCAGCACCACCGGACGGCGCAGCGCCGCGATCAGGATCCCGGTGGCGAACCGGATGCGTTCGGTCACCGCGCTGAGATGGGCGATCGTGGTCAGCGGTTCCAACCAGTGTCCGTCGGGACCTGTCGGCTGACGAGCACCTTCGAGGCCTCCACTCCTTGGGTCACCATAGGCTTCGAGGTTCTCCCCGAATACAACGTGATCCGGTAGAGCCAGCCGATCGAGTCCCGCCCGATCAGCTGCTTGTGCCCGCTCAACGAGGTGCCCCCAACCCCCCGGGTCATCAGCCGAGAAGGTGATCAGCGTCGTGGAGAGTTTTGGGACTATCGACATCGCCTACCTCGATCGCTGGTCGTTCGTATGGCATGTACGCACATCACAGCATCATCTCGACAACTGGCTGGGCCCGAGGCGTTAGCCGCGGCGCCGTCGACGGCGCGCCGGGCGGCCGCCGGGTCGCTCTGCTTGGTTGGCGCGGCTCGCCTGAATGTCTGGACTGTCGAGGTCCGGAACTGCGACGGCGCCGTCGAGGACGCCGCGGATGACCGAGATGTGCGACGGCGTGTTGCCACAGCATCCACCGATGATCTCTGCTCCGAGATGGCGTGCACGATGCGCGTGGGCGCCCATTACCTCGGGGGTGCCGCTGTAGGACAGTTCGGCGCCACGCCACTGCGGTATCCCGGCGTTCGCCTTGGAGATGACTGGCACGTCGGCGATCGCGCACATCTCGATCAGAGCGGCTTCGGTGTCTGCGAGGTTGTTGCCGCAGTTGGCTCCCATCGCCGCGACTCCGAGTTCGGTGAGGCGTTCGGCCGCTTGTGCCCCTGTGACGCCCATCATGGTGCGACCGGCGGTGTCGAAGCTCAAGGTGACCGCGATGGGCAGATTACAGCTCTGTCGGGTCCCGACCACGGCGGCTTCAATCTCCACTAGCGAACTCATCGTCTCGATCCAGACGATGTCGACGCCTCCTGCGCTGAGTCCAGCTGCCTGTTCGGCGAAAGCGTCCACGGCGTCGGAGAAGTCCAGCGGTCCCAGCGGAGCGATCAACTCGCCGGTAGGGCCAACCGACCCGGCCACCAGGATCTTGCGGTCTGCGGAGTCCGCGACAGCTCGACCGTTTTTGGCAGCAGCTTCGTTGACCTCAACGACCCGATCGTCGAGTTTGTGCAGTGCCAGCCGGTGGCGGGTGCCACCGAATGAGTTGGTCAAGAAGATGTCGGAGCCGGCATCAACATAGGCCTGATGAATCTCCTGTACCTTTCGGGGAACATCGAGGTTCATGCGTTCCGGTGCGTCACCGGCGGTGAGGCCTCGGGCGAACATCTCGGTACCCATGGCTCCATCAACGACGAGGTGGCCTCGTTGCGCGACCATCTCTTTGAGCGCCATGGCCGCTGACGCTACCCGCAGGCCAGCGGCTAACCGCGCTGCGCACACCCCGAACCTCCAGTCTCTTTTCCGCTGTCGGCCCTGACCGACGCGGCGACGCGTGGGACACTGAGACCGTGCCGCGCTCTCCCCGGAACCCTGGATCTTCGCACCGCGGCAGCGGTACAGGCACTTCGGCCCAGATCGGGCGACTCTCGTGGCTCGTCTGGCCGGTAGTGCTCGTCACCATTCAGTTGCTGTTCTTCCCCGCACCCGCTGCCTCGGTGCTCTCGGGGGTGATCCTCGGACTGATAACGGCCTTGGTAGCGCTGGGTATGTACCTGGTGTACAGGGCCAACCGGGTCATCAATTTCGCGGCAGGTGAGATGGGTCTACTGCCCACAGTCCTGTCTTTGATGCTGCTAGTCGAGTCCGGGTGGCCCTGGTATCTGGCGTTTCCGGTCGGACTGTCGGCCGCTGCGTTGCTGGGAGTCGCCGCCGAGTTTCTGCTGATCCGCCGTTTTTTCGACTCGCCCCGCCTGGTCGTCACCGTGGCGACCTTCGGTGTTGCCTCCCTACTGGCGCTCATTGCCCTGTTCATGCCGGCCTGGTGGGACTCGAAACTGCAGTCCCAGCGCATCGCTCCGCCGTGGGACATCGGTTTCACGGTTGGAACCCGGCCGTTCCACAGCAACCACGTTCTCGCCTTGGTGGTGGCGCCGCTGGCGATCGTCGCCGTCGGCGCGATCCTGCGCTACACCCGAGTAGGCATCGCCATTCGGGCCGCGGCGGAGTTGCCTGCGAGGGCCGCGATGCTCGGTATTCCGGTCAAGGGACTCCAGGGGCTTGTGTGGGGGTTGGCTACAACGTTGGGGTTCCTGGCCATATTCCTGCGCGCCGGGATCTACGGCATTCCCGTTGGTGGCCAACTCGGCCTGCTGTTGTTTCTGCGCTCGCTGGCTGCGCTGACGTTGGGACGTATGGAGCACCTGCCGACGATCATCGCCACGTCGATAGGCCTCGGCGTCCTTCAAGAGGGCATCGTCTGGAACTCCGATGCGATCACCGCGGACGCCACGATGGGAGCCATAACCGGAGTCGTGATCGTGGTCGCCCTGTTGGCCCGACGAGACAGAGGCCTGCGCTCGGAGATCGACACATCAAGTTGGCAGAGCACCAGCGAGACGCGACCGATCCCTGAGATCTTCGCCAGGATCCCGCTGGTCCGGGTCGGTCGCGGAATCGGGATCGTCGCGTTCGGGTCAGCGATCGTCGCCCTGCCCTATGCGGGTTGGATCTTCGACACCTCGGTGATTCTGCGTTTCGGCGAGATCTACATGTTCGCGATCGTGTTCGTGTCGCTCGGGGTCCTCACCGGTTGGGCCGGGCAGCTTTCCCTCGGGCAGCTTGCCTTCAGCCTCCTCGGCGGGGCTGTGGCAGCCACGTTGACGATGAGATACGACGTTGACATCATCTTGGCCGTCTTCGTCGCGGGCGTTGCCGGGGCGCTTGCCTCGCTCGTGATCGGGATCCCCGCGTTGCGACTGCGAGGGGCCTATCTGGCCGTCACGACCCTCGCATTCGGGGTGACGATGAGCCAGTACTTCCTCAACCCCCGTTTCTTCGACTGGGTCCCCGGTCAGGGCGAGCGGATTGCCCGCAAACCCATCCTCGGTGTGATCGACTGGAGTTCGTCGCGCGCGCTCTACTACGTGTGTCTGGTAACGATGCTGCTCGCCTTCATCGCGGTGAGGGGCATTCGCAACAGTCGATGCGGGCGGGTGCTGATCGCCCTGCGCGACAATGAGGCCGCTGTCGAGGCCTACGGGGTAAGCCCGCTGCGGGCGAAGTTGACGGCGTTCGCAATAGCAGGGTTTCTGGCCGCGGCCGCGGGTGCCGTATACACCCACCATCAGCAGGCGTTCTTCGTTTGGGATCCGGGTTTCTCGATCGGGATCTTCGTGGGCGCCGTGATCGGCGGGCTCGGCACCGCAGGAGGTGCGTTTCTGGGTGCGCTGTATTTCAACGGGTCGTTCTTCTGGCTGAAGGGAACCTGGTTCCTGTTCGCGACGGGGGTCGGAATCCTCGTCGTTCTGTTGATCGCGCCCCGCGGTTTGATCGGATTCTGGTACGACATGCGTGATCTGGCAGTCAGCGCGCTGGGACGACGCCTGGGTATCAGCGAAGGAGGCAAAGAGCACCGCTCACTCGAGGCTGTTGAGGACTCGTCGGTCGCACCCGCGTCGCCTGCGCCTTCGACTCCGTCCAATAAGACCGATGGGCTCGACAAGCCCGATAGGTCCGATATGGGAGCGCCGCCGTGACCGACTCGGCTGCGAAGCAGACCGGGCCGGGGCGTGAAGGCCTGCTGGCGAGAATCGCTGACGGTGGGCCCACGCTGCCGCTGGTGGTCTTCTTCGGTCTCAACGCGGTCGATGAGCTCGATCGGTCCGCGGCGGCGATTCTCACCCCCGAGATTCGCCAGCATTTCGATCTGTCGCGGGCGCGTTACCTGGGCTTCGTCGCGCTGGTCGTGTTGGGCGGCCTGTTGTTGCAACCGGTGGTTGCGATTTTCGCTGACCGTTACCCCAGGATCCGCCTGGCCCTTGCCGGCGCGGTCCTCTGGGCGTTGTTCTCGTTCATGACGGGCCTTGCGCTTGGGTTGGTGTTGTTCTTGGTGGCGCGTGCCGGTTCGGGTGTCGGCAAGGCCGTCAACGACCCGACCCACCGCTCGCTTCTCGCCGACTGGTACCAGCCGCGGACCCGGCCGAAGGTCTACAGTCTGCACGCCGCGGCCAACGCCGTCGGGGCAACCGTCGGTCCGCTCACCGCTGGGTTGTTGGCCTACTACTTCGGCTGGCGCACTCCGTTCCTGATCTTCGCGATCCCGACTCTGATCTTCGTGGCCGTGGGCCTGCGGTTGCGAGAACCCGTCCGGGGCGCTCAGGAACGGGCATTGGCGGGCGGTTCCAGCGAAGCAGTCAGCACCGAGGAGTTGCCGCCGTCGGCCGCAGAGGCCTGGCGCATGTGCTGGAAGATCCAGGCTCTGCGCCGCATCTGGCTGGCGACGCCGTTCTTGTCGGCCTCGCTGATCGGTTTCGGCACCCTGGCGTCCGAGTTGTATGCCGATGCCTACGGACTCGATGAGAGAGCCCGCGGGATCGTCGCGGCAGCCTCCGAACCCGGTCAGATCATCGGGCTGCTTATCGGCGCACGTATCGCCACCAAGCTGCTGGAACGCGATCCCGGTCTGATCCTGCGGTTCCTGGCCGTGGTATCGACCATCACGTCCGTTCTCTCCGGCGTGTTCGCCATAGTTCCCAGCCTCGCGGTGGCCATCGCTGCCAACGTGGCGATCGCCCTGTGCCTGGCCATTGTGGGCCCGGGGATCGTTGCTTCCCTGTCGCTCGCGATTCCGCCACGCGCTCGGGCGATGGGATTCTCAATCGGTTCACTGTTCATTGTCCCGGGTCTGTTGATCCTGCCGATGATCGGTTGGATCGCCGATTCGTGGGGTATCCGCACCGGAATGGCGGTGATGGTGCCGGTCTTCTTCGTCGGCGGTCTGGTGATCTCGACCGGCGGAAACGTGATCTCCTCCGACATCGAGCAGGTTCGGCGCACCACGCTGGCTCGAGCCGAAGTCCTGGCCGCCCGTCGACGCGGCGAGGTGAAACTGCTCTACTGCAGCGGGGTGAGCGCCGGCTATGACGGTGTGCCGGTTCTCCACCACATCGACTTCGAGGTCGACCGGGGTGAGGTTGTGGCTCTGCTGGGGACCAACGGTGCGGGAAAGTCAACCTTCCTGAAGGCTGTCTCGGGTGTGGTCGAGGCGGACCGCGGGGCGATCATTTTCGACGGGCGTGATGTCACTCACGCTCCTCCCAACGAGATCGCCGGGCTGGGCATCGTTCAGATTCCGGGCGGTGCCGGCGTCTTCCTGGGTCTCACCGTCCGCGAGAATCTCGAGGCTGCGGGGTGGTTGACCCGTCGGCACCGGTCCGAGCAGGACGCGGCACTACCCAGGGTCCTGGAAGCGTTCCCCGAACTGACCGAGCGAATGGAGGATCGGGCTGCGGATCTCTCCGGAGGTCAACAGCAGATGTTGGCGCTCGGCATGACCTTCCTGTTGAAACCGAAGCTGCTGATGGTTGACGAGTTGTCCTTGGGTCTGGCTCCGATCGTGGTGGAGCGCCTGTTGAGGATGGTCCGCGAGATCGCCGCGGACGGGGTGACGGTGATCCTGGTTGAACAGTCTGTCAACGTGGCTCTCGAGTTGGCGGAGACGGCCTACTTCATGGAGCGCGGGCGCATTCGTTTCTATGGCCCGACCCAGGAGTTGCTGAGACGCCGCGACTTGCTCAGGTCGGTCTTCCTCGGTGACGTTGCCGGTAACCTGGCTCCGGTTGAAGCTCAAGCTGACCTTCAGACTCAACCTGAATGTGAGGTTCAGACTGACCCTGAGACTCAACTGGAGCGTGAGGTTCAAGTCTCTGCTGAAGCGGGTGCGGTTTCTGAAGTTCCGCTGCCAGAGGTCCTGCAAGTCTCCGGGATGGCACGGAGCTTCGGAGGGGTGCACGCCGTCTCAGACATTTCGTTCAGTGTGCGACCCGCCGAGATCGTCGGAATCATCGGGCCCAACGGTGCCGGGAAGACGACCCTGTTCGATCTGATCTCTGGCTCCACCCCCGCTGATTCAGGCACGGTGATTCTCTCGGGGCGCGATGTCACGCGTCTGTCGGCCGGCGCGCGGGCACGCCAGGGACTCGGACGTTCGTTCCAGGACGCCCGGCTGTTCGGATCGTTGACAGTTGCCGAAGTCATAGCGGTAGCGCTGGAACGTTGGATCTCCTGGGGTGACCCCGTCAGCGCCGCGCTCTATCTGCCGATGGCCTTCGACAGTGAAGCCCAGATCGCCGGGAGAGTCGACCAACTCGTTGAGCTCATGGGCCTTGAGCCGTACCGGCACAAGCGCGTCCGAGAGCTGTCGACCGGGACCCGACGGATCGTCGATCTTGCCTGCGTCCTCGCCCACCGTGCGACTGTGGTGCTGCTCGATGAACCTTCGAGCGGGATTGCTCATGCGGAAGTCGAAGCCTTGGCACCGCTGTTGTTGAGGATGCGCCGCGAGATGGGAGCTTCTCTGCTAGTCATTGAGCACGATCTGAATCTTGTAACCACCATCTGTGACCGCGTTATAGCGCTGGATCAGGGGGCCGTGGTCACCACCGGTTCACCGACCGAAGTGCTCAACGACCCCCAAGTGCTCGCTGCCTATCTCGGCAACCCTGCAACCTAGACGCCCAGGAGAGTAGTCGTATGCAACCATCATCAGCAGAACCCCGGGGCTCGGACTGGCAGCGAACGCTGAGGCGGTTCGGTCCGATTCTGGCGATCGTGGTGGTCGTTGTGGTGGTTATCGTGATCGTGGCAGGTGGTGGCGACTCCACAGACCCGGCAGAACGCGACAATGGCACCTCGGCACCGGAAACCTCCGGTACCGGGACTGACGATGCCGACACCTCAGCCGGCTCCTCCGCTGTCGACGGCGCCGAACAAACAGAAGACCCGTCCGTTGAGAAGACACCCGAGGGCACCGCGCCGGACCCCGACGACGCAGGGGCCGACACCGGTCTGCCCGACGGGGTCATGACCTTCAGCGTCGCCAGCGAACTCGGCTTGGACATCGACTTCGGTCTGCGATGCAATGAGGAACTCGGCACCCTGGCGGTGCCCAACTTCTTCGCTCCCGAGTGTGTTGCACCATTCGAGGGCGACAACGGGGGCGCCACCGCGCAGGGTGTGACCGAGGACTCGATAAAGATCGTCTGGTGGACCGCCCGCGACGCCGACCCGGTTCTCAGCTATGTCACCTCGGCGATCCTCAACGACGACACGACCGCAGACGACGCGGACACGATGCACAAGCTCGTCGAGTACTACGAGACCTACTACGAAACCTACGGACGCAACGTCGACCTGGTGGTCTACGAAGGCTCAGGCAATATCAGCGACATAGGCGCGGCCAGAGCGGACGCAGTTGAGATCGCGGAGGAGCACGAGCCGTTCATGGTCTGGGGCGGGCCCTCGCTCACCAATGCCTTCGCCGAAGAGCTCCACGCCCGGGGTATCCCCTGCATCGGCTGCGGGCCTGGCCAGACCCAGGAGTACTACGTCGACCGACCGGGCCTCGCCTACACCGTCTCCAAGGGTCCCGACCAACTGAATCTGCTGGTCGCCGAATACATAGGCAAGCGCTTGGCGGGAGACCCGGCGGTCCATGCCGGCGACGAGTCGATGCACTCCACCGAAAGGGTCTTCGGTCGAATCTGGATCGAAGCCAGTGCCGCGTCCGCGGAGCTCAACGGGCAGTTCGAAGCGGCATTGGCCGACTGGGGTGTTGAAATCAAGGAATCACAGAACTACGTGCTTGATCCCGGCACTCTGCAAGAATCGGCCTCGACTGTCATCGCCCGTATGAAACAGGCGGGCGTGACCTCGGTGATCTTCAACGGCGACCCCATCGCTCCCAGAGAGTTCACCAACGAAGCAACCGCGCAGGACTACTGGCCGGAATGGATCGTCACGGGCTCGGTACTGGTTGACACCACCGCTTTCTCACGCACCTACGACCAGGCGCAATGGGCGAACGCGTTCGGCGTCTCGAACCTCTCCGCCCGGGTCGACCGGGTCATCGGAGGGGTCCACTCGCTGTATGTCTGGTTTCATGGTGAACCGCCCCGAGCCGACGACAACATCGGCGTGATCAATCCAACGATTCAAACGTTCTACTCCTACAACCAACTCGTGGGACCCGAATTGACGATCGAGAACTTCCACGACGCGGTCTTCGCTGCTGAACCGACTCGTCGAGCTCTGACCGCGCCTTCGATCTCCTACGGCTACCAGGGAATCTGGCCGGCTGAGCTCGAGCCCGACTATCGCGGCGTCGACGATGTGGCTGAGGTCTGGTGGGACAGCACGGTCGGTGGCCTCGACGAGATCGACCGGGACGGGGTCGGTATGTGGCGTTTCGTCAACGGCGGCCAGCGATACAAACCCGGTGAGATTCCGGAAGGCCCCCCGAGTGCTTTCGTGCTTGAAGGCTCGGTCACGATCTACGAACAGCGTCCCGACGACGAGGAGTTCCCCGACTACTACGAGCCGCTGCCATCTCGCTGACGGCCCGCTGCTGACGGCTATGGGCGTTCGCGCAGCTCGCGGCGCAGGATCTTGCCCGAGGCGCTTTTGGGGACGGCATCGATCACCTCGAGTTGGCGGACCTGCTTGTAGCTCACCAGATGCTCGCTGACGAGTGCTTGGACCTCTTCGAGGGTTACGGTCGCTTCGGGGGCGCAGACCACGAACGCTTTGGGGATCTCACCGGCTTCAACATCGTCAACCCCGATCACGGCCACATCAATGATCGACGGGTGGGTGATCAGCACCGCTTCGATCTCCGCTGGAGGAACCTGGAAACCCTTGTATTTGATGAGTTCCTTGATGCGGTCCACGATCGAGTAGTGCCCTGCTTCGTCGAGCACGGCCACGTCGCCGGTGTGCAACCATCCTTCTGCGTCGATGGTGTCGGCGGTGGCCTCGGGGTTGTTGAGGTAGCCCTTCATCACCATCGGGCCGCGTACCCACAGTTCGCCCCGTCCGCCGGCATCTTGATCCTCGCCTGTTTCGGGGTCGACGATGCGGCATTCGGTGTTCGATACAGCCGTGCCGCTGGTGCCGGGCCGGTAGTCGCCCTCCGCGGTGGCGTGTGTGACCGGGCTGAGTTCAGTCATCCCGTAGCCCTGAACAACTTCGCATCCGACCCGGCCGGCCGCTTCCGCTGCCAGGTCGGCACCGAGGGGTGCGGCTCCCGAGAAGATCTGTTTCAGACTCGACAGATCGTAGTCCTCCACAAGCGGCGACTTGGCCAGAGCCAACACCATCGGGGGCACCGCGAAGAACCGGGTGATCCGCAACGACTGAACGAGAGTGAGCGCGGCTTCGAGATCGAAACGCGGCATCGTCACCACCGTCACTCCGTTGGCCAACAACCCGTTCATCAGGACCTGCATCCCGTAGATGTGGAAGAACGGCAGAGCTGCCAGTCCCAACTCGTCCTCGTCGTATTGGAGCACATGGGTCATCTGGCAGACGTTGGCAACCAGGTTGCGATGGGTGAGCATCACCCCTTTCGGCAGGCCCGTGGTGCCCGACGAGTACGGCAACACCATCACGTCGTCTTCGAGGTCGACGGCGACCTGGCCGATCGGATCGCCCATGAGCGATGCCATCGGCGTAGCCCCCTGGGCCTCCCCCACCACGATCACCTCGCTGACCCCGGTGCCCTCGATAGCGGCCAGCGCAACCTCGAGGAACATGGGAACCGTCAACAGCAGTGAAGCGCCCGAGTCCTGGAGTTGGAAACGGACCTCGTTGGCGCCGTAGGTCGGATTTATGGTGGTGAGGGTGGCGCCTGCGACACCGACCGCATGGAACGCCACCGCGTACTCGGGCACGTTGGGGGCCATCAGTCCCAACACATCGCCGGGCCCGAAACCTCGAGCCGACAGCCCTCCGGCCATCGACCGGATCGCCCTGTCGAGCTCGGCAAAGGTGTACGAGCTCGCACCCCCGTCGGTGATGGCCACCCGGTCAGGCACGCTCTGGGCATGGCGCATGACCAACTCGGTGATGGAAACGTCGGGAATCTCCACGCTTGGTAGAGGGCTGGTGTGGATGATCGTCATCGGGATTCTCTCAGGGGCTTGAGTCGTGGGCGGATGCTAGCGTGAACAACCCCTCCAGGCTCACGCAGACTAAGGATAAGGTAAAGGTGCGATCTGGCATGCTCCCGCAGCGGGAGCAGAGCCGGAGCTGAACCGTCCGACCCGCATATTTTCCACTATGGACCAGATTACCGATCCTTTCTCGGGCCCGTCCGATCCTCGCAGAGCCAGAAACCGAGGGCGTCTCCGTGCCTTCTTTCGGCGAGTCATGCGCCCGGCCGCCCGTCCCCGGCCAGAATCCGACATCTTCACCGCGGCCCGACACGTCACCGGCGCGATCGGAGCCGGTACCAGCCCGGCCTATGACGCGCTGGCCGAAGGCGGTGAGAGCCTGAACCGTTCGCTGAGGGAGAACCCGCTGCCTCCCAGCACCCACATCTCGCATCGCGACTCCACCCGTCACAACATTCCGGTCCCGCTGTCGGAACGGTGCATCGAGGACTACCACAAGACCACCGAACCGTAGTCTCTCACCCGTAGTCTCTGACCGACTCCTTGCTGCTCGGCGTGGTTGGCGATCCTCTGAGAGCGCGCCGTGGCAGCGCCTACGGGGGCAACAGGAGCAGGGCGTTGCCCGCACGCGTCGGGGCACCAAGGTTGACCAGGTCGACCGAGAGAATCTCTGCCGTGTCGACGTCCAATACCCACAACCGCGGATCGCTTGTCGCCGGATCCATCCATGCCGCAACGGTCGAATCGGGCGCCCAGGCCACTGTATTGCCGATCTTGGAGGTCAGCGGTACGAGTTCTGCGTCGACCACATCGTAGAGTCGGTCTGGATCCGACGAGTCTGTGCCCCGCTCGACGAGCAGCAGATGGGCACCATCGGGAGCGATCGTGACATCGACCGAGCTACCCGCGAATTCCACCGGCAGATCCGTGGCAGACCCCGAGAGATGATCGACCAGCACCGGAGTGCAGACCAGTGGTTCAGAGCAGCGAATCTCGACGTGATACGAGGCGTTTGCTGCCATCACAGGCCAGTCGGAGTAGTGCGTCAACCCGCTCTGGGTGGTGACGAATGTTCCACCTGTTGAGGAGATCACCAACACTCCGACGGAGGGTACGGCGAGCAGTTCCGCTCCGACCGGAATGTCGAGACGCGACATGAACAGACCAGACGAGTTTCCGACGTAGAGCTGGTCAACAGCTTCGCCGCTGCCGACGGCCAGCGAGAAACTGTCTCGCTCGCCTGCGATGACCTGCCCTCGAGTGAACAGTTGGAAGACCCTCTCGTCAGCTGTCTCGGAGTCGCGCCTGAATCCGTAGGTGTGGCCCCGTTCATGGAACATGGAGAATGAGCCGAACCCGGCCAACAGGTCGTCCGTGGTCGCCTGTTCGGCCGTCACGACGCTGACAGGGTTGTCGGCTGAGGCGGGGTCGACGATGGCGATCCCGTCGGGTGACACATATGCAAGTCGATGTTGGCCGATGAGAGACAGCAGAGCCTCTCGGGTCGTCGTCATTTGATCACCTGCCGCGATCCGGTCGCCAATGTCCGCGTCGGACTCATCGCCCCCGGGATCGTCGGTCAGATCCACAAGCTGCCCTCCGTCCGAGGTGTTGTCGGTGAAGGGAAGCAACGTGTCGGGTTCGCTCACAGGCTCGGTCCTCTCGCCTCGCCACCCGATGAACAACGCTGCAGCGAATATCGACAAGAGCGCGACCGTGAACCATTTCGCCGGCCCTGCCCGGCCGGCCGCGCGCACCGCTTCGGTCTCTTCGATGATGCCGCTGTGGTCGGGATGGTCCTCATTGCCTTGTTGAATTTCCTGGCCGCAGGCGGGACACACATGCATGTCGAATCGCTCGTGTGCCGCAATCGAGACGTGTTGGATACGAGCAGCGCTTCGACCGCTTTCCTGGTCGACGCCTCGGTCGGTGTCTCGTTGATCGTCTCGTCTCATCTGTGACCGAATCTAGTTCTCCCCGCGGCGCCCGGTTCAGAGCAACCCTTTGCCTCGTAGCCCGATTGGGCCACGGCCACGTTTAGAATGACCTCGTTGGTCGCCTAGCGGAGTCGAGACACGGGTGGTTGCTCAGGAACCCTATTTTGAGATGATCGCCCCTTGGGACGGCCGTCGTGTGCCGGTCACGCTGCTCGGCGGTTACCTCGGTGCGGGCAAGACGACGGTGATCAACGAAATGCTCGCCGCGACAGACCGGCCGATCGCGGTGTTGGTGAACGATGTCGGCGAGGTCAACGTTGATGCTTCACTGGTTCGTCGTCGCCACGGCGACACCATCGAACTGACCGACGGTTGTGTCTGCTGCAGCCTGGCCGGGGGGTTGGCAGAGGCGTTCGACGGCCTGCGGGACCGGGAGGTCCCGCCCGACCACGTAATTGTGGAACTCAGCGGCATTGCCGACCCCGCACGGGTTGTGCCCTGGGGGTCCTCGTCGGGATTCTCGCTCGACGGTGTGGTCGTGCTCGTTGACGCCGACCAGTTCCCGGAGCGCATCGACGATCCGCTCACTGCTGAGTCTGTGATGACTCAACTCGCCGCGGCAGACCTGCTCGTTCTGTCCAAACTCGATATCGCCACACCTTCGTCGGTGCAGGAGACCAGGTCGCTCCTGCAGAGTCTTGCCCCCGATGTTCCAATTCTGAACAGCGACGACGCAGTCGCTACTGCTTCGTTTGTGGGACTTGCGACTCGTCGGGCGGGCGGTGCAGCCGATGTGGGTGCACCCAACCTGTTCGACGCCCACGATGTCGCCACCGTGGCCGTGCCGCAGCCCATTGCCCGTGCCGAGTTCGAAGCCATGATCGACGCTCTGGACCCATCGACACTGCGAGCCAAGGGTATTGCTGTGACCCCCGACGGCACCCGCCTCCTCGCCCAGGTCGTGGGCCGCCGCCGTTCGGTCACCGTGCTCCCCGACGCCGAATCCCAACCCCCCACCGACCTGGTCGTCATCACCCCCCGCCTCTGACTCCACCCTGCCAGCGACCAGACTCCAAACCATTGCGTACCGACAACGTTGCACAGCTCGGGTCCTGTATGCTCGGGGCAAGGTCAGGAGGACCACTCGATGCCTAAGAGAGCGCCATCGAACCCAACCCCGCGAATCTCTGGAGAAGCGCGGGGGCAAAAAAAGCCTGCAACGGCCCCGGAGCCTCCTGTCTTTCAAAAGCCGTCGTCACCACCACCACCGCCGCCGCCGCCGACTTCCGAAAAATAGCTCGTGCCTAGCTCGCTGCTCGGGTTGGCGTTAATTCTGGCCGTTGTACCTGGACTTGGGTACCAACGAGGTCGTGAGTCGCGGCAGCCGACTCGAGAACTGACGGGATTTCGGGAGACTGTCTCACTTGTTTTCGCGGGAATGATCGCAACCTCTGCCAGCCTCTTTGCCTTTGGCCTCATCCGCTTGCTGTTTCCCGACAACACCCCAGACGTGGGACAACTCCTTCGTACCCCAGGCCCGTACTTTCGCGACCAACTGCCGTATCTCGCTGGCTGGACCTTTGCTGTTGTCGCGTTGGCGACCGCCCTTGCCTACTTCGGTGGAAGGTACTTCCCGAGAGTCGAGGGCGGGGTCGCGTACGAGTCGGCGTGGTGGCGCGTCTTCAAGAACGCTGACGAGTACGAGACCTTCGTGGGTTGTGAACTCATCGACGGCACTTATGTTGGGGGCACCCTGTGGACCTACAACGCAACGCTGAACGAGACAGGAGACCGCGACATCGCGCTAGTGGCTCCGATCACCTACCGTGCGAGCGACGCTGCGACTCCCGTTGTTCTTGACGACGTTTCGATTGTCACGCTGAGCGCATCACGTATGAAGTTCATGACAGTCACCTACTTCAATAAGCCCGCCTAGGAACGACACATACCGCGTAGGAGTCGTCAACTCCCCCCGGGGAGTCCATTGGGCCAATGCACCTCAGAAGCCCCAAAAGGTCTCTACCCCCAACCGCTTCACCCGGTGGTCCGAGGAGAGGCTGTTGGGGGCTTTCTGCGACCACCCTACTGGAACCCGCGGCGTGCGTCGCGCCATATGCCGACATTGTTCGACAGTGGTAGGCCAACGGGCTGAGCGTCAGGTTCCGGTTAGGCGGGTGACGACTGGGGCGAGTTCTTCGGCGGATTCAAAGCTCAGGCCGATGTAGCTGATGCCGAGTTCTTCGCGTTGGCGGACCAGCTTGTCGACCAGTTCATCTACGGTGCCCACAAGAACATGCGGCGACTCCAGGAACTGATCGGCTTCGAGACCGAAAGTCGCAGCCAGCGCCCCGACCAAACCCGACGAGTTAGCGCTCACAGACGAAACATGGACGCGGGTGTGCAACTCCAACTCTGAGAACCGCTCCCCCGCCTCATTGCGAATCCAGCCGATCTTGGCCGCGGTAGCAGCGGCTGTGGCCGACGGCCCCACGCGTTGATCGATGACCCCGGCCGACATGGCGGGGTTCACCCCTACGATGTCCGCCGTTCGAGCAGCCAACCGCAACACCCGCTCAGAACCGCCGGCCACGATCAGCGGCGGACCTCCGGCCCGAACTGGCGCAGGCAGGCCCACCAAACCCTGGGTCGAATAATGCTCGCCGGAGAAGGTCACCGTCTCCCCTGCGAACAGGCCCCTGATAATGGTCAGGGCCTCACCCAACCGCTCGATGCGTACGCCGGGACGGTCCAAAGCAATCCCGGTGCTCTCATAGTCACTGGTCTGCCACCCAGCACCGATGCCCAACTCAAATCGGCCTTCAGACAGCGCATCGAGAGTCAACGCCTCCTTGGCCAGTACCGCCGGATGACGGAAATCGTTGGCCAGCACCAGAGTGCCCACCTGCAATGTCGTCGTGGCCTCGGCCGCGACCGCTAACGCCACCATCGGAGCGAGACCGCCGTCGAAATGGTCCGGCACACTCAGAATGTCGTAGCCCAGATCCTCGGCCCGCCGTGCCATCTCCCTCCACTGACGGGCATCTTCAAAACCGCGAGCCTGAACCCCAAAACGAAACGGTTGCATGGCCGAGCACCCTACTCATCACCCTCGCGCCCCGTCCCTGGATTTCGCTAGCCTCGACATCTCAGATTCCGTTGTGACCCTACACAAAACTGGACTGTAGACGTACCCCGGTCTCCGCAAGTCCACGGCACGAAAATCTAAGGGATTGGTCAGGCGAGCAAGTTCCGAGCGCCATCATGGACTCGCACTGCGGGGTACCGAACAAGAGCGCATTCATCCCATGCTCCTTCGCGGCATCAACGTTCGCTTCCCGGTCGTCGATGAACAGGCACTGACTCGCCAGAGCACCGGTCACGTCCAACACCGACTGGTAGGCAGCGGAGTTGGGTTTGCGGACCCCTATGTCTCCCGAGACACACCAGTAGTCAAAAAGCTCGGTCAACCCAAAATGATCGCGCAGCTGGATCGACCATTCGCTCACATCGTTCGAGAGGCACACCAGACCAAGTCCGCGAGCACGGACTGAATGCAAAAGCTCGATAAGGCCAACCGTGAGCGCGTGTCCGGTGACGTACTCGGCATCGAAGCCATCGACACGACATGAGTCCCAGAACTCGGAACTGCTGAGCCTCCCGAGGCTCGCCTCAAGATAGAGATTCTGGATTTCTGCGTCCGTCAGCCGACAACCCCGGTCTCGCAAGTATGGGATGAGAACATCTTCAACGTCATCACCGGAGCGATAGATGACTCCCATAGCATCAAGCACCAACCACCGAAGTCCGTTCATCCACATCGATTCTGTTCGAAGAACACCCTTCGGTGCATTCGATTTACCGGGCCAGGGTGGTCACTCGTAGCGCAGGGCCTCGGTGGGAGAAAGGCGAGCGGCACGGATGGCTGGGTAGATGCCGGCCACAGCGCCGATCGCGAACGCCGCGCCGAGACCACCCCACACTGCCAAAGGTGGAATAATCACCCGCCAGCCCTGAGTCAGCGAATAGCCGGCAGTGACCCCGACCCCGATCAGCACCCCCAGCGCACCACCTGCCGCAGACAGGATCAGCGACTCGGTCAGGAACTGGCCGAGGATGTGGCGCCGGGTGGCGCCGATGGCGCGGCGCAGGCCGATCTCGCCGCGCCGCTCGAGCACGCCGATCACCATCACGTTGGCGATGCCGATCCCCCCCACCACCAGCGCCACCGCACCCAGGCCGAGGAACAGGTTGGCGAACTGGCTCTCCGCGGCCTCCTGAGCCTCGAGCAGGTCAGAAGGGCGGCTCACCTCCACCTCCTCGGGATTGGCCGGATCGGCGGTGTCGGGCAGGACGTCTCGGGTGATGTCGATCCAGTCCTCGTGCACTCGCAAATAGACCGTGGACGGCGCGCCCTCGGCGTCGAAGTAGTCGATCGAGGCCTGATGACCGATGATCGCCGAACGGTCGAGATCAGGCGCGAGGGCGAAGGGTTCCAGGATTCCCAGGACCTCGACCCAGCGGTCTCCGATGCGCACCTGTGGCCGATGAGCCAGGTCGCGTATGCCGAGGCGCTCCGCGGTCACCGCACCCAGAACCACCGCGGGGTACTCGAGCGCGGCTTCAGTCAGGAACCTCCCGTGGGCTATCTCGCCGTTGACCGTGTCGAGCAGGGCCATGTCGCTTCCCAACACCGAGATCCCCCCTGTCTGGCCCGCCGCGATGAGGTCGTTGCGGTAGACGCCGGCATCGACCGGCGACACGAAGGAGATCTCCTGGACCGTCCCAACCCTCCCCATCATCGCCACAGCCTCATCGGGCAGGGTGGCGTCGCCGAGGCCGAAACCGGCGCTGGGGCCGACCTCCAAGAGGTTCGTGCCCAACGCGTTGAGCCTGTCAAGCAGGTCCGACTTGGACGACTCCGAGAGCCCGAGGACTCCCACCAGCGAGGCGATGCCGATGGCAATGCCGAGCGCGGACAGCGCGGCACGCAGCTTGCGGGATTGCAGTCCCGCGAAGGCGACACGAATCACATCGAAGGGCCGGAGCCGACTCGGCTGCACCCGCAGGTTCACGGTATCGGCCTTGAATCAGTCGGGCTCGGAACACTCTGGCGCGTATCTGAGATCACCTGTCCGTCGAGCAGACGCACAATGCGCGGGAGTTGCGCGGCGATCTCGTCGTTGTGGGTGACCACCACGATCGTGGAGCCCTCGGCATGCAACCGGTGGAACAGCTCCATGATCGAGGCGCTCGACTTCGAGTCCAGATTGCCGGTCGGCTCGTCGGCCAGGATCAGCGACGGATTCTGCACCAGGGCCCGGGCGATGGCGACCCGCTGGCGCTCGCCGCCCGACATCTTCGACGGCACGTGGGTCCTGCGGTTGCCGAGCCCCACCCGCTCCAGCGCCTCGGTCGCCCTGCGGATCCGTACGCTGCGCGGCACCCCCAGGTAGAGCATTCCCCCGGCGACGTTCTCCAGCGCGGTGGTGCCCGACAGCAGGAAGAAGCGCTGGAAGACGAAGCCCAGTTTGCGGCCGCGTATCGCAGACAGGTGACGCTCGGACAGTTCCGAGGTGTCCAGGCCGTCGACCAGCACGGTTCCGCTGCTGGGCCGGTCGAGCGTTCCCATCATGTGCAGCATCGTCGACTTGCCCGAGCCCGAGGGCCCGACCACCGCGACCATCTCGCCGGACTCGATGACCAGGCTCACGCGGTCGAGCGCGACGACCGGCGGCGTACCCGGGTAGGCCTTGGTGGCGCTGCGAAGCTCCAGAGCCGGGGCGTCTGCGGGCGACAGCACCTGCTGATCTCGCGCTGCGGCGTCCGTGCCGGCGTTGGTCACGGGATGACGACCTCAACCTCGGGTGCCAATCCGCTGCCGGAGATCTCCACGAACCCGTCAGCGAAGAGCCCGGTGCTGACGCCGACGAGACGGATGCTGCCGTCAGCCTGGACGACCTCGACCGCGTAGCCGCCCTCCTGGAGAGCCAGCAGGGCGCTGACCGGTACGCTGAGCACCCCCTGTGCTACCTCGGTCGCAAACTCAACCTGGACGGTGGCACCGGTCCAGCTTGGATCCACCGCCTGCACCGGTGCAATGACCACATCCAGATACGCCGACTCGTCACTCTGCTGGGTGGCGGCGACGATCACCGCGGTGGCACCGATCTCGATCACCTCGCCGTCGAGTTGGGTGTCGTCGGGCAGCTCGATCAGCACGGGAGTGCCGACGTCGAGCAGGTCCTGATCGACCAGATCGAGGCGGGCAGTCACACGTTGCGCGGTCACCGCCTCGTCCACGACACCGTCGGGACCGACAGTGCTCGACACCAGCTCCACCGCGGTCAACTCATACAGCGACGTCTGAGCCATCACGGAGTCTCCCCGCTCCACCTCCACGGCGCTCACCAGTGCGGGTCCGGATACGAACACCAGCTGACCGAGCTCGACCTCGCCGCTGGCGAGGATGCCGATATCGGCCTGCCAAGCCATGACAGCGTCTGCTGTCGCCGAGTCGAACACCTCGTCGACTTGGAGCCCTGAGTAGCCGAGGGCCGCCAGGTTGGTCTCGAGCCAGGCAACGTCGGGGCCCGGCTCGACGCCGACCGACAGGTCACGCCAGGCGGCGCCGTCGCCGTAGAACAGATAGGCCGTCTCGGCCCCGGCGAGCAGGTCGTCGTAGTCGGAGTTGGCGGCGTCGAGGCTGAGCCTCGCGGAGGATACGTTCGACACAGCACGCAGCATCTCAGTGTTGTCGGGGTCGGCCAGCAGATCGTCGAACCTGTTCTGGGCCGAGTCCAGACTGGCTCGCGCCTGGGCGACCTCGAGGGGGTCAGGATCCTCGCGCAGCTCCTGCACCCGCTCGCGTGCAGTCTCGAGGCTGGCCAGGGCGTTGTCGATGTCGGCCGGCGAAGGGGCCTCCAACAGATCTGCGAGCGCCTCCGAAGCGGTGGCGAGGTTGGCCAGCGCGCTCTCTATGTCGACCGACGACGGGCCCTCCAACAGATCGGCGCGGGCATCGTAGGCCGCCTCCAGGCCGACGACTGCCGAGTCGTAGTCCGAGACGGCGGCGAGGTAGGCGAGGTTGGCGTTCAGAAGGTCCTCGGAGAGGTCTGCCCAGTCCTGTTCGGTCGACGGCGACCCGATTTCTTCGGCCAGTTCACGTGCCTCCGCGATGCCGTCGGTCAGGGTCACCATCTGCGCTTCGCTCAGCGGCACATCCCCGCAGAGCGACCAGATCGCCCGGTCGGTCCAGTCGCAATACTCGTCCTGAGTGATCTCCAGCGACACGAGGGACAGGTCCCGCCTAGCGCGCGCCGAGCCGAGACGCTGCTCGGCCTGTTGTATCGCAGTGTCGGCCTCGGCGAGGTCGGTCGGGTCGAGCTCTGCGATCAGGTCGTCGTATGCCTGTCGAGCTCGGGCCACCGCCGCCTCAGCGGCGCCCACTTCTGCTGGGGTGGGAACGCTGATCAGGTCGTCGTATGCCTGCTGGGCTCGGGCCACCGCCGCCTCAGCGGCACCCACTTCTGCTGGGGTGGGCACCTCAAGCAGTCTGTCGAGCGTCAGCCGGGCCTGGGCGACTGCGGCCTCGGCGGATGCAAGGTCGGACGCTGCCGCGCCGGATTCCAGATCCTCCAGCGCGATCTCGGCGTTGGCCAACGATGCCTGCGCCGAGGCGATCCGCTGTTCGGCCGCGGTCAACTGTGAGTCGGTGACCATCGAGTCGACAGCGAACAACCGGTCGCCGCGTTCCAGCACCGCGCCGTCGGCGGGGATGTACGCGACCACCCCGCTGATGGGAGCGGCGACCACAAGCGGGTCGTCGTAGGCCAGCGTGCCCGAGATGCTGGTCGTCTCCGCCAGGTCGCGCACTTCGATCACGTCGGTGTTGAAGGCCGCTACGGAGTCGGGGTCGGCCGTGTCGGTCTGGTCGTTCAGGTACCAGACGGTGCCGGCCGCGGCGGCGAGCACCAGCACCCCCAGCACAGTCCAGCGCAGCCAGCGGCGCCTGCGCCGTGGTTCCGGGGCAGCTGTTTGGTCGGCTGAGTTGTCAGTCACAGGCGTCTCGCTCCACGGTGTTCGGTCATTATTCGGTCCTATCCTCCCGCGCCCGCGCCGGCGTTGGCGAGGCCGCCGAGTTCACCCCTGCAGGCCTCAACGGCGTTCTGCACAGCGGGATCGGTCACGTCGAAGGCCGCTCCGAAAAGGCGCGTGGGGATGTCTTCCTCGGTGCCGGTCACCAGCTTCGACAGCTCGGGGTCGTCCACCTCTATCCCCTCCAACCGGAGGCAGCGGGCAAAGCCGAGAAGTGTGTCCTGAATCTCAGTCACGTTGAAGCCGCCGCCTGCCTGTCCGAAGGTGGCCCCCTCGATGTGTTGACGACATGCGCTGAACGCCTGGCGAAACTCCTGGGAGTTGAGTTGCACGCCGGGGCCGGCGAACATCCGATTGGCCTGCACGTTGCCGTTGGCGTCGACGGTCGGATCCTGAAAGTCGGGAAGTCCGTTCTCCCTCATGCAGGCGGCGAACTCCAGCGCCATCTCCTCGTCGCTGAGTTCCCCGTCGCTGATCGCCTCGTCCGCTGAGTCCTGCTGCACGCCGTCGCCCGAAGCGGGATCGCTCTGGGAGGTCTCATCGGTGACCACGCTCTCCGGCGGGGCTTCCGTGCCCGACGGCTGAGCGCCGGAAGCCTCCGCGCCACCGCTGCTGACTGAGGCGTCGATGCCCACGGCCGGGGCGGTGGGGATGCTCTCCTCGTCGGATTGCGATCCGGCGGCCGTGGTGATGACCTCAGCGGCCACGGGCACGTCTGAGGCCGTAGACTCCGTGCCGACCAGGGTGGCCACGCCGACGCTGCGGTCTCGCCCGTCGCCGCCACATGATGCGGTGATCAGCGCCACGGCCAGCACCGGCGCCGCCATGATTTGGAGCCTCAAGTATCCCCCTTGCTGCTGCCTGCCCACCCAATATCGGTAGTTGGCGAAACCGACGGTGGGCAAACCCGGCAGTTCACGAAGTTCGTGTGTGGGCGCGGAGGGACTCGAACCCCCGACTTCTTCCTTGTAAGGGAAGCGCTCTAGCCAACTGAGCTACGCGCCCCAGCAAATCAAGGCTAGACCGCGGTTCATCTAAACGGCGGAGAGTACATCAAACCACCGTCGGTCCACAGCGCGTTGGGGCCGCGTTCGAGGCCCAAGGGGGCCAGATTGCGCTCGTAAATCTCGCCATAGTTGCCGACCTGGCTGATGATCCTCTGGGCGAAATCAGCCGGGAGACCCAGTCCGACCTCGACGACTTCTCCCTCGATCGGCAACCCCAGGAACAAGCGGATGTTGGTGTTCTCGCTCTCCAGGAAGTTGCCGAGATTGGCCGAGGTGATACCGAACTCTTCCGCCTGCACGGTCGCCATCGTGGCCCAGTTCACAACCTGAGCCCATTGGGTGTCACCGTCGGATACCACCGGACCGAGAGGCTCCTTGGAGATGACCTCGCCGAGAATGCGGGTCGGTACCTGAAGCGTTGCCGAGAAAGCAGCCAACTGGGAGGCGTCGGAGGTCCAGACCTCGCACTGCCCGGCCACGAACGCCGGTTGGAGCTCATCGTTGGCAACGAATTCAACCGGCGTGAAGGGCAGATCCAGGTCGTTGAACAAGGAGTTGAGGTTCAGCAGCGTGGTGGAGCCCTGCAGCACACAGATGGAAGTGTTCGACATGTCGGCGACCGAAAGAATCGAACTGTCGGCGCGAACCATGAAGTCTTGACCGTCGAAGAACGTTGTCGACAGGAAGTTCGCCTGCTCGTTGCCGTCACGGCTGGCGGTTCAAGTGGTGTTGCGGATCAACACGTCGATCTGTCCTGATTGCAGTGTCGGGAACCGTGTGCTCGAGTCGAGGGCGACATAGTTGACGGCCTCCGCGTCGCCCAGCACGGCGGCTGCCACGACCCGACAGAAGTCGACGTCGAAACCTTGGTTGTCGCCATCGGGATTGACTATGCCGAAACCAGGAATCGTGTCGTTGACGCCACAGTTGAGCGAGCCGCGCTCCTGGACGACGTCGAGGCGTCCGGAGGCCACGGACACAGCTGTCGGCTGGTCGGTTGACTCAGCCGGATCGTCCGCGCCTCGGTCGCCGGAACTGCCTGTGCCGCAGGCAGCGACGACCAGCCCCGCCAGGCAGATCAACGCACACGACCTAGCAAACAGTCTGGGCACCCTTCCCTCCATGATGTCGGACCGTGTCCGAGGCTAGAGGATCTGGCTGAGGAACAGCTTGGTGCGTTCTTCGGTCGGGTTCGTGAAGAAGTGCTCCGGCGGACCGACCTCTACGATCTCGCCGTCGGCCATGAACACCACACGGTCCGCGACCTCCCGGGCGAAACCCATCTCGTGGGTGACGCAGATCATGGTCATGCCCTCTGTTGCGAGATCCTTCATGGTGTCAAGCACTTCCTTGATCATCTCCGGGTCCAGCGCCGAGGTGGGCTCATCGAAGAGCATCACCTTCGGCTTCATCGCCAAGGAGCGAGCTATCGCCACACGTTGTTGCTGACCGCCTGAGAGCTGGCCCGGATACTTCCGGGCTTGGTCCGGGATCTTCACGCGCTCGAGCAGCTCCATGGCAGTCGCCTCAGCTTCCGCCTTGGGAATATTGCGAACATTGCGCGGCGCCAAGGTGATGTTGTCCATCACCGACAGGTGCGGAAACAGATTGAAGCTCTGGAACACCATGCCCGTCTCACGGCGGATGCCCTGGATTGCCCGAATATCGTCGGACAGCTCAACTCCATCCACCACGATCGAACCGCGGTCGTGTCGCTCCAGGCGGTTGATGCAGCGGATCAGTGTGGACTTGCCCGAGCCCGAGGGCCCGATGACCACCACCACCTCCTGCTCCCCGACTGACATGTTGATGTTGCTCAGAGCCTGAAAGTCTCCGAAGAACTTGTCGACTCCACGCAAGCTGATGATCGTGTCCCCATCACCGAGGACCTCGGTTGCGTCTGCGTTGACGGCTGTGTCGCTCATCTCACTCCGACTCCTAATCTCTCTTCGACTCTACGACTCTCTTTGGACATGGTGTAGGCGAACGCCCAATACCCGAGGGCAACAAAGGGAAGTGTGACGTCCACCAGTCCCTGTCCCAGGAACTCAACCTGCGAGTTGGACACACGCGAAGCATGGAGAAACTCGAGAAGTTTGAGGATGGCGAGCAAGGACGTGTCCTTGAACAACGAAATGAACTGGCCGACCATGGCTGGGATCACCGCACGCAGCGCTTGAGGCAGCACAATATGGCGCTGGATCGCGCCGGCAGACATCCCGCCAGCCTGCGCGGCTTCGATCTGACCCCGTGGCACGGCTTGAAGGCCTCCGCGGACGATCTCGGCGATGTATGCGGCCGAGAAGGCCGTGATCACGATCATGGCCCGCGTCAACGGACTGGGTATGTCGAGGTCTCTCGGAAACAGCAACGGCAACATGTAGCTGGAGAACAGCAACAGCGATATCAGCGGCACACCGCGGACGAACTCGATGAAGATCACCGATGCGCCCTTGATCACCGGCAGATCCGACTGGCGACCCAGGGCCAACAGGATGCCGACAGGGAACCCCGTGCTGACACCGATCACAGTCACGAACAGAGTCAGATGGAGGCCGCCCCAATTGTCCCAGCCATATCCGCTCAGGTCTATTGAGTTCAACCCGTACCACACACCCACCGCGACCGCGACTCCCGCCACCCGCGATGCCGCAACCGCCCCGACGCGTCGTTTGAACGGGTATCTGATGGCCGTGCGTCGACGCCGCTGCCCGGCGGGTAGTTGCGCGGTACCACCCACACCTCTGTTGTCGGCGTAGACGCGCACTTCAGTCAGTGCCCAAAACCCGAGCAACGCACCCACCGTCAACGCGACAAGACCGCCCGACCCGGCGAGAGCCAGCAAGGAGAGCAACGTCAACAGCCCGGAAAGGAACAGGCCGCGGGTGCGCATCGCCGCACTGAACCGGCGCCCGAGTTCCCGGCTGCAGAAGAACACCACAAAGATGCCGGCGAGGGCAACATAGGGCGGCACAGTCCGGGCGAACGACACGAAGAAGATCAGTATCGCGATGATCGCCCAGAATCGGCGCAGCAGGTCGGGCCACGAATGGGGTTCGGTCGGCAGTCCCTTTTCTTCCGCGTCCTCCTGGGTCGACCGCCACAGCACGCCCGAGCCGATCCCGAAGGCGCCCATCAACAAGTATCCCGACACCCAGGGTCGCCACAACTCGTCGCGAGGGAACTGACCGACCATGAACACTGTCAGATTGCGTCGGAGAATCAGGAAGTCCGAGGAGAACAGCCAGTCGAGCGCTCGCAGGACCGCGAGGGCCACAAAGGCGAGCACAACCACGGTGATCACCGAGTTGTACCAGTTGTTGAACAGGTTCGTTCTGATCCAAACGCCTGCTGTCAACCTCTGGGCCGGTGGCAGGTCGTCGCGCTCCTCAACGCCGCCCGGGGTGCCGGAGTCGTAGTCGGTGACCGACATCACACCCCCCTAAGTTGAAGTCGACGGTTGATCAGATTGCCGATTGCCGAGAGAATCAACGACAAGCAGAGGTAGATCACCATGAGGATCAACAGGAGCTGAGGAGCCGGTTGAGACTGCCCGAACAGGTTGCTGATTATCGAGGTGATCTCCGCGAACCCGATCGCCACTCCCAGCGATGAGTTCTTGGTGTAGTTGAGGAACTGGTTGATCAAAGGCGGGAAAGCTATGCGGAAGGCTTGAGGCAGTATCACAAACCGATACCGCTGGATGCCGCTGAGGGCCAGAGCATGCGAGGCCTCCACCTGCCCTTTGTGCACGGCGAGGATGCTGCCCCTGACAATCTCGGCAATGTGTGAGGCCGTGTAGATGACGAGCGCCAACATCAATGCCGCATAGGGCATCTGCATTCGCAGGCCGCCCGACCAAAGGCGATCTTCAATCGTCGTCTTGGAGAACTCGAACGGTCCTCCGAGCGCGAAGAAGAACACGCCGCCCAACACGACCAGGGTCCCGATAGACCAGAGCGCGCGCCGGTGAGGCGCACCCGTGTTGTTGAACACCCAGGTCCGCCAGATCCAAATCCCAACCGCCGCCACGACACTGGCCGCAAGAAGCAGTTGGTAGACCCCGAAGTTCTCCAGACCAATGATGGAGGGGAAAGCGAATCGGCTATTGCTGAAGATCATCCATCCGCCGAACGGGCGCCACGCATCCGGCGCAGTGGGGCCGGCGGCGACCGGGAAGCTCAGGAAGACGGCTCCCCACAGGAACACGATCACCAACAGAGGCGGGATATTCCTGACGAATTCGACGTAACCGGTCGCTAGCTTTCTGACCAGCCAGTTGGTCGACAACCGTGCTACGCCGATGAGGGTTCCCAACAGCACAGACAACGGAATGCCCAGAAGGATCACCAAGAACGTGTTCTTGACCCCCTGCTGAAGGGCGTCGATAATTCCGGCATTCGAGCTGAGGGGGTTGTCTGCGATGGAGATCCCCGACGGCTGGCTCAAGAAGTCGAAGCTCAGTTCAAGACCAATATCGTCTGTCCGGTCCCTGAAATTGGCCCACAACCACGAGCCGACGGTAACGATCAGTCCGAGAGCGAGAACCTGAGCCGCAAGCGACAGCACGTTCAGGTCTCGCCAAGGCGGAGGACGATCAGTTGTGTCACGGCGTGTGACCTTGTCGATCACAAAGCGTCCGGCAACAAAAACTGCTGCTACCACCATCAAAGTGATCACCAGTACCAGCAGCCTGCCGAGCATCTGTTCCTCGCGCCCCTTCTCTTCAACTCAGCGGTTGAACCGCAACGTTCTGAACAGCTTCCCGAAGAGTATCCCAGCGCCTCGGACGACTGGAGTATTTCAGGAAAATGGGCTGAACGCAAAAGACGATCCCGGCGACCCTCGAATCATCTGTGAGGGCCGACCGGAATCGTCTGTCGAGTTTTCTAGGAAACCGCGCTCGGCAGCGCGGTTTCGCAGGGGGGTTTACCTGAAGGGCGGAACGTACATGAGGCCGCCGTCGGTCCACAACGCGTTGGGACCGCGCTCGAGGCCCAGGGGCGCGAGGTTGCGCTCGTAGATCTCGCCGTAGTTGCCGACCTGGCTGATGATGTTCTGCGCAAAGTCAGCGGGCAGGCCAAGACCAACCTCAACCACTTCTCCCTCGATGGGAAGACCGAGGAAGAGTCGGATGTTGGTGCTCTCGCTGTCCATGAAGTCGCTGAGGTTGGCGGAGCTGATGCCGAATTCTTCGGCCTGCACCGTTGCCATCGTGGCCCAGTTGACAACCTGCGCCCATTCGGTGTCGCCGTCGGGCACGACAGGTCCGAGCGGCTCCTTGGAGATGATCTCACTGAGCACGCGCGTGCCTACGTCGAGCGTCGCCGAGAATGCTGCCAAACCGGAGGCATCCGTGGTCCAGACTTCGCACTGGCCGGCAACGAAGGCCGGCTGGAGCTCGTCGTTCGACTGGAACTCGACGGCCGTGAAGGGGACGCCCCTGTCGCCGAGCACCGCGTTGAGGTTCAGCAGCGTCGTGGTGCCCTGAAGCACGCAGATGTTGGTGTTGGCCATGTCCTCGATCGACTGGATCGTGCTGTCATCGCGGACCATGAAACCCTGGCCGTCGAAGAATGTCGTGAACATGAAGTTTGCCTGCTCGTTGCCGTCGCGGCTGGCTGTCCAGGTGGTGTTGCGGACCAACAGGTCGATCTCACCGGACTGCAGTGTCGGGAAGCGCTGCGATGCGTCGAGAGGCGTGTAGTTCACCGCATCGGCGTCGCCGAGCACGGCGGCTGCCACGACCCGACAGAAGTCGATGTCGAACCCGGCGTTGTTGCCGTTCGCGTCGATGTTGCCGAAACCAGGAAGCGTGTCATTGACACCGCAGTTCACTGAGCCGCGGTCGATGACGGCGGCGAGGCGTCCGCCTTCGTCCTCGGCCATATCATCGCCGCCCTCGGCCATGTCGTCGCCAGCCGTTTCCTCCGGGGCGTCATCGCCAGAGTCGTCATCGTCGCCACAAGCAGCGGCGATAAGGACGATGGCAAATAACACCGCGAGCAAACGCAGCAATTTACTGTTCTTGTTCATTTATTTTGTTCCCTTCCAGAGTCACCAGACCAGTATCGGTGGCGCGCAACGTCGGATCACGGCCAGGTCAGTGGTACTGCGACAAATCTAGCGGAACCAGCAACAAGCACAACCGCAAGTCGCATCCATTTATCGGTTTGAACCCTCACCATGACGCAACGACAACAACTGCGGCATCAAATCCGCTGGTGCTACTACCGGTGAACGCTCAGCCTCGTGGTCAAGAACCGTCAAGTCTCGGTCCTCGGCATCGGCCGCTACCACGCCGACTTCAGCGCAGACAAGCAGGGCGCCCGCGTAGTCCCAGACATGGAGCGAGCCCGAGAAATCGATGTACCCGGCGAAGCGTCCGTCCGCCACCGCACACAATTCCAACGCGCAGGAACCCATGGTCCGGAACTGCCACCACCCCGCCTCAGCCGGAGGCACTCCGTTCACCGCTACGACCGCTTCGGAGAGTTCCACTGCAGGGGGCTCGGTCAACGCAACGCCGTCAAGGGCCGCGCCCTGACCGCGGATCGCCGTGTAGCGCCGATTACCGGGGTGGTCATGTACCAGCGCCACCCACAAACCCTGGTCGTCCACCACACACAGGCTCGTTGCGAACCACGGAAGCGGCAGTGAAGCGTTGGTCGAGCCGTCGACAGGGTCGACAACCGCCACCGGCCCGGTACCGGGCCCGAGGCCGCTCTCCTCGCTGAGAACACGGATGCCGGCCGAGCCGAGCACCCTGAGCACCGCCTCATCCGCGACAAGGTCCGGAACGTACTGATCGTGGCGCAGGCCCGACTTGCCCCAGTCGCGCTGATCGACGAACGCGTCGACCACCGCATCGGCGGCCTCGTGCAGGACGGTGAGCACATCATCAGCGTTCATCTCGTCAACCTCCCCACGCCGTCGGCGCGCAGTCAGATTCGTTCAGGCAGATTCGTTCAGAAAATACAATTCAGACAATACGGTCGATCGCCCACACGATACGTGCCAAGTCATGGCAAGCTAGTGGCAATGGCAGTAATCGACCTACAGGGATTCGTTGCCGATCTCAAGGATCATGTCGTCGAACACGGATTCCATGTTCACGACGAACGGCATTTCGTCGAGACATACACCAACCGGCAGATCTGGGAGGTCGACCTGCACCCCGATCAGGCGTGCGACGGCCCGCTGGACATGCACATCGCGCTCGAGGCCGGCGCTCGAGCCCTGATCATGTTCGAGGATGAGCTGCTCGGTTTGGACGATGGCGAAGAAGCGTCCGACGACATTCGCCTGCCGTTGACAATCAGCTTCGCCCTCCCACCGCTGCCGGCAGCACCGGATCTGTTGATTCTGGCGACCGACCTCGCCGGCATCGGCAACACCGAATTGCCGCTGGAGGTGAGCGCCCTCGACAGCTTCGCAGCGGTCACCGACGCCCCGGTCCGCGCGATCAGCATCGTCGCCCGGGTCCAAGTGGAGCTTGCGAGGATCTTCTATGGACGAGACGTCTTGTGCGACGTTCTCGACCGCTGCTCGAAGGTCGCCGAGTTCCTCCTCGACCGCGCACCCGCCTGGATTGACGAACCCTGAGGGCGAGATTCCAGGACAGGCTTCAGGCGCCGCTTTGGAGTTCTCGCAACG
The DNA here is from genome assembly GCA_965221585.1 of Candidatus Aldehydirespiratoraceae bacterium. GTDB lineage: Bacteria > Actinomycetota > Acidimicrobiia > Acidimicrobiales > Aldehydirespiratoraceae > VXYK01. The sequence goes on along the minus strand of OZ244898.1, from coordinate 1,263,631 downwards.
CCGCCAGAGCCTCGTCGGTGTGAACAGCCATGTCCGACTCGCTGCAGATCGCCCGGACAATCCGCCGGTCCTGGTCGATCACGAACGTGGTCCGCTTCGGCGGGAGCGGCGCGAAGCGTTTGACTCCGAACAGACGCGCCACCTTCCCGCCGCGGTCTGACAGCAGCGGGAAACCCAGCGTGTGCTTCTCATCGAATTTTCTCTGCCGATTCACCGAATCAGCGCAGACCCCCACTCTGGAGGCGTTGAGTTCAGCGAACTCCGCCTTCAGATCACGGAAGGTGCAGCTGACCTGGGTTCAACCGACCGTGTTGGTTCGCAGGTAGAAGAACAGGACCAAAGGCCCAGTTGCGACCAGTTCGTCCAACCTCACCGAGTTGCCGTGTTGGTCACTCAAGCTGAAGTTGTCTACTACCTCGCCTTGACTCAGCATCGATTGTCACCTCCGTCGTTTACGAAGCGGCCGCCGCGAAACCCTTGTCGAGATCCGCGATGATGTCGTCGATCGACTCCAGTCCCACCGACAGCCTCACCTGACCCGGGGTGACGCCCGTGGATTCCTGTTCTTCCGGGGTCAACTGGGAGTGGGTGGTGGCTGCAGGCTGGATCACCAGGCTGCGAACGTCGCCGATGTTGGCCAGGTGGCTGTGCAGTTCGAGGGCCTCCACGAACTTCTTGCCCGCTTCGAGACCACCCTTGATCACAAAGGCGGGAACCGAGCCGTAGCCCCTTCCGCCGCCGAGCTCGTTGGCGACAGCGTGCCACGGAGAGTCGGGCAGTCCGGCGAAGGCGACCGATTCAACCTGATCGTGGCCCGCGAGGTACTCAACGACCGCATTGGCGTTGGAGAAGTGACGTTCCATCCGCAGACTCAGCGTCTCGAGGCCTTGCAGCAGCAGGAACGAGTTCACCGGCGAGATGGCCGCGCCGATATCGCGCAGCAGCTGCACCCGGGCCTTGATGATGTAGGAACCCGGGCCGAGTGCCGGCCAGAAGGCCAGACCGTGATAGCTGGGATCCGGCTCGGTGAACATCGGATGCTTCCCGGATGCGGCGAAGTCGAAAGTGCCTCCGTCCACGATCGCTCCCGCGATTGCGGTGCCGTGGCCACCGATGAACTTCGTCGCGGAATGGACGACGATGTCCGCTCCGTGCTCGATGGGGCGTATCAGATAAGGAGTGGCCACTGTGTTGTCGACGATCAACGGCACGTTGTTGGCGTGGGCGATCTCCGCGACTTTGGCGATGTCGACGACATTGTTCATCGGGTTGCCGATCGACTCGCAGTAGTAGGCCTTGGTGTTGGGCTGCGTAGCCGCCTGCCAGGCGTCGGCATCGTCGGCGTCGTCAACGAACGTGCAGGTGATCCCCATCTTCGGCAGCGTGTAATGGAAGAGGTTGTAGGTGCCGCCGTAAAGGGCCGAGGCCGACACGATGTGATCCCCGGACTCGGCGAGGTTCAGAATCGCCAGGGTCTCCGCAGCCTGGCCGGACGCCAGCGCAAGTGCGCCGGGAATGCCCACCGCTGTGTCGGTGCCGCCTTCGAGGCTGGCGAGGCGAGCTTCGACCACGGCCTGGGTCGGGTTCATTATCCGGGTGTAGATGTTGCCTATCTCGGCCAAGGCGAACAGGTTCTTGGCGTGGTCGGTGTCGCGGAACTGGTACGCCGTGGTCTGATATATCGGCACGGCGCGCGCACCCGTAGTCGGATCGGCCTCCTGCCCGGCATGGATTTGGCGGGTTTCGAAACCCCAGTCGTTACTCATTGTTAGTGCCTTTCGTGGCTTGATCCGAAGCCTCTGGGAGGCCTTGAACATCGCCGTTAGCCATACGGCCAGCGACCAGTGGAGCCTATAGTGGGCTCGGTGGGGATCGAACCCACGACCGAAGGATTATGAGTCCTCTGCTCTAACCACTGAGCTACGAGCCCAACGAGACCCTACCGCTGCAGCCCATTGAAACAGCGAAGCCGACCGCACCTTGCGTGCGGTCCGCTCCGTTGGCTCCGGGGGTGGGGATCGAACCCACGACAATTCGGTTAACAGCCGAGCGCTCTGCCAGCTGAGCTACCCCGGACCGGTCCTAGAGATGATACCGCCACCAGTTGTTCTTCGAGTTCGTTAAATTCTCGGATCAGAAGGATTCCAGGTAATCGCGCAGCTGCTCGCTGCGGTTCGGGTGGCGCAGCTTCGCCAGCGTCTTGGCTTCGATCTGGCGGATGCGTTCGCGGGTCACGCCGAAAGACTCGCCAACTTCCTTGAGGGTCCGGGGTCGGTCCTCGTCCAGACCGAACCGCATCCGTACGACTTCCTGCTCCCGCTCGGTGAGTTCGCCCAGTACCTCTCGAACCGCCTCCACCAGCAGCGTCAGGGTCGCCGCGTCACCCGGGGCGATCGCGTTCTGGTCCTCTACGAGGTTGGCCAGGCTCGAGTCCTCGCTCTCCCCGATCGGGGAGTCGAGCGACAACAGGTCCTCAGAGATCCGCAGGATCTCTGAGACCTTCTCGATCGGTTGATCGAGTTTCTCTGCCAGTTCGGCGACTGTCGGTTCGCGCATCAGTTCCTGGCTCATCTGCCACTGCACCCGCTTCACCCGGTTGACGGTCTCGGCCACGTGCACAGGGATGCGAATGGTGCGCGACTGATCCGCGATCGCACGGGTGATCGACTGGCGGATCCACCATGTGGCATAGGTCGAGAACTTGAAGCCCTTGTTGTGGTCGAACTTCTCGACGGCTCGTATCAAACCGAGATTCCCTTCTTGTATCACGTCGAGAAGGGCCATTGAGCGGCTCGCATAGCGCTTGGCGATCGATACCACCAACCGCAGGTTCGCTTGTGTCAGTTCATCACGCGCGGCTTCGCCGTCGCCGACCAGACGCTCCAGTTGCGCGGTCGCCTCGGCACTCAACTTCTCGCCCGTGACGGAAAGTTCGGCGAGGGTCTCGGCAGCCTCTCCCCCACGCCGGATGCGAGCCGCTATCCGCACTTCCTGCTCGGGATCCAGCAGGGGCACACGGCCGATCTCCTGAAGGTACAGCCGCACCGCGTCGTCAGCCGATCCAACGTCGGAACCCGCGTCGGAACGCATGCTCAGCGCGCCCTCCATTCCGCGTGTCTGATCAGCCATGGCAGCAGTCCGTCGACCGCGCTTCGGCGCGTTGCCGGGTCATTGAGCTTCTCCAACTCAGATTTGAGCCAGGTGGCCGAGCGGCTCACGTCGACCGCCAAATCGTCGGTGGCTCCAAGTGGACGCAGGCCACGGCCGATACCGTCGAGTGTTCTTCGACCGGCGAGGCGGGCTATGCCGGCCAGGACATCGTCGCGATCAGCGTCGAAACCTTCCACAGCCAACCGCCTCAGCAGATCGGCGGCCTGCGGTCCGCAACGTTGTGCTGCCCCCTCGAATCCATGGTCCCTGAGCGCCTGGAAAGCCTCCTGGCGCACACTGTGGTCGAAGAGATTGGCGTGGAGCCGCGAGGCCTCGCCCGGGCGGTCTATGACGAGGCGGATCGCTTCGTCCTCCGCGGCCGCGGCGTCCGGGACCGCGAGCCTCGGGCGGTGCTGGGGAGCATCGACCGGTTCGTCGGGTGCGTTGGGCAGTTCGCGCTGACCGCGGTTCGCGGCGGTGGCCGGCTGTGAACGAAATCTAGCGGCGAGATCCCGCAGTCTCGGGGGCTCAACCTGGCAAAGGTCTCCGATCTCCACCAGATAAGGGTCGCGGACATGCTCCTTCGGGTGCTCGCTCACGACTCGGACCGCCTGCTCTGCGGCGCGCGCCCGTCCCTCAGGGCTCGACAGGTCGGCGTTTGCCAGCGCCTGCTTCATTCGGAACCGCATGTAGGGGATGGCGTCTCCGACCGCGGCGACCAGTTTCTCGGGATCTTCTCGGGCGACATCGTCGGGGTCGACACCGGGCGGCAGGTCGGCGACTCGCACATCGAGTTCGAAACGCTGTTCCCATTCATAGACGCGTTCGGCGGCTGCGAGTCCGGCCGAGTCGGTGTCGAACGCCAGCACCAGACGATTCGCTGAGAACCTCTTGAGCAACTTGATGTGTTCCTCGGTCAGCGCGGTGCCACAGGTCGCCACTGCTCTCAGGATGTCTGCGTTGCCGAATCCGATCACGTCGGTGTAGCCCTCGCAGATGATGGCCTCACCCTCCTTGACGATCCCCTCGCGATGGGCGTGCAACCCGTAGAGCAGTCTGTTCTTGTCGTACACCATCGCCTCTCCGCTGGTGTTCATGTACTTTGGCCCTTCGCCATCCGGCAGGACCCTCCCGCCGAAACCTACGGGCTCCCCCCTCTCGTCGACGATGGGGAACATCACCCGTGCCCGAAAGAAATCCTGTTGTCGCTCGGCGCGGTTGATGAAGCCCAGACCACTGTCGCTCAGGTCTTTGTCGCTGAGCTTCAAATGCAGGGCTAGCTGGTCGAACGAGTCCGGTGCCCAGCCGATCCGATACTTGGACACCACCGCGCGGTCATAGCCTCGCGAACGCAGATAGCCCCGCGCCGCGCCCGCGTCAGTCCCATTGAGCAGCCTCTGATGGTAGAACTCCGCCGCCTCGGCCACCGCGTCGAGCAACAGCCTGCGGCGTGCCCGGGTGGTTCCCTCCGTCTGTGTCGTATAGCGCAGACCGATGCCGTAGCGGGACGCAAGAGACTCGACCGCCCCCACAAAGTCCAGTTTCTCGATCTCTTGAACGAAGGTGATCGCGTCACCGCTGCGCTGACAGCCGAAACAGTAGTAGACGCCCTTCTCGGCGTTCACGGAGAGCGACGGCGTACGTTCACCGTGAAGGGGGCAACGGGCCATCCAGTTGCGGCCTGAGCGCTTGATGTCGGTGTGTTCGCCGATCAGCGCGACAAGATCAGCCGCGGTTCGTACCTTGGCGATGTCGTCGTGGTGAATGCCCATCAATCCGCAAGCTAGCCGAAACCCCCGCCTCCCGATAAGGGGTCAGTCAGGGGCGGCTCAGCCGAGCCGCTCAGCCAGAAACCCCTCCAGCTGATCGATCGAGACCCGCTGTTGTTCACGCGTGTCTCGTTCCCGCACGGTGACAGCCCGATCCTCGAGACTGTCGAAGTCGACAGTCACGCAATAGGGCGTGCCGATCTCATCCTGACGGGCATAGCGTTTCCCGATCGACTGCGTCTGGTCGTAGTCGGCCATCCAACGAAACTTGACGATCTCGAAGATCTCCTGGGCCGTGGTTGTGAGCGTGTCCTTGTTGGACAGCGGCAGCACCGCAACCTTGTACGGCGCCAGCCGGGTGTCCAGGCGCAGCACCGTTCGGACGCTGTCGTTGACCGTCTCGGTGTCGTAGGCAGCCATCAGGAAGGCCATCGCTGCCCGGGTGGCCCCTGCGGCCGGTTCGATGACGTGAGGCACGTAATGCCGGTTGTTCGCCTGGTCGAAATACTCCAGACGCTCCCCGGAATGGGCGGCATGGACGGTGAGGTCGAAGTCACCTCGATCGGCAATTCCCTCGAGTTCGTCCCAACCCCACGGGAACCGATACTCCAAATCTGACGTTCCCGACGAATAGTGGCTCAGCTCGTCGGCATCATGGGGCCGCAGGCGGATATCGGCTGAAGGAATGCCCAGATCCAGGTACCAGTCCAGCCTCTGATCACACCAATACTTGAACCAATGGTCGGCCTCGTCAGGTGGAACGAAGAACTCCATCTCCATCTGCTCGAATTCGCGGGTTCGGAAGACGAAGTTCCCCGGAGTGATCTCGTTGCGGAACGACTTTCCGACCTGGGCAATGCCGAACGGTGGCTTCTTGCGGCTGGTCTGCAGCACGTTGGCGAAATTGGTGAAAATCCCCTGGGCTGTCTCCGGGCGCAGGTAGACCTCCGCGGTCGAGTCGGCCATCGGACCGGCGTGGGTCTTGAACATCAGGTTGAACTGGCGGGCCTCCGTGAGGGACCCGGTTGTTCCGCAGGTTGGGCAGGTCTCGGGGTCGGTGAGTTTGTCCTGGCGGTGACGGGCGTTGCAGTTGGTGCAGTCGACGAGTGGATCCGAGAAGTTGGCGAGGTGACCGCTCGCCTCCCAGACCTGGGGTGGAGAGAGGATCGAGGCGTCGAGACCGACCACGTCATGGCGGTGCTGCACCATCGAGCGCCACCAAGCATCCTTGACGTTGCGCAACAGCAGGACCCCGAGCGGCCCATAGTCGTATGTGGAACGGAAACCACCGTAGATCTCGGCTGACTGGAAGATAAACCCGCGACGCTTGGATAGGTTCACTATCTTGTCGAACAGTTCCGAGTCAGCCATGGCCGAGAGGCTACCGGAGGCGCGCTGATATGGAGTCCATGCGAACCGGCGATCCCCTGCCCGCAGACCCGACCGCTGTGTTCGGCCGCCGTTGCGTGGCCTCCGCGGTCGACTTCTTCATCCTGTTCGCGGTGTTCGTGATGGCTTTTCTCTCGTCGTCCACCTTTGAAGACGTAGAAGATCCCGAGATCGCCGAGCAGATCTGTCTCCACTACGACAGTCTCGACAACGGTGACATCTGCCTGCAGGGCGATTCTCTCGTCTTCGTGCTCGAGAACGGCAAAATCACCGATATCGCTGTATGGGTGATCGTCGCCTCGGTCTTGAATCTCGTGATCATCGCCGCGTTCACCGGTGGTTCTCTGGGCAAACTCGCCGCCGGTATCCGTGTCGTCGACCAGAGCACCTTCGACAAAGCTGGAGTTCACAAGCATCTGCTGCGTTGGATCCTGTGGATCGTCGACGCGTTCCCCTGGTTCTTGCTGGTACCGCTGACCGGGCTGATCTCCTCCCTGGTTTCCAAAGGGCACCGTCGCGTCGCCGACTTCGCAGCGAAGACCCTGGTAGTCGACAAGAAATACGTCGGGATCCCGACGCTGGTCGGAGGAGTCAACGATGCGGCGCTCGCGACCGCACCGCTCCCGGGCCTTTGGAGTCCACCCGTTCAAGCGCCGCCCACGCAGGCACCGGTCACCGCGGAACGGGTTACCGACCCTGCTCCACCTGCACCAACCGCGCCTCCCGCCGCTGACAGCACCCACTCTGATCCGGAGGCTTCGGATGAATCTGGAATGGAATGGCACCCCGATCAGACCGGACCGATCACAGAGACCGGAGGTGTCGGCCAGCAAGCATCGCAACCAGGGGTGGACGCCCCAACCTGGGACGCGGCGCGCGACACCTATATCCAATGGGACCACGATCTTGAGGCGTGGATGGAATGGGACGAGTCTGCGGCCCGCTGGATCCCCATCAGCCAGTGACTCGTGCGCCCGACCCCGGGCCGCTCAGGTCTGGTCCAGCACGGCAATGGAGCGCAGCCGCCTCTCGGTGTGGTGCTCCAACAGAGCCGTCGCCAGCGCCTCAACCTCTGACGACGCGCCGGACGGCGAAGTCGACTCCTCGGCCAGCACACGGCCCAGTCCACCGCTGAGGATCCTCCTCATCAGACCGACAGCCTCCGTCGAGACGGGGCGCCCGCGACGACACTGTCGGCAGAGCACACCTCCGTCTCCAAGATCGAAGGCCACCAGTTCGCTCTGCGTGCCGCACCCGTAACAGGCATCAAGCTGCGGCTGCAGACCCTCATGGGCCAGGAGCTTCAGGAAGAAGGCGGCGACCACCAGGCCGCTGTCGCGTTCGGCAAGGGTTCTGAGCGCCTTGACCAACATGACATGAAGCGCCCGGTCAGGTTCCCGATCCTGGGCTACCCCCTCGACCGCCTCAAGCAACGCCTGGGCACGTGCAAAACGCTGCGGATCGTCGCGCAACGAAACAAACCGTGAGATCGTCTCCACCTGTGTGATGGTGTCGAGATCGCTGCGTCCTCTGTACAGCTGGACCGAAACGTGGCTCAAGGGTTCAAGCCGCGCTCCGAACTTGGATTTCGTCCGACGGACTCCTTTGGCAACGCCGCGGACCTTGCCGTTGTCGTAAGTGTGGAGACTGACGATCCGGTCGGCCTCACCGAGCTTCCAGGACCGCAACACCACAGCTTGATCCCGGTAGAGGCTCATCTCAGCCGCCGCCGTCGCTGCCGCCGCCGCCCCCGTCGCCAACGGCGCCGAAACGGCGGTCCCGGTCCTGAAACTCTCTGATGGCCGCAAAGAACTCCCGGCGCTGAAACTCAGGCCAAGGCGTGTCGACGAACACCAACTCGCTGTAGGCCAGTTCCCACAACAGGAAGTTGGAGATGCGGTACTCGCCGGAGGTGCGAATGACCAGGTCCGGATCAGGCATCTGGGGGTCGTAGAGATTCTTGGCGATGGTTGATTCGGTGATCTTCTCGGGAGCTATTCCCGAAGCCGCGATTCGACGCACTGCGTCGACGATCTCGGCACGGCCGCCGTAGTTGAACGCGATGGTGAAGGTGAGCTTTCGGTTCTTGGCGGTCAACTCCGACGCCTCGTCCATGCGTCGTACCAAACGCTTGGGAACCCGCCAGTCGCGACGTCCGACGAAGCGGATACGCACACCCCGCTCGTTGAGTTCATCACGTCGGCGCAACAGGATCTCTTCGTTGAAGTTGATCAGGAATCTCACCTCGTCACGGGGTCGCCTCCAGTTCTCGGTGCTGAAGGCATACACCGTCAGCCACTCGACACCGATTTCGAGCGAGGCGTCGACGACATCGAACAATGAGTGTTCACCGGCACGGTGACCCTCGGTGCGAGGCAGACCCCTCGCCTGAGCCCACCGGCCGTTGCCGTCCATCACGCAGGCGATATGACGCGGTATCCGATTCAGATCGAGCAGATCGGCGGGCACGCAGTAGAACCTATCGGGTTGAAGCGCCCGGCTTATCGACCGTCGAACGAACCCGAAGGCCGGTTCTTCAAGAACAGTCCACAGCGGTGCCTATGGTGGGGACCTGAGACTGTTGGGATCGCACGAAAGCCCGCCTGCCATGAACATCGCCGAGACTGCAGTTGAACTGCTCACCGAGGTCACCGCCGGCCTGCCCGACGGTGGTGAGCAACGTGCTGGACAGGTCGAGATGACCGAAGCGGTCGCGACCACGCTAGCGAGCGACGGCCATGTCGTCGTCCAGGCGGGTACCGGCACCGGCAAGTCACTCGCCTATCTGGTGCCCATCGTCGTGTCGGGTCGAAAGGTCGTGGTGGCTACAGCGACCAAAGCGCTACAGGACCAACTGGCCGGCAAGGACCTGCCTCTGGTGTCAAGCCGATTCTCTGCGCCGATCGATTTCGCCGTTCTGAAAGGCCGCTCCAACTACCTCTGCCTGCAACGCCTCAGCGAAGCGGAATCGGACCAGACCCTCAGCCTGGAGCTTGACCAGCAGGGACTGGATGAGAAGAGCCTCAAGAAACTCCGCTCCTTCGCCGACCGGAGCGCCACCGGCGACAGATCCGAACTGGCCGATGTCGGTGACCGTACATGGCAACAAGTGAGCGTGAGCCGCGAGGAATGCCCGGGTGCCGCCCGCTGCGCCGCAGGCGACGACTGCTTTGCAGAGAGGGCCTGGCGCCGCGCCGCCGACGCCGACGTGCTGATCGTCAACCTGCATCTGTACGCGATCGACATCGCCGTAGGGGACGTTCTCCCCGAGCACGACACTGTTGTCATCGATGAGGCACACCAACTCGAAGACATCATGGCCGACGCCGCCGGCCGTTACCTGAGTCCCGCCCGGCTGGCGACCGCGGCAGCGGCGGTCAGAGCAGTGATCGCCGACTCAAGCGCCTCGACCAGAGTCAGCGATGCAGCTGAAGCCCTCAAGGACCGGCTCGGCCCGTTGGTGGGGAGCCGCTTTCCCGACGGCCCCTCAGGGGATCTCGGCAGCACACTCGACCTCATCTCGGCGCGGGTCACCGACCTGTTGACGGAGCTTCGCGGAGTGCCCGCGGATGCATCCAGCGATGTGTCGAACCGGACCATGCGGGCACGCCAGTCGGTCACTTCACTGCTCGACGACATCAGCTTTCTTCGCTGGGCAGTGCCCGACGAAGTGATGTGGGTCGACGGACCCGCCCACAATCCCAGCCTTCGCTCCACGCCATTGGCGATCAACAAGATCCTCGCCGAGAACCTCTGGTCGCGCCGCGGCGGCGTCCTCACGTCCGCGACCATGCCCGTCGATGCTCTATCCCAGTTCGGGCTTCCCGACAGCGCTGTGACAGTCGATGTCGGCAGTCCCTTCGACTACGAATCGAACGCTCTGCTGTACTGCGCCGCTGATCTCCCCGACCCCCGCGAACCGGGATATCGGGAGGCACAGCATCACGAGATCGAATCTCTGATCAACGCGGCCGGGGGAAGGACGTTGGCGTTGTTCACAAGTTGGGCAGCGATGCAGGAAGCCTCCGCGCGCATCTCGTCGCGGGTTCCGTGGCCGGTCTTGACGCAGGGCGAGGGTTCCAAGGCGCAGCTTCTCAAAGAGTTCATAGAGGACGACGAAACCTGTCTGTTCGCCACCATGTCCTACTGGCAGGGCATCGACGCGGTCGGTTCGACCTGCAATCTGGTGATTATCGACCGGCTCCCCTTTCCTCGACCCGATGACCCTGTGCTCTCGGCACGCCGCGAGCGGGTCGGTGCCAACGCGTTCCGGGTGGTTGACCTTCCGAGAGCCGCAATCATGCTCGCCCAGGGAGCGGGCCGGCTGATCCGTTCGGCCACCGACTGCGGCGTGGTGGCCGTCCTGGACCCCCGTCTCGCGAATTCGCGCAGCTACCGCTGGCAACTGCTCGAGGTCCTACCCCCGATGCGCCGAACCAAGGAGCGCTTCGAGGCCGAGAGCTTTCTACGAGCCCTGCAGAACAGCTAGTAGCCGAGTCGTTGGACCAATTCGGGGCGGCGCTGCCAGTTCTTCTCGACCTTCACGAAGAGTTCGATGAAGACCTCCTCACCTATCTCGGCACGAACCGCCGTACCGACCTTCTTTAGCACCTCTCCACCCTTCCCGATCACCATCGGTTTCTGGGACTCTCGTTCAACGAGGATCTCGCAGCGGATCCGGGGCCATTCCCATTCAGTGACCCTGGTGGCGACACTGTGCGGGAGTTCGTCACGGGTGAGGGCCAGCAGCTTCTCGCGCACGAGCTCGGCCACCCAGAACTCGTCACCGACATCGGTGAGGGTCCCCTCCGGGTAAAGGCGCGGACCCGACGGCATCCTTGTGATCAGGTACGAGACCAGGTCCTCGACTCCGTCGCCCGTTCGCCCGCTCACCGGGAACCATTGGGCCGCTTCCAGATGGGCCGTAGTCGCAAGCTGCTCGGCGATCTGTTGACGCGATGCGATGTCGGACTTGGTCACAACGATCACAGAGTCCTTGGGCAGACGCTCAGCTATCGCCGCGTCGCCGCGGCCGTACCGAGCGGTCGCATCGAGAACGAAGCACACGACGTCAACCTGTGAACTCGCCTGGTTGGCGGTGGCGTTGAGGCTGGAACCCAAGGCAGTTCGGGGCTTGTGGATACCGGGAGTGTCCACGAACACGAGTTGTGCGCCACCACGCTCGAGAACCCCGCGAACCTGGGTGCGGGTCGTTTGGGGCTTGTCGGAGACGATCGACACCTTGAGCCCGAGGATCTTGTTGAGCAGGGTCGACTTTCCAGCGTTGGGGCGCCCGATCAGCGTCACGAACCCCGAGCGCTCGTCGGCTTCCAGAGCGTGCCGCGTCTCTGAATTCTCAGTGGTCATCGGCGGTGCCGGCGCGACCGAGGAGTTCAAGCGGCGTTAGACGCACCTTGGTGATTCGGCGACCCTCCATGCGTTCGACCTTCAAGAGCACACCGCCCTGTTCTATCGCCTCGCCCACCGTCGGAACATGACCCAGGGTGCTGAAGATCAATCCCCCCACGGTGTCCCAGTCCCCCTCGCCTAGTTCGGATCGCACCAGGGCGTTGAGCTGATCGACCGGCATCCTCCCGTGAACCAGCACCTCCCCGCCCGCAAGAGGCTCGACGAGTGGCTCCTCGACATCGAACTCGTCCACAATCTCGCCGACCAACTCCTCCACCACGTCCTCGAGCGTGACCAGACCGGCAGTCCCACCATATTCGTCGACCGCGACCGCCAGGTGGTAGCGGCCGGCCTGCATTTCCCGCAACAGGACCCCCGCCTGCTTGGTCTCGGGCACGAAACGAGCGCGGCGCATGAGCGTCGACACGTGCTGGTCGCCCCGTCCCGCCCGCTCCGCACGAGTCAGGTCCTTCATCAGGCACACGCCCACGATGTCGTCGAGGTCCTCGCCGAACACGGGAAGTCGACTCAACCCCCTGTCTATGGCCAGATCGACGACCGCGGCTATGTCCAGATTCGACGCCACCGCGACCATGTCAGTGCGGGGCACCATCACCTCCCGGACGATCGTGTCATCGAGCGCGAACACGGACTCGATCAGTTCCCGCTCCTCATCGTCAATCACGTCATCAGCAGCGGCGGCCTCGGTGAGCGCAATGAGTTCGTCCTCAGAAGCAACCGGAGCCTCGAAGCGCTTGACCGACAACCGTTTGGGGATGCGGTCGGCGAGCGTCAGCGCGACTCCGACGACGAGCCCGACTACCATAGCCACGACGACGGCCAGCACGATCCAGATCATGCGCGATGGTGGTGTTGACGCAGCAGAGCCTGCTCACAGGACTGCATCCGAGTCGTTGTCGGGGTGTCGTAATGGTCGTGGCCGAGCACGTGCAGCACGCCGTGAACTATCAGCAGTGCCAGTTCGTCGTCAAGGGACCCGTCGTGGCCTGCCTGGCCCTCGTGGTCGCTCGCCTGTGCCGCCGCGCGGGCGGGACACACGACCACATCACCGATCAGGGGTTGACCCCAGGGCGCAGCATCTGACCCGTCGAGGGGAAACGACAGTACGTCGGTGGCGTAGTTCTCTCCCAGGTGTTGGGCGTTGAGCTCGGTCATCGCTGTTTCGTCGACAAAGATCAGGTTGAGTTCGCCGTTCGTCACCCCCGAAGTCTCCAGGGATCGAGCGGCGAGGCGCTGCCAGCGAGCCATATCGATTTCGATGGTGTCCTGCTCGTTGAGCACAACTACCACTGGGCCGTCCAAGTCGTTCACGTAGCTCCGCCGGGGGTTTCACTGACGTCCTTCGCCTTCTCGTAGGCGTCGACGATCTCCTGCACGATGCGGTGGCGCACCACGTCCCGTTTCGTTAGCCACACGAATCCAACCCCCTCGATACCGCCCAGAATCGGTTCCAGACCGGCGAGGCCACTGCGGCCGGTTGCTACGTCGACTTGGGTGATGTCTCCGGTGACGACTGCCTTTGATCCGTGGCCGATCCGGGTCAGGAACATCTTCATCTGTTCCGCGGTGGTGTTCTGAGCTTCGTCGAGGATTATGAACGACGAGTTGAGCGTGCGACCGCGCATGAATGCCAGCGGTGCCACCTCAACTACACCGCGTGCCATCAACCGCTCAACCCCTTCGGTACCCGCCATGTCGTGGAGTGCGTCGTACAGCGGGCGAAGATAGGGGTCGACTTTGGCCATCAGGTCTCCGGGCAGAAACCCGAGGCGCTCTCCGGCCTCGACCGCGGGGCGGGTCAGGATGATTCGGTCAACGGACTCGGATTGCAGAGCGGCGACCGCGGTTGCCACCGCCAACCAGGACTTCCCCGTCCCGGCTGGACCGATCCCGAAGGTGACGACATTCTCCGCGATCGCTTCGACGTACCGCTTCTGGCCGCTCGACTTGGGACGGACCACCCTGCCTCGGTCCGCCCGCAGTATTTCATGGTTCAACAGGCTGGAAGGTCGTTCATCGGCTCGAACCATGTCGATCGTCGAGTCGAGCGTGTTGAGATCGAGGCGCTGGCCGTTCTCGGCCAACAACACGAGTTCCTCGAAGGTGGTCCTCGCAGCCCAGGCATCGGGCCCCGAGAGATGCACCTCGTTGCCTCGGACTGTCACGGTGGTTTCGGGGAAAGCGTCCTCTATGTGGCGCAGATGCTGATCGTACTCACCGAGCAGAGTCCCCATCAGATGGTTGCCAGGGATGTGAAGGGTGATGGTCTGTTCAGTCATCGGTCATCTAGATATTAGCGCTACCCTCGGAGCTTCATGAAAAGCAAGCTCTATCGACAGCCGATCGCAGACCACCACAACGATCCCTTGGCGGACTGGTCACGCTGGTTGGCCGACTGCCGAGTCGACGAGGCCGTTGCCGCCCGTGCCCGCCAGAGATCGCTCGAACGACAGGCCGCGCAGGAGTCCACGATTACCGGAGTGCTTTTGGATTTGGGCGAACGGGGTCGACCGGTGACGGTTAAAACCGCAGGTGGACGATGCTGTCACGGTCAGATTGCCGCGGTCGGCGCCGACTTTGTGATCGTCCGCGACGACAACGACAACCAAGTTCTGATCCCCACGGCCTCGATCGCCACCATCAGCACCTCACCAACTCAACGCCGCGTGACGGGGGCGCGTCTACGGCCGTCAGCGGTCCTCGCGGACGTGATCCACGAACTGGCCGCGGATCAAGCCCAGGTCGAGGTGATGGCCGCCGATGAATGCGTCAGCGGGCTGCTGAAGGCGGCCGGGGCCGACGTGATTGCAGTGGACATCGATCGACCACGAGATGATCGTCTCCATGTCGCGACCGCGGCGATCGACCACCTTGTGGTGCTTGCGCGCTAGGGACGCCGTGCTCGCCGCTGACGTTCCAAGAACCGGTATACGTCGAGCAGGTCGATTCCCGGAAACGGACTGAACTCGAGGTCGGAGGGCGGAAGCGCGGAGAGCACATGGCTGCGTTCTGCAGCCGACGGCCACGTCACATCCTTCCATTCGTCGACCAGGGTGGGGTCGGGTTCGATCTCCGAGGCTCTGGAATATTCCTTGCGAAGCGTGTCCGATCCCCGAAAATAGTGAGCGAACTCGGCGCGCGTGCCCAGGGTAATGGCGTAGGGCCAGCGGTCTGTCTCCGTCTCTATGTAGGTGGTGCAGAAGTACTCACCGCCGTCGGTGACCGTGAACTGACTGTGCAGCAGAAAACTCCCCGAGGCGTTCCATGCCTGTCGACTCCCCCATTGACGGGGGACGCGTTCGCCTTCCAGACCCCCGTCGGGTGCAGCCGGAAAGCGGATCCCGTCGTTCTCGTACGCCTTGTTGATCACCCCTTCCCGGTCGGTGCGCACGAAGTGGCAGGGGATGCCCAGATGGTGGGTGGCGAGATTGGTGAACCGATGTGCCGCCATCTCATAGGAGATGTAGAAGACCTCCTTGAGATCTTCCACGGAGATGTCGTCGGCAGCCTGTGCCTCGCGGAGGAACTCCACCGCTGGTTCCTCGGGAGCCAGGATCGCCGCGGCGAAGTAGTTGGATTCGATGCGTTGCCGCAGATACTCCCCGAAGTCACGGGTGTCGGTGTGTTCGAGTGCGAAGTGGCCCAGCGTCTGCAGCACCACCGAGCGGGCCTCGCGAATCTTGAGTCCTCCCCGGTCGGGAATGAAGATGATCTTGTCGCGGGTGTCGGTGATGCTGCGGGCAGTCCGCGGCATGGAACGGACCCGTTCGATCGTGAATCCCTGGCCGGCCACGAGTTCGGTGAGGACTCGCTCGCTTATGGGTCCCGTGCCGGGATAGCTGGCGTCGGCCAGAGCTTTCTCGGCTATTGCTTCGATCTCGTGATAGTGGTTGGCCCGTTCGCGCATCTCGGCCCGCAAGGCGATGTTGGCCGATCGGGCGAAGTCTGCAAAACGAACCTTGTTCGAGGGCTTCTGTTGCTCCTGTCCGTCCTGGCGGCTGAGCTCGTTCCAGAGCGCTACAAGATGCTCGAGGACGTCGTTTGAGACCTTGGCCGACGCCTTGAGGTGTGGCAGTCCGAGAGCTTCATAGGCAGGGTCGCACTGGGCCCGCGCCAAAGAGATCTCCAGGTGGGCGCGACGGTCGGGGGGTTCGGGTGACAGGAGATCGGCCGTGGTGGTGCCGAACATGTCCGCCAGTTCACCGAGCAGGCTGAGCTTCGGCTCGACCTTGCCGGTTTCAAGCTGTGACAGATACGGCGCAGGGCGGTTCACGACAGCGGAAACTTCGGCGAGCGTGTAATCGGCACGCCGGCGCGCGTGCCGAATTCTGCTGCCCAGAACAAGTAGGTCAAATTGATCTGCCATGCCAAATATTGCCAGATTTTATGATTCCTGCAAACTCAGATATGTATCTTTGGGCAATATTTCTGGCATTATTTGTGCGATTGCGACTCATACTGAATTGTGGTTATGACACTGGCTCGTTGCGCGGTCACCCCTCACCCGTTGGCGGATGCAATCGTCACCGCGCAGGCAGTCGACTTCCTCTCGGACCTGCACCACAACTTCGAGTCTCAACGACAACGACTGCTCGAAGATCGAGTCTTCCGCCAGCAACGCATCGACGCCGGTGAGCTTCCCGCGTTCAGACCCGAAACGGCACACATTCGCGCCGGCGAGTGGACCGTGGCGCCACCGCCGGCGGACCTGCGGGATCGCCGTACCGAGGTAACCGGTCCCGTCACCGCCGAGTTCATGATCGAAGCGCTCAATTCGGGCGCGAAGGTCTTCATGGCCGACTTCGAAGACGCAACATCGCCAACCTGGCACAATATTCTGAGCGGCCAGGCCAACGTCAAAGCTGCCTACGCAGGCGAACTGACGACTGCGGGCTCAGAGCCCGCGACCCTGATGGTGCGAACCCGAGCATGGCACCTGGAGGAGTCGCACATCACCTTCGAGGGTGAACCCATCAGCGCCGCGCTCGCCGACTTCGGACTCTGTTTCTTCCACAACTTCCACACCGCCATAGAGAACGGCAGTGGACCCTACTTCTACCTTCCCAAACTCGAAGGCCAGCGAGACGCCCAGCTCTGGAATGAAGTGTTCGACTACGCCGAAGACCGATTCGGGCTGCAGCGCGGAACCATCCGCGCGACCGTTCTGGTCGAAACGATCCTGGCCGCGTTCGAGATGGACGAGATCCTCTTCGAGTTGCGCGACCACATAACCGGCCTGCACACCGGCAACTGGGACTACCTCTTCAGCGTGGCCAGAACGTTCCGTCACAATCCCGACTTCCTGCTTCCCGACCGTGAACAGATCACCGTCATGACCCCGTTCATGCGTGCCTTCACCGAGCTGTTGGTGTCGACCTGTCATCGTCGTCATGCCCACGCGATCGGCGGAATGTCCGGGGTCATACCCGATGTCGACGACCCGGCACGCACCGAGCAGGCACTGCACAAGGTAACAATCGACAAACGACGCGAGGCAGGCGACGGTTTCGACGGCACCCGCATTGCGGTTCCCCAGATCGTTCCCACCGCTGCGGCCGAGTTCGACAAAGTTCTGGGCAGCAGGGCAAACCAAGTGGAACGCCGGCGAGACGACGTTTATGTCACCGCCGGTGACCTGCTCTCGGTCTCCTCCACCCGTGGATCTGTTTCGGAATCGGGAGTCCGCAAGAACATCCGGATCGTGATTCGCTATCTCGGCGAGTGGCTCATCGGCAACGGAGCGGTACCGATCGATGACCACCTCGAGGACACCGCAATGGCCGAGGTCTGCCGGGCACAACTCTGGCAGTGGCGTCACCACCAGGTGCAACTCACAAACGGACTACTTCTCGACGGAGAGCTTCTCGACCGCCTCATCGCCGAAGAGACCCAGGATCTGCGCACCGAACTCGGCGAGAAGACCTGGTCGGAAGGCCGATTCGGCGAAGCCCGCCAACTGCTGAGAACGCTGACCTCGACAGCCGACTACCACGAGTTCCTCACCACGGTCGCCTACCGGCTGCTGTGAACCCACGACAACGATCAGGAGAGATCCGATGACCGGCCACACAATGAACGCCAGCTTCGATGAGCAGGTGAAAGCACTGGAGCAAGACTGGGCTTCCAACGACCGCTGGCGCGGGCTCACCCGTGACTACAGCGCGGCCGACGTGGTACGCCTGCGCGGATCGGTCACACCCGAACTGACCCTGGCACGCCAGGGATCGGCCAAGCTCTGGCACCAGCTGCACAGCAAAGACTATGTCCACGCCCTGGGCGCAATGACCGGAGGCCAGGCCATTCAGTACGCGAAGGCCGGTCTGCCCGCCATCTACCTGTCGGGCTGGCAGGTCGCAGGCGACGCCAACCTCTCCGGCCATGTCTACCCCGACCAGTCCCTGTACCCGTCAAACTCGGTGCCCTCCGTGGTCGCCCGGATCAACAACGCTCTGCGCCGTGCCGACCAGATCGAATGGTCCGAGACATCCGGTCATCCCCAGGTCGACTACCTCCTGCCGATCGTGGCGGACGCCGAAGCCGGTTTCGGCGGGCCGCTCAACGCATTCGAACTCATGAAGTCGATGATCGAGGCGGGCGCTGCAGGGGTCCATTGGGAAGACCAGTTGAGTTCTGCCAAGAAGTGCGGGCATATGGGCGGAAAGGTGCTCATCCCCACCCAACAGCACATTTCAACCCTGAGTGCCGCACGCCTCGCTGCCGATGTGGTCGGGGTCGACACGATCATCGTCGCTCGCACCGACGCCCTCGGTGCCAGCCTCATAACCAGCGATGTCGATGAACGCGACCGGGAGTTCCTCACCGGCGAGCGCTCGTCGGAGGGGTTCTTCTACACCAAGCCCGGTTTGGCGACACCCATCAAGCGCAGCCTCGCCTATGCCCCATACTGCGACCTGATCTGGTGCGAGACCTCCACACCCGACCTCGATGAAGCCCGCCGATTCGCGGAGGCGATCCACAACGAGTTCCCCGACAAGCTGCTGGCCTACAATTGCTCCCCCTCGTTCAACTGGTCGGCAGCTCTCGACGACTCGACCATCGCCAAGTTCCAGAAGGAGCTGGGTTCGATGGGTTATGCGTTCCAGTTCATCACCCTTGCCGGGTGGCATGCGCTCAACGCCTCTGCCTTCGAGTTGGCACACGGCTACAACGCCTCAGACATGTCTGCCTACGTGGACCTGCAGCAACGGGAATTCGGAATGGAGACCGACGGCTACACCGCCACGCGCCACCAGCGCGAAGTCGGTGCCGGTTACTTTGACGATGTGGCCACGGTGATCTCCGGCGGGAAGGCCTCGACTCTGGCACTCAAGGGAAGCACCGAAGAACAGCAGTTCTGAGAGTTCGGCGACTCAACGAACGGGCACCCAGATCGGCCGAGGGCGTTTCGAGCGGGTGAACACGACCTGCCAGAGCTGGATGGCGCGTGCCCGGAAACCCGCGGCCGAGCTCATGAGGTAGTAGTGCCACATCCTTCGAAAACGTCCGTCGTAGTGTGGGATCTCATCCCATCGAGCCGAAATATTGTGGTCCCACGCCAACAGCGTCTTGGTGTAGTAGGGGCCGAAGTTGTGGACATCCTCGATCGTCCAGTGGGACTGGGCAGCCTTGGCAATCTGTCCGAGTGAGGGAAGCACCCCACCCGGAAAGATGTAGCGGTCGAACCAGGGGTCGCCGGAGGTCCTCCAATCGTTCGAACCGATGGTGTGGTGCAGCATCATCCCATCGGGGTCCAGGAGTTCACGGCACTTGTCGAAGAAGGTCGGCAGATTCTTCGGACCCACATGTTCCATCATTCCAATCGAGGTGATGCGGTCGTAGCTGCCGTCGAGATCGCGATAGTCGGCCTCGATGATCCGCACCGGCAGACCCGCGCAGCGCTGCCTCGCCAGAGAGACCTGTTCCTCCGCGGGAGAGACTCCCGTCACCTCCACCTGATAACGCTGCGCCGCGAACTGCGCGAACCCACCCCAGCCACAGCCGATGTCGAGCAGTGTCATGCCCGCTTCGAGCTTCAACTTGCGGCAGATCAGGTCCAGCTTGGCTTGTTGTGCCGCGTCGAGAGCCCCCTCGGTCGACGGCTCCGCATCGATGTCTTTCCAGTAGGCGCACGAGTAGATCATTCGCTCATCGAGCATGCGCTCGTACAGATCGTTGCCGATGTTGTAGTGGGCTCGCGCATTTCTACGCGCCCTGGCCTTCGATTGCCGGTTCATGATCTTGGACTTGGCGCCCAAAACCAGCAACTGGGGGCTCGGCGTCACCAAGGATCGAAGGTCGGCAGTCTGGACCACGGTCAAGAACTCATCAAGGCGGTTGGCGTCCCAGCCGCCGTCCATGTACGTCTCACCCAGACCGAGTTCTCGATCTCTGAGAATGCGCGACCAGATGCCGTCGTCGTGAATGTGAATGTCATGGGGAGCATCCCCGCCGACGGTCACGCCGGCCTTGGCTAGAAGTTCAAGTCCCGTACTCTTCGCGTCTGGCACTAATCCCCCGCGTGGCTGTTCATCGTTGAACTGCCGCGGATACTATCGGCGTTCGCTTGCCTACTCAAAAGGAAGATCACCAATGACCAACCCGATACCGGACGACTATCCGAAACTGACGCCGGCGCTTTGCGTCGACGGGGCGAGTGACGCTATCGAGTTCTACACCGGCGTGCTCGGCGCCAAGGAACGGCTGCGCTTCGAGGAGGCCGGCAAGGTCGGTCACGCCGAGTTGGAGCTGGACGGTTCTTTGTTGATGATCTCAGACGAGTACCCCGAAATCGGCGTGGTCGGCCCCGCGACCCTGGGCGGGACAGCCGTGTCACTGAACGTCTACGTCGAGGATGTGGACTCCACGTTCGCGGCGGCGTTGGCCGCAGGAGCCACTGAGTTGCGTCCCGTCACAGAGCAGTTCTACGGAGACCGGGCCGGGCAGTTCCTCGACCCTTGGGGCCACCGTTGGGGCGTGGCCAGTCGTGTCGAGGACGTCGACCCCGACGAGATGGCCAAAAGAGCCGCCGAGGCAATGAGCGGCGACTGAGCCGCCGAGGCAATGAGCGGCGACTGAGCCGCGCAACAACACCGCGCGGCGAGCCAGCCGCGCCCTCGAGCTTGGATCGACCCAAGACCGGCGCCGAATCTTGAACTACAATGTCGCCTCCGGCCGACTGGAAGCCAGTCCGGCTACGCGGACAGGATCGACGTGCGAGCCTAAAGCACAGAGGAGGGGTACGGCATGGCAGACAAAGTCAGTGCAGCCATCGTCCAAGTCGCATGGACCGGCGACAAAGAATCGATGATCGAGGTCCACGAGAAATACGTGACCGAAGCAGCAGCAGCCGGTGTTCGGGTCATGTGCTTTCAAGAACTGTTCTACGGGCCCTACTTCTGTCAAGTCCAAGACACTGAGTACTACTCGTACGCCGAAGCGGTCCCGGATGGTCCCACCACCAAACGCTTCCAAGAATTGGCCGCCCGGCACGGGATGGTGATCGTGTTGCCCATGTACGAGGAGGAACAAGCAGGGTTCTTGTACAACACCGCCGCCGTCATCGACGCGGACGGCTCCTACCTCGGCAAGTACCGCAAGACCCATATCCCACAGGTGAAGGGATTCTGGGAGAAGTTCTACTTCCGTCCCGGAAACCTCGGTTACCCGGTCTTCGACACGGCCGTCGGCAAGGTCGGCGTCTACATCTGCTACGACCGGCACTTTCCCGAGGGCTGGAGAGCCCTTGGACTCGGTGGTGCGCAGATAGTCTTCAATCCCTCGGCGACCAGCAGAGGGCTCTCGGCCTATCTGTGGGATCTTGAACAGACTTCCGCCGCGGTCGCCAACATGTACTTCGTCGGTGCCATCAACCGGGTCGGGGTCGAACCGCTCGGCGACAACGATTTCTACGGCACCTCCTACTTTGCAACTCCCCGAGGTCAGATCCTCGACGGTGCCGCCTCGGACCAGACAGAGGAGCTGGTGGTGCGTGAGCTGGACCTCGCCCAGATCGCCGAGGTCCGCGACCAGTGGGCGTTCTACCGCGACCGGCGACCCGACCTCTATGGAGGCCTGACCGCACCCTGACCGCCGAACTACGAGACACACGCTAGGAGACCAGAATGACGACACTGATAAAGGGCGGAACCGTTGTCGCCTCAACCGGCGCGGCTCCCGCCGAAGTATTGATCGACGGCGAACAGATCGCTGCTGTACTGCAGCCCGGCAGCGACATCGCCACGGCCGCCGAATCCACTGCTCAGGTCATTGACGCCCAAGGCAAGCTCGTGGTGCCCGGCGGTGTCGACGTCCACACCCACATGGAACTGCCGTTCGGGGGCACGGAGGCCTCCGACGACTTCGAATCGGGCACCCGGGCCGCGGCCTGGGGAGGCACCACCACAATCGTCGACTTCGCAGTGCA
Organism: Candidatus Aldehydirespiratoraceae bacterium; assembly: GCA_965221585.1. GTDB lineage: Bacteria > Actinomycetota > Acidimicrobiia > Acidimicrobiales > Aldehydirespiratoraceae > VXYK01. Next base: position 1,241,470 of record OZ244898.1, on the reverse strand, counting down.
GCGCTACGGCGAGACGGTCCGCGACAGCCTCGATGTCTGGATGGCGAAAGCCGAAGGCAACTGTGCGGTCGACTACGGCTTCCACATGATCATCGGCGACGTCACCAATGACTCGCTCAAGGAGATGGACCTGCTCGTCGACGAAGGCATCACCAGCTTCAAGCTGTTCATGGCCTACCCCGGCGTGTTCTACTCCGACGACGGACAGATCCTGCGAGCCATGCAGCAGGCGGCGGGCAACGGCGGACTCATCATGATGCACGCCGAGAACGGACTGGCGATCGATGTGCTGGCCGAGCAGGCCTTCGAGCGCGGCGAGACCAGCCCGGTCAACCATGGATACGTGCGCCGCAAGGAGTTGGAGTCCGAGGCGACCCACCGCGCCATCCAACTGGCCAAGGTCGGCGCCGCGCCGCTTTACATCGTGCATCTGTCAGCCCGCGAGGCGCTCGAGCAGGTGGCCATCGCCCGCGACCGCGACATGAACGTGTTCGCCGAGACCTGCCCGCAGTACCTGTACTTCAGCTTGGAGGAGCACCTGGACCGGCCCGGTTTCGAGGGTGCCGCCTATGTCTGCTCGACGCCGCTGCGCTCGCACCACGAACACCACCAGCAGGAACTGTGGAGGGGGCTGCGCAGCAACGACCTGGCAGTCGTGTCGACCGACCACTGCCCGTTCTGCATGAAGGAGCAGAAGGAACTCGGACTCGATGACTTCCGAGCCATTCCGAACGGCATCGGTGGGGTGGAGCACCGCATGGACATGATCTACCAGGGCGTGCTCGCCGGCGAGATCGGTCTGGCGCGTTGGGTCGAGCTGTGCGCTACCACACCGGCCCGGATGATGGGCCTCTACCCGCGCAAGGGCATCATCGCCGCCGGTTCCGACGCAGACATTGTGATCTATGACCCTGACAAGCGCTGGACGATCAGCGTCGAGAACCACCACATGAACATGGACCATTCCGCCTATGAGGGAATCAACGTTACGGGACATGTCGACACCGTGCTGCAGCGCGGCAGGGTCATAGTCGACAACGGACAGTACTTGGGACGACCCGGCGACGGTCGTTACCTGCCCCGCAGCCTCTGCCAGTACCTCCAGTAGCCGTCGAGAACCTGGGAGCACTCATGGACTTCGGTGTTGTTCTGCAAACTGATCCCCCCGCTTGGAGGGTCGTCGATCTGGCGCGACGGGCGGAGACCCTGGGCTTCAACCACGGCTGGACCTTCGACAGCCATGTCCTGTGGCAGGAGCCGTTCGTCATATACAGCCAGATGTTGTCGGCAACCAACAAGATGATGGTCGGGCCGATGGTGACCAACCCCGGCACACGCGACTGGACCGTCACCGCGTCGCTGTTCGCCACACTCAACGACATGTTCGGAAACCGCACGGTCTGCGGTATCGGCCGAGGCGATTCGGCTCTGCGGGTAATCGGCAACAAACCCATCAATCTTGCGACTCTGGGAGAGTCGATCGGCGTGATCAAGGGTCTGGCCGAGGGGCAAGAAGTCGAATACAACGGCACCACCCAGCACTTTCCTTGGTGCCGCGACAGCAGACTCGACGTCTGGATGGCGGCCTATGGACCCAAGGCGCTCCACCTCTGCGGCACTGTGGCCGACGGCTTCATCCTGCAATTGGCTGATCCACAGATCGCGGCTTGGACAATCGGGGCGGTCCGCAGAGCCGCCGCGGAGGCGGGACGCGACCCCGACGACCTCTATATCTGCGTGGCTGCACCCGCCTACGTCGGCTCGAACCTCGACCATCAACGAGACCAGTGCCGCTGGTTCGGAGGGATGGTCGGCAACCATGTCGCCGATCTGGTTGCGCGCTATGGAGACGCCGGCGACGCGGTTCCAGCGGCCTTGACCGACTACATCCGCGGCCGCGAGGGTTACGACTACGCCGAGCACGGCCGATCCGGGGCGGTCCACACCGAGTTTGTTCCAGATGCGGTGATCGACCGCTTCTGCATCCTGGGTGACGAGTCGGACCACATCAGCCGTCTGCAAGAGTTGCGCGACCTCGGCGTCGATCAGTTCGCCATCTATCTGATGCATGATCAACAAGATGAGACGCTCAACGCTTACGGTCAGCGGATCATCCCTGCAGTGAACAGCCGATAACGCTATGGACTCGAATCGGCTGAGGGGTTCTCTCCGTCAGGTGATCGTGTTCAGCCTCTTCGTGATTCTGTTGATGGGGGGATACACGGCGTACAAGGCGTTCGGCCAGTCGGTTGACGACGCCCAGACTGACTGGGCAGTAGTCGGTTCATTCCTGCCCCGCACCGATGATCTGACCATGCCCTCCGTGTTCGAGATCATCTCGGGCGTCTTCGCGGAACCTCGGGGACTCGACGAGGCATTCGGTTCAATCGTCCTCACCGAAGCGGTGTTCACGCTGCGGGAAGCAGCCGTCGGCTTCGCAGTCGGCGTGATCGTCGGACTCGGCATCGCCATCGTCCTGTCGTCGTCGCAGTTGTTGGAGCGGGCGCTCGTGCCCCATGTGATAGCGAGCCAGACCATCCCCTTGATTGCCATCGCCCCGATCGTGGTGATCTGGGGGCGCAAGAATATGGATTTCCTGCCCTGGGAGTGGCACGACTGGATGTCCGTATCGCTCATTGCCACCTATCTCACCTTCTTCCCGGTCGCCATCAACGGCCTTCGAGGGCTGCACTCTCCGTCGTCCGAGTCCCTCGAACTCATGGATTCCTACGCAGCCGGACGGCGTCAGACGCTTTGGCGACTCCGACTTCCGGCGTCGCTGCCCTACCTGTTCTCCGCTTTCAAGATCGCCGCGACAGCCAGTGTGGTGGGCGCGATCGTAGGCGAGATCTCGGCCGGAGTGACCGGTGGCTTGGGCCGCAGAATCCTGCTTGAGGCGCAGCGCTACACGACAGGCCCGGAACGCCTGTATGTCGCGGTGCTGTGTGCGGCTGCGCTCGGGATCTTCGTTTTCCTCACGATCTCACTGGTCGAATATGCGCTGGTGCGCCGAAAGGGAACGGAGGCGCTTCTGTGACCGCACAAACATCCCCGGCGGTGGAGGTCCGCGGTGTGTCCAAGGTGTTCAACCCTGCGGGCACCAACGAGGTGCGGGCCCTGGACGACATCGAGCTGACGGTCTCGGCCGGTGATTTCGTCACTCTCATCGGCCCGTCCGGATGTGGAAAGAGCACGCTGCTGCGCCTCATCGCCGGGCTCGTCGACTGCACCGAGGGAACGCTGCTGGTCAACGGCAAGACCGCAGACCAGGCCCGGCTCGACCGCGACTATTCGATGGTCTTTCAGAAAGCTGGTCTGTTCGACTGGCGCGACGTCTCACGCAACATCGAACTGCCACTGGAGTTGATGGGTTGGAAGGCAGCGGACCGGCGTCGCCGCTCTGCGGAGATGCTCGAACTTGTCAAGCTCGTCGACTTTGCCCACCACCATCCTCTGGAGCTGTCCGGGGGCATGGCTCAGAGAGTGGCGATCGCCCGGGCCATGTCGTTTCGTCCAGCTCTGCTGTTGATGGACGAGCCGTTCGGTGCCCTTGACGAGATGACCCGCGAGCACATGCAGAACGAGCTGTTGCGCATCTGGTCCGAGACGGAAACCACCGTGATCTTCGTGACCCACTCGATTTCTGAAGCCGTCTTCCTGTCAACCAAAGTCGTGGTGATGTCGCCCCGGCCCGGTCGCATCTCCGCGGTGATCGACAACGATCTGGGAGTGCGAGGCGATTCTGCGCGTGACAGCCCGCAGTTCTTCGCCAACGTCAGCGCCGTGCGCAAAGTGCTCCGGGCGGGCGAACCCGAATGAAGCGGTTGCACGAACTGTTCCCGCCAATCATGGCCGCGGTCATCGGGTTCGGCGGTTGGGAGTTGCTGTTGTGGTTGACCCGACCCGACGGTTTCGTCCTTCCCCCGCCCTCCGAGATTGCTGGTGCGGTTGCGGAGAATTCCTCTGCGATCCAGACGGCTACTCAGGTCACCGGGTTCATCGTCGTGAGCGGCTTGCTGGCTGGTGTGTTGCTGGGCGTCTTCGCCGCTCTTCTGGTGACCGCGTTCAGGACCGCCAATCAGACTCTCACTCCCCTGGCGGTCGCGGTGAACGCCATCCCCATCGTCGCCCTGGCACCGATCTTCAACGCCTGGTTCGGACTGTTGTCTCCCCGTTCGAACCAGGCCGTGGTCGTTGCGCTGGTCTTCTTTCCCGTCTTCATCAACACTTCGCGCGGGCTTGTCGATGTCGAGCCTAGCCAGATCGAGTTGATGGAGTCCTACGGTGCCGGCAAGTGGCGCATCATTCGTGAGGTGCGCATCCCCAACGCCATGCCGTACTTTTTCACGGCGTTGAAACTGGCCACCTCACTGGCTGTGATCGCCGCGATCGTTGCTGAGTACTTCGGGGGCCGCCAGGATGCGCTCGGCAACATCATCACCAATTCCGCGGGGCTGACCCGCTACGCGGATGCTTGGGCCGCGGTCCTCGCCGGCTCGCTGATGGGGATCGGACTCTACGGCGTCGCAGTTCTGCTGGAGAGGATCGCAATGCCGTGGTACTTTCTCGACAGGAGAACCTGAGGATCCTGACCCGGCTTGGTGTCGTTCAAGTTCGTTGGATCCAGGGCCTTCAAGGTCTTCGATCTTCATCTGATCTTGGAGGAATCATGAAGGTACATCACCTGTTCACCAAAATACTGGTGCCGTTATTGGCGCTGAGTCTGCTGGCCGCAGCCTGCGGCGACGATGACGCTGAACCGGAATCGGCGCCAGAGACAGCCGAAAGCGAGGAGGCGGTCGAACCCGCTGAGCCCGACGAGCCCGAACCGGCCGAACTGACGCCGGTAACCCTGCAGTTGCAGTGGTTCACTCAGGCTCAGTTCGCGGGCTACTACGCGGCCCGTGATCTCGGCTTCTACAACGATGTCGGACTCGATGTGACGATCCTTGAAGGAGGAGTCGATATCGTGCCCGCCTCGGTGCTGGATTCTGGTGCCGCAGACTTTGCCGTCTCGTGGGTTCCGCGTGGCCTGGTACCACGTGAGGAAGGCGCCAATATCACCAACATTGCCCAGGTCTTCCAGCGAAGCGCAACGTTGCAAGTGTCATTCGCGGATTCCGGGATCAGTTCAGTCAGCGACCTTGAAGGACGAACCGTGGGCAACTGGGGATTCGGCAATGAATTCGAGTTGCTGGCCGGGCTTCGCAAGAACGGACTCGATCCGGACTCCGACGTGACGCTCGTGCAGCAGAACTTCGACATGCTGGCGCTGATCAACGGTGACATCGACGCGGCACAAGCCATGATCTACAACGAGTACGCGCAGGTGTTGGAGACGATCAACCCCGATACGGGCGAGCTCTATCAGCCCGAGGACCTGAACGTCATCGACTGGAACGATGAAGGTACGGCCATGCTCCAGGACGCCCTCTGGGCCGACGCTGACCGATTGGAGACCGACGCCGACTACCGCGATGTCGCAGTGCGCTTCGTTGAGGCTTCGATCCGCGGCTGGGCGCATTGCCGGGACAACTCTGAGGCCTGCGTGGAGATCGTTCTCAACAACGTCCCCACTCTGGGCGAGTCGCATCAGGCGTGGCAGCTCAATGAGATCAGCTCCTTGATCTGGCCCTCTCCGCTGGGAGCGGGGGTGATGGACCCGGATCTGTGGGCCCAGACGGTTGAGGTTGCCACAAGCGAGGGGATTCTGGCTGCGGCTCCCGATGACGGCGCCTATCGCACCGACATCGCTGAAGAGGCGCTCGCGAACCTGAGCGATCAAGGAGTCGACGTGATCGGCTCCGGCTTCGAACGGATCGTGGTCGAACTCCGAGAAGGCGGCGAGTAGCGCTCGTCTTCCAATCTCTCGGTTCTGCTATAGCGGGTCCGACTGGTACAAACCCAAGATATTGCCGCTCGGATCGGCGAAGTGGAACCGTCGGCCGCCCGGGTAGGGGTAGATCGGCGACACGATCACCCCGCCCGCGGCGACAACTTCAGCCTGCCTGGCTTCGAGATCATCGCAGCTGAGCAGCACCAACGGGCCGATCGAGTCTTCTGCTCCCTGGGCGTGGGCGGGGGCCGGAGTTGCCCCGCCGTTGAGCCCGACCTCGACTGAGCCTCCCTCGTAGGCCGCGTACACCGGGCCGTACTGCGTCCACTCCCAGCTGAAGACACGGGTGTAGAACCGCTTGGTGTCCTCGAACTCCGGTGCTGGAAGTTCGACGTAGTCAATCTGCAATCCCTGATTCGTCATCCCGCGACCCTAGCGACCAACCCCGGCTCCACCCACACCCGGCGAAAGCAACGCAAGGTGAGGATTCCCACGCAGGCGTGTCACACCTCTCACCTACCGTCTGCCCATGAGCCGAACCGTTCGACGCCACCACTACGGAGCGCCCTGCACCGGAGCGCTACCCCAGGGTTTCGTGTTACAATAATATGCGTGTCGAGTTCCACCGCTCCGCGTTCAAGCACGACCTCGACCGCGATGCGATCCTGCACGGGCTTGAACACGCCCTTACCGTTGTCGAACTCGATCCGGCCACCGATCCGCCCAGGGTCCTCGCCATCGGTGCTGACCGGGCGGGGAACCTGCTGGAGATCGTCTGGCTCGAACGCGACGGCGGCCCCGCGATGGTGATTCATGCAATGCCGCTACGCCCAACGTTCTACGCACTCCTCCCGACGCAAGGCGAACAACCGTGACCACCTACAAGACGAACACCGGCCGCATCCTCTCCGAGGCCGACCTTGACGCCATCGCCGAAGAAGTCGAGACCAGCGACTACGACGTTGAGGCGCTGCGCAAGCGGCGCAGAGGCCGACCCGCCATCGGCTCGGGGCCGGCTGAAGTGGTGCCGGTGCGCATCGATCCAGAACTGCGAGCGGCGGTCAAAGCCCGTGCTGAGACCGACGGCACGACGACAAGTGAGATCATCCGCGAGGCTTTGCGCAGATTCCTAGACGTCAAAGAAGCTGAGCGCCCGCAACACGCGTGAGCGGACGCGCTCGTATCGAACGGGGCCGGCCTGCTCTACCGAGTCGTACACCACCGGCCACGCCCGGCGAAATCAACCAGGGCTCCGGCTACGCCCCACCTCACACCCCGGCGACAGCAACCGCGGCTCCGGCTGCGCCCGGCGAAAGCACAGCACAGCACCTCCGACAGGACTCGAACCTGCAACCTGCGAGGTAGAAGCTCGCTGCTCTATCCAGTTGAGCTACGGAGGCAGATTAATCGTACGCCGGGTACCACAACTCCGGTACACTCGTTGTCTGACCATCGAAACGGGCCACCGGCCCGGTTCGGGGTTGACATGGTGGGCGTAGCTCAGTTGGTTAGAGCGCCTGGTTGTGGTCCAGGAGGTCGGGGGTTCGAGTCCCCTCGTTCACCCGTAGAATCGCCTCCGGCTTTTCCGCGCACCTCTAGCTCAATTTGGTAGAGCAACGGACTCTTAATCCGCAGGTTCTGGGTTCGAGTCCCAGGGGGTGTACAACAGGGTGTCAGCCACTTTTTTCGGTTTGGGTTAGCCATTTAGCTGGCCGTAGCCGTGTCCGGGTGGTTTCGATCGGTTTGCACCGGGTTTGGCCCGTTTCACGCCACCTTTGAAGGTGTCAGCGAGCGTCGCACGGGTGTTGGCGCGCGGCGATCCCGGCCGCTGCACAGTTGCCAGGGTGACGAAACTGAGGTTACACTCATGTCTTGAGCTTTTGGCCAGCACGGCGATGTTGGTGAGTTCACTAGGAGGTGTTGTTGATGCGAAAGCCAGCTATCCACTGGGATTCGTCCCTGAGAAGGGGGGTGACCTTGTCTCGCCTCGGTCGGTCGTTGATCGTGATGGCGCTCGCCTCGGCTGGCTTGGGTGTATGGCTGGGGCTGGAGGCGGCGCCGTCGGCGCACGCCGACCATGAGGGCTACAAGTATTGGATGGAGTGCTCAGAAGAGGAGGAGTTCTACGAGCCCGCCAGCGGTGAGAGACAATTCCGGATCACGATCATGCAGACCGGGCACGGACCGACCGGTAGCGACGGCGGTGTCTACAAGGAGGGCTTGGTAGTCACATGGGAGCACGGAACGACGAGCGATGCCGACCTTGAATTAAGCACCAACCACGGCCTAGTCCAGACTGCTGTAGTCGCTGGTGTGTCCGGTAACGACTTCAAGACGGTGGCGGTGCTCGACAACGGGGACACCGCGGACCTCGACGCAAGCGGTGATCCCATTGTTCCCCCTGGAAGGACCGTTCAGCGCGATGCCGACGACAGGGTGGTCCTCACCGAGGTATCGACCGGCGAAGTCATAGAGGCGGCCGTCGGGTCACTCTTCTATTACATCGAATCCGACGACATCGCCGAGCATGATGAGACGTTCACGGTCAGCTTCCAGCGGGTGAGGCTTGACCAGGACGGCCAGATCATGGAGACGGACGGCCAATACACGCCCCACGGCAGCTTGAGCGACTACGTGTACGACATGACCGACCCTGAGCGCGACAACAAGTGCGAGCCCACGATCCTGGACCGAGATCCTGTGATCACCGAAGTCGGGGGGTACTTCACCGAGAACTTCAACAGCACTCCCCCCCAAGGCATCGGCAACGCCCTGGGAAACCACGATTGCAGCCAGACCCTTCGCTTCTATGTCGACTGGATTGACCGCACCGAAAGCAGTCCAGGCAGTTGGGAGGTGGTCGGCGCCGACCGGTGGGACTACCACATCCATACACCGTCTAACCTGAAGAAAGTGTTCAGCGGCGCCCGATTCAACATCCAGTTCGGAACCCGCCAGACCTTGGTCAGCACCGGCCGCTACGGCCTCGCGGCGGGGGCCACGCTCACAGTCAACTATCTGACCGGAACGATTACCGGCGCCGGAGACGCGGGCCCGGGCGCTTTCCATGTCCGCGTCCGGCCCAGGGTCGACGGCCAGTGGCAGCCCTATTCCAAGCCCATGGACTTCTACTGCTCAAACCGCCCCGGAGGAATGTGACCCCGCCGCCTTCGTGGCACCCGCCGGGCCGCCATCGCCCGCTGAACGCCCTGGAAACGTCACCACCCTGGAAACGGGAGGGTCCGCCTGCATAACATGAGGGATGCCTCGTATATAGTTGGCCCCCATGCGCAGAGGAAGTGCTCTTGGTGTTGGTATCGGCTCGCTCCCTTTGGGGTCGGTTGCGACGGTTGCTTGGCACGCCATGGGGCGTCGAGTGCTGAGACGAGGCGCGGTTTGGGCCGGTGTGGTCGCATGCGTGGGTCTTGTGGTATCCGGCTGCGGCGGTGACAACGGCCTGTCGAGGGCCGAGGTAGAGCAGGTGGTCGAAGAGGCGATCGCGGACATGCCAGACTCGGGGACGGGCATCTCCGCGGCCGAAATGGAAGCGGCGATCCGGGCCGCGTCGGAGGAGCTGGATTCCAGGCCGGACGGGGTAACGATGGAGCAGGTGCAAGAGGCGATTCGCGACGCCATAGCCATCGCCGACGAGACCGGGAGCGTCGGCCCCGAGCAGGAGGATCCGGGGACCGATCCCCAAGCCGATCCCGCAGCCTACACCCAGGTGGTGGTCAACGAGGCCATCGAGCTGTACCGGCAGGCGGGCCTGGAAGCGCTGTTGGAGCATGTGAACGACCCCGCGAACGTGGAGGGGCAGTGGTACGTGTTCGTCGTCGATGCTGAGGACACCTTGATCGGCCACTACGAGTCCGACCGGCTGGGCCTGGACTTGAACGGCTGGGTCGGCACCGACGCCAACGGGTACGAGTTCGGCCCGGACATGCTCGAAGCCACCGAGGCGGGCAAGTGGGTCGGGTACGTGTACCGCAACCCGGCCAGCGGCAGCATCGGCGAGGACAGCACCAGCGACTTCGAGCTCAAGAACGCCTGGGTGGTGCGCCACGACGGGCTGCTGTTCGGGTCGGGCTGGTACATCAACGTCGACGACTTCATCGTCGACCTCGTCGCCGAGATCGCGGACCGGCTGGGCTCCACGAGCCTCGAGGAGACCATCTCCTACTTCACGGACTCCCAGAATCTGTCCGGCGGCCTCCAGCAGACCGTCGAGTACTACAACAACGCCGCCGACGCCGCTGCGGGAACGTGGCTGGGGTTCTATGCCGAGCCCGACGGGACCATCGTCTTCCACAACGACGTCTCCTACATCGGCGCCGACATCACCGACCTGCTCGGACCCGCAATCCTCGACGCCGGGGCCATACCCGCATGGATCACCCACGAAGACAACCCCGAAGGCACCGGTCCCACATCCATGCGCATTCGCGGCTTCCGCCAAGGCGACATCATCTTCGGCACCGGCTGGTACAACCACTAGCAACACGCCGTTGCTCCGACAGTCGGCGGATTCCATCGTCCACACGTTTGAAAGTTCTACATTCTGGAATATACTTTCATATTTATGGAAAAAGGATCAACGCCGAGTCTGCTGCCGATCTTTCGATCGCGGCAACAGGCTGAATTGCTCACGTTGGTCCTCGGCAATACAGATATCGAGTCCAGCCTGACCGATCTCGCTGCCCAGTTGAGTATGCCAGTGAGTTCCGTCCACCGCGAGATCGAGCGTGCCGAATCGGCGGGTCTGGTGGAGAGCCGCAAGATCGGCAACACCAGGCTTGTGCGGGCCAATATGGAGAGCCCGTACTTCAAGGGTCTCGCAGAGGTGCTCATCAAGGCGTTCGGACCGCCGCAAGTCCTCGCCGAGGCTCTGTCCCCCGTGGACGGAATTGAATCTGCCTACATATTCGGGTCGTGGGCCGCGAGTCTCACAGGCGATGACAACGAGCGTCCTGTCGGAGACATCGACTTGCTGCTCCTCGGCTCCCCAGACCGTGATGCCCTCTACGAGGCGCTCTCCACCGCCGAGCAGAGACTCGGGCGACCCGTTCAGGCCACCATACGGCCCGCTGCTTGGCTCGCCGTTGGGACCGGCAACTTCCACGCCACAGTCACACAACGACCGCTTGTGGAGATCTAGAGAACAAACAGAGCCAAATCTCCCCGCTCATTGAAGCTGCGAATCCCCCCGATCGCAGCCTTTGCTGTCGCTATCGCCCACTGAGCGTCTTCCAGGGCCACCCCAGGATCGTCGGGATCGAAATACTGGGCAGCGTGGCGCATGCGCCGAAACCGTTCGAAAGTCGGCTTCGCGAATGCTGCGATGACAGTTGAGAACTGGGCAGAAACACTGTCCTCAGGTCGCCGTTACCCCTTGCACAACGGATAGTTGATTCGTGGACTTTTTGGTTGCCGACGGCGTGGGGGCCGGGGTGCAGAGTTATTCCCAGGTGGTGGGCAACAAAAAATGTGAAATGCCCCCCTGCCAAAATGTGGAATCCTCTGGAGCGACCGTGCAACTGTGCAGGTTGAGGCAGGTGGCTAATCCCCCACAACGAGAAACCCCTAGGTCAGAGCATGTTTGCTACTGGCCTGAGGTTTCGACATTCGGGCGTGAATTACGCCCGTGGTCACACGGAGGTCACAACAGATCCGCCGTCCCTCCTCATGACGACCGCGGAAGCTGCGACCGGAGACTGCGGCTATCGCGAAGAGAGGCCCAGATCGGAACCCGCCCAGTCGTGCAGGCTTGCACTGACTGTGTCGAGGTCATCGAGGTCCACTGCGCGGTAGATCTGACCCGCCAAGTCTGTCGGCAGGCTCGGTGCTGAGTGGTCTTTCAGGATCGTGCAGCGACGGCCGGTGACGATCATGCCGCCGACCTCGATGACGGCGTTGTAGTTGAGGTCGCGTCCCACGCGATCCTCGACGATTGCCAAGCCGTACCGACAGGCCCACATATAGGCACCCACGTTCCCGAGCAGGTCGTCTTCGACGATTGCATCCGACGCCAGATGCAACGTGAGGGAGTAGCCCGCCAGGACTTCACGCGCAACCTCGATGGCGTCGGCAACCGGATCCGGGATGTCGCCCTCGCTCGGAAACCGCGTCATGCAGAACACGTTCTGCTCGAAAGGATGGCGCTCCTGGAGCCGACGAATCCCGGGGAGCCACCGAGGCGGAGCCGCCCAGCTCGGGATCACGGTGTGATCGACATGTGCAAACTCAGCGCCGTCCTGGGGCACAGTGTGCCGCTCGACCTCCGAGGCGACCTCAAGACCGAGGTCGAGAACAGCCTCTGCGCCCAAAGGAGTCAGCCCCCAAAGACCGACCGGATGCCGCAAAACGTGCCCACGCTTCCGAAGGGCACCCAGCATCGTGCCCACGTTTCCGGGTGGCGGAACGCTCAAGTCGTAGAAGGCGCTCGTGATCTGGGCGGCCGTGAACTGCCCCTCCGGTGTTCGACGAGCAAGCAGGTCGCCAAGTACGAGCACCTGATCCGCAGCGCTCGACAGCGCCTGCAGTTGAAGGCCAAATCGCTGGGACAAGTCAGTCCGCTAAGAGCGTCGCGACGAATTCCTTGGCCTCCTCGCGGCCCTCGAACTTGACCTTGTAGGTCGCCGTCTTTCCGGCCCCGTTCACGTTTGCGAACTTCTTGAGCGGCTTGGTGTGCTTGGTGTAGTTCGACGAATCGAGCAGCCCATGGCGGTCGACCTCAGCGCGTATGACTGCATCATCGGTCCGCTGCTCGTCGTACCCGCCGGCCTGCCGGGCCACCATGAGGAGTAGGGCCAGGGTCTTTACTCTCGCCGACTTGTTCTCGCCCAGTTTCCCCACATCGCCGCAGAACTGCAGCACACCATCGTGGTCGTCGAAGATCCGGTCGATCTGGTCGTCGGCAACACCGAACGAAGTAGCGACCGCTGACAGCTTGCCCGTGGTGTCTGCGTGGTCGAGCTCCTCGCCGCTATCCCGTTCAGTCGACTTGGGCTGATTCGCGACGCGACGTGTGCGCGACGCTGTCTCGCTGTCGGCGCGCAATAGCCCGATGGCTGCTTGGAACCCGGCTTCGCGGGAGATTGTCAGGCAACCCCGCCTCGTCGACAGCCGCGAGCGCTTGCTTCAGGACGCTGCTGGTGTCTGTTGTCTTGGACATACTGGAACCTTACTGGACTGGAGGGCTATTCCAGTGGATCTCCAGTAGATGTCGGCAGCCCAGTCCACCAGCCCCGCAGCGGCCTCCGCGACTTCTCGCTGGTGACCGGGCAAGACGTGGCCGTAGACCTAGAGCGTGAAGACGATGTCGGGATGGCCAAGGCGTGCGCTGACCATCCTGTGGTTCTGGCCCATCGAGAGTAGGTGCGTGGCGTGGGTGTGTCGAAGGCCGTGCATCGTGAAGTACGGGACGTTGGAGGCTCGCACGAGTTCGGTGAAGCACTTGCCAACGTTGTCGAGATGAGTGTGGGTTCCGATGACCGTGGTGAAGAAGTAGCCGTTTTGCGCCACGCCTCCCCTACGAGGTCGGCCGCCTCAACCTGCAGCTCGCGGTGCCAGCGGACACCCTACAGCAGCCCGATGCGGCTCGCGCGCCAGACCGCTGAGCTGCTCGCGGCTGCCACCGGCCTCGAACCGGTCGTGCGTGAACGTCTCAGCGAATACGACCGTGACGCTTCCACCTACGTCCCCCACGAGGTTCTGAGGGAGACCGATCCCGCTGCTTGGGAAACACCTGCTCACCACTCACTTTCCCGCCGGTGCCCCGGACACGCACGGAGGTCGTAGCCGAACCCGAACCCGGCATTTTGTTTGCTGGTTGCTGAACGGTGCCCTATCCGGGCGTCGCGGTCGTAGTTGCTGCGGATCGTGCGGCGGTCGGCGCCGACATCGCCGACACCGTCAGAAACCACCGCCAGCGTCCCGGCCGCTCGTTTCGCACGTAACGCTGTTTCTGATTCGTGGAGTCGGGTGTTGGCCCGAGCCGACAGCCGGTCCTGGTCGGATCCTCGGGTTGCGGTCTGCGGCATACGCGCCTCTGCTCCCGATGTGAGATAATCGTCGGCCATGGAGGCTGTTGCGGTGACGAAGGATGAGATCCGAGATGCGGCCGCACGATTCTCCAAAAGATGGGAGGGCGCCGAGAGCGAGCGGGCGGAGTCGCACTCATTCTGGGACGAGTTCTTCGGCATCTTCGACATCGACCGCAAGTTGGTGGGCCAGTACGAGAAGCACGCGGAGCGGCTGTCGACGGGAGAGAAAGGGCGGATAGACCTGTTCGTGCCCCAGAAACTGGCGGTGGAGCACAAGTCGGCGGGCAAGGACTTGGAGGGAGCCATGAGGCAGCTGCTCGACTATCTGCCTTCGATCCCCGACGAGGAGGCCCCGAGAATGGCTGTGGCTTGCGACTTCGCCCGCTTCAAGTTCCACGACTACGATACCCGCGCCGAGGGCGTGTTCTCCCTCAGCGAGCTTCCCGACAACGTCGAGCGGTTCTGGTGGTTGGCCGGGCACGACCAAAAGGCCGACTTTGCCTCGACGGAGGAGCTGAATCTCGCCGCGACGATGCTGATGCGCGACCTCCACGATGAGCTAGAACGCGCCAGCTACGACGATCACGCAAGGCGTGTGTGGTTGACGAGGGTGTTGTTCTGCGTCTTTGCGGACAGCACAGCAGTGTGGGAAAGCGGCCTGTTCGCCTCCTACGTGGCGCAGAGCCGCCAAGACGGCAAGGACCTCGGCGCCCGCATCGCCACGCTGTTCCAAGAGCTCGACAAACCAGCAGACCAGCGCAGCCCCGCCATCGACGACCACCTGGCGCATTTCGCCTACATCAACGGCGACCTGTTCGCCGAGCAGATACCGATAGCTCACTGCACTTCCGCGGCCCGAAAGGCGCTGCTAGAGGTGTGCAGGTTCAACTGGGCGGCGATCTCACCGGCGATCTTCGGCTCTTTGTTCCAAGAGGTGATGACCCCGGCGGAGCGCCGCGAGATCGGCGCCCACTACACGACCGAGGAGAACATCATGCGGGTCATCCGCCCTCTGTTCCTCGAGGACCTCGAAAAGGAACTGGCCCGGGCCGACAGCCTGCCGAAGCTGGAGGCGTTCCACGCGAAACTCGCCTCTTTGACGTTCTTCGACCCGGCGGCGGGATGCGGGAACTTCCTCGTAATCGCCTACCGGGAGTTACGCCGGCTGGAAACCGAGACTCTCAAGGCGATCTCCAAAAAGCGCGCCACTCGCCGGGGCACGGCAGGTGAGCAGCCTGGCCAGCGAGTGATGGACTTGGATCTGATGTTGAAGGTGAACGTTTCGCAGTTCTACGGCATCGAGAGCGAGGAGTTCCCGGCTCGCATCGCTTCCACGGCGCTCTACCTTGCCGACCACATCGCCAACCGGGAGGCGTCGTCCGAGTTCGGCCGATACTTCGTCCGGTTCCCGATCCAGTCCAGCCCACACATCTTGATCGCCAACGCGCTGGACACAGACTGGAACAGCCTCCTGCCATCCGACCGGGCCGACTACGTGTACGGCAACCCGCCCTTTGTCGGGTTCCGGCTCCGAACAGACGAGCAGAAAGCCGACATGGAGCGGGTCATGCCCACAGGCACCCCCAAGCGGATCGACTACGTGCTGGGCTGGTACGCGAAGGCTGTCGACTACATCGGCCCGCGCACCCGCTGTGCTTTCGTGTCCACTAACTCGATCACCCAGGGTGAGCAGGCGTCGGCACTGCACTCTCTGTTGGAGCGGCGCGGAGCGACCATCGAATTCGCCCACCGCACATTCGCGTGGACCAGCGAAGCCCGCGGCAGAGCCCACGTGCACGTCGTGATCGTGGGCTTCGCCAAAACTCCCGGACGGAAGCGCAGGCTGTACTTCTACCCGGATCTGCACGCCGAAGGCATCGAGGAGTCCGCCCGGGAGATCAACGTCTACCTCGTCGACAGCCCGATGGTCGGCGTGGCGAAACGGAGCACCCCGCTCGGAGGCGTCCCCGAGCTGAGCATCGGGAGCAAACCGAATGACGGCGGCAACCTAATACTCACCCCCAAAGAACGCAGCGCTCTGCCAAAAGACCTCAGAAAGAAGTTCGTCCGCAGCCTGTACGGGTCCAAAGAACTCCTCCAAGGCGTGGAGCGCTGGTGCTTGTGGCTCGCAGAAGCCACGCCCACCGAGCTCAGACAATGGCCAGAGCTGACAGAGCGGCTCGCCAAGGTCCGCGACCACCGCTTGTCCTCGGACAGCGCCCAGACACAGGAAACGGCTGCCACACCGGCGCTGTTCTGGAACAACAAGCAGCCCGCCGGCGGATACCTCGCCGTCCCCGAAGTGAGCAGCGAGAACTACCGGGTCGCCCCCATGGCCTACCTCGGCGCCGACGACATCGCCACCAACCAGCTCTACACCATAGAAAGCGCCCCGCTGTGGCTGTTCGGAGTGCTCCAATCGGCGATGTTCACCCTGTGGACCCGCACCGTCGGCGGCCGCCTCAAAAGCGACCCCAGGATCTCGCCGGGCAGCGTATACAACACGTTCCCGTTCCCGAACCTGACCGCTCAGCAGCAACAGCGCATCGAGGGCCGCGCCAAAGCGGTGCTCGACGCCCGCGCGGAGTTTCCCGAAGCGACCCTCGCCGACCTCTACAACCCCCTGTCCATGCCGAAGAACCTCGTCGGCTCCCACGACGCGCTCGACAAAGCAGTCGACGCTGCCTTCGCACCCCGCTCCAACCTCGAACAGGACCAAGCACGCCTCAGAGTCCTGTTCGACCGCTACATCACGATGACAGGACAGCTGGCCGAGAAGCCGGCGAGGCAGCGCAGGCGCAAACCCGCCTCGAGACCCGCAGGCTGACAAGGCGAGCGAAGAGCACAGTGCCTTCAGTTGACCGTTTGGCACCGGAAATGCCTTCGCCCGGTCTCTGCTGATAAGGCTGTCGCGGTGGTTTGCCTACCGAGACTGGTCGTGCAGGCTGAGAGTTGTCTGATGAGTTTGTTCTCTGTTCGCTTACCCGGCAACCTCGGTGCGATAGTGGGTCTCTTGGATCAACAAACCGCGCGAGACTGCCTCGTCAAGTGCTTCCGTGAGATCCTGAAGGTCAATGTCGAGTCGCGCTGACAGATCCTCCGCCTTCATGGGTGCTGTCGCTTGCAGGAACTCCACTACTCGATTT
This sequence comes from Candidatus Aldehydirespiratoraceae bacterium, assembly GCA_965221585.1. Classification (GTDB taxonomy): domain Bacteria; phylum Actinomycetota; class Acidimicrobiia; order Acidimicrobiales; family Aldehydirespiratoraceae; genus VXYK01. Next base: position 1,224,446 of record OZ244898.1, on the reverse strand, counting down.
ACAAGTTCGGCTTTGGCCTGCTCCTCGCTTTCTTGCTGAGCGTGCACTGCGGCGAGTGTCTGGATCGCGTGCTCCATTAGGGCCGGGAGTTTTTGCAGTTGCGCGAGCGCGAAGCTCTGGTGTTCAAGGGTTTCAATTTCGTCTGGTTCAGCAAGTTGGTCGATGGTGTAAGCGATCAGGCGGCCTGTGATATTTGTGAGCGCAATGAGCGAGCACTGTGCCGGGTCGACTAGTCCTGCGTTGGATGGCCCTGCCCAAACTCGGTCTGTCATGTCGGGGTCCTGGATGTTCCACGTGATTCCCGTTGGGTTGGCATGGGTACCATGCGATGCCATGCGGTAGAAGCCTCTCCAGTGGTCTAACTCGGCTCGTTCCTGCAACTGTTGAACCTTGGTGCGCGTCCATTGAACAGCGGTGCCGCCCACCCGTAGTCGCGCAAGAAGCTGTCACCGTACTCGTCGGACAAAGCTGTTCGGGTCCTTTCGCGTTCAGCTGATGTCCAGTCGGGTGGTTCGAATCCAAGTGCCTCCCAAGTCTGTTCGTAGTCTTCCTGTCCTTTGCTGGCCTCGATGGCGTCGTGAGCGAGATAACGCCGGCTCAACTCCGAGTCGGCGTCTGCCAACAGCGAAAAAACAACCCAGACCTCGTGTACCGTCCGCCAGCGAGCTAGCCCGCCCGATGAGTACCCGCTTCGGAGCAGGAGCAAAACCTCGCGGGTGGTCATTATAGCTTTCCCGTGGAGCCTTACGAGCGCTTCGAACTTCCGGTCCTTATGAGGTGAAGTTTGCTGCTGCAGAAGGTCGTTCGACCACCTACCAGACTCGAAGCCCTCATGGACCACGAGATCGGCCAAATCAAGACCATGGCCCCACCTGGCTTCCAAGCGTGCTTCGAAGCCAGCGCGCAGACCTGACTCTCCGCTGAGTATCTCACGAGGTCGAGCAATTGCATGCGCGAGATACTCCTCGGTCGCGCGACGATGCATCTTCAAGTACTTCTTTACCTGGCGATTTCCTGTCAGATAGGACCGTAGTCGAGTACCGAGATTGGCGAAGAAGCCCTCTGAGAGGTGACGGTCGTTGTCGAACACCAACTCAGTCTGCCGTGAACCGAGTCATGCGACGACAGGGCATTTGGTGTTCGCAGGGTGTGAGGTTCTCGATGGGGACGGGGCTATGTGGCATCGAGTCTTGGACACGCAGGTGGTCTCAGGGAACACGCAGGTCTCGCACCTCACCGACTGACCAGTCCACCCAGCGATCGCGCCGGAAGCGTCCAGCCGCAAGCATCGCACGTATTCTCGGCATCAGTCCCGGGTAACAGTGTCTACGGTCCAACAGGTTGCCGTTGGAGCAAGTCGCCCGCCTATCCCTAGCTTCATGGAAGCTTCCGCCAGCGTACTGGGCGGCCGGCGACTCCGACGGAGGTTGGCGAGCCCCGATCCGTTCTGTCACGCGTTTCAAGAGCGGTTTACGACCGCCGTCCGTCTCACGACCTGCCGAGTTACCCCCAACACCCGATCGCTTCAACAGCAGTTTGCTCGTCGCCGGGTGACGTCGACACGACCGACACTCATTCCTCAGCAAACCAGCGGAGCAGACTCGCAAGCAGAATCACTGAGTCTGCGGCGATCCCGGCATTCCTCCGAGTCCCCTCTTGGTTGTGTTTGACGGCCTGGGCCAGATCAATCGTTGCGTTGGCGAGCTTTCTGATCTTCTCATTCGTGCGCCCGTCGGGAGCAGCGACTTCTACGAACCTGCCGATCCGGTTCTTCGTTTGTGAGACGGATGGCTCTTGTTCGCCCTCTTTGAGATGAAGTTTCGCGTCGAACAAGGTCACGCTGAGCCGTTCGAGAACGGCATCGCAGTCGTTTCCGATGTTTCGGTAATCCAGAGGGCTGCGGGCATCTCGGAAGTGCCGCCGTAGATCCTTGATCGCTATATCGACTTCTGGCCATCCCGTACCAGAATGGCTTGTAATCGGTTGGGCGAGGCTTGCCTCAAGCTCATCGTCTTCACGATCCTCAAGGTCGCGATACACTGGCTCAAACAAGTTTCTCAGTACGGCACGACGAGCAGCCCAACTGCCATAACAGTTGTTCTCCTCCCAGTAGGCGTGAAACGAGCCATAGTCGCTGAACGGCAGTTGAAAGGCGACCTCCAACCGTTTAGCGAGCCGCCGAGCCGTTCTCAGAATGAGCCGCATGTCCTCGTCGTCGGTACGCTGAGAACGGTCCGTGCCGAAGGCCAAAAGCTCGTCATGCGCCAAACGCAGCAACGCGGTCGCGACCTCAACATTAGGCCGGTCGGTGTAGGTGTTGGCGCGTATGCGTTCCAGCAGATCGTGGTTGAGTACCCGTTGTTGCACGGGGTAACCGTCCTCAACGACGACACCGTCCTCAAAGAAGTCTTCTGGGGTCACATCATCATTGTGCCCGCCCAAAATGTCGTCCTGACATTAATTCGGCGAGGTGAAAGTGTCGGGCTGAGCAACCCCACACATCACCGCGAAGACTCGAAGCGGTTACAGAAACACAGCGACCAGCGCCGACACCGCCAAACCTCGAACCGATATCGAAGCCCACTTCGACAGCTGTTCCCACGACGACACAACCCAAACGCTGTTCTGTTGACGTTCAGGACAAGGCATGGGAGTGCGATGAGCCGCAAACGTGAACGTCCGAGCAGGTGTCGGTCGCGGTCTGCCGGAGTTCGGTGAGAACGGTTCGCTGTCCCTAGTTCTGTTGGCTTCTTGATCGCTCGGGAGGGGTTTCCTACAACGTGGGGGTTCGGGAGTTCAGTGGGCAGCGGAAGAACTCACGTAGCTTGCCCAGCGGCGGGAGGGCGTTGTCCGACGGGTCAAGTCTGGAACCGAAGTCGTGTGTTCTATGGACCTGAAGTCGCTGTGGTCACGGCCCAACTGAGCCTTTCTAACCGCCGACACAGTCAGAACAGCCGCAACCTCGGGCCCGCCGCAGTTCATGACGGATTCCTCGACTCCGGTGTCGCCGCCGAAGCGTTCGACCTTGTCTTTGATACGTATATGGCAGGATTGCGACGGTCCGACAATGGATCGACAGCAACGGTGCCCGCCTCGGATACTTTCTTAGCGGCGTCATAAAGTACGGGTGGGTCGCGCCCGCGACGCTGGGACGGTAGTCCCGATCTTCCCCTGACACGACTGAATCTTGGCTTGAAGCAGCTCGACATCGATTCGCAAAGGGCAGTCTTCTGGCCGGCAACGCACACGCGGCAGATGGTCGTGGTAGTCGTCAACAACCTCGGTCAGTTTCAGAGCTAGGACACCCCGACGACCGTTCGCGTGCCCGCGATCGGTCATACCGCGATGGTGCTGACGGGCCCGAAGGTCACATCGATCGCTTCGATTGCACCATCCGACATAATTGACGCACAGACTGTTCAGCATGGATGAGATCTACCGATTCCGCTCGATCAACCGCCTGCTCGGCTCTGACTGCCCTAACGACGCCGGTGAACTGCAAGGCCAGACCATCTACTTTGCTGAGGCGTCCAAACTGAACGACCCGGCGGAGGTGATCCGGGATCTTGTGTGGCAGGGAGATAGGATCGTCTGGACCAATCTGTTCCGCCATTACGTGAACTGCCTGCACCACATCTACTTGCTGCTGCGGATGAGGGAGCAGGACGATCCTGTAGGTCCAGGCGACATCCCGATCAACATGCGCTGGGACGATCCGCCATCTGAACCCTACGCGGACCTCTTGTCTGAGATCTGGAGCGACCTCAATCAGCAGTTCGATCTCGCACGAGTCGCATCCCGACTGGAAGCGCTCGGACACAAGGCGCGCAGTGCAGAGGTCGAGGGTTACCTGACGTTCCTGCACCTTTCCGCTGTCGCGGCGATCGGACGTGCACACGTCGCACGTGGTTCCGAAGACCCTTCGCAAGCGTTGCTGGAGCGGCCCTCAAAACCGGCTGAGGTGTTCCCGCGCATATTCGACCTCTTCGATCAGCTCGAGGGTGATGTCAGCTTCATCGAGCTGGGCTTCGAAGCGATGCAGCAGATGACGGTCAGGCGTCGAGTCTTGTCGAAGATGACGACGTTTCGTCCTATCGACAGCGTGCCTCAGCAAAAGCGCAGCTTCTTCTTTGCCGACTTCCCCCACGCCTACGTGCGGGAGCTGTCCCGCGCTGTCGGACCTGTCTGGTACGCCGCATCCTTCACCGAGAGCTACAGCAACACGACGCAATGGGGCAGCTATGCGGACGGGCACACCGGTGCGTGTCTCATCTTCGATGTGGACAACGACGAGCACGGACCCGGACTTATCTTGCACGAGGATGTTGTGGGGGGCCGCAACAACGAACCCATGATCCGCCGCTCGCGTTCGTCACGGAAGTTCCGTTTCGAAAAGGTGCAGTACGTGGAGGCTCTCGAAGAGGTCGATTTCTTCGATCGGATCAGCAGACTGCCAGAAACCTCGACGCGAGCCGTCTGGTTCACCGACGCCGAGGGCAACACTTCGTCGAGAGCCGCGCACATGGCACCCGACGCCGACATCAATGCATGGCGAGACGCTCTGTGGTCCGAATACTGGCGCGACATCTGCACCAAGACCAAAGAGTGGGAGTTCGAGCGGGAACATCGGCTCGTGAACTTCACACTGCTCGACGACACGCTGCCGAACGCAGCCCGCACGCTGACCTACGACTTCTCAGCGCTCAAGGGCATCATCTTCGGCATCGACACGACCGACAACGACAAGATCGCGATCATCGACCTGATCAAGAAAAAGTGCCAGACAGCCGGACGCACCGAGTTCGACTTCCGACAGGCGTTCTACTCATGGCACGCCGGACGAATCGAGTCCTACCCGCTGAACCTCGACGTGACATAGCGATTCGTCAGCGAATTGACTGCCGCCTAACGAACCCCACGCCCGGCTCCGTGCCGCTGTGGCCCGCCCGTCATTGGTGGCAGGTGAACCGCCGACTTGTGGTCGCGAGGTGCACGCGGGCTTCTACCACGGTGACCTAACAATGACGAGATCACGGCTTTAGCGGCCCTCGACAAGTTCCATGCGCATGGTCGCAACAGCCGTCGGGTAGACGCCACGGGTGGCGGCTCTAGAGCACTCCAGTCGTCTTCAGACGAGCCGGGATCGAGCACGAAGTCATAATGAGGGGTCCCCGTGGCAGCGGTACACAGTCGGGCACCTCCGGTTTGTTGAGATCGACTGGTCCCCAACAGACGTTGATTTCCATAGCCCTGCAAGCAGGAGATGACGCGCAATCGCGACAAACCAACCTGCTAATCGGAGGCTGAGCAGGTGAAACAAGCGACTGGGAGGCGGTGAGCTCCAGATGTCTCAATGTCGATTTATCTCGGTGAACTGGTACCACGACATCTCTCTGGCACCTCTAGCTCCCATCTGTTGAAGCTCTTTTGTGGAGAAAGCTGATGAAGGCAGCATGAACGGAAGGTATTGATTCGTAATGCCGTATCTCGCTCGCGCAACACTCCACAAAGATGCGAGCATTCGGCAAATCAAATCAGTCGCCACTAAAGCTTGCTCTAAGCGAATCCACCGAGTCGTCAGATGCCATTCTCTTTCACCGTTCTGCCGCCGCTTATGCGTCAAATGGGCCAGACTCTTGCCGCTTCCCACTGCGAGCATTCTGCTGTCGTGTGTGCCGACGGCCAGAGCGGTGTCGCAGGGAACTGCGGTCAACCCATGTTTGGTGGCATTGTAGGACTTTGACTCGTCTAACCACTCTCTCGCAAAAACCCGCAAGAAGCTGGCGAGATTGTCAACAACATCCAACTGTTCTTCAGACAGAGATGAAGGATCCGTCGGCAGGCCAAGAAACACATCGCCCACATCGGACATCAACCTCTGCCCAGCAACCCGAAGAATTTGGCTGCTGACTGTCTCCTTGAACGTGGCGAAGTTCGTCTCTCTCGATATCTCCCACCAGGGACAGTGCGGAGACCCTCGATGGCCCAAGAACATGCGTATGAGTGTTTCCGCAGCCAGATGCTTGAGATGATGAGCCTCGATGCTCATGTACTGCTCCCTGAACGCCATGTCGGACTTCATAGCAACGTCATCGTCCCCATCTGCTGCGCTGAGCTTCATGGAGAAGTCGGCGACCTCGATCCCCTCAGCGAGAATCCCCTTGAACTGCTCGTAGGCACCACCGACCACACAGAGAGTTCGGAGGCGCATGTGAAGATACCCCGGAGGTCCGTGCTCCTGGTAGAACTGTCTGTTCAAGGAGTCAATGTCCGACGGCGTAGACCCGGCATCTCCACTATCGGAATGGTCATCAACACCGCCTTCTGCGTGGGCTTCTGTCATGGGCCTTCAGCCCTCCAGACGGGATGTGGGGAAGTGAGGCAATTTCGCCGTCCTCCACACCACTAGGTCCACCCCGCCGCCAAAGCGCCTTTGACCAAGGCAGACGCGCCCGCCTGCTGAGATTCCTTCTTCGTCGGGTAGCCCTTGCTTACCGGGTCTGACCCTGCACGACGGTTGGCCCAACCGCCGCCATGCTTGACGGTGTGGATCCCTGGCTTCTTGTCCATCGCATACCCCTTTCGCCGCCTGCTGCCCATCCAGCAAGGGGCCCGAAACAACGTACTTGTAATTTCGCTGACCATCAAAGGGATTTGAGAGTGCTGCCAGAGGGGGGTGCGATTCGCTTGAGGCGGGGCGGACCGACACGGCCACAGCTCACTAACCCAGGCCATCCCGGAGGGCAGGCGTTGAGGGGCGCTGAGACGAACAAAACGTACTGGACTGTCGTTTCTCACTGCATTCTGATGGACAGGCTTGACGAATTGGGGGACATGATCAAGGAACTTCGATAACTACAACCTAACTGCTTGCAGCTGTGGGCCACGTTCGACGCCGACACCGGCGCCCGCACCGATCCGGCACACCGTGTGCTCGTTCAGCCTGATGGCCGCTAGCTGTGATTGATGACGTTCTCGGCGTCCTGCAGTCGTTCGTTGATCCATTCGAATTCGGGAGCATCGCCGAGGATCATGCTCTGCATGGCCGCATAGTCCCGTTCGATTGCTTCGCGCAGTCCGGGTTGGGGCACCAGTTTCACCGAACCGGGGGTGGCCTCTTCGAAGCGCTTCCATGCTTGCTTGAAGGCCATGAGGTTGTGGCTGCGTACTGCGTCAAGAAGGTCAAGGTCTGACAGGGCCGACGCGCCCGTCTCGGTCGCCGTGATCATTGCGGCGTCGTAGTAGTGGCGTGAGATCCGGTTCCTGTCCTCCGGGATTCGCCCTTGGTCTCGGTGCCCGCAGTGGGCGCCGTGCAGGATCAGCAGCTTTTCCCAGTATGTCCTCTGCGGCGAGAGCACTCTGATGTTGGCTACGTCGAGCGAGGCGTTGTGCAGTTCGTCGTCAATGAATGCCGTGACGCCGCTGGACTGGTTGGGATCGAGAGCCGATCTCGCGCCGGCTTCGATCTTCACGCTCGGCGCGACGTAGGCAGTGTCGCTGACCGGGTACAGCGTGGGGTACTCAACCAACAGCGACTGCGGATCGTCGGTGTTAGGGACGATGAGGCATTCTTCGCTGGCCTCACCGATCGCGTCAGCCAACGCTGTCCGCAAGTCCCCGAGTACGTAACTGCTGCACTCGCTGGTGAGAGTCTTGAAGAGCGCAGCTCGCTTTTTCTTCGACAGGGCGCTCGCCGCGGTCGGGTCTCGATCTCCTCCGAAACCCAAGTCGTCTCGGTACACGACGAGATCGATGTCTTCGGAGAACCGGTCGATCAGCCTGAACACCTTCGACAGCGAGGTTCCGCCCTTGAAGAGCAGGCGAGGGTGGCCATCGGGCAGTCCGTTGAAGATCGCGTCCAGAACGACGCAGACCCAGAGGTCCTTTTCGACATAGGTGGGCAGCGTGTCAAGACGGCCAGCGGCCGATTCGATTACGTCGCGCCGGTCTTGCTCAGCGAGGCCGAGGAACGCTGCGAATGCTGCGTTCACGCGACGGCTTTTTGATCGGCCACGATGCTGCGCACGAGCGGTGCCGCCCAGCCGGGGACGTCGCTTATGTTCTGCTTGAGATCGTGCTTCACGTCAACAGGAAGGCTGCGCCTGAGCATCTCGACGACCTGGGCATCGGCGGCGGCGTCGGGGCCGAGCCAGTCCAGCGCCTGAACCACCGGTGCTGCTGGCCTGCCGGCCCACTGCATGATTCTGGGCCTGCCGTGTCGGAACCGAACGGTTCTGCCGTCGATCCGAAGCGTCCTGGAGGCGCCGTCGGTGAGGTAGCTGGCCCTTGCCGGCACCGCATTGGTGAGGCCCAGCCGATTAGCGGCTACCAGCCCGTCGGCCATGATCCGCACGCCGTCCCGCCTCGCCAACGCCGCCACGACGGCGTCCATGTCGGCCGGCGCAGACCGGCCCAGCACGCTGCTGAACCGCGGCATGTCATACAGGCCATGCCCGATCCGGCGCAGCTTGCCGGCCTTGGTCAAGCGCGACAGTGCCTGGTCGACCGCCTCACGGCTCCCCAGGCCCAGAAAGTCCCCGGGGGTGCATACCCATGCCCCCGGTCCGCGCTCGGTAACCGCCTGCGTAATCTTGTCCGCCACAGATGCCACGGTTGCCCTCCCTTCGTGTGTGGTGAGATGAACACGGTGTGTAGTCAGAAATATATCAGAAATATCTGACACAATCAATACCTCGTCGATGCTGGTACCGCAGCCCTGGTTCAACACCCACCCGCGAAGGCAACTTCAGTATCACACTCCAACGCATGAACTAACCCCCCAAGGCCCCTAACCTCGCTGTCATCAGCTGATACTCCCGCGACAGCATTAGCAACGACACAGCAACAACAGTCGGTTGACGTTTCATACCGATGACCGTGGTGAAGGCCGGCCTCGAACCGGTCGTGCGTGAACGTCTCAGCGAGTACGACCGCGACGCTTCCACCTACATCCCCCATGAGGTTCTGAGGGAGACCGATCCCGCTGCTTGGGAAGATCTGCTCCCACCCGCTTTCTCGCCGAGGCCCCGGACCCGCACGGATTCATGGCCGGCGTCATCGACGAGATCGAGACCAACGGCTCGGACCGACGGGCTGCGTCAGGCGCCCGCGGTCGGGAGTTGCTGCTGCACCGTGATGGTGTCGGCAAACAGATCACCCAGAGACTCGACGCGTTCGAGCACCTCGGCGGCTTCAAAGATGAGCGGCTCGCCATCGGCGCCGTCAGCAACCTCGTCCCAGCTCAGCGGAGTCGACACCGTCGGCCGGTCACCACCACGCAGGGAATAGGGGGCGATCGTCGTCTTGTGGCGCGAGTTCTGGCTCCAGTCGATGAAGACCTTGCCGGCGCGGCGCTTGCGGTTCATGTTGGACAAGATGGAATCCGGGGATCTCTGTTCGAGGACCTGCGCCACAGCCAAGGCGAAATCGGACGCGTCTGCATGCGTGTGCGGTGAATTGAGTGGCACATACAGTTGCAGACCCTTGTTTCCGGAACTCTTGGCGCAGGCCACCAGATCCACGCTCTTCAACACCGACTGGATCTCCAGAGCCACCTGGCAGCACTCGACGATCGTCGCCGGATCACCCGGGTCGAGATCGAACACGAGCATTGACGGTGACTCGATGTCGCCGCAGCGAGCCATAGGTGAGTGAATCTCAAGCGCTGCCAGATTCGCGGTCCAAGCCAGCGCCGCGACTGAGTCCAGTCGGCAGTAGTCGATGCCGCCCCGGCGGTCGCCGGGACCGGTACAGGTGCTCACCCAACCGGGCCGATGAGAAGGACAGCGCTTCTCGAAGAAGGACTGCGCTGTGACCCCGTCAGGCCAACGTCGCAGGGTGACGCCGCGATCCTCGATGTGTGGCAGCAGCCACGGCGCGACCCTGACGTAGTAGTCGATCACCTGGGCCTTGGTGAACCCGACCAACGGATACAGGACCTTGTCGAGGTTGCTGACCGACAACCGGTGGCCGCCGACTGTGACCTGGACGCGCTCTGCCTCAGCCATCGGCCGAGGTCACGCCGAGCGTTCGGACGGCTCAACCGAAACGTCTGCGGGTTTGCGTTTGCCGCCCTTGCTTCTGTTCTTGGTTCCGATTTTGGTTCCAGCCTTGGTCTCGGACGACGAGCGTTGACGCGATTTCTTGGCCTCGTTCACGGAGGCTTCGAGGGCCGCCATCAGATCAATGACCTTGTCGGAGCTGGGAGCGGGCGCTCTCAGCAGATCGTCGCTCCGCTCCCCCGCGGCTTTGCGTTCGATCAATTCCAGAACCGCTTCCCGGTAGGTGTCGTTGTGGCGGGTCGGGTCGAAGGTCGCATTGAGCGTCGCTATCAACTGTTCGGCCATCGCCTGTTCCCGCTCGTCGATGTCAGTCTCCGCCAGCAGGTCGAAGCCGTCTATCTCAGAGTGGTCGACGATCTCGTCGTGATACAGCATCGTCGACAACAACAGCCGCCCTTCGACAGGCCGCACCGCGGCCAGATAGCGTTTTGAACGCATCACGAAATGGCAGATTCCGACCTTTCCCGCCTGCTCCATGGCGGTGGCCAACAGTTTGTAAGGCTTCGCGGCCTGATCGGCCGGGGCCAGATAGTAGGCGTTGTCGTAGAAGATCGGGTCGATGTCGACCAGGTCGATGAACTCGTCAATGTTGATGGTTCGTGCCATCTCTGGGTCGAGCGCTGTCATCTCTTCTTCGGAGATGGTCACGTAGCTGCCGTCTTCGAGCGAATACCCCTTCACTATCCGTTCCCTGGGGACTTCTTCACCGTCCTCCGACGAGACCAGTTTCTGTTTGACGCGCGCTCCCGTGGACGAGTCGATCTGGTTGAACCGGACGGTCTTGCGTCGGACCGCGGCGAACAGGCGCACCGGAATGTTGACCAGTCCGAAGCTGATGCTTCCGCTCCAAAACGCTCTGGGCACGGTCTTAGTCTAGATGCAGTACACGGTTCCGGTGACAGGGACCGCGGCTCCGGCTACGCCCGGCAAAGACACCGCAACAACACCCCGCGGCTCCGGCTACGCCCGGCGAGATTCAGCCCGCGAGCAGGATGCGGGCGACCAGATCCTGGCCGAATGCCGTGAGGATGGCGAGATACATCAGACCGGTGGCGGCCATGACAGCTGAATAGGCCCGTTCGGTAAGCGCCGCACGGGTCACTCCCACAAGCCCGATGGTGGTCACCACGCACGCTGCCCAGAACCACCCGAGCAGTCCGTTGTAGGCGTCGTCGATCGTGCCATTGAGCACGGAGACCATTCCCACGGGCCAGAGCATCAATACGGTCTCTGGCACCCAGACAATGCCGGTCCAGCGGACCAGTTCCAGGATCGGTCCCCTCGCCAGACCCGGCTGCACCAGGTACCAATGACCGAGGAGCATGGCGTCGGACACCACACCGAGGAACAGGGCGCTGACCAAGCCGCGGGCGATCGACAAGACCACCGGGTCGCCTGCGTGGATCGAGGCGAACAGGACCGCGACCATACCGATCGCCGCCGCGACCAGATCCAGACTCGGGGGGAACTCCGCCGCAGAATCATCGAATGACGGTTCGGCACGATCAATACCAGTCATTTCCGCGACGCGCTCGGAACGCCGTTCGCGAAGTTCCCGCTGGCCTGAGACACCAGCTGAGCGGCGGGCGATCGACACAACCAGCGCAACACCACCCGCGGCCATGAACACAAGAGTGGCCGCCTCTCGTGTCCAGACGAATTCCGTCACCAACGCTGCGACCAGCGAACCCGCCCCCATCAGCAGGAAAATCGCTCGCTGCAACCAGCCGTAGCCGAGCCCGACTTCGCGGCGCCGTGTCGTGACCCACAAGAATACCCAGCCACCCGCCCCCCACTGCAGAAGGACCGTGGCGGCGTCAATGCGGATCACCGAGTCAAGCTACCGCTTACGCCACGGGTCTCAGCGGCGGCCCCGCTGGACGTCCTGAGACGACCCGGCGTCTATGCCGCGACTATGCCTCCACGACTGCGAGATGATGGTCTACGAGGTTCAACGACTCGGGGCCCGAGGAGGTCGCGACAACAATGTCCTCGAGGCGCATTCCCCAGCGGTTCGGGACATAGATGCCCGGTTCGATCGAGAAGGCGTTGCCCGCCGCCAGCGGTACTTCATTGCCCTCGACGATGTAGGGGTCCTCATGAGCCTCAACGCCGATCCCGTGGCCGGTTCGGTGAACGAAGTAACTGCCGAATCCGGCCGCAGCGATACGCTCGCGTGCGGTTCGGTCGACCTCTTGTGCCGGGGTTCCGACCTCGGCCGCTGTGACCGCCGCGGCCTGTGCCTCGTGCAGGACTGCATAGGCCTCCAGATACTCGCGATCCGGTCGCGCACCCACCCAGACACACCGGGTGATGTCCGAGCAGTAACCGACGCCGTCGTCCCCGATCATCGTCCCACCGAAGTCGCAGAGCAGCGCCTCGCCCTCAGAGATCACCCTGGAACCCGCCTCGTGGTGGGGGCTCGCGGCATTCTCTCCTGTCGCCACGATGGCGAAGTTGACCCGATCATGGCCCTCAGCAATGATCTGGCGCCCCAGTTCTGCCGACACCTCCGCTTCGGTGCGGCCGACAAGCGGAATCTCTCCGCCCTGAAGACGCTCGGCGATCGCATCCACCGCGCGGCTGGCCGCTCGCAGCCGCTGGATCTCTGCGTCGTCCTTGATCGCCCGGATCGCTCCTGTGACCGAACTGGCACGACGGAACACCGTGTTCGGTTGCACAGACATCAGATCGACGAGGAACCCGGACCACATCTGATCACCAACCGCAGCAGTAGACGCAGGACCCATCAGCGAGGCGATCAAGGAGATCGGATCCTGGGTCTCAGACCACGGCTTTACCGAGAACACCTCAGGACGCGGCACGACCCGCGGAGCTTCCAGTCCGGGGACGACCAGCGTGGCGTCACCGTCGCGGGGCACCACCAGCATTGTGATGCGCTCCAGAGGCATCGCCTCGTACCCACAGAAGTAAGGGAGGTCGGCTCCGACCGACAGGAGCAGCACGTCAACTCCCTGCGCGGTCATTTTGGCTCGGGCCCGGTCGAGCCGCTGCGCGAACTGGGCGCTCGTCTGGTGCTCGGTGCTCACAGTTCCCACGGTATCGATACCCATGGCTCCGATACCCATCGTGGCCCATAGTAGGTATACAACCCGGTCATCGGCGGTTGCCTGCCAATCGATCCACCGACTGGCCGGCGTGGTAACTCGAACGGGTCAGCGGGGACGACTCCACATGCCCGATTCCAGCCGACTCCCCGAAGCGCTTCCATTCCTCGAAGCACTCCGGCTGCCACCACTGGGCCACGGGTAGATGGTGCGACGTCGGACGCAGGTACTGCCCGATCGTGACGATGTCGACGCCGACTGCGGCCAGGTCCGTGAGGGTCTGGCGAATCTCATCGTCGCTCTCCCCCATCCCCACGATGATTGACGACTTGGTCGTCAAACCGGCCGCTTTGGCCCGGGCCAGGACCGAGAGACTGCGCGCATAGCCTGCCGACGGGCGCACCGCACGTTGCAGCCGGGCGACTGTCTCGACGTTGTGGCTGAACACGTCGGGTCGAGCGTCGAATACCTTTTGGAGCGATTCGTCGCGGCCCTTGAAGTCCGAAACCAGGGTCTCCACCCGACACTGCGGGGTGCGTTCGCGGATCGCCTCGATCACGTCAACCACAGCAGTTGACCCACCGTCTTCGAGGTCGTCTCGAGCGGCCATCGTGACGACCGCGTGGCGTAGGCCCATGAACTCAACGGCCTTTGCCACTCGGGTCGCTTCATCGGGATCCGGCGCCTCGGGATGTCGGGTGTCGATCAGGCAGAACCCACAGGCTCGGGTGCAGCGATCCCCGAGGATCATGAACGTTGCCGTGCCGTCGTTCCAGCACTCGGAAATATTCGGGCAGCCCGCTTCTTCGCACACCGTCACCAGTCCCAGTTCCCGCATCGTGGACCTCACCCGGCGATACTCAGGGCCAGGATCGAACTTCACCCGCATCCAGGCAGGTTTGCGGGCTCGCAATCGCACAGGGTCATGGTCGGTTGCCCCCGCTTGAGCGAGGCGGCCCAGCAGCCTCAACGAGGTGCCGTCCGCCTGCTGCGAGAACTCCCCGGACGGTGCCTGTCCAGACAGGGCCAGCGCCGGTTGTTCCTCTCCGTGTCCGGCTCCTGAACGTCCAACAGGTGTGCCAGGACCCTCCCCTCGAGTGAACGGCGCCAGATCTACGGGTCTGGTCCTGAACCCCACCCCCGCGCGATCGACCGACCCGTGCGGTGCGAAGGTCGCCACCGCTCGTCGTGTGAACACCCCGACCACCTCAGCCATCGACACGTCAACGCCGAGCGCGGCCAACGAAGTGACCCCCTTGTCAGTGATGCCACAGGGGACGATCCGTTTGAACCAGCTCAGATCCGGGTCGACATTGAGTGCAACCCCATGCATCGAGCGACCCCGCGCAATCCGCACCCCGATGGCCGCGATCTTCTTGGGCTTATCCGTCTCGGGCCCAACCCAGACTCCTGTGCAGCCTGGGAGACGACCAGAATGCACGCCGAGGTCTCCGAGCGTCTCGATCAACACCTGTTCAAGCGAAGCCACGTACGCTGCGGTGTCGGCCATCCCTCCGCCGCGGCGTCCCGGCACCTCGACAATCGGGTAGGCAACGAGCTGACCGGGCCCGTGGTAGGTAACGTCACCGCCCCGGTCCGCCTCGACCAACTCTGCCCCGAGCGACTCGACATCGGCGAGCAGATGCGCCGAAGGAGTGCGCCTGCTGGTGGTCACAACATGGGGATGCTCCAACAGCAGCAGATACTCGTGTCGGCGGTTGACGAACAACCCTCGCTGCAATCCCAGCGCATCGCGATAGGAGACTCGTCCCAACCAGCGGACCCGCAGAGTCCGCTCGGGCGAAACCGACCGGCTCAGTGGACCTCCGCCTCCCAGTCGCGAGTCTCGATAATCTCTTTGACCCGATGAAGGAACGCAGCAGCGTAGGCCCCGTCGAATGCACGGTGATCCCAGGCCATCGCCAACACCCCGACCGAATGGATAGCGATCGATTCGTTGCCGTACGCATCGGTGACTACGACCGGCTTCCGTGTCACGCCGTCTGTTGACAGGATCGCAACCTGAGGCTGGTTGATGATCGGGAACTGCATCATGGTGCCGTATTGACCGGCGTTGGTCAGCGTGAATGTGCCACCTGAGAGTTCGTCGGGCTTCAATTGTTTGGTGCGCGCCCGGCCGGCAACATCGACGATGTCCCGAGCGATCTGGCGCAGCCGTTTTCCTTCGGTCCCCTTGATGACGGGTGCCAGCAGGCCGTTGAAGTCGATATCAACCGCGATCGCCAGGTTGACCTCGTCATGGACCACCAGATGGTCACCGCCGAAACTGGCATTGAGATGCGGGTACTCCCGCAACGCGTCAACGACCGCCCGGGCGATGAAAGGCAGATAGGTGAGGCTGAAACCCTCCTCGGCCTTCCAACCCGACTTGATCGTCCTGCGAACCTTCTCGACGCCCTCGTAGTCGATCTCCATGGCGGTGAGCACATGGGGCGACTCGCTCTTCGACATGACCATGTGTTCGGCTGTGCGCTTGCGGATGTTGTTCAGCGCCACGACCTGGTCGCGCGCCGCGACTTCAATCGGTGGTGTGGCGCTGACCGCCGGCGACGTCGCCGGAGCGGTTGGAGGACTCGAGGCGGCGGCGGGCTCGGCGGGCGGAGGATCTGAAGGCGGCGTTGACGGCTCTACAGGACTCTGCGCTTGGGGTGGGGACTGGACTGCGGCGCCTGAACGAATCACCGATTCGACATCCGACCGGGTGATACGACCACCGATACCTGTGCCGACGATCATCGAGGCGTCAAGTCCGTTGTCGGCTATCAACCGGCGCACCACCGGGGAAATGAGCGAACTCGAGAACTTGCCGCTCGCTGGGGACCCGTCGCCCGGCGATTCTGTGGACGGTTCCGTTACCGGGTCGGTGCTTGTGGGTGGTGGCGGCGGGGGCGGCAGGCTCGAGGACTGGGTCTCTGCTGCGACTGGTGTGTCCAGCGGTTCAACGAATGGCGCCTCGGGTTGAGGTTCCGGTTGTGGCTGGGGCTCCGGCTCGGACACGACCTGCGGCTCGGGTTGAGGCTCCGGCTCGGACGCGACCTGGGGTTCGGATGGCGGCTGAGCCGCGGCCGGTGCAGCGAGCGGATCACCGATCTGAGCGAGAACCTGTCCAACCTCAACCAGGTCGCCCTCGTTCGCGAAGATCTCGATCAGGGTGCCCGCGACGGGCGACGGTACTTCAGAATCAACCTTGTCGGTGGATACCTCGAAGAGGATCTCATCCATCTCGACGTGATCGCCGACCTGCTTGAACCAACGAGTGATTGTTCCCTCGGTCACCGTCTCGCCCAGCTGGGGCATTGTCACATCAGCCATCAAGTCCCCTTCTCATCGGTCGCGGGTCCAGTCTTGCATCAACCATGGAGCGATCGCCCGGTAAGTGACAACACCGATTCTCCGAAGAGCTCGCTCATGGTGGGGTGAGGTTGGATGAAAGCTGCGACATCGTCGACTGTTGCCTCCCAGTTGACAGCCAGGTACGCCTGCCCCAGCTGCTCCGTGACCCACGGCCCGACCATGTGGACCCCCAGGATCTGCCCGCCCGTGCCGTCCGCAAGCCTCTCGGCGATGACCTTCACGATGCCGTCGGTGTCACCGACGATCTTGGCCCTGCCGTTGCCTATGAACCGGTGTGACGAAGTCACAACCTCGTAACCCGCCTCGATCGCCGACGACTCCGTATGCCCGGCGAAGGCAACCTCGGGATGACAGTAGATGCACCACGGCGTCCCGTGGTGATCCAGCGGCGCCGGTTCCTCTCCCAACGAATCGGTCACGGCCAGCATCCCTTCGGCGAACGCCACATGGGCCAGTTGCGGAGTGTCGATCAGGTCGCCGACCGCCCAGACACCCGGCTCCGCGGTGCGGCAACGACCGTCCACCTCGACAAAGCCGCGCTCGTCGACCACCACCGCAGTACCGCTGAGACCCAGCCCCTCCGCGTTGGGCCGGCGGCCGACCGACACCACTACCAATTCAACGTCCACCGACTTGCCGTCGCCGAAGGACACGGTCGTGTGCGACCCCGAAGGGTCGACCGAATGGCCGTGGACCGGAGCCGAAGTGTGTACTGTGATCCCACGTTTCTTGAAGCTGCGCGCCACCACCTTGGCCGCGTCGCTGTCGCATCCAGTCAGTATCTGGTCCAACGCCTCGATCACGGTGACCTCTACTCCGAGGTCGGCCATCATCGAGGCGAATTCACAGCCGATGGCACCGCCGCCGATCACGGCGGCAGTCTGTGGAAGCGACTCGATCGACAGCAGTTCGTCGGAGGTCATGACGACCTTGCCGTCGACTTCGAATCCGGGAATCGTGCGTGGCAACGACCCGGTGGCCAGAATCACCGAAGGTGCGCTGAGCGTGCGGCTCTGGTCGTCTCCGGCGACCGAGACGATCCGATCCGCGCCCAGAGTGCCGGTGCCGTTGTAGACCGTCACCTTTCGACCCTTCATCATCGAGCCCAGACCGGCCACCAACTGGTCGATGATGGTCTGCTTGCGCTTCATCGTTACGTCCCAATCGAGTTCTGGCACACCTGCTTTCACACCGAAGTCTCCGGCGCTGCGAACAGTCCGATACACATGGGCGGTCTCCAACAGTTCCTTGGCGGGAATGCACCCGACATGCAGGCAGGTGCCGCCGAGTGCCCCCTTCTCCACGAGACCCACGTTCAGTCCTATCCCCGCGGCGTAGAGGGCGGCTGCGTACCCCGCAGGGCCACCGCCGATGACGATCACATCGTGTTGTGTCACATCGTGTTGTCTATCTATCGGACTTCCTCCCCGTGCGGGCCTCATGTTACCTACGAAGATTCTCCTCAGCCGACGATCATCAGCAGCTGAACAGCTCCCGCGACAAGAATCGCCAGTCCGACGATGAGAGAGACTCCGATCAACTTCCGGGTGCTCATCGTGACCTCGTCTCCAACTCTCCTCGACCCTCTCCGACTCTTGGGCCCACGGCTGTTCGCAAGGATACCCAGCGCAATCGCAGACCGAGCCGCATCGTTGTACCGCTCGACCCGAACGGCCCTAGCATGGGTCTATGCGCCGTCACCTGAACCTGCGGATCACCGCCGCGGTTGCGGTGCTCTTGCTGGTCGCGGGCGCCTGCGGCGAAGGGAGCGACGACTCCGCTCCAACCCAGGATCCGGCGACGACAACTACCGAGGCCCCTGCGCCAACAACGGTCGGATCTTCTCCCACGACGGCTCCGAGCGATTCGGTTGCGGCCGCCTGGCCCCACGACTGGACCGAGGAACTCGTCGGTGGAGGACTGTTCGACGCAGGTGACTACGCCGGGCAGGACCTCGTGTTGTGGTTCTGGGCACCATGGTGACCGGCATGTCAACGGGAAGCCGGTGCGGTCGCATTGGCGCAGGAACAATTTGCAGGACAAATCGAGATCATCGGTGTCGGTGGCAGCACTACATCGGAAGCTGACCTCGAGCGCTTCATAGGCGGCTACGGCGTTACCGATCTCGAGCACGTGTCCGACACGGACAACTCAATCTGGGAACGCTACGGCGTCTTCAGCCAACCGATCTACGCGTTCATCGACAACGACGGCAGCGTCGAGGTGACCAGACTCCCGGTGGCAGAACTCCCCGACCGGATCGAACAACTGTTGGACTCCTAGCGAGCGCGACTGGGCCGGCCCAGTCAGCGGCGGCGGCGAACGATCCAGCCCAGAATCTCACTGAGAACGGCACCCGCGACGGCTGACACAACGATGATCAGCCACAGAGGCGCACTGCGATCAATGAACAACCATCGGACTGGAGTGCTGTCGGTGTTCTGCAGCACGAAGGCGATCAGCGCGACCGCCACCAGCGCTGCAGCAACAAACTTGCCCAGACCGGTCCTTGTTCTTTGTTTGTTTATCGCATCATCCGGCATTTCTGCGCCTTCCTCGGAGGACCTCCGCACTCTATGATTCGCAGCACTCTATGATTCGCAGCATAGGGCCTGACTCGATCGAGCGCGAGAAGCGAGATGGGAGACCGATGATGCGAGTACTGATCAGCGGGTCAACCGGATTGATCGGAACTTCGTTGGTTGAGGCGCTGCGAACCGCGCAGCACACACCGGTTCGTCTGTTGCGCTCAGGCAGACCCGATCGTAACGAAGCCAAATTCTGGAGCCCCGAGTCCGGCAGGTTCGCCGAGGATCTCCTTGAAGACATCGATGCTGTCGTGCACCTCGCCGG
Source organism: Candidatus Aldehydirespiratoraceae bacterium (assembly GCA_965221585.1). Classification (GTDB taxonomy): domain Bacteria; phylum Actinomycetota; class Acidimicrobiia; order Acidimicrobiales; family Aldehydirespiratoraceae; genus VXYK01. Next base: position 1,205,089 of record OZ244898.1, on the reverse strand, counting down.
AGAACCGATCGCCGACAGACGCTGGAGCGAGACCCAGAAGACCCGGATCCTCGAGAGCCGAACCACGACAACAACGTTGTTGGCGCACGCGATCGCCACCGCCCAGAATCCTCCATCGGTGTTTCTGTCGGGTTCGGCCATCGGCTTCTACGGAGACCGGGGGGACGAACGACTCAATGAGATCTCCTCGGTCGGAGAGGGATTCCTCGCCGATGTGGTGCGTGACTGGGAACGCGCTGCCACCCCGGCGCGAGACTCCACACGGCTCGCATATCTGCGCACCGGTGTGGTGCTGGCGCCAGACGGCGGTGCCTTGAAGGCCCAACTCCCGTTCTTCAGGCTCGGAATCGGCGGGCGCATCGGCGACGGACGCCAATGGCTGAGTTGGATCTCGATTCAAGACATGGTGCAGGGCATCATCTGGCTCCTCGACAACGACGTGAGCGGACCAGTCAACATGACCTCACCGAATCCCGTCACCAACGCAGAGTTCACCAAGACCCTCGGACAGGTGCTGCGACGTCCGACGATTCTGCCGACACCCAAAGCGGTGATGTGGGCCAAGTTCGGGCGTGAACTGACCCAACAGCTGCTGTACGCGAGCCAACGGGTCGAACCCGCAGCGCTGTTGACCGGCGGTTATCAGTTCCGTCAACCGGATCTCACCGGTGCTCTGCAGAGCGTTCTCAACAAACCGCTGCAAGAGCCGCTCTAGGGTTCGACAACCCAGACGTCGTCGGGCATCTCACGTTCGAAAGCACTGACCACCCTGCCGAGATGGCGATTGTTGCCGTCCCACACGATCAGTGCTTCATTGGCGACTTCTTTGAGCCAAGCGTTCCTTCGCTTCAGTGCATCACCGGCCTTTCGGGCAGTGTCGGGAATCTTGCGTTGCAGACACACGACTTTGGCCGCGCCCTCCAGCATCTGCGCAAAGTAGTCTCTTTGCGCCGCCGGCCACTTGAGTGCGGGGTTCGGATACGGCAGCACCGCCGCGTAAGGCACGCCAGCCTCCAGAGCCGCTTCGGCGCCGAGAGTCTCCGCGCCCCGCCGCAACCCGGTCAGCACGATCAGATCATCGTCGAGTTCCTTCTTCGCAACCAGGACCTCGGTGAGCCTCTGCCGCGTCCTTTCGGGATCCGCTATCGATTCAGGCTGCATCCCAAGTACCGCCACGCAACGCCCTAGCGGCCGCCATGAGCTGCCGGATGAACGTGCACGCTTGGTTGCCTCGCGGAGCTCCTGGGACTCGACCCCATCGGCGTCGCCGAGATCGTCGGGCAGACCGACGCCTGCGCGACCCACCTGAGTACGCGCGGCTTCAGCCGCCAAGCGATCCGCGGCGTCGTTCCACTCGTCGCCAGCGTGTCCTTTCACCCAAGTGAAGGTGATCTTGTGCGGCGCCGAACGATAGTGCTCGATCAGCGGTTCCCAGATGTCCCGATTGGCGATCGGCTGCTTGTTGGAATTGCGCCAATCACGTTTCAACCACCCGGCCCACCAGCGGTCACGGAAGCAGTTGACCACATATGTCGAGTCCGAGAAGACCTCCACGGGACCGTCGATCGCGCGGAGCGCTTCTAGTACTGCGGTGAGTTCCATCCGCTGGTTGGTGCTCTCGACCTCTGAGCCGCTGGCCCAGGGCCCGTCGGGTACGATCCACCCCCAGCCACCCGGCCCAGGGTTTCCGAGGCAGGCGCCGTCTGTGTAGACGATTGTTGTACCAGTTGCTGTTGTACCAGTTGCTGTTGTACCAGTTGCGCTAGTGATCCGCCCATTCTGTGATCTCGGGGGACAACTTCCACCCGAAGCTTCAACCAAAGGCGAAAAGTGCTGCGAGAATAGACACGCATATGGCTGATCATTTCTCCCGCCAACTGCCGGACATCGACCCGGAAGAGACCACCGAATGGATCGACTCCCTCGACGCCGTCCACGCCGGCCAAGGCCAGGCTCGGGCCCGATATCTGCTCGCCAAGCTGCTCGAACGTTCCAATGAACTGCAGATCGGCGTCCCCCCGACGACCAGCACGCCCTACATCAACACCATCCCCGCCGAGTCACAGCCCTTCTTTCCCGGCGACGAGTACATCGAGCGCCGCATCCGCGCGATAATCCGCTGGAACGCTGCCGCAATGGTGATCCGCGCCAACAAGACTGCCGACGGCATCGGAGGTCACCTGTCGACGTTCGCCTCGAGCGCGGCGCTGTACGAGGTCGGCTTCAACCATTTCTTCAGAGGCAAAGAGGACGGACTTCCCGGCGACCACGTGTACTTCCAGGGTCATGCTGCTCCCGGGGTCTACGCACGAGCGTTCCTTGAAGGGCGCCTCAACGAACAACAGCTCGACAATTTCCGCATGGAGGTCGACGGCAACGGCCTGTCGAGCTATCCGCACCCCCGCCTGATGCCGGAGTTCTGGGAGTACCCCACGGTCTCGATGGGTCTGGGTCCGATCAACTCGATCTACCACGCACGATTCAACCGCTACATGCACCAACGCAAGATCGACGACACCTCCCAGAGCAACGTCTGGAGTTACCTCGGCGACGGCGAATGCGACGAACCCGAGACCCTGGGCGCAATATCGCTGGCAGGCCGCTCCGGTCTGGACAATCTGAAATGGGTCATCAACTGCAACCTGCAACGCCTCGACGGTCCCGTGAGAGGCAACGGCAAGATCATCCAAGAACTTGAAGGCGTGTTCCGCGGTGCCGGCTGGAACGTGATCAAGGTGATATGGGGAAGCCGCTGGGACGAACTGCTCCACCGTGATGTGGACGGGGTCCTGCTCAACAAGATGGCCGAGACAGTGGACGGCGAATACCAGCGGTACGCGGTCGAGGACGGTGCCTACATCCGTCAGAACTTCTTCGGACCCGACCCGAGACTGCGCAAGCTCGTCGAGCACCTGAGCGACGACGACCTCAAGGAACTCCCCCGCGGGGGTCACGACTACCAGAAGGTCTACGCGGCGTTCAAGGCCGCCGCCCAGACAACCGGACAGCCCACGGTGATCCTCGCCAAGACCATTAAGGGCTGGACCCTCGGTGAGGGCTTCGAGGGGCGCAACGCCACCCACCAGATCAAGAAGATGACCAAGCAGCAGCTCCTGGAACTGCGGGCCAGGCTAAGGATGGAGGACGAGATCGCCGAGGAGTCGCTCGAGGACGGAATACCGCCCTACTACCGGCCATCGCCTGACTCCGAGGAGCGCGAGTACCTCATGAGTCGACGCCGCGCCCTCGACGGGCCCCTGCCGAGCCGCATCGTGCGCGACCGGCGGCCACTCAAGCTGCCGAACGAAACGCCGTTCCTGGACCTCCAGAAAGGGTCTTCGGGACGTCCGGTCTCGACCACGATGGCTTTCACCGCAGTGTTGCGGGATCTGCTTCGAGACAAGGGGTTCGGTGAACGGGTCGTGCCGATCGTGCCCGATGAAGCGAGAACCTTCGGAATGGACTCCTTGTTCCGCGAGTTCAGGATCTACGCACCGCAGGGCCAACTCTACGAACCGGTCGACCACGACCTGCTGCTGTCCTATGCCGAATCCGAAGACGGGCAGATCCTCGAGGAGGGCATTACCGAGTGCGGTTCCACCGCTGAGTGGATCGCAGCCGGCACCGCCTATGCCAACAGCGGTGTTCCAATGGTCCCGTTCTACACGTTCTACTCGATGTTCGGTTTCCAGCGGGTGGGCGACTCGCTGTGGGCGGCAGCCGACGCACGAACACGCGGTTTCCTGATGGGCGCTACCGCCGGCCGAACCACTCTGCTGGGCGAGGGACTGCAACATCAGGACGGCCACAGCCTGCTCTTGGCCTCCACCGTCCCGTCGTGCGAGGCCTACGACCCCGCCTTCGCCTACGAACTCGGCACGATCCTTCGCCACGGCCTGCACCGGATGTACCCCGACGGGCGTTCAGCCGACGGGGAGGACGTCTTCTACTACATCACGATCTACAACGAGAACTACGAACAACCGCCACGGCCCGACCACGTGCAGGACCGCGACATCACCGACGGGATCTACAAGTTCGACGACGGGCCCGACGGACCGCAGCGCCGTGCGACAATCCTCTTCTCTGGAACCCTGAATCTTGCTGCGCGCCAGGCCCAACAGATACTTGCAGACCAGTACGGCATCGGTGCCGAACTCTGGAGCGTCACCTCCTACAAGCGACTCCGGGCGGAAGCTCTGGATGTGGAGCGTCGCAACCGGCTGTCCCCCACCCAGCCGCCGGAGTTGTCCAAAGTGACCCGCAAACTTGCTGACAGCGAAGGACCGATCGTAGCCGTGTCGGACTGGATGACCCTGGTACCCGACCAGATCGCACGCTGGACGCCCCGCCCGCTGCATGTCCTCGGGACCGATGGGTTCGGTCGTTCCGACACCCGTGAAGCGCTTCGTCGCTTCTTCGAGATCGACGCCGGCAACATAGTGGTCGCAGTGCTCGCGGCCATGGCAGAGGAAGGCACCGCCAGCCGTTCAGAAGTCAGCCGAGCCATCGCCGCAGCGGGCATCGACCCCTACCGTCCCGACCCCGCCCATCCAGACACCGGTGCCTGATTCCGGCCAGCATCATCGCGGCACACTCGTGGTCAGCGGCGACCCGGACGCCGACCATCTGATCAACACCGACCCGCTGGCGCTGATGATCGCCATGCTGCTCGACCAACAGGTCCCTATCGAGTGGGCCTTCGCCTCACCCCTGCGGCTGGCCCAGAGACTCGGCGGAGCACTCGACGCTGCCGAGATCGCCGCAATGGACCCGGAGGAGCTGGTCGCCATCGCCGCTCAGAAGCCAGCGATTCATCGGTTCCCGGCCATGATGGCGCGCCGAATCCACAAACTGTGCGAGCACCTGGTCGACGAATACCAGGGAAGCGCTGGGTTGATCTGGACGGACGCGAACGACGCCGACCTGCTCTACGAACGACTGCTGGAAGTGCCCGGCTACGGCCCGACCAAGTCTCAGATTCTCATAGCCGTGCTGGCCAAACGTTTCGGGTACCGACCAGACCGGTGGGAGGCTGTTGCCGGAGTCTTCGCGACCGAAGACCTTCGCAGCGTCGCTGACCTCGGTGACCCGACGGCGCTTGGGAGACTCCGCTCCAAGCGCCGAACCGGCGACCGGTAGATCCGCTACTCAGCGTCAACGTGCAAGCATCTGCGCCTCAGCCGGCCTCAGATCGCAGTCGGTTGCGTTGGCGATCGAGCCAGCCCAGTACGACCGCGACGGCGCGGGGGTCGTGGCGCAGGTGATGGCTGGCCCCGTCGATGATCCGCAGATCTGCAGAACCATGGGCGTCAGCCACTGCACGGGCGTCGAGTACCGGCACAACAGCGTCTTCGCTGCCATGAATCAGCAACAACTCGCGCGGCGACAGCCGTGTCGCCGCTGCACTGGCATCCACAGAACGCAATTGCTGCGACCAGTCACCGAAGTCGTCCGGAAAGGCGCTGTCGCGGATCGCGCCCATCTCGCGGGCGAGCACCAGAAGCTTGCGAGAGTTGCGAGCCCAATCGCTGAAGTCCGCCGGCACCGATACCGCGCAGACACCTCGAATAGTCTCGTCGGCGGCGCCGGCCTCGACTGCGAGAGCGCCACCCGTACCGAACCCGAGAAGCCAGACGCCGTCGCAATGCACTGATTCACGCAGGAACGCGATCGCTCCCTGAAGGTCCCGCAACCAGCCCTCCAGCGAGAAATCACCACCGGACTGAGCGATCCCCCTGCTCGAGTAGGTAAGCGCAGCCCAACCGCATTCAGTGGCAACCCGGTCAGCAAGACCGGGAAAACTCGAGGTCGAGTTGATGCCACCCCCAGCCTCAGCCGGGAAGCCGTGCGCGATCACCAACCCCGGTTGGGCTGTGCTGTGGTTCTGGGAGGGTCGGGCGAGGTGGGCTTCCAGATCGATGCCATCGACCGTGAAGCGCCTGTCCACTGATCCGACCCGCTAGTCAGGCCGACCGCAAGCGGTAGCCGCGGTTACGGGCTTCAGCCAGGGTGTCGGGCCCGAACGCCAAGGCATGCTCGCTGTTGGCGAGTTCCTCGATGACAGCGGTATCTGTCACCTCGTCGAGGTCGTATACCACCTGAACCCGCTTGTCGCCCAGAAAGCGCCTGTCTTGAAATCGAGCCGGTCGTTCCATGAGGGAAACATAGCGGGAGCCGGAGCAAGAACCAGCGATAAAAACAAGAACTGTCCCAGGGCCGCGAAAGCCCCGGGACAGTTCATTGATACTGCTTTAGAAATTTGCTGGAAGCCCGGGGAGTGGTCGTATCTTGCGGTACGCACCGGGCGTGACATTTTCCCGGTCCACCTAGCCCCGGGGGTGGAGCTGGTTTGATTTGCGCTAGTGGAATCCAGCGACAAAAAGGACTAGCGGCCAGCCACCTCCAAGGTCACAGATCTTCTACACACTGCGGGACCACCTCCTTTCTTTGGTGCCAATAGTGAAGCACAAAAGAAGTCAGCCGTGTTGGATATTTGTCTGGATCACGAGCGGTTCACCTCGTCACCGACAGCGCCGATCGCCCTGAGATACTTCATCTGTAGATCGAGCACACAGACCACGTCGACCGCTTCGGGCCCGTCGGCCGCGAGCGAACGTGCCACGATCGCGTCGATTGCGGCTTCGTGCGGGGCAATCGCTCCGTCTATTCGCACCTGATCGGTGGCCAGTTCCTCACCATGACGCGAAGCCACCCCTGTCTGTTGGAACCAGTCAAGATGCCAACGCAGCAGAGTCTTGACATCGTCGAAGGAGATCCGGGCGGTCACCTCGTCGGGAAGCCGTTGGGCGATCCAGTCCACCGCGTCGTTGAGGTCATAGACAGCCGGGCTCCGTTCGCCTTCCAGTTCCGCGACCGCCTTTCCGACGGCCACGAAGGCGATCAGGATGACGGCAACCGCACCGACTGCGAAGAAGACCCAAACCAAGCCGCGTCACCTCCGCCAGTGCCCGGTCAGATCCCGATCCGTTGGGCGAGCAACTCGCGATGGTAGGTCGGATCTCCGAACAGCAGTTCAGAGCTCTTCGCCCGCTTGAAATAGAGATGGGCGGGATGCTCCCAGGTGAAGCCGATACCACCGTGGATCTGGATGTTCTCCGCCGCGGCATGAAAGTACGCCTCCGAGCAGTAGCTCTTCGCCAGCGAGGCAACCTGGCCCAGTTCATCGTTCATCTCAGCCGCACACCAGCCCGCATAGTAGGCAGCGGACTTGGCTGACTCGACTTCGAGAAGCATGTCGGCACACTTGTGCTTGATGGCCTGAAAGGAGCCGATCGGGCGGCCGAACTGTACCCTGACCTTGGCGTATTCGACCGACATGTCCAGACACATCTGCGCGCCGCCCACCTGTTCCGCGGCGAGGGCCACAGCGGCCAGGTCGAGCACGGTCTCAAGCACCTCCCAGCCGGCGCCGTCGCTACCGATCAGTTCGGCGGCGACGCCCGAGAACTCCAGCTTGGCCTGCTTGCGAGTCTGGTCCATTGTCGACAGCGCGGTCCGGGTGAGGCCGTCGGCATCAGCGGCAACGCTGAACAGCGACACCCCCGCATCGCTTCGGGCCGCCACCAGGATCAGATTGGCGGTGTGTCCGTCAAGCACATACATCTTCGTGCCGTCGAGAGTCCACGATCCGCCGTCGGTCGACGCCTGCATGGTGATCCCGCCTTCGTCCCAGCGGCCGCTCTCCTCGGTGAAGGCGAGTGTCGCCCGGGTCTCTCCAGAGGCGATTCCCGGAAGGTTTGCGTTCTTGGCGTCCTCATCGCCGCTGTGCAACAGCGTGTTGGCCGCCAGCACACACGATGAGAAGTACGGGGCGCAGAGCAGCGCCCGACCCATCTCCTCGAGTACCACTATCTGCTCTACGAATCCGAACCCCTGGCCGCCGTACTCCTCGGGGATCGCCAGCGCCTGCAATCCCATCTGCTCTGCCATCTGAGTCCAGACCGCGTCGTCGTACCCGGTCTCGGTGTCCATCTGTTCACGCACCGAGGCTTCAGACGACTTGTCTTCCAAGAAGCTGCGGACGAACTCACGCAACTGATCCTGCTCTTCTGAGAATGCAAAGTTCATGCGCTGCACTCTACGACTCCAGTGCCCCAAGTCCAATCGGCCCTGCTCCGACCTCCTTGCCGGTGCGGGACGACCGAGCGGATTCGCCTCCGGTAATTTCTCCTATGGCCGTAGTGCGAAACAGGCTGCGCTCGTAGACTTGAACGCATGACGACCCCGCTGTTCGAGATCGACGGGCTCCGGGCCTGCACCGTCGAAGGCAACATCGAGATCCTCAAGGGAATTGACCTGCGGGTCGGAGTCGGAGAGGTGCATGCGCTCATGGGCCCCAACGGTTCCGGCAAGAGCACGCTGGCCAACGTGATCCTCGGCAGCCCGGAGTACCAGGTCACCGAAGGCTCGATTCGTTTCCGAGGCGAGGACATCACCGACTGGCCCACCGATGTGCGAGGCAAGGCCGGACTGTTCCTGGCCTTTCAATACCCCCAGGAAATCCCCGGAGTCTCGGTCCTCAACTTCCTGCGGCAGTCGCTGTCGGCACGCAAGGGCATCGACATGTCCGTGCTCGAACTCCGCCTGGCCATCATGGAGTGGATGGACCGGCTCAACATGGACTCCTCGTTCGCCGAGCGCTACGTCAACGAAGGATTCTCCGGCGGTGAGAAGAAACGCAACGAGATCCTGCAGATGGCCATCCTCGAACCGGAGATGGCGATCCTTGACGAGACCGACTCAGGGCTCGACATCGACGCGCTGCGGGTAGTCGCCACAGGCGTCCAGGAAGTCCGCTCCGAACGGCCCGAGCTCGGCGTTCTCGCCATCACCCACTACCAGCGGCTGCTCTCGGAGCTGAAGCCCGACCGTGTCCATGTGATCATCGACGGGCGGATCGCGCAGTCCGGAGGCGCGGAGCTGGTGCAGCAGCTCGAAGCCGAAGGCTACGAACGGTTCGAGGCCTGACACCATGACTCTCCGCTCGACCATAAAGTCCGACTTCCCGCTACTCGACCAGCAGTTCCACGGTCATCAGCTCGTCTATCTCGACTCGGCCAACACCTCGCAGAAGCCCCAGGCCGTCATCGACGCAATGACCGCCTACTACGAGACGACCAACGCCAACGTCCACCGCGGAAGCTACGAGCTCGCGGTACGGGCGACAGACGCACTCGAAGGAGCCCGAGCCAAGGTTGCAGCGTTCATCAACGCTGAATCGAACTCCGAGATCGTCTTCACCAAGAACGCAACCGAGTCGATGAACCTGCTGGCCCACTCCTGGGGTGAGCACAGTCTCGATGCCGGTGACGCAGTGGTGATCAGCGAGATGGAACACCACGCCAACATCGTTCCCTGGCACATGCTGCGGGCCCGAAAGGGCATCGAACTGCGCTGGATTCCGGTCACGGAGTCCGGCCATCTCGATCTCAGCGACCTCGACCGGCTCCTCGACGGGGCCAAACTGCTGTCGGTCACGGCCATGAGCAACGTGCTGGGAACGCTCAACCCGATCGCCGCGTTGGCCGAACGCGCTCACGACGCCGGAGCGCTGATGGCCGTTGATGCCAGCCAGTACGTGCCCCACGTGCCCACCGACGTGCAGGCACTTGGCGCTGACTTTCTGGTCTTCACCGGTCACAAGATGCTCGCGCCGATGGGAATCGGTGTGCTCTGGGCCCGTGCCGAGCACCTCGACGCAATGCCTCCGTTCCTCGGCGGCGGGGAGATGATCCTCAACGTCACCAAGGACGGTTTCACGACCAACGAAGTGCCCTGGAAGTTCGAGGCAGGAACGCCGATGGTTGCCGAAGCAGTCGGCCTCGGCGCGGCCGTCGACTACCTCAGCGACCTCGGCATGGCCAACGTCCGCCAACACGAAGTGGAACTGACCGCATACGCGTTGCGAACGCTCACCGAGCGCCATGGCGACAAGATAACCATTCATGGTCCGGCCGAACCTGCTGAGCGCGGCGGCGTGATGTCTTTCGTCTACGGCGACGTTCACCCCCACGATGTCGCCCAGGTACTCGACCAGGCCGGGATCGCAGTGAGAGCCGGACACCATTGCGCCAAGCCGCTGATGGACGTGCTCGGCGCCAGTGCCACATCGCGCGCCTCGCTGTACGTCTACAACGACAAGTCCGACCTCGACAAGCTCGCCGACGCCCTCAGTGCGGTCGACGACATCTTCTCGTTCTAGGAGCCCAAGATGATTGGCCTTGAAGACCTGTATCGCGAGATCATCCTCGACCACTATCGGACACCCCGCAACCGCGGTGAGCTCGAAAGCCCTCCCGCCCGACGAGTCGAAGGATTCAACCCGCTGTGCGGCGACGAGATCATCGTCTACCTGCAGGTCAACGACGCAGGGGTGATCGACGATGTCGCGATCGGCGGGCAGGGCTGTTCCATCAGTCAATCGTCGGCTTCGATGATGTCGGTGGCAATCAAGGGCAAGACGGTTGAAGACGCCCGCAAGCTGATCGTGGCGTTCAAGGGTCTCATGTCGATCCACGAGACCGAGATCGGTGGCGACGGCAGCGAGGCCGCTCTGGGGATAGACCTCGAGGGCAACTCCGAGGGCACACAACTCGGCGACCTCGAAGCGCTGCGCGGCGTGGTGAAGTTCCCCATCCGCATCAAATGCGCCACCCTCAGCTGGAACACCCTCGCCCAAGCACTGAACGAGAACTAGCGTCCCGTCGTCCGGAGGAGACGGGATTCAGGGGCTGAGTCGTTCGACGCGTTCGATCCAGGCGCGGTCGTTGTTGGAAATGCCGCCTGCCGCGTGGTCGGTGATGGCGATGTCAACCCGGTTGTAGACGTTGCTCCACTCCGGATGGTGGAACAGCTTCTCCGACACGAGGGCCACCTTGGACATGAAACCGAAAGCCTCGACGAAATCGGCGAACTCATATGAGCGAACAAGTTTGTTGCCGTCACGCCGCCACTCACCGAACTCCGCCAACAGCTCGGCAATCTCACCTTCGGTCAACAGAGTCCTAGCCATAGACACAGTCTGCCCCAGCAGAGCCGTCTAGGCGAGCGGATCGGCGAACGGATCGGCCAAAGGATCAGCGAAAGGGTCCTCGGTTGGCTTCGAGGTCGAGCCGTTCGACGGAGAATCACTCCAACGCTCATAACCCGTGGCTTCCAGTTCCTGGGCCAGTTCGGCACCACCGGTCTGCTGGATCCGACCGCCGGCGAAGACGTGCACGGTGTCGGGCTGCAGCTGCTCGAACAAGCGGCTGTAGTGGGTGATCGCGAGCACGCCGACTGAGTCCTCCTCAGTCGCTGCCTCCACTCGTGCACCGACCAGGCGCAACGCGTCGAAGTCAAGACCCGAGTCAAGCTCGTCGAGGATCGCGAATCGGGGACGCAGCACCCCGAGTTGAAGCGTCTCATTGCGCTTCTTCTCACCACCGGAGAGATCCACGTTGAGCGGCCGGGTCAGGAACTTCTCGCCAAAACCGATGCGCTCGGCCTCGGCGCGCATCGACGATTCGATCTCATCAACATTGTCGCTGGTACTCACCGACGCACGCAGCAGATCACGCAGCGCCACGCCCGGAACCTCCGTCGGATACTGCATCGCCAGGAACAGACCGGCCTGAGCCCGCTCCCAAGCCGGCAGATCCAACAACTCGACACCGTCCAATCGAGCCGAACCGCCGAGCAGCTCGAATCCTGGGCGGCCTGCCAAAACGTGGGCCAAGGTCGACTTTCCAGACCCGTTGGGGCCCATCACCGCGTGGACTTCCCCCGAAGCCATCGCCAGGTCGACCCCTTTGAGAATCTCCTGTCCACCAACCCGAGCCCGCAGGCCCTCGATCACGAGCTCACTCATAGTCCGCGCCCCCGAGTAGTCCGGCCTCGCCCCGCTGAAGGAGGCTCGGCTCCCTCCTCAATCACCAACTGGACCATGCCGTCGACCACCGATGCGTCATAGGTCGGCACGGGGCGCACCGCGGGAAGCGTCTCAGGCTCGCCGGTCTTCAAGTTGAACATCGCCCCGTGGCGCCAACACTCGAGCAGGCAATCCTCGGTGTCGACGTAGCCCTCCGACAATGAGACATCCTCATGGGAGCAGATATCGCCGATCGCGTAGACGTCGTCGTCGATACGGACCAACGAAATCTGGTGCCCTTCCAAGGTGACCTTGCGCGCCGTGCCATGCTCGAACTCCTCCAACGCGAACAACACATGGGTGCTCACGCCAAGACCGCCTCGTGTTGAGCCTGGAGGCTCAGCTTGGCATCAATCGCTGACCTCAACGTTCCTCGCAACTCCTGCACAGGCAGAGACTCAAGCACCTCGTCGAGAAAGCCAGCGACGATCAGACGTTGCGCCTCGCCAGTCGGAACACCACGGCTCTCCAGATAGAACTGCTGCTCAGCGTCGACCGGACCCACCGCTGAAGCATGGCTGCACCGCACATCGTTGTTCTCGATCTCCAGATTGGGAACCGATTCAACCCAGGCGTCGTCGCCGAGCTTGAGGTTGCGGTTGGTCTGAAAGGCATTGGTTCGCTGCGCGTCCGGGCGCACCCGGATCAAGCCCGTGTAGATGCTGCGGGACTCGTCACTCACCACACCCTTGTAAAGCAGGTTGGAAGTCGTGTCCGCGGCGACATGGTCCTGATATGTGCGGAAATCGAGACCTTGCCGACCATCGCCGAAGTACAGCGCCAACAGATCGCAGTTGGCGCCACGGCCCACCAGGCGAACGTCGGATCGGGTGCGGGCATAGCCACCACCGAAAGCCGCAGTGGAAGCCACAAGGTTGGCGTCGCGCCCTACACGCGCCAACTGCGACGAGAACTGCCAGGTGTCTTCACCCAGTTGTTGAACGTTGAGGTAACCGAGCCGCCCTGCGGCCGAGACATCGAGTTCCGTCACCGGGCAGACCAACAGGTCGCCAGCGGCGGAGGTGTGGTAGTCGAGCACTTCGGCCTGTGCATTGGTGCCGATGTCGACCACCAGACGAGGGAACGCCGCAATGCACTCCCCGGTAGCATCGTGCTCGCCGCCGACATGGTGCGTCACCACTATCGGTCGCTCCAGGACAACGCCGGACGGTACCTGGATCAAGACCGGGTCAGCTGCGAATGCATCGTTGAGAACCGTGAAGTAGTCAGAAGCCTCGCCTGACACCGCTCCGTACAGAGCTGATCCCTGTTCAACTCCTGTGAGCGGGCCGACATAAACGCCTGCAGCGACAAGTTCATCAGCCACCTCGATCGAGCTGATCCGCCCGTTTACCGTGCTGACCGTGGCCGCCGCGTCGACCGTGAACTCAGCCCTCGGGGCATCGCAGATCTCTGCTGACAGCACGTAATCAGACAGGTCGAATTCGCCGATAGCGCTGTAGCGCCACTCCTCGTCGGCCACGTCCGGCGGGACAGCCGCAGCGAAGTCCTCAGCCGCGCGAACCCGACGGTCAACGAGCCACGACGGACCGGCCAAGGCCCTTGCGGCGTCTGTTGAGAATTCAGTCATGACCCTGCCCGATAAAGAGGGCCCCAAGGGCCACCGAACACCGGCAATGCTACAGCCGCCGCTATCAAAGCAGCACCAGCCTCGCCCACACCGACAACCCTCTCCCAACGTCTCACGGCTCCGGCTACGCCCGGCAATAGCAACGCCTCAGCGGGGGCGGCGGCGAAGGAAGCGTCCCAGCTTGCGGCGTGAGGCTTTCTGCTGCTCGGCTTCGATCTCTTGCAGTACCTCGGGCGCGGCCTCGTTGATGATGTCCTCGGCAGCGTCGAGCAACGCTGCGATGCTGTCGTCGCTGCCCAGGCTGGCGGGCTCCTCTGGCGTGGCCGGAGTTATCAGTGATCCGTGGCTCCAGTTGACATCCGCCATGCGCCGGGTGTACTTCGGACAGTCGTCAGGACAGCGCCAGGGTGCTTCGGGAGCAAGGTCGAGGTCGCACTTGCGGACCGTGTCGCCGTTGGCATAGGTGCGCGACTCGAAGTACTTGCAGTCCTGACGCATCGGCATCCCTACATTGTCGCGCAGCAATCACGCCACGTCACGAACCTGTTATGCCAACCTGACCAGTTGTTGGTCAGCCGACGCTGCCCTCCATCTGCAGTTCGATCAAGCGGCTCCACTCGACCGCATACTCCATCGGCAGCGTACGCGTCACAGGCTCGATGAAACCGTTGACGATCATGCCCATCGCCTGTTCCTCGGTCAGGCCGCGGCTCTGCAGATAGAACAGTTGCTCATCCGCGACCCGGCTGACTGTGGCCTCGTGACCGATGACGGCGTCGCCGGAGCCCACCTCCATGTATGGGTAGGTGTCGGACACGGATTCCTCATCGAGAATGAGGGCATCGCACTGCACATGGCTCTTGCAGCCGTAGGCATCGTCCTCGACCCGGACCAGGCCTCGGTACGAGGTGCGTCCACCGTCCTTGGAGATCGACTTCGAGACGATCTTGGAGGTCGTCTCCGGTGCCGCGTGAGTCATCTTGGCACCGGTGTCCTGATGCTGGTTCGGTCCGGCATAAGCGACGGAGAGAACCTCACCGGAGGCTTTGGGGCCGGCGAGCACGACCGCGGGGTACTTCATTGTCAGTTTCGAGCCGATGTTGCCGTCGATCCACTCCATGTGGCCTTCAGCTTCCACGTAGGCGCGTTTGGTGACCAGGTTGAATACGTTGTCGGACCAGTTCTGGATCGTCGTGTAGGTCACCCGGGCCGACGGCTTCACGATGATCTCGACCACTGCTGAATGGAGTGAGTCGGACGTGTAGGTCGGTGCTGAGCAGCCCTCGATGTAATGCACCTTGGAACCCTCGTCGGCGATGATCAGGGTGCGCTCGAACTGGCCCATGTTCTCGGCGTTGATCCGGAAGTAGGCCTGCAACGGCATTTCGACCTCGACACCGGGCGGCACGTAGATGAACGAGCCTCCCGACCAGGCGGAGCTGTTGAGCGCGGAGAACTTGTTGTCGTTGGGGGGGATGACCTTGCCGAAGTAGCGCTTGACCATGTCGGGGTGCTCGCGCAGCGCGGTGTCCATGTCGGAGAACAGCACGCCCTGTGCTTCGAGGTCTTCACGGTTGCGGTGGTACACGACCTCCGATTCGTACTGGGCAGTCACCCCGGCGAGGTACTTCCGCTCTGCCTCGGGGATACCGAGCTTCTCGTAGGTGTTCTTGATGGACTCGGGGACGTCGTCCCAATCGTCGCTCAGTTCCTCGGTGGGCTTGATGTAGTAGTAAATGTTGTCGAAGTCGATATCGGACATGTCGCCACCCCAGTGGGGCATCGGGCGGTTGCCGAACCGCCGGTACGACTTCAGGCGGAAGTCGAGCATCCACTGAGGCTCGCCCTTGAGCCAGGACATCTCGCGGAGGATCTCCTCGTTGAGCCCCTTCTTGGGCTTGAAGACGTAGTCTTCCTCGTCGCTCCACCCCAGTTGGTACTTGCCGAGGTCGACGCCGATGTCGGTGGATGTCATGTCTGGTCGCTCCTGGAGGCGTTGCTGCTGCTCGAATACAAGGGCCTATTTCTCCTATCCAGATAGTAACAACTAAGCGGCCGAACGTCTACGGATTTGCGTGCGGTCAATCCCATTCCGGTCAATCAATGCGGCGCAGTTGATAAGGGTAGTAGCCGGCACGGCGGATGTAGCTCTCGACGTTGAGATCGTTGGCCCCCTCGGTGAGTGCATTCTCACGGATTCGGGCCGGCACACCCAACGCCATCGCCAAGGCGGGCACGACCATGCGAGCTGGGACCATGGCGGACGCTCCGACCAGTGCCTCAGGCCCGACGACCGCATCGTGGAGAACAACCGAACCACTGCCGATCAACGAACGGTCCAGGATCTGACAGCCCTCAAGATGAGCCAGATGGCCGATCGTCACATGGTCGCCGATGACCGTGCGGTGCACCTCCGTGCAATGCAGCACCGCGCCGTCCTGGATCGACGAGCCCCGTCCGATGCTGATCACGTTGTCGTCGGCGCGGATCACCGCATTGGCCCAGACGGAACTCTGCGGGCCCAGGATCACGCTGCCGATGAGGGTGGCATCGGGGTGGACGTAGGCGTCAGCGTCGATTTCGGGAATGCGGTCGCCGAGGGCGTAGATCGGCATCAGATCTGCTCGAAACGGCCGTATCCACCACGGAAGAACAGCAGGGGTCCATTGTCGTTCTCCGTCGAGAGTCCCTTGACCAGTCCAACAACGATGTCGTGGTCGCCACCGTCGTGTACCGCATGGAGTTCGCAGTCGATCCATGCGATCGAGCCGCTGATCACCGGGGAGCCCGTGAACTTGGTCGTCCATTCGATCCCGGCAAACTTGTCATCGGCCTTGCTGGCGAACACCCCGCACACGTCCGCTTGGTCGTCGCCGAGCACGTTCACACAGAACCGGTCCGTGCCGGACATCTTGGCCCAAGTCGTCGACTCCTTGCCTGGGCAGAACATCACCAGCGGAGGATCCAGCGAGACGCTGGCGAAAGACCCGATTGCCATACCGACAGGACCCTCCTCGGTCGGGGCGGTAACCACCGTCACGCCCGTCGGAAAGTGACCGAGCACCCTGCGGAACTCACTGGAGTCGAAAACCATCAGACCACTCCTGAGGTTGCCCCGGCGCCCTGGGCTTGATGGGCGTTGAGGGCAGCGAAGGTCAGGCTCGTGCCCTCAGTGGCCGCCAGCACGCTGTTCACACCGACCTCAGCACCTCTCTCGCCCAATCGTTGCGCCATCTCGTCGACCGAGGCGTCATCGTGGGCGGGGTCGTGGTGGAACAGCACCAACGTCTCAACCCCGGCTTGGCGGGCGACCTCGAGCGCGTAGTCGGGAGTGCAGTGGCCCCAGCCCTGTTTCATGATCAATTCGTCGGGCCAAAGCTGCCCGTCATGGATCAACAGGTCCGCGCCGTCACACAGTTCGAGCACCCGATCGTCGACGAAGGTAGGTGCGTCTACCGGTTCTTGGTGGTCTGGAACATAGGCGATCGAGAACCCGTGGAGATCGAGCCGGTAGCCGTTGGTCGTCCCGACATGGGGAACGGGTCTCGCCATGACCGAGGCGAGACCAAGCATGAACTCGCTGTTTCCGACGTCGTGGAAATTGATTGTGGCGGGCAGGTCTGCCGTGCGGATCGGGAAGTACGGCGGGGCTATGAACCGACCGAACGCCTCCGCCAGCGACTCCGGCGGTCCAACCGATCCGTAGATGTTCAGCGTGGTCTCCTCGCAGAGCAACGGGGCAAAGAACGGCAACCCCTGGATATGGTCCCAGTGCAGGTGCGTGACCAACGCGTTGACGGTCAGAGCACTGTCGGTGAAGGCACTGTGGCCCGCCAGCGCATGGCCCCAGGGACGGAGCCCCGTGCCGAGGTCGAGGACGATCGGGTCCGCCCCGTCAGTTTCGACCGAGACGCAACTGGTATTGCCTCCGTAGCGCTGCACGGTGGGGCAACTGCAAGGAGTCGATCCGCGGACACCGTGGAACGACACAACGACAGTCTCTTGCTTCTCCCCCATTGGCTTTGAACCGTACGCGAGCCGATAAGCCTCGCACACTGAGTGTGACAGATGTCGCTTCTGTCAGCGTGACCGTCAACTTCTTCGTGTGCCACAGTTGACGGGTGACCAGTCCCCAGTCAGCTCCGCTCCCAGACGGTCTCGTGGCCGTGGTGAAGAAGGACTGCCCCACTTGTGTGCTAGTGGCGCCCGTCCTGTCAGCCATGGCTGAGCGCGCCGACCTCACAGTGGTCACTCAGGACGACCCCACCTTCCCCCAAGCTGCGCAGTGGGTCGTACACGACCACGACCTGGCGATGTCGTGGCACAACCGGATCGAGACGGTGCCCACACTGCTCCGCGTCGACAGCGGCTCGGAGGCCGATCGCATAGTCGGCTGGTCTCGCGACCAATGGGAGGAGTTCAGCGGACTCGACGGCCTCGGCACAGACCTTCCCGACTCCAGGCCAGGGTGCGGCTCGCTGAGCGTCGATCCGAATCTCAGCGACGAACTCGCCGTGCGATTCTCCGGCTCGAGACTCAAGAGCCGCCGACTCGAAATCGCCTCGCTCGAAGACGACATCGAGGCCATGTTCGACCGCGGATTCACCGACGGGATGCCCGTGGTTCCCCCCACCGAAGGGAGGGTGTTGCGGATGCTCGAGGGCACGAGCCGAGCCCCCGACGAGATCGTTGCCGTCGTACCACCCGATCTGGTCGAGTGCACGGTCGAGAAGGTCGCCGTCAACGCGGTGATGGCCGGATGCAAACCCGAGTATCTACCCGTGGTGCTGAGCGCGCTGGAGGCGGCCTGCACCGACGAGTTCAACATGCACGGGTTGTTGGCCACCACCATGCCGGTAGGACCGATTCTCATCGTCAACGGACCCATCCGCCACGAGATCGGCATGAACAGTGGTCTCAATCTGCTCGGTCAGGGCAACCGCGCCAACAGCACCATCGGCCGGGCGCTTCAGTTGGTCATTCGCAACATCGGCGGCGGCAAACCCGGAGGAGTCGACCGGGCCACCCAGGGCAGCCCTTCAAAGATCGGGTTGTGCTTCGCCGAGGACGAGGAGGGCAGCGCCTTCGAAACCTTCGCCGAGTCCCGAGGTTTCGACCGCAGCACCTCGGTGGTCACCCTCTTCCCAGGAGAGGGCCCGCGACTCATGTTCGATCAGAAGTCCCGCTCGGCCGAATCGCTCACCAGGCACTTCGCCGAGATGCTGCGCGTCAATATCAGCCCGAGAATCGTCATGCAGATGGAAACCGTGATCGTGATGAGCCCCGAGCATATGGCCCGGTATCGAGATGCTGGTTGGGACAGGGCCCGCTTCCTCGCGGAACTCGAAGCCGAGCTGATGACCGAGGGCGACGACATCGTCGCCGGTGCAGACGGAATCGAGGAGGGAATGCCGACGTTCCTGGCCGGTCATCAGCTTCCGAAGTTCCCGCCCGGAGGGATCCACGTGGTACACGGGGGCAGCCGAGCCGGCCTGTTTTCCACCGCCATCGCTGGATGGGTCACGGGCGCAACCGGTAGCGTGACCGTCACAAAGGAGATCACCCGATGACTGTTGTACTGGATCCCACTGCTGAATTGCGGCCGGAGAATCGTGAGCGTGTCGCCAGGCCCGAGTCTCTCAACGGACTCACGGTCGGGCTGCTCGACATCTCCAAACCCCGCGGCGATATTTTTCTCAATCGTGTGGAGGAGAAGCTGACCGGGCTCGGCGCCGAGGTGAAGCGCTACAAGAAACCGACGTTCACCAAACCGGCACCGGTCGATCTGCGCCACGAGATCGCCGTGTCGTGCGACGCGGTGATCGAGGCGCTCGCCGATTGAGGTTCCTGCACGACGTGCAGTGTGCACGACATCGACGATCTCGAACGCCGAGGCATTCCAGGAGTATTCGTCGCCACCGTCGAATTCGCCGATGGAGCGCAGCAGCAGAGCAAGAGCCTCGGAACAGACGTGGCGCATGTCTTGACCGAGCATCCCATCCAGGACCGGACCGACGACGAGATGGTCGCCATCGCCGATCAGGCAATCGACGCCCTACTGAGTTCGCTCACCGGCCCCACCTGACCCACAAACCTCGCTGCCCCGGCCGACAACCGCGGCTGCGCCAGCTGACGACCCACGCCGTAGCGGCGAAGCCAGGTACTGGCCAAAAAAGCTATGTGAATTCGGCGTACTTCTCCAGGTAGCGGACCGGGCGACTCAGGGCGTCCTTGCGGAACGGATCGCCCAGTTCCTTGGTGGTCATGACCTCGATCACCGTGGTCTGCCGTTTCGTCATCTGATCGTCGATCGCCCTCTCGAGCACCGGCCCGACATCATCGAGTTGATCAACCCGGACACCGGTCGCTCCCATTGCACCGGCGATCTGCGCGTAGTTCTCGCCGCCTTCGAGTTCGCCGGCCACGAACCGGCGACCGTAGAAGTCAACCTGGTTCTTCTTCTCGGCTCCCCATTGGCGGTTGTGGAACACCACCGCTGTGACAGGAATGTCATGGCGCACCGCGGTCATCACCTCGACCATGCTCATCGCCCAGGCACCGTCACCCGCGTAGGCCACGGCAGGACGGTCATCGGCAGCCTTCTTGGCGCCGATGATGGTCGGCAGCGCGTAGCCGCAGTTGCCCCAACTCATGGCCGCGAAGAAAGACCGGGGCTCCTCGAAGCGCAGGTAACTGTTGGATACCGAGTTGATGTTGCCTATGTCGGTGGACACCATCACCCGAGAAGGCATGGCCCTCTCCAGTTCGCGCAAGACCTGGCGAGGATGCAACCAGCTGCCCTCCTCGGCTGCTGCCTCCTTGATCATGTCGATGCTGAAGTCGTCGGTCTCCTCGGTCCAGTCGTCGAGTTCGGCTTCCCAGGCGGACTTCTCAGCACGCATTGTGGACTCCCGCTCGGCACGGTTCTCGTCCGCGACCAGCGTGCGCTCGGACAGGCGCGCGGTCAGAGCCGCCGCGGCCGCGCCGGCATCGCCGCAGATTCCGACATCGATCTTCTTGACCAGCCCGAGCATCTTCGCATCCGCGTCAACCTGGATGATCTTCGCATTCGCGGGCCAATAGTCGAGACCATGCTGGGGCAGGGTTCCGAAGGGTCCCAAGCGGGTGCCGAGCGCCACCACCACATCAGCCCGCGCGATCAGCTTCATCGCGGCCTTTGAGCCCTGATAGCCCAGGGGTCCGCACCATTGCGGGTGGCTGGCGGGGAACGAGTCGTTGTGCAGGTAGCTGTTGACCACCGGAGCGCCGAGTCTCTCGGCCAGAGCGATCGTTTCCGCCATTCCCCCACCCATCACCACGCCACCGCCGCTGACGATGACCGGGAACTGCGCTTGGGACAGCAGGTCCGCCGCCTCGTTGAGCGTGCGCTCACCTCCGGGACCTCGGTCGAGTCGCATCGGAGTCGGGATCTCCACATTGATGTCGCCGTAGAAACGGTCACGCGGAATGTTGAGCTGCGTCGGGCCCATCTCCGACATCGCCCGATCGAAGCAGCGAGCGGTGATCTCAGCCATTCGGTTCTCGTTGTTGATGTGACCCTGGTATTTGGTGAACTCCTCGAACATCGGGAGCTGGTTGGCTTCTTGGAAGCCTCCGAGACCCATGCCCATCGTGCCGGCTTCGGGCGTGACGATGACCACGGGACTGTGTGCCCAGAAGGCGGCGGCGACAGCGGTCACGCAGTTGGAGATACCGGGGCCGTTCTGCCCGATGACGACTCCGTGACGACCACTGACTCGGGCGTAACCGTCTGCCATATGGGCGGCACCCTGTTCGTGGACCACCGGTACCAACTCGATGCCGGCGGGCTCAAAGATGTCCATTGCGTCCATGAAAGCGCTGCCCATGATCCCGAAGACGGTAGTCACGCCGTTGGCAACCATGGTTTCGACGAACGCTTCGCTGGGGGTCATCCGGGTCATGCTTCTTCCTCCATTCCGAACCGGTTGTAAGAGCCTATAACTAATCCGCAAGACTATCTAGCGCCCACTCCTCAACTTGTGGAGTCCTCTCAACGTGTGGAGTCCCTCTCAAGGTGGCGAATGCCGGCGATCAAGAGCTCCAGCAGATGATCGAACGTGTCATCAAGGTCGTGTTCATGGGGATGGCCGTCGCCAGACTCGAGGTGAGAGAATCCGTGGAAAGAACTCCGCAGCCCACGCGCCACATGAACCCGCTCGGCTTCGTCGATGCTGAAGCCCCCCAAAGACCGTGCAATTATCCCCACGATCCTCTCCACCGCCTCCTCCAGCTCGACATCACCCGCGCAGGGATGTCGGTCCGTCGCCGCATACAGGCCAGGATGGGTCCTCACCACATCCCGCCAGGCTCGGCCGATTGCAATGACGGCCTCGGGTCCCGAGACACCGATGGCCGCCTCGGTCAGCGACCGGGCCAGCTTCTCACGACCTCTCAGTGCAAGCTGTTTCACGAGGTCGTCGTACCCGTCAACATGGCGATACAACGCCGGTTGACGAACACCGAGCTCGTCGGCCACGCGCGTGAGGGTGACCGCGTCGAACCCCTCGCGGTCTGCAAGGTAGGAGGCGCACTCGATGACTTGCGCTTGGTCAAGGGTCCGCTTGGGCAGTCCGCTCATCCGTTAGAAGCTATCACCAAGACGTTAGACCGGGCGCAACGCGGAGGCTTGGATTGAGGCGATGACCGCCACGTTGACGATGTCATCTTCAGAACAACCCCTCGACAGGTCATGCAGAATGCCGTCGAGCCCCTGCAGCAGAGGTCCAAAAGCAAGTGCCCCACCCAACCGCTCGGTGATCTTGTAAGCGATGTTCCCGGAGTCGAGATCCGGAAAGACGAACACATTGGCTCTGCCGGCGACTTCGGAGCCGGGAGCCTTGACATCACCGACCGCCCGGACCCACGCGGCATCGAACTGCAACTCGCCGTCGATCATCAGGTCCGGCGCGGCCCGCTGAGCGATCGCGGCAGCGCTGCGCACCTTGTCGACCCGCGGGTGTTGGGCGCTCCCCTTGGTCGAGAAGGAGAGCATCGCAACGCGAGGCTCCTCGCCGGACAGTTGAGCGAACGTAGCCGCGCTGGAGACGGCCACCGATGCCAGCTGTTGATCATCGGGATCCGGCAGCACTCCACAATCGCCGTAGACCATTGCATGGCCGTCGGGAAGCACCAGGAAGAAGCAACTGCTCACCGCTTCGACTCCCGGCGCGACCCCGAGCACCCGCAACCCGGCCCGCACCACTTCGGCGCTGGAACGGCTCGCGCCACCCACACATCCCGCGGCCCAGCCAGTTTTGACCAGTGCCGTGGCCACCACCAACGGATCCTCAACATCGAGTCGGCGGCCGGCCCACGGCCCTGTCTCGGCAGCAGCCAGTTCCTCCACGAGGCGCATGGCGGGTTCATGGGCAACCTCACGGAGCGAGCCGAAGTCCCTGCCCGCCACGAACACCTCGGCCAGACCCTCCGTATTGAGGCGGGCGGCGGCCCCTAACGCCCGCTCGTCACCTGCATCAGCCAGGATGATGCGCTGCGGGTTCGCACGAGCACTGCTGTACCAGTCTTCAAGAACGCTCACAGGCCGGCCACGGACTGGTGTTCAGCCCTTCCCTCGCCAGGGGATCAACCTCTTCTCGGCCATCCGCATGGCCACATCCATGGTGACCCCGAGAATGCTGATGAGGATCACCGCCGACAGCATCAAATCGAGCAGGAAGAACTGGCGGGCCTTGAAGATGGTGAATCCGAGACCGGAACTGGCGCCCAACAATTCGGCAGCAACCAGGGTCCCCCAGCACACACCGATCGCCACCCGCAGCCCGGTGAAGATCTCAGGCAGCGCGTTGGGCAGAATCACATGACGCAACACCTGCGGCTTCGACGCTCCCAGCGAATAGGCCGCATGAACCTTGGTGGTGTTCACCGCCAGCACTCCGGAACGGGCCGCGATCACCATGATCCATATGGCCGCGAACAGCAACAGGTTCACTTTGCCTTCCTCGCCGATGCCGAACCAGACGATGAACAGCGGGATCAACGCGAGCGGCGGAATCGGTCTGAGCAACTCCACCACCGGGTCGAAGATGCCCCGCCAACGATTGGAGAGGCCCATGGCCAAGCCGATGGGAACGCCGATGGCCACTCCCCAGAACAGCCCCTTGGCCAACCTGCTGAAGCTCAGCCACAAGTGCTGCCACAGGGTGAAGCCGCTGTAGCCGTTACGGGCGAAGTCCCAGGCCGCGTCCCACACCTGCACCGGCGAGGGGAGTGTCGATTCGCTGAGCCACTGGGTGTAGGAGCAGGCGGGCAACCCCGGGAAGTCCTCTGGATTGTCGGCTGACTTGTCGCAGTCCCGCAGCAGGTCGCGCTGGCGGTAGCTCTCATCCTCGGTCAGTCCCGCACGCACCTCGTCTGCGTAGTCGCTCCACTCAGAGGGCAGCCCCCAGACCGAGGTCGCGATGAACCAGGTGAAGACGACCACAAGGAGGCTGGCGATCGTCCAGGGAAGCGCACCGCTGACTTCGGCCGCGTCGCCGAATGTCACCGTCTTGCGTGCGTCGGTGCCCTTCTGGCGGAACAACCAGTTGAACGGCCAGTTCACCGGTCGGTTCTGCTGTTCGATGTTCTCTTTCAGGGCGTGGCCCCCGGGACCCTCAGCCATTGGTCCTCTCCTTGCTCTGCTGCTTCCCAGGACGACTCATGCTCACACGCCTCCTGTTCCCATGATCTGCTCCTCCATCTCCCAGATCATCGTCAGGATCTCCTCGCGGGTGCTGATGAAGTCCGGCGACGTCTTCAGTTCTCGGGCGTCGGCAGTCAGCGCCTGCTGGGCGAACGGCAGGTTGTAGACCCTCTCGATGCGGCCGGGGCGGGGGGCCATGACGAACAGCTGGTCTCCCAGGTACAGCGCCTCCTCGACGCTGTGTGTGACCAGCACGATGGTCTTGCCGGTCTCGTTCCACAGGTCGAGGACCAGGCGTTGCATCTTCTCGCGGGTGAGTGCGTCGAGAGCGCCGAGCGGCTCGTCCATGAAGATGATCTTGGGGTCGTTGGCGAGGCAGCGCGCCAGCGCCACGCGCTGCTGCATGCCGCCCGACAACTCGTAGACGGCCTTCTCCCCGAAGTCCTGGAGGCCGACGATTCGCAACAGGTCCTGCACGGCCTCGCGTGAGGCGGGCCTGGAGCGGCCGTTCATGCGGGCGCCGAAACCGACATTGTCGTTCACGGTGAGCCACTCGAACAGCGCCCCCTGCTGGAACACCATGCCGCGGTCCTGGCTGGGGCCTGTGATCGCCTCGCTGCCCAGCTTGGCCACGCCTGAGGTGGGTGCCAGGAAACCGGCGAGAATGTTCAGCAGCGTGGTCTTGCCGCAACCCGACGGACCCAGCAGGGTCAGCAGGCGGCCGGGTTCGAGCGTGAAGCTCACATCCTTGAGGGCCTCGACCTTGCCGCCGTCGGGCAGTTCGTAAACCATGCCGAGCTCCTCCACCACCAGCGGACTCTCGGTTCTCGACTCGCGTGTCTCCTCGACCTGGGAAGGATTGAAGTGCACCTCGGGGCGAGCCAGCGAAAACCAGGCACGGGCCAGAATGAACACCGCCAGCAGCAATCCCAGGAAGGGAATCGAGGAATCCTCGCGTTGCATGTACGCCAGAATCACCGCCACCACCGAACTCACCGCGAGTGCGAGCCAAACGTAACGGGCCAGCGCCACCTGCTTCTGTTCGTCAGCGCGCCGGTACGACAAGAGCAGGGCCAACAGAGCCGCCCCACCCAACAACGAAGCTGCCGGTTGCCAAGCCGAGGCAGTATCTCGAAACACCAGCACAACCCCACCAGCGAGCGCCAAACCTGCCATGAGTTGGCCGATCAGCACAATACCGTCGCGGGGTTGTGCCGAGTGATCTGCGTCTCGGAAGCGCTTCGATGGCGTGATCAGCAGGTCGACGAACATGGCGATCGCTCCGACCGCAGCCAAGACGAAGAACGCCACCGACAGCCAGTAAGCGCCCCGCGCGATTACGTAAGTGATGGCATCGTAAACGTCAGCCAAACCTTGAACGATCGAATCCACGTTCTCCCCCTTTTTGGGTCCGAAACGGACCTTGTAGCGATTATTGCCCAGCGGACTTGCGCCGGGCAACCACAGCTTGTCTTGGTCACTGTGGCTGCCCGGCAGCAGTCGGAGGGGAACCTAGTTGACGGCTTCGAGGAAGCTGGTGTCGACGAACGGGTCGTAGCTGGGCAGAGCCGAGGCGATCTCGCCCTGGGCCACGAAGAAGTCCATCTGCTCCTTCATGGTGGCCTGCACCGTGCCGCCGAGCCACGCATCCGAGAGCTGCACATCCTTCTCGGGGAAGGCGAACGCGTCGAGCAAGGCAATTGTCGGACCGCGATCCATGCCTGCCGCTTCAGCGATGGTGTCGATGAACGGCTCACGGTCGGCGTTGTAGGCCCGGTTGGCGTCCTCGGTCACCTGCAAGAACGCCGTCAGCACTCCAGGGTACTCATTGGCGAAGTCTCCCGTGGTGGAGATGATGTCGAACACGCGGATGCCGATGGCCTCCTGCTCAGCACCGGTCATGACCAGATTGCCGCCATTGGCGATCATCTGGTTGACCGCTCCACCGAACGCACAAGCCATGGCCACATCACCGGAATCCAGCGCCGCCACAGCAGCAGGACCACCCTCAGACTGGATCAGCTCGACCGACGAGGTGTCCACCCCGAGATGCTCGAGCATCTTCAACAGCTTGAAATGGGTCACGTTGCCCAACGGCGTGTAGATGCTCTGGCCTGCCAGAGTCTCAGCGGCGTTGTCGGCGGTGATGCCGAGGTCCGGGTTGGCCACGCAGTTGTCGGCGTCGGCATAAGTCACCGCGACGCCGACCAGCAGCAGGTCAGACCCGCCGGTCACGAAGTTCGCGAACGGCGTCAAACCCTGCGAATAGGAGATGTCGATGTCGCCGGCCTCCATCGCCTGGGCCATGTCACCACCCGACGCGAACGGAATCCAGTTCACCGTCAACCCCAACTCAGCGTCATAAGTCTCCTCATGCTGAGCCACCTGATTCGCTGTCGGCCACTCCAGGAAGTACGCCACGTTCAACTCCTCAAGGCCCATTGTGTCGGGGCCGCTCGAGGACGGGCCGCCCACGACGGCTTCGAGGAAGCTGGTGTCGACGAACGGGTCGTAGCTGGGCAGGGCTGATTCGATCTCGCCCTGGGCCACGAAGAAGTCCATCTGCTCCTTCATGGTGGCCTGCACCGTGCCGCCGAGCCACGCATCGGACAGCTGCACGTCGCTTTCGGGGAAGGCGAACGCGTCGAGCAGAGCGATCGTGGCGTCACGTTCCATGCCCGCCGCCTCAGCGATGGTGTCGATGAACGGCGACCGGTCCGCGTTGTAGGCCCGGTTGGCGTCCTCGGTCACCTGCAGGAACGCCGTCACGATGTCGGGATGAGCGTCTGCGAAGTCTCCAGTGGTGGAGATGATGTCGAACACGCGGATACCGATGGCCTCCTGCTCGGAACCGGTCATCACCAGATTGCCGCCATTGGCGACCATCTGATTGACCGCTCCACCGAACGCACAAGCCATGGCAACGTCTCCAGAATCCAGCGCCGCGACAGCAGCAGGACCACCTTCAGACTGGATCAGCTCGACGGACGAGGTGTCCACTCCAAGATGCTCGAGCATCTTCAACAGCTTGAAATGGGTCACGTTGCCCAACGGCGTGTAGATGCTCTGGCCTGCCAGAGTCTCAGCGGCGTTGTCGGCGGTGATCCCGTAGTCAGCTCCGGCAACACAGTTGTCGGCGTCCGCATAAGTCACCGCGACGCCCACCAGCAGCAGGTCGGACCCACCGGTCACGAAGTTCGCGAACGGCGTCAAGCCCTGCGAATAGGAGATGTCGATGTCACCGGCCTCCATCGCCTGAGCCATGTCACCACCTGACGCGAACGGGATCCAGTTCACCGTCAACCCCAGCTCAGCGTCATAAGTCTTCTCAGCTTGGGCCACCTGATTCGCCGTCGGCCACTCCAAGAAGTAGGCCACGTTCAACTCATCGAGACCCGTATCGGGCGCGTCGTCGCCGTCGTCGCCGTCACCGTCGTCACCGGTTTCTTCGGGAGTCGTCGTGCCACCGTCGTCGCCGTCGGCGGAGTCGTCATCACCGCAGGCCGCGGCAATGAGACCGAGCACCATAAGCAATACCAATAGTCGCTTCATTTGATTACCCTCCAATGGATATTCTGTTGTCTCATGTTGAGACCCTAAGCCAACCGCCCACGCGGTCGAGCACCTGGTCGACCCGCGCAAGCAGGTCGTCGATCACAGCGGCGTCTGCCACGAGCGGCGGCGCAACCGCCAACATTGCAGCGCCTCTTGAGTCGGGACGGACCAGAACGCGCGCCTCACGCACGAATCGTTCCAGTGCCCCGCCCGGCAACAGTTCGCCGAATTCAGAGTCAGTGAGACGGATCCCGGCGGCGCGGTCGCGCATCAACTCCACGGCGCAGAAGTAGCCGGCGCCCCGTACATCGGCGACGCAGTTGTGAGAGTCCATCAACGCACGCAGCCCACCGATGAGGCGTCCCTCGTTGGCCAGTACGCCGTCGAACACTTTCTCGTCGCGCATCGCAGTCATGTTGGCCACGGCTACCGCAGTGGCGACGGGATGGCCACCGAACGTCGCCCCGTGGACGAACATCGCAGAGGGCGAGTCCCACACCCGATCAACCAGAGCGTCGCGTACGATCAGACCCCCGAGCGGCACATACGCGCTTGTGACACCTTTGGCGAAGGTGATCATGTCGGGAACGACGCCGTAGCGCTCGCTGCCGAACCAATGACCGAGACGCCCGAAGGAGTTGATCACCTCGTCCGCGCAGAGCAACACGCCGTAGGTGTCGCAGATGCGACGCAGTTCCTGCCAGTAGCCGTCGGGGGGCACCAGCGCTCCCCGACCGTTCTGGACCGGTTCGGCGATTACCATCGCAACCGTTTCGGGTCCCTCGGTGAGGATGGCCTGCTCGACGGCGGCAACACACGGAAGTTCGGAGGCGGGTCCTCGGTGACCGGCATAACCGAGTGTGTTGTCGACATGGCGCACGAAACCGCCGAGTAGCGGTTCATAGGGGTCACGGAAGGTGGGAATGCCCGTCACGGCCAGCGCTCCGAGGGTGGTTCCGTGGTAGGCCCAACGGCGGGCAATCACCTTCTGACGATTCGGTTCGCCGTTCGCCAGGTGGTAGCAGCGAGCAAACTTGAGAGCTGATTCCACCGCCTCTGAGCCGGAGTTCACGAAGAACACTCGGTCGAGGTCGGCGGGCGCCACCGAGGCGATCAGCGACGACGCCTCGATGGACGAGGGGTGGGCGTAGCTCCAGTTGGGGCTGAAGGCAAGCTTGTCCATCTGTTTGGCGGCAACCGCGGTCAGATCGCTTCTACCGTGGCCGAGGTTGGTGCAGAACAACCCTGAAAGCCCGTCGAGGTACTCGTTGCCCTCGGTGTCCCAGACGTAACAGCCTTCGCCTCGGTCTATGACCAGCATGTCGTCACGGCGCCAGGCATCCCCGCGTGTGAAATGCGGCACCAAGTGGGCTTGAGCCTTGGCTCGAATCTCCGTCAACGGTCCTCCCTCCCGCAAAATCAGTTACATGGTAGCATGATTTCGTTAGGAGGTCTAGCGCAACCGTGACAGTGGCTAACTAGGCTGTCGACCCTCTGCGGAGAGTCCCGCTCAGCTTCTCAGGGACACGCCGTGACGTTCAGCGACCGCATCGATGCACTCCTGACGGACATCAGCCACTTCTGCATCGGTCAGAGTGCGATCATGAGCCTGGAACCGCAGGCGGTAGGCCAGGCTCCGGGTGCCCGTCGGCAGACCCTTGCCCCGGTAGACGTCGAACAGTTCGATGTCGGTCAACAAGGCTCGGCCCGCCTTGCGCAGCGAACTCTCAACTGCCGATGCAGTCACTTCATCCGGGACTTCGAACGCCAGATCAACATCACTGGACGGGTATTTGGAAACAGGTGTGTACTTGCGGCTTCGCTGGGGACCGTCGAGGAGCTCGCCCAGATCCAGTTCGAGCCAGGCCACTCTCCCAGTCACCCCGAAGTTCTCCAGTACCAGTGGATCAACCTCTCCGACCACCCCGGAGGTTCTACCTGCGACCACCACCTCGGCGGAACGGGTGGCGTGCAAACCGGGGGGCGAGGCGGAGCGCAGAACAACGTTCGGCAGACCCAGCTCACGCTCGATCAGATCGAGCGCCGCTACCGCCTCCGGTGCTTCGGACCCGGCCAGCGCAACCGCAAGGTACTCACGTTCGTCCGGAAGCAACTGATCCGGCAATGGCGGCAGATAGACGTGGTCGATCTCAAAGAAGCGAACGTCCGAGCAACGATGGGACTGGTTGTAGGCGATCGCTTTGAGCTGGCCTGGAAGCAGCGAGGTCCGCAAGACCGACTGTTCGGACACGAGCGGGTTGGACAGGGTCACTCCGTTGTCGGCAAGGCCCGCTCTCAACAAGTCGCCCGGTGCCAGGAACGGCATCGGAAAGGTCTCATCGCATCCGAACCCGACCAGAACCTGACGAACCAGCCGACGACGCAGTTGGTAGTCGCTGAGCCCTCCCGGCAGCTCACCTCTGGGCACGGTTCTGACGATGTTCTCGTAGCCATGCAGGCGCGCCACCTCTTCAGCCACGTCGGTCTCGGTCTCGGTGTCCCAACGCCATGTGGGAATGGTGACGGCCAAGTCCTCCGCACCGCTGCCGGACGAGACCACATCGGCTCCAAAGCCGATGGCCCCCAGATGCCCGGCCATCTCAGCCGCGCTCAGATCCGTGCCGAGCAGTCCGTTGATCTTGGCACTGCGAACCACTAGGGGCGTTCGATCTGGCGTGTCGCCGGCGACATCCACGAACCCCCGGACTGCGGAGGCCCCGAGCTGCGTCGCCAGTTGGATGAATCGTTGCATTGAACGGTCGATGTTCTCGCCCCAGTCGGCGCCGCGTCGGAATCGGTTGGAGGCCTCGCTCACCAGGTTGAGTCGCTTGACCGTCCGCGAGATTGTGGGCGGATCCCACCATGCCATCTCCAACAGAACGTCGGTCGTCTCCTCGGAGACCTCGGTGGTTGCGCCCCCCATCACCCCAGCCAAGCTGATGATCTCGTCTGAGTTGTCCGTGATCACGCCGTCATTGGGAGTGAGTTCGCGTTCCAAGCCGTCGAGCGTCGTCAGCCTCTCGCCGGGCGACGCCCGCCGCACCCGCAGGTGACCATCGGGGACAGTTGCCAGATCGAATGTGTGGTTGGGTTGACCCAACTCGAGCATCACATAATTGGAGATGTCGACGATCGAGTTGAGCGGGCGCATTCCCGCCAATATCAGCCGGTCGGCGAGCCACTGCGGCGACGTTCCCACGGTAATGCCGCGCAGCACCGTCGCAACGAACCGGCCGCACAGGGTCTGATCGAGAATCTCAACCGTCAGGAGTTCGTCTGCGCTTTCTTCATTGGCAGCGTCGCCCGCGGAGCGGTTGTCGACGCTGTAGTCCGGGTACGAGAAGTCAACCCCGAGCGCTGCGGCCAGATCACGAGCCACTCCGGCTACCGACATGGCGTCGGGCCGGTTGGCGTTCACCTCGAGGTCCCACAATACGTCGGCTTCCAGGCCGATGGCAGTGGCCAGGTCCATTCCCAGTTCCGCTTCGGGAAGGACTCGGTCGTTGAGCACGAGGATCCCTTCGTGGTCGTCGTCAAGACCCAGTTCAGCCCCCGAACAGCACATCCCGGCCGACAATTCGCCGCGCATCTTCCGCTGTTGAATCTCCATTCCGTCGGCCATGACGGTCCCAGGTGTGGCGAATGGGATCAGATCACCGACAGCCATGTTGAAAGCCCCGCAACACACCTGTCGGGCCTTTCCGTCGCCGGTGTCGACATCGACGAGTTGGATCTTGTCAGCGCGAGGATGTTCTCTGAGATCCAGAACCCGCGCCAACACGACTCCATCGGCGATCTCGCCGATGAGCGTCATCTCTTCCACAGTCAGACCGAGAGAACTGAGGGTCTCGCTCAATTCCACCGGATCACCACCGATGTCCGGCGCGAACTCACGAAGCCACGACAATGTCACCTTCATCGAGTCACCTTCATCAGAACTGCCTCAAGAACCGCACGTCGTTGTTGACGAGTTCACGGATGTCGTCGAGTTCGTGGCGCATCACCGCCAGGCGGTCGATGCCGAAACCGAACGCGAATCCCTGCCACTCGTCGGGATCGATGCCGCAGTTGCGAAGAACGTTCGGATGGACCATTCCGCAACCACCCAGTTCCAACCAAGTTCCGTCGGCGCGGGAGATGTCGAACTCTGCGCTGGGTTCAGTGAACGGGAAGTACGAGGGGCGCAGTCGGCTCTTCACATCACCGCCGAAGAAGGTGTGCACGAACTCGTCGATCGTCCCTGCGAGATCGCCCATGGTTATCCCCCGGTCGACCACGAGGCCCTCAATCTGGTTGAAGGCCGGGAGGTGGGTCGCGTCGGCTGTGTCGGTCCGGAACGTCCTGCCCGGCGCAACGATATAGATGGGTGGCTTCTGATTCTCCATCGTGCGGATCTGGACAGGCGAGGTATGCGAACGGAGCATCACCTCTTCAGGCTCTCCCAGGTTCACGAAGATCGTGTCGAAACTGCCGCGGGCCGGATGCCACTCAGGAATGTTGAGCGCCTCGAAGTTGTACCAGGCAGATTCAACCTCGGGACCCTCGGCAACCGTGAAACCCATCCCCACGAAGACGTCTTCGAGCCTGTCCCGGGCCTGCGTCACAAGATGCAGCGAACCGCGTCTTGCGGTTCGGCGGAATTCAGTGAGATCAAGCCTCTCAGCCTCGAGCTGCTCGCTCAGCGCGGCCCGCGCCAGCCGTTCCCTGGCTGCTCTGACAGCGCCTTCGATCTCCGCGCGAATCTCATTCAGCGCCTGTCCGGTGGTTCTTCGCTGATCCGCAGCGAGCGAGCCGAGTTGCCGTTTGGCGAGGGTCAGAGCGGATCTCTTGCCAAGGAACTCGATATCGAGTTCTGCCAGCGCATCGAGGTCGGCGACTTCAGCCAGTCGGGCCTGGGCCTCAGCGGCGGTCTGGCGGAGCGTCTCAATCATCAACCGAACAGGTTACGAGCAACGCTCGCCGTTCTGCGGGAATTAAGCCGTGACGAGCAACAGCCGCGGATCTGCAGCAATAGAACCTAGGGTTGCCTTCTACCCACGAGCTGTCCGAAACTTGGCGGCTTCAAAGGCCAGCAATGTTCCGGCCATCGCCACGTTGAGTGATTCCGCGTTGCCGGGCATCTCTATACGAACCCGCACATCGACCAGTGAATCGACGGAACGGTCGAGACCGTGGGACTCCGAGCCGAGCACGATCGCCAATGGTCCTTTGAGCACGCCGCTGTCGTGCGGCACACCCTCACGCACATCGGTCGCCACGATCTTCACTCCGGCAGCGCGCAGCGACCGCAGCGTCTGATGCACATCGTCTCCGGTCACCACAGGCACCCGCAGTACCGAACCGGCCGAGGAGCGAACGGCCTTCGGCCGCCACGGGTCCGCTCCACCCGCCACCACCACACAAGCCGCACCGGTCGCGTCGGCGACCCGGATGAGCGTGCCGACATTGCCGGGATCAGCGACTCCGACGAGAACAAGCGCGAAGTCGTTGACGCCGAAGTCTCTCGGGAGTAGGGCCACAGGCCGTTCGATCACAGCCAGCATCGGCTGCGGCGTCACCGACGGAGCCAACCGCTCGAATACCCGGTCCCGCACCACCAGAACCTCGACGGAGCCCTCGAGGCGCGAACGCAGCGGTGATCCGTTGAAATCTCCGATCCCGCGTTCAGGAACCACGACCGTGGTCGGGCGCAGTCCAGCGTCAAGTGCTTCGGTGACAGTGCGCTCCCCTTCGAGCACCGTCTCGGTGAGATTCGCGGCCGGCCGCTCGACCATTCGCCGCAGTTCCGCGACTCGGCGACTATTCGGACCCTTTACGGCGTCTTGGTCCATTCCGGGCCGGGTGTAGCTCGCTCGAACGGTCGAACCGCCGTCAGGCGTCCGCTAGTGCTCCGTTGGCGGTCTCTACGAGCACCGTGAACGTGTCAGGATCGTGGATCGCCGTCTCTGACAGCATCTTGCGATCAACCTCGATCTCCGCAGCCTTGAGACCTGCGATGAAGCGACTGTATGACGTACCGTTCTCGCGACAGGCCGCGTTTATCCGCTGGATCCACAGCTTGCGGAACTGGCCCTTGCGAGCACGGCGGTCACGAAAGGCGTAGTTGCCGGCGTGCATGACCGACTCGTTCGCTGATTTGAAACTGCGCGAGCGATTGCCATAGTGGCCCTTTGCACGCTCAAGGACGACCCGGCGGTGTTTCTTGGAATGTACGGCGCGTTTAGCTCTTGCCATTGTGTGCTCCCTTCTCTAATGGATGCGGCCCTGGTGGACGCGGCTTGGTTGGTCGGGTCTCAGATGCCGAGGTCGCGGATGCGCGGCTCGTCAGCTGGGGACACGGAAGCAGGCCTGCGAAGTTGGCGTTTGCGCTTCGGAGACTTCTTCTCGAGGATGTGGTTCTTGTTCTGGCTGCGACGCCTCAGCTTGCCTGAGCCGGTGCGCTTGAAGCGGGCCTGTGCACCCTTGTGTGTCTTCATCTTCGGCATTTGATTCTCGGTTCTGTTGATCTTGAACGATCCCGGCGGTGCTACCGCCGATAGATCACTCAGTTGGTGTTTGCGCAGCGGTATCCGGCTCGGTCACTACGACTGATCCCTCCGCTTCTCTGCGTTTCTGTCTTTCATGGCGAGCTTGGGCCCGCTTGTCGGGGGCCAACACCATCACCATGTTGCGGCCGTCCTGGCGAGGGTGGAACTCAACCTTGCCAACGTGGGCCACAGCGTCGGACACCCGATCAAGAATCTGGCGACCCAGTTCGGGATGTTGCATCTCGCGACCTCGGAACATGATCGTGACTTTGACCTTGTGACCTCCGCCGAGGAACTCGACCACCTTGCGGGTCTTGGTGTCGAAGTCGCCGGGCCCGATCTTGGGCCGGTACTTCATCTCCTTGACCGTGAGGTTGGAAGACTTCTTCTTGGATTCTTTGGCCCTTTGGTCGGCTTCGTATCGCCATTTGCCGTAATCCATGATCCGACAGACCGGGGGGTTGGCCTGCTCCGCCACCTCGACTAAGTCGAGGTCTGCGGCTTGAGCGATGTTGCGCGCTTCGGATAGTGATGTGATGCCAATCTGCTCGCCGTCCTGCCCGACAAGTCGGACTTCTCTGGCTCGGATCCGTTCGTTGATCCTTGGCTCGTTGTTTGGCGGTGCTATCGCCCTGGACTCCTCGTGAGCACGAAACCTCCGTCGTGTTGTGGATACCGGAATGTCGACATCCACGATCACACTCATTCGGAGCGTTGCCGATTCGTCGACCTGGGCGCACGGTGACCGCCGAAGTGACGATCTGTGGCCAGGTGGGGAGGCTCCCGCAGGGATTCCCCCACTTCCTGTTCGAATTGTCAGCGATAGCGTATCAGCATGAGTTCTTTGTGGACACCCGGCGGGGAACACCCCGTAGATCGCCCGACAACATCGGATCCCGCTGACAGCGCCGCGCCGACACCCGACGACAGCCTCGATGACGAGATTGCAGCCGCCCTGCCGGAGGGAATGAGCCTCGACGATCTGAGTCCCGAGGAGAGGGCAAGGGCGGCCGAGATGGTCAAAGAGATGGCCGAGGCCCGCGAACGGTTGATCAACACTCCCGCCGCCACAATCGTCGCAAACCACGCAATGGGTCTGTACGAGCTGGCGGCGCTTCACCTCTCGGCACAGACCCCCAACTTTGCCGAGGCCACGGTGGCCATCGACGCTCTGAGCGCCCTCGTCGACGGCCTGTCGGGACGGCTCGGCGACGACGAGGCAGCCGTGAAGCATGCGCTCGATCAGATCCGTATGGCGTTCGTGCAGATCAAGGGACAGGCCGGGTCTGGTTCCGACTGAGAACCCGTCGCCCTCAGAACCTGCGGCGTGCTCAGGCGACGATCTTGGCGATCGGCAGCTCGACGATGTCTGAGGCCCCGTGATCGCGCAGTGCCGGGATCAAGATGTTGATCTCGGACTTGGCCACGACGGTCTCGACCGCATACCCCGCGCCTCGAAACAGCTCGTTGACGGTGGGAGCCTTCATGGAGGGAAGCAGTTCTATGACTTCATCGAGCCGATCGGCCGGCACGTTCATCTTGACCAGCACTTTGCCCCGAGCCTCTAGCACACCCTGAAGCAGAGTGTTGATCTGGCGCATGGCGTGGGCCTTCTGGGGGTCGGCGAACGACTCGGGGTTGGCGATCAGTTCGGTGTAGGAGGTGCACAGCGTGTCGATGATGCGCAGCCCCGCGGCGCGCAACGCCCGTCCGGTCTCGGTGATGTCGACCACCAGATCGACGATGTCGGGGACCTTCGCTTCGGTCGCTCCGTAACTGAGGAGCACTTCGGCCTCGACACCGGCGGTCTCGAAGAACCTTCGGGTGATCTCGGGATACTCGGTCGACACCCTCACACCGTCAGGCAGGTCCGCGACCGACTGCCAGGGTGACGCCTGTGGAACCGCCAGCACAATCTGGATCGGACGCGAAGTCGCCTTGGAGTATTTGAGCTCGCCAAGGCTCTCCACGTTGCTGTCGGTCTCGGTGATCCAGTCCCGACCGGTGATCCCAAGATCGAATAGCCCCTCTGCCACGTATCCCGGAATCTCCTGGGGACGCAGGATCCGAACCGACTCGATGCGCGGATCAGCGATCGACCCCTTGTAGGCGACGGTCGAAGGGCGCTCAACAGTCAGATCAGCAGCCTCGAAGAGTTCCAGCGTCGCTTTTTCGAGCGAGCCTTTGGGGAGAACCAGTTTCAACACCACGCCGAGGGTAGCGCCGCGTAGCGCCTCTAGGAGGCGAATTTCACCAGATCGATCCTCAAATCGTCTCCCAGCCTGCGAACCTCTTCGATCTCCGCACGCCACAGGTCGCCGATGGTCGAGACGCCGGGCCCCCGGAACAGCGGGGCTCCATCGTCCCCTCCCATGACCGCGGCCGCCAGGTACACAACGTACTGGTCAACCAGACCAGCACTGTGGAAGGAGTGAGCGACGGTCGGTCCGCCCTCCACCATCAGCTGAACGACTCCGGTATCGCCGAGGTGCGCAAGCAGTTCCTCGAGTCCTCCGTTCCATTCGAGACAGGGGTTTACCTTGGCGGTGCTCGAAACCGAGCCGAGAACGACACGGCGAGGATCGGTGATCTCTGCGGGATCGATGGCTTGGTCGACATCGCCGGGCCAGTGGCGCACCGTGAGCGATGGATCATCAGCGCTCACCGTGCCCGCACCCACGACAATGGCATCTGAGATTGCCCTGAGCCGGTGAGCGTCAACGCGAGCCTCGCTGCCGGTGATCCACTGCGAAGTGCCATCGGCGGCGGCTGTTCGACCGTCAAGTGTTGCGGCCAGCTTCAACACCACCCATGGTCGGCCTGTACGGCGATGATGCAGGTAGGGTCGCAATTGCTGGGTGACCTCCTCGGCGCACACGCCGACTGTGACGTCCATCCCCGCATTTTGGAGGCGCTCAAGACCACTGCCGGCGACCAACGGATCGGGGTCGCAGATCGCGGCGACCACCCGTGACACTCCGGCTCGAATCAAGGCTTCGCTGCAGGGTCCGGTGCGGCCAGTGTGATTGCAGGGTTCGAGCGTCGTGTAGATCGTGGCACCTTCAGTTTGTGCGGCCTCGTTCAAGGCCACAATCTCAGCGTGGGCGCCTCCGTAGGACTCGGTAGCTCCCGAAACCACGGTGCCATCGGTCTGAACCAGCACGGCGCCGACCCACGGGTTCGGTGTGCTCCGATGACGCGCTTGCCAGGCCGCTTCAACTGCTCGCCCCATGTACTGCTCGTCCGGGTTCAGCAACGCAACCCCACTAGTTGTGCGGGTGTGGGTCGGCGTTGTCGACGAGAAGTCGAACCGCGTGGGGAAGCACATCAAGGACCGCTTCGACGGTCTCGATGCATCCCTTCGACGATCCCGGAGTGTTGAGGATCAGGCTGGTGCCGAGGGTTCCGGCCACACCACGGCTGAGACGGCCCAGAGGGTTCACCAGTCGCATGACCTCGGCCAGACCCGGGGCCTCGCGGTCGATGACTGCTCGGGTGCCTTCGGGAGTCCGGTCGCGGGGCCCGAACCCCGTGCCTCCAGTGGTAACGATCAGACCATGGAACCCACCAGCGAGACGAGTCAGGGTTTCCGCAACTGGGCCTTCGCCGTCCTCGGTCACGGTCCGTTCCACGACGGTCCACCCGGCATCGGTCAGGTACGATTCCAGCGCGGCCCCGGAGCGGTCTTCACGCGTCCCGTGAACAACCCCGTCAGAAACCGTCAGAACCTTCGCATGCAGAGGCGTCGGCTCCGAGTCATGGTCGTGGTGATGGTCAGCCATGCTTCGACGATATTAGAGTTATATCGCTTTCAGTCCAGCCCGAGCGTGCGGGTCCAGAGGGAGGAGAACATGCCGTCTTGCTCGACGGTGGGCAACGAGAGGTCACTTGACACGTGAACGAAACCAAGGTCCTTGAGATCAGGCGAGGTCTCCCCCACCACCTCGCTGGTTTCGGCATCGGTGAGGGTGCAGACGCTGTAGACGAGCGTCCCTCCGTGCGCAACGAGTCGCGCGGCGCTGTGTAACAGTTGCTGTTGGAGGGCCACAAGCGCGCTGATGTCTTCGGGTTTGATCCGCCAGCGGGCATCGGGACGTCGACGCAGAGCACCCAGGCCCGAGCACGGCGCGTCTACCAGGACCGCGTCGAAGGAAGCGTCAATGAACGGTGGTGCTGTGCCGTCGGCGGCGACTACCGCAACTCCATTGTCCTGCAGAGTCGGGCTGTGACCCAGTTTCTTTGCGTTGGCGACGATCAATCCTGCCCGAGCGAGGCGAAGATCTGCCGCGACCACAGCGGCTCCCCGAGCGGCAATCGCTGTTGACTTGCCGCCTGGAGCAGCGCAGAGGTCCAGCACCAGATCGCCAGGACTGGCCGGCACAAGGGCTGCGATCCGGGTTGAGCTCGGGTCTTGGACGTAGCCGTCTGCGCGTCTTTGCTGGCGGGCCGGGAGGTTCATCACCTTCAAAGCATCTAACGCCGCCTTCTGGCCGAGATCCTCGCTCAGGCGCGCAACGATCCAATCCGGATAGCTGAGAGCCACCGCTTCGCTGGGAAAGGAGATGCCAGCCGAGTGCGCAGCAGCGACTTTGCGCAGCACCGCGTTCACCAGGCCGCGGAACTTCGCTGGCGTAGCTTCCACGGTGGCCGAAACGGCGGCGTGCGGCGGCGTTCCCATGTCAATCAGTTGATGGGTGCCCAAGCGCAGAGCGGCGCGTGCTACCGGCGGTGGGTCCCGTGTCAAGAACTTGTCGACAACATGGTCATGGGCCCGTTTTCGTCGAGTGGAGCCGTATACCAGTTCTGTCGCCAGACCTCTGTCGCGACTGTCGAGATCGGTTTCGGCGAGAATTCTGGGCAACAGGAGATTGGCGTAAGCACCGTCAGTATCGATGCGAACCACGGCGTCGATTGCCAGCCGTCGGACGTTGGTGACCATCACAAGAACCGGTCTTCGGGAATGAGCTTGGCTCCGTTGCGCCAGGTGGACGCAAGTTGACGCGCCCGACCTTGTGCCTGAACCTCGAGCAACTCGATCAGTCCCTCACCCGTCGCCACGAACTGCCCGCTGATCGATCCGGCTGGCGCGTCGAGCGATGTATCGGCATCCAAAGGGTCGACCGGCGCGGTACGCCAGACCTTGAAGTGCTGGTCGCGAAAGCTGGTCCAAGCACCGCCGATGCGCACCTGTCGGTGGATTTCAGCGGCCGGTCGGCTCCAGTCGATATGGCGGTCCTCCGCGGAGATCTTGGCGGCGTAGGACGGCTCCCCGCGTTGCGGTTGCGGTTCGCGGAGCCCCTCTGAGAGCGATCCGATCAGCATTTCGGTACCGAGGGCCACGAGCCGGTCCCTCAGAGAGTTGCAATCCTCGTCGGGGTCGATCGGCGTTTCGACCGTCTTGAAGACGGCACCGGTGTCGAGGCCCTCCTCGAGGGCCATCAACGACACGCCGGTGACTTCGTCTCCCGCGAGTATCGCCCTCTCTATCGGTGCGGCTCCACGCCAACGCGGCAGCAGCGAGAAATGAAGGTTCACCATCGCCAACTGCTCAAGGAGCACTGCTGGGATGAGCTCACCGTAGGCAACCACCACCCCGAGATCTGCGCCCACCTCGCAAAGGTCCTCGATATCGTCGCTCACGTCCAGACCAAGGTCGAGCGCCGCGGCTTTTGCCGGACTCGGCTGAAACGACGCTCCGCGTCCCCTTCGGGTGTCGGGGCGCGAGACGACCAGCGGTATCTCGTAGCCGGCCCGGCACAGGGCGCGCAGGGGCGGCACCGCGGTGGCGGGCGTGCCCAGGTAGACGATGCGTCGGATCTCCGCCGGTGGCGGAACCGTCACGGCAGCCTTAGGCCGTGACTTGCAGTACTGGCGCTCGCAGATTCAGAACTCGAATTAGTGGCGTCCCGTGATCCGACGACTCGTGATGTTGGCATGGCCTCTGCCAATTGCATGTCGCGGATCGTCTTGAGCGCAGCCTTGCGCTCCTCGGAGTCGAGTCGCTCGATCAGCAGGGTGCCGTCGAGATGATCGATCTCGTGTTGGAATAGCCGAGCCTCCAGCTCGTCGGCTTCGAACGACATCTCGTTGCCGTCGAGATCGCGACCGACAAGGTGCACCGTCTTGGGGCGGACGATCTCCCAGGACAACCCGGGAACGGACAGGCAAGCTTCGTCATAGAGCCACTCGCCATCGGATTCGACGATCTCGGGGTTTACGATCACCTGCGGACCTTCGCCCATGTCCCAGACGAACAGCCGTTTCTGCACTCCGACCTGAGGCGCCGCAAGTCCTAGACCTGGCGCTTCGTACATCGTGTCGATCATGTCGTCGGCGAGGCGCACCAGCGCGCCGTCGATGTCGGTGACCCGACGCGCACGCTGGCGCAACACGGGATCCCCGATGACACGAATGTCGTAACTGCTCACCCGCTCAGGCTAACCGAAAGAAGCACTCCCCCGGTGTTGAGGGTGCAGTACGGTCGAGGTTGTGGGGACGGCTCATTATTTCGATCAACACCCGACGGTGACCTCTGAACCTTCGCAGGTCGAGATCAACCTTCCGGACCTGTCCGTGACACTCACATCAGACCGGGGAGTGTTCTCTTCAGATCGACTCGATCCCGGTACGAAGTTGCTGCTGACGGAGAGTCCGAGGGTCGATGACGACGCGGTGACCCTCGACCTCGGCTGTGGTTGGGGTCCCATTGCCTGCGTGACTGCGCTAAGGACCGCAGGAGGTCGACTCTGGGCTGTCGACACCAACACCAGGGCTCGGGCCCTCACCGAGGCGAATGCCGAAGCGATCGGGGCCGCTGACCGCATCACGGTCATGTCGCCCGCCGAGGTTCCGAACGGCGTTCGCTTCGACCGGATCTTGTCAAACCCTCCGATCCGGATCGGCAAACCGGCGTTGCATCAGCTGCTTGAGAGTTGGCTGAGCCGCCTGAACCCGGAGGGGCGGGCCCATCTCGTCGTCCAGAAACATCTGGGCAGCGATTCCTTGAGTCGTTGGCTCACGGACCAAGGATTCCCGACAATTCGGTTGGCCAGCCGCTCGGGTTATCGCATACTCGAAGTCAACCCACGGGAGGACTAGTGGCACAACTCGACGGCACTGGCATGAAACGGCTTCACCGTTCATGGCGCCAGCGCACCACAGGTCGGCTGGCTCTGATCCTCGACGGAGTTGCCAACCCGTTCAACGTCGGGTCGATCGTTCGCACCGCGGCCGCGCAGCGGGTCGATCACCTGTGGATCGCCAAAGGCACATCCCCGGACCACGAAAAGGTCGACAAGACGGCTCTCGGAAGCGCTCGTTACCTGAGTTGGACGGAGATCGACTCGGGCCCGGCGGCTGTGACTGCAGCGCGGGCCAACGGATACCGGGTGATCGCTGTCGAGCTGACCAGCGATGCGTCGCCGTTGCACGACACGGACCTGTCCGGCGATATCGCCTTGGTGATCGGCCACGAGGACCGCGGGATCATTCCCGACACGCTGGCCGCCTGCGACGACATCGCCTTCATTCCCCAACTCGGCAAGGTCGGTTCGCTCAACGTCGCTATCGCAACCGCGATCGCCCTCTACGAGACCCGACGCACCAACTGGACTTCAAGAACCCGGCCCTAGACCCGCAGGGGGTCAACCTCTATCCGCAGACGGCTGTCAGGGCGGGGAGTCGCTTCGAGAGCGTTGAGAAGCAGCTCATGGGAGTCCGCTTGCAACAACCAGCGGCCGCCGGAGGGGCCGAGCACTCGAATCCCTACAGGACTCCCCAGCGCGCCGAGGAACTCTTCGGCTCCCGCCCCGGAGACCAGAACCTGCGCGCCGTAGGGTGCGATCTGAAGGGATCTGCGCCGGTCACGTTCGGCGACCGCCACGATCGACGGGTCAGCACGCGTCACTGCCTGCACCACCTCATGGTCTGGCTGGCGAGTCTGCAGTACGAGGCGCCCGCCGTCCTCCCGCGGTCCCAGCAGGCGCGCAGCCCGTGCCAACAACGCCATTGTCTGTTCTAGAGCTCTCTGGCGTGGAGCAAGGAGTTCCTGATCAAGGTCAAGGAACACGACTGCATCGGCCGTGGCGACGCGGTGCAGTACCGCCTCAGTTCCGATCACCACCCGGCTTGCCGGTTGCGCCACGGTCGAAGCGGTGACCTCGTCCACCGCCTCGCCGACAAGCGCTTCCAGTTCTTCTCTGGCCCGTGTCACCCCTGCTCGGAGGTTCTTCAAACGGGTGTCTCCGCAATGGGCGCACACAGGCGGGCGCACCTCGCTGCCGTCAGGCGAACGAAGCTCGGAGTCCTCGAGCACCATGGGCGAGGCACCGTCGAGCGTTCGCACCAGCTCACCGCACGCCGCGCACGCCAGAAGCCGTGCACGTCCCTTGCGATTCAGCACACAGACGACTCGACCCTCGCCGCGAAGCACCTCGGCGACACCCTCGGCGAACAGACCCACCTTCGCGGGGTCCTCGCTGCGCCGATCGAACACTTCAACCCGTGGCCACCCTGATCGCTCCGCCGCACGGTCGGGACGCAGCAGCGGACCGGAACGCAGAGCTTCGAGCGAGGGCACCGGAGAACTGAGCACAACCGGCACGCCACGCCGGCGGGCCCGCTCCAAAGCAACCACCCGCGCGTGCCAGGTGGGCGACGACTGCTCACAAAGCGACTCGTCATGCTCGTCGAAGACCACTACCGCGGACAGTCGCGGCATGGGCATCCAAGCCGCGGACCGAGTGCCGACCACGGTCGCACCGCTAGCGGCCACCGCCCAATCCGACGTGCTGAGCGCCACCTTCACACCGGCACGGCGCAACGCAATCCCCAGGCGGCGGGCACGCGCAGAATCAGCTGACAACAGCAAAGCGTCGCCCTGTCGGCAAGCTTCCAGTGCCAGAGGCACATCGTTGCTGTCCGGCGGGGTTCTGACCACCGCAACGCCGTGGTCTCGAGCTAGTTCAACGGCTCGAGAAAACACGTCGGTCGGGCCGGAGGGCACCGCTTGTCGGCCAGTCGTCTGCGGAACACCAGCGACCATCTTCGGTGGCGAAGCGGCACGTAGGAACTTCACTCGGCTGCCCGCCCAGCGCCACGCCGCCCACGCAGCCAGTTCCATCATCTCGGCGCTGGGGCCCACGCCACTCAGCGCTCTCAGCGGGGCCAACTCCACACCTTGGCGCGGTTCGACATCGAGAGCGCACACCCAGGCACCCACCCGCCGTCCCGCTAGGGACACCCGCACCATCGATCCTACGTTCAGTCGGTCCGCGCGGCCGTCGCGATGCCACGCTTCAGGAACGTAGTAGTCGAACTCCTTGTCGATACCCAACACATCGGGAACAACCCGCACGACCCTGCGGTCGGGTCCTCCCGAGTTCAACTTCGACAAGCGGATCCTCAGAGTCCCAATGCCGAGACGAGATCGTCGACCCGGTTCGTCTTCTCCCAGGGGAACAGGCCATTGTCGCTCGACCGACCGAAGTGCCCGTAGGCGGCGGTCTTGCGGTAGATCGGACGACGGAGGTCTAAATCACGGATTATCGCGGCCGGCCGGAGGTCGAATATGTCGTCGATAGCTGCGTCGATGGCAGCCTTCTCGACTATCTCGGTGCCGAAGGTGTCGATCAGGACCGAGACGGGGCGAGCCATGCCGATGGCA
The DNA here is from genome assembly GCA_965221585.1 of Candidatus Aldehydirespiratoraceae bacterium. Taxonomy (GTDB): domain Bacteria; phylum Actinomycetota; class Acidimicrobiia; order Acidimicrobiales; family Aldehydirespiratoraceae; genus VXYK01. The sequence continues at coordinate 1,161,136 of OZ244898.1, read as the reverse complement.
TAGGCGACCTGAACCTCGCAGCGGCCGGCCGCGCCGGCGGCTACCAGGTTCTTCGCCACCCAGCGGGCCGCGTAGGCGGCGGAACGGTCGACCTTCGAAGGATCCTTGCCTGAGAACGCACCACCGCCATGGCGAGCCATCCCGCCGTACGTGTCGACGATGATCTTGCGTCCGGTGAGCCCACAGTCGCCCACCGGGCCACCGATCACGAAACGACCCGTCGGGTTGACGTAGACGTCGTAGTCGTCGTCGGCGAACTCCGCTGGGATGACCGGAGCAATGACGTGCTCGATCAGATCGGGTCGGATCATCGAGTCGCGGTCGATGCCGTCGCTGTGCTGAGTGGAGACCAGGACGGTCTTGAGCCGAACAGGTCTGCTGCCCTCATACTCGAAAGTCACCTGGGTCTTGCCGTCCGGGCGGAGATAGGGAATCGTGCCGGCCTTGCGGACCTCGGCGAGGCGTTCGGCCATCCGATGGGCGAGGTGGATGGGCAGCGGCATCAATTCGGTGGTCTCGTCGCAGGCGTAGCCGAACATCATCCCCTGATCACCGGCGCCCTGCATGTCGAGTTCGTCCTTCTCCCCTGCAATTCCCGAACGGACCTCCTCGGACGCGGCCAGACCCAAGTCGATGTCCGCCGACTGTTCGTCGATCGCGACCATCACCCCACAGGTGTTGCCGTCATAGCCGAAGGCCTCGCGGTCGTAGCCGATCTCCTTGATCGTCTCGCGTGCCGTGCCGGCAATGTCCACATAGGCGTCCGTGGTGATCTCACCGGCGACTATGGCCAACCCGGTGGTAACCATGGTCTCGCAGGCCACGCGACTCATCTCGTCCTTCGCCAGCATGGCATCGAGGATCGAGTCCGAGATCTGGTCTGCCATCTTGTCGGGATGGCCCTCGGTAACGCTTTCAGAGGTGAAGGTCCAACGGGTCACTCTTGCTCCTTGTCGAATCGGTTAAGGGTTTCAACTGCGGCGTCGAGCACGAAACTGGCCACTTCGCCTTTACTGCACAGCGGCAGGTGCTGCCGCCCTCCATCGGCCCGCAGCACGACAACCTCATTGGTTTCATGCTCGAATCCCGCGCCGGGTTTGGACACGTCGTTGGCCACGATTATGTCGAGGTTCTTCTTGTCGAGCTTGGCCGCCGCGTTGGGTTCGACATCGTCGGTCTCTGCGGCGAATCCAACCAGGACCTGGCCATCAGGTTTGGCGGCGCCCAGGCAAGCAAGGATGTCGGCCGTGGGCTCGAACTCGACGCTGAGGATCCCCTCGTCCTTCTTGAGCTTGCGATCCGCTGGTCGGTGCGGGCGGAAATCGGCGACCGCGGCTGCCATCACCACGATGTCGGCCAGGGGTGCCTCAGCACTGCACGCTCGATGCATCTCCTCGGCCGTGGACACTTCCACAATGCGAACACCGTTGGGGGCGCTTGCCGGGTTGGTTGTCACCAACACGACTTCCGCACCTCGCTCCGCCGCGTTCCGGGCTAGAGCATGGCCCTGTCTGCCCGAGGACCGATTGCCCACAAAGCGGACTGCATCAATGGGCTCGCGAGTCCCGCCGGCCGTGACGAGCACCCGCCTCCCGCCGAGATCATTCGTGCCGCCAGGTTCTGTCGGAGCCCAAAGACCCTCTACAGCAGCCACGATTGTGGTCGGCTCGGCGAGTCGTCCGATGCCGATGTCGCCTCCCGCGAGGCGTCCGCTGGCAGGGTCGACGACATGCACCCCTCGGCCGCGCAGGACCTCGAGATTCTCCTGTACAGACACCTGCTCCCACATTTCGGTGTGCATCGCCGGGCAGATCATCAGTGGTGCCCGGGTGGCAAGGATCGTGGCTGTCAGCAGATCAGCCGAGCGTCCGGTGCGGATATCGGAAATGACCCTGGCGGTGGCCGGCGCCACAAGTATCAGGTCGGCATTCTGTCCCATGACGGTATGTGGAATCGGGCTTACCGGATCGTTGAACAGCGAAGTACGTGCCGGTTCGCTGGCCAATGCCGAGAACGTTGCCTCACCGACCATCTTGAGGGCGCCTGCGGTCAGCACCGGCGTGACATGCGCTCCAGCGTCAACCAGACGACGACATATCTCGACGGCCTTGTAGGCGGCGATTCCGCCGGTCACACCAAGAACGATGCGTCGACCCGAGAGCGTGGTCATTTGCCGGACACTCGCCTGAAGCTCGGGTCAGGCACCCACAAAGTCCGCAGCGGCTCCACCTTCGGCTTCCGCTTCTGCTTGGGCTTCGGCTTCGGGGTCGACATCCACGGCCATGATCTTGTCCGCGGCGATCTCCTCGAAGGCGATCGACAACGGCTTGCTGGCTGTGGATGCAACCTGGGGAGGAATCGACGCGCCCATGCCTCGGCCGAGTTGCCCCACATAGTTGGTGATCTCGCGGCTCCGCATCGCCGAGAGTGTGACGAGTCGAAACTTGGAGCCGACATCGTCGAGGAGACCCTCAATCGAAGGATTCATCATTGTGTCGTAGCCGTGGGCCATTGCGCCTTCTCTCGGGGTGTTGACGAACCGCGTTGCTGAACACAGTATTCAACGAACACAGCGTTCAACCGACCTCCAAGCGTAGCAGCGGCACTAGCTCCCGCGACGCTCGCGAATCAAGGCCTCCAACTCTTCGAGCGCCCGGTCGAGGTCGTCGTTGATCAATATCTTCGCTCCGAGTTCCCTCGCTGTGGCCAACTCGGTGTCGGCACAGGCCAAGCGGGCTTCAACCTTGTCCGGGGGGTCGCCGCGGCCTGCCAGGCGAGCCTGCTGGGCTTCCCGGGAAGGGGCGTCTACGAAAACCAACAGCGCGTCGGGAAAGTGCTCGCGGATCTGTTTCGCTCCGTAGACATCGATCTCATAGACCAGATCATGACCCGGAGGCGGCTGCACCACCGGTGTGCCCTGGCGGTAGTCAAGGAAGTCCACCCACTCGAGGAATCCGCCCGCCTCGATGTGCCGGTCGAAGAACTCCCTGTTCGTGAAGTGGTATGCCTCCATCGACTCACCGGGGCGACGGGCGCGGGTCGTCCAGCTACGCGAGAGCCAGAGCCTGTGGTCCCGGTCCAACAGACGGGCCACCAGCGTGCCCTTTCCAACCCCGCCGGGGCCGGAGATGACGACAACCAACTGGTCTGAGGCCGCTATCACCGTCGATCAGCCAGCCTCATCGCAGGATCTGGTCAGCCGAACCTTTCCAGAAGTTCAGCTCTTTGTTTCTGGCCGAGACCCCGAAGACGCCGGTTCTCAGCGATACCGATGTCTTCCATGGCACGCCGGGCCTTGACCTTCCCTACCCCGGGAAGCGACTCGATCACAGCCAACGTCTTCGTCTTTGCGACGATTTCGTCGGTGTCAGCTTTCTCAAGAACCTCAGCGAGTGTCAAAGATCGCATCTTCAACAACTGCTTGAGCTCTCTACGGGCCTTTCGCGCTTCGGTTGCCTTTGCAAGTGCTGCGGCTCGCGCTTCGTCTGACAACTTTGGAGGGTTAGACATGACAGAAACACTAGAGGCCGAAAGAAACGAAGGCAATTATATGCGTCGATAGTTAGTCGTGTGCCGCTCCGATGAGTTCGGAGAGTTGCCTGACATCGTGACGTTCGCACCACTTTTTGAACTCGTCGAGGATCCGACGGGGTGCCCGTGGATCAGCGAACGTGGCGGTGCCCACCTCTACCGCCGAGGCACCGGCCAGCAGGAACTCGACAACGTCGACCCCGCTGGCAACTCCACCGACACCGACGATCGGTAGAGTCGGAATCGCCTCGTGCACGTCGAATACCGCCCTCACTGCCACGGGCCTCATCGCTTCTCCCGAGAGGCCTCCTCGCTTCGCTCCCAGCACGGGCCGGCGGGTCTTGGGATCTATCACCATCGCCAGCAGGGTGTTTGTCAACACGACGGCCTCAGCCCCGGCACTGTGCGCGGCCGCGGCGACCTCAGCGATGTCCGGGGCGTTGGGACTGAGTTTCGCCCAACGGGGTCGACCGCATCGGCTGGTGACCTCGATAGCGTCAGCTGTTGCCTGGGCACTGTGGGAGAACATGCGGCTGCGGTCCTCAAGATTGGGACACGACACGTTGACTTCCACCGCGACCACACACGAAGGCGCCGCCGACAGCGCCTCGGCTGCCTGACGGTACTCGTCGACGGTGTTCCCCCAGATGCTGGCAACGACCGCTGCGCCTGAGGTCTGCAGATCCGGCAGTTCATGTTCAAGCCAGTGCGAAACTCCGGGTCCCTGGAGTCCGACGCTGTTGATCATCCCGGCGGGCGTCGGGTGGACCCGCGGGGCGGGATTGCCCTGAAAGGGCGTTGCCTTCATCGACTTGACGACTATTGCACCGAGTTCGCTGGGACGCAGGTAACGCGCGAACTCCGCGCCGTGACCGACCGTTCCCGAGGCGGTCAACACCGGCGCCTTGAGACTCACCGAGCCCACCGAGGTCGTGAGGTCGGTCATCGCTCCAAAACCTCGGCTTCAATCACCGCTGGGCCAGTCGAAACCGCCGACGGCTCCCGGATATCCGCCCCGTTGGTGGTACTCCTGGAGACTGCGAACCCGCAACGGGTAGCGGGCCCAGTCACGCAATCCCTCGACGGCGGCCATCGCCGCGGCCGCAGTGGTCAACAGCGGCACATTCGCCAGTCCCGCGGCGGCGCGAATATGCGCCCCGTCTGCACGGGGACGACGGCCACGAGGAGAATTGACAACCAACTGCACATCGCCGCGCTCGATCAACTCGACCGCGTGGACACCACCGCTCTCACCGAGCTTGGAGACGATTGTCGAGACCTCAACCCCGGCGGCCTGCAAGACTGCCGCGGTCCCACTGGTGGCAACAATCGAGAACCCCAGTTCTTGAAAGCCGCGGCCCACCGAGGCACCGAGGGTCTTGTCCCGATCCGCCAGAGACATGAAGACCGTGACATTGGGACCGGCCTCCGGCAGTCGGGTGCCCGCGGAGAGTTGCGACTTCATGAACGCCAGTCCCGACGTCAGATCGATCCCCATCACCTCACCTGTGGAACGCATCTCCGGCCCGAGCACCGCGTCGGCTTCCGGGAACCGATTGAAGGGCAGCACCGCTTCCTTGACCGCCACATGACCCGCATTCCGCGCCTCAGTCAGCAGGCCTTCGACACGGAGTTCCTCCAACGTCGAGCCGAGCATCACTCGACTTGCAACTTTGGCGAGGGGGACACCGGTTGCCTTGGCAACGAACGGCACAGTCCTTGAAGCACGGGGATTCGCCTCGATCACGAAGACCTGACTGTCCTTCACCGCGTACTGCACGTTGATCAGGCCCCTGACTTCGAGTGCCGCTGCGATCCTGGCCGTGTAGATCTCGATCAACTCGACGGTGTCGGTACTGAGATTGGTCGGTGGAATGGAGCAGGCGGAGTCTCCGCTGTGGACGCCCGCCTCCTCGACATGCTCCATGACTGCGCCGATGATGAAATCGCCGGTGTGGTCGCGGATGGCGTCAACGTCTACTTCGGTGGCGTCCTCCAAGAAGCGATCGATCAGCACGGGTCGCTGCGCGGAGAGCCCTCCCTCGCGGCCCAGCGAGCCGAACCCCGCCAACTCCTGCATGGCTCTGGTGAGGTTCTCGTCGTCGTAGACGATCTCCATGGCCCGACCTCCGAGCACATAGGAGGGCCGTACCAGCGCCGGGTAGCCGATCCGGGAGGTGATCTCGAGGGCTTCGGTGGTGCTGCGGGCCGTGCCTCCGGCCGGCTGGGGGATTTCGAGGCGACTGCAGAGCGCGTTCCACTGCTCACGGTCCTCAGCTGCGTCGATCGCGTTCGGCGAGGTGCCGAGCACGAGGTCTGCCGGCAGTTGGTCCGCGAGCTTCAAGGGTGTCTGCCCGCCCAACGAGACGATCACACCGAGCGGTTTCTCACTGTCGATGATGTTCATCACATCCTCGTAGGTGAGCGGCTCGAAATAGAGGCGGTCTGAAGTGTCGTAGTCCGTCGAGACCGTTTCTGGATTGCAGTTGATCATCACGGTCTCAAACCCGGCGTCGCGCAGCGCGAAGCTGGCATGCACGCAGCAGTAGTCGAACTCAATGCCCTGGCCGATACGGTTCGGTCCCGAACCAAGGATCAAGACCCGCTCACGCTCACCGGGCCGGACCTCGTCGGTGTCCTCGTAGGTCGAGTAGTGGTACGGGGTTTCGGCGTCGAACTCCGCGGCGCAGGTATCGACTGTCTTGAACGTGGTCCTGACACCTTCAGCGAGGCGCTTCTCGCGGACTTCGGCCTCGGTCCGGTCCCACAGGTAGGCGAGCTGGCTGTCCGAGAAGCCGAGCTGCTTGGCGCGCTTCAGGTCGCGCCGGTCGACATCGTCGAGGGAGCGGGTAGCGAGGTGGGCGCGTTCGGTCGTGATTCGGAGCATCTGATCAAGGAACCAGCGGTCGACGCACGTAGTCTCGTAGATCTCGTCCACCGAGACTCCCCTGCGCAGCAGCGCTTCGAGTTGAAACGGGCGGTCGGGAGTCGCGATTGAGGCCGCGGCCAGCAGGGTGGCATCGTCGAGTTGATCGAATGCGGCTTCCGCCGGGTCGCAGTTGAGGCCGAAACGCCCCTGTTCGAGCGACCGCAGAGCCTTCTGCAACGACTCCGGGAAGGTCCTGCCGATGGACATCACCTCGCCGACGCTCTGCATCGATGTTCCCAGGATGCCCGTTGTGCCGGGAAACTTCTCGAATGCCCACCGCGGCACCTTGGTGACCACATAGTCGATCGAGGGTTCGAAGGAGGCCGGGGTCTTGCGGGTGATGTCGTTGGGTATCTCGTCGAGGGTGTATCCCACGGCAAGTTTGGCCGCGATCTTGGCTATCGGGAACCCGGTTGCCTTGGAGGCGAGCGCCGAGGAGCGGCTCACCCGCGGGTTCATTTCGATAATTACCTGCCGTCCCGTCTCGGGATGGACCGCCCACTGCACGTTCGACCCGCCCGTCTCGACCCCGACCCGACGTATGCAGGCGAAGGATCCGTCGCGCAGCTTCTGATACTCGACGTCGGTCAGAGTCTGGGTCGGCGCGACGGTGATCGAGTCGCCGGTGTGCACGCCCATGGGATCGAAGTTCTCGATGGCACAGACCACTACGCAGTTGTCGTTGCGGTCGCGCATCACCTCAAGTTCAAACTCTTTCCAACCGGAGATCGACTCCTCGATGAGGATCTCCGAGATGGGGCTGCATTCGAGGCCGTAAGCGGCGATCTTCTCGAACTCTTCGAGTGTGGTGGCGATGCCGGTTCCTCTGCCGCCGAGAATGTAGGCGGGTCGGATGATGACCGGGAGACCGACTTCCTCCACAACTCGGCGCGCCTTGTCCATGTCGTGGGCGATTCCCGATCTGGCTACTTCCAACCCGATCTCTGTCATGGCCGATTTGAACAGTTCACGGTCCTCGGCTGTGGCGATGGCGTTGGCGTCGGCGCCGATCAGTTCAACGTCGTGGGCGGCTAGGACTCCCTGTGATTCGAGCTCCATCGCCAGGTTCAACCCGGTCTGCCCACCCAGTGTGGGGAGCAGGGCCAGGATCCGCTCGGGGTTGTCGCGCTTCTCCTTCTCAATGATCTTGGTCAACACCGCCACGTCGAGGGGTTCGACATAGGTGGCGTCAGCGAAGTCCGGGTCGGTCATGATCGTCGCCGGATTCGAGTTTGCCAGGATCACCCGGTAGCCCTCCTCGGAGATCGCACGGCAGGCCTGCGTGCCGGAATAGTCGAACTCGCAGGCCTGACCGATGACGATCGGTCCAGAACCGATGATCAGTATCGAGTCGATGTCGCCTCTGCGCGGCACTATGCAACCGAACCTGTCGTGTCCATGAGCCGCTCAAAATCCTCGAACAGGTAGCGGCTGTCGTGGGGACCCGGCCCGGCTTCGGGGTGGTATTGAACGCTGAACACCGGCAGATCGTTGTGGAACATCCCCTCGAGAGAGCCGTCGTTGAGACACACGTGCGTCTCGGTGACGTCTGGAACCGAGCCGATCTCCACCGCGAAGTTGTGGTTCTGGCTGGTGATCTCGACTTTGCCGGTACGGAGGTCCTTGACCGGAACGTTGCCGCCGTGGTGGCCGAACTTCATCTTGAAGGTGCTGCCGCCGAGGGCCAATGACAGGACCTGGTGCCCGAGGCAGATCCCGAAGATCGGCAGACGACCGATCAGTTTCGGAAGCTCGTCGACAATCGAACCGGCCATCTGCGGATCTCCCGGACCGTTGGACAGGAAGACCCCGTCGGGGGCCTCGGCGAGCACGTCTGCAGCGGGCGTGTCGGCGGGCACGACCGTTACCGTCGCAATGGCCGACAGCTGGCGCAGCATCGTCGACTTGATGCCCAGGTCGTAGGCCACAACCCTGCGCTGCGCACTCCCGACCGTGTAGGGCTTGTTTGTGGATACGACCCCCACAAGATCGACCCCACTCGTTGTCGGGTCAGTGGTCGCCGCGGCATGAAGTTCTGATACCTCTGCTTCGCCGAACGCGCCGGGCATCGCCCCGAAGTCTCGGATATGGCGGGTGAGCCGACGGGTGTCCACACCAGCGATGCCGGCGACGTTGTGGGTTCGAAGAAACGAGTCGAGATCACCCTCCGAACGCCAGTTGCTGTGGCGACTGGCCAGATCGCGGATGATGACACCCCTACAGAACGGCCTGCGAGCCTCTTCGTCCGTGGCGTTGACTCCATAGTTGCCGATGTGCGGGTAGGTGAAAGTGATGATCTGCCCGGCATAGGAAGGATCGGTGATCACCTCCTGGTAGCCGGACAGAACCGTGTTGAACACAACCTCGCCCGAGGCGATACCGTCGTTCGGATCAGCGCCGATACCCTCGCCTTCGAACACTTCCCCGTCCGCCAATACCAGCCGATAAGGGCGAATCGGCCGGGAATCGCTCATCGCTGCGCTTCGCCGTCGACCACCACGGCCTCTCCTTTGTAGATGGTGTGGCGCACTCTTCCGCGGAGCGCCATTCCGTCATAGGGCGTGTTGGAACTGCGACTCGCCATCTCTGCTGCCGAGACTGTCCACGCGAGGTTCGGATCGATCACCGCGAGGTTTGCGGGGCAACCTTCCTTGATGAGTCCACCGTGGTCGGCGGTCAGTCCGGCAATGGACGCCGGCTTCCACGACATCGCCGCGAGGAGGGACTCGAGAGGCATGTCGAGATACGTGTTGGCGACCGCGAAGGCGGTCTCCAACCCGAGCATGCCCGGGGGAGCATCAGCGAACGTCTGCTGTTTGGACTTGGGAGCGTGGGGTGCATGGTCTGTGGCGATGGCATCGATTGTGCCGTCAATGAGACCCTCTTTGACCGCGGCCACATCCGTTTCGGTACGCAAGGGCGGGTGAACCTTGAAGACCGGATCGTAACTCGCGCAACACGCGTCGGTGAGCGAGAAGTGATGGGTTGCAGCCTCGGCCGTGACCGGGAGTCCCGACGCCTTGGCAGCACGGATCATTGAGATCGATCCGGCAGTCGACATGTGCTGGAAATGGACACGCGCCCCGGTGAGACGGCACAGCGCAATGTCTCTCATAACCATCAACTCCTCCGCTTCGGACGGCTGGCCGGGAATACCGAGCCAACTCGACCATTCGCCCTCATGCATGTATCCACCGCTGCTGAGGGACTCGACTTCGCAGTGCTGGGCCAGAACGATGGTCTGGGAGCAGAGGTGCTGCAGCGAAGTCGCATATTCCAGCGCCGTGCGCATCAGTCTGTCGTCCTGAATCCCGCGGCCGTCATCGGTGAAGACCCGGACACCGGCACGCACAAGTTCCGCCATGGGTGAGAGCAGTTCGCCGCGGCGACCAACCGAGATCGCAGCCGAGGGCACCACATCGCATAGCGCCACTTCACCGAGCGCCTGCACTTCGCGGATGACCGAGACACAGTCCATCGCAGGCTCAGTGTTGGGCATGGCCACCACCGCGGTGAACCCTCCGAGTGCCGCGGCCCGTGCACCCGTGTCTATGGTCTCGGCTTCTTCGTATCCGGGTTGGCGGAGATGAACATGCAGGTCGACGAGTCCGGGCGAAATCACGCAGTCACTGGCGTCGAGGGAACGCTCCGCGGTGAGTCCCGAACCGACCGCAACGATCGTGCCGTCATCACCGACCACCACATCGGCGCGTCGGGAACCTTGCGCATCGATCACCGTCGCGCCGCGGATCGCCAGGGTCCTCATGCGACCGCGCTCTGTTCTTCGACGAGGTCGAGGCGCGAGCCGATCAGCACGAACAGCACTGCCATCCGCACGGCGACGCCGTTGGAAACCTGTGCGGTGATTACCGCGTTGGGGCGGTCAGCGACCTCCCCGGAGATCTCGACATCCCGGTTCATCGGGCCGGGATGCATGATCAGAGCGCCGTCTCGCAACCGGTCAGCACGTGCCGTGGTCAGCCCGAACTCGTGGTGGAACTCTCTCAGCGAGGGAACCGCTGCGTCTCTCTGACGTTCGAGTTGCATTCGCAACAGGTAACAGACATCGATCGACTCGATCACCTCATCGAGGTTGTGTGTGAACTGCACCGGCCAGCCTTCAAGACTTGCGGGCAGAAGGGTGCGCGGTGCGACAAAGACCACTTCTGCGCCCATTTTCGAGAATCCGATGGCGTTGGAACGCGCGACCCGCGAATTCTTGATGTCACCCACAATGGCGATGCGCTTGCCGTCCAGAGAACCGAGGTGTTGGCGAGCGGTGTACAGGTCCGCCAACGACTGGGTCGGATGCTGGTTACGTCCGTCGCCTCCGTTGACGATCGAGGCATCGGTCCATTCGCGCACCCGCCAGGGAGCGCCTGCACCGAAATGCCTCAGCACCATGCAGTGGATGCCCATTGCGGAGATTGTCTCGATGGTGTCGCGTAGGGACTCGCCTTTGCTGACCGAGGAGCGGCCCACGTCGAAACTCAGCGCGTCCGCGGAGAGCCGGCTGGCTGCGGTGGCGAAGCTGACCCGGGTGCGCGTGGAGTCCTCGAAGAACACCAAGGCGACGGTCTTGCCGCGAAGTGCCGGGATCCTCGGGATTTTCCGCTCGCTCACCTCGACGTATCGTTCCGTGAGGTCCAGCAAGTACTCGATGTCGTCGCGGTCTAGATCCTCCATCGACAGCAGATGTCTCAGTGCTTTCATGAGACCTCTCCCAGATCGACGCCGTCACTGTTGACGTCGACCATTTCGGCTCGGCGTGTCGGCAGGTTCTTGCCCACGAAGTCGGGACGGATCGGGAGTTCGCGGTGGCCCCGATCAACCATCACCGCTAGCTGGATCGCCTTTGGCCGTCCATAGCTGTGAATCGCGTCGAGCGCCGCTCGTACCGTACGGCCGGTGTAGAGAACGTCGTCCACCAACACGATGATCTTGCCGGTCGGGTCGACCGGAATTGCGGTGACCGCTTCGGACGTGATCGGGCGAAGGTCGAAATCGTCGCGGTGCATGGTTGCATCGAGGCTGCCCAAAGGGACCTCGGTCCCTTCAATCTCGTTGATGTCGTCGACCAAGCGCTCGGCGAGGCCGACCCCGCCCGTCTGCAGGCCGACAATCACGACATCTGAACAGCCCGAGTTTCGTTCGAGGATCTCATGGGCCATTCGACGAATCGCTCGAGTAACGTCGGACGCTGACATCACTTGCGTCCTGGCTTGGAATGCACCGCTCGACTGCGGCCCAGCCATTCGCCGTTCTCGCTCTGCCACTGATTTCTCCCGTCCATTCGAGCCTCACGGGACTCGTTTCATGGTCGAGACCCGACCGTATCACGCGTGTCCGCCGACACCACGCGGCCTGCCTGTGGATTTCAGTGCTTTCGCCGGGCGTAACCGGAGCCGTGCGCAATGGACTACATCTTTAGGAGTCGCCGGCGCGACGCACGAAGGCCATCGGGGTTGAGTCTCCCGCGGGACGCAGAAGCTCGAAACCGCATCGTCGCGCCAATTCCACGGACTTGAGGTTGGTTTCGGATATCTCGGCGATCACCGCAGTCAGCGGGCCTGCCAACGCCCACTCCGCCAGCATGTTCACAGCACGGGTGGCGATACCGTGTCCCCGAGCCGGCGCGGCCAGCCACCAACTGATCAATGCCGCTCTTCTGGCCTTGTCGAACCGGTAGAGACTGACCTCACCGAGCAGCGAATCGTCGCGTGAGTCGGCAACGACCAGGTCGAGGGCCACGCCTGCACGGCGTCTAACGTCGGTTCTCGAGATCCATTTGCGGGCGTCTCGCAGCGACCGCTTCTCGGGCGCGACGGAGTCGCTCAAGATCTTGGGATCCTTCCAAGCCTCGACCAGGTCGGGCGCATCCTCTATCCGCCACTGGCGAAGGCGGAACGTTTCGCATCCGAGATCCGGTACGTCGAGCACGATCGCCCGCTCGTCCACTGTCAGGGCCTCTTCTCAGTGTCATACGGGTCACCTCGGGCCTCGGTTGCGACAGCGCGCAGCACCCCGTTGAGGAAGCGGGGCGACTCCTCGCCGGAGTACTGCGAGGCGAGCTCCACTGCCTCGCTGAGCACTACACCGGTCGGCACATCTGCTCGTTCATTCAATTCCCAGGTTGCGATCCGGGCGAGTACGCGATCGACCACAGCGAGCCGATCGACGGTCCACCCCGTCAGATGATCACTGATCCGTCGGTCGAGTTCGCCCACGGCGCCGGTAACGCCCTCGATCAGTTCGAGAGCGTAGTCCTCGGGTGGTACCGGTTTGGCCGACAGCGCCGTCTCCAGGGACTCACCGGTGACCTCCAGTTCATACAGCAGGCCCAGCGCTTCTTCTCGTGCCTCCCGCCGGCTGCCGATGCCTGAAGGTGAATCGTTCACGCGCGGCTGAGATATTGACCTGATCGGGTGTCGATCTTGACACGCTCGCCGGTCTCGATGAACAGCGGAACCTGGATGACCAGTCCGGTCTCCAGCGTCGCCGGTTTGGTGCCTCCCGATGAACGGTCGCCCTGCAACCCGGGCTCGGTCGCTGCGATCGTCAACTCGACTGCTGCGGACATGTCCGTACCGATGATCTCGGTTCCGAACATCAGAAGGACCGCGGTGGAGCCGTCGACGATGAAATTGGCCGTGTCGCCGAGCGTTGCGGGGGCCACGCTGATCTGCTCGAAGGACTCATTGTCCATGAACACGTAGTCGTCACCGTCGCGGTACAGGTATTGCATCTCGCGTTTGTCGATATTGGCCCGCTCGACCTTCTCACCGGCACGGAAAGTGCGTTCGACGACTCCCCCGGCACGTAGGTTGCGAAGGTTCGTGCGAACGAAGGCATGTCCTTTGCCTGGTTTGACATGCTGAAACTCCACGACCTGAAAGAGCCCGTCATCGAGGTTCAGTGTCATCCCGTTCTTCAGGTCGTTGGTTGTGATTACTGGCACGCGGACTCCTTGGGATACTTGGTCAACGAGCGGCAGCCGCCTGGTGTGACGACCACCATGTCCTCCACTCGCACACCCCCGAAACCGGGGAGATAGATCCCAGGTTCGACGGTGATTACTTGGCCGGGCGAAAGGATAGCGGTGTTGCCGCGGCGCACCGCAGGGAGTTCATGAATGTCGAGACCGACGCCATGCCCAGTTCCGTGAACGAAGGCGTCGCCGTAGCCTGCGTCGGCAATGAAATCGCGGCAGACCCTGTCGATCTCTTGAGCCTCTATTCCCGGGCGTACCGCGGCGACTCCCTGTGCTTGTGCCCTCGTCACGATGTTGTGGATCTCCACCGTCCGGTCGTCGCGCCGGCCCACAAAGAAGGTGCGGGTCATGTCGCTGCGGTATCCGTCAACGACCGCTCCCGCGTCGACAACGACCAGGTCACCTGAGACGAAGCGCCTCGAACCCGCACGCGCGTGAGGCAATGCGGCATTGGGTCCCGACGCCACGATCGTGTCGTAGGCCGGACCGGTAGCACCGCCCGCCCGCATCTTGTCTTCGAGCATTCGAGCCAGTTCACTCTCGCTGACGCCGGGCACGAACTGGTCCTGACAGTCTCGAAGTGCCGCATCGACGATGTCAGCGGCTGCCTCCATGCGGGCCAGTTCCGCCTCGTCCTTGATGCTGCGCAGTTCCGCAATCAGACCGCTGGTCCCGATCAATTCGGCGTCGAGCGCCTCAGCCAGACGAAGCTGGTCGGCCCACACGATCCGGTCAGCTTCGAGTGCGACTTTGCCGGCACCCTCAAGGCACCCGGCCACCGCCTCGAGGCGAGCGTCCACGATGCGCACCTGAGATTCAGATCCGGCCGCGTCGAGTTGAGCGGGAGCCTGGTCCCGGTATCTGCTGTCGGTGACCAACACGCTGGTGTCCGGGGTGATCACGAGTGCACCCGCGGAACCGGCGAACCCGGTGCACCAACGGATATTGGTCAGGTCGGTGACGACAAGCGCGTCGGCACCTTGTGCCGCAATGGCTTCTCTTGTCTTCTCGATTCGACCCTTCACGCTCAACGGAGGCAGATCTGTCCGTGGGTATGACTGAGCCTCGCCGGGGCCGCGCGAAAGTCTCGTCGACATGACTAGAGCTTGGGCGGCAGGGTGCCGCTCATGATGCGAGCTGTGCTGCTACAGCTTCAATCGCGAGGCGGTATCCGTCCGCTCCGAATCCGACTATCGATCCGGTGGCAACCGGTGCGACAACCGAGGTATGCCGCCAGGCTTCGCGGGCGTTGGGGTTCGACAGGTGGAGTTCAACGATCACCCCCGAAAACGCAGCCAGGGCGTCGTGGATAGCCCACGAAGAATGGGTGAATGCGCCCGGGTTGATCACGATCGCAGCCACCCGATCCCGAGCGCGCTGTATCGCCTCTATCAGTTCCCCCTCGTGGTTGGACTGGAAATGTTCGATCTCGAGGCCGTGTTCAGCAGCCGTGGCGGTCGCCGTAGCGACATGGTCATCAAGGGTCTCGGGGCCGTAGACATCAGGTTCGCGTGTCCCCAGCAGGTTCAGGTTGGGACCCGAAAGAAGCAGAACTACAGAGCTCATGAGACGTCTCCCGTCGTCGTGTCCGACTCGGTTGTCGAAGCACACCCGGTCATCGCAGCGTACCCAGCGCGTCTCGCAGGACCGTCGAGTCGATCCCTGTGACGGGTTCGACACCGTCAGGTCCATCAAGCACCAGCGTCAGACCTTCGACCGCTTTCTTGTCTCGCTTGAACAACTCGAGCAGTTCCTCGGTGTCGAGTCCTTGAGGCAGTCGGCGGGGCAGGTCATAGCCGCTCAGCACCTGGTGGTGCTCCACCACTCGCTCGTCACTGATGCGTCCGAGGCGCCTGGCGACTTCGGCAGCGTAGGCGATCCCGACCGCCACCGCTTCACCGTGACGAAGGTCGTAGGCGCCTGCGGTCTCGATGGCGTGGGCGAGCGTGTGGCCATAGTTGAGGATCGCTCGTCGACCTCCTTCCCGCTCGTCCGCCGCTACAACATCGGCCTTGATCTGCACGCAGGCGGCCACGACTTCGGCATCGACTACGGCGCCAGTCGAATGTTCGGCCGGAACCGAGCCCAGAAAGTGGTATTTGGCGACTTCGCCGAGACCGCTGCGGTATTCGCGGATCGGCAGCGTTGTCAACATCTCGGTGTCGCAGATCACGGCTGTGGGCTGCCAGAAGGCCCCAACAAGGTTCTTGCCTTCCGCCAAGTTGACCCCGGTCTTGCCTCCGATTGCAGCATCCACCTGGGCCAACAGCGTGGTCGCGACGTTGATGAAGCGGATCCCGCGGTGATAGACGGCTGCTGCGAAACCAGCGACGTCGGTGACGACGCCGCCTCCGACTGCCACCACCACATCGGCGCGGGTGAACCCTGCGACCGTCAACTTTCGACAAACGTCCTCAATGACGCTCAGCGACTTCGCCGACTCGCCGTTGGGAACATTGATGGTGAGCGCCCCGAGTTCGGGATCGACGCTCCAGGGGATTGATTCCTGAGTGATCACCGCAACCCGCTTCGCTCCGGAAGGGATGAGTTCACCCAGCATCTCCAGAGCTCTGGGTCCGACATGCACCGGGTAGGGGCGATCACGCAGTTCGACGTTGATCACCGTCATGACTCCGGCCTTCCAGCGGACTGGGACGCGTCCGGCTCGGCCAGCGCCACGATGAGATCGACGCATTCCTCGACACTCAGGTCGGAGGTGTCGATTCGGAGGTCTGAGACCTCTTCGTACCAGTCGGCTCGTTCAGCGACGAAGGCTCGCAGCCCGCCCTCGACGTCGTAGCCGGCCAGCAACGGTCTTGTGGCGCCGGCGCCCACCCGACTGGCAAGCACTTCGACCGAAGCATCGAGCCAGACCACCAGCGCATCGGATCCGCTCAACAGGTCCCGGTTGGACTCGACTGTGACCACACCTCCTCCGGTGGAGACCACCGCGGGACCCCCGGACAGCGCGAGCGACAGTGCGTCGTGTTCGAGTGCCCGAAATCCGGACTCACCGTCGCGCGCGAAGATCGCCGCGATCTCCAGGCCGCGAGCGGCCTCGACCATGTCGTCAAGGTCGAGGTGCTCCAGGTCCGCTCGATCCGCCAGGGCGCGGCCCACCGTCGACTTCCCCGATCCCATGGGACCGATCAGCACGATCGAGGTCGGTGACATGGCGAAAGGTTACCGGACCCGCTCCGCG
The DNA here is from genome assembly GCA_965221585.1 of Candidatus Aldehydirespiratoraceae bacterium. Classification (GTDB taxonomy): domain Bacteria; phylum Actinomycetota; class Acidimicrobiia; order Acidimicrobiales; family Aldehydirespiratoraceae; genus VXYK01. The sequence goes on along the minus strand of OZ244898.1, from coordinate 1,144,483 downwards.
ACCCCGGGTCGTTTATGGAAGCACGTTCTCGTCGAGCTCCTTGCTGCGTTGTGAAGCGCTCGCTGCTCCCCTCTGCAGGGATCACACGCTCGGCACGGATTCGGCGAAGAGCACCACTGTCATGGTTCCGCTGGCCAGGGCTGGACCGAAAGGGAAACTCGACGTCAGGAGCCTCGTGGTTCGCCCTCGGTCGGCCTGCGGATCTGCCAGCACGTCGCGATCCAACTTCCGCCTCAGGACTCCGAGCGACAGACCTCCGACGATCCCGATCATGCTTGCCAGGAGTTGGGCCCAGAAGACCATGCGGATCACCAGTACCCAATCCGCTGCATTTCCCCAGCCTGAGCGCGTGATCCCGGCCGCCCAGCCCAGGTGGAGTCCGAGCAGCAGAGCCAACTTGACATCGCCGAATCCCAGGCCCCTCGGCGAGATCAGATGCACCACCAGCAGAAGTCCGAAATAGACGAACATCCCCAAGATTCCGTGCCCGACAACACCCAGGTCGCTGACAGCAGCCGCTCCAGGCAGCATCGCCAGCACAGACAGGCCCAGCGACCAGAAGACGAGCCGGTCAGGAAGCCTGTAACTGTGCAGGTCAACCACCGAGAGCACCAGCAGCGCCCCAACCGACACCAGCGGCGGGAGCGACTGCCATCCCCAACCGAAACGCAGCACCACAGCGACCCACAACCCGGCACACGCCGCCTCGACGCTGGGATGCATCAACGAGATCCTCGCCGCGCAGTAGCGGCATCGTCCGCTGAGAAACAACCACGACAACAACGGAACCGTCTCGAGGATCTGTAGCGGTGCCCTGCACGAACTGCACCGAGAACGAAGCGATAACGGCTCGCCAAGGATGGTTCGCTCAGCCAGAACCGTCACCACGCCGCCGGTGATCGATCCGCAGAGCGCGGCGAGAATCACCGCCACAATCATGGTTCCGCCTCCCGTGTCCGCCGTCTGTCTCGACCAGCCGAACCTAACGGGCCGGTGACAGCTCGGCAAGAGGCTCGCGCGCCTCGTCCCGCGCCGGGTTCAGTGCAGGCGGGTCCGCAGTGCTGAAGTCATCGCCTCTACGGGCGCGGGTCGGCCTGTCCAGTGGCCCACGGCCACAGCCGCCTGATGAACCAGCATCGCCAGGCCGTTGAAGGAATCGATCTTCGCGGCACGGGCCGCGGCCAGCCAGGCGGTCTCGAGCGGGTTGTAGACGATGTCCACCACTGTCTGGCCCCGGTGCAGCAACGACGGGTCGCAGGGCAACCCACGGTCGGTGCCCATGCCGACCGTCGTCGCATTGACCACGATGTCGGCGTCTCCGATGTCTGCTGGTTCAGCGACCGCGCCGACAGAACCAGCCAGACGCGCACAGATTTCGGCGCGCTGCGCAGTGCGGTTGACGACCAACACTCGCGCCGCGCCGGCTACAGCGCAGGCGCGGACGATTGCACGGGCCGCTCCACCGGCACCAAGGACCACTACGGTCCTTCCTTGCACCGTCACGCCGGCGTCTGCCTGCAAACCCCTTAGGAAGCCGTCCCCATCAGTGTTCTCCGCACGGACGCGTCCGTTCGCCAGCAGAACGAGACAATTCGCTGCTCCGAGAGCCTCGACCGCGTCGGAGACCTCATCTGCCGCTTGAGCGACCGCATCCTTGTGCGGGGTTGTGACCGACAGGCCCGCCAACCCGAGGGTTCGCATGGACTCCAGCGCTTGGGCACCCTTGGTTGCCGCGACCGGGAACGGCACCGAGACCCAGTCGAGTCCCAGCGCCGCGAAAGCGGCGTTGTGCAGGATCGGCGACAGCGAATGGCTCACCGGATCACCGATCACCCCGGCAACTCTCGTCGCGCCCGATACTTCGCTCATCCGCAGTACCCGAGCGAGCGACAGACTGCTACCGCCGCATTGTGGTCGGCGAGATTGGTGGTGAATGTGTGGGCACCGTCCACACCACCGTGGTCGGTGCGAGCCCAGAACAACAGGTCGGGGTCGGGGTCGGGTTGCAGCGCCGCGCGGAGCGCCGCCTCACCCGGAGCGGCGATCGGGGTGGGCGGAATCCCGGTGTTGAGACGCGTGTTGTACGGCGAGTCGACGAGCAGGTCCGAGGCGGTCAGTCCCTCCGTGAAGGACTTGTTGAGCGCGTAGTACACGCTGGCGTCCACGCCCAGCGGTTCACCCCGCAACAAGCGGTTGTACATGACCCTGGCCATCTGCGGACGATCGACATCGACTCGCGCCTCCTCTTCTATCAACGATGCGATGGTGATGATCTGATAGTCGGTCAATTCAAGCTGATCGATCACCGGGTCTCTTCCAACCTCGTTGAGCAGGACGCCGAAGCGCTCGTCGAAGGTGTTGCTCATTCGCTGGATAAACCTAGCCTCATCGCGCAGGTCGTCTTCGGCAACGTCGTAGGTGGCGGGGAAGAGCAGGCCCTCGAACCATGAGAACTGGCCTATGTCAGCGGGTAGGAAACTCGATACGTATGCGGGGTTGTTGAGCGCGGCGACCATCTCGTCGCGATCGAACTGAGGGTTCTGGGCAGTCATCAGATCGATCATCTCAGCGACCCTCAGTCCCTCGGGGACCGTGAAGTTGTAGTACACCTCGGGAATCGGTCCGAGGCTCAGGATGTTGTTGACATCGACGTACGGCATGTTCTCAAAGAGTGCGTACTCGCCTACCTCGAAAGAGGTGTCGACATCGCAGCGCAGGAAACCCGAGATCGTGATCTCGCCGCCGTTGGGACCATCGCAACGAAGCCAGTAGCGGAAGACGGTGGCGTTGCCGATCACGCCAGCGTTGTCGAGGTTGGTGGCTATCTGGTTGACGGCCTCCCCGTTTCCGACTGTGAAGATCACGGGGTCGCCGATAGGTCCGTTCGGCACGATCTGCTCGTCGATCCAGTCGTAGACGCGCCCGCGGATCGTAGTGAGCAGGAAGAAGATGATCACAGCAACGCCCAGAAGCCGCAGGAACCCGCCCCAGTGACTTCTGTAACGGACCCAGTTCCGGTCCTCGGCGTCGTAGCGGGGATCTACCAGAGGCTCGGCCTCGGGTTCATCCTCGAGGACGTACTCGGTGCCCTCCTCGTCGATACCGGCCGGGATCAGCGCACCAGGCGGCGCTTCATAATCGGGTAGTGCTAAGGGGATCGGCCCGCTCTCGTCGACCACTGCGCCTGCAGCACTGGCTGGAATCCCTGCGCCCACCAGTACACGGTCCTGTGGGACAGGCCCTTCACTCGGAGGTAGCTGAGAGGTTTCCTCCTTGTGAGGCGCAGAGGGATCGTTCTCGACCCAGCCGAGAAGGAAGGCAAGATAGCCCGAGCGGACGCGGCGCGGGCCTTCGTCAGGCACGGGGCATTCCGGCGTCGAGCCACGACTGCAGCATCACCGCGGCGGCGACCTTGTCGACGACGCGACGGCGAGCGTCGGCCTTCATCTCGTGTTGCATGAGGAACCGTTCCGCAGAAACCGTGGTCAGGCGTTCATCGTAGGCAACTACTTCAAGACCGAGCGCCTCGCCGAGTGCTTTCGCCTCGCGCAGATGCTTCTTGGCTGCAGGTCCCAGCGATCCGTCCATGTTGTAGGGCACGCCCACCACTACGATCTCGGCTTCCCACTCGGTTGCCAGGTCTGCCAGCGCGAGGTGTTCGCGTCGGCGGTCTCCCTGCCGTTCAAGCACCTCTATCGGAGTCGCCAGCGACCCTTTCGAGTCGCTCACGGCCACACCGATTCGTTTTGAGCCGAGATCAATCCCGATGGCCCGCATGTCAGTCGGCCCGCATGTCAGTTGCGGTGCGCCGCGGCGCGGACCTCGTTGAGCGCGTCGTTCAGGGCCTCCGCATTGGAACCCCCGGCCACCGCTATCTCATCGGCGGGTTTGCCTCCCCCGCCCACGGTCTTCTTGGCGTCTTCGATGAGCAAGCCTGCGTTGAAATCGCTGTCGGGCTCCACCGCCGCGACCAGCGCCACGCCTCCGCTGTCGAGTTCTGCGCCGAGTACCACAGCGTCGACTCCGTCGTGTTCGCGAACCGACAGAGCAAGATCGCGAAGCCCGTTGCGGTCGAGTCCGTCCATCCGCTCCACGACCACACCGTCGATCGCCCGGGCTGCCAGCGCAGGCGCTTCGCCGATCGCCAGCTGCTGCTTGAGCGCCACGATCTGCTGACGCAACTCCTTGGCTTCGGATCTGAGTCGCTCGACGCCGGTGGGCAGGTCGTTGGCAGGCACGCTGAGGGTCTTTGCAGCTTCGGCAGCGCTGCGGCCAACGGCGCGGAACGAATCGATAGTCGCCTGGCCCGTCAGCGCCTCGACGCGACGGATGTTGCTGCCGATCGACGACTCCGAGATGATCCGCACCGGTCCGATGTCTCCCAGTGCACGCACGTGTGTGCCGCCACAGAGCTCGGTCGAGTTGGGGCCGGCCTCCAGCACGCGCACCACGTCGCCGTACTTGTCGCCGAAGAAGGCGATGGCGCCGAGCTGTTGAGCCTCGTCCATCGTCGTCTCGAAATGCCGGCAGGCGGGGTTGGCGAGTACCTCGGCGTTCACGAAGTCCTCGATTTCGGTGATCTCGGTGTCGGTCAACGCCTGGTAGTGGCTGAAGTCGAAGCGGAGCCGGTCGGGGCCGACGTAGGAACCCTGCTGTTTCACATGTTCACCGATGATCATCCGCAATCCGGCGTGGAGCAGGTGTGTGGCCGTGTGGTTGCGCCGGATCAACTCGCGTCGTTCGTTGTCGATGGTTGCTTTGGCGGTCTGACCCGCAGCAGCCGAACCCTCGATCGACTCGATTGCATGCACTATGAGTCCGGGGACGCCGTAGCGCGTGTCTTTGACCGTTATCTCGGAGGTCTCCGTGCGGATAGTTCCGGTGTCGCCAATCTGGCCACCGGACTCGGCATAGAACGGCGTGCGGTCGAGCACCACGACCTCATCGTCGATGTGGAGAATCTCAGCGACCGAGGTGACCTCGTCACGGCCGGTGAACTCGGTCTCACCGAACTGGTCGACGAGCCGCACGAGCGTTGTCGTGTCGTGTGTCTCGGTTTCGGCGCGAGCGTCTTTGGCTCGTTTCTGCTGTTCGGCCATGGCTGCACGGAAGCCCTCTGAATCGACGGCGATCCCGCGCTCGTTGGTGATCTCCTCGGTGAGTTCGACCGGGAACCCGTAGGTGTCGTGCAGTAGGAAGGCAACGGCTCCCGGTAGCGGCTCGGACCCAGCACCCTCATCTTTCAATTTCGCCAGCTCGGCGTCGAGGATGGCCTGCCCGGTACGCAGAGTCTCGCGGAATCGGCGCTCCTCGCGGTCGATCACGTCTCTTACGAACTGCCGGTTCTTGACGAGATCGGGATAGTCCGCCCCCATTACCTCGACCACTCGGTCGACCATGCGACCCATGACCGTGCCCTCGGCGCTGTCGGTGTCTTCCACGCCGAGTATGTAGGAGTGGCGCACCGCCCGACGGAGGATCCTGCGCAGCACATAGCCGCGCGCCTCGTTCGAAGGGAAGACCCCGTCGCTGACCAGCATTGCCGTGCTTCGGGCATGGTCCGCCAGAATCCGCAACGAAACGAGTTGCTCGTCTGTTGCTCGGGGTGCATCAACGCCGGTCAGTTGTGCTGCGCTGTCCAGCAGAGATCGGAGTTCGTCGGTCTCCCAGACCGAGTCGACTCCCTGGAGCACCGAGACGGTGCGTTCCAGGCCCATCCCGGTGTCGATCGACGGTTTCGGCAAGGGGGTCTTGGACCCGTCGCTCTGCTGGTCGAACTGCATGAACACCAGGTTCCAGATCTCGATGTAACGGTCCTCACCGCCGTGTTCGGGGCCACCACCGTCCCCGTAGGAGGGGCCCTTGTCCCAGAAGATCTCCGAGCATGGTCCGCACGGGCCCGTCGCCCCCATTTTCCAGTAGTTGTCCTCGTCTAGGCGTTGCAGCCGTTCGGTGGGGATTCCAACTTCGTCTGTCCAGATGGCGGCGGCCTCGTCATCGCTGAGGTGCACGGTGACCCAGAGGCGTTCCGGGTCGAGTCCCAGCACGTCCACCACGAACTCCCAGGCCCAAGCGATTGCCTGGGACTTGAAATAGTCTCCGAAACTGAAATTGCCCATCATTTCGAAGAAGGTGAGGTGACGGCTGGTGCGGCCGATCTCATCGAGGTCGTTGTGTTTGCCGCCTGCGCGCACGCACTTCTGTACGGTCACCGCTCGCTCGAAGGGTGCGGCCTGTTCGCCGGTGAAGTACGTCTTGAAAGGGACCATGCCGGCCACCGTGAAGAGCAGGGTCGGGTCGTGGGGAATCAGGCTCGCGGACGGTTGGTGGCTGTGGCCGCGCTCTACGAAGAAGGAGGCGAAGGCACGGCGGACTTCGTTGGCTTGCACCCGGCGGAGTCTATCGTCGCCGATGCCGGTCCTAGAGCGCCGGTACTAGCGCGACGGTTCAGCGCGCGGGTGCCGCTGCGTCAGTGGCGGATGCGTGCTGGGCGGTGACGGTGTGCCTCACTGTCTACCGCGTCGTCTGCAACGAACTCCGAGCGCAGGTCCCGTTCGGTCTGGCGCATCGCCTCGCCGCCGTCCTGGGCGGCGTCGCGCAGGTCCGAGATCAGGTCTCTGGTCCGCGCCGCGGCGCGCCTGCCGACATCGCTGACGCCTTGGCGGACCTGCTCGGGGGTGTATCGCTCAACCGCGCGGCGAAGCCGTTTCTGGACGTACAGCGAACTTCCGAAGCCGAGTGTGAAGCCGGTGGCGGCCCAGAACGTGCGTTTCATCGAGCCTTCGACTTTCGCGAGCGTCGCGGACTGCGTGAGCCGTTGGGGCTGTGCATGGTGATCGCCTTGCGAGAACGGCCCCGTCGAAGCGTCAGCGTGGCTCTTCCCGCTCCTTTGACAATGGCCGCGGTCTTGATCAGCGGAGGCGTGAACACTCTCTGGGTCAGCCGCGAAGCGACATCGGCGGTTGCCACGACACGCTCGACCCGACCCATCACCTCATCGACCCGTTCGAGTTCGTCGCCTGCTTTGGTGACCGTGGTACGCAGGTCACCGAACATCGGAAGGCTCTCGGCACGCAGTTCGTCGATAGTCTCGCGAAGTTGGCGCAGGGCGGAAACCAGTGCCTGCACCGCGAACACCAGGATCACTACCACGACCAGGCAGACGATCGTGACCACAACCGCGGCAAGGTCGACCGCGCTCATGGCGTACCTGGCCTGCAGCTGGCTTCCTCAGATCTCCTGGTGACCACGCCCCACACGCCCGACACCTTAGTCCTGCGGTTGGAGTTCCGCGATCATTGATGCGGGTCGGGCGCGGTGAACTCGTTACTGGTCTTCTGGTTGATCGTCGGGTTCTGTCTGGTGGCCGGGCCAGAACTCTCGTAGGCGTGATTCGCGTCCGTGGTTCGTCGGTCTGTAGAACACCAGATCCGCTACCTCTGAGGGTCGGTAGTCCTGCGGGACCCAGCCGGACGGATCGTTGTGGGGGTAGACGTAGCCGTCGCCGTGTCCGAGACTGGCAGCACCAAAGTAGTGGGCATCCCGCAAATGGACCGGGACCTCGCCGGTTCCCGACCGCTTGGCCGCTTCACGAGCGGCTCCCAGAGCGGAGGTCACCCGGTTGGACTTGGGAGCAGTGGCCAGATGCACCACAGCATGGGCCAGGTTGAGCTGAGCTTCCGGCAGGCCGACGAACTCAACCGCGTGAGCAGCCGCGTTGGCGATCAGCAAAGACTGCGGGTCGGCCATGCCGATGTCCTCCGATGCCAGGATCACCAGCCGCCGGGCGATGAAACGGGCGTCCTCACCCGCTTCGAGCATGCGGGCCAACCAATACAACCCGGCGTCGGCGTCGCTCCCCCGAATCGACTTTATGAAGGCGCTGATCACGTCGTAGTGCCCGTCACGGCCGTAGCGCACGGCTTTGGCATCCACCGCAGCCTCGGCGTCGGGCAGGTGCACATGTATGGGACGACCGCGGTCAGCTGCCAGGGCCACCGCCACCTCGACACCGGTCAACGCATGGCGGCCATCGCCACCGCTGCGAGCCGCCAGATGAGCAATCGCCTCCGCGTCGGCGGTCGCGGATTCGATCTCGAGGCCCCGTTCGATGAGTTCTGTAACCGCGGACTCGTCCAGAGCGTGGAGCCGAAACAGCGTCGAGCGCGACATCAGCGGCGGGTTCACCTCGAAATGAGGATTCTCGGTGGTTGCACCGATCAACACGATCAGCCCCTCTTCAACCGCGGGCAGCAGCGTGTCCTGCTGTGCCTTGTTGAAACGGTGGACCTCGTCGAGAAACAGAATCGTGCCCATCTGCTGTTCGCCGAGCCGCCGGCGCGCCGAAGCGATGATCTCACGGACGTCCTTCACCGACGCTGCCACCGCCGAGAGCTCCTCGAAGCGCTTGTTCGTGCTCGACGCCACCAGGCGGGCCAGCGAAGTCTTGCCCGTTCCCGGCGGCCCCCAGAGGACCACCGAGGAGAGCCGATCGTTCTCGATCAGGGCCCGCAGTGGACGACCGGGAGCCAACAGATGCTCCTGACCGACGACATCATCGAGGCTCAGGGGCCGTAGCCGGGCGGCCAGCGGCGAACGACTCTTCAGATGCTCCCGTGCCGCCTCGGAGAACAGGTCTCCGTTCACCGCTGAGCGCGCAGACCCAGCTCGCGCAGATGGGTGTTGTCGATAGGAGAGGGGGCGTTGGTCAGAGGGTCCGCTCCCGACTGCGTCTTGGGGAAGGCGATCACTTCACGGATGTTGGACTCGCCTGCCAGCAGAGCCGTCAGGCGATCGATTCCGAAAGCGAAACCTGCGTGGGGCGGAGCCCCGTAGCCGAAAGCATCGAGCAGAAATCCGAACTTCCGCTGCGCGTCCGCGGGTTCGATTCCCAAGCAGCGGAATACCTGGTCCTGGATTCTCCGGCTATGGATCCGTACGCTCCCCGATCCCAGTTCCCAACCGTTGAGCACCAGGTCATAGGCTTGGGAACGGACATCCAACAGTGCTTCGCCCCCCTCGCTGAGGAGTTCCAAGTCGTCCGGGTGGGGCATCGTGAACGGATGATGGGCCGGAATCGGGGAACCGTCGGCAGCGAACCCCTCGAAGAGCGGGAAGTCCACAACCCACAGGTAGTGCAGTCCGCCTTCGTTGACCGGGGGCCGACCAAGCTCGAGCCGCAGCAGCCCCAGCACATGGCGAACCAGGCGGCGCTCATCAGCGACGAGGAACACCATGTCACCCACGCTCGCCCCCAACGCGGAGATGACGGCGCTGGACTCTTCGGAACTCAGGAACTTGGCAACGCCGGCATCGAGTACCGCCGACCCGTCGCGTTGCGCGACCTTCATCCAAGCCAGGCCCTTGGCCCCCCATCGCTGGCAGGTCTCGACAAGGGAATCGATCTGGTTGCGGCTGAGCGACTCGGCGCCTCCCGGCAAGCAGATCCCCTTCACGCAGGGCGCCTGAAAGACCCTCGCCTGAGTTTCGGCGAAGACCTCGGTGAGTTCGACGAGTTCCATACCGAAACGAACATCTGGTTTGTCGGTGCCGTACCGCTCCATCGCATCAAGCCAACTGATGCGCGGAAACTCTGTCGGCCGTACACCTGTCACCGCTTCGGTTGCCTCGGCAACGGCAACAGAGATGAACTCGAAGATGTCCTCCTGGCCGACAAAACTCGCTTCGGCGTCGAGTTGCATGAACTCGAACTGCCGGTCGGCTCGAAGGTCCTCGTCTCGTAGACAGCGAGCGATCTGGTAGTAGCGGTCGACACCGCCGACCATGCAGAGTTGCTTGAAGAGCTGGGGGCTCTGCGGAAGCGCGTAGAAGCTGCCGGGCTCCTTGCGGGAGGGAACAACGAAGTCTCGGGCGCCTTCGGGTGTCGAGGCCACCAACATCGGCGTCTCGACCTCGATGAACCCCTGAGACTCCATGCCGTGGCGGATCGCACTGTTCACCTGGGCTCGGATCCGCAGGTTGCGCTGCAGACGGGCTTTGCGCAGGTCCACGTAGCGATGACGGAGCCGGATCGTCTCATCGACCTCGGTGCGTTCATCGAGGGGGAACGGTGGTGGCTCGGCGACGGAGAGCACCTTGACCTCGTCGACCTCGATCTCGATCTCTCCAGTAGCGATCTCCGGATTGGCGGTGTCTTCGGGTCGCTCGCGGACCTGGCCCGTCATCCGCACCACATATTCGCTGCGAAGATCGTGTTTCCCGTCCACGACGCACTGCACGACCCCGGTGTGGTCGCGCAGATCAATGAACACCAGGTGCTCACCGTGCTCACGGCGACGGTCCACCCATCCACATACGCTCACGACACTGCCGATGTCGCGAGGTCCGAGGTGCCCGCACATATCGGTTCGCATCGAGGTTGAGAGGTCCATCACCATGTCTCTTTCTGATTCAGCCGTTTCTTGATCAACTCGTCGACGAGCGAACCCGCCTCGATCCTTTGTTGACTGCCGTCGCCCATGTCCCGCAGGGTGAGGACCCCGCCGGCAAGTTCATCGTCACCGATGATCACCGCGAAGTCGGCGCCGGAACGGTCGGCCACCTTCATCTGAGCTTTCATGGATCGTCCTCCGTAGCTTCGATCTGTTGCGATACCTGCCTGACGCAAGCGATCACAGACTCGGAGTGCCTCTGTTCCCCCTGTCACGTCGACCACGAACACGTCAACGGCGTTCGACGGCGCGCCGAACACCCCCTCGGCGTCACAGGCCAGCAGGATACGGTCGACGCCGAGTGCGAAACCGATGCCAGGAGTGGGCGGACCCCCGAGATCCTCCACCAGACCGTCGTAGCGACCACCGCCGCCGACGGCGTTCTGCGCGCCGGCCAGCCCGGGGGCCGCGAACTCGAATGTCGTGCGCGTGTAGTAGTCGAGGCCACGTACCAGACGCGGCGAGATCTCGTATGCGATTCCAACTGCGTCGAGACCGGCGCGCACCGCGGCGAAGTGCTCCGCTGACTCATCGTCGAGGAAATCGACCATCACCGGTGCTCCGGCGATTACCGCGGAGTCCTCTTCACGTTTGGAGTCGAGCACCCGCAGGGGGTTGCGTTCGACCGTCACCTGCGATTGCGTCGACAGCCGGGAGCGGTTCTGTTCCAGGTAGGCGATGAGCGCCTGCTCGTAGGCGAGCCGGCTGCCGCCATCGCCGGGGCTTCCAAGACTGTTGAGCGCCAATTCGATCCGGCGAAGACCCAGCGACTCGAAGAAGCGGGCTCCCAGAACGATAACGTCGACGTCCGCCTGTGGGTCATCGGTCCCGAGCACCTCCACACCGACCTGCGTGAACTGTCGATAGCGACCCGCCTGCGGTTGTTCGTACCGGAACTGGGGCCCCTCGTACCAGACCTTCCACGGTGGCACGGGCCTGTGTTCGGCATACGCGCGGCAGATGCTGGCGGTCAGTTCCGGACGGAGCGCGAGTTGTTGGGGAGGATCCCCCTTGTCGTAGAAGTCGAACATCTCCTTGGTGACCACATCGGTGGACTCACCGAGGCGCTTGAAGACGCCGAGATCCTCGAAGATGGGAGAGACGACTTCGGAGAATCCACTGCGGTCGGCTTGGCGGGCGAACTCGTCGACGAGCGCGCGCAGACGTGTCGAGTCGGGTGGGAGGATGTCGCGGGTGCCCTTGGGGGCACGGAATGTCGGCTCAGCCACAGCCCCTCAGGCTACCCGTGCCTGCAGCCGTTGTTTCCCGCTCACGTCGACGGCGCAGACGGACCGGTTCGGGCGCTCCCCGATCTGGGAACCACCCTGAACGCGTCGTAGACCGCCTCGACCACCAGCAGCGACGACAACACAGAATCGAGCTGGCTGAGATCCGCCAGTTCAAACTCGAACTGCATCTTGGCAATGGCATCGTTGCCGGTTTCTGCTTCAACCGCGGTCACATTCAGCCCATGGGACGAGAGGACCTTCGAGACATCGACCAGCAGTTCCGCGCGGTCGAGCGCGTGGACCTCGATGGTTGTGGCGAATTGACCGTCGTGTTCAGCGTCCCACTCGACCTCAATGAGCCGGTCCGGTTGACCTTCCTGCAGGGTGGTGGCATTGAGGCAGTCCGTGCGATGAACCGACACACCGCGGCCTCGAGTCACGAACCCCACGATCTCATCGGGCGGAACCGGCGAACAACATCGGGAGATCCGGATCATGATGTCATCGAGACCCTCGACATGCACCCCTGCCGATCCCGCGACGCGGCGCTTTGAACCGACACGTCGACTGACGGTGGTGGGCAGCCGCGCCTGCCCCTTCTCGGGGGCGTCCTCACCATGCATCTCGCGGGCCAGCCGGTCCGCGACCGTCCGAGCGGCCACGTGCCCCTCGCCGATCGCGGCGAAGAGAAGGTCCTCATCGGAATAGTTCATCTGCTCGGCGACCTCACCGAACACGGGTTCCTTGAGGATCCGCTGCGCCGGCAGTCCCTCACGGCGCAGGGCTTGGAGCAGATCGTCCCGACCCTGCTCGATGGCGTCGGAGCGCCGTTCCCTCGTGTACCACTGCTTGATCCGGTTGGCGGCGCGACGACTGGCGACGAAGGTCAGCCAGTCGCGGCTGGGACCCGCCCCTTCAACCTTGGACGTGAAGATCTCAACCGAGTCGCCGGAGCCGAGGCGAGTGTCGAGAGGCATCAGCCGACCGTTGATCTTGGATCCGACACAGCTGTGTCCGACGTCGGTATGGATCGCGTAGGCGAAATCGACCGGCGTCGCACCCACCGGCAGTTCAATCACCTTGCCCTTGGGAGTGAACACGTACACTTCGTCCTGATCGAGATCGAGCTTCAGGTTGGACATGAACTCCGAAGGGTCCGAGGTCTCCGACTGCCAGTCGACGATGCGGCTCAGCCAAGCCATCTCGCTGCCCGGCTCCTCATTCTTGTAGTCCCAGTGGGCAGCAACCCCGAACTCGGCGCGCTGGTGCATCTCCTTGGTACGGATCTGCACTTCGATCGACTTGCCCTGCGGACCCACCACCGTCGTGTGCAACGACTGGTAGAGGTTGAACTTGGGCATGGCGATGTAGTCCTTGAAGCGTCCCTGTACGGGCCGCCAGGTTGCGTGTATCGAACCCAACGCGGCGTAGCAGTCCCGCACCGAGTCGACGATCACGCGGATGCCGACGAGATCGAAGATCTCTTCGAAAGTCCGACCCTTCACCACCATCTTCTCGTAGATCGACCAAAGGTGTTTGGGGCGACCGTCAATGGCCGCGACGATCCCGAGCTCAGCCAAACGGGCCTGTACGTTTCCAAGTACCTGAGCCAGGTAGAGGTCGCGCTCGGGAGCCCGCAGCGCCAGCATCTGGTCTATCTCCGCGTACCGGCGCGGATGGAGAGCCGCGAACGACAGGTCCTCGAGCTGCTGTTTCAGATCGGCCATGCCGAGTCGATGGGCCAACGGTGCGTACACGTCGAGCGTCTCGCGCGCTGTTCGCTCCTGCTTGAACTCCGGTAGCGCCGCCACCGTCCTGAGATTGTGGAGACGGTCGGCCAACTTGATGATCAGCACCCGCAGATCCGAGGCGATCGCCACGATCATCTTGCGAATGGTCGCAGCCTGCTGCTGTTCCTTGGTGTCGTACTTGACACGGTCGAGTTTGGTGACGCCGTCGACGATGTCGGCGAGGTCGGGCCCGAACTCCTCGGTGATCTGCTTCAAGCCGACGGTCGTGTCCTCCACTGCGTCGTGGAGCAGAGCTCCGGCCACCGTCACATCGTCAATACCCTGGTGGGCGACGATCGTCGCCACAGCAACCGGGTGACGAATGTACGGTTCACCGGACTTGCGGTGCTGCCCTTCGTGGGCGGAGTGGGCCAACTCGAATGCCCGCTCGATCAGGTCCGTGTCGGCCTTGGGGTGATGGGCGCGGTAGACGCTCAGCAGCTGGGTGATCTCCGCGGAACTCGGACGATTGGCCGAACGACGCCACGGCAGGACTCGGGTGACCGTTACCAACTCAGTCCCCTCCGAACGCAAGCACGGACTCGACCCTGAAATCATTCAGCACCGCGCGGCCCGAGAGGAATTCCAACTCGATGAGCACGGCGAAGCCCGCCACAGTGGCACCGGCTGCTTCGAGCAGTTCGGCCGCCGCCTGCGCGGTACCGGCAGTGGCCAAAACATCGTCCACCACCAGTACACGGTCACCGGACCCGACTGCATCGGTGTGCATCTCGATCGTGTCGGGACCGTACTCCCGGTCGTAGTTCTGCGAGATGGTCTCTGCCGGCAGCTTCCCCTGTTTGCGGATCGGAACGAACCCGACCTCCAGGCGCTGCGCGATCGGCACTCCGAACAGGAATCCGCGGGATTCGATGCCGGCCACCTTGGTGATCTCGTTGCCCCCCACGTCCTTGTTCAGAAACGGTTCATCGTTCAGCCAAGGGGCGACCATCGCGTCGATCGCCGCCTCGAAGGCCTCGGGGTCCCCGAGCAGCGGCATGATGTCCTTGAAGACGATCCCCGGTTCAGGAAAGTCTTTGACGTCACGGATCAGGTCGCGCACGGCATCCATAGGTGCCACCGTATCGCCTCAGCGCTTCTTCTTTTTCTTCCTTGGCCGGGGAGGTGCATGGCTCGGTCGGACGCGGTCAGCGGTGGGGCGGGTCGCGGTTGCTCCGAGAGTGGCGTCGGTCTCGGCGACCATGCGGGTGCCTGCGCTGTCCCCTGACCGCAACTGCACCTTGCGAGCCAGAGCGACATGGTGCTCCTCACGTTCCTTCATATGCGCCACCAGCGTGGAAGCGACGAAGATCGACGAGTACGAGCCCACGATGATGCCGATCAACAACGCCAGCGCGAACTCTTGGAGGGTCAGCGCACCCAGGAAGAACGAGCCCACCACCAGCATTGAGAGCACCGGCAGAACCGAGGTGATCGAGGTGTTGATCGAGCGCATCAACACCTGGTTGAGGGCCAGGTTCATCATCTCGGTGTAGGTGTAGCGCTCGGTCGGCCCCAACCTGCGACCTATCTCGCGGACTTTGTCGTAGACGACGATCGTGTCATAGAGCGAGTAACCCATGATCGTCAGGAAGGCGATGACGGTTGCCGGGGTGACCTCGAACTGGAACAGCGAATAGAGGCCGACCGAGATGATGATGTCGTGGGCGACCGCTATCAGCGCGCCCACCGACATCCTCCACTCGAGTCGTATGGCGATGTAGATCGCGATGATGACGAAGAACCAGACGAGGGCGTTTCGAGCTTTGTTGGTTATCTGGTCGCCCCACGACGGACCCACGGTAGTGACGGAGACCTCACCGACGGTGGTGCCCGCGAGGTCTGCGAGCGCCTGCGTGACTTCTGCGGTACCGGCGGCATCGTCTATGTCTGCGCGGACACGGATGCTGTCGGTGCCGACCGTCTGGATCTTGCCCGCAGCAGCGCCGGTCCCGGCGAGGGCGTCGCGGGTCTCAGCGACCGAGGTCTGGGGCGCCTCCACTTCCCACGAAGTGCCTCCTTCGAACTCGATGCCCAGATTCAGCCCGCGGAACGCCAGAGAACCAAGGCTCACAAGTACCAGCACGGCCGAGCCAATCAGAGCCTTCTTCCAGATCGCGGGGAAATCGAACTGCTGTGATCCCCGGTACATGCGTCGCAGAACGTTCATGGGCTCACCTGCGATGCCTCGGGCCCAACAGCTGGAATGCCGAACAGTCTCGGGCGGTCGCTCATCGACTCTCGACGAGCCATCCCCCGGATGACCGGGCCCATGAAGAAGTACGTCGCCACCAGGTCGAGCACCGTTGCCAAGCCTAGGAACAGTGCAAAGCCCTTCACCTGGCCGACGGTCAGGAAGTAGAGCACCAGAGCGGCGATCAGGCTGGCCACATCCGCCTTGACGATTGTCGAGAAGGCGATGGGGAAGGCCCTCTCCACCGCCGATCGCACCGTTCGGCCGGCGCGGACATCCTCCTTGAGGTGCTCGAAATAGACCACGTTCGAGTCAACCGAGACTCCGATCGACACGATCAGGCCGGTTACACCGGCCAGCGTCAATGCCAGACCCTGTGATTCGCCGAGCCAGGAGACCATCGTCCACAGCAGAGCCCCCGATATTGCCAGGCTGGCGATGGCCACGACACCCAGCAATCGGTAGTACGCGAGCAGATACAGCGACACCAGCGCCAGACCGATTATCCCGGCGACAATTCCGGCGTCCAGCGCGTCCTCGCCAAGGGTCGACGAGACGATCCGGCTCTCCTGGGGAGTGAGTTCCACCGGCAGCGAACCGAACCGCAGGACCAGCGCAAGATCCTTGGCTGTCTGCTCGGTCATGGAACCCCCGGAGATTACAACTTCGCCGCGGTCGAAATTGGCGACTCCCACCGTCGGGGCGCTCTCTACGATTCCGTCGATCTCCACGGCAACCCGACCCACGAAGGCCCCAGTCGTGGGGGAGGTGCCGGTCGGCGGGCATACCTGGGTGCCTCTGGCGCACTCCGAGGCGAGCGCGTTGAAGTCGTCGATCCCCGGCGATCCGGAACGGAACGAGATGTTGACGACCCATTCGACGATCTGCAGTCGTGCCGCGGCGGTATCGAGAACCTCACCGGTCAGCCTGGCGCCAGGGTTTCGCTGCTGATCGACGAGGAGCGGCGCGGGGCCGAGCAGGTAGCGGACACCCCCGACCGCCCGGTCGACCGCCACCATGCATTCGTCGGCGTCAGCATCGGGAGTCGGATCGTGAAACAACCCGGCCAAGGCTTCGGGGTCGTCGGCAAGTTCCGGTGCGCAGAGAGCAAGGCTCTGAGGAAGGAAGGGATCGTCGGCGAACACCTCTTGATACAACGGACGGAACCGAAGCTCCGCTGTCTGGCCGACGAGATCGATGGCACGCTGCTGATCCTCCACGCCGGGGATCTGCACCAGGACGGTTGAACCCTGGCGACTGATCTCCGGCTCACGAACGCCGAGGCCGTCGACCCGATTGCGAATGATCTCAACAGCTTGGTCGAGCACGTCATCGGAGATCTCCGAGCCGTCATCGTTCGGCTCGGGTTCGAGCACCACCGACGCTCCGCCCTGGAGGTCGAGCCCCAACAGAGGTTCGTTCCCGGACGTGATCGTGTAGACCACGCCCGCGAGGGCGATGACCACGATGCCGATCACGAAAGTGAGTTGACGGCGCATCTAGGGAGCGTCAGTCCTCACCGTCGCCGTCGCCAGCGGTGTCAGCAGAGTCGTCCGCTCGATCGTCCGATTGCGAGACCACCGAGACGACCGACGACTTCTGGACCTTCAGCTCGACTTCGGGCGCCACTTCCAGCCAGATGACACTGTCTTCGACCTCCGCTACTGCACCGAAGATTCCGGCGTTGGTGAGGACCTCGTCCCCCTCCTGCAGAGAGCTGAGCAGGAGACGATGAGCTTTCATCTTGCGCCGCTGCGGGGCGATCATGAAGAAGTAGAGAAAACCTACGATCAGGGCGGGAAAGATAAGTGATTCCATGCGTGCATCCGTATCTGGAGGGCGAACTCACCGCAAGGCTATCGTCCCCAAACGTCATGGACGCGACCCCGGAACATCTCAAATCGCTGAGCCTCGATCGCGTCCGACATCTGCTCCATGAATCGCAACAGCCAGGCCAGGTTGTGAAGCGTCAGGATCCGGGGCGCGGTCGGCTCCTTTGCCACCAACAAGTGCCTAAGGTAGCCGCGGGACCAGCGATTGGCCGGGCTCTCGGGCCAACAGGCGTCCAGCGGCTGGTCGCTGTTGGCGAACTCCGCTCGGCGCAGGTTGAACTTGCCCTCGTCGGTGAGGACCGTGCCGTGGCGGGCTAGGCGCGTGGGCAGGACGCAGTCGAACATGTCGACTCCCCGCGCCACGGATTCGACGATCCCGACAGGATCGCCGAGCCCCATGAAATACCGCGGCTGATCTCTCGGCAACAGCCCGATGCAGGCGTCGAGGCCGTCCAGCATCTGCTGACGGTCCTCCCCCACCGACAATCCGCCCACGGCGTAACCGTCGAAGTCCTCTGCGACTGTTCGTTCGGCGGACTCGATGCGCAGCGCTTCGTCCGTTCCACCCTGAACTATCCCGAACTGGCTCTGCTGTTGTGCCGCGAACTGGTGCTCCAGGAAGGCCCGGCGTCCCCTGCGGGCCCATAGAGCCGTCCGATCCACCGCTGAGCGCAGGATCTGTCGCTCAGCAACCGCCGAGGGGCAGACGTCGAGCACCATCTGGATGTCCGCGCCGATCAGAGCCTGAACCTGGACAGCCTTCTGCGGCGTCAGCCGGTGTGTCGAGCCGTCGTAAACCGATCTGAAAGTGGCGCCGTCGTCATCGATCTGCGGTTTCAACGAGAAGACCTGGAATCCACCGGAGTCGGTCAGAACGTGGTTGTTGAAGTCGACGAAACGGTGAATTCCCCCCATGGCGGCGATCACCTCCGCTCCCGGTCGAAGCATCAGGTGATAGGTGTTGGCCAGAATCACCTCTGCCCCGAGAGCCTCCAGGTCGTTCGACGCCAGGTGCCGAACCGCGCCACGGGTTCCCACCGGCATGAACCGAGGAGTCGTGAACTGGCCGCGGGCCGTTGTGACGACACCGGTTCGGGCCTGTTGGTCACGCGCGGTCTCAACGAGAGTTGCCTTCACAGCGCCAGACTACGCACGGCGTTCGCAGAGCATGGCATCCCCGAAACTCAGGAACCGATAGTTCTCCGCCAGCGCCTCGGCATACAGTTCCCGCCAACGGGGACCTGTGAAGGCGTCGATCATGCACAGCAGCGTGGAGGCGGGGAGATGGAAGTTGGTCATCAACACGTCGACCACCGACCACTCGAAGGGCCGACGAATGAACAGGCTGCTGCGACCCTCGGCCGGACCGCCGTGCCCCCAAGTTTCGAGCGCCCTGACCACGGTCGTGCCGATGGCCACGACCCGGTCCGCCGAAGCTACGAGTCGCTGCGTGGCCTGCGGGATCGAGTACCACTCGCTGTGCATCAGATGGTCGTCGAGGCGGTCCACTGTGATCGGCCTGAAGGTGTCGAGACCGACAGCCAGCTCGACCGTGGCGACCTTGACACCGCTGGCTGTCAGTCCCGCGAACACGGACTCGGTGAGGTGCAGACCGGCGGTCGGTGCCGCGGCGGATACGGGCCGTTTCCCGAAGACTGTCTGATAGCGCTCAGGATCGGGGATCTGTTCCTCGATATATGGCGGCAACGGCGGCAAGCCGACTTCGTCCAGGACGTCGAGCAGTCGGCGGTCGCCGACCTCCGGGGTGACGATGCGACGGCCCTCGCCGAGATCATCCCCGATCACTACAGACATCGCGTCGTTGACCACGACCGATCCGGCCGCGAGCCTGCGCGAGGGTCGTACCAACGCCTCCCAGCGCCGGTCGTCGAGCTGTTCCAACAGGAGTACCTCGACTGCGCCGCCACTGGAGCGGCGGAGCGGAATCCGCGCCTGGAGCACACGGGTGTTGTTGACGACGACTAGATCGCCTTCGCTGAGCAACTCCGGCAATTCATGGACGCGGCGATGCTCGATCCCGTCGGGGCGATCGACCAGCAGACGCGCCTCGTCGCGGTGCTCGAGCGGAGTCTGCGCGATCGCGCCCCCCGGCAGGTCGTAGCCGATGTCGTCGAGAGTCTGCGGTGGGGGGTCCACTAGGCCGACACATCGGCGCCGGGATCGTCGAACAACCCCGGCGTCGGCGGGTCGACCGCCGGGACAGCCATCTGCAAATGCTCGAAAGCGGCCGGCGTGGCGACGCGGCCCCGCGGCGTACGCATCAGCAGACCCTGTTGAATCAGATAGGGCTCGTATACATCCTCGACAGTCTCGGACGGTTCGCTGACTGCGATGGCGAGCGTCGATAAACCGACTGGCCCGCCGCCGAACCGTCGACATACTGCGTCGAGAACTGCACGACTGGCCTTGTCGAGACCGAGTTCATCAACGCCGAAGAACGCCAGACCGTCGGCTGCCACTTCCGCATCGATCTGCCCGTCGCGTTCGACCTCTGCGTAGTCGCGCACCTGGCGCAACAGCCGGTTGGCGATGCGGGGTGTTCCTCTGGCACGGCGGGCGATCTCCCATGCCCCCTTGTCGGCTAGATCGACACCGAGAATCTGGGCCGACCGTACTGCGATGGACTGGAGATCCTCGACGTCGTAGAAGTCGAGGCGCGTCACCAGGCCGAACCGGTCCCTGAGCGGTCCGGTGATCAAACCGGTTCGGGTGGTGGCACCCACCAGCGTGAACCGGGCCAATTCGAGGGGAATCGAACGGGCGGCCGGGCCTTTGCCCAGGACAATGTCGATCCTGAAGTCTTCCATCGCCGGGTACAGGACTTCCTCGACCGGGCGTGGCAGACGATGGATCTCGTCGATGAACAGGACATCTCCGTCCTCGAGTTTCGACAGAATCGAGGCGAGGTCGCCGGACCGTTCCAGGGCCGGGCCTGAGGTGACCGACAGATGCGATCCCATCTCGGCGGCGATTATGTGGGCCAAGGTCGTCTTGCCCAGTCCGGGCGGACCGGCGAACAGCAGGTGGTCGACGGCATCGCGACGTTTCGACGCAGCGCCGAGAATCACTCGCAGGTGACTCTTCAGTTCTGTCTGGCCGACGAACTCGGCAAGGGTACGCGGGCGCAGGCCCGGCTCGGCGAGCAGTTCGGCATCGCTTTCTGTCTCGCCCGGCGTTAGCAGGTCATCAGAATCGGATTCGTTGAGGAGTTCCTCGCGCATCTGCTCAGTCCCCCGACGCCAGGCGACGCAGAGCGTCCTTCAGCAGCGCGCTGGTGTCACCTTGCGCGGGCAGATCTACGAGCACCGAGTGGATCTCTTCTGGTCCGTAGCCAAGGTTCTCCAACGCCGCTCGAACATCACCGTGGATCGTCTGCGGGGCAGACGCGTCCGCTCCGTCCGCGTAGTCGCCACTGGGAATGTCGAGTCTGCTCTTGAGTTCCATCGCCAGCCGGGCGGCTGTCTTGCGCCCCACTCCGGGCACCAGGCAGAGCGCCGCCAGGTCGTCGTGGGCGACCGCAGCGCGCAGCGCAGCCGGATCATGGACCGACAGGATGGCGAGTCCCAGAGCCGGTCCGACCCCGTGAGCGCTGATCAGGGACTCGAAGATCCGGCGTTCGTCGATTGTCGTGAACCCGTAGAGGGTGTCGCTGTCCTCGCGCACGGCATGGTGCGCATGCACGAAGACCTCGGTGCCGACAGGACCAACCGACGCCGCGGTCGAGGGGGTCACCAGCACTCGATAGCCCAGGCCTCCCACCTCTATCAACAGTTCTGAGTCCGAGGTGCGGTCGAGCAGTTGTCCCCTCAGAGAACCGATCATCGCCGCGCTCCCGCGACCCGGCGCGAACCCATGTGAGCGACGTGGCAGAGTGCCACCGCGACCGCGTCGGAGACGTCTGCCGGTTTCAGGCGCTTCGGCAAACCCAACAGAGTCTGAACCATCCGACCAACCTCTTCTTTGTCCGCGCCTCCCCAACCGGCCACAGCCTGCTTGACCTCGTTGGGCGAATACTCGACTACCGAGCAACCCGCTGACACGGCTTCAACCATGACTATCCCGCTGACCATACCCACCGACATCGCGGTCGACGCGTTCTGCTGGAACAACACCCGCTCGACAGCCACCACATCGGGGCGGAGCTCGCTGATCAGGGCCCGGATCTCCCGCTGAACCTCTGCCAAGCGTGTGGGACGGTCGAGGCTCGGGTCTGTCCGGATCACCCCGGCTGCGACCGCGGTGGATCTGCGACCGTGCTCGACGCAGCCGTAGCCGCAGCGCGAGAGACCAGGATCAATTCCGAGCACGAACATACGTACGACCCTAGTCGCCGAGCTCCAGCTGAATGCGGGATACCACGGCTGCCGTTCCTGAACGGCGCCACCGGCGAGGCTCAGCCCGCTCGGACAGACTCCATGAGGTCTGTGGCTGGGGCGGAGTTGTCCTGAACATCTTGAACATCATCAAGGTCGTCGAGCACTTCGATGAGGTTGAGCAACCTCTTCAGTTCGCCAATTTCGGTCATCTCAACGGTCGACGTGGGCAGCATCGTGAGGTCCGCGAACTCGACGGGCACTTCTGCTCCGTCGAGAGCGTCGCGCACCTCATTGAGGTCGCTCGGCGCGGTGATTATCCGCCACACCTCCCCTTCGTCGACGATGTCCTCCGCTCCCGCATCCACCGTCAACAGCATCAGCTCCTCCTCGTCGACCGATGCCGGTACCAGCACCACGCCTTTGCGCTCGAACTGCCAGGACACCGCTCCCGGTTCGGCCAGTGAACCGCCGTGTTTGGTCAGCGTGGATCGGACTTCGCTGGAAGTGCGGTTGCGATTGTCTGTCAGACACTCGATCAGCAGCGCAATTCCTCCCGGGGCATATCCCTCATAGGTGACTTGTTCGTAGTTGACGCCTTCCAGTTCACCCGTGCCGCGTTTGACTGCCCGCTCGATCGTGTCGAGCGGCACCGAGTTGTCACGTGCCTTCTGGTACATCGTCCGCAGGGTCGGGTTCGCGTCGAGGTCGCCGCCACCGGTCCGAGCTGCGACCTCCACCTGCTTGATCAACTTGGCGAAAAGTTTGCCGCGTTTGGCGTCAGCGGCCCCCTTGCGGTGTTTGATCGTTGCCCACTTGGAATGACCACTCATGAGCGGAATCTACCCGTTGCGTCGGTGGCGCGGCTAACGAGCACCGATGATCCCCGCCTGTTGCAACCAGCGACAGTGGAGCCGGTCGTCGCCCGAAAGCTCTGGATGGAAGGCCGCTACGGTGACAACGCCCCTGCGGCACAGAACCGGGTTGTCGTCAACCTCGGCGAGGGCCTCAACATCGTGTCCGAGCCGGGTGACTACGGGAGACCGGATGAAGACCGCGTGGAATGGTGTGTCGAGGCCTGCGATCTCGATATCGGTCTCGAAGCTGTCGACCTGACGGCCGTAGCCGTTGCGTTCCACGGTCATGTCCAACACTCCCAACGCCACTTGATCGTCTCGTCCGTCGCGGATCTCCGAGGCCATCAATATCAAGCCTGCGCAGGTCCCGAAGATGGGTAGACCCTCCCGCGCCCGAAGCCGCAGCAACTCAAGCATCCGCGACCGCTCGAGCAGCATCGACATCGTGGTCGACTCTCCGCCGGGCACCACCAGCGCATCAACCGCCGCCAGCTGCTCAACTGTCCGTATCTGTTGGGTCGCGCACCCGAGGGACTCGAGGATCGTCGCGTGAGCGGCGAACGCACCCTGAAGGGCGAGAACTCCAACGGTTGGCGTTACCAACCCCGCTCAGCCAACTTCGTATCGAGGGTTGAGATCTCCAAGCCGGCCATGGCATCACCAAGACCAGTCGAGACCTTCACCAAGATTTCGGGATCCTGATAGTGGGTCGTCGCCTCCACAATCGCTGACGCCATCTTCTCGGGGCTCTCGCTCTTGAAGATTCCAGAGCCGACAAAGACAGCCTGGGCTCCGAGTTGCATCACCAACGATGCGTCTGCGGGAGTGGCGATACCGCCCGCGCAGAAGATCGGGACCGGAAGCTGACCCGTTCGGGCAACTTCTTGAACGAGCGGGAGCGGCGCCTGGAGCCGCTTGGCCCAGTCGAACAGTTCTGCGGAGTCCGCTGTAGTCAGCTTGCCGATGTCCCCCACGATCGAGCGCAAATGCCGTACCGCCTCGACCACGTTGCCCGTTCCCGCTTCACCTTTGGAGCGGATCATGCAAGCCCCTTCGCTGATGCGCCGCAGAGCCTCGCCCAAGTTGGTGGCACCGCACACGAACGGAACCGTGAAAGGCCACTTGTCAATGTGGTGGGCCTCGTCAGCGGGTGAAAGCACCTCTGACTCGTCGATGTAGTCAACACCGATGGCCTCGAGCATCTGCGCTTCCGCGAAATGCCCGATGCGGGCCTTTGCCATGACCGGTATTGAGACCGCCGCCTGGATCCCCTGGATCATCTCCGGGTCGGACATGCGGGACACCCCACCGTCACGTCGGATATCGGAAGGCACTCGTTCGAGGGCCATCACTGCGACTGCCCCGGCATCCTCGGCGATCTTCGCGTGTTGCGGGTTGACGACATCCATAATGACGCCGCCCTTGAGCATCTCGGCCAGACCCCGCTTCACCAGAGTCGTCCCAGTCTCGCGCTGGTTGTTCTGTCCCATACGGACCATCCTACGACCGTTGCGACTTGACGACGCAGTAGATTTTGACTCCGACCGCGGCGCGCTGCATCTAGCCGGCGGCGCGGGCAGTTTCGAGACGCTCGGCAGCTTCGACGCGGTCGAGCACGTCGATGTGGGCTTCGGGGAACTTCGACCCGTCTGCCGAAGCAAGGATGAACCATGTGGCACCGGGTTGCAGAGCGATCACCTCGCCGGCGGCGGTTCTCAAATCCCACGCTGGCGCCTGAAGCGACCTGCTCCAGGTGCCCTCCACAACCCGACCCTGGGTGAACACCTGTGCTGGACCGGAGCTGAATGACTGGGCCTCCGGTGATGCGGGGTCAGCCGGCGAGACCTCGTAGACAACGTGCGCGACCACCACATTCGTCGGCGCGATCTCCACTTCGGCGCCGTCCTGCAACGCCGTGTGGAGGGTTCCGTCCTGCACCCGCACCCATCGAGCAGCCGCCGGGTCCCACAGGTGGCTGACCTGTCGTCCGAAGCTGGCTTCGTAGGTGATCTCCACACCCCCGACTTCGGTACCCGAGCCCTCGGGGATTTCGCCGTAGTTCACGATCGGACCGGGTACGCCCGAACCGAGAAACTCGATCATCTCCATATCAACCCAGAGGTTGTAGGGAGCGCTGCGAGATTCCAGACGGAAGTACGGGTCCAGACGGCGCAACGCTCCAGCGTCCACAAAGACACCCCTGTTCGCAGCGTCGCGCAGTTCGACAAGGGTCGCGGTGTTGGCACCGGAGAACACCAGCGCCGGAGTTCCGAGCCCGGCCAACAGGTCGACATCTGTAGTTCTGGCGGAACGAACAGGTCCCGCCTCGGACGGCACCTGCGACTGGAACACGACCGCGAAACGGGTCTTGAGGCTCTCGATCAATTCCTCATAGACGATGTCAGCCTCCGCCAAACCCATCTGCGGCCGGGACTGATCGTTGTTGTTGCCGATCTTGACCACGAATGCAGGCTCACGAGAGGCCGCGACGCTCGTCGCCGGGAGTCCGGTGAAGGGGGCAAGAGGGCCGTCGAAGAGGGTTGTCGTGCTGGTCTGCGACCCTGAAACCGTTGTGCTTGTGGTAGTGGACGAAACTACCGGGGCGACTGGTTCCGGTTCGGGTTCGTTGACCTCGATCCCGTTGTTGCCGTCAAGACACGACGCCGCGAACAGCGCAGACAACGCGACGGTTGCCGCGACCGTCACCAACGGCCCGCCTCCGGCTTGCATCACAGCTCTCTCAGAGCGTCAATACGATCCTGTAGTCGAGGTTGCACTCCCGGCGCGCCGTCGAGCGGTCCGATCATCCATAGGTGTCGGTTGGCGCGGGTACAACTGACGCCGCTGCCCTCAGCAGCCTGCTCGAACGCGCCGACCAACGCAGGGGGGTATCGCGTCATCAGCACGCCTTGCACGTCGGTGAGAGCCAGTCGCTGACCGTCGAGTTGCACCCGACGTATCAGTGCTGCGAGCGGACCGAGCAGCGGACCGACGGACGCCAGCGTCGTTGCTGCGTGGACGCCGGAGCTGAACTGGGCCAGTTGTCGCGCCACAACGACCTCCAGTTGCAGCCGGTCCAGCTTCTGCAATGCACCCGTCGTGAGCACTAGGTGCGTGTCCGAGGCCCGGCCGACGACAGCTGAGTCCGGAGCTTGAGAATCGACCTTGTAGAGCTTCGGTTCGGCGATCCCGTGGCTTGCGCACAAGCTGGCAACCAGGCTCTCGAGGCGTGGTTGCTCGCCCGGTCCGATCGGGACCGCGCGCAGCGTCCGCAGCGTCGCTGCGGGAGCGCGTCTGTCAAGTGCCACGATCGACACAACAGCTACCAGCAGCCCGGCGGCCACCCCGACTACGATCTCCGGGCCGTACGGCGACAACAGTGTCACAACCACTGCGACAACCAGCCCGACCACGAATGCCGGGATCAATAAGACCGATCGGGGTGCCGCTGTGGGCATAAAGGTGCTCTCCGCAAGATCTAGTCCGCGGTAACGGGGCCGCGAGTCGATTCGTCGTCGGCTCAGAATATCGGCGCTAGGACAGTCTCAGCGCCCGGTCAGCGTCCAGTCAGCTCAGCAGTGCCCGGTAACGCTGCAAGTAGAGGTCGGCCAAGCGGTCCATCGAGAACTCATCGGCTCTCTCGTTTCCCGACGCAACGAGCGCCGCCGCTCTTTGGTGGTCACCCAGCAACTCGTTGATCGCGGCGGCCAGTGCCTGGGGGTCCCCTGTGGGGAACAACAGGGCATCGCGGCCTTGCCTGGACGCATTGGCATATCCACCGAGATCGGACGCGACCACCGGTGTGCCCGCGGCCATCCCCTCCAGAAGAACAATCCCGAACGACTCCCCGAACACGGAGGGCGCGCAGAAGATGTCGGCGCCGCGCAGCCGCGCGATCTTCTCGGTCTCGTCGATCGACCCGAGCCACTCAAGCCTCGAGTCATCGCCGTACTGCGTCTTGAGCCTCTGGGTCTCGGGTCCGCTGCCTGCGATCCAGACGTGAATGTCCGAGGGAAGCAACTTCACCGCCTCGAGCAGGACCTGCAGTCCCTTGCGCTGCTCGTGGCGACCGATGAACAGAACCGTTGGAGAGTTGGCCGCGTACGCCGGGCTCTTGCGGTAACGGCTCACCTCCACGCCGTTGAAGAGCACGTCGTAGCTGCCGCCGAGGTGTTTCATCGCGAGTTTCCGGGCGTCTTGGGAGACCGCAACACGATCGTCGAGGCGGCGGGCCAGGTAGCGGACAGCCTTGGGCATCAGTTCGTACGACAACGATCGACCGGCGGCATGGAAGGTTCCGATCAGCGGGGCCGGGTGCGTCAGCAACGCGGTCATCGTCGGCCCCGGAGCGAGCGGTTCGTGCAGGTGAATCACGTCGAATGCTTCGTCTCGCATCGCTCGAATGACCCGGAGCTGGGCGGACGGATCCGGAGCCACGGGAGCGATCGATCCGTTGGCCGAGGCCGGCAGGCTCAAACCAAGGGGCGTCACACCTGCATTCGGGGGTGGACCGTCGCACGGTGCTAGCACCCGTACCGAGTGGGCGCGCCGTCGCAGCGCTCTCGCCAGCGCCAGCACCTGCGACTGGACCCCTCCGGGCATCGTCAGGCTGTACGGACAGATCAATCCGATGCGCATCAGAGGTCCCGCAGGTGCTCGGGAAGCGGCAGGCCCAACGCTCGATAGTCGCTGGGCCAGTTCGGCGACAGCATGTGCCATTGCTCGGGTGCCTGCGAAATCAGATACTCGAAGTCCCGTGCCAGATCCTGGGTGACGCGGGCGATGTCCTGGCGAAGCTTGCCGTGTCGCCTTGTGTCGAGCGGCGGGGTGCAGATGGCATGGCGGGTGTTGTCGCGCCAATAGACCGCCGAGGGGATCAGCGGCGACCCGGTCCTCAGGGCCAGGGTCGCGGGTCCCGCCGGAAGCGTCGTCTTCTCACCGAAGAACTCGACCACGACGCCGTTGCCCTGTATGTCACGGTCCGCCAGCAGGCACAGCACCTGACCTTGTTTCAGCGCCTGAATGCTGGTTGACGCCGCTTCAGGTCCCAAGGGAACGATGTTCATGCCCAGCCCTTCACGGAACCCCACGAACCATTCGAATACTTCTGGAGGCTCCAACGGTTCAACTACCGCGGTGACTTTGAACTTCGGTACCAGTGCCAGCCACCATGCCGCCCATTCCCAGGTCCCGAGATGGGGCAGGGCCAGAATCGGTCCCTGGCCGCGCTCCACCGCCGCGGCGATCTCACCGAACCCCTCGAATCCGAATCCATGATCGATCTCGGCAACAGGCACATTAGGCAGACGGAAACTCTCGGCGTAGTAGCGCGTGTACCACTCGAAGGTCTTGGCCACGCGACGCCGCTTCTCTGCTGCGGACATGGTTCGCCCCAGCACTCTCTCCAGATTGCGGGCAACGACCAGCCGCTTCTGCCCGGTGTTGACCGCTGAGGCGGCTCCCACTGCACGTGCCGCGGCATTCTGGGCGGCGACAGGTACGTGACGGGCCAAAAGAGACCCCGCCCGATAGGCGGAGACCGATACCACGCTCAGCCTTCGCGCAGCGTCCGACGTTCCCGCATCCGCTGAGCCCAGGCCGACTCATTGCGTCCACGGGAGCGCTGACGGGGCTGGCGACGAGGTCGACGAGCCGGAAGGGGTCGATCGATCGACGCCTGGCGCCACACCTTGACGAATCGCTGCAACGCAGTCACCGTGGTGAGAGCAAGCATGATCCACAGGACCGGGATGAGGATCTCGGGAAACAGCAGCGCCAGTGCGAGCATGATGACCCGCTCGGCGCGTTCCATGATCCCACCCTTGGCTTCATAACCGAGCGATTCAGCCTTGGCCCGCTGGTACGAAACGAACATCGCCGCGGCCATGATGGCCACCGGCAGCATCATGATTCGGCCCGGCTCGGTGCTGGCCAGGTGCCAGGCGACACCGCCGAACAGGAGGGCGTCGGTCAACCGGTCCGAGACGGAATCGAAATAGGCGCCCCTTCCGGACCCGGAGTCTGCGGCGCGGGCCACCGCTCCGTCGAGAGCGTCGGAGATCCCGGTGATCAACAGGAAGAGCAGGCCGATTCGAAGATAGCCGGCTCCGATCGTCACTGCCGCGACCGTCGCCATGACGATCCCGACGATCGTTATGACATCAGGGGTGATGCCGGTACGTCGCAGACTGTGACCAATCGGGGTGAGGCTGCGGTCAACGGCCGAGCGCCAGTTTCCGTCGAACATTAATGCTCCTCGCGGGAATCCCATCACGATAGCAGGACGCCGTTAACGATCCGAGGGCTGTCACCCCGAGGGGTCGCCGACACGGTCGCGGTCAGTTCCGCGGGTTGGTCCAGTCTTCGGGGTTGGTCTCGACGAAACGGTCGATGATCTCCCCGTCGATACCGTCCACCAACACGAGGCCGCGACGGGTCGGCGACGCTTCGTTGCTGTAGAGGAGCACCCGCCAGGTGGGACGGCTGCGCAGACCCCGCCAACCGAGCTGTGCCGAGGCGTGTCCGACCGGGAAACCGACATCGCGTGCAGCCGCCTGCAGCGCCTGCTCCTCGTCGAAGGACAGGTCCCAGCTCCCCTGGGCGTGATAGAGCCCGACCGCGATCAGGACGATCCCTGCGACGAGCACACCGTTGTTGACGAAAGAGTCGTTGACGACCGGCGTATCCTCGCCGACCGTGAAGCGCGCCAGAATGCACACCGCGCCGATCAGCGTGTACAGCACCGCCGGGATGCGTCGCCTGCTGTTGTTCGGGAAGAGGTACGGCTCTGTGACCGCGCTGGGATCAAGGTCCGCAGGAAGCGAGTCACGAAAATCAACGTCCCGCGTCGGTCGGTCTGAGGGGGTTTCGGTGTGGTCGTCGTCCACGTTCCGAGTCTAGGGGCGACGACTCAATACTCAGGTCGGCGCACGACGGGTCAGGCCGGGGATGTCGCTTCGACCGCCAGCATCTCAATGAATTCGGCCAAGGGCACATCACGTTCGGGGGCGTTCTGGCCACGCCGATTGACACCGACAGTGTCGTTTGCGGCGTCGTCGTCGCCGACAACGAGGATGTAAGGGATCTTCTGGACCTTGCCGTTGCGGACACGCTTGCCCAACGGCTCGACGGCCCCTGTCACCTCGACCCGGACACCTGCATCTGCCAGGCGCGCGGCGACCGAATCGGCGTAGTCATTGTGAACCGCCGCCACCGGCAGAACCAGGGCCTGAACCGGTGCCAGCCATGTCGGGAACGCACCGGCGTAATGCTCGAGGAGGACCCCGAAGAACCGTTCCACCGACCCGAACAGGGCACGATGGATCATCACCGGGCGCTTTCGTGAACCATCGGCGGAGATGTATTCCAGATCGAAGCGTTCCGGCAGGTTGAAGTCGAGTTGGACGGTCGACAGCTGCCATGAACGCCCGATCGCGTCGCCTACATCGACGTCGATCTTGGGGCCGTAGAACGCCCCACCGCCCTCATCGATGATGTACTCCAGACCGCTGGCGTCCAGCGCTTCGCGAAGTCCCTCGGTGGCCTCGTCCCACAGTTCGTCGTCGCCGACCGACTTGTCCGGCGGACGCGTTGAGAGCTTGGCGACGAAGTCTTCGAACCCGAAGGCGCGGAGCACGCTGAGTACGAAGTCGATCAACGTCACGAGCTCGGCCGCGATGTCCTCACGGGTGCAGAAGATGTGGCTGTCGTCCACGGTGAACCCGCGGCTGCGCATCAAGCCGTGGACCGCGCCCGACAGTTCGTAGCGGTACACCGCCCCCAACTCGAAGAGCCGTAGCGGCAACTCCCGATAGCTGCGCTGGCCGGACCGGTAGATCATCACATGGAACGGGCAGTTCATCGGTTTCGGGTAGTACGACGTGCCGTCGAGGTCCATCGGCGGGTACATCGAGTCCGCGTAGAAGTCGAGATGGCCGGAGGTCTCCCACAGCACCGACTTCGCCAGATGCGGTGTGAACACGAAGTCGTAGCCGCCGTGTTCGTGCCGCAGGCGGCTGTAGTCCTCCATCAGTTTGCGGACCAGGGCTCCCTTGGGGTGCCACACAGCCAGGCCGGGGCCCAGTTCCTCGGGCCAGGAGAGGAGGTCGAGTTCGGTGGCGAGGCGACGATGGTCGCGTTTGGCCGCTTCGGCCAGCATCTGCAGGTGTTTCTTCAGTTCCTTGCGCGAGGACCATGCAGTGCCGTAGACGCGTTGCAGCATCGGCCGGGTCACGTCGCCGCGCCAGTACGCCCCTGCAACCGACTGGAGCTTGAACGCTCCGAGTCGACCGGTGCTCGGCACATGGGGACCGGTGCACATGTCGCGGAATGTGCCGTCAGCACCGATGTCGCCGTTCGCGTAGTAGCTGATCGACGACGCGTCAGCGACCTCGCCGGTGTCTTCACCGGTCGCCGACCCGGACACGACACGGTCGATGATTTCGGCCTTGTAGCGGTCGTCGGCAAAGAACTCCTGGGCTTCTGACACAGAAAGTTCGTGACGCACGAACGGTTGGTCAGCGGCGACAATCTCGGTCATCCGCGCCTCTATCCGCTCCAGGTCTCCCTCTGAGAGCGGTCGGGCATCAGGCAGTTGGACATCGTAGTAGAACCCGTTCTCGATGGGCGGCCCTATTGCCAGTTGGGTGCCCGGATGGAGATCAAGGATTGCTTGGGCCAGAACATGGGCGGTCGAGTGACGAATCGTGCGCAGGCCGACCTCTGAGGCTGGCGTGACTATCTCGACTTTGGCTCCAGGACTCAGCACCACGTCGAGATCCTGTTCGACGCCGTCGACCACCGCGATCAACGCTTCGGAGGCGAGACGGGGGCTGATCGACTCAGCCAGATCAGCCGCGGTCGAACCGGCGCTGAGTCGGAACTCAGTCCCATCGAGCAGTTCCACGCTTATCAGATCAGATGGGGGCGCATCAGACATAGGCAGCCAACGATACCGGCCCCGTTCGCGCCGCCGGGTGCATTATCGGCTACCGGTGCCTGCTGTCCGGCGCTCAACTCGCGACCGCGGTCGGTTGCAGCACTTCTGTGGAGGAGCGTCGCGGCAACGTCTCGTGACCGCCTCCCGGCCGGGACTGCTCGGACGACGTTGCGCCACCCCTCGTGGCGTACTCGTCCACGTACTCCTGCCCGGTGAGGTTCTTGATCTCGAACATCAATTCATCGGTCATGTGACGCAACTGGAGCCTCTGGTCGGCAGCTGATCCCTGTTCGGGCGGAAACATCGGTTCGCCGAACCGAACCTCCACCGGGCGAAACGGTTTCGGTGCCTTGGCATCGGGTGGTTGCACCGCCCGGGTGCCGAGGATCCCCACGGGGATGATGGGTGCACCGGTCCGCAACGAAAGACGGGCCGCGCCCGTATGCCCCTTGTGAAGGAATCCGTCACGAGCCCTGGTTCCTTCGGGATAGATCCCGAAGAGCTCTCCGTCGACGAGAAGTCGAGCCGCGGTGTCGAGCGCCCTGGACGAGGCGTTCCCACCGCCGCGGTCGATCGGGATCATCCCCAGCGCCGGGAACAGGCGGCGAGTCTTCCAGTCCTCGAGATACTCCGATTTGCCGACGAACGTGATCCGGCGCCTCAGCGTGGCCGGCAGGAAGAAGCTGTCGATCACCGACACATGATTGGGCGCCAGGATCGCCGGGCCCTGCACGGGCACGTTGTCGCCTCCAACGACCGTGATCCGCCACAGGGCCGAAAAAACTGGTCGGAGGAGGACCTTCGCAGCGGTCTGCAATTGTCCCTGATCCCGACCCATGGCCAAGGATTATAGGACGACTCCGATCAGCGCCGCTGCGGCGCCCACTCCCTGGCCCTCGGCGACGGCCTCGTCGATCACGGTGAGAGCAGCAGGGGTGTCCAGGTCGTCGTCGAGATGCGCTCTGACTTCGTCGACTGCGGCCGGCCCGTCACCCGCGGCGCGCCAACGTTCGAGCCGCTCAGCGGCATCGGACATCAGCTGATCACTCCAGTTCCAGGGGCGACGGTAATGGTGCGCGCTCAGAGCCAAACGGATGGCCATCGGGTCGTACTGCGATCGGAGCTCGTGGACGAACACCAGGTTCTGGGTCGACTTCGACATCTTGCGACCGTTCAGATACACCATCGACTGGTGCAGCCAGTGCTTCACGAACGGTTCGCCGGTGGCCGCCTCGCTCTGAGCCCTGACGCACTCGTGATGGGGGTAGAGCAGATCTATCCCTCCCCCGTGGAGGTCGATGGTTGCTCCGAGTTCCCGCAACGCCAGCGCCGTGCATTCGATATGCCATCCTGGGCGGCCCGGACCCCAGCGCGACTCCCAGGCAGGTTCACCGGCACCGGAGGGTCGCCACATCAAGAAGTCGAGGGGGTCGCGTTTTTGGGGGTCGCTGGGGTCTTCGCGCCATTCCAGTCCGATTTTCTGCATCCGTTCGCGGCCCAACGATCCGAGCGAGCCGAAGTCGGTCGAGGCTCGAGTGTCGAAGTAGACGCTGCCGTTGACGACATAGCCCATCCCACGCTCGAGGATTGTCTCGATCACCCCCCTGATGTCAGGAATCGCTCCAGTAGCGCGCGGTGCCGACCAGGCAGGCAGCACATTCAGTGCTTCCATGTCGTCATCGAAGCGGGCCGTCTCGCCGAACGCCAGATCAAGGTAGTGGACCCCGCGTTGCTGGGCGGCCGCGAGTATGTCGTCGTCGACGTCGGTGATGTTGCGCACACAGCGGGTTTCGTGCCCGCGGTCGCGCAGGCGGCGTTGCAGCACATCGTAGGTGATGTAGGTGGCGGCGTGGCCGAGGTGGGTGGCGTCATAGGGGGTGATACCGCAGACGTACATCGTCACAACCGGGCCGGGCGCGAATTCCACGGTCGCGCCCCGATGCGTGTCGTACAGACGCATCGGTTCCGAGACATCGTTCTCTGAGACAGTGTTCAAGGCGTGCTAACCGTGGCAATCATCGTCGATACCTGCCAGTTGCAACGAGACCCGCGTCTCGTAACGGACGTTCAACTGCAACAACACCGCGGTGAACGCCTCTATGGCAGTTGCGTTGGACAACTCTCCGGCATCCAGCGGCCTCATCCCGGGAATCTGGCTGCAGAGGTCGGCGATGGTGACCGTAGCCCGTTGATGATCTGAACAGATCAGGATGTCCGACACAACAGGGCGGTCGATCCGGCCGAGTTCGGTTGCCGGAACATGGTGGAAGGCAGCGGCAACATAAGAATCACGCAGTTCAGCTTGGACGCTGGCTGAGACCGAGCCCCTCGGTGGCACAAGGGGCTGGAACTCTCGGCCTACTTTCGACAGTGCGTTGCTCATGCAGACGACCACCTTGCCGCGGAGTTTCGGGCGGACGCTGTGGGCGGTCTCGGTGGCGGCGTTCCAGGGCGTGGCGATCACCACCACCTCTCCCTCGGCCGCGCCGAGGTTGTCGGCGCTGTCGATCTGCAGTTCGGACCGCGGCCATCTTTCAATGATCGAGTCACGCACTTCCATGGCTCGATACTTCGAGCGGGACCCGATCGTCACCTCGTGTCCGACGGAGGCCAGCCTCGCCGCCAGAGCCGTACCGGCGGGACCGGTGGCACCGAGTAATCCGATGTGCATCCCTGTGAGGGTACGGTGCTGGGCAGGACTCCAACACAGTAAGG
Organism: Candidatus Aldehydirespiratoraceae bacterium; assembly: GCA_965221585.1. Lineage (GTDB taxonomy): Bacteria > Actinomycetota > Acidimicrobiia > Acidimicrobiales > Aldehydirespiratoraceae > VXYK01. The sequence goes on along the minus strand of OZ244898.1, from coordinate 1,110,143 downwards.
GAGAATCGTGGGTCTATTGGACGGAAAACGAATCGTGGTAACCGGCGTTCTCACCGACGCTTCCTTGGCGTTCGGTGTTGCCGCCAGGGCTCAGGAGCAGGGGGCTGAGATAGTTCTGACCGGCGCGGGTCGTGGTCTGCGCTTGACTCAACGAACCGCCCGAAAGCTGCCAACCGAAGTCGATGTGCTTGAGTTCGACGTCACGGAGCCGAGCCATGCCGAGAGCCTGCGCAGTGCCCTCGAAACCAAGTGGGGCCGCGTCGACGGTGCCCTGCATGCGATCGGCTTCGCGCCCGAAGCCTGCCTGGGCGAGGACTTCATGGGGGCTACCTGGGACGACGTAAAGGTTGCTATCGAAATCTCGACCTATTCGTTGAAGCTGCTGGCCGACGCGGTCGCGCCGCTCATGACCGACGGAGGTTCGATCGTGGCTCTCGACTTCGACGCGACCGTGACCTGGCCCGCCTACAACTGGATGGGCGTGGCCAAAGCTGCCCTCGAGTCGACCAACCGTTACCTTGCCCGTGAGCTGGGGCCGTCCCAGATCCGCTGCAATCTGGTGGCCGCGGGCCCGATTCGAACGATGGCCGCCAAATCGATCCCCGGGTTCTCGGCCTTCGAGGATGTCTGGGACTCCCGTGCACCGCTCGGCTGGGATGTAGGAGATTCGAGTGCCGTGGCCGAGACATCTGTGGCTCTGCTGTCGGACTGGTTCCGCGCGACCACAGGTTCGATGATCCACGTGGACGGCGGCTACCACATCATCGGCGCCTAGAGGCCAGTCACGGGTCCGGTCGTCTTGGTCTAATCGTCTTGGTCGGTCTCGTCGCGGATGTCGCCGACGAGGGCCTCAAGGACGTCTTCGAGCGTGACCATGCCGAGCAGTCGACCGTCGGGAGTATGCACGAGGGCCGCGTGGCAACGGTGCGACCGCATCAGGAACATGAGGTCGCGCACCGACTGGTCGGGGTCGACGATGAGCATCCGGCGGATCATCTCCAAGGGAACCTGGTCGAGGTGTGAGGCCCCGTTGTCAAGGTCACCGAGACGGAGCAGGTCCTTGGAATGCACGAATCCCACGATGTTGTCCGCCCGTGTGCCCTGCATCGGAATGCGGCTGTGCCCCGAGGTTGCGACGATCTCTTCGATCTCACGAACTGAGGTACTGCGCGGCACCGACACCATGGCAGCCGCACCAACCATGATCGAACCGGCCGTCCGAGCCCTGAAGTCGAGAACTCCGGCCAGCAGGTCGTGCTCGGTGTCCTCTATCTTCCCCTCCTCCAGCACACCGTCGAACAGCGTGTGGAACTCGTTGACTGTGAGCGCCGTGTTGATCTCGTCCACCGGCTCTGTTCCGAGCATCCTGACGATGCCGTTGGACACGGTGTTGAGCGTCCACACCACCGGTTTGAACAGCACCAGATAGAAGGCGTGTATCGGGGCGATCACCCGTGCGACCCGTTCGGGGTTGGCGATGGCCAGATTCTTGGGGAGCATCTCCCCCACGACCATGTGTGCTGTGACGACCAGCCCCATGGACACCACGAACGAGATTGTGTGGAGCACGCCGCTGGGAAGATCGACAAACGTCTCGACCGCCGATTCGATCAGCGACGCGACTACGGGCTCGGCCACATATCCGAGACCCAGGGATGCCATGGTGATTCCGAGCTGGGCGCCGACGAGTTGCGGCTGGAGGTCCTGAACGGCTTCAAGGGCTGCCGAAGCGCCGGCGTCGTCACCGTTCTCGGCCATCGGTTCCAGCCTCGTCACCCGACTCGCCAGCAGGGCGAACTCCGCGGCGACGAAGAACCCGTTGGCGATGATCAACAGGACAGAGACTGCCAGCAGGCCGACGGTCATGGCCCTGCCTGCCTGTGTTCAGCCTGCCGGGGTGCGACAACCCTCACCGAGGCGACCCGAAGTCGCTCCATCGCGACCACTTCGAGACGCCAACCGTCGACCGTGCAGATCTCGCCGGGTTCGGGGATGTGCCCGAGCCGGTCGAGCACCAGTCCCGCAAGCGTCTCGTACTCGCCTTCGGGTATCTCGAAACCGGTCACGTCGCGAACCTCGTCGGGATGCAAAGACGCCGGAACCACTGTCGAGCCGATCGCCTCCACCTTGGTCAACGACGCCGACCGGTGGTCGTATTCGTCGTCGATCTCTCCCACTATCTCCTCGAGTACGTCTTCGAGTGTGATGATCCCCGCGGTGCCGCCATGTTCGTCGATCACCACCGCCAGTTGCTGCCCGCCTTCACGCAGGTCCACGAGCAGATCATCCAGCGGACGGGCTTCGGGCACCCCGACAACGGGCGCCATCAGATCCATGACCTGGGTCGTCTCGCGAGCTTCGACCGCCACTGTGTGGACCGATTTGACATGGACGACTCCGACCACGTCATCGAGACCGTCGCCCATCACCGGAAACCGTGAGTGCCCTGATTCGACCGCCAGCGAGACCAGGGTGTCGACCGTCGCGGTCTTGTCGACGGTAACCATTCGCACTCTCGGCACCATGGCGTCGTCCGCGGACTTGTCCGCCAGGCGAATGGAGCGAGTCAGCAGCTCGACTTCGCCCGCATCGAGGGTGCCCTTCTCGCCCGACGAGCGGATCAGCAGTTCGATCTCGTCGCGGTCGCGTACCGGTTCGAGCTCATCGGCCGGTTCGACTCCCAGTGCCCGGGTCAGTCGTAGAGCCAGCCCGTCGAGCAGTGCGACGACGGGTCGGGCCAGGATCCCGTATACCGCCGTCGGTCGCGCCAAGAACGCCGACGCCTCCAGAGGATGGCTCGTTGCCAGGGACTTCGGAACCAACTCGCCGATCACCATCTGCACGACTGTGGCGATCAACAACGCCAGCACGATCGACCATGCCTGCGAATCGACCCCCGACACCTGTTCCAGCAACGGTTCGATGGCGGAGGCGACTGCCGGCTCGGCGACTGCGCCCAGCAGCAGCGAGGTGACGGTTATCCCGAGCTGCGCGCCCGACAGGTGATAGGAGAGCCGGCTCAGCAGGCGTTGGACCTGTCGGGCCGAGCGCGCCTCCTTGGCGCGTTCGTCGACCTTGGTGCGGTCGACCGATACCAGCGCGAACTCGGCTGCCACGAAGCCGGCGTTGGCAACAATCAAGCCCAGCGCGGCGAGCAGTCGCAGGGCCGTGGGGATCACAATCTCTTCAATGTAGCCGTAGGTTGTCACGATGACTGCTGTGCGTTCTGTCTGTGAATCTGTGGGATTCGACAAGATCGCGTCACGGTCCACACGCCCGGTTATGCAGAGTCGATACCGTGAACCGGCCCGCGGTATCGACCCGGACGGGTCCAAGGGATGGCTTCGCCGGGTCTGGCCAGTGGTATGGCAGCAGAAGTACGTTTTCGTCAGCGGCATCGTCTTCGGGTTGCTGGCCACTGTCGCCACGGTGCTCGTTCCTTTGGCCGTCGGACGCGGCATTGATGCCATCGTCGCCGGCGATACTCCGACGCCGTACGTGATCGCCCTGGTCGCGTTGGCGATGATGCGTTTCGGGTTCGGTTTCGGCTACCGCTTCAACCTCTTCCGAGCCGCGCTGCAGATTGAGAACGACCTCCGGAACCTGATCTTCGCGCGGCTCACGGAACTCTCGTTCAGCTACTGGGACCGGGTGCAGAGCGGCCAGATCATCAGTCGCGCCAACACCGACATCCGCTCGATCCAGCTGCTGTTCGCCTTCGGGCCATTGATCGCGATGCAACTCGTGCTGTTGACGATGGCTCTGGTCGTGATGCTGGTGACCGATATCGCCCTCACAGCCGTGGCACTGGCAGGCCTGCCGCTGGTGTTCATCATCGGTGTGAAACTGCGAAGAGTTATCTTTCCACTCTCCTGGGTGGCTCAGGCTCGCCAGGCCGAAGTAGCCACGATCGTCGACGAGAACATCCAGGGCGCACGTGTCGTAAAGGCGTTCGCGCAGGAGCCCGAGCAGTTGCAGACTCTGGCTCTGGCTTCGCATCGGCTTCGCTGGGTCGGCGTCGAGGTGGCGCGTACCCGTGCCCGCTATGCCCCCGCGATGGAGGCCCTGCCGCGGATGGGCCTGGCGCTGGTGCTGTGGTACGGGGGGATCCAGACCATCAACGGCGACATCCAGATCGGTGACCTCGTGGTGTTCAGCACCTACGTCGTGCTGTTGGCCACGCCCTTCCGAATGGTCGGGTTCATGCTCCTGCAATGGCAACGGGCTGCCGCCGCGGCGTTGCGCGTCTATGAGATTCTCGATGAGCAGCCTGCGGTGGTCGAACCGGCCGATCCGGTGCGGTTGCCGGAGCCTGAGGGACGAATCGAGTTCGAGAATGTCTCCTTCTCGTATCCGGGTTCGGATAATTCGCTGGTTCTCGATCAGATGAGCTTCACGGTTGAACCGGGTGAGACCATCGCCGTCGTCGGCGCGACAGGATGCGGAAAGTCGACGGTCACCCGGTTGATCCCCCGGTTCTACGACAGCGATTCCGGCGTGATTCGTATCGACGGCACCGACGTCACCGATTTGTCCCTGAAGGACCTGCGCAGCGCCGTCAATGTGGTGACCGACGATCCGTTCCTGTTCGACACCAGTGTCTACGACAACGTCGCGTTCGCCCGCCCGAGCGCAGAACCCGACCTTGTCGACGCGGCCCTCGCCGATGCCGCTGCCGCAGAGTTTGTCGCGGAGTTGCCCGACGGTGTGTTGACCGAGGTGGGTGAACGCGGCTTCTCCCTGTCGGGAGGCCAGCGTCAACGGATCGCCCTAGCGCGGGGCCTGTTGGCCGATCCCGCCGTGCTGGTGCTCGACGATGCGACCAGCGCCATCGACGTGACCGTCGAGCAGAGGATCCATGACGCCGTCAAGCGACGGCGCTCGAAACGCACCACGATCCTCATCGCCCATCGGCTGTCGACCATCGCCTTGGCTGATCGGGTTCTGCTGATGGACGAAGGGAGGATCGTCGCGGCCGGCGACCACTACGAGCTGTTGTCGAGCAATCCGACCTACGCCTCGATTCTCGCTGACACCACAACAGACGCCGCCGACCTCGACGATCTCGGCTCGTCGAACGGCTCAGGCCCGGATCACACCGGGATCCGCTGATGTTCGCGGTCGGGGGTGGATTCGGTCCACGAAGCGGTGCTCCCACTTCGATTGAGGCCAACGCGGCCGCGGGTCTCCCCCACGCGGACGTACCCGGCGACCTGCGGGAGAAGGTCATCAAGGTCCTCGAGCATGAACCTTCCCACCAGATCGCGGAGGTCCCGTGGAGGCACGACCAATGGGACCGGCGACCGTTCACCCTGGTCCGGTTCCTGTGGCCGCACCGGTTCCGGTTGGCCGCAGCAATCGTGCTGGTATTGGTCGAGACGGTTGCACTGCAGATGGGGCCCGTCCTGACGCAGATCGGTATCGACGACGGGGTGCGTGAGGGTCGAAGCGACGTGCTGGTAACCGCCGCGGTCGTGTATGTCGTTTCGGTTTTCGTGGCGGGAGCTCTCGGTCGCGCTCGGGTCAGCTACACGGGGAGTCTCGGAGAGCGCCTCAACGACAAGCTGCGGGTCCGGGTGTTCGGCCACATGCAACGCCAGAGCATCGACTATTACAACGAGGAGAAGGCAGGCGTCCTCATCACCCGGATGACCTCGGACATAGAGGCCCTCGCCGTGCTGTTCCAGGAGGGCATCGTGAACCTCTTGGTTCAGTTGTTCACCCTGGTTGTGATCACCGGCGCGCTGTTCTTCTATGACCCGTTGCTGGCCGTGATCACTCTGGCGGTGGCCGTGCCCCCCACTTTGATCACTTCGCTGTGGTTCCGGGATGTCTCGGCCCGTTCCTATCTGGTCGTGCGCGACCGGATCGCGGCACTGCTTGCCAACCTTTCCGAGTCGCTCGCCGGCATCCGCGTCATCGCCGCGCACAACCGCCGCTCGGTCAACCTGGCGATGCACAGCGAACTCGTGGGTGAGCATCGTGACGCGGCGGTGGCAGCGGCGAGAGCCAACTCCACCTACGCGCCGGCCACCGAGTTCGTGGGCATCTGCACGCAGGCGGTGCTGCTCGGGGTGGGCGGTGCGATGGTTGTCAACGGGCGCATAAGCATCGGCGAGATGACCGCCTTCCTGCTGTTCCTCACCTCGTTCTTCGCCCCGATCCAGACGCTCGTCCAGTTGTACAACTCCTACCAGCAGGGCGGCGCGGCCATCGTGAAGCTGCGTGAGATGCTGGGCACCGAGCCTTCCGTGGTACAGGCTCCAGACGCCTACCCCCTGCCTCCGATCGACGGCGAGATCGAGCTTCGCAACGTGACTTTCGGTTATGCGGATGAGCGTCCGGTCCTTCACAACGTTTCGCTGCGCATCGAGCCCGGCGAGACAGTGGCTTTCGTCGGTGAGACCGGTGCCGGGAAGTCGACTGTCGCGCAGCTGCTGATGCGCTTCTACGACCCACAGGAGGGATCGCTGTTGATCGACGGACACGACCTTCGCTCCGTCGAGATCGCCAGCCTGCGTTCACAACTAGGAGTGGTTCCCCAAGAGCCGTTCCTGTTCGCCGGTGTGGTACGTGACAACCTCGCCTTCGCCCAGCCAGATGCCAGCGACCTCACTCTCTGGGCGGCGTTGCAGGCCGTGGGAATAGACGATCTTGTGGAGCGGCTCGGTGGGCTCGACGCGGTGGTGCATGAACGGGGAGCATCCTTGTCGGCCGGTGAGCGGCAGCTCCTGGCGCTGGCGCGTGCCCTGGTCGCCCGGCCTCGAGTGTTGATTCTCGACGAGGCGACCAGCAACCTCGACCTCGTCTCGGAGTCGCGGGTGGAGGTTGCCCTCGATGTGGTGCTCGAGAGCCGCACCGCGGTGATCATCGCCCATCGGTTGGCCACGGCTCGCCGGGCTGACCGGATCGCGGTGGTTCACGACGGAGAGATCGTCGAGCTTGGCTCACATGACGAGTTGGTGGCACACCGCGGCCGATATGCCGAGATGTATGACACGTGGGTCACCCACGGCGGCGCAAAATGATCCCCGGGATGAAGCCATGAACGTCGAGCCGGAGATCATTCTCGCTGCGGTGGCGATCATGGCTGTGGCATCCTGTGTGCAGGGTTCCATAGGGTTCGGTTGCGGCCTGCTGGCCATTCCTCTGTTTGCTCTGCTCGACCCGGATCTGGTTCCAGGCCCGATCTTCGTGGGCAACGCGGCGCTGACCACCTCCACCGCCCTGCGCGAACGGGAGGACATTGACTGGCACGCGGTCAGATGGGCGACAGCGGGCCGCTTGCCGGGAACGATTGTGGGTTCGCTGGTTTTGGCACGGGTAACCAACACCAGCCTGCAACTCCTGGTCGCGATCGTGATCTTGGTGGCCGTCGCGTTGTCGATTGGTCAACTGAGGATCCCGGCCAACGCTTCGACATTGTTCGGTGCCGGAGGGTTTTCGAGTTTCAGTGGCGTGACGGTGGGTTTCGGTGGGCCTCCGATGGCGTTGTTGTTGCAGAACCGGCCCGGCCCGCAGTTTCGTTCGACCATGGGTGCTTTCTTCACACTGGGGTTGCTGATGATTGTGCCTGGGATCGCGCTCGCGGGACGGTTCGGAGTTGATGAGTTGCTGGTCGGCGCGGCGCTTGTGCCTGGCGCGTTCGCCGGTTTCGCGGCATCGGGTCCGCTGCGCAGGCACGTGGATGCGCGCAGCTTGGTGCCGATCGTGCTGGTCGGGGCGACGGTTGCGGCCGTCGCGCTGCTGGTGAGGGTGTTCAACTGATGACCGCCTCTGACCCGGACACGCCTGGTTCGACGGTCCTGGACCTGCGCGGCGTGCGGCGCTCGATCGACGGCGTCGAGATATTGAGTGGCATCGACTGGCGCGTCGAGCCTCGGCAGCACTGGGTGGTGTTGGGTCCCAACGGCTGCGGCAAGACGACCCTGATGCAGATTGCCTCGATGTGGCTGCATCCCTCAGCCGGTGAGGTGACCGTGCTCGGTGAGCGACTCGGTCGCACCGATGTCCGCACTCTGCGATCACGAGTCGGGTTCTGCAGCGCTGCTCTGGCGAAGCTGCTGCGTCCGCACCTGCCGGTGTCCGATGTGGTGATGACCGCTCTCAACGCCGCTCTGGAACCGTGGTGGCACGAGTACTCAGACGCCGACCGAGCACATGCACAACAACTGCTTGATCGGGTCGACGCGGGCCACCTGAGCGAACGACGTTTCGGGGCATGCTCTGACGGCGAACGGCAGAGAGTTCTGGTTGCACGTTCGCTGATGACCGACCCCGGGTTGTTGCTGCTCGACGAACCGACAGCGGCTCTCGACCTGTCAGGGCGCGAACAGTTCATCACCATGCTCAACGGTCTGGCCTCAGATCCCGCCAACCCTCCAATGGTCCTGGTAACCCATCATGTCGAGGAGATTCCCGATCGCTTCACGCACTGCCTTCTGTTAAGTGAGGGGCGAACTCTCGCCCAGGGCCCACTCACTGAGGTGCTCACAGACGAACTGCTGAGTGCCTGCTTCGGCCTAACTTTGGCGATCGAACAACGGAACGGGCGTTGGTCGGCGCGGACTAGCTGATCGCGAGCACTACTCCGGAGGCGACGCTGATGGTCGGTAGCGCTGACACAACCCGGTTGGAGATCCCTAGTGCCACCAGCGCTCCAAGTTCCGCGTCCGTGAGCGGATATTGCAGATTCGTTGTTGTCACTCCCGTTGCCGGTCCACCGACCGCGTGAAGCGCCAGCGATTCGCCTTCCGCCAACGGAAGCGTCCGTTCACCTCGCACAACCCACAGTCGATGCTCTCCCACAACCGCTTCTATCTCAGCGGTCTGCCAACGCGGCGAGGCGAGAACCAGAAGATTCGCCAGTTGATGGTCGAGACGGCCTCCATCGCGGAGCAGCACGTAGATGTGTCGAGCACCGTGATTTGTTGCCGCGGCCAAAGCGAGTTCAAGATCCGACTCGTCCTTGGTCTCTGGATGGCGCTGGATTTTGATGCCTGCGGCGGTTGCGGTCGACAGCGCAACCTCCGAGACGGAGTCAAGGTCGCCGACCACCAGATCAACAGAACGCTTCGCCCCCAAAAGTACTTCAAGTCCGGCGTCGGCCGCGATCACCAGTTCGGTTCGCGGAGCGCGCTCCACAGCTTTGAGCGGTGCCCCGGAGGCAACAATCAAAGCAGTTCTGAAAGACATCAGGTACCAAGCAATAGCAGCAGACCGATAACGGTGTAGGCAACCATCACCGCAAGCATCGGATACTGCGAGCGCAACGCTGTCTCGCGCTCGTACCGGTCGATCGCCAGGTCGTGGGCCGCGGCAACCGCTGCCACATGGCCCAACGCGATGGAGACCGCCTGGACCCAAGCAATCTCAGCGGGGCTGACCAGAGTCCAATTGATCGCATAGTCCCTGGTTCCGAACAGATCCCAACCATGCCCGAAGGGGTCGGACAATAGGTTGATCAACAACTGCCCGTCGAGCAGGAGCGCACTGAAGTAGTGGGCGAACGCGTACGCCACAACGATCGGCACGAGCGTGGGGGCGAACGCTTCTGCCAGGTCGCGGATCGAGTCGCCGGTGACGACTGCCATCGCCTTGACGGCCAGCATGTAGAGCATCGCCACCAGGGCGATGATCACGGCCAGCCCGAGGGTGCTCATGTACGCCGATTCCCAGCCGGTGAGGTCGCCGGCCAGGTCCAGCCAGATTGAACTGCGGGTGAAACCGTCGAACGTCGTCGCTCCGAGCACTGTCAGGATGAAGGCGGCGCTGTACAGGCCGCCACGCAGGGTGGTGAGTCCGCTGAGCGGGGTCCGCAGCCGCAGGTCCCCGGAGTCGTCGCGATATACGGGGGCGATTAGCGAGATCTTGCCGAACAACACCGCGAAGCCGTCCGCGGAGCGCACCCAGCCGCGTCCGAACACGCCCGCACCCGCAAGCATCACCGCGGAGTACCCGGTCAAGAACACTGCAACCGAACGGGGCGAGTCGGTGCTGTGGTAGGCCAACTCGAACCAGAGGTACGCAGCTATCGCTCCCACCGCAACCCAGCCCACGTATCGGCCGCCAGCGCCATGAGTCTCCGCTGACATTGGCGTGTTGGCGATCCTGGCCTTCAGCGACGCAGCAGCATCCGCGATCGTCCGGTAGGGGTTGAACGCACTCCAGACATCACCGACCAGCACCGAGACGAGTTGCAACCCGACCCAGAACCAGATCAGGAAGGCGGTCGGGGCGATGTTGACCGCGGGAGTGGGTTTGCCCCACCAGGCCGCGGAGATCACCAGTGCGAGTGCGGCGACGCCGATGAGTTTGCAGGCACCCTTGACGAGCCTCGCGGACGGCGACAACAGCGAAACGATCCGACGACCGGTCGCCGCTGCGGCCAGACGCGGCTTGTCCCAGAAGGTTCCGAGCGCCACGAACGAGATGATCACCGAGAACGCCGCCGCCCAGGCCATCTGCCATGCCGGCAACGGAAGATCGGTGCGGCTTCCGGTTCCGTGGGCCGCCGCGGCCTGCGTCGTTGTCAGCACCCACACGGCCAGCAACAACCCGAGGAGCCAACGACGGACCATAGGTGGCAGGGTACTCCGGTTCGACAGACCCGAACGACGCGGCAAATGTAGTTCTGTGACCGGATCAGAGACCGACGAATACGACCGCATGGCAGAGTCGCTCGCAGCCTGGCTGACCGAGCACCTCGATGACGCGACACACGTCGAGGTCGGCGCGTTCGACCGACCCAGCGGTGGCTACTCCGCGGAGACACTGATCGTGCCGATCACCGTGACGACGCATTCGTCGACTGCCCAGCGCACCATCGTGCTGCGCCGTGAAATGCCTGAGCCGCCCGTCTATCCGGTGCAGGTTGAGGTCGACAACGAGATAGAGATCCAGTGGCGGGTCATGTCTGCACTGGCAGCGCATGCCGAGGTTCCCATCGCTTCGCTGCTCGGCTACGAGACCGATCCCGATGTGATCGGCTCTCCGTTCTTCGTCATGGATTTCGTGGGCGGGGACATTCCGCGAGAGGACCCGCCCTACGCGTCGACAGGCTTCTATGCGCAGGCCAGTGCCGCCCAACGTGAACTCATGGGCTACCGGTGCCTGGACGTCATGGCCGGAGTGCACGCCGTCGACATAGAAGAGGCCGGGCTTGGTTGGCTGACCGACAGCGACATCAATGACGGACACCGACAGCTGAGGATCTGGCGCGACTACGCGGAGGCGGAACTCGACGGACGGCCCCATGACTTGATGCTCGCCGCGTTCGCGCGGGTCGCCGACGAGCTGCCCAAGACCGACACGACCGTGCTCACCTGGGGAGACGCTCGACTCGGAAACGTGATCTGGCAGAACTTCCAACCCGCGTGTCTGACGGACTTCGAAGCCGCGGCACTGGCACCGCCTGAGATGGACCTCGGCTGGTGTCTGATGTTCGAGCAATGGTCCCATGTGCTCGCCGGTGTCACGATGTCGGCCGGTGTTCCGAGTCTGCAACAGCAGGTGGAGCACTACTGCACGGTGAGCAGCCACGAGGTCGCAGACATCGGCCCCTGGGTTCTGTTCGCGGCCGCCCGTTACGCCGCGATCGTCGTGAGAATAATGAATCGTTGGGTCGACCGGGGCCTGCTCGACGCGGACCAGACCGTCTATCTCGACCCGATCGCGCCGGTGCTCAAAGCGCTGTTAGAGGCCTGAATCCTCGCGGTAGGAGGGGTTGGCGACGGCCAGTTTGTCGAGCGTGGTGGCCCACAGTGCCTCGGCGAGTTCACTTCGCCGGTCGTCGAATGCGCCGTTGCGGATCGCCTCGGCCAACTCCGCCTCGCTCTGCACCCCGAGCGCCGCGAGCCTTGCGGCGTGGGCAGCGCCGTCTGCGGCACTCGAACGAAGCTCGCGAGCGGCGATGCTGAGCGCGTTGGCGGCGATCCGCAGCAGCCAGCGGTCCCGTCCTTCGCTTCGGGGACCGAGATCGTCCGCCAGGTAGGCGCGTACCACCATGAGCAGTTCGTGGGCATCGGGGAGGTCGTGGGGCCATTCCCTCGACAGTTCTCGCTCGGTGTTCATGCCAGTGCCCTGCCGAGGAGTCTCGGACCCAACAGGAGCATCACGTCGTATTCGGTCTCCACCACGCGGCGCCCGATCATCGCCTGCTCCACAGAACTGCTCTGACCGCGGCGATGGACCGCAGCCATCGTCATTGTGACCATGCCCCAGCGCAGAGCGGCCAGCATCTCCCACCAGCTCAGTTCCTCGGGGGTGATGGGCACGCCGCCGTTCGCCTGATAGGCGTCGAGCAACTCGCTTCTGGTGCCGATCCCACCCACCTCGCCGACTTCGCCGAAACGCCAGGCCCTCTGCGCGAGCCAGCCGAGGTCGAAGGCCGGGTCTCCCAGGTAGCAGAGCTCCCAGTCCAACACCGCAGCAAGTCCCTGCGGGTTGACCAAGACGTTGCCCAACCGAAAATCACCGTGAACGATGCACGCCGTCCTGGGTTCCGGGCGACGCTCAGCGAGCCAGCGGAAAGCCAGGTCGAACACGGGATGTGGGTCTTCGAAGGCTTCGTACAGCGTGCGTTGAGTCACCAGGGGGTCAACATCGGACGGAACGTGATTCAAAGGTGCCGGGTCGAGGGCGTGAATGGCGGCCAGTTCTCTTGCGAAATCGGCAACCAGACATCGGCGTGCTGCCGCATAGGTTTCGTCGCGCAGGATCTTCCGCGGGATCGATTCACCTTCGATTCGTCGGCTGATCGTGAACGCGGCACCGATTGGTGATTCGGTACTGTCGGCAACCAGGATTTCCGGTACTCGCACACCACCGGCCAGGGCGTGGCGCATCACTGCAGCTTCGTCGAGTCTGGACTTGAACAGGTCCGCAGCCTCGCTTCTGCGTTGCAGTATCAACTGGTGGGATCCGTCCGGCGCGACGGCGTCGAACGACCAGGTCTGACGGCTCGCACCCGCGGACAAATGCCGCAGGTTTTCGATCTTGACGCTTCCGAGAACATCGAGGAGCGAGTCCGCTAGGGCGTCGGCCAACTCGCCGCTCATCGCTCTGGGGTGCCTGTCATCTCATGTCGGTGCCGATGGGATGACCGTCGACGATCTGATCAAGGTATTCGCTCATCCCCATGCCGACCCGGCCGTTGCATTCATAACGGGTCATGGCCTCGGTGATGCGAGTGTGAAGTTGTTGTCCGTCCTCGGTTCGGCGACGGTTGCGCAGCGGAATCATCGACAGCACCCGGCCAGTGACCTCGTATTCGTCGTGGTCCGTCACAGCCCAGCAGCGCATTGAGGTCTGGTAGTCGTCGCTGTCCCATTCCGATTCGATCCTGCAGTCCCGGATTTGCTGGTACTCGCCATCCACGAGCACCATCCCGCTGCGAGCCGGAGTGCCGTCACGGTCGACTATCGAGAGCATCATGGCGAAGTCTGGACCGAAGATCATCGGCAGCCAGCGGTACCAGCGCAGCGCCTGCCAATAGCGGGGTCCCCAGGACTTGTCGCGCAGACCGAGGCCGTCCAGGGCGATCGTCTCGGTGCCGACCTGGATCGTGCCGGTCACCGCCGTGTGCTGCTCGTAGTGTGCCTTGGCGAAGCTCTTCGAAGCATCGGTCTCAAGCGGGCTGCCGTCCTCGTACTGGGGCATGCCTCCGTACATGGGCGATATTCCGGTTACGTCGAGGTGTACCGAGCAGTCGACGAAGGGGTTGTCACGGAACGCCACCCGAGGGTTCGCCATCTGTCTGGGTTCGTCGAGCAGACACACCTTGCCGCTGTAGTCGATGCTCAGCTGCTCGAAGGGCTTGATGACCTTGATCTCGAGCCCACCGGCGCGCATCTCGTCGTTGTTGTTGATCTCCGGCCGTCCGTAGACGAAACCGACACGCCCGTCGGGCAGATAGATGCACACTGTCATCTCCGCGTAGCCCTCGTTGACTCGGTTGCCGATCCTGAACCAGGCACCCAGTTCGCGCTGCAGGTCGAAACCGTTGAGATACATCGACTCGTTGTAGTTCGAGACCGGGTCGGGCTCGTGGGTGTACTCGTCCTCCGGGTTCAGGACGGTGACGATCCTGGGTTCACTCATCGGTTCAGTCCGCGGAACTCTGTGCGCCCGCCGAGAACACGGCGCGCAGATCTTCAAGGCCAGCGGGAAGCTCGATGGGCGGGTCGGGCAGCTGCTCGACGCCGCGATCGGCCAGCCAACGCTGCAGCGACTCGGAGTCGTCGCTCCACGATCGCGGGTCGCCCATCATCACCTCGTACAGCTCGACACCGTCGGGACCCGCGACAAACGGACCGAACGAGGCTCCGAGCGGCAGCTCGATGTGACCTCCGGCGCCCAGCTCGACGTCACCGCAGGTGAACGAACCGGACAGGACCGTGAGTGTGTGCGGGCTGTAGTGGCCGTGGTGACGCACGATCATGCCCGGGTCCCACCGTGCGAACAGGGCCAGATAGAGCGGGTCCACCGAGAAGGCGACCCACTTCTCCCAGACATGGGACTCCGAACCGTCGGCGTTGCGCTGGCTGCGCACCGCGATGAACGGGATGTCACCATCGTCGACGCTGGTGAATGTGGGTTCCAGTCCCGCAATGCGCGGTGTATCGCTCATCCGCGGGCCTGCGCCGCGACTCTAGGCGAGCGCTGCTTCCAGCGCTTCGACCGATGGGGCGAAGTAGAAGGAGCCCGAGGCTGGGGTGGAGTAGTTGGTGATGGCGTCGAGCGCCTGGCCGTTGATTCCGTACATGGCCTCCATGCGCTCGCGCATCGGTGCCTGCGTCTTGCAGAAGCCCATGAAGTAGAGGCCGACCGTTCCCTCGTGGAACGCATAGGGAGTTGAGCGGCGTACCATCTCGCCCCTTTTGGGGGTCGACTCGTCGGCGGTGGCGCCTTCACGCAGTTCGACGTGGGAGAGGTGCGAGGTCGGCACCTGAGTGTCGAGCTTGACGGAGTCGGGCTTGGTGCGTCCGAAGGTGTTCTCCTCCTCTTCGAGGGAGAGCGTGGCCCAGTAGTCCATGTCGTGCACCCAACGCTGGGCGATGCAGTAGCTTCCGCCCTCGCCCGGCTGGCCGTCATCCACAATCCCCCGGTCCTTCTGGTCCTCGGGTTCAGGGTTGCCGGTACCGTCGATGTGGCCGGTGAGATCGAGGCTGTTCTTGTAGATGAACGTCGGGGTCTCGCGGGCCACTTCGAGATGGCCTGCGGTGGCTTTGCGGAAGGTGTGCTGCACCTCCCAGATCAGGTCCTTGTCGGCGTGGTGGAGCCACATCAGGAGCTCTTCCTGGGTTCCCTTGGCGACGCGCGAGCCGTCGGGCGACTCATAGCCGGGATATGCCTGAAAGTCGTCGGTTTCGATCCCGAGGTCGTCAGCGAGCGTCGGACCGAAGAGAACGCAGAGGTTGACGCCTTGCGCCTCGGCGTCGGCGAGGCTGTCGGAGATCGCGCTCTTGATTAGGCCGAGATCGGCGTTTTCGGTACGGCTCATGTGTACGTACCACTGGTACTTCTGAAGATCCATGAGGATTGCGGGCTGCGAGGTTGCCATTGAATGATCCCTCTGTCGGTTAGCGGTGATTGACGATTCTGAGGCTAGACGATTGACGCCCGCCCCAGACAAGGCAAAGCCTGTATTTTGCGAGAGTGTTCAGCTGACGGGGCCGACGACGCTGAAACCGTCCTCACTGAAGCCGATCTCGACACCTCGGTTGATCGAAACCCAGTCGCGGGCCTCAAGGTACGGGCGGAAGGTGGCGGCGATCGCCCGTTCGTCGTCTTTGGTCTTGGGACGCTGTATCTCGTAGAGGTGCGGGAACTCCAGCCATCCGCAGACCGTGTCCCAGAGCCGCAGAGCTGCTTCATCGAGGGGCGGGTCGACCAGAACCGGACCGAAGATCGTCTGCTCGCCGTCGTCGTCTCCGAAGAACAGGGTCGGCACGCCATAGCCGGAGGCCGCCACAACCTTGTCGTGCTCTGCTTTCACCTCGTCGTGGGTGGTCGGGTCCGCAATTGCAGCGTCGACGATGCCTGGGTCGAGTCCGATCTGTTCGAGCAGGTGCCGGGCCACATCCGGCTCGTGGGGTTTGTTGCCGTCTTCGTGCAACGCTTTGCCTGCGGTTGCGTACCAGGCGTCGAGATGGGCCATGTCTATGCGCCGCAGCGCCGCGCCTATTCGCATCATCGACCAGCCGTAGGACCACTCGCGTTCCCACGGGTGCTTCTTGCCTTCCGGGCGGTTGATCTCCTCGAGGCTGAAGAAACGCCAGTTGATGGTGAGGCCGGTCTGCTCGCGCACCGCCCGTATCCAGCGTGAAGTCTGATAGGCGTACGGGCACATCACGTCGAAGTGGAAGTCCACGGTCGTTGGTCGCTCCATGGACCCGACCCTATTCGGTGTCGCTTGTCGGGACACCACCGCACACCAGAACTCGCTGGTTCGGAGTCGCCGCGTGGCTGAGCTGTGGGGTATTGTCCAGCGCCTACCGACGACGACCGCCATGAAAGGAATCAGGCCATGGCAGAAGACTATTACAGGGTGACACTGCCGGAGTCGGAGCTTCCGACCCAGTGGTACAACGTGATCCCGGATCTGCCCGCACCACCGCCCCCGCCGTTGCATCCCGGAACTCTGGAACCAGCTGGACCCGAGGATCTGGCCCCGCTGTTCCCCATGGCTCTGATCCTGCAGGAGGTCAGCAGCGAGTCCTTCATCGACATTCCCGGTGGGATCCTTGATGTGCTGCGCCTGTGGCGGCCCAGTCCCCTGTTCCGTGCGCGCCGACTCGAGAAGGCACTCGACACGCCCGCCAAGATCTTCTACAAGTACGAGGGCGTCAGTCCCGCCGGTTCACACAAGCCCAACACCGCGGTGCCTCAGGCCTACTACAACAACGCCGAGGGGGTGACCAAGCTGACGACCGAGACTGGGGCGGGCCAGTGGGGCAGTGCCCTGGCGTTCGCCTGCTCCCAGTACGGGATGGAGTGCGAGGTCTGGCAGGTGGCCGCTTCCTACCGCCAGAAGCCTTACCGCAAGACGATGATGGAACTGTGGGGCGCGACGGTGCATTCGAGCCCTTCACCGGTAACCGAGTATGGGCGCCAGTTGTTGGCCGAGGACCCCGACCATCCCGGTTCGCTCGGCATCGCCATCTCCGAGGCGGTGGCGGTCGCCGCAGCAGACCCCGCCATTCGTTACTCGCTCGGCAGCGTCTTGAACCATGTTCTGATGCACCAGACGGTCATCGGTGAGGAGGCGCTGCGTCAGCTGGCCATGGTCGGCGAAACCCCAGACTTGCTGGTGGGTTGCACCGGCGGCGGATCGAACTTCGGCGGACTGGCACTGCCGTTCCTGCGAGAGAAGCTCGCCGGCAACATGGCGCCCACCATCCGCTGCGTTGAACCTTCTTCGTGCCCGACTCTGACCAAGGGCGAATACCGCTACGACTTCGGCGACACCGCCTGTTCCACTCCCCTGTTCAAGATGCACACGCTGGGACACGGGTTCATTCCCGCGGCCATCCACGCAGGAGGGTTGCGCTACCACGGCATGTCGCCGCTGGTGTCGCACATCCATGACCTGGGCCTGACCGAGGCGGTAGCCATCGGCCAGAGCGAGTGCTTCGCGGCGGGACTGCAGTTCGCCCGCACGGAGGGCATCGTGCCCGCGCCGGAACCGACTCACGCCCTTGCGGCAACCATCCGGGAGGCGCTGGACTGCAAGGAGTCAGGCGAGTCCAAGACGATCCTCACCGCGATGTGCGGGCACGGACATCTGGATCTCTCGGCCTACGAGTCCTATATCTCCGGTGCGGTGGCCGACTTCGACCTCTCCGATGAGGCCATCGCCGAGTCCCTCAGCAGCGTTCCGGTGCTCAGCTGAGACTGCAGCTGGAGACAACCGATCCGCTCTGGCCGCTCAGGACCTGGGGGTCAGGTCGAAGAGCGTTCGGGTTCCTCCCGGGAGCTCGACTCGTCGGCGAACATCGAACCGTTCCTTGATCTGCGCTTCGATCACTTCGAGCGTGTAGGCGTCATGGGTGCCGGCACGTTTGTGGCTCTTGAGTTCTTTGACCATCTGATCTGATTCAGCGGGTACTTCCAGGATCAGTTGCGCGTCGAGATCATGCAAGAAGTCGAGTATCGCCGCGGTCGGCACGTTGTGGGTGAGGGCCAGGTGATGGATCACTGCCAGGGCCAGCACCAGCTCAGGTCTTGAACGCTCGGTGAGCGGTGGACGTTCGATTCCACGCCAGCCGATCCCCGGGGTCGGGTCGGCGAGGTTGACCACCAGCGGAATGATGCCTTCGGTGCCGTCTTCGCGCAGCGCCCGGTACAGGCGGTCGACCACCAGGGCGTCGGCGTCGAGGGCGAGCACCACATCGGCGTGTTCAGCTGCGATCCGGCTGAACATTCCGTCGTTGGCGCCGATGTCCCAGACCTGCGAACGCCTTCGTCCCGCCACGATTCCGCGTACGAATTCGTCCTTGCTGAGCAGGTCGTTCGATGCGTAATGACCTCGCGTCGAGTAACCGGCCCACTCGGAATCGGACCGATTCCAACTCATATTGTCGACCAGTTTGCGGAGACGGTCGACCAGACCCACGTAGATCTTCTTGTTGTATCCGGCTCGTTTCAGGTCTTTGACTGTGTCCGCTGATCGTCCGCCGAAACGTCTGTCAGCCTTGGCGTGCAGCCAAACATGGGGGATAAGCCCTTTGTGGCCGCGGCGGCGGCCTTGCAGAACCCGCCTTGCCTGTTCCGGGGTGATCCCGTCGACCGCTCCACGCATCCACGGTTGGTGTGGGAGGTCCTTGTAGGCGGTGAACATCAATGGGTACAGGAACATCTGACAGAACTGCCGGTACCCCCACCATGGTTCGCCCGCGCGGTAGGTCTCGAAAGAGGCGACATCGATGAAGGTCGGCTCAGCCCCCGCGAACTGGATGTTGTAGGGGGTCGCGTCCTTGCTGGTCATGTCTTCGTCGATTGCGGCCCGGACCAGCTTGAGGGTGAGGCTCGCGGCGTCCTGCAGCATCGAGAACGACCACTCGTGGGCGTACGTGATCACGTCGACAGCGGGGTGCTCGAGCACCAGCGCCCAGTCTGAACCTTCGGGGGTCACCGTCTCGACCGCCTCGCTGCCGACCAGGTCGCCGGTCTTGCAGGCTCCTCGGTAGAAGCTCGTGGCGGTCAGTGCCTCGAAATCGGCCGCCGCTGTCTCGTTGAGACCTCGCAGCACACGGCTGCCGTCACGCCAGACTCGGGAGTTCGGGTCGCGGAACGATCCGCTGTCGTAAACCGACCCCGGGTCACCGCCCGGAGTCATCACCGGGTGACTTCGTCAGACTCACCGACTCCTTCTGAGCCGTCTGCCTCGTCGTAGATCGGGGTCTTCTTTGTGGACTTGCCGCGGAACCCCAGCTTGGAGAGCACTGCGCGGCCCGCTACCGCGATTCCGGCTCCGCCCGCTGCCACCGCGCCGATGATCGCGCTGCCGGATGCCGGGTCTAGGTACGCGCTGATCATCTTGGTGTAACTCCCCGTTCAGGTTTCCGAACCCTAACAGCAGCATCGAAGCAAGCGCCATCGTTGGCGTCGCCATTGCTGCTGCGGGCTGAGCGGACGCGGAACCGGTGCGGTCCCGATGCCCATGGGTGGCCGTATTGTCTTCGTGCATGTGAGGGTGGAAAGGTAGCGGCCATGGCGCCGCCGGTTGTGTTGATTCACGGGTTCGCCACTTCGACGGAACGGACCTGGCGGGAGCCGGGATGGTTCGACCTGCTCAAAGACGCCCGTCGGCGTGCCATCGGCATTGATCTGTTGGGTCACGGCGAGGCTCCCAAACCCACCGAGCCCGAGGCCTATGACGACTTGGTGACGCCTGTGGTGGAGCAGTTCCCCGACGCGGCGGCGGATGTGATCGGTTACTCGCTCGGGGCGCACACTGCGCTGGGAGTCGCCATGTCTCATCCGGAACGGGTCAACCGCCTGGTTCTCGGCGCGATCGGTAGCAACGCCATCGATTCAGGTGACCGTGCTTCTGGCGACATCGGCTCTGTCGAAGACAATGTGGTGGCCCGGTTCGAGTCGCTGATAACCGCGCCGGGAAACGACTCTGAGGCCCTGCGGGCCTGTCTGGCGAGGGAACGCCGGCCATTCTCGGTCGATCAGCTGGCAACGGTTCAGGCTCCTTGTCTGATCGTTATCGGCAGCGAGGACTTCGCCGGTCCGGCCGAGCCGCTCGCGGCGGCGCTGCCCGACGCCACGGTCAAGATCGTCCCCGGCATGGACCACTTCGGTCTGCCCAAACAGTTCGCTTTCATCGACGCCGCTCTCGAGTTCATCGACGCCGTTCCACAGTGGGACTGATCGTCCGGCAACTGCGCCTCGGTGCGGTTGCTGTGCATAGGTTCGGTGCGTGGGTCACACTTTTGGCGTGAAGACCCTGCTGTGGCGAATGGTCCACCTGCTGGTGCTCGCCACTCTGGCGATCAGCCAACCGCTGCTGGGCATCCTCGGCGACAACCCGACGTTCTTCACAGCACACGCGAGTTCGCCGGGCCAGATCGTTGTCTTCGCGATCGTCACCGCTCTGGCTCCCGCGGCGGTACTCAGCGCAGCGATGCTCGCAGCGCACGCGGGTTCGGAGCGGACCGGTCAGCGCGTCTTTCAAGGCGCGCTGGCGTTGCTCACCTTCCTGTTCGTGATCCAAGTGGTGGATGTGATCGGTGGACCGGGTTGGTTCATCATCGTTATCGCCGTCGCAGCGACCTATGGCCTGATGACCTTGTACACGAGGCACGAACGGGTACGTACCGCAGTCTCGGTGTTGGTTGTGCTGCCGCCCGTGGTAGTGGGATATTTCCTGTTCTTCTCAGCGACCAACAGCGTTGTGTTCCCAGACGATGTCGAGGCGGTGACGCTTGAGAGGTTGCTCGGGGACGACCTGAGCGAGATCACGCTCCCAACAGGTCCAGCCGGCTCCGACAGCGTCGGCGCGGTCGAATCTGAACCGACAGACTCCGCCAACCAATCCGATCCCGCCGACCAGCACGGATCGGTTGTGGCTGCGCCTGAGGTGGACAGCGCCGGGTCGGTCCCTCTAATCGAGCGGCTGAACCAACGCTTCCCGCCGATTTATCTGCTCATCTTCGATGAGCTGCCCTGGCACTCATTGCTCGACGAGCAGGGCCGGATCGACTCGGTTCGTTACCCCAATTTCGCGCGGCTGGCTGGAACCTCCCATGTCTTCAGCAACGCCACAACCACCGGATTCACCACGGAACTGGCGGTGCCTGCGTTGCTGTCCAGCACCCTGGAGACTCAGCCCGCCCCGGTCTATTCGATGTATCCCGACAACTTGTTCACCCTGCTCGGAGGGGTCTACGACACCTCGTCCTCGGATCCCCTCGTCGACCTCTGCCCCGACCCGGTGTGCAACGGCTCCGCGCCTCAGCAGATCCTTGATTTGATCGCCGCCGACGACATTGCGACCGCCACCGACGCGCCCACAACCACAGAGTCGGTTCGGCCAACGACCACCGCCACGGTCGCGCCTACCACGACAGCAGTGCCAATACCCGAAGCGACCGACGCCGAAGCGGCTGCGAGCGACAATGGTTCCCTCTCGTTGCTGTTCAAGGACGCGGCAATAGTGTTCGGACATCTTGTGGCACCCGAGGGAATGGATTTCGGGCTTCCGTCGATCGGCGCGGGATGGGGCAATTTCGGCGGAGAGTTGACCACAACGGCAACGCCGGCGCCGGCCACCACCACGACCATCCAAGTGTCCAGGACCACCGAGGTTACGACCACCACAACCACGACCGGGGCTCCGACCTCCACGACCACCCTGTCGACCGACATCGGAACAACCACCACTCTGCCGATCGCCACCGAGGTGGAGAGCCCCGTTGAGGGCGATGCAGTCGACCCCGAGCGCATCGCCGAAGAACGCACCGCGTTTCTCGACAGCTTGATCACGCTCGACACCCGAGTCTTCGATTTTCGTAGGGCGGTCGAGGCGATCGAGCAACGCGACCTCCCCCGCCTGCATTACATGCACACGCTGTTGCCGCATGTTCCCTGGCGGCTGCGGCCCGATGGCTCAAGCTATGCCGATATCGGCCTCCCCGGTTATTTCTCCAGATGGGACGATGACGAAGACAAGGCGAGGTTCGGACAACAACGTCATCTGCTGCAGCTTGGTTTCACAGACCATCTCCTGGGGGAGTACTTGGACCGGCTCGAAGCGATCGGCGACCTTGATCGGGCCATGCTGATCGTCACCGCGGACCACGGCATCTCATTTCTTGCAGGCGAGCGCTCAAGGGGAGTCAACGAGAGCAACGTGGCTGGTATTGCAGGTGTCCCGCTGTTGTTCAAGGAACCACACCAGACAACCGGAACCGTGCAGTCCCAGCCCGTCCAACTGATCGACATCGTGCCCACGATCGCCGCGCAACTAGAGATCGAGGCACCATGGGACTTCACAGGGCACGACATGTTCAGCCCGCAACCCTCACCGGATCGTGCGGTCTGGGGGACTGGCGGTTCGGTGAGGGTGCCGGAGACCTTCGCGACGATCACCGATCAGCTTGCTGCAGACATGCACGGCGTGTTCGGTGACGGGGTTTCGGGGAGCCTGTATGGTCTCGGCGGGGCTCACGATTTGATCGGCTCACCGGCGCGGGATTTCTTGACCAGCCAATCTTCGCACTGCTGGGTCTTGGAGCGGCCAACGGCGATTCCGGAACCCGACGGGTCGATCGGCTATGTGTTCGGGTGGATCGACGCTCCGCCCGGTGCTCCGATCACTTTCGCAATCGTGGCCGACGGCATTGTGGCCGGTACTGCACCGACATTTGCCGACGGTCCGGATCATCGCGTCTTCGCCATCGGCGATTCGCAGTATTGGAGGGGCAACGAACCTGCCGTCGAACTCCATGAGATCGTCGAATCCCGCTTGGCCCCCATGTCGCTCTGCTGAACGCCTGAGAGCTAAAGGTTCACATCCAGGGTGGCTCGTGTGTCGGTGGCGGAGGCCGCAACAATTATCGTGTAGGAGCCGGGATCGATCACCCAATTGTGGACCGCCGGGTCCCAGCGGGAGAAGGATCGATCGCTGAGTTCGATGCGGGCCGTACCGATCGCGCCTGGACGGAGTTCGACCTTGGCGAAACCGGCTAGTTCCTTTGGCGGGCGAGCCACAACGGGCCTTTCCGGCGCGATATAGACCTGTACCACCTCGCTGCCGGTTCGCTGACCGGTGTTGGTGACCGACACCTCAACGGTCAGGTCCGTTCCAGCGCCGCTCACGTTGGGGTTGCCCCATTCGAAGCTGGTGTAGGAACCGCCGTGGCCGAAGGGGATCATCGGCTCGATGCCACGCGCGTCATAGGAGCGGTAGCCGACGAAGATCCCCTCGCCGTAACGGACCTCGCCAGCTTCTCCCGGATAGTTCAAGAACGCCGGTGTGTCGCGCTCTTCGCGTGCCCAGGTGGTGGGCATCCGCCCCGCTGGTTCGGCATCGCCGGTCAGTACATCGGTGATCGCATAACCGGCTTCCTGGCCCGGGTACCACGCCAGGATGACCGCGGACACATCGTCGAACCACGGCAGCGTCATGGGTGCGCCACAGTTGAGCACCACAACTGTGTTCGGATTGGCCGCAATCACGCGCCTGACTAGTTCGTCCTGTTGGTTGGGCAGAGCTATCGAGTCGCGATCAGCGCCCTCCGACTCCCACTCGGCGCTCGATCCCACAACGACAATGGCGGTGTCGGCCAGTGCGGCAAGAATCGCAGCTTCGTTTAGACCGGTTTCGAAGTCGACCTCGGCCAGTTCAACACCAGCGTCAACGATACTGACCAACTGCCTCGCGTCGCGGGGCAGATGATCCAATCGGATCCGGTAGGCGCGGCCGGCCTCGAGGTCCATGAAGCCGTCGCCGCCATGCAGCCCCAACCCTGCGTTGAACCCGTTTATCGAATTGTCAGCCACGAGTTCCCCGTCGACGAACAAAGCAGCGTGACCGAAGCCGAGGGCGCAGAATCGGTGTAGGCCCGACGTAGTCGGCGTCATCGTGAAGCTCAAACGCACCGACATCGTCTCGATCCCGGCGGGCCAACTCTCACCGAACCAGACGTTGAACACCGAGGGGCCCCTCCCGACCTTGAACGGTTCGTTGTCGAAACCCACCCCGTCGAACAGCTCGAAGCGAACCTCGCCGCCTTCGATCCATTCATGGGGGATCGCCGCTGCTCGGCGACGCATGTCGATTCCCGGAGCCACGCCGACCACGCGGTCACCGATCCGTTCCTGCATCGCTTGGGCGACGGTAGTTGCACGGTGCGGTTCGAGGCTGGCCGAGCCACCACCGAGAATGGCGGTGTCCGCAATCCCCGGCCCGATCAGTGCGATCGTTCCCTCACCGACAAGGGGCAGCAGGCCACGGTCGTTCTTGAGGAGGACCATCGACTCGGTAGCGGCGCGCCGTGCCAGTTCACGGTGCTCCGGCCGTTCAATGTGGCGCTCGCTATGGTCTGTGGGGGTGCCGATGCGGCCTGCCCAGTCGAGGAAACCGATAATCCGCCGCACCTTGTCGTCAATCAGGTCCTCGACGACCTCACCCGATTCCACAGCAGCCTGAAGTTGTCCGCCTCCCCAGTACCGTCCTGGTCCTGGCATCTCAAGGTCGAGACCGAAGCGGGCCGGGGCGACCGTTTCTTTGATCGCTGCCCAGTCCGAGACCACGAAACCGTCGAATTCCCATTCATTCTTCAAGAGGTCCACCAGATAATCCTGATGCGCGCAGGCATGCTGACCGTTCACGAAGTTGTAGGCACCCATCACAGAGCGGACACCTGCTTGCTTAACCGCGGCTTCGAAGGGTGGCAGATAGATCTCTCGCAGGCTCCGCTCGTCGAGGACCACGTTGATGGTGAGGCGCTCGAATTCCTGGTCGTTGGCTACGAAGTGCTTGACACACGCCCCCACGCCCTGACTCTGCACACCGGTGATGTAGGCGACTGCAATTTCGGAACTGAGCTGCGGGTCTTCGCTGTAGGACTCGAAGTGGCGCCCGCCACGTGGTGACCGGTGAAGGTTGACGGTCGGTGCCAACAGCACGTCCACGCCGCGGTCCTTGGCTTCCACGCCGAGCGCCGTACCCAACTCCTTTACCAGAACGGGGTTCCAGGTCGCGGCGATGGCGGATGGACCTGGGACGACCAGACCTGGGCCCATAGCTCTGCCACGCACGCCGACGGGACCGTCGCTGAGGCACCACTCCGGGATCTGGAGACGTTCACAGCCCTTGACGATCCAAGCGGTCTCACCAACGAGCATGGTGCATTTCTCTTCGAGTGTCATCTGCGCGACGAGCGCGTCGATATCGGTCATTGTGTTGCTCCTGTCGGTAGGCGCGCTGCCAAACCAGTCGTGAAGGCGTAGTACGCCGGTTTTACTACTACCTGGCCCTACTGGCCTTTGTGCTGGCCATATTGTTCGTCGCTCGGAGCGGGATTCGCCGGCGGGTTGCCGGCTGGACTCTACGTCACGGTTCTGTTCGCCTTGTTCGGGGTTGAAACCTCCGTCGAAATCCGTGCCATCTCCGGATACGGCGACCCCGGACACCGTGCCGTTTGTCATCAACGCTCTATCGTAGGGGCAGGAGTTCAGGAGACCCTCGGCCGAGATGTCCCCGATGTCGAGGCGTTGCGCAGGAGCCCGGCCGCATACCGAGCCAAGGAGAAACATGACTGAGATCTACAAGGATCCGATCGCGGCGATCGACGAACGGGTGAGCGATCTTGTCGGGAGGATGACCCTCGAGGAGAAGGTGGCTCAGCTCGGGGCGACCTGGGTCACCTCGCTGGTCGTGGACGAACAGTTCGACCCGGAGGTTGCTGCCGAGGTGCTCGCCAACGGCATCGGGCAGATCACCCGTATCGGTGCCACCACAGGACTGCTGGCCAACGAATCGGCACAGTTGGGCAACTCCATCCAGAAGGTGCTCGTCGAGAACACCCGCCTCGGAATCCCCGCCGTGATCCACGAGGAGGGAGTCGGCGGGTTCCTGCACAGGGGGGCGACCACGTTCCCGCAGGGACTGGGCCTAGCCGCCACCTGGAACACCGCTCTGATGGCCGAGGTGGCCGGGGTGATCCGCACCCAGATGCTGGCGGTCGGTGCCCGCCACAACCTGTCGCCTGTGCTTGATGTGGCACGTGACCCCCGTTGGGGACGCGTCGAGGAGACCTACGGCGAGTCGCCGGAACTCTGCGGCCGGATGGGTGTTGCATACGTGGAGGCGATGCAGACCGACGATCTTGCCAACGGCGTTGTCTGCACCGGCAAGCACTTCTTGGGTTACGCATATTCGCTGGGAGGCCGCAACCAAGCGCCGGTACATCTCGGCGGCCGAGAACTGCGCGAGGTCTATGCAGAACCCTTCGCGGCGGCGATCCGTGAAGCGGGCCTCGCCTCGATGATGAACAGCTACTCGTCGATCGACGGCGTGCCCGCAGCCGCGAGCCGCGAGATCCTCACTGATCTGCTTCGTGGCGAACTCGGATTCGACGGAACCGTCGTGGCCGACTACTTCGCGGTGACCCAGCTCTACTTTAACCACAAGACGGCGGTTGATGCCCAGGGTGCGGCGGTCGCTGCACTGGGGGCCGGGCTCGACATCGAGTTGCCGGAGCTCGACTGTTATCAGCACCTCGGAGCCGCGGTTCGCGACGGGCTCTTTGATGAAGCGCTCATCGATGAGTCCTGCGCCAGGGTATTGGCCCAGAAGATGAAATTGGGACTGTTTGAGAATCCCTACGTGGATGCGAGTGCCGCGCCGGCCGTGTTCGACAACGACGAGCAGCGCCTCCTGGCTCGCCGTGCCGCGGCCGAGGGTGTCGTGTTGTTGAAGAACGACGGGGTCCTACCCCTCAGTCCGTCGATATCGCGGGTGGCGATGATCGGTCCCCATGCCGACGATCAACGGCTGCTGCAGGGCGACTACCACTACCCAGCCCATCTTGAGATCCTAATCGCCGACAATCTCGCCGCCATCGGCGCGCGGGTCGAGGGCGACGGTACTGGCACCGATCAGCTTCCAGAGTCCAGCGGTGCTTTCGCCGCAGGCCCGCACTACACGCCCCATGTCACCCCGCTTGCGGGGTTGCGGGCCGCCCTCGGCGACACGGAGGTCACCCATTCGTTCGGTTGTGCTGATTCCGGCGACGACACATCGCAGATCGCCGAGGCAGTGCGAGCCGCCGCCGACGCAGACGTGGCGATTGTCTGTGTGGGCGCCCGTTCGGGGGTGGTGCTGGATGCCACAGTCGGAGAAGCCCGCGACGTCACCGATCTCAACCTTCCCGGCGTGCAGTCCCGGTTGGTGGCCGAAGTTGCCGCAACCGGAACTCCGACCATCGTGCTGGTGGTAAGCGGTCGTGTGCACACGCTGGAAGCCGAAGCTGAGCTTGCGAACGCCGTTCTGTGGTCGATCCTGCCCGGCGAGGAGGGCGGTAGTGCGATAGCCGACGTGTTGACCGGCGCGGTCAACCCGGCGGGACGGCTGCCGGTCAGCATGCCCCGCCACGTGGGCCAGATTCCGCTCCACCACGACATGCGCAACCGCGGCGACCGCTCCGAGTTCCACGGGACCTACGTAGATCGTGACGTTTCGGCGCTCTACTGGTTCGGACACGGGCTGTCCTACACAACCTTCGACTACGGCGAACCGACAGTGTCCACCGGCTCCACGACGACCCCCACCACGGTGTCGGTGGCGGTCAGAAACACCGGTGAGCGGGACGGCGACGAGGTGGTGCAACTGTATGTCACCGACGATGTCGCCTCTGTGGCGAGGCCGCTGCGTGAGCTGATCGGTTTCGCCAGGGTCGCCATAGCCGCAGGTGAGACGCGCACGGTCAGCTTCACGATCCACCCGAGTCGTCTGGCATTCCACGGTCTCCATATGGATCTCGTCACCGAGCCGGGGAGTTTTACGTTCCGCCTGGGTGGATCCTCGTACGACCCCGACATGCGCGAGACGACGGTGACGCTCAACGGCGAGGTCGCCCACTACGACCGGCGCTCGATTGTCGCGACCACGGTCGAGATCAGCTGATTGACGGCTCCGGACCGCTAACGGCGAGAGAGGGTGTGAACTTCGACTGGATCGTTGAAACCACGCAGCATTCGACGCCCAGCTGACAGCGTCTCAAAACCGTCTGCATCCGCCAGCCGAGTGGCCATGTCTGAAGACACCAGGATCTCACCGGGCACAGCCTGGCGTGCGATACGCGAAGCCAGGTTCACCACCGGCCCGTAGTAGTCTCCCCGGCGGTTGACCACAGGCCCGAAGGTGACCCCACCATGGGGAACCACCTCCTTCTCGCCGCCGAAAGCCTCTACCAGGTCCATGGCGATGGTTGCGCCGGCGACCGCGTTGTTGGCCACGAACATGACCTCATCGCCGAGATGTTTGACCGTGTGTCCTCCACTGGCGGCGACGATGTCCAAAGAGCGGTTCTCGAAGCCTGACACCAGGTCGAACAGCTCCCCCATCGACACCTCCGAGGCGCGGGCTGAGTAGCCAACAATGTCCACGAATCCCACCGCCAACAGGCGCTCCGAGGGACTTCCCTCGACATGGGTGGCCTGCAGTCGCTCGGCAGCATCAGAAATATGGTGGCGGATCAGCGCGGTCAACAACTGCGGGAAGACCATCGCCTCCGAAGCGCTGGCGATGGTGAGCTTGGCCCTGTCCAATTCGCTGGCTCCCGAAGCCAGCATCCGCTGGTAGGCGCCCTGCTGATACATCGCCACCGCGGCGTCGGCGATGCGGCCGACGGCCTCCCCGAAGACCCGGAGTATCTCACCCAGTTCGTCCCGCTGAAAGAACCTGCCCCCGGCGACGTCCCCCAGACCGCAGACCAACTCCAGGTCCTGAGGGCCGAACCTGGGTTCATCGGGATCGGTGACCGGCACCCCGGAAACGCGGTAGATGATCTCGATAACCTTCAGGTCCACACCGGCTTGCTGGGCCAGCTCGCGGGCCGACATCTGCGACGATTTCCCATAGACCAACTCGATCGCCAGTTCCCACAACTCGCCGATCTTGATGGCCTCGGTCATCTGCTTGACCGTGGCTCCGTGGGAGGCCAACAGTTCGATCAGTTCTCGCCGAGTCGCGGCATCGGCGGAGGTGGGGTCGTAAAGGCCAACGGCTGCAACAGCATCCCAGTCCACACTCACAACCCCAAGTGTGCCTGTTTCCTTGCCCCGACGCGCAAGCAGCCGTGGTACGACCCCGCTCAGGTGCCTAGCTAGGATCAGAGGGTGACGGGAGCGACCACTAGATGCCTGTAGCAACATTCGGGACCCTGGGACTCATCGCTGAGGTTCCTTCTGCTCCTGTCGATGTTCCGATCGTCTATCTGCACGGCTGGGGCCGTTCACGGCGTGATTTCTCGGCTGTGGCGGGCCAGAGGCCGGGAATGTCGCCCGACCTTCCCGGTTTCGGTTCGTCAGTGCAGCCGCCCGAGGCCATGGGTTCGAGCGGTTACGCGACGGCCGTCCTCGATGCGGTCAGGAACTGGACCGGCTCGAAACGGATGCTTCTGGTCGGTCACTCCTTCGGAGGTCGGGTCGCCCTGAAGATCGCAACAGCCGAACCGGACTCTGTCTGCGGCTTGATCATCGCCGGCACGCCTCTGTTCCGCAGCCGGACGCGCGCCAGACCGCCGCTGCGGTACCGCACCATCAGAAGGCTCAACCGGTTGGGGATCACCAGCGACGCCCGGCTCGAGTCCGCCCGCGCCAGACACGGTTCTGCGGACTATCTGGCCGCTTCAGGTGTGATGCGGGAGGTGCTAGTCAGAGTTGTGAACGAGTCATACGAGGACGACCTGGCCGAGCTTCGCTGCCCGACGGCGTTCGTGTGGGGTCGAAGCGACACTGCCGCGCCGGTCACCGACGCCAGACGCGCACAACGGATCGTCAACGGCTCGACCCTCGAAGAGCGGGATTGCGGCCACGACATCCATCTTGAGCATCCCGAACTGTTTGTTGAGACGATTGATCGGCTCGTGCGCCAGTGATTCCAGTTCTCGTGGCCGCGGCCTCCGCGTTGGTCTGGATGCCGAAGTGGTGGCGCGTCGCCCAGCGCGAGCACTACCTGCCGGGATCGGTCAACACGACGCTGTTCCGCTGGCTGGAAACAACCCCGGTGCCCAACGTGGGCCTCGCCATGGGCGGGCTTGCCGGCACCGCGGCGGCGATCGTAGTAGCCGGCTCGACGCGGATCATACTGGCCGCAGCGGTTGCGGTGATAGCGGCTGTGACTCCGGTCGGGCTTCCTCTACGCGGCAGGAGTTCCAAGTTGCGGTTCACGCGGCGGATGAAGACCACTGCCGCGCTGGCGGTACTGATCTGGGGTGTTGCCCTGTGGCTTCTGAGTGTCTTTGCGACCACCTCTTCGGCCGCGGCGATCTGCTCGTTGTTCGGGTTCGTTGCGGTCGATGCCGCGCTGACGGTTGCCGTTCCTGTGGAGTCACGGCTCGCAAGGCGTTTCCAGCGCAGTGCGGCCGAACGGCTCCGGGAGGTGGGTCCGCTGGTGGTCGCGATCACGGGGTCCTACGGAAAGACCTCTACCAAGGAGCATTTGGCAGCGTTTGTGAGTCCGCTGCGACCGACGGTCGCTTCCCCCGCGTCGTGGAACAACCAGGCAGGCTTGTCGAGGGCCGTCAACGAGCATCTCGGCAACTCGACGGAAGTCTTCATCGCCGAGATGGGCACATACGGCCCCGGAGAGATTCGGGCGCTTTGCGGCTGGATCGAACCTGAGGTCGTGGCGATCACCGCCATCGGCCCGGTCCACCTTGAACGTATGGGTTCGATCACCGAGATTGTCGCCGCCAAATTGGAGATCGCCGAGGGCGCTCGGACCGTCGTGCTCAATGTTGACTCGCCGGAGTTGGCCGGCCAGGCCGATCGGCTCGCGGAGAACCATCGGGTGATCCGCTGTTCGGGCAGACCGGACAGTTCTGCGGATGTGCGGGTGTCGGTTCAAGAAAACGAACCAGGCTTGACGCTCGACTACTTCGCCGAGTCGTACCCTCTCAGTTCGCTTCACCCGTCAGTACAACGGTCGAACGTTGCGGTGGCAGTGGCGTTGGCCGTGGAGGTTGGGGTGCCCCCTGACCGACTGGTAGCCCTGATCGAGACGCTAGAGACGGGCGAGCACCGGGCGAGCGTTTCGGTTGCGGACTCGGGCATCACGATCATCGACAACACCTTCAACTCGAACCCCGCGGGTGCCTCCGAGGCGCTGGCCACGCTTTTGGAGCACAGCAGCGAGGGCCGATCGGTGGTTGTGACGCCCGGGATGATCGAACTGGGCCCGCTTCAAGACTCCGAGAACGCTGAGTTCGCCCGGCTGGTGGCCGAATCCGGCTGCGAACTCGTCATCGTCGGCCGGACCAACCGCACCGCCCTTCGCCGTGGCGCATCTGCGGTTGGCGGTATCGTGATCGACGTGTCGAGCCGTGACGCTGCGAGGGAATGGGTTCGCCTCAATCTCAGCGCAGGTGACGGTGTCCTCTGGGAGAACGATCTTCCCGACCATTATGCGTAAGACTCTGCGTAGGACCTAGGAGGCCAAGTTGAAGGTCGCAGTTGTATTCGGGGGGCTGTCACCGGAGCACGACATCAGCATTCTGACCGGTCTGCAGGCGGCGCGACTGTTGCGCGATGCCGGCACCGATACGAGCCTCCTCTACTGGACGAAGCAGGCGAGATTCGAGTGTGTGCCCGCCGACGCGGAGGCCAAGGACTTCGCCGGGCCGGACCGGGAGGGTTTCTCTCCGGTCGAGTTCACGATTCCGGGCGGCTTCGCCGAACGGGGACGCCGACGGAACCGGCCCCTCGACATCGATGTCGTGTTGAACTGCTGCCATGGTGGTCCGGGCGAGGACGGCGGCTTGGACTCGCTGCTCCGCCTCGCCGGAATGCGTGTTACCGGACCCAACGCCCGATCCTGCGCGTTGTCGATGGACAAGCTGGCAACCACAGCGGTCGCCGATGCGATCGGTATCGAGACGATCCCGAGTGTTCCCTTCGAACCGGGGGCTGAGTTTGCTGCGCCGTTCGGTCCTCCGTGGGCGGTCAAGCCTCGCTTCGGCGGTTCATCGATCGGTGTCGAGGTCGGCATCGGCGATGCCGCGACGATCGAGGCGCTTTCGAAGGGCACATCGGCGCGTTCAGGGCTGGTGGTGCAGCCGTACCTCGAAGGATGGGTCGATCTGAATATCGCTGTGCGCACCTACCCCCGACTGCAGGTGTCGGCGATCGAACGGCCTTTGTCCGACGGTGTCTACGACTACGCCACCAAGTATCTCTCAGGTGCTGAGGGGATGGAGTCTGCCCCTCGTGAACTGCCCGCCGAGCTGCCTTCGGGGATCTCAGCGACGATTGAGGACGCCGCTCGGGATCTCGCTTTGGCAATGCAGATCAGCGGCGCTCCACGCGTGGATTTCCTGTGGGACGGCGACGGCAGAGTCCTGTTGAACGAAATCAATCCGATCCCCGGCGCATTCGGGTTGTACCTGTGGTCCGCTGTCGGGGTCGACCGGGTGACGTTGCTCACTGATCTGCTCGCCGAGGCGGAGAAGCAGCCCGTTCACCCCGGATCGTGGAACACGACGAGTGACGGCGCGGCGCTGCGGTCGGCCACCGACATTGCTACGAAACTCGCCTAGGCGATCTGCTGTCATGCTGTCGGTAACGAGGGCATCCGCGTGAGCAACGGAGTAGCTCGCCTCGACAGCGGGGCTTGGGGGATTCGTTTGGCTGTCGCGATGAAGGTGGCCTTGGCACTCGCGTTCGTTGTCGCCTTGACCGTTCCTCTCGACCATCTCGAAGGCAAGGGCATGGGGTTTCGGTTCCCTCTGTTCATGCTTTCCACGGTGGTGGTTCCCGTCGCTTGGCGACGGCGTTTCGCTCCGTATCCTGCGACCGCGGACGTGTTGGTAGTGCTGCCGTTCCTGCTGGACACACTCGGCAACCTCGTGGGCTTCTACGATTCGTTCGCTGCGACCGACGACGTGCTGCACACGTTGAACTGGGTGCTGTTGGTGTCGGCGTTCCACGCATGGCGATTCCGGCGCATCGACTCTGCAAGCGATATATCGAAGGCAGATGCCTGGCTGTTGGGAGCAGGAATCGGCGCGTTGGCCATAGTCGGCTGGGAGATCGCCGAGTGGATCGTGGCCGAGACCGGCGCGGGAGGCGGGCTGTCGCTGACCTACGGCGATACCATCGGCGACCTGGCGCTGTCGAGTGCCGGCGGCATGATCGGTTCTCTGTTGGGCGTGCGCTGGTTCGGCCGACGCTGAACGCTCAGTCGCCGTTGTCGAGCCGGTACAGTTCGTCGAACCACAGCGACCAACGACAGGGCAACCCGATGAGTGACAAGAAGTGGACCGTTGACTACATCGCAGACCAGTCGGGACGGGTGGCGGTAGTGACTGGTGCCAACACCGGCCTCGGCCTCGAAACGGCGCGGGCTTTGGCTGGCAGCGGTGCCTTGGTGGTGCTGGCCGTGCGCAATTTGGAGAAAGGGCAAGCAGCCCTCGAAGCGATCCAGGCCGACCATGGCGCTGCCAGCCTCGAGTTGCTGGAACTCGATCTGGCGTCTCTGGACTCGATCCGTGGGGCTGCTGCGGAGCTGGCAGAGCGATTTGAGCGCATTGACCTCCTGATCAACAACGCCGGGGTCATGTACACGCCGCGATCCAAGACCGCCGACGGTTTCGAGATGCAGTTCGGCACGAATCATCTGGGTCACTTCGCGTTCACCGGCTTGGTGCTGCATCATCTGTTGGGCGTCGCCGGGTCGCGGGTGGTCACGGTGAGCAGCGTCGGTCACCGCATTCTCTCGAAGATCGACTTCGACGATCTTGGGGCTGAGCGGCGTTACAACCGGGTGGCTGCGTACGGCCGTTCGAAGCTGGCGAACCTCTTGTTCACCTATGAGTTGGAGCGTCGTCTGCGCGCGGCGGGTGCTGAGACGATGGCTTTAGCCGCTCATCCCGGCGGTTCGGCTACCGAGCTTGGGCGCCATATTCCCGGGGGCCGGTTGTTCGAGCCGATGCTGAAGGTCATGGCGCAGCGCGCGGCGATGGGTGCCCTTCCGACACTGCGGGCGGCTGTCGATCCCGCCGCGCACGGCGGCCAGTACTACGGCCCCGACGGTTTCCAGGAGACCCGGGGTCACCCGATCTTGGTGTCCTCCAGCGACCGCTCCCACAACTCCCAGATCCAGCAGCGCCTCTGGGCCGCCTCAGAAGACCTCACCAACGTGCAATTCCCAGTGTGAGAGTCGCAGAAAAACGCAAACCACTACCTGGCGATTTGGGTCACTGCTGTTGGGAGGCTTGTTGGGCGGACCGGTGGTCGTGTTGGATCACGGAACGCACCGTGGCGGGCGCGGAGCGTGGGGTGGCGGGCACGGGGGCAACGGTACGGGCGGCACCGTCAGTCTTCTTGTAGATCACCACCTCGGACTCCACTTCGGCCAATCCCGAGCCTGTGAACACACCTCGGACCGGCGGAACGTCGCCGTAGTCGCGGCCGTAGCCAATCACCACGTGACGCTCACCGACCTCTCCCCCGTTGGTCGGATCAAGAGCCCACCAGCCCCAGCCAGGCACTGCAACCTCGATCCAGGCATGGGTCTGCACGCTCACCAAGTCTGCATCCGGCGCATCGGGCGCGGACTCGTCGGCAGCGAACAGATAGCCCGACACATAACGGGCGGGAACACCCACGCTGCGCAACATCCCCAACGCCAAGTGCGCGAAGTCCTGACACACTCCCTCACCACCCTCGAGCAACTCCGGCAGTGTCACCCCGATGTCAGTGCTGTCCTGCCTATAGACGAGTGCGGCACGTACCTCGGCCACCACGGCCGAGACCATCTCCTGCACCGATGAAGCGCCGGCAACCGCCGCAGCGGCCCGCTGTGCAACCACATCGTCACTGTCCCACTCCACATGCTGCGACGACGACAGATACTCCAGGAACTCGGACCGGAAATCTTCGTCAGCCAGCGCCGTGATCGCCTGCGCGCCAGAGGGCACCGAACGCGGCGCAGTCTCCACCTCAGCCTCCGCCACCAGCTCCAGTTCGGTATGCGGCGTACGGATGCCGAGGTGCTCAACGACCGTGCCCCAATAGTCTCGAACCGAAAGGACCGCCAGCTCCGGGCGTGACGAGAGCTGATATGAGAGCACCCGCTGGGACTCGTCGTCTCGGGGCCGCACACGCACCTCGTTCTGCGATTCGGTCACGGCCTCCGAGTAATGAAAGTGCAACCGGTAGGAGATTCCGAGCTTCATCGCACAAACCTCATCGCACAAACCTCATCGCAACGGACCGCCGGGGCGCAGGTACTGCGAGCGGGGTGCGGCCAGGGTCGCAGGCGGGGCGATACCGGCTTGCACATCGGAGGCCACCTCCGCCAACTCCGACCCGAACTCCAACAGCGCTGGTCCGGGAGCGTCCGCCATAGCCTCCGCCAAGTCGCCGAACTCCAAGCGGGAGCGAAGCAGGGCGATCCTGCGACGGGGGCGATCCAACGCCACCGCACCCGAGGCCAATTCAATGAGGCACTCCTCGGCGCGAACCAGACAAGACATCACCGAACGGGGCAGATCATCGGCGTGCAGCAAGTAGCGCACCACGCCGTCGAAGTCGGGGGCGTTGCCGTGCTGCCGGTGGTAGGCCTGCACCGAACTGGTCAAGCGCAACATTCGGCCGGCATCCAACGCCCCCCTGGGATCGCTGTGGCTCGCCTCCAGCAGACCGACCGTGAAAATCGACCGCTCCAGCATCCTGCCCACCACCACAAATGCATGCCCCTCGTCACGTCGCATGCCCTCGTTCAGCACTCCCGAGATCGCCAAGCAGGCCCGCCGGACCATCAACAGCACCTCGTGCAGATCGCTCGGCGTGTTCTCGTGGCCCAGGAACGGGAACCTCAGATACAGCCCGTTCGCTTCCTCCCAGAGCTCGATCGGAATCCGATCCCGGACCGAGCGAAGGTTCTCACGTACCGCAATGATCGACGACACCAGCGATCCGGGGTTGTCCGTGTCCGACAACAGGAATGCGACCAGTTGCGGTCTGCTGTCGAGTGGACCGACTGCCTCCAGTTCGTCCTGAAGGCCCAGGGTCTTGACGAGCAGTTCACCCTCGGCCCGGGCTTCATCGGCACGTAGACCGGTGATCGAGTTGGCCGCGTAGTCCAGGCTCCGAGAAGTCGTCTCGGCGCGCTCCAGATAGCGGCCCGTCCACAGCAGTGCATCAGCGTGCCGCGCGAGAATCATGACGACTCGTGGGCCAGCACCCAGGTGTCCTTGGACCCTCCGCCCTGGGATGAATTCACGATCAACGACCCGCGCCGCATGGCCACACGGGTGAGCCCACCGGGGAACACCTCGGTCCGCTCGCCCGTGAGCACGAAGGGACGCAGATCCAGATGCCGGGGCTCAAGGCGGTTGTCCGCGCAGGCGGGCAGAGTCGACAGTTGCACCAGTTCCTGCACGATCCACTCACGGGGTGCGGCCTCGATGGTGGCCCGAGCCTCCTGGAGTTCCTGTTCGCTGGCGTGGGGTCCGATCAACACGCCGTATCCCCCGGATTCTCCGACCGGTTTGGCCACGAGTTGGTCCAGCCTCCCCAGTGCCTCGGCCCGTTGGTCGGGGTCCCACATCGTGTACGTCTCGACGTTGTCGATGATCGGCTCGGCACCCAGGTAGTAGCGGATCAGGTCGGGCACGTAGGGGTACACAGCCTTGTCGTCGACCACACCGTTGCCAAGAGCGTTGCAGACCGTGACATTGCCGGCGCGCAGGGCGCTCAGCAATCCCGGGATCCCCAAAGCGGAGTCGGGATTGAACGACACCGGATCCAAGAAATCGTCGTCGATTCGCCTGTAGATCACGTCGACCTTCACGAGCCCCTCGATGGTGCGGGAGTAGACCGTGTGATCGTCCACCACCAGGTCGCGGCCCTCCACCAGTTCCACGCCCATCGAGCGGGCCAGGAATGCGTGCTCAAAATACGCCGAGTTGAAGATGCCCGGCGTCAACACCACGATGTGGGGCGAATCTCCGCCGTCAGGTGCCATCGACTCCAGGGTGGAGCGCAACATCGTTCCGTACTGCTCGGCGGGCTGCACCGCATGGTCGTCGAACAGCCAGGCACAGACCTTTGCCATTGCCGCCCGGTTCTCCACCACATATGAGATCCCGCTGGGGTTGCGGAGATTGTCCTCAAGCACCCGATACCGGCCGTCGGCACCACGCACCACATCGATCCCCGCAATATTGCAGTGCGCCTTGTGAGGGACCGTGATGCCGACCGCGTTGCGCTCGAATCCCTGCGAGGAGACAACCAGCCAGCGTGGCACGACCCCATCGGCCAGCGCCTCGCCGTCTCCGTTGTAGAAGTCCGCCAGGAAGCAGTTGAGCGCAGCCACCCGTTGGCTCAGACCGCGGGCCAGTTCGTCCCATTCGGCCGCAGCGATCAGCCGCGGGAAGAGGTCCATCGGCCAGATCCGTTCGGTGCCTTCCTCCTCGCTGTAGACGGTGAAGGTGATGCCCTGGCGGCGGAACTCCCCGGCGACCAGGTTCTCAAGGCGTTGCAGTTCGGTGGCATCGAGTTCGCGGAACCGCTCGACGATCTGCCGGTAGGGGCCGCGGACCGAGCCATCGGCATCAAAAACCTCGTCGTAGGTTCGGCTCGCCTCGTAGCCGTCAAGCAGCCCCTCCGCCGGTTCCAGAAGCCCGTTGCCGCTCACGGCCGCCATGCTAACCGCTCCCGGTCCGCCGACCAGGACCGACAGGTCCCTAGGGGCTGAAAGGGTGGTGCTGGTCCGGCCTCGGCCAACGTCTCAGATTCTGCTGGGATTCGTGGGTGTGTCGCGGAGGGCTGCTGGATCAGCCGGCATCGAGGGTCGCCGACTCGGCCATGTCGGCGACGGTGGCGGCGTTGAGGATGTTCATGTCGAGATCGAGCGTCTCGAAAACGGGCCCGTCACCGGCCTGGAGCGCGAAAAAGACGGTGGCGCCCTCGGGTCCGCCATACTCCATGTGGGCCTCGCCGCCAGGGCTCATCACATAGGTGCCGGCTGGCCGCACCTTGTGTTCGCCTTCGGTGCCGTCGTCGTGGATCTCGACGATGTGCTGTTCACCTTCGAGGACGAGCACCGCGGTGTCAGCGACGTGGCGGTGGAAATGGCAGTACGAGTTGGGTGGCCAGCGCACGATCAGATCCAGTCGCCCGGTCTCGGGGTCGGCACCAAGGACAGCCATCTCGTACTTGCACGGGTAGCCCTGGGTTGGATCGTCGGTGGAGGTCCACGCGATCTTGTCGCCATCGAACTGATAGATCGGGTTCATCGTCGACTCCTCATCGTCGGGTCATTCCATTCAAGTCGCCCTGCTCCCGCCAGTCTCGGAGGATAGCGAAGAAGGCCTGAGCGCCGCCCATGTAGTTGCCACCGAACCAGCCGGGTCCCTGTCCGGGTTGGCCTTCGTTGTTGTAGTAGCCGGGCGTGCAGTTCTCGGCGAATGTCGAATTGGTGTTGGCCGTTGCTTTCACGGTCTCTACCCACCCGACCACGGCGGTTTCGTCGGCCTCGATGACCTGCTCCGGCTGGCCGAGGCCTTCCCGAACGATGTAGGCGACGTGCTGGCTCTGTTCGTTGTACAGCTCGGTGAAGTTCGGCGTCACGCCGGACTGCATTCCGCCCATGAGGAAGAGGTTGGGGAATCCATTCGTCATCAATCCGTGGAGGGTGGTGATGCCGTCGGCCCAGTGGTCGGTGAGGGTCTGGCCATCCGCGCCTCGGATCTCCATCGAGGCGCGGCGGCTGTAGTCGGTGCCGACCTCGAACCCAGTCGCGAATACGAGCAGGTCGACCTCGTATTCGTCGCCGTCGACGACGACGCCGGCTTCGGTCATCCGTTCGACGCCCTTGCCGTCGGTGTCGACCAGGGTGACGTTGTCGCGGCCGTACGTGGCGAGATAGTCGTCATGGAAACAGGGACGCTTGCAGAACTGGCGATACCACGGTTTGAGCGACTCGGCGGTATCGGGGTCATCGACGAACTCGTCGACTCGTGCGCGGATCTCTTCCATCTTTTCGAAGTCCGCGAGTTCGGCAAGTGTCGCCGTGTCGGCGTCGTCGCGGTTCTTCGCCATTCCCGAGAACTTGCGGATGATATCGGTCCAGCCGTCGCTGACAAGATCTTCGTCAGCGTGTCCGCCCGATGTCAGGATCGAGAAGTTCGCGATGCGTTCTTCCTGCCATCCTGGTTCCAGCGACTCGACCCACTCGGGGTCGGTCGGTCGGTTGTTGCGGACATCGACCGATGACGGGGTCCGCTGGAACACATAGAGGTGTTCAGCGGCCTCGCCCAGATGAGGGACGCACTGGATGCCGGTCGCGCCAGTGCCAACGACACCGACCTTCTTGTCCTTGAGTTTCGTGAGACCGCCAGTGGTGTCGCCACCCGTGTAGTCGTAGTCCCACCGGCTGGTGTGGAACATGTGACCGGCGAACTCGTCGATGCCGGGGATACCGGGCAGCTTCGGCATCGAGAGAGGTCCGTTTCCGACAACGACGAAGCGGGCGGCGAGGCGATCGCCGCGGTTGGTGGTGACAATCCAACGGTCTGCCGCGTTGTCCCAGTCGAGGTTGGTCACCCACGTCTGGAACAACGCGCCGTCGTAGAGCCGGAACTGGTGGGCGATGTTCTCCGCGTGGGAACGGATCTCGGGGCCGTACGCGTACTTGAGCGTCGGCATGTAGCCGAGTTCTTCCAAGAGCGGGAGGTAGATGTAGGACTCGACATCGCACTGTACGCCTGGGTACTGGTTCCAGTACCAGGTGCCGCCGACGTCTCCGGCTGCCTCGATGATGCGGAGGTCCTCGACGCCGGCCTGACGGAGTCGGGCGCCGGTCAGCAGCCCACAGAAGCCGGCGCCGATCACAAGCACGTCGAGCGCTTCGTCGACCGGATCGCGTTCGATCTCCTCGGCTACGTGCGGGTCGTCGAGCAACGATGCCAGCTTGCCAGTGACTTGCACGTACTGCCGGTTTCCTTCCGGCCGGAGGCGCTTGTCGCGCTCGATACGGTACCTCTCGCGGAGGGCATCGGGATCGAACCCGAGGCTGTCGTCGATGCTCATCGAGGTCCTTGCGCGTCGAATCGTGGGGGGTAGTGCATCGTTGCAGGAACGGTTGGTACTCATCAAATCTGACTAATCGCCGACGATGTGGTACTGAACTGGGGTGAGCGACGCCTCGATTCCTCGCGCTGTGCTCGACTCGATCCTCGGCGAGCCGATCGGAGATCCTGTCGGGTCGGTCGCGCCAGACCCGGTCAACCTGGCGATGATTCGCCACTGGGCCGCCGCCTTCGACGACCACAACCCGGTGTACCTCGATGAGAAGGCGGCGGTGCCGTCGCGTCACGGCGGACTGGTAGCCCCACCCGCGATGCTGCAGACCTGGATCATGGCCACGCCGATGCTCGAGGGCATTGGCGAACGGGGTGGCGCTCCGCGCCCGGCAGCCGCGAGCCCCCTCAAGGTTTTTGACGACGCCGGCTACCGCGGGAGCCTCGCTGTCAACTCCGAGTTCGAGTTCGAGCGCTACCTCCGCTTGGGCGAGACCGTCACCTCGACGAGTGAGGTTGAGGAGATCTCTGACGAGAAGAACACGCGCCTCGGGCCCGGCCATTTCATCACCTGGCTCACCACGTTTCGCGTGGGCGACGAGGTGGTTGGCCGACAGAGATTCCGGATGCTCAAGTTTCGGCCCGAGGCGGCGGCATGACCGACACAGCTGGCTCAAGGCTCCGGCCCTCGATGTCACCCGACACCCGATTCTTCTGGGACGGGCTCAAAGAGCACGAACTGCGCATCCAGCGCTGCGCCGACTGTGGTCAACAGCGACATCCGCCCCGGCCGATGTGCCCGAGATGCAACTCGCTCAACTGGAACTACGTGGTCGCGTCGGGACGGGGGACGGTTCATAGCTTCGTGAAGCCGACGCACCCGCCGTTTCCGTTCATGGAGTACCCCTACATCGTCGCTTTGATCGACCTCGAAGAGGGGACCCGGCTGATCACGAACCTCATCGACACCACGCCCGGAGACGTCGTCAACGACATGGCGGTCGAGGTCGCGTTCGTCACCTTCGACGACGATCTCGTTCTGCACCAGTTCCGACCGACCGAGGCGCCATGATCGCCGTCGGCGCTCGACTCCCGGCGGCCGCCTACAAGATGACGGCCACTCGCATCGTCGCCGGCGCCCTCGCGTCACGCGACTTCATGCCGGTCCATCACGACAAGGCTTACGCCAACCAGCACGGTTCACCCGACGTGTTCATGAATATCATGTCGACCAACGGCTACTGCAGTCGCTACCTCACCGACTGGGCCGGCCCCGACGCCATGCTGCGGTCGCTGTCGATCCGGCTTGGCGTGCCGGTGTACCCCGGCACGACCCTGTCGTTCGAGGGCGAGGTCACCGCGGTGGACGAGCGCGACGGCGAACGCATCGTCGAGGTCACCTTCACCGCCAGAACCGAACACGGCGATCATGCGTCCGGCACTGCGACGCTCTCACTGTTGGCCGACCGATGACGTACCCCCTGTCTCGCCGCGCGGCGATCGCCGGGATTGGCCAGACTGAGTTCTCGAAGGACTCCGGGCGCAGCGAGCTTCAGCTGGCATGCGAGTCGGTACGCGCTGCGCTCACCGACGCCGGGCTTGAGCCGGCCGACGTCGGAGGGCTCGTCACGTTCAGCCTCGATTCC
This sequence comes from Candidatus Aldehydirespiratoraceae bacterium, assembly GCA_965221585.1. GTDB lineage: Bacteria > Actinomycetota > Acidimicrobiia > Acidimicrobiales > Aldehydirespiratoraceae > VXYK01. The sequence continues at coordinate 1,068,229 of OZ244898.1, read as the reverse complement.
AGCGAAGAGGCCGAGGTGGCCCGCAACCTCGGCATCGACGATCTCACCTTCTTCAGCCGCATCCCCTACGGCGGGGGAGCCGCGTGTGGCACCGTGCAACAGGCTGCGATGGCGGTCACCACCGGGATCGCGGAGGTCGTGGTGGTCTACCGGGCCTTCAACGAGCGGTCAGGTCGCCGCTTCGGGAACGTCACAGGGTCGCTGTCGAAGGTGCCGTTGTGGCTGTCGTGGTACGCGCCCTTCGGGTTGCTGACCCCGGCCGCCTGGGTGGCGGTTCACGCTCAGCGCTACATGCACGCGTACGGCGTGACCAACGCCGACTTCGGCCGCATCGCTGTGATCGATCGGGCCCACGCTGCCACCAACCCCCACGCCTGGTTCTACGAGCGGCCGATCACCATCGACGACCACCAGAGCTCCAAGTGGGTGGTCGACCCGGTGCTTCGCCTTCTCGACTGCTGTCAGGAGAGCGATGGCGGCGTCGCGCTCGTGGTCACCTCGATCGAACGAGCCCGCGACCTACCGAACCCGCCTGCGGTGATCGCGGCCGCTGCCCAGGGAGCCAGCTTCGACAGCGAGATGGTCACCAGCTATTACCGCGACGACATCACCGGCCTGCCCGACCTCGGCGTGGTCGCGACCCAGCTCTGGGGCCAGGCCGGCATCACCCCCGCCGACATCCAGACCGCCGCCCTCTACGACCACTTCACGCCATTCGTGTTCATGCAGCTCGAAGCGCTCGGGTTCTGCGGTCGGGGCGAGGCCAACGACTTCGCCACCGTCGCGAATCTGAGCCTCGACGGAGAGCTACCGATGAACCCCCACGGCGGCTTGCTGGGCGAGGCCTACATCCACGGCATGAACGGCATCACCGAAGCCGTCCGGCAGGTGCGCGGCACCGCCATCAACCAAGTCGCCGACGTCGAACACGTCCTCGCCACCGCCGGCACCGGCGTGCCCACCAGCGGACTGATCCTCGCCACCGACCGATAACACTCCACACCCCCAAGCACACCGACCCAGGAGCCACCCATCATGACAGACAAGATCTGGACCCACTCCGCCGACTCACACTTCCTCGAGCCGAAGAACCACTGGCAATCGATCATGCCCAAAGCACTCGCGGAGCGCATGCCCCGCGTCGAACGCATCAGCGACGACGAGGAACGCGTCACTGTCGACGGCACGAGCTTCTCGCGGCCCATCCCCAAGATCCTCAAGGTCAAGGGCGAGGGCGGGCTCAACATCGCCGAGTTGAACCACCGACCCCCCGGCGCACGCGACATCAACGCGCGGCTGGTCGACCTCGACCAAGAGGGCGTCTGGGCTGAGGTGATGTTCCAGTCGATCGGACTATGGTGCGCGCTCATCGAAGACCGCGATCTCATCAACGCAGCCGCGCGAGCCGAGAACGAATGGCTCGCATCCGAGATCCAAGACGTCGCCCCCGATCGACTCGTCCCGGCCGCCCTCATGCCCCTGGTCGACGTCGACTCCGCCGTCGCCGAGCTGTACCACGCCGCGGAGGTGGGGCTGCACCTGGTCAACATGCCGACTGGCCACCCGAAGGCCGCACCCGACTACAACGACAAGGCGTGGGACCCGCTCTGGGCGGCAGCCGACGAATCGGGCCTCGTCATCGCGTTCCACATCGGCACCGATGGCGGCGACCAGGCGTCCAACTTCCGAGGCCCGGGCGGCGCCGTACTCAACTATGTCCACAGCGGAATCGGTGGCCAGTACGCGGCCATGAAGCTCGTCGCCAGCGGCGCGTTCGAACGCCATCCCGGTCTCCGAGTACTGATCGCCGAAGGCGGTGCCTCGTGGGTGCCGTTCATCGGTGACCGCATGAACGAGGGGTTCCGCCAGCACCAGATGTTCGTCCGCCCCAAACTCGCGCGGCCTCCGAAGGACTACCTCTATGAGCACGTGTACGCGAGCTTTCAACACGACGAGACCGCACCCGCCGCGCTGTGGGCGATGGGCTACCGCAACGTCATGTTCGGAAGCGACTACCCCCACATCGAAGGCACGTTCGGCCACACGCAGGAAACGCTCCACGGACTGGTCGACGACCTCGACGAGGACGTCCGGTACCGCATCACCCGCGGCGCGTTCGAAGAGTTGTTCCCGCACGTGTCTTCGCCACCGTCGGAGATGGCGGCCGCCAGCTGATGCAGACGCTCGACCACCTGCGAATCGTCGACATCACCGTCGACGTCGCCGGCCCGTACGCCTCCAAGCTCTTCGCCGATGCGGGAGCCGAAGTCGTGAAGGTCGAACCGGCCGACGGTGATTCGACCCGCTCGTACAGCGCGGTCGGCGCTGACCTCGACGGCGACAGTGCGCTGTTCCAGTTCCTCAATGCCGGCAAGCGTTCGATCATCGGCGAGCTCGGTGATCCCGAGATCGACGCGCTCCTCGAAGGTGCCGATCTCCTCGTTGAATCAGGTGAGGCGGACGTCGACGCGATCCGCACTCAGCACCCCCACCTAGTCGTGCTGTCGATTACACCCTTCGGTCGAACCGGTCCCTACGCAGGCCGGGTGGCGAACGAGTTCACCGTCCAGGCCGAGAGCGGGTCGACGCAGTTCCGGGGTCGACCCGAACGAGAGCCGGTTGCGGCAGGTGGTCGCCTCGCGGAGTTCATGGGCGGCGCGTTCGCCGCGCCGCCGGCGCTCGCGGCCGTGATGCGGGCCCAACGGACAGGAATCGGCGAACACATCGACCTCTCGATGACCGATGTCGTCGCCGCGACCGTTCCCATCTTCTCCAACCTGCTGCACCAGCTCTCCGGCGAACCGGACCTTGATACACCGGCTCGGAGCATGGAGTCGCCGTCGATCGAGCTCGCCAAGGACGGCTACGTCGGCTTCAACACCAACACCGCCCAGATGTTCCAGAGCTTCCTGATCTTGATCGATCGGGCCGACCTGCTCGACGACGAAGAACTGGTCTACCAATGGAGCCGATCCAGGCGCGACGACTGGCCGGGCATCATGGAAGGCTGGATCCGGGAACGTACGGTTGACGAGATCGTCGAGCTCGCGAGTGCGCTCCGCATTCCGGTCACGCCGATCTATGACGGCGCCACGATCATGACCAACGATCATCTGCGCGAGCGGGGCGTGTTCGTCGAGCATCCGGGCGGGTTCCACCAACCGCGCCGCCCCTACCGCTTCGACGGTGAGAACGGCCCGCTACCTCGTCTGGCGCCCGCGCTCGACGCCGACCGCGAAAAGATCACGCCACGCCCGGCTCCGACCCCGACCGAGCCGGATGCCGACCCCGCAGGTCTACCGCTTGCCGGAGTCCGTGTGCTCGACCTCACCGCGTGGTGGGCCGGCCCGGCGGCGACCCACTGGCTGGCAACGCTCGGCGCAGATGTGATCCACCTCGAGAGCACGAGCCATCCCGACGGCGTGCGCATGACCGGCTTTCTCACCGGGGTCGACCCCTGGTGGGAGTCGAGCCACATCTACTTCCCCGTGAACACGAACAAGCGGGGAATCACCCTCGACCTGTCGAGCGAGACGGGCCGAGAGCTCGTCGGCGAGCTGATCGGCTGGGCCGACCTCGTCGTCGAGAACTTCTCACCGCGGGTCATGGAGAACTGGGGGCTGGACGAGGCGACCGTCCAGGCACTCAACCCGAACGTCATCTACACCCGCATGCCAGCGTTCGGAATCACCGGACCATGGCGCGACCGAGTCGGGTTCGCGCAGACGATGGAACAGATGACGATGGCGTCGATCACCGGCTATCCCGACGACGCACCGCTCATCCCGAAGGGACCCTGTGACCCGATCGCAGGCGTGCACGGCGCTTGGGCCATGCTCGTCGCACTAATCGAGCGCGAGCGACGGGGCGGCAACGGGCTCTTCGTCGAAGCGACCATGATCGAGGCAGCGCTCAACGCCTGCCCGCTGCCGCTGCTCGAACACTCGGCATACGGCGAGGTGATGCCTCGCCGCGCCAATCGTTCAGCAAGCGCGGCGCCGCAGGGTGTGTACCCCGGCGCCGGCCACGAGACGTGGCTGGCCATCAGCGTGGAGACCGACGACCAATGGCAGGCCTTGGTCGAGATGCTCGGCTCGCCGGAGTGGGCAGCGGATTCGGATCTCGCGACGTTCGAAGGACGCGTGGCGCACCACGATCGTCTCGACGAGGCACTCAGCGAGTGGTCGTCGTCACGCGAGGTCGGCTCGACGGCTGACGCGCTCTGCGAAGCTGGCGTACCAGCCGCGGTGTGTTGGGATCCGCGGACCTTCGACGGCCATCCGCAGCTGAGGGCTCGCGGGCTCTTCGAGCCAGTCGCCCACCCTTTGGTGGGCACCCACAAGACTCCGGGCATGCCGTTCCGCTATGCGACCGTCGACCGCTGGTTGCGCACACCAGCCCCGCTCATGGGCGAACACAATCAAGCGGTGCTCGGCGACCTGTTGGGCCTCGACGTCGAACGGCTCAACGCGTTGGAAGAAGACGGCGTGATCGGTACTCGCCCCAGGGGATTCTGAGACCTCGGCGGTCCTGTGGTCGTGCTGATCAGCTCCTCAGGGCCTGCGCGATCGCATCGTTCATAGTGCTCATCGCACGACCGGCAGCTTCGAGGTTGAGCATCACGCCACCGTGTTCAGCACCAGGGCAGTTGTGGAGCTCAACGTCCACCCCGGCAGCCATCAGCGCCATCGCGTAGTTGATGCCCTCGTCGCGCAGCGGATCCATTCCATAGGTGAGAACCACCGCCGGGGGGAGATCTTTGAACGACGCGGCGCGCATGGGCGCGGCATACGGCGAGGTCGTGGCCTGGTCGTGGTCGACCCCGAGGTAGTGCATCCACATTCCCTTCGCGCTCGTGCTGTTGAACGCGTCCGGGCTGCCGTCGAAGGTCTGCTGCATCGATGGGGTCTGCAGCCGGTCATCAGTGACCGGGATGTAGAGAGCTTGGAAGTGGATGTTCGGTCCACCGCGGTCACGAGTCATCTGGCAGAGAGCAGCCGCCAAGGCACCACCAGCGCTGCCGCCGGTCACTGCGACGCGGTCGACGTCGACGTCGAGCTCGTCGGTTGTCGTGGCCCAGTTGAGGACCGCCCAACAGTCGTTGATTGCCGCTGGGAATGGGTGCTCCGGTGCGAGGCGGTAGTCGATGCTGACCACTTGGCACTCGGCGTGGAGTGCGATCCCTGCGTCCATGCCTCCGAAGGTTTCTGGCGACATCATGATGAACGCGCCGCCGTGGATGCTGATCAGGAGGGGCAGAGTGCCCTGCACGGCGCGCGGTCGATAGCAGACTACGCGTACCTCAGGATCTCCGGACGTCCCGGGCACGAGACGTTCGTCGATCTGAAGGCTCTCGCGGTGATGATCGGTGAGCGCCAGTACCTCGATCGGCTCGTAGTCGAACCCCGAAGATCGATCGGGGACCGGCAGTAGTTCATGGGGATCGACAGTCTCGTCGCTCATCGTGCGGTCCTCCGCTGCTCGAAATGGTGTGACGGATTGTCGCGTTGTGGCTTCTCGGTGACGTACACCTGCTTCATTGCGCCGCTTCCCCTATCGTGAGACTGTCGGATGCCCAGGGGCCCGTCTCCGCGGAGTAGCAAGCCAGGCTCGTGGATGCGGCTTTCGCGACGACATCACACCGGATGGTACCGTCGAAAGCGATGCACGTTTCTGATCCACCGATTCTGCTGACTGATGTGCTCGACGATGTCGGGGCTGCGATCAAGCTGTTGGCCCAAGAGGCGCCCTATGTGCCGTTGGGGGGTTGGTACAGCCCCGGGGCCGATCCCCATGCCCGCACCCGCCCCCTGTGGTTTCGGGACGACTGGGTGAACGAGACCATCGCCGTGCCGGGATCAGAGGTGTTTCTCGATCATCCGGCCTACATCGACTCGGCCAAGGCGTTCTACGGCGCCGAGATCGTGGAACCCCACAGCGTGTACGTGAACCAGATGATGGCCATTCCGCAAGCGGGACCGGCCCACACCGACAACCCCCGTTTCGCGGGCCGCGACCGCACCAACACCCCAATGTGGCTGCTGCGGGCCATGCTGTGGTCGGGCCTGTTCGAGGATCTGTCGTTCCCGCAGGCCACCGCCATTTGGTGGCTCAACGACGTGAACGGTGGCGGGTTTCGCTACTGGCCCTACGGGCCAGACCAACCGCCCGAAGAGCACGAGGGCAACATGGCCAACACCGCGCTGATGGGCGACAACCACGGTATGTTCCACCAGGTAAATCCCATCGGCCCCTTCGATATAGGCACGCCCCTAGTCACTCCGACTGCGGAGTTGGCTCCGGCAGGCAGCCCCGACGGCGACTGGGTGGTCACCGACCACGGCGAAGAGGTGTACCGCACGCCGCTGTCCGACATCCGCGTCAGCGTGCTGTGGAAGGCCGACGTGTACCTGGACGCCGACCACAAGAACCGATTGGCCTCCAATCCCTTGAGCCGCGACGACATCGCGGCCCGTTTCAACGCTGACCTTGAGGACCGGGGGATCGACGCTCGTTTCGATCCCAGCCGTATCGACGACGACCCCGACCACGCCGGAGTGATCGCCGAGCACTACCCCGAGGCCCGCCCAATGGACGCGCTCCCCTCGGTGTTCGACTACTGATCAGCCTCCGCTTCCGCGTCAGCCCAGATCGGAAGCACGCCGTCGGTCAGCGTTTCAGATTCCGCTGGGATTCGCGAGTTCGCGGCGTAGCCAGGCGGTGAACACTTCGGCGGCCGACGTTGCCCGATCGGCTCGGGGCGGGATGAGGTAGTACTGCTCACGAGCGGCCATCGTGCCGACCGGTACCACGGCCAGGGCGTTGCGCCTCAGATCGTCCATCACCAGGAAGCTGTGAGCGAGCGCTACGCCGACTCCGCCTCTGGCGAGGGCGAGGGTGTGCAGATACGTCATTGAGGTGTGCACCCGGGTCTGGGGGGGCGAAGTGGCTGTGGCGGCGAAGAACTCGGTCCATCCGTCGCCACCGCGGATGTCGAGCAGGGGGTGTTGGCTGAGGTCGTCGACCGAGCGAACCCGATCCGCCAGGCTCGGCGTTGCAACCGCGACAACAGTCTCGTCGCCGCCGATCGGCTCCGCACCGTCCGGCACAGGACCGAAGTCGATCTGGACAGCCGTGTGGATCGGGTCCGTCGGGTAGACCCAGTAGCTGCTGGTCAGGTCGATCTCGATGTCGGGGTTGGCGCTCAGGAATCGTGCCAGCCGCGGGACGAGCCAGGTGGTCGCGAACATGCTGTTGACCCGGACCTCAACATGGTGGTCCTGAGCGCGGGCTCGGATGGCTCCGAGAGTGTGTTGGATCGCCTCGATGTGGGAGCGGGTGCTGGACGCGAGTTGCTGGCCGGCGTTGGTCGGTTCGACCCCGCGGCCCGTCCGCCGGAAGAGTTGCACACCGAGGATTGTCTCGAGTTCTCGAATCTGCTGGCTGACCGCCGGCTGGGAGACGCCCAGCGCTGCGGCCGCGTTCGTGAAGCTGCCCTCAGACACGACATGGTGAAACGCAGCCAACAGGCGCAGCGGCGGATCCGATTCCATTGTCAGTTGCATAACCAGACATTAGCTCTGCTTATGGCTGTAGCTAGGACTTCGGGCTACCACGGGCCGGCCGACACCATTATTTTGAGGGTGTGCCGAGGAAGCGTGACAAACGTGACGAGGAGAATCGGTGACGAAGGAAAGCGTTACGCGCACCCGTCGGGGCAGTCGCTGGCACTACACCCCGCCGCTGCCAATCCGATCGGCCCCGTTTCTCCATTGGCCGTTGGACCTTGGGGCCACGCTGCGCCACCTGATGCGCAGTTGGGGGCCACTCACACCGCGGGTGACGATGTTGGCCTTCGCGATCGTGCTCTGGAGGTGGTTCTCCCCCTCAATCGAGACCACAGCGACTCTGTCGCCTGGATGGATCGCGGCGATCTGGGCCCGAAACTTCTGCCTGTTGCTGATCGTGGCCGGCGGGGTCCACCTGTGGCTCTACCGAGCTCGTCGACAGGGTGACGATCTCCGCTACGACGCGCGGCCACTTGCCACCAACAAACGGATCTTTCTCTTCAACGATCAGGTCCTCGACAATATGGCGCTGAGTCTCGGATCGGCTGTGGCCGTCTGGACGGCGGCCGAGGTCCTGGTCCTCCACGGCTACGGCAAGGGTTGGATCTCCCTTACCTCATTCGACGCCAATCCTGGCTGGTTCATCGCCTTCATCGTGCTGATCCCGTGGTGGTCGGTGCTGTACTTCAGCGTGGGGCACCGGCTGTTGCACCTCGGACCCGCTTATCGCACGGTCCATTCCTGGCATCACAAGAACGTCAACGTCGGGCCGTGGTCGGGACTCGCCATGCACCCCGTCGAGCACCTCGTCCTCTTCGGAGACATCTTCTTGTTGTTCCTGGTTCCGTCGCACCCGATCCACCTCTATTTCATCATGCTGCATCACGGCCTGGGCGCCCCGTTGTCCCACACCGGCTACGACGCGGTCATCTTGCCGGGCGGTCTGCGGTTCCGGGTCGGGGACTTCCACCACCAACTGCATCATCGCTTCCTGGAGTGCAACTACGGGGGTCCAGAATCACCACTCGATGACCTGTTGGACACGTTCCATGACGGAACCAGCGACGGCGAGGCCCGCATGGCGGCCCGACGTTCCGAACTCAGAGCCGAACTCAGAAAGGCCTCCAAATGAAACGGATCTACGACTTCGGGCGTAGCCCCGCGAGACGCAACTACACCGTCGCCGACCTCAAGGCCCTCAAGGGGACCGACACGAAGCTGTCTATGAGCAACCCGGCGAACCCGACCGAGATCCGAGCCTGCGTCGACGCCGGCATTGACCTGCTGGTGGTCTGGGACGAACAACTCGACGAAGCCCGCCGGATCGCGCCGGACCACTTCATGGGCATCGGCAGCACCTGGAAGCAGTTCGGCACGACCGACGAGATTCTCGACCACGCAATCGACCTGATGGGTCGGGGCGGCGACATGTACTACACGCTGCGCTCCTACGATGTGATGGAGACTCTCGCCAATGAGGGGATTCCCGTGCAGAGCCACATCGGGTTGATCCCGACGTTCGCTCACTGGGCGGGCGGACTCCGCGCCTACGGTCGCACCGCCGACGAAGCGATGGAGGTCTACCGGACCCTCAAGCGGATGGAAGACGTCGGCGTGTTTGCGGTCGAGGCCGAGTGCATCGCCGAGGAGGTTCTCGAAGCCATCAACGACAAAACCTCGATCGTCACGTTCTCACTGGGTTCGGGCAGAGCCGGTGATGTCATCATGTCCTTCGTAGCCGACATCTGCGGCGAGGACAGCGAGGAGTCTTCACCACCCAAACACGCGCACGCCTTCGGGAACCTGGGCCGTCTCCACCGGCAGATGTATGAGGAGCGTGTGGCGGCTCTCAAGGAGTTCCACGACGAATCGGTCGTCGGCAACTTCCCCTATCCAGCTCAGAACACAACCATGCACGAAGGTGAACACGAGAAGTTCCTAGAAGCCCTCGACCGCGAGACTTGAGTTCCACATCCGCAATCCCAGTTCAGAGTTGTCCCCGGGGTGAGCACCAAACCCTACCCTGACAAGCTGCACCACCGGGTGCCGTCACACATGGACGTCCGGGCGGGCGACGCCTCCGCCCTGCCCTCCCAGTGCGAAGCTCCATGTCCTTATCATGTGTGATCATCTGAGCCGGGGAGACTTCAGTGGTCGCCGTCCCATCTGTATGGGTCTGTATGGGATGCCCGGTATGAAGTCTAGGTCGCCGCCGCTAGGCGGAGCCATCTCCACGATCATTGCGCTCGATCACGTCGTTAGGTAGTAGAACAAACTACTATAAAGATGCATGTGTGAGGCAGATGGATGGAATTAGACAAGCGGTTGCTGCGGCGCAGTTGGCTCGGGATCCTCGCCGCGGTGGTGGCTTCGCTGGTGTACATGGTGCCCGCTGGGACCAGCGCGCAGCAGTTGACTGCCGAGTTCAGCAACGTGCCGGGCACTCACAACGGTTCGGTGTTCACGTTCAACTTGACGTTCGCGCCTGAGCCTGCCCTCAGCTACGTCACGCTGCGCGACCACGCCTTCACGGTCGTGAACGGCAGCGTCATCAAGGCCGAGCGCGTGAAGAAGAGGCCGGCACGCAACCTTGAGTGGATCGTCCATGTGCAGCCCGACCTGGACGGCGAGAACAATCCGGTCGGCGACATCTCGATCACGCTGCCGGCCACGACGTCGTGCAGCGACCAGGGGGCGATCTGCACATCGGGCAACCTGGCGCTGTCCAACAGCACCGAGGCCACCATCAGCGCACCCACCACCACCGTGCCGGCCACGACTACCACCGTGCCGTCCACCACCACCGTGCCGGCCACGACTACCACCGTGCCGTCCACCACCACCGTGCCGTCCACCACCACGCAGGTGACGGCTGTGTTCAGCGAGGTGCCCGAGTCCCATGACGGTTCGATGTTCAGGTTTACGTTGACGTTCGATCCCGAGCCCGACCTGAGCTACGCCACTTTGCGCGAACACGGTTTCACCGTGGTCGGTGGCACCATGGTCAAGGCCTCGCGCATCACCAGTGGCAGCAACCTCCAATTCAATATGGGCGTCGTGCCCGACCTGGACACCAACACGAGCCCGACGAGGGCTGTCACCGTCACGCTGCCGGCCACGACGTCGTGCCAAGACTTGGGGGCGGTCTGCACTTCTGGGGGCCTGATGCTGTCGAACCACAATGAGGTCACGGTCCCGGTCTCGGAGGATCTGCCGGAACCGCCCGGTCAGCCCCAGAGTGTCACCGCGACGCCGGGACCGAAGATCGGTGATATCACAGTGACCTGGGCTGCGGCCACTGCCGGCAGCGACCCCGACGCAGCCGTGCGCGGCTATCGCCTCCAGTACGACTGCACCGGCGACACCGTGACGGAGCAGCTCGGTCATGACGCCCGCTCGTTCAAGATCTCCATGCTCGACAGGAGCCGCAACTGCCTGATCAACGTGGCTGCCCGCAACGACGGCGGCTACGGGCTGGTGGCGTGGGCCGGGAGCGAGAGCACCTTCCACCAGCCGCTGAACCCGCCCGAGGCGCCCGCGTCGATCTCCGTCGCCGACGACGACAGCGAAGGCACCAAGGTCTCATGGACCAAGCCGGCAAGCGGCGCCGCGCCCACGAGCTACCAGATCGCCTACTGGGACATCGACGAGGAGCAGTTCCAGTACGTCTCCCACTCCAGCACCACCGACCTCGAAGCGGTCATCGACGTGGCGCCCGCCAACCTCAGGACCGTCGCAGTGCGCGGCTACCTGGCCGACGCGGTGGTGCCCAATCCCAACGCGATCGGCTACAACCTCGTCGACTTCGAGGACAAGGGGGTATTCGGCGCCTGGACGGTCGGCTGGCACCCGTCCGCGACCCCGTCCAAGCTCGACGCCATGACCCAGTCGTCGTCGCTGAGCCTGTCGCTGACCCACTCCGACTCCAACGGGACCAAGGGCAAGAAGATCGACCTCGAGTCCATCACCGGCCCGACGTGCATCAGCATCTCCGGTTTGTACGTCGATACTGCGACCTCCACGGCGTGGATCGCGGACAATTGCGCCACATGGGTGCATGCCTTCGACATCGGCGAAGGCGGCGCGCTGACCTGGAACTCCGACAAGACGCTGACGAATGAAGAGCTGTACCCCGACCCGCCCACCAAGCTCGGGCTCAAGAGACCCAGATTGTCCCCCACGACCCTGTGGTCCGACGGCGAGAAACTCTGGGTCGCCGAGCGCGACATGGCACTCCTCATCCCGTACCGGCTCTCCGACGGCGAGCGCCTCCACAGGGAGCGGCTGGTCGTGTTCCCCTACCACACGTACGGCAGCTCGAACACTATCCCGACGCCCACCGCCATGTGGTCCGACGGCGACACCGTGTGGGTGGTCGACGGCGTCTCGGAGTTGATCCATGCGGTGCGGCTTGAGAACAAGCGCGAGGGCGAGCCAGATCTGATCTGGCTCACCCGCCCGGAGCTGCGCCTCGAGCCCAGCGCCTTCGACTCGTGCTACATCCCAAAACGCCCCCTCAAGAGCGACACGGCGAGGTCAGCGACATGCACGGACCAGACCGCGCTGCGCGATGCGATCGCCAGAGACGACGAGGTCAAGGGCGCGTACTCCGACGGCCGCTGGATCTGGCTCGCCGTGGACTACTACGACAGAAACAAAGCGGCCCGGCTGCTGGCGTTCAATCTGCTGACCGGCGAACGGGCCGCCGGCCGCGACATCGCTCTGCCCCACTACCTCAAGGACCCCATCGGCATGTGGACCGACGGCGACGACCTCTGGGTGGCCAACGGAAACACCGCACACTTCCAGCGGCTCTACACGTTCTCCATCCCCTCCAGCGGGTAGTCCCAGACGTTTGGACCATCGCGGTTTCTCACTGCCACAAGAGCCCCTGTCGCCCAGCTTCTGGAACCGCGTCCAAGTAGTCACACACATACCGGTGCCAACGCGTCAAGCATCACTCGGGACAACACACGCAGCCGATCTTGGCTCAAGTCCCCGCAACTGTAGCTAGAGTTGGAACTAGCTCTGTAGCTTGACTGATTATAGAGGTCAAAGGCAATTTGCTGAGTGGTTCGTGGTGCCCGGGGTGGGATTTGAACCCACATGCTCCCGGAGGAGCCGGGGGGTTTAAGCCCCCTGCGTCTACCGATTCCGCCACCCGGGCATAGCCATACGGTAACGCCGCGGTTCAGATTGCCACCAACTGCTCGCTTTGGTCCTCGGCGTCTGCTTCAGGGGCTGCTGCGGTTGCTGCTCGCTCGGTGGGACTGTCGATTGCCAGCCACAGCGCAGCGCGTATGCGATCGGCTCGTGCTCCGCTGAGACCGTTGCCGACAACTATCCCTTCGATCATGTCGGAAACGACCGCAGGCCAGGGGCGGCCGCGAAGACGCACCGACACCGTCGGCACACCACGGCGATGCTTGATGGTCCGTTGCACTCCCTCTACACCGGGCGGTGACCGAAAACAGGGCACGACGAGCCCGCGCAGTCTCGCCGCCTGACCCAGCGTCCGGGCCGCTGCGGCGAACTTGAGCGACGGTGCTTGCATGACTCCCATGCTCTCACACCGGTGTGACACTCCAGCCGTGACACTCCGAGCCTGACAGATGTGCCAAAGTGCAGGGCATGGAGACTCCCGTCGAGCTGAACCCGGCGCAGCAAGAAGTCGTCGCCCTCCTCGGGGCGAGTCGCGCCGAGCGGCCCGTGTTCGAACCAACCTTGCGCACCGAACTGAAGTCGGCCGTCGAGGGTGGACTCGCGCCCCTGCTGGAGCGGGCCAACAAGATCGACCACACGATCTGGGTCTCGAAACACTCTCTCGGACAGGTGATGGGCTGTGAGCGAAAATACCTGGCCGACGAGGAAGCGCAATTCGAATGGTCGGTCCCCCTCGCCCGCGGCTCGGTCTCCCACAAGGCGATCGAACTGTCCGTCCACTGGCGCCGCGAAACGGAGCCGTTGAGGCTCGTCGACGAGGCTCTCGGCCGCCTCACCGAATCAGACGACAACCTCGGCGACTGGCTGCAGACCATCAGCGAGGCCGAGCGGGCAGAGTTGAGAGCCGAGAGCAACGACCGGGTCGTCAAGTTCCTTGAGTGCTTCCCGCCGTTGAAACCCGGCTGGCGACCCGTAACCGAGAGCAGGCTCCGATACGAGGTCCACGACCAGTTCGTGTTCAGCGGCAAGGTCGACCTGACGCTGGGACACGCCGAGGGCAACCGGGCCGGAAAGGTGTTGATCGACCTCAAGACAGGCGGATTCTCCCCCCAGCACCTCGAGGACCTGCGCTTCTACGCCCTCATCGAGACCATCCGCCTGGGCACTCCCCCACGCCGAACCGCCACCTACTACCTCGACCAGGGCAACTTCGTGCCCGAGGACGTCACCGAAGCGGTGCTGATGGCGGCTGCGGCACGCCTCATCGACGGCACGACAAGAATTGTCGAAGTCCTCGGTGCCGAACGCGAGCCGAACCTCGTGGCTGGACCCGCCTGTCGCTGGTGCGGTGTGCTCGACGACTGCGATGTGGGCAAGCGCCATCTTGAGATGGACGACGAAGACTCCGGCTGGTAGCGAGCAAGAAGTGAATACCACGGTGGGAGGCACCTCAATAATCAGCCGGGTCCGATGTCAGCTCGCCGGGGTCGCTGCAGTACTGGTCTTGACCACCTCCTGCAGCGCGGACACCGAGTTGTCCGAGCCGAGACCAACCGTTCCCGCCGTCACCGTCGCCGACGAGGCGGCTCCCATAGACGCTCCCACGGACGCTCCCCCAGACGAGGTCGCATCAGATGGCGACTCCTCCCAGACCGGCCAGGACGCTCCGTCCGGTATCGCCCCAGAGGCCCTGCCCGGGGATGGGAACGTGCTCGACGCCGCCATCGCCCTCGAGCACGTACTCACCCTCGACGAACCGATCGACATGACCACAGCCAGCGGCGACGAGTTGCCGTGGATAGCACAGAGGGGCGGACAGGTCCTGCGAGTCGATCTGAACAGCGGCGAAGTCGTAGAGACGATCCTCGACATATCAGCTGAGACCGTCGCGCAGGGGGAGCAGGGCCTGCTCGGTATAGCCGTCAGCGATGACTGGCTCTACGCGAACTTCACCGATCTCGACGGCACCACCCGAATCGACGCCTTCAAACGCGACGGCAACAGCCTCAGCGGCGAGCGTCGAACGATCCTGACCCAGCCACAGCCGTTCAGGAACCACAACGGGGGCGACCTCGCGATCGGGCCCGACGGTGCGCTCTACATCGCCCTCGGAGACGGAGGAGCCGCCAACGATCCCCTCGACCACGGACAGAACGCTGCCACCTGGCTCGGTTCGATCCTGCGGATCACGCCGACACCGGATGCGGCCGAGCCGTACTCCGTGCCTGCGGACAATCCCTTCGCTTCCGCCCGCGGCACCGATGACAACCAGAGCGACCAGAACGACGAGACGATGGGATCTCCCGAAATCTTCCTGACCGGGGTGCGCAATCCTTGGCGCATCTCGTTCGACAGCGCCACGGGCGACCTCTGGATCGCCGATGTCGGCCAGGACCTCTACGAGGAGGTGACCGTCCTGCTTGCTGCCAACGGCGGAGGTGCCGGAGCCAACCTCGGCTGGCGTCTGCGCGAGGGGTTGCACACGTTCACCGGGGACAAGCCGCCCGGAAACGTGGACCCCGTATGGGAGTACGGCCGCGACGAAGGTTGCAGCGTGACCGGCGGGTTCGTATACCGCGGCTCGGCGATCCCCGAACTGGTCGGTTCGTACCTCTTCGGCGACTACTGCACAGCGCGCCTCTGGGCCGTGCAGATCTCTTCAGGCCAGGTGCTGTTCCGAGACTTCGGCGTCGCCGTTCCCGGCGGCGCGCTCGCATCGTTCGCTCAGGACGCCGACGGTGAACTCTACGCCATGTCGCTCCAGGGCCCGGTCTCGCGCGTCGTTGGCTCCTGAACAGCGGATCAGCACAGCGGATCAGCGCGGCGGAGCGGGAGTGCTCGGATGGGCCTCGGCCGCCGCGGAGGGCTGGTAGGTTCCGCTGCCGGAGTCCAGTGCTCGAAGTCGTTGCGTCGCTACCAGCAGCACCGCCAAAGCGAAGAACAGCAGGCCGAAGACCAAGAATGTCTCCCGAGGACCGAACAACTCGATGGCCTGACCCATCAGCAGCTGACCCAGCGGGCTCGACAGCAGCAACAACGTCAGGTACACCGACAGCACCCGCGCCCGCAACCCCTCGTCGACCTGCAACTGTATTGCCGTGTTGAGCGTTGAAGCCGACGCTATGTGGGCCACACCGGTTGCGAACATCCCGACCAGAGCCACCATGAACCACGGGGCCACAGCCATGGCAACAACACCACAGCCGTACAACACCAAGGCGCATTCCTGGATTCGTGACCGATCGAACCGCCGTGCCAACTCTGCGACCACCGGCGAGGCCGCAACGGCACCGATTCCGGCCGCAGAGAGCATCCATCCGAAGCCGCGCTCGCCCTGACCAAAGACGTCTTCGGCGATAACGATCGACATCAGCTGTGCGGCGATCCCGAAGAAACCGATCACAGCGCCCACGAACACAGCCGTGGAGATGCCGGCGTGGGACCGCACATACACCACTGCCTGAGCGAACTCGGTCAGCGGCCGCATACGTCCCTCGGCTTCAATTTGGATCCGCGGCAACCGCACCAGAACCAGCGCCGCGATCACCGCCAGGTACGACACCGCGTTGAGAGCGAACGCCCAGCCGGGACCCCATTGAGCGATCACCACACCCGCCAGCGACGGACCCAGCATGCGAGCCACGTTGAACTGCGCGCTGTTGAGCGTGACCGCCGACATCAACGTGTCGCGGGGCACCAGTTCGCTTACGAAGGCCTGCCAGGCGGGCAGATTCAAGCCGCTCGCCGTGCCCGCCAATATCGACACGGCAACGTAGGCGCCCGGAGACCGGATATCACCGAACCACATCAGCACGAAGACGACCGCGACCAGGGTCTGGGTCGACTGGGTGACGATCAGAATCGAGCGGCGCGGAAAGCGGTCCGCGATCGCCCCGGCGAACGGGCAGAGCACCGCGATCGGCAGCAGCTGAGTGAACCCGGCCAAACCGACCCACCCGGCGCTTCCGTCTGTGAGGTCATAGACAATCAGGGGGATCGCCAGCACCTGGAACCAGCGTCCAGTGCTGGAGACAATCGCCGAAATCCACATCAGGCGAAAGTTCCGATGCCGGAGAGCTCCGAAAGCGCTGGCTCTCGTATCGGCAACTCGACGCACCAGGCAAGGCTACGGAGCTCACTGTCCAATCGTGGACCGATCCGTGGAGCCGCCTGGCGGCCTGCCAGAATAGGCGCCATGGGTTCAACCAATGCCTTAGTCACTACCGAGGTTCACGACCGCGTCGCGGTGCTCACGCTCAACGACCCCGACAAACGCAACGCCATCACCCTGGCCATGAACGACGAGATCGCCGCCGCCCTCGACGAATGGGAGGAAGACGACGGCATCGGTGCCGTGGTCGTGACCGGTGCCCCGCCGGCATTCTGCGCAGGCGCAGACCTCGACGATCTTCTCGCCGATCAGGGACCGGACGGGATGCGAAGGATCTACGAGGGGTTCCTGCGGATCGCTCACTGCCCGATGCCGACTGTCGCCGCGGTCAACGGTGCCGCGGTCGGGGCCGGGTTCAACCTGGTGCTGGCCTGTGACATCGTCGTCGCGGCACGCCAGAAGGCCCGTTTCGACTCTCGCTTCCTGCAGATCGGCCTCCATCCCGGCGGAGGCCACACCTGGCGCCTCCGTTCCATCACGAGTAGGCAGACCGCACTCGCGATGGTCGTGTTCGGTGAGGTCGTGCGCAGCGAACAGGCCCTCGACCTCGGCCTCGTCTGGAAGGTCGTCGACGACGACGATCTGCTCTCGGAGTGCTTGACGCTGGCAGCTCGCGCCGCGGCCCAACCCAAGGATCTGACGGCTCGAACCAAGGCCACGATCCTGACACTCGACACCGTCAGCGAATCGAACCAGTCCGTCGAACACGAACTCCACCCTCAGCTCTGGTCGATGGGAGAACCGGCCTTTCGGAGCCTTGTCGAGAACCTTCAGAAGCAGATCAGCTCCAAGGACTGAGCCTTCGTGGAGCTCGAAGCCAACATCGAGGTCGACGAGACGACCGGGCTGATCAGACGCGAACCGCCCCGCCCGTATCCGATCGGGCCGAGCACGCTTGCCGCGCTCCTCGACGGCCCCCTTGAGCACTTCGGGGAGCGGATCGCGTTGATCGACGACGATCGCCAGTGGACCTTCGCAGAACTGGACCGCAGCGTCGACCGCGCCGCTACGGCCTTGGCATCATTGGGCGTCGGTCCCGGTGACCGGGTCGCCTGGTCACTTCCGAACTGCGCCGAGATACCTATCGGGTTCCTCGCCACTCAACGCCTCGGCGCTGTCTGGCTCGGCATCAACACCGCTCTCGCTGCGCCGGAGAAGGCCCACCTTCTCAACGACTCGGAATCGAGCCTGTGGATCACCGAGGGCGACGCCGACACGGCAGCGGCTGAGAGCCGTTTCAGCGGGACCGCCCTCGGCGCGTCCGCATACAGCGCTGCTGTCGCTGCCGCAGACCCCGCAAACGCTCCCCGCCCCCGAATCGACCCCCACGCGCCGGCCGCAATCGCCTACACCTCAGGCACCACCGGAGCGCCCAAGGGCGCTGTGCACAGCCAGCACAACCTCCTGTGGCCCGGGTTGATCACGTTGCACACCCACCCACCCAAGCCAACCGACCGTCAGGGCACTCCCCTGGCCCACACGATCCTCAACATGTTGATCCTCGGAGTCGTGTCGGCCTGGACCCGCGGCACGACCGGGGTGGTCCTGCACCGCGGCAACCCCGAGGGCTTCTGCGCAGAGGTTGCGCGCCACCGACTCACAAGGACCACCCTGGTGCCAACGCAACTCCATGATCTTGTACGCAGTGACCGTGTCGATCCAACCGACCTCGCCTCGCTCGACTCGATCCTTGTAGGCGGTGCCGCTACGCCGGCAAAGACCCGCCGCGCCTTCGCCGAGAAGTTCAATATCCGTGCGCTCATGGGATACGGGCTTTCCGAGGCACCCACCGGGATCGTGCGGGAATCCATCGACGAAAGTATCGACGACTCGGCCACGGGCTACGCGTTGGACCTGCTCGAAGTGGTGATCGTCGACGACACCGACCAGGAGCTGCCGGTCGACCAACCCGGTGAGATCTGTCTGCGCCCCACATCCACAGGGCCGTGGGCAGGTTGTTGGACGCCCACGCTCGGCTACTGGCGCCGTCCCGACGCCACCCGGGAGCTGCTTCGGGACAAGATTCTGCACACCGGCGACATCGGGGCGCTCGACAGCAATGGGCGCCTGACGGTGAGCGGCCGTCGCTCGGACCTGATTCTGAGAGGCGGCGCCAACGTGTCGCCAGCTGAGGTCGAGAAGGCTCTGCTCGATCATCCCGACGTGGTCGACGCTGTTGTCTACGGAATCCCCGATGAGCGGCTCGGCGAGCGGGTGGCCGCAGCGATCGTTGCGGGAGCCTCGCACCCGGACCCCGAGCAGCTGCGCGCTCACCTCGCCCGGCAACTGGCCCGCTACAAGATCCCCGACCAGATCCGCGTGCTCGACGAGCTGCCCCGCAACTCGATGGGCAAAGTGCAGAAGTCAGAGCTGAGGGCGCTCAGAGATTCACTCCGTGATCCACTGGGCGACTAGGTCCTCGGAGCGCTCGTTCCAATCCTCAACGGTGAACCCGTAACGAATGTGGTCCTCCCAGACGCCGTTGATCTCCAGGTACCTGACCGCTGTTCCCTCGTCGCGCAGTTTCAGTTTCTCGACGACTCTGCGGCTCGCTGAGTTCCGCGGCACGATCGACACCTGGATCCGGTGGAGGCGCAACTCCTCGAAGGCGAACCGGGCCGCCACGACAAGCGCCTCGGGCATGTAACCGTTGCCCGCCAACGCCTCGTCGATCCAATAACCGACGTAACAGGATTGGAACGGGCCCCGCTGGACCGAGTTGAGGTTGATCTCACCGGCGAATGCGCCATCGACGAAGATCCCGAAGCTGTGACCGGACCCCCGCTGCCGTTCACGCTGGCGAGCCGAGCAGCGGTTGGCGAAAGCCACACGGTCCTCCACGACATCCGGCGCGCCGCTGAGCCGCTGCGGTTCCCATCGTGTCAACCACTCCCGGTTGCGACGACGCACCTCCTGCCAGGCACCGAAGTCGTTGACTTCAAGTGGCCGAAGCAGAACCCGACGGCCAGACAGTCTGCTCACGGCCCGAATCGTAGGCCAAGCACCCGGCACGAACCTTTTCGGTGCGTCGCCCGACGGCTAGTCCAACAGCGAGAAGGCGAGTCCGTCGAGGATGTCGCTCTCGGAGACGAGGCACTCCTCGAAACCGAAATAGCGCATGACCCTTACCAGGATGCACATGCCACCGACGATCACATCGACCCTGCCCTCCTCAAGCCCCGGGTTGTGGCGACGGTCCTCACGCGACTCGGTGACCAGCGTTCGGTAGACATCCTCGGCGGCTTCCTTGCTCAGTTTGAAGTGATGGATCTGGTCACGGTCGTACTCGGCCAGCCCGATCTCGACAGCGGCGGCAGCCGACACGGTGCCCGCCAGCCCAACGAACGTGCTGGCCTGCAACGACGCAGGAATCAGCCGGACAACATCATCAAGATGTGCCTCCGTGATCGACAGGCAAGCCAACAACTCCTCGGGCTCGGGAGGGTCCGATTCGATGTACTTCTCGGTCAGCCGGACACACCCGATGTCGACCGACAACGCGGCTTCGCATTCGCTGAGCCCGTAGGCGAACTCGGTGGAGCCGCCGCCGATATCGACCACTAGGAAGGGCCCGTCATCGGGGTCGAGCTCAGCGGTCGCCCCGGCGAATGACAGCTTGCCCTCATCCAGACCAGAGAGCAGTTCAGGGCGGCTCCCGATTACCGCTTCAGCCGCGTCGAAGAACTCGTCGCGGTTGTCGGCATCGCGAGCCGCCGAGGTCGCAGTGATGCGAACCCGTTCAACTCCGTGACGGTCCATCACACCGCGATAGTCCTCGAGACACTCGACGGTGCGCGCGATCGCCTCGGGTGCAAGCCGCCTGGTGGCGTCGACTCCCTGACCGAGTTGGGTGATTGTCATGTGCCGTTCCAGCGTCGTCGTCCCGTCATACACCAACAGGCGTGTCGAGTTGGTCCCGCAGTCGACCGCAGCAACCGGCGCGCTCATGGCTGCGCCTGATCTGCCAGCTCATCTGCCAACTGCTCGGCAACCCAGCGGCCAACCGGGTCGTCGCCTCCGGCCAGATACCAGGCGTAATGGGCGTGGAGACACTTGACACCGCGGCGTGTGCCGCCCACCCCGCCGCTGGGTCGGGGGCCGCGGTGGGAATCTTCAATGGCGGCGTCGCGCTCCGCCGCGTAACGCGCATGGGCCTGGGACAGTTCGTCGGCATCCACAGCTGCTTCGGCCTGCCGAACTCCTCCCACAGACTCCAGGCGACCCACCTCCCGGCAAGGCTCCTCCCCCACCAGCCAGTAGAGGGTCGGCATCGGACGACCATCGCTCAACAGCGGCGCATTGCGTATCACGACCGGATCGCCCCGGGTGTCGGTGACCACTATCTCGAAATCCCCTTCCGGTTCGCGCCCCAACAATTCGGCCACGCGGATGCGTTGTGCGGAGGTTGTCACCGTGAACGGCGCAGCAGACGGCGCAGCACAACAAACGCCAGGACCACCGCGGCCAATGTCACGACCCGTTTCATCACCGGCGCTCCGGCTGCATCGATGAGATCGATCGCCTCCGGTTCGGGCATGTCGATCTTGCGCACCCCGTCGCTCGCTGCGGCTGCCCCCTCGGCAGTCGGCTCTTCCTCCCCAGCATCCTTCGGGTGCCCGGAATCGGGCTCGTCGGGTTCAGCCTGCTCGGCTTCGGCCTGCCCAGGCTCGTCGGGCTCGTCGGTGCTCTCCTCTGCGAGCATGTCGGCGAGGTTCTCGGCGAACTGGTCCATCAGCGTGGCGCTCACGTCGGCCATCACGCCCCGCCCGAACTGGGCGAACTTCCCGGTGATCTTCATGTCAGTGTCGACGTTGACCCTGGTGATCGAATCGGAGACGGGTTCCAGCTTGGCCGTGATCAGGGCGCTGGCATTCCCTGCGCCCCGCGTGTCGCGGCCCTTGCCGCTCAGCACCGCCTTGTGGTCCTTGTCGTTGCGTTCCACGAAGTTCGCCGCACCCTTGAACTGGGCGGTGATCGGCCCGACCTTCACCTTCACGAAACCGCGGTAGTCGTCGCCTTCAACCTCGGTGAGTTGCGCCCCCGGGAGGCACGGAGCGATACGTTCCAGGTCGGTCAACACGGCCCACGCCTCATCGATCGGTCGAGCCACCTCGAAAGTGTTGTTCAGGTCCATCGTCGCAGATCCTCCAGCGTGTCGACATCGGCTGAGTCGCCATCACAGGGTATCGACTCAACCATCTCGGGGCGTTCGCGCCACAGCGCCCGTGCTCCCTCGTCTCCCGAAACCGGCAGCGAAGCCCACATCGCCGCGGAGAGTCGGACCGGAGGGCGGTGACCTTCCCCGAAGTCCGCGGCCGCAAGGTCGGCTTCGCTCTCCCTCAGAGCCTGCCAGGCCGCCGCGCCCACTCCGGGTTGATCACCCAGACCAACGACGATCGCCTTGTGTCCCCTGGCCGCAGCGTAGGTGACCGCTCCCCGCAGAGAGGTCGACTGGCCGTGCTCCCAATGCTCGTTGTGGATGATCGTGACATCTTCGGGCATTACCTCTGTGAGGTCCACGCACCCCGAGACGACGATCACCTCATCGAACCCGGCGCCCCGGGCCGCGTCTACGGCATGGCGCACTATCGGCTTCCCCCGGACCTCTGTGAGCAGCTTGTGGTCCTCGCCGAAAAACCGTGAACCGGCCCCGGCGGCGAGCACGACCGCGGCTGTCGTCACTACATCTCGGTCGAGGTCGGAGCCAGTCTGGATTGTCACTATCCCAGTGTGGCAGCACCAAAGAGCAGCCGGACGCCTAACGTGTGACCAATGAGCGACGACGCCGAATATTCTCTGAGCGACGATCCCGCACCCTCGCCGAGTGTCGGTGAGCCCCCCTCGGTTCGGGTCAACCTTCTGGTCGCCGACGCCGCACAGGTCGCCGACGGCAAGCTCTACATTCTCGGGGGAGGGCTCACCGCGGTGGGTCCGCGTCCCCAGCCGATGGGGGTCGCGATCCGTATCGAGGTGCCCTGGGACCGGGCCAACGTCTCCCACGAGTGGCGCATCGAACTGCTCGACGAGGACGGGCATCCGCTTATGGTCGGTGAGAGGCCGCTGGTAGTGCAGGGCAACTTTGAAGCCGGGCGTCCCGTGGGGCTGCGTCCCGGCACTCCGCTCTGCGTCCCGCTGGCGATCAACTTCCCGACGATCCCGGTCACGCCTGGAAAGAGCTACACCTGGCAACTCTCAATCAATGGAGCCACCCATTCCGACTGGCGCCAGAGCTTCTTCGTCAGGCTGCCAAAGCAGACTGGCTCGCCGAGCACGCCGCCCCCACCCGGATAGACCGCCCTGTGTTGTCGCCGGGCGTAGCCGGAGCCGCGGACGCCGCCCCCGTCGGGCGTCAGCCGTGTATCGGCCCCTCGGTGACGGTAAGGGACCTGGCGTCTCGACCGGTTCGCTCCGCGATGATCTCCGCGGTTATCGACACCGCTGTCTCCTCAGGGGTCCGGGCCCCTATGTCGAGACCGATCGGTGAACGCAGCCGGGCCAACCCTGCTTCGTCGACTCCGGCTTCGATCAACCGCTTGGTGCGGTCGTCGTGGGTGCGACGACTTCCCATCACGCCGATGTAGCCGACATCGGTCGCCAACGAAGCCACCACTGCGGGCACGTCGAACTTCGCGTCGTGGGTGAGGATGCAGACAACGTCACGTTCGCCGAGTTCGTCGCCCACTGCGGCCAAGAACCGATCGGGCCAGTCGACCACAACCTCGTCGGCCATCGGGAAACGGGCTTCGGTGGCGAACACGGCCCGCGCGTCGCACACCGTGACCCGGTATCCGAGCACCTTGGCGACGCTCCCCAGCGCCGCGGTGAAGTCGACAGCTCCGAAGATCAACATTCTGGGGGGCGGCGCGAAGCTCTCAATGAACACCGAGATGGCTTCCTCGCGGGCCTCGCCGTGGAGGCCGTAGTGGCGTATGCCGGTCCGTCCGGCGGCCAGTTCGCCTCGGGCGTCACGGGTCACCACCCGGTCGAGGTCGGCATTGCCGAGCGTTCCCACCGACGGGGCGTCACGCCAGACGATCAGCTTGGCACCGGTGAAGGAACCTTCGACCACGGTTGCCAGCGCAACCGGCACCTCTGCGCGGATGGCGTCTCGAAGCTGTTCGAACAGCGGTCGCTCGGCCGACATCGAGACCGGCTCCTACCAGTCGAGGGGTTCAATGAACAGATGGATGGTTCCGCCGCAGGTGAGGCCCACCTCGAAGGCTTCGTCGTCGCTGTATCCGAAGGTGACCATCCGACGCTCGCCCTTGGCCAACACGTCGAGAGCTTCAACCACGACCGCCCCCTCCACACAGCCACCCGATACCGAACCCGAGACCTCGCCGTCGGCCGTGACAGCCATCGCCGCGCCGGCCTCGCGGGGCGCTGACCCCTCGAGGTCGACCACCCGAGCCATCGCTACGGCCACGCCCGCACCGCGCCAGCGGTCGAGATCGTCAAGCAGCTCCTTCATCGTTCAGATCCTACGGGAATCGGCCGCTCTGTAATCGACCGCACCCCACGGGAGTCAGCCAGTACGAGCTCGGCCAGTCGCGTCAGAGAGTCGAGGCAGTGCCCTTCGACGAAATCGTCCACATACGGCAGGGCGGCTGCCATGGCCCGAGCCAGCGGCGCATACCCCGGCGACGCTTTCAGGGGATTCACCCAGACCACGCGGTGGGCAACACGACTGAGGCGCTGCATCTGGACCTCCATCTCGGTGGGCTCGCCACGATCCCAACCGTCGGAGAGGATCACCGTCGTGGCGCCCCGCGCCATGCCTCGACAGCCCCATTCATCGTTGAACCGTCGCAGACCCTCGCCTAGGCGGGTTCCACCGGACCAGTCCTTGACGGCGGCCGCCGCTTCGAGCAGAGCCCGGTCCGGGTCCCGTTGCGACAGCTCGCGGGTGATTCGCGTGAGGCGAGTCCCCAACGCGAACGCCTCCACCTGGGTGCGGCTCGCCACCGAGGCGTGCACAAAACCGATGAGCGCCCGAGCATAGGGTTCCATCGAACCGGACACGTCCAGCAGCAACACCAGGCGCCGCTGCTTGCGCGCCGGGACTGTGCGGGCTACCTCCACTGGTTCACCGCCGGAGCGCAGCGCTCGTTGAACGGTGCGCCGCAGGTCGAGAGTTCCACGCGCACGGTTGGAACGCACCCGTCGTCGGCTCCGCCGACACTCCCCCAACAACACGATCTGCTCCATCAGGCGCCGGGACTCCGCCAACTCCTCCTCGGAGTAGTCCGCGAAGTCCTTGCTGCCCAGTGTCTCCGTTGCGCAGTAACGCACGGTGATCGTCTCGTCGTTGTCCTCGCCGTCGGTGCCCTCGGCAGGTAGCTGCTCGGGATCGTCCATAGCCAGGGTGACAGGCAGCGGCTCTGAAGGTGCCCGCCACGCCAGTTTCGAATCGACACCGCCCCAGTAGGCGGCGAACAGACCGTTGAACAACTCGATGTCCTCGGGCCTGTGCACCAGGACCGCCCGGGCTGCCCAATACACCTCGTCGGGGTCGGCCAGATCGATTTCAGCCAGCGCCTCGACGAACATACGCGAAGACCCCAAAGAGACCGCAAGGCCGCCGCGGCGAAGGGACTCCACGAATCCGACCGCCGCCTCGATCGTCACCGGTTCACTCCTGAACTCGAACCCGACCAGCCCATGACCCGCGACATCACGATCACTCGCGGGCTGAGGCAAGGAGCGTCTCAAGACCGTGGTCCCGGACCCTCTCAAGGTCTTCGCGGTACTTGAGCAGTGTCGGGAACGTCGCCTCCACGTGATCGACGACCAGTTCGTCGGCGCCGAGCAGGTCCAGCGCTCGTGCCCAGTCGATGGTCTCGGACACGCCGGGCGGCTTGTAGAGACCAACCTGACGGATCGCCGCGGCCGCAGCTGCGATCTGGGCCGCCAGCCGTCGGCTCACAGTCGGGGCATGCAGCCGGATGATCTCGATCTCACGCTCCACGGTGGGGTGGGTGACCCAGTGGTACAGGCAACGTCGTTTCAAGGCGTCGTGCACATCGCGGGTGCGGTTCGATGTGACGACAACCACCGGCGGCTCGATCGCGGAGAAGGTGCCGATCTCGGGGATCGTGATCGAATAGTCGGCCAACACCTCAAGCAGGAAGGCTTCGAACTCGTCGTCGGAGCGGTCGACTTCGTCGATCAGCAGGACCGGCGGCGGGCCCGAGTCGTGGGCGATGGCTTCGAGCAGCGGTCGACGAACCAGAAATCGCTCGTCGTAGAGTTCGTCCTCCAACGCCGAGGTCTCGCTGCTGCGTGCAGCACCCGTCGCTTCCGCAGTGCGCAGATGCAGCAACTGGCGGGAATAGTCCCACTCATACACCGCCTGGTTGACGTCAATCCCCTCATAGCACTGGATCCGCAGCAACCGGCCACCGATCCAGTCGGCGAGCACCCTCGCGACTTCCGTCTTGCCGACGCCGGGTTCGCCCTCCAGCAGCAACGGTCGACGCAGCCGCAGCGCGAGATATACAGCCGTCGCGAGTCCTTCGTCGGGAAGATAGTGATTCTGGCGCAGCGCATCGCTCACCTGCACCACCGATGAGACGCTGCGAGGATCAGTTGTGTCGGCCATCAGTTCTCGACCATGGATTCGACCTCCGAACGACCAATGGTAGTCACCGCCGGATGCCGATCAGAAGCCGACCCGATGCCGACCAGCGGGTCTCATCGTGTTCGCCGGATCAGTTCGGCCCGCGCCCACGTGCCGAAAACGGCGATTCCGCAAGCGATTACCAGCAGACCGGGCCAGGTGTCAGCCCAGGTCACATCCCCGATGTAGCCCTGGCGGGTCATGCGGAGAACGTTGGTCACCGGGTTGATACGGGCGACTGTTTCCATCCAGCCGTCGAGCAGGGCGATGGGCACCTGTCCGATCGACGGGAAGATCAACAGGAAGCTGCCCATCTGCACGATCGTCATCGCTCGGATGTCGCCCATGCGAAGCACAACCCCGAGACCGAAGCAGCCGATCGCCAACGCCCCGCCGATACCGCCGCTGAACGCCACCACGATTCCCAGTATCCCGCCAGGCAGATCCGCGTTCATCGCCCAGGCAAGCGCGGTCACCAGAGTGATGGGAATCAACGCCCGAATTGCCGTGTAGGTCAGAGGGGCGGCGATGATGATCCCCCGTCGTATCGGACTCACCAGAAGACGGTCCATGAAACCGGTCTCGAGGTCGGTGGCGACAGTCCCCGCGGTCCCAACGCCTGAGAACATGGCTCCCTGCAACAGCGCGAAGGCCACGACCCAGTTGATCAGGTTCTCAGTCGGGAAACCCTCGACCCGGGAGATCCCGTCGAAGCTGGAGGTGAACACCACCAAGAAGAAGACCGGCATCACGATCATCGGCACCATGATCGCCGGCAGTCGCGCGAATCTGGTCAGGTTGCGGTGACACATCCAGACGACGGCGAACAGCGAGGACGCACCGGCCCGCGAACCGCGGACGACCGCCGTCACGAGCGCCTCATTCGCCGAAGATGGGCCCGGTACGCCAGGCTCAAGGACAACAACGCGATCAACAGGCTGTACCCGAGCGCTTCGAACAGGTCGACCCAACTCCATCCCGAAATGACGAGTTGCCTCGTCGGGTCGACCACCAGGGTGAACGGGTTTCGTTCCGCCACCCACTGGTACCAGCCCCTCATCAACTCCGTCGGAAAGAAGGCCGACGAGACGAAGACCATGACGAACACGAGTGGGAACATCGACTGGGTCGCCTCGCTGCTGCCGGTCCTGAGAGCCACGGCCAGACCGAACCCCGAGATTCCGACCGAGAGCACGATGCTGATGAGCATCAGAGCCACAACGCCCGCGAAACCGCTCGCTATCGGGACACCGAGAACCACGAAGATCGCGGTATGGACACCTGCCTGGAAACCCGCGGCCGCAGCGGCGCCTCCGACACGCCCCACGAAGATCGACTGCCGCGCGACCGGGGAGGCCACCAACCGATCGAAGAACCCGGTCTCGATGTCCGTCGCCATGTCTGTACCGGCGTTGGAGGCGTTGAAGGCGATCCCCTGGAGGATCGTCGCCGGCAGAATGAACTGCAGGAACGAATCGACTTCAGGGAACTCAGACAACCCCGTCGCTCGGGCGAACTGTGACGAATAGACCGCCGCCATAGCCAACGGAAAGATCAATCCCGGAGCCCAACGGTCAACCTTGCGGGCCGTCGCGAGGACCGACCGAACCATCAGGGTCCACGCCTGCTCGGTGCCGACCAGCAGACGCGGACGACTGCGCCGCGGGTCGGTGAGCCGAAGGCTCTGGGCTGCGGTCAAGTCTCGGCTCCCTCCAGGCGCCTTCCCGTGGCATCGGCGAAGACATCATCGAGACTCGGCGAGTCCAGCTCGAAATGCGCCACCGGAACACCGTGGTCGTCGAGGGCCCGAACCACATCGGCAAGGCGACCGGCCCCGCCCTTCAAGCCGATCGCGACCCGGCCGTCACGCGCCGGTCGCTGATCGCCGAATGCTCCGAGCACCCGCCGAGCCGACTCGATGGCAGTCCCATCGGCCACTTCGACGCGCAGCGTCGGGTCTCCGACCTGGCCCTTGAGCACGGTCGGGTCTCCCTGCTTGACGATCACGCCGTTGTCGATAATGGCAATTCGGCCTGCCAATTCATCGGCTTCCTCGAGGTACTGAGTGGTCAGGAAGACCGTCGTGCCGTCGTCGTTGAGCGAGCGGACCTCCTCCCAGACCGCAACTCGGCTGGTCGGGTCCAACCCGGTCGTCGGCTCATCGAGGAACAGCACTTCAGGTCGATGGATCAGTGCCAGAGCCAGATCGAGGCGCCTTCGCATCCCACCGGAGTACGTTCCGACCCGACGACCGGCCGCTCCGGTCAACCCGACCCGCTCCAAGAGCTCAGAACCGCGGTCAGCCGCGCGGCGCCTGCCCAGGCCGTGCAACACTGCTTGCAGACGCAGCAGTTCCGAGCCTGTCATCAGCGGGTCGATCGCCGCGTCCTGCAACGCCACGCCGATCACGCGACGGACCGCGTCCGCGTCCTTGACGACATCGAATCCGGCCACCCGCGCCCTGCCTGCGGTCGGGCGCAACAGCGTCACCAGCATCCGCACCGTGGTGGACTTCCCCGCGCCGTTCGGGCCGAGGAACCCGAATATCTCACCTTCGGCGACCTCCAGGTCGATGCCGGCTACCGCCGTGACATCACCGAACGTCCTGACCAGACCTTCGGCCTCCACTGGTTTCATGGCTGCGCCAGGTCGTTCTGATGGTCCCCAGCGTTCACGAAGCAGCCTCAGCGATGGCCGACCAGACCTTCTGCGGCGACAGGGGAACGTCTATGTGCCTTACACCGAGATGGCTGAGCGCGTCGATCACCGCACTCTGGACGGCCGGGGTCGATCCGATCGCTCCGGACTCGCCGATACCTTTGGCGCCGAGCGGGTTGTTGGGAGTGGGCGTCTCCATCGCCACGAGCTCCAGCGACGGCAGTTCAGCCGCAGAAATTATTGAGTAGTCGGCAAAGTTGCTGGTAATCGGGTTGCCGTCTTCGTCATAACACACCTCTTCGAGAAGCGCCTGAGCCACTCCCTGGGCAATTCCCCCATGCCGCTGCCCCTCGACGATCAGGGGATTGATAAGAGTTCCCGCGTCGTCGACGGTCACCATGCGCTTCAACTCCACGCCTCCGGTCTCGGTATCGACCTCCACCACCGCGACGTGCGTACCGAAGGGGTAGGTGCAGTTGCCGTTGAAGTCGCTGTCAGCAACGAGCTGTTCTTCGGTAGCCGCGGCCGCGACTTCGGCCCATGTCTTGGTGACTGCCGGGGTGCCCGACACATGGAACACGCCGGAGTCGGTGTCAAGAACCACGTCCTCGACCGCGGCCTCCAACAACTCAGCGGCGATCTCTCTGGCGGCGTCGGCGACGGTCGCGGCAGCGTCGAACACGGCAGATCCTCCGAGCTGGGTGGATCGGCTGGCGACCGTGCCCTCCCCCCGCGGAACCTGGTCGGTGTCACCCTGAATCACTTCGATGTCTTCAACGTCGATTCCAAGCTGCTCGGCGGCGATCATCGCGAACGTCGTGGCATGGCCCTGTCCGTGTGACAGGGAACCCGAGTAGACCCGGGCCTTGCCGTCCGGGGTGATCTCGACCTTGCCGTACTCGTTGCCGCCCGGTGCCGGACCGGCGGTTATCTCAACGTAGTTGGCGACGCCGATCCCGATCTGCACCGGGTCCTTCGAGGCCCGGCGCGCAGCCTGGGCGGCTCGCAGCTCGGCATACCCCGACGCTTCCAGCGCCTTGTCGAGGGCGGCTTCGTAGTCGCCCGTGTCGTACACGCTGCCCACTGCGGTGGTGACAGGGAAGGCGTCCGCCGAAATCAGATTCCTGCGCCGCAGCTCGATCGGATCGATTCCGGTGGTAGCCGCGAAGAGGTCGAACATGCGCTCGATCGTGAGAGTCGCCTCAGGCCGACCAGCACCCCTGAATGCTTCGGTCGGGACCGCGTTGGTGATGATCGACCGCGCCTGGGTCTCGATGTTGGCGATGTCGTATGTACCGGGTGCCATCGGCAGCGTGAAGAAAGGCAGGAACGCACCGACACGGGTGTAGGCGCCGGAGTCCATCAGCACTTCGAGCCGGTAGTGGGTGATCTCACCCTGTTCGGTACCGCCGAGAGTTGCGTGGTGAACCTGCGCCCTTCCCGGTCCCGCAGCAACCAGGTTCTCCGTGCGTGTCTCGAACCATCGAACCGGCCGTCCGCTGAGGCGCGAGAGGTGCGGGATCAGCATGTCTTCGGGAGTGGGTGCCACCTTGGCGCCGAATCCGCCTCCGACATCGGGAGCGACCACATGAACATCGCCCTGCGCCAGCCCGTACATCTGCACGAGCGACTCCTTGACGCGGTGCGACGCCTGGCTGGAAAGGAATACGAGCAGGCGTTCATCGGTCCACGACGCCGCGACTGAACGCACTTCGAGGGGCGCGGCAGACATCCGCGGATGAACCACGCGTTGACTGACGACGACTTCGCAGTCTGAGAAGAACGAGTCGTCACCGATGCCGGTGGCCAGCCCCAGATCGGAGAAGGTGAGGGCCGTGTTGGTGCCGTGGCCCTCATGCACCACAACTTCGTCGTTGGCCGCGGCTTCGAGATCCGTCACCGAGTCGAGCGCGTCGATATCGACGAATACCAGATCGGCTGCATCCTGAGCGGCTGAGCGAGTCTCGGCGAGCACCACAGCGACGGGTTCGCCCACGAAACGGACTCGATCCCGGGCCAGCAGAGGTCGATTGAGCAGATCCGGAGGAAACATCGGCACGCTGCCCGGCAGCATCAGATCGATGTCCGCGCCGGTGAGCACCAGGGCGACACCGGGCACCGCGCGGGCATCGTCAGCGTCGACCTCGACGATCCTGCCGTTGGCGACGAACGACCGGACAAATATCGCGTGCAGCGATCCGGCGAGCCGCGGGTCGTCGAGATCGGCTGTGTAGGTCGCGCCGGCGGTCAGAAACTGCGGATCTTCCTTTCGCAGAACCCTCGTCCCGATGATCGTCATCTCGCGCGCTCCCGTTATTCCCGAACCAGTGTCTACCCGAACCAGTGCGTACCCGAACCAGATGAGACTAACTGGCACTGGGTCTCAGTTGGAAGCTGGGTCTCAGTTGGGACTTGAGACCACGCAACCGTTCAGGCCGGGAATGGAGTACACCTCTTCGCCCGGCGCCACGTACGGTCCGTAACAACGGGCTTCGATTCGCAGACCCTCGTCGTCGGTGAATCCTTCGATGTCGGCATTGATCTCGTCGATCTCGGCCTGCAGCGCATCCCGCTCTTCCTTGACACTGGAAAGCTCGCTTCGCTGCTCCATATAGCTGCTGACCGAGGGCTCCACCAGTACGCCCGCCAGCAACAAGAACCCCACTACCAGAACGAACAGAACCTGCTTCACCGGGTTGCTCCGCCGATCGCGTCCGTGCCGCCGAACGCGGCGGCCTCACCGAGTTGCTCCTCGATTCGAAGGAGTTGGTTGTACTTCGCGACCCGGTCAGAGCGCGCCGGCGCGCCCGTCTTGATCTGGCCGCAGTTGGTGGCGACCGCGAGGTCCGCGATGGTCGTGTCCTCGGTTTCGCCCGAGCGATGTGACATCACCGAGCTGTAGCCGTTGCGCCGCGCCAGATCGACCGCTTCGAGCGTCTCGGTGAGGGATCCGATCTGGTTGACCTTCACGAGGATCGAGTTGGCCGTACCGGACTCGATGCCCCGGGCGAGACGCTCACAGTTCGTCACGAACAGATCGTCACCGACGAGTTGGCAGGAGGTGCCGATCTCCGCGGTCAGTGCAGCCCAGCCGTCCCAGTCGTCCTCCGCCATGCCGTCTTCGATCGACACGATCGGGTATTTCTGAGCCAGGGAGACCAGCTCGGCGACCATCTCCTCAGAGCTGAGCCGCCGGTCCTCGCTCGCCAGTTCGTAGAACCCGTCTGCGTAGAACTCGGTGGACGCAATATCCATCGAGATCGCCATCTCGGAACCCGGGGTCAGACCGAGGCGCTCGATCGTGTCGACCAACAGTTGCACAGCCTCCTCGTTGCTCGCCAGGTTGGGGGCGAAGCCTCCTTCGTCCCCGATCCCGGTGGACAGACCCCGCTCGCTGAGAACCTTCTTGAGTACGTGGTAGGCCTCGACGCCCCAGCGCATCGCCTCGCTGAACGACGCCGCACCCACCGGCATCAACATGAACTCCTGGTAGTCGACGTTGTTGTCGGCGTGGGACCCGCCGTTGAGGACGTTCATCATCGGTACCGGCAGGACATGGGCGTTGGCGCCGCCGATGTGCCGCCACAGCGGGATCTCCAGTTCTTGCGCGGCAGCGCGTGCCGCGGCCAACGAGATCCCGAGAATGGCGTTGGCGCCGACCCGGCCCTTGTTGTCGGTGCCGTCACAGGCGATCATCGCCGCATCGAGGCCGCGTTGGTCTATTGCATCGCGGCCCACCGCGACCTCGGCGAGTTCGCTGTTGACGAAACCGACTGCTTTGAGCACCCCTTTGCCGGTCAGCCGGTCGCCGCCGTCCCGTAGCTCGACCGCTTCGAAAGCACCCGTGGAAGCACCGCTGGGAACCATGGCCCGCGCCACCGCTCCGCTGTCGAGTTCGACCTCCACCTCGACGGTGGGGTTGCCGCGGGAGTCGAACACCTCGCGGCCATGGACACGTTCAATGATGCTCACTGGCGACCTCTCAACGGTGGGGGGAGCTGTAGTCGCTGCTCCGCTGGTACACGGAGCAGGGAAAATACTACTAGATGTGCACCCCGAATAGAAGCAGCGTTTAGAAGCAGTCCACTATCTGCCGGCGGCTCTGACCGTCTCCATGAAGCGGACCGAGGCGTTGCGCAAAGCCGTTTCGGGGTCGATGTCGAGGCCGCGGGCGAGGGCGACCGCGTCGAACAGCAGATCTCCCACGCCTTCGGAGCGATCGCTGGTTTCGGCGTTTGCTACCGCTTCGCGGATTCCCTCGATTGCGGTCTCCACCGCATCTTCCACGGCCAGGCCGACGCCTTCGGAGCGTTCCTGAACCTTGGCCGCCAACATCAACGCGGGGAGCGCCATCGGTACGCCGTCCATCGCTGAGGCACGGCCCTTCTCGTCGCGCTTGATCTGTTCCCATCGCTGTGCCATGTCATCGGCATCGGCGGGGCCGCGGACCCCGTCGAGCGCCCCCTCGCCGAACACATGGGGATGACGTGCCACCAACTTGTCGTGGACGCTTCGGGCGACATCGGCGACGGTGAAGGACCCTCGTTCCGCTCCGAGCCGGGCGTGGAAGAAGATCTGGTAGAGGAGGTCTCCCAGTTCCTCGACCAGGTGTGCATCGAGTTCCGCGTCAACTTCGCCGTCATCGAGCGCTGCTCGGGCATCAAGTGCCTCGAGGGCCTCGTAGGTCTCTTCGAGAAGGTGTTTGCGCAACGATCCATGCGTCTGCACCCGATCCCACGGACAACGTTCACGCAGTTCACGTACGAGTTCTTCGAACCGGAGGAACTCAGCCGCTATCGGTCTGTCGAACTCAGGAATCCACAGCGAGGTCAGGTGATCGGCTTCAACTCGCCTGTCGAGATCATCCCAAGCGACTTCGTAGACGGCTTCGTCCGGAAGGCCCAGGCGCTGCAGCACCACAACCGAGTCCGGCCCCTCCTCAACGGAGAGCTTGATCTCCGACAGCACGCCGCGGCCGTGACAGTGGGCGACCAGCAGCGGTCCGGGCTGTCCCGCTGCGGCCAGTGCGAAGTTCTGGCCGTCGATCAACCGTGCTCCAACCGATACCGGATCAACTCCCAGCCGGGACCAGGCAACATCGAGGAACGACATGGCCGGCAGGATCTCCACACGCAGGCGGCCCGCGGCGGCCGCTTCGCGCAGCAGTTCCACGGTCCGTTCGAGCACCAGCGGGGATCCCGGCACCGCGTAGAGAAGGTCACCTTTGCCGGCCTCGAGGATCAGGCGCTCGACGATCGCTTCATAGACAGCCTCGTAGCTGTCCCCCTTCTCGTACTCGTCGTCGAAACAGACGGCGTCGGGGAGCACTCGCGCCGCCGGGTGTCTGCGGGTGCGCAGAAAGCAGCGGGACGCGGTGCCGATGGTGGCACTGGTCTGGGCTGTCAGGAGCGTCTCGTCTGCCGGGCCGAGACCGACGACTGTGATCGTTCCCATGGCCGGACTCAGCTCTGCGGGTTGTCAACCTGCGCAGAGTCGACGGTTGCGGCGTCGATTGCAGAGGTCTCGGTCTCTGCGACACCGGTCGTTACCTGTCCACGGGTGCGGTCGAAGACTCCGAAGCGGGGATCGACGCTGATGTCCCGGTCGAACAACCTGGCCTGCAACCCCTGAAGCTCCGCTCCGTAACCGTCGAGGACGAAGGACGTGATCTGGTCCGGAGTCAACTCCGGGTGCTCGCCGCGCACCACCGGACCGAAACTCCGTACCTCGATGACATGCCAGCCGAACTGGCTCTGAACCGGATCCGAAATGCCGGGGCCTCCGACCGCGGCGGCGCCCTCAACGAAGTCCGAGACGAAAGTGGCGGGCGCGACGCATCCGAGGTCTCCCCCACTCGGGCCGCTGGGACCCACCGAGACCTCTGCAGCCAGAGCTGCGAAGTCCTCCCCTGCGTCGAGCCGGGCAATCGCTTCGGTGGCTTCGGCCTCGGTCTCGACCAGCAGGTGGCTCGAACACAGCGCAACCACGTCGCCGATGGCGATCACGTGGTCCGCGATCAGGTGGGGCACCGTCCGGTAGCGCTGCAATATCCGGCCGTAGGGGGTGTCGACTGCGGGCACGGTCGGATCCTGTGCCCTGACTGCTTCGTGCTCTTGGCGGGCCAGCTCAAGGTGCAGACCGGTGATCTCGGTGCCACCCTCAGCGGCGAGGTCGATCCAACTCTCAAAGAAGATCCACTCGGTGATATGGCCTGCAGCTACCTCTTGGGACACGACGGAGGCGTCTTCGGTACCACTGCCTTCAAGGATTACTTCGAATTCTTCCTGGCTCAGCGCCGCGGAGCCGACCGAGGCGACAGTTGAGTCGTCGGCTGAGCCACAGGCGGCGGCGGTCAACCCCAGTGCTGTCACAAGGACCAGAAGGACCAGAATCAGAGGTGGGCGCGGGCGGCGGCGGTTCATGTCCACAAGTCGTGCAGGCTACCCGGTTGAGACCGCTGGTCTTGCGTCGACGAGCAAGTCTGCCATGATCGCGGCGATCTGCTCGACCACCGGACCCCGCTTGACCTGCAGCGGAAGCCGGATCTCGGCTGAGGAGGCCTTGTAGACGGCTGCGTTGCCGGTGCCCTTCGACGAGTAGAGCCTGTGCAGACGCACCTGCTTGCTGTCCGGCAACTCAACGGGTGACAGGCGGGCCACGTAGTCGGGACCGCCGAACCCCGGGCCCTTGGTGACGATGATCTCCCGCACGCCGCTGCGGACACACTCGACACGCAACTGGCCTACTCGCAGCAGGGCCTCAGCGGGTGCTGGAATCGGCCCGAAACGATCGAGCCACTCGGCGCGCACGTCGTCGAGCATCTCCTGGCTCTCCACCGACGCCAGTCGCCGGTACGCCTCGAGTCGGCTCGTCTGGTTGGTCACGTAGTCATCGGGCAGATGCGCATCGCCGGGAACGTCGATGGTGATCTTCGGCGGCTCGGCTATTTCCTCGCCGCGCAGTTCAGCCACGGCTTCGGTGACCATCTGGCAGTAGAGGTCGTAGCCGACAGCGGCGATATGTCCGGACTGACCGGTCCCCAGCAGGTTTCCCGCACCGCGCAGTTCAAGGTCTCGCATGGCTATCCGGAATCCGGAGCCCAGCTCGGTTGCCTCCCCGATCGTGCGGAGCCTCTCGTGCGCCTCTTCGCTCAGGACCACGTCGGACGGATGCAACAGGTACGCGTAGGCTCTTTGGCCCGCTCGGCCGACCCGGCCACGGAGTTGATGGAGTTGTCCCAGTCCGAGTCGTTCGGCCTGATCGACCACCAGCGTGTTGACCGTCGGCATGTCGATCCCCGACTCGATGATCGTGGTGCAGACCAGGATGTCGTATTCGCCTTCCCAGAAGTCGATGACGACCCGTTCGAGCGTTCCCTCGTCCATCTGCCCGTGCGCCACCGCAACCCGCGCCTCGGGGACGAGTCGGCGCAGTGACTGCGCCACATGATCGATGTCGCGCACTCTGTTGTGCACGAAGAACAACTGCCCCTCGCGCAACAGCTCTCGCCGTATCGCCTCAGCCACGGCTCGCTCGGAGTATTCGCCTACATAGGTGAGGATCGGTTGCCGGTCTGCCGGCGCGGTGTTGAGCACGGACATGTCGCGGATACCGGCGAGCCCCATCTCCATCGTCCGCGGGATGGGCGTCGCCGTGAGCGTCAGCACGTCGACATCGGCACGCAGCGACTTGATCCTCTCCTTGTGCTGCACACCGAAGCGTTGTTCCTCGTCGATCACCAACAGGCCCAGGTTCTTGAACTCGACGTCAGCGGAGAGGAGGCGGTGTGTGCCGATCACCAGATCCACGTCTCCGTTCCGGATCCCGCCGACGACCTTGGAGGCTTGGGCATTGCTTAGGAAGCGGCTGAGCACCTCGACGCGCATGGGATACGGGGCGAGTCTCTCCCGGAAGGTGGCGTGGTGCTGCTGAGCCAGCAGCGTGGTGGGCACCAG
Source organism: Candidatus Aldehydirespiratoraceae bacterium (assembly GCA_965221585.1). Taxonomy (GTDB): domain Bacteria; phylum Actinomycetota; class Acidimicrobiia; order Acidimicrobiales; family Aldehydirespiratoraceae; genus VXYK01. The sequence continues at coordinate 1,031,095 of OZ244898.1, read as the reverse complement.
AACCGCTGCCTGGTAACCGTCGAGCACCGCTTTGAAAGCAGCACGCAGCGCAACTTCGGTCTTGCCGAAACCGACATCGCCGATCACCAGTCGATCCATCGGTGTCGGGCGCTCCATGTCCGCCTTGACATCGATGATGGCCTGAAGCTGGTCCGGTGTCTCCTGGTACCTGAAGGTGCCTTCCAGTTCGCTCTGCCAAGGCGTGTCCGGACCGAAGGCATGTCCTGGCGTGGTCATCCGAGTCTGGTAGAGCACGACCAGTTCCTGGGCTATCTCGGAGACCGCGGAACGGACCTTGGCTTTGCTGGCGCGCCAGTCCGCGCCTCCCATCCTCGAGAGCTTCGGGGTCTCCCCGCCGCTGTAGATGCGGATGAGGTCAATCTGGTCCGACGGCACGTACAGCCGGTCCGTGCCGCGGTACTCGAGCTGCAGATAGTCGCGTTCACTGCCGTTGATCGAGCGTGTCACCATCCCTCCGAAGCGGGCGACCCCGTGATGGGCATGCACGACGTAGGAGCCCTCGCGAAGGTCGTCGAAGAACTTCTGGGCATCGCGCCTGCGCGTTCGTGCCCGGCGGTGGGTCCGGCGACGACCCGTCAGGTCGGACTCGGACAGGACTGCCAGCTTGATCTCGTGGAGGACGGCGCCCCGATCGAGCGGCACGACCACCAGGTGCACGCCTGACGATGAAAGGTCGGTGTGGACATCCGCGGGGGCGACCTCGATGCCATGGTCCGACAACAACACGGCCAAGCGTTCGGCACTGGCATGGCCGTCTGCCGCTACCACAACACAGAACCCTTCGCTGAGCAGATGGTGGACCCGCAAGACCGCAGGTTCTATATCGCCGACAACGGGCGCCCAGGCCGATGCTGAAACGGTCGGGATGCCGGGGCGGTCCGCCACCGGCAGGATCGTCAGCACCCTGACGTTGGTGCGAGCCAACAGTCGGTCGAACTGGAGATGCATCCTGTGCAGGTCGTCGGCGTCGACATCCCAGGTCTTGGCCAAGGACACTGCCAGGTCCGCTTCTTCTGCCTCAATGTTGGCGGCCCGGTCGCGGATACGCCGCGGTTCGACCAGAATCACCCATGAATCGGCTCCGAGGAGGTCCGGCAGCACGACCTCGTCGTCGACCAGCCAGGGCAACCATGACTCCATCCCGTCGAACAGCTCTCCATTGACGACCCGGTCCCACTGCTCACGCCCCCAGGGTTCATCCACAAGCAGTCTTTGAGCCCGTTGTTTCGCCTCCTCATCCGGTCGGAACTCTCGGCACGGGTAAATCTCGACTTCGGCGACAGCCGATGTCGCGCGTTGATCAGCAACGGAGAACTCGGCCAGGCGCTCGACTTCATCGCCCCAGAGGTCGATCCTCACCGGCCGGTCCGCGGTGCTGCCGAAGACATCGACAATCGAGCCTCTTACCGCGAACTCGCCGCGATGTTCGACCTGGGGCTCGCGGCGATATCCGAAATCGACCAGCTTCTGCGCCAGTTCCAGCGGATCGACCGTGTCGGAGACGCCGCAGATGATCGGATCGGTCGCGGCATGCGGGTCGAGCCGCTGTACCAGCGCACGCGCTGAAGCGACAATCACCGCAGGCGCGGTTGCTGGATTACCGAGTCTGGAAAGAAGCCGAACTCGTTGACCCATCGTCTCGATGGCTGGACTCACCCGCTCGAAGGGCAACGTTCCCCAGGCAGAGAACAGCGACACTTCGTCCTCGCCGAGTACTGCCGCGATGTCATTGGTCAAGCTGACGGCTTCGTTGTGAGTGGCTGTGGCGACCAGGATCGGTCGCCGCGAAGATGCTTCGGTTAGACCGGCAATCGTGAGAGCCCTCGCTGCCTGATTGACCACGAGCACCCCGTCGGATCCGGTGATCACGGCGTCGACGCGGGGTTCGGAAGCCAGCAGCGACCTCAGTGAGCGAAGGTCTGTAACCGTGTCCTGCATGGGCGGGGTCTTCAGCTCCGGTTGAACAGGTTCATCGCCGCTTCGAGGTCGTTGTCGGCGAGGAACTCGACGGCGTCCGCGGCTCGACCGATGACCTTGTCCAGTTCCGGGCGTTCTGCGCGCGCGGGGCGTTTCAACACATAATCGCGGGGTTTCATGGTGCCCGGTGCCGGTTTGCCGACGCCGATGCGGATGCGGGTGAACTGATCGGTGTGAAGATGCGAGCGGATCGACTTCAGACCGTTGTGACCCGCCAGACCACCGCCTCTCTTGACCTTCATCCGACCCACCGGAAGGTCGATCTCGTCGTGAACCACTATCAGGTTGCTGATGTCGTCAATGCCGTACCGCCTCACTAGTGGGCCCACGGCAGAACCCGAGTTGTTCATGAAGGTCTTCGGGACCGCTACCGCGACTCGCGCCTCACCGATACGCAACTCGGTCGATTCGGCGCGGTCGCGCCGGCCTGCGCCGAGGCGACCGCCGTGGCGCGCCACGAGTTCGTTGACAACCCAAACGCCGGCGTTGTGCCGCGTCTGCGCGTACTCGATCGTCGGGTTGCCGAGTCCCACGACGAGTAGGTCTGCCGGAGTGCCCCTGCGCTGCTTCAGCCCCTTGGAGGAACCGAGGCGAACCATCGCCCGACCGCCGCGCTATCAGTCCTCGGCGTCGCCGTCGTCGACAGGAGACTCCTCGTCTCCCTCTTCGAGTTCGGCCTCGGCGCTTGCCGCCTCCGCGGCTTCCGCTGCCGCCATTGCCTCGCGTGTCGAGCGGGTGACGAGCGAGGTTGCAACCGAGTCGTCGGGATCGGTCGAGGTGACGACACCCGGCGGCAGCGTCACTTCACCGACCTTGATGGAGTCACCGAGTGTGAGTTCGCTGATGTCGACTTCGATCTCGTCGGGCACGTCGGCTGGTTTGGCCGAGACTGTCAGCGTGTAGAGGGTCTGGTCCACCATGCCGTTTGCCCGGGTGACTTCAAGCGCCTCGCCGATGAGCACCAGCGGCACATCAACTTCGATCTCCTGGTCGGTGGTGACCCGCAGGAAGTCGACGTGGATCACGTCACGCCGCACCGGGTGACGTTGAAGGTCCTTGACGATCGAGAGTTGTTGCTCGCCTTCGATGTCGAGCGTGATCAGCGCGTTGATCCCCGCATCCGTGTTGAGCGCCAGACGCAGGTCGGGCCAGGCGACGCTGACCGAGACGGGGTCGTTGTCGAGCCCGTAGACGACAGCCGGAATACGACCTTCGCGGCGGAGGCGACGCGACGCGCGGGTGCCTTCGGTACGGCCGAGCGTGGCGTTCAACAGCAACTGGTCAGACATGAGAATTTGGTTCCTGAACTGGCAGATCGATAGGAATCAGTGACGGCGGTTTCTGTATGAACCGGCGAGTCAGGCTATCGGGATGCACGTTGATCCCCAAGCCTCTGTGGCCATAATCGTCACAAATGCCCGGTCGGCACGGCCGAGGGTGCGTGACCGTCGTCCCCGTGGCGATCAGGCCAGGTGGTTTCCGGCGAAGATCTCGCTGACCGACGTGTCGGCGAACACCGCGGCAATGGCTCGGGCGATGACCGGCGCGACCGAGAGGACCTCTATCTTGTCGATCTGTTTTTCTGACGGCAGCGGCAGCGTGTCGGTGATCAGCACCGTCTCGATCGCGGCGTTCTTGAGACGGTCGATCGCCGGTTCTGAGAAGACCCCGTGGGTTGCCGCAGCGATGACCTTGTTGGCCCCGTTCGCCACCAGCAGGTCGGCGGCGGCGCAGATCGTGCCGCCGGTGTCGATCATGTCGTCGATCAGCACGCAGACGCGGCCCTCAACCTCGCCGATGATCTCCTTGGCCTCCACGGTGTTGGCCTCGACGGTCGAGCGACGCTTGTGCACGTAGGCGAGATCAGCTCCGAGCAGGTTCGTGTAACGCTCCGCGACTTTCATCCGGCCCGCGTCGGGAGACACCACAACAACATCGCCGTCGATGTCTGAGAGGTAGTCGACGAGCACCGGCATGGCAGTCAGGTGATCGACGGGACCGTCGAAGAATCCCTGGATCTGGCCGGAATGCAGGTCGACTGAAACGAGTCGGTCAGCGCCCGCCGCGCTGAAGAGGTCGGACAGCAGGCGGGCGGTGATCGGCTCGCGACCCGAGGCCTTCCGGTCCTGGCGGCTGTACCCGTAGAACGGAATCACCGCGGTTATCCGTTTTGCCGATGCCCGCTTTGCTGCATCGACCATGATGAGCTGTTCTGTGATCGCGTCGTTGATCGAACACCCTTCCCACGGGGTGTGGGTCTGCACAATGAACACATCGGCCCCGCGGATCGACTCGAAGTACTTCACATGGATCTCGCCGTTGGCAAATTCGGAGATATTGGGAGTGCCCAGCGGGACTCCCAATTCCTTGCAGATGTCGGTGGCGAGCGACTGTGTCGCCCTGCCGGCCACGACATGTAACTTCTTCTTATTGACCAGTTGCATGCGGTTCCAGTCGTGATTCAGCGTGATTCAGCGTCCGTTATCGGCAGTGTAGAGGTACCCGTTGGCCATAGCCGGGATACTGGCTGGCCCGGCAGGACTCGAACCTGCAACATCCGGAGCCAAAGTCCGACGTTCTGCCAGTTGAACTACGGGCCATCGCACTGGGCGACGGCCTAACCGTACCGTCCGCGCGATCCTCCCCACCACAGAATATTCATGAGGTTTTTCGCTCCATGCCGGTAGCGTCGGCGGTCGTGGGTTCACTCATCAAGAAGCGTCGCAAGAGAATGCGGAAGAAGAAGCACAAGAAGATGATGAGACGAACGCGCCACCAACGCCGCAAGTAACGCGGGACTGTCAGGCAACCCGCTCGGTCCTTGGAGAGGACCTGAACCTCTAGGGAGTGCTGCTAATCGCGGGGACGGTGTGGGCGATCAGGTGGCCGGCGCCGGGGTGCTCGCCGTCGACCCACCAGGTACTGCCACTTCCGGCGAGCTGTGGGCGCTGGCCTGAGGCGTCGCCGAGTCGGTCGCGCCAACGCCGCAATTCGGGAGCGACGGCCAGCGCGGCCGGTTCGAGATCGTTGCCGTTGTCGCCGGTCGGCCCGCCGAGTCGATCCCAAGCTGCGTAGACCTCTGCGGTTGAACAGTGCACCGGTGGGATCAGCAGAGTGACCGCGCGCTCAACGAAGGGCAGAGGTTCGACTATTTCGCCGATGCCGGTCACTCGGGCCCGGCCCCCACGCAGGCAGAAGGCGACATCTGCACCAATGTCAGCAGCTGACTTCAGATCGGTATGGCAGGCCCAACGCAGGACCGCTGCGGCATCAGCAGAACCGCCGCCGAGTCCCGCTCCCGGGGGAATGTTCTTGTGAAGTCGAACCCGTGCGGTGCGGCCGCACAAGTCAAGGGCGCGTCGGACCAGGTTGTCGTCTTCGGGACCCACACCTCGAGCGCTGCCGGGCCCGACGACCTCGAGGGAGTCGCCGTCGGAGACTTCGACCACGTCATACAGGTCGAGGCTCACCATCTCGGCGTCGATCAGGTGGTACCCGTCCTCACGCACCCCGGTGATGCGCAGCGACACTGTCAGCTTTGCAGGCGCATGGATCACAACCACGCCGACAGGCTAAAGCACCAGCCGGACTTGCGGGGAGCGAACGGGTCCGCAGCTAGGCTGCGCGCCATGCAGATTGACACAGCCGCGGTCGACTCGGCGCTCACCACCACCCGATCAGTGCGGCTACGGCTTGACCTGGAACGGCCCGTGGACGAGCAGATCATCCTTGATTGCATCGACATCGCCGAACAGGCCCCGACCGGTGGCAACCAAAGCAGCCGACGCTGGATAGTGGTGCGCGACCCGAGAATGAAGTCGGAGCTGGCCAGGCTGTACAGAGAGGCCGCCGGCGATTTCATGATTGCTGCGCGCAATCGCCTTGAGGGAACCGGCGATCCACGTGCCCGGACGATGCGTTCGGCGGCTCATCTGGCCGAACACCTGGCGGAGGTGCCGGTGATCGTCATACCGACCATCGTGGGTCGCCACGACGGCAGCGGCTCTCCTGGTCTGTTCGATTCGGTGATCCAGAGCGCCTGGAGCTTCTGCGTGGCGCTGCGGGCCCGCGGACTGGGCAGCGCCTGGACCACCGCAGTCCTCGGTAAGGCTCCAGAGCTCAAGGAACTGCTGGGCATTCCATCCGAGATCACCGAGATCGCCATGCTGCCGGTCGCCTGGACCAAGGGCACCGATTTTCGCTCTGTTCCCCGGACCCCTGCACGCCAGATCACTTTCTTCGACCACTACGGACACACCTTTGACTCGGGTCCCGGCACTCCGGTGAGGATGGCTGACGACCCGGGCGTCATGGTGGAGACCGACATTGCGGCTCCGATCAACAAGGTCTGGGATGCGGTGACCGACATCAACCTTCCCGCTGACTTCTCCACCGAGTTCATCTCGGCTGCCTGGGAGGACGGCCATGACTCTCCGGCGCTGGGGGCGTCATTCGTCGGGAGGAACCACCTCGAAGTGCTCGGCGACTGGGAGGTTCGATGCTTCGTCGATGTCTGCGACGAGCCGAAAGCCTTCGGCTGGTGCACCTCCGACCCCGACAATCCCGGTGCGCGCTGGCGCTTCGAATTGCAGGACCTCATCGGCGGCGGCACCCGTCTGGCGTTCCGGCTGTTGCTGGGGCCCGGCCGGTCCGGACTCGACGCGTTCATCGAGCAGAACCCCGACAAGGAGCATCGCTTGATCGTCGGCCGACTCAACGAGCACCGGGCCAACATGACGCGGGTGCTGGAAGGCATCAAGGAGCGCCTCGAAGCCTCGGACTGAACCGGCTAGTTCGTCGCCGCTGGGCCGAGGTCGGCTACTGCGGCCAGTCGGGACCAATCGTGCAGCGACAGCGTCTCGGGCCGCGCTCGGCTGTCGATGCCCGCAGCCTCGAAGCCTGCCGGACCGACAAAGGCCCCCAGCGACCGTCTCAGCATCTTGCGACGCTGGCCGAATCCGGCGCGCAGCAGAGTGTCGATCGATTCCAGAGGCTGGTCGACCGGCGGAGCGGGATGCCGATCAATCTGCACGAGCACCGACTCGACCTTGGGTTTCGGGTAGAACACGGTCGCCGGGACACGGCCGACCAGTCTGGCGGCGCCGTGATAGGCGACGAGCAGCGACGGGATGCCCACCGCCTTGTCGCCCGGTTTCGCCGCCAGGCGCTCCCCCACCTCGCGTTGCACCATGACCAACATTGATCTCAGTGCCGCCACGTTGCTCAACAGGTCGACGACCAGCGATGCGGCAATGTTGTAGGGCAGGTTGGCGACGAGTCGCCAGTCTTCGCGCCCCGCGAGCAGTGCCGGCCAGTCGAGGGCCCGCGCGTCGCCCTCGATCACCCTCACGTCGTGGTCTGCGACGATGTCTCGAAGGGCGCGGGCCAGACCGCTGTCAACCTCTACGGCAGTGACCTCTGCGCCGGTTTCGGCCAATGCCAGGGTGAGCGATCCCAGACCGGCGCCGATCTCGACGATCGCTTGGCCGGGGCCCGCTCCAGACAGCTTGGCGATTCGACGCACAGTGTTGGGATCGACCACGAAGTTCTGACCCAGTCCCCGGCGCGGCTCCAGACCATGGGAGTCCAGGATCGCGCGAAGCTCCTGAGGTGAGTGCGTCACTGTTGTTCGCGGCGCACCCTAGAGGTACCCGAGCATCCTTGAACAGGCGGGCCACGGCGCCCAACCGTTGATATTCCACAGCGCCTTCGCCATCCGGTCCTGGTCCTCCGGTGACGCCTCGGCCGGATCTACCCCGACGAGGTAGTCAGCTCCGATCTGGGGTGCCACCCAGTCCCACGTCGAGCGGGAGAACTGATAGGCCCCGCGGTACCGGCCGGCCGGGGCGATGCTGATGGCGCGGTAGTTCCCAGAGGACTCACACTGGCGCAGTGCCTCCCACTGCTCCTCTGTCGGAACCGTGGCGGCAACCGTCGTAGTCGGGTCGACTGTGGTGGTCGTGTCGGTACCGGTCTCGCCATCGCTTGCGACCGTCGTGGCGGGCGCGGTCGTAGCTGGGGCCGCGGTGGTGGAGGGGGAGGCAGTCGTGGGCGCCGCGGTCGGCAGCGCAGCTGTTTCCGAAACCTGCGCTGCCGTCGTGTCCGCTGAGGCTTGGTCGGCCGCGCGGGCTTGGGCGGCCAGCGACAGTGCCCGGGTGCGGGTGTCGTCACGGTGTTGCTGATGCGCCTCAGTCCAAGCCGCGGCGCGATCAGAGAACGCCTGGAGGTCAACCGACGCAAGCGGGACCAAGTGACTCTCCACAGGCTGTTCAACAGCTGACGTTGCGGTTGTGGAAAAGTACAGACCCAGCAAGATCGAAACCGCTACCGAGGCGCTGATGAGCTTGCGTCGTCCGTTTCCGATGGCGTCCAGAACAGCGATCCTTCCCTCTGGCTGTGCCGTCTCTACGGTGATTAACCTGGTAAGGCGTTCAACTGTAATGCGCCCTCTTGCACCTGCGCAAAACCCCGCCGAGCTGTGATGCCCTGGTGTCCAGTGGGGATCAGGCGGTGTCGAGCCGGTAGAACGACGACGAGGTTTTCCACACCATCGTCTCGACTTCCTCGACCTCAAGCCCCTTTATGTCGGCTATTGCCGCTCCGACCAAGGGCAGCAGCGCCGGCCTGTTGGGTTTCCCGCGATGTGGAACCGGTGCCAGGTAGGGGCTGTCAGTCTCGACGAGCAATCGCTCGAGGGGACACATCAGGGCCGCTTCGCGCAACTCGTCCGCGCGGGAGAAGGTGACGATGCCGGAGAAGGAAACCAACCCGCCTCTGGCGAGGCACTGTTCGAGTTCGGCTGTGCCACCCGTGAAACAGTGGAACACCAACCGATCAGGGACGCCTTCTCGATCAAGGACCTCGAAGGTCTCGGGCCAAGCGCTGCGGCTGTGGATCATCAAGGGAAGATCGTGCCGGTGTGCCAGCTCGATCTGCCGGGCGAACATGTCGACTTGAGCGTCACGCGGTGAATGGTCGTAGTGAAAGTCGAGCCCGCACTCCCCAACGGCTACGACTTCAGGCGACGACAACAGATCTTCGAGCCCGTCGATTCCTGTCCTGGCGTCGTGAGGATGGACTCCGGCGGTAGCCCACACGCCGTCGATTCCGCGGGCCAGAGCGATCATCTCCAACGACTGATCAACTCCGGTGCCGACGGTGATCAGACGCTCAACCCCTGCCTGGTGGGCTTCGTCTGCAAGCCGGCGACCCTCGACTCCGGAGGGGAGATGGCAGTGCTGGTCTATCCAGGCCATGCGGCTCAACCCGCAATCGCGTCGATGTCCACCTTCGCGAAGAGTGGGGTCGGTTTGGGTATTTCGGTACCCGGCGGCACCGGTTTGCGGACCCAACCATCGAGTGGTCCCAGAATCTCGTCCAACCGGGCAGACGAGAACGGCAGGAATGGAGCCAGCCCGACACGGATCCCGTTGATCGCATCGAGAGCGGTGGCCAGCACGGTGGCGCTTCTTGCGGAGTCGGTCTTGGCAAGCTTCCACGGCTCGGTCGCGTTGAGGTAGGTATTGATCGCCTGCGCGCCGCTCATCGCCAAGCGCAGTGCGGCACGCAGTTCGACTCGTTCGAATTCCTGACCGCAGGCCGCGAGAACCTCATCGACGGCAACCAGCAGTGCCTGGTCCTCCGCAGTGCGATCGTCTGACGCGGGCTGAGCACCGTGGTTGTTGTGCAGCATCGACAGCACCCGGTTGACGAGGTTCCCCCAGGTGGCAACCAACTCCTCGTTGATCCGACGGGCGATCGACTCGATCGACACCTCGGTGTCGGCCTGCTCGGGGAAATTGGCAGCCAGGGCGTAACGCAGCCCGTCGGGTTCGAACAGTTCCAGGCCTTCATCGATCGTCAGACCGACACCGCGGCTCGCGGACGCCTTCCCGCCCTTGAAGGTGACGTACTGGTTGGCGGGTACATCGTCGGGCAGATGGAGGTTTCCGGCGCCCATCAGCTGAGCGGGCCAGAACAGGCAGTGGAACGGGATGTTGTCCTTGCCGATGAAATAGACGTGCCGGCTCTCGTCGTTCTCCCACCAGCGGCGCCAGGCTTCTTCGTCTCCTTGTCGATCGGCCCATTCTTTGGAGGCCGACAGATAGCCGATCACCGCGTCGTACCACACGTAGATGCGCTTGCCCGGGCCGAGGTCGTCGACAGGCAGTTCGATGCCCCACTCGATATCGCGGGTGATGGCCCTATCGAGCAGTCCCTCTTTGAGGTAGCCGCGCACAAAGTTGAGAACATGCGGGCGCCAGTACGACTTGTCCTTGTAGATCTCAGCGAGCCGCTCTGTGAAGTCGGAGTATCGGAAATAGAAGTGCTCGGTCTCCCGTCGCTGTGGAGTCGCACCGCTGATCTTCGAACGGGGGTTGCCGAGGTCCAGTGCGTCGAGCGTTTGCCCGCAGTTGTCGCACTGGTCGCCACGGGCCTCGGGATATCCGCAGTGCGGACACGTGCCTTCGATATAGCGGTCCGGCAGGAATCGGTCGGCCTCGGGGTCGTAGTACTGTTCGGAGACTCTGCGATCGATGTGGCCGTTGTGCAGTTGCGCCAGGAACATCTCCTGGGTGACTCGGGCATGGTTCTCGGTGCCGGTCGTCGTGAACAGGTCCCAGGAGAATCCCAGTTCGTCCCATTGACGCACGAACTCGGAGTGGTAGCGATCGACGATCACGCTGGGCGTCACCCCCTCGCTCTCGGCTCGAACCGTGATCGGCGTGCCGTGGACGTCGGAGCCGCTGACCATCAACACTTCGTTGCCCACAATCCGCTGGTGGCGGGCGAACACGTCGGCCGGCAGATAGGCCCCGGAAAGGTGCCCCAGGTGACGCGAACCCGAGGCATACGGCCAGGCAACGGCAACCAGAACTGGAACAGACATCAGCCTGAGGTTACCGGAGCATCCGGTCTCACAAGGGTCAATTCAGCACAGCGCGCTAGCCGGCCTCCACCTCCCGCAGCGGCGGAGCGGAGGGCGCCGCAAGCACAGGCCCGTCCTCAGATGCTCCGACGCGTGACCGAATATCGTCGATCTTGTCGAGCTGACGCTCCATCTGCCGACGCCTTGGACCCGAGAGTTTCGCAAAGCTGTTGTTGAGCGTTCCAAGATGCTTGTCGACTGTGTCGACCTGACCAGAGAACTCCTGCCATTGCTTGCCGAAGGAGGTCAGGCAGTCAAGAATCTCATCGGTCGCACGTTCCAGCGCGTAGGTGTCCATCGCCTGGCGGATCACCCTGAGCACCGCGAACAACGTACTCGGCGAGCACAACACGACACTCTGATCCATGGCATCGTCGAGCAGTGCCATGTCGTGCTCATTGATAAACCCGAAAATAGTCTCGTTGGGGATGAACAGAAGCAGATACCCGACGGTGGAATCCTCCGCCGCGTAACCGCGGCCGCTCAGTTCCTTGATTCGCTCGCGGACATCCCTCAAGAAGAGTGCCTTCAACTTCCCAGCTTCTGAGTCCGACTCTGCTTCGAGAAACTTGAGGTAGTTCGCGGCCGGGAACTTCACATCCATGTGCAGAACACGGTCGTGGGGAAGCATGAACGTGAAGTCGGGTCTGGTACCGCCCTCGAGCGCGGTCTGCTTGCGGTAGGAGAAGTTCTCGACCATCCCCGCGGCTCGCAGCACATCTTCCGCCATCCGTTCCCCCCACTGACCGCGAGCCTGCGGATTGGCCAGCGCCTCACGAAGGTGACCCGTGGTCTCGTTCAAGACCCGTTGCCCGTCGATTGCGGCTTCAAGACTCGATTTCAACTCGCCGTGCTGCTGAGCCCGGTCATTTTGGAGTTCGGCTACCAGCTTGCGGACCTGTCCAAGCTCAGCACCCATCGCGTCGACCTGTTGAGACAGGTTCTTCGACATCCCGCCGACCTTGGCATCGACGGTCGTGGTCAGTCCCCCGAGGCGCTCCAGCACCACCTGATCGCCAGCATCAACCTTGGCTTGCAGCGACTCGACCAAGTACCTGAGCTGCTGACTGAGTTGCTGCTGCGCCGACTCGATCGTCGATGCCGTGGCCTGTTGACTGCTCTCAGACTCCCGATGGCGCCGCAGGTCGCGCTGAGCACGCAGAAGCAGCGCCCCGAGACCGGTAGAGACAACGACAGCAAGCAGGGAAATGACAGCTATTGAATCCATGCCACAAGATTAGGAAGGGGGTGTGACAGTCACGGGGATACCCTCAACAAGCAGGCCCTTTCGAGCTGCCGGTCGCAGTGAGCTGTCAGCCGCGGTGCGCCAAATCGTAGGCCCTGCGCTTCGAAACACCGAGATCAGCCGCCACCTGCGACGCTGCATCCCTGGAACTCAAACCCAGTGCCCGAGCCTGATCGAGAGCGGCAACAATCGCCTCGTCGTCCAGTTCGGGAGGCTCCCCTGCTCCCTCGAGCACAAGCACAATCTCGCCCTTTGGCTCGACGGCAGACCATTCGACCAACTCATCGAGCGAGCCGCGTACAAACTCCTCGTGCAGCTTCGTCAGCTCCCGTGCCACCACTGCTCTTCGCTCACCCCCACAGACCAGAGCCAGATCCAACAAAGTCGCGGCAACACGCTTGGGAGACTCATAGAGCACACAGGTGCGCCGCTCGGCGGCGACCTGCCGCAAACGGTCCGTGCGCGCACTGCCGCGCCGCGGCAGGAAACCCTCGAAGCAATACCGGTCAGTCGCAAAGCCACTTCCCACCAGCGCCGCGATCGCCGCGGTCGGCCCTGGAACGACCACCACCTCGTGACCCGCCTCCACCACCGCTGCCACCAGACGCCGACCTGGGTCGCTGACCCCCGGAGTTCCAGAGTCGGACACCAGCACGACCCTCTCCCCCACGGCGATCAACTCCACTACCTCAGCCGAAGCCGCTGCCTCGGTGTGAGCGTCGACCCGCTTCAAGGCCCTCGCCCGCACCCCGGCATGGCTCAGCAGGCGTCCTGTTCGGCGCGTATCTTCGCAGCACACCAGTGCCGCCGCAGCCAGCTCCTCAGAAGCACGCGGCGACAGGTCGCCCATGTTGCCGATCGGCGTCGCCACGATCACCAACGCCGGCTTCAAGGGCTGACCTCGATCCGCACTCCGGGGTTGACCCCGAACTGCTGCAACGACCCTGCCTCCGCTTCGAGCACATGGCGAGCCCGCCTCGAGAAGCGACCGATCCGGCCGGGTTTCATCGTCACAACCCTCAACACACGCATCTCGGAATCAAGATGCGCAACGTCGATCGCGAACTGCATCCCGACCGTGTGAACCGACCGTGATCCAGGGAACAACATTGCACCCTCGATTCCCTTTCGACCCAACAAGCCCCTCCGCCGAGCACGGCGAGTGCCTGCCACCTCGACCGAAGCGACCTTGCGATCCTCAACCACGAGCCAAGCCATCACTGCAACCTACGGCCGATCGACTCGCTCCACTCACCGAGACAACCGCTCGGCAGGGCGATCAGACCCCGACCGGTTGGCGCTCTGAATCAGCGGCCAAGCGCTCCTCGCGGCGGGAAGCAACGCGACGACCGACCTTGGCGACTCGGCCGATATAGCGAATCAACCGCTCACGCGCCTGCTCGGCCTCGGCGCTGAGCCCCTCGAGGTCAGCGACTCCCCATTCGCGCATGACCACCGGCTGAAGGATCTGGTCGTGGTGAATCGAAAGGTCGTAGATGCCCGCGTCGGCAATGGCTTTGGCGTGGGCGGTGAACTCGGGGATCCCCACGCCGGGCATGGCGAATTTCGTTGCCTGCCTCTCGGTTGCTATCACCGCTGCCGAAGGGTCCAACTCGAACACCGCGCTCATTGCGTCGCGGTAGAAGAGGAAGTGGAGGTTCTCATCAGCGGCGACTCGGCGCATCACCGCACGGCCCGCGGGGTCGTCGATCCGCGAACCCGTGTTGAAGTGCGAGATCCGCGTGGCCAGCTCTTGGAGGGCTACGTAGGCGAGGCCCTCGGCCGCGTTGGGAGGCTCAGGGACGACCCCGGCCTGCACCTGGGCCATGCGCGCCCGTTCCAGCCACACCGGGTCGACTGAGCGGGTCGCAAGCAGGTATGCGTTGATCACGAATCCGTGACGCCCCTCTTCGGCGGTCCAGCGGCGGACCCATTCACCCCAGGCGCCGTCGCGACCGAACATCCGCTCAATATCGCGGAAGTAGTAGGGCAGGTTGTCCTCCGTCAGCACGTTGATGAACAGCGCGCTGCGCACTGCCGGGTCGAGGTTGGCCTCTGCGGGCGACCATTCGTAATCCTCCTCGAATCCCGCGGCTCGGTCCCAGGGGACCAGGGTGTGCGGAAACCACTCCTTGGTGGTCGAGAGGTGACGCTCGAGCAACCTCTCCGCGGTTGATTCGAGCGCTTCCAGCACCGGTTTGTCAGCTGGGATGACCATGATCGGCCCAGCCTACCTGACAGTAGGTAGGCTGTCACCCGACTACACCGAAAAACGAAACTCCATGACATCGCCATCGCTTGGGAGGTAGTCCTTGCCCTCCGAGCGAACCTTGCCGAGGTCTTTCGCCGCCGTCCAGGATCCTGCTTCCAGCAGATCATCCCAGGCGATCGTCTCAGCCCGGATGAAGCCGCGCTGGAAGTCGCTGTGGATGACACCGGCACACTCAGGGGCAGTCGATCCGGCGCGGAAGGTCCAGGCACGGCTCTCCTTTTCTCCCGTCGTCAGGAACGTTCTCAAACCGAGCAGGTGATACGCACTGGTGAGGAACTGGGGCACCGCACCGTCGCCGAGTCCAAGCGCTTCAAGCATCTCGGCACGGTCCCCGCTGTCCAGTTGCGCCGCCTCAGCCTCGAGCTGGACACACAGGGTGATGACTTCCGCGCCGTCGAGCTCCGCCACGACCGGCGCCGCTATCGTCTCCTGCTGTTGAAGCTGGTCTTCACCGATGTTGAGCACGGCGAGCACCGGCTTGTTGGTCAAGAAGAAGAACTCCTTGAGCTGTTTGCGGTCCTCTGGGGCTATGTCGGCCCGATACAGCGGCACACCTTCGCCCAAGTGACCGACGCAGCGCTCGAGCAGCTCCACCACAGACCGCAGGGAGCTGTCTCCCTTGAGCATTCGAGTGTTGCGGTCGAGCGCCTTGGATGCGCTGGCCAGATCGGCGAGAGCCAACTCGATCTCAACGATTCGGAGGTGTTCGAGGGGGTCTGCCACCCCGGGAACGTCGCTGTCGCCGAAGGCCCGCAATACGAAGACGATGGCGTCGACTTCGCGGATGTGCGACAGGAAGGCGTTGCCCAGCCCCTCCCCGTGACTGGCACCCTCGACAAGACCGCCTATGTCAGTGAACTGAACGGCGGCCGGCACTACCCGGCGGCTGTTGCTCATCTCGGCGAGTCTGTCGAGCCGGGGATCAGGCACCTTGGCCACACCGACGTTGGGATCGGTGGTAGCGAAGGCGTACGGGGCCGCATGGGCGCCGCCTCCAGCCAGTGCGTTGTACAACGAGCTCTTCCCCGCGTTGGGGAGCCCAACAAATCCGAATCGCTCCACTCCGCAACGCTATCGGTCACCTTGTCGGGTACCGTCAAGGCAATGACGAACGTGACCTCGCCCAGTCGCCTCGATACAACCGTCGATGCCGGTTCTGCCGAACGCGCTTTTTCTCAGTCGGTTGTGATCTCCGGGGTGCGCTGCAGCCTCACCTATGTGCTGATTCCGTTCGTGTTTCCGCTGGTGGGCTTCGGAGCAGGCGTGGGTCCCGTGATCGGGATTCCAGTGGGTCTGGCGGCGATCGTCGCCAACATTGTGAGCATCCGCCGGTTCCACCGTTCGGACCACCGTTGGAAACTGCCGATGATCACCATCAACGCCGCCATCATCGTCCTGCTGGTGATTCTCGTGACGGTTGACTTCACCCGCCTGTAACCGGCCAGGTCCTAGCCTCTCGGTTTCGCCGGCCACTGAGTCAACGGCTCGCGCCCGGCCCCAAAGACACCGTCAACGCGCGCCGGAACCGTACGCCTGAACATCGCGCACCGAACCTCAAGGACCGAGCAGCGCCGCAGGCACGACCGCGATCCCGTCGCGGTCTCGGTAAGCGTGGCGGCCGGTGGTCACGATCATCGAGTCGACAAGATCGGGGCCGAGGCGTTCGGCGAGCCAACGCAGATGGGCCGTGTCCTCTCGAGCAGGTGTGGCTGTCAGCTTCGCCTCGACGGCAAGCACCCGCCGGTCCTTCTCAACGATCAAATCGATCTCGCGGTCGTCCTTCCAGGTTCGCAGATGCCCCACAGTCGCTCCCGCAGCCTGGGCGTAGACCCGCACATCCAAGGTGACCAGCGACTCGAACAGCGTCCCTAGCAGCGGCTCCACACCGAGGCCACGGGGCACCGACACGCTTCCGCTCACCAGCCCTGAGGCCGTCGCTTCGAGCAGCCGAGCGCTCAACGCGGGGTCAGCAAGGTGGTGTTTGGGGCCACGCTTCAACCGACTCATGGGGTTGCCGAGCGGCAGCCACGCCGGTAGCGGATCGACCAGCCACATAGCCTCGAGCAGGTCCCGGTAGACGGTGGTCGTGGTCTTTGCCGGCTTGGCGGACTCGCCGCCGGTGGCAGCGTCCCTGATCTTCTCGTAGCTGGTCGTGCCTGCCGTAGCCGCAGCGTAGGCCGCGAGCCATCGGCGGACGTTCCCAGGTTGGCGCACCCGGTGCCCCATCAAGGGCAGATCGTGGTCGGTGGCTCGGTCCAAGTATCCGTCGAGCAGATCGGGCCTCACATCGGCGTCTGCGCGACGCACACCGGGGAAGCCGGAGGCGCAGATCTCTTGAACATAGTGTTCAAGCGTGGCATTGGTCTCGCCGACTATGTCGGGGCGGTCCCCCGCCAGCAACCGGGTGAGGCTCACCGAGCTCGGACCCGGGTTGCGCTCGAATTGGCTCATCGGCCTCATCCGCAGCGTGACGATGCGACCGGCACCAGAGTGGGTGGACGGGTTCTGCGGCGAGACGGACCCGGCCAGAATGAATGTCCCCGGCCCTGCGCCACGGTCCACAGCCCTTCGCACAAGGTCCCACGATGACGGGTAGCGCTGCCACTCGTCGATGAAGACTGGCGGATCGCCACGCACCAACCGGCCGGGGTCTGCCTCGACGAGCGCCATGGTTTGCGGGTCGTCGAGATCATGGATTGTGCGAGCCCGCTGCAAAGCGGTTGAAGTCTTGCCCACCGCCCGAACCCCCTCAAGACACACCGCCGACAGACCCGCGAGAAACCGGTCGAGTTGACCGTCCACAATGCGAGGCTGATACTCCAGTTCCACTACCCTACACTACCAATTCTCGCACTTATACGCTACTGTTTCTCAGTCTTCTAGGCTGCCAATTATCAGAAAACTAGGCTACCAATCCGACGCTGGCCACGGTGACGCACCGACAAAGTCCTGTCGATTGGGCCTCCTAGCTGTAGTGGACATAGAGGTTGGTAGCAGCGTCATGGGGTGAGCCTCCTGTGTGAGTGTGGGGTTGTGACTCACACGAACAAAGGAGGCTCTGTGTCGTACGCTAATGCAAAGTTCACGCTTGGTGGGTGCCTGTTGACGGTTGGCGGAGTCCGCCAGGGGATGCGCAGTTGTCGCAGCTAGGCCCTACCAACAGCGATTCGCGGCAGCTTCGGCCAGCGTCGCGGTGCTGAGTTTCGTGGCCGTGTAGTCGCTTTTCGCTACCGACCATTCACTTTGGTCGACGCACCCGTTGCTGTTGCTGTCGTAGACCCGCCACGGATCGCCGGTCTCAGGCGTCGTCGTCGTGGTCAGGGTGCTGCCGCTGGGGTTGCGGTAGCTGTGGCTTCCGAGGAGGTTCCACCGAGGTTGTGTGCTTCGATCGTGACGTTGTAGGCGGTGTTGTTGGTGAGTCCGGTGATCCGATATGAAGTGGTCGAGTCGCTCAACGTCTTCGTGTTGGCATCGTTCCAGGCCTGAGTAGAGCGTTTCCAGCGCAGCTCATAACCGAACTCGAAGGTGTCCTTCGACGGCGAAGCATCCCACAACACTTCCAACGACTCGTCACCAGCAACCAACGCCAACCCAGTCGGCGTAAGCGGCCGATCCGGGGTGTACCACGACTCGACCCGGCCCCACAATGTCACAAGCACAAGCATGACCAAAGCACACCCAAGGTAACCCAATACGGCTTGCCAACGATTGAAGTCTCGCTGTTTCGAGTCCCTGCGACGTGAAGGAAACAGCCTCAACAGTAGATACAAGCCCAACCCGACGACCAGAACCAAACCGACCGCCGCAACAAGCGCCCACCAATCAGACAAGTACAACCCAGCGACCCGAAGCGTGACAAGCAACAAAAAAGCAGCGAGCATCGAACCCCAAACCGACTGTACCCGAGACCGCCTCGGCACCGCCGGCTTCTCGGCGTGTCGTGTTCCGGTCAACGCGCGGCGGACTCTAGTAGTGGTTGGCTTGGAGCCAGCTTCTCTCGTGGCCACAGTGCGATCCTAACGCCACAGCAGTCTGTTCACCCTGCGCAAGCGGTGTATCTGTTTCCGTCAATGACATGCAGGCATCTTGGTCAGGTCGTGAAGCCAAAGGGGAGATTGTCACAACTGGCTCTACCAGCAGCGATTCGCGGCAACTTTGGCCAGCGTCGCGAAGCTGAGATTCGCAGCCGAGTGGTCTCTTATAGCTACCCACCACTCATCCAGGTCGACGCACCCGTTGCGGTTGGTGTCGTAGACCCGCCACGGATCGCCGGTCTCAGGCAACGTCGTCGTCGTCGTGGTCGTCGTGGTTGGGGTTGCGGCAGCTGGGTTTGCGGTGGCTGTCACTTCTGAGGAGGTTCCACCGAGGTTGTGTGCTTCGATCGTGACGTCGTAGGCGGTGTTGTTGGTGAGTCCGGTGATCCGATATGAAGTGGTCGAGTCGCTCAACGTCTTTGTTTTGGCATCGTTCCATGACTGCGTGGAGCGTTTCCAGCTCAACTCGTACCCGAACCTGAAGGTGTCCTTCGACGGCGAAGCATCCCAGGAAACCTGCAACGACCCGTCAGCGGGCACCAAAGACAAACCCGTCGGTGTTGGAGGCGCATCCGGTGTGTACCAAGGCTTGGCCAGCGAACAGCCTGCCAATATTAAAGCACCAACAGCAGCGGTAGCCACGGCAGCGACGGCCAATGCCGGCAAGGCGATTCCTGCTGCAGCTACCGCTGTGGTCAGAGCCTGCGTCAGGATCAGGCCGGCAGCGCCGCTGACCACAATCCCCGTCAACAGGTCCGTGCAGATCGGTGCTACCACTGTTTCGTCGAGTCTTTCGAGCGCTGATTTGAGTTGGGCCACAATCGCGGCTTTGAGCGTCTCGGTAAGGTTGGCATACCCTTGGACTACGATCTTTCCAGCTTCGACGGCGTAGGTCACTCCGTCGATGACGACTTTGCCTGCTTTGACGGCGTATTGGGTGCCTCCAATGACGATTTTGCTCAATCCGATTCCGGACTGGTCGGGGGTGTAGCAGTTGGGGTGGTTATCGTCTAGGGGTCCTTGCCAGTTGACGAGTTCGCCGTGGTTCGAAAGAAAAGAGGTTTTGAACGTGACCCCGCCACCGGTGGTGTGCCATGCCTTTGTGTCGGGGCTGTCCAGTTCGTAGTATCCGGCGGGGCAGCCTGTATGCACGGTTCGTGTTCTGGTCTCGGTTCGGGTGCCGGTTTCTCGTTTGACTAGCCGGGTCGTACCGGTGTCGTAGGTCTCAGTACGCGTGCCGGTCTGGGTTTTGACCATCTGGGTCTCGGTGACGGTGTAGGTCTCGCTGCGCGTACCGGTCTGGGTCCACACCATCTGAGTCTCAGTCGTGGTGTAGGTCTCGGTGCGGGTGCCGGTCTGGGTCCGCACCATCTTGGTCTCAGTCGCCGTGTAAGTCTCAGTACGGGTACCGGTCCGGGTCCACACCATCTGAGTCTCAGTCGTGGTGTAAGTCTCAGTACGGGTACCGGCCAGCACATAGGTTGTCTCGGTCGTGTAGTTGTAGACGTCCTGCCAAGACGTCCTCGGCGGTGGGCAATAGTAGACCCGCTGTCCATACACGGTGGCCCACTCACACGGCGGCTGAATAGTGACCTGTTGGCGGAACGGCGCAACCCGCACCGTTCGGGTGACCTCGTTGTAGACAGGCACCACACGACTTCGCTGCACCTGCACTTGTGTCGGCACGAAGTCATACACAGGCACCTCACGGACCTTCTGCACCTGCACCTCCGTGGGCACAAAGCCATACACCGGCACCTCACGGACCTTCTGAACCGGAACCTGCGTGGGCACGAAGTCATACACAGGCACCTCACGGACCTTCTGCACCTCAACCTCGGTGGGCACCAGTCCATACACAGGCACCTCACGGGTCGCGGTGACCGGCACGGTCACCCACTCATAGACCGGAACCTCAACCTCATAACTCTCCGTCGTCGAGTCATGCGCCTCAGCAGCAGACAAACCACCGAACAAAACCGAAGCAACAACAACAGAAAGAAGCCTACTGGCCCCCCCCCCGGGTCATACTTTCAACAGACATCACAGCTCCCTATAGAGACAGGCCAAAGTTCAGCGCCGGACCGTACACCGAACAACCGAACAAAAGCAACAACACCAAAGAACAAAAACCCTCCAGACCACCACTGGTTCAGGCCAGGTATGGTTGAAAACATGGAGCCAGTTCAAGCCTTACAGCAGGCGATTCACTACCTCGACCGGGAACTGGCGCCAGCGCAGAAGGTACGTGCGTTCCAGAGGGCGATCGATGTGGTGCAGCAGGTAGGCGACGCTGAGATCGCCGAACGAGCGACGGCTGGGACACTCACCGAACTCGACGGAATCGGCAAGTCAACGGCCGCGGTCATCGCTGAAGCGCTCAACGACGAGACCGAGGGATACCTCGCCAAGCTCGACGAGCGCAGCGCGGTCCCCGTCGGCGTCGGCGGCGAAGTGATGGAAGCAATCCGCGGCGACTGCCACGCCCACACCACCTGGTCCGACGGGGGCGCCTCGTTGCGTGCCATGGCCGAGACGGCGATGGGTCTGGGGCACGAATGGATGGCCATCACCGATCACAGCGCACGTCTGACGATCGCACACGGCCTCAACGAAGAACGCCTGGAGCGCCAGCTCGGCGAGATCGAGGCGCTCAATTCCGAACTGTCGCCGTTCCGGGTACTGACCGGAATGGAGGTCGACATCTTCGAAGACGGATCACTGGACCTGTCCGACGACATGCTGGCACGCCTCGACCTGGTCGTCGCCAGCGTGCACTCGAAGATGAGGCTTCCGACCGACGTGATGACCAGGCGTATGGTCACCGCCATCGCCAATCCCCACACCGACATCCTCGGCCACCTCACAAACCGCAAACTGGTCGGTACGGGACGGCCACCCAGCGACTTCGACCCGGAGATAGTTTTTGCCGCCTGCGCACAATTCGACACTGCCGTCGAGATCAACTGCCGTCCTGAGCGTCAGGACCCGCCCGAGGAGCTGCTCGAGATCGCCGTGCGGTGGGGGTGCAAGATCGCCATCGACTCCGACGCCCATGCCACAGGACAGCTCGAATGGCAGCCCTACGGGGCCGACAAAGCAGCGCGCTGCGGCGTGGAGATCGACAACATCATCAACACCTGGCACCACGAGGACCTGCTCGCCTGGACCGCAAGCCACAACGCAGCCTGATTACCAGAGGCCGAGCGAATTGATCCCGCACAGGGTCGCGTCGAACGAGGCTGTGGCCCGAGCGGCCCGTGAACGCAGTGAACAAGAGCGAAACACAACAGAGTCAGGCCGAGATATCGCCGATAGCCTCGGGTGCATGTCCAAGCGCACCCAGAAGCGGAAGGCCAAAGCCCGTCGCGCCAAGGCCAACCACGGTCGTAAGCCCAACTGCGGACGCAACTGACCACCTGAACCTAAACTGTCGATGTGCTCATTTTCGACGGTGACTGCGGGTTCTGCACAGCATCAGCACGGTGGATCGAGGAGCGCGGCGCGCCCGTAGGAGCCTGGCAGACGCTTGATCTCGGCGAGTACCCCGTGACCGCGGACGAGGTCGACGAAGCGGCTTGGTGGATCGATGAATCGGGCGCCAGTCACCGCGGCCACTACGCGATCGGGCACGCCCTGAAAGCCGTCGGCGGCGCCTGGGGACTCATCGGAACGACGCTGGTGAACCCTCCGGTCTCGTGGCTTGCCAGACCCGTGTACGCGCTGGTCGCCCGAAACCGCCACAAACTGCCTGGTGCCACAGACTCCTGCAAGGTGGAACGCTGACCAGCGCTGTGCCACTTGAACACTGACATCCCAACACTGCACCAAACATCCCCCGTCTACTCCCGACATGGCCGGCGCGTGCTATACCGACGCCGTGAGCGTGACGTTGTCAGAAGCTGAGTCGCGGCGTCTGGTCGCTGAGCACGGCGTGGCCGTCTCCCGTTTCGTCACAGGCGACTCCACCGCCGCGATCCTCGCCGCGATGACGGACAAAGAACCGCTCGGCTACCCGCTGGTGGCCAAGCTGTGCGGGCGCCGGATCGCCCACAAGAGCGAACGGGGACTCGTCCGCCTGCAGATCAACGACCAGCAGAGCCTGCAGGCGCATTGCGATGAGCTGCTGTCCGCTGCCGAACCGGACGACGGCGATGTCGAGTTGCTCGTCACGTCGATGGCCCAAGGAAACCGGGAGCTCATCGCCGGACTTCACAACGATCCGCAGTTCGGGCTCGTGGTGATGCTCGGTGTCGGAGGGGTGTTCGCTGAGGCGTTCGAGGACGTGACCTTCCGGCTAGCGCCGATCACGCGGACCGATGCTGAAGAGATGATCGGCGACCTGTCCGCCCAGGCCCTCCTGGGCGAGTTCCGCGGCGAACCGGCCCTGCACCGACAAGACTTGATCGACCTGCTGTTGGCGCTCTGCGAGGTCGGTGCTGCTCATCGTGAGGTCCTATCGGTCGACCTGAACCCGCTGGTCCTCGTCGACGGCCGACCCCTGGCCGTGGACGCGCTGGTCGAGGTAGCACAATGACCAACGACCTCACGGCGCTGTTCGACCCCCGGGGGATAATCGTCACCGGCGTGTCGAGCCACCCCGGAAAGTTCGGTTTCGTGGCGCTGCACAATCTGCTCACCGCGGGCTACCTCGGCGATATCTTCGCTGTCGGCCGCGAAGCGGGCGAAGTGCTGGGCAAACCGGTCTTCGGGACGATCGACGAACTACCTGAGGGCGTCGCAGACCTGGTGTTCATCTGCACCCCGGCGGCGGTCAACGAACACCTTCTGCGCGCCGCGGCAGCCAAGGGAGTGCGGGCCGCGTTCGTCGCCGCGGGGGGATACCGCGAAGCCGGCACGGACGGACTCGCGGCTGAGCAGAGTCTGACCGCCACCGCTGAGGAGCTTGGAATCCTGCTGGCCGGACCCAACGGCCAGGGAGTGATCTCCACCCCGAGTCAGATGTGCGCCCAGATCGTGGCACCATACCCACCCCGAGGAAACCTGTCGTTGGTCAGCCAGTCCGGCAACATCGCGTCGGCCTGGTTGAACCTGTCCGACCACACCGGGGTCGGAGTCTCGCGCTCGGTCTCTGCGGGCAACGCAGCACAACTGGGAGTCATCGACTATCTCGAATGGCTCGCCACCGACCCCGAGACGAAGGTGAGTCTCGCCTACATCGAGACGATCCAAGACGGACGCGCCTCCTTCGAAAGACTCCGCGCGATCTCGGAAAAGAAACCGATCGTGGTCGTGAAAGGAGGCGCATCGGCCGCAGGTGCGCGGGCCGCGGCCAGCCACACGGGCGCTCTAGCCAGCAACGACGCAATCTTCGACGGCATGTGTCGCCAAGCCGGCGTGATTCGCGCCCGTGACCCCGAGGAGGGTTTCGAGGTCGCGGCAACTCTGGCAACTCAACCCCTGCCCAAGGGCAATCGGGTCGTGGTCGTGAGTTCCGCGGGAGGCTGGGGCGTCGCTGCTGTCGACGCAATGGCCGGAACAGCACTCGATCCGATACCGCTGCCCGGCGACCTCGAAGCGGCGATCGACGATCTCCTGCCGCCGCGCTGGAGCAGGAGCAACCCGATCGACACGGTCGGGGCAGAGACGCGCGAAACCATCCCGACAATCCTCGAATTGGTGGCCGGCCACCCCGAAGTCGACGCCGTGGTGCTGCTCGGAATCGGGATCCTCTCCAACACCGCGGCGATGATGAGGCACGGGCACTTCTATCCCGACCACGGACTTGAACGCATCGTCAACTTTCGCGAGCGCCAGGACGCCCGCTACGTGCAGGCCGCTGTCGACATTGCCGAACGAACCGGTACACCTGTGCTGGTAGCCACCGAATTGGCGAACACCCGCCCTGAAACGCCGGGTCCAGCCACCATGAGAACCGCCGGAATCATGTGTCATTCCTCAGCCGGCAGGGCGATACGGTCCCTCGACCAATTGGTACGACACGCCCTCTGGCGTTCCGCCCGCGACACCTGACTGCCGGTCGGCTGAGCGGAGACTCCAACATGCGATCACCGGCTTAGCGCTCGGGGACGGTTCGCGATACTCTCACTGGAGCAACATCTGATTTCTACACAGACCCTGGAGGGGACAATGCGCAAGCTACTGCTCCTATTGAGCATCTTCTTGTCGTTTACGCTCATTGCCGCGTCATGCGGTGACGACGACTCATCCGACGCCGGTACAGACACCGGGGCCGATGACGGTGACGACATGGCCGACGACGGCGACGACATGGCCGAAGAAGACGACATGGCCGACGACGGCGACATGGCCGACGACGGTGATGACATGGCCGAAGAAGACGACATGGCCGAAGGAGAAGCGCCGATCCACGTCGGCCTCGTGTTCGACATCGGAGGCGAGGGTGACCAGTCCTTCAACGATTCGGCTGCCGCAGGCCTGTCCAGAGCAGAAGAGACCTTCAATATCACCACGTCGAAGGTGTCGCCGAACGACGACGGGAGCAACCGCGCCGAGCTACTCCAACTCCAGGCAGACGGCAGCGAAATCGTTCTAGCCGTCGGCTTCCTGTTCGAAGGTGACGCCGCCGCTGTCGGCGGAGCGAACGCTGACACCAACTTCGCGGTCATCGACTCCTCGATGCTCGACTTCGGCCAAGATCCGCCGGCACCCTACTCCGACAACATCGCCGGGCTCGTGTTCTCCGAAGAGCAGGGATCGTTCCTGGTCGGCGCCGCCGCGGCGCTCAGCAGCGAGACCGGAACGGTCGGCTTCATCGGCGGCGTCTGCTGCTTCGGTCTCATCGAGAAGTTCGAAGCGGGATTCCGTGCCGGAGCTCTCCATGTCGACCCGGACATTGAGATCATCTCGAACTACATCACCGAGTTCCCCGACTTCGACGGGTTCAACGCTCCCGACCGAGGCCGCGAGACGGCGCTGGCCATCTTCGAAGCGGGCGCAGACGTGATCTACCACGCAGCGGGCGGTACCGGTGCAGGATTGTTCGCCGCAGCCAAGGAGCACAGCGAGTCCACAGGCTCGAAGGTCTGGGGCATCGGAGTCGACTCCGACCAGTACCACACCGTCGACGAGGACGTACGCGAGTACGTGCTGTCCTCGATGTTGAAGCGGGTGGATGTCGCCATCTTCGAGATCATCAAAGCCCACCTCGAGGGGACTTTCGGTCCTGGCGAGACCCGCTATGACCTCTCCGTCGACGGGGTCGGCTACTCGACCTCGGGCGGCTTCCTGAGCGACGACATCGTCGCCCAACTCGAAGAGTTCAAGGCGCAGATCATCGCTGGCGACATCGTCGTTCCGACTGATCCAACCGAGGTCGGGGCTTAAGAACCCGACCGGGTTTCCGCCTTACCAGCGGGCACTCTGACATCTGACTTGGTAGCAGGGCTGGGATATACTCCCGGCCCTGCTCACTTTTTCTTGCTTCACCAGGAATTCCTGGCGATTTCGAACCGAGGGGACGCACTTTGACGCTCGCGATTGAGCTAACCGGCATCACCAAACGGTTTCCCGGTGTTGTGGCCAACGACAACGTCAACCTCTCAGTGGCTCCAGGCGAGATCCATGCGGTGTGCGGGGAGAACGGGGCAGGCAAATCAACCCTGATGAAGATCCTCTTCGGCATGCAGAGCCCCGATGAAGGGACTATGCGAATCCGTGGTGAAGAGGTCCGGTTCTCCTCACCGGCCGACGCGATCGAGCTGGGCATCGGCATGGTCCACCAGCATTTCATGCTCGCCGGACAACTCACTGTGCTCGAGAACGTGATCCTCGGGACTGAACCGGTGGCTTCACTCGGGCGAATCGACTTCAAGGCCGCCGAGACCCATCTACTCGAGGTGGGCGAGGCTTACGGACTCGATGTCGATCCACACGATCTGATCGAGACTCTCGAGGTCGGTGAGCGTCAACGGGTGGAGATCATCAAGGTGCTCTACCGGGGAGCCCAGATCCTGATTCTCGATGAACCCACTGCCGTGCTCGTCCCCCATGAGGTGGACGAACTGTTCCGCAACATGCGCGAACTCAAGGCCGCGGGAGAGACGATCCTGTTCATCGACCACAAACTTGAAGAAGTCCTGCAGATCGCCGACACGATCACCGTGCTGCGCCAGGGACGCACGGTCGCGACCGTCAAACCCGCCGATGTCAGCACCGGTGACCTCGCAGAGATGATGGTCGGCTCCGAGTTGCCGACACCGCAGACCTCGAGGTCCACGGTCACCAGCGAGGTGGCACTCTCGATCAGGGGCTTGACGGTGCTCGACGAGGACGACCGGCCCGCGCTGCACGATGTCAGCCTCGATGTCCACAAAGGAGAAGTCGTGGGGCTCGCGGGCGTCGAGGGCAACGGTCAGAATGAGTTCGTAGGCGCCATTATCGGGACCGAGGAGGTAGAGGCCGGTTCAATCCGCTTGCTCGGAAAGGAGATCGCCCGTACCACAGTGAGGCACCGGCGCAACTCCGGGATCGGCTATGTCCCCCAGGACCGCCAACAAGAGGGTCTGCTTCTGTTCGCACCGCTCTGGGAGAACGCCGCCCTCGGTCATCAGACCAGAAAGCCCTTCGCCAATGGTCGTTGGTTCGATCGATTCGGCGCGCGCGAGCGGACCGAGGCGATCCGTAGCTGGTTCGACGTGCGCACGCCCGATATTGAAGTGACCGCCAACTCGCTGTCGGGAGGCAATCAGCAGAAGCTGATCGTCGGACGGGAAATGGCTGCCGAGCCGAAAGTGCTGATCGCTGCCCATCCCACCCGGGGAATCGACATCGGCGCTCAGGCAGCAGTGTGGGACGACATCCGAGCGGCCCGTGCAGACGGCATGGCAACCCTGTTGATATCCGCGGACCTTGACGAGCTCATCGGTCTGTCCGACACCATTGTCGTGATCCACAAGGGAGAACTGACCGCTACCCTCGACCCTGCCACAATCACGCCGCGGCAACTCGGAAGCTATATGACCGGTTCCGAGCAGGATGACGCCGAGACGCCGGCCAACCCCGAACCGGGTGAAGAACCCACCTCCGGTGAAGCGGGAGAGCCGCGATGACGGACTCGACTTTCGCCGACGAACCCGAGGAGGAACCCGAGGCCCGACGGCCGAAGGCTGGACGTTGGCGTGGCCTGGCGAACCAGGGGTCAGCGACCGACTCACACCTGCGACAGACCCTGCTGTCGGCAGCGGCGCCCCTCGGGGCCTTCGTCTTCTCGCTCATCGCCAGCGCCGTCGTCTTGATCGCCGCAGGCAGCAACCCCATCGATGCCGCCCGAGACATGCTCGACCACGCAAGCAAACTCGAGGTGCAGGTCTCGATGATCAATCGGGCCACTCCCCTGTACATCTCCGGAGTCGCGGCCGCGATCGGCTTCAAGATGAATCTGTTCAATATCGGTGTCGAGGGCCAGTATCGGATGGCAGCGATATTCGCGGCGTTCGTGGGGGGCGCGGTCGCATTGCCGTCGGTCCTGCACATCGCACTCATCCTGATCACTGCGATGGTGGTTGGCGGTCTCTGGGGCGGCCTCGCGGGAGTGCTCTACACCCACCGTGGCGTCAACGAGGTGATCGGCACGATCATGTTGAACGGCGTCGCGCTCGGTGTGATCGCCTGGCTCGTCCGGCGTTGGCAGGCCGAGGGCAACATCGTCCAGGTCGGCGTGGGCACAGAGCCCATCGACGAGTCGGGACTCCTGCCCAACCTGAACTTCATCCCGGAACTGTTCGGTGACCTCCGGGCCAACGAGGAACTCACTGGCATGGTGGTGATCGCCATCGTTGTCGGAATCGTCTACTACCTGCTGCTGAACCGCACCGTCTTCGGATACGACCTGCGAGCCAGCGGACTCAACCCGCTGGCGGCGCGTGCGGGAGGCGTGCCTCCCCGCAAGATGGCGCTCGCCGCCATGCTGATGTCAGGTGCGGTGGGTGGACTCGTCGGCATGGCCGAGATCTTCGACAAGACCAGGTACGACCCGAACTTCGTCGGCTTCCTCGGGTTCAACGGCATCGCGGTGGCTCTGCTGGGGCGCAACAACCCGGCCGGCATCGCGGTCGGCGCGCTGCTGTGGGCCTTCCTCGACGCAACCTCGGACATCTTGCAGGTCACCCAGACCGCTCCCAAGGAGATCATCGACATCATGCGCGGCGTGATCCTGTTGACTGTCGTCATCGGCTACGAGGTGGTCAGGCGAATGCGTGAACGCACCGA
Organism: Candidatus Aldehydirespiratoraceae bacterium; assembly: GCA_965221585.1. Lineage (GTDB taxonomy): Bacteria > Actinomycetota > Acidimicrobiia > Acidimicrobiales > Aldehydirespiratoraceae > VXYK01. The sequence goes on along the minus strand of OZ244898.1, from coordinate 1,002,404 downwards.
GTCGGCCCGCACCGCAGCGAGGCTCGCGGAGGCGACATCATGAATCTGCTGCGCCGTCTCAACCAGCTCGCCACACCGATCCGCTGGATGATCTACGCAGCGCTGGGGATCTTCCTGCTGGTGATTGTGCAGTCGTTCACAGACGCGTCGAAGCTGACCACGACCACAACCTCCGGTGCAATGCTGCGCTGGACCGTGCCCGTGATGCTCGCCGGGCTCGGCGGCATGTTCTCGGAGCGAGCCGGTGTGGTCAACATCGCCCTGGACGGGATCATGGTCCTCGGAATGTGGTTCGGGGCTTGGGGAACGATCAACTACGGACCTTGGAACGGTCTGCTGATCGGACTGCTGGGCGGGGCGCTCGGGGGATTGATCCATGCGATCGCGACCGTGACGTTCGGGGTCGACCACATCATTTCCGGTGTCGCGATCCTGATCGCCGCGCCGGGAATCGCCCGATTCCTGTCCCTTGAGATTCTGGCAGGGCACGAGGGAGGTTCGATCACCCAGTCACCCCGCCTGTCCGGCGCCGGCAAGTTCACTCTGCCGTTCCTTGCAGGAGGCAGAATCGGCGATTGGCGAAGTCCCGACATTCTCGGATGGTTCACAGACAAGGACTGGTGGTACATCTCCGACCTGACGGGATTCGCCCGTGGATTCGTGTTCAACCTGAGCATCTTCACGATCATCGCCTTTTCTCTGGTGCCGTTGTCGGCCTGGGTCCTGTGGCGGACGAGATTCGGTCTGCGGCTGCGGATTTGCGGGGAGCACCCCACCGCCGGGGAATCACAGGGGATCAACATCTACCTCTACAAGTACATCGGTGTGGTGCTCAGTGGGGTGCTCGCAGGGTTCGCCGGGGCCTTCATCGCCACCCCCGAACTCAACGGGATCTATCTCGAGGGTTCGGTCAACCAGCGCGGGTTCATCGGCTTGGCTGCCCTGATCATCGGCAACTGGAGACCTGCTGGAGTGATGGCGGGCGCCATGCTCTTCGGCTACCCCTTCGCGCTGGGACTCAGGGACCTCGACGGCAGCAACACGCATGCGCTGCTGTTGGTGGCCGCTGGGGTGCTGGCGGTTGTCTCAATCAACAACTTCCGGCGCGGGAACCGTACCGACGCTCTGCTGGGGGGAATGATCGGGGTGCTGGCCCTGGTCTGGTTCGTCGGATCGGAGACGGTGCCCAGTTGGTTCATCAATATTCTGCCGCAGTTGATCGTGCTGCTGGTCTTGACGTTCTTCTCTCAGCGCCTGCGTATGCCCGCGGCCGACGGGCAGCCGTACCGCCGCGGTAAGACCTAGGGAGCCGAACCGCGATGGCGATACTCGACAACGCTCAACTGTCTGCATGGGACCGTGACGGCTACATCGTGCTCAACGATTTTGTGGACCCGAGGGACTGCGACTCGCTGCGGGAGCACGTAATGGGCATGTTGCGCGATGCGGACCCAACGGTGAACGGCGGACTCACCGTGTTCGACACGAACGCGCAGAGCCATGCCCAGGATGAGTACTTTCTGACCAGCGGCGACACGGTTCGTTGGTTCCTCGAGGACGGTGCGGTCATCGACGGCGAACTGACCCGACCGCTGGAACTGGCCGTCAACAAGCTTGGTCACGCCATGCACGATCTCGACCCGCACTTCGATCGTTTCTCGAGGACACCCGAACTCGCCGCGTTGGCCAAGGATCTGGGATTCGTGGAGCCGCGCCTGCTCCAGTCGATGTACATCTTCAAACAGCCCGGTATCGGCGGCGAGGTCACCTGCCATTGTGATCACACGTTCCTGTGGACCGAGCCCCAGTCCGTGGTCGGTTTCTGGTTCGCCATCGAGGACGCCACGTTGGAGAACGGCTGCATGTGGGTGGCCCCCGGTCACCATCGCACCGCGGCACGCACCCGCTTTCGGCTGACCGCTCCCGGTGCTGCAAGCACCACCACCGATGTACTCGATCCCGAACCTTGGCCCACCGAAGACCTCGTACCGGTGCCGGTCGATCGGGGCACGCTCATCGTGCTGCACGGCACACTCCCCCACTGGAGCGCGCCGAACACCTCGCCCGTGAGCCGCCACGCCTACACGATGCACCTGATCGACGCCCAAGCCGACTACCTGGCCGACAACTGGCTCCAGCGAGGCCCCGACATGCCCCTGCGCGGCTTCTAGGAGCGTGTCGCTGCCGGCTGACTGACAGGGGAATGCCAGGCATCGTTGTCGCTAGACTCCACCAATGACTGGTCTCGATGTCGGGGCTCCGACGCTAGAGCGCATCAAGCGTGCGCCGAAGGTTTTGCTTCACGATCATCTCGACGGTGGACTCAGGCCGCAGACGATCATCGAACTCGCCGATGAGTTGGGCTACCGCGACCTGCCGGCCACCGAACCCGAACCGCTCGTTGAATGGATGATGCAGGGAGCCAACCGCAAAGATCTCACTCTCTACCTCGAAACGTTCGCCCACACCATTGCGGTCATGCAGACCCCGGACAGCATCGAACGGGTCGCACGCGAATGCGCCGAGGACCTGGGTGCCGACGGAGTCGTCTACGCGGAAGTGCGGTTCGCCCCCGAACTCCACAACCAGCGGGGCCTGAGTCTCGACGACGCGATCGAAGCCGTGCTGGCAGGCTTCGCAGCCGGTTCGGCCGGAACCGACCTCACCATCCGTGCCATCTGCACCGCCATGCGCGACGCCGACAACTCACTGGCAGTGGCGGAAGCTGCTGTGCGATGGCGCGATCAGGGGGTCGTCGGGTTCGACATCGCCGGAGCAGAGGACGGATACCCGCCCGACGACCACATCAGAGCATTCCAATACTGCCAGCGCGAGAACTTCCATATCACCGTTCACGCAGGCGAGGCCTACGGTCCGCGTTCGATCTGGAAAGCAGTGCAGTACTGCGGTTCGGAACGCCTGGGCCACGGGATCCGGATCATCGAAGACCTCGAGGTCGACGAGAGTGGCGAAACGAGACTCAGTCGTCTTGCCCACTTCCTTCGCGATCGACGGATTCCCCTCGAGGTATGTCCGACCTCCAATGTCAACACAGGGGTCGTCAACAGCATCGCCGAGCACCCCATCGACCAACTGATCAACCTCAGATTCCGGGTGACGCTCAACACCGACAATCGGTTGATGTCGGGTGTGTCGATGAGCTCGGAGATGGCGGCGCTCGTTGACGCCTTCGATTACGGGTGGGACCGGCTCCGTTGGCTCACCGTCAACGCAATGAAGTCGAGCTTCCTGCCCTTCCGCGAACGGTTGCAGCTCATTGAGCAGGTGATAAAGCCCCGCTACGCGCCACTCGAGGCTTGGTCGGAAGAGCCGCCGATATAGGTCCACCGCCGCGTTGCGACGACGCCTCGATCATTAGAATCACGCGGTGAACAAACCCAGTGTGTTCAAACCTGGACCATCGGCATCATCGAGAACATCTTCTCGACCTCTGCGACGCAGCGGCACCGCGTTGCTTCTCTGCGCGTTGATCGCCGCTGCTTGCGCCCAGAACAGCACGATCGACGAGATCCGTCGCGACGCCGCAACGGCGACCCCGAACACGACTCCGGCGCCGCAGGGTGTTGATCCCGACGGCTCCGGTGACGACCGCGGTTCCGACGGCGCGGCGCGTCCGCCCGTCACCGAGCCTGACCCAGATCCGACTCCGCTGCCCATAGACCGTGACTACCGCATCGGGACGCTGGACAACGGCCTCACCTATCTTCTGCGCTCGAACGATTCACCAGGCTCGAATCTAGAGATCCGCCTACTCGTCAACTCCGGGTCGGCACAGCAGGTCGACGGCAGCGACGGCAGCGCCCACTTCCTCGAGCACATGCTGTTCAACGGCACCGAGAAGTACCCGGCCAATGAACTGACTGCACAACTGCAGCGACTCGGCATCGAGTTCGGGCCCGAAGTCAATGCCTACACGTCGATGGACGAGACCGTCTACATCCTCTCCGCGGCGACATCCGACGAGGGTGCTGTGGAGGTGGCGTTCGACGTGCTGGCGCAGTGGGCATCGGCAGCGACGCTTGAACCGTCCGCAGTCGACGAAGAGAAGGGCGTCGTGCGCGATGAACTGCGCCAGCGTCTCGAATCCGTCGACGGCATCATCTCCAACAGATTCAACGAGGTGTACGTGGCCGGCACCCCCTATGAGGGCCACCTCGTGGCCGGGGATCCCGACAAGGTCGAGGCGACCACTCCCGAGCTGCTCAGGTCCTTCTACGACGACTGGTACCGACCTGACAACATGGCTGTCGTCGTGGTCGGCGACCTGCCCCTCGACGAACTCGAAGAAAAGGTCTCCGAGTATTTCAGCGACCTTGAACCACGGACAGGCACACCCAGCGTCCGTGAGCCGATCGAGGTTCAGATATCGCCCGAGCCTCAGGCCCATGTCGTCACCCATCCCGACAACTCGATCGACAACCTGTCGCTCGACTTTCCAATACCCGTCTGGGACAGAAGCACGGTCGGTGGTTCCCGTCTGACGCTCATGGAGCAATCCATCGCCATCATGCTGAACAACCGGCTCAACGACGCATACCAACTCGGCGACCTGGTGCTCGAGGAGACTCCGTTCATCAGCGAGTTCGAGGTGAGCCGGGGACTCAGATACTTCGGCACCAACCTCAAAGCCGCTGATCTAGCGGACGGCCTCAAGGACTACATGTCCTACCTGCTAGCAGCCGCCACCGACGGATTCAGCGACGACGAGATGGAACGTATGCGCGACACGATGATCGCTCATTTCAACCAGCAACTGGCGGGGCTCAACACCACCCAGGACGGCCAATACGCCAATCTGTTGTCGAGATACTGGCTCGGCGGTGCAGACATCGACAGGGCTCAGACACGTATCGCTCGGCAGAGGACTGCCGTCGAGTCGTTCACGGCCCATGAACTCGCCAACCATTGGAGCTGGCTGTTGAGCATCAGCGGACCGATAGTCATCGCCGTCGGTGCCGACGAGTCGACCCTGCCCACGGCCGACGAACTGCTTGAGACCCTTGCCAACCTCGCTCCGGCAGAATCCGCCGCGGGGGCAGCCCGGATAGACGAACTGATGGCTCCGGTGCCCCGCGCCCAGCCGACCGACACGGGCGAGCGGAGCACCGACCACGGTGAAGTCACCACTTGGACATTCGACAACGGAGTGACGGTCAGCCACCGCCACTCGCGGGTCGCGGACAACGTGTTCTCGCTGCGGGCAGCGTCTGGGGGTGGCTGGTCGACATTCCCACGGGACCATCCGGGTTCCAACACTGCGATTTCGGCGGTGGCTGTCGACGCAGTGTTCGGCAGCGGGGTAGGCCCTCACGACGCATTGACTCTGAACCGCTTCCTCTCGGTGCGCAACGTCGGCCTCGTCGGCTTCATCGACCAGTCGGAGGAGGGCTTCTCGGGCGAGTCGGCCACCCGGGATGCTGAGGTCCTGTTCCAGTTGTTGCACCTGTACATCACCGAGCCGAGGGTCGACGAAGTCGCCTTCCGCACTGCAATCGACGACGCCGAGCAGAATCTTGCCGTCAACCAGACCAACGTCGACCGCCGAGCCGTGACCGCGCTGCTGGACCTCGTCTACGACGGAGACCCGGCCCAGCACCGAGCAGCGAGCCAACAACAGCTCGACGCACTCGACGAACAGACCGCACTCGAGATCTACAGGGCGCGGCTCGGCAAGGTGGACGACCTAGCGGTCGCCGTCGTCGGCGACATCGACCGCTCTACGGTCGCCGACCTCGCCGCTCGCTATCTCGGCTCGCTTCCCGCTGGAGAGTCCGACTCCTGGGTCGATCTCGGCTACGAGCTCCCCACCGGCCGGCAATCGGCGAGCGTCGAATTGAGCGAAGGCGCTGCCGACGGTGGCCTGCTTGTCTTCCACGCCCAGCCGATCGAACTCACCGCCGAGAACCGTGTGGTCGCCAACCTTCTGCAAGGGGTCATCACGGACCGGATACTCGAACGCATCCGCGAGGAGCTCGGCGCGTCCTATGGCGGATCCGCCTCAATCTCGTTACTGCGCGAACCAGAACCGTCGATCCGTTCGATCATCTCAATCAGCGGCGATCCGACACGACTCGACGAGATCCGTTCCGTGTTGATGGAAGAACTGGAGACCCTTGCCCGCAACGGCCCGACCACGGACCAGTTCGAGCAGGCCCACAGCGTCATCCGCAGCGACTGGAACTTCTTCAACAACAGCCTGTTGGCAAACTCCGATCTCGAAGCGATCAGGTTCGCGAGCGAGGACCGTTTGACCCTCGACAACCGCCAAGACCTGCTCGCGCAAGCAACCCGCAGCGATGTCCGAGCACTCGCCGATCGCCTGTACGGCTCCGGCCACTGGCTGGAAGTCTCCAAAGTCCTCAGCGAATAACCCTGTTTGCCACAGGCCATGCCAGAGACCGAGCCGACCGCCGAGAGGATCAGAACCGGCGCAAACGCCCTGGACTTGACGGGCTAACCTCAACTGCCATGCTCGATCACGTGTTCACCGACGCAATCGGAGCGTTGCGGGACGCCTTCGAGACGGCCCGTCTCGAACGCAAAGCCTTCGAGGAACGCTTCTGGGTGGACATGCTTCTCGGCGACCTCAACTGGCAGACGACTTACGGACTGCCAGGAGAGGGCCTTCCGCCGCGCGTGCAGGCGGACGTCGGCTGCAGCTGGCCCACCTGGTCCCAAACCGCATATCGGAGCTGGTACGTCACCGAGGAGCTCAGCGAACCGCCGCGCATCGAGATCGAGATAGTGCTACGGATACAGCGCCTGGACATGATCCCGGACCCGACCGCGGTGCTCGCCATTCTGCCGGTCCGAAGCCCCTCGATAGGCGGCGAGAAACTGACCCGCAGTGGGCCGACCGTTGAATCGAGCTATGGGCCCGACACAGACGACGTGCAGCACGCGATCGAGGTCTCCTACGAGGGGGCCTACGAACTCGACGAGCCGCGCCTCGCTGACGGCTCCATGCTCGACGACCACTTCAACGCGCTGGGCGGCTGGATCTCCTCGACTCTGGTCCGACTGGGTGACCTGAAGTTCAGGTGAACCGCACCAACTCGCCTACTCGTGCTACAGGCCCCGTCCTACAGGCCCCTGCGCAGCGGTCCCAGGTCGTCGAAGACGGGCTCGCGGCCCTCGGCCTTCGCGCTGAAGCTCTCCAACATGTCGTCGGGTTGGAACATTCCGGTCTGCCACGCGGCGATGTAGGCGAGGGAGTCCTCCACCGAGTGGTCCCGGCTGTAGTTGATCGTCTCCTTGGTTCCATGAATCGCCAGCGGTGACTTGGAGGCGATCTCCGCGGCAATCGCATGTACCCCCTCAAGTAACGATTCATGGTCATCGAACACCTCGTTGACCAGGCCCAACGCAGCGGCCCGCTGGGCGCCCATACGACGACCGGTATACGCCAGTTCCCGCGCGGCTCCTTCGGGAATGAGCTTCGGCAGACGCTGCAATGTTCCTACATCAGCGGTCATGCCGATGTTGATCTCCTGGATGCAGAACCATGCGTCGGCGCTCGCATAGCGACAGTCCGCAGCCGTGACCATGTCGACCGCGCCACCGATGCAACCGCCCTGAATCGCCACCAACACAGGCATCCGAGCCTGCTCCAGCGAAGTCAGGGCATCCTGGAGATGCAGGACGTTGTAACGCAGCGCGGCACGTTGACGCCCCACCTCGGTGATCGCATCGTTGCCTCCGGCAGCGGAGGAACCCGTGAAGACCGCCAGGTCCATACCGGCACAGAAGTGCTTCCCGGTGGAGGACAACACAACGACGCGCACCCGACCACTGTCCGACAACTCGCCGATTATCTCGGGGAGTTCCCTCCAGAACTCGGGAGTCATGGTGTTGAACTCATCAGGGCGGCACAGGCGTAGGTGTGCCACTCCCTCACTCTCGTCGATCTCGAAACATGTGTAACCCATGGCCTTGCACCATCCCTCGTATCGCTTCTCTTATTGGTCTCGGGCAGAAGTCAAGCTAGCGAGATGTCAGGCTAGCGAGCTGAGAGATACCTGGGGACGCGCACCGATATGGGAGATGATCTCAGCCGCGGCGATGCCTCCGAGTTCGGCACAACGCCGCAGGTCGACGCCCCTGGCCAGACCGAACAGGAAGCCCGATGCGTAGAGGTCGCCCGCTCCGGTCGCGTCGACGATCTGGGGGACGTGCCTGGCAGGAACCTCGACGCGTTCGTTGCCGGAGATCACCACCGAACCTTCAGCGGACCGGGTCAGAGCCACGATCTCTGTGATGTCTGCGGCCAGCGACGCTGCGGAATCGAAGTCTTCGGTCTCGAACAACGAACAGATCTCGGTCTCGTTGGCGAAGACGAGGTCAACCATGTCGCTGATGAGGTCGAGCCACTCGCGGCGATGCCTGTCCACACAGAACGAATCCGAGAGAGTGAGCGAGACGAGGCGGCCCGCGTCCGAGGCGGCATCCATGGCGAAGCGGATCGCCGCCTTGGCCACATCGACATCCCACAGGTACCCCTCGCAGTAGGTGATCGCTGCATCCACGACTAGGTCCGCGTCGACGTCCGCCGGTTCGAGCAGGGTGCTCATCCCCAAGAACGTGTTCATGGTGCGCTCGGCGTCCGGCGTCACCTGAATGAGGCTTCGGCCGGTCGGCGGCCCCTCTCTGGCGAGCGGCACATCGAATCCAACCCCCGCCGCGCGCAGGTCATGGGCGAACACCTCCCCGAGTTGATCGTCGCGCACCTTGCCGATGTACGCGGCCGAGCCGCCGAAACTCGCCACCCCAGCGACAGTGTTCGCAGCCGAACCACCCGAAATCTCCAACGCTGGTGGCATCACCGTGTACAACGATGTCGCCCGCTCCTGATCGATCAGGGTCATCGCGCCCTTGGCCAGGCCGTGCGCCTCAATGAAACCGTCGTCGACCTTCGCGATCACATCGACGATGGAATTGCCCACACCGACGACATCGAGGCTCGGCTCCATGGTCACTGCTCCATGGCCTCTACTGGCACTTCTCGTGCAAGCTGGTGCGAACTGGCAAGACCACGGAGTTTAGCCGATACAAATTACCTCATGAGCCAGGACCCCATGACCCAGCCCGATCCCCGACTCCCCTCCCACGTCGTACCCAACCGCTACCAACTTGAGTTGGAACCCGACCTTGACGCGGCCACGTTCTTCGGATCCGTGGTGATCGATGTGGAGATTCTCGAGGCAACCGACGAGATCGTCTGCAACGCTGCGGAACTGGAGATCTCCTCCGCTTCGATCCAACTCGGCGACGGCACCCGGATCGTCCCCGAGCATCACCTCGACGCCGACACCGAGCGGCTGCACCTCGCTCTCACAACCGATATCCCAGCCGGCCCGGCCCATATCGAGTTGACCTTCTCGGGGATCCTGAATGACCGTCTCCGGGGCTTCTACCGGTCCACCTACCAAGACGACGACGGAACCTCACACACCATCGCCACCACCCAGTTCGAATCGACCGACGCCCGCAGAGCCTTCCCCTGCTGGGACGAACCGGCATACAAGGCCACCTTCGCCACAACGCTGGTGGTCAACCAGGAGCATCTGGCGGTCTCCAACACCGGGGTGGTTCGCGAATCGTTCCCGGACCCCAACAGGCGCAGAGTCACCTTCGCGGAGACGATGCCGATGTCGACGTATCTCGTGGCCTTCGTGGTGGGCCCCTTGGAGATCACCGACCCGGTAGATGTCGACGGCGTACCGGTCCGTGTCGTGCATCGGCCGGGACGCGACCACCTCACGCCATACGCGCTCGACGTCGCGTCGCACGGGTTGCGCTGGTTCTCGGACTACTACGCGATCCCCTACCCGTCCGACAAGGTCGATCTCGTGGCCATCCCCGACTTCGCTTCGGGGGCCATGGAGAACCTCGGCTGTATCACCTTCCGCGAGGTGCTCCTACTGATCGACCCGGAAACCGCCACTCAGCCCGAACTGCAGACAGCAGCCGCGGTCATCAACCACGAACTCGCTCACATGTGGTTCGGCGACCTGGTGACAATGAAGTGGTGGGAGGGGATCTGGTTGAACGAGGCGTTCGCCACCTTCATGGAAACTGCCTGCACCGACGCCTACCGGCCCGACTGGCAGGTGTGGACCACATTCAGCCGCGGACGTTCAGCGGCCTACGCCACCGACGCGCTCGGCTCCACCCGCCCGATCGAGTATCCCGTGCGAAACCCTGCCGAAGCTGAGGGCATGTTCGACATTCTCACCTACGAGAAGGGAGCCTCGCTGGTTCGAATGCTGGAGCAGTATCTCGGCGTCGAACGATTCCGCGACGGGGTGCGCCACTACCTGTCAACCCACGCATACGCCAACACCGACACCAGCGACCTCTGGGATTGTCTGGAAGCCACCAGCGGCGAAGGGGTGCGCCGGATCATGGACGGCTGGATCTATCAGGGCGGCTACCCGCTCGTCGAGTTGACCGAAACGGCACACGGAGTCTCGGTCTCACAGCGTCACTTCACACTCGACCAGAGTGAATCCAACGACCAGAGCTGGTCTGTGCCCCTGCGCATCCGCGCTCACCGCAGCGGTCACGAAGACGGCGTCGAGCAGAGATTCCTCCTCGACGGGCCGGCGGCAACCCTCACCGGTCACTCCGTAGAGGACATCGTGACCGCCAACGCCGACTCGTCCGGATTCTTCAGGGTTCGTCCTACCCGAAGGGCAATCGCGGCGGCGGTGTCGGGCGACCTCACACCGAGCGAACGCCACGCCGTCCTCGACGACGCCTGGGCACTCACCGTCGCCGGAGAACTCAGCGCGCAGGCGTTCCTCGAGACGGCCCTGGGATTCGTCGACGAAGATGATCTCACAGTCTGGCAGGCTCTCGCCGGAGCGCTCGGTCATCTCAAACGACTGGTCAACGACGAACCCACCAGTGTCCTGGGGTTCAACGAGCGGGTGCGCGTGCTCGCGAACCTTGCCCTGGACCGGATCGGCCTTCAACCCGACGACAGTGACGACGGCCGGGTTCGCGAACTGCGCGCCACGCTCGTGGCGCTGCTCGGAACAGTCGCCGACGATCCTGAGATCATCGCCGCCTCACCTCAGCTGCGTCACCACCGCGATGCAACGCTGGCCACTGCGGCCCTGACCGTGGTCGCGCACCACGGCACACGCGCCGACTTCGACGAGATCCGCTCCGCTTCAAGACAGGCGCCGGACCCCCAGACCGAGCAGCGGAACCTGCGGGCGCTCGCAGACTTTCGGGACACGACGCTGATGGACGAGCTGCTCGAAGCCATCGTCTCGGGCGAGATACGGACTCAGGACGGGCCCTACCTGATCCGCCGCGCGCTGATCAATCAACACGTAGGCGGCCATGTCTGGGCCTTTGTGGCCTCGCATTGGGATCGGCTCGCAGACAGCTTCCCGAGCAATTCAGTCGCACGGATGCTCGAAGGGATCGTGATGCTCGACACCACCGAGCAGGTGGCCGCAGTGGCCGACTTCCTTGCCTCCCATCCCGTGCCGCAGGGGGCGAAACAGGTCGCCCAGCACCTGGAACGTCAACGCGTCAACGCAGCGTTCCGCACCCGAGTACAGCGGTCGGGAATCGGGCTCAGAGCGCAGCAGTGAGCGTGTGGCCCAGCCGGTCCCGCTTGGTCTTGAGGTACCGCACGTTCTCGGGGTTCGACTCGATCTCGATCGGGATCCGCTCGGTGATCTTGAGGTTGAAGTCCTCCAGACTGTCGAGCTTCATCGGGTTGTTGGTCATCAGACGCATCTCGGTGACACCGAGATCAACCAGGATGCTCGCGCCCACGCCGTAGGTCCGAGAGTCGATCGGAAGTCCCTGCGCCTCGTTGGCCTCGACGGTGTCGAGCCCACCGTCCTGCAGGGCGTAGGCACGAATCTTGTGTCCGATACCGATACCACGTCCTTCGTGGCCCCGCAGATAGACGAGAACCCCTCTGCCCTCCTCGGCGATCATTGCCAACGCGGCACGAAGCTGTTGACCGCAGTCGCAACGAATCGACCCCAGCAGATCGCCTGTCAAGCATTCACTGTGCATCCGCACGAGCGGGGGTACACCGCCCTCGACGTCACCCATCACATAGGCGATGTGCTCTTCTCCTTCGGCAACGGTCCGATAGACGTGGGCCACGAAACTGCCATAGCTCGTGGGTACCCGAGCCGCAGCAAAATGTTCAACAGTCTTGGTGTCTTGAGTCATCACCCTTTGAGGAGCTTTCGAGCATCGTCAACGTCATTCTTCAGCTGCTTGGCAAGTTGGTCGATCCCCTCGAACTTACGCTCGCTGCGCAGGAAAGCCACAAACGAGACAGCCACACCGACACCGTACAGATCACCGTCGAAATCGATCAGGTGCGCTTCGAGCAGCGACTGCTCTGCGTGCTCGTAGAACGTCGGCCGCCGACCGATGTTGATCGCGCACGGATGGCGACTGCCGTCGGGCAGGTCGCACCACCCGGCGTACACCGCATCGGCGGGCCATGCCATCGTCTTCGTCACCGGGATATTGGCCGTCGGAAAACCGATCAACTGTCCGCGCCGGTCACCTTCCTGCACGGTGCCGCGCACCTCGTAGGGGCGGCCTAGCATCGCCGCGGCGCGCGCCACGTCTCCACCTGCCAGAGCCCGGCGGATCTTGGTCGACGAGACCGGTTCCCGGGCCTCGTCACTGTGTTGGATCAGCTCTAGGGCATGCACCTCGAAGTCCCACTCCTCTCCGATCTGGCGTAGCGCCTCGACGTTGCCGCTGCGACCCCTGCCGAAGTGGAAGTCCTCGCCGACAACGATGGCCTTGGCGTGAAGGGCGTCGACAAAGACCTGCTCGACGAAAACGTCTGGATGGGTGCCGGCTCGTTCGGCATCGAAATGGACCACGTAGGCGTAGTCGATCCCCTGGGCGTCGATCAGTTCCAGCTTCTGCTCCAACGTCGTCAGCAGGCGGGGGGCGCTTCGGGGCCGCACGACATGGGCTGGATGGTTGTCGAAGGTCACCACCGCCGAGGCGACGTCGAGTCGGTCCGCTACGACTCGGACCATGCGGAACACCTCCTGGTGCCCCACGTGCACACCGTCGAAGACTCCGATCGTCGACGCGACGGAGATCGCCGCGGGCAAATGGTCGTCTTGGTCGTAGAGGATCTTCATAGGACTGCTCACTGCGGACCCCCAACGGTACAGGGGCTCAGGGCTTAGGCGGCGCAGCCGCCCCGGACATCACGACCAAGGGCTTGGCGCGGCCGCGGCTCGGTCCGTACACGGCAAGCAACTCCCCTGCAGAATCGACCACAGCCCATGGGCCTTCGTCGAGCTCGCCCCGTTTGGACACACTCGATTCACCCGGCACCCCCAGCACCCCAGGGTCGAGCACCTGACCGTGGCTGACTCGAATCGCTGTATCGTCGCTGACCACGCATGTCGGCAGATGAGCGACCGCATCAGCGACGGGCCTCAGAACGGGGGCCTCGACCGTGCCGGCCCCCTCAAGGGTGAACCCACCCACCGCTACGCGCCTCAGCGAGCGCAGGTGCGCACCCCCACCCAATGCTGCTCCGAGGTCGGCTGCCAGGGACCTGATGTAGGTACCCGACGAACAGTCGACGGTGCAGCGCCAAACGCCGGGTTCCTCAGCGATCGGTTCAAGCTCGTAGCGGTACACCTCCACTCGGCGTGCGCTGCGTTCGACTTCCTTTCCTTGACGAGCCAGTTCATAGAGCCGCTTGCCGCCAACCTTGACAGCCGAGACCATTGGAGGGACCTGCATTATCGGACCGATGAAGCCTCTAGCGGCTTCGCGTACCTGCTCGTCGGTAACCGCGGACATGTCGTGGCTTGCACAGACGTCGCCCTGCGCGTCGAGGGTGGAGGTCTCGACTCCAAGGACAATCTCGCCGATATACGACTTCGGCAGCTCCGTCAGGAAGCGCAACAGGCGAGTCGCTCTGCCCACACCGAGCACCAGAACCCCTGTAGCCGCGGGGTCGAGCGTGCCCGAGTGTCCGATCTTGCGCGTGCCCAACACGCCGCGCGACTTCGCAACGATGTCGTGACTGGTCCAACCCGCCGGTTTGTCGATCACCACGACACCATGAGGCGCCCCGGCCCCAGTCGCCTGCGGAGTTGGTTCCGAAACTGGGTGATCCACCTCAGGGGGCATCGCCGGACCCGTTTCGGTCAACATCAATTATGGTCATCATCAATCTGCTGGTCGACGCCCCGACCATCGCGCAGAATCTCTTCGATGCGCTCCGCGGAGCGCACCACGGTGTCCGGCCTGAACTCGAGGCGGGGGGTGTGGCGCAGACGGGCCTGGGATCCAACAGCGGAACGCAGATCGCCGGCGTACTCCTCGAACGCCTCGGCCGCGGCACCTTCGCCGTCACCGTCGAGGGTGGTGAACCAGACGACCGCCCGGTGCAGAGCCCGGTCGACATCCACCGAGGTGATCGAAACCAGATCGAGCCGGTCGTCTTCGATCAACTCGAGTTCGGACGCCACGATGCGCCGAATCGACTCCCCGACCCGCGCGACCCGCGTGGCAGCAGCGGGGTTCGACGATGTCGTGTGACGACCCCGGCCCCCTCTTCGCCTGCGAGCCATGGGGTCAGTCGTCCAGGGACCGCTCGATTTGGCGATTATCGAACGTCTCGATGATGTCGCCCTGCTTGAGATCCTGAAAGTTCGACAAACCGATACCGCACTCGAAGCCGGCGGCAACCTCTCGAACATCTTCGCTGAACCGCTTCAGAGAGCTGATCTCCCCCTTCCAGATGATCGTGCCCTCACGCAGGAACCGAACCGCCGATCCGCGGGTGATCACACCGTTCTGCACGAAGCAACCGGCGACCGAACCGACCCTCGGGATACGGAAGATCTCCCTGACTTCAGCTTCACCCGTGACCACCTCTTCGAATTCGGGGGCCAGCATGCCGACCATTGCCGCCTCGATGTCTTCGAGCAGCTTGTAGATGATCTCATAGGAGCGGACCTCCACCTTCTCCAACTCCGCAAGCTCGCGAGCTTTCCGATCAGGGCGTACGTTGAACCCCAGGATCGTGGCGTTGGAGGCGGCAGCCAGAGCTATGTCGTTCTCGGTGATCCCTCCCACGCCGCGGTGCACGAAGCGGATTTTGACCTCCTCACGCTCCAGTTTCCGCAGGGACTCCGTCACCGCTTCGAGCGATCCGTTCACATCGGCCTTTACGACCATGTTCAAGGTGGCCGCCTCGCCTCTCTGGATCTGCGTGAAGATGTCCTCGAGCCTGGCGCCTCCGGAGAGAGCATGGGCCTCCCGGCCCAGGCTCGACTGACGTTGCCAGTGTTCACGGGTGCTGGCAACACGATTTGCGACCTTGTCGGTGGCGGCGACAACGAAATCGTCGCCTGCGCCTGCAACATCGGAGAGCCCAAGAACCTGAACGGGCATCGACGGTCCGGCCTCCAGTACGTTCTCGCCATGATCATCGAGCAGCGCCCGGACCCTGCCCCACGCGGCACCCGCAACCATGGGGTCACCAACCTTCAGGGTTCCTCGCTGCACCAGGACCGTGGCGACCGGTCCGCGGCCGATATCGAGATTCGATTCAAGCACCACGCCGGTAGCGCGGCCCCGGGGGTCGCCGCGTAGATCCTCAACTTCAGCCAACAGCAGGAGATGATCGAGCAGGTCGTCTATACCCTGGTTCTTGAGGGCGGAGATCTCCTGGAAGATCGTCTCACCACCCCAGGCTTCGGGAACCAGGCCGTGCTCAGCGACGCCCGCGATTGCTTTCTCGGGGTCGGCGTTGTCTCGATCGATCTTGTTGACCGCCACCAGGATCGGCACCTCAGCGGCTTTGGCATGGTTGATCGCTTCGATGGTCTGCGGCATGACGCCGTCGTCGGCCGCCACCATCAAGATGACGATGTCGGTGGAATCCGCGCCGCGGGCGCGCATGGCCGTGAACGCCTCGTGGCCCGGAGTGTCAATGAAGGTGAGGAGTCTGCCGTCACGTTCGACCTGGTAGGCGCCGATGTGTTGGGTTATCCCCCCAGCCTCGCCATCAACGACGTTGGCGTTGCGGATCCGGTCGAGCAGCAGGGTCTTGCCGTGGTCGACGTGTCCCATCACGGTCACGACCGGTGGACGGGCGGGTGCGTCCGAATTGTCTGACTCGTCGATTTCGAGCAGTTTCTGCAGTTCGACTTCCTGCTCCTCACCTGGATCGACGAGCCGGATCTTGGCGCCGATGTCCTCTGCGAACAGTTCGATCATGTCGTCGGACAGCGAGTGGGTCGCCGTGAGCATCTCGCCGGCTTGCAGGAGGAAATGAACGACGTCGGCTGCGGTTCGGTTCAGCTTTGGTCCGAGGTCCTGAGCGGTGCATGCCCTTTCGATGACGATCTCGCCTTCGGGGACCGGCGCATCCTCGGGCGTGTAATGCGGAACGTCCATCGGCTGAAGCTCTTCGCGGCTCCGACGACGACGGCTCTTTCGACGTGGGGGCCGGCGCCCCTGGTTGGGGCCCCCGCCACGGCCTCCGGGTCCGCCGCCGCGGCCTCCGGGTCCGCCAGGCATCGCTCCGGCGCCGGGGACTGACTGGCGAGGGCCGCTGGGACCACGACCCGCCGGTGGAGCACCGGGCCGTGGGAGGCGCGGTGAGGTTGGCGCGCCGCTGGGCGGGCGCCCGCCGGCGGGAGCGCCGCCGAACCGACGGCCACCTGCCGGTGCTTGAGTGCGTCCGCTCGGTGGCGGCGGGATCGAACGACCAGAAGACGAACGGGGTGGTGGTGGAATCGGCTTGCCGCTGCTCGAAGCGGGAGGCGCGGCCTTGGAGGTCCGGTTGGGGTCGGTCACCAGTTTCTTGACGACCTTCTTGACGACCTTTCGCACGGGAGCGCCCGGTGGGGCGGGGCTTGCCGTTACATCGTCGGCACGCTTGGGTGGGGCCGCGCTGCCGCTTGAGGAGATGACTCGTCTGGGGGCTCCCTGGGTAGGTGCTCCGGTCGGACCCGTTCCCGCTGGTGTCGGGCCACCGGCAGGTCCTGCTTTGGCAGCCGTGCCTGGCGTGCTTCCCTTGAGGGCGGCGCTGTCGGCCGCAGCGCCTCCGGACCCGGCGACATCGGGATCGACTGCCTGATCGGCGACGCCGGCGCGACCTGGGCTGCTGTCGCTGACGACGGTGCCGGCTGCGGCACTCGTTCCAGCCGACTCAGAGGCCGCGCCGTCGGACTCAGCGGTGTCCGACCCCGCATCGGGTTCTGGACTCTTGGCAACCTTGGTGGCCGCGGCCTTCTTGGCGGGAGCCCTCTTTGCCGCGGCTTTGGCGGGAGCCTTCTTTGCGGCAGCTTTCTTGGCTGGTTTCGGCTCTTGTTCGGGAGGTTGTTCCTCGCGGATCAGCCCCTCACGCTGGGCCTTGCGGCGCACACGATCCGCTTGCGCGTCAACAATGCTTGAGGAGTGGCTCTTGACGCCAATCCCCAACGCCTCGGTGAGTTCAAGGGTCTCCTTGTTGGTGAGCCCTAGCTCCCGAGCGAGTTCGTATACACGAATCTTTGATGGCACGTTATGGCGAATGTCCTTGAGGTCTGTTTCAGGTCTTTATCAGGTGTGGGTGACAGGAGCGTCACAAGCCGTGGAGTCAACTACTCTCGTGCGGGCACGCGAACGGTCCGAACAGCCACGACCCCATGAGCCTACCGATCTCCCAAGGGTTCGCGTCTGTTCATGGGGTCGCCCTGAGTGTCGGTCTGGTGTCAGTTGGGGGTGATTTCGGGCGCTTCGGTGACCGCAGTTTCGGGGGTCTGCTCAGCGGTGGATTCCTCCGCGACGACCGCCTCTTCGGCAGCCTCTTCCATGGTGGCCGCAGCCGCTGCCGCTTCGGCCCAAGCGTCGGCTGAAACGACCTCACCGCCGTCGGCCGGTTGCCAAACCTGCTCGCCGCTCTCGGGGTTGATCACCCATTCACCCTCAGCCCACTCAACATCCCCGTACGCCTCCTCTTCAGCGAGCTGCGACTCGGATTTGATATTGATCCCCCAGCCGGTGAGGCGCGACGCCAGACGGGCGTTCTGGCCTTCCTTGCCGATCGCGAGCGACAGTTGGTAGTCGGGGACGATGACTTCGCAGTCTCCTGTGGCCTGGTCGGGTCTGACATCCTTGACCTTGGCGGGTGACAGAGCCTTCATCACGAACTCCTCAAGATCCTCGGAGTAGGGCACGATGTCGATCTTCTCGCCGCGCAATTCGTTGACGACTTGGCGCACCCGCGCACCGCGGGCACCCACGCAGGCCCCCACCGGGTCGACATTGTTGTCGTTGGACCACACGGCGATCTTGGTGCGGTGTCCTGGTTCGCGGGCGCACGCCCTGATCTCCACGACACCGTCGGCGATCTCGGGAACTTCGAGTTCGAACAGCCGTTTGATCAGTCCCGGATGGGTCCGGCTGACCACGATCTGGGGACCTTTGGCTGTGTTTCGAACCTCGACGATGTATGCCTTGACCCGGGTGTTGGAGTCTGGGCGCTCGTAGGGAACCTGTTCAGCTTGAGGCAGCAGAGCCTCGACCTTCCCGAGATCCAACAGCGTGTAGCGCGCATCGGTCTGTTGGATCATTCCGGTGACGATGTCTCCTTCACGGCCCGCGTACTCCTCGTACTTCAACTCGCGCTCGGCCTCGCGAATGCGCTGAGTGATGACCTGGCGGGCGGCCTGCGCGGCAATACGCCCGAAATCGTCGGGTGTGACCTCGAACTCTTCGCCCACGGGTTCACCGTCTTCATCCAGGTCTTGGGCAAAGACGCGGAAGTCCATGGTTTCGGGGTCGATCGTGACCCACGCATACTCGTGAGCACCCGGTATCCGTTTGTACGCAGATTCCAATGCATCGGCCAGTGCCGCAAACAGTGCGTCAACGGAAATCCCGCGCTCGGCAGCGAGCGCTTGGAGAGCTTCCATCATATCTGAGTTCATGATGCTGGGGCCTCCCTGCTGGTCCTTGTATTGGTGCTGGTCTGAGTCCTGGTCGAGTGGTTCGTTCTGGTCTGATCTGTACTGTTCGATCCGTCGCGGCTCGCCTTGGGTGTGCGAGCCGAATGCTGTCCACCGCTGCGCGGTGTCGGTCCCCAATCGAACACGGTCCGGGCCTTTGACACTTCGTCGTAACGCACACGGCACTGGTCCTCGTCGGTCTCGATGTCGAACCCGCCTTCGTCGGCGCCTAGCAGGGTCCCTTCAAGCCGCCGGGCACCCTCAGGCGTCGGCATGGTCTTCACCTTGATGCTCTCCCCCACCGCGCGACGGAAGTGTTCCGGTGTGCGCAGCGGCCGTTCGAGGCCCGGGCTTGAGACCTCAAGGGTGTACCGGCCCGGCATAGGGTCGGTTTCGTCGAGCCGTCGGCTCACCGCGCGGCTGATGCGTTTCAGATCGTCGATGCCGATTCCACCCTCGACATCCACCAGCACTCGCAGAACCCCGCCGTTGTGTTCCACATCGTACAGATCCGCGGATTCGGCCTCGACGACGGGAGTCACGAGTTCACGAACCCGGTCGACGATCGCCATTGTCGAACCTCCTCGAGTGTGCCTGGTGTTGAGTAACGAGCGCTCGATTTCAGAAAAGAAAAGCGTGGCCCTAAGGCCACGCCTCATCCACACGGGATGTATCCAAACGGGATATCGAACGTACCGATCAGTCTAGCATTTTTCTGTCATTTTGCATCGCTGCCTTCGCGAGCCAGTTTCACGAGCCAATTCACGAGCCAGAACTGCGCCGAGTTGGTTTGGGCACCATTCGAATGTTGGAGATTGCCGCCTCAGCGTTGTTGGCGTCTTCTCCACGCTCATTGAGATTCAGTTTGCGGTCCTGTTCCGCGGCACGTCGGGCCGCTGCACGCGTCGACGATGCACGGTCCAGCGCTGCTTGAGCCCCATTGGTGTGGATGTACTCGGCCCATTCGATCAGCGTGTCGACCATCTCATCTTCGGCAACGACCATCACATTCTGCCCCTTCACGAAGAGATGGCCCCGCTTGTTGCCCGCGGCGATCCCCAGGTCAGCGTCTCGAGCCTCGCCCGGTCCGTTCACGACGCAACCCATGACCGCCACCTGCAGGGGAATCTCCCTTTCGCCGAAGGCTTGCATCGCCTCGGCGGCCAGGGCGAAGACATCAACTTCGGCGCGACCGCAGCTCGGGCAGGCGATCAGATCCACGTTCTTGCGTTCGCGAAGACCCATCACCTCGAGGAGTTGGCGGCCCGCTTTGGCCTCCTCGACCGGGTCGGTGGTCAACGAATAGCGGATCGTGTCGCCGATTCCCTCCGCGAGCAGCGTTGCCATCCCGGCGGTCGCCTTCAACGTGCCGATCGGCGGTGGCCCCGCTTCGGTGACACCGAGGTGCAGCGGATAGTCGGTCACCTCCGCCAACTGCCGATACGCCTCGATCATCAGCGGAACGCTCGAGGCCTTTACTGAGATCTTGATCAGGTCGAAGCCCACGTCCTCGAAGTAGCCGATCTCTTGCAGCGCGGACTCGACCATCGCCTCGGGCGTGACCCTGCCTCCGTGTTTGGCGTACAGGTCCGGATCCAGTGACCCGCCGTTGACGCCAATGCGGATCGGCACCCCGCGATCCAGCGCTTCGCCGGCGACGAGCTTGATGTGTTTGGGGTTGCGGATGTTGCCGGGGTTGAGCCGCAGACAGTGCACCCCGGCTTCGAGGGCTTCGAGCGCTCGCAGGTACTGATGATGTATGTCGGCCACGATCGGCACCGGTGAACGCGGCACGATCCGTGCCAGACCCTCCGCTGCTGCACTCTCGTTGCAGGTGCAACGGACAATATCGGCCCCCGCGGCGGCCAACGCGTAGATCTGGCTGAGTGTGGCTTCGTGGTCGGCGGTCTTGGTGACCGTCATCGACTGCACGGTGATTGGCGCTCCCCCGCCGACGGGAACGTCGCCGACCATGATCTGTCGGGTGTCACGGCGAGGAAAGCTCCGGTTGAACTCCACAACATGAACCTACCCGCCGAACGCAGCCATAACGGCCCGGCCACACCGGCCAGCAACCATGGGCCGAACTTTGGAACCGAACCCGCTGCGGTCCACACTTGACGGATGGTGAAGACCGAAGGCGCGCACGGGCACCCCGAGCCAGGGTATATGAAGCTAGGCGATGTGGTGAACGGCCAGTACCTCGCCGGACCCCGGCCGCTGTCCGGAATCCGAGTGCTGGCCGCGGAACAGATGGCCGCGCTTCCCTTCGCCACCCAGTTGCTGGCGAGACTCGGTGCCGAGGTAGTGAAGGTCGAGCATCCCGTCACCGGCGACAGCGGCCGCCTGTCCGAACCCGCCATCAAGGACCCGGACGGACTGGAAGTGGGCGCCACGTTCCTGCGCAACAACCTCAACAAGCGCAGCGTCGCTCTCGACCTGAAGTCAGCCGAAGGCGTCGAATTGTTCCTGAGGCTGGCCCCGAAATTCGATGTGGTCTGCGAGAACTTCAAGGCCGGAACCGCCGACCGCCTCGGCATCGGCTACGGCGCAGTCGCGAAGCGCCATCCCGAGGTCGTTTACCTCTCGGTGTCGGGATTCGGCAACGATCCGGCGTCTCCCTACATCTACCGCGCCGCCTATGCCTCGGTGGTCGAGGGAATGTCCGGAATCTACGAGTACAAGCGGCGTCCGGGAAGACGCCCGGCAGCGAATCCCGTCGGAGCACTCGGAGACATCAGCAGCGCCCTGTTCGGGGTGATCGGCCTGCTCGCCGCGTTGCGCCACCGAGACCTGACCGGGCGCGGACAGTACATCGACATTGCAATGCTCGACGCCACCATGGCAATGACTGACATCGTCGCCAACTTCTATTCGATGGGAATCCCCGACGAAGCGGCCAGCGGAGTCGGGATCGTCGAGACCTTCCAGGCCGCTGAGGGGCACTTCGTCATGCAGATCGTGCGCGAGCACCAGTTTGAGAAGCTCGCAGAGATCACCGGGAACAGCGGGTGGTGCGACGATGAACGACTCACCAGCCGAGCAGGATGGCAGGAGCACTTCGAGACGATTCTGCGCCCGGGGATCGAACGTTGGGCCGCCGACAAGTCCAACCGCGAGGCTGTTGCAATCCTCTCCGGTGCCGGAATTGCCGCCGGCGAGTCGAACTCAAGCCGGGAGATCGTGGAGGACGAGCATGTCAGGATTCGCCACATGCTCGTCGAGATACCGAACAGCGACGGCGATCCGGTCCTCGTGCCGGGCAATCCGATCAAGATGTCACGCACTCCCGAAGGTCCAGAAACAAGGATGCCATGGTTGGGCGAGCACACAGATGAGGTGCTCCAAGCCGAACTCGACCTCAGCACCGCGGACCTCGCTGATATGCGAAGCCGCGGGATCATCAGGTAGAACAACATCATGGACTTTGAGTTCACACCCGAACAGATCGCATTCGAGAAAGAGGTGACCGAGTTCCTCGATGCCAACGATGACCCGGACGTGTTCGACGTAAGCCGCGAGAACATGGCACAGATAGTCGACACGCCCAAACGCCGCGCCTTCATGAAGAAGCTCGGACGCAAGGGTTGGCTCGGGATCACCTGGCCCAAGGAGTACGGCGGATCCGACGGTGAGGGCGTCTACGAGTACATCCTCAACGAACAGTTGGCCAGCCGAGGCGGGCCACAGATTGGCAAGGGCGTCGGGATCATCGGCAAAACCCTGATCGCGCACGGCTCAGACCGTCTCAAGGGCGAGTTCCTGCCCCAGATCCTCGAGAACGATGTTGAGTTCGCGGTCGGCTACTCCGAACCCAACGCGGGCTCCGATGCAGCGTCGATGAGGCTCAAGGCGGAGCGGGTCACAAGCGACGCCGGGGAGGATGGCTGGTTGCTCAACGGTCAGAAGACCTGGACGACCTCCGCGCATTTTGCCGAGTGGTACTGGGTCGGCGCGCGCACCGATCCCGACAACAAGCACATGGGGATCACCTTGATGCTCGTGCCTCTCGACCAGGAGGGAATCAGCATCACCGCGATCCACACGATGGGCGACGAGCGGACCAACGAGGTGTGGTTCGACGACGTCTTCGTAAGCGACGACTATGTCGTCGGCCAGGTCAACTACGGCTTCCGCTACATCAGTCAGGCCCTGGATCTGGAACGCTTCACATTGTTCACGATGTCGCCGATCCTGCAGCGGCTCGACGTCCTGACCGACTACGTCAGAACCGCAGAACGTGACGGCGAGCCGCTGCGTGACGACCCGCGGGTCCGCGCCCGACTGGCTGAGCTGCACACCGAAGCCGAGGTGGCCCGCGTGATGGGGCTGAAGTTCGTGGCAGAAGCGGTCAAGGTCGAGGAAAGCGTGCGCTCGGGCAAGGAGGGCTTCCAGCCGCCGACCGTGGAGGCGTCGGAGTACAAGCTCTTCGCCACCGAACTTTCGAAGCGGATGGCAGACGCCGCCATGGACATCGCCGGACCCGGCGCACAGCTGCGGATCAAAACCGACGACGCACCGATGGAGGGGCGCTCCGAGTCGACCTACCGCTACACCGTGATCGACACGATCGGCGGCGGTTCCTCGGAGATCCAGAAGAACATCATCGCGCGCCGCGGGCTCGGACTCCCCAAGAACTTCTGAGATGCCCCGAGACCCTGACATGCCCCTAGACCCTGACATGGCAGCGCGGTGAGCACCGTCGGGGCGCTCGCCGATGTGCGCGTACTGGACTTTGCCTCGGTCGGGCCCGCTGCACGCGCCTCGCGCATCCTTTCGGACTACGGCGCCGAAGTAATCAAACTCGGCCCGGTCCCGAGCAGACAAGCGGCTCAGATTGTGCCTCCCCCATACGCCTACTCAGGGCATCGTCTGATGAAACGGGCTCTGCTGGATCTGAAGTCGATCAACGGCCGCGCGGCGTTCCTGTCTCTGGTCGTCAACAGCGATGTCGTGCTTGAGAGTTTCCGGCCTGGCGTGGTGGACCGCCTGGGTATCGGTTACAACGACGTCCGGGCCGTCAATGAGGAGATCATCTACTGCTCGACCAGCGGTTTCGGCCAGGACGGCCCTCGTAGCGGCTGGGCCGGTCACGATGTCAACTATCTGGCCCTGTCCGGTTACTTGGACTGCAGCGGGCGACGCGAGGACGGATCACCCCCACTGCCCGGTGCCACCGTGGCCGACATCGCCGCGGGGGGGATGCACGCGGTCATGGCGATCATGGCCGCCCTGTTGCGACGCACCAGGACGCGGGTGGGCGAGTATCTCGATGTCTCGATCGCCGACGGCGCTTTGGGCCTCATGTCCCTGTACGTCGACGAGTACCTCGCCACAGGCACCGAACCCGGCCCTGGCCACTACATCCTGACCGGACGTTACGCCTGCTACGACATCTACCCCTGCGGCGACGGCCGCTTCCTCTCGATCGGAGCGATCGAACCCCAGTTCTGGCGCAACCTCTGCGAACAACTCGGCCTGGAGCGCTACGTCGACCACCAGACCAACGACGACCGACAGGACGAGATCCGGGCCGCGATCTCCGAAGTTCTGGCCACAAAGACCCGAGATCAATGGTCGGCGCAACTGGGCCCGGCCGACTGCTGCGTGGCTTCGGTCAACACGGTTGCCGAGGCGGTCGACGACGAGCAGTACGCCGCTCGGGGCTTGGTCGTTGAAGCTGACCATGTCAGCGCGGGAAGGTTCTCCCAGACCGGTCCGGTCTGGGCCGGCACAACCAGAGTCGACGACGCCTACCCGCTGCGCGACGCCGCGGTGACCGACACCGCCGAACTGCTCGCAGGCGCCGGGTACGACGACTCATCCATCTCCGAACTCATCGCCGAAGGAGCAATCGCGTGACTGAACCCACCCCCACTGAACCCGCCCCTGAAGCAGAGCTGCCTGAACACGTCAGCGCCCTGATCGGCAAGGCCCAGTACCACGAGACCGCGACCTTTCCGGTCGAGATGGGCTACTCCTACAACACCTTGTCGGCCACAGAGAACGGCAACCCCCTGTACTGGGATTTTGACGTTGCCGAGCAGCTGACGGGTGGCATGACCCTGCCCGTGTCGACCCTCTCGCTGTGGATGCGGCCACACCGCTGGGAACCCGGCGCAACCGGCGAGCAGGTCGCTCTCAAGTCCCACTTCGACCTCAAGGAACAGCTGGACCTGCCCGAGGCGATCATGAGCGACAACACCCTGATCGGCTACGAACCCGTGCGGCCCGGCGATGTGATTAGCCACCACCAGGTGCTGCGCTCGATCAGCGATCTCAAGACCACGAAGCTCGGCACCGGTCGTTTCTGGGTGATCGACGTGGAGTACCACAACCAACGCGGAGACCTGGTCGGAATCGAGTCATACACCGGCTTTGGTTACAAGCGTTCCAATGAGGTGAACTGATGAGCCTGCACAGCATCACGATCGAACAGGCGTCAGCAGGCGAAGCGCTCCCACCTCTCGGACACGACGTCAGCGCGACGACGGTGGTTCTGGGCGCTTTGGCAAGCCGCGACTGGCGGCCCATGCACCACGACTACAAGTTCGCCACCGAACGCAACGGCACACCCGACATCTTCTTGAACACACCCAACCTGGCCGCCTGGTTCGAGCGCTACCTCACGGACTGGACCGGCCCCACCGGACGTATCGGCCGCATGACCTTCCGCATGCATGATTCGGTCTATCCCGACGACCATATGGTCTTTGCCGGAACAGTGAACGGCACCGAGGTCGACTCCTCGGGCTGCGGGTGGGTCGACGTCGACATCGCTGTGTCTGTCGGAGAGCGGCTCTGCTGCACCTGCGCTGCCCGCGTTGCGATACCTGTCGACGGCAACGACAACCCCTGGACGCGCAGCGGCGACGACTGGAGACCCTGATGCTGGACCTCGACTTCACCGAAGAACAGGAGATGTTGCGCGAAATGGTGCGCGGTCTCTGTGCACAGTTCTCACCGATCGACACGGTGCGCGAACTAGAGGACGACCCCGACGGAATTGCCCGCGAGCTGTGGGAGCAGTTCGGCGAGCTGGGAATATGCGGCCTTATGCTTCCCGAGGCGCACGGCGGGTCGGCCATGAGCCTGCTTGAGGGAGTGGTGCTCTATGAGGAGCTGGGACGTTCGCTGGCACCAGTCCCCCACTTCGTCAGTTGCGTGTTGTCAGCCGGGGCGATTCTGGAGTCGGGAGGCATCGAGTCGGAAAGTGCGGATCAGCACGCTCGGTTGTTGACCGGGATCGCTTCTGGCGAGACGATCGTCACACCCGCCTGGCTCGAACCCGGGAGCGGATACTCGCCTCTGGGGGTGCAACTCGGTGCCGTGGCCGAGGGCGACGACTTCGTGCTCAACGGGTCCAAGATGCACGTCTACTTCGCCAGCGCCGCGGACCAACTGCTCGTGCTGGCGCGCACCGGCCCCGCTGAAACCGGGATCGACCTGTTCCTGGTTCCGACCGACACGACTGGGGTGACGCTCGATCAGCGCATGTCGATCTCGTCGGACACCCAGTATCGGGTCGATTTCAGCGATGTCAGAGTCCCCGCCGCAAACCGGCTCGGCGCCCCCGGATCCGGCTGGGCCACCTGGGAGGCGGTGATGCACCGGGCGATCATCCTGGCCTCCGCTCAGGCGATGGGCGGCGCAGACTACGCGCTCGAGATCACCGCGCAGTACGCCAAGGACCGCGAGCAGTTCGGCAAGGCTCTGGCCCAGTTCCAGGCCATCTCGCACTACCTTGCCGACGCCAAGACCGAACTCGACGGCGGCAAGGTCCTCGTCTACGAGGCTGCCTGGGCGCAGTCCGTCGGGCATGACATCACCCGGCTGGCTCCCATGGCCAAGCTCTTCAGCGGCAGGGTCTACCGCGACATCACGGCGATGGCCCAACAGGTCTTCGGCGGTGTCGGGTTCACTCTCGAATACGACATCCAGCTGTACTTCCGCCGAGCCAAGCAGTTGCAGTTGAGCTGGTGGGACAGACAAACCTGCGAGGAACGGGTCGCAGAATCAATCCTTGCCTAGCTTCGCCAGCGACCCACCGATCAGGACAGCGAAGGTGCATCTTCGATAATGACCGTGTCGGAAGCTGAACGGCCGAACACCTCTGGAGCGTAGATCTCCTCGGCTCTTGCGGGGGGCACGACGAAGGTTCCTGGAGTGGTCGCCCGAGCAACGTAGCTGTATTCGTGGGTACCGGCCCACAGATACGACGAGAACGCCTCTGTCCGGTCGTCGCGCAGGTTCTGATGCTCGTACCAGGTCCACCACCAGCGATCGGACGCGTCGGTGCCACGCACCTCGATCTCACCGATCACGGCCAACGCGGGATTCAGCGATTCGAACCCTGCGGGCAGCGGATCGAGCAGAACCATATTGGTGCGACGGCTGTCGTTCACCATCGTCAGAGTCACTCTCACCTCGGCTCCGGCCACGATGTGGACAACTCCGTCCGAATCGACCCAGACATCGTCGGGGTCGTCAACGGCCTCATAGCTGCGCCGCACCACGAAGCCGCGGTCGAGCGGGTCCAGATCAAGGTCTTCGGGTGCGTAGCGAAGCCCGAGGCGGTAGTACAGGCGACCATCGCCGTCATTCTGAACGGTCAGATCGGCGTCACCCTCCTCGATCAGTGCCTGCATCGGAATCAGCGTCGAAGCATGATCGATGCTCCTGCCGGAGAATTCGTGCTCCGCCACGTACTGGTCCCCGAGCCAGACACGGGCCACAAAATCGGGCTCGACCGCTTCGAAAGTCTCGAAGTACCTGTCGAGGGCAAGCAGGATGAAGGAGTTCTCCTGGACATTGCTCCAACGGCCCTTGACCCGGTTGGCAAGCAGGCCAGCAACAACCTTCGGTATCAGGTCCGATTCGGGGGCCATCGCGATCAGAGCGTCGAGCACGATGCCGTCTGTCCGGCGGTCCGAAGCCAGGACCAGGTAGGCGTCCTCGCCGTAGTCGGTGGCGAATGTCGCCGATTGAGCAGTCTCGGTGACGCGATTGTGGAACACACGCTCGATCTCGGTTTCGATCTCGTCGTCACCGACGACGGGCCATATCCAGGCCAACGCGTCCAACTCGAGGTCCGCGCCCCTGCGGTCCCAGAGCCTTCGGGCCTCTCGGGTGTCGCGGTCACCGTCGAGAGCTCTCACATGCAGTGAGTAGGCCACCAGCATGTCCTTCAGCTCTCGGCTGTAGTCGGGCGGGATCCGGCCCTCGATGTCGCGCAGGTAGCTACGGCCGTTGTTCATCACGTCAGCAGACACGCTGAATCCCGCATTCTGTGCCGTGATGAGCGCATGCATTGCCTGGATAGACGGGTACGGGTACGAGATCCCCTTCCGCGCCCACCATCCGAAACCGCCGTCTCCATGTTGCAGCGCAGCCAACTCGGTTATGTCGCTGCGGACGATGGCGTCGAGTTCAGCGGCGCTCGGCAAGCCTTCGGCATCGAAGGCGCCAAGCACGTCTCGCAGCGCGGAGATGGCGAGGATCCGGCTGGCGTAGGCGTCCGAGGAGGCGTAGCGGTACTCCGCAAGGTACAGGACCGCGTCGGTAAGGGTCTGCAGCGCCGTTGACGAGGTGTTGACCTCGAGTCCTCCGAACTGAGGGAACACACCTTGGGGCGCAACCAGCGAATAGCCCACGACTCCGGAGTTGAGAACGCTGGAATCAAGAACTCCATAGGTTGCGAACGCCTCGCTGGTGGCGGGCGTGTACACGGGCAACGAAACCTCTTGCGCGTCGGCGTGGTCATCCGAGACCGCCGCGACCCGGAAACGGGCGGTGCCAACAGAACTTGTCGAGGCGTCGAAGCGGACCTCGACACGGTCGTTGGCCGGCACCATGACCCGCTTCCCGGTGGGACCCTCAAGACTCAGGTTGGAGGTCTGCACAACCACATCGACCTCGGCCGGCGAGTCGGTCTGATTCTGCACCACGACCGGCAATTCGAATCGGTCTCCGAAGTTGAGGAACCGAGGAGCGGACGGGCGAACCTGCAGCGGCAGTTGCGCGGTGATCGAAGACTCAGTCGAACCGAAGCGTTCGGCCCCATCGACCGCCACCGCCATGATCCGATAGCGCGTGAGGTTGTCGGGGAGGCCGAACGAGACAGTGGCGACACCGTTGGCATCGGTAGCGACATCCGGGTCGAACAACGCCAGGGCGTCAAGGTTGGTGCGCACCGCAACCTGCAGTCCCTGGGCGCTGAGCCGCCGCCTGGCTCCACCTGAATCGTCCGCCGCTGACTCCTCTGCCATGTCATCGGCCATATCGAAGTCACCGGTCTGTACTGATTCAACGAAGGCGACAGTGGTGGACGGCGCAGCCGCGCCGTCAGCTCCCAGGCCGTCTCTGATGGAGTCAAGCAAGTCCTGCGGATTCGCGAGCACAATGCCGGCTCGTCCGCGCTCCGCACTCAGGTAGACGCCGAGCGACCGGTAGAAGACCTCGAGCGGGTCGAGGAGTTGGTAACCCGAAAGGGCGAGCACAGCTTCGTCAACCACAACCAACAACACATCGGCGTTGTCCACGGGTTCGCCATCGGCATCGTTCACTTGCACAGTCACGCTCGTGGTCGCTCCGGGCTTCACCTTCGATACCGCGGGCGTAGCAGTGACTTCAAGGGTTCGCTGCGCTGGCGGCACACGCAAACGGATCTCGCCCGAGGCGTAGGCCGGACGATCGGCAATATCCTCCAAGACGGTGCCGTCATCCGCGGTCCGTTCCGTCGTTGAGACGATCTCAACCCGTAGCGTCAGTTCCGGGACGTCATCGTCGGTGATCGGAACCTCGAGGACTGCCGCGTGATCCGTGATCTCGAATGTGCTCAGTTCAATGATCTCGTTGTGGGCTATCACCAACAGGCCGGTCCCGGTACTGAAGGGTGAATCGACCAGGATCTCAGCTGTGTCGCCCGCCGCGTAGGTCTCGGCGTCCGGGACAAGGTTGGCATTCTCCAACTCGATGTTGCGGCTCGGCACGCCGCTGCGGCTTCCCGTGACCCAGCGTGTCAGCTCACTGCGGTTGGTCCGCCCGGAGTCATCGACGACATTGGCATCGACGCGGTAGCGACCGCCGACCGCCGCCTCGAACTCACAAGTGACCGGCGCATCCGCAGAGACCGCCTCACAGGTTTCTGCGTCTACGGCTACTTCAGTCCATTCGCCGTCGACGTACTCCTCGACGATCCGCGACGCGGTCACCTCGAAGGATCGGTCCGCGACCGCGTTGCCGTCGAGATTGGTGACGATGGCTTCGATTTCAAGACCGTCGCCCTCCCGTACGAAGGTTCGGGTCGACCTGACCCCGACATAGAGGTCCGCAGCGTGCACCAGCACATCGGTAGACGATGCCCACTGCTGGCGGTTCACATCGACGACTTCTGCTTCGGCGCTGACCGTGGTCGGGAGGTGGTCGCCGTCGCCCTCGAAGTCCATGCGCAGATAGTGGCTGCCGCCGGCGTCGGTCAGGCCCGAGAAGGTCTCACGAACAGGCTCTGCCCAGGGGTCGCCGAAGCCGTAATCGTCTTCCCAGTACGCGTCTTCGAGTCCGCCGTAAGCATCGTGGTGCCACCACGGGGTCCACACGCCGAAGGTGAACTCGCTCCAGTTGGGCGGCGAGTACGTCGCTCTGCGCGTGGTGACGGACCAGAACACTTCGGCGTTCGGCAGCGGCCCTCCCGAGAAGTAGTTGGCATCGACCGCCACGGTCGCGGGCTGATTGACGTAGTACGGGCCGGGCGACTCGAGCCGGGCGGTTACTTCAAACTCGGGCCGGCGGAACTCTTGAATCTGGAAAGAGTGGTAGTGCCAGCTGTTGTCGCGGTTCTTCGGACCCTCGAACTCGATCCAGCCTTCGCCCAGGTTCGCTCCCGGGTGCAGCTCAACAGCAAGGTCGAACCCGCCGTGCTCATCGAGGCGAACGCTGCCCTCGCCGAGCTCGATGCCGAAAGGGTCATGGACCGTGTAAGTGATCAGTTGCTGGGGTGCGAGGAACTCGAGATCTCCCTCACCGCTCAGATCGAGGCTGCGAACCCAACCTTTCAGATGAAGCGTCTCCCCGGGGCGATATGTGCCGCGGTCGTCCGCGGTGTACCAGATCAACTGATCGGTCCGGTACCAGGCCTGTACGTTCGCCGGATTGATCGCCTGGTCGTCCTCGAGCGTCGCGACGATCCAGTTGAACCGGCCACTGATTGAAGCCCTTGCGAGTCCCTCGTCATCGGTGCTGAGGGTTGGGTTACCGCCCTCCAGACTGATCTCGACGTCGCTCAAGGGCTCGCCGGAGTCCAAGCTCGTCGTCCACACCACCACATCCTGATAATCGGTGATCATGTCGACGCCGATGTCGGTGTCCTGAACCCAGATGAGTAGCGGACGGTTGGACCAGTACTCGTCGTCCCGATAGGTCAGGTTGGCGAAGCGCCCCACCCCCTCAACGATCACGATCACATGGCCGTGGTCGCCGCCAAGGGCATCGTCGAGATCGATGCGTACTTCGGTGACCGTGTCGGAATCAGCCCCGGTGTCGACCACCTCGTCGGAGATGAGCCTCCACGGTGCATCAGGCAGTGTTCCGTCGCGGGAACCTTCAATACGCTCGAAGAAGCTGACGAACGATCCGTAGTCGCCCGGGCTCACGTCGTAGAGCCGGACCCGCAACCGGTCATGGTTGCGCACCGTCACCGGCATCGTCTGGCGATCAGCAAGCGGGTCGAGCGTCACGAGCTTTCTGCCTGAGGCGCTGATGAACGGCCGGGCATCGTCCATGTGGAACTCGACCGTCACGGCCTCGCCCAGCGCCTGTCCGAACTCGTCGGCGAGCGTCGCCGGGAACACCACTTCGTAGACGGTGTCTGCCTGTGTCGGACCGACGATGTTGACGGAGTTGTACTCGACAGAGATCCGGGCACCCGCGAGCTCAGGAGTGATCTCCAGATCGTCTGCATCGAGCGTGGCGGGATCCAGGACGTTGTTGAAGTAGGCGCTGAGCCAACTCCCGGGATAGCACGGATACTGCCGAGAACAGCGCGTGTCCTGCACCTGAAGGGCTGCGTAGGTGCGGGCCCGCACCGACTCGGAAGCGGCTGAGGTTCTGATTCCCTCGGCCGACGGTACATGCGGCCCGACCTCGATGGTGATGTCCGAATCAGGTTCAAGCTCGACTACCGGTCTGAATGCGACCCAGGTGCCGTCGAGAGTCACACCGACACGTCGCTTGATGCCATCGTCGGCCTCGATCTCAGCTTCGGTGGCGAGTCTCAGTTCACGTTCGGTACCACCGGCGACCAGAGTGATGGTCTCCAGCACCGAGGCGGCGTCGACCCGCTGATCGAACGTGACCAGGAAGACGGGTTGAAGGTTGAGCGAGTCGTGCTGCGGCGTGAACGACACCATGTTGGGCGCTGGAGTCGCGAATTCGAAGCGGACCGTCTCGGCCAGTACTCCGCCGGTCTGAGAGGTCGTTCCAGCCGGAACCTCGACCACATAGGAAGTGGCCATCGGCAGGCGGTCGAAGACCTCGGGATCATGCTCGAAGCGGAAAGTGCGGGTGCCGATCCACTGCCAGCGCCCCGGCAGCGCCGGGGTCATCGTCACAGGTACGTCGATCGTGTCGATCTGAGCGATCGTGGTCAGCGGCACCATCGCCTGGTTGAAGGTGATGCTCATGAACGGAGCGAGCCCCACCTCACCGTCGGGTTGCACCCGCAGCACTTCCAACGGCCCGGAGTCCACATCAGGTGCGTCGATGTCGGAGTCCGTCGGGAACGGGTTGTCGACCGTGTCACCGACACGTGGCCGTGGAAGCGACTCCGCAGGACGGTTGAAGTCGACCGAGCCGCTGTCCAGCTCAGAGTCCCACGCCGGGAGTCGATCGGTGACCGCGCTGATCTCCTCGTCGGTGAGTCCGCGACCATCGACGCGGGTCACTACAGCCAACGAGTCGCCGCCGACCGCCTCCCCCTCGCTCAAATGAACGGTGAGAGCGGTTCCGGGGCCATCCGTTCCCGACCTGACCCCGACCCGGTCCTCAGGGTCGCTGCCGGTGACCGGACCCACCGGAGTCTCCGGCTCTGGATCCGCTGTGCTACCAGGCTCGTCGTCGCTCGCGAGCACCCCGGCCAACAACACCAGCACGATCCCGACGATCACCCAGCGCCAAAGATGTCTCACCATCGACAGATCCTCTCGACTCGACATGGAGACTATGACGAACGTGAGACACCGTCTGGTTCCCGAGGTGATTCAGCGCGCTGCGATGGCCTGTCCGAGAGTCGCCAGATGTTCTTCGCCGTTGCCGAGCGTCAACTCAAGTTGTCGTGCCAGCACAAAATAGCGATGGAGCGGATAGTCACGGTCCACGCCGACCCCGCCATGCACATGAACCGCCGCATGGACAACCCGAAAGCCACCTTCGGCCGCCCACCAACGGGCAATCGAGACGGCGTCGTCTGCCGGTAGCCCCTGGTCGATCCGCCAAGCCGCCTGCCAGGCCGTCAACGTGATTGCATTCGTGTCGATATAGCTGTCACCGGCCCGATTGCTGACCGCCTGGAACGTCGCGATCGGTCGATCGAACTGATAGCGCTGTTTGGTGTACTCCGCGGCCAGTTCGATCGAGGAACGTGCTGCTCCCGCCATCATCATGCACATACCGCAGTTGGCTCTGAGTTCGATCCAGTTGACGATGTCGGCACCCGAAACAGCCGATGAAGCTCCGCCCAGCAGCGCCTCGGCGGGGACCACCACGCCGGAGAACTCAAGCCTCCCTTGGGGTCGGCCAGTGGTGACCTCGACCCGAATCGCCGAAAGACCCTCCGAGTCCGAGGGCACCAGGAACACCCCGCACGAACCGTCGTCGAGTCTGGCCGGCACCAGAATCAGACCGGCGTCGAGTCCGTCGGCCACCATCGGCTTCACACCTTCAATGCGGTAGCCGTCAGCATCAGCCAGCGCTACCACCTCGGGCTCGGCAGCCGGGGTGCCCTCCTCGTAGAGGGCGGCGGCCACGATCAGTGAACCGTCGGCGATTGCGGGCAGGTAGCGAGCACGCTGATCGGCAGTTCCGAACTCAGCGATCGGCATCGCTCCCATGACCGCGGTCGAAAGAAGCGGCACCGGCGAAGCGGTCGCGCCGACCTGCTGAAGCGCCATTGCGGTGGCCAGAAAACCCAAGCCCAGCCCGCCGTAGGACTCCGGCACCGCCGCGCCCAGCACCCCCGATTGGGCGAGAGCCGCCCAAGCCTCAGCATCGATCCTGTCATCGGCGGCGGCCAGCGCGCAGAGTCGTTCGTGAGTCGACTTGTCGCCGAGTATCTGCCCGGCGAGTTCGCTGATGGCCTGTTCTTCGTCGGCAAGCGCAAAATCCATCAGCGGTCTGCTTTCGGGTAGCCCAGACCGAACTGGGAGATCAGGTCGCGCTGCATCTCGTTGGTCCCGCCGCCGAACGTGAGTATCACCGTCGAGCGATACTGCATCTCGAGACGGCTCAGGTGGCCCACCGACCCTCGGGCAATGGTGGCCTGGGGTCCATACACCTCCATCAGCTTGCGGTAGGCCCGCGTGTAGAACTCGGTCCCGTACACCTTCACTCCGGACGAGTCGGCGATGAACCCGGCGATCGTGTCCATATCGGGTTGCTGGCCGTCGATCTTGTTGGCCACCGTCCAGGCAACCTGCCAGTTGGCGAGCCGCAGGTATTCGAGCCCTGCGGTGACCTCGGCGAGGTTGCGCTGCACCCAGGGTGCATCGATGAGCCGCGACCCGTCGGCGCGCTTGGTGTTGCGGGCGTAGTCGATGGTCTCCTCAAGGGCCTTTGTGACCATGCCCGACGAGCAGATCGTGACCCGCTCACGGTTCAGCTGACTGGTGATCAGACCCCAGCCCCCGTTCTCTTCGCCTATGAGGGTGGACGCCGGTACCCGCACATCATCGAAGAACGTGTGGTTGATGTTGTGGGTGGAGAGCAGGTCGAGCGGTTGGATCGAGAGTCCCGGCGTGTCCATCGGGATGCAGAACAGCGAGATGCCCTTGTGTTTGGAGACCTCGGGGTTGGTGCGGGCGGCGAGCCAGATGTAGTCGGCGTCCTTCGCCAGCGAGGTCCAGGTCTTCTGGCCGTTGATGATGTACTCGTCGCCGTCTCGGACCGCCCGGGTGGTGAGCGAAGCCAGGTCGGTTCCCGCGTCGGGTTCGGAGTATCCGATGCAGAAGGTGATCTCCCCTTTGGAGATCTTGGGCAGGAAGAACTGCTTCTGGGACTCGGTGCCGAACTGCATCAACGTCGGGCCGACGGTGTTGATCGTCAGCATCGGGATGGGAGCGCCGCTCGCAACCGACTCGTCGAACATCACGAACTGCTCGACCGCTGAGTAGCCTCGCCCGCCGTACTCGGCGGGCCACCCGACCGTCAGCCAGCCATCGCGTCCCATGCGTCCCACGATCTCCCGGTGGACGGGACCGCAGCCGTCCTCGGCTGCGAGGGCTTCGCGGACTTCGGGGGTCAGGAGTTCGCGGTAGTAGGCGCGCAGTTCGGCCCGCAACTCCTCCTGTCTGGCGTTGTACCCGATAAACATGGTCCGTTTCTAGCAACTTGCCCGGCTCGGAGCACATCGCGGCTTTCACATTCACCGTGTTAGCTACTCGAATCGGGTGCCAGCCTCCTTAAGGAAGTCGAGGAACCGGATCCCGGCGTCCGCGGCCAGTTCGCCCGGTTTGTAGGTGACTGCGTTCAGGGTGCCGGTGTACGGGAACGGACCGTGGCGCTCATAGATCTCCCAGCTCACCGGGGAGCGGCGGTCGATGCCGACGTCGATCCCCTCGAACGGTGCGATAGCCATCAGCACCGGCAGGTCGAGTGCTTCGCCCACCTCGGTACTGCCGCGGCTGATGTGGGCGTTCTGGCGCCAGCCGGGCTGCCGTCGCATCGCCAGACTGACGTCGGTGGATCCGGCCGGGAGTTCACCGCAGTCGACGACGGTCATTACGCCGTAGCCGTTGAATGCGAAGAACAGGCGGTCGTCTTCCACGTACATGGCATAACCGCCTCCCTGGTCTCCGTGGGCGAACAGCATGCCCTCGTCGCCAGGGGCGTATTCGAGATCCACGCACACCTCGAAGGACCTGAAATCGATGAGTTGCAACGCCCGCCAGCGCTCCAGGGTCGGCATCTGCGGACGCAGCCGCACTTCGCTGATGAACTCGTCCTCCCAGGGCGGTTTCTGAATCATCTTCAGAAAGTTGCCTTCATCGAGCGGGAAGACCTGGTTGGCCCAAGCCGCCTGTTCGAACGCATCCTGCAGTTCCCTCAGGCGTTCAGGGTGTTGATCCGAAAGATCGCTGGCTTCGGTTGGATCCTCGGCCAAATGATGCAGCTCCCAGGGGGCTTCGCTGAACGAGCGCATCGGAATCCGCAGCGACACCGCAGACCAGCCGTCGCGGTACATGCCACGGTGACCGATCATTTCGTAGTACTGCTCGCGATGCGTCGAGTCGCATGCAGCATCGGCCAACGACGCAGCAAAGCTCGAGCCCGCAGGGGGCGGCAGCAGTCGACCACCCTTGGTGTCGGGTATCTCCAAACCGGTCAGCTCCGCCAGTGTCGGCAGCAGGTCGGTGATGTGCTGGTACTGCGTGCGGATCTCTCCGCGGGCCGAGTCTGCGGATCCCGCGGCCAGGCCAGCCGGCCAATGCACGATGAACGGAACCTGATGCCCGCCCTGATGGGTATTGATCTTGTACAGCCGGAACGGAGTGTTGGATGCCATCGCCCAACCCATCGGATAGTGCGGCAGCGTCTGTGGTCCGCCCATGAGGTCGAGCCGGCTGTGGTCGAGTTCCACATCCTCGAGCGCGTCGGCCCCGGTCTGCAGCAGCAGGGTCCGAAAGTACTGTGAGGTACCGTCGTCCTGGCCTTCACGCGACCCTCCGTTGTCGGACGTGAACACAATGATCGTGTTGTCCCACTCGCCCATGGCCTGCAGATGCTTCCGGAGGCGTCCCACGCTCTGGTCGATGCTGTCGACCATGCCCGCGAAGATCTCCATGTAACGGGCGAAGGTCTGGCGTTGCAGGTCGCTGAGTTCGTCCCAGGCCCTCACCGAGTGCTGCTCTTCGGTGTTGCGGGGAGGCAGCACCGTGTCGGGGTCGACGACTCCGAGCTCCTTCTGGCGGGCGAAGCGCTGCTCACGGATCCGGTCCCAGCCCGCATCGTAGGCACCGCGGTATTTGTCCATGTCGGCCTGTTTGGCCTGCAGCGGGGCATGGACCGCACCATGGGCGTAGTACAGGAAGAAGGGTTTGGTCGGATGCGATGAGCGGACCTCGTCGATCATCTTGATGGCCTGGTCGGTGAGGTCGTCGGTGAAGTAGTAGTCGTCGGGGTACTGGTCGATGTTGATGTGATGGTTGTCTTCGTAGAGCCGGTGCGGCTGATGGAAGTTGGTGAAACCGTCGAGTATCCCGTAGTAGCGCTCGAAGCCCTTCTGCAGCGGCCAGGAGTTGCGGGGCCCGGCCTCGCTGAGGCTGGAGTCCTTGCAGAGGTGCCACTTGCCCACCATCAGCGAGGCCCACCCCTGGTCGCGGAACAGTTCAGCCATGGTCACCGCGTCATCACGGATCTCATGCGCATAACCGGGGAAGCCGGGGTCGCTGTGAGCAACATGGCCCATGCCGGCCAGATGGTGGTTGAGTCCCGTGAGCATCGACGCCCGGGTCGGTGAGCACATCGGGTTGACGTGGAAGTTGGTGTAGCGCACCCCGTTGGCGGCCAACCCGTCCAACTCGGGAGTGTCGATCTCGGATCCGTAGCAGCCGAGGTCTGCAAAACCGAGGTCGTCGGCCAGCATGACGATGACGTTGGGCGCTCCCTGCGGCGCGGTCGGACGCGGCGGCCAATCCGGCTGCGACGTTGAGAAAACTCGCCCGACTTCTCCCCCGAACCCTGCGTAGGGCGCGGTTGAGTCCTGATCTAGCGGATCGGTCGCCACGGCTAAGCTTTGAAGAACGCGGGGCTTGTCGCTTTGCGCGGTATCTCTACTAGAGGAGTGGCGACATCGGCGACCGAGGGGCCGTGCTGCGCTCCGAGCGGTGCCAGCGCTTCGAGATCGAATCTGTAGACATTGGCTGCGTTCTCGCTGAGCACCTTGCGCATGTCGGCTTCGTCCCAGTGCGAGAACGACCGTTGCAGCGCTTCGAGCGTGAAGGGGTAGGTGCCCTCGTGGTGCGGATAGTCGGAACCCCACATGACTTTGTGCTCTCCCAAGGTTCTGATGGCTTCGGCCTCTGCTGGCG
Source organism: Candidatus Aldehydirespiratoraceae bacterium (assembly GCA_965221585.1). GTDB lineage: Bacteria > Actinomycetota > Acidimicrobiia > Acidimicrobiales > Aldehydirespiratoraceae > VXYK01. The sequence goes on along the minus strand of OZ244898.1, from coordinate 964,111 downwards.
ACGGGAACGACGCACCGATCCAGACGTTGCGATCGAAGTACTCGCTGGGCTTCATGGGAAGAGCCACATCGGCGGAGAAGCCGAGTTCGCCGACGCGCCCAGCGGCAATCTGCATGTGGTAGGCGTCCATGCGACGCAGTTCGTCGATGGCCCAAGCTGTTCCCTGCTCGGTCATCACGTACTTGAGTTCGGGGAAGCGTTCGAACACGCCGCTCATAATCAGATGCGCCAGGTTGCGGTGCGCGAAGAACGGCACCTCCATCAAGAAGATGAGTCCCGAGGCGGGGTCGCTGCCGTAGTTGGGCGTGCCGTTGCCACCGTGCTGGGTAATCACCAGATCGAGGTCTGAGATAGCGGCCCACAGTCGATCCCAGTGCGGCGACCAGAGCCCCGGCAGGTCCACGTCGGGTGCGACGTGGGGCATCATGAAGCTGCGGAATCCCTCATTCGCGGCCCACTCGAGGGTGCTGATCGCGTCGTCGAGGTCCTCCAGGAAGATCTGTGGCAGGCCACAGCGCTGCTTCGGGTAGAGGTCGCACCAGTCCTTGAGCCAACGGTTGTGGGCGTCGATCCCGGCCCGGCGACGCTCGTACTCCTCCCGGTTGCGCGGCGGGTAGGCGATCAGCATCCCTGTCGGGTAGAAGGGCGGCACGGTGTTCGGAAAGGTGATCTCGGCGACGATGCCGTCCGCGTACTGTTCGCTGAGCCGCCGTTCGTTGTCCCAGTTGCGGGTGCGACTGTCGTCTTGGAGGTCGCGGTAGGGGTTGCTGTAAGCCCCGCGCCACTCGGCGAACGCCTCTTTCCACTCGTCGGCGAGATACTCCTCGTACATGGCCATATTTCCGCCTGCGTGGCTGTCCGCCGAGATGATCGTGTAGTTGTCGCTCATAGCTGTCAGCTTAGGGGGCTGACACGCAGGTCGGAGAATCCTCGGCGCTCTTAATCGGGCGGTTCAGGGTTGGCGTCGATACGACCGTCGACGTGTCGCAGATGCACGGCGCGGGTCGGCAGACCCACCAGCACCCCGCCGACGATGTTGCCCAGGGTGACCGGCAGCAGATTCCCGAACACTCCGGCCCAGGTGAGGTTCTCTATGTCACCGGCACTGAGTCCGGCGGCTTCGATCACCGCTGTCTCACCGGAGACCAGTACCCCCATCGGTGTGAAATACATGTTGGCGATGCTGTGCTCGAACCCACCGGCGACGAAGGCGGCGATGGGCAGCATCACTCCCAGCATCTTGTCGGTGACCGTGCCGCCCGCCGCGGCCATCCAGACGGCGAGGCAGACCAGGATGTTGGCCACGACACCTAGCAGGAACGCCTCGACGAAGCCCAGGTTCACCTTCTCGTTGGCTGCGGACACAGCGGCGATGCCGAACGCAAAGTCGGCCTGCTCCCACCAACGGCTGTAGTACACCAGCAGCACTACCGCGATGGACCCGACGAAGTTGCCCAGATACACCAGCGTCCAGTTTCGAGCCACCACCAAAGCACGCACCTGGTGAGTCAATACGCTGGTGACCATCAGGTTGTTGCCGGTGAACAACTCCGTGCCGAGGACCACCACGAAGAACAGGCCCAACGAGAACGCGATGCCCATCAGCAGACGGGTCGGTCCCAAGCCGAGTTCCGAACCGGCGCCGACGCTGATAGCGAACATCGCGCCGAGAGCTATGAACACCCCCGCGGCGATGGCCAGCATTATCGTCGGTATGGTCTCAGCGCTGGCTTTTTGTACCCCGGAACTCGCTATATCGCGGGAGAGTTCCTCCGGTGTCGGCACGGTCACGACGCCACTTTAGACGCTGCCACACCCATCGACCGGGATCACGGCAGGCTCCGAGACGCCCGATTCACGAGGTCAAGCTGAATCTGGTCGACGAGCAGTGTCGAGTCGGGTTCGCTGTTCGGCGAGGGTTTGGCCGGCGGCCCAGTGGTTGGACTCGAGGGCCTTGAGGATGCCGACGAGGTTGCTGTCGCGGATGCGTTCCAGTTCTCGGGGTGTGTACTGGCCGGACTGGGCGTCGGACTGGGCGACCAGAGTCTCCACCAGTTCGTCGCCGAGGTCGGGGACGTCGGTCAACTTGCTCCACGGCAAGGCCAATGTCGGCCCGAACTGGCGGATGAAGTGGGCGAAGCCGCCTTCCCCACCGGCAGCACGGTACGTCTCGAACAGTCCCATCTGGGCCCAACGCAGCCCGAATCCGTAACGGATGGCGTCATCAATCTCTTCGGTGGTGGCCACACCGTCATTGACCAGCCACAGCGCCTCGCGCCACACCGCTTCAAGCAGGCGATCAGCGATGAAGGCGTCGATCTCGACTCGAACATGCAACGGCTTCATGGAGACCGACGCGTAGGTGTCGATAGCATCAGTGATCGCCCACTGCTCGGTCTGTTCTCCACCGCATACCTCCACCAGTGGCAACAGGTACACAGGGTTGAACGGATGACCGACCACGAGCCGCTCCGGGTGAGTCAGCGTGGCCTGTAGGTCTGTGGGCTTGATTCCCGATGTCGATGACGCGACAACAACCTCGGGCGGAGTATGAAGATCGATCTCGGCAAGGATGCCCCGCTTGACTGCCAGGTTCTCGGGCGCGCTCTCCTGGACGTGCTGTGCTCCCGAGACGGCCTCAGCGATCGAGCCGACGACGGTCACAGAGCCCTCAGTCGAAGGCGGCAGTTCAAGGTCACCCCAGGCGGCCCGGGCGTTGGTGAACACTTCGTCGATGATCCGCGCTGTATCAGGATTGGGATCAACCACCCGCACGTCGACCCCATGCAGGGCGAATCGCGCAGCCCAAGCCGAACCGATCACCCCGGCACCGACAACCGCTGCGGTTTCGATTGAGGACACCAAGACCGCTACCTGATCAGGCTCGTTTGGTCAGACCGAGCATGTCGCGTACCTCGGCGGGGCCCATGACATCGATATTCAAATTGTCGAGGATCTGCACGGCCCGGTCGACCAGCATGCCGTTGGTGGCCAACACACCCTTCTCAAGATACAGGTTGTCCTCCAGACCGACCCGGACGTTGCCGCCCACCAGAACCGCGGCCGCCACGTACTCGAGTTGCCTGCGCCCGATCGAGAAGGTGGAGAACGTCCAGTGGTCGGGGGTGTTGTTGACCATCGCCATCAGGGTGTTCATGTCGTCGGGCGCTCCCCACGGAACCCCCATGCACAACTGCGCCAGGATCGGGGGTTCCAGCAGGCCCCGGGCCTCCATCTGCTTGGCGTACCAGAGATGACCGGTGTCGAAGCACTCGAGTTCAGGCATCACGTCGATCTCGGCGAACTGGCGGGCGATCTCGTCGAGTTGGGAGGTGGAGTTGGTCATGATGTAGTCACCCTCCCCGAAGTTCATGGTCCCCATGTCGATCGTGGCGATCTCGGGCATGCACTCACGCACGTGAGCCATCCGTTCGGTGGCGCCGGCCATGTCGGTGCCCTCCTCGTTGAGCGGAAGCGGGTTCTCGACCCCGCCGAGAGTGATGTCGGCGCCGGTTCCTCCGGTGAGGTTGATGATGACGTCGGTGTTCGACGAACGGATCCGGTCGGTCACCTCCCTGTAGAGCCCGACATCGCGGCTCTGTTTGCCGGTGCTGAGATCACGGACATGACAGTGCACGATCGCGGCGCCGGCTTTAGCCGCTTCGATCGCCGCGTTGGCGATCTCCTCAGGCGTGACCGGGATGTGAACGGACTTGCCGACCGTGTCACCCCCTCCGGTAACGGCACAAGTGATGAAAGTGCTCATCGGGTCCCCTCTCTGATCGGGTTCGATTCGGGTATGGCTGACATTCGAGCAATCTCGTGTCGGCGCATCAAGACTCTCAGCCGTGAGTACACCTCGTCGTGGTCGACATAGGCGCCTCGCAGAACTCTTCGACCGGTGGTCTCGCTGAACGGACCGCGCCCGTGCAGGATCCTGCGGTTGTCGAAGGCGACGAGCTCTCCAGGCGAGAACACCGAGCGGAGTTGGTATTCGTCGCTGCGGGCCAACTCGGAGAAACGCCGCAGAGCAGCATAGGCGAGAGGAACGTCCTCTTCGGCCATGTCGGGGAAGGCTCTCACCGGGTGGAACGTCCGAAACGTCAACGGGCTGCCGGGTCCCCCGTGATCGATCAGCGGGCCGCTCCAGCGATGGTCATGTTCTGGTGAGCGGTTGAAGAAGATCCATTTGGCCCGGCAGAGAATCTCGTAGGTCTCTGGTTCATTGTCCCGAAGATGCTGAGCCACGGCGTAACCGTCGGTCATGTGGCTCAATCCTCCGATGCACTCGTTCACCTGACAGTGGAGGAGCTGGTATCCCGGTGGGGTTTCACGGGTCGGGAGATCGGCGTGCGGAGCCAGGGGCAGAGCCGTGTTGGCCACCGATCCCGGGTCCAGATCAGCGGTGACCGCCCAGGTGGTGCCGAAGTTGGTGTCGCGCAGCGCACCGATTCGAAGACCCACTTCGGTTACCACATCGTCTTCGCTGCCGAGCCCGACGAGGCGGGCGATTCCCGACTCGACCAGGGTGGTAAGCCACACCCGCAAGGCCTCGTCGTCTTGCAGAACCGACGGTCCGTCGAAGGTCGGCAGTTCCGGCAGGGTTGAGGTTGTCCAGGTATTGACTGGGGGAATGTGGGCGTTGTGGGTATGGCGACCCTCATACACATGACGCAACCAGCCGGAGTGGTACGACGCCGGAGGGTACCCGTTCCAGGTCACCTCCAAGTCGCCGGTGTTCGCAACCGCGACTCCAACGAGGGTGTCAGGCGACGGTAGATCCGCCGGGTCGAGCTTGTTCTCCCTGGTTTGTTCATCGATCGACTCATCGGCCATGCGATTCTCGAACAGCCAGAGCGCATAGGCGCGCAACTCTGCCCCATCGGGCCAGCGAATCACCACGAAGTCTCCGTCCCGCCATGCCCCAGAAATCGGAGCCTCAGCGTAGAGATAGAAATCTGGTGTTCGACCTGGAGACACGACCTGCGCTATGCGGCGCAGACTATCAGTTATCGCGCAACAATTCGATGAGCGAACTGGAGTCCCAGCGGCCGTGTCCCTGATGCTGGAGACGGGCGTAGAACTGGTCTACCAATGCGGTGACGGGCAGGTGCGCGCCGATGCGTTCGGCCTGCGCCAGACAGATGCCGAGGTCTTTGCGCATCCAGTCGAGGGCGAATCCGTGATCGAACTGGCGATCGGCCATCGTCTGGCTGCGGTTCTCCATCTGCCAGGAGCCGGCTGCGCCCTTGGAGATCGTCTCGACGACATCGCCGACATCGAGGCCGGCGCGGATTGCAAAGTCGAGTCCCTCGCTGAGTCCCTGGATCAACCCGGCGATGCAGATCTGGTTGACCATCTTGGTGAGTTGGCCTGCCCCGGGCCCGCCGAGCAGGCGGCAGGCCCGCGAGTAGGCGGCGATGATCGGCGCGGCCCGGTCGAAGTCGACTTGGTCACCCCCGCACATCACGGTGAGCACACCGTTCTCGGCACCGGCCTGGCCTCCGGATATGGGCGCGTCGACGAATCCGACTCCTACCGCCGCCGCCGCTGCGTGTACCTCTTGAGCCAGGTCGGCCGATGCGGTGGTGTGGTCGACGAGCACCGAACCGGATTCCATCGCTGAGAGAACTCCGTCGGCGGCGGTGGTGACAGCACGAACGTCGGGATCGTCGCCCACGCACACCATCACGAATTCTGCTCCCTGGGCGGCTGCCGCCGGGGTCGCTGCGCGGGATCCGCCGTGCGCTTCGACCCAGGCCTCGGCGCGGGCCGCCGTGCGGTTGTAGACGGTGACGCTGTGTCCGGCCGCTTGCAGATGAGCCGCCATCGGATATCCCATTACTCCCAACCCGACAAATGCACATTTGGTCATGGGTGCAGGCTAGAGGCGCAACCCCGGCCGGTGACAGTCTGGGTTAGGGTCTTACACATGACTGAACCGGTTCGGGTCGTCGTCTGGTCCGACTTTCTTTGACCATGGTGTTATGTAGGGACAGTTCGTCTCGACCAACTCAAGGAACGCTTCGGCGATCGGATAAGCGTTGCTTGGCGTTCGTTCCTGTTGAGGACCGAGCCGAAGGCGGCGTCGCTGGAGAGGTTCATCGAGTACACGAAGTCTTGGCGACGCCCTGCAGAGATGGAGCCTGCTGTGGTGTTCAACGAGTGGGCTTCGGGCAATGAACCGCCTTCATCGAGTCTGCCGCCCCAAGTGGCGGCCAAGTCGATGGGGATTCTTGCTCCCGAGAAGGTGGACGCATTTCATCATCGGCTTCTTCGGGCCTACTTCACTGAGAACCTGACCATCTCCGACTGGTCGGTGCTGGCGGGTGCTGCGAGTGACGTGGGTGTCGACTCCAAGGAGTTCCTGTCGATGGCCCAACAGCGTGAGAACTCGCTGACCGAGGAGGTGATCGCTGACCACAACGAGGCCATCGAAAGGGGTATCACGGGTGTGCCGGCGATGGTGTTCAACGACACGTTCCCGATCCAGGGGGCCCAGGACTTCGACAGTCTGTCGGTTTGGATCCAGCGCCTGCTCGATCGTCAGTCCGTTTGAGGGACGCCTTGGGGGGCTGCGCGTCGGGTGCGGGCCGCCACCACCGCCGACACGCTCGCCGCGCCCGCCTGCTTCAGCAGCCCTGCAAGATGGGTCAATGTCGTACCTGTGAGGATTACGTCGTCGACAAGCACGACCTCGTGGCCGGCGACCGAGCCCGTGACCTCGTATCCGGCCGCTTCCACAAGGGCGAGCCGTTGCTTCACTGGAGTGTCGCGCAGTCTCGCGGTGACGTTGCGCTTGCGCACCGCTTGACGCGCCGTGGCACCGATTGCAACGGCTGTCGACTCTGCCAGTGCCGGCGCGAGCTGACGCGTTCGACCTGTTCCGTTCGGTACAGGAACGACCACTATGTCTCCTTCTGGGCCGGCTGCTGGGTCGCCTGCGGGACGGGTGGTGGCTGAGGGAAGGTCCAGGCTGCGGACATAGTCGCCGAACTGTGCTTTGAGAGCCGTCAGCGCCGTTTCCGATTCGTGGTCCTTGGCTGCGGCGATCAGCGCGCCCAAGGGGGTCGGGGTGTCGCTATGTTCGCACCAGTAGGTGCCCATCACGTGAACCCGTTCAAGCACGATGGCTGACCCTAACCAATGAGACAGGCAACAGTGCTAACTTTTGTAAGCATTTTTGCTAGATCAGGTTGCGCTTTCTGTTGGTGCTAACTATAGTACGCATGTCGGCCTACAAGAGTTATTGTTCTTGCAGGCCGCTTCCTCCCCCAATCCCCCAGACCATACAGGAGTCGAAATGCCTGAAGTCCTCGAACAAGTCAAGTCTGCCGCCTACGCATCGGTCGGAGTGAACCTCTTGGTCACCGACGCAATCGTCGGACGCGAGGTCGCAACCCCCGATTTCATCGAAGAGCACGCCACGCTCGCACGCAAGCACGCCACCAAGGCTCTCAAAGAGTTCCGTGCCTTCACCGAGCCCCGCGCCGCCAAACTCAGCGAACAACTACCCACCAGGGTCGCAGAGGTGTTCACCGACAACCGCAACAAGGCGTGGGACTTCATCGGCATCGAAGCCCCCGCGGAGGCTGCAACGGCGACCAAGACCACCAAGCGGCCCACCGCCAAGGTGTCCAAGCCCGCTGCCGGCACCAAGACGGCCAGCAAGGCCGGTGCCACCGCCGCCGCAGAGTCCCCCAAGAGCAACGGCGACGAAGCCGAGGACTGAACCCTTGGCCGTTTCTCAGGTGACCCGGTAGTGAACCGAAGAAACCTCGATCCGCTCAAGGACCTCGGCGAGTACATACGCGAGCAACGTCGCCAGGCCGAACTCAGCCTTCGCAAGCTGGCCGACCTGGCCCAAGTATCAGACCCCTACCTCTCCCAGATCGAACGGGGTCTCAAACGTCCTTCTGCAGAAATCCTCCAACAGATAGCGCGTGCTCTGGAGGTGTCAGCGGAATCACTGTACGTCCGGGCCGGGATCCTTGACGAGGACCGGGACAGCAATCTGATTGCCACTATCCGCGCTCAGTCGGATCTCACCACTGAGCAGAAACAGGTCTTGATCCGGGTCTACCGGTCGTTCCTGTCGGAGAACGACGAAACCGAGAACAAAGAAGAGCTATGACTCGACGGTCGGCATCTCGGCCGTGCCGTAGCCACCGTCCACCACTCCCTCGGTGAAGAACGTCTCCCACATCAGGCCGTGCGGGTCGGTGACCCACGACTTGTGCTGCAGTTGGTAACCGCAGACCAGATCGTCCTGGTCGGCGCGCGGCATTCCGGCCGTGTCGAGATGGTCCCGCATCTCTTCAAGCTCAGCCCTGCTCTCGACCTGGATGCCGTAGTGCGCCGAACCGGCCTCGCCCTCGCCGCGGGTGTCCAGCGAGAAATTCACTCTGGGGTCCTCGAGCATCCATTTGGCGTAGTCTGCGCGTCTCAGGCTGGGCTCGACCCCGAACAGCCGCGTGTAGAACTCGATGGTCCGATCTAGGTCGTCAACCTGCAGTCCGATGTGCATGCGCCGCAACCGAGTCTCCCCTCCTAGTCGGCCGTTCCAACCGGTCGCCTACCTTCTCTCGGCCCAGACTAGGCCGTAGCCTGCCAGTTGATGAAGCGTGTCGCTCCCGAATTGTTGCTCATGTCGGGTACGGTGTCACAGTATCTGGGCGCAGTCGTAGCGGTGGGCCTGTTCGCGGAACTCTCGCCCGGGGGAACCGCTTGGCTACGGGTCCTGGGAGCCGCCGCGATCATCGTGGTGCTTCGCCGGTCCTGGCGTCGAAGTTGGAAGCCGGAAGCACTCTGGAACGCCGCCAAGTTCGGGATCGCTCTCGCGGCAATGAACCTGGCGTTCTATCTGGCGATCGACGAACTGCCTCTGGGCAACGCCGTAGCGATCGAGTTTCTCGGCCCGCTGACAGTGGCAGCATTCGCCACCCGGTCCCTGCGCTCGGGCGGTGCGTTGTTGCTGGCAGTGATCGGAGTGGTGATCCTGGCGGGGGTAGAGGCCGAGGGCACGGTCCGCGGCGTGAGCTTCGCGCTGCTGGCCGCGGTGTGCTGGGCGATATACATAGTGCTCGGCCAGCGGGTGGCACGCAGCCCCGCCGCGATCGATGGTCTCGGCCTCGGGATGCTGGCAGGTGCGATCGCCATCAGCCCCTTCGGAGTCGGAGATGTGGCTCAGACGCTCACGACACCCTGGCTTCTGGTACTGGGGCTGGCAACCGGCCTGCTGTCGAACGTGATCCCCTACAGCATCGATCAACTGGTGATGCAACAGATCGATCAACACCGGTTCGCTCTGCTGCAAGCACTGCTGCCCGTCACCGCCACGCTGATCGGCCTGATCTTCCTAGTGCAGGTACCGAGCCTGCGCGACCTGACCGGCATCGGTCTGGTGATCGTCTCCATCGCCATAAGCCGCTCCTGAACAGGTCAGCCGAACCCGAACAAAGAGGTCAGCAACTGTCGGCGGAAACCTAGACTTCTCAACCAGCAGGCAGCGGGGACTCTGCCAAAAGGAGACGGACATGGATACGGGACTGCTGATCGGTGGCAAGCGCGTCGACGGCGCTGACGGCGAACGCATAGAGGTGCTCAATCCCGCCACGGGTGAGCCGATCAACGATGTGGCCGCGGGAACAGCGGGCGACGCCTCACGCGCCGTCGATGTCGCGGCCGCGGCTCAACGGGGCTGGGCCGAGACCGCGCCGCGGGTGCGGTCTGAGATCCTGCGGGCAGCCTGGCAGTCGATGGTGGACCACACTGAGGAACTGGCCGCATTGATCGTCGAGGAGCACGGCAAACCGATCGCCGATGCCAAGGGTGAGGTCGCCTACGCTGCGGAGTTCTTCAGATGGAACGCCGAGGAGACGGTGCGCATCGCCGGGTCGCTCAGCACGTCGCCGGGAGGCGACAAGAAGATGATCGTGCATCACCCGCCCATGGGCGTGGCGGTCATGGTGACCCCCTGGAACTTCCCGGCTGCAATGATCACCCGCAAACTGGCGCCCGCACTCGGTGCCGGCAACGCGGTGGTCATCAAACCTCCCCGCGAGACGCCCCTCACGGCACTCCGGGTCGGCGAACTCCTCGAGGAGGCGGGGCTGCCGCCGGGACTGGTCAACATCGTGGCGACCACGGACTCCGGGGCATGGTTCGACGCCGCGGTCGACAACACCCACACCCGGATGGTCTCGTTCACAGGCTCCACCGAGGTCGGCAGAATGCTGCTGCGCCGTTGCGCGGACCGGGTGCTCAAGACGGTGATGGAACTCGGCGGGAATGCCCCGTTCGTCGTGTTCAACGACGCCGATCTCGAGGCCGCCGTCGAGGGTGCCATGGTCGCCAAGATGAGACACTCGGCGGAGACCTGCACAGCTGCGAACCGCTTCTACGTGGAGTCCGGTATCGCCGCTGAGTTCACGGCCGCTCTCGCTGAGGCGATGGCCGCCGTGAAGGTCGGAAGCGGCTTTGACGAGTCGGTCACCTGCGGGCCGATGATCAACGCACGTGCGATTGAAGACATCGACGGGCTGGTGAAGGGCGCGGTCGCGGCCGGTGCCAACGCGGTGATCGGGGGTGCGCCGGTCGACGGTCCCGGCTTCTTCTACGAGCCGACGGTACTGGAACGGGTCGACCATGGTTTCCCGATCGCTCGTGAGGAGATCTTCGGGCCGGTGGCTCCGATCATCCCGTTCGACGACACCGACGCGATGATCGATCAGGCCAACGACACCGAGATGGGACTCACCGGTTACGTCTACACGCGTGACCTGGCCCGCGGACTGCGGGTCAGCGAACGCATCCACGCTGGGATGATCGGTCTCAATCGGGGCGCTGTTTCCGACCCGGCCGCTCCCTTCGGAGGGATGAAACAGTCAGGTCTGGGCCGCGAGGGGGCCAGCGAGGGGATCTACGAGTTCTGCGAAACTCAGTACATCGCCACCGACTGGTAATCTGATCCGCTTAGATGGGCCTCGGCCGGGATTACGTCGCTCGGCTGCAACCTGGATACTGGAGATGTGATTTCGATGCCAACAAACAAGCAAAAGCTGGCCCGCTGGACTGCAGTCCTGCTCGCGCTGGTGTTGGTCGCCACCGCTTGCGGAGACGACGACGAGCCGAGCGAGCCGCCCGCGGATTCGACTGACGAGGCCGCGACGACCACCACCGCAGAACCGTCGAGCGAACCCACCTCGGTGGTCATCGGTCTGGAGCAGGAGCTCACCAACTTCAACAACTTGACCGCCGGCGACAACCTGTTGGCCGGCCGGCAAATCACCCGAACAATATGGCCAACCTGTGTTCGCACCCTCCCCAACTTCAGCTTCGAGCCGTACTTCTGCGAGACGCTCCCCACCATCGTCAACGAAGACCCGCTGGTCGTCGAGTACAGACTGCGGGCCGACGCCACGTGGAGCGACGGCACCCCCGTCAGTTCCGATGACCTGGTGTTCTACTACGAGAACTGCAACGAACCCTCCGACGACTGCGCCAACACAACCGGTTTCGACAGCGCCGAACTCGAAGTTGTGGACGACAAGACCGTGCGCTTGAGCTGGCCCGAGGGTCAGCCCTTCGTCGAGTACATCCTGTTGTTCTCCGGACCGTTCCCACCCGCCCATCTGGGCCTGGACTGGACCGAAGGCTTCCAACAGGACCCGATCCTTGCAGCCGGCCCATACCAGGTCGACGAGTACAACCCGGGCAGCGACCTGACCCTGGTGCCCAACCCGACCTGGTTCGGCGACGGGCCCTACATCGACGAGGTCACTTTCCGATTCATCAGCGATGTCGGCAACCTTCCGCTCGCCCTCGAGAACGGCGAGGTCGACGTGATCTATCCCCAGCCGCAGGTCGACCTGGTCGACCAGATCGCAACCCTCGACGGGGTGGCCTCGACGATCACCTTCGGACCCACCTGGGAGCACATCACGATCAACACCGCGACGGTGCCCCTGGAGGTTCGGCGCGCAATCGCTCTGGCACTGGACCGCGATCTGATCGTGGCCGCACTGATGCGCCCCTTCTCCGACAGCGCCGTACCGCTGGGCAACCGCGTCTACATGAACGGCCAGACGCAGTACCGGGACAACACCCCCACCGAGTTCCGAACGCGGAACGTCGGAGCAGCCCGCGCCGCAATGGAGCAGGGCGGCTGGACAGAAGGTGGCGACGGTGTCTACACCAAGGACGGGCGGCGCCTGAGCCTGCGGATCCGCACCACCGGCGGAAACCCCCGCCGGGAGCAGTTCCAGGAACTCGTGCAGAACCAGCTCGGCGAAGCGGGGATCGAGATCACCATCGACAACCTGCCCGGCGGTGAGATCTTCGGTCCGGTGTTCGGCTCGGAGAACGACCCTCCAGGTCCCCCGGGTGACTTCGACCTGGTGATTTTCGCCTGGGTCGGCGGGCCCCTGCCGGCCAGCTCCACACTGCAGGTGTTCGGAACCGGCAGCGACAGCAACCCCGGCGCCTACGTCGACGACCGAGTGCACCGGCTGCTCAACGCAGCCACGTTCACTTTGGACGCCGACAAGCAGGCCGGACTGCTCAACGACGCCGACGCCCTGATGTGGGAGACCCTCCCCAACATCCCGGTCTACCAGCTTCCCTTCTTCCTGGCCTACAACGACGCTCTCAACAATCTCGAGGACAATCCCACCCTGGAGAGCTTCACCTGGAACTTGGAGGAGTGGTCATTCTCCTGACCCGGCGACGCTCCCGCTAAGCCTCGCCGGGGACATAGCGGCGATATAACGTGGCGGCTCAGTGCTCGCCTACGCAACACGCAAGCTGCTGATCTCAATACCGGTCCTGTTCTTCGCGACCCTGGTGGCGTTCCTGCTGGTTGCGACGGTGGATCCGATCGCTGAGCAACGGGTCTTCCTGTTGTCCCAACCCGGCGGTGCTGAGCAGGTGGCCCGCCTCGAGGCATCCCTCGGTCTGGACAAGCCGTTGATCGAGAGATACGGGAACTGGCTGGGCGACCTGGCACGCGGCGATATGGGCTCCTCCACTGAGAACGGCCGGGCAGTCACGACCCTGTTGGGTGAGGCCATCCCGGTGACGATGCGGTTGGTGATCGCAGCCACGGTGATCTCGGTGATCTTCGGGGTGGCTGTCGGAGTGATCAGCGCGGTGAGAAAATACAGTTGGTTCGACAACATCTCAACGTTCTTCGCGTTCCTGTTCTTCGCGATGCCGGTCTTCTGGCTCGGGGCGGTGCTCAAGGACCTGGGAATCCGCTTCAACGACTGGTGGGGACGGCGGATCTTCTTCACTATCGGCGAGCAGTCCCCTCGTTTGGACGCGGACTTCTGGGGTACTTGGGCGGACCGGGCCGGGCACATCATCCTGCCCGCGCTGACGCTGATCCTGATCCAGCTTGCGGCGACCAGTCGCTTCCAGCGTTCGGCCATGCTGGATGTGCTGGAGAGCGACTACATCCGAACTGCCCGAGCCAAGGGAGTACCTCGACGCCGGGTGATCACCCGCCATGCGCTGCGCAACGCGCTGCTCCCCGTGGTCAGCTACACGGGGTTGACTTTCGGCACGCTCATCGGCGGCACCGTGGTGACCGAGGTGGTGTTCAACTGGCAGGGCATGGGCCGGTTGTTCCTGGATTCGCTGCTCGACGGAGACGTGGCCGTTTCGCAGGGCTGGCTGCTGGCGGTGGGGATCTCGGTGATCGCTGTGAATCTGCTCACCGACCTGGTGTACGGCCTGCTCGATCCAAGGGTCCGCCATGGCTGACCCGAGCGGATCAGCGTTCGTCTCCGACGTGGTGCCCCGCTCTCAATGGCGCACGGTACTGGGGCGATTCCTGTCACACCGATTCGCTGTCGCTGCGTTGGTGGTCGCCCTGGCGGGCTACCTCCTCACATATCTTGCTGAGCCGATCACGGGCTGGAACTACAAGGAACTCTCCAGAGACCTGTCGCAGGGGCCCTCTTCACAACACTGGTTCGGAACCGACACGATCGGCCACGACATGTTCGCGCAGTCGATGCGGGGACTGCGGGTCTCGATCCACGTCAGCATGGTCGTGGCGGGGATCGCCACGCTGCTGGGTACCGTGCTGGGCGCGGTGCAGGGTTGGTTCAAGGGCCGGGTGGACGCCGGTGTGGGGCTTCTGGTCGATTTCTTGTTGATCCTGCCGCTATTGCCGGTGCTGATGGTGCTGGCAACGCGCACCCGCGCCGTCGGCGGGAGTTCGCTCATGTTCGTGGCTGTGGTGATCGGACTGTTCCTGTGGGCTCCGCTGGCAAGGGTGGTGCGGGGTGAGGTTTTCTCGATCCGCGAGAAGGAGTACATCGAGGCTGCCGCGGCGTTGGGGGCCTCGAACATCAGAATCATCTTCCGCCACCTGATCCCCAATGTCATCAGTTCGGTGATCGTCTATGCCACTCTCACGGTGGCCACGGCCATCCTTGTCGAGACGGCGCTGGCCTTCCTGGGGTTCGGGATCCAACCGCCTGAGGTGTCCCTCGGCGCATTGGTTGACGAGGGCCGTGACGCGGCGCGCACCCGCTGGTGGCTGTTTTATCTGCCGGGCGCGGTGCTGATAGCGCTGGTTCTGTGCGTGAACTTCGTGGGCGACGGCCTGCGCGACGCTTTCGATCCCCGTCAGAGGCGCCGCCGATGAGCGCCAACGAACCGATGGTCGGCGCTGAACAGGCCGAGGAGCCGGACCCGTCGGCGATCCTGTCGGTGCGCAACCTGACCGTCGACTTCCCGACCGACGACGGCGTGATGCAGGCCGTTCGGGGGGTCAGCTGGGATGTGGGCGAGGGTGAGGTGCTGGCGATCGCCGGAGAGTCCGGCTCCGGGAAGTCCGTAAGCGTCCTGGCTGCAATGGGCCTGCTACCGCCCAACGCGGTGGTGAGCGGGTCGATTTCCCACCGCGGCCAGGAACTCCTGGGGATGCCGGAGAAGAAGCTCGAGCAGCTGCGAGGATCGGCGATGTCGATGGTCTTCCAGGACCCGATGACCTCCCTGAACCCGGTCATGTCAGTCGGGGACCAGATCGCCGAGGGAGTCAGGGTCCACCAGAAGCTCAAACGCCAAGAGTCGATCCGGCGCGCTGCGGAGCTGCTGGACCTTGTGGGGATCGCCGACTCGACCCGTCGCGTGGAGTCCTATCCCCATGAACTCTCCGGGGGCATGCGCCAGAGGGCGATGATCGCCATGGCCATCGCCAACGACCCTGACGTGTTGATCGCCGACGAGCCGACAACAGCGCTCGATGTGACCATTCAGGCTCAGATTCTCGATGTCTTGGAGCGGGCTCGCCAGGCCGTCGATTCGGCTCTGATCCTGATTACCCACGACCTCGGCGTCGTGGCCCGTACGGCACACCGCCTGTTCGTGATGTACGCAGGCCGCACAGCCGAGACCGGATTGATCGATGATGTGTTCGAACGCCCCAGCCACCCCTACACCGCCGGCCTGCTCGCCGCGATCCCCCGCCTCGACACCCCACGCGGCCGCCGCCTGATCCCGATCGACGGCTCTCCCCCATCAATGCTCTCCCCACCCCCCGGCTGTGCCTTCACCCCCCGCTGCCCCCACGCCACCAACATCTGCCCCCAAGACCCCCCACCAAAACTCACCCTCATCACCCCCACCCAAAAAACCGCCTGCCACCATCCCCTCACATCTCCCGAAGAATCCAATGTCTAGGGAGACCCGAAACAGCGAATGGCACCGGTGGCCACGCACAGGCCCCATCTCAGCCCCACCCCGGGGAAGCCATGTCTGACACGCGGGGAGCCGGCCGCGGGCCGGGCGTGAGGCGAGGTGGTGGGTGGCGCCGCCGGTGGGCGCCCGCACGCCCGGAGCGAGCGCCAGCGAGTGAGGACGTGTGGGCTCCGGCGGCGACAGGACCCGCCACCAAGCCGGACACCGCGCCGGCGGCGACAGGACCCGCCATCTCGCCGGACACCCCTCTCCTAACTGTCACCAACCTCGTCAAGAACTTTCCCGTCATCTCCCGTTCCCCCCTCCGCCGCCCGATCGGCACGATCCAAGCCGTCAGCGGCGTCTCGCTCAGCATCAACAGGGGCGAGACTCTCGGTCTTGTCGGAGAGTCAGGTTCGGGCAAGTCCACCGTCGCTCGCTGCATTCTGCGCCTCATAGAACCCACATCCGGTTCTGTTGACTTCGCCGGCACGGAGCTCACCGAACTGCCCCGCAAGCAGATGCGTAACCAACGCCGTTTCATGCAGATCGTCTTTCAGGATCCCATGGCGTCTCTTGATCCGCGCATGACCGTCGCCTCGATTGTTGCGGAGCCGCTCAGGATCCACCGTCTCGCCGACAATGTCCCCGAACAGGTGGCCGAACTGTTGGAGTTGGTGGGCCTTCACCCTCAGCACGGGAACCGGTATCCCCACGAGTTCTCAGGCGGGCAGCGTCAACGAATCGGGATCGCCCGGGCACTGGCTCTGCGACCCGAGTTGCTGATTCTCGATGAACCGGTGTCGGCCCTGGATGTCAGCATTCAGGCTGGGATCTTGAATCTGCTGGAAGACCTGCAGGACAGGTTCGGTCTGACGTATCTCTTCGTGGCACACGACTTGTCTGTGGTGCGTCACATCTCGGACCGGGTGGCGGTGATGTACCTGGGCCGCATTGTCGAGACTGGAACCGGCGAGCGGGTCTACGAGGAGCCCGCCCACCCCTACACGCAGGCGCTGCTTTCCGCGGTACCCGTGCCGGATCCCCGTCTGGAACGGCAACGACACAGGATCCTGCTGCAGGGAGACATCGCCAACCCGGCCGACCCGCCGTCGGGCTGCCGGTTCCGGACCCGCTGCTGGAAGGCCGAGGCCGTCTGCGCCGAGCAGCAGCCGCCGTTGACCGATCCCGGCCTGGGCCACCCCGTAGCCTGCCACTTCCCCGAGGTCCGCCCCAATTAGGAGACTGGATCTGTCGGGGGATGTATCGGATCTGGTGGGCGATGGGGGACTTGAACCCTCGACCTCTGCCGTGTGAAGGCAGCGCTCTAGCCGTCTGAGCTAATCGCCCGGCACGACGACGATACAGCCTCGGAGCGCTACTGCGATCTGCACAGGGCCGTCACGCAACGTCGGGGGCGACCGGGTCGAGGTCGAGCAGATCCTCGACCCACGCGGTGATCTCCAGCACACGCCCGTCGTCGTTCTGGTGGCCGACGATCTGCAGGCCCACCGGCATGCCGTCGGAGGTGTATCCGGCGTTGGTGGTGCCCGCGGGGCGGCGCGTGACATTGAGCGGGTAGGTGTTGCCGACCCACATGTCCGTCTCTTCGCCGTTGATAATTCCCGGGCCTTCACAGACCGGCGTCTGGCCCACAACGGTAGGGCTGAGCAGCGCATCAAAGCCGGACATCACATCGGCGAGCTGAAGCGACGCGGCCTGAGCCTGCTTTCGGGCGTCCTCGATGCTGTCAGGAGTCAAACGCTCGTCCGCCCCTTCGAGAATGTCCCGGAGCCCCGGAGTGATCTCCTGCCATGCAGGCGTGTCGAAGAGCTCCCGGTAGACGGGAACCATTCCGCCGTAGAACAGCAGCACGAACGGCCCGATTATGTCTGGCAGGACCGGTTCAATGTCGACGACCTCCACCCCGGCATGCTTCAGACGCTCAACCGCACCCGCGCAGCTCGCGAGAATCTCGTCGTCGACTGGGCTTCCTTCAATGCTTGGGCACCACAGGACGCGTGCAGGGGCCGCCGGTTCATCGAGGCGTGGACGCAGCGGCGCGATCCGGTCGAGGGAGCGCAGATCTCCCGGCGAAGGGCCGCTGACCACGTCCAGCACTAGGGCAACGTCACGGATACGGCGCGCCATGGGACCGACCGTCGAGAGGTCAATCGCCCCCATCGGTGCGGGTCCGCTAGGCACTCGCCCCTGCGTCGGCTTGTGCCCCGACAGGCCTGTGAGAGCAGACGGGATCCGAATCGATCCACCTCCGTCGGAACCGGTCCCCAACGGAATCATCCCGGAGCTGACCGCGGCCGAGGTGCCTCCTGAGGAACCACCGGGAGAACGGTTGGCTCCCCAAGGACTCACGGTTGCTCCGAACACCGAATTGAATGTGTCGCCCGTCCAGCCGGCTTCGGGGGTGTTGGTCTTGCCGATGACCACACAACCCGCAGCGCGCATCCGGGCCACTTCGGTCGAGTCCTGGTCGGCCGGCGCGACGTCCGCGAGATGCCGGGCTCCGCGCGTCGTCTGGAAACCGGCTGCATCTGCGAGGTCCTTCACTCCGATCGGCACGCCTGCAAGGGGGCCGAGGGCAGATCCGCTGTCGAGCGCGCGGTCCACCTCAGCGGCTTGGGCCTGCGCGGCCTCCGCGTCGACCGCAACGAAAGCGTTGAGTTTCGGATTGAGACGCTCGATGCGTTCGAGTGCCGCGTCGGTGACTTCCGCCGCGCTCAGCTCGCGGCTCTTGATGCGGCGCACCAACTCCTCAATGGTTATGGATCGAAAGTCTGGGACGGTCATGGTGCCTCTCGGTTCGGTGCTAGTCGTCTAAGGCAAGCAAACCTACACAACAATTCCGATAGTCCTTTAGCCTTGCGGCGTGCCGATCATCTCCTGTCCGCATTGTTCTGAAGAAGAGAATCTTCAAGGAGAAAACCTGGACGGTGTCATTACCGTTACCTGCGGCGAATGCGGTTTGGTGTGGGAACGAGACATGACTCCACGCTGCCCTGAGTGCCAATCAACCGATGTCAGGGCCGCTTGGCAGGCCACGCTGGACAAGAGCCGCGGCACCCAGCTCTCGATTCAGTCGCTGAACATCGTCTGGTTGTGTCCTGACTGTGATGCTTCCAAGCTGCGTCGTTACCTCGACTCCAATGTGCCGCTGCCTCCCGACGCGCTGCCCGTCGATCCGGACTGAGCCTGGATCTGGCGTCCCACTATGGCCGAGGCGCATCCGAATCGACAGGGGCCAAGGCGGCTCGCAGGAAGCGGGTCAGCTCTGTTCGGCGACCGACCGTGGCACGGGCTGAAGGGGGGATTCCCATCGCCCGCTGAACCTCGAGTTCGCTGGCAACACCGACCACGGTCGAATACAGCGACAGCAGGAGCATCGACGGGTCGGAGCGTCGCAGGCGACCTGCAGCCATCTCACGTTCGAGGAAGGCGCGGGCCCGGTCGACGGTAGGGCCGACATGGGCGCTGAGGCGCCCGGCGGTGATCGATCCAGGGCGTGTGACTTCTCGAACCAGACCCAGGAGTTCGGGCCGGCTGACTGCGAGCCGGAATATCCGTCGAACGATCGCCTCGACCTGGTCGATACCGGTCAGGCCACGTGAGGCCTCCTGTTCGAACAGCTCGACCAGGTCTTGCGACGCGGCATCGATCACCGAGTCGAAGAGCGCTTGTTTGGACGGAAAGTAGTAGAGGATGGTCTGCTTGCGCACACCGAGTTGTTCGGCCAGAGCGTCCAGCGAAGTGGCTGCATAACCGTCGGTTCCGAACGCATTCAGCGCCGCTTCCAGCACACGCTGACGGGTCGGCACAGAATTGTTCATGCCCTCTCTCTACCATTTGGTAGAGAGATTTGCTATAACAAGTACTGTGATTTCCGAAGAGCTGAACAACAAGCGCATAGCGATCACCGGCGCGACCGGGTTCTTGGGGACCGCGCTCGTCGAACGTCTCCTGCGCTCAGTCCCCGACAGCGAACTCGTCCTGGTGGTGCGACCCGGACGGCGGGGAGCGCAGAACCGGGTGGACCGAGACATCTTCCGCAACGACGCCTTCGACCGGATACGACACACCTTCGACGACAACGACGAGACCTTCGAGCAGATGTGCCGGCGCCGCGTCTTCGCGGTCTCCGGTGATGTCGGCCTCGACGGACTGGGACTCGAACCCGAAGGTCTCGCCATGCTCGCCACCTGTGACGTCGTCATCCACTCGGCTGCCACCGTCAGCTTCGACTCCGCACTCGACGATGCAGTCGAGATCAACCTCCTTGGGCCGATGAGAGTGGCCGCCGCGATGCGGGCGGCCGCGGCGGCGCGAACCGAACCCACCCGTGCGGGGTTGGAAGCCGACGAGCCCGCACATCTGATCGCGGTGTCCACCTGCTACGTCGCGGGCAGCCGCCGAGGCAGCGCCCCTGAAGAACTCATCGACGAGTCGCCGTTCTTCGTCGACGTCGCATGGGAAGCCGAAGTCGAAAGCGCCCGCCGGGTCAGAGTCGACGCGGAACAGGCGAGTCGCACACCCGAACGGCTCAGCGAACTGGCCAAACAGGCGCGGCGCAGCCTCGGCGCAGCCGGTGGCCCGGCGCTCACCGACAAGGTCGAACAACTGCGCCAGCAGTGGGTTGACGAACAGTTGACCAACGCAGGCCGGGCACGGGCCTCCAGTCTCGGGTTCCCCGACGCCTATGCGTTCACCAAGGCGCTCGGCGAGCGTGCCCTGATCGAAACCCGTGGCGATGTTCCCGTGAGTATCGTCCGCCCCTCGATCATCGAGTCTGCCTTCGCGGAACCGTCACCCGGATGGATCCGCGGTTTCCGCATGGCCGAACCGGTCATCGCGGCCTATGCCCGGGGCCTGCTCAAAGAGTTCCCCGGGATTCCGGAAGGTGTCGTAGACATCATCCCGGTCGACTTTGTGGTTGCCACGATCCTGGCGGTCGCCGCTCGGGGTCCAGAACTCGGCGAGGATGAAACGCCCAAGCCTGATGTCGTGCAGATCGCCTCGGGGACGGCGAATCCGCTCATGTACGGGGAACTGGTCGACCTGGTCCGCAGCTGGTTCAACGACCACCCCGTCTACGACGAGAGGAACCAGCCGATCTCGGTCCCTGAATGGTCCTTCCCGGGTCGTGGGCGGGTTGTGCGCCAACTGGGTCGCGCCCGCAAGAGCCTGGATCTCGGTGAACGGGCGCTCCATGTTCTCCCGCTACGGGGCAAGCAGGCAGATCTGAGCGCCGACCTCGAGGAGCGCAAGGAGCAGCTCGAGCGTGCCAACGGGTACGTCGAGCTCTACGGCGCCTACGCCGAATGCGAAGCGCTGTACCAACTCGACCGCATGTACACGCTCTGGGACTCGCTGGATGAATCCGATCAACGAGAATTCTGCATGGATCCCCGGGTCGTCGACTGGCAGACCTACGTCCAGAGCGTCCACCTTCCCTCCATGGTCAAACAGGCCCGTCTCAAGATGGCCCCCGGAGCCAAGAGCAGCGAGTCCCGTTCCACCCGACTCCGCCGACAGGTGCTGTCACCCGAACGCCAACTCGCGGTGTTCGACCTGGAGAACACCCTGATCGCCAGCAACGTCGTCGCCAGTTACGCATGGCTCGCCACCCGGCACCTGAACACCACGGACCGAGTGAGCTTCACCTTGAGGACCCTGCGCGAGGCACCTGCGCTGCTCTCGTTGGACCGGCAGGACCGCAGCGATTTCCTGCGCTACTTCTACAGGCGTTTCGAGGGCGCGCCAGTTGAGCTGATGGCCCGTGACAGCCGTGAGATGCTCAGCGACCTGTTGATCACCAAGTCGTTCCCGGCAGGAATCCGCAGGGTGCGCCAACATCGGGCACTGGGCCACAAGACGCTGCTGATCACCGGAGCACTCGACTTCGTGGTCGAGCCGCTGCGCCCGCTCTTCGACCACATGGTCACCGCTGAGATGACCACGACCAACGGCTCCTACGACGGCCAACTCACCGCAGTGCCCCCGACGGGTGAGGCCCGCTATCAGACGCTCGTCGACTTCGCGGAGGCACACGGCCTCGATCTGCGCCAAGCCGTCGCATATGCCGACAGCAGCTCTGATCTGCCGATGCTTGAAGCCGTCGGGTTCCCCGTGGCCGTCAACGCAGAGACGAAGCTCGCTTCGATCGCTCGCCGCCGGGGGTGGCTCGTTGAGCACTGGCAGAAATCCGCCGGTGCACCCAACCGGGTACTTCCCATCGGTCCTCGCGCTCGCCGCGGCCCACTCAGGCGGCCGGCATTCGATCGACGAAAGGTGCTGGCATGAACCGTTCTGATCCTCGCGGCAAGGCGCCCCGACCCGGGTTCGTGCTCGACGTCGACAAGTCGACCCCTCCGATCCTGTTCCACCACGGTGAACAGTTCCGTCTCGAGAAGCTGCCCGCCGGGCGCAGCAGGGTCATCTATCCGGCCGAGCCTCTAGCGGGTCTCGACGACCCCGACGAGGCGATCCGTCAGGCTCTGCTCAACCCGATCAACGAGGATCCCCTGCCCGCGCTGTTGTGGCCCGGCATGAAGTTGACCATCGCATTCGACGACCTGTCGTTGCCGCTTCCCTCGATGCGCCAACCCGACATCCGACAACGGATCATCGAGCAGGTCCTCGACATGGCGGCCGCCGCCGCCGTTGACGACGTCCACTTGATCGCCGCGCTGGCCCTGCATCGACGCATGACCGAAGCAGAGCTCCGGCACGCTCTCGGTGATCGCATCTATGACGCCTTCGCCCCCAACGAGACGCTCTACAACCACGACGCCGAGGACCCCGACGGAATGGTCGAGCTGGGGCTGACCCGCCACGACGAGCAGGTCACCATGAACCGTCGTGCAGCCGAATCCGACCTGCTGATCTATGTGAACCTGAACATCGTCTCGATGGACGGGGGTTGGAAGTCGACGGCCACCGGGCTGTCGGACTATGCGGGCGTGCGTCATCACCACAACGTGGCGACCATGCAGAAATCGAAGAGTTTCATGGACCGTCATTCCTCGGAGCTGCACCACTCGAACTGGCGCCAGGGCGAGGTGATCAAGGCCCACGGTCCCCGGATCTTCCAGATCGAGACGACGATCAACAACAACACTTTCGGCTATGACGGCCCGCTCTCGGTCCTGCAGAAACGCGAGTGGGAGTGGTCGGCCCGCGACCGGGCGACCTTCATAGGGATGAAGAACGCCCTCGACGTGACCCCCGCAGCCGCGAGGCGCAAGATCTTCCAGGCATGGCAGGCCCCCTACGAACTCACATCGGTGCAGGCAGGCGAGGTGGAGGCTGTCCACGAGAGGACCCTCGAGAACGTCTTCGAGCAGCACATCGTGCCCGTCGAGGGGCAGACCGACGTGTTGACCTTCGGCCTTCCATACATCTGCCCCTACAACGTCAACTCGGTGATGAACCCGATCCTGGTGATGTGTCTCGGGCTGGGGTATTTCTTCAATCTGTACCGCGGCAAGCCACTGGTGCGTGAGGGCGGGGTGGTGATCATGAGCCACCCGACGCCGTGGGAGTTCCACCCGGTCCATCACCCGAGCTACATCGACTTCTTCGAGCAGGTTTTGGCCGATACCACCGATCCTGCCGAGATCGAGCAGCGCTACGAGAAGCAGTTCGCCTACGACGAGTGGTACATCCACCTGTACCGCAACAGCTACGCGTACCACGGGGTGCACCCCTTCTACATGTGGTACTGGGGGGCTCACGCGCTGCAATGGCTCGGTCGGGTGATCGTGGTCGGCGCTGATCCGCGGTCGGTGCGCCGACTGGGCTTCCAGCCGGCGTCGACCATGCAGGATGCGCTGGAGATGGCTGCCGATGTGGTGGGGCCGCGCCCGTCGATCACGCACTTCCACAACCCGCCGATTCTGATGGCGGACGTGTCATGAGCCGCCTGGCCAAACAGCTCGATCTTCCGTCGCTGCCGCGAGGGCTCTCACCGATCCGTCGCTACCGGACTCTCGGGTTTCCCTACCGGGCCCCGTCGACTCCAAGGGGAATCGCTCGGGCCCCGGAGCTACGCAACCGCGGTGCCGACTACGACACGACCTGGGCCCGCAAGTATCCGGCCCGTATGGCGAGGGCCGCGATCGTGGACGGCCCGATGCGCCTGGCGGTCCTTGGGCTGGCCGCGCCCGATCGTCGAGGGCAGGACCGTTTGGCGTCGCTGGAGGGCCCGGCGATCTTCGCCGCGAACCACCACAGTCACCTCGACACGCCGCTGCTGCTGACATCGATTCCCGAGCCGTGGCGCCACCAGATCCTGGTCGGAGCCGCGGCCGACTACTTCTTCGGGACGCGGCTCACCTCAGCGCTGTCGTCGCTGGTGATCGGGGCGATCCCGATTGAGCGCAGCCGTGTCAGCCGCCGTTCCGCCGATCAGGCGGCGGAGCTGGCGTCGCAGGGTTGGAGCCTCCTGCTGTTTCCCGAGGGTGGGCGCAGCCCCGACGGCTGGGGTCAACCCTTCCGCGGCGGTGCCGCATATCTGGCGCAGAAGTCTGGCAGGCCTGTCGTGCCGATCCACATCGAGGGAACCGGGCGAATATTGCGCAAGGGCAGGTCGTTACCCAACCCTTCAACCACGTCGGTCACTTTCGGGAGGCCGCTGCGGCCGAGTCAGGGCGAGAACACAGCTCGGTTCGCGGCGCGGATCGAATCGGAAGTGTCAGCCCTGGCCGACGAGGCCTCCTCGGACTGGTACCAGGCGCGCCGCAGGGCGCATGCCGGAGCCACACCGCAGCTCACCGGACCCTCGACGGGTGCTTGGCGCAGGGCTTGGTCCCTGGGCGACCGTTCCCGGCGTGCCCGCCAACGCGTCCGGCGTTGGCCCAATCTCTGAACACCCCGATCAGCCGGCCCCGCCCGAACTTCTGGGTCTGGAACGTCAGACATTAGGCTCGCAACCCATGCGCTTCTCATATGCCGAATCGATGATCGACCCGAGGTTGTATGCGCCTCTGGTCCAGGCGGCTGAGGAAGCGGGTTTCGACAGTTTCGTGGTTCCCGACTCGATCTGTTATCCCCTCGACGCCGACACCAAGTACCCCTACAACGCGGACGGAAGCCGCGAGTTCCTCGAAGGCAAGCCGTTCATCGAGCCCTTCTCGCTGATACCGGCGCTCGCTGCGGTCACCGAGCGGATCCGCTTCACGACGTTCGTGGTGAAACTGCCGATCCGTCACCCTGCGCTGGTCGCCAAGCAGGTGACGTCGGTCGGGGTGGTCACCGGCGGGCGTTTCAGGTTCGGCGTGGGAACGAGCCCCTGGCGTGAGGACTACGACGTGACTGAAGTGCCCTGGGAGCGGCGCGGTGCGCGTATGGACGAGTGCATCAACATCATCAACGGGCTCCAGAGCGGCGAGTTCTTCGGATACTCGGGGGATTTCTACGAGATTCCCGAAATTCAGCTCTGTCCTGTCCCCAACGAGCGGGTCCCGATTCTGATCGGTGGACATTCGGCGATGGCTCTCGAACGTGCCGGGAAGTTGGGCGACGGCTGGATACACGCCGGCGGAGACCCCGGCGAGTTGGCGCGCATGATGTCGGTGGTCGAGGAGTCGCGCCGGAGCCATGGCCGGGACGAGCTGCCCTTCGAGGTCCACGCCATCAGCATCGACGCCTTCTCCCCCGAGGGCATTGAGCGTCTCGAAGCTGCCGGCGTAACCGATGTGATCATCGGTTTCCGCGACGCCTATTCGCCGGGTCCCGACACCCAGTCCCTCGACGAGAAACTCGGCGCGCTGCAGTGGTACGCCGATGAGATTCTCTCAAGAGTCCGCTAGCACCACCGAAACGACGCGCGGACTGGAGGGAACCAAACCTCCGTGCCGGGCGTCGTTGGTTGGTGATGGACACTGTCGCGGTGATGTCGTACCAAGGCCCCCAACGTAGAGCCGCCGAAGTGGACAGGTTCGTGGTCGGTGCCGTGGTTGGCAAGTTCGACGATCTCTACCGGACCGAATATGTGCCGATGGTGAAGCTCGCCCGAGGGCTGGTGGACTCAGCGGACCAAGCCGAAGAGATCGTGCAGGACGCATTCGCGAAGGTGTTCGAACGTTGGAACCGTCTCAAAGAACCGGGGGGCTACCTCCGCGTGAGCGTGATCAACGGCGCGCGCAGCGAACTCCGCAAACGTGAGGTGGGCCGCAGGCTCGGCATGCCACGGCGGGTCGAGACCGTCATCGAGGAACGGGACTACCTCCTAGATGCCCTCGGGAAGCTGTCTGCCAAGCAGAAGACGGTGCTGGTGCTGCGCTACTACGCGGACATGTCCGAAAAGGAGATAGCCGACGCTCTGAACATCCGTCCCGGGACGGTCAAGAGCGCCACATCACGGGGGCTGGCAAATCTGAGAAAGGCCCTGGAACAATGAACGACGACCCGAATTCCACACATCAAGCGGCCGAATCAGGCGAGGCGCTGGACGACGCCGCACTGGGTTCGGCGCTCAGATCCGCCATCGGTGCTCGGGTCGGCGACACGGTGCAGACGCCGCCGGTGTCGTTGATCGCCGAGCGCGCCGCAGCCCGGGCACGCACCAGGACTGTCCAACGATCCGTAGTCGGTATCGCGGCTTCGATAACCCTGCTGGCCGGCGGGCTGGTCGCATACAACGCATTCGACACCGGCCACGACTCCCCCACCGTCGCCACAGAACCGACTGTCACAACTCCGCAGACCGATGCACCGACACCGCAAACCGACCCCTCCGTCGACGGAGAGGCCACCACCGCGCCGCTCGATTGGACCCGCTCAGACCCGGGACAACAGTCGAACGCACTACTGGTCAACGCTGCACAGCCCTACACACTCGGCGACGGGCGCGTGGCCGCCCACCGTTGGAGATACGGGTTGATCGTCTCTGACGACGGCAACGACTGGACCTCAGTCGACATACCGGCCCCGTTCTCACCCGAACACGCAGAACTGTCGTCGCAACGCTGGCTGGTAACCGGGTACGGCGAGCGTGAAACCGACTTCTCCGAGTGGCCGGTCAACCAGGCGTTCTACTCCGACGACCAGGGAACGACCTGGACCGAACTGACATTCGACCCTGCACTCAGCAGCGAAGCAAGCGTGGAGACCGCGCTCGTGTCGAACGAGCACATGGTGATCGTGTTCAAGGTTCCACCAGACCGCACAAAGTGGGAAGCGGCGCTGCTGTCGCTCATTGAAGCTGAGGGGCTGGTGCCGGCCGACAGCACAATCGAGAGCTGGAGCCTGATAGGCAACGAGGTGGGCTTCTCGGTCGCCGGCGATCCAGCCGAAGACTCAGAGCCGTTCGAATCACTGGAGTCCGAATCACTGGTGTTGTTCGATTCGCATCAGCACAGCTTCACGATCAGTGAACAGGACCTGACCTGGCTCGAATCCCACCGAGAGGAGGGTCGGACCGTCGTCTATGCAGGAGAAGGAGACCAGACCCGTCTCACCGCCGAGCACGTCAGTTGGCATACCACCGGATCCAGTGACTCCGAGGGCTTCTACCTCGCGATGACCACACCACAAGACGAGTTGCTGCTCACCTCCAGCGACGGGATCACCTGGGACTCGACCTCCATCGACGACCCGACCGCTTTCGCTGAGGGCTTGCTGACGACAACACGGATCGACGGGTGGTTCGTCGAGGGCTATGAGAGCGGGATCCGCGTCACATCGCTCAGCCGGCTCCCAGACCGCGGCGCCGTCACCGCGACCATCCCCGGCTGGACACACCTTCTTTCCCTCGATGTCGGGCCGGCAGGAATGGTCGCTGTCGGGCACTCCTCAACCGGCTCCACACTGTCTGATTCTGAGCTGCAATTCGGACTGTACGAACCACAACTCGGATGGTCGACAGACGGCCGCAACTGGCAACTGCAGCCCCTCGCCGACGCCTTCGGAATCGAACAGGGCGAAGCCGACTTCGCTGTCGGAACCGATTTCGTCGTGGCCCATGTGACCGAGTTCATTCCGAACAACGACTTTCTTGAAGCTCAACCGGCGGTCTGGTTCAGGGCAACGGTGCAATAGCCGGCGTCGACCAACAAGGTCCCTCCAACCCCTGTGGGCGGACCGGAGCGCATCCCCCAACGCTTCGGTCGCCCACAGTCGGGGAATAAACGCCCAAACTTCGGCTGAGCAGCCCGTTTGGAGCTCTGGGCTGACTTGTATCGTGAAAGCGAGAATCAGCGAACAGACTCCACGAATAGGACAGGTCCCCCATGTCGGTTGCCCCAAGCACACCAATCGAGCTTGTCGAAGGGGTGTACGCCACACTCGATCAGCGCATCGGCGACGCTCGCACACGATTCGGCAGGCCGCTGACCCTTGCCGAGAAGATCTTGGTCAACCATCTCGACCGGCCCGATCAAGAACTTGAGCGTGGCGAATCCTATGTCGACTATCGCCCGGACCGGGTGGCCATGCAGGACGCCACCGCGCAGATGGCTTGGCTCCAGTTCATGACCACCGGACTTGACGAGGTTGCGGTCCCGACGACCACTCATTGCGACCATCTCATCCAGGCCCGACAGGACGGAAAGACGGATCTGCTCGCCGCGGTCGACACCAACAAAGAGGTGTACGACTTCCTGGAGTCGGTGTCGGCGAAGTACGGCGGAGGGTTCTGGAAACCAGGTTCAGGCATCATTCATCAGGTCGTCATCGAACAGTACGCCTTCCCCGGGGGGATGATCATCGGCACCGACAGCCACACACCCAACGCCGGAGGTATCGGCATGGTGGCAGTTGGCGTCGGCGGTGCCGATGCGGTCGATGTGATGACCGGCTCTGCGTGGAACAGCAAATGGCCGATGCTTATCGGCGTGAAGTTGACCGGGTCTCTCAACGGCTGGGCGGCTCCCAAGGATGTGATCCTGAAGGTCGCCGAGATCCTGACCGTCAAGGGCGGGACCGGCGCGGTCGTCGAGTATTTCGGCGAGGGCGCAGCAAGCCTGAGTTGCACCGGCAAGGCCACGATCTGCAACATGGGCGCAGAGATCGGAGCGACCACCTCCCTGTTCGCCTACGACGACGCGATAGCCCGCTACCTGAAGAGCACAGGACGCGAAGAGATCGCCGATGCCGCAAATGCCGTTGCTCACCACCTGCGTTCCGACGACGAAGTGTTCGACAATCCGGCCGACTTCTACGACCGTGTCATTGAGATCAACCTCGACAAGCTGACCCCGCACATCAACGGCCCTCACACCCCCGACCTGGCTCGTGAAGTAGCCGAACTCGGCGACGAGGCGCGAACCGAGGGTTGGCCCCTCGAGATCAGTGCGGCGCTGATCGGAAGCTGCACCAACTCCTCCTACGAGGACATCACGCGGGCGGCATCGATCGCTCGTGCCGCGGCCGCCAAGGGGCTCAAGGCCAGGACCCGCCTGCTGGTCACTCCCGGCTCCGAGCAGATCCGGGCCACGATCATACGCGACGGCCTGCTGGCAGATTTCGAGGCGTTGGGCGCGACGGTGCTCGCCAACGCCTGCGGACCGTGCATCGGCCAGTGGGACCGTTCCGGCGAATCGGGTCACCAGCCCGGCGTTCCCAACGTGATCGTGACCTCCTACAACCGCAACTTCCCGAAACGCAACGACGGTGACCCCCGAACGCTGGCCTTCGTCACCTCCCCAGAAACCGTGATCGCTTTGGCGCTAGCAGGAACGCTCGATTTCGACCCGATCAACGACACGATCACCAACGGCTCAGGCGAGGAGGTCTCCCTTGCCACGCCCATCGGTGTTGAACTGCCCGATGCAGGATTCGACCCGGGAGAGAACAAGTTCCTTGCGCCGCCGAGCGACGCTTCCGACATCGTCGTGGCGGTATCGCCCGACTCCGATCGCCTTCAGCTTCTCGAAGCCTTTGCGCCTTGGGACGGAAGCGACTACGAGGACCTCCCCGTGTTGGTCAAGGCAAAGGGCAAGTTCACCACCGACCACATTTCCATGGCAGGACCCTGGCTCAAGTACCGCGGGCATCTGGAGAACATTTCCGGCAACCTGTTTCTTGGAGCGGTCAACGCCTTCGACGGCTACGCGGTCGGGCACGGCAAGAGCCAACTCGACGGATCAGTGAAACCCTTCCCGGAACTGGCCCAGGACTACCACGAGGCTGGCGTGCGCTGGGTGGTGATCGGCGACGAGAATATGGGCGAGGGTTCGAGTCGGGAGCACGCGGCGATGGAACCCCGTTTCCGCAACGGTGTGGTGGCCATCGCCCGCAGTTTCGCTCGCATCCACGAGACCAACCTCAAGAAGCAGGGCATGCTGCCGCTGACCTTCGCTGATCGCGCCGACTACGACCGGATCGGGGAGGACGACCGCATCGCGGTCCGGGGTCTGGCCGAGTTGGCCCCCGACCGACAGGTCACTGTCGAGGTCACGCCGCCCGGGGGCGAACCCTGGACTTTTGCTGCCGATCACACCTTCTCGGCCGACCAGGTCGAATGGTTCAAAGCCGGCAGCGCTCTCAACATCATCCGCCAGAATATCGGTTGATTTCCGCGCCGTCGGACGAGGGTCTAGATGAAGTTCCGCTGGCAGGCGTCGCCGGCCCACATGTTGAGCACTCGGCCTTCGGGAGTCACGTCTGAGGTGATTCCGTTGATCACTCCACCGGACGCCGGGTTCGAGATCGAGAACACACCCCGTTCCTCTTCGGTTGGTTCTTCTTCGTCTGATCCTTCTTCCTCCGGTACTACTTCGTCCGATCCTTCTTCCTCCGCGGGTTGGACCAAAACGAACGAGGCACCGTAGGTGACTTCGAGGAACCCGACCGTTGCCGAAACCCCGAGACCGTCTCTGGTGACCAACCCGGTCGGGCTTGTATAGCCCGTAACATACCACTGCCCGAAAGTTCCAGTGGACACGGGTATGAACTCCGTGCCGTCACCGGGCAGCTGCGAGTCCGGGCCGACAGGAACCGCAACCGGCGGATCCTGCAGGAACACCAGCTCCAACTGACCCCAGCGCACAGCTCGAGTGTTCTCGACGCAGGCTTCGCTGCTCTGGAAGTTCGTAGCGCTGTCTGGAGCACCGAGGATCGATCTGACCGCTTCGATCACCTCAGACATCGGCTGGCCGAACTGGACGACCCGGCCGGTGTCGAACTGGAGCCCGGTTTCAACGAGGGTGACCGGCCCAGGAGAGCCGACACCGACGGGCGTGGTGGTTGTGGTGGTAGATGTCGTTGTGGTGGAGGTTGTCGGCTGGGTGACTTCGGGCGCCTCGGTGGTGGGCGGCTCGCTGGTCGTCAAGGTGACAATCTCCTCGGTGGTCGTCACCGCAGTCGTCGGCGGTTCGGTGTCGACGGGTGTCGTTTCCTCGGGAACCGTGTCAGGTATGGTCCGAACGTTGTCTGAGTCGTCACCGGCAAAGAAGATCAACAATCCTCCGACGACCCCAACGAGAAGCACCAAGGCCAGCGTGATCGTTGCCTGTGAGAGGCCAGTGCGCCGCGGCATATAAGAGCCGGCAGGCGCCGCTGATCCGCCGACCGGTCCCATGACCCGGGTTGCGCCGAACTCGCCGGGTTCCGACGACGACAACTGTTCGGGACCGGGCCGGGCGACCTCGACGAGGGACTCGTCCTCGAACACCGACACAGACTCGGGCCGCGGCACATCGGGGACAGGCGCCACAGGCGTCTTCGAGGTGATCGGTTGGCCGAGGTCCTCGCGAGTCACGAACTGCGCGGAGGAAAGGCTCCCGACTCGTGCTGCTCCTGCGGCCAGAGCGGCCACGCCGCTCACCGGGGTGGGCCGCGCGGAGGCTGCGGCGTGCGGCACGACGACCGTGTCGGCTATCCCCGAGGCAACGCCCGCCTGCACTATCCGATCACGCGCCGCACGCTGCCAGTCGTCGTCGATTACCACCGCTAAGCGAGCCGGGGTCCTACCGTCGACCGCGGTGGCCCGGCGAATCACGAAACTCAGAACCGCGGCAAGCGCTCCGATTCTGCCGGTGGCGGCCCTCTGCAGGGGGTTGGTGACCCGGGGCCCATCTGTGACCAGGGCCGCCTCGTCTCCGACCAGCACCGAATCGCCCTGACCCTTGGCGACAACAGCAGCGGCGGCAGCGTCGGAATCGCCGAGCACGATCACTCGCGGCGGTTCCGTGGAGGAAGAATCGAAGCGGACCGCAGTGATCTGCGTCTCGCTGATATGCACGCCGACGGTATCGGTCATGGCTCAGCCCTCTGTTGAGTTGGAGCGTCGTGCGATTCGTCCGGAGGGCCATTGGAGTCACCCGAAGTGGCCTCGGCGTGACCTGGAGGGAAGGTTCGGGCCAGTTCCTCCGAGGTGGGCTCGTGGGCGACCTTGCCCTCCGGTGGATGCAGGTCGAAGATCGAGGACATCACCAGTTCGACACCTTCTGCTGGACTGATTCCGTCTGGCAGCCAGAGCGCCTCGCCCGCTCGCACCCGGACTCTCGGAGGGTGTACGACGTTGAACATGTTCGGCATCCGTGCCGAACGCGGCCAAACGTTCTCGGTCCCCCACAGCGAGACCGGCACTATCGGCGCTCCGCTCATCTTCTGCAGCCGGGCGACACCTGACCGGCCCACCATGCGCGGATCAAAGAATGCCCTGCCCCGGGGGATCGTTCCCTGCGGCAGGATGACGACAACCTCACCAGCCTCGAGCGCTTCGGCCGCGGCGACCAACGGAGCGTCCGAACCGCTGCCGCGATCAACGGGTATCGCTCCGAAGGCGCTGACCATCGCGCCCACTACCGGCGCGTCGAACATCTCGCGTTTCGACACGAACCTGGCGAGACGACCCCGCTTGGCCAGGGCCATCCCCAGCGTGAACACGTCAAAATAGCTGCGATGGTTGGCGGCGATGATCGCAGGCCCCTGCTCAGGGATGTGCTTGAGTCCGGCGATGTCGAATCGGGCATACGGCGCCAGTTCGGGGCGGGCCAGCATCGTCAGAGCCCGGAGCGGTTCGACGCCGGCGAACTGCGGAACACTCTCGGGAGAATCGAAATGACGCACCGGCCAACGCCGGGCCGTAGCAGCGACGGCCAGTCTGGGATCAGGATTCACCGCCACCGGGTGGCCGACAGCCTTCAGCAGCGGCAGGTCAAAGTAGCTGTCGGAATAGGCATAGCTCTCGTGGAGGTCCGCGCCGTTCGCTTCCGCCCACTCCCGCACCGCCAGCAGTTTCCCTTTGCCCCAGACATAGTGGCCATCGACCTCCCCGGCGAACACGCCGTCGACACGGGCGTAGCGGGTGGCGACGATGTCGTCGAATCCCAAGGCTTCGGCCAATGGCCGCACCAGGTCGTCTGGGCTCGTTGTGGCGATGACGAGGCGCCGGCCGTCGGTTCGGTGCATCTCCATTTCTGCGCGGGCATAGGGAAGCACGTCGGCTACGAGCCTCGAAGCTGCAATCCTCCCGGCTTCGGCTACAAGTTCTGCGTCCCAACCCGCAGAGAAGCGGACACCCTGTCGAGCCAGCATCATGGAGGGCCTGGTTTCGCCGATGAGGTCGAAGATGCCGAACAGCAATCCCTCCCCGGGAATCCGGCTCTCCGACAGCACTCCCACTTCCCGCAACGCCTGAGACAGAGCCGGTCCCGAAGCCCGAGGCAGGAGTGTGCGGTCAAGATCAAAAAAAGCGGCCGCGCCCACGGCGAAAGGGTAGCCGGTGAACGGCTGACAATCGTCGCGGGACCACTACCCCGCGAGGCCCTGCCATCGTTGCAACAGTTGCCTCGAATATCTGGCATCATTGTCGGTGATGGATCTCCGCCAGCTCCACGCGCTACTCGCCGTCGCCGAACATCACTCCTTCTCGGCTGCCGCACGCGCCCTGCACACGGTGCAGTCCAACGTTTCCACCCATGTGGCGCGGCTTGAACGTGAAGTCGGAGCGACTCTCATCGACAGGGAGCGCAGCGAACTGACGACCGAAGGTGCGGTCGTGGCAAGTCGGGCCCGACGGATGATCGCTGAACTTCGGGCGATCGAGGACGACCTGGTCGCACTTCGAGACGAACTGAGCGGCACGGTCCGTGCCGGCGTCATCGGTACCACCGCCCGCTGGCTGGTACCGGCGTTGTTGGACGCCTTGACCCAGAAGCACCCGCGCGTCAACCTGCAGATCATCGAAGCGACCACCACCACGCTGGTACCACAGTTGCTCGACGACCGTCTCGACATCGCGGTGGCCAACCTCCCAGTCGTCGATCCCGACATCGACACCGAACCGCTGTTCCTCGAGGACCGGATTGTTGTTGTGCCGCTCGATCATCCGTTGGCCGGATGCGTGCGGATCGACATCACCGAACTGGCCGAATACGAGATTTTGCTTCCACCCAAAGGAACCGCCTTCCGCGATGAGATCGAGGCAGACGCTCGCCAAGCACGGATCAAACTGTCCACCCGGGCCGAGGTTGACGGGCTGCGACTGCTCTCGTCGCTCGCCTTTCAGGGTTTCGCTCCCGCTCTTGTGCCGGTGAGCGCCGCGCCGGACTGGCTGCAAGGAGATTTTGTGAGAATCCCCGTTGACGGTTTCTCCAGACGCGAGGTCGGTCTAGCGGTACGGCGCCGTTTCTCTCCTTCCGCCCCGACCCGGGCCGTGGCCGAACTGATCCGGAACGTGGTCGGTGAGACCTGCGCTGATCAGGGCGGGTTGACACCTGCGTCGCGCCAAGGAGCCGACATTGGCTAATCAAGCCCAGTCTGAGCAGCCCACTATGAGCAGCGCTGCAGAACGTGCCGTCGACATCCGGGCTCGCGCCGGCGGTTTTGTGCGGACTCGCTCGGTCACCTTCGCCGGCCGACGCATCGTCGAGGTCGACGCGCAGGGCGAGGACCTCGCGGGAGCGCTGTCTCCCTCTGACGGGCACTCGATCGCCGCGGCGGCCCGCTACAGCCGCGAGCAGCGCCTGCCGCTATTGATGCGGCTGGCGTCGAGCGGCGCCAACCTGCAACAGGGGGTGGCAGCTCTCGACGGATGGGGAGGCGCGGCGCTGGAACTGACGCGCTGCTCAGGTGTCGTCCCGACGATCGTGATCGTGAGCGGACCCACCGTCTCCGGTCCGGCACTCATGCTCGGGCTCGCCGACATCGTCGTCATGGCAAGCGACTCCTACGCGTTCGTTTCGGGGCCGGCGATGGTGAAGCAGTTCACCGGTGTCGGGGTCGACGGTGCTGAACTCGGTGGGCCCGATGTCCACGAGAGAACCTCCGGCGTCGCCTCGTTCGTTGCCGAAGATACGGCCGAGGCCGAATCGATCGTCGCCGACGTCTTGAGGTTTCTGCCCGACCACACCGACACCACACCGCCGATTCAACCGAGTTCCGATCCAGTCTCCCGTCCGACTCCCGAAGCATATGAGGTGCTCCCGGCTTCGGCCCACGGCTCCTATGACTGCCGCGACATCGTTCGTTGCATCGTCGACGACGGCGACCTACTTGAGTTGCATTCTCTCTGGGCGCCGAATCTGGTCACCGGGTTCGCTTCGATGGGCGGGCGACCGATCGGTGTTGTGGCGAACCAGCCGCAGAGCATCGCCGGGACTCTCGACATCACCGCTTCTCGCAAGGGCGCCCGCTTCGTCGCCTTCTGCGACGCCTTCAATCTGCCGCTGCTGACGTTCGTCGACACCTCAGGGTTCTATCCGGGCAAGGATCTCGAATGGCGGGGGATGATCCGTTACGGCGCGCAACTGGCCTTCGCGTACGCCCGAGCCACCGTGGCGCGGGTGAACGTCACCACTCGCAAGTCCTACGGCGGCGCATACATCGTCATGGACTCCAAGACCATGGGCAACGACATCGCTCTGGCCTGGCCCTCTGCTGAAATCGCAGTGATGGGGGCCAAGGGGGCCGTTGAGATACTGCACCGGCGGAGCAGTGCCGCCGAGCGCGCAGAACTCGAGTCGGCCTACGAAGAACGCCTGCTCAACCCCTACATTGCAGCCGAACGGGGAACGATCGATGCGGTGATCGACCCGGCCGAGACCCGTCAACGTGTCTGCGCTGCTTTTGACATGCTTGCGAGCAAGCGGGAGCGGCTCCCCCGCCGTCGTCACGACAACACTCCCTTGTGAAGCGCCGTTTCTGAAGGCCGTCCCGGCGAAAGAGAATCGTCGTCTCAATGTGCGCCGCGGGGCTGTCGCGGTCTAGATTCAGAGACGGCTTCAACATGAGTTTCGGGACGTCCCGGGGAGAAAACGAGTGCCTGAGAGCATCACCATCACCGACAACCGCACGGGGTCCTCGATCGAGGTCCCGATCGAGAATGGCGGGATTGATGCTGCTGCCTGGCGCAGGTTCTTGCCCGGGGTCTGGTTCTGCGATCCGGGTCTGACCACCACCGCGGCCGCGATCAGCGGAATCACCGAGCTTGACGGAGACAACGGCATTCTGCGCTACCGGGGCTACCCGATCGAGCAGCTGGCCGAGCAGAGTTCGTTCCTCGAGGTCGCCTATCTGCTCATCCATGGCGAGCTTCCCACGAAAGCCCAGCACGACGCATGGGTCTACGAGGTAACTCATCACACGTTCGTGCACGAGAACTTCCGACGCAGGATCTACGACGCCTACCACTACGACGCTCACCCGATGGGCCTGCTCACCTCCGGTGTCGCCGCTCTCTCGACGTTCTATCCCGAAGCCAAGGAGATCGAGAACGAGAGCATCCGCATGGAGCAGATCGTCCGGTTGATTGCGAAGATGCCGACCCTGGCGGCGGCGGCCTACCGCCATTCTCAGGGTCAGCCGTTCGTGTTCCCCGACAACCTGCTGGGCTATCCGGAGAACTTCTTGAACATGATGTATCGGATGGGTGGGGAGTACGACATCCATCCGGTGCTCGGCAAGGCCATGGAGATCCTGCTGATCCTGCACGCGGACCATGAGCAGAACTGTTCGACAACCGCGGCCCGCGTGGTCGGTTCGTCCCACGCCGATCCCTACACGTCGGTGGCGGCGGCCTGCGCAGCCCTCTACGGTCCGCGCCACGGTGGCGCCAACGAGGCCGTCCTCAACATGCTCGACGAGATCGGCGACTACAGCAACGTCGACGCCTTCATGGAGACCGTCAAGTCGGGCGAGAACCGCTTGATGGGGTTCGGCCACCGGGTCTACAAGAACTACGATCCTCGAGCCAAGATCATCAAACAGGCCGCCTACGACGTGTTCGAGGTGACCGGCAAGAACCCGCGTCTGGACCTCGCCCTGAAGCTTGAGGAGATCGCCACAAACGACTCCTACTTCATCGACCGCAGGCTCTATCCCAACGTCGACTTCTACTCGGGCTTGATCTACCAGTCGATGGGCTTCCCCACTGAGATGTTCACCGTGCTGTTCGCCATCGGGCGGACACCGGGTTGGTTGGCGCACTGGAACGAGATGATGGAGCAGGAGTCTCGTATCGCCCGGCCCCGCCAGCTCTACACCGGGCCCGAGATGCGCGACTACGTGCCTCTGAGCGAGCGCTGAACTGCCGTCGGCAGGCAGATCCCAGGAACTAGTCGGCCGGGTTCAACCTCTCAGTGGGCGTGAACCTGACCGGCATCGCCTCTACGCCAGTGATGAAATTCGAGTTGCGCCACGGCAGCTGATCGGCAGGCGCCGCCAGCTCAATATCGGGCAACCGGCGCAACAGTTTGGTGAACATCTCCCTGAGCTCGAGGCGTGCCAGCGATGCCCCCAGACAGAAGTGGGTTCCGAAGCCGAAGGCCAGGTGGTTGTTGGGATCGCGCTCAATGTCGAAACGGAACGGATCCTTGAATTGGGATTCGTCACGGTTGGCCGACGGATACAACATGATGACGTCGGCACCTTCGGGGATGACCTCACCGCCGAGTCGGGCGTCGGTCATGGTGGTGCGAGCCATGTTCTGGACGGGCGTGACCCAGCGCAGCATCTCCTCGACCGCAGCCTCCATTCGGCCGTCCAGGTCCTCTTGCAGTTTCTGGCGCTCGTCGGGGAACTCCAGCAGCGCCTGCATGCCTCCAGTGATGACATGACGGCTGGTCTCGTCGCCGCCGATCAGGATCAGCAACGACTCCTGCACGATTGAGTCGTCGTCGAGCCGTTCGCCCTCGACTTCTGCTTCGCACAGGATGCTGATCAGGTCGTCGCCCCCCGGGTTGGCCCTGCGATCCGCAATGAAACTCAACTGGAACTCGCGGAAGGCGACCCCGGCGAGTATTCCTTTCTCCAGGGCCTCCGGGTTCGTTTCTGTTGTGGCCCGGATCATGTCGTCGGACCACTCCAGCAGATCGTCGAAGGACTCGCGTGGGAAACCCAGCATGTCGCCGATCAGCAACAGCGGTAAGGGGGCGGCCAGGTCCCAGACAAAGTCTGCTTCGCCCTTCTCACAGACTCGATCGATGATCATGTCGCAGAGCGTGTCGATCTCATCGAGCTTGTCGCGCACCCGCCGGGGTGTGAATCCCTTGTTGACGAGCTTGCGGCGCCTGAAATGCTCCGGGTCGTCCATCGAGATCATCTGGGGCAGCGTTCTGCCCTTGGGTCGAGGCGCCTTGTACGACGAGTAGATCTTGGGATTCCGCGAGACGCTCAGGACATCGTCGTAACGCGCCACAGCCCAGACATCAGAGTTGGGGTCGTAGTAGACCGGTGCGTTGTTTCGCATCCAGGTCCAGTCGTCGTGGGGCCGACTCGCATACCAGTTGCCATCGAGGAGGTTGACGTGTTCCAGGATCGGATGATTCGGCATCCTTGCTCCTTTGTTGATGCCCGACCCGATCAGTCCACGGCCGGTGTCGGTGGGAGTGCCTTGTCGAGCAGGGCATCGAAGCGAGCTTGAAGCTGTTGACGATAGGAGGGCTTCGTGGCGATAAGGAAATCCCCGTCGTCGATTGCTTTCAGCACGATCGGCGGCACCTCAGAGGGCTCAATTCCAGTTTCGGTCATCGCCGACAATGACTGACGCACCCCGGCCGCATCCTCACCCTCGTTGCTTGGTCCTCCGGGCCGGACCCTGTCTGTGTGGGCGAGCCCGGTTCGGATCGCGCTGGGACACAGCACGGACGCCCCGACCGCGGCGCCCACCGCGGCGAGGTCGTGGGCCAGCGTTTCTGTGATCGAGAACGCCGCCACCTTGCTCACGTTGTAGGGGCCACAGAACGGCGCGGCCACGAAACCCGCCACCGACGAGGTGTTGACGACGTGGCATTGCTCGCCCCCCGCCAGCATCCGGGGCACGAACGACTTGATTCCGTGGATGATCCCGTAGAGGTTGACCCCGAGCGTCCAGTCCCAGTCGTCTACGGAGCGCTGCCAGCAGAACCCTGCTTGGAACACTCCAGCGTTGTTGCAGAGCAGATGGGCCGCACCCCAACGCTGATAGACGTCGTCGGCCAACGACTCGACCTCGTCTGCCGAGGCGACATCGACCGCTGCGGCGACAACCTCTCCGTCTGCGGACGCGGCGGTCGCTTCGGCCGACAGGCCGTCTATATCGGCGGCAACGACCTTCATCCCGACACCCGCGAAGTGCTCCACCATCGCTTTGCCGATCCCTGATCCGGCGCCGGTCACGACGGCGACGCTTCCTTCCAATCTTGACAGTGGCATATCAGTTCTCCAGAAAACGCAGTTCTTGGGGGTAGGGGAAGAAGTCTGGAAGTTCCCCAGCATGGTGCAGTTCCTGCATCGACTTCCAGAACTCGACCGAGCAGACGTCTCCGTGGCGCGTTTCCATCACTTCGCCGATCACCCGCGGGGAACGCAGGTAGGTGCGGAACTCCTCGGGGAAGACATCGTTGGACTCGACCGGGAACCACGGCTGGTCAGACATCTCGTCGTCGTAGTTCTGGCTGACCGGCATCTTCCGGAAGTTGATCTCGCCGAGCAGTGCCAACTCGTCGTAGTCGTAGAACACCACCACGCCGTGGCGGGTGACACCGAAGTTCTTGGGGAACAGGTCGCCGGGGAAGATGTTGGCGGCAGCGAGGTCCTTGATCGCGTAGCCGTAGTCGATCGCCGCCGCGCGTGCCCGTTCCGACGACATCTCGCGCAGGTAGAGGTCCAGGGGGTATAGCCGGCGTTCGGTGTACGCGTGATGCAACACGACCTCGTCGTCGGTGATCGTGACCGTGCGGGCGCAGTCGTTGCGCAGTTCGTCGATCAGCTCCTCGTCGAAACGGTCGCGGTTGAAGCTCAGGTTGGTGAACTCCTGGGCATCGACGAGACGCCCCACGCGGTCGTGGCCGAACACCAGCTTGTACCTTCGTTTCACGTCTTCAGGGGTGGTCCGCTTGGTGGGCGCGAAACGGTCCTTGATGAGCTTGAAGACCACATCGAACGAAGGCAGCGTGAAGACCGCCATGACCATGCCGCGGGCGCCTCGGGCGCGTTCGAAGCGGGTGTTGGAATGTTCCATATGGCGGTACAACGCCCGGAACAGGTTGGTCTTGCCATGCTGGTTGTAGCCGATCGAGGTGTACAGCTCGGCCACGGGTTTCACCGGCAGCAGCGACTTCAGGAATCCGACGACCGCAGCCGGCCGGCGACACAGCACATGGAAGTAGGACCGTGTGTAGCCGAAGAGGCGACTGGCGTCGGTCTCGGTGAGCAGCACGGCGTCCACCTGTATGCCGGCTTCGGTGTGGACCAGGGCGATGACTATCGGAGCCAGGCGATTCAGCCAGCGGAGCCGGCCGACGAGGTAGGCGCCCTTGTTACGATAGAAGATCGGTCGCAGCATGTCTATTGCGTCGAGGTGCCCGTCCCAGGTCGCCTCGAGGAGGGCGCTGACTCGTCCGGCGACCTTGTCGGCGTCTCCGTCAATGTCGATGAAGTTCGGGGCCAGGGGCGAGTGTTGAAAGATCTCGCGGAGGCAGTCGGCGATGGTGGTGTCGACCGGGAATTTCCGGTATTCGCCGCGCGTGCCGTCGTCGGCCGGCAGCTTGGTGGGGCCGAGCCAGAGAAACTCCAGTTCTTCGTCTATCCCGATGATGTGGAACAGCCGCCGGGTGACGGAGTTGTAGAACGTTTCGGCGAGTTCAAGGTCCATACGCTCCGACACGAGGTCGACGTAGCGACGGCGGGCACCGATCCACACTGCGCGGGCTTGGGGGTCGTCTTCCCGCAGTACCAGACGGGCCGCGTCCACGACATTGAAAACCAGACGCTTGTGAAGGTTCAGGCGTTCTTTGGTGTCTTGTTGATGCCCAGCCCAGTCGCGTTCAATGAAGCAGCGGGCGGCTCGATGCGTGAGTTCGAGGTAGCGCTCGTGGTATTCGACGAAAGCGTCACAGAGCATTCGGGCCAGGCGGTCGACCCGGGGATCGCCCTCCGGTCCCCAACGGTCCGTCGCGTCGAGGGCTTGCTTCCGGGGCGTCTGTCCTGCTCCCCGGGAGTCCGCTGAAGTTTGCACCGATCACCCCACAAGCTGGCTGAAGGTGGGATCGTAGCAGTATGAGACGCCTCACTAACCTTGCGGATCGGGCTGAACTGGCTGATCTAGCCGCGTTGTACGCGGTCATCGTCGATCAACGTGACTTCGACCGTTTCGACGAGGTGTTCACTGCCGACGCGCTGCTCGACACGGGTAGGGGAAAACGGTCAGGTCTGGTGGAGATCACCGACGCGATGGCGGGACTGCTCCGCTATCAGGCCACCAGCCACATCCTGGGACAGCAGCTCCTCTCGGTGACCGACGACGGGGAGATCACCGGCGTGACATATTGCGAGGCGCATCATCTCTCTGTAGACGGCGCTGAGCGCATCGACCATGTGATGCACATCCACTACCACGACCGGTTCGTGCCGACCCCCGACGGTTGGAGGATCGCCCACCGTCGACTGGTCGTCCCGTGGACCGCCGAACAGGCAGTCTGAGACTCTGCCGAGCCTGCATCCGGCGAGCCGGTGTCGACAGGGTCAGAGCTGGTCGGCGACGCGTTCGTGGCGGCGGATCACCTCGTCGATGACCAGACGCAGGAAGGCCTCGCTGAAGGTCGGGTCGAGGTCAGCCGACGATGACAGCCGGCGGAGCCGCGCGATCTGCTCCTTCTCACGCTCAGGGTCTGCCGGTGGCAGGCCCTGCTGCGCCTTGTACTCACCAACGTCCTCGGTGACCTTGAAACGCTCGGCCAACAACAGGATCAGCGCTGCATCGATGTTGTCGATGCTGGACCGGAAACGTCGGAGTTGCTCGTCTGCCATGCCTCAAACCTAGATGCTCGACCAGACGTACCGTCGGACGATTGGGCCTGGACCGGAGATAATCACGAGTTGTAGGCGGTCTCAGCGTGCAGCGCCTGGTCGAGCCCGGGGTCAGGTGTTTGCGTCGCAGGCTGGTGCGTGGCATGTCGAGCCGCTTGGCGATCTGCTTGGTGTTGAGCCCTTCGGGGTGTTCGGCGAGCAGCTCCAGCACCTGTGTGTGGTCGGGGGCGCTTCCGTCGAGCACAGCGGCGCTGCTGGTGCTGTAGGGGGCGACGGTTAGGCGGCTGCGCTGGTCGTCGATCTCGTCGAGCGCGAACAGCGCCCAGGTGGTGCCTTCGGCGACGGCTGCGTGCCGGATTTTCTGCGCCGTGAGCTTCAGCGTCGCTGAGGATTCGGCGTCGGCGACGTGGCGGCTGGTGGAGCGCAGCGTATAGACGGCGTCGAACCAGGCGGATTGGCTTCCGGAGCCGATTGGGTCGGCGGCGCCGGGGCGGTTCTTGGGGAGATGCGCTACGGCTAGCGTGGCGTGCCCTCTGGCCCGGAACCGGCCTAGACGGTCGTCGAGCCAGGCGGCGGCGTTGTCGCCGTCGGTGCCGAGCCCGGCTGCGGTCAACGTGTCGATCACGAGCAGGCTGGAGCGCCGCATCGTTAGAAACGCACGAGGACCCGGCGGTGTCGCACCTGAGCGAACGTTGGTTGAGCGCGTCTGTGGTCATCGCCGCCGCTGACGCTTCCGCCGCTCGGCCAGGTCATCGACAACCATGAGGTTGGGGTCGAGAGCAACAAGAGCAATCGCCCAATCGATAATGCGACCAAGACGACCGCGCCGCTTCCTGTCGGGAGCAATGCCCGAGGTCTCACCGGTATCTGTATCGGTCATCGCCGGCCGAGGTCTCAAACGCTCGCCTTGCGTCTATCAAAACTCCACCAGGCCACCAAGCCGGCGATGGGGTAAAGGAAGTAACCGCCGAAAATATGGGCGATGACAGCGACCGAAAACGCACCCGTCGAGACCCAGAGTCCCCGGCGAGACGGGGCGCGCTCGCCGGTCGTGGCTTCGTCGAGTGTGTCTGTGGTGGTCATCACCCCCGAGACTACCTACAGCCGCTGACACGGTGCAACACCGCCCCACCTTGCGCCCACCGGCGGCGGTCTGTAGCGTCCCGCCTTGATTAGCCATCAATAGAAGCCGCGTCGTCTACGGGCTAGGCCCGAAGCGGGTTTGAGTGTTCCTGCACTTGGTGCCCCTTCGGGTTCTGGCTCGGTTTCTCTTGATGGCTAATCGGGAAGACACTTGACCCGACCCGAAGGGGAACCGCCAATGTCTCATGCCCGTCGCCCTCTGAGGGTTACCGTCGCCATCGTTGTTGTGGCTGTGGCCGTGGCCGAACCGGATCGAGCGGCCAGGGCGTCGAGGGGTACCGTCTGCACCGCCGCCCAGGTGGTGCCACCGCCCGGTATGCACCGTTTTTAGAGAACATGCAGGCGTCCCCTCGACTGTCACACCTGAGCGCCGGGGCGATGGTACCAACGCCCCAGACCGGCAAGGTGCGCACCGCCGGGTACTCTTGCGTTCTCACACTTTCGGCCCGTTGGGGCCGCCCCATGGCTAGAAGGCCTGCACCGCCGAGAACGTCCAGACAGCGAAGCACAGCGGCACCGTCCAGCGGTTGTGCAGGCCCCACACAGGGCGCGGCGGCAACGTCTTATGTCTGGCCAGGTACACCACCAGGTCACCGAGCACCCACACCACTAAGCCGATGAGTGAGAGGGCAATCAACAAAGAGCCCCTGTAGCTGAACGCTGTGGCAGCCCCCATCAGTGACAGGAAGGGGCGTCCGAAGAGCCAGTCAGAGGCAAACCAGTACAGCGACGGCTGTGGGAGCTCTCCGCTGTCTGCGTTGAGCGCGTCTGTGGTCATCGCAGATGACGTTACCTGCGGTCGCTGACATGGTGCAACACCGTTCGGCGTTGCGCCGGTCGGCATCGGTGTGTAGATTTCTCTTCCTCAACCGCAAAATCGAATACCGCTGCCGTCTGACGGCTGGCTAGGCCCGAAGCGGGGTCAAGTGTTCAACACTTGGTGCCCCTTCGGGTTCTGGCAGCGGTTCGTTCGATTTTGCGGTTGAACAGAACACTGACCCGACCCGAAGGGGAACCGCCAATGTCTCATGCCCGTCGACCTCTGAGGGTCACAGTCGTTACCGTTGTGGTGGCGGCCGCCGTGGTCGCCTTCGGGTTGTCTGGCACTGTTGAGCCTGAACCAGCGGCAGGGCAGGACTTCGCAGCGGCAGCGTCGGCGGCCAGCTCAGCTGTGGACCAGAACGGCTGCACGAAGTACGGAGGCTGGTGGACGATCTATGGCTGTTTCACCGGGCATCTGGTGTGCTTCTCCCAGGGCGGCTCGTGGGTGCCAGCTGGCAGCGTCAACGGTAGTTGCGTCATGCCGAAGCCGAAGCCGAAGCCGGTCGTTGACACCACCACCACGACACCGAGGCCGACAACGACACCGCCACCGGACACCACCACGACCACGGAGAAACCGAAACCGAAGGCACCGACACAAGGCGACTGCCCGAGCGGTTACTACAAGATCACCGGCGCGTTGCCGGCGGCGTGGATCGACCTGTTC
Organism: Candidatus Aldehydirespiratoraceae bacterium; assembly: GCA_965221585.1. Classification (GTDB taxonomy): domain Bacteria; phylum Actinomycetota; class Acidimicrobiia; order Acidimicrobiales; family Aldehydirespiratoraceae; genus VXYK01. Next base: position 919,602 of record OZ244898.1, on the reverse strand, counting down.
AGCGGGCAGGTCAGTTTCGACGGCGCCAAAGGGCTTCACACCGAGCGGGTCGTGTGGGAGAAACAACAGCAGCAGCCACGAACACCAGACCGCAGCTGCTACAGGGCCAGCTTCGCAGTCACCGACAGCGGGGCAGTCGATGAGACGGCGCTACGCCGGGCGGCCGCGGCTGCTCTTACGGTCGGCTCGGCCGCGTATGACGCTGTGTGTCAGCTCGATTTCTTGGCGACATCACCGCAAGCGAAGGCGCGAGCGGAGAAGTCTAAGACAGTCGCCAAGATCGCCAAAAGGCTGGGGACGACAAGCGCGAAGGTCGTGCAGCGGGCTTCGACGGTGCTGCGCGTTGTCTGTTGGCCGTCCACCTTCCAGGACGTGGCATGGATCCTGCAGAAGTTCAAGTCGTGGGGTCTCCTGCCAGATCCCGTGCCCCCCACAGGGGTTTCTATCGTCCCGCTGGACGGGGCGATACGTGTGTCATGGACGTATGGCGACGGTCGCTGTGAGCGCCCGTCGTCGATGATCACGAGCGTCTGTAGTCGAGTCAGGGTCGCTTGGTCTGGCTACTACTCCAGAGCCAGCAAAAGCTTCGGGCCGCCCGTGACGTCGTACACCATCAGCGGCGGGCGCATCATCAACGGCGAGACCTACGACGTCAGCGTGTGTCGTTATGGGGCCTGCGGGGGGCGGGCGGCCGTCACCCCCGTTGCCCTGCCCGCTGCGCCCACGGGCCTGGTTCTGGTGCCCGAGTCCGGCCAGATCAAAGCCTCCTGGAGTGGTGCCACACACAAACGCGCCGCACCCGTCGATGGCTACACCATCGCCTGGAGCGACAGCGGCGGCACCATCAAGTCTGCTCAGCTGCTCCGGGGCTACACGGCCTACACGATCACAGGGCTAACCAACGGGCGGGCCTACAGCGTCTCCGTGGTCGCCTTCAACGCTGTCGGCAACTCGGCCACAATCCGCGGCACAGCAACACCACCCAAGCCAGCGCCGAAACCCCCACCGACAACAACCACGACAACGACCACCACAACCACGACGACCACCACGACGACGACGACCACGACCACCACGACCACGTTGCCCGCTGGCGATCAGTGGCGGGCTTACGACAGCAACAGCAACGGGTGCGTCGACCTGGATGAGTGGTGGGTAGCCATAAGAGACCACTCGGCTGCGAAACTCAGCTTCGCGGCGCTGGTCAAAGTTGCTGCGAACCGCTGCTGGTAAGCGACGAATGACCCGCCGCCTAGCCGCTCTCGTCGTCGCGCTGGTGCTGTTGGCCCCAGGAGACTCCAGGACCTGGAGCGCCGAGAGGACCTGGAGCGCCGAAACGATCTGATCTGCCGGCGCACACGCACGCCTGCAGCCGGTCACGCTGGGGGTGGGGGTGGTTTACTTTCCGGGGGCCCAAGCCATCGGGCTCTCCAGAGCGTGTCGAGACGCTCTGGAGCGGTACCACAAGCGCCCTCTCTGATGGAGAGAGAAACGAGCCTCCATCAGAGGCTTTGGGCCTGCCGGTCAGGTGGGGTGACCACGGGGTGGCCACTGGGGGGGGGTTGGCCACGTTGGCCACCCCGAGGAGAAACAGGGGTTTACCTGCGGGTATGGGGGTGGCCAACGGGGTGGCCAAACGGGGTGGCCAAAATCGGGGGGTTGGCCACCCCGTGGTCACGTCAAATCCGGGGTCTCGCCACGCCGATTTCAGCCGTCGTGACGGATCGGCGGGAGGCCTTTCGTTGCCCGTTGGCGGGCGTGTTTCGCTCGTCGTTGGAGGGTGCATTCTCGGCATCGTTTGGAGCGGTCCCAGGCGGGTCGGTCGCACCAGCGATGCACACAGATTCCGTCCCGGCGGGCGGCGGTCCAGACGTCTCGGTCCCATGCTTCCGGAGCGGGTGCGGGTGGGGGGGCGGGGGGATTGGTCGCCCGTCAGAAGCCAGCATGCCCGACCTCACCAACATGGTCCGTGCCGAACACGTCGCCGAGCATGTCGCCGTAGTAGCTGTCGGTCTCGGGCTCGACGTCGTCGGGCATGGCGGCGAGCCGGTAGACGACCCCGCCACTAGGGGCGGGCTCGGCGACGATGGTCTTGTCGCATCTAGCGACCGTCTCGTCGTCTTCGGTCGTACGCAGTCCCATCGCGGATTTGAGGATCTTGGCGATGATGAGAGTGGCTACAAAGCTGTAGGCCATCACCGCCACGATCGAGAGAATCTGGTTCCACAGCAACTAATCACTCCCGAGCAGTAGAGGTTCATGTTGAGCACGTTTCTCGTGCCGACCATCCCGCCGTAGAACAACGCCAGGCCGGGCACCATGAACATCACCAGTGCCGCGGATACCAACATCCATGCAGTGTCTCCGCTCACCTTTCTCCCAAGGATCGGTCGAACAGGTTGCCCGAAGGCATCACCACCATAGAGCTAGCGACTTGAGTTCTCTGCACGGGTGGCACTGATCGAGGTTCGATTCGGCTGCAAGGCGTGCCTCAGGTACGTCTAAGCGAGGGTGTCGAGCATGGCGCGGAGCCGGTCGGCCGGGGAGTCGCTGCGCACCAGGGCCTCTCCGATCAGTGCTGCGTCGTAGCCGACTTCGGCCAAGTCCCTGAGCTTGGTTCCATCGGCCGTCTCAATCCCGGATGCGGCCACGGTCACGATTGTTGGGCCCAGTTCGGCCAGCAGGCCGGCCATGCGCACGGCCTTGTCGTGGTCGACCGTGAAACGCGTGTCCTTGGGATTGTCGCGTTGGTTCACGGCGATCATGTAGGCGCCCGCTTCTGCTGCCATAGCCAGGTCGTGTTCCGCGCGTACCTCGGTGAGGGCATCCATGCCCAAGCTGAGAGCGAGATCTTGGAGGTCCGCGACCTCGGCGACAGATCCGATGTCTTCGACGATCAGCAGCACTGCATCCGCGCCCATCGCGGCTGCGTCGTGGATGTCTTGGGGGGTCGTGAGGAAGTCCTTGCGGAGCACCGGAGCGTCGACGGCTTTCTTGACAGCTTTCAGGTCTTCGGGGCTGCCACCGAACCGCGGGCCCTCGGTAAGCACCGAGATGCAGGACGCACCGCCGCGCACATACTCCAAAGCGGTCTCAGCGGCTCCGAGTCCTAGACTCAAGGCCCCTGCGGACGGTGACTTGCGCTTCACTTCGGCGATGATCGCCATTTCAGGTTTGGCGGTCAGGGCGTTCTTGAACGCATGGCCCACAGACTTGTCGTCCGATGTCATCGTGGGCCGTACAAGAGTCGAACTTGTGACCTCCTGCGTGTCGAGCAGGCGCTCTAACCAACTGAGCTAACGGCCCCAACAGACCCGAACTGTACCACCGCTACACGCCATTTCGACTGCCACGACCGTGCCGGGAACCGCCGTTCAGGCTAGGGCCAGCACCCGCTCACCGGTCTCTACCGACTCGACCCGGTGGTGGTCGAACAGGCTGATGTCGTCGTACGGGCGGGCCTCGTCGAACAGGCCGGCCTCGTCGAACAGGACCCGGTCCTCGTAGTCGTCGAACCAGAGAGCCTCGGGGTTTCGGCCCACGATGCACACCTTGCCCCGGTCTGCGGCGTCGGCGACGCCGCGCAGGAGCTTGAGTATGACGACTCCGTTCTCAGCCCCCGCGAGTCCCGGGACCGGGTCATCGGTGACGGCGCACACCTCCGTCTTGCCCTGGTAGTGGGCCATCGCCAGACGGGCGTGCGCCTCCACGCCGGAGAGCCCCTTCTGCGACTCGTTGACGATCCTCCAGGCTTCCTCGACGGGGACGTTGAACGCCCGGTAGGCGACGATGTCGCGGCCGCCGAAGAAGTAGTGGTTCTCGACGCCGACCCGCTTGAGCGTGCGCTGCAGGATTCTGAGCGCGTCGGGGTCGTCGTTGACGCCTCGGATGATCGGCGACTGGTTCTCCACGCTGATCCACCCTCGAGAGATCACGGCTTCGATCGCTCTTCGGGTGGCGGTGTGCCACTTGTAGAAACCGTTGCCGTCGTCGGTGTAGTCGCCGTCGGGCGTCTTGGCAAGCAATTCGTCGGGATGGTTGAAGTGCGTCATCAGCCGGAACCCGACGTCCGGGTAGACGTCGTGGAAGCGGTCCATCATGTCGAGGAAGGCCTGGTCGAAGCGGTCGGGGTGGAAGGCCAGTTCCTTGGTGCCGAGCCGGATCGCCTCAACGCCGGCTTCGGCGAGGGCGGTGAACCAGGCGGCGAGCTTGCTGTTGGGCAGCACCATGGGGTCTCCGCCGGACAGGAGCATCTCGCGGAGTTTCCCACGGCCGGTTTCCGGGTGACGACCGCCGTTGGAGACGACCGCGGCGTTGTGCTCACAGATGTAGTTGGTGACCTCAAGAATCTGGGCGAGGTTCTTCTTCTTGACGGTTCCGTCGCGGTGCTCGACAGGTTTGCGGGCGATCAACTCCTCCCGGTAGCAGAACCGGCAGTGCGCGGAGCAGGTCGAGATCACATAGAGGAGGCCCATCTCGTATTTGTGGAGGAGGCCGTCGACGGGGCTGTAGTCCATCTGCTTGCCGGGATCCTCGACACCGTCGAGGTCGAGAGTCTCGTCGGGGGATGCTTTGACGAGCTTCTGGAGGGCTGGGCTGTTCTTGGCTATCTCGAAGTAGTGGCGGGTCATCTTCACCGGCATGCGGGATTCAATGTCGCGCTCGGTGCCCCGGATCTGGACAAGTTGATCGATTTCGGAGGGGGTATAGAATCCGAGCATGTCCTGGGGGGCTGTGCCGTTGACGAAGGGGTCAAGGCCGTTGAGGATCTGCCGGTCGTATCTGGGGTTCTCCACGGCGTCGAGGACAAGCCGCTCCCTGTCAGCCGGTTCGTATTTTGCCTTGCCCATGATCGGTTCTTGCTTCCGTGCGCTCGATCGGTTGAAGCACCGTCCACCGCTGATGTTCAACAATGAACAGCACACTATAGTAGTTGTTCTATAATGCACAAGTACGAAGACCAGCTCCCCACAGACACACCGTCTGAAGTGCTGCTCAGTTCGCCTGCGGTGACCACAATCACGGAACTGATCGCCAGGGCCGGCGGAGCGTTGACCCCGACCGAGCGTCGTATTGCTGAGGTCGTGGCCTCCGAGCCGACTCTGCTCGCGTTCGGGACTGTGTCCGAGCTTGCCAGCCGGATCGGTACGAGCCGACCGTCCATCGTCCGGTTCGCCAACAAGCTGGGATTCGACGACTACGCATCGCTGCAGACCGTGGCCCGGCGGAGGGTCGAGGACGACCTCTCCCGCCCGCGGGATCGCATCAGGCGCGACCCGTCCGAGGGGCCCTCCGCGCTGGACGAGCTCTTCGGCGGATTCGAGTCTGCCGCAGCAACGGTGGCGCGGGGTGAGATTCGGGCCATTGCCGAGCGGGCTGCGGCCGCCGGTTCGGTCTGGATCGTTTCAGGCGAGACCTCGATGGCCGGCGCCCATGCGCTCCGCAGCGGTCTTTCGATGATCCGGCCTCGGGTGCACCTGGTCGAGGAGCACTCTGCCGGCCGGGATCTGGTCGACGCAGGCCCGGGAGATCTGGCGATAATCATCGCCTTCTACCGCTATCGCAACTCCTCTGTGGCCGCGGCTGAAGCCCTGGTCGACCAGGGAGTCCCCCTCGCGGCGGTCACTGACAGCCCGCTCTCTCCCCTGGCAGCCTCAGCGGAGGTGCTCTGCCAGGTGTCGGTTCCGGCGGTCGGCCCGTTCGACAGCTCTGTTCCAGCCGTGGTCGTCGCCGAACTGGTCGTCGCCGATGTCGCAGTGCTCGTCCAGGCAGAGGCCAAGCAGCGCGTCGACCGCCTCGAAGCGCTCTGGGCTGCAACCGAGACGTTCATTCCCAAAGGCTGAATGGAGAGCGCCGGGCGGGATTTGAACCCGCGGCTTTACGGCTTTGCAGGCCGTTCCCTTGGTCCGCTCGGGCACCGACGCTTAGACCCAAAATGCTAGCGCCAGTGCGTCGGCGTGCGACTATACAACGATGGCAGTCGAGATCTCTCTGGCCGAACGCACCGCAGTCGTCGTAGGGGGTGGTGGCGGAGGAATCGGCACTTCCGTTTGCAGACGGATCGCTGAGGCGGGGGCCGACATCATCGCCATCAGTGCTGTTCAAGAGCACGTCGAAGACACCACCGAAACGGTAAGCGCCCTCGGAGTGCAGGCATCGGCACAGGTGGCAGATGTCAGCGACTTCGACGCGCTCAGGTCCGCTATCGACAACGGCTCCCAGGCGCTCGGGGTCCCGGACCTGCTCGTCAACGTCGTCGGCGGCGTGACACCGCAGTACTGGCACCGCCTCTCGGACTACCCCATCGAAACGTTCGACCATCTGCTCACGACCAACCTGCGCTACGCCTTCATCAGCGCGCAGCACGTGGCAAGGCAACTGATCAGCGACGGCCGCGGCGGCGCGATCGTCAACATCTCCTCGATCGCCAGCGCCGGCCAGCCCCTCCTCGGGGCCTACGGTGCAGCCAAGGCCGGCTTGGACTCTCTGACTCGCACCATGGCGATGGAGTGGGGGCGCCACGGTATCCGGGTCAACGGCGTGGCGCCCGGCACGATCAACACGCCGCGGTCTGGCCGCGATCCCGACGAGGTAGACCCCATGGCTGCGTCCATAACCCTGGGCCGTCGCGGGCGTCCCGACGACATCGCGGATGTCACCCTCTTCCTGCTCAGCGACCTCGCCGACTATGTGACTGGTCAGACCATCCCGGTTGACGGAGGTCCGAGCCGTGCCGGAATCGACCGGCACGACCTGCCCAGGGCCGTCACCAACCCCGCCATCCGTGCCCGCTTCGAGCACTAGACACTTCAGGGCCTGAAACGGCGCCGACTGCGAGCCTACAGCACCCGTATGAGGCGGCCGATGAACGCCGCCATCTGCTCACGAGTCGCGAGGTCGCTCGGCGAGAATGTGGTGTCGGTCGTGCCGGTGGTGATCCCAAGCCCGTAGATCCGGGCGATGTCGTCAGCCGCGAACGACGACGAGATGTCGACGAAGCCGGTGAGCACCGCATCAGCGGGGCTTCCCGTGATCACCGTGTACATCCGGGACAGCATCGCAGCCACCTGCTCACGAGTGATGAGTTCCGTTGGCGAATAGGTCGTCTCGGACGTGCCGGTGGTGATGCCGAGCCCGAAGATGCGGGCGATGTCGTCAGCCGCCGGCGACGAGGAGATGTCGCCGAAGCCTGTCTCGACCACTTCGGCAGGGCTCCCGGTCAGCTCCTCATAGGTACGGGCCAACATCGTCGCCACCTGTTCACGAGTCGCGAAATCGGTCGGTGAGTACGTCGTCGCAGAGGTGCCGGTGACGATCCCGGCGCTGTACAGCAGTTCCATGTAGTCGAAGGAGTAGCTGACCGGGTTGACGTCGGCGAATCCTGATCCGGGCGCCGACACCGCATACGCGTAGAGCTTGGCGTCGAAGCGGTCGACCACGAGCATGTTGGTTCCGTCCGACCAGATCCCCCAGACACCGCTGTTGTCCGACGCCAACTCGATGTCGGAGGCCGCATCCCTGGCCCCGCTCTGCAGACCGTACGCAAATATCCGGCCCTCGGGAATGTCTGCGACCCACATAGTCTCACCGTCAGACCACAGACCGACCGCGATCGTGTTCTGGGGATCCAACACAATGTCGAGATCAGGTGTACGGTCCCCCGACGACAGGCTGTACGCAAACAATGTGTCCGTCGGATGGTCTGCCACCCAAATCGTCTCACCGTCGGACCACAGACCGGTCGCGTCGGTGTTGGTCGGATCAAGGATCAGATCGCTGTCGGAAGCGCGGGCACCCCTCGACAGGTTGTAGGCGAACAACTTGTCTGCGGTCGGGTCCGACACCCACACCGTGGTCCCGTCGGACCACACGCCGGCCGGGTCCCCACTGTCGGGGCCGAGTTCAATGTCGTTGTCGGGTTGGCGTGCTCCCGAGGAACTGTCGTAGGCGAAGAGGCGGTCCAGGCACCAGTCGACGATCCACACGGTCCGGTCCGTGCCCCACATGTCGGCAGGACAATCGTTGTCCTCGGCCAGCCCGAACATTTCGACATGGTCGGCAACGGCCGACCCCAGCCCGAACTCGCCGGAACCACTCGCGCCGCTCGACAGCGTGTAGGCGTAGGTGTGTTCGTCGATCGAATCCACAATCCAGACGGTCTCGCCGTCAGACCAGATCCCGGCAGGATCGGAGTTCTCGTCACTCAGTGGGAACTCACTGTCGGGATCACGCTCGCCGGTCGACAGGGAATAGGCGTACACCATGTCGTCGTCCCGGTCGGGAACCCACAGCGTCGTGCCGTCCGACCAGAGGTCGTAGAACCTGGCATTCTCCGGGTCCAACTCGATGTCTCTGTCCGAGTCACGGACACCGCTCGACAGCGTGTAGGCATACAGTTCATTGTCAGACCTGTCGCCCACCCAAATGGTCGTGCCGTCCGACCAGATACTCCAAGGCCAGTCGTTGTCTCCCTCAACAGAGAACTCCCTGCTGGTGTCGCGGACGCCACTGGACAACGTGTAGGCGTAGAGATACAGGTCATTGTCATCCGCCACCCACATGGTCGTGCCGTCCGACCAGATCCCGAACGGGCTGTCGTTGGCGGAGTCCAGGACGAACTCCTTGTCCGGGTTGCGGGATCCCGTCGACAGGTTGTGCGCGTACACCTTGTCGTCGATCCAATCAGCCACCCACATGGTCGTGCCCTCCGACCAGACTCCGAACGGATTGCTGTTGATGTTCCTGGAAAGGCCGATGTCTCTGGCCGGTACGCGCTCACCCAGCGTCGAGGTGACAGTGATCGTCACGAAGATTATGTCGTCGACGACCGGCTCAACTTCCAGGTTCCCCTCCGAGTCCTTGCCGTCTGAAACCGTCACCCAGAACCGGAAACTGATCCGACCACTGTCGGCAATGGCCGCTCCAACCGAGATCTGACCCTCGCCGTCGACCGAGAACGAGGCCGCGTCCTTGCCTATCAGCGCATACGTGAGCGCATCTCCGTCTGCGTCGGTAGCCGAGACCGGGGCACCGACCCGCTCACGAGCCGCAGCCTCGTCGTGCATCCTGCGCATCGTCGAATTGCCCTCGACGAACACAGGATCGGAATTGGAGAATCCGCGTGGGTTCGCTTCGCCCGACTGCGGCACGTTGCCATCGGTGCTCGAGTCCTGGGCCGTCGCAGGCAGAACCGACGCGGCAACCAGAGCGAACAACAAACTCAGACCGAACCCGACTCGAGGCAATCGAGAAGCACCCCCGGCATTACGACAAAGACGCATATCAACTCCAATTCTTGGCACAGATATCGAACGCACGAACGCTAATCAACCCGCTTTGGCGAATCGTGGACCCACGGGTCTGTCAATTCCCGACCTATTAGGTTAGGATTAGCACTCCAACCCAACTCACCGACCCGAGGCGGTCATCAACATGTCACTTCGAATCAACGACGAAGCACCCGACTTCACAGCCGACACCACCGAAGGAAGCATCTCCTTCCACGACTGGATCGGCGACGGTTGGGCGCTGCTGTTCTCCCATCCCAAGGACTTCACCCCGGTCTGCACCACCGAACTAGGCGCGGTAGCAGGGCTCAAGGACGACTTCGCCGCCCGCAACTGCAAGATCATCGGCATCAGCGTCGACGGCGTAAGCGACCACCAAGCCTGGAGCGGCGACATCGAGTCAGCCACCGGCAACGCCCTCAACTACCCACTGATCGGCGACCCGGAACTGGCCATCGTCAAGCTCTACGACATGCTGCCCGGCGACGCGGGCGACACCTCGGAGGGCCGAACCGCCGCTGACAACGCCACCGCGCGGTCGGTCTTCATCATCGGCCCAGACAAGAAGATCAAGGTGACCCTCACCTACCCGATGACGACGGGCCGCAACTTCGCCGAAATCCTGCGCATCCTCGACTCATGCCAACTCACGGCCAGCGAGCAGGTGGCCACCCCCGCCAACTGGCAGCAGGGCGAGGACGTGATCATCGTCCCGGGGGTATCGGACGAAGCAGCTGCGGAGAAGTACCCGGACGGTTTCGAGCGCCGACTCCCCTATCTCCGCTACGTGCCCCAACCCTAAAGGTCGACTTCAGCCTCAGGCCGCAGTCGCCCTGACTCTGCCTCCGGGAAGATCCTCGATCTCGCCGCGTTCGCGCATCCGCGCCAGGTGCAACTCCGCGCTGCGCGCCTCGACACGGTCGGCAAACACAGATTGAGCCCCAGGGCGGTAGATGAAACGGTGTTGCACCATGTCGGCAACGGTGCGGGGCTCGGACAGGAATTCGAGCATCGCCGCGTGCCGCCGAGGAATCGCCGCCTCGAACGCGTCGAGCAGTCTCAGGAACTCCTCGCGGCCCTCGATCACGCCCTTGTGGTGGAAGGTCACATAGAATTCGGCCTCCTCGCCGCGGACCTGAGCGATGCTGGCCTCGAACTGGTCGAGGTCACTCCAGGTGTCGCCGTAGTAGGGACCGAACCCGCTGAGGTCGATGTCGGACAGGAAGAACACGCCGCCGGAGATCCGAAAGCCGCTGTGGCCACGGGTGTGGCCCGGTAGATGCACGGCCTCGACAGAGACCCCGCCGAGGTCGAACACGTCACCGTCGCTGAACCCCCGGGCGTCGGGACGGGGCGTGTAGTGGAACTCCTCGACGAACAGCTGAGCCAGCAAGTCCTGTTCCTGAGGTCCGGGGCCCTGCACTTCGAGCATCCCCTCGAGACTCTGCAACGCCACCCGGTCGTCGTGGTGTATGTGGACCCGAGCCTCGGGGAACATCTTGTTGCCCGCTATGTGGTCCTCGTGCCCGTGACTGTTGAGCACCGCATCAACCCTGACCGACACCCCGCCCTGTGAGACGACCGAGACCGACGGGTCGATGATGACCGACTCACCGCTGCCACGGACGACCAGCGAATTGCCCGACGGGTACTTGCCCTGTTCCGCTCCCACCAGAACCGTTACCGCATCGGTGAGAAGCCGGCTCTCCCCCGTCCACAAAGGTGCCATCCCCCGACCCTACTGCCGATCAATGCCACCTTCGGAGCCGGGCGATTCAAGTTCGTGAATCCGGATCGGCGCGGTAACATTGACAGCCGATTGCGGACGTAGCTCAGTTGGTAGAGCGCAACCTTGCCAAGGTTGAGGTCGCCGGTTCGAACCCGGTCGTCCGCTCCGATCAATGGCCGCGACCGATGACTGACAACGCCCCCCACACCAACACGATCGACGTTGAGGCGTTGACTCGCTGGATGGACGTCAACGGAGTGCCCGGTGCAGGCGAGATTCCGGAGTTGCAGGACCTGACCGGAGGCTCGCAGAACGAGCTCACCATGATCGAACGCGGCGGACACAAGATGGTTATCCGCCGGCCACCCGCCACCGCGGTGGACGACCGGCTCGACGGGATCCGCCGGGAGCACCGCCTCGTCAAGGCTCTGAAGGGGGCAGACGTCCCCCATGCCCAATACATCGCAGGTTCTGACGACACTGAACTGTTGGGCATGCCGTTCTATCTGATGGAGGCCGTCGACGGTTGGTCGCCCATGGACGTCGGAGGATGGGCCCCGCCGTTCGACACGGATCTCGGTGCCCGCCATGGCCTGGGGCTCGAGCTCGTCCGCGGTGCGGCTCTGTTGTCTAGGGTCGACTGGCAGGCGCGGGGCCTTGAGGGCTTCGGGCGGCCCGACAACTTCCACGACCGCCAGGTCGACCGCTGGTTGAGGTTCCTCGAACGCATCAAGTGCCGTGAACTCCCGGGACTGGACATCGCCGCGGAATGGCTCCGCAATCATCGCCCCCGCCACTGGTCGCCGGGGATCATGCATGGCGACTACCAGTTCGCCAATGTGATGTTCAGCCACGGTGCTCCGGCGGAACTTGCTGCCATCATCGACTGGGAGATGACCACGGTCGGCGATCCGCTACTCGACCTCGGCTGGGTGATGATGTCGTGGCCGACAGCCGACGACGACATCGAGGGCAACTCCGTGAGCAGCTCTTTGAGCATGGAGAGGATGCCCAGCCGCGACGACATGCTCAACCACTACGAGATGATCAGCGGCCGTTCGACCGAGGACATCGACTACTACATCATCCTGGCGCGCTTCAAGCTCGGGATCGTGCTTGAGCAGGGGTACAGCCGCTTCCTTGCCGGAGCGGGTGTGAACCCGAAGGTCAAGGCATTCGGCCCGATCGTGCTTGACCTGATCCAAAAGGCCGCCGACCTCGCCGAGAGAACTCCTTAACCGCTACCGGCCGGCTGCTAGCGGTTGATGTTCTCCTTCATCTCATCGAGCCGCATCAGAATCGGATAACCGCCCACGCTGATGGCATTGCCGTGCCCTGTGCTGTGCACGTCGAACACCGACTGCAGTGCTGCGTAGTAGCCCTGCGTGTCGAGCGTCTGGTTCACAGCCCGTTTCGCCTGGGCCAGACCGAAGGCGTTGTTCGTGGCGATCTGAGCCGCCAGTTCATGCGTGCGTTCCCACAGCTGATCGCGCGGCACGACCTCGCGGGCCAGGCCGATCTGCAGCGCTTCCTGCGCCCCCATGGTTCGCTGCGTGAACAGGATGTCCTTGGCGCGCCGCGCTCCGAACTCCCAGGTGTGGCCGTGGTACTCGACTCCGCCGATGGCCATCAGCACCACCGGGTCCGAGAACTCGACGTCGTCGGCGACCACGAGCAGGTCGAGCGGGAAGATCAGGTTGAAGGCCCCGGCGATGGCTTTGCCTTGGATGGCGCCGATGGTCGGTTTGGGGATGTTGCGCCAGTTCCACGAGTACCCCAAGTACTTGCGTGCCTCCCAGCGGTAGATCTTGTGCAGTTGCCAGCTACCGTCCTCTTCTTCGAGCCCCGCTGAGTCGGGATCGCGTGAACCCCCCAGGTCGTGCCCGGCGGAGAAGTGCTTGCCCTCGCCTCGCAGCACGATGACCTTGACCTCATCGTCGTATTCGGCTGTGCGGAACCGGTGGTCGACCTCATCGAGCATCCGCTCGTTCTGGGCGTTGGCCTTCTCGGGGCGTGCCAGAGTGATGGTCGCCACGGCGTCGGCAACTTCGTAGTCGACGTATTTGAATTCGTTCATGGTTGGTTCTCCTGCTGGGCGGTGTCCCACAGCGAGCAGAGTTCAGCGGATGTGGTGATGGTAGCGATCAACGAAAGTGTGTTGTCAATCACCGCGTCGGCGTATTCGGCAGGCACTCCGGCAACCGCGTCCCGCACCAGCACCACCTGGTAACCGAGATCGAGAGCGTTGAGGCAGAGCCCCAGGATTCCGATGTTGACTGATACGCCGGTGGCCACGATTGTCCTGGTGCCGATATTGCGCAGCATCTGGTCCAGCGAGGTGGACGTGAACGGTGTCATGCCGTGCATGCGACCGATGACGATGTCGGCTGGTTCGGGTCCGAGTTCGGGGACGAGGGCCGCACCGGCGGAACCTGCCTCCGTGGGCAGTCCGTGTTCTCGGCCGAGTCTCGCGATCAGCGCCATGATCTTGGCGTTCTCGGTTAGTCCTGCACCGTCGGCGCGATGCTCCGCGGTGCAGTGCACTACCCGGGCACCCACGGCGCGGGCTGTTCGGCACACTCTTGCTGCGGCCTCGACGGTCTTGGTTTCAGCTACTTGTTGCACCAACTCAGGCAGCAACGCATCCGGCCCCACCACGCCCTGCTGTAGTTCCATCGTGACCACAGCCGTGGTCACCGGGTCGACAAGCGACCGAAGCCGCTCAAGTCGTTTCCCCTCTGATCCATTCACCCTCCCAGCCTAGAACCCTGCACAACGACCCACCGATATCATCGGGGGGCATGGGCGAGCACGAAGCGGAGACGGAATCGCCGATCGCGGCGTCGGACGTGTGGCATATCGAGGAGGGTAAACGTCCGTTGCTGGCCAGGGTGCTGAGGGTCTCCAGCTCTGTCGTTTGGGGGATCTTGACGCTGGGCGGTGCATTGTCTCCTTCGAATCGAGTCTGGCGCATCATCGAAACCGGAACCGGACAGGTCGTGACCACGGTCAAAGACGGTTTCGGCGACGAAACTGACACCGGCGCACAACTGGCATCCGAACTCGAAACCTTCTCCCCTACCGAGTTCGCCGCACGCTGGGGTTTCACCGCAAACCCCTAACGGTTTGTACGCCCGCTCCACCGGCGAAGCTAAGTTGATTCGGCGCTAGCGGGTCGTTTCTGACTGTCGTCAGAGGTCAGCGGGGGAGGCCGAGGTGGCGGCGGGCGATGTTGTTGCGGTTGATCTCGGTGGTGCCGCCCTGGAAAGTCTGCGGGACCGAGTGGCGGACATCGTGATCGATCCATCCGTCGGCCGCGGCGCTTGGTTCTCCCAGATCCAGCAGACCATCCGGTCCGGCCGCGGCCTGGGCCCAGCGGGCATGGCGCTGGTACGCCTCGGTGGCGAAGACCTTGGCGATCGAACCCTGCGTAGCCGCGGGTTCACCGATTGCCAGAGTCCAGGCGGTGCGTTGAGTGAGCAACTCCGCAACCTGCGCGTCGATCGCCACCTGCGCCATGCGTTCACGATGAACGGGGTCGGCAATCGCACCCGACGCTTCGGCCCAGTTGCCGAACCTCCGCAGCAACGGGGTCAGCGCGCCGGTGTTGGCGATGCCGCGCTCGAACCCGAACATGATCGACATGATCTTCCAGCCCTCGTGCACTTCGCCGACCACCCATTCGTCGCCCACCCGAACATCGTCGTAGAACGTGGTGTTGGAGCGCTCGGTGCTCATCGTGTGGAGCGGATCGACGGTGATGCCGGGGGTGTCCATCGGGATGATGAAGACGGTGAACCCTCCGTAACGGCCCGCGGTCGGGTCGCTGCGAGTCAGCAGGAACACCCAATCGGACACCTGGGCCATGGTGGTCCACATCTTGGACCCGTTGATCACCCATTCGTTGCCGTCACGAACGGCTCGGGTCGAGATTGCGGGCAGGTCGCTTCCGCCGTCGGGTTCGGTCAAGCCGAAACAGACGAACTCCTCCCCCGCCAGCAGAGCCGCGGTCACCCTGCGGTTCTGCGCCTCGGAGCCGGCGGCGTTGAGAACACCGGCGATCACCAGCGCCATGCCGACCGAATCGAAGGGTGCGCCGGCTTTCTCAGCCTCGCTCGACAGCATCCACATAGCTATGGGGTCCTGCCCCTCCCCCGGCATCGCTTGAGCCAACAGGCCCGCGTCGCCGAGGGCCTTGGCCAGCTCGAAGCAGTGGTTGGCGCCGCTGTGATGAGTCCGGGCGATCACCTCGTCGTCGACATGGGCATCCATGCAAGCGCGAATCTCTCCTCTCAGCGCCTCATGCTGATCGGTCAATCTGAAGTCCATGTCAGCACGCGGCTTCCGCTGGGGTCGGACCCCACAACAGATCGGCAAGCCGGCGCCGCTCATGGGACGGATCGCCGATGATATTGGCCCAGCCCCGCGCCCGCCGAAAATACAGTTGTATGTCGTATTCCAGCGAGAAGCCGTAACCACCGTGGTAGTGGAGGCTGCGGTCGGTGCTGAACGCCGCGGCGTCTGCTGCTTGAACCAACGCCATCGCTGCCAGCGGCTCGAACTCGGTGATGATCCCCTCGTCCATGTCGACCACGCCGGCGCCGTCGACAAGCCCCTCGTCGAAGGCCCAGGCAGCTTTGTGGACCAGGAAGCGACCGCCGTCGATCAGAGCCGGCAGGTCGGCCAACCCGTGCTGAATCGCCTGAAACGACCCGATGGGCCGTCCGAACTGGTGCCGTTCCGAGACATAATCGACGCCCATGCGCATGGCTCGCCCGGCAATCCCGACCAGCGCGGCAGCCGTCAGAACCCGCCACTCGTCCAGGAGCCGCGCAAACTCCGAAGCGTCGCCCACCACAGCGCGGTCACCCCGGCTAGCAGACCGGTCCGCCAACGGCGCGGAAGCGTGATTGCGCGGAGCCACCATCGGCGCCGTTGAGCGAACCGCGACCAGTTCGTCGCCATCCACCCCCACAACCACATCAGCCACCGCGCCCGCGGGGACCAAACGCCAGTTGCCCTCCGCATCGGCGGAGCGGAGTGCAACCGTCGCTATCTGTTCCCCGCTGACGACCTCGGGAATCGCATGAGCACGCGAGGCGACCCAGTGTTCGATCAAAGGCACCGGAGCTATCGACTCACCCAACGCCTCGGCCACAACCACCAGCGCGCTCAGCGCTGCCCCAGCGCCGCCGACATCGGCAGGTGCCGCCATCCCCGGCGCGTCCAAAGCCCCCAGCTCCTGCCAGAGATCCCGCGAATAACCGAGCGGTTCTGCTGCACGCACCACATCAATCGGACTCTCGTTGGCAAAGAACGCGCCGAACGCATCAGCCACCGCCTCCTGATCACCCGACAACGAGAAGTCAAGCGCCACTACGACCTCCCCAGCCTTGGCCCCTCCACAGGATAGCTCCGCACGGTTCTCCACCAATCTCAGGTACAAGGCGGCTCGGCGGTAGGGTCGGGGCGGGAGGCAGCGATGAGACTTGGGTACGTATCCATGAACACGCCTGAAGACGTTCGGCCCGATGTGCTGGCCCGGGCGCTTGAGGACCGTGGATACGACGCGCTGTTCATCGGCGAGCACAGCCACATCCCGACATCGCGGCGCACCCCCTACCCCGCGGGCGGTGAACTGCCCGACACCTACCTGCGCATGATGGACCCGTTCGTCAGCCTGACTCTGGCCGCTAGCGCCACCACCACGTTGACGATCGGCACTGGGGTCGCCCTGCCGCTCGAGCGGGACCCGCTGGCTCTGGCCAAGGCGGTTGCGACGCTCGACCTGTTGTCGTCGGGCCGGCTGGAGTTCGGGGTGGGGGTCGGCTGGAACACCGAGGAACTCGCCAACCACCGACCCGACATACCTTGGTCCATGCGCTATCAGGCTCTGGAGGAATGCGTGGAGGCGCTTCGCCGCCTGTGGATGGACGACCCCTCAGAGCACCGCGGCAGGTTCTTCAACTTCGATTCGTCCTGGAGCTTCCCGAAACCACACCAACAACCGCACCCGCCCGTGTTGTTCGGCACCGCGGGAAAGCTCGGCACCCGTCACGCGGCGCGTTGGGCAGACGGCTGGATGCCGACCGACATCGGCCTGGGGCCGATCGAGGGGGGCATGCTCGACAAGAAGGTCCGTTGGTTCCGCGAGACCGCCGAGCAGGCCGGCCGCCCACATCTACCGATCACCATGGCGGCGTTCGGCGACCCTGCAACGGCAACGCTCGCTCATTACCGGGACCTCGGCATAGACCGTGTGGTGCTGGGAACCGCCCGGGCCGGCTGGGACGATCCCTCGACCACCATGGCGTTCATAGACCACTACGCCGCTCTGGTCCCTGAACTAGCCTGACCCTGCGGCGTTGCAGCGATTCACGCTCCGGGGTTGGCGGCGAGGTGATCGAAAACACCAGTCGGGCGGGTACGGGTGTACTCGTCGACGATCGGACGCAGCTGATCGGGGCTCGCCCCGTGCATAATCACCCCGTCACAGCCCAGATCAAACTGGCCGCGGATCTTCCCAACGCATTGGGCGGGACTGCCCGTGGCCGCCGGTGCGAGCCACTCCTCGGGGATCAACTCGGCAATGTGTTCGAGTTGTTCGGTAGTGGCCACCTCGTCTATCCCGCCCTGGAACTCGGCGATGAGGGGATCCGCTCTGAAACGTTCAAGCACCGCTGGATCCCAATTGTTGGTGCGGACCAGCAGGTCGCCGTAACCCTGGAGGTAGGTGGCCATGCGCCCGACGGTCTTCTTCAAACGCACATCCTCCTCAAGGTGATCGCCGATCGTCGCGAAGCAGGACCAGACACGCACCGCGTTCGGATCACGGCCCGCCTGCTCCGCGGCCTGTTTGACCGCGGCCGTGACCCTCGCTGTGGTCTCATCGGTGAAGAACGTGTGGAGCACCACCGCATCGAAGCAACGCCCGCCAAGAGCCAGAGAGTTCGGGCCGAAAGCGGTCAACGCCATCGGAATATGCTCGCTGGCCGTGGTACGCAGCGACAGATAGGGATAGCTGCCGGCGGGACCGTCGTGCCCGAAGATCGACTCGCCCGCCCAGAGTCGACGCATCAGGCCCACGAAGTCCTCCATCTGAGCCGTGGTGATCGGACGCAGACCGAAGGCCTGGGACAACAAGGTGATGCCCCGGCCGAGACCAAGACAGAACCGCCCCTCGGTCAGCTTGTGCATGGTCATCGCGAAAGCCGCGGTCACCGCCGGATGCCTGAGGTGGTGGTTGGTAGCGCCGGTGGCCACACCCATACGCTCAGATATTGCGCTGGCGGCGCCGGACTGGACAACCGCCTCCTTGATGCTCAAACGCTCGCTGACGAACACCGAACCGATGTCCATCGCCTCGGCTTGGCGCACCTCGTCAAGCAGTTCGCGGGGCGATTCGGGTGCTCCCGCCAACGTATAGAATCCGAGCTCATTCATCTGCGGCATGTCAGTCCTCTTCGGCGGTCGGGGGGCGGAGGTCGATCGTGAGGGTGAGAATTCCGTCGTCCAAGGAAGCTTCAGCGTCGCCGATAATGGCGAAGTCCTGATAATCGGCCTGGGCTTGGGCAATGAAGAGCTGACGTTCCTCACCACCCACAGGAGGAAGGTTGCGCTTCTTCACCGCCTCCGCCCGGTCGCGGAAACGTTCCAGCATTGCGTCGAGATCAAGTCCTTCTGCCATGCCCAACCGTAACCCGCACGCCGCGCGCGACACTAGCCCCAGTCAGTCGGCCTTGCGGGCTGGGTCGCCCGTCTCGATCCTCGCCCGATGGTCGGCGAGCCGTTTGGTCGCGATCCGCAACCTACGAGACGGGATCGTGTGCCACCAGTACGCAACGAGCAGGACCGTCATCAAAACGGCGATCGCGATCAGTATTCGACGGGCCCGGTCGATACCAGCCTGGTTCTTGTCGAAGTCGATTTCTTCGGAACCGTCCACCTCACCCTCGGTCTGGGCGACCGGGCTGATCGTCGGCCCGTTGTCATCTTCTTGAGCAGCCGCAACACCCGCGGACAGCACCGCACCGGCAATCACCAGTGCCACCGCGCCCGTCCGGACCCATTTCATCCGGTTGACGGTATCGGCCATAGCCCGTCAACCAGACACGGCAGGCCGACGCTCAGGAACAGGGAGCGAGCGCTCGGGTCAGGTCTGCGATGAGGTCATCGGCGTGCTCCAACCCACAAGAGATCCGGATAGTCCCATCCTCGATACCGGCGGTCGCAAGTTCGGATTCCAACAGCCCGAGATGGGTGGTCGTCACCGGATGGGTAACCAGCGTCTCAGGACCGCCCAGGGAGGTGGCCCGCTGTACCAGTCGTAAGCGGTCGATGAATCTCCCAGCCGCTTCAAGACCGCCCGCGAGATCGAACGTGATGAGTCCACCGGGCAGATCGAGTTGTCGCTTAGCCACCTCATATTGAGGGTGCGACTCCAGGCCCGGGTAGAACACTGCCTTCACCGCCGGATGCGACTCCAGCATCGTCGCCAACGCTGTCGCCGTCTCGGTCTGCTGTTGAACACGGATGGGCAGCGTCCGAATTCCCCGCAAACCGTTGAGTGCGTCGAAAGGCGACGCAGTTGCGCCGGCCAGGATGGCGAAGCCCCGGATCCAGGCGATCAACTCCTCGCTCCCCGACACCACCCCGAGGATCGCGTCGTTGTGGCCCGCGATCGCCTTGGTGGCCGAGTGAACTACAAGGTCCACGCCGTACTCCAAGGGCCGCTGCGCGATCGGTGTGGCGAACGTCGAATCGACGACAGTCACAGGCCCCTTCACGGTTCCGAGCAGCTCGAGGTCGACGAGAGCGAGCTTCGGGTTGGCCGGCGATTCCGCCAGCACGAGCGTGGTCTTTCCCGGTACCACCGCATCCGCGAACGCTCCGGGGGCAGTGCCGTCGACGAAGCTGACGTCGATACCGAAACGCGGGCACACCGCCTGCAGCAGCATCTGCGTGTGCGAATAGATCTGTGACTGGGCGACGATGTGGTCCCCCGACGAACACAACGCCAACACGACCGCGCTCATAGCGCCCATCCCCGAGGCGAACGCCCTCGACGCCTCAGCACCCTCGAGTTCCGCCATGGCGTGCTCGAAGTCCGACACAGTCGGGTTGGAGTTTCTCCCATAGAACCTCGGGTCGGTGGTATCGCCGGCCAGCTGCCGGGCATGGTCGAAACCGTCGGCCACGAACGCACTGCTGGCCCACAGCAGCGGGGCCAGCGCGGTGTCGTTGTGGACCCGGCCGGCCCTCACCGCAACGGTGCGAGCGTCATAGTCGGGATCGACGGTCGGGTGCTGGGTCACGCCGATGCTTCAGTTTCGGCGATGGCATCGTGGATCAAAGGACCCAACAGCGTTGACTCGAGCAGGAATCCGTCGTGGCCCTCTGGGCTGTCGAGAATGTGGTAGTCGCAGCGCCCGCCCACCGAGACCACATCGTCGCGCATCGCTGCCTGCTGGTACGGGGGATAGAGGATGTCTGAAGTGATCGAAGCGGTGAACACCGGACTCGACAGCCTCGAGAACGCGGCCTTGATCCCGCCACGGCCCCGACCTATGTCGTGGAGGTCCATCGCCTTGCTCAACACCAGGAAGGTGTTGGCATCGAAGCGGCGAACCAGCTTCTGGCCGTGATGATCCAGGTACGACTCCACCTGATAGCGGCCCCAGTGTTCGAACTCGTTGCGCTGATCGAGGTGCTGACGGCCGAAACGCCGATCGAACACCTCCGATGTCCGATAGGTGATCTGTGAGATCTCGCGTGCCAGAGCCAGACCCGCCCACGGTCCCTTCCCCGCAGGAGCGTCGTAATAGTCGCCGTTGTTGAACAGCGGGTCGTTGACGATCGCCAACCGTTCAACCGCGCTCAGCGCGATCTGTTGAGGGCTCGCAGCCGCGCAGGTCGCGACCGGCATCAACAGCCGGACCCGGTCACCGAACATCACGCCCCATTCGAGGACCTGCATACCGCCGAGCGAACCACCGACGACCGCGAGCCACTTGCCGACACCCAGCCGATCAGCGAGCCGACGCTGAGTTCGGACCATGTCACGGATCGTGACCTGGGGAAACCGCGCCGCATAGGGCCGATCCTCGCCCGGCATGTCGCTCGACGGACCGGTGCTTCCCTGACAACCCCCCAGGACGTTGGCGCAGACCACGAACCAACGATCCGTGTCGATCGCCTTTTGGGGCCCGATGAACTCATCCCACCAGCCGTCGCTCACATGCCCCGGCGAGATCGGACCGGCCGCATGGGAATCGCCGGTCAGAGCATGGCAGACGAGCACGGCGTTCGAACCGTCCGCGTTGAGTTCACCCCAGGTCTCATAGGCCAAGGTGATCTCCTCGAGCCTGCCCCCGGCCTCCAGAGCGAACGGGCGACCGTCGGTGATCGTCATGAATCGCCGCTGCCCCACCGGATCGCCGGGACGCCAAGCACCGGAGGCGACAAGGTTGGGCGCGAACCGTTCAGTGGGGTCGTAACGCAATGGGCGGTGGTCGGGGTCGTGCACTGTTGATCTCGTCGGTGCCTTCCGTTGCCCTTGGCGACCGGTTTTGCCGGACACTTTGTTGCGACGCCTCAAAGAGCCGAAGCCACATTCCCGCCTGAGCGGGCGGGGCACCTTGGGCATCCGATCCCAGGTTGCCGGAAACGAACAACTCAACCGGGGTTGCGCTGCGCGAATCACTCTTAATGTTGACTACATACTCTACCGGTCGGCATCAACCGAACGTCAACCACTATTGCCAGCGGTGGAGTCGACAGCGGTCGGGTCCCACGCGGCCAGATCGGCGAGCCGCTCGTCGTTGGAGAACATCTCGGTCAACGGCGAGACCACGTCGATCCGCTTCTGGAGCCGTTTGATCTCCAACTCCTCGTCCCAGACTGACAGCGTGACGACCAGCCCGGTTCCGCCCGCACGGGCAGTGCGACCGGCGCGATGCAGATAGGTCTTGTGGTCCGAGGGCGGGTCGTAGTGGAGCACAATGTCGATGTCGTCGACATGGATTCCCCGCGCGGCCACGTCGGTAGCGACCAGAGCCCTGAGTTTGCCGTTGGCGAAGTCCCGCAGCGACTTCTCCCTGTTGCTCTGGCGGAGGTCCCCATGGATCGCAGCCGCTTTCACACCGCTCTGCGCGAGATCACGGGCGAGCCGGTCGGCCATCACCTTGGTGCTCGTGAACATGATCGTACGGTCCGCGGAACGGGCGATAGCGGCAGCCACCTTCGCCTTGTCCATCTTGTGGACCGCAACGAAGCGATGGGTCATCTCCTTCACGGTGATCTCCGGCTCGACCACCTCGTGCATCACCGGATCGTGCTGATATCGACGGATCAACGAGTTGACCACACCGTCGAGCGTCGCCGAGAAGAGCAGCGTCTGGCGGTCCGAACGCACGTTGCGCAGGATCCACTCGACCTGGGGAAGGAACCCCATGTCTGCCATCCGGTCCGCCTCGTCAACGACCACGTGGGCCACGCCCTCAACAGAGATCGCCTCGCGCTCGATCAAGTCGATCATCCGGCCCGGTGTCGCGACCACGAGATCGATCCCTGATTGCAACCTTTCGATCTGCTTCTCGATCGGGGCGCCCCCGTAGACAGCCAGCACCTTCCGACTCACGGCCTTGCCCGCTGGGGCCAGTTCATCGCGCACCTGGCTGGCCAGTTCACGAGTCGGAACCAGGACCAGTCCCGTCGGGAACTTGGGGCGGGCTCGGCGCATGCACTGGAGCACCGGAAGACCGAAGGCGAGTGTCTTGCCCGAACCCGTCTTGGCTTTGCCGCAGACATCACGCCCCGCGAGCGCATCGGGGATCGTCAGTTCCTGCACAGGAAAGGGAGAGCGGATCCCTCTGCGGGCAAGCACCTCGACAATCTCGTGGCGCAGGCCCAAGTCCGTGAAAGAGGATGATTCGGAAAGCGCCATTACCCGTTCAAGGGTAGCGGGACAACCCTCGGACACGTCCGTCGACGACTTCGACACCCTCCGCGCGCAGCCGCTCTGCCTGTTCCTGCTCGCAGTCGGGCGCCAACCGGCCAGTGGCCGTTACGACCCGCCACCAGCAGAGTCCAGCGTCGGACAGACGGCTCAGCAGCGATCCGACGGCACGGGCCGCTCCGGGATGACCCGCCTCGGCCGCAACCTCGCCGTAGGTCACGACATCACCCTCACCGAGACGCTCCAGCACAGCTAAGACGTCGGTCTCGAATCTTGTCCAACCCGAGCGTTCACCCACCTCGGCGGCTTCAGCCTCCAAGGTTCCGGTCCTCGCCGAGAACCTCGCTCTCGGCGTCGGTCGGTCCGGTCTCTCCGCCAGGTTCATGTCGCTCGTCACCATCGGCGGCGTCGTCCGAGTCGCCGCCGGTGACTTCCGGGGCATCGTCTTGCGGGCGGCGTCCACGCAGTAGCAACCAACCGGCAGCAATCAAGATCCCGACGACGCTCATCCAGATGTTGACCCGGACCCCGGCAATCTCGGTCGCCGGATCGACCCGCACGGTCTCCAGCCATAGCCGAATCAGCAGGTAACCGAGTGCGTAGACCGCCAGCAGCGCGCCGGCCCGCAGCTTCTTGGTCCGGTCGACCCAGATGAGGAACAGGACCAACCCGAAGTTCCACAACGACTCGTACAGGAACGTCGGGTGAAACGTCTCGACACCGCTGTAACCGCTCGCCGCCGCATGCCGTTCGTCGATCTCCAGCGCCCACGGGAGATCCGAGGGGCCGCCGAAGAGTTCCTGATTGAACCAGTTCCCCCAGCGTCCGATCGCCTGGGCCAGGGGCAGTCCCGGAACGATCGCATCGATCAGATTGGGCCTGTCCCAAGATCTGCGGTGGATTATCCAGACCCCGGTCAGAACTCCGGCGGCCATGCCCCCGGGAATGCCGAGACCTCCCTCCCACAGCTTGAACGGCTCCGCCCAGCCCTCGTCGAACCGCCAGTCGGTGAGCACATGGTAGACCCGAGAACCGATGAGGCCCGCCGGCACACACCACACAGCCAGGGACGTGACATCGTCACGACTGCCGCCGCGGGCCTCCCAGCGCCTCTGGGAGAGCCAGACCGCGGCGATGACGCCCAGCGCGATCATCAACCCGTAGACCCGGATCGACAACGGACCGATCTCCAGATAGCTCTGAGACGGGCTCGGGATCGAAGCGACGAACATGGTAGGCGTAGCCTATTGCGCTATTGCGTCAGCAACCGGTCTCTGGCGGTTTGCAGGTCGGCAGCGCCGGACGTCACCGCCGACAGCATTCCAGGGACCCGCGCCAGCCGATTCGCCGCAAAGAACCGGGCCAGAACCGCTCGGTCGGTCGCCATATCCTCACCGAGGGCCGGATCAGACCTGTCGGCGGCAGCGATTGCTCCGTCGGTGAGCGCCTGACCGGCGGTGGTAACTGCAAGCATCTCCAGATATGCGGTGGCGCCGGCGAGCGCATCGGGCCTGTCCGAACGCAGCTTTTCGAGAAGCCACTCGGTCGCCGCCGCAGTCGCAGAATGCGCGGCGCCGAGATGTTCAGCAACCGCCTTCAGCCCTGCGAACGCAGCAGCGGACTCAACCGTGGCTGCAATCGATTCCAGCAGGTCCGCCACGACTCCGCCGCCGCGCATCGGCAGCTTGCGACCAACCAGATCGAGCGCCTGAATGCCGTTGGTTCCCTCGTAGATCGGGGCGATACGGGCGTCACGAAAATGCTGGGCCGCGCCCGTCTCCTCGATGTAGCCCATACCGCCGTGAACCTGGATCCCGACACTGGTGAGCTCACAGCCGAGATCGGTGCACCACGCCTTCGACAACGGTGTCAGCAACGCGGCACGCTCCGAGTTCCGCGTACGGCACTGCTCATCGGGGCCTCTCGCAGCCCAGTCGAGTGCCTCGGCGTTGCGATAGCAGAGGCCTCGCATCGCCGCTATCGCCGAACGCATATCAAGAAGCATCCTGGCGACGTCGGGATGCTCGACAATCACCGATGACTCACCGGCGGGAGCCCCAAGCGCCCGCCCCTGCCGACGTTGCAGCGCATATTCGAGGGCCTGCTGATAGGAACGTTCCGCCAACGCGACTCCCTCAAGACCAACCGACAGTCGGGCGTTGTTCATCATCGTGAACATCGCCGACATTCCGGAGTTCTCCTCACCGACCAGGTATCCCGTCGCTCCGCCCTCGTCGCCGAAGGCCATGACGCAGGTCGGGCTTGCGTGGATTCCAAGTTTGTGCTCGATCGACACGCAGCGGAGATCGTTGCGCTCGCCGAGCGACCCGTCATCGCCGACCAGGAATTTCGGGACGATGAACAAGCTGATGCCGCTAGTGCCCGCAGGCGCTCCGGGAGTGCGGGCGAGCACCATATGGATGATGTTGCGCGCCATGTCATGCTCGCCCCAGGTGATGAAGATCTTCTGACCGGTAATCCTGTAGGTGCCGTCGCTGAGGGGACGCGCCCTGCAGGTCAACGCACCCACATCCGATCCCGCATGCGGCTCGGTGAGGTTCATGGTGCCCGACCACTCCCCCGTCACCATCTTCGGCAGGTAGGTCTCCCGCTGGGATTCCGAACCGTGATGGAGCAGCGCGTCGATCGCCGCCTGGGTCAGCAGCGGACACAATGAGTAGCCCATGTTGGCCGACGCCAGCATCTCCTGAACCGCAATACCCAGAAGCCACGGAAAGCCGCCACCGCCGTGCTCTGCGGGCATGGCGACCCCGTTCCAACCGGCCGCCACATGCTGCTCGTAGACCTTGGCGAGACCCGGAGCGGCCGTTACGGAGCCGTCCTCGTTGCGCTGCGACCCGACCAGGTCGCCGTCACGGTTTGTGGGTGCCACAACCTGCTCGAAGAACCGGGCAGACTCATCGAGGAGCCCGTCGACCAGTTCGGGGTCCGTGTGCTCGAAGCCTTCGAGACTCGCCAGCGCGTCCACGTCTGCTACGTGCCGGAGCGCGAAACGGATCTCGTCAAGAGGCGCCTTGTATTCCGTCATCAGTCGAGCGTATCCTGCGCCGCCGTCGAGACTTGCGACGCGGTTCGCGATCCAGCGGAATCCCCTGGCGCGTCGCGAACAGCGAATTTACCTCCGCACCCACCAACAGTCCCATGGCCATCAAGTACAGCCAGAACAGCAGGCTCAAAGCACCGCCCAGAAACCCGAACACGACGTTTGCTCCCTCCGCAACGATGCTGAGGTAGGTGCTGAACCCGACCGACACGATCGACCACCAGACCGCAGCCAGCAAGGCTCCCGGAAACTCAATCTTCCATGGGGCGCGATGGTTGGGCGCGATGTGGTACACGGTTGCCGCCCAGCCCATCATCACAAAGAACGCGACCGGCCATCTCAACCAGTTCCACAGAGTCACGTACTGCCCGCTGACGCCGAAGGTTTCACTCAGCCGCTCGCCCCCTCCAAAGAGCGGCCCGACCACCAGAGCCACCATCACCACAACAGCAACGACGAGCGATATCAGCGCTATGCCGAAGCCGACCAGGCGAGTGGAGATCCAACCTCGGGTATTGTCATGGTCATAGGCGATGTCGAGCGCGCCCACCACCGCAATGAAACCGCGGGTAGACGCATAGACGGCCAGCACCGCACCGATGGTCAACGCAGAAGTGCTGGGACCCTCGAAGAGGTCGTTGACGGTCGCCTCGAGTGTGTTGTCACCTCCGAAGATCCTGACTATCTGTTCGACGATCCAGTCCTCCACCTCCTGCGCGGCGCTGGCGCTGACGATCGCGTCGATCGATCCGAGCAGCGCAGCCAACACGATCAGGGCCGGGAAGAAGCTCAGCAGGGCAAAAAATGCGATCTCCGCGGAGAGTCCGCCGACACGATCGCGGGAGATCTCATCGATCAGCGCCCTTAGCACCTCGACGGGGGCCCGGAGCGCGTCCCGTGCATACTGTCTCACCCCGAAGTACATTGCTTCGAGGTTAAGCGTTGGGATGGGACTCGCATGAACGACGTTAGAAGCTACAGCGCGGGCGACTTCCCGCTGGAGACCATGCTTGCTCAAAAGAGGCTCGCGCAAAAGGGCGCCCCTCTCATCTCGGTGTGCATCCCGGCGCGCAATGAGGAAGCCACGGTGGGGACGATCGTCGCCTCCATCCGCAACCACCTCGCCAACAGCGAAGTTCGCCTGGTCGACGAGATCGTGGTGATGGACGACCGCAGCACCGACGCCACCGCGCAGATCGCGCGGTCAGAAGGTGCCCGGGTCGTTGCAGTTGATGACGTGTTGCCCGAAGCGGGACCGAGCCGCGGCAAGGGCAACGTCTTGTGGAAGAGCGTGGCGGCCTGCTGCGGCGACCTGATCGTCTGGATCGACGCAGACCTGACCTCGTTCACGCCCAGTTGCGTCACCGGTCTGCTGGGACCGCTGTTGGCAGATCCGGACGTAGCCATGGTCAAGGGCTATTTCGAAAGACCTGAGATTGGAGGCACCGGCGGAGGCCGGACCACCGAACTCATGGCCCGACCACTGCTCGCCACTCTCTTCCCGCACCTCAACTCGGTGCGTCAACCGCTCGGCGGCGAGTACGCGTCGCGTCGCAGCATCCTCGAACAGGTTCGGTTCAACACCGGCTACGGGGTCGAGACCGGGCTGCTGATCGACATCGCCAACCTCGTGGGTCTGGAACGCCTCGCCCAGGTCGACCTCGGTGTGCGGGTGCATCGCAATCGCCCGCTCGATGAACTCTCCGTGCAGGCCATGGAGACACTCCACGCGGCGCTCCACCGCTCCGATATCAAGTGGCGACCGGAATGGTCGCACCACCTGCTCCGACCAGACCTCGCGCCAGTTGAAGCGCAGGTTGACGAGCGACCCCCGCTGAACACCGTCGCCGCCTATCTAGATCAACGGGCAGCAAGCTGACAGAATGACCCACTAGGACGACCGTCACAGCAACCAGGACAGGAGACAGAGATGGGCCGCTGGAGCCGCGAAGAGCTCGAAGAAGAGTTCGAGAAGTACCAGGCACGGGCACTCCGAGCCGCGACCACCCATGACTGGCGCGAGTGGGCCGACCAGTTCACCGAGGATGCCACCTACATCGAACACCACTTCGGTGTGTTCGGAGGCCGCGAGGCCATCTACAACTGGATCCAGTCGACGATGGACCAGTGGCCCAACAATGAGATGATCTACTTCCCCATCGACTGGTATGTCATTGACGAGGAGAAGGGTTGGATCGTCTGCCGAGTCTTGAATCGGATGGCGGACCCCGGCGACGGCTCAGTCCATGAAGAGGGCAACTTCACACTGCTCAAGTACGCGGGGAACGGGAAGTGGCGATACGAAGAGGACATCTACAACCCCGCCAAGTTCGCAGAGATGGTCGCGGCCTACCTGGATCACAAGAAGGCGCTGGAGAACGACGGCTGAGGCCCCGGGTTGACCCTTACGGTTCCACGATGTTGAACGAGCCGTCGAACTGATCGAGGGCGCCGAACAGGACCATTAGCGCTTCGGCGTCGCCATCGATCTCGAGCCGCCCGTCGCCGACGGCTTCGGCTGCGGTGGTGCGACCGGTCAGCAGCTCGCCCAGCAGGTTCTTGGTGAGCGTGAGGGTGGCGTCGGCTTCGGCATGGTGGCGACCCGCGATGTGGTGCAGGGCGCAGTTCTGCAGTCCGAGGATGTGCTGTTCGCCGATATCGGTGAATTCCCAGTTGATCAACACCTGCTGATCTACTACCTGTTCCGCCATCAGGCGCACGCCGAGAGCGTCGAAGATCTGCTCTACCGTCAATGCGGTGGTCATGGCGCGACCGCCTCCTCCCAAGGCTCGGGAGCCCTGCCGGAGTTCCAGCGCTCCGGTCAGATAGATGTTGCGCCAGGGCCCGGACTCGGCCTGGTAGCCGAGCTGCTCGAGCGTGTCTGCCTGCAGCAGGCGGCCGGGTTCGTAGTCGGGTTCGGCGAACACCAGGTGGTTGAGCAGTTCCGCGGCCCAGCGATAGTCACCGGCGTCGAACGCCGAGGAGGCCTTTCGCAGAACTTCGCTGCGGCCGCCCATGGCCTCGACGTAGCGAACACCGGCCTCGGCGGGGGGATGCGGATTGAGCGTGGCCGGGTTGCCGTCGAATGCTCCGAGGTAGCGCTGGTAGACGGCCTTCGAGTTGTGGCTGACCGTTCCGTAGTACTCGCGGGTGTGGCCCTGTGCGGCGAAACACTCCGGCAGATGCAGTTCTTCGGCGATCTCGAGCGGTGTGAAGCCGTGGTTCGCCAGGCGCATCGTCTGGTCGTGGAGCCAGCGATACACGTCGCGTTGTTTGACCAGGAACTCCCTCGCGTCGTCTTGACCCCACCTCGGCCAGTGGTGCGTCGCGAACAAGGTGTCGGTGCGGTCGATGAACAGTTCCAGCGCTTCGTTGATGTACTTGCTCCAACTCAGGGCGTCGCGTACCTGAGCGCCGCGGGGCGTCAGGATGTTGTGCATCGTGTGGGTGCAGTTCTCGGCCATGCACAGGACGCGCTTGTCGGGGAACAGGAAGTTCATCTCCGCCGGTGCCTCACCGCCCGGAGTGTTCTGGAAGACGACCCGGATCCCGTCGATGTCGAGCTCGGTTCCGGTCTCGGTGATCTCCTCGGTCGGGGCGATGAGGGCTGACGCGGCCCGAGGAATGATCTTGCCGAGTCCGGAATCGACATGGCCCAGAGGACCCGGTGCCAGAAACGGCCCGAACATGTATCCGGCCCTGCGACCCATGGCCGGGCCTGCGATCACGTTCTCGCTCACCACCTCGCGCAGGAATCCCTCGGGCGCGATTATCCGCACATCGCCGGCATCAACGGCCTGCTGCGTGGTGACACCATTAATCCCACCGAAATGGTCGGCGTGGCTGTGCGTGTAGATCACCGCCTTCACCTGGCGATGGCCGAGCACGTTGTTGGCCAGCTCGAGACAGGCCGCGGCAGTCGCGGCGGTTGTCAGAACGTCGACGATCAGCCAGCCGTGATCGCTGGCGATCAGCGTCATGTTCGAGATGTCGTAGCCGCGGACTTGCCAGATGCCGTCGGCAACTTCGAACAGGCCGTGGACGGCGTTGAGACGGCCCTGACGCCACAGGCTCGGATTGACGGACGGCGGAGCGGATGCATCCCCCCGGTTGAAGTCATGGTTTGAGACATCCCAGGCGGGTCCGTGGGGACCTTCGATGACTCCGCTGGGATGAGTGGCGATCAGGCCGCGGCTGGCGCGTGCAAAATCACCGGGGTCGTCGAGGGACAGCACCGCTGCGGCGGCCGCGTTGTGCTGCGAGGTATGGGTTGTCGCCGGTTTGGGGTCCCGGTCGCCTTCGGTCATCGAAGCAGAGGTCATCGACGCAGTATGGCCCAGGGCGGGTTGGTTCTGTTGCCTCAGGGGTCGTCGCAGCTAGCTGCAACCGCTGGTCGTTCCGCAGGCGCCGCACACGAAGCAGGCGCCGGCGCGCTGCATCGGTACCCCGCACGACATGCAGAACGGCGCGCCCGAGCTGCCTTCGACCTCGAAGGAGAGCTGGGCGCTGGGCGACGGAGCGAACCGGTGGGGAGGAATGTCGGATCCCTGCACGGTCTTGGTGACCTGCTCCTCAACCCCGGGCAGGGTCGGTTGGGTCCGTTCGTCGGTGGTCAGGATTCCGAGAGCGGTGCGTTCGTCTTCGCTCAGGTACATGACCGCGAGCCTGCGGAACAGATAGTCCATCAGACTCGTGGCGATCCGGATCTCGGGGTCGTCGGTCATGCCTGCCGGCTCGAATCGCATGCCCACGAAAGCACGGACAAAGGCACTCAGCGGAACGCCGTACTGGAGACCGTGGCTCAACGAGACGGCGAAAGCGTCCATGATCCCCGCCAACGTGGAACCCTGCTTCGAGACCCGCACGAAGATCTCGCCCGGCCTTCCGTCTTGGTATTCGCTGACCGTGACGAAGCCTTTGCAGTCCGCGACTCGAAACTCGAAGGTCTGGCTCGGGCGTGTCCGGGGCAGACGCTCGCGTACCGGCTGATTCACCGGTGCAGCAACCTCGTTCCGCTGCAGGCCCGAGACCTGAGGAGCGGCCGGTACCGGTCGTGTGGCGGTGCTCCAACCGTCGAGCGTGAGATCTGCCGACGGTTCCGGGGACGTCGCTGCGTCGCCTGAACGGTCCGAGGTGGCGTCTTTGGCGACGAGCGGCTGAGAGACCTTGCAGTTGTCGCGGTACAGCGCCACTGCCTTGAGACCCATCCGCCACGACTCGACAAGCAGCGACTCGATCTCGGCGACCGTGGCCTCCTCCGGGAGGTTGACGGTCTTGGAGATCGCCCCGGAAATGAACGGTTGCACCGCTCCCATCATCTTCAGGTGACCGAGGTAGTGGATCGGGTCGCTGCCCAACGAACAGGCGAACACGCCGAGGTCGCTGGGGTCGAGTCCGGGGGCATCGGACGCACTGTGATGGGTGTTGATATGGTCGACGATCGCCTCGACCGCATCCGGGCTGTATCCGAGGTTGCGCAGAGCGTGGGGCACCGACTGGTTGACCAGGCTCATGGTCCCGCCACCCACCAGCCGCTTGAGCTTCACCAAGCTCAAGTCGGGTTCCACGCCGGTCGTGTCGCAGTCCATCAGCAGACCGATGGTGCCCGTGGGTGCCAGAACGGTCGCCTGGGAGTTGCGTACACCGCTGGTTGCAGCGGATTCGCAAGTCTGGTCCCAGGTCAATTGTGCGGCCTCGAGAATCCGAGTCGGAGCCCTCTCCTCATCCACATCGGCAACGGCAGCGCGGTGCTGGTCGAGAACCCGGAGCATGTGCTCGCGATTCTCGTCGAATCCGCTGAACGGTCCCATGCGGGCGGCGAGTCTCGTGGACTGGCGGTATGCCTCCGCCGTCATCAGCGCCGTCACCGAAGCGGCCAGCGCCCGCCCTGCTTCTGAGTCGTATGGCATGCCCAGCGTCATCAACAGCGCGCCCAAGTTGGCATAGCCGAGACCGAGTTGGCGGAAGTCTCTGGCGTTGTCAGCAATCCGCTCGGTCGGATAGTCGGCGTTGCCGACAAGGATCTCCTGGGCGGTGAAGACGATGCGCACCGCGTGGGCAAACCCTTCAATATCAAAACCGTCGACGCCGTCGCCGCCGTGGAAGGCCAACAGGTTGAGCGACGCCAGATTGCATGCCGAGTCGTCTATGTGCAGATACTCCGAGCAGGGATTGCTCGCGTTGATGCGACCGGTGTTCGCCGCGGTGTTCCAACGGTTGATGGTGCTGTCGAACTGAATTCCCGGATCAGCACACTCCCAGGACGCCTGCGCAATCTGACGCAACAGGGTGCGGGCCTTGACAGTTCGGGTCGCTGACCCGTCGCCACGAGCGGTCAGATCCCAGTCGGAGTCGTCGGCGACCGCTTGCATGAACTCATCGGTTACCCGCACGGAATTGTTGGCGTTCTGATACTGGACCGAGTGGATATCGGTGCCGTCGAGGCTCATGTCGAAACCGGCTGCCTCCAGCGCCCGCGCCTTGTGTTCCTCGCGGGCCTTGCACCAGATGAACTCCTCGATGTCGGGGTGGTCAGCGTCGAGAATTACCATCTTGGCGGCGCGGCGAGTCTTGCCGCCGGACTTGATGGTGCCCGCCGAGGCATCGGCTCCGCGCATGAAGCTCACCGGACCGCTGGCGGTGCCGCCGCCGCCGAGGCCTTCGCAGGAGGCGCGTATCCGTGAGAGGTTCACCCCGGCGCCGCTTCCTCCCTTGAAGATCCGGCCTTCCTCCGCGTACCAGTTGAGGATCGATTCCATATTGTCGTCGACCGAGAGGATGAAGCAGGCCGACGCCTGTTGAGGGACACCCGCCACGCCGATGTTGAACCAGACCGGCGAATTGAACGCGGCCTTCTGGTTGACCAGCAGGTGGGCGAGTTCGGCACGGAAGCACTCGGCTTCCGAGGCATCGGCGAAGTAGCCGTCACGATCGCCCCAGGTGGTGATCGTGTCGACAATCCGAGAAACGACCTGGCGCAGCGACGACTCCCGCTCTGACGTGCCGAGCGTGCCACGGAAGTACTTCTGAGCCAGGATGTTGGTGGCGTTCTGGCTCCACGACCGGGGTACCTCTACCGCGAGCTGTTCAAAGGTCACCGAGTCGTCGCGGTGATCGATCAGACGTGCGTCGCGCAGTTCCCAATCCACGTCCGCGAAGGGGTCGGCGCCCTCGACCGTGAACCGGCGCTGGATTCCGAGGCTGGCTCGCTCAGACACAAGCGTCATGCGGGGCTCCTTTCGAGCGCCGTCATGTTCAGACTAGCTCGATCATTTTCTGCGAGTAATAGGCGTTTCAAGTTCAGCATCGTGGACTTGGGTTTGCTGTGTGGTCGGATCTTCCCGGGTTAGGGGGAAGACGAGTTTGCGGCGGATCCCACATTCCCTGCTTGGTGCCCCCAAGGAACCGATTCGACTCTCGTCTGAGACGTTTCGCACCACCATCCTGGCGATCCGAACCACACAGCGGAGACAACTCTAGAGGCACTTGCTTGTGGATGAGAAGTGGATGACAGTCTGAGTAAGTTGTGGATTTCTGGGGTTTCTGTCCACAAGTTCTTCTTTCGCGGTGGACAATGCCGAGCGTGGCTGTTCGGCCTCGGCGCGACCCGCGATCACAGGCCCGAAACGGTAAGGTCGGCGCCAGTGCAGCAGATTCTTCCCACCTGGATCGAGGATGTCGACCCGCTCGACATCTACTCGACCGAACCTCGGCCTGTACCGCCGGACCGGCCGTGGGTCATCGTCAACATGATCGCCAGCGTGGACGGCGCCACCGCGATCAACGGCCTCAGCGGCGACCTCGGAGGACCCGCGGACAGGGCCGTATTCCGCGCAGTGCGGGCCTGCAGCGACTGGATCCTGGTCGCATCCGGGACCGCCGGCGCTGAGCGTTACCGTTCCCCGAGCCCGGATGAGGCTGCAGTGGAGCAGCGACTCGGCGCGGGCCGCTCCCCGAGTCCGCGCTTGGCGATCGTGACAGCCAGCGGAGCCCTCGATCCTGCCATTCCCGCCCTTGCCCGCGCCACCGAGGACGACGGTCCCGGAGATGATCGACGCACGCTCGTCATTACCGGCCAAGAGGCCGATACCGCGCGGCTCGCTGATCTCAATGCCGAAGTTGTCCGCCTTCCAATGCCCGTACCGCGGCCGGGGGCAGTCCTTGGCGAACTTCACAGGAGGGGTGCCGCCGTGGTGCTCTGTGAGGGCGGACCGAACTGGAACGGCCAGATGACCGAAGCGGGTCTCGTGGACGAACTGTGCCTCAGCATCTCTCCGATCCTTGTCGGGGGTACTTCGTCGCGCATTGTTGCTGACGCCGCGCGATCCGTCCCGACCCGAATGCGGCTGAGCCGCCTGCTTGCCGAAGACGACCTCCTCTTCGCGCGCTACACCCGGCATTGATAAGCCGAACACCGTCGCCATCAGTTCACTCGAGCAGGTTGGCGGGGATGACCAGCCGCTGACCGGGCTGCAACGTGGTTGAACCAGTCAGGTCGCTGAGTTCATCGACCAGCCGCCGAGGGTCGGCACCGGGATCGAGCCACGTGGCGATGCTCCAGAGAGTGTCGCCGGGCTGAACGACCACGACGACCGCGTCGAGGGACCGGGTGCCGGCGGCGCTGCTCGACCGTGACGAATTCCCGTACGACCAGAGGCCGACCACCATTGAGAGCACGACCGCGAGCACGAGCAGGCGGCGGCGCCGATACACCTCCGCGGGTTGGACGACACGCAGTCCATGAGCACTGGGTCGATCAGTACTGGGCGCAGTTCGGGGATCATGAGCCGCGAACGGGCCTTGAGTCCTGGGACGTGCAACGCCGGGATGGGCCGCGACACGGGGACGAAGTGATCGGGGATCTGCTGGGTGGGTGAGTATTGCGGTCATGGCTCCACTGTGCTCCTGGGGTGTGACACTCACCGGCGTGTATGCGGTTGTGGTGAGAATCTCGAGAAGATGCTTGACATCGAACGAATGTTTGGCGAACATATGTGTGTCGAACATTCGTTCGGTACTATTGAACACGAACATGTGTTCGATGTCAACCACAAAACTTGCTTTTTCTGAAAGTCCCCACGGAGGCGACCATGCCCGACACGCTCACAACCCGGCAGCGGGAGATACTCGACATGATCATCTCCCACGTCAACGAACGCGGCTATCCGCCGTCGGTTCGCGAGATCGGTGAAGCGATCGGCCTGCGCTCCCCCGCCACCGTCAAGTCTCATCTGGACAACCTTCGAGACGCCGGCTACCTCAAGCGCGATCTGGCGAAGCCCCGGGCGATACAGGTCAGCTATGAAGGAACCGGCAGCGGCGCTGAACACCGGCCGGTCCGCCATATCCCGCTCGTCGGTGATGTCGCCGCCGGGACAGACGTGCTTGCGGAGAGCAACGTCGAAGAGTTTGTTCCCATGCCCGAAGACCTCACCGGTCAGGGCGAACTGTTCATGTTGCGGGTACGAGGCGACTCGATGATCGAGGCCGGGATCTTCGACGGGGATTTCGTCGTCTGCCGGCACCAGGAGACAGCGGAGGACAACAAGATCGTCGTAGCAGGGATCGGAGACGGCGAGACCACGGTCAAGACGCTGCGGCGGCGCAACGGTTCCGTGGTCCTGGTTCCCGCCAACCCCGAATATCGGGAGATGGTCTTTGCGCCCGACGAGGTGCAGATCTTCGGCCAGGTAGTCACCGTGATGCGCAAGCTCTAGGAGAGCTCCCAGGGTTGTGCGGCCCGGCGCACCGCCTCAGGCGCCCCGGGCGAGCAGATCCACCAGAGCGGCGTGGGTGTCGACAAGCCAGGAACGCTCCAGAAACTCATCCGCGGTATGGGCGACAGTGGGATCGCCCGGCCCGAAATTGCTCGCCGGAACCCCCCGCTGGGCGAAGAACGCCACGTCGGTCCAACCCAGCTTGGCCCGAACCTCAAGGCCGTTGCGGTCGATCAGCGTCTGCAGCAGCGGATCGTCGAGCCCGGGACGAGCCGCAGGCGAGCAGTCAACGATCTCGAGCATGTCGGATCCGGTGAGCACTGGCGCCATCAACCCGCGGACGAATGCCTCTGCGTCCTCAGGAGAACAGTCCGGCGCAAAGCGATAGTTCACTCGAACCATCGCCCGGTCCGGCACGACGTTGCCCGCCACTCCTCCCTCCACATGCACGGCCTGCAATGATTCGCGGTACTCGCAGCCCTCCACCACCGGACGACGACCCTCGAAACGCCTCACAACGTCGAGAACCTCACCGAGACGATGGATCGCGTTGCGGCCCATCCAGGGGCGCGCAGTATGCGCACGCGTACCGGCGAGCGTGACCTCGAACCGCATCGTGCCCTGGCACCCCGCCTCGATGGCACCGAGGGTCGGTTCACCCAACAGGGCCACATCGCCCTCCAGAAGCTCCGGGCACGTCGCTTCGATCTCGCGAAGACCGTTGTGCACCAGGTCCACTTCTTCGCGTGCGTAAAAGACATAGGTCACGTCTACCAACGGATCGGTGACCGCGCGCGCGAGTTCGAGCATGACCGCCACGCCGCCCTTCATGTCGGTCGTGCCGACGCCGAACATCCGGTCGCCCTCGATACGCGCTGTGGCATTGCCGTTCGGCGGCACCGTGTCGGTGTGGCCCCCCAGCACGAGGCGCCGGTCCCGGCCGAGCCGAGTCCGGGCGACCAGATTGTCGCCGATCCGGTCGACGGTCAGATGGGCCTGCTGCCGCAGGTCCGCCTCGAGAAGATCAACGATCTCACCCTCGTTGTGGCTGACCGACGGAATGTTGACGAGCGCGGCGGTCAACGCGAACAGGTCTCCGGTAGGCAGGTCCGGAGAGGGCGTTTCCGCACCTCGGATCAAGTGGCCGCTCCGTGGTCGCGGAGGATCTGGTTGAGAGCCGACTTGTCGTGGCGTTCGCCCTCGGTGAGCCGCTTGATGACCAACACCGCCGGCAACCCGAACGTACCGCCCAAAAAGTCCCGTGCCCGGGTGCCGGCGACCGCCACGCACCACGGGGGAATCGACCCTCGGCTGATCTCATTGCCTGTCTCGACGTCGATCACCGGGATGGACCCCGTGAGAATCGCGCCCGCTCCGAGCACGGTTCCCTCGCCGACCCGTGCACCCTCGGCAACTATGCAGCGGCTTCCGATGTAGCACTCGTCCTCCACAATCACCGGTTCGGCCTGTGCAGGTTCGAGCACACCGCCGATCCCGACCCCACCGGAGAGGTGGACATTCCTGCCGATCTGGGCGCAAGACCCGACCGTGGCCCAGGTGTCGACCATCGTGTTCTCCGCAACGTAGGCACCAATGTTGATGTAGCTCGGCATCATCACCACCCCGGGTGCCTGGTAGCTGCCCCAACGCGCCTGCGCTCCGGGCACCACCCGCACGCCGCGAGCCATGAAGTCACTCTTGAGCGGGATCTTGTCGGCGTACTCGAACGGGGCGTGTTCGATGGTCTCCATCTTTGAGATCCGGAACAGCATCAACACCGCGAACTTGCACCACTGGTTGACCGTGACGCTGCCATCGGAGTTGACTTCCGCAACCCTGGATCTGCCAGTGTCGAGCTCGTCAATGGCCTCGTGCACAGTGGCCACGACCTCGGGATCATCCACATCCAACGATGCACCGTCGGCCCAGAGGGCTTCGATCCGTGACTGCAAATCAGACATGGCCCGCACCTTATCTGTCTTGGGATCGGTCTTGGGACCGGCTTCGGGCCGCAGTTCCTTCCGCACGGCTCAGCGCCAGTTCGAGCACTGCGGTCGGTTGCACCGCCGCCATGCGGACATGCCCGCTCGAATCGGCGCCGTAGAACTCGCCGGGGCTGACTATCACCCCGCAACGCTGCGCCAGGGTGCGCGCCAGGGCCCAGGCGTCGTCGTCCGGAGCCCGGACCCAGAGATAGAAGCTGCCTCCTGGAAGATCCGCGGAGAGTCCCACCGCACCCAGAATCTGCCGTGCGAGCTCCAAACGGTGCCGATAGACGCTGCGCTGCTCGACCACGTGGGCCTGGTCAGTCCAGGCAGCAACGGCTGCACTCTGGACCGGGCCTGGAACCATGCATCCAGCGTGCTTGCGCACCTCGCTGAGATAGTGCACCAGCCCGGGGTCACCAGCGTAGAAGCCGGCCCTGATACCCGCCAGGTTCGATCGCTTCGACAAGGAATGGATGCTGAGCACACCGTCAACTCCCGCCGACAGGATCGTGCGTGGCGGACCCTGCCAGGTGAACTCCAGGTAGCACTCGTCGCTCAACACCAACACATCGTTGGCGCGGCCCCAGCGAGCTGCTGCGGTCAGGTCGTCGAGCCCGCCCGCAGGATTGCCAGGCGTGTTGACCCAAAGGCAGAGAGCACGCGCAGCGTCACTGGGATCGACGCTGCTCAGATCGATCCGCCATTGATCGTCAACTGGCACGGGCACGGCCCGACACCCTGCGAGCGTCGCTCCCATCGCATAGGACGGATACGACACCGCCGGGTACAGGACGGTGTCGCGTGCAGGATCACGCAACCGCAGATAGTGCGGCGCCGAGACGACGAACTCTTTGGTGCCGATACAGGCGGCTGTCTCGCTGTCGGGGTCCACCTCTACGCCCAGCTCCCTTCGCAACCAGCCCGCCGCTGCATTGCGGTAGGCCGGTGTTCCAACCGAAGCCGGATATCCGCGCTCCGAGTTCGACGACGCAAGCGCCTCCAGCACCATCTTGGGAGGTGGATCGGTGGGAGTGCCGACCGAACAGTCGATCACCTCGCCGAATCGTTGCCCTGCGAGCTCGCGCAGGTCGTTCAGGCGGTCGTACGGGTACGGCGGCGGCACGAATCCGGTCACGACGCCGACTCCTGCGCTGAGGGGAATTCGGGCGCGGGCAGGGTAATGGGTTCGTCGGGCGCCGGCACCACGAACTCGCTGAGCGCGCCCACCGACGCCGGTTCGAGGCGGGCATGCAGACGCATTCCGTTCTCCTCCGCCACATTGCTGCTCACGTGGCCCTCGCGGTGCACTGCTGCCAGCACGTCGCCGCGGTCCCACGGCACCAACAACTCCACGAATTCGGCGGTTTGGCGAAGACGATCACCGATGACCGCCAGCAGGGTGTCGATGTTGCGGCCGCTCTGTGCCGACACCGCTATCGCTCCTTCGTGATGTTCGGCGAGACGGGTCGCTGCATCGCTGCGGTCGGACTTGTTGAACACCAGAAGCTGGCCTATATCCCCCGCACCAATCTCGACGAGCACTTCGTTGACCGCCGAGATCGAACCGAGCGGGTCCGGGCCGGCCCCATCGACGACATGGACCAGGAGGTCGGCGTCACGGACCACATCGAGCGTGGTCTTGAACGCCGTTACCAACTGATGGGGCAGCTTTTTCACGAAGCCGACCGTGTCGGTCGCATACACCGTTTCTCCACCCGGCAGGGACAGGCGACGGGTCGTGGCATCGAGAGTTGCGAACAGTCGGTCCTCGACCAGCACATCGGCCTGGGTGATTCGGTTCAACAGCGACGACTTGCCGGCGTTGGTGTAGCCGACGAGCGCCACTGCCCGGTTTCGGGTCCGACCCCTGGCCTTGGCCTGAGTCGCCCTGTGGTCTTGGACCCTGCGCAGGTCGGCCTCGAGTTTGTTCACCCGTTGCAGGAGCTGACGACGACTCACCTCCAGTTGGGTCTCCCCGGGCCCGCGGGTACCGATCCCGCCTGCCTGCTGGGAGTAGCTCCCAGCGAGGCTTCGCAGTCGCGGCAGGCGATAGCGGAGCTGTGCCAGTTCGACCTGCGTCTTGCCCTCGAGTGTGCTGGCATTCTGGGCGAAGATGTCGAGGATGACGGCGGTGCGGTCAAGCGCCGTGCAGCCGAGGATCTTCTCGAGGTTGAACTGCTGCGCGGCGGTGAGTTCATCGTCGAACACGACCGTGTCGCAGTCGGTCTCGTCGACGATCACCTTGATCTCTCGAGCCTTTCCTGATCCCACGAAGGTGGCGGGGTCAACGGCGCTGCGGCGCTGCACCACCCGTTCAACCGCATCGGCGCCAGCGGTGTCGACCAGCAGTTCGAGCTCGTCGAGCGAGGCGTCAACCGATTCAGGTGTGTCCTTGTCCCGCACCACGCCGACCAACACGATCCGCTCGCGGAAGGTCCGCTCGATCAGTCCCCCCGACACGCCTCCGAACTCGCCGAAGCCGCCTCGGTGAGTCTGTTGGTCGCTTCCCTCCCCGGCCTCGACGTCGAACGACGCTGAGGGTTGCCCGTCGCCCTGGATGGCCGGATCGTGGGCGGAGGGCGGGTCGTCTCGACGGTCTGGGGAATTATCTTGGGCCTCAGCCATCGGAAACCTCGATGTCGGCGACATGGGTGGCCGGGCCGGTGAGTGTCGTCGGACCGCTCAGATCGACGACAGCTTCACCTCCGGGCATCTGCACGGTCGATCTCGGGCCGGTCAGGCCCCAGCGATGGAACACATGGGCCGCGACTGTGGCGCCTGTCCCGCAGGCGCTGGTGATACCGGCCCCTCGTTCCCAGACCCGCAGCTTGAGTCGATCGGTTCCGCTCACCGCAACGAAGCTGACATTGGCACCCTGAGCGAAATGGCGCTCGAATGCGGGGCCGACGGTCTCGACTGCGATCTCATCGGGGTCGGCGACCTCGCAGATGACATGCGGATTGCCGATATCGCAGGTCTCGAAGCGCTGCACTCCGACCTCCTCGATGCCTGTTGCCGCCAGTTCGGCCGCGACCGAACCCATCAGGTCTTCGACGTCGGGAGTCGGACCTGCACCGACGGTCCCCATGTCGACCGTCACGATCGCGACTCGCCGGTCGTCGGTGGCCTGCACCGAACAGTGGCGGATCCCGGCCTCGGTCATCACGTCGATCTCGAGGGCTGGGACACCGAGTCGGCGAGCCACAGCCTGGGCCAGGCAGCGCAGACCATTCCCGCTCACGGCAGCGCTGCTGCCATCGGAATTGAAGAGGTGCATGGAGATGTCATGGCCTTCACCGACCACGCCGACTATCAGACCGTCGGCCCCCAGCCCGGTCCGCCGATCGCAGAGCGCGACGGCCTGATCCGCTGCGTCGGTGGGCAGCGAGTCAGCGAGCTGGATCAAGAAATCGTTGCCCAGTCCGTGGTGCTTGGAGTATCGAACGGCCATGGGCCTCCATTGTCGCAGGTTCTCGTCGCTATCCGATGGGGATTATCCTGCGCTCATCCCAGAGGCTGACCACCTGGGCGGCGGTGACCGGCGCGTCCATCCAGGTGATCCGCGGATCGCGACGGAACCAGCGCTGTTGGCGACGAGCGAATCTGCGAGTCCGTTTGACCGCGGTTGCCAGAGCTTCCTCGAGCGAGCATTCCCCGGCGATGTGGGCAAGCAACTCCTTGTATCCGAGTGCTTGAGCGGCGGTGCGGCCCAGCCCACCCTCGCCAAGTTGTCGGACCTCGTCCAGAAATCCTGCATCCATCTGTTCCCGGTAACGGGTCGAGATTCGTTCATCAAGAACTTCCAGGGGCCAGCGCAGGGCCACCATCACGAAGGGAGTCGGACCGCACTCTTCGAGACCTGGGCCGAACGACGAGAACGGCGAACCGCTGCCGATCGTCACTTCCAGCGCCCGCAGGATCCTCCGTCGATTGCTGGGTTCCATCCGCGACGCTGCGACCGGGTCCATCGATTCAAGGCGAGCGTGCAGGGCCTCGGTGTCCGGTTCGCCGTCGAGTTCGGCGAAAATCTCGGGATAGCGCCCCGGCAGATTGAGATCGTCGACGACAGCCCGCAGGTACAGACCCGTTCCACCAACCAGGATCGGGGTGTTTCCCCGCTCGCGGATCGAGTCGATTGCTGCCAGCGCCAGCCGTTTGAAGACTCCGACGGTGAATTCCTCATCGGGGTACGCCACGTCGATCAGGTGGTGCGGAACCTGTTCGCGATCGCTCGCAGCGGGCGACGCGGTGCCGATGTCCATGTTCTTGTACACCGCCATCGAGTCGATCGACACGATTTCTGCCTGGCCTATCTCTTTGGCAGTCGCGACGGCGAGCGACGACTTGCCAGAAGCCGTGGGCCCCAAGATGACCAGAGGCCTGTCCGCTCTGCTTGTCGGTGTCAATGAAGGGCTCGTCGGCATCAACACGGTCCGCTTGTCGGCATCAACGGAGGGCCCGATCAGGTCGACATGACCGGGATGCGGGTGCGGTGTCGGGCCGGAATCGTCACATCAACCAGCCGACCGAGCATGTGGTTCATACCCGCTGCGGTGATTTCCACCTGCGCGTAGGTTCCCGTTCGCAGAGGTGTCGGCGACGGGAAGTGAACGAGCGTGTTGCGGCGGGTGCGACCGGTGAGAACCTCGGGGTCCTTCTTGCTGGGTCCCTCCACGATCACTTCTTCGGTCATGGATATTCGAGACTCGTTGGCTG
This sequence comes from Candidatus Aldehydirespiratoraceae bacterium, assembly GCA_965221585.1. Classification (GTDB taxonomy): domain Bacteria; phylum Actinomycetota; class Acidimicrobiia; order Acidimicrobiales; family Aldehydirespiratoraceae; genus VXYK01. The sequence continues at coordinate 877,146 of OZ244898.1, read as the reverse complement.
CCAGACTCGAACGTTCGATGACCACCCGGAGACGCTCGTACCGTTCGACGGCAACTGCGTGATCCACGAAGTCGTCGGTCATCTCAGCAGCTTCGGTCCCTGGACGGGGAGAGAACACGAACGTGAAGGCGCTGTCGAAGCGGGCCTCGGCCGCAACTTCCATGGTGCGTTCAAAGTCCTCGTCGGTTTCGCCCGGAAACCCGACGATGATGTCGGTCGACACCGCGAGATCCGGGATTGCGGCGCGAGCCTCACGCAACTTCTGCAGGTAACGCTCCGCGTTATAACCACGGTGCATGGCCGTCAGGATTCGGTCGCTGCCGGACTGCAACGGAAAGTGCAGGTGTTCGCAGACTTCGGGGACCTCGGCCATTGCCTCGAACGTCTCGCTGCGCATGTCCTTGGGGTGCGGGCTTGTGAATCGCACTCTACGGATGCCCTCCACGGCGCTCACGGCGCGCAGAAGATCAGCGAACAGCGGTCTGGCACGACGATCCTCGAGCCAGCGATGGCCACACCAGTGATGGTCGTTGTCGGTTGGTTCAGCCCGTCGTGCCAGCGCCAGATCACGGCCGTAGCTGTTGACGTTCTGCCCCAGCAACGTGATCTCGCTGACACCATCGCGTGCGAGGTCGTGTACTTCGACCACCAACTCACCGAACGGTCGACTGATCTCTGGACCTCGAACCGCCGGCACGATGCAGAAGGCACAGGTGTTGTCGCAACCGATCTGAACCGTCACCCAACTTGCGTGATCAACTTCACGACGAGTCGGCAGAGCCGAGGGGAACGCCTCGCTGTCGGCTCGGGCCGTGGCCTCAAGAATCTCCACTATCGGGCCATGTTCTGCAGCATGATTGAGCAACTCGACCGCACGGTCGACGTTGTGGGTGCCGAACACCACGTCCACATGAGCGGCTCGCTCGCGGATGAGGTCACGGTCCTTCTGGGCGAGGCAACCGCCAACCACGATCTGCAAATCGGGATTGACCTGCTTCAACGCCTTGAGATTGCCCAGGGCACCATAGAGCTTGTTGTCGGCGTTCTCACGTATGCAGCAGGTGTTGAGAACTATGACATCGGCCTGAGCTTCATCGTCGACCCGACACATCCCGTCGGCCTCCAACAGGCCGGAGATCCGTTCCGAGTCGTGCTCGTTCATCTGGCATCCGTAGGTACGGATCACATACGACTTGCCCACGAGTACAGGTTACAAGCGTGATGCGCCGCCGCTCTCCGGCGCCGCCTTGACTCGCGGCTGACTCACCGGGCCGTGCGACAAGTGTTCAACCGACGAATCAAGGCAGCCTGTGCCCGGTAGCTGGTGAAGACCTAGTCGTCGAGAGCGATGGGCAGATCGTCGGCCGGGTCGAACTCGGCCTCCGCTTCGACCTCCGCGGGCGGCTCTGGCATTACTGCCTTCCAGACCCGGTCTGAGATCTCGACCATGACTTCAGGGTTGTCCTGGAGGAACTTCTTGGCGTTCTCCCTGCCTTGGCCGAGCTGTTCACCGTCGTAGGTGTACCAAGCACCAGACTTCTTGACGATTCCCTCCTCGACCGCCAGGTCGAGAACCGAACCCTCACGGGAGATCCCAGAGCCGTACATGATGTCGAACTCCGCTTGCCTGAAGGGCGGAGCACACTTGTTCTTGACGACTTTCACCCGAGTGCGGTTGCCGACGATCTCGACACCGTTCTTGATCGCCTCGATGCGGCGAATATCGAGCCGGCAGGACGAATAGAACTTCAGTGCACGCCCGCCGGGGGTGGTCTCAGGCGAACCGAACATCACGCCGATCTTCTCTCGCAACTGGTTGATGAAGATGCAGATTGTCTTCGACTTGCTGAGGTTGCTCGTCAACTTGCGCAATGCCTGCGACATGAGTCGAGCCTGCAAGCCGACATGAGCATCGCCCATCTCGCCCTCGATCTCGGCACGGGGCGTGAGCGCCGCGACCGAGTCGATCACGATCACATCCAACGCGCCCGAGCGAACCAGCATGTCGGTGATCTCAAGAGCCTGCTCACCCGTGTCCGGCTGGGAGATCAACAACTCGTCGATATCGACACCGATCGCCTTGGCGTACACCGGATCCATTGCATGCTCAGCATCGATGTAGGCACAGACACCTCCATTGCGCTGAGCTTCGGCCACCACATGGGTAGCGAGGGTGGTCTTGCCCGAAGATTCCGGACCGTATATCTCGGTGACCCTGCCACGGGGCAGACCACCGATCCCGAGGGCCAGATCCAACGCCAGCGCACCTGTCGGGACTGACTCGATCTCCATGGTGCCCTTCTCGCCCATCTTCATGACCGAGCCCTTGCCGTACTGCTTCTCTATCTGCCCCAGCGCCATGCTGAGTGCCTTGTCTCGCTCCACTGTCTTCTTCTCCTGTTTTGTTTGCTGCGTCTCGCAACTGAGTTTTGGGGGATGTTGGATTGCTGGACTCGAACTTACGGAGGGGGTGTGACACGGTCCCACCAAGGACGAACGACACAATTGTAATTACGAACACTCGTTCGGTCAACCACCTGCGAGAATTTCAGAAATCTGCTGACCGAGGAGCCCTTCAGGCTCGTGATGTGTTCTCATATACATAAGACAAGGAGGTCCGTTGACCATGACCGATACCACCTATAGCGAGGCCGAGCTTCGTAGTCGCCTGACCCCCGAGCAGTACACGGTGACTCAGCAGGCCGGCACCGAACGCCCCTTCACGGGCGAGTACTGGGACTGCCACGACGACGGCACGTACCGCTGCATCGTCTGTGACGCCGTCCTGTTTGAGAGCGACACCAAATACGATTCCGGCACCGGTTGGCCCTCCTTCTTCGAGACCGCGTCCGAAGACGTCGTTCGAATCCAGACTGACACCAGTCATGGGATGGTCCGCGAAGAAGCCGTATGCGCCAAATGTGGTGCGCACCTCGGCCACCGATTCCCCGACGGCCCAGGCCCGCACGGCCACCGCTACTGCATGAATTCCGCCTCCCTCCGCCTGGATCGAACCGATAGCTAACCCGCATCCCCCTACAACACAAGACCCAATTCCGCAGACATCGAACATCAACGCTTCCCCTAGCGCCTAGCTGCTCCGCAAGCCGAAGAGAACCCAAATTGGGAGCGAAGCGGGGTGCTAGGGAGTAGATTTCTTGGCACGGGACGTGGCGCAGCTCGGTAGCGCACCTGCTTTGGGAGCAGGGGGTCGCTGGTTCAAATCCAGTCGTCCCGACCAAGCTTTGGGCGACAAGCGTGCCGGTGGGTACCGGGTCACTGGTGGTCGGTCCGTGAAGTAGACGTTCACATGACAGTTGAGGTCCCGGAGCGAGGGATTCGTTGGTTGGCACGGATCGGAAGCTGCCACGCAACGGTGGTCACCCCGAAGGACCATCAGGACTGTCACACGCCATCTCTACGTTTGAGCAATGGAGCAGAAGCCGAGAATCGAACAGATGCAGATTCCTGAGTTGATCCCTCCGCCTCGCGAAGCTACCGGGCACCCTCGTCGTGGCTCCACCATCGGGGATCGCGGCCGTGGCATGCTTGTCGGCGATGCAGGGATTGGAGATGCTTCGCAGACAGCGGGTTCCGCGATGACCGATCGACAATCGACAACGGGATCCCATTCGCCCGACTACGGTCCCGATTTTTCTGTCTCGTCAATCCCCGCGGTGAACGTGGCTTCGGTGCCTCAACGCTCACCGTTGCGTTACCCAGGTGGTAAGACTTGGTTGATTCCACACATTCGAGCCTGGCTTGCTTCAATCCAACCTAGACCCAAAGTTCTCATTGAGCCTTTCAGCGGTGGCGGGACCGTAGCTCTCACAGCGGTGTGCGAAGACCTAGTCGAAAGAAGCATCATGGCCGAACTCGATCACGATGTTGCTGCCTTCTGGCACGCGGCGCTGCGCCACAACTCCGACTTATGTCGTCTCGTCTCGGAGTTCCAGCCCACACGTGAAGCCGTCTCTGCCCTAGCCAACGGACCCAACCGGGACTTGCTGGCGCACGGATTCCGAACTCTGGTACTGAACCGGACTCGACGCGGCGGTATCTTGGCCCCAGGGGCCGCCTTGACAAAGTCTGGAGAGAACAACAAAGGACTCTCGTCGCGGTGGTACCCCGACACCATCATCAAGCGTCTGCAGAACATCGAAGCTCATGCGCCACAGATCACCTTCTGTGAAACCGACGGGCTAGAACTGCTAGAGGTGGTCGCCGATGTCCCGGGCACTGTCGCCTTCATCGACCCGCCATACACCGTTGGCGGTAAACGTGCTGGTAATCGGCTCTACGCCCACCACCAAATCGACCACCGTCATCTCTTCAAGATCCTGGCCGCGACCTCAATGGACTTCCTAATGACTTACGACCGGTCTTCCGAGATCGCAGAACTGATTGACGAATACGGATTTCACGCCGTCGAAGTTGTAATGAAGAACACTCACCACGCTCGAATATCCGAACTTGTGATCACACGCCACGCGGTCTTCGATTGACCCATTTCTGAGTTATGTCTGACAAAACCAAGACGCGATACGGGATTGCAGAGTGGTACGGGCAGTCCTTCACGTCACTGACAGCACCGCGACGAAGAATCTACGCGGGACATGCTTTAGGCCAGTCAGACGACCAGCTTCCTCCCTGTCCGTTCCAAGCGAACAAACCACCATGCTCAAAGAAGGGAGGTGTTTGCTCTATCCAACGGTACACAGAAAAAGCAGACGATCACCTCGGCGATCCCATCGGTGAGTCCGTCATTACTTGTCCAAATCGTTTCGAAGAAAAGAGCCTCGTCAACAAATGGCTCGCTGAAGTCGCAGGCTTTCCTATCCACGAGTGTCAAGTGGCGAGAGAAGTCCCGTTCATGAGGAGCACAGAAACAGACAAGCCTGCAGGGAAAATCGACATGATTGTCGCCCATGTGCAGGGAGAGCGTCTCAGCTGGCACGGACTAGAGATCCAAGCGGTCTATTTTTCTGGAACCGGAATGAACAGTGAATTCGAAGCCTTACTGAACGACCACAACGAATCCCCTCCCTTCCCTTCCGCGATCCGACGTCCCGACTGGCGATCATCTAGCGCCAAACGGCTGATGCCTCAACTTGAGATCAAGGCTCCGACAATCCGCAGATGGGGCGCCAAGTTGGCCGTGGGAGTAGACCGCCCTTTCTTTGATGCCATCGGCGGTGCAAGTGACGAACCGTGCCACGACATAAACGAAGGCGACATCATCTGGTTGGTCACACATCTAGAGCGCACAACCAACAACGGTCTCCGTCTGGTACGTGATCACTGGGAAGTGCTCACTCTTGAAGATTCCAGCAAGCGTCTACGAGCAGCCGAAACTATCAGTCGAGATGACTTTGAGGCAGCACTTATGTCACGCCTACGCCCCCTGTGAGGAGCAGGGGGTCGCTGGTTCAAATCCAGTCGTCGCGACGGCTAGGTGTGACAACCGAGCTTCATGGCACGTACCAGGAGTCGAGGCTGTCCTGAAGCCTCTGTGCCCCATCCTCCGGGGTCAGATCGCCCAGTACCACGGCATTGCTGATCTCCCTCAACTCGACCGGGAACCCGGGATCGCCCGAGTCAAGAGCCTCATAGCCCGTTCGGTTTGTTGACTCGCAGTCCTCACGCCATGACACGAACTCCGAGGCGACCGGATGGCTGTACTCGACCGGTGTGTTCTGAAGACTGAAGAAACCATGCAGCGCGGCGGTGTATCTGTCGGCGAACTCTGACGATGCCGCCCACCTCAGGAACGTGCGGGCCGAGTCGGCGTTGGGAGATGCCGGGTTCAGACCGATGGCGAGGTCGATGTGATCGACTATGTAGCACTCGTCTTGGCCATCCGGCTGCGGTGTCCGGAAAGCGCTGAACTCGAAACCGGCGTTCTGGTCGAACACCGATATCTCCCAGGATCCACCCGGGTAGATCGCGGCCTGGCCAGTCTCAAACTGGGTCTTGCCGTCGGCGTAGCTGATATCGGAAGCATCGGGATGCAGGTAGGGTCCGAGGCGAGCCATTGTGCGGAGCGTGTCGACGTAGGGCTGGTCGGTGACCCGGTCCTCACCACCGATCAGAGCCAGCCGCCCCTGCTCTCCCTTCCAGTAGTTCGCGCCGATGTTCTGGAACAGGATGTGCTCGGCCTCCCATTCCATGAGGCCTATCCCAATCGGTGTGTAGGTGTCGTCGTCGAGGATCGCCTGCAGGACCTCGAAGAACTCGGTCTCGGTGGCGGGAACGCTCAACCCGAGGTCGTTGAAGGCGTCCACGTTGTAGAAGAAGCCCTGAATGATCGATGCGATGGGCACGCAGTACGGGGTCAGCCCGTCCGCGGAGAGCCACGCGTTCAACGCGGAGGGACCGAAGCCGTCGATCCCGTCGAGATCGTTCAGCGGTGCGAGATGCCCGCCGCCGAAGAGTTCACGCGAACGGTCGAAGGGGAAGCAGGTGATCAGATCACCGGCAGCACCACTGTCCAGACGAGCGCGCAGCTGCGGGGTGTACTCCAGCGGCGACGTCGGCGAGAACACGACATTGATGTGGGGGTGCCCAGCCTCGAATGCGGGAATTATCTGCTCATCCCAGATCGCCTGGTCATCGGTTCGCCAACTTTCAATCGAGATCGTCACCTGTTCAGCGGTGGGCTCCGCGGTCGTGGACGGATCGTCGCTGCCGCAGGCCGCGACCACCAGCCCTAGCGCAAGCAACGCGGCAAGTGGTCTCACTGGGTTCCCCAATTGTCGTCAACCTCGTTTTCACGGCACGCGTGCCAGCGTGGATTATATCCGTCGTCACCAAGAGGAAATTCCTTGATCGAAGCGGCGGTCGGGCATGATTGCACGATGCTCACCGAACAACTGCTTGACAACGCGACGGCCACGACCGGCCTCGACGACTTCGGCGAGCCGTCGTTTCGAGACGGACTTGAAGTGCTCGTCGACGCTTTGAACGACGAAGCGCAACTCAATGCCATCGGCGAGCCCGCAGCGGAGTCAGTCATCACGGACTCTCTCGTCAACCGGCTGAAGATCACCGACTACTGGAACCAGCATCCGGAACTGGACGAGCAAGTTGTAGAGGCACCTCTGTTCATCGTTGGTGTGTCCCGTTCGGGCACCACCGCGCTGAGTCAACTCCTGTCGGTCGACCCGACCAACCGCAGCCTCCTCTCCTGGGAGTCAGCACATCCCGTGCCGCCGCCCCAAGCCGCTACCTATCACAACGATCCACGCCTGCTAGCTGCGATCGAAGCTGAAGCGGAAGACTTCCTGCACCTGCTAATCCCCGATTTCAAGGCGATGCACCACGACCCGCCCAACATGCCGATCGAATGCGTGACCCTCATGGGGCACGACTTCGTGAGCCTGCAGTACAACGCCATGTTCAACATCGAGTCGTACGCCGAATGGATTCTCGAGCGGGACCACACCGCGACATATCGGTACCACCAGCGCGTGCTGCAGCTACTCCAATCGGGCGTGCCGGGTCGTTGGCAGCTGAAAACGCCGCACCATGCCCTAGCCGTCCCAACGATCGCTGAGCTCTACCCCGATGCCCGTTTCATCTGGACCCACCGCGACCCCGCAACCTGTATCGCCTCGACCGCCAGCATCACCGCGTCGCTCAGCGGCACATTCAGCGACGCCGACTGGTCAACCTTCGAGGGACGGTTGTGGACACGGATCCTGACCGAGATGATCGAACGCACCAGTGCAGCCAGAGCTGCCCTGGGCGACGACCGGTTCATCGATGTCGCCTACCGCCAACTCGTTAGCGATCCCGTCGGCGCCGTACGAGGCATCTATCGCGACCTTGGCGAACCCATGGACAGAGCCTTCGAGGCATCGCTGGCCGCCCATGCAGCCGAGCACCGCCAACACAAGTACGGCCAGCACAGCTACACCTTCGAGGACTTCGGTTTGAACCGAGATGCCCTGAACGAACAATTCACCGACTACCGCGACACCTACGACCTCTGAGCGCCGCTGCTACTTGAACGCGGGGATGACGTGTTCACCCATCAGCTCGATGGTCTGCATGACATCCTTGTGGGCGACGTCGTAGGGGTTGAAGAGGCAGAACACCACGTCGCAGCCGGTGGCCTCGTAGGCACGGAACATCTCGATGGCCCGGTCCGGGTCCCCGCAAACGCAGGCGTTGGTGTCGAGCAGGTAGTCCATGGTGAGGTGTTCGATCGAACCGTCCTCGACATGGTCCGCGGTCGACCCGAGATAGTCGTAGGTGCCGAGCTCCTCTTCCATCTGGCGCAGCCACTGAGCCACCGAGCCGATGAGGTGCGCGCCGTGCTTGGGGTACCACTCGAAAGAGGGCCCCGCTTGCTCGACCGCCTGCTGGTTCGTCTCGGCGACGTTCACCATCGTGAAACTCGCAGCACGGTTGTTGATGAACCTGCCGACCGGTTCGGTGCAGGCCTCGATTCCCTCCCGGTAGATCCCGATCCGACGGCCGAGCTCCTCAGGCGGTGTACCCACTGAGAAGGACAGGAGCCCGAGGCCGAGCTCGCCCATGAGTCGGTGTCCACCGTCGGAACTGGTCGCCGCCCAAACCGGCGGATGCGGGTCTTGCAGCGGCTTGGGCAACACACGGCGCGTGGGCATCTGCCAGTACTCGCCGTCGAAGCTGAACTCGTCGTTGGTCATGGCACCGAGCGTCATGGTGAGCGCTTCCTGCCACATCGATCGGGTGTCGTTGGGGTGTATCCCGAAACCCTCGAGTTCGGCACGGGTAGCCGACCGGCCGGTGCCGAACTCGACCCGCCCGTTGGAGAGCAGGTCGAGCACCGCCACTGATTCGGCGGTGCGAATCGGGTGGTTGTATGGCTGGGGCATGAGTCGCACGCCGTAGCCGAGCCGGATGTTGTTGGTGACCGCAGCGAGATGGCCGTACAGGACCTCCGGGTTGGAGCAGTGTGAGAACTCCTCGAGGAAGTGGTGCTCGACCGTCCACACCGAGTGGAACCCGAGCCGGTCCCCGAGCTTCACCTGCTCGACCACGTCCTTGTACGCCTGATGCTCCTTGCCCGGTGTCCAGGGCCGAGCAACCGGGATCTCGTAAAACATCGCAAATTCCATCCCCCGATGGTGCCCCACCACAGCCCCCCAACACCAAACCGCCGTTGGTCAAATGGGCGGGATCCGAGGTCAGGAACTTGCCACGGAGATCGCTCGGCGACTGTATGCGGAGTCGCTCACCTGGTCGACAAGGAAGTCTGCAAGGTCTTCGCGGCTGATCCGCTTCGCTGGACTGCTGTTGCTTGCCGCGTATCCGGTTGCGGGACGATCGTTGAGCACAGCCGCGCGAACGATGGTCCAATCCAACGCACTTTGGCGAACGATCGCTTCTTGCGCCTGATGGTCGGCGAAGACGTTGCGGAGCAAGGTTCTGAACAGGACGCGAGCCATCAGCGAAATCTGCTTCCAACTCTCGCCGACCCCAGCAGTGGAGATGACGACGAGGCGTTCGATCTCGTGTTGAACCATGGCATCAACGATGTTCTTGGTGCCTGAAGACAGCGTCGTCGTGTCTTTCAGGTTGGTACTTCCGATACAAACGATGACCGCGTCGTGGCCAGCTACGGCTTCGGTGACGTCACTCAAATCCAAGACGTCGCCCTTGAAGGTGTGCAATTCGGGCGCAGCCTCGGAGAGCCGGTCCACCGAACGGCCGAAAGCTGTTACCTGATGCCCTTGCTGCAGCGCCTTGCGCCAAGTCTTCACACCAGTTTTTCCGGTCGCTCCAAAGACAATAATGCGCATATCACTACTCATTTCCCGCTAGACCAGCGGCTTTCAACAGTTGCGCCAAACGACCAATCTCGCTACTAGCGGGTGTAGTGCCAAGACCAGCGACCAAATCCCGCCACATCTCTTCGAGCGTGAGAAATCCGATTGAACAACCCGGCAAGTTCTCCGCGATGTTCGAATCACGACCCCAATCTGAGGTTTCTCCCCTGAGTCGAGTCACGGCAATGCGGTAACTGAACGCTCCCCTACCGGTGCAGTCCTTGATCGCGGCTCGGAACGCCTCGCTCCATTTCGGGACCCACAACTCACGGTGATGCCGCCAAGTCTCCCGTTTGGGGTTCTTCTTCTCGCCCTTCATCTGAGCGAGTCGACTGGTCGCGTCGAACCCTGACTGCCAAGACTTACAACTCACCACCATCACGCGATCCAACCCCCGCTTCTGTGGATTGATCCCGACGACATCCACATCGGAGCGGACTGAATCCTGCTGCGAGTCGTAGTCCGGGTGATCATGTCGGGGGCGGAACCTGATGTTGTGCTGTGTGAAGTAACCAAGGTGCTGCAGATAGTCATCAACGATCTGCTCAAGTACGTCTTCCTGCACGCGCGGTCCCCTCCCTCATGGGCCAGGCAAGCGGGCCACAGCGACGTTAGGTCCCCTAAAGAAACCACGGTCGCGCCGGAGGTTCGTGTTCGTAGAATTGTTCACCAAGTTTTGGCGGGCCTCCGAGTGATTCGTCTTCGTCGAAGAGGCTCATCACGCCAAGTTCAGCCTCGCGAGCCCGATTCCGCATACGTCTCGCGTTTTCGCGCATGGCTGGGAACTTTGCCGCTGCGCTCGCATAGATCCCGCTCATGATACTTGTTCCCGCTTGGTGATCTGTCACGAAGATCATTGAGTAGATCTCAGCACCGTCGACGTTATGGATCGCGAGTGGATGCGTCCACTCATATCCGAGTACCTGCTCGATACGCCACCGCATGAGATTCAAGTACTCGTCGCGCGCCTCACCAGGTTCGATTTCATTCGCGAGACGGGCGGTATAGATGTGCCACCAGTCATGAGTCCCGAACAGTGAGTCGATCTTCTTCTCATCTTCCGGCCTGACCCCACTGCCGTCCTTTGGTAGGAGCCGGATGAACTGCGGCGCAGCAAAGAGGAGGAACAACTCAACCTTCGTCTTCTGATTTCGGCGGAAGTTCGCGAGGGCCTCCAGGGTGCGCCACTCCGCTTCCATGCCGTTCGGGTCCACAAAAGCAAACGTTGGGGCCCACGCCTTAGCTTTAAGTTCTTCCAGTGCCCTGGGAACCAGTTCGTTACAGTCGCCTCCATACACCTTGATGTCTCGCCCCGGATATGACTCCAACAATGATGACTCAAGCCTTTGAGCCTTGCCTTCAATCTCAAAGAACCTCAATACGGAGAACTCTGGTGCATCGATCGATGCCGCGATCTGTGCCGAGCTTTCGATCGGTTCGTCCGTCATCCGCTCGCGGTTGTCCAATCCGCCAGCGAAGAGATCGAGGTAGATCCGATCAGTCACCCGGTGTTTGGTGGCGGTAGTGAAAGCGTCAAGATACGCCCGCAAAATATCGAGTTTGCCAACTGTCCAGTATCCCCACGTGCGAACCACTACACAGCGATCTCGGTGAGGGGCATCTCATCGTAGAGGCTGCCGTCCAGCTCGCGGCCGTTGGCTTTGGGGGTTCGGCCGCCCCATTGTTTGAAGAAGAAGGCAACACCTTCAACAACACATTGGTCGCGTAGGTCGCGGGCCCATTCCTCTTTCATCGGCCGGGCTCCGTGGCCGCTCTCACCGCCGGCGATCAACCACCCGATCCCGGAGAGGTCAAGTTCGGGGAGCGGCCCCAGGAGGGGTTCGGCGCTGACGAACCGCACTGCAGCGTTCACGGAGCGGAGGTGGTCGATCCGAAAGGCGTAACGTGACGACTCGACGCTAACGCCCATCCAGACGTTGGAAGGCCAGTCCAACTTGCCGGCCAACGACGCCAAGCGCTTAGACCGCTTCGTGAGCACTTGGTACGTGTGTTGAGGGGTTTCAGCCATGACCCTGAAGACCCGCTGAATGAACTCCAACGGAACCTCGGGATGGAACAGGTCACTCATCGAGTTCACGAAAACAATGCGTGGTGCTCTCCAACGGTAGGGAAGTTCAAGCACGTCGTCGTGCAGCGTCAACCTGAAACCAGGACCGCTGGACTTGGGGTCACCGTCATTCTGGTACTTCGGGTTGCCCATTGCCTTGAGCCGCTTCGCCAACGTGAGCGCGTAACAGTTGTCGCATCCCGGTGAGGTCTGATCGCAGCCGGTCGTCGGGTTCCAGGTTGTCTCAGTCCATTCGATACCGGTTCGGTCAGCCATGACCACTTCCCTCCCTCACCGAGTTGCCAAAGGCTATCCAGTGAGTCTCAACGTTACGGGGAGGGTGTGACGCGCTCAGGCTGCGTCCGAGTTTGCGCACCAACAACAGGGGTCTCGTTTCTCCGCCAGATCCGGCCACCAGGCACGTTTCTGCGTCAAGGCGATTTGGGCAAGGGGACCGATTCGTAGGCGGACTCGTCGATGGTTGAGGTCTGGGTCTTGAAGGTGGTCATGTTGTGGGGCCATTGGGTCACGATTCGGCCGTTGGGCGTGCGGTAGTAGCCGTTGCAACCGCCGTGCCAGGGTTCAACGCCGGCGATGCCGTCCTGCACCCAGTCGTTGTAGCGGGCCATCGGTTCGGCCCTCACGTCCACCCAGGCCAGCCGCTGCGCCGCTATCCGCCGAATATGGGCAACCACGTACTCCACCTGGTACTCGATCATGGTGATGATCGAACCGTTGTTGGTGTTGGGGCCGTACAGCATGAACAGGTTCGGGAAACCGCTGGTGGTGACGCCCATGTAGGCGGTCGCGCCGTCGTTCCAGGCGTCCGCGATGCTGAGTCCATCACGGCCCGTCACCTCGATGGCCGACAGGTACTTGGTGGTGGAGAACCCCGTGGCCAGCACCAACGTTTCCAAGTCCCGCTCTGTGCCGTCCGAGGTGAGCACGCCCTTCGGTGTGATCCGCTCAATAGGGTCGGTGACCAACTCCACGTTCGCCCGGTTGAAGGTGGTGTAGTACTCGTTGTGGAACAGCGGCCGCTTGCAACCCCACGGATGATCGGGGGTTAGCTTGGCCCGCAGTTCGGGATCGGCAACCGCCTCCAGCGCGGCAAGGCCCGTCTCCTCCATACCGGCCCGAACCTTGGCACTCTTGAAGGCCATACCCTTGTCCACCTGGTTGAACAACTCTTCGCGCCGCGCCACCACGATGCCGGGATCGGCCCGGCGGGCAGCGATCTCGGTAGGTGTGTACGGGTCGTCTTCCTTCGGCAACACCCAGTTCGCGGTGCGCTGAAACACATGCAACCGGCTCACCTCTTCGGCGATCTCCGGGGCGATCTGCACGGCGCTGGCCGCTGAACCGATGATCCCCACGGTCTCGCCGCTCAGGTCGTGGTCCCAGTTCCAGCGAGCCGAGTGGATCACGGTGCCCCCGAAGGAGGACAGGCCTTCAATATCGGGCATCGGCACGTCGTTGAACATGCCCAGCGCGCTGATCACAACGTCAGCCGTCACCTCAGTTCCCGACTCCAGGCTCAGGGACCAACAGGAAGCCTCTCCGTCCCAGCGGGCGGCTCGTACCGCCTCGTTGAACCGGCAATGCTCGAGCACACCGTATTTTTCGGCGCAGCGCTCCATGTAGCGCAATATCTCGGGTTGGCGGGCGAAGGGCCGGCTCCACTCCGTGTTCACCTCAAAGGAGAACGAGTACAGCTCGGCCGGGATGTCGCAGGCACAACCCGGGTAGCGGTTGTGGTACCAGGTTCCGCCCACGCCAGAGCTCTTCTCGAACACCGTGAAGTTCTCGAACCCGGACTGACGCAGCCGAATAGCCGCGCACAACCCACCCGGACCGGCCCCAATGATCGCGATTCTCAGATCCCGACCGGCGCGCGGCCCGACACCCACACTTGCCGCGGCGGTTTCTATTGTTTCTGTCTCCGGTGTGCCCATCGATGCCTCTTTGCCGCTCACGGCTAGCGGCGACGCGTATGCCCCGAAACGCTACTCCCGCGCTCGCTGCGACCCGAAAACTCACGCCGGGAAACAACTCGCACAACCACCGTGAATCGCCGGCACGGGAGCCAAATGGAGCATCTCAATGGGCTCAAAAAGACGTAAGCAGCGGGTTGGGTGATGTGTAGAGCGGTCAGTTGAAGCGATACGGTCGCCACGATGTCTGACTTCGGCACGGGCGACGAAGAAGCGAACAGAACACGTTTCGAGACACAACCACCGCCTCCACCACCCGTTGAACCCGAAACCAAGCCAGCACGGTTCGCATCGCTTCAGATCCCCGAATATCGGTTCTTGTGGTGGGGCGGGATGTTCATCTTTCTCGCCTCGCAGACCCAGCAGATCGCCCGGGGCTGGCTCGCCTACGAACTCACCGGCAGCAACGCCGCTTTGGGCGGTGTGGTGTTCGCGTTCGGCGTCACCAGCCTGGTGGCAATCCCTGCATCCGGGGTGCTCGCCGACCGGATAGGCAAACGCTCCATCCTGATCTTCGCCCAGTCGACGATGACCGCGGCAGCGTTCGGAATCGCAATCGCCATCTCAACGGGAGCCATCCAATACTGGATGCTCGTCGTCGCAGGAGGCGTCCAGGGACTGGGCATGTCGCTGTTGGGGCCGTCGCGGCTGGCGATGACCGCTGACCTCGTCGAACGCGACTCCCTAACCAACGCCATCCTGCTGAGCAACGCCAGCATTCAGATGACACGGGTGCTGGGGCCTGCGATCGGAGGGATATTGATCGGCATCGCTGTGATCGGTGTCGGTGGCGTCTACTACGTGGGTGCCACGCTCTCAGTCCTCTCGGTCATCGCCACCGTGAAACTCCCAGCAGGTGCTCCCCGGTACAGGTCCCGCCTCTCAGCGTTCGACGATCTCATCGACGGTTTCGCCTATGTTCGCCAGAATCGGGAGTTGGCAAGGCTGTTAGTCATCTCTTTGCTGATTGTGATGCTCGGGTTTCCCCACATCACCTTCCTGCCCGGCTTGGTGGAGGACATTTTCGAACTCGACGCCTGGGCACTCGGCCTGCTCACGACTGCAGGGGCAGCCGGAGCGGTCATCGCCAGCGTGGGACTGGCCAGTGCGAAGCAGTCACGGCTTCCGGCGTTGCAGATCCAGGCCGCCGTCGTCTTCGGCGTCTCGCTCGTCGCCTTCGCCGTCGCTCCGCAGTACTGGATGGCGGTGGTCGTGATGGTGGTCGTCGGCGGGAGTTCCGCAGCGTTCCAGGCGCTCAACAACTCTTTGGCGTTGACCATCGCCGACGTCGAATACCACGGACGGGTCCAGAGCCTGATCATGTTGAGTTTCACCGGATTCGGACTGGCTTCGCTTCCGTTCGGGAAGCTGGCAGACATCTACGGAATCCGCCCGATGATGTCGCTGATGGGCGTCCTCGTACTCATCTCTATGGGTTTCGGCATGCTTTGGCGACGCCGGATCGGCCCAACAAAGACCCTGTCACTGTGAATGTCCTACGCTCGGATTGGAGGAACCGATGAGCGGTGAGAATGAAGAGTTGGTCGAGACTCTGTGGAAGCACATTTGGCTCGACCGTTCCCTGGACCGTCTCGGGGAGGTGTTGGCTGATCCTTTCGTGCGCCATACCCGTGACGGGACCGAGCGCACCACACCAGAACGCTATGCCCGCCACGTCAGTTCGTCGGTGGCGACGATCCGGCCGACCAAGCTCCATTTCGACCACATCGCTTCCGTTGACGACTGCGTTTTCGCCCGCCTCCGTCTGGAGGGCGTCAACGTTGCTGTCGGCACCCCGGTGAAGATCACCTGGATCGCGCAGTATCGGATCGCCTCGGGGCTGATCGTCGAGTCTTGGAGCATGCATCAGACAGACCTCGACTGGTGAGGCTGCGATCATGACCGAACGAACGCTGGAGAACGCAGCGGCGCTCATTGTCGGGGCCGGTCAAGGTATCGGGCGCAGTTGTGCTCTGGCTCTGACGGGCGAGGGTGCCGATGTGGTGCTCGCCGCTCGCCGGGCAGAACCGCTCGAACAGCTCGCCGCCGAGGTTGCCGAGGCAACTAGCCGGCGGACCTTGCCGGTTGTTACTGACATCGCCGATCCTGCACAGGGCCGGGCTGCGGTCGAGGCGACGGTCGGCGAATTCGGCAGGATCGATGTGGTGGTCAACATCGCCACCTATGGAGGCCGCAGCGTCTCTGTCGCCGACCTCGACTGGGACGATTATCTGAGAGCCGTGCAGATCAACGTCATCGGCACCATGGAGATCTGCCGCAGCGCAGCGGCCCATATGGCTTCTGGCGGTGGCGGGTCGATCGTCAACATCTCTGCGCTCAGCGCAGCCACCTTGATGCCGGATCTTTCGCGCTACACGTCGACCAAGGGTGCCATGGAGTCGATGTCGAAGACCATGGCCAAAGAGGTCGGCCCACAAGGTGTGCGGGTCAACATCGTGACCCCTGGCCTCACCACAGGGGCGCCCCTCACCGCCTTCTTTGAACGCATGGCCGAAGCTCAAAACCTGACCGCTTCAGAGGTGAGCGAACGGTTCGCGGGTCAGGCCGCACTGCGTCGTCATGTCGATCCCACAGACATCGCCGAGGCCGTGCTGTTTCTGGCTTCGCCCCGTTCCCGCAACATCACCGGCCAAGAACTCCAGGTAACCGCCGGCCAACACATCGCTTGAGCGGCGGCTTATCCGTTGACTCCGACGGGGCGGGCACCTCCGACCTCGCATCGGCGGATTTCGCGCTCTTGGGGGAAGTGGTCGGCGGCGGACCGGTGGTTGGTCGAGCGTTCGTCCCAGATGGCGACGTCTCCCGGGGTCCATCGCCAACGACATTGGAAGCGGGCGTCGTCGACATGTCGGTTGAGCAGGCTGAGGAGCGCCTCGCTCTCGGCTTCGGTCAGCTCGTTGATCCGGCGCATGAATCTGCCTGCGATGAACAGCACTTCCTTGCCGGATTCCGGGTGGAGCCGGACCAGAGGGTGGTCGACGGGCGGATAGCCGGCTCGGAGCTTCGCTGGGATGTCGAACTTCTCGGCCCGCTCAGGCGACTTGCGCACGAGACCCTCGATGAAGTTCTCGTTGTCGTGGCGGACGGTGAGGCCTCGGCACATCTCCTTGAGGGGGTCGGACAAGGCGTCGAATGCTGTCGTCATCGAGGCCCAGAGGGTGTCACCGCCGCGCTGGGGAACCACGTTGGCCTGGAGGATCGCGAAGTCCGGGGGTTCGGCGGTCCAGGTGACATCGGTGTGCCATTCGTCGGCCGCGGGTGGGCTGTCGGGCCCGTCGCGGATGGTGGTGAGGGTCGGCTCGTCGACGTCGAAGATCGCGTACGTCGGGAACGTGTTGGTCCCGCCGAGCGCCTCGCCGAGCGCTAGATGCTGCTCTCGATCAAGGAAGGCTCCATGCACGAAGACGACCTCGTGTTCGACGATGGCGGCGCGCAGCGCTGCTATGGATGCGTCGTCGAGCTTCGTCAGGTCGACTCCCGACAGCTGGGCGCCGAGGGATCCGGAGACAGGGGTGGCTTCGATTGTGGTCATCTCACTGCTCCTGCTAGGAGGCTGGTCGCGGCGTGGGGGCGGACTGACACTCTCAGGATACGGATGCGTGCCACGGTGCGCCAAAGTCTTCCGGCGTGGGGTCGATCGTCTGCTCGCTCATTGGAAGTCTTCAACGGGGGCGTCCAGCTTGATCTCGGACGCGTCGATGCTGGGGTGGTCGAGCGAGACAGCGAGCGTCTCCATGAGGCACGCGGCGACATCGTCGACGTGCATGAGACCTCCGGGAATGCCCTGCTTCTGCCAGAGGGTGAGCGCGTCGCCGATGAGTTCGAGACCCATGTGGTTAGCGAACTCGGTCGGCTGGCAGTTGCCCATCACTATGCGCACGAAGCGCCGGTCGGGGTGTTCGATCCGCCAGGTGCGGATGCAGTGGTCGAGGGCGGCCTTGGACGCGGCATATGAGCAGAAGAGGCCGTGGGTGTCCTCGACGGTCCTCGAGGAGACGAACGCCATGATCCCGCCCACGCCGAGGTGCTCGATGGCCGCGCCGGCCACGAGGTTCGCGCCAATCACGTTGACGCCATAGATCGACTGCCAAGTCTCAGGGTCACATTCGGCGAGCGGTTGGAGAACACCGAATCCCGCGGCGTACAGGACCAGGTCGAGCCCGCCGAGCTGCTCCGCGGCTCGGTTGACAATGTCTTTGGCGGCCTCGGGATCGGCTGCGTCACCAGGGAGAACGTGAGCCCCGCCGATCTCGGCTGCAAGTGCCTCGAGCTTGTCGGCGCGGCGGGCCGAGATCGCAACTTCGGCACCGGCACGGCGCGCCGCGGCCGCGGCGGCCGCTCCGATGCCTGATGACGCTCCTACGACCAACACCCGTCGCCCATGCATCAATTCGCCAGTCGCTGGGGTGTCCGTCACGATGGGTCTCCAGTGGTGCGCATGCTGTTACTTCCCCCAAGTAAACACGAAGAGGGACACGGCAGTTGAGTCGGAGCTTCGAGACCGACCCCGACTTCCGTGTTTAGCGTCCTTCGAATTCCGGGTCGCGCTGCTCTCGCCGCGCCCGGCTGCTCTCGTGAAAGTCCTCGGAGCGGCTCGACAGCTCCAGAGCCAACCCTTCGTCTTGAAGCTGGTGCGCAAGGTCGGTAGTTAGCGACCGGTGGATCAACAGCTTGGAGAGCCCGACCGCGACGGTCGCCGCGGTTGCGATCTCACCGGTGAGCGCCTTTGCGGCATCGTCGACCTCCTCGACAGGCACTGAACGATGGATCATGCCCCACTCGGCCGCTTCGGCGCCGGAGACTTCGCGGCCCAGCATGATCATTTCCTTGGCTCGGGCCACGCCGACGAGCCGGGGAATGAGCCACGATGAGCCGCTGTCGGGGGTGAACCCGGACTGGGTGAACGGGGACCAGAAACGGGCGTCGTCCGCGGCGATGACGAAGTCCGAAGCGAGCGCGATGCTCATCCCGAGCCCGATCACCCAGCCTTTGACAGCACAAACGATCGGGGTCTGTGACACGAGCATGGTGGGCACGAGCCGGTTGACGTGCCATCGCATCTGGCGTTGGGTCGCCCCGGTCCGTGGCTTCTCGTCGATGCCGCCACGGAGCGACAGGTCGAAGCCGGAGCAGAAGTGGTCACCCGCGCCCGACAGGTACACGACACGGGCCGTCTCATCGGACGATGCGGCATCGATGATCTCGATCAGCCCGAGCACCATGTCGTCGGTGAGGGCGTTGCGCCTTTCGGGCCGGTCGATGCGGATCGACACCACGCCGTCATCGTGGTTGACGGCGAGACCGTCGATTGCTGACGGGTAGGGTTTCATCGGCGCTCCCATCCCGCATAATGTATACAAATATGGAATTGGCTGTCACCCGAGACCACGGTCCGCAGCCGGGCGAACACGATCGAAGGCGGTTCCACCGAGATCAACAAGAATGTCTTGGGAGAGAAGGTGCTGGGCTTGCCCCGAGAGCCCGACCCGTTCCACGGCGCACCCTGGAAGGACATTCCCCGATGAAAGCTGAGGACGCAGATGAACACTGACTATGAGCACCTCGTCGTCGAGCGTCACGGACCGGTCGGTTGGCTGATCAACGATCGTCCCGACGTGCGCAACGCGATGAACAGCGCGATGCGCGACGAGTTCGCCGACGCCTGGAACGAACTGAACGCGGAGCCGGCGGTTCGGGTGATCGTGCACACCGGCAATGGCCGCGACTTCCAGACCGGCGTCGATGTTTCCGAGGTCGCATCCGACGGTGTCGGTTTCGAGCGTTACCGCCAGTCGATGGAGGAGTTCGACATTCACTTCACCTCGTGGCACCAGGGGGTTTGGAAGCCTGTGATCACCGCCGTCAACGGCATCTGCTGTGGCGGTGGCTTCCACTGGGTCGCTGACGCTGACATCGTCATCGCCGCGAGCGACGCCCAGTTCTTCGACCCGCACACCTCTGTCGGTCAGGTGGTCGCGATCGAGGCGATCGGACTCATGAAGAAGATGCCGGTCGAGGCCGTCATGCGCATGGCCTTCATGGGCAAGCATGAACGCCTCGGCGCCGAACGCGCCTACGAGCTGGGCATGATCTCCGAGATCGTCGATCCGCCCGATCGGTTGCGCGACCGGGCCCAGGAGCTGGGCGAGACCATCGCTGCGAACTCGCCCTCGGCGATGGCCGCAACCAAGAAGGCTCTGTGGGGCGCCCTTGAGGCGGGGCTGACCGACGCCTGTGTGACAGGTGCCCGGCACCTGGTGTCGATGTGGGGCCACCCCGACCAGACCGAGGGACCGATGGCCTTCGCCGAGAAACGCGAGCCGGACTGGCAACCACTCGAGGCCGAGCAGTGAACCTCTACGACCTGCTCGATAAGCATCCCGCCGCTCCCGACGACGCGCTTGTTCACACGCTGGACGCGTCGTTCACGAAGGCTGAGGTGATCGAACGGGTCAAGGTCTTCGCAGCGTCGATCAACGATCGCTCAGGACATCCCGTTCAGGTGGTCGCTGACGGGTTCGATGCACTGGTGGCAATGTTCGGCTGCTGGCAGGCGGGAGCGGTCTACGTTCCCATCAATCCCCGCCAGCCCGACGCCGCGATCGACAAGGCAAAAGCCCGGACGCCCGAGGTTGCTGAGAGCGGCGCGGCGTTCGTGCTCTGGACGAGCGGCACGACAGGAGAGCCCAAGCCGATCATGCACACGCACGAGGCATATTTTGAGCTGATCGATCGGGTGTTGGCTCCGTTGAGGGCGAAACCTGCCGACTCCTCTCGTCGGCCCACTCCCAACCTGATACCGGTGTCGATGACGCTCAACGCGGGGATCTACAACGCCCTGTTCGGTCTGCGGGCGGGGGCGCCGCTGGTGTTGATGGACCGGTTCATCACAGCCGACTTTGCCACGCTCGTCGGGCGGCACCAGATCCGCTCGACGGTGCTTCCGCCGGCCGCGATCGCGATGCTGAACGACGACCCGTCCATCGAGTCGCTCACGCCGCTGCGCTACGTGCGCTCGATCACGGCACCGCTGTCGCCGTTCCAGGCGAACCGGTTCAGCGAACGCTTCGGGGCGTTCGTGTTGAACGGCTACGGCCAAGCCGAGATCGGCGAGGTGATCGGTTGGACTGCAGCAGACGCCAAGACGCATCCCGAGCGCATCGGTGCGGCCGGACGGGCGCACGCGGGCGTCGACATCCGGATCGCCGAGCCTGACGCCAACGGGGTCGGCGAGCTGCTGGTGCGGCCTCCCAGAACCGCCGTCGGCCTCGCTGAGGACCGCATGACCACCGACGGTTTCGTGCGAACAGGCGACCTGGCCCGTGTTGACGACGCCGGGTTCGTGTGGATCGAAGGTCGCCGCAGCGACCTCATCAACCGCGGTGGCAACAAGATCTTTCCCGACGAGGTCGAGGAGGTGCTGGCAACCGTCGCCGGCGTTCGCGAGGTAGCGGTGTTCGCAGCGCCCGACGACCGGCTCGGCGAGGTGCCTGTCGCTGCGGTGGTGGGCGATGCCAGCGACGCCGAACTCGACGCCGCGGCGCGCGCCCATCTGACGGCGTACAAGGCGCCGGTCGCCTACCGGCGCATCGACGCCCTGCCCCGGTCTGAGGCCGGCAAGGTGCTGCGGCGCCGTCTCAGTGAGGAACTGGCATGACTGCGGTCGGCCTGGAAGTCGGGATCGTGACCGCTAACGGCGCGGTACTCGCCGAGTTCTACGTTGCAGCCTTGGGGTTCACCGTTGACCGGGTTCTCGAGTTCCCGCAGGGCAGGTTGCGGCGGCTCAGCAATGGCGCGGCGCGACTCAAGATCTTCGAACCGGCCGATCCGGTCGCCGCCGACATGTCCGAACTGTGGAACGCCGTAGCCGGATTCCGTTACGCGGCACTGCTTGTCGAGGACGCGGCAGCGGTCGTCGCCGCGGCGACCGACCAAGGAGCCACGGTGCTCACCGAGGTGACTCACCATCGGCCTAGCGCAGCGTTCGCGCTGATCGCCGACCCCGAGGGCAACGTCTGGGAGATCCTTGAGGAGGCGGCACCGTGACGCTTGAGCTGCGCCGCGATGGCAGAATCGGCTGGTTGATCTTCGACCGGCCCGACGCCGGTAACGCCATCGACGCCGAGATGTTCGTCGACCTCGAGTCGGCCTGGAACGAGTTCGAAGCGGACGACGCAGTCTCGGTGATCGTCAACACAGGCAACGGCCGCGCCTTCCAGTCGGGCCTCGATGTCGTGCAACTGGCCCGTAACCCGGACGCGTTGCGGGCCAGTTCGCGTCAGACGCGCAACGCCGAGTTGCGCCTCACAGCCTGGCACTGCGGCGTCACCAAGCCGGTCATCGCCGCGGTCAATGGCGTTTGCGCAGGTGCGGGGCTGCACTTCGTCGCCGACGCCGACATAGTTGTCGCTTCCACCGAAGCGAGTTTCCTCGACCCGCATGTGTCGGTCGGGCAAGTGAGTGCGTTCGAGACGATCGCCATGCTGAAGAAGAGTCCCGCCGAGTCGATTCTCCGCATGGCCTTCACCGGCAACCGTGAACGGCTGAGCGTTGAGCGTGCACGGCAGCTCGGGATCCTCTCCGAGATCGTCGAGCCCGAGGCGCTGCGTGAGCGGGCCCAGTTCCTGGCCGAGAAGATCGCGACGTATCCGCTCGAGCACCTCCGGCAGCTGAAACGCCAGCTCTGGGCAGCACTGGAGGTCGCATGAACCCATCCGAAGCGACCAACGACCGCGCCTACATCCACGAGTTCATCGACATCCGGGGAGCCAATCGGGCCAACTACATGCACCACATGGCGGCCAACTGGTCGCCGATGGCCCAGGAGGACCGCGACCAGTTGTGCTTCGGCATCTGGGCTGTGGTGGGAACCACGGGGCGCTGGCCGCAGGTGTGCAACATCTGGGAGGAGCCCGGGTTGGACGGCCTCGCCCGGTCATTGACTGGCGAGAACGTCGGCGAGGGACTACAGGATCCGAAACTCGAGCGGTGGTGGCAAGAAGCGGCCGAGTTCCGCCGTGGCGGGTTCGACCGGGTGCTGCTGCCGGCGCCGTGGAGTCCAACGATCAGGGAGTCGCTCGCCTCTGGGCTGCGGGCCGAGGTATGCACACATGAGATCATCAAGGTGGCTCCGGGTACCGCGCCGCAAGCGCTCGAGGTGGTTCGCTCGCAGGCCGTCGCGGCCTACGAGCCGTTCGGTTGGCGTCTCGGCGGGGCCTGGTGGACGGCGATGCGCGACGAGGACGAGATCGTGTTGCTGTGGGCGCTGCCCGACGGCTATGAGGCATGGGCAGCCGGTGAGGCCGCCCAGACAGCCGACCGTGGCGTGCTCGCCTGGCGTAGCGAGATGCGCCGCTTGGCGACCGACTGGCAGCGCATTCTTCTGGCCGCGGCCCCGCTGTGCCCGTGGCGCACCGGCCGCCAACCGAACCGCGACGACCGAGTCGACTGGGAGGACCCGACATGACCGTCACCAACATGACCTTGACCAACGACCGGGAGGACACATGACCGTGACCGACGACTACTCAGGCCCGTTCGAGGAGGACTGGAGCCTCGATCGTCTCTCTCGCTCGGCGCTGGCGAGGCTCTGCCGCGAGCGGATGATCGTGTCGATGTTCCACGACCGGGCGCTGATGCCCCATATCGCAATGGCCGTGGGGCAGGAGGCGACTATCCGTCAGGCCGACTCCGAGTGGATGGGGTCGAGCCCCGTCTACACGGCGCGCAACAAGGCCAACCTCTGCATCACCGGCGACGGGGTCGACGCGGCCCTCAAGAGCTTCCAGTTCGACGTCGGCGCACCGCATCACTTTCTCGACTTCCAGTTCGAGTACGTCGACCACGACCTGGGTTACTTCTGGCTGCCCTTCTGCGGCGCCCACGACTATCTCCGCCAGGTCTCCAAGAACGATCCTCACCTGGTCACCAACATGTGCCATCACATGGAGGACCGCACCTTCGATGCGACCCTGGGAGTCACCAATCCGAGGCTGCGGGCGATTCCGCTGCACCGCCCGCCGAAACCTGACGAGTTCACCGGCGATCACTGTCGCTGGGAGATCCGGGTCGTGGCCGACGAGCCCGGTGCGAGGCCCGGCGAACCGAGCCTCGCCGTCGTCTCCGCGTCGAAGGCCGCCCAGCTCGAACTGACGCTCGGCGACACCGGCGAGGACGGCGGGATGGACGACTATTCCGGCGATTTCAGGCCTGATTTCCGTCTGGAGGATCTGGCGCACCCGGTGCTGGTGCGCCAGGCCAAGGAGTTCGCTCTCGACAACCACCTGCTTATGCGCGCCGCCTACTTCTCGGTCGACGAGAACTTCAGCACCGACCTGCTCGACGAGGCGGCACCCCAGCACCGGGCGGCGATCATGCCTGCTGTGGTCAACCGGTTACGGGGGGCGCTCGCGATCGAGGGCGACGACATGTCAGCCGTCGCCAAGATGTTGCAGCTCGACCCGTTCCTGGTCGAGGAGTACGTCGACTACCGAGTCGAGGTCCACGACGAGGTGTCGGGGGCCATCGAGTTCCACGGGGGACCGGGCCTCGACGACGGTGTCTGTCGCAGTCCGATGGACTGGCTCGACGGCTTCCGCTTCACCGCCGAGGCCGTCAACCCTCGCAGTGTCGTTTCACAGACCGACGACAGGCGATGGGAGCTGCGCATCGACCCCGACACCGAGCCCGCCGAACCGCACTGGCTCTCGAGAATGACTGATGGAGGCGGGCTCCGCGAGTTCGACCTGACCGAACGCCCGGTGCAGATCCGATGAGCGAGGCCGCGCTCACCGACGCGGCGATCGCCCGCCTCCGAGCGCGTATCGGGATCGCTCATCCCCATCCTCAGCCTCCCTGGTACCGCGAACCGGCTACCGACGCATTCCGTCATGTCGCGGAGGCCTACGGTGACGACAACCCGCTGTGGTGCGATCCCGGCTACGCCTCGGCAACGGTTTGGGGTGGCCCGATCGCGCCGCCGCACCTGAACGGCGGCGACACGATGATCGGCGAGAACGAGGTCACATCGCTTGATCCCGACACCAAGGCGCTGCTGAAGGGGGATCCGCTCAAGGGTGCTCACGCCTACTATTCGGGCAGTTTCCGCGAGTGGTGGGCGCCGTTGCGGCCGGGTACTGCGGTCACGCGCCGCAATGCCCTTGTTGGGGTGCACGACAAGCAGAGCGAGTTCGCCGACCGCGCCGTGCATGAGTGGTCGGCAGAGGTCTTCGGGGCGCCGGACCGCCTGCTGTCGGCACAGTACCGCCTCATGGTGCGGACTGATCGGAAGAAGGTGGAGCGCAAGGGCGACGAAGGGAAGAACTTCGATGTCGAGATCAAGCCCTACACCGACGATCAGATTGCAGGAATCGCTGCAGATGTTGCGGCGGCGGCCGCCCGGCGTCGAGGCGCCGAGCTGCGGACCTGGGAGGATGTCGCCGACGGTGACGAACTCGGCCCGCTCGTCAAGGGACCGCTGCGTGTCACCGACATCGTCGTGTGGCACACCGGCGTCGGCATGGGGCTCTACGGCGTCAAGGCGCTGAACCTCGCTCATCAGCAGCGGGCACGGATTCCCGGCTTCTTCCGCAACGACGAGCTGAACATCCCAGACGTGCACCAACGGGTCCACTGGGATCCTGCGTGGGCGCAGCGGGCGGGCAGCCCGGCCGTCTACGACTACGGGCGGATGCGAGAGGCATGGCTGATCCATCTCTGTACCGACTGGATGGGCGACGACGCATGGCTCTGGAAGCTCGATGTCGAGTTCCGCAAGTTCAACTATGTCGGCGACACCCACTGGTTGCGTGGTCGAGTCACCCGCAAGTACCTGGCCGAAGGTGGCCGTCCGGCAGTCGAGGTTGAAATCTGGGGTGAGAACCAGCGTGGGGAGACCACCTGCCCCGGCCATGCCACCGTCCTGTTACCGAGCCGCGAGCACGGTCCGGTGCGCCTGCCCGATCCACCCGCCGGAGCGCGCACCTGCGCCGACGCCTTGGCGGCGCTGGTGGACCGTTTCGCGGACATGGAGACACCGTCGTGACCGAGACCTTGCCGATAGAGCGCGTATCGACGAGCGACCGGGTCGCTGAGGAGGTTCGGCGGCTGGTCTGGACCGGCGATCTCACTGCCGGCGCGCGGCTGAACCAGGACGATCTGGCGCAACGGTTCGGTGTGAGCCGCATCCCGGTGCGCGAGGCGCTCATCGCGCTGGCGCACGCCGGCGTGATCTCGATGACGCCGCATCGGGGAGCGTTCGTGGAGCCGCTCACAGCCGAGGCGGTGAGCGACCTCTACGAGCTCTATGCCCGCGTCGACGGCTTTGCGATCGCCAAGGCGATCGAGCGCGGGCGTGAACTGGACATGCTGATTGCCGATCTTCGGTGGGCGGCGGATGCGCCCGACAACGACTCGCTCTTCGATCGGGTGTTGTCGGCTCGCCGACGGCTCCACACGCTCGGTGGCTCGCCTCGTTTCGACGCGGTCGCCCGAGGCCTGGTCGGGCTGGTGCCTGGCAACTTCTTCGTGGAGGTCGTGGGAGCCGCCGCGATCGCCCGGCGCCAGCTCCCCCTGGTCGCCGATTCGCTTGAGGCGGGGCGGGCCGACGCAGCCACCGGCCACTACGGCGCGATGCTCTCTGAGCAGGGGAAACTCGTCGTCGAACAACTCCGCGAGAACGGCGCTCTTGTCGACAAGGAGGAAGGACCATGACACCACCGGAGACGCTCGTCGAGCTGATCGACCACGCCGCGAAGACCTGGCCTCAGCACACGATGCTGTTGTCGCGACAGGGTGACCGCTGCACCTACGAGGAGTACCGCGATCGTGTCGAGGAGATGGCCGCTGGTCTTCAGGAGCTTGGGGTTCGGTCCGGCAGCGTTGTGTCTTGGATTCTGCCGACTTGGGTTGACACGGTCGTGCTGGCGGGCGCGCTGTCTCGACTCGATGCCGTGCAGAATCCGATTATCGCGATCTACCGGGACCGCGAGGTGGGGTTCTGTTGTCGCCAGGCGGGCACCGAACTGCTGATAACCCCTGCGGAGTTCGGGGGCTACGACTTCGCTGCCATGGCCGAGCGGGTTGCCGCTGAGGTTGACGGCCTCGACACGCTGGTGGTCGCGCCAGGCTCTTTTCCTTCCAGCGACGCTACGACGCTGGGCGAGGCAGTTGTCCCAGAAGCAGGCGACGTTCGGTGGTTGACGTATACCTCGGGTACTACGGCGGACCCGAAGGGGGCTCGCCACACTGACAGGACGGTGGGTGCGTTCCCACTGGCCATGAGTGAGCGCCTCGACGTGCGGGCCGGCGATCGTTACTCGTTGACGTTCCCGTTTCCGCACATCGGCGGGATCGGGCTGTTGTTCATGGCGCTGCAGACCGGGTGTACGCATCTGCTCGACGAGACGGTGGACCCTGTCGCCACGGTCGAGTTTCTGTCCGAGAATGATTGCACGCACGCCGGGACCGGCACGCCGTTCTACCTCATGTACCTGGCCGCGCAACAGCGTCGGTCGGAGGCCGGGCTGGGCCCGCTGTTCCCGAGCTTGAAGGTCTGCCCCGGTGGGGGCGCGCCGATCCCGCCTGCGCTCCATCGCAGGGTGGTCGACGAACTCGGCGGCGTGGGCATCTGCTCGGGCTGGGGGCTGACGGAAACTCCGGTGCTCACCAACGGTGATGTCAACGACCCCGACGACAAGATCGCCAACTCTGAGGGTCGTGCCCTGCCCGGCGTCGACCTGATCGCGGTCGCCGCTGACGGCAGCCGGTGTGGGCCCGGCATTGAGGGAGAACTCCGCGTCAAGGGTCCCCAGGTGATGCTCGGCTACGTCGACGCAACCCTCGATGCTGAGGCGTTCGACAGCGACGGCTACTTCCGCACCGGCGACCTCGGCATCATCGACAACGAGGGCTTTGTGACGATCACCGGTCGCCTCAAGGACATCATCATCCGCCACGGCGAGAACATCTCGGCCAAGGAGGTCGAGGACCTGCTGTTCACCTGGCCCGATGTGGCTGACGTCGCGGTGTTCGGGATCCCCGATGATCGCACCGGTGAGCGCGTGGTTGCGGCGATCGTGCCCGCTGAGGGGGCCGAGCCCACGCTTGCCGGCGTCGCCGACTTCCTCGGTGACGCCGGGCTTCGGACCCAGGCCATCCCAGAGGGCATCGAACTGCTCGAGTCGCTCCCCCGCAACCCCGCCGGCAAGGTCCTCAAGCGCCTACTTCAGGACGGCTACGAACCCCCGTCGAGTAGGTAACCTATTGTGGTTGCTGATTGGTTGCAGTAGGTTGTTGGTGTGGACACGATCGAAGATCTGCTGGAGGGGGACCTTGAGGCGGGGTCAGCAGTTGCCTGCGAGTTGCTTCCCGATGTCGTGGCCGCGCTCGATCATCTTGTCCCACGGCTCGCCTCTGGAACGGATCGTACGACGGTTCGGCGCTACTTCGTGTTCGCCGACGAAGCCGCACGCACGCTGACCAGTCTCCCCGCCCGCTACCCCGAGGAGTTGCCCGCACCAGCCGTTATGTATGAACTGCTACTACACAGTTGGCGCGAGGTGCTTTGGGTCGCGCCGTCCCACGACGGACGGGGAGCACTCACAGTGTTCGTCGACCGGCTGAGAGGGGTCGCCGGCGGATTGCCTCAACAGTGCGTGAAGGTGCGCCCAGATATTGACGAGCATCACTTCTCGTGGCTCCACAAGGTGATGACGGCAGTTGAGCACGAGCAACACAGCGCCTCTCCGTTGCGTCGTGCCATGACGACGCTGGACCTGTCGAGCAACGACATCGCAGACCTGATGGGCGTGAAGCGCCAGGCGGTCGAGAAGTGGCTGCTCGCAGGACCGCCCGTTGATCGCATCACCAAGATCGGCGTACTGGCAGAGATCGCTGACATCCTCAGCTACCGACTGCGAGACGGAATGCCGGCAGTGGTTGTTCGCCGCAGAGCCGAGGCCTACGACGGACGCAGCATGCTCGACGTGATCGCCGACGACGACCACGAGTGGCTGCTTCGATCTGTCAAGGACAGCTTCGACTACACACGCGTCGCCTGAGCAATGAAGACCGTCGCGATCAATGGCACCTACTGCCGGGTCGCTGACCCGGAATGGGCCGACCCGCTGGATCCCTCGTATGCCGCGGCCCAGGGGCAGCGCTGGAACCCCCCGGGGATGGAGTGCCTGTATCTGAATCGGGACGTGGCTACCGCCCGAGCCAACGTCGCGCGCCGCTTCCATGATCTGCCCTACGGTCCCGAAGACCTCGACCCCGCGACCGCGCCTGTGCTGCTGGATGTAGTCGTCCCCGACGGGCAGGCTGCCGACGCCTACAGCGACGACGGGCTCGCTTCGCTGCACCTGCCGAGTACCTACCCCCATGACACCGACAGCAGTCCCATCCCCCACAAAGACTGTCAGCGCATCGGTGCAGCGGTCTTCGAGGCCGGCCTTGACGGTGTCGACTATCGGTCCGCAGCAGCGGGCGGCAACCGCGAACTGGCATGGTTCCCACGCGGCGCAACCGCACAACAGACCGCAAGGCGTCCTTTCGACGACTGGTGGTAACGCATCACGGTTGCTCCACAACCCTCGATGCGGGACCTTCGACAGCGACGGCTGCTTCCGCACCGGCGATCTCAGCATCATCGACGACGAGGGCTACGTGACGATCACCGGACGCCTCAAGGACATCATCATCCGCCATGGCGAGAACATCTCGACCAAGGAGGTTGAGGACCTGCTGTTCACCTGGCTCGATGTGGCTGACGTCGCGGTGTTCGGTGTCCCCGATGATCGCACCGGTGAGCGGGTCGTTGCGGCGATCGTCGCTCCCCCGCAACCCCGCCGGCAAGGTCCTCAAGCGCCTACTTCAGGACGCCCACCAACCCCCCGTCGAGTAGAACGTGGTACCCCGTACGGGATTTGAACCCGTGCTACCACCTTGAGAGGGTGGCGTCCTAGGCCGCTAGACGAACGGGGCAGGCTCATCGCCGAAGCGATCCGCGACCGCACGAGTGTAACCGTGGCCGTAGGCCCTCGCGCGGCTGGAATCAAAAGCTCGGGGAGGAGGACTTGAACCCCCAATGTCTGGACCAGAACCAGATGTGTTGCCAATTACACCATCCCCGAAGGGAGACCGCATCGTACCCGGTTGAGCACCCGACGCACACAGAATTCTGCCGACACGAACAACGCAGCGACGCGATCCGGCACAGATCAGTTGGCGTTGCCGAACCAGTTGTCGACACGTCTGTAACTGAGGATCCGCCCGAACGACACGGCAGCGGTCTCACGCGCCAACTGCCTGAAGGACGCTTCGCCATCGGTCGGCGAAATGTGTGCATCGAGGCCAGCCTCCTTAGAAATCTGGGCAAGGCGCAGCGAATGGTACGGATCAGACACCACCACCACCGACGACAGACCACGGTCGCGAAGCACCTGGGCCGTGGCCGACATCTGCTCCCAGCTAGAAGCGCCGTCGGTCACCAACAGAAGCGCAGCTTCGGGCACGCCGGCTTCAAGGAGGTACTCGAACCCAGTGAAGCCCTCGGTGAAACGGTCGCCTTCCTGCTTGGAGCCAGTCGTCACAATGAAAGGAGCCGCTCCGTCATTCCAGAGTTCCAACGCATGGTCCAAGCGTCTGGCCAGCACCGGCGACGGCCTGCCGTCGTACTGCGCCGCACCCATCACAACAATGGCGTCGCCCGGACCTCGATCGTCGACGTCGAGATTCATCCGCACCTGAATGAAGTTGATGACCACATAGCTGACGACAAGGGTCCCCATGATCAATACGGCCCAGATGACTCGCCTAGCAGACAGCCAACCACGCCGTCCGCGCAACATCGGCTCAGCCTGCGAGACGGCTTCGGGCCGCGGCGATACGAGACAGAGTCTTCTCCCTGCCCAGATGAGTCATCGCTTCCCAAAGCGGGATGCCGGCGCCGCTGCCGGTGAGAGCGATCCGCAAGGGTGCCTGCGACATGACTCGGGCGCCGAGTTCCTCGCTGAGACGATTGCCGACCTCCAACACGGACGCCTCCAACAGCGCAGGGTCGTCGAACGGATTGGTTTCGAGCACAGCCGCGAGTTCCGCGAGGACCGTCTCTGCTGCTTGACCCTTGACCATCGCCTTGTTCCAAGCCTTCTCGTCGTATTCGCCTATCTCGTCGACAAAGAGCCAATCGAGCCACGCCGGTGCCTCAGAAAGCACCGAGATGCGCTGCTGTACCTCCGGTGCCAGCGCCTCCACAACCCCAAGGTCGTAGTGGCCCGGAAGCCACCGCCCCGCCGCGGCCACAAACTCGGCCGGCGTCAGAGCGCGAATATAGGCGTTGTTGATATGGCGGAGTTTCGCTAGGTCGAAATAGGCCGATCCCTTGTTGACCGCTTCAAGCGAGAACAGAGAGACGATCTCGGAAATCGGGCGAATCTCGATCTCATCGGGTGGACCCCATCCCAGCAGCGCCAGGGCGTTCAGCATCGCTTCGGGAAGATAACCGTCAGCGACGAACTCCGAGAGGGCCACGCTGTCACGACGCTTCGACAGCTTCTTGCGCTGCTCGTTGACAAGCAGAGGCAGATGGGCATAACTCGGTGTCGGGCCATAGCCGAGTGCTTCCCACAGCAGCTTGACCTTGGGCGTGGTGTTGAGCAGGTCCTCGCCCCGGATCACATGGCTGATCCCCATGTCATGGTCATCGACCGCGTTGGCAATGAAGAACACCGGTGAGCCGTCGCCGCGCCGGATCACGAAATCGTCGATCGTGTCATGGGGGACCTCAACCCGACCACGTATCAGGTCATCAACGACCGTTGAACCCTCATCAGGCACGCGGAACCGGACCACGACCCCGTCACCGTCAACCACATTCCGATCACGCGACCAGCCGTGATAGCCCTCGCGCAGACCTGCCTCGGCCGACAGGCGCTGAGAATCCGCCGCGCTCAGATCGCAGAAGTAGGCCTTGCCATCCTCGATCAGCTGCTCGATCGCGGCCTCATGGGCGTGTTTGCGGTCCGACTGGAAGTACGGGCCCTCGTCCCAGTCAAGTCCGAGCCAACGCAGCGGCTCAACGATCGCATCAACGAACTCCTGAGATTTCTTCGACTCGTCGGTGTCTTCGACCCGCAACACGAACTGCCCGCCGTGACGCCGAGCAAAGAGCCAGTTGAACAGAGCTGAACGGGCACTCCCCACATGGAGGTAGCCAGTCGGTGCCGGCGCAAAGCGAACCCGCGGAGCCTGCATGAAGCCTCAGGCTAATCGTCGCCGGTCAGCACGCGATGGCACCCGTGAAGCTATGCCGCGGGCATTGGCAAGCAACCGCACTGAGCACAGGCGTCTAGAGCCCGAGGGGAGCGCTCCAATCATCAGCACACGCTGAGGCCACCGCCGCCGGGCCCATTCGCAATGTCGCCTCAGGAACAAGATCGGCGATCTCGCGCGCCGTGAAGTAGTGGAACGACAAGTGGTGCAACTCCTCGAACAACGGCCGGCGGAACGCCACAAGCTCATCGGCGGCCTCACCGAGATAGCCGAACACCACCAGCGCCACCCGCAGATCATCGGCAACAGGAGCCCGTCCGAACAACGACGCGCGGCGCAGCGCAACCGCACAGGCGCCCTCCAACACATCAGCCGCGTGCTCTCCCTCGCGCAGCACAAGCTCAGCTTCGAAACGCCTAGCGAGCTTGTGGACATAGCCCTGGTCGGGACCCTGGTTGCCGACCGCCGGACCCGAGGGCTGGGGTCCGCCAACAACCTCGCCCGGCCGATTCGCCAGCCAACTGCCCGCACGACGCGGCGCAGAAACATAGGCTTTGGGTCCATCGACCCTGCTCGGGAAATGCCTCGGCGCCGACATGGCCGGTAAGCGTAGCGAGAATCACCGAAACGTTGTACCTCCACGCTCGGCACGCGAGACTCCAACGGTGATCGATCAGCCCCTCGCCGAGTTCAAGGTGCTCGACACCACGGACCGGCGCGGTGCGCTCTGCGGGCGAATCCTCGCTGACCTCGGCGCGCATGTGATCCGGCTGAACGACAACGACGACGACTCCGCCGCCGACCGCTACCGCAACCACGGCAAGGTCCCCGCTGCGCCCGGTCAGGGACTCCCCGAATTGCTGCCGCTCGTCGACGTGTTCATCGAGAACCAAGGGCCTCGTTCCGAACTGGACCGCCCCGCGCTCGAAACCCGATTCCCGCAACTCGTGATCGTCAGCCTCACCGACCTCGGTCTGAGCGGTCCACGCTCACACTGGCATCTGGAATCGCTCCCCGCCCAGGCAGCCTGCGGTGCGCTTCACGCGACAGGTCATCCGTCGCTACTCCCCACCGCCCTGCCCGGATACCTGGCCCACGACTGCGCTTCCGTGCACGGTGCGATGGCAGCGGTCGCGGCTCTGATGGACCGTCGCCGCACCGGCCTCGGCCAACAGATCGAGGCGAGTTCGCAGGAGGCAGGGCTCGGTGGGACCTACCCGTGGGGAGTGGCGATCCCCGGGTACCTGTCGATCAACCCTGTACTTCCCGTTGAGGGGAAGCGCAATGCCGAGGGCTTCTACGTAGTCGTACCCTGCCGCGACGGCCATGTCCGGATGGTGTTCGGCAGCGAAGCTGACTGGAAGGCATTCGTGGAACTCTGCGGTGCGCCCACCGAAATCGCGGGCGACGAGTGGAACGACCGCGTTCACCGCGTCCTGAACATGAACGTCATCCGCGAAGTAGCGACTCGATCCTTCGCAGATCGCGGTCGGTCTGAACTGTTCGAGGAGTCGCAGCGTCTTGGGCTGCCACTGGGTTCCATCCAGCATCCGTTGGAGTTCGTGAACCATCCACAGACCACCGAACGAGGCTTCTTCGTCGATGGGGTGGCCAGCCGCCTCTGGAGATTCCAAGCTCCGCCAGGCGACGCTGATGCGCCAACAGCAGCACCAGCCGCCGTGCCACGTGTGCCCAGTACCCGCGCCCGCGACAGCAACGGACTGCTGCTCGAAGGAGTGCGGGTCATCGAATTCGGGATCGCCGCGGTGGTGCCCGAGCTGTGCTGGATGCTCTCAGACCTCGGAGCGGACGTCATCAAGATCGAGTCCCGCAAGAAACCTGATGTGCTCCGCGCTGCCGGTCTCGACAACCTCGACAGGTCCTTCTGCTTCAACATGGAGTGCAGAGGTCGCCGGGGCATAGCCCTGGATCTGACAACGGCCGACGGACGGCAACTGGCCAAAGATCTCTGCGCCTCGGCCGACGTGGTTGCCGAGAACAACCGCGGCGGAGTGATGGCCAAGCTCGGCCTCGACTATCCGGACATCGCCGCTGTCAACCCCAGCGTGGTCTACGTGGCCTCGCAGGGGTACGGGCGTGGCGGACCCATGGGAGAAATGAAAGCGTTCGGGCCGCTGAACTCGGCTTTCGCGGGTGTTCACTTGTTGTGGAGCCATCCCGACGGCCC
This sequence comes from Candidatus Aldehydirespiratoraceae bacterium, assembly GCA_965221585.1. Classification (GTDB taxonomy): domain Bacteria; phylum Actinomycetota; class Acidimicrobiia; order Acidimicrobiales; family Aldehydirespiratoraceae; genus VXYK01. The sequence goes on along the minus strand of OZ244898.1, from coordinate 842,784 downwards.
CTATCCGTGTGGCACCTCTCTTAACCATCCCGACCACATCGCCTCGAAAATGTTGACCGTGGGCGTCTTGTGCGCTCTCGACCATCGAGATCGAACCGGTGAGGGTTCCTTCGTTGAGATGGCACAGACCGAGGCCGCCGCATACCTGCTCGGCGAGCTCTATCTCGAGGCGATCGAGACCGGCGTGAACCCCGTGAACCTCGCCAACCGAGATCCGCACATGGCTCCGCAAGGCGTCTATCCCGGTTCAGAAGACGACAGCTGGGTCGCCATCACAGTGCAGAGCGACGACGCATGGCGTGCGCTTGAGCAGACCGCCGGTTGGACCCCCGACGAGACCCTCAGCAATGTTGAAGCTCGATTCGCCGCCCATGACGCGCTCGACCAGCGACTGAGCGAGTGGACGTCGCTGAGGTCTGTTGAGCAGACCGCCGAGATGCTCCAGGAGGTCGGCGTGTCGGCGATGCCGGTGATGGGTCCGCTCGACCACCTGGCCGACCCGCACCTGTGCGAGCGGGGACTGATGGACGATCTGATCCACGCGGTACACGGGCCTGAGCAGCAACCCGCCAACCCCACCCGAATGTCACGCACCGTGCTGCGCACCGCCGAGTCTGCTCCCCCGCTGGGGCATCACACCCACGAGGTGCTGCGCGAAGTGCTCGGCATCGATGACGACGAACTTGAACGCCTCGAATCCGCCGGCGTCCTGTACTGAACCTTGCTATCGCCGGGCGTAGCCGGAGCCGGACTCAGCCGGTGCCGGGCCGCCGAGTCAGCCCTCGGCTACCAGCAGGCCGTAGACCAATGAGTCGATCAGGGCCTGCCAGGACGCCTCGATGATGTTCTCAGATACACCGATGGTCGACCACGAGCGCTCGCCGTTGGTGCTGTCGAGCAGCACCCGGGTGACTGCTCCGGTCCCCTGCTCGGTGTTGAGGACCCGGACCTTGAAATCCGTCAGCGACACCCGGTCAATCTCCGGGTAGCGACCGTTCAGAGCCGAACGGACTGCCGCGTCGAGCGCATTGACCGGCCCGTTGCCCTCTCCAACGGCGATCCTGCGTTCGCCGTCGACCCAGATCTTGACCGTGGCCTCAGTCTCGACATCGACCGCTACATCGTTCCACAGGCGCGCACCCGTGCCGGAACGATGGGCCATGTCGACCGAGAACGACTCGAGCGTGAAATAGGGCTGCTCCCAACCCGCCGCTCCGCGCATCAGCAACTCGAGGGAAGCATCAGCAACCTCGAAGTGATAACCCAGATGCTCGAGCCGCTTGAGCGTCTCGACAACGTCGCCGAGTACCTTCCCGTCGATCTCAAGGCCCAGGTTCTTGGCCTTCATCGCCAGAGTCGAGCGTCCAGCCATCTCCGAGACGACGATCCGAGTGCCGTTACCCACCGCTTCGGGCGGAACATGTTCGTAGGCATCGGGCCGCCTGTTCAAAGCACTGGTGTGAAGACCGGCCTTGTGCGCGAACGCCGAGGAGCCCACATAGGGCTGCTGGGCATCGGGAGTGAAATTGACCAACTCAGCGATGTGGTGCGACACCGAGGTCAAACGAGTGATCCGATGCTCGGGAAGGCACGTGATCCCCATCTTCAGCTCAAGGTTGGCCATGATCGGCACCAGGTCACAGTTGCCGACCCGCTCGCCATAGCCGTTGATCGTGCCCTGGACCTGGGTAGCTCCGGCACGCACCGCGGCGAGGGCATTGGCGACGCCGCAGCCAGTGTCGTTGTGAAGGTGGATGCCGACACCGCAGTCCACATGGGCGATCACAGCCGAGACTGCCCGTTCGATCTCGGGCGGAAGCGACCCACCGTTGGTGTCACACAACACCACGGCTTCAACGCCGGCGATCGCAGCCTCCTCGAGCACCCTGAGGCTGAACTCGGGATTGCGCTTGTAGCCGTCGAAGAAGTGCTCAGCATCGAAGAACACCCGCTTGCCGGAATTGGCAAGGAAGGCGACAGAGTCGGCAACCATCGCCACACCCTCGTCGAGGGTCGTGCCGAGCGCCTCGGTCACGTGATAGTCCCAACACTTGCCGACGATGCAGACGACCTCGGTCCCGGCAGCCACAAGCCTGGCCAGCGAGTCGTCTGAGTCAACCCTGCCGCGGGGGCGCCGAGTCGAGCCGAAAGCAACGAACTTGCTCGTCTCGAGGTGCAGCTCGGTCTTGGCTCGCTCGAAGAACTCGTCGTCCTTGGGGTTGGCGCCAGGGTAACCACCCTCGATATAGGCGACGCCGAGCAGGTCGAGCTGCTCCGCGATCCGCAACTTGTCGTCAACGGTGAGAGAGATCCCCTCCAGCTGTGAACCGTCACGCAAAGTGGTGTCATAGATCTCGACATGGCTGGGCCAAGCCGGGTCTCGAACTCCAGTGCGTTCGATCGATACCTCGGGATCGGTCATGACACGAGCTCGTTCCACGACCGATACTTCGGGTTCTTGCCCCGCACAACCTCGCCGTAAGCCTCCGCGATCGCTTTGGTGGCGGGACCAGGGCAAGGAATGGCGCGCTCGTCCACAGAGTTCACCGCACTGACCTCAGCAGCAGTACCGACAACGAATATCTCGTCCGCGATATAGAGGTCGCTCCGGGACATCTCCCCGACCGCGATGTCGATTCCCATGTCGCCTGCCAGCGCTGTCACGGTGTCCTGGGTTATCCCCTTCAAAGCCCCCGCCGAGGTCGGCGGGCTCAGCACGACGTCGCCGAGACCCACGAAGATGTTCTCACCGCTGCACTCCGAGACCAGACCCGCGCCGTTGAGCATGATCGCCTCGTCGTATCCGGCAGCGAGCGCCTCCATCTTCGCGAGCGTCGAGTTGGCATAGTTGCCGGTGGTCTTGGACGCCGGAGGCATGATGTTGTGGTCGTGGCGAGTCCACGAAGAAACCTTCATGCGCACGCCCTTGGTCGCAGCGTCATCACCGAGGTACGCGCCCCAGGGCCAGGCGGCGATGGCGATGTCGGTCTTACAGTGCTCGATCGACAGGCCCATCTCGCCGTAGCCAAAATAGGCGATCGGACGCAGATAGCAGCTGCTCAGCCCGGTGTCAGCCACCACGTCCTTGCAAGCCTGGACGATCTCGGGAACCGAGTAGGGCATCGGCATACTCATGATCCGGGCAGAGTTGAACAAACGCTCGATGTGCTCGGTGAGTCGGAAAATGGCCGGTCCATCGGCGGTCTCATAGGCGCGAATACCCTCGAACACACCGGTTCCATAATGCAGCGTGTGGGACAGCACATGAATTTGCGCGTCCTCCCACGGCACCATCTCGCCGTTCATCCAGATGTGGGGGGTGGGGGTTATGGGCATTGTGCCTCCTACAGGCGAGCGGCGATCACATCGCCGATCTCAGTGGTTGAGCCAGTAAGCGATTCTGGGTTGGAGCAGGCTTTGCGGATCCGCCTAGCAGCCGAATCCTCGCCGAGATGGTCGAGCATCAGAGCCGCCGACAGGATGGCCGCCGCCGGGTTGGCCCTGCCGGTGCCGGCGATGTCGGGGGCCGATCCGTGGACGGGTTCAAACATGGAGACCCGGCCAGGATGCAGGTTCGCCGAAGCCGCAAAGCCGATCCCGCCGCTTACCGCGCCGCCGAGGTCGGTGAGGATGTCGCCGAACAGGTTGTCGGTGACGATCACGTCGTAGCGGAACGGGTCGTCCACGAAATAGATGCAGGCAGCGTCGACATGGTTGTAGGCCGTTTCGACCTCCGGATACTCCTCGGCCACCTCGTTGAAGGTCCGCTCCCAAAGATCACCCGAGAAGGTCAGCACGTTGGTCTTGTGAACCAGAGTCAGGTGCCTGCGTCGCTTCATCGCCAGATCGAAGGCGTAACGGACGCAGCGTTCGACGCCGACACGCGTGTTGACCGATCCCTGCGTGGCGATCTCGCGGTCCGTGCCCTTGCGGAGGAATCCCCCTTCGCCTGCATAGGTGCCCTCCGTGTTCTCGCGGATCACCACAAAGTCGAACTCTGCGTTCTCGCCGCCGGCGACCGGGCTGGTGTTGGGGCTGTCGGGTCCGCAGCTGAAGGGCCGATAGTTGATGTACAGGTCGAGGTCGAAGCGCATCTTCAACAGCAGCCCCCGCTCGATGACTCCAGGGGGCACATCGGGGGTTCCGACAGCGCCGAGGTAGATGGCGTCGAGCCCGCGCCATTCGTCCACGATCTCATCGGACAGCACGACGCCGTCACGAAGGTAGCGGCTGCCTCCGAGGTCGTAGTCGACCGCGTCGATCTCGACACCTGCCGCGGCGATGACCTTCAAGCCCTCTTTGACGACTTCGGGGCCGATTCCGTCTCCGCCCACTATTCCCACTCGATGGGTCATGTTCTTCTTCTCGTTCGCTGGCTGTCGGGGACAAAAGAAAACCGTCCACCGAAGTGGACGGTCCAGCGCACGCCACAGCGGGCGTGCGCTACGAAATGATTACGGTCAACGTCTCGCGTGTTCCCATCCCGCAAGTGTATCCCCTGCTTGCCCAATCGTCATCTGAAATCCGCTGGCCGTCGCTTCCAGGCCCTCGTTTGGATGCATGGTTCAGGGGTCGAGTCCGGCGAGGTACTTTTTGCGGCCGCGCTCACCGATGCGGTTGAAGAAGGGAATGAGGCGCGGGATAAGCGCCGGGGTCCACAACGCGGCGCGAGCAGACAGGCTCTCGTGATAGGGGACGTATACCTCCAGCTTCGGATTGTCGAGGGCCTTCTCGTAGGCGTCGGCCACATCGTCAACGGTCTTGACCGCACTCAAGAAGTTGAGCGCACTGCCGCCGCTGCGAGCTTCGTGTTGCAGCATCGGCGTGTCGACCGCGGTCGGGTAGATCCCGCTCACCGAGATGTTGGTGTTCGACAACTCCGAGTTGAGCGCAGCCAGGAACGCCCTCAGTCCAGCCTTGGCAGCGGAGTACGCCGCCGATGCCGGCAGCGGACAGATAGCCCCCATCGACACGGTGGCCATGATGTGTCCGGAATCGCGGCCCTTGAACACATCCAACGCGGCGCGGATCAACTGCACCGGACTGCGCAACAGCACATCGAGTTGAACATCGAGGTCCTCCAGGCTGAGATCGGCAACGTCTCCGGGGACGACCACGCCTGCGTTGCACACCAGCACGTCGAGCTCATCGGACCATTCACCCCTAATTCTGTCGCAGAGGTCTCGGGTGCTCGGCGGATCCGAGAGATCGCAACCCACCGCCGTGGCTGCAGCTCCAAGATCGGCCGCAGCGCGCTGCGCGAGCTCCTGCGTCCGGTCCACGGCGATGATGTGATAGCCCCTCTCAGCAAAGCGTCGAGCTACCTCCGCGCCGATGCCAGAGGCAGTTCCAGTGATGAGAGCTGAACCTCTAGTCATCGTGGCCGCTCTCTGGCAGGCCGACCTTCTCCCTGACCTTGTCGAGGAGCTTCAGATACGTCTTCACGTCGACGTAGTTGGAGTGCCGGTCTGAGTCAACGTAGTGGTGACCACCCTTCAGGTCGGGATGGTCGTTGGCCTTCAGGTGCCCGAAAGCCTCCGCGGTCGCCGATCCCGGCGTCGCGGTTGCGTCGGCGACTATGAGTTCGGCCATCCTGTCGAAGTTGTCGTAGGCGGCCGAGGCGAACTCGATGAATCCCAACGCGGCAAGATTCGTTCGGCTCCGGGAGAAGATCCCCAGATACAGGTCGGGGCGCCCGCCCTTGACCGACAGCACTCCGTCGCCGAGGAAAGGGATCGCGTGCTCATAGCCGGTTGCCGTTATCACCAGGTCGACCTGTTCGCGACTCCCGTCGGAGAAGACCACGAAATCACCGTCGAACCGCTCCACATCAGGCTTGGCGATGCAGTCTCCGTGAGCCAGATAGTGCAGGATCTGGCTGTTCATCAACGGATGCGACTCGAAGATCCTGTGGTCCGGTTTGGGGAGACCGTAGCGGCGCAGGTCACCGTTGAGTATCCGCAGCATCACACCGAACACACCCACCTCCAACCAGTGCGGCAGTGACGGACCCTGCGACGCGAAGACATCTGAGGGCATACCGAAGATGTGTTTGGGGATGAAGTGGTAGCCGCGCCGCACGCTCAAGAACGCCTGATCAGCGCTGAACGACGCGTCGCATGCAATATCTGCACCGGAGTTGCCGGCCCCGACCACCAAGACCCGTTTCCCCTCGAACTCTCTCGGCGAGCGGTAGCTGACGGCGTGGCGGACGACGCCGTTGAACTCTCCGGGCCAGCTCACCAGGTTGGGTATCCAGGTGACGCCGTTGGCGCAGATCAGATATCGGTAATGGCGCACGTCGCCGTCGGCGAACCGGAGCTCCCACAATCCGTCGGCGTCGAGGACTGCTCTGTCGACCGACACACCGAAACGAATGTGGCGTCGAAGGTCGAACTCGTCGGCGAAGGAGCGAATATAGGAGAGCAACTGCTCGTGGTCGGGGTAGTCCGGGTAGTCGTCGGGCATCGGGAAGCCCGCGAATCCCGAGAGAGTTCGCGACGAGATGAAATGGGCCGACTCATAGATCGGCGAACCCACAGCATCGATGTCCCAGATGCCGCCCACATCCTGGTTCCGTTCGAGGATCTCGAAGCTCGCCGAAGTCTTGGCGAGACGTCGGGCCAAGATCAGACCCGCCGGTCCTGCCCCGACAACTCCCACATCAAGAATCTTTGCAGCAGACAAGGTCTCCCCCAGCAATCGACAACTCCGAACCGATACCTATACACGGAGCGGCCGCGGCCTGCTGCTCCCACGCTAGATTTCTTGGAATGGCGAACGTACAGCAGCTCTCACAGACGGCATTTGATCGCCTCCAAGCCGAGTACGACGAACTCACGACACGCGGCCGGATCGAGATTGCCCAGAAGATCGAAGCTGCCCGGGCGCTCGGCGACCTCTCCGAGAACGGCGACTACCACGCCGCCAAGGAGGAGAAGGGGAAGATGGAGGGGCGGATCATGCACCTCGCCCACGTCATCGAGAACGCAGTGATCGTCGAATCGAACAGCAACGGCGGATCGGTCGGCGCCGGCTCAGTCGTGTCGATCGTCTTCGAGGGCGACAGCGTGGTCGAGAAATACCTGGTCGGATCCATCGAGGAGAAACCCGAGGATCTGATGGTGGTGTCGCCCGCCTCACCGATGGGTGCTGCGCTGCTCGGGTCGTCACCGGGCGACGTTGTCGAGTACGAAGCGCCCAACGGCAGGTCACTCAAGGTTTCGGTTGTCGAAATCGAGTGACCGGTTGTCTCCGCTGATCCAGACTCCGCTACGGTCCCGGGCTATGTCGATTCGCGATGACGTGCTGAAGGGCCTCACGGATCCCGACGGCTACTTCGCTGTGCAGGACGAGAACGTGCGGGGGCACAGCGTGCCTGTTCTCGCCAACCGCCGAAAGTCGTTGCGGGAATTCGTGGCAGGCTGCCGTTCCCATGGCGACCGCGAGTTCCTGGTCCTTGAAGATCGGCGCATCACGCATGACCAGTTCGTCGATCTGGTCGCCGCGGAGGCGGCCGCTCTGCACACCGATCACGGTGTCGCCAAAGGAGAGCGGGTCGGCATATTGGCTGCCAACTCACCGGATTGGGTGATCGCCTATTTCGCGCTGGTGAGTTCCGGCGCGATCGTGGCGCTCTACAACGGCTGGTGGACCCCCGACGAGATCGCCCACGCCACCGAGTTGACGACCCCGAAGCTGATCCTCGGCGACCAGAAGCGGCTCGCCCGGGTTCCCGAATCGTGTTCGGTGCCGCTCATCGACATGGACGCTGAGCGTGAGCGCCTCCAGCGCGATGTCGGCGCTCACCAACTGCCGACCGTCGAGCTGGCCGAAGACGATCCAGTGTCGATCTTCTTCACCAGTGGTACTACCGGCCGCGCCAAGGGGGCGACCGCCACGCACCGGGGTCTGGTCGGTTTCGTCGAGATCCAGATGCTCAACGGCGCGCTGCGGATGATGCAAGCCGCGGCCGAGGCCGAAGCAGCCAACCAACCGGCACCAGCTCCATCGATCAATCCGCCCCGAGTGATGATGACCTCGCCGCTGTTCCACGTGTCGGGACTGTCGGGTTCGACCCTCATCAACATGGTCGCAGGCGGGACGCTGATCTTCCGGACTGGCCGTTTCGACCCGGCAGCGGGTCTTCGGCTGGTGGAGAAGGAGCGCATCACCGTGTGGTCGCTGATCGGCTCAATGGGACCGCGAGTGCTTGACGAAGCAGCCAAAGGCCTGACAGACACGTCGAGTCTGACCAACGTCGGCTTTGGGGGCGCGCCCGTCAGCCCCGACCTCGCCCAGCGGGTTCGTGACACTCTGCCGACCACAGCACACAACGTCGGCATCGGTTACGGCTCGAGCGAGACCGTGGGTGTAGTCGCCTCCCATGGGGGTGCCGACATGAAGGCCCGACCCGAAGCAGCCGGCTGGGTCCTGCCGACGATGCAGGTCGAGATACGAGACGACGACGGCACGGTGCTGCCCGACGGCGAGAACGGACAGATCTGGGTCAAGAGCGCCTACACGATGCTCGGATACTGGAACGACGACGAAGCCACCGCCGAGACCATCGACAACGATTTCTGGCTCGACACCGGCGACATCGGGCGACTCGAGGACGGAATCCTGACGATCGACAGCCGAGCCCGCGACATGATTCTTCACAACGGCGAGAACGTCTACCCGATCGAGGTCGAATACCGCATCGAGGACCACCCCGCGGTGTCGGAGGTCGCTGTCTACGGACTCGATGACGAGATGACGGGCCAGTTGGTGGCCGCGTCGGTGGTACCCAACCTCGGCACTGACCTGACCGCACAGGAACTGCAGACCTGGGCCGCCAACTCGCTGGCCCCCTACAAGGTCCCGACCGTGTGGGACATCCGCAGCGAGCCGTTGCCCCGCAACGCCGCGGGAAAGGTGGTGAAGGACGCGCTCAGCGGCCTGCGCGAGTTCACCGCCCTCGACGATTGAGCCGGTCCGCGCGCGTCCTATCCTGAGATTCACCCCGAACGTGGCGACGAAGAGAGCCCCAGTATGAGCGAACCCAAAACGTTGAGTGAGAAGGTCTGGGACCGCCATGTCGTAACGGAGGGAAGCGACGGCGAAGGTGACCTGCTCTACATCGACCTGCATCTCGTTCACGAGGTCACCTCGCCCCAGGCCTTCGACGGTCTGCGTATCAGCGGTCGCAAGGTAAGGCGCCCGGACCTCACCGTCGCCACTGAGGACCACAACGTGCCGACCGCCGACATAGACAAGCCGATCGCCGACGAGGTCAGCCGCCTCCAGGTTGAGACGCTGCGCGCCAACACCAGCGAGTTCGGCGTGACCAACTATCCGATGGGACATGCGAAACAGGGAATCGTGCATGTCATCGGGCCCGAACAGGGGTTGACACAACCCGGGATGACCATCGTCTGTGGCGACTCTCACACCTCCACCCACGGTGCGTTCGGTGCCATTGCCTTCGGGATCGGGACCAGCGAAGTCGAGCATGTCCTGGCTACCCAGACGCTGCTTGCGGCACGCCCCGGGACCATGGCGATCACCGTCGACGGTGAGTTGTCCGACGGCGTGACGGCCAAGGACGTGATCTTGGCGATCATCGGCCGCATCGGCACCGGTGGCGGGATCGGCAAGATCATCGAGTACCGCGGCGACGTGATCCGCGACCTGACGATGGAAGGCCGCATGACCGTCTGCAACATGTCGATCGAGGGAGGAGCCAGAGCAGGGTTGATCGCACCAGACGACACCACCTTCGCCTACCTCGAGGGGCGTGAGAAATCACCGACCGGCGCGGCCTGGGAGGCCGCCCTGGAGGATTGGCGGCAGTTGCCGAGCGATCCCGACGCCACCTTCGACGAATACGTGACCCTCAAGGGCGACGAGATCGCTGCGCATGTGTCCTGGGGAACCAACCCCGCTCAGGTGATGCCGCTGCACGGTGCGATCCCGACACCCGATTCGTTCGACGACGCCGCGACCCGTGACTCCGCGGCCCGGGCGCTGGACTACATGGGACTGAGGGGCGGGACGCCGATGCGTGAGGTGTCGGTGGACACGGTCTTCATCGGTTCATGCACAAACAGCCGTATCGAGGACCTTCGAGACGCGGCAAAGGTCGCCGCGGGCCGCAAGGTCGCCTCCGGAGTGCGCACCCTGGTCGTGCCCGGCTCCGGTCAGGTCAAGGACCAGGCCGAGTCCGAGGGCCTTCACGAGATCTTCAGAGCAGCGGGGTTCGACTGGCGGGAACCGGGCTGCTCAATGTGCCTGGCGATGAATCCCGACAAGCTCCAACCGGGCGAGCGGGCGGCAAGCACCTCGAACCGAAACTTCGAAGGCCGCCAGGGTCGAGGCGGGCGGACCCACCTCGTGTCTCCCGCGGTGGCCGCGGCTACCGCCATTGCCGGAACCTTCGCCACTCCCGCCGACCTCTCCTGACACCACCGAACAAACGACCTCACACCCGGAAAGAACCTGAGCGAAATGAAAGCAGTACGCATCGTCTCCGGCACAGCGCTCCCGCTTGACCGTGCCGATGTCGACACCGACCAGATAATCCCCAGCGACTGGCTGAAACGAGTCGAACGCACCGGGTTCGAGAAAGGCCTCTTCTCGGAGTGGCGGGACGACCGTGACTTCGTGCTCAACCAGGAGCACTACGCCAAGGCCAACATCCTGGTCGCCGGGATCAACTTCGGAACCGGATCCTCTCGCGAGCATGCGGTCTGGGCCATTCAGCAGTACGGCTTCGAAGCGGTCGTATCACCACGTTTCGCCGACATTTTCCGGAACAACTGCACCAAGAACGGACTCGTGCCGGTGACCGTCAGCTCCGAGTTCGGCGCGGCCCTGATGCAGGCCGTGAAGGACGATCCGACCTTGGAGATAACGATCGATGTCGAGCGTCTCACGATGGAGGCGCCTGCGGTCGGCCTCGAATCCTCGTTCCCGTTGGATTCGGGCACGCAGCAGAGGTTCCTGGAGGGTCTCGACGACATCGGACTCACCATGCGACACCTCTCAGAGATCGAGGCCTACGAGACGAAGCGCCCGGCCTGGACGCCTACCGGCTGAAACGCCGCGAAGGATCCGATACCCTCGAAGCCATGACCGCGGTGTTGGCTCGGATGGCACGACTCTTGAAATTCGGGGCTGTCGTGGGTGTAGCTGTGGGCATCGTGCGAGGTATCGCACGTAGTCGTCGGCGCGAGGGAGCCGGTTCCGCCACCTGGCCTCCCCTCGAAGAGACCGACGATCCAGCGCCCCGAAGCGGTCCGGTGGAGTTCGCGCCAAGCGGGGTCGAACCGGTCGACGGGGCCTGTCCTTCCGGCTATCCAATCAAAGCGAAGAGTTCCTCGAAGATCTTCCACGTACCGGGCGGAAGCTCCTACGACCGCACGGTTCCGGACCGGTGCTACGCCACCGAAGCCGACGCTGAAGCAGACGGATACCGCAAAGCCCAGCGCTGACGCACCGCGGCCTTAGAGCTTGCGGATGCGGGCCGCGCACGCGGCGGCTGGTCTAGTCGACCGCGCCGGGTTGGTTCACCGCGAAGGGCACGGGCTCCCCGGCGAGCGCCAGTTGGACCTGTTCGGCGATGGTGACTCCGGCGGCGAGTTGAGCCTCGGCTGTGCTGGCGCCGAGATGGGGTGTCACCACGATCCCGTCCACGCCCACCAACGACGAGTCGAGCGCCGGCTCGACGTCGAACACATCGATTGCCGCACCGGCGATCGTCTTGGACCGGACCGCTTCGGCCAGGGCCTCCTCGTCGATGATGCCGCCGCGTGAGACGTTGACAATCCGCAGGGACGGCTTGGCCTTGGCCAGCAACTCAGCATTGATGAGTCCGACCGTCTCCGGTGTCTTCAGCAGGTGCAGCGTCACAAAGTCGGAGCGTTCGATCAACTCGTCGAGTGCTATCAGCTCGGCGTTGACCCGGTCCGCGACTTCCTGGGTTATGTAGGGGTCGTGCGCCACGATCTTCATGCCGAACGCCAGAGCACGCTCCGCCACCAGAGAACCGATCCGGCCCAGGCCGATGACGCCGAGCGTCTTACCGGCCAGCTCCACTCCCTGGTGCTGCGAACGCTCCCAACGGCCCTGCAGCATCGCCGAATGCGCCTGGGGCACGTTGCGAGCCTGCGCCAACAACAGTGCCATCGAGTGTTCCGCTGCCGAGGTGACGTTGGACAGCGGCGCATTGACAACCGTCACGCCGTTCTTTGTGGCTTCGGCGACATCCACGTTGTCGACACCGACACCGGCCCGGCCCACAACAATCAGATCGGTGCCGGCCGCCAGCACAGCTGCGTCGACCTGAGTCGCCGAGCGCACGATCAGAGCCGACGCCCCCGCCACCGCTTCGCACAGCCCGTCGGGGGAAAGGCCGAGCTGTACATCTACGTTGTGGCCTGCCGAGCGGAGCAGGTCCAGGCCCGCCTCAGCGATCGATTCGGAGATCAAAACACGCTTCATCGAAACCACCTTCGTCTTGTTCTGTCACGGGCCGATCGCGGCCCTCGGCCAGTGGTCAACCGGGCGATTCTATTCATCGGCGAGACCAGCCGGGTCGAAGCCGAGAACTTCACCGAAGAACGCCAGTTCGGCCTCCAACGCACGAACAATGTTGTCGGCCTGGCGGAAACCGTGCTGTTCGTCGGGAAACAGCAGGTACGTAACCTTGATGCCCTTGGACTTCAATGCTGAGACGATCATCTCCGCCTGTGCCGGCGGCACGATCACGTCCTCGGCTCCCTGCAGAACGATCAACGGCGTGTCGATCGCCTCGACATGGTTGATCGGCGAACGCTCCACGTACACGGCCCTCTGCTCGGGATAGGCACCGACGAGCGTGTCGAGGTAACGCGACTCGAACTTGTGGGTGTCGGTCGCCAGAGATTCGAGATCGGCGATGCCGTAGCGGCTGGCTCCGGCCGAGAACACGTCATGGAAAGCCAACGCCGCCAGAACAGTGAACCCGCCCGCGCTGCCGCCGCGGATCATCAGCCGCTCGGGGTCGACATCGCCTCGACTTGCCAGATACTGCGCCGCGGCGACGCAGTCGGCAACGTCCGCGACACCCCATTGTCCGTCGAGTGCTCTGCGATAGGCGGTGCCGTACCCCGTTGAGCCTCGATAGTCGACGTCTACCACCGCTATACCCCGCGAAGTCCAATAGAGGATTCCCGGTTGAAGCTCGCGTCGGGCCTGTGCCGTCGGGCCACCGTGGGCCATCACCATCAGCGGCGGGCGCTCACCCTCGGGGCCGGAATACTCAGGATTCGTCGGCGGGTAGAACAGCCCGTGTGCCACGGTGCCGCTATCAGGGCCACTTTCTGGGTCGGAACCGGTGGGGCCGGAACTAGTTGGGAACGTGATCCATTCGGGTTCGACAAGGTACCCCTTCTCGAACGGAAGCGGCCTCGAAGGCCGTATCACTTCACGGTGCAACGCACCGCGGTCCGTGCGCAGGCTGATCACCTCGGTCTCGTGGCCGTAACCCGAACCGACCGCCACCACGGCGCCGGATCCCGCTGACAGCGAGTTGATCGAGCTGTCCGGCAACGACAACGTGCTGCCGTCGACGATCAGTTCGTCGCCGGTCGGCATTCCGGCGACGGCGAAGACCTGCTCGTCGCCGTTTCCGTCGGCGTGTGCTGTCCAGCGTTGCATTCCGAACACCCAAGGAGGCGTGGCGATCTCGAAGGGCCCGCCTACCGCCCGGGAGAGCTCCCCGCTCGTCACGTCCACGTCGTAGAGGTTCCACCAGCCTTCGTGATCGCAACACACCCGAAGGCCCTTCACGCCAAAGTCGGGTTCACAGTAGCTCGCCGAGTCCTCTGCCCCGACCGTGAGGATCTCGCCTTCGAGGCGTCCTTGCGCAAAGCGGGCGATGTGCAGCCGAGTCGAGTCCCAACCCATGTTCGGGTGGTCCCATGAGATCCAGGCCAGCCGATCGCCATCGACCGACAGGCGGGGCGACATCACGAAGTCGGCATCGTCGAACAGGACGTTGATCTCAGCGGTGCCGTCGGTCGGCACGGCCACAATTTCGTTGACCGGTTCGCCACCCGGGCGGTGACACTCGCGGACCACCACACACCAAAGGCCGTCGGGGGTGACTCTACCGTCGGCGATGCGGTCGGCTCGAGGCTGCGTCGGTTCATCGCTCAGAAAGCGGACCCTGCCACTCTGGCTGATCACACGAAGGCGTTGGTCGGCAAAGTCGACATAGAAGAGTCGGCCGTCATGGGGCCACCAAGCTCCCCCGCCGTATTCGTGGACCAGCGTGCGCACGTTCGCATCTGCGGGCGTGTGTTCGATGGTTTCCCCCTCAGGGATCGAGTAACGCATCACCGCCGTTCTGCCGCCCTCCTCGGGCCGGGTCTCGGACCACCAGATCAAGCTGGCATCAACGGGGTCCGCTCTGACCTCGGAAACCCCGACCGCCCCTCCTACCAGGTCGGCCGCGCTGATCGAAGACGACCAGGCCCCGAAGGGGCTGACTCGGTGCTCGCGTTTGGAAGGGGCCACCGGATCAGCCGTTGAGAAATTCGACGATACGACCCACGCCCTCGCCGAGGTCGTCATCACCGAGCGCGAAGGAGAGCCGGGCCCCTCCGGCCACACCGAACGCCTCGCCGGGCACAATCGCCACCTTGATCTCCTCCAGCATCAGTTCGGCCAACTCCATCGTCGTGGAGGGCACCGAACCGTTGTAGTCGCGGCCCAGCACGCCTGTGAGGTCAGGGTAGGCATAAAAGGCGCCCTGCGGTTCCGGGCAGAGCACCCCGTCGATCCCGCTCAGCATCCTGTACATCGCTCGGCGTCGGCGGTCGAAAGCCGCCTTCATCTCGTGCACCGCATCAAGCGGGCCCGACACCGCGGCTAGCGCCGCTGCCTGGCAGACGTTCGCGACGTTGCTGGTGCAATGGGACTGTAGGTTCTGTGCCGCTTTGATCACATCGGGCCGTGCGATCATCCAGCCGACCCGCCATCCCGTCATGGCGTAGGTCTTGGCCACGCCGTTCAACACGATGCAGCGGTCTTGCAACTCCGGCACGAGCACGGGCATCGAGTGATGCTCGTTGTCGCCGTACACAAGGTGTTCGTAGATCTCGTCGGTTATCACCCAGAGACCGTGCTCGACCGCCCAGCGACCGATCGCTTCGATCTCATCGTGGGGATACACCGCGCCGGTCGGGTTCGAGGGCGACACGAAGACGAGTGCCTTGGTCCTATCGGTCCGTGCGGCCTCAAGCTGCTCCAACGAAGCTCTGAAACCACCGAGCGCATCGGTCAACACGGGTACGGTCACGCCCCCGGCCAGCGCAATCGGCTCGGGATATGTGGTCCAATACGGCGTGGGAAGCAGCACCTCGTCACCGGGGTTCAACAGAGCCTCGAAAGCGTTGTACACGGCGTGTTTGCCGCCGTTGGTCACGAGCACGTCGGCGGCCGAACACTGAAGGCCGCTGTCACGCAGGGTCTTGGCAGCTATCGCCTCTTTGAGTTCGGGGAGTCCGCCGACAGCAGAGTACTTGTGCATCTGCGGGTTACGGCAGGCTTCAACGGCTGCCTCCACGATGTGTTGAGGAGTGGCGAAATCCGGTTCCCCAGCCCCGAAACCGATTACCGGTTCGCCCGCGGCCCGCAGTGCTTTGGCCTTGTTGGATACGGCGAGAGTCGCCGAAGGTGCGATGGCCTGCACCCTCTCTG
Source organism: Candidatus Aldehydirespiratoraceae bacterium (assembly GCA_965221585.1). Lineage (GTDB taxonomy): Bacteria > Actinomycetota > Acidimicrobiia > Acidimicrobiales > Aldehydirespiratoraceae > VXYK01. The sequence goes on along the minus strand of OZ244898.1, from coordinate 827,055 downwards.
AGATGCGGTCAGTAGACATACCGCCCGACGCTAGCGAGATGCCCGCGTGCTGTGCGGAAAATTCTGTCTGAAGTTCCGCGGATTAGCCGTCCGAAACCCTTGTTTTGCTGTCAAGATTGGTCCCGTGGCAATACCAGACATCACCATTCCAGCCGACATGCTCCCGGTCGACGGCCGGTTCGGAAGCGGACCCACGAAAGTCCGCCCAGATGCGCTGAAAGCCCTCAGTGCGAGGGCCACCGACTACATGGGGACATCGCATCGCCGGATGCCGGTGCGCCTGGCAGTGGCGGAACTCCGCAACGGAATCGCCGAGTTGCTGCGTGCACCCGACGGCTACGAAGTCGTCCTGGGGAACGGCGGTGCCACCGGTTTCTGGGACTGCGCAACGTTCAGTTTGATCGAGGAGCGCAGCCACCACCTGAGTTTCGGCGAGTTCAGCGGAAAGTTCGCGCGGAGCGTCGAAGGCGCGCCGCATCTGCGTGCCCCCTCGGTGGTGACCTCCGATTACGGGACTCACCCACCGCTGGTCCCCGTGGACGGCGTCGACGCCTATTGCTATCCCCACAACGAGACATCAACAGGGGTGATGCTGGACCCGACCCGGGTCGAAGACGAAGGCGCGCTGATGCTGGTCGACGCAACCTCCGCCGCGGGCGGTCTGATGTTCGACGGCGACGCTACGGATGCCTACTATTTCGCCCCCCAGAAGGCGATGGCCGGCGACGGGGGTCTGTGGATCGCGATGATGTCACCGGCCACGATCGAACGCGTCGAACGCATCGCCGCCAGCGACCGTTGGATTCCCCCGACGCTCAACCTCAAACTGGCTATCGACAACTCCCGCAAGGACCAGACCTACAACACGCCGTCTCTAGCAACCGTTTTCCTGACCGCACACACGGTCAACTGGTTCAACGAGAACGGAGGCCTGAGCTGGTCCGCCGGCCGCAGCGCGCAATCGGCCGAGATCATGTATTCGTGGGCTGAGAGCCGCGACTTCGCCAGTCCGTTCGTCCAAGACCCACAGCAGCGGAGCAAAGTCGTCGCGACCATCGACTTCTCGGAGGCGGTCAGCGCCGACACGATCTACGACGTGCTGGTGGCGAACGGCATTGTCGACACTTTCGGATACCGCAGCCTGGGCCGCAACCAACTCCGAATCGGTCTGTTCCCCGCCATCGACCCCAGCGACATCGAAGCCCTTACCGCCTGCCTCGACTTCGTAGTGTCGGCGCTCTCTTAAGGAAGGCCGGATCGAGCCGGTGTTCAGCCGTTGATATAGGCGATGTCTGCTTCGCTCAGCCGAGCATCCGCAGCGGTGACATTCTCACGGACTTCGTCAGGGGTGACACTGCCGGCGATAGCCATCGGGCGGAAGTCTGCCGCGAAAACCCAGGCCAGCGCTATCTGGCTCAAGCTCAGACCCATGCGGCGGCCCACCTCAGCCGCCCGTTCCCGGCGCTGCCAGTTCTCCTCGTTGAAATAACATCGCGCGGTGTCAGCCAAATGCGCAGCAGGCTCGCCTTCCAGGTCTGCCCGGTTGACCCGATCGCTCAAGAAACCTCCCGCCAGCGCCGACCACGCAACCACCTTCACATCGCTGTCACAATGCCATTCGCGGTCGGGCGCTTGCCCTTCGCCCGTGAGGGTGACCACGTCCTCCCACGGGCTGTCGAGCTGAGTCGCAAGGCTGTAGTGGACACTGTTGACGACCGGCGCGCGCAGACCGTTAGCAGTGGCGTGGTCGATCGCGGCTTTGATCCGTGCCACCGACCAGTTCGACACACCCCAAGCACTGACGTGGCCCCGGTCAACAGCCGCCGTGGCAGCCTCAACCAAGGGTCCCACGTCTACGGTCGGATCGTCTCGGTGGAACAACCAGAGGTCCAGACGATCAATTCCCATCCGTTCGCGGGTCAGATCGATGTCGGCGGCCACCGCGGCCGGGTTCACCCGGGGGAGATGCCAGTCTGGTCGTGCCGGATGAGCACCTTTGGCAATCACCACGATGTCATCGCATCCGCCGCGGTCCTTTATCCACCGGCCAAGCATCGCATCCATGCTGTGGCCATCGAAGGCATACACCGCGGCTGTGTCAAACGCATTAATACCGGCCTCGATCGCCGCTTCCAGCACCGGAAACGCGACCGTGTCATCAAAACCCATCAAACCTGTTGAACCGTGCACCAGCCGGCTGACAGGTTTACCCAAACCGGCGAGTTCGATCTGTTCCATACCGGCGCGGACCCTAGCAGTGCCGAACCACGAACTGTGTGGTCTGCGCGGCGAATTCAGATACCCGGAGTGCGGTAACCGTCGCCGCGCCACAGGATCGGGAAATGGTTCTCGTCCATCTCGTCGTCGTCGAGCCGGGCGTAGCGGGAGTAGATCGGACCGTTGCCCGACCCGAACTCGCTGCGGTTGAAACGAGCGTCGCTGCTCGCGCAGTGCAGCACCAGCGCCCGTCGGTGGGTCCCGGACCGGTTCGGCCCCGAGCCATGCCAAGCCCATCCGTGATGAAACGCCGCTTCGCCGGCACGAAGTTCCAACGCAGCTATCTCAAGCTCGACACCAGCGTTGGCGGCGGCTTGCGAAACCGTCGACCGGTAGTCGTCGGGAGCGTGGAACTCACCCTGCGGATCAGTCTCGGTCGACCAACGGTGCGACCCGCGGGCCAGCTCCAACGTGCCTCCCGCCGCAGTCGTATCGTCGAGGGCAATCCAACACGAGAACATCTCTTGAGGCGTGTACCAGGCCAAATAGGCGTTGTCACGATGAAAACCCAGCGACTTGGCCCCCGGCGGCTTCCAGATCACGTTGTCCTGGACCACCCGCGCACCGGGCCAGCGGGCCAACTGGGCCGTCGCCTTCCCAAACCGCGCATCGAGGACAGTCGCGGCAACCAACCGGTCAGCCTTCCAAGCGTTGCAGATCTGCCGGGTGAGCGTCGGATCGCTCTCACCCTCCAGCCAGTTGACCTCGTCGGGCGCGATACCGGTCTCAAAATCGCCGCAGAACAGCCGCTCGAAGCGCTCGTGCAGCTCGCCAACCTGTTCCGAGTCAAGCACCCGACCAACCGTCACGAACCCGTCTTCGTCGAACGATGCCAGATCATCGGCGCTGAGCATTGACCCAAAGTTACGCCGCGGGATGTTGCCGGTCCAACGGCCCAGAGCCGGTCAGGGGGTGATTCCGACCCGTGCCTTGGGCTCAGGCGACTCCATGCGACGACGAGCGCTCGCCTCAAGACCGGCGAGGATCGCATTGCGAAGATCACGCGGGTCGATCAACTCGTCGAAACCGAGTCCAGACGCCGAACGGTAACTCGACTCCAACTCGGCCTGCCGAAGCTGTTCACGGGTGAGAGCATCGGCACCGACCGCGTCGCTTGCGCCCGCCGATCCCATAGCACCCATCGTCACGCCCGGAAATGCGTATGACAGCGTTTGATTGTCGAAGGCGTTCATCGCCATCACGCACGAGCCGAAACCATAGGCCTTACGCATCGTCACCTGGATCTTGACCGTCGAGGCTCGGGTCTGCGCGGTGAACATGCGCGCGCCCGCCCGCAGGATTCCGGCACGTTCCGACGCGGTTCCGGCCAGCACCCCAGGATTGTCGGTCAAGAACACCAACGGCAGATGGAAACTGTCACAAACCTCGATGAAATGGGCTGCCTTGTCGGCCGCGTCAACATCGATCGAACCAGCGATCACCGCGGGTTGATTGGCGACAACCCCCACCGCGCTGCCCCCGATTCGAGCAAGTGCACAGACGATTGAGGGTCCGAAATCGGGCTGGATCTGGAAGAACCCGCCTCCGTCAACCACTCGACTCACCGCCAGGCGCATGTCGTAGGCCACCGAACCGTCACGAGGAACGATCTCGAGCATGTCCTCCAAGCGTCTCGGGCCGAGGTCGCCGGTGTCGCACCAGGGCGGCTGCTCCCACGCGGATGAGCCGAAGAACCCCAGGTACGTACGTACATCAGCCAGCAATGATGCGTCGTCGGCAGCTACGTTGTGCACCACACCGCTGGCAATCGCGACTGCAGGGCCGCCCAGATCGGACTTCGACACATCCTCACCCAGCGACGCCTTCACCACAGGCGGACCGGCCGTGAAAATGGCGGCGTCGGTAGTCATCACCGACCAGTCGCACAGCGGCGCGGTGATCGCACCGTGACCGGCCGACGAACCCATCACCGCGCACACCATCGGCACATAACCCGAGAGCCGTCCCTGCGCCTGGAGATCACCAGGGCCACCACCAGCGGGATCACCGGGTTTCGGGGGCCGGTGACCGGCGCCTTCCAACAGCATCACCAAGGGGATGCGTTCCCGGTGTGCGATATCAGCAATGCGCCAGCGTTTGCGGGAGGCGGCCGCACCGATCGAACCGCCCATGGTGGTGAAGTCCTCCGCGCCGACGGCCACAGGCCGACCATCTATCGCTCCCACACCGGCGACCAGGGCATCGGCCGGGGCCTTGCCGCCAGCCAGAGTGCCGATCTCGGTGAACGAGTCGTCGTCGAGCAGCGTCGCTATCCGGGAGCGAGCATCAAGGCGCCCCGACGCGGAGCGGGCAGCCAACTTCTCGGCGCCGCCCATCGCCAGCGCATTTTCCCGGCGCGCCTGCAGATCGTCGAGGGTTTCACCCCAATCATGGCTTTCGCCCATCGCAGGTGACCCTAGCAACTCGCCCATCACAGGCGAACTCTGGGGCTATCTCCTACCAAAGGCGCACGCTGTAAATTCGGCTCTGAGCGGACCGTCGTGGCTGCCGACCGGCGCAGCCTCCGCCTGCACCTCTCGGTGCCTCGGCAGCGACACCGGCAGCCATTCGCTGGCGACCTGAAGCGACCACCGGTCACCATCTCGGCGCAGCGCCGAATCAACGGCAGCCTTCAGCACCTCGGCATTAGCCCAAGCGGCGGCTCGGGCCAGCGGCACCTCCGCAACCGCCGCCTGCTCCCCGGCGAGCAGCCGCGCGCCTAGCGCCGCCGCGGCCAGGCCAGCGATCGGGTCAGCCACGGCGTCAGCGACGAAGTTGGGCGGATCGCCAGCCAACCAGAGACCCCCGGCCACTGCCGTGTCGTCACCGAATCCAACCCGCAACGCCGCATCGCCAGTCCGGCCATACGCACTGATCGACAACCAGGAGACACCCGTGTCGGCCAGTTCGTGAGGATCGATCCCCAACTGCTCCATGACCCTGGGCCGAGACCCTTCTAACACCAGATCCGCGGCTCTGAGCAAGCCGCGCAGAAACGCCCGATCGTCGGCATTCGAGAAGTCGACCTCCACGCACTCCTTGGCGTGATTGAGCAGGTTGAAGAACCCTGGGGTTCCTCTGCGCGCCCCGTCAGGACGACCGGCGCCTTCCACTTTGACAACCCGTGCGCCCGCATCAGCGAGCAGCCCAGCGGCCAGGGGGCCGGCCCACAGCGAAGTCAGGTCCACCACCAGAGGCCGATCAACCACGGTTCGGGGGATGCCGCGATGAAGCACCCGCTCAGGAGTGGCCACGGGCAACGGATAGCTCGAGGGAACCGCCGCCGGAATCCCGAGCAGCCTTGCCGTCTCCACAAGGTGAGCACTGTTGAGCTTGGCGATGCCAGCAGCGATCGACGACCAGTCGTCCGCACTCAACGATTGGCCCACAAGCGCAGGAAGCGACTCGATGTCCTCGGGCCGGGGAAGGTTGAGCACCACCGGGCCATCAGCTGCTCGAACGAAACGGGCCGAGCCGCCCACAGACGTGTCGCCGTTGCGTTCCATTCCGGTGAACGCCGCGCGTTCACCCAACAGTGCTGGTCCGTCTACAGACACGGCGCTGCCCCAACGGGTGGTCTGCCGCGCGAGATCATCGGCCACCGCGGCCATGGCTGTAGCCACGTGTGCCGGGGCTGGCGATGGTGCGCCGCAACGTCGGCCGGTCAAGTGCATCGCGCCACTCGACGCCCACGCCACGAGATCGCCATCAAACCCCGACAAGGACTGCGAACCGACCACTAGTCCGACCACAGGCATCTGATCCGACGCAAATGCAACCGATCGCCAATCTCACCGTGCTGGTCGCCTGTCTTGAGCAGGGTGCCCGCCATGACCCAACGCTAACGTCTTGCTAGCTGGCTGTCAGACAGAAAATGGGCAACTGTCCGTATTTCATTTTGAAGACTGGACGAATCCTATTTTGAGTCCTCAAGGCTCCGTCCTTGAATCACGACGGACCGTAATTCCGATATGTGCTAGTCCCAGTGGTCGGCATGGTAGTCCATCATGTCGTCGCCATGTAGCTGCTTGGTAGCGTTGCCGATTCGTACCCAGAACTCAGACGGGGACCCTCCTCCCTCAGCGGCCTTCGAGAACACAGGTTTGCCCGAGGCTGCGACAGTCACGACGCAGACATCGCTGCCAGCATGGGACTCAAAGTGGATTCGCACCGTTGCAGCGGTCGGAGACGACAGCGTGTTATCGAGGAGTTGACGCAGAAAGAGCTCATAGCCGTCGAGGTCGCGTTTGCGTCCCAGCGCCCCCAGGTCATCGCCGAGTCCAATCACGTTCGCGTCGTCGTCCACTCCAATCAGGAGTTTTCCTCCCTCGGCATTGAGGAAACCACAGACCGTCTTAGCGATGACATGTTCGATCTTCTTGTCGACCTGGCTGGTGTGCAGATTGACGCGAGCCGTGGACTTGAACTCCACTGTCTGAGATTCCCCTGCAGCCAACAGGTCAACCAATGTGGACAGTGTGTGGTCTCCGCTCGGGTCGTCCCACAGTCGCTCAAAGCCGTCACGGGTCACTCTTGCCATCAGCGTTCGCCGCTTCTCAAGAAAACCCGAATAATCCAGTTGCTCCCAGCCGACGGGAAGCGCGTGCCAACCGACTTGTCGTTGCAGTTGCTCGGGGTTCAGACGGCCAGACGCTCTCGGCCAGTACTCCATCGGGTCATCAGCCCCGATGTCAGAGTTGTCCGGCCAGTCCAAGAAAGCCATGTTCGCAATCGCATTGACCTGTCTAGTTCCGGTGATACCCCTGGCACCCAGATGAGCTTTCGGGAACAGGTGATGGCGCTCGACCGACCGAGGAGCGTTCTCGCCAGGTTTCAACATGTCTCTCATTTTGAAGCTGCTGAACAGAAGTTCCGCGTCTAGCACGTTGAGCGCGGCCCAGTAGGCGCAGAGGGCCGGAGACTTGGCTGATGAACTGTCGAGCCGGGTCGGGAGCGACACTTCCCAGTAGTCGTTTGTGAAGTTCGCCTTGATCTGACGGTCAAGCTCGGCGCAGAATGCCTCACCGTCGTTCGGCTCCAGAGAGTTGATCCGTCCGAGGTCTGCATCCAGCGAAGTTTCGCTTGACCCCGTGTAGCGACCGGTCGTGTGGGCCATGAAGAACCATCTCGCGACAACGGTCTGAAGCTTAGAGACGCTCAGACCGAAGTCGCACCGGCCGATCAGCCATATGACATAACAGTAGATCAAGGCGGTGTCAGATGTGATCATCCGTCGCCCTCGAAATCCGGCGAGGGTCAAGCACTTGAGGAACTCATGCCAGTTGGTGAGGTCCAGCACTTGGTCCTGCGCCGAGCGCAGTCGCTCAAACTGTTCGTTCCGGCGAGAAAGAGATACCTCGCCGGTAGTGAGATCCTTGCCCCTGAGGATGCTGTAGACATGTTGCAGGCGAGCCCGACGGAAGGCGAGGCCAACACTCGCCCTCAGCAGCTGGTCGGGTTTCGGATCAATGAACGAGTTCTTCGGTGACGGGCCTCGTACTGCGGGATCAACGGCGTCCCGGCAGAACTGCTCAAGTTCTCTACGACCCTTCTCCCAGTGGACCGACATTAGCGTCAGGATGAAATCTGCCTGATTCAAGTCTACGCCCTGTGAGTTAGCCCGAACGAAAATGTCGGCAACCTGTTCCGGGTCAGCATTCGCGTTCAGTTGGATGACCTGGAAACGGAAGTCCCTGAGGTCACGAACTCGGTCGATTCGGCTCTCAAGTACCTCTTCCTCTTCTTCGGACAGCTCCTCGCTTCGGCTCTCGGTCAGCGTTGCAAGAAACGAACGCACCGTGGCTCGGTAGCGGTCCTTCCATAGTTCAGCGATGTCGGGGATGAATTCGGGGTCTCTTCGAATGGCAGCGTCTGCCACCTCGAACGTCTGATTCGACGGCTTGAATCCAATCTGGATCTGGCGACTTTCGAACGACTTGGTGAGCACCTTTTCCCCAGTGATCACCGCGAACAGGGAGGTAAGGCGCTGTTGCCCGTCCACGATCAGTTGCTTCGGGACCCGGTCGTGCTCTCCGCCGCCAATCTGGCGAGTGCTGATTTCTGCACCGGTTTCCCACAGAAGCAGCGTGCCGATCGGGTATCCCCGATACATGGAGTCGAACAGGTCGCGCACCTTGGCCGACGACCAGACGAACGGTCGCTGAATGTCGGGCAGAGCGATCTCCCCTCTCTTTATCTCTTCGATCAGGAGGATTAACGGATAGTCGGTGGGTCTGTACAGCGTCGGCGGCATAGGGCCGCAGTCTAGACATAGGGTCTGTCATGAGCCCCAGAGGTGGAGGAGGTCGGGGGCGGCGAACCAGTGGCGGTTTCGGCCTGGGGTCGACGTTGAGACTTCGATCGGCGACAGGATGCCGAACCCGGCCAGCACAGCCAGAGTGGTGCGGGCTGCACGCTCGGAGATGCTGAGCAACTCGGCCACATCCCCGGCGCTGAGCAGGGGATACGCAGGGAGAAGTGTAAGCAGGGCCCGTGCCGAGTGATCGGCTCGAAGTCCAGCAACCGCCTGTTCCCATCGGTCCAACAAGGCAGTCGTCTGATCGATGATCCGGTGAGTCGTGGAAGCGGCCCTCTGCACAATCTCAGCAAACCAGATCACCCACGGGTCGAGCATTCCCTGCTCGAACAGGTGGAGGCCGGAAAGGTAACCACCGGGATCACGGGCGATGGCCGTGCTGATGGGGGCTACGGTCCGTTTCGTGATCGCCTGCCACCTGAGAGTTCGGCTGATCATCACCCGTCCAAGACGACCGTTGCCGTCGCCATAGGGGTGGATCGCCTCAAACTGGGCGTGAATCACAGCCGCATGGGACACAGGATCGAGATCCTCGAGGTCGCTGTTGGCAAAGGCGATCAAATCGTCCATCAACCGCGGTATTTCAGACGGCGGCGGAGGAACATAAGCAGCGTCCAGCGGTGAGGTGCCGCCCACCCAACCCAACGCCGGGCGGAACACCCCGATCATGTCCGCTGGAAGCCGCCCGTGCCGCATGAGCTGGCGATGCCAGCGATGCAGCGTGCCGACTGCAACCGGCTCGCCGGTAGTCTCGAACGCCCAGTCGATCACCACCAAGTTGTCGGCAACCCAACCCGCCGTTCCGCCCTGGTCGGTTCTCTCGGCGATCAGCACAGACTCGATGGGTTCGCGCAATCCCTCAATGCCCGAAGACGCCACACCTTCGTTGCGCAACAGAAGCCTCGCCAAGGCCTCCCATTCGCTCGGCAACCGGGCATCTGCAAGCCTCAAAGCGGCGCATGCCCGTTCGCTGGCCCTCACTGCGGCGGCTGACAGCTCCATGGGGCGCTCTTGTAGAGGGGAAGGGACCCAGGCCTGGACCTTTCGCCCATTCCAGTCGGATTCGACCGCGTACCCGTAACCTTCCGAAACTTCCACCATTTCGGAAGAATATCGTAATAACCTTCCGAAATAAAGGGTCGAAACCGCCACAAGCGTGCAGAGGACAGTCGCGGCTTTGGTCTGGTGCGGGCTTCGCGGCACAATGGAGCACCAGCCAACGCCTAGGAGCTCCAAACGATGGTCGAACTAAAGCCCGGTGCACGCTTCCAGTCCACAGTCTGCACCACGCAAGTAATAGTGGTGAAAGGCGACGGTGACACCGAGTTGACCTGCGGAGGTGCTGCCATGGTTGCCGCTGGAACCGCCGAGATCGGCGGAGCGCCCGCTTCGGACGCGGCGGAGGGCACCCTTCTCGGTAAGCGCTACACCAACGCCGAAGCCACAGTCGAACTGCTGGCCACCAAGGGCGGTGACGGTTCGATCGCCGTATCCGGGACCCTCCTGAGCGTCGCCGAGCCGAAGACCCTGCCTGCATCCGACTGACCAAATTGGACCCGCCATGAATCTGATGATGCTGTTGGAGATGGCGGCCGAAGGACTCGGCGACCGGGCCGCTGTCGGTTCACTCGACGGTGGAATCTCATATCGGCAACTCCACGATCAAGCTCAAGCAGCGGCGGCCCGTTTCTACGCGGCCCCCGGCGACAAGGTGCTGCTCTGCGACGAGTCGAGCCCGGCCGTGCCGATCTGCCTCTTCGGTGCTGCGGCAGCGGGGATGCCCTATGTCCCTCTCAACTATCGGCTGGCAGACGACGACCTCGCTGCTCTGGCGCAGCGAAGCGCGCCCAGCGTCGCCATCACCGACGACTCCGGCGCGCTCCGGCTCAGCGGAGTGGACGGACTCGAGACGCTCACCAGAGAAGAGTTCCTTGAGACACTCGCAGACGGCACAACACCGGACACAGCGCCCGCCGAGGCCGCGGACCCCGACGGTGTCGCCGTGCTGCTCTACACCAGCGGAACGACCGGAGCCCCCAAAACAGCGGTCCTGCGCCACAAGCATCTCGTGTCCTACATTCTCGGCTCGGTCGAGTTCATGGGAGCCGCCGAGGACGAAGCCACCATCGTGAGCGTGCCCCCCTACCACGTGGCCGGCGTCGCCGCGATGCTGTCGTCGGTGTACGCGGGACGCCGGATCGTGCAACTCCCCAGCTTCGACCCCGACGACTGGATCGACACCGTGGAACGCGAGAACGTCACGCACGCGATGGTCGTGCCAACCATGCTGGCCCGTATCGTCGAGGCCCTCGACGCCCGGGGAGGCGAACCACTGCTGGGCGTGCGGTCCCTGTCCTACGGCGGAGGAAGAATGCCGTTGCCGGTCATCACCCGGGCACTCGAACTGTTCCCGATCACCTCGTTCGTGAACGCCTACGGCCTCACCGAAACCAGTTCGACGATCGCGGTCCTCGGACCCGACGACCACCGCCTGGCCCAATACAGCGACGAACCAGAGGAACAGAGGCGCCTCGGTTCAGCCGGACGCCCCCTGCCGGGCGTGGAAATATCAATCCGCGACGACACCGGAGAGGAACTGCCGGCCGGAGAATCCGGCGAGATCTTCGTGCGCGGCGAACAGGTGTCGGGAGAATATCTCGAAGCCGGATCGCTGCTGGTCGACGGTTGGTTCCCGACCCGCGACGAAGGCTACGTAGACGAAGCCGGCTACCTGTTCGTCCAAGGCCGCAACGACGACGTGATCATCCGCGGCGGCGAGAACATGTCGCCCGGAGAGATCGAAGATGTACTGCTCACCCACCCAGCGGCGAAAGATGCGGCTGCCATCGGCGTACCCGACGAACAGTGGGGCGAGAAAGTGGTGGCCGTCATCGTGCCCGCCGACCAAGACCCAGAATCCGCGGAACCCGTCAGCGAACACGAGATTCAAGAACTGGTGCGCCATCGGCTGAGGTCGAGCCGGGTGCCCGCCCATGTCGTGTGGGTCGACGAACTTCCCTACAACGACACCGGGAAGCTGCTTCGCAGAGTGCTGCGCCAACAGCACGCCCACCTCGGTGACACGGACAGCTGAGGTTCGGCGATGGAAGCGGTCCTCTGGTCTTGGTCCCAAGCCCAGGAGGCGCTGGCGTCACCAGACATCGACCGGAAGGTCGGTGCCGCTGTCGGCAGGCCGGTGGTCGCGGTCGCACTCGGCGACCATGACGGTGCCGAGATCGCGACCCGGTTGGCCCGACTGCCGGTCGTGTCAGTCGGGGTGGGCAGCTCTGCTGCCGATGCCTGGGACATCCGCGGCGAAGACCCAGACCCGATCATCGCAGGCGCGCTCGCGGCCCCCATGGCCGCGGTGACGACAGCCCAGGTCCTGAGGGGCACCACCACCCGAACCGTCGAAGAAGCGCTGCTGGTCGAATCGCTCGCCTACGCAACCCTGCAGTCAGGACCAGAGTTCGCAACCTGGCTGGCATCCCAGGGGCGCCGCGTCCGCAACGACGACGGCCCACGGGTCCGGATCGAGGAGCATGACGACCACATCGAGGTGGTCCTCGACCGACCCCGGTTGCGCAACATGATCGACGCCCGGATGCGAGACGAGCTGATCGACGCGTTCACGACGCTCGCCCTCGGCGAACCGCTGCCGATCCACCTGACGGGTGCGGGACCCGCGTTCTGTGCGGGCGGCGACCTCGCCGAGTTCGGCACGGTGAGCGACCCGCTGACCGCGCACCTGCTGCGTTCCAGCGCCAACATCGCGCCGCACCTGCGTCGCATCGCCGAGCGGGTCACAGCCCAGGTGCACGGACCGTGCATCGGTGCAGGCGTGGAGATGACGGCTTTCTGTCGTCGGATCGTGGCCCACCCCGACACCTGGTTCCGGCTACCAGAGACCCGAATGGGCCTGATGCCCGGGATGGGAGGAACCGTCAGTATTCCAGCACGAATCGGACGGCACCGAACCCTGGCGTGGCTGCTTCAAGACACCACGATCGATGCCAACACCGCCCTCAAATGGGGTCTGATCGACTCGATCCAAGAACCCGAGGAGGGCTCTGGGATCAACTAGCGGGAATCAGCGGGGTCAGCGACGGCTGAAGCTCTCGCCGATGGTGGAGCCTTCGAACCCGCTCGGGGCCATTCCCGATGTTGCGTAAAGGTACAGCGCCGCCTGGAACACCGCGTTCAGCGCAGTCATAACCACAACCACCAACGCAATCCAGACCACGCCGATGGCGATACCCACGATCAGGCCGATCCCGCCGAGGGAACCGAACACAGCCATCAACAGAATGGCCGGCAGCACCGCCACGAACCCGAGGATCCCGAACCCGACTCGGGCCGCCAGGTTCTCACCCCAGGTCGACTTGAGCAAAGAACCCGAGGTCTTCAAGCCGTCGATCGCGCCCTTGTCGTCGATCACGATCGCCGGGACCACCAAGAACGTCGCAACCTCCCAGGCCATACCTACCATGCTGATCACGAACTGGCCGAACATACCCGCCCGGTCGCGCAGCGCGCGCAGGATCAATCCAACTGTGGCGGTCAGGATCGCCCAGGGAACCAGACCGGGGATCCGGCTGAATGCCTTGCGGATCGCAGAACCAACCGTCGGGTCGCCGCCCGCGAGCCGTTCGTGAGCCCCCGCGACCAAAGCGCCGTTGAAGAAGACGCTGATCACGCTCAGACCCAGTGCCGCCACAAGCCCTACCAGCACCATCGCGGGGTTGGCTGAAGCTTCTTCAGCGCCACCCGACTCGGTGCTGGCCGTTGCGAACACAACGAACATGAGCGGAATCAACAACGCCGCGGAAACCAGGAACGACAAGACCGGAATCACCAACAGTTCCCGGTCCTTCTTCAAAACTCCCCACGAGAGCTTCGCCAACTCGAACGTATTGCGAATCCTGCCCATCGCCACTCCTTGTGCTAGTTCTGTTTCTGCTCGGACTGTTCTGCTCGGACTGCGAGTCAACCACAAGCATAACGACACCGCGTGACACTGAACTCCAGACGTTGTCGCTCAGCGGGGCTCGCGCGGCAGGCCGAGCACACGTTCGCCGATGACGTTGCGCTGAATCTGATTCGAACCGCCGTAAATCGTGTGCGCACGGCTGTAGAGGAAGGTGCGCTGCTCACGGTCGATCTCATAGTCGGGCAGCTCATGATCGCCGAAACTCGGATGGCCGTTGTGCGCTCCAGACGACCCGACCATGCCACTCGCCCCACGGACCAACATTGCCAACTCGCCCATACGGCGATGCCAAGACGCCCAATACAGCTTGCCGATCGACATCTCGGGACCCGGCACCCCACCGCTCGTCATGGCCGTGAGCATCCGCAACTGGTTGAACCGCAGAATCTCCAGCTCGACGAAGCTGCGGGTCAACTCCTGGCGCACAACCGGATCAGCCAGACGGCCATTCTCTGAGGCCAACGCAACAAGATCATCGAACTCCTGGCGATAACTGACCTGCTGCCCCAGCGTTGAAGCACCCCTCTCGAAACCCAGAGTCCCCATCGCCACCTTCCAACCGTTGCCGGCTCCGCCCACAACCAGGGACTCCTCGGTGTGAGCGTCTGAGAAGAACGTCTCGTTGAACTCAGAACCGCCGGTGATCTGCACGATCGGACGGATCTCGATACCGGGCTGGTCCATCGGCACCAACAGGTAGCTCAGGCCCGCATGGCGTTGCGAACCCGCGTCCGTGCGGGCCACCAAGAAGATCCATTGGGCGTACTGCGCCAGCGAAGTCCAGACTTTCTGACCGTTGATGACCCACCGCCCGTCGACCAGCTCAGCTCGGGTCTTGACATTGGCCAGATCAGAACCGGCATCCGGTTCCGAGTATCCCTGGCACCAATAATCCTCCGCCGCGAGGATGCGGGGCACGAAGCGACGTTGCTGAGCCTCGCTGCCGAACGCCATCAAGGTGGGACCCAGCAGAGTCGTGCCCATGTTGGGCAGACGCCCCGGCGCGCGCGACTCCACGTAAGTCCGGTGAAAGACCACCTGCTCCGCCAACGAACAGGCCCGTCCACCAATCCATTCAGGGAAGTCGATGCCCAGCCAGCCACCGGATGCAAGCTCCTTCTCCCAGGCCCACTGGACCTCAACAGGAACATCCTCCTGGCCGGTCCAGCCCCGGCCCCGGTACGCCGCGAACTCGCCGACGCAGTGCTCTTCAATCCAAGTGCGGACCTCGTCAGCGAAAGCGTCGAGCGCGGGATCGTTCCAGGCATCCATCACCCGAGAGCGTACCCATGCGGTGCGCTGGCCCCGAATTCGGGGTCCCGCTCCGAATCGTTGCCTCTTATCCTGTAATGGCCGACCGTTAGGAGATCAGATGGGCGAATATCAGCGGATCCGTGTGATGTGGCCAGACCATCTCGGGATCGCCAGGGGAAAGTACCTGCCCGCCGATATCGCACACCTGGGCACAGGGCACTGCGCGTCGGTGTACGGACTGGGCTATGACCGCAGCGTGATACCCGCGCCCGGGTCGTTCATGCTCGAAGGGCTCAAAGACGTTCAAGCTCGATTCGATCCGCAAACCCTGAGACCCGGCTGGGAGAACGACCACACCGAGGTCGCCGTCGGTCACCTCGAATTCGAGGGCGAACCGTTCAGCTACTCGGCGCGCCACGCACTGCAGAAGGCGATTGCGGACTGGCAGCAGCTGGGCTACAACCCCCGCCTTGGGTTCGAGCTCGAAGCCTATGTGCTCGAAATCGACGAGAACGGAGGACTGAGGCTCAAGGCCGCGCCACGGTCCTATGTCTATGGAACCGGCATCACTGCGGACCCGACGGGGGTGATCGACGAGATCATGACGGTCTCGGCAGCCTGCGATCTGAAACTCGAGTCGGTCAACGCCGAATTCGATGAGTCCCAGTTCGAGCTGACCTTGCGCCACGACGAGGCTCTCAGAGCCGCCGACGACGCTTTCCTGTTCCGGGTGATGGCCCGCGAGACCGCCATCAAGTCCGGCTACGACCTCACCTTCCTGGGCAAGCCGCTGCACGGTCTGAGCGGCTCGGGCCTTCATGTGAACGTCTCACTCGACAGCCCGGACGGTGAGAACGCCTTCATCGACGACGATGCCGCCGACGGTCTTTCGACGCTGGCAAAGGGCGCGCTGGCCGGGCTGTGCGCGCACCACAAGGCAATGACCGCGCTGTGCGCGCCGACCGTCAACGCCTACAGGCGGTTGCGTCCCGGCGAATTCGCCGGCTACTGGGCCAACTGGGGCTACGAGCACCGCTTCGCCGCCAACCGGGTTCCCGACGCCCGCGGGTCCGCCACACGAATCGAGAGCCGACTCGCCGACGGCAGCGCCAACATCCACCTCGCCGCGGCAACCGTGCTGCAAGCTGCGCTGCTCGGCGTCACCGGGCAGCTCGCCTGCCCCGACCCGTTGACGACCGACGGCTTCGAGGAGCTCAACACGGACGTGTCGAGCGCCGACAACCTCGGTGACGCACTCGCCGACCTCGCCGCCGACCCTGCGCTGATGGACGCAGTCGGCGCCGATCTGTGCGCCAACTTCCTGTTCATCAAACACGCCGAATGGGAGCGCTACACCGCCGCGGGAGGCAGCGGCGAACCGTCAGACGAACCGACGGACTGGGAGATCAACGAATACCTCAACTACCACTAGCGGCTGCGCAGACCCGGTACCAGCACACCGTCGACAACCACCGCCTCACCGTCCAAGGTGACGGTGCACGACCTCATCGGCAGGTCGAAATGGCCGCGACAGAACCTCCCCGCCACTTCATTCGCCCCGGTCGAATAGAGGAAGTTGCCGGCGAAGGCCCGCAGTTCCGTGCCGTTGAATTCGGCCTTGTCCCACATCGCCATCGCATCCCAGCGAGCCGCTTCGTTCATTCCCCAGCCGACATGGCTCACTGCGTAGGCCTCCGGTTCGTCGAATGACGACAGGTACGAGCGGAACAACTCGACATCCACCCCTGAACCCTCGATCTCAGTGACGTAGTCATCGCGGACGGTCAATTCGATCGTGTCTCGCACGTACTGCTTGAACGTCAGGTTCACATCTCCGGGTGCCAGCACAACCCTGCCCTCGACGCTGTTGAGTGCAGGAAAGGCCAGGACCAACCCGCCGGGCCAGTGAGCTATCGAACCGCCTTCGGTGCACCAACCGAATGAACCGGCCACAAATGCGCCTTCGAGCCGCACCGTGAGATCCGTGCCCGCGGCAGAGGTCACCCTCATCACCTCGGCCGCCTTGAGGAGTTCGACACCGGCGTTCACCCGATCGGCCAGGGTCGGGTCGTGCGGCCAGCGTTCGACATTCTCGGGATGCTCATTGGAGATCATCAACACCCGGGCACCGCCGGCGAGAACCTCCGCCAGCTCCGGTGCATGCAGCAATCCCTCCACGGTGCAGTCGGCGATGAAGTCAGCCGCGCTCAACGCGGCGATAGCCGACCGGTTGTTCTGCAACGCCTGCGACGCGCCCGTGGATCGGATCGGGACCGGGCCCGGGTTGGGCGGTGTGGTCAGCACCACGTCGACCACGGCTGCGCCGATCTTCTCCAACGCCAAGCGGGCAGTCGAAGCGACCACCGGGTTGCTCGTCGTCTCGGCGAGCACCACCGCAACATCACCCTGTCTGACCTCGCATGCGTCGAACTGCTGGGAATAGCGCTCAACCCAGCGCCATTGAGTCTCCACGTCTACACCCCTCCTTCATCGGGATACAAACCGCTGCGGCCGAGACGCTCCAGGCAGACCTCCACACTCCAGGGCAGCATCGCCGCACCGCAGCGAGCGTCACGGTAGAACTGCTCAAGCCGCGACGGGCGCAGCATCGAGCGGCCGCCACAGACACGGATCGCGGTCGAGGCCAGATCGGGCGCGCCCTCCATCGTCGAGACGACCGAACTCCAAGCCCGACGCACCGCGTCAGGCGACGGATCAACGCCGACTTCCCCGAGCACCCGATAACACAACGACTGGGCCTCGTCGTACTTCAAGTTCATCGCCGCCCAACCCTGCTGCTTGATCGGGTGGTCACGCCTTGCGGTCGGGCCGCCATCGCCGATCAGGTACTCGGCGGTCGCGTCGAGAATCGCCCGCATCAGCCCCAGGTAGGCGAACGACAGGGTCATGTAGAAGTACGGCCAGCGCCGCGCCGCCTGATCAAACATGCCCGGCGGTATCCACTCATGCTCCAGCGGGACAAAAACGTCGTCGAGAACCAGGGTCCTGGAGTCGGTCGCCCGCATCCCGAGCGGGTCCCAGTCGCCTTCGAGCACCACTCCGTCAGCATCAGCGGGAACACCCAGGAAGCGCACCCGCGGGTCGCCCTCGACCATGCACACGATGTTGTGGATGTCAGCCGCTCCACTCAACGACGCGAATATCTTCCGACCCGTGACTCTGTAACCATCGTCGGTGGGCACCGCCCGGGTAGCGAACCCTTCAGTGGCACCTGCAGCTATCCCCTCCGAGAACGGCTGACTGTGAATCATGCCGTCCGCCACGATTCCTCGGCGCAGCATCGAGCGGCGCTGTGCGAGCGCGTCACGTTCCTCAGTGGTCAGGTCCATGTCATCGGCAATCTGCCCGACAAGCAGAGTTGTGGCGACATGCATGTTGAACGTCAAGGCGGTGGCCGCGCAGTGACGCCCGAGCTCCTCGGCGGCCAGCGCATACCCGACGAAATCACCGCCGAGACCGCCCTCGTCGACAGGAATACAGATGCCGAGCAGACCGGCGGCCCGCAGATCTGCCCAGTTCTCGAAGGGGAATCTGGCGTCGCGGTCGTATTCGACCGATCGTTTGGCGAAGGTCTCCCCGAGTTCCGCGACCCGCTCGACAAGTTCGAGACGCGCGCTGGTGTGAATGCCCGCAGCCTGAGGTCGCGGAGTTGGACTCATGGGCGCACAGTACCGGCGTAGGCGAGAAAACGCCGAACAGCGCGGTTGAACGCTTCAGGCGCCTCGCAGGGGCTAAGATGACCCGCCCCGTCAATAACCTGCAGTTCAGCTCCGCGGATACGGTCCGCCAAGTACCGACTGTACACCGGCGGGGTCTCCTCATCGAGTTCGCCGACGACCACCAGAGTCGGCACTGCGAGCTCAGCGAGACGGTCGCGCACATCATGGGTTGGCAAGCATTCGCAAGCTGCCCGCAAACCCTCCGAACTGATCCTCGAGAACGACGCGACCGCCGAAGCCAACATCTCACCCTCGAAATCCGGTCCCGCGACCGAGCACAACACCTCCTCAGCAAAATCCGCAGGCGTCAAGCCAGCATCGAGCGGGGCGAGGCGGGCCTCGAGCCAAGCATCGGGATCGGTGCCGTCCTCGCCGAAGGCAGCGCTCGTGTCGGCCAAGACCAGACTCGCAACCCGGTCGGGATGATCAAGCGCCAGATGCAGCGCCTGCTGACCGCCGAATGACAACCCGCAAACATGCGCCTGCTCAACCTCGAGCGCATCGAGCAGGCCCGCCGCCGCATCCGCGATCGCCGCGAAGGACAACGGGGTGATCGCCTGAGAACGGCCATAGCCCGGCATGTCCCAAGCCACGCAACGCCAGCGGTCCGACAGATCCATCAACTGCGGGTCCCAACTGGTTCGGGTCAACCCCAACCCATGAAGGAACAGCAGCACCTCGCCCTGACCCGCTTCGCGCCAAGCCACCGGTGGGCGGTCCACGTCAATCACCCGCATGGGCCTCGCACCGTACCGTCCCACACAGCGCCCCCACCACTAGCAGGTCGAGAACTCGAAGTGCATCCGGTGATCGTAGACGCCCCCGGGGTCAAGTCGGGCGGACGGAAAATGCGGTTGGTTCGGCGAATCCGGGAAGCACTGCGTCTCGAAGCAGAAACCCGCGAACCGGCAATACTCGACATTGCCCTTGCCCACGTCAGCCTCGCTGAGACCGCCACCCGTGTAGAAATGAACGCCCGGTGCTGTGGTGGAGACGTCCAACCGCCGACCAGAACCGTGGTCCACAGCCGTGGCCGCGTGGCGCATCGTCGCAGGTTCTCCACGCAGCACCCAGTTGCAGTCGAAACCACGCTCAGCATTGTCGAGTTCGCTGATCGCGTCGCGGATGCGGCGCGACACCCGCAGGTCATACGGCGTGTGATCGACACTGCAGATCTCACCGGTCGGTATCAGCTCGGAGTCTGCAGGCGTGTAGGAGTCCGCGCCGATCTGAACATGCTGGTCGAGCACATCACCGGAGCTGTGGCCAGCAAGGTTCCAGTACGTGTGGTTGACCAGATTGACCACGGTCGGCGCGGAGGTCTCGGCGGTCATCGCAACGCCCAAGGTTCCCACCCCGAGCGTGTACTCCACAACAGCCGTGACCTCACCCGGATAGCCCTGGTCGCCGTCGGGCGAAACCGTCGAGAAACGAACCGTGTCGCCGGTCTCGTCGACTTCGATTCGCCAGACATGTCTGTCAAAACCCACCGGGCCGCCGTGAAGATGGTTGGCGCCCTCGTTCAAGTCAAGCTGACAACTCCGGCCGTCAAGGGTGAACCGACCACCTCTGATCCGGTTGGCGAACCTTCCACAGGTCGCCCCGAAATACACCCGGCTCGCCTCCAAGGCCGCTATATCGCCGTTGGCCAACACCACATCGGCGAGTTCGCCGTTGCGGTCCGGCACCCACAACTCCAACAACCTCGCTCCGTAGTCGCAGAACACGGCCTTGAGAGCGCCGCTCGTCAGCTTCACCGTGTGCGTGTCGCCGCCGGCGGCCGATCCGTATGATTCAACTTCGATACGCATGATTGCTCCGTTGCGGGTGCTGGGGCCCACAGGTCTACGCTTCAGGGGTGCTCACCAGGATCGCGCGTCGGGTCGCTGTGGACTTTGCCGACACTACGGCGTATCGCACGCAACAAGGCTGGGGGGTCACCTATGCCGATCTCGACCGGAGCGCCGACGAAGCCGCTGCCGGACTGAAAGCCAGGGGCATCGCCGAGCGCGACGCCGTGGCTCTGGTGCTCGAATCGACCATCGACTATGTGGTGCTGTTCCTGGCCCTCGCCCGTCTTGGTGCGGTCACTTCCGGCATAAATCCGAAGCTCACCGCCCGTGAGATCGGCGCTTGCCTCGAAGTCTTCGAGCCGAAACTGGTCATTGTCGGCGATGGCCTCACAGACACGGTCGACAGCAACCGGTTCGCCTGCGAAACGCTCGCACCCGGTTCGAGCGCCGAGACTGTCGCCGCAGAGTTCAGGATCGCCGGAGCCGACGCTCCTGCGCCGCTGGCCGACGACCCCGACCGCCCGGTCTGCGTGTGCTTCACAAGCGGATCCACCGGCCTGCCCAAAGGTGCCTGGTACAACAACCGGCAACTTGAGCGGATCGTCGAACTCGACACCGGCGGCGCTTGGGGCGGCGGCGGGCACGGAATCAGTTCCACTCAGTTTGCGCACGTTGGTTTCATGACCAAACTGCCCTGGCTGCTGGCCAGCGGCAGAACCACCCACCTGCTCGACCGCTGGTCCGCAGGGCCGGTGCTGCAGCTCATCTCAGAACACCGAATGCCCGCCGTTACCGGCGTAGCGCCGCAGATCGCGCTCATGCTGGCGCACCCCTCGAGCCGTGAACTGGACTTCTCCGCGGTTCAGGCCATCGTCGTCGGCGGGGCCGCCTCTGCCCCGGCACTGGTGCGCGAAGCCCGAGAGAGGTTCGGCGCGCCCTATTCGATTCGCTATTCGTCCACCGAGAGCGGTGGGATCGGGATCGGTACCGACCTCGACGCCGACGACGAGGAAGCACTCAACACCATCGGCCGGCCCCGTCCTGGTGTCGAGGCAGCCATACGCACCGAAGCCGGAGAACCAGTCGCCGACGGGGAGATAGGCGAACTGTGGCTGCGCTCAGACTGCATCATGTCCGGCTACTGGAACGATCCACAGGCCACTGCCGAGACCCTCGTAGACGGCTGGTTGCGAACCGGTGACCTGGCCCGGGTGGACGAAACCGGCTGTTACCGGCTGGCCGGGCGGCGCAAGGAGATGTTCATTCGCGGCGGCTACAACGTCTATCCGATGGAGGTCGAGTCGGTCCTCGGCAACCACCCGGATATCGCTGAGATCGCGGTGGTGCCCCGACCCGACGAGGTCATGGGCGAGATCGGCGTGGCGGTGATCGTCGTGGCCGAGGGGCAGGAGCCGCCGACGTTGGACAGTCTGCGCGAGTTCGGATCCGCCGATCTTGCCCGCTACAAACTTCCCGAAGACATTCGGGTCGTGACGCACCTGCCGAGGAACGCCACAGACAAAGTCGACCGCCGAGCACTCAGCAAGTTCGAGCAACGAACTAACAAAAGGTAGACCTATCGGCGTGGACGGGACGTTCGTTGTTGTTCTCTTCGGCGCTGAGTATCCAACTCGGCGACGAGATCCATGTAACGATCGACCCGCCTGGAATCGAGGGAGCCGCCTGCCACAGCAGTTGTGATTGCGCATCCTGGTTCAGACCCGTGGGCGCAATCATGGAACCGGCACTGCGCCGACAGTTCCTCGAGGTCTTCGAAAACCAGATCCAGCGCGTGCTCGGCCTCCCAGAGCCCCACTGAACGGATGCCTGGCGTGTCGAGTACCAGACCAGCGTCGCCTGGCAGCAGCACAAGTTCACGCGCGGTGGTGGTATGGCGGCCCTTGGCGTCTGCGTCGCGGACTGAGCCAACCTCAAGCAGTTCCTCGCCCGCCAGTGCGTTCACAAGGGCCGACTTGCCGACGCCGCTGGCGCCGATCAGCGCCAACGTCCGACCCGTCCCGATGTGACCAACGAGTTCGTCGAGCCCGGTACCGCTAACGATGCTGGTGGTCACGACCGGGATGTCACCGCATACGGAACGGACGATCGCCTCGCTCTCGTCACCGGCCACCGCGACGTCAGCCTTGCTCAAGATCACCAGCGGCGCGGCACCGCTGTCGATCGCCACGACGAGCATGCGCTCAAGACGACCCGGTGCAAGTGGCCGATCGAGTCCGTGCACGACACCGGCGACCTGTACGTTGGTGGCAAGAACCTGCTCGATGTCGCGTTGGGCGGGATCCCGTCGGCTGACACTTGTAGTGCGCTCGAGAATCGTCGAGATCACGGGGCCGAGGCCCTCCTGGTGCTCGACCTCCACCCAGTCCCCCGTCACAGGCGCCACTTCGCCCTGAGCACGAATCGAGTCCGAGAGCACCCGCACGATCCCCGCTTCGGTCACGACATCGCATTCGCCTCGGTCGACCCGGACCACGCGTCCCAGGTTGGAAGTGTCGCTTCCCACGTCGGCAGATGCCCACGCATCAAGTCCCCAGGGGCCGAGTTCGTTCGTCAAGGTCCTCGTATTCTCGCCGCGTGCAGCGTCAACATCCACAGCGACCCGAAACTCGTCAGGAATACAACCAAACTTCCGACCAGGGTTTGGACCTGTTCGACCACTGGAGACGTTAGAAATAGACACAGGCAATCGCCGAAGAAGGAACCCCGTGAACACCTCTCAACGCGACGACGAGACCAGCAACACAAGCGACTACACACCGCCGGGCGCTACCGCAGGTCACACCTGGTGGCAAGGAGCGCTGGCGGGTGCAGCAGCAGGCGGGGTCGCACTCATGTTCGGGCAGATCGTGGAGGCGCTCAGCGATACCATCCCCGGACTCGTTCTCGGCATGGGTGAGTGGATTCTCGACATCACTCCCGGATGGGCAGCTGAGGAGAGCATCGAGAATCTGGGGTCAACCGGCAAGGCGTCGCTGCTCCCCGGCATCACCATCGTCGCTCTGCTCGCGGCCGCAGCTCTCGGCAACGCCTCGCTGCGAATCTCCAGAAAGGTCGGGATCGTCGGGTTCGCAGCCTTCGGACTGCTGGGTGGTTTCACCACGGCGCGAAACCCGACCTCACCCGCATTGGCGAGCTGGTTCTGGTCGCTGGTCGCAGCCGCTTTGGGCATCGCCACGCTCCTGTTCCTGCTGAACCGACTCAGAGGCGACGCAGACGAACCCGAGACCACGGGGCTTCTGGCAGATCCGCTTGATCCGCCCGCGAGTCGCAGGGCATTCCTGGGTTGGTCAGCGGGTGCCGGTGCGGTAGCTGTCGGAGGATTCGCACTCGCTCGGGGGATAACCCCCAAATCAGCTGCTGAAACAGCCCGCGAGAACATCGTCTTCACCGACATCACCACCACAACGACGACCACAACAACGACTCCTGCCACAACCACCACCGCGGCGCTCGATACGGCGACCGTCACAACCGAGGCGATCACCGATATCGACGGGATCACCTCCTATATCACGCCCAACGACTCGTTCTACCTGATCGACACGGCTCTCTCCCCGCCTCACGTAGACCCCAACGACTGGTCTTTGGAGATCAAGGGCATGGTCGACAACCCCTACACCCTCACCTGGGACGAGTTGATCGCCATGCCCATGGAGGAACACGAAATCACCCTCTCGTGCGTGTCCAACCCCATAGGTGGCCCGCTCGTCGGCAACGCCAGTTGGCTCGGCGTTCCGCTTATCAGACTGTTGGAGCGAGCCCAGGTACACCCGGAGGCCGATCAGTTCGTCGGCAAATCGATCGACGACTGGACGGCCGGGTTCCCCACCGACCGCCTCTACGACGGGCGCAACGCCCTGCTGGCCATCGGTATGAACGGGGAGCCGCTGCCGATCGACCATGGTTTCCCGGCCAGGCTCATCGTCGCCGGCATCTACGGCTACGTCTCGGCCGTCAAATGGGTCACCGAGATCGAGATGACCCGTTGGGACGACTTCGACGGGTATTGGATCGACAAGGGCTGGTCGAAGCTGGGCCCGATGAAGACGGCGTCTCGAATCGACGTGCCTCGCAACGGTGCCAGAGTGCAGGAGGGAGAGACCGTGCTGGCGGGAGTGGCCTGGTCACCGCCCCGAGGGATCCACGCCGTTGAAGTCTCCGTCGACGACGGATCGTGGTGGGCCTGTGATCTGGCGGTGCCGGGCAACGACGAGAACTGGGTGCAATGGCGCACCACCTGGAACGCCACTGCGGGACGTCACAGGATCAGAGTCCGGGCTGTCGACGGCACCGACGAGATCCAGCCAATCGGACCGAAAGCCGTCGCTCCAGATGGTGCAGAGGGTTGGCACCAGGTGAACGTTGCCGTCATATAGTGTCCGGGACCGAGCACGGGCACGACCAGGGGGAGCCTCGATGACCAACGAATCCGACGGACAGCCGAAGCAGCAGGTCGAGGTTCTCGATTGGGCGACCTACGGGCGTGCAGCTCGGGAACTGGCGGTCACCGTGGCCGAGGACGGCTACCGACCCGAGATGATTCTGGCCATCGCCCGGGGCGGTCTCTTCGTCGCCAGTTCGCTCGGCTATGCGCTCTCGATCAAGAACATCTATGTGATGAACTGCGAGTACTACACCGGTGTCGACGAACGCCTGCCGGTTCCGGTAGTGCTTCCTCCCTACGTCGACCTTGTCGACATGGAGGAGGTCAAGGTCCTGATCGCCGACGACGTAGCCGACACAGGCCACACGTTGAAACTGGTCTACGACTTCTGCAAGGAGCGGGTCGCGGAGGTGCGCGCCGCGGTGCTCTACGAGAAGTCCCATTCGTTGGTCAAGTGCGACTATGTCTGGAATCGAACCGACCAGTGGATCAACTTCCCGTGGTCGACCGAGAAACCGGTGGTGAGTCCTGAGGATGCCCGCCACCGCGTCCTCGACGCCTGATCCACCGGGCTCGCAGAGCCTGTCGGGCTAGTCGGGCCGTTTGGCGCGGCTCGGGGAGACCCGAGGGCCTTCGTTGGGTTGTTTCGGATACACGGGAGGCCAGGGGGCGTCGCTCAGTCCTGCCTCCCAGTCCCGTTCGTGCCACGCCAGCAACGGCTCCAACGACTGAAGCTGATCGTCGATGGACTCCCAGGGGTCGCCTCGCTGCTCGACCAGGGCCGGCACGGTGGCGATGGTCAACACTTCGGGATCGACGGCGGACACCTCGTCCCAGGTGATCGGCGTCGACACCTGGGCGCCGACACGAGGACGAACCTGATAGCCCCCGAACACCGTCTTGTGGGGAGCATTCTGGTTGAAGTCCAAAAATACACGCTCCCCTCGCTGTTCCTTCCACCACTCGCAGGTGATGAGCTTCGGGCAGCGACGTTGCATCTCCCGGGCAAGAGCGACCGCCGCGTAACGCACCGCGTAGCCGTCCCAAAGAGGCATCAGGCGAACCCAGATGTGCAGGCCCTTGCTACCGGAGGTCTTCGGGAAGGCGACGATACCGAGCTCGTCGAGCACTGCTTTGACTTCGAGGGCAGCCGCGCGGACATCGTCGAAATCAGTGCCCGGCGAGGGGTCGAGGTCGATGCGCAGTTCATCGGCATAGGCGGGGGAGTCGACACGGTTGGGCCACGCATGAAAACCCAGACAACCCATGTTCACTCCCCAGACGATGTGGGCCAGATCAGCCGCAACAAGCGCATTGGAGGTGGTGCCGTTGGGTGTGCTCACCACCGTCGTCTGCAACCAGTCGGGCGCTCCCTTCGGCACCCGCTTCTGGAAGAACGACTTGCCACGGGCACCGTTGGGGTAACGCTCCATCAACAACGGACGACCGCCGATGGCCCGCATGACAGGTTCCTTCAGCGCCAGGTAGTACTCGGCGAGGTCCAGCTTCGTCTCGCCTCGTTTGCTGAAGAACACCTTGTCGGCGCTGGTGATACGAACCTCGACCCCGTCGATGTCGAGCACACTCGCGGCGCCGCTCATTGCGCTGCGGCGATCAGGCGCCCGGTTTGAAGATCATCAGATACAGCGACAGAAGGAACAGCACGGTGATGATCAGACTGCCGGTCTCAGCCTTCTTCGGGTTCGGTTCGTCGTCATTGGCGATCGCCTTCTCAGCCGGAAACACCATGGCGTGGAGCACACCGTTCATTGCCAGCCAGACAACAACCGACACGACCAGCCAGCCATCGCTCAACCGGTAGACCTTGTCCGACAGACCCGCGATACCGAAACCCAGCAGGCCACCGACAACCAGAGAACTGCCGTAGATCCGCATAGAACGCTTGGCGATGCCCGTGTACAGCGACCTGCGAACCGAGTAGTCCCCATTGTTGTCGCGCGCCAGGAAGGGGTGGACGAAAGTGGGCGCCAACGCCACGAACATGGCCACCACATGCAAGAACAGCATGATGTTGTATCCGGTGTCGCCGACCGCTCCGAGAATCATGCCGCGACTCTAGCGACCCGTCGGTGCGAACTGCGAACTCGAAAGCAACCGCTGGGTGAACAGAAACTGTCAGCAATCCCCTTCAATTCTAGGCCGTTTGGCTAACCCGATCCTTGTACACTCCCACCATGGCTGAGTATCGATCGCGAACATCCACACAGGGACGCAACATGGCCGGGGCGCGGGCGCTGTGGCGTGCGACCGGCATGAAAGACGATGATTTCGACAAACCAATCGTCGCCATCGCCAACTCTTTCACCCAGTTCGTACCGGGCCATGTCCATCTCAAAGACCTGGGCCAGCTTGTCGCACGGGAGATCGAGGAAGCCGGCGGAGTAGCCAAAGAGTTCAACACGATCGCAGTCGACGACGGCATCGCCATGGGACACGGAGGCATGCTCTACAGCCTCCCGAGCCGCGACCTGATCGCGGATTCGATCGAGTACATGGTCAACGCACACTGCGCCGACGCTCTGGTCTGCATCAGCAACTGCGACAAGATCACCCCCGGAATGCTGAACGCCACGATGAGGCTCAACATTCCCACGATCTTCGTGAGCGGCGGGCCCATGGAAGCAGGCAAGACCAAGCTCGCCGGGGTAAGCGTCAAACTCGACCTGATCGACCCGATGATCAAAGCAGGCGACACCTCAGTCTCCGACGAGGACCTCCTAGAGATGGAACGCTCGGCCTGCCCTACCTGCGGATCGTGCTCTGGGATGTTCACCGCCAACTCGATGAACTGCCTGACCGAGGCACTCGGTCTGGCCCTTCCCGGCAACGGCACGACCCTGGCCACCCACGCCGACCGCAAAGAACTCTTCCTGGAGGCCGGACGCCGAATCGTCGATTTGGCGAAGCGCCGCTACGACAAGGACGACGAGTCGGTGCTGCCCCGTTCGATCTGTTCCAAGACGGCCTTCGAGAACGCCATGACGCTCGACATAGCCATGGGTGGATCCACCAACACCGTGCTGCACATACTGGCCGCCGCGCAGGAAGGCGGAATCGACTTCAAGATGGCCGACATCGACCGGCTCAGCCGGCAATCCCCCAACATCTGCAAAGTCGCCCCCAGCACCGACAAATACCATGTCGAGGATGTGCATCGGGCCGGCGGGATCATGGGGATCCTCGGTGAACTCGACCGCGGCGGTCTCATTGACACAAGCCTGCCCACCGTCCACAGCGAGACTCTGGAAGCGGCTCTGAACCAGTGGGATGTGATGCGCAACCCCTCGGCTGAAGTGATCGAGTTCTACCGTGCTGGACCTGCCGGAATACCCACACAGACCGCGTTCAGCCAGGCCGAGCGCTGGCCCACCCTCGACCTTGACCGCAAGGATGGCTGCATCCGCACAGTCGCGGAGCCCTACAGCCGCGAGGGCGGGCTTGCGGTGCTGTTCGGCAACATCGCCGAACGCGGCTGCATCGTCAAAACAGCCGGGGTCGATGAGTCGATCTTCACTTTCAGCGGCCCTGCCATCGTCTTCGAGAGCCAGGACACGGCCTGTACTGGAATCCTCGACGAGTCGGTGGTGAAGGCCGGTGATGTCGTGGTCGTACGTTACGAAGGCCCCAAGGGTGGGCCGGGAATGCAGGAAATGCTCTACCCGACCTCATACATAAAGAGCCGCGGGCTCGGCAAGGAATGTGCTCTGATCACTGACGGGCGTTTCTCGGGCGGCACGTCGGGTCTGTCGATCGGCCATGCTTCTCCCGAGGGTGCCGAAGGTGGTGCTATCGCCCTGATTGAGACCGGCGACATGATCGACATCGACATTCCCAACCGCACCGTCAACCTGCGGATAAGCGACGACGAGCTTGAGGCTCGGCGGCAGGCCATGGAGTCCCGAGGCAGCGACGCATGGCGTCCGCAGAACCGTCAGCGCACGGTCTCGGCTGCTCTGAGGGCGTACGCGGCTCTGACCACTTCGGCTGACCGCGGCGCTGTGCGCGACGTGAGCCAAGTCACAAGCTGAACACGCATCGGGCTTGACCGTGGGGATGACCGATCCGCTCAATGATGTTCGTGGGCCTGAGGCGGTCCGTCGCAGCCTGATCGATGCGGCCAAGGCCTTGTCAGCCGTGCGATCGCCCCGTCAGGTTTCAGGGCGGGAGCTCGCTCAGCGTGCCGGAGTGAACTACGGACTGATCCACTACTACTTCGGGACCAAGGACAACGTCTTCGCCCAGGCCGTGACCGAAGCGACCGAAACCATGGCGAAGCGCTGGGACGAGAGCGGAGTGCTGCCGGTAAACACCGGCGACGAGGCGGCCAGCTACCGCACTTTCGCCAAACTCGAAGTCGACGAATCACAATCGCCGATCGCCGACCTGATCGAACGTATCGTCGCCAGTGAAGCCGAGGCGAGCGGCCGCTCCCGAACAGACAGCGACCTGTTGGCCGAGGTTGCCATCACCACGGCGTTGCAGTTCGGTTGGGGTGCGTTCGAGGAAGAGATCGTTGCTGCGCTCGAACAGTTCGGCGCTGAACTCCATACGTTGCGAGCCCGCGTCGCCGAGCTGTCGATGCGTCTCAAAGCGGACTAGCCGGTGGCTCGTACCGTGTCGGACCCCGCGCCGTCGGGGGGTGTTGCGGTCCGCAGCGAACGCCAGGTCATCATATTCTTGGCGTTTCTCAGCATCATTCTGGCTTTCGGGGTCGATTCGATGCTGCCCGCTTTCGACAAGATCTCCGAACAGTTCGACCTGAAACGTGGGTCGGGGGAAGTCTCGCTGGTCATCACCTGGTACCTGCTGGGCATGGCAGCCGGCCAGATGTTCTGGGGTTTGCTGTCGGATCGTTTCGGGCGCCGCGTGATCCTGCTCGTGGGTTTGGCGTTGTACGGGGCGGGTGCGCTCGGCGCCGGGTTCGCCCAGAGCATGAACGGGCTGTTGGCGATGAGGTTCGTCTGGGGGCTGGGCGCGGCGTCGCCGAGCGTGACCAGGCTGGCGATCGCCCGCGACCTTTACTCGGGCGATCAGATGGCCCGGGTGATCTCGTTCGTGATGGCTGTGTTCCTGCTGGGTCCAGCTGTGGCTCCAGCTGTCGGCGAAGGGATCCTGTTGGTCGGTGACTGGCGGTTGGTCTGCGTCGTCTCGGCTCCGCTGGCGGCGGTGGCCGTGTACTGGACTGTTCGGTTCGGGGAGTCGCTCC
Organism: Candidatus Aldehydirespiratoraceae bacterium; assembly: GCA_965221585.1. Classification (GTDB taxonomy): domain Bacteria; phylum Actinomycetota; class Acidimicrobiia; order Acidimicrobiales; family Aldehydirespiratoraceae; genus VXYK01. The sequence goes on along the minus strand of OZ244898.1, from coordinate 797,053 downwards.
CGGCATCGAACCGCCGCCCGATCGACCTGGCCGCGACGGGCCGTGGGGTGCGAGCTGTCTGGCGGACTCGGGTGACGATCGGCTACATCGGTGCATCGATGTTCACGTTCGGGGCGTTCTTCGTCTACCTCGGCAGCAGCGCCCCGATCATCGACGAGATCTACGGTCTTGATGAGTACTTCGCGCTGATATTCGGGGGGTCGGCACTCTTCCTGGCCGTCGCGGTCTGGACCAGCGAACGGTTCACCCGTCGTTACGGTGCCGATCTTGTGTCGAGAGCTGCTCTGCTGGCGATGCTGGCGGTGTCAGCCGCGTTCACGGCCCTGTGTGTCGTGACCGGGGGCGTTCCATCGTTTTGGATCTGGTTCGTGGCGACCGCACTGCTCGGTGCGCTCACCACTGTGTTCACCCCCAGCGCCAGCGCTATCGCCATGGAGCCGATGCAGAGAATCGCTGGTGCCGCGTCGGGTATGTACGGCGTCATCACAATCGGCGGTGGTTCGATATTGGCCAGTTTCATAGATCGACAGATCGACGACACAGTCACACCGATGGCAGTCGGAAATATCGCCTACACGGCTGTGGCCATCGGTCTGGTCTGGTGGGCTCGCGGCGGTTCCCGCCAAATCGTCGATCCTGACGGCTAGTTGTTTCCTCGGGCTTGATCTCGTAGCGCTTCGGCGACGAGTTCCATGGGGTGACGAACCGTATGGCCTGCTGCGGCCAGATGCATCGAGCATCCAGGGTTGGCACTCACCACCACGTCGGCTTCCGCCCGGTTGATGGCCGCGGTCTTGCGATCACGGACATCCAGGGCCAGCTGACGCTGCACCAGCGAGAATGCGCCGCCGGCACCGCAGCACATCCCCTCATCATCGAGTTCCACCAGTTCGGAGACGAACGGTTCAAGAACCCGACGCACGGCCATATGCGCTCCCTGCACGTGTCGCAGGTGACAGGGATCCTGGACCGCCACCCTTCCACGGGTGCGGGCTTGCGCATCAGGCATATCGATCTGGTCGATACGGTCGGCGAGCCATTCGTGAATGTCGAGGACCCGTGCCGAGAAGGCCTGAGCTTCGTCACTGTCGAGCAGGCGCCCGTAGTCTTTCAGGGCCGCTCCACAGCCGGCCGAGTTCACAACGATGGCGTTGTCACCGTCGAGAGCCGAGATCACCTGGCGGGCGAGCTCGCGGGCGTCGCCGCCGAGGCCCGCGTGAGTGTGGAGCGCCCCGCAGCAGGGGGCGGCATCGGCGGTCGGGCGCACCGTCGTGCCGGTCGCTTCGATCACTTCCTGGGTCGCCAGATGAATGTCACGCTGCCAAGCGTCCATGACGCAGCCGGTGAACAGCCACACGTCGCCGCCCGATGCATGCAACGGTTGACGGCGGACGGGAAGGCGCTGGGGAAGGCCCAGGCGGCGAGAAGGAACCAGCCGCAAGCGTTGCACAACCGCCAGACAGCTCGAAACCAGACGCAGCAGAGTCGGGTGAGTCAACCCTCGCAAACCCAGCTTCAGCCACCAGGGTGCTTTGCGCTGGGTCGTTTCGACGACTTCTCTGGTCGATTCCATGAGATGACCGAAAGGCACATCTCCAGGGCAGGCGGTTTCGCACGCCCGGCATTGAATGCAGGTGTCGAACGCCTCGACTATCTCATCCGTCAGCGGGGCGATGCCTTGATCCACGACCCGCATCAGCGCGATACGGCCACGGGGGGAGTGCGTGTCTGCACCGGTCACCCGGTATGTGGGGCAGTGCGGAAGACACAGTCCGCAGGCCACGCAGCTGTGAAGTTCAACCTCGTCCAGCCCTAGAAGTCCGACCGAGTCGGTCATAGCCGCTCCACCGACCGACCGGGGTTGAAACGGCGGTCTGGGTCGAAGAGATCACGTACTCGGCGGTTGAGGGAGGCCACCCCGTCCGGGATCGGCTGCGGGTCGGGATCGGGGCGTTCGCAATGAACCACGCCAACCCCGATCTCAGCCACGAAACGCCCGGTCTCGCCGCTGAGGCGGTACAGGTCTTTGGGCCGGCGCGACCAGCGAAAGGGAGGGAGTTCCGGTGGAGGGGCTTCCGACGATTGAGGCAGTCGGGCTAGATCATCCGAAACGTCTACCTGATGACCCGAGAGTCGGGCCCAGACGGCCGACCCGTCCCACAAGACAGCGGTCGCCGTGCGTGCCGTGTTGAGCACAACCTGCGGATCGGCACCGTCGAACTTCGCCCACTGCTCATACTCAGCAATCGGACGAGTGCGCAGGATCGCATCAGCTATGCAGCCCAACGTCCCAAGCGAACCGACCATGATGCGGCACATGTCGAAACCGCTGACGTTCTTCACCGTCGGCCCGCCCGCGGTCACCAACTGTCCGTCCGCAGCGACATAACGGAGCTGCAGCACCGCGTCGCGCATATGGCCGTCACCGAGCCGGGTGACAGGCGAACGCCCAACCGCTATCGCTCCGCCGACCGTCGAGAGCGGTGAACCAGACAACACGGATCCGTCGGGCAGGGCGGTCCGTTGGCCGTGTTCGGCCAGCGCCGCGTGCAGGTCGGCCACGGTCGTGCCGGCACGCACGCAAACGGTCATCTCATCGGGCCGGAACTTGACGATCCCAGACGGCGCTCGGACTTCCCTGGCATCGCTTCGCGGGTTGCCCCCGACGTCCCATTGCGTACCACCACCGTGAACCACGATCGGATCCACCGCGCCGATGTCCGCCGCGAACTCGTGCAACGCCGGATCATCGATCGCACGGCGCGCCTCGATCAAACTCCGCACGGTCATCCCCAGACCCCGTCAGCTTTCGACGCCGACAACGAGGCAATGTCCGCGCAGCTGTGCGCAGACGGCAGGACCTTGCCGGGGTTCAGGCGGCAGTGCGGGTCGAAAGCGCGGCGCAGCAGTGCCTGCTGCTCGAGGTCGGCGCTGCTGAACTGGTCCGTCATGAAATCGCGTTTTTCGACGCCGATCCCGTGCTCGCCCGACAAGACTCCACCCACCGCCAGCGACAGTTCGAGTATCTCCCGGCTGGCCGCAGCTACCCGCTCATCTGCACCAGGTTCGAGCGAGTCATAGGCCATCAACGGATGAAGGTTGCCGTCGCCCGCGTGGAAGACGTTGACCACCATCAGCTCATGGCGATCGACGATCTCATAAACGGCCTCGAGCACCTCGACGAGCTTTGAACGAGGCACAACGGTGTCGTGGAGGTAGTAATCGGGAGCGATCCTAGCGATCGCGCCGAAGGCGCTCTTGCGGCCTTTCCAGAGCAGAGCCCGCTCTGCTTCGTCGGCCGCCACGCGCACGTTCCCGCCATGGGAGCGGGCGATCTCCGAGACTGTCTCGGTGTCTGCGGCGACGCCGCGCTCCAGGCCGTCAACCTCGATCAGCAGTACCGCTGCGGCATCACGGGGATAACCGGCGTGCACAAAATCCTCAACCGCGGCGACGCAGCGCCTGTCCATCATCTCGATGGCTGCAGGCACCAGCCCCGATGCGATGACCGCACCCACGGTGGCCGCAGCGTCCGCCACGGTGTCGAACGACAGCATCAGCGTCTTGACGCTCTCAGGGTTGAGAGTCAAACGCACCGCTACCTTGGTGGCGATCCCGAACATGCCCTCAGAACCGACGAAAGCGCCTCGCAGGTCATATCCGGCGGGTTCGCCCTCGAGCCCGCCGAGCACCACGGCTTCACCGCTGGACAGAACCACTTCCACAGCCAGCACGTGTGCGCTGGTGACGCCATAGGCCAGGCAGTGGGGCCCGCCCGAGTTGTTGGCCACATTGCCGCCGATCGTGCACACCTGTTGCGACGACGGGTCGGGAGCAAAATGCAGGCCCAGCGGCGTGGTCTGTCTCGTCAGGTCGAGGTTGACCACGCCGGGTTGCACCCAGGCAACACGATCCTCGACATCGATCTCGAGCACCTGGTTCATGCGGGTGGTGCTGACCACGATGGGGTCGCCGAGCGGCGCGGCCCCACCGCTCAGGCCCGAACCCGCGCCTCGGGGCAGCACCGCCCGGTCGTGTCTCGCGGCAACCGCCATGATCGCCTGCACATGCTCGGTGGAGTCGGGGAAGCAGACCGGCCCCGCGGCACCGCCGGTGAAGATCGAGGCATCGGCGCTGGCGAGATGCCGAGCCGCTTCATCCGCACGCACTCGGTCCGCGCCAAGAGCCCCTATCAGATCGTCCACGCACGGATCGACGTGCTCGCGGCGATCCGTGACACGACGGTTTCGGCCGAGCAGCTTCATCCGGTGCGCATCCCGTAGTCATCCACACTCCCACCGTACCCAAGCGGGTGCTCTGAACTTGTGCCGTCGTCACATCTCAACTCAAAGCAGTGATCCGAAGGGCACGCTCAAGGATCTGCTGGTCTCCAAGCAGACGGCGCAGTCGGTTCTCAAGGCCGGCAATCGGGTACAAGTTCTGCGGCGCGCGAGTTTCCTTGTGTGCTTCGCTCGCGAAGCGCTGGAGTGCCGCCGTTACTTCGCTAGCTTTTTGAATCGCATTCGCGGCCGAGCCAGTACCTGGCAGTTCGCAGCGGATGATGCCTGCGTGGGGATGGCTCCGCGGTCCAGGCAAACGCAAGTACCAGGACCAGCGGGTGAAACCCCTACCGCCAATCAGAAACAACGGGGTCCGCTGTCCTGCTTTGAGGCTCTGCAGGACCGATTGTTGAGGCTCAGGCAGATACTGGACGTTGTGAGTCTTGACGTAGCCGACAGCATTGGAGTTCGTGCGGCCGCGCAACGGACCGTCGAAGACAACTATGTCGGCGTCGTCGTATCCGAAATTGGTCTCCAAGCGCGTCATCTGCTCATGAATGCCGTTGTAAATGTCGTCAGGAGCGGCGCTTGTACAAGCAACGAACTCGTATGTGCCGTGGCGGGTCACGATCGGTCCTGTGACCTCAGACGGCGACGCGTAGACCCCTCTCCGCACCGACGATTCAACGATATCGGCTTGGCTCGGCGTGCAGCGCACCGCGCCCGCAGCTACTGAAGCACAAACGCCGGGGTGTACGAGTTCGCCGTCACTGATCCAAACGCGTGCGTCGATTCGCCGAACGCCATCAACGAACACGATGCACTCGGGTACATCAATCACCACGGGCATTACTGGGGTCCAATCATCAGCATCGACTTCGAGTCCAACGTCAACAGTGTCCGTTGAGTCCTCCAACTGTTCGATGTCTAGGCCTATCCCATATTCCGGTGCCCAAGTCTCGACACTGAACTTCACGACGACCGCTCCTTGCCGAGGCGGTTACACCACCAGTTCATTAGTTGATCGGTATCAGCTACACGGTAAGCGTTACACATCAACGAGCCAGCATCTACCAGTTTCTGCCTGCGCTCCGGTGACGAACTTGGACCGGTGGCCCCCCGGATCATTTGCGCGGCACGGTCCCAGTCAGCAGACGCCGCGGGCATCGGCAGGTTCTGAACCTGTGAAGCGCTCAACTTGAGAGCACCAATGCTGAGAGCAGCGCCCATGTATCTGGCTGCGACCCATGCAGTGATCGGAGGGGACATCAACGCCACAGCCGCATGCCAAAGACTGATGTCTTGGGTCGTAACCGTGATCACTGGGACGGACGGCAACAGCACCCCCGATTCGTCGACGACAACCTCAACGACGCGTGTCTGGGTAGCGAGCAGCAACTTTGGCACCAATCGGGTGGTTGCCCAATCGCCCAAATCGCTCTCTATACGTAAACGCTCAAGGTCAACTACGGGTGAATTGTAACTCACTTTGTTGAACTTGGTCGGGCGCTTTCCCCACAGAAGATCGGCGGGCTCAATGAGACCAACCGTGACCAGAGCTGCGCAACCAACCCCGTCCGGAACTCGCCCGTGGGCTTCCTCAACGAAAGGTACGAGGCCATAGTACTGGTCTCTGAAATCGGCGGTGGCCTCAAGTACCTCGCCCAACGTGTGGCTTTGGTCCAGTTCGACCGCGGGGACGCCGAAACCATCTGCAATCAACGGTGCCCAAGTCTCCATGTCATCGATTTCGTCTTCGCTGATCGGGAGCGGTGAGAGAGGACTGAAGTCGAGTCCGACGAAACGACGAAGCTCTCCTGTCGATGGTTTTTCTCCATTACGAAATACCACCACGCAAGTTCGTACTGAAGCACCGAATACTCCTTCGCTCGCAACCCACAGGGTTTCAAGAGTTCCTCGATCAGTCAGAGTCCGCCGCACTCCGATCGTGTCTCCAGACGCAAGAATGCTGACCGGTTGGACTAGGCCCACCCGTCCGCAGTCCGGACGTACGAGTTGCGATGAGAGTTCCGCGAACACCGCTGCGGTGTCGGTGTAGCCCTTCGCAACCCCCGGGTACCTGCGTTTCAAAAACGCGGCAATTTTCTTCGACTGAACTGTGGAAGTCTTGAGCTGGTTCAGAAACGGCGGATTGCCCACGATCACATCAAAGCCACCAAACCAGCCCGTAGTGGAATTAGCTTGGGTACCCCTGAAAACATCAGGAAACTCAAGATGCCAATGAAACGGGCGGAGGTGGTCGACGTCCAACTCGTTGTGCGTACTATCGGCGAGCAGCTTCGGGGTAAGCCCGAGAAGCGAATTACCACAGCGGATCCGGCAATTGAGCGCCGCGTTCTCCGTGGTTGTCGATTCACTAGAGCCGGACAAAAGAGCGAACTTGCATAGTTCGACCGCTATCGGGTCGATGTCGACACCAAAAATGCAGTTCTGTACGACATCACCATGCGCTCGCTCGATCTCTGCGGCCGATGGACTTGATTGCGCGGCGCGCAGCGCTGCGAGCGCCGAGCCCATTCGGTTAGCTGCCGCTGAGAGGAAATGGCCCGATCCGCACGCGGGGTCGAGGACCTTAAGATCGAGCAGCGTGGTTTCCGGGTCACAGGCAGACAGTGCATTGTTGATCGCTGGGTCGAGGGTCCAATCGAGTATGCGCCCCACGAGCGCCGAGGGCGTGTAGTAACTGCCCGTGGTCTTGCGGTCGTGTCGTTTAGCGCGGTCAAGCGACACCACCCACGAGTCAGTGTCTACTCTGAATGTCAGTTCCAGCAGCGACTCGTATGCCGACGCGAGTTGTGCCGCGTCGAGTTCAGTTCGAATCCGTCGAGCGACTTCTTCGAACGAATCACCGCTGGCGATCTCGCGTAACCGGGAGATGTCAAGTCCCTCAAAGAACAACCCGAACAGCAAGCTCAGTGATTCGCGATATAGGTCCTGCTCGGTTGTTTCTTCACTGTTGATCTGTTCGCGCATATCGGTACTGTCGCCCAATACGGCGTTCCCAAGGTCTACAACCGCGTTCTCTACGGCAGGTTCAACCGTTTCAGCATCGGCTTTCATGAGCGCTGCTACTCAAACAGAACGTCAAGATCAGACTTGTCGTAACCTAGACACGCGAGGAACCGCCCTTCTCGCGTGCACATCGTGCCTGCCCTATCTCCCTTTGTCTCCCCAACCGGGTGCTCCGATCTTCCAAGGACCTCGGCACTGACGATAGCGCCCTGGGCTTCTACCGTTGAGCCCGGGCTTTGATCAGAGTCCGAGCAAGTCGGCGATGAGTTCTCGAATCTGTTGCAACGCGACGGATCCGATATTCACGCCTGTCGACTCGACAACACGGTCGACGCTGATCGTCGTCGGGAGGTGTGCCTGAGCGACACCAAACTCCGTGACATCAACCTCGCTCAACCATCCTCGCCTCGTGGTCGTGCAGGGGACGACCACAATCGCGTGTTGCCGGAACTCAAGCACATCATCGGAGGTGACGATGATCGCAGGCCGCACAAATCCAGCCTCGCCCCTCGCTGGCGTCCCGAAATCGCAACGTACAACGTCACCCGCTCGCATCAGCGACATCACTTGCAGACGCGTCGAGCACGACTTCTGCGGCAGCATCAAATCGGGCGCTTGCGAGCTGGGCACCCATGATGCGACGACGTTCCCGTCGGATCATCCTCTCAAGCTGCGCGTCGAACGTCAGCCCCTGGCGATCAGCGAGCAGACGCAGGGCATCACGGGTCCGGACCGAGACCTTAATGGTAGTAGAATCAGACATACCAGACAGTATACCTCTGGACTCGCTCGCGGTGGCCACGCGGGATTGAGTACCTATTTCACGCGCGGATGGTTTCACGCGATCAGGCGGTCACTCTGGCGACGGTGGAAGTTGTGGGAGTCTTTGTGACTTCAAAGCGAATCGGCATACGCTCGGCCAACTCGCGAATATGGGTGACGATCCCGACCATGCGACCAGAAGCTCCTAGTTCCTCGATCGCAGCCGCGGTGACATCGAGGGTCTCGGGGTCGAGGGTGCCGAATCCTTCGTCGAGAAACAGAGATTCGAGACCCGGGGCGCCCTCTGGCGCGAGCTCTGCGTGGCTGTCGCTGAGCGCTAGGGCCAGAGCGAGACTGGCCAGGAAGGTTTCTCCGCCTGAGAGTGTCTTTGCCGGTCGCACCTGATCAGCGTTGTGGTGATCGCAGATACTGAAGTCGGTGCTGTCGGCAGAAAACGAATACTGCCGATTGGATAGTTGCAGTAGCCGCTCACTGGCTCGACTCATTAGATCTCCCACAGCTTCTTCCAGCAGCCACTTCTCGAATCCGTCTGAACGAAGAAGCCGGCCTAGTTCGTTCGCCACTTCTCGTTCCGTGCGCAGTGCCTCAACTTGTGTCTCTAGCTCTGCCATTTGCCGACGTTGACGACAGGCCCCTTCATGGTCGCTGTTGGCACGCTCAACCACGGTCGCCATCTCGATTTGCCAACGATTCGGGTCATCAGATGGATCGAAGTGAGGTGTGCAAACCGCACGGGCAGCCTCGACGTGTTCTGCATGTCGATTCTTTTCCTCGATAACACGCTCGTTTGCATGTTCGAGTTCGGGGGTCAACTCGGCAGCAAGCTGCGCTGCCCAAGACGCCAACTCCTGCCAGTCTTGTACCAGCGACGCTTGGGGCGTCGGCGGTTGCAGAAGGGCGAAGCCATCACGGCACTTGGCGAATTCCTTGCGCGCGTCAAGTTCCGCCTCGGCCAGTTTTTCTATGGCATCACGCTCCTTCTGTTCTGTCTGCTTCGCCTCAGTCTCAGCCGCTTGCACACGTTGGCAAGTCGCGGCTAGTTGTTCGGCCAGAGCGATGTCGTTCTCGAGGGTTGCCTCGTCGGGTTGACCCGCTAGTTCCTCAGCGACCTGAGCACGTTGAGAAATACACGCTTCCCGGCGAGCGGTTGCGCTGGTCAGTCGGCGTTCGTATTCTCGCTCTGTTTCAAGAATCTCGTTGGTTTCGGCTCTTTCTTTGATTTCGGTTTCCGCCTGCCGTGCCGCTGTCAATGCTGCTTGGGCTTGCGTCACAGCCGCCGTTAGATCTTCGGCCAGTGCTGCTTGCTGGTCAAGTTTGGTTTCGTTGGGGGCACTAGCGAGTTTGTCAATGAGTTCGCCCTGCTGACCCGCAAAGGAGTCGACCGCTGCGTTGGCTTTGGCCAAGGCAGCACCAGCTTCACGGAGAGCATTCTCGTGCTCATGCTTGGCGTCTTCCGCTTCGCGGTGAACTCTTTCAATCTCTTCCAATTCGCTATCATGGTCGTGCGCGGGCAGTTCGTTTACCACTTGACGACACACCGGGCAAGGTTCACCCTCAACAAGTTGAGATACCAGACCCTCTGCCTGCTTCACCGTTCGGACTCGGTCAAGAATCCCGGCGCTTTCGCGAAAGATCTCTTGCGCCTCTTCAAAAGCCTCACGGGCCGCAGCCTCACGTACTTTCTCAACGTCTAGGGCTTCGTTTGCGGCTTCTAGTTGGTCTCTCAGGCGCTCCAACTCATCAAATTGGTAGCGCCAACGGCCCAACTGGGCTAAGTCGGGACCAGCATCTGCTGCTTCCTGCGCCGAATCGACCGCACCACTCGCCTTCTCCACAGCCTCTTCTCGGGCATCCAGTCGTTCCCGAATCTCTGAAGCCCGCGCTGTGGCCTCACGGTGCTGCACCTCGACTGTCTTGCATTCTTCATCAAGTCTCGACAAAGTCTCCGTCAGTTCAGCCAACTGACCGTATCTGGCGATTAGCAAACGGCAAGCCTCTATGTTGGGTCCCTCTTTTTCTGCTTGTTCTGCTTCTCGCGCTTCTTCCGAAGCCTGCATTAGACACTCAATCGCATCTTCGAGCGACACCTGCGCTTTTTGCAATTCTGTACCAAGCGCCAACGCTTCTTTGGGCACGGTCACAGCGGCGACAGCTAACGTCAGCACCCCTAATCCTTCGGCGTGGTCGTTCGCTGCCGCGACGGCTTCGTCGCTCTCAGCGAGTTCTGCCAACGAACGTTGTAAGGCCGCCTGTGCCTCGGTCACAGATTCAAGCGCGGCGGCCAACGACGCGATCTGCTCCTCGCTGGGTACCTCCGCTTCGAGCCTTGGTTCAAGCACCTCCAACTGGTTACCGGCGGCGTTGGCTCGGAGTCGCGCTTGTGCACCCATTCGTTCATATATGACTAGGTCAAGCAACTGGCGCAAGAGTTCCTGAAGGTCTGAGGGTTTATCATGTAGAAAGGCAGCAAAGCGACCTTGGGGCAGAACCACGGTCTTGGTAAACCGATCGAAGTCAAGACCCAAAACCTCCTCAACCGCCTGGTCCATTTCGCTGGCTCGACCAGCTAGGACATCGCTGGCGTGCTCCAAGCGTGCCTCTTTGGTACTCGCGCCTTTTTCGTTGCGCCGCGCCACCCGCACCGCGGTGTATCGCTTGTTGTCCACCTCGAACTCGAAAGAAACCCGAGCCTCAGGAACCATCTGGTTGATCGCCGGAGCGACGGCGCGGCGATCGTCATAGCGGGCGACCACTCCGAACAAGGCGAAGGTGATGCCGTCGATGATTGTGGACTTGCCGGAACCCGTGACTCCGACGAAAGCAGCTAGTTCCAAGTCGCTGAAGTCCACCACAGTCTTTTCGCGAAACGCGCCAAAGCCTTTCATCTCCAAACGCACCGGTCTCATAACGACGCCTCCGAGACTGGTCTCGCTTCTAATTCAGCATCAAGCAACTCCCTGAACATGGCTGGGACCCGTTCGTCTGCGACATTTCGTTCGGCAAGAAATTCGTCGAATAGTTCAGTGGGTTGGCGATCCTTACGGTTTGACCGGGGTTTGTGCTCAGGTGCCGGGGCGTCGATGCGCACATCCACGACTCGCTCACCGAGCAAGGCTCGCACTTCGTCGGCCAAACCGGCGCGGCGGGACCCTTTCAGCACTATCCGCAACCAAGCATCCTCAACACCACTGCTGTCGTCGTCACCGGCGGCCAGCACTTCCAACTCAGCCATTGTGCCACGTAGAGTCCGCAACGCTCGACCTCCGCTTAGCGCTACCGGCGTAACCACTGGAGGAAGCCCCGGTTCGATTTCGACTAGCTTGACCACTTTTGGCTGGTCTTCTTCCCCGAAATCGAGCTGGAGCGGCGACCCTGAGTAGTGAATCGGGGCTGCACCCGCAATTTTCTGGGCGCGATGCACATGGCCCAGGGCCACGTAGCTAGCTTCCTTAGGGAACGTCGCCGCCCCAAGGGCATAGTCTTCAATGAAATGAGCCGCTCGTTCGCCACCTCCTAGCTGACCTCCGTACACAAAAGCATGCGCCGTCAGGATGTTGACAACGTCGGTGCCGAAATCAGCTGTCAGCGTGTCAATCAGCAAGCGCATCCGGTCGGCGTATCGCTGAGTATTCTCGTAGGCGGCGGCTTCCATGAGGTCTTTGGCTCGTACGATGCCGCGTTGCGAGACGAACGGCAGCATCGCTAGGCAAACCTCGTCTCCTCCTCGGGTCGGAAGGCGAACAACCCCACCGTCGTCAGGTCGGGTTGGTTCGGTCACCAAATGGATCCGTCCGAGTGCCTTGAACACGGGGGCTACCGCGTGCAAACGGCGGGCGTTGTCGTGATTTCCTGAGATCACTGCTACGTGAGCGCCAGTACCAAGGAGGCGTAACAATGTCCTGTACACCAATCCCTCTGCTTGCGCGGTCGGGCTAGCGGTCTCGAACAGATCGCCCGCGATTACCACTAGGTCAACGGAGTGTCCGTCAGCCAACGACACGATTTCGTCGAATACCGACTCGTGTTCAGGTGCCCGACTATGGCCCCGGATGGTCTTGCCCACATGCCAGTCGCTGGTGTGAAGCAACTTCACGGGACCGGCCTAGTGGTCTTGAGCGCTCGTTCGACGCTCACGAAAGACCCTCAAATGGGTCTGCGGGTTGGGGCCGTTTGTCATTCGGCCCCACCGACAGGTCCGCTTCGGCTGAACGGGTGGCCCAAGCCGGAAACGGGAACTCTACGAGCAACGGAACCGGCAACCTCGGCTGGGCAACGAACATTGATCCGGGTTTGAGGATCGTGGCCCGCTGACGTTGGACAGCTGGTAGAAAGCCGTACTGATCTCGCCCGGCTTCGCCGCTGTCAAGTCGCCCAACAACACGCACTGAGCTGTTGGCTACCACCCGGCGCTCCACCTCGCTGGCCGTCTGTTGCGCGCCAATCAAGATGATCCCCAAGCTCCGCCCTCGCTCCGCTACATCGAGGAGAATCTCTTTAATCGGGCTGCTGCTGTCTCGCGGGGCGTATTTGTTGAGTTCGTCCAAGACGATGAACTGCAACGGATCGGAGGTACCACTGCGTTCTTTGTCGTCAAATGCTTGACGCAGCACCACACCAACAACGAAGCGTTTGGCCCGGTCATGCAGCATGTGGATGTCGATCACTGTCAACTGGTGCGAATCTAAGTCGATGGAGTGTGCGGGCGCATCGGCGAGGTCAGCCCGAATGAGATGTTTCACGTGACGCACTGAGGCATTTAAGCGTCGAACAAAGGCGTTGATCGTGCCCGTGCCAATGGCCCGGCCCGTCCAGCGCGGGTCTGGTGAGTCATCGGGATCGTCGGGAATGAGTATTCTCTCTAGCGCTTCCACCAGTTGCTCGAATGTCCGAATTGTCTTTCCCTCTATTTGAACCGCGCCAGCCGAGGTGTTTGAAATGTGGGCAACTTGTTCTAACTGTGCGGTAACCGACTGCACCACAATGGTGTATTGCTGGCGTTCGTCTTCGGCATCGGCGAACAGGAAGGGCAACAACCGCTGGCTGCAGAAATCGGCGATTGTCCAGAAGTATGGGCGAACACCGGCGATGCGAGCACCGGTCGCAGGCGTGGCGTTGGGGTCGCCGGGCCGAGGCGGGGCCAGGATCCCCACCGAGCGGAAGGGCGTGGCTTCCAGACCGAGCGCTCTGTATCTAGCACTTTGGTCGTCTTCAAGCCGGTTGTTTAGGTAATCTAGGAACAGCAGGTCCTCGCCTTTGACATTGAAGATCAGACCCTTGGTGTGCATCGCCGAAGCACCAAGCACACCGGAGTTGAACAGCGAATACAGCAAGAACGTGGCATAACTGGTTTTGGTGGCCACACCGGAGATGCCACTGATGTTGATATGCGCGCCTTTTGTGCCGTCGATGAAATCCAGGTCCAGGTAGATGGGGTCTTCGTCACGGCTGAGCCCGGCCGGTAGACGGCGTTCGACTTCGTCAAAATCAAGTGCGGTATCGCGCTCTTCATCAACTGCCCGCCGTACCTCGGTACCGGGTAGCGGCGGTACAAAGGTCTCAGGTACAATCCGCGTGACCTGAACCAAGGCTGCCTCAGCCACCTCAGCCGGGAGAATCCCGTCCGCGATCAAGAAAACGTCACTATCGAAGCGGGCACCCTCGTGACGAGCCCGGACATTGCTGACAATGCCATACAACGCGATCTTGTTGTCGTTGGGGAGCACGCGGTCAATGGCGACTACATCATCTAGTTGCAGATGGGAATCTGGGTTCAACGCCACCCAGAACTCAAGCGGCGTAGCGTCATCAGTGCCAAGCACCCTTCCTACGCCAGTCACAGAGCAGACTATACAACCGGTCAAACGCTGCTTGCGCGGCCAGGTTGCTCAGAAGCAGCTAGTGGCTGGTCCCCAGGTTCATTTGTTGGCGGGCTTTGGATTTCCAGAACTCCTCGGGGTCATCGCCATCCTCGGATGACGGGCCGGGGCTCTGGGTGACCCAGTCGGGCCATTCGATGGGGACGGGGTCATGGTCCACGGTGACCGCGGCAGAGTCTCGCAAAACCGGCACCCAGTCATGGTTGAACGAGATCAGGCCCTCGCTGTGGGCGCTGGCGTAGTGGTACACCATCGCCGCGCGCATGCCGTCGGACACGTTGTCGGTAGAACGGTGACGCAGATGTGAATCGAACACCAACAAATCCCCGGCGGTCATCAACACCTGAGTCTCCGCCGAAGTATCAGCTCCCTGGATCTCCACGTAACCGAGGTTGGCGCCTTCACGGGGATCAAGAACGACATCGTCATGCACCTCCTCCATGTGCGACCCCGGCACCACCCACAGAGGACCGTTGTCGGGAGTCGCGTCCGTGCATGCCAACCACACCCCGACCTGAGGGCGCGGCGTCATCCGAAAATAGAAGTTGTCCTGATGCCACGGCTGACCCAGCGCACCCGGTTGTTTGAAGATGAACTGGCTCAGGAAGCAATCGACGTCGGCGCCGATGAGTTTACCGACCAGGCTCAATAGCCGCTCCTCCGTCGCCCATTCGTAGAACACATCCTCAGTGCGCATGACACGAAAGATCTTCGACAGGCGCTGTTCAGGATCCGGCCGATCAGCAAGGAGCTCCTCTGGACTCACCAACAGATCATTACGGACCAGACCGCCGTCGATGGCCCTGGCCAACTCGACGATTCGCTCAATCATCGCTTCCAGCACCGGGGGATCGGACCAGCCATGCAAGATGAAGAAGCCGTCTTCCTCCCAGCACCGCCGTTGCTCCGCCGTCAGTGCCACCGTCGACCCTCCCGACACACACAGGACCGGTGAGTAGACACGTGAGGCGCCACGGGTGAGAATCCTAGCAATGCGGATTCTCTACGTTGATATCGACACGTTGCGGGCCGATCACCTCGGTTGTGCGGGCTATCACCGCAACACCACGCCCAATATCGACGCCATCGCCGCCAACGGGATCCGATTCGCCAACGTCTACGCCTCCGACGTGCCGTGCCTGCCGAGCCGCACCGCGCTGATCTCCGGCATGTTCGGAATCCGCAACGGGGTCGTGAACCACGGCGGGGTCGCAGCCGAGTTGCGGCCCGAAGGCGCGGGCCGGCACTTCATCGGGACGATCGCATCCAATACGTGGGCGTCGAAGTTCTACTACGCCGGCTACCACACCGCCTCGATCTCCAGCTTCCCGTTCCGCCACTCGGCGGGCTGGTGGAACCACGGGTTCATGGAAGCTCTCAACCTGATGCGAGGCATGGGCGGCGAACGAGCCGACGAGGTGCTCCCCGGCGCGCACAAATGGATCGCCGAGAACGGCCGCAAAGACGACTGGTTCCTGCATGTTCATCTGTGGGATCCGCACACGCCCTACAACACGCCGGAGGGTTACGGTAACCCGTTCGAGGGCGACCCGATCGCGCAGTGGCACACCGAGGAGATCCGTCAACACAACTGGGGTTTGTCGGGGCCGCATTCTGCGCAGGAACCATGGGGTTACACGCCTGACGAATGGGGGACCCCCGGGCCTCGCCAGCCCTGGGACGCCTCGTCGATGGACAACGTCAAAGGCATCATCGACGGCTACGACGTGGGCATCCGCTACGCAGACGATGCCGTGGGGAGCCTGCTGGATCAGCTGGCCGGGCTAGGTGTGCTCGACGAGACCGCCGTGCTGGTGTCTTCGGACCACGGGGAGGCGTTCGGCGAGCTAGGGGTGTATGCGGACCATCAGGGCGCGGATGAGGCGACCTGCCATATCCCCTCGGTTCTGTCATGGCCGGGGTTGGAGCCGACGGTGTTCGACGGGCTGCTATACCACCTCGATGTGGGGGCCACGATCGTCGAGTTGGCCGGGATCCTTGCGCCGCTTCATTGGGACGGACGAAGCGTCGCGGGCGAACTTCGAGCCGGAACCGATACGGGGCGCGACCATCTCGTGGTCTCCCAGGGGGCGTGGTCTGCGCAGCGGGGGGTTCGCTTCGGCGATCACCTTTACCTGCGTACCTGGCACGACGGATACCACGCCCATTGGAACGAGGAGATGCTGTTCGACATCGCTCGGGACCCTCACGAGGTCAACGATCTCAGTGCTGAGGATGGGTCGATGGTGGCGCAGGGTCGGGAGTTGTTGGAGTCTTGGACTTCTGAGCAGATGGCCCGTAGCTACAGCCCAGTCGATCCGATGGAAATCGTCTTGGAGGAAGGCGGCCCGTATCACTGCCGCGGCCATTTGAGCGCATACCTCGAACGCCTCCGCGCTACCGGCCGGTCCTCCTGGGCCGACATCCTCGAACAGCGCCACCCCAACGAGCTCTGAACCAGGCGTTGAAGCAATATTTCATGCTTTTTCATCGCGTGTTGATCCGCTAGGACTATCGTCGGTCCGTATGGATGCCGAGGCCATTGCCCAGCTCGTGACCGTGCTGTCGGTCGGTCTGGCGATCGTCTGGCACCAGCAGCGCAGCATCGACAAACTTCGCGACGACGTCAACGCCTCCATCCGCGAACTGCGCCAAGACCACGACGTGCTCAGGGAGGCGATCGCTCAAATCGGGGAGAGACTGGCGCGGATCGAAGGGTTCCTGGGCATCGGCATTCCCCCGGTTGCCGACGAGTCCGCCGGAGACAACCCGAAGTAGCCGCCGCGCCGTTCGCCGGGTACGCGAGCGTCGCCTTCGACGTTAGCGAACTAATCCGCCGGTCCGCCCGGCGTGATCACCTCGCCCCATCGGCTCTGGTGCCGAAGCGTCAACGACGGTCGTCACCTACGATCCATGTCCCGTGCCTTAAGGATCTCCGTGGACGAGATTCGCGTTCCAAACACCTCTTTGAAGCGGGTAGACGCTAGTAGGTGGTCCGCTAAAGCCGTGATCTGGTCTTGTATGTCGGCGGGACTGCCGGAAAGGTCGACGCCGACAACACTGAGCCGCTTGCCCGTGTGTTTGACCTCAATCGTCGACTTGGTGAGCTGAGATGGTCGGGATGCCATGCTGCTCTCAGCGTCGACGCAGTAGATGAGCGTGCCGCCGGGAAGGTCCAGCGCTGTGGTGTAGGCCAGTAGTTGGTAGTAGTCGGCGTGAGTTGCCCGAACAGCGGCGCTGGCGATTTCGCTGTTTGAGTCCACCGAGTCGCTGACATCTCCTGGGTCGACCTCCACGGGTTCGTCAGTGTCTCGGAGCTTGTACTTGATGTCGGCAACACCGACTCTTCGGCCGTCTCGCCGAAACGAGAGATCCGGCCTGATCGTCACGCTCTCTGCGGTGTCGAGTTTGCTGCGCTTCTGCCCCTCAACCTCGAGACGACCGGCCAGCTTATGGCGCAACCTCTCAGTCACGAAACGTTCGAAGAGGTCGTTCATATCCAACATGAACGCTGAAGCGGTGGTGTCGCCGTGCTGGTCTTGCAGGGTGAGGTTGGCCAGGATCAGACGGGCCAGCCGCATCGCCGGCAGGTAGTGCTCGTTGAGCCGGGTAAAGGTGATCCGATCAATGTCGTCGGCTTCGACAGGCGCATCGGCGACATCCTCGAGTGCTACAAGCAAGCGCATGAGTCGGCGCCGGTCAACCAGCGGAACCCCTACGACCCGAATTGCTCTCTGCATTGCCGCCTTGAGGTACCGGTTCTCGGCAACGTCGGCTGTGAAGTCGTCATAGGAGCAGGCCATCGGAACCAGTTGTCCGCCTCGGCGGAACTGGCGTGTGAAGTCGAGGCGTCCGCGCAGCGCGAGGAGGTCCTCCTCTTGGTGTTGGTAGGAGTGGTAGTGACCTCGGGCCAGGGTTGTTTCAGCAGTACGGGCAAAGAATGAGATCAGCGCAGAGAGAAGGTCTTGGGTTTCTGCGTACTCCATCGCCTCCGGCAGCCAGGCGTCGGCCGGCAATCCGACTTCCAGCATCAGGAACAGATTGTGGGGATCGATTTTCGGTCTCACGATGACCCGCAGTCCGTCGACCTCGAACCCCCCGACGAACTGTTTCGCCGTGAGCTTCCACCAGCCCGCTTCGGGATCCGGACTCACCAACAACCACTTGTTGAATCTGGTCTCCCCAAGACGCCGAGCCAGTGAATCGCTCAGTTCAACCCGCTTGGTCGCCCACTCAGACAACGTGATCGGCTTCAAGCCGGCCGACGGATCTTCGAACGACAGTTCCGCGTGTTCGAGTTCCGTCACGACGGTTTCTTCCAGCAACCCGGCTGCGTCAACCACGTTCTTGCGTTCCCCTAGTCTTCACGACCCGACGACTCGTCGTCATCGACTTGTAGTCCAGCCGTCCCCATATCGGGTTCGTCGAACACATGCTCGCGCTGGGAGTCCGAACTCGTCGATCTGTGGCGTTGGA
Source organism: Candidatus Aldehydirespiratoraceae bacterium (assembly GCA_965221585.1). Classification (GTDB taxonomy): domain Bacteria; phylum Actinomycetota; class Acidimicrobiia; order Acidimicrobiales; family Aldehydirespiratoraceae; genus VXYK01. Next base: position 778,605 of record OZ244898.1, on the reverse strand, counting down.
GGACAGCTTTGAGGCGGAAATGCTTGATCTTGGCGGTCTGGCCGAACAGTTGGTCCTCGATGAAAGGTTCGATGTTGTAACGCCAGACGCGCTTGAAGCCGCCGTCGTTCAGGTCGTCCCGCATGAAATGGCTCGGGCCGAGCTGGAGGTGATCCCCGCCAAGTTCTTTTTCAAGCTCCGCGTTAACCGCAGACACGAGAGCAACGACCCATTCCTGGCCAGGAGCGTTCTCCGCAGTCCACTTGCGTAGCAGATGTTTCGTGGGTTCCCGCTCAGGAAAGAAATCAACGAAATGAAAGCGACGTCGCATAGCCGCGTCAATGAGAGCGATTGATCGATCCGCAGTGTTCATGGTGCCGATGAACCACAGGTTCTTCGGCAATTTGAAACCCTCGTCGGGTCTGTACATCACCTGTATCGATTTCTGACGGTACTCAAGCAGGAACAGCAGTTCGCCAAGTACTCGCGGAAGGTTGGCACGATTGATCTCGTCAATCACCATCACGTGCCGCTGTTCTGGGTTCCGGACGGCGTGATCGACCAACGTGGCGAGCGGACCCCAGGTCAGTTTGTATGTCATCTGATTGTCTTGGTCGACCACGGGCCGGAAACCCTCAAAGAAGTCCTCGTACGAGTACGCAGGATGGAACTGAACCAGACTTCGAGCCTCTTCCTCCGGGGCCAGTGCCTCGGCGAGTTCCTGCGCCAAGTAAGTCTTCCCGGTACCCGGAGGCCCGTAGAGGATCACCTGTCTCTTGTCCTCCAGCAGGTCCACGATCTCTTGCAAATGGTGGACATCACAGAGCAGATTCGCAGCAGCCTTCTCAAGGCGTTCTTCCAGCGACTGGCTGTCTGCGTCGTTGGCAGTCACTGTGGTGTCTCTTTCCCAGTGCTTGCACCACATCTTGATGTGAGAGCGCACGGTGTTGCGAGTTTTTTGCGAGGGCCACTCCGGATTGTCCAAGAAACCTTCCAATGGCGATGCATCAAACAACTCGGGGCGGTGGCCGTGCTCTAATGCGTAGGAAATCCAACGGCCGAGAATGCTCCGTTTCGTGTTGATCGTGACAACTTTGTAGCCCCGGTCCACGCGCAGATGCTCGAGGTAATCCTCCAGGCGCTGCTCCCAGAGCTCCGACTCGTCAACGGCGGCGCTGCCATACCTGTTGCCAGGGTCCTCCCCGTGCTCAGCGAGATAGGCGATCCGGTAGGGAGCATCGTGACGGCTGAGCGAGAACACCGTCTGACTGCTGTTCATCGATGCATCCAGGTCTGCTCGCACAACATCGCGAGACAGGTCAGTCTGGAGCCACTCGACCTTCCGGCGCTGCATGAAATCGTCCGCCAGTGAGGGGTCATACTCGTATGGGCCGGTCACGCGTCCGATGGCGATCAGGCGCCGTCCCCCGAGTTCCGCCCGCTTCTGTGGCATGACGACCAGATCACCGATCTCGATTGTCTTAGCGAAGTTCCAAATCTGGTACCTCCCACGACCACCGGAGCTGTCGAATCGTTCTTCTAGATGCTGCTTGAACTTTTCCGGGTCGAAAAACTCACCGACCTGGCTCCCGAACTCGCCCCATCCGATGGTCACAACACCGTGGTCCAGATTGTGTAGCTCTGCCTGGCCCTCCTCCCCGGCCCGTACCACCCACGCGCGAACGTCTCGCTCCTGCCAATGCCCACACCAACGCCGAATGCGCGAGGAGTACCCCGCGCGCGCACCTGGTCCAAGGCTCTGTGCGTCCAAGAACGCTGCTACCAAGTCAACGTTGAACCTGTCAGGACTCTCGTGTCGGGACAGCGCGTGGTATACCCAACGAGTCAACACTGTCTTGTAGTCTTTGATCGTGCCAGCGCTGCGGCCGAGGTCGTTCAGGTGTCGGAGGTACTCATCGAGGCGGGCTTGCCAGAATTCGCGTTCGTCGGTTTCGCTGGGCGCAGCCATACGTGACAAATCCTCTGGTCTTGAAGGTCGCGGTGATAGCCCGAACGAGCCTAGCCGTCAGAGGCAGGCGCGGGCACCGGTCCGCGCGCTGATATAGGAATGTTAGTATTTTTCATGATTTTCAACTAATTTTAGATGTCATTGTCACAGGGGTTTGGTAGAGTTTCATTCATGGAATTTGGCTCCTCTACCAACCTCTTGGATACCAACACCGGATCGGGCACGGGGCCCGCTGGGGCGGTCCATGTGGCGGTGGTCGACGTTGGGGGGCTGTGTGATTCGGGGCTGTCGTCGCGGTTGGGTGAGATCGGTCGTGCCGAGTCTCGGTTGGCGGCGATGAAAGCTCAGGTGCTCGCTGAGGTCGGTCGTCGCCACAGCAACCCGGAGGCGCAACGGATCGCTCGCAATGAACTGCAGTCCTCGAAGCGTGAGGCAAAACGCGACGTTGAGTCGGCAACGCAACTCGAACAGCTGCCTTCCACGAGCGAAGCCCTGGCGAACGGCGAGATCCCCCAAGGTCACGCCCACCTGATCGCCCGTGCCTCCGGCGAAGGGGATATCGACGAGGCCCTGCTCGCCAAGGCAGCTTCAGAGCAACCCTTCGACGAGTTCGCCCAGACTGTGCGGCGCCATCAACAAGACCGCTCCGATGACGACGGGCAGGCGCTTCTGGATCGGCAGCGGAAGCGTCGTACGGCGCGCATATTCGAAAGTCCCGACAATGGCATGTTCATACTGTCCGGAAAGTTCGACCAGATCACCGGCACCCGAATCGCAACGGCACTGACCGCCAAAGAACGCGAGCTGTGGCATCACGAAGATCCTGATGCACGTCGGACACCGCAACAGCGGATGGCAGACGCGCTCGCTGCGCTGATCTGCGAACCCGGCAACGGTAAGACACAGGGCACGGATCTGCTGGTCATCGCCGACTACGACGTGGTCAAGCAGGAACTCGTCAACGCTCGCCTCGCCGACGGTTCTCCAATACCCATCGGTGAACTGCGTCTACTGGCCCGTGACGCCGACATTCTGCCATCCATATTCGATGCCAAGACCCAGAACATGTGGCTGGGCCGTCAACGCCGCACCGCCTCTGAGGCTCAACGGGTTGCACTAATGGCCCGAGACCAGGGCTGCGTGTGCTGCAAAGCCAATCCCCTGTGGTGCAGGGCCCATCACATCATCTGGTGGTCCAAGAACGGACGCACAGACCTCGACAACCTGTTGCTGGTCTGCGACGACTGCCATAAGAAGATTCATCTACACGGCTGGACCGTCCACCAACACCCGAAGACCCGCAAGTACTACCTGAAACCCCCCAACCCCGACGGAAGCAACCAGCCACGCCGGGGTCCACACAAAGGCACACATGAGCGCCAAGACGAGTCCACCCGCCAACCGAGGGGACCAGACCGAGTGTCCAACCAAACCAAGGGACACCGCGGCACGCGACACATCGGCGCAACCAAACCACCCAACAGAACCACCGACCGAGCCGAACCAGTAGGGCCGAACCGATCAGCCTGAACTGATCGAGCTAAACCGAATCGGCGGAATCAGGGGAGCTCGTGAAGGGAGGCGATAGCGCCTCAGAGCGTGACTACTTCGGTGGTGACTGGCTCGGGGTCGGATTCGGGGAGGAGGTACCGCCAGAAGATGGAACCACGGCTGTGCGAATCGGTGTCGAGCCAGTTGGGGTGACCGGGGTCTTCGGCGCATACCCAGATCTCGAAGCTGCCGTCGTCGTCGAACGCGATCTGATCGGCATTGAGCGACGAGTTCCGGTTGCGATACTCGAGCGTCTGCATATGGGCGTTCCAGAGCATCACATTGACGAAAGGCCCAGGCGGAAGGGTTCCTCGCATTACCAGAGCCTGCCCCGGTTCAAGCTCCCAACGAGCCATGGCGTAATGGATGTCGGCGGCCCCGGGCACCGGCAATCCCGAATCTCGGAAACTGAACGGTTTGGGAAGCTCATTGGGCACATCCGACACAAAAGGCACACCCGAACCGCCGCCGAAGGGGCCCTGCCCAACCGTCACCTGACGCAAGAAGGCAATTCCCTCCGTCATGCGTCCGGCTATGAACTCGTCGCTCAACGGTGGCGGCGGCGAGTCACCGTCAAGGCTCTCAATATCAATATCGACATGGACTCCACTGTCATTCTGGGCCGATACGGGCAGTTGGTAATAACCGCGCACAATCACGGCAATGGTGTCAGGTTCAAGCTTCAGCCAATCACCGCCGTTCGCATCGGCAGGATCGGCGCTGAGGGTGAGGCTGTATGAGCCGTCCTCGGCCACGGTCAGGTCACGGTCGTTGACATCTCCACGCAGTGGTCCCGCCATGCCACCGTCCTCGGCAGCCGCATGAAGCGTGAACGACGTGTAGCACTCCTGCTGTATGCGTCCGGTCACCCGGTATTTTCTGGTGCCATCGATGCGGGCGTAGTGATAGATCGCGTCGGGATTGTCGCCCTGGAGTTTCCGGCCCGGGTCCACGATCCCGACAAAACGCGGGTGGTTCGGTTGCGCCTCCCAATACAGCTCCGACATCGCCGAGAGCATCTGGCCGACGTAGCGAAACGCCTCAACCTGCTCCACGGGTTCGGTCCATCTAGCCGTGTCGAGGACGTAACCGTCGCGGATCTCGGTCAGAGTCGAGATCAAGTCATCGAGTGCAGCAGTCGCCTGGGGTGTGGGGTTGTCGCTCATCCGCGCATAATGTCACGCCGTGGCCGATTCCATCCAAACCGAAAGCGACTTGAGCGACGCCGAACTGCTCGAACTGTTCGCCGGGCATGGTCTGTACCGAGACAACGCGGCCCAATTCCGCGGCAGACTCGCCGGTCAGTTGCTGATCAACCGCTGCGCAGACTGCGGCCGATACCACCAGCCACCGAGACCGATGTGCCCCAGCTGCTGGTCCTTCCAGGTAGTCCCCACACCGGTGAGCGGCCGGGGCACGATCCATCTACTCATGCACCTGCATGCCGGCCCCCCGGCCGAAGGGGTCGACTACCAGAACCAAGGCCATCCGGTGGTTGTCGTCGAACTCGAAGAACAGGAGCACCTACGGGTCACCGGAACCGTTCATGGCTTCGGCTCGGACGGACCCGCCATCGGCGACCCCGTCGAACTCGACTTTGTTGACCGAGCCGGCGCGCCGATCGTGGCCTTCCGGCCAAGCGAACCCACCCAACGGAGCCAAAGCTGATGGCCAGATCACCAATGAAGGACCAGATCGCCATCGTCGGGGTCGGTTCGACCGGTTTCAGCAGAGGCAACCGCTCACCGCTGTCGCTGGCTCTGGAAGCTTCCACCGCGGCGATCCGTGACGCGGGACTCACCGCCGCTGATATCGACGGCGTGGTCGCCACCGCGGAAGCCGGAGCGGCCAGCGCGCCCTTCCTGGTTTCCTCGCTAGGGCTTACAGAGGTGTCGCATCACAGCCGTCCCGCCCCCCTGATCATGTTCTCGCTGCTCGACGCGGCCCAAGCCGTGTTCGCAGGCGCGGCTGATCATGTGCTGATCGTCACGCCGGTGATGATGTCGTCGTGGAACTCGCGGCGAGCCGCCCAAGATCCCTGGCGGCGTGGAGCCCGAAGCAGCATCCTCCCTGTGCCCGAAGACTCGGCCAACGCCAACGCCTACGCCACCTGGGCGGGCCGTTACATGCACGAGTTCGGTGCCTCGAAAGACCCGTTCGCCCGTATCGCCATCAACTCTCGCAGCAACGCCGCGGCCAACGACCTCGCGGCGATGCGCGAGCCCCTGTCGTTCGACGACTACCACGCCGGTCGCATGATCCGCACGCCGCTCAACATGTTCGACATGGACTACCCCGCAGACGGAGCGGACGCTTTCGTGGTCACCACCGCGCAGCGCGCCAAGCAGCTACCCCATCCCCCCGTACTGATCCACGCGGCTACGACAGGCGTGTACGGCGAGAACACCGAAGACCAGCTCCCCAGCCTCAAACGCCATGGCCAGCACGTCGTGGTCGACCATCTCAAGGCGCGGTCCGACCTATGGATCGACGATGTCGACGTCTTCTATCCATACGAGGGTTTCACGATCATCGCCATGAGCTGGCTCGAGAACTGCGGATTCTGCGAGCTGGGAGGCGCCGAGCGATACCTGGCTGAACACTGGAATGATGAACGCCAACGGATCGAGATTGAGGGCCGGATTCCTGTCAACACCCACGGGGGGTCACTGTCCGAAGGGGCTACCAGGGGGACGGGCCACTTGCGAGAGGCAGTCACGCAGTTGCGGGGTCAAGCTGGCGCACGTCAGGTCGAAGGTGCCAAGGTTGCGTTGGTGACACCAGGGGGTTTTTTCTTCAACTCCCAGGGTGCGATTTTGAGAACAGCCTGAATTCCCAAGGAGAGTGCCATGAAAGCCCAGGACATGATCCTCATAAGCGTCGACGATCACATCTGCGAGCCCGCCGACATGTTCGACGCCCATGTTCCCGCGGCTTACAAAGACCGCGCACCCCGTGTCGAGACCGACGAGAACGGCCATCAGCAGTGGTGGTACGGCGAGGCGATAGGACGGAACCTGGGCTTGAACGCCGTCGCGGGCAAGCCTCCGTCAATGTTCAACATCAACCCCAGTCGCTACGACGAGATGCGCCCCGGATGCTATGACGTCCACGAGCGCGTCCGCGACATGTCGGCCGGGGGCCAGCTCGCGGGGCTCAACTTCCCGAACTGGACCGGGTTCGCCGGCCAGGTTCTGAGCGAAGGTCCCGACCGTGACGTGAACCTCGTAATGATCCGTGCCTACAACGACTGGCATGTCGACGAATGGTGCGGGAGCTACCCCGACCGGTTCATCCCCTGCGGAATGGTCCCTCTGTGGGATGCCGACCTGGCCGCCGCCGAGGTTCGCCGCCTGGCCGCCAAGGGCGTGCGGGCGATCACCTTCTCGGAGAACCCAGCTGCGCTCGGGGTGCCGTCGATGCACTCCGGTTTCTGGGATCCGCTGTTCGCCGCCTGCAACGACGAAGGCGTGATCATCTGCTGTCACATCGGGTCGTCGTCGAAGGGAATGAACACCTCGTTCGACGCGCCGCCACCGGTGCCGATCACGCTGTCGCCGCTGAGCACCATGTACACGATGGGCGACCTGCTGTGGGCCGACATCTGGCATCGCTTCCCCGACCTGAAGTTCGCATTGAGCGAGGGAGACATCGGCTGGATTCCCTACCTGCTGCAACGGGCCGACCATGTGCAACGCCGCCACCAGGGATGGACCGGCCACGAGTTCCCGGCAGGCATGGAACTGGCCAGCGACATCTTCCACCGTCACATGCTGTGCTGCTTCATCGAGGATCCGGTCGGTGTGGCGCTGATCGACCAGTTCAACATCGATCATGTCTGTTGGGAGTCGGACTTCCCGCACAGCGACAGTTCCTGGCCCAACGCTCCGGAGAGCCTCGAGTCGTGCTTCGCCGGGGTCGGCGACGAGATCGTCAACAAGATCACCCATATCAACGCCATGGAACAGTTCGGGTTCGACCCGTTCTCAGTGCGACCCCGTGAACAGTGCACGGCCGGTGCCCTGCGAGCCGAGGCGGCTGACGTCGACACTGTCACTCACCTGGGGCATGAACCCGACGAGACCGATCTCGCCTACTGGCAAGCGCTCACCACCCGAGGTCTGAAACCGCCGCAGAAACAACCTGCACCGAGCCAGTCTGCGAAGACATAGCGTCAGCGTCCGGGGCCGGTCTCAGGCCTCGGTTATCAGGTCGCGGGGCCGCGCCCGCCGGACACCTCGACGGTGGACGTGTCACGGCCGCTGCGCAACACAACACCGGGCCGCGCGCCTGTGTCGGCACCCTCGCGAACAATCTCGACACCGTTCGCAAAAACGTGGTCGATCCCCGTTGCATCGGCATAGAGACGGCCCGCGCCGGTCGGCAGGTCGTATTTCGTGTAGGTCGCGCCGAGTCCCACGGTCTCGGGGTTGAAGACCACCACATCGGCGAAACAACCCTCGGCCAATCGGCCCCGATCGCGAAGCCCGTATAGCTGCGCAGGTACTTCCGTCAGCTGGTGGACCGCCTCCTCCATCGTGATCAGGGAGCGCTCGCGCACACCCTCGCTGAGCACCACCGTCGAGAATGCGAAGGTGTCGATCATGTCGAGGTGGGCACCTGCGTCCGACGCTCCGATGACCGTGCGGTCGTCGTGCCAGAGTTCGCCTCGGATGCGCCAGGTCTCGTCGTCGGTGCCCGCCGTCGACGGCATGAAGTAGGTCTTGAGATCGTCAGCCACGGCGATGTCGATCATCGCGTCGAAGGGTGCCTTCCCCTCCTGCTGGGCGATTTCGCCGACGGTGCGGCCGCGGTACTTCTCGAGTGACTCGTCCTGGACCTGGTCAATCGTGAAGTTGCCCCAGTTGGCCATCCGGTGCATCGGCGAGGTCGGGTTCTGCGCGTCCTCCTCGAATTGCCGACGTTTGGCGGGATCGTTCAGGAAGGCCAGCTTCTCCGGCTTGGAGAGCCTGAAGAACGGAGCCCAGTTGTGGAACGCGTCGAAGACGAAACCCGAGTCGAGATTGATCCGGATCGTCATCGGCTGGGGAACCGTCAGCGCGACGACTTCGGCCCCGCGGGCGCGGGCCATGTCGGTGGCTGCGAGCTGTCGTTCCGTCTGCTCTCGGTTGTGGGAGCTGGCTGCCATGACGTTCCAGTTGACCGGACGGTTGGCCGCGAGCGAGAGGTCTGCCATGTATTCCGCCTCCTCCTCACCCCAGCCGACACCCGGCAGAAACTCGACCGTCGTCCCCTCGAAGTCGCGCACCTGGCGTGCCAAGGTCAGCATCTCGTGCCTGGTGGCGTGGCGCGAGGGAACGGGATTCCCCTCGAAGTCGTTGTGTGTCGATGAGATCGTGGACGAAAAACCCAAGCCGCCCTCGGCCAGTGAGGCTCGTAGCAGCTCGACCATCTGCACGAGATCCTCGGCAGTCGCCTCGTGGCCGACCGCCCGCTCGCCCATCACCGTACGCCGGATCGCGCAGTGGCCGACCATAAAGCCGGCATTCACCGCGAGCGTCCCCTCGAGCTGATCAAGGTACTCGCCGAAGGACTGCCAGTTCCAGGGAACACCCTGCTCAAGGCTCGCCAGCGGCATGCCCTCGACACGCGAGAGCATCTTCATCAAGTACGGACCCGCCTCCGCAGAGAGAGGAGCGATCGAGAAGCCGCAGTTTCCGCCGACCACGCTCGTGACCCCGTGGAACGGCGAGGGCGAGAGCGTCTTGTCCCAGAAGGCCTGCGCGTCGTAGTGCGTGTGCACATCAACGAAGCCGGGCGACACGATCCTGCCTGAGGCGTCGACCGTCTCGGCGGACTCCTCGTCCACGGCACCGACGGCGACGATCCGCCCGTCACGAATGCCCAGGTCCGCCTTCTGGGCCGGACCACCGGTCCCGTCAACTACGGTTCCATCTCGAATGACGATATCCAACATGTGAGCCCCCAGAGTGCTCCGACTACGCGGCGGTGCGTGAGCGGCAGTCGCCGGCGAACGATTATGCCACAGCCGGGTTTGTCGACCTTTATCGACGTTCGGTCCGATTCAGCTTCAGCTCCCAACGAACTCGACTAGACGCCGTTGGAACCTCCACCGGCCGTCGCAGACAACGAAATCGTCGAGGTACCGTCCGACGACGAGAACACCCTCCTTGGGGCCGACGTACATGAAGTCGCTCCAGCCCTTGGCCGTCCCGTCGTCTGCCACTTCGATGACGGTGTTGTAGGTCACGTGCTGCGCCGGGGGCGCGCTCGCCGCAGTCGCCGCGACCTGCTCGCGGATCTGCTCACGACCCACGGCTGCGATCCCCGGCACCCGAAACTCCGCGTCCTCAACAAACAGGTCGCAGTAGTCGTCGACCCTTCCCTGGTCGTAGTGGTGGCAGTACCGCGCGACCAGATTGCGAATCTCGAGCTCGGCGACCACCCGCTGGATGTCCGTCATCTCGTCATCCGTCCCGCTAGCCATCGGAACCACCCGTCACAGACCTCACGGACCAGTCCGGGACCAACCACGAAAGCGTGTTTGACGGCATGCTCATTGATACCGGTCGATGAGTCCCGCGGCCAGTTGGTCCGCGAAATGGTCGCCGTCTCCAAAGGCGAGGTCATGCACCCAGGCCCGTTTCAGGTACAGGTGTGCGTCGACTTCCCAGGTATAGCCCATCCCGCCGTGGACCTGAACTGCGTCCTTCCCGCATGCCGCGGCGGCGTCAGAGGCCAGAACCCTGGCTACCGCCACGCAACGAGCCGGATCATCGACTCCTCTGCCATCGACAGTCACCCCCGCCGCGTACACCGCGGCCCGCAAGACCTCGACTCGGGTGATCATGTCGGCACAGCGGTGCTTGACGGCCTGGAAAGCACCGATCGGTTTGCCGAACTGCTCACGTTGCTTGGCGTACTCGACTGCCAGTTCGGTCGCACCGGCGGCAATCCCTAGCTGCAACGCAGACGTCAGCAGTGCACCGCGTTGACGCCAGAGCTCTGCCGTGACCACATCAGCGATTCTGCGTCCCTGAGGCAGTTCGGAGACCGCGGAGACGGGCGTGAGCGGATCCAACGGATGGGCTGCCGGTGCGGCGTCAACCGCGGTCAACCAAGCCGAGTCGATCCACCAGAGTCCTTCGTCGTCGCTTATCGCCAACCCGTCGATCCAACCCGCGAACTCCACGAAACAAGGCCCCTCGCAGCGCTCCTGGGTGCCAACCACGAGGCTCCCCTGAGCCGCGCCCTCGCCGATCTGGGTGACATCGAGTCCACTCGTCTCAACAACATCGGACTTGTCCGCGATCCCCAAAAGCGCAGCGGTCAAAGTTGTAGCCACAAGCGGGCCGGGCACAAGCGCCCGCCCGAGTTGTTCGAACACCACCACCGCTTCGGCCCAGCCCATGCCCAAACCGCCGTCCGCTTCGGGACGGGTCAATGAGAACACCCCTGTTTCGGCCAGTTCTGCCCAACGCCCCCGATCAAGGCCTTCGCTCGCCATTGTGCGAACGGCTTCAATGTCGAAACGGCCTGCGCACAGCGCCGCCACACCCTCTGCAAGTGCCTCCTGGTCCTCGTTCAGTTCGAAGTCCATAGTTGTTCCTCCCTCAGCGATCCTTGGGAAGGCCGAGCAGGCGTTCGCCCACAATGTTGCGCTGTATCTCTGAGGTCCCCGCGGCGATCGTCAGGGTCAGGGTGTAGAGCCGCTCCCCCACATGGTCGAGATCGCTCAGGTCCAGCGTGTCGCCGATCGCCAAACCTGCCCGTCCCAATATCTGTTCGGCCAGATCAGACATTCGTTTGCGGGTATCGGCGTAGGCGAGCTTGAAAACGGATCCGCCGGGGCCGACCATGCCGGTGCGTTGAGCCTGACTGACGTTGCGTTTGGTCAACGACCACAATGCGTCGAGTTCGGCTTCGAGACGGCCGAGTTGCCGACGAATCTCAGCATCGTCTGAAGCTCGGGCCGAACCCTTGGTCACCTTGCCTGCGATCCGCGCCAGATCGGCCAGCAACCGCTGGGAGGCGATGATCTCACTGATGAAGGCAGTCCCCCGCTCAAAGGCGAAGGTCACCATCGTCACCCGCCAGCCGTCGTTGTGATCACCGACGCGATTGACTTTGGGAATCCGCACCTCGTCCAGGAACATCTCCGCGAACTCGCTTGAACCCAGGGCTGTCACGATCGGGCGGATCTCGATGCCGGGAAGGTCCATGGGCATTATCAGCCAGGTGATCCCCCGGTGTTTGGGCGCGTCGGGATCGCTGCGCACCAGCAGCTCGCAGTAATCGGCCACTTGAGCGAAGGAGGTCCAGATCTTCTGTCCGGTCACCACGTAGTGATCGCCGTCGTCGAAGGCTCGCGTGCTGAGCGAGGCCAGGTCCGAGCCCGCTCCCGGTTCGGAGAAGCCTTGGCACCAGACATGGTCGCCTCGCAAGATCGGGTCGAGGTGGGTGCTTCGCTGTTCGGGCGTTGCTTCGGCGATGAGGGTCGGGCCCGCATGGAGCTGTCCGACGAAATTCACGCCAACATATGGGGCGCCCGCTCGCTCTGTTTCCTCAAGAAAAATCAGGTGTTCGGTGGGCGTGGAGCCTCGTCCTCCGAACTCGGCAGGCCAGTGAATTCCGGCGTAACCCGCGTCGTAGAGGATCCGCTGCCAGCCGGTGTCGTAAGCCCGACGAGCCTCGAGGTCCGTGTGGTCCGCGGGCGGGGGGCCGACATCGGGAAGAACCTTGTCGAGCCACGCCCGCAGTTCGTCGCGAAAGGCTTCTTCGGCTTCGGTGTAGCAAAGATCCATGGGTCCACGACTCTATTTGTTCCCACCGCTGTGCCCCACTTCGGACGCTGTCCGCCTGAGGGGAGGCGAGCGCGACGCTCGCGGCTCAACTCGGGAATAGACTCTCGGCCGGAGGTTCGAATGGACGATCTTCGGGAAGCGATCGACGCCGTCAATGCCAACGATCCCAGAACCTACGAGACCGAACCGCTGGCCCTTGTGCAGGGCCGCAAAGCCGAGGAATGGGTGGAGCGTCTCGATCCCGACGCATCGGTCGCTCTGAGATTGGCCGCCCGCGCCCACCATCTGAGTCGGTGGGAACTTCCCCGTTCAGACTATCCCGAGGGTCGGGCCGGCTACCTGAGGTGGCGGCGGGCCCAAAAAGACCGCCACGCCCGCGACCTGATCGTAATCCTCGGCGATGCCGGGGGGCACGAGTCGGTATCGGCCAGGGCTGCAGAGATCGTGGCCAAGAAGGGCCTGGGCTCCGACGAAGAGGTGCAGACCTTCGAGGACGCGGTGAGCCTCTCGTTCTTGGAGACGGAACTGCGGCCGGTCATCGACCGCCTCGACGACGACTCCAAGGTGGCCGACATAGTGGCCAAGACCCTGGCCAAGATGAGCAGCGCCGGTAGGACGCAGGCCCAGAGGTTGGCCGCGAGCCTCGATGAGCGCAGCCAGAGCATCATCTCCGAGGCGTGGGCTCTGCATGTCCAACGCCAACCAACGTCGTAGCCCGACCCGAGTTCCCGCCCAGTGGTTGCGAAACCAGGTCGCTGACTACCCTCGCGGACTATGGACGACACCGTGTGGCAAACGATCCCGGAGCTCATTGACGACGCGGCGGTTCGCTTCGGCGACCGTGAGGCGATGGTGGACGGCGACATCCGCTGGACCTTCTCGGAGTTCCGCACACAGATTCACACGGCCGCGCGCGCACTGATGGCCACGGGCCTGAGCGAGGGCGAGCGCGTCGCGCTGTGGGCACCCAACATCTGTGAATGGGCCGTGGCCGCGCTCGGCGTCCACGCCGCCGGTGGGGTCGTGGTACCGATCAACACCCGCTTCAAGGGGCGCGAAGCCGCCTACGTTCTTGAGAACTCCGGCGCCAAGATGCTGTTCTGCGTCACCGACTTCCTCGACACCGACTACGTGGCGCTGCTGCGACAGGCCGAAGTCCCCGAATCACTTACCGAGATCGTGGTGATGCGCGGCGAATGCCCCGACGGCACAACCAGCTTCGGCGATTTCATGGCACGAGCCGCGTCGGTCAGCGAATCCGAACGCGCCGCTCGCAGCGCAGCAGTCACGGGCGAGGACCTGTGCCACATCATGTTCACCTCCGGCACCACCGGCGATCCCAAAGGCGCCATGCTGATCCACTCGGCTGTGTGCCGCTCCTACTTGAGCTGGTCCCAGGTGATCGGACTTGACCGGGACCGTTACCTGATCATCAACCCGTTCTTCCACTCGTTCGGGCTCAACGCCGGCATCCTCGCCTGCCTGATGACCGGATCAACCATCATCCCCCACCCGGTCTTCGATGTCCCATCGGTAATGGAACGCATCCCCGAAGAACGCATCTCGATGCTGCCGGGACCGCCGACGATCTATCAGACGATCCTCAACACCGAGAACCTCGACCAATGGGACATGTCGTCGCTGCGCCTGGCGGTCACCGGCGCAGCCGCCATCCCCGTGGAGATGATCGTTGCGATGCGCCAACGCCTCGGTTTCGAGAAGGTCGTGACGGGCTACGGGCTCACCGAGTCGTCGGGGATCGCCACCATGTGCCGCCACGACGACAACCCCGAGATCATCGCCAAAACCAGCGGGCGGGCGATCGAAGGTGTCGAAGTGCGAATCGTCGATCCCGAAGGGCGAGAGGTGCCCAGAGGTGAACCGGGCGAGATCGTGGTGCGGGGCTACAACGTGATGAAGGGCTACCTCAACGACCCGGTCAAGACAGCCGAGACGGTCGACGCCGACGGCTGGTTGCACACCGGCGACATCGGTGTGATGGATTCCGAAGGCAACATCGACATCACCGACCGGGTCAAAGACATGTTCATCAACGGCGGTTTCAACGCCTACCCGGCCGAGATCGAGAACCTGATGATGAACCATCCCGGCGTGGGACAGGTAGCAGTTGTCGGCGTGCCCCACGAACGTTTGGGCGAAGTCGGCCACGCATTCGTCGTGCCCGCGGTCGGATCAGAAAGCGACGCCGAGGAACTGATCGCCTGGTGCCGCACCGAGATGGCCAACTACAAGGTCCCCCGCCACATCGAATACGTCGACGCGCTCCCCCTCAACGCCAGCGGCAAAGTCCTCAAATACCAACTCCGAGAGCGCGCCAGCCAACATTGAATCCCGAACTAAACGGTGACCTCTTCGAGCAGGCCGGTGGTGACGTCGTAGACGAAGCCGCGGATGTGGTCCTTGTGGAGGATGAACGGCGACCGCAGCAGCCTTTGCATGGATCGGCCGACGGCTTCGTAAGGGTCATTGAAGGCTTCGACCGACCACTGCGGCCGCACCCCGAGCTCCGCCTCCAGTTCGTTCTTGAACCCGTCCTCGGTCACCTTCTGCAAGCCGCAGTCCGTGTGGTGGATCAGAATGATCTCCCGAGTTCCCAACGCCCGCTGCGACAGACACAGTGAGCGGACCACGTCGTCGGTGACCACGCCGCCGGCGTTGCGGATGATGTGCGCGTCGCCGCTGTCAAGGCCGAGGATCGCGGAGATGGGCATGCGCGAATCCATGCAAGCCACGATCGCGGCCCGGCGTGCCGGCGCAGCGGGAAGGCCCCGAAAGTCGACGGTTGCGGCGTAATCAGCGTTGTTGGCGAGCAGTTCGTCCGCCGACGGTTGATGGTCATCACCCATGGCGGCATCGTAGGCGCGCAACGATTCAGTGCGGTGGCTCTTAATCGGGCAAGCTTGGCCCATGAGCGACAACAGCGAACTGATCGAGATCGAATCCCCGAGGCCTCACACGACCATCATTCGCATGAACCGTCCCGAGCGGATGAACTCGATGGCGTTCGAATTGATGGTCCCGCTCGCCGAAGCACTCGAAGAGGTCGACGAAGACAACGACACCACCTGCGTGATCCTCACCGGGACCGGCGCCGGGTTCTGCTCCGGGGCCGACACACGAGACACCATGCCACCGCCCAACAGCGACGGCATGACCCTCACCCGCATTGCCACCAAGGCGATGACCACGCTCTCTGACCTCGTTCCCCGAATGCGCAAGATGAACAAGCCGATCATCGCAGCCATCAATGGGGCCGCCATCGGCGGAGGCATGTGCTTGACGCTCGGGGCCGACATCCGCATCGCTGCCGAGTCGGCCTATTTCCGTGCGGCAGGTATCAACAACGGTCTGACAGCCAACGAACTCGGTCTTTCCTTCCTGCTCCCCCGGGCCATCGGTGCTACCCGGGCCTTCGAGTTGATGCTGTCGGGGCGCGACGTCAGCGCCACCGAAGCCGCTGAGATCGGCCTCGTCTCGGCCACGGTCCCCGACGACCGGCTGATCGAAGAGGCACTCGACCTCGCCGATCAGATCAACGGCTGGTCAACCCAGGGTGTAGCTCTCACCAAGCGTCTCATGTGGGCGGGACTCGAGACCAACAGCCTGCAAGCCGCGATCGAGATGGAAAGCCACACCCAGCTTTACGTGCGCCTCACCACAAAGAACTTCGAGGAGGCCACTCAGGCTCGTGCCGAGGGTCGCGCCCCCGACTTCAAGGACTGAGTTCCTCTGCTGCTGGACCAAGAACTCTGAACCGGGCTGGCCGATCACGCCTCGTTGACCATGGGCACGACCTCATCGACGAAGGCATCGACCTGTTCGAGGTACTCCGGCAGGTCACGGGCCCGGAACTTCAGGTGGAAGGTATTGGCCCCCACCTGGCGCGCGGCGCTGATGTCCTGCGCCAGTGCTTCTGTTCCTCCAGACAGGGCCATCACCCCTTCAGGGACATCGCCAAGCAGGTAAGTCCACGGGGGCATGTAGCCGACATCGCACCCTGCTCCCGAGCGCCCGGCTGATTCGGCTGCGGTTGCGATCGTGTCCGTGATCTCTGGATATTGCTCTTTGGGGTTGCCCATCGGGATGTAGCCATCGCCTATACGGCCGGTGCGTCGCCAGGCAGCCTTGCCCATTCCGCCGATCCAGATCGGCAGTTCATGCGCAGGTTGGGGTGCCACACCAACATCCGAGTACGAGAACAGCTCGCCGTGGTGGCTCACGTAGGTGTCGGAGAACGCGCCGCGCACGGCATCGAGGGTTTCGTCGAGCCGCTTCCCCCTCGTTGAGAAGTCAATCCCCAAGGCCTCGAACTCGGCTTCCACATGGCCGGCGCCGACTCCGAGGATGGCGCGGCCCCCCGAGAGGTGATCGAGCGTGCCGAACGACTTGGCAGTCTGCAGCGGATGCCGATATGCGGCGATCCAGACGACCGACAGCAGACGCACATTGCGCGTCTGGCCAGCCAGGAACGACAGCGTCGCAACGGTGTCGTACCAGGTTGTGGTCATGCGCGCGGCATATTCGTTGTCAGGAATCGCCACATGGTCGCAAACTCCGACAAAGTCGTAGCCACGGTCATCACAACGCGCCGCAATGGTGACTAGGTCGTCTACGGTCGCTTGGTCCTCCCAAGGGTCGACGAGGGTGCGGGTCAGGGTCTGGATCGGCAACTGGATCCCGAAGGACCAGTCTTTGGGCGCGGTGATCGCCGCCATCAGCCCGTCTCGCCACCTGTCTCGGAGTCGGCCTCCGCCTCGGCCTCGGCGGCTTCACTACGACACTCGTTGATCGCTTCCTCGGTCACGAGCACCAACTCAGCGGCTCTCGGGTACCCGACGTAGGGGGTCGCCTGAATCAGCACTTCACGGACCTGATCCTCGGTCATCTCGCCTCGCTTCAGAGCTGACTTGCATTGCAGTTTCCAGGTGTTGGGCCCGCCGATCGCGGCGATAACCCCCATGACGATCAGCCGCCGTTGTCCAACATCAAGTTGTTCGCGGGTCCAGATACCTCCGAAGAGGTCCCTGGTCATGATGTCGGAAAAGTCCATCAGACCAGGGGGGACCACCGACACAACCCCCTGATAGACATCCTGGAGCTTCTCAGCTCCTATCTGCCATTTCTCGTCCTCGGCATTGTCGCTCATGTAGCTCGTTCCTTCCTGTCTTGCCTGTCTTGTCGCAGTCTTGTGACTGGTTTGTGTCCTCGGTTCCGGCGGTCGGGCTCAACTCTTCGGCATGCCGTAGACAAGGCGCATCTCGTCGCGCACCGATTCCACCACCGGCATCCTGCGGCCGCTCTCCAGACCCAGATTGGCGGCCAGATCCAGATCCTTCTCGGCGATCCCGATGGTCGTCACCAGATAGGAGCCGAGCGGCCCCGACTTGGCCTCCGGCGGCATGGAGACCAGCGGATAGAACCGCTCGGTCAAGGTCCCGAGCTGACCGGCATGGCGCCAAGCCTCTATCAACTTGTCGGGATCGGCGTCCTCGCCGACCATGATCTGATAGGACGCGCTCAGCGCCGCCTGCTGCAAATAGGTCATCACGTTGAAAGCGACCTTCATTGCCATGCCCGCACCGATCGCACCCGCTTCGAAGGCCGCTCTCGAGCACTCGTCGATCACCGCACGGGCCAGTTCGGGGATCCCGCCTTCGGGAACGCCGAGCATGATCACCAGCCCGCCTTCGCGAGCGGCCCAGGCCCCACCTGCGACCCCGGCGTCGAACAGGATCACATCACGTTCCGCGGCCAGCGCACAGAGATCCCGAATCGTGTCGGGATGGACGGTCGAATGCACCGCTATCGAAGTTCCAGGCCGACACGCCCCCAGAATGCCGTCAGCACCCGAGACCACCTCCATCACCGCCGCATCGTCGGGAACACAGATGCTGATGTGCCCGCACTGCGCGGCCAGCTCAGCACCGGAGGTTGCGGCCCGCGCGCCCTTCTCTACCAGCTTCTCTATGGCGGTTTCGCTGAGATCGAACACAACCAGGTCAAAAGAGGCCGCGATGGTCTCCGACATGGCCCCGCCCATGTCTCCGATCCCGATATAGCCGACTGTTTCCGACACGATTCCCTTTCTCGGAGATCTTGTTTTCACCCCGACCCATGCGAGGGTAGCCGTTGCACCATCCGAGAAAAAAGACGCGCGGGCAACTCCTCGAATCGAGAGGATTTTCGATGCCCTTGGGCCTAATGTCATGCGCATGGCTCAGAACCCGTTCACCGCGCACCCCCATGCCGTCGGTGAGACCTACACCCAGCACTTTGGAATCGCCTTCGGCGTGGCCAGACAACTGGTGACCGCAGCCCTCGCGGCGGTAACCCACGCGCTCATGCCGTTCTTGTTCCCCACCGCTGCCAGCGACAGGATCCGTGCGCTCAACGACTGCCTGGACCGCAACGACCGCGACGGGTTGCGCCACAAGGCGAGCCTCGTTTCGCAAGACTGACGAACGCGCGCCAAACTGAAACGGTGAGCAACGAACACCACATAGTCATCAGCGCGGACACTCACTGCGGAGCCGGCCTTCGGAGCTACCGCAAGTACCTCGACTCGAAGTATCTCGACGAGTTCGACGACTGGGCCAAGTTCATGGAACAGGACAACGAGGCGCGCAAAGAACTGTTCAAAGACATGGAACGGACACCGCTCGAGGTCGGGGTCGACGGCGACCCCGAGGTGTTCTCCTACCGGAACTCATCGTCGGCGGAACGTCTGCGGGAACAGCAGTCAGACGGCGTAATCGCCGCGGTCCTCTTTCCAAATACCCAACCACCGTTCGCGCCTCCCGCGGCGACCTCGTTCGAAGCCCCGCCGTATTCAGACAACTTCGAGCACCGCTGGGCAGGGCTGCGAGCCCACAACCGATGGTTGGCCGACTTCGTCAGCGAGGCACCCGAACGCCGAGCTGGGATCATCCAGATCTTCCTCGGCGACGTCGAGGGATCGGTGAAGGAAATCGAATGGGCCGCTGAACAGGGACTCCGAGGCGGGGTTCTGGTGCCCGGCGCACCACCGGACTCGCCCTTCGAACCCCTCTACTCAGCCACCTACGAACCGATCTGGGCCGCCGCCGCAGCAGCGGGGTTGCCCCTCAACCATCACGCCGGCGGTGCCACACCGAACTTCGGCAACCACTTCCCGGCGTCGCTGGCGATGTTCATGCTCGAAGTTCAGTGGTGGACCCAACGGGCGCTGTGGCACCTCATGTTCTCCGGAGTGTTCGAGCGCTACCCCGACCTCAACTACGTCATCACCGAGACCGGCACCGCCTGGGTACCCGACACACTTGAGAAACTCGACAGTTTCCATCATCGGATGAAGTACTCGCGTTACGGCTCCGAGTCGATCTTCGGCGGGCAGGCCGTCGCCAACATGTCGCTGACCCCTTCGGAGTACTTCCATCGGCAGTGTTACATCGGCGCATCCTTCCTGCGACCGGCCGAGGCCGAGATAGCCCGCTCGATCGGTGTGGAGCGCATCATGTGGGGCTCCGACTATCCCCACATCGAAGGTTCCTATCCGCACACCCGTGAACACCTGCGCCTCACCTTCGCTCAGATGACTCCCGAAGAGACGACCACAATCCTCACTGACAACGCAGCCAAGGTCTACAAGTTCGACCTCGACGCGCTCGCGCCCCTCGCTGAGAAGTTCTGCCCGACCAAGGAGTTCGTGGCGACCCCCATCGACTACTCGGAAATCCCCGAACGTGCCAAGGGCTGCCCCGGAATGAACCCGCTCAACCAGGTCCAGGAGGTCGCATGACGTCCTCCGACGGCTCCAATGGCTCCAACAGCAGCATCGCCGACATCGAGATTGAGGGGTGCGCGGCAGTTGTTACCGGCGGTGCAGGCGGAATCGGCAAGGGGATCGTCGGGGCACTGCTGCGTCGCGGTGCCTCCGTGGTGATCGCCGACATCGAACAGGCCGCTATCGACGACGCGGTCGAAGAGTTGGCAGCGCTCGGTCCGGTGACCGGGGTCCAGACCGACGTGAGCGACGAGACATCGGTGGCCGCCCTGGCTGACTATGTCTACCGCACCCACGGCAAGTGCAACCTCCTGTACAACAACGCCGGAGTGACTTCCGGTGGAGGAGGAAAGCCCTGGCAGCAGGAACCCAACGACTGGCGCTGGTGTTTCGGAGTCAACGTCTTCGGCGTCGCAATATGTGTGAGCGAATTCGTTCCAAGGATGCTCACCTCGGGTGAGCCTGGCCAGATCATCAACACCTCGTCCGGTGACGGCGGTTTCGCTCCGGTGCCCACCGCCTCGGTCTACGCCTCCTCCAAAGCGGCTGTGAGCTGTTTCACCGAGGCCTTGCACCACAACCTCGTCAGCGAAGACACCCAACTTAGGGCTTCGGTGTTCTACCCCTCGGGCGGACTGTTGCGCACCGGATTGTTCACCGCCAGCCGCAACCGACCCGAGCACCTCGCCCGGGTCGGTGAGGCGACCGGTCGCAAGAGCATGACCTTCGACGAGATGAAAGGCATGCTCGCAGCGGCGGGCCGTGACGTGACCGAGGCCGACCTCGACGTGCTCGGCGACTTCGTTGTGTCCGAGACCGCAGCGCGGCGGTTCATCATCACCATGGATCTACGCGACACCGTCGATCTGTTGCATCGCCGGGCCAGCGCCATCGGCGGCCTCGACGTTCCGCCCCACCACGGCATGCCCGTCTGAGTTCTCACTCGACACGACAGCGGTCCAGGCAGCAAAACGCTAAAGGTTCCGCGGGCGGTTCACGAAACGGCGCTCAGTCGGTGAGAAGAACCAGCCTCCACCGGTCTTGGTGCCTCCATCAACAGGGATGTTGTGCCCGGTGACGAACGATGAGAGATCACTGGCCAAGAAGAGCGCGACCCGTGCCTGGTCCTCGGGCCAACCCAGGCGACCCACTGGCGCCCAGGATTCCCAAAGGTGCCGCGACTCCTCATAGCCGGTCAGATAGTCGACCTGGGGGGTCTGGGTCAGGTCCGGGCCGATCCCGTTGACGCGGATTCCCTTGCGGCCGTACCCCGCTGCCAGACATGTCGTGAAGTGGGCCAATGCCGCTTTCATCGCCCCATACACCGGATCCCCGGGATAGCCGCGTTGGCCCTCAACTGAATGGACGTTGACGATCGACCCTCCCCCGTTATCGATCATCGGGTTCAGGAACGCGCGGGTGACCATCACGGCATGCAAGAAGTTGATCTCATACATCGCGGTCCATGATTCGAGCCCCGAATCGTGGAACCGAGCCAACGGGCGGTAGTCGCCCACGTTGTTGACCAACACGTCAGGTGCCTCATGAAGCGACAACACCTCCGTTCGCAGGCGCTCCACATCCTCAGGTCGCCTCACGTCGACGAGATGCGCCCGTGCGGTACCGCCGTTCGACTCAATGTCCGACACTGCGGTCTCGGCACGTTCAGGGTCGATCTCGGCTATCTCAACGAAAGCTCCGTGCTGGGCGAACAGGCGGCTGACAGCACCGCCGATCCCGTCGCCTCCACCGGTGACGACCGCCACTCTGCCATCGAGGAGTCGGTTCCAGTCATCGATCGGCGGCACGTTCTGCGGGCCCTGGATGTCCGTGGCAGCGCCTTCGGGTTGCGGTTCGCTCATTGCATGTTCCTTTCGTCTGAGGCGGCTCTCTTCAACAGCGCGCGGGTTCGCTGCCTCTCTTCGGGATTCGTGCCGACTTCGACAGCCGCGAAATCGGTCGCGCCCACCGAGGCCAGGTTCTCGAGTTGTTCCAACACTGAATCCTCGTTGCCGACCAGGCAGACATCGGCAGGGGTGTCGGCACCTTCACGCTCAAGCATCGCTCTGTAGCTGGGCAACGAGCCGTAGCCGGCCAGATTGGTTGCGTGTCTGGCTCGAACACCGGCCTCGTCGTCGGTCACCGTGACGATCAAGCTGGCGACGATGCGTGGTTCTGGTTGCCCGGCGCGCTCGGCCGCGTCGGAAATGGTGGGCCGAACATGGTCTCGGATCGTCTTGGGACCGGTCAGCCAGGTGACGGTGCCTGAGGCCAGCCGTCCGGCGACGGTCAGCATCTGCGGTCCCAGCGCTCCCAGTAGAACTGTGGGTCGGTGTTCGCTGAAGACTGGGTAGCGCCCGTTGGCAGCGAAGATCTCGCCGTCATAGTCGACATGGCCCTCGTCAAGCATGGAGTTGAGCACGTTCAGATAGTCGATGGCGTGACGGACGGGCCGCTCCCAGGTCATGCGCAGCCGTTTCTCCACAACCGCTCGATGCGACAGGCCGACCCCCAGGGTCAGCCTCGGACCGATCAGCGAAGCCGCGGTGTGCGCCTTGGCAGCCAATGTATGGGGCGGATACAACCAGGTTGGAATCACCGCGGTGCCCATTTCGATGCGGGGCGCGTGCGGGGCGACCGCCGCGAACACAGTGAGAGCATCGAGGTATCCGGCCTGGGGCAGCCACCAATGGGCGAATCCGTCGGCATCACATTGACGGGCGCTGTCGATAACCGGATCTATCGATCCCAGCATCGTGGTGTTGGAGAAGTTGATACCGATGCGCATGTTGCGTCTACCGTACGTCTGATGCCGACTGTGGATGGAACTGAACTCGATGAGACTGTCGCCTATGTTGCCCTGCGGCGCCTCCAGAACCGCTATGCCGACATCGTGACCCGGCGGGCCTGGTCGGAGCTGTCCGAGATAATGCGGCCCGACTGCGTGATCACCGTTGATCTGGTCGACAGGTCGATCGAATTCGACGGGCCGGGCGCGATCGGTGATTTCATCGCCAGCCAGATCGAACAGTTCGACTTCTTCGAGTTCGTGATCCTCAACACAGTGATGAACATCGACACCGAGGCTGGTCAGGCCACTGCCCGGATGTACATCCAGGAGGCCCGTCAGAGTGTGGAGTCAGGCGAGCGCTGCGACACGTTCGGCGTCTACCACGACCATCTGGAGCGTGGCGACGATGGCCGTTGGTGGTTCGCTCGCCGTCGCTACAAGTCCTATGCGCGCACCAACCCCGCTGGCACCGGCGCAGACCTCACCGTCTTCGATCTGCCCGAAATCCCCCTCTAGTCGGACGGGAACGACTCCCCGACGAGTTGCTCCGACAAAGCCCACAGACGCGTCGCGTGCTCTGCATCGGTGGCGTAGTCGGCAGCTTCGGCGATCTCAGCGTCCGCGCAGTAGACGCCGCCCACATCGGCCATCTCCGGCGAGACGCCGGCCCAGACACTGGTGGCGGCACCCTGCTGGACGGACTTGAAATTGGGGAGACCCGACCCTGCACCCGTTGCCGCATTTGCCGCAGCCCGGCGCTGCAACTCAGCCATGTCATCAGGCGTCATGTGCCGGGCCAAGTCCGTCACGATCATTCCCGGATGCACCGCATTGGCCCGCACGCCTGAGCCGGCTGACCGGCGGTCGAGCTCGACCGAGAACAGGATGTTGGCGGTCTTCGACTGGCCGTAGGCCTCGAACTTGTCGTAGGGCTCTGCTTCGAAATGCAGGTCGTCCCAACGGATCTGCCCACTGCGGTGGCCGGCGCTCGACAGGTTGACCACCCGGGACGGGGCACCGGCTCGCAACGCAGCCAGCAGGTGGTTGGTCAGAACGAAATGCCCCAGATGGTTGGTGCCGAACTGGGTCTCGAAACCCTGCGCGGTGCGTCCCTCCGGGGTGAACATGACACCCGCATTGTTGATCAGCAGATGGATTGCCGGATGCTGCTCAAGGATGCTCGCAGCCCCCGCTCGCACGGTCGGCAGATCGGCCAGATCAAGAATCGCTGACGACAGCTTCGCCTCGCCCACAGTCGCCGCGATCGTCGCAGCAGCCGCTTCGCACTTCTTCGCGGTGCGTCCGCACACCACCACCTCAGCTCCTCCGGCAGCGAGAGCCCTGGCCGTCTCGAGGCCGAGACCGGTGGTCGCACCCGTCACCACCGCAACCCGCCCGGTCAGATCGATACCGGCCATCACTTCGTCAGTCGTCGTCGAGAATGCCACCTCAGGCTCCAGTCTGATTGCGTTTGCGCTGCTTGAGAACGACGCTCACGGTAGCCAACTAGATACCGAAAATGATGCTCGGCTACAGTAGCGCCGCAATGAACGGCCCGACGATGAGAGGCTGCGCGTCAAGCGATCGCGCTTTGGGGGGCAACCTCGGTGGCTGAGGCGAACGAGCAACCACGCAGCGCGGCCTCGCTCACCGCCGCAATGCTCGACGAGGAAGCGGCGCGTCAGCGCAGCCAAGCCGAACGGTCCGAGGCGGTCGTCTTCGCCGATGACCTGCTGCCCGGAGTCGGAGCCGACGAAATGGAGTTCCGAGAGGGCCTCAAGAAGGGCGGCGGTTTCACCTTCGGCCTGCTCCTAGCTCTCAACTCCATGGACGAACTCGAGGGCGCCGCGATCAACATTCTCGGCCCCGACATCGCCGAGACACTCAACGTGTCCGACGGCACGATCACCTTCATTTCTGTCGCCTCAGTGGCGTTCTTCGTACTCGGGGCGGGACCCATGGGTTGGCTCGCCGACAGGATTCGACGGGGCCCGATCATCGGCGTGGCCAGCATGGCCTTCGCCGGCTTCGCGGCGCTCAGCGGCCTGGCGGTCAACGCTTTCATGCTGTTCTGGACCCGGTTCTTCACCGGCATCTCCAAAGCCAACACGATCACGGTTCATGCCACCTTGTTGGCCGACACCTACCCCATCGCGGTTCGCGGCCGAATCTTCGCGACCAACGCCGCGGTCGGCCGGGTGTTCAACGCCGCGAGCCCGATCCTGGTCGGCGGTATCGCGGTTGCCGTCGGCGGCGACGAGGGCTGGCGCTGGGCCTACTTGAGCCTGGGGATCCCGGTGGCTGTTCTGGCTTTGATGGCTTTCGCTCTGCCTGAACCAGAACGGGGTCAGTGGGAGAAGAAGGACGTGTTGGGGCATTCCTTCGGCAAGGACCTGGCGGAGATTCCCATCTCGGTCGGCGCCGCTTTTGCGCGTATCTGGCGCATCGACACGATCCGATACATGACCATGGCCATGGTTGCGATCGGGTTCGCCCTGTTTCCGGGCGGTTCGATCCAGAGCTTCTTCCTGGAGGAGGAGTTCGGCCTCGACGCTCTGGAGCGGGGTTTCGCAACCGCGCCGACCGGCGTGTTGATCGTGGCGTTCCTGCCCTGGATCGGCAAACGGTTCGACCAGACGTTCCGAGAAGCTCCGGACAAGGCGCTGCGGATCATGGGGCTGCTGTTGATACCGGCAGCGATCCTCGTGCCGTTGCAGTACTCGATGCCCAACGTGTGGCTGTTTGTCGTGTTCGCGACTTTGAACGGCACTTTCCTGGGCGCGGCGTTCTCAATGGTCCAGCCCTGTATCCAGAGCGTGGTCCCCTATCGCCTGCGCGGGATGGGCACGGCAATCATCACGTTCTTCATGTTCGCCGGCGGCGGAGTCGCGGGCGGTCTGTTGAGTGCATTCCTGCAGGACACCATCGGTGAGCGAGCCGCCATCACCTTCCTGACGATCATGTTCATGCCGCTCGGTGGGTACTACATCATGAGAGGTTCGCACCGGGTGCGCCACGACCTCTCGATGGTCGTGGAGGAACTCCAGGAGGAACAGAGCTACCACGACCTGATCGACGCCGGAACCGAGATTCCGGTGATGCAGGTCAGCCACATCGATTTCAGCTACGGCAACGTGCAAGTCCTCTTCGATGTGTCTTTCGACGTGGGCAAGGGCGAGACTCTGGCACTGCTCGGGACCAACGGCGCAGGCAAGTCGACGATCCTCAAAGTCGTTGCCGGCCTTGAGACGCCGGAGCGGGGAGTTGTGCGCTACCAGGGCCGCACCGCCACCTTCTCGAGCCCCGAAACCCGCGGAAAGCTCGGCATCCAGATGCTGCCGGGCGGCAAGGGAATCTGGCCGTCAATGTCGATCGGCGACAACCTGACGATCGGCGCGTACAACTACCGTGCCGATCCTGCCGATGTGCAACGCCGGATCGACCGGGTGCTGGAGATGTTCCCAGCGTTGGCGGGCCGCTTGTCCGACCGCGCCGGTGACCTGTCGGGCGGGCAACAACAGATGCTGGCTCTGGCGCGGGTCATGCTGCACGAGCCCGATCTGCTGATCATCGACGAACTTTCTCTGGGGCTAGCTCCGACCGTCGTCCAGGAACTGCTCGAACACATAGACACCCTGCGGGCCGCCGGTCAGACGATGATCATCGTCGAACAGTCGCTCAACGTTGCCCTGGCTGTCTCGGACCGCGCCATCTTCCTGGAGAAGGGGCAGGTCCGTTTCGAGGGCTCCGCGGAGGAGCTCGCAGCTCGTGACGACCTGGCCCGAGCCGTGTTCCTCGGAAAAGAGGGCGGCTGATGCCCACCACGATCCTCGGGGTGTGGATCACCAACCAGGTGATCTTCTGGGGAGTGGTCAACGGCCTGATCTTCGGCCTGTTGGCGATGGGCATCGTCCTGATCTACCGCAGCACCAGGGTCATCAACTTCGCGGTCGGCAACATGGGGCTTCCCGGCGCGTCGTTGTTCGCGCTGATGATGATCAACTGGGGTTTCCCGTTCTGGGTCGCGTTGGTCTGTTGTCTGCTGATCGGTGCGCTGATCGGCGCTGTTGTCGAGTTGGTCATCGTCAAGCGGTTGTTCCACCGACCGCGTGTGGTGCTGTTGATCGCGACGGTCGGGATCGCGGAGTTGATGCGCGCCATCGTGGTCTCTGCGTACCCCGACATCGAAGGCGAGCAGACCTCGTATCCGGTTGCGATCGGCACGATCTGGGAAGATTCGGTTTCTTGGCTCACCGCGCTCACGACCTGGATTCCTGGGGTGGCGCAAGACGACGGGCTGCGGATCATCGGCGCCAACCTGCAGGTGCTGATTGTGGTGCCGCTGGTGGCGCTGATTCTGGGGGTGCTGGTCACAAAGACTGTGTTCGGCAAGGCCATTACAGCTTCGGCTGACAACGTCGACCTGAGCCGCTTGTCGGGCGTGAACCCGCATGTGGTTTCCACCGTTGTCTGGACGATCGGCGGGTTCTTGGCGACCCTTTCGATGATTCTGTTGAGCGGTGGATCACCGGCCTCGGGCATTGAGAACCTGGGGCCGTACACGCTCACCAACGCCCTGGCCGCGGCTGTCATCGCGGGCATGCGTTCGTTTCCGCGGGCCATGCTCGGCGGGGTCGCGATCGGCATCGCTCAAAACATGTTCAACTTCAACTTCACCCGGGACCCCGGTCTCGGCACGTTGTTGGTGTTCGTTGCGGTGGTGGTGGCGCTGTATTGGCAGAGCCGCAACACCGACGACGAAGCCGTGTTGGCGTTCGCGCCCAAGGTGCGGCCATTGCCGCTTTGGGCCCGTGACATCTGGTGGATCCGCAACATGCATCGCATCGCCATGGCGATCGGCTTGTTGATTGTGATCATCATTGCTTGGCGACACATCGAGATCTTCGGGTGGATCAACGAGAACCAGTCGTTGTGGGAAGCCCCCGAGAAGATCAAACAATCGCAGTTCCTGCTGTATTCGACGATCGTCGCCGTGGCCATCTGTGTTGCTTCACTGACGGTGATAACCGGCTGGTCAGGGCAGCTCTCCTTGGCGCAGATGGCCTACGCAGGGATCGGTGCGTTAAGCGCCGCGGCTTTCAACCGCGGCATCGAACTGGACATCGGATACGGCGACACCCGCCTGATCGACTTCCAGTGGCCAGGAATACCGACGATCCCGGCGATTATCGCGGCGGTGTTCTTCACCGCCGCGGTGGCCGCGATCACCGGTGTCGGCGCGTTGAGGGTGCGCGGGTTGATGCTGGCCGTGTCGACGTTCGCGTTCGCTATTGCCGCTGAGCAGTACCTGTACGGCCGGCCGTTCCTGAGCGACGGCGATCGGAGCGTGCTGTTCGACCGCGGCTACTTCTTCGGTTGGTTCCTCAAGGATCAACGAAGTTACTTCTATTTCTGTCTTGCCTGTCTGATCGTTGTTGTGACCGTGCTGGGACGGCTGCGCCGTTCGGGGTTCGGACGCGCGGTCATCGCCGTACGCGACAACGCCGACACCGCTTCGGCCTACACGGTGTCACCGGTGCGTATGAAGCTCATGGCCTTCGCGGTGGCCGGCGGTGTCGCCGGGCTCGGAGGCGCTCTGCTCGGCAACCTTGTCCGCCAGATCCGTTTCAACGAAGCCCTGTTCCAGATCGGCGACTCGTTGAGGGTCGTCAACATGGTTGTGATCGGCGGGCTCGGATCGATCACCGGGCCGCTGCTCGGCGCGCTGTGGATCGAGGGGCTCCCAAAGTTCTTCCCGGACCAGCCTGTGGTCGGTCTGGTGACTTCCAGCATCGGCTTCTTGTTCGTGCTGATGTACTTCCCGGGTGGTTTCGTGCAGATCGCCTACACGACCCGCAACACCCTGGTTGGGATCGTCGAACGACGGCGAGCTGCTGAAGCATCTGCCGAGTCGACGACACGGCCGCCTGTGTCGCTGCAGGACCGGATACGCCGCGATCCAGCCCAGATCGCCGCGCCCCCGTCTGATGTTGCACGCTTGGTCGGCTACGGATTGGCCATCGTCAAGGCGCTGGCATCGTTGGTGATCGCGGTGCTCGCGATACCGCAGTTGCTTGGAGGCGACACCTACGGCTGGGGTGTCGTGCTCCTGGCGATCGCTGCTTCGGGATTCTGGTCGGCGCATCTGCTCAGGCGGTTGGCTCCCGCGCCGGCGAAGATCGTCGGATCAGCGCGTTTGAAGGCGCTCTACTCGTTGTTGCTGCTGGTCGAAGTGCCGGGCATTCCGTTCATGTGGCCGTTCTTCATCCGCAACTGGCTTCCCAGCGAGAGACGCCTTGCCTCCGCGGTACGGGTCCACGAAACCAGCACGCCACGCGACTCAGACGGCAACGAACTGATATTGCGTACCCATGACATCACCGTGAACTTCGGCGGCAACATCGCCGTCGACCATGTCGATATTGACGTACGCCGAGATGAGATCGTTGGCTTGATTGGCACCAACGGTGCAGGTAAATCGACGTTTATGAACGCGGTCGGCGGGTATGTTCCCTCGGTGGGCACCGTTGAGCTCATCGGGCTCGACATCTCGGGCCTGTCCCCGCCGAGACGCTCCCGCGAGGGTCTGGGCAGAACCTTCCAAGCAGCCACGCTCTTCCCCGAGTTGTCGGTTCGCGAATCCGTGCAGGTTGCCCTGGAAGCGCGGGAACGCTCGTCTTTCGTCAAGAGCGCCCTGTTCTTGAACGGACCTGCCGAACGCCGCAAACGGAGCGACGCCGACGACCTGATCGACTTTCTGGGCCTCGGACGCTACGCCGACAGCTTCATCTCAGACCTCTCTACCGGCACCCGGCGCATCGTCGAGATCGCCGGTCTGTTGGCTGTCGATGCCGAGTTGCTGTGTCTCGACGAGCCGACTGCGGGGATCGCGCAGAGAGAGACGGAAGCGTTCGGCCCGCTGATTGTCGAGATCCGCAAGGAACTCGGCGCCGCGATGCTGATCATCGAGCATGACATGCCGTTGATCATGAGCATCAGTGATCGGGTTTACTGCCTGGAATCCGGCGCGGTGATCGCCACCGGAGAACCCGAGGTCGTGCGAAACGACCCCGCGGTGATCGCCAGCTACCTGGGCACCGACGACCGCGCCATAGAGCGCAGCGACCAATGACCGCCACGGTGTTGTTGGTCGACCCACGAACCGCCTGGGACTGGCGCTGACATATGTTCGAGTCGCTGCGGTCGGTTTTACGGTTTCGCAAATTCGAGTTCAACGCCAAGAAGCGGCGCCTCATCACCTGTGCAGACATCGAAGACCTCCGGCGACAGGCCAGGAAACGACTCCCCGCTGGGGTTTTCGACTACATCGACGGGGGTGCCGAGGATGAACTCACTCTGGCTGCAAACACCCGGGCCTACCAGTCCTTCGGATTCCGTCCCCGGGTATTGCGGGATGTCTCCGCGGTCGATCCGACAGCGATGCTGTTGGGACGCCCGACACCGTTGCCATTGGTGCTCGCCCCGACCGGGTTCACCCGAGCCGCCGATCCGCAGGGGGAACTGGCCGTGGCACGCGCCGCGGCAAGGCTCGGCATTCCCTGCACGCTTTCGACGATGGGCACCCGATCGATTGAAGAAGTCGCCGCGGCCGCCGACAGCGTCACCTGGGGTGGTGAGGGAGAGCGGCGCCTGTGGTTCCAGGTATATGTCTGGCGCGACCGTGAGCTGCTCGCCGACATGATCAGGCGCAGCGCCGCAGCGCGCTATGAAGCTCTGGTGGTCACCGTGGATGCGCCCCAGTTGGGTCGGCGGGAACGTGACGTGCGGCGGGGCATGGAACTCCCGCCGAAACTCGGAATAGGGACCATCGTCGACGGGATGCTGCGACCGTCGTGGACCTGGCAGTTTCTGCGCAACGACCCGATCGTCTTCGCCAACGTGACTTCGAGCAACAAAGCCGACGACAAGCCCGACGGCACAAGCGCGGTTGTGCTCTCCGAGCATCTGGCACAACAGTTCGATCCGTCGTTGTCGTGGGACGACATCGACTGGTTTCGTTCGCGCTGGGACGGGAAACTGATCGTGAAGGGCGTGCAGACAGTCGAGGAC
The DNA here is from genome assembly GCA_965221585.1 of Candidatus Aldehydirespiratoraceae bacterium. GTDB lineage: Bacteria > Actinomycetota > Acidimicrobiia > Acidimicrobiales > Aldehydirespiratoraceae > VXYK01. The sequence goes on along the minus strand of OZ244898.1, from coordinate 747,676 downwards.
GCGGTGCTGTGCGTCGAGCGCGGCGTGGACGCCGTCTGTCTGTCGAACCACGGTGGCCGTCAACTCGACGGCGCGCCGGCACCGATCGATCTGGTGGCACCGTGCCGTGAAGCCGTGGGTGAAGGCATTGAGATCATCGCCGACGGTGGCGTGCGGCGCGGCTCGGACATCGTCAAGGCCCGCGCTCTCGGTGCCGACGCGGTGATGGCCGGTCGCCCCTATCTGTACGCGCTGGGCGCAGCGGGCGAACTCGGCGTCGACTGGCTGCTCGACTTCTTCGACGACGGCATGCGCCGTACCATGGCGCTGTGCGGTGCGGTAACCGTCGATGACCTTCAGCCGGACCTGGTCACAAGACTTGTTTGAGCAAGGAGGCTCAAGTGTCACGCAACATCTCTCTGCCCGAAGACATCGTCTCGTACGCCGCGGCGCATTCGACCCAGCCGGACGAAGTCCAACAGGCACTGATCGCGGCCACCAACGAGAAGGCCAAGGATTTCGCGAGGATGCAGATCGGGACCGACCAGGGCGCGTTCATGACCCTGCTCACCACAGTTCTGCAGGTCTCCTTCGCCGTGGAGGTCGGAACTTTCACCGGATATTCGGCTCTGTGTATCGCTAAGGGTCTGGCACCTGGCGGCCGCCTGCTGTGCTGCGATGTCAGCGAGGAATGGACCAGCATCGGCAGGGCGCATTGGGAGACGGCCGGGGTGGCGGACCGGATCGATCTGCGGATCGCTCCCGCCATCGAGACCCTGCGCTCCCTTCCTGCGGAACCGACGATCGACCTGGCGTTCATCGACGCCGACAAGACCGGCTACCTGTCGTACTACGAGGAGATCCTGCCGCGCTTGTCAACGCAAGGGGTGATCCTGGTCGACAACACGATCTGGCACGGGATGGTCCTTGAGGATTCCGGCGCGGACGACCCCGACACCGTGGCTCTGCGTGCCTTCAACGATCATGTGGCCTCCGACGAACGGGTCGAAGCGGTGCTTCTCACTATCGGCGACGGCGTCACGTTGATCCGGCGCCGCTGAGGCGCTAGTCGGCTGACCCGCTAATCGAATGGGCGAATCACGCTGAGGGTCGGTTCCACATCCTCGGCTGCCTGGTTCCAACGCAGACCTATGCAACCCCTCGGGTGACCGTCGGTGCTCATCCAGTTGCCGAATCCGGGATCCTTCGGCGCCACCACGATCTTGACTGATCCATCGGGTTCATAATGCGCAGTGTGTTTGTTGACCGTGATCGGCAACCAGCGGTAGTCCAGGCTCTCCATCCATCGGTTGTCGACCTGGAAGTTCCAGTAGTAGCACTCGGGCGGAACGAACTCGATGAGCAGCGCTTCGCCGTCGGCGAGATCATACGCGCCGTGGTAGAAGATCTGGTTCGGGTCACCCCAGGCACCCTGCGCCGGTCCTGCCTTGGTGTGCATGTTGTTGGGGACTTCAGCCATCAACTCGTCGGCCCAGTCGGTGAAGATCTCCGAGCAGCCGGCGACGAACATCGACGCTCCCTGGAGTTGCCTGCCGAACTGGGTAGGACTCAACGGCGGCGGCAACTCGTCGTGGTCGAGGCATTCGATGTGCAGCCTCGGCAGCACTTCGGTGCTGCGATCCAAGAAGAACTGGCGTATCGCCAGCATCCCCGGTTCGGGGTCTGTCTTGACCCAGTTGTGGTCATGGGGAGTGGGTCCTACGAACAGCTCGAAATTGCCGTCCTCATCAACCATCAGGTCACTCCCGTCGATGAAGCCCATCACCCCGAGGCGTTCCTGGGCAGCGCCGTAGTTGCCGGCGAAGGCACTGAACGACAGGTAGTGGACGGTGCCGCGGTTGCCCGACACCTTGTAGTTGAGGCGCCCGTCGATTGAGCAGGACATGTAGGCGGAGTCGGGGTTGTCGGACCCGATCTTCACCTGGTCGGGCAGTGGCTTGATGATCGGGAAGCGGATGTCGCCACCTTCCACGAAGCTGGCCAATCCTCCCCGGGTCAGGCGACTCAGAAAACGGAATCCCTCGGCCCGGTCCAGGTCGGATTCCGAACGCCGGAGAATCATCTCGCCGACGGCTTTGAGGGAATCACAGAAGTCGTTCCAGGCCTCGCCCGAAACGACAGACTCGTGAAGTTCGCGGTCTTGATCTTCGGTCATGGGCGAACCCTAGAACGCCAAATGTTGACGCTGCTAATCAGCCTGACTGTGGCGACCGCAGCTTGGCTGGTCTAGCTGTCTGTGTCGCTCTCGGGATCGGAGCCGACCTTGGCCGCTTTCTCGGACTCAGTCTTCTTCTCAGAGTCGGTTGTGTCCTGGGATTTGGCCGCAATCGCGGATCCTGTCTCCTTATGCGCCACGGAGTCCACATTGCGGTGCCAGACGGTCTGCTGCGGGAAGGGGATCTCGATCCCCGACTCGTCGAAGGCAACCTTGAGCCGCATTCGCAACTCTCGCTCGACGGCCCACTGCTTCGAGGGCTCGGTCTTCACCACCAAGCGCAACGCAACCGCGGAAGCACCCAGATCCTGAACGCCCCAGATTTCTGGGCGCTCCATCAACTCGTCGCCGCCCCATTCGGGGTCTTCCCAGAGACTGTCACCGACGCGCTGGATGACTTCGCGGGCCAGTTCGAGGTCCGTGTCGTAAGCCACCTCCACGTCGAGCAGGGCACGCGACCAGAGCTGACTGGAGTTTCCAACCCTGGAAATCACACCGTTGGGCACATGCCAGACCGTGCCTTTGACATCGCGGATCGTCGTCGAACGCAACGACACCTTCTCGACGGTGCCCGAAGCACTGCCGACATCGACGATGTCGCCCACCCCGTACTGGTCCTCGATCAGCATGAAGAGCCCCGAGAGGAAGTCCTTGACGATCGACTGGGCGCCGAAGCCCAGCGCCAGACCACCGATGCCGGCACCTGCGATGAGGGGTGCCAGGTCGATGTCGAGCTGGCCGAGGATCATGAACAGGGCAATCATCCAGACCGCTGCAACGCCGATACTGCGCAGGACCAACCCGATGGTCTCGGCGCGCGCCGACGCACGTTTCAGTTCCCTCTCCTCCATCAACAACTTGCCGGGCCCTCGCTCGCGAAGAGACTGCAGGCGGGGGTCCGTCGGGGAGTTGGCGATGGTCTGGGCGAATTTCAACACCGACTTTTGAAGGATCTTCGAAGCGATCCAGGCGAGGATCACGATCAGCAGAATCCGGATCGGCCTGTCGAGCAGCCAGTCGGCCCCAGTTGCAAGGAGTTCGTTATCGGTCCATTCGTAGACCTGCTCGCAGATGTAGGAGCCCTCGGTTCCGCATGCATCGAGCAGGCCTTCGGTTTGTGCCAGCAAATTCGTCATGGATTGAGACTACGGCAGCCGAGCGGATTTTGTTGTGGTATCCACAGTCTCGGCGCGGGTTCGCCAAATTACCGCAAATCATAGGTTTTAGATATAATTTAACTGTATGAACCAGTTTCGTATAGGAGAAGCAGCGCAACTGCTAGGGGTAAGTGTCGACACAGTCCGCCGCTGGGCTGACCAGGGACGGGTCGAGACCCGACGCACTCCCGGCGGACAACGAGAAATCGACGGGCCGGAACTGGCCCGGCTGGCTCTAGAACTCGCAGAAGCGCCGCCAGACGAATCCCGTTCCGTGTCGGCACGCAACCGCTTTCCCGGACTGGTGACCCGGGTGGTTCGCGACACCGTGATGGCCCAAGTCGAGATACAAGCCGGGCCTCACCGGGTGGTTTCGCTCATCTCCGCCGAAGCAGTCGACGACCTCGGCCTCGAACCAGGAGTCAGGGCCGTGGCCTCCATCAAGTCGACCGCAGTCATAATCGAACGAGCCTGATGGGGTGTCTTGTCGGGGCCCGGACCTTCTGCAAGGTGATCCCGGTTATCTCGCTGGTCTGCCTGCTGGGCGGTTGTTCGTCTGACAACGACGACACTGTGATCTTCGCGGCCTCATCGCTGGCCACCGCCGCCAATGGCATCGACGCGGCGCTCGAAAGCGAGGGAATCGACCCACCCGAATGGGTGTTGGCCGGAAGCTCCCGACTCATCGCGCAAGTCCGGGACGGAGCTCGCCCCGACATTGTCATCTCTGCAGACGCCTCACAGCTCGATGAGATCCTTGACCTCGGGTACATGCTCGTCGAACAACCCCCAATCGCCAACAGGCTGGTGCTGGCGGTCGCTGACAACAATCCGGCGAACGTCACCAGCATCGAAGATCTGAGTATGGACGCGCCGCTGATCGGACTCTGCGCACCCGAAGTGCCCTGCGGAGCGACCGCGGTGCGAATCGCCGATGAATTCGGCATCACCTTGAGCCCCGACACGGACGAACCCAACGTGCGGGCCTTGGCTCACAAGCTTGCCAACGGCGAACTCGACGCAGGGCTCGTCTACGCCACCGACGCGCAGAGCCTGGCTCTGCAGACGATTGCCGACGCACGTCTAGCCAACCCAGACGACTGCTCCCATCCGGCCGTCACCAGATACGGAATTGCCGTGCTGGCCCGCGGACCGGACACGGCGAACCCGAGCCCGGCTGTGGCGGTTGACCGGTATCTGCTGCCCGATGCTCTCCGACAAGCCGGTTTCGAGTTGGGGCTCTGCGCATGAACCGCACGCTGCTCATGAACAGAATCGGGCGCACTCCGCTAACGCTGCTGGTGCCGGCGATGCTGGCCGTCGCGCTGTTGGTCGTTCCGGTGGTGGGCTTGCTGCAGCGCGCTCCGTGGTCGTCGCTGGGGTCTCGACTGGTGAATGACGCGGTGCTCGAAGCCATTCGGGTATCGCTCGTCGTGAGTCTCAGCGCGGCGGGACTGTGTCTGATCCTCGGATTGCCGTTGGCGTGGGTGCTGGCTCGGGTCGACTTGCCGTTCCCACGACTGGTCCGGGCCGTGGTCCTGCTGCCAATGGTGTTGCCACCCGTCGTGGCTGGTACTGCACTGCTTTTTGCACTTGGTCGTCGTGGTTTGGTCGGTCAGTGGCTCGACAGTTGGTTCGGAGTCACCCTGCCCTTCACGACTGCGGGAACGATCCTCGCGGCCACTTTCGTCGCCCTGCCGTTCTTCGTAACGACAGTCGAAAGCGCCCTGGTCGCACAGGGCCGTGACCTTGAAGAGGCCGCCGCGGTCAACGCTGCAGGGCCGATGACCGCATTCGCCACGGTGACGGTGCCGTCGATTCGCGGTGCGATCGGTGCGGGTCTGGCGCTCGGCTGGGCCCGCGCACTCGGCGAGTTCGGGGCCACAATCACCTTCGCGGGAAGCCTCGGCGGACGAACCCGCACACTGCCGTTGCAAACCTTCCTGGCGCTCGAATCCGACCCTGAATCGGCGGTGGCAATCAGTGTGCTGCTCCTGGCCGTGAGTCTCGGGGTGCTAATAGCCCTGCGCGGCAGGTGGTTGACCCGATGAGCACGGACGTTCGTTCGTCGCAACCCGTTCACATCGAGGTCCACGGAGTGGTGAGACGCCAGGATTTCACGCTGCGGTTGCATGTTGCGTTCGACCAGGCACGCACAGCAGTCCTGGGTCCCAACGGCGTCGGCAAGACCACTCTGCTGCGCGTGATCGCAGGGCTCGAGCGGCTTGAGACCGGGGAACTCAGGATAGGTGGGCGGGTCGTCGATGACGGCTCGTCGACGTTCATCGCTGCCCATCAACGAAGCGTGGCAGTGGCGTTCCAGGACCACCGGCTGTTCGGTCATCTGCGGATCATCGACAATGTGGCCTATCCCCTGCGTCGGGCAGGGCTGAGACGATCCCCTGCCCGTGAGCTGGCGGCCGACCACCTCGCCGCTGTCGGCCTCACCGAAGTCGCAACCGCTCGACCCGCACAACTGTCCGGCGGTCAACGCCAGCGCGCCTCCATCGCCCGAGCGCTCGCCACGCCCGCTCAGGTGCTGTTGCTCGATGAGCCGCTGGCCTCGGTCGACGACCAGAGCCGCACAGCTCTGCGGGACCTTTTGATCAGCACCGACCACCGAACGGTCGTCTGGGTGACACATGATCCCGACGACGCCGAATTCGCCGACACCACGGTCACGCTCCCGTCCAACAACTCCGAGTAGGTGCCACCGGGTGCTCCGCTCGGAGAGGCAGTACCTTGGCCGAGGTGAGTTTGCTGGAGATCAGGGGACTGACGGTCGAGTTCGGTGGCGTGGTCGCGCTCGACAACGTCGACCTGAAACTTGAATCAGGCACCGTGACCGGGTTGATCGGGCCAAACGGCGCGGGCAAGACCACCTTCATCGACGCAGTCACCGGGATGGTCCGGAGCCGGGGAAGAGTCCTCTTCGACGGAGTCGACATCAGCCGCGATCAAACGCACGCGCGAGTCAAAAAGGGCCTGGTCCGGACATTTCAGACGCTTGAGCTGTTTGAAGACCTGACCGTCGAGCAGAATCTGCTGGCCGCAGCTGAACAGACCGGGTGGTGGCAGTTCATCAGCGACGCCATCCGTCCCCGAAAATCACGCACCGCTGATGCCACCGTCAGCCGGGCGCTTGGACTTGTCGGGTTGAGCGACGAAAGCCACCGGCTCCCCGCCGACCTGAGCCACGGGCAGAGACGACTCGTCGGCATGGCCCGAGCCCTCGCCGCCGGCCCCCAGCTGCTGCTGCTCGATGAACCCGCCGCTGGGCTCGATTCGGACGAGAGTCTCATCCTCGGTCAACAGATCCGCACGATCGCCGAGACGGGCGTGACCATCCTGCTGGTGGATCACGACATGGGCCTTGTGCTCGATGTCTGCGAACACATTCATGTGCTGGACTTCGGGAACATCATCGCTGCCGGCACGCCCCAGGAGATCCAGAACAACCCTGCGGTTGTGGCCGCCTACCTCGGCGAGGCTGCGGAACAACCATGACCAGCGCCCAGCCCGTGACCAGCAAGCGACCAAAGCCGGCTCTGGCTGTCGTGGGGGCTGACGCCGGTTACTTCGGTGTGCCGGTGGTGCACAAGCTCAACCTTGAAGTTGCACCTGGTGAGATCATTGCTCTGCTCGGTCCCAACGGGGCAGGAAAGACCACCACTCTGCGCACGATCTCGGGGTTGTTGCCCCTGCTCGGCGGGACCGTCGAGGTGCTCGGCAAACCGACCGATCCTCGCCGACCCCATCGTCTGGCCCGCCGTGGAGTGTCGCATGTGGCTGATGATCGTTCGCTGTTCTTCGACCTGACCGTGCGCCAGAACCTGCGTTTGGCCCCGGGCCTGCGACGCCGTCAACGCGCCGCGGCCTACGAACGGGCCGTCGACATCTTTGCTGCTCTCGCCCCGTTGATGGACCGCCAAGCGGGTCTGCTATCGGGAGGCGAGCAGCAGATGCTGGCGCTTGCCCGGGCCATCGTCTGCCGTCCCCGACTGTTACTGGTCGACGAAATGAGTCTCGGCCTGGCACCGGTGATCGTGGAGGAGATACTGCCCGTGGTGCGCCGGGTCGCCACCGAGGAGAACACCGCGGTGGTCATGGTCGAACAGCACGTGCATCTGGCTCTGCAACTAGCGGACCGGGCCGTGGTGATGGCCAAAGGAACCGTCGTACTAGAGGGCGATGCCGCCGATCTTCGAGCGGACCCTTCTGCGATCCAAACCAGCTACTTGAGTTGACGGGCGGTTAGCGCTCAAGCCACGAGCCGTGAGCGCCGTAGGGGACGCGTTGGGGGGTGAACACCCTGGCAACCGGCGGGCCGCTGAAGTCCTGCGCGTCGATGATGCGCAGTTCGCTGCGCCTGGCGGCCGGATCGTAGGCCAGCAGCATCGCCCAACCGTCGTCTTCATCGGAGTCCGCGCTGCGCGGCACAAAGAGCGCTTCGCCACCGGTGACGGATCCCATGTCGTGAACCTCGGCGACTCCGGTGGTCAAGTCGTATTTGTAGAGTTCGGTGCCCATCTCGGGGTTGTGCGGGTTGTTGCCCAACTGCATCGTGTAGCCGTAGCGGGCCGGCAGACCAAGACGCCGGTCGTCGACGCGGGCGAAGTCAGACTTTCGCGAGTCGATCTCAACTTCAGAAACGGTTCCCGACGTCAGGTTGATCGTCCACTGCCACAGCGAAGCCTTGGCCGAGATGTCGTTGAAGCCGCCCTTCATCGCTCGCTCGGCACGGCACACCGTCAACACGATGCTGTCACCCTCCTCATGTGAGTTGACCGGGTGGAAGACGTAGCAGGGGTCGATGTCGAACCAGCGCACATCAGCGTCGGTGCCGTCGCGGCCCATCACGCCGAGGCGGGCACCATTGTCGGGGTTCCAATAGAACGGGCTCTCGCCTTTCATCGCCAGTTCCAGGTCGAAACAAACCGGAAGGTCCATCCACACGACGTAGTTCGCGGTGATGTTGAAGTCGTGCATCATAACGCCGGTCGGCAGGGTGATCGGTTCGCTCTGCACCAGCTCGCCGTCGGCTGAGAAACGGTAGTAGCGAAGGTATTCCGGTCCCAGAACGTTGTAGCCGAATGCCAGCATCTCGCCGGTCGTCGGGCAGATCTTCGGGTGGGCGGTGAAGGCGCCCACCAGGCGATCGCCGAAGGTCTGCACGCCGACCGTGTTGAGGTCGATGTCGACCTCCCACGGGTAGTGGACCTCCTCCAGCGCCAGGATCCGACCTGCGTGTCGCACCACGTGGGTGTTTGCCGGGGAGGCAACCGGGTCGAGCGACACGCTCGTGCCGCCCGCTTCAAGGTACGGGGTGCGCACATAGCGATTGCGGTAGGAGGCCCTGCCGTCGGCCAGGTCTATGCCGTGGATCATGCCGTGGCCGAAGAACCAGTGATCGCTCTCGCCGTTGACTGGATTGAATCCGTTGCGCAGGTACACGCCGTCGAGTTCGGGAGGGATCTCGCCTTCGACCTCGAGATCTGCGGCATCGAGCTCTTCGGTGACGGGTGCAAAGTTGCCGCTCAGATGCCATCGGGGGTCGGCCTCGGCGGTGCTAGAGGCGGTGGTTGAGCGGTCGTCTTCGGTGATGGTCATGCGGGTCCCCCGTTCTGTTCGGCTTGTTTATCCTACCCCATTTGGTTAACACTGTTAAGCGGAACCGGAATCTGCGCGGACAGGATTAGTAGAGTGACCAGAGTGCCAGAGTTGCAGCGTCACCGCCTATTGCTCGCCGTCTTGGCGTTGCTCCTGTTCATGGTCTCGTGCAGCGAACCTGCAGACGATGACGCGGGCAACGATTCCGGCGACTCCGCGCAGTTGCCAGCCTCAGCCTCCGACAACGTCGGCACCCCGGACGACGGGGACACGAGCGAGGAACCGGACGACTCCGACGGCGGTGCTGAAACCAGCACAGAAGATGCAGGCGACAGCGACGGAACTGACGAAGACGAACCAGCCGATCCAGGCGACAGCGCCGAAACGGTCGCCGATGACGGCAGCATCGTCTGGCAACACCGGGGCGAATCCTGGTTCCTCGGCACCATCCCCGCCACCGCTGTCGCCGCCGACACGAGCTTGGAACTCATCAAGATCGGCATGATCAACCAGGAGGACACGCCCATCGGTTCGTTCCCCGAAGTGCGGTTCGCGGCCGAAGCCGCTGTCAACTGGATCAACGCCGAACTCGGCGGGGTCGACGGCCACCCGATCGAGTTTCACTGGTGCATCACCCCGTTCAGTCCCGAACAGTCCCAGGTCTGCGCCCAGGAAATGGTGCAGGAGGGCGTGGTCGCTCTGGTCGGCGGAATCAACGTGATGAGCCAGGCGGCGTTCCCGATCCTCGAGCAGAACGGCATACCCGTAGTCGGCGGGATCCCCGCAGGGCTCACCGAACAGCGCAGCGCGATCAGCTTCACGTTCTCCGGCGGATCCTCCGGCGGGCTCGCCGCCTTCATGAAACACGCGGCCGACAACGGAGCCGAACGAGCTGTGATCGCCTACGGCGAGTTCGATGCTTTCGAAGTAGCGGCAGCCGACTACGGCGCGGTCGTCGGCGAACACCTCGGCCTCGATGTGAAGCTGGTGCGGTTCCCGGTGATCGCCGCAGACTTCCTGCCGGTGCTCAACCAGGCCATCGAATTCGAAGCCGACGCGGTGGTGATCGCAGCCGCGGACAGCTCATGCGTAAGCATCATGAAGACCTTCAAGGAACTTGAGATAGACGCGCAGCTCTACTTGGTCGGCGCATGCGCCGCGGACCATGTGATCGAGGCCGCGGACGGTGCCAATATCGGCGTGGTGTTCAACTCGGAAGGGCCTCCCGACGACAGCGATGTCGAGGGCACGCTGTTCGACGAGGTCACCAACCGCTACAACACCGGCCCGGCCCAAGCCGCCGGAACGGTCGGTTTCAGGGGAATGATGAACCTCTACGGGGTGCTCGTCGAACTCGGCGCTGGCCAGATCACCAGCGAGGCGATCATCGAGAGGTTGCGCCAGTCCGTCGATCACGAGAGTTTCTGGGGGCATCCATACACCTGCGACGGTCGGCAGGTACCCGGTCTCCCGGCTCTGTGCGCGCCGCAACAGACGCTGTTCCTGATGGAGACTGTCGGTGAGGTCGAGTATGTGAGCGGCTGGATCGACACCGCAGAATTGTTCGCCGCCAGCGGCGCAGGTCAGTGATACCACCCCTGTTGCGGCACGCGGCGTGAGCGGACACCTCTCCAACCTGTTGCTCGGCCTGGGAAGCGGAGCGGTGATCGCCGCTCTGGCGGTCGGAGTCGTGGTCACCCACCGGGCCAGCAACGTGATCAACTTCGCCCACGGCGCTATCGGCACCTACCTGGCCCTCGTCTACTACGAGTTCCGCGCCAGCGGAGACATCGTGCAACCGCTGCTGATCCCGTTCGTGCCCGAGCGGTTCCATCTTCTGGCGCGGCCCACCGTGGCCAGCGCCTTCATCATCGTGATGCTGCTGGCGGCGCTGCTGGGGGCTCTGTGTTACGTGTTGATCTTCCGGCCGCTGCGGCTGGCGTCGCCGTTGGCCCGAATTGTTGCGTCGCTGGGGTTGATGACCTACCTGATCGGGGTGATGGCGCTGCGTTTCTCCACGTTGTCGTCTGCCACGCTCAACATCGACGGCCCGCTGCCCACCGACATCGTGGAGATCGCGGGCGTGAGGAACATCGCCGACCGCTACTGGCTGACCGCCATCGTGGTGCTCGCGTCGGTGGGCGTATGGGCGCTCTACCGATTCAGCAACTTCGGGCTGTCGACCAGGGCGAGCGCCGAGAGTGAGACCGGGGCTGTTCTGGTCGGAATCTCCGCCGACTGGATCGGTGTCGTCAACTGGATGTTGGCCACGATGCTGGCCGGCGCGGCAATGATCCTCGCCGCGCCGATCACCAGAATTGAACCGACCACGACACCGCTGCTGATCGTGGCCGCTCTGGGTGCTGCCCTGCTGGGCCGATTCCGGTCAATCGGTGTGAGCGCCGCGGCCGGATTCGGGATCGGCATGCTGCAGTCTGAGCTGCTGCATGCGCAGTCGGAGTGGGACTGGTTGCCGGCGATCGGCTTGCAGCAGGGCCTGCCCTTCATCCTGGTCGTGCTGGCCCTGACCCTGCGCGGTGACCGTCGGATCCGGCGCGGTGAGTTGGCAACGAACATCGCCCTTCCCGCCGCGACAGAACCTCGCCTGGCGATGCCGGTCACAACTATTGCGGTTCTGAGCGGTGGGGTCGCATTGTTGCTGCTCGGGTCGCAATGGCGACTCGGGATCATGCTCTCGGCCATCGCCGCGGTGATCACCCTGTCGGTGATCGTGCTCACAGGTTTCGTCGGCCAGATTTCTTTGGCGACTTTCGCACTGGCGGGAATCGCTGCTTTCAGCATGGTGCGCGCACAAGACGAACTCGGCGTCGGGTTTCCCGTCGCTGCGCTGCTGGGCGTATCGGTCGCTGTGGCGCTCGGGACCATCGCCGGTCTTCCAGCGGTCCGCATCCGTGGACTGACCCTGGCGATCGCCTCACTTGCCGCTGCGGTCGCGGTCGAAGAGTTGGTGTTCAAATGGCGCTGGTTCACCGGCGGTCTCGGGGGGTCCGCAGTGGAACCCGCTCGCCTCGCCGGTCTGGACTTCAACATCCAAGCGATCGGCTCTGGTTACCCGCGTGCCGCCTTCGGGGTGCTGACCTTAGTGGTGCTGGGCGGTTCGATGTGGCTGGTCGTCAACCTGAGGCGCAGCGCAACGGGTCGTCAATGGCTGGCGGTGCGGGCCAACGAACGAGCCGCTGAGGCGGTCGGAATCTCTGCGGTGCAGGTGAAGCTCAGCGCCAACGCGGTGGCCGCGTTTCTTGCCGGTGTCGGCGGCACGCTGCTGGCGTATCAGCAACAGTTCGTGTCGGCCGCGTCTTTCGGTGCTCTGGACTCCCTGGTCGTGGTGGCGATCGCCTATCTGAGCGGGATCGCCGCGCCGGTCGCTGCGCTCGTCGCCGGGGCGATCACCGAGGGAGGTCTGTTGACCGTTGCCCTCGACCAGTTCAGCGACGACGCCTCCAGCTATCAATTCGCTCTCAACGGCCTGCTGCTGATGGTCGTAGCGATCAAGTTCCCGTCGGGGATCACCGGTGCGGCACGGTCGAGGACGGCAGGGTCAGGCAGGAAGCCGTTCAAGAATCTGAGCGCGCGCAGATAGGCAGGCCTTTGAGCTGTAAGGCGTTGTTTCCCGCTCTTGGTTCGCTTCGCTCACCGGGCCGCTCGGGCCACGGCCCCGCAAGTCAAGCCGTTGATGCTTGGAGATCCTCCGCCAACTTGCGGGGCCTCTAGGCCTTCAAGAATATGATGGTGCGCACATGAGCGTTCGAACACCCAAGGCAGCGCTGAGCACTGAGGCGATCGTGGGCGAAGCGCTCGCAATGCTGCGCACCTCAGGGATTGGAGCGCTGTCGATGCGCACCCTGGGGGCAAGGATGGGGGTGACCGCTCCAGCCTTCTACGCCTATTTCAGTTCCCGCGACGAGTTGTTGCGGGCTTGTGCACAAGTCGGTTACGACGAACTCGCCGCCCGGTTCGCCGCGGTGCCTTCCGGCATAGCCATAGAGATGCTCCGTCAATCGAGTCTGGCCTATGTGCAGATGTCGATCGACGACCCGCAACTGTTCGAGCTCATGTTCCTCTACAGCCCAGACTCGCTCGGGGTCGGAAGCGGTATCGAACACAGCGGAGCGACTGCCGTGTTCGATGCCATGGTCGACCAACTGCGCCGAGCGATCAGCGAGGGAGACCTGGAACCTGCCGAACCGCTCGACTACGCCATGGCGCTGTGGGCAGCCGTGCATGGTGTCGCCACCGTCGCCGGAATGACCCCCGGCCTCGATGCGACAGGTCTCGCCGAACGTGTCTTCGACGGACTCGTCGCCGGTTGGTCACCCGGATCTGACCGCACCTGACCGCGGCTATCGGGTTTCAGATTCTTGGACTGCGGCGGCGGTGGAGCACACCTCCTCCCCCAAAGGATGCGCACCACCGCCCCGCTCACGGAGCCCGTAGGCTCCAGAACTCGCAGACCAAACCGACGTGTGACGGATGCAACATGTTGGGCCACAATGGCCGCATCGTCAAGCGAGACCACGCGCGCCGATGTCAGGCCAGGTTTTCGAGGTCGACGAGACGGCACGAAACCTGGGGTTCAGTCGCCGGTCGCACGAAGCGGGCACCCATCACGCCGTGGTCGTGCGTGACCGGTTCGATCCAGTTGGGAACGCCCGGGTCTTCGTGGGCGACGACTATGCGCACGGTCGACCCGTCGCGCACCGCGTTCTCCTTGTCGATGTAGCCCTTGCCGGTGGCGTAGTTGGCGAGGTTCTCCATCCAGTGGTTGCAGAGTTGGAAGTTCCAGTGCTGGGTCTGGGGTTCTTCGAATTCGACCACGAGCGCTTTGCCCTGCGGCACCCGCCAGTAGCCGAACTCGAAGATGCGGTCGTCGGGGGATCCGCCGATCCGCTCGTACCACTCCTTGGTGTATTCGGTCTGGTTCTCTCGGCTGAGCAGGTCTCGGGTCCATCCGCCGTAGTCGGATTGCAGCCCCAGCATGAGCTGGGCTGCGACCGCGAGCCGCACCGCCATGTCCTCGGGTTCGGGGGTGAGGGGCCGTGGGTGCTCGTCGAGGCATTGGATCTGCAGCCGTGGCCGGGTCTGGGTGGTTCGGTCCTCGTAGACGACTCGGCCCATCAGCTCGCGGGTGGTGGGCGCCATCGACATCCATTGGGACCCGTCGGTTGGTTCTTCGACCGACAGGATGAAGTCGACGGTGCCGTCGGCGTCGGCGAAGTCATGCAGATAGGCGGTGTGGGGGGTGAGTGCCATGTTGGGGTTGAAGGTCTCAAGGTGGTCCTCGGCGTCGAGTCCGACCGGGGTGGCGCCGACATCTTCGGGCACGGGTGGACTCCACGCCGACAGGTGGGTGTAGACATCGCCAGCCGTGCCGGTGATCCGGTAGCGATACCTGGGGTCTACCGCCTGGACGATGTGGTCCTGGTTGGGTGACTGCACCCCCATGCCGCCCTGCATGGGCGGCGGAATGACCCCGATGCGCTGCGGTCTGGTGCCGGGGGTGCGTTGCTCGATCACCCGGGCGTTGGCCATCAGCATCATGCGGGTGAGGTAGCGGAAGCCCTCCACTCGGTCTTGCGGGTCGCCGTCGGGCGTCTCTCTGATGACGATACGCCCCGCGGCTTTGAGTGTGTCGCAGAAGTCCTCCCAGGCACGGCCGTCGAGCAGCCTCGCCCTTCGTTCGTCGGTGATCTCATTCATGCCTGCCCCCAGCCGTCGACGGTTCATGTCTCACTGTTCATGTCTCGCTGTCGTGTTTCACTGGGCCAGAGCATCGCGGAGAACTCCAAGCAGCCGCAAACCGCACGGACGGGGCTATCGGCGCTCGGGGCATCGCAGTAGGGTGAGGTTGTGGGACCGTGGATTCTGGCGATCTCGATGGCGCTCCTGCATGGGCTGCTGACTGTCTTCTTGGTGGCGGGTGCTCCGTTTGCGGCTCGCAGGCCCCGGTTGATGCGTTGGTATCTGGCGATGCTGGTGCCGACGGCTGCGGTGAACATCTTCGGGTGGCCGTGCCCGCTGACTGTCTGGGAGAAGGACTTCTGGCGCCTCGCCGGCGAGACGCCCTACCGAGGGGGCTTCATCTCTCACTATTTCGTGGAGCCTTTCTACGCTCCCGGTCTGGGTCCCGGCGGCGAGACCGCTCTGCTTGTCGCCATGGTGCTGTGGTGCACGCCGTGGCTTATTGTCTCGGCTATCGGTGCCCGTTCGCGAACCCGGGTTCGCCAAGACGCTGAACTCAGCAGTTGAAAGGAACACTTAGGACATGGACAATCTTGATCTTGGAAGCTTGAACTACTGGGCGATAGTCGTTGCGGTGGTGTTCAACCAGTTGCTGGGCGCGGCGTGGTACACGATTTGGGCCAAGCCCTGGATGGCCGATGTCGGTCTCACCAACGAGGACATGGAAGCCATGAAGGGGACGCCCCGGCAGTGGTACCCGTACATGGTCGCGCTCGACGCGGCGATCGTGTTCACGCTGGGCCTGGCCCTGCTGGTCCAAGGCCTGGAGGCTTCGGGAGCCGGCGAGGGCCTGCTGTTGGGCGCGTTGACCGCCATCGCCTTCATCTTCACCTCCAACGCCACCAACTACGCGTTCGAGGGCCGCGGCCTGCGCCTGTTCCTGATCAACGGCGGCTACCCCCTGATCTCCTACAGCGTCATCGGCATCCTTCTGGCAACCTGGACCTAGCCTTCACCGAGATCGGCACCTGACCTATTCCGGATAGGCCAGCCACAAAATCGACAGCAGGACCCAGGTCGTGACCACCAGCCAATAGGTCCCCGGTTGGCCGCGGCGGGTTACACGTTGGACGAAGCTGCTCTCGCCGATGACGACGTCGTATGCGGCCCAAGCCAAGAACAGCAGGGGAAAGAGCCAGTACTGCTCGGACAGCGTTAAGACCCACACCGCTGCCACGGCGACCCAAGTAGGCCACAACCGGAGAGATCTGGTTCGGGTGGGTTGTGCTGGAGTCGGGATCATCGGATCATCTCCGTGTGGATAGCGGGCGGGTCGACGCCGTTGGTCCGCCAATTCAGGTAGTGACCGAAATCGACGACCACCCGCTCGGCAGGAACAAGAAGCCCGGGCTCAAAATCTCCGGCGGCGCCGCGCTGTCCTCGCTCGCAGATGGCTTTGTCCTCGGGCAGAAAGTCCGGCAGCGAGTAGGCCGCCGCGCTGCTGGCCAATCGGCTGGCCCAGCGCCTGAACCCACCGTTGGCTCGGATGTTCGGGGTTGCGCCATAGGCTCCACCGGTTCTGATCACGCAGCGTTGAGTACCGATCGGGTGGGCCGTCTGCCAGTAGAAGCCGCCGGAGTTGAATACACCCACAAAGTTGGGTGGCAGGCTGATCAGCAGGTAGTCGCTCAGGTTTGTCACCTTTCCGCCGGTGGCGGTGGCTCTGGCCGAGCCTGTTATGTAATAGGCGTCCCTGGTCGGTGTCTGGGGTTCGAGCGTCTTGGGGTGGACTTGGAACAAGTGGTAGCTCTCCATTGCGTTCACGATTGCCAGTTTCCAGTTGCAGTCCCACTCCTGTGTGTCCTGCTGATCGGAGCGGTGGGCCATCTGGTCGATCCCGTGGGCGATCACATGGGGCTCGACGGCCGCGAAGCGCTCGGTGAGCGGCTCCACGTCGGGGTTGAGGCTGACGAACACCAAGCCGTGCCAGGACTCGACTCGATATTTCGGCAGGCAGTGGGCAGTCTTGTCAATGGCGTTGTTCGGCGCAAACGGTACAGACAACAGCCGACCGTCGTCGTTGTAGGTCCACGCATGGTATGGGCACTGGATTCGCTTAGAGCTGGAGGGCTGGTCGACCAGTAGGGTGCCCCGATGAGCGCAGAGGTTCGACATCGCCACCAGTTCGCCCTGCTGATTGCGCCACAGCAGCACTGGTTGGTCGCCGATGATGACCGGCAGCTGATCGCCTCGAGTGCCAACATGGTCTTCGGTGGTGACGAACACCCAGTCGCCGTGCCAGATCCCGTCCATCTCGGCCTTGAGGAACGAGGGATCCCTATAGACGATGTTGGGCAGGGCCCGATCAGGGTCGAACTTCAGCGCAGCGGAACTCACATGGACCAATGTAGCACTATTGTCGCAAATTATCAACGGTCGTTGATAAGATACGCCATATGATGGTTCTTGGCACGGGAATACAGTGACCCCATGAGTGCTGTTCCAACCCGAGCACTTGTCCTGTCGGGGATTCGCCAGGACGGTCGGGTATCAGCCGAGCCTCTCTTCGCAATGGCCTCTCTGCTCGGCCATTCCGACAAAGCGATGCGCGACTGTCTCGGCCGGGTCGTCAGGGAGGGCCTGCTGACCCAGTTCGGAGGACGAGGCCGCTCGGCAGACTATTGCGTGACCGATGCGGGTCGGGCCGCGCTCGATGTGGATCTTGGCTGGTCGGCCTTCGCCCACAGAGTCGATGCTGGACTCGAGCCCTGGGATCGGTACTGGTATCTGGTCGGGTTCGGAATACCCGAACGGCGCCGGGGTGCCCGTGACGCGATTCGCAACCTCCTCATCGAGTTCGGGGCCGCCCCGGTCCAGACGGGGCTATACGTCCACCCCCACGATCTGACTGATTTCGTCTTCCAGCTAGCTGACCATCTGAGGGTGTCCGACACCGTGACCACTTTCGCCACACGAACGATCCGAGTCGGAGTTGACTTGGCCGACGAAGATCTTGTAGAGCGGCTCTGGCCGTTGGCCGACCTCGCCGGGCGGTACGACGGAGTCAACGGGCAGTTGGCATCCATCGCCGAACAGGCCCCCTTCACAGACGGTGACCAGGTCGCCGCTTCGATGCTCTCGGCCATCGTCACCACCGAAGCGATCATGCGCGACGATCCGCTCCTGCCCTCCGAACTCCTTCCTGACCGATGGTCCGGTACCGAAGCCCGTCAGGCCTTCATGGCCGCGCACTCGGCGGCCAGTGCCCATAGTGAGCTGTTCCGCAATTCCCAGCTGATGCAGTCCTACATGCTCGAGATTGAACGTGCCCTCGCCGAAACATCCCTTTCGTTCTGGGAGCGGTGGATGCCCCGCCTCATCAACGCCTATCAAGCCAGACTCCCCCCAGCCGCCACCCGTTCCTGACTCTCTGATTCTCCGACGCTGCGCGGTGCGACCGGCGTGCGGAGCGGGGCTGGGTCTTCTAGGGTGCTGACCGCGCAATTGTCGGGAGTGGACGGATGAGCGAAGCGGCGATCAACAATCATGCGGGGTTCATCTGGTCGGTGGCTGATCTGCTGCGGGGCGTGTACAAGCAGTCGGAGTATGGCCGGGTGATCCTGCCGTTGACGGTGCTGCGGCGCCTGGACTGTGTGCTGGAGCCGACCAAGGCAGCGGTGCTGGAGGAAGTGCGTAAGCTGCCGCCGACCCTTCAGAACCGTGAGCCGCTGTTGCAGCAGGTGGCCGGGCAGCCGTTCGTCAATACGTCCAAGCACACGTTCGCCACGTTGCTGGGCGATCCCGACAACGTGGCCGGCAACTTGCGGAACTACATCGCGGGGTTCTCCGATTCAGCCCGTGACATCGTCGACAAGTTCAACTTCGATGTGCAGATCGATCGGCTCGATTCGCACAACCTGCTGTATCTGGTGGTGTCGAAGTTCGCGGACATCGATCTGAGTCCGGAGTCCGTGTCCGATCTGGACATGGGCTATCTCTACGAGGAGCTGATACGGCGGTTCTCGGAGTTGTCGAACGAGACTGCCGGCGAGCATTTCACGCCCCGCGAGGTGATCCGGTTGATGGTGAATCTGTTGTTCACCGATGACGATGAGCTGTTGGTCAAACCGGGCGTGGTGAAGACTCTGCTGGATCCGGCGTGCGGTACTGGTGGGATGCTGTCGGTTGCTGAGGATCATCTGCGCAACTTGAACCCGCAGGCTCGGTTGCGGGTGTTCGGTCAGGAGTTGAACGCTGAGACTTACGCGACGTGCCGTGCCGACATGCTGATCAAGGGTCAGGAGGCGGCCAATATTCGTTTCGGCAACAGCTTCGACGATGACCAGCACTCCGGTGAGCGCTTCGACTATCTGTTGGCCAATCCTCCTTTCGGGGTGGAGTGGAAGATGGTGGCCGACACGGTGAAGGGCGAGCATGCGGCCCAGGGCTTCGCTGGGCGTTTCGGGGCTGGGTTGCCTCGGATCAACGACGGCAGTTTCTTGTTTCTGCAGCACATGATCTCGAAGATGAAGCGCGCCGATGATGGCGGGGCGCGTCTGGCGATCGTGTTCAACGGATCGCCCTTGTTCACTGGCGGGGCCGGTTCAGGCGAGTCGGAGATCCGCCGTTGGATCATCGAGAACGACATGCTCGAGGCGGTCGTTGCGCTGCCCGACCAGCTCTTCTACAACACCGGGATTTCCACCTACTTCTGGGTGGTGACGAATCGCAAGTCGGCTCGGAGGCGGGGCAAGATCCAGCTGCTGGACGCCCGAGACATCTTCACCAAGTCCCGCAAGAGTCTTGGCCAGAAGCGCAAGGAGCTGTCCGTTGCTCAGATCGACGAGATCGCTCGCTTGTATGGAGCCTTCGAGGAGGGGCCTCTGGTGAAGATCTTCCCCAACGAGTCGTTCGGGTTCTTGCGCATAACTGTTGAGCGGCCTTTGCGTCTGCGCTGGGAGGTCAGCGACGAGACATTGTTGGCCGTCGAGTCTCATAAGGCCGTTTCGAAGCTAGACGTGGAGCAGCGCGAGTCCCTGCTTGATGCGTTGCGGACGCGCGTGGGTCACGAGTTCGCCACCGAGAAGTTGGCTCGGACCACGGTCCAGGAGACTCTTGCGTCGGCCGTTGGCGACAAGCCGGCTGCTGCTTTGGTGAAGGCCGTGTTGGAGTCGCTTGAAGTGCGAGACCCCGAAGCTCCGATCGTCACCGACCGGTCAGGCGATCCGAAGCCCGATCCCGACTTGCGTGATCACGAAAACGTCCCGCTTCCTCCGGTGCCCGTGGCTTTCGAGGACGACCCGACCGCTCGCTTTGAGACCATCGAGTACCGCACCGCTATCGACGATTACATGGAGGCAGAGGTCCTCCCCTACGTCCCCGACGCCTGGGTCGATCAGTCCAAGACCAAGATCGGCTACGAGATCCCCCTCACCCGCCACTTCTACGTCTACACCCCACCCCGCCCGCTGGCCGAGATCGATGCCGAAATCAAACAACTTGAAACCGAAATCCAAACCTTGCTCGCTGAGGTCTCTTCGTGAGCGGCCAAGCCACGCCGCTCAGGCGCGTAGCCGATGTGCACATCAGCAACGTCGACAAGAAATCCGGCGCCGATCAGATTCCTGTGAAACTCGTCAACTACACGGATGTCTACTACGGCGATCGGATCGTACCGGAGTGGGAGTTGATGGCTGCAACGGCCACACCGAAGCAGGCACAGGGATTCAAGCTGAATCCCGGCGACGTTGTCATCACAAAGGACTCCGAATCTGCTGACGACATCGGCGTCGCAGCTTTCGTCGAGCGCTCTGCACCTGACATGGTCTGCGGGTATCACCTAGCGATTCTCCGTCCACGGACGGGGACTGACGGTCGCTTCTTGTATTGGGCCATCACCTCCGAAGACACCCGTCGGCAAATGGAGTTAGGAGCCACGGGTGTAACTCGCTTCGGACTTCGAACAGACGCCATCAACCAAGTCACGTTGCGCATGCCGACCTATTCGGAGCAGCGAGCGATTGCTGACTATCTCGACACCGAAACCGCCCGCATCGACGCCCTGATCTCCAAGAAACGCCGCCTAATCGACCTCCTCGCCGAACACCGCACCGCGCTGATCACCCAGACCGTTACCAAAGGCCTCCCCCCTACCGCCGCCAAAGCTGCTGGCCTACCCCCCGATCCCCCTCTCAAACCCACCGGCATCACCTGGCTCGGCGACATCCCCACCCACTGGGAAGTGTCTCAGCTGCGTCGATTCGTCAAGAAGATCAAGACTGGAACGACGCCTCCCTCTGATCAAATGGGCGAACTAGCTGGTGATGAGTTGCCTTGGTTCTCGCCGGGGGACATCGGCAATGCGCTGCAGATGAAACCAGCGGCCAGAACATTGGCAGGCAGAGCCGTGGCGGGCGGATTCACTCCATCATTCCCGACCGAATCAACGCTGATCGTTGGTATTGGTGCCACGACAGGACGTGTGGGGCACACGACCACACCTTCAAGCGGCAATCAACAACTCACATGCATCGTGGGGAATGAACGTGTCGTCCAACGATTCTTGTCATGGCAACTATGGACGCTTGGTGAAGAGATCCGTGCCACGGTCCCCAATACGACACTGCCGATCCTAAACAACGAGTTCCTGCGAACACTGCCTTTCGTGGCTCCACCTCTAGCTGAACAGCGAGCGATCGTCGAGTTTCTTGACCATCAAGCGGAACGCATCGAGACTGTCTCCACTCGAGTGGAGACAGCGATCGAGAGGTTGCAGGAATACCGAACAGCTCTGATCACCGCCGTTGTCACTGGCAAAACGCAAGCGCCAGGCAAGGTGGCGTAGGTTCTCCGACCCGAGCGATTCCGCCTGACTCATCCGCTTCCCGCCCGCTCGGCTTTCTGTCGGCATCTACGACAGCTCATCAGGTGGTCATTGACAATTCGCGCGTCCCGACCTGTTTCCAACGATCCAGGCGTAGAGACGGCGGAAGTCATTGAACAGGTATGAGAATCGGTGCCACCGGTGCTGAAGGATGCTCTTTGCATCGGTTCCGTTGACCACTCGGCCAGCACTCATGCAATGGCTAGTTGCGCCCGTCCACAGTCTCGGGGGTGTTGTGTTGACGAGGTGTGTGGGCATCCACTCCTTCGAGTTGGCCACAATCAACTTCGACTGTTCCGTCTCGTTCCCGGGATGCCGATACTGTCCTTCAAAGATCTTGCGCCAAACATAATTGGCGAGAGCGAATTCTACGCCGAGCGTGTACACCAACAACACACCGGCAATGAAGCCCACAGATGGCGCTGGGGCCGTGACGCTGAGCACCAGTCCTGAGGCGCGGAGCATCGCAAGAAAGATGCCACATCGCGCGACCAAGTGCAGGAGTGCGCTCCATGGGTTGACACTACGCCTCAACATCCGACACCGGACCGCACTTGCGAGTCTCGACGACGTTTGCGACTCTTCGCATTCGCAAGTGCCGCCGGCAGCTAGCACCACGTGCATCGAATCGTCTGGCAGGTCAGACAATGCCACGCTGCCATGCAGGAACCCGCTTCTAGGAGCGGATCCGAGCACGTCATACTGCAGCCACTGAGGGACACGACCGTTGTCGGATGTGGGCGCGTATCGCCCGCGCGTTCGGACGGTCACACAATACGCCCGCTCCGCCATCTCGGAATCAGCGAGGTCGCGGATGGCGATCGTTCGATACCCGCCCAATCCACCACCCTTGAGCGATTTCACGAAGGCGTTGGGTCTCTCGCCATCGCCGAGCACCACACGCAGGCTGTCGCCTGCACGAATATCGGTGTAGGCAATCTCTCCACCGTCTCGTACGCCAGTGACCCCCTGAACTCTGAACGCTTGCTTGCGCCTGTTTGGTGTCACGAACAAGAACCCGTACATGAGCAACAACGCTCGGGTTGACTTGTGCCTCGAACCTGCAAACTCTGTCGGAACACACTCGTGCTCGGCGATGACCACCGCGTTGAGGCCAGCGATCGGCACAATTCGGCGAGCCGCACTCCATTCCTTCCAACCTCGAATCACCAGTTCGACGGCAGCAACCGCCCCCACAATCTGCAGCAACTGTTCAACCGACACTCAACCTCCCAACGAGAAGCGCTTATCGGTCGAACCATGACACACGGGTGTGACAACACCCCTGTGGATGCCCCACGACACCGCTGCTCAGCCCCGGAATCACAACCAGCCGTGGTGCGGTAACGTGGTTGTGAGTGGACATATACGACCTGATCACCACACGCCCAGACTGGCCAGAGCCTCGACCCTACTACGAACCCCACATCGCATATCTCGCGTGCGAAGGTCTCGTCTGCACCCGGTGTGTACATGACCCTGCGATCCACAAGGCTGTGTTCGACACCAACGAAACTGGGGAGTGTGCCTACTGCGGCGGGACGGACACACCGTGCGTCTACGACGGTCTGGTATTCGAGTACGTCTATCGGTGTCTATGTCAAGAGTACGGTGATCCTTGGCTCGAGTCGATGATACCGGACAAGGAGGAGGGTGGATGGATCGGCATCTCAGAGATGGACTCTTGGGATGTGCTCGCAAATCACGATAGTCCGTTGGGCGATTGCGGCAAGTTGGTCGACGCGTTTGCCGCATCCGTTGATCATGACTGGTATCGACTGGGTTCCGAGGTGGGCGAAGACGAGCTCTTGCTCTGGAGTTGGGACTCATTCGAGGACCGGATTCTCAACGGTCCGCGGTTCCTGTTCTCACGCACTGAAGCAGAGTTCGGTGAGGAGTCAGCGGAGGGAATCTTCGGGTTCATTGCTGAACTGGCTAGGCGGATCGGTACCGAATTCATCAAGACCTGCGATGCCGGTCAAATTCTGTTCAGAGCCCGAACGGAAAGCGAATCCTTGACGACAGCGACCGAGCTCGGATCGCCCACACGCGCGCAAGCGACGCCCCAGCGGATGAGTTCCGCCGGTGTGCCGTGTTTCTACGCGGCAGAGGATGCAGTCACCGCGAAAGCAGAGATTCCAAAGACTCCCGGCCAATGCGTATCCATCGGTGAGTGGACCACGACCGCCGAACTGGTCTACGCCGACTTCGCTTCCGAACTCGAATTCCCGAGCCTCTTCGATTACCCCGAATCGCAGAAACGACCCTACGTCGGCTTCCTGCGCGAATTCGTGAAGCGAATCACACGTCCCCCCAAAGACGATCTCGGCCAAGCGAACTCGTATCTCGCGACACAGGTGCTCACCGAGTACCTCCGATACGCCTTGCCTCTCCCCAATCGGAACGGAGTCGACGCAATCCGCTATCCCTCAAGCATTCATGAAAGCGGCATCAACTGGGTGATATTCGGGCAACCCGACAAAGCCGACCCACCAACCGTCACGTTAACGGAGACCCTACCCAGGTTTGACTAACTACGAGTGCAAACTCACAGGCACCGCAACCGACAACAACTAGATCAACTAAGGAGTCCCTTCACTTGTCCGAAAGCGGTCATCAAGAAACTCTGATGGAGAGCCTCAAGCTGCACGAGGCCTGCAAACTGACAAGACGTCTATACGTTGACAACCAGCCGAAGCCCGATCTGCTCGCAGACTACGAAGCAGTTCAAGCGTGGCTGTTCGCCCCAACGATCTACAGCGGCATTGAACAGGCACTTAAACAGATCATTCTGTTGAAGGCAGCCAGGGATGAAGGTGGCAGTTTCGACCGCGCGACGCTCCTATCCGATCTGCGAAAGGGGGCGTACGGCCACAATCTCGACAATCTCTTCGCTCGCCTCAAGTGGTGTGCAAACGGTTGCCGTAGCGTGAACGGTTGCAAGAGCACCCACGGGTGTCAGAGTCAGAGCACCTTTCTTTGCGCTCGAGAGCACATTGAACACCACTACAGAGAGCACGCCAGCCTTTGGAACAACTGCTTCGCCCAGCCGCTACACGAGACTGCCGAAGACTTCATCCGTCACATAAGTGACGGGAGGGATGGCTACACGAAGTGGCGGTACCTGCTCATTGAGCCAGAGCGCGTCCCGATGCTCAGCCTGTGGACAATGCTGGAGATCTGGCACGGCGCGTGCTGCCACATCATGACGCACATGGAAAACAGGATGGGAGGGCCGGGGAGCTGTTCTTCGCTTAGCTCCCGTCTGAACTGGTTCTTCGAAGACGCGTGGCCAATAGCCGGCTCCGAGAGCTTTGAGTGGGCAGCCTGGCGAAATGCACAGGGGAATCCTCTTCCGTCTTGGATTGACCTGCTTGTGGCAGTTGACCGTGACGCATTGCATGAAGTCGACATGCCTCCGATTCGTAGGGGTTCGCTGGAAGAAACAGCAAAACATGCGCTTCAGCAGTTGGAAGAACTAGCGCAGATGGACCAATCGTCCCAGATGGCCCAAGCTCAGGTGAACCACGTCCTGCGCGGAGGAAGAACTGCCGCTCACGTTGAACGTCCAGATGCGGCGGCCATCATTCACAGCATCAGGCGCCCAGACGAGCAGCTCATTTGGGACTCCACCGGAGGGGGCTTCACGTTGAAGCCATTGCCCGAACCGCTATTCGACACTGGTGTGACGGAGACCGACATCAAGAGCACCCAAGCTGGGAATCTGCTCATTGGCGACTCGATCGCAGTTCCTGGTCTCGGTGCCGAGACTTGGGACGTGACGAATAGCTCCTCAGGCGCGACCGCGACCCTGTTGGCAGGATTGGCGCACTGCGAACTCGGACACGTCGACAATGACGACGCCGCGTCACCAAATGACTCACACAGGCTGCTTCCCGACTTAGGTCGTGCCCGGTGGATCGTTGAGAAGGTCACCGCCGTGCAAAGAAAGCACATGCCGGTCCGAGAACGATGGCTAGACGCAGTCAGGGATGGAGGAACAGAGTCCCTCAGGATCCATCTGCACGACAACCAGAGAGTCCTGCTAGGCGACCAAGCTGACAGCCTGTCTTTCACGTTCGCCCCAACTCAAGACTTGGGGCCCGAACAACTGGAGAGCCTGAGCAGCGCAGGGTACGAATATACGGTCTGGGCTGGCTCAGCCGTGCCTGACAAAACCAACAGCGATGAAGCAGGCGCGTTAAGGATGAGCGCGAACCGGGTGACAATTGAGCTTGGAGACTGCAAGAACCCTTCCGGTGCGCTTCAGAGTGTCAATGAACTCCTCGACCTTCTTGGACTGGACGGAGAAAGCGCCGAACTTGAGAACACCAATGGGAAGCAGTTCGAGGTGGTAGCTCTGGTAGACATAACCAATTCGTACGAATTCAACCGGCCACCGCACAGGGTTGACGGCAGGCGTCTCGTTGGCAAAGTCAGTCGAAGCGATCACTTCGACATTGGAGCGATGCTCTTGTGAGCTAATCGGTTCTTGACCCGTTCATCCTCGTGACTGACGTCGACCTCCGTAAACGGTTCCTTCGCGTTCGAGAGCCACTGTCTGCATTACGATCCCCAGCGAGTTAGAAATCGCAGGGAATCGAGAGTTCGATTCATCGGTCCAAATTCAAAAATACTCGCTCCGCGACATCATCATCGTACGTGACGTCCAAGAAGAAGTGGCCCTTCCCACCCTCTCGCGTTCCGAACGCGTCGATCGTTACCCTTTCCCTCGGCGGAAGTTCTTCGATGGGTAGATCATCCCGGCTCACAACGAAGTTAGGCACCTCCTTGGGAATATTGATATCGAGGTTCTCAATACTCACATCGCTTACATTCGATATCGTGAGTTTGCCGCTCGCCGATCGGCCAAAATAATTAAGCCTGATCCTCGGTCTAGAGTTCGGTTCGACCGGAGGGACATGTGTGCCTACAGAGTGAGCACCTCCAGGTGGCGGTGGGATGCAGAAATCACCAGCCGTCCGCCACCCATCTCTCGTCCTGTCAACCTTACAACCAGAAGTTTCGAGCCGTTTGACCAGTGCCTCTCGTTGCTCTGAGTCGTTCGACAGACGTACCGTGTGACGTCCCGCGATGTCGCTGAACTCCCGGACAGCCCCAAGTTCAACCAGAACGGTCCGGTTGGGGTTTCGACCCATAGCCATTCCAGCTTCAAACAGCACATTCGGTCGAGCCTGCGGTGCCGGCTGAGACTCAGGGTCGTCGGGCCCCGACGCGTACTCGTGGCGCAGATACGTGACCTCGTCAGGTGTCAACAGCACGACCACGGCCCGGGCCCGGTCAAACGCAGCATCCAGGACCTTTCCGATATATGGCGAGGCTTCGCCTGTTGCAGCAACGGCTTCGTCCCATTCGATCGGACACAGTCCGATTGAACGCAAAAACGTGAACATGGCATCACGCGCTAGCGTGTTGCGGCCATGGACAACGAACACGTTCTTGTTCGTTTCCTCGCTACCGACATCCAGGTGGTGTGCTGCTTGTGGATCTAGTCCGACCACGGATCCTTCGTTCTGCATCAACCACCTATAGAAGTATTGGCCTTCACCCGTGACCCGGTAGTTTGGAGTTCCCCGCGGGCCGTAGTCGACGCGAAGAAGTTGCTCGTCAACGAGATCCTCGAGCGCACCTTGGTCAACTCCACTGAACTGTCTGGTCGATCCCTTCCCTGTGAAATTCAAACTAGTACCGCTAAAGGTTGCGCTGAACAGAAAAAACCGATCACCTGTACTTTCCAGGTGAGCTGCCGCCATCTCCCGAAAGAGGCCGAGCGCCTCGGGCGTCAAACGGCTGGCGA
Source organism: Candidatus Aldehydirespiratoraceae bacterium (assembly GCA_965221585.1). Taxonomy (GTDB): domain Bacteria; phylum Actinomycetota; class Acidimicrobiia; order Acidimicrobiales; family Aldehydirespiratoraceae; genus VXYK01. Next base: position 720,293 of record OZ244898.1, on the reverse strand, counting down.
GATCCCCGAAACGGTCCTGACTCATTAATTCAGCTTACTGTGACGAGACCCCGGCCTAGGATCACTAGGTCGGCGACGACAAGCTTGTCACCGATAGCTCGCCCAAACCTCAGACGCACGATGGCTCCGGTTTCTGGGACGGAGGGACGGCTGAGCGGACTCCCTGCAGAAGACCAAGACCTCCGGAGGAAAGAATGACCCACGAAACACCCCCTGACGACTACACCGCCATCGTCAACCAGATATGCAAGAGCCTGTTGGAACGTCCCGAGGACGACTACAACACGATGACGATTCATCATCGGCTGAATGAAATCGCAAAGACAAAGCCGAACGACGCGACGTTGAAGGCGCTCGCCGACGCGTGTGCTTACTACTTCCTCTACGAGGGTGCCGATGCGCCGTTCGCGTGTGGCCCGTACGCTCCGCAATCCTCGATGCGGAATGAGGACCAATTTCACACCTACCCAAGACCGCTCGATCAAGTCAAACAAGAGGTGTTGGATCTTTGGAGTGCGTGCGCCAGCGACGAAGCACTAGACCCGCTCGTGCGCAGCCGTTTGGCCGACCTCCTCTGGGTGCGAAGACAAAACCAACGGCCACCATGGTTTGAGGTTGCCATCCAAGAATTTACAAAATTCGCAAATTCTGAAGCTCATGTATTGGAACGTGAGCAAGCTTTGCGTCGCGCTATCGCGATCTGCAACGAAACGAATCGGCCCGACCTCCGGTCGGAACTTCTGGAGGTGCTAGCCCGGCTAGCGCGGGAGTCAATCGACTCCTCCGAAAGCATGTATGGCGTGACTGCGCGCGCTCTAGAGGTACTCGCGCTGAACCAATACCCCTGCGCAGATCTACTTCAGGCCGCTATTTGGAAGTACGATGCCGATCCGTTCGAGATATCTGGGTTGCGTCAAATAGCGATGATCGCGACTTCAGATGAAGACGAGGAGGAAAGGCTTCAACGCGAACGAATCGCAGCATTTGAGACTTCCGCCCAGCGTTCCAGTAGCTTTCTCCGCCTCTCCCGCTTGCAAGATGCGCAAGCGATCGCGCGGGATGCCGGACTCGCGGACGAGGTGAACCGCCTTGGCGCGGAGATCGAGAATGTTGACCTCAGCGACGACTGGATAAGGCTCGAGACGTCCATAGAGTTCAGCCGCGAGGAGGTCGAGTCTTTCGTCGACTTGGTCGTGGGCTCAGATTCGACACTCGGTGGTTTGGTTCGGTTCAGCAACGCTGTGCCCATCGATCAACCCGAAGCTACCGAGGCTGCGGTACTTGAAACAGAACGCCAGTTCCCTCTCTTGGCTCGGATTGGCAAGCTCATCATTGGTCCAAATAACAGCTTCACTCAGATCCCTAACGACACCGCGAAGCGGATAGACGTGGCCCGCGCCGAGCGTGACGCTCTCGCCATAGAAGTGTTCGCCAGCATCTTTGGCACGGCTGCGTTACGCGAAATTCATGACCGGTACGAACCAGACCCGCAAGATATCGTCGATTGTTTCGGCGGGTCATTTCCGCAGGAACTAGCTCGACGGATTGCTCTTTCCTATCGACACTGGGCAAACGAAGACTACGAAAGTGCCGTTTGCGTTGTCGTCTCGGCCCTGGAGCCAATGGTCCGCCACATTTGCACCACGCTTGGAATCAATGTAACTGGCACCCGCGGCCGGGCGGAGCACAACAGCGAGATCCGGGGCTTGCGAGCGCTGCTCGACGACCTCGAACCGTACATCGATCCACTACAGGCGAGATACCTGAAAGCGGCTCTCGTCGACCGGCTTTCACTCAATCTAAGAAACCTACTCTCTCACGGGTTGATCCCCGAGTTGACCGAGCCGATGTTCGTCACGCTCTTCCACGTCGCTTGCATCCTCCGAAGGATCGCAGAAGTTGAGACGACCACAGATCCCCGCCCAAAATCCAGTAACGAGTAGCGAAATGGCCGAGAGCGACGAAGAGAACCTCACGGATGAACAGCATGTTCAGCGTGCCACCGAGATGTACGAGCGCTGGCAAAACGAAGAGACGAAGTCACAGCTGGAGATTGAGTACTGGAACAACCCCACTGCTCACGGGAAGAAATTCACTTCCTACGTAAGGCGCTGGCTCGGGGTTGAGACCGAGCGGCAGTCGAGTCAGAGCACCAAGATCGCCCAGTTGGAAGCCTTGTTGCGCTCCCATGGCATTTCTCCCACCGACGCGGGCGATCTGGCCGAGGAATTTCGGCTGTTAGCCAAGAGTCGCGAGTCGGCGCTCGCGGCCTTGCGCGTCTACAACGATCCGCTAGCGGGATTCAGAACCGAGACGTTCATCGTTCTCATGGTTATCGCGTGGAACTCGCTCCTTCAGGCGCTCCTGGAACGCTCACGCGTCGACTACTTCGAACGCGATGACAAGGGTGCTCAGAAACTGATCGAAGGCCGAGCAAAGGTCCTTGACACAAAGCAACTCTTCAAGCTAGCGCTTACCGGTGACGAGTACCGGAAGGTCCAAGCTAACCTCGACTTCTTTCTTGGACTACGCAACCAAATCGCTCATCGCTACTTGCCAGCGCTGGATGTCGCTGTCATCGGCGAGGCGCAAGCGATGCTCCTGAACTTCGAGAACCTCTTGTTGGCACAGTACGGGGAGGAGGCCACTCTTGGCGACCGCTTGGCTGTCCCACTCCAACTCAGTGGGTTCCGCAACGACGGTGCCCTAAAGTCGCTCCGAAAGGCACAGGCACAACTACCTACCGACGTTGCGGAATTCCTAGCTAGGCACCGAGCCGATCAGGACGACGACGTGCTCAATAGCCCAGAATACTGCCTCCAGATCTTCTTCGTCGGTGTGACCGCGAACCGCAAGCGGTCTGCCGATGCCGTGGTTCACTTCGTGCCACCAAACAAAGTCACCCCCGAGATCGAGGAACAACTCGCGAAGATCGGCGTGGTGAGCAAGAGGCGGATCACCCCGGTTGCTTCCGCGGACCTGTACCGCCCAGGTGAAGTCGTGAATCTCGTATCTGTACGGTTGCCCTACCGCTTCACCATGCACACCCACACCATGAGCTGGAAGCACTACGGCGTTCGCCCGCGGGGCGGTGCGGGCGAACCCGAAGCGACCGACGACCGGTATTGTCGCTGGGACCGACTCTCGGGTGGTTACGGCTACACCGAGGCTTGGGTCAACAAACTCGTGAAAGACCTGAGTAAGCCAGAAAAGTACGAAGAGGTAGTCGGCTATCCGCCAGACCGCCGGTAGCTCCGACGTACGACAATCACATCTAGGTAGCGAGCCGTAGCAGTTGGATCGAAATGAAGCGGAATGCGCGGACGACGTGGTGCAGGGGTTGGCTCAGTCAGTTAGAAGCCGCTCCGAACGCGTCGTCAAGCCTGCGGTGCACCATCGACATTGTGGTCAACGCCTCCAGAAGTTCCTCGTCACTCACGGTCCGATGGATCTGAGGATCATGCGCCGTCGGGTTCCGATAGATCCCGAGTAGACCGGTGACTAGGTTCGCGAAACCCGACTGCTCAGCACGATCAGTCTTGGTCTTTCCAGAATTTATTGGCACAAGTGGGCCGCTGGCATTGGCCAACGTCGCGTTCACCAATTCGCCGCCGTCACTGGTCTAGCCGACCTCAAGTCGGATTCGGTCAGGCACGCTCTTTGCCGCTTCCAACAAGGCGTGAAAGTTGTTCTTCTGAAGAAGTTCGCGGGTGCAGTAACGCAACACGTCTGGATGGGTACGTCGACGACGTAACTCACTGCGGATCTTGTTGGCTCGCTGCGCCGCTTCATCTAGGTTCGAAGCCTTGCCGCCAGCGACCCGCGCGACCTTGCCCTCGTTGTTGATACGACATCCAGCGAAAATCAGCACCTCATTGAGATCTTCCTGTCGCCGAGTGAAACCGGCGGGATCATCACGGTAGAGAACCGGAGACATTGCCCGATTCATGAATGCCACCACACAGTTGCCGACGCGGTCCTTGTTCTGACGGGTAGCTAGCGCGTTATACAGGCGGTCGCGCTTCGTAATATTGGGATCGACGTCACACACACCAACCTGGGCCAAGGTACGGGCGATCTCCCGCCCGGTAAGCCCGTCTTCAGTCGCTCCCAGCACCTCAGTTATGCCTCGCAGAATCTCGGCAGGGAACGGGAGAATCGGATTCTTCGACACGGTCGCATCCTATCCAGCACGCCCGCTCGTGGATTGCGAATCTGGAGCGCTCAGCAACTGCGACGAAGGACGCCCCCGTGCCAAATTGGTCCAGAGGTTCAGAAGTGCCCGATCGGACGCGTGTTCCTGCCGGGAACGATGCGACGCGGAATCTCTGGGTTCTATTTCCGTTCAGGTTCGCGCTTCGGTCTTGGACCGCGGCACCTTGAAGCACCTGGCAATCGGTTCAGATCTGGAAAGGCGGAGAACAGCGTGGTGCGTACCGTCGAACGTCCGCGCGAACGTCCACACTTCATCAAAATCTGGGAACGCGATCGCAAGTTCCGGGGACGTTGGTTGTGTCGTCCTGCTGCACAATTCCTCAAGCTGCGTCGCGGCGCCAAGAGTGTCAAGGGCCACAACAAGCCATTTCTGCCCCGTAACGTTCGCCAACTGACCTCGGTCTGCTTTGTGGTCGACACGACTCTGGATCGCCGGAAGCAAGTCATCAGCTGCCTCCGCCCAGCAACTCCCCGCCGTCACGACCGCAACTGTCACGCCTCCAGTCCCATTGAACCCTGGCGTGGGCGGTTCAAAGACGCTCACCCTTCGGGGCACGATGCCTTCGATGATCCAGTCAACGACGTCAGGCGGGTGCCAGTAACCGCAAAGTTGATCTGCGTGGACGGCGACAAACTCATTGATATCCACATCTGACGCTGTCGGGTCCAACCAACTCTCGATCCACCAACGCGATTCCGGGCCTAGCCGGTTCGGATCGTGAGGATCGGGGTCCAAGATCTCGTTCGCACGTTGCTGCATCACCTCCGATGGAGCGTTCGTGCTCTCGATATCGACCAGCACAGGTACCAACGCCTCAATCAACTCCTTGAGCGTTCGACTCGGGGCTCTTGCTTCAACACGGTGGTCCGCAACAACCACTTTCCATTGATGAGACAGGTCGTCGCACCGTCGCGACCACTTCTTCGCGGCCCGCCACAGTTCTCGCTCAGCACTTGACGTTTGCATGGTGACCTCAACAAACACGGGCTTCCCGCCGATAGATAGCTCTAGGTCCGGCGTCCGTTCATTTCCCGCGCAAAGCCATTCGTGGCTTTCCACTTTCTCGAGAGCACAGATAACCTCAAGCGCTTCTCGTTCGTCAATCCTCGGTTCGCGGCTCATAGCGCCATCGACCGTACAAGCTGAACAAGCGCTGACCAGTGGATTTTCTGGAAGATGGCCGGAGTGCTAGGTGTGAAGCTGCGTAGGCGGTTGACGTTGGGGTCGTACGGCTTGTTCAACCGTTCGTAGCTGGATGGCATTCGGTTGGCAACGGCTCGCCCCGCCGACTTAAGGGGCCACTTCCTCCAACCGGCCATTCCTCCGCGGTGAAATCGGTTTCGCGGCGCATCTCGCCGCAATTCAAGCACTCGAACAGATGACCGTCGCCACCAACAGGATCGGGCGTGGTGAAGAATCCCCTCCTAGCCTCCGGAAGGCTCCAGTCGTGCAGCATCGCTGACCTCCGCTGAGTTGCCCGCAGTTCAAGTATACCGGCAGACCTTCACGCGGATGGCGATCTGAAATTCTCAGGAAGTACGACGACAGTGGTCTTGTTTCTACTGGTACCGGAGTTCGGCAACAGATCGCGGGAGTCCCGACAGGGCGAGGCGGTCAAGGACTTCCCCAACAGTCATCGCTGGGTGAGTCAGCGCCGCGGCTTGCATCTGGATCACCCCACGAACTGTGCTTGGTGCAAGCTCTAAGAGGTGGAGCACGAAAGTATCCGGTGTTTGAGGCTCAATGTTGTAAGGCTCCAGCGCAGCGAGTGGGAAGTCAGTGACGTTCTCCGTCACGATCACTCCCGAACCAGCTCGAATTGCAGCAGCGAGCACATGGCGGTCATCGGGGTCTGGAAGCTCAAGTCCGTCAATCAGATCTTCGAATCCGGTGGTGAGGCAATCTGGGACCGCGTCACACATGAGTTCGCGAGTTCGCAGGAGTTGCTCTTCTGTCAGGTCTGGTCGGCGGTTAAGGATCGAATTGACCATCTCGTCAAGGATCTGATCGGTCCAACGGGCTCGGAAGAGTCCGGTCTGACCGAGTCGGACCAACAGATCGCGTAAGCCAGCCGGATAGAGGACGCACGCGTCGTAGGTAGCACCGAACGCCATCGATGCAGCCTTAGTAGTCGAGACCTAGGCGCTGGGCTTCCGCAGCCAACCGGTCGGCCGCGGCGGCTCGTGCGGCGTCATCAATCCGCTTGTAGCCAATCAGGTCCAAGAGCATGACACGGCGCCGGTTGCCAACGCGCCGATGAGGGATCTTCCCCTCTTCAAGCAACTTCACGAGATACGGACGCGAAACATTCAGCAGATCTGCGGCCTGTTGTGTGGTCAACTCGGCGTGGACTGGAGCGACCGTGACGGCGTTGCCGTTGGCTATCTGAGCCAGAACATCAACCAACAGCCTGAGTGCTTCCCCTGGAACGGTGACCGTGGCGTCCGTGCCGTCAGCAACGAGCCTAACCGTCAGACCTTCAGTTTCCGGGCGCTCACGAAGAAATCGCCCGAGGATATCAACGGCCGCAGCGGCCTGCGCGGCAGTGTCATCGTCAGGAATGTTCAGTTTGTGGTTGAGTACTGCGTTGGGTGCCATCGTCACATCCCATCATCCGTGGCCTAGCCCTTTGTTAGCACGGGAACGTGCTCCCGGCGGTGATCCAGGCCGTACTTGGTAGCACGAATCCTAGCAACAATCAAATTACCCGGATTAGTTGAATTATTCGAATCAGACGATACTATCGAATTGCAGGTGTGTCGTTCACAACCCCATCGGGACTGTCACACCCCAACGCAAGGATGACGGAATGGCCCGAAGACGCAAACAACCAGACCATCTCGAGCAAATCAAGGTATGGGTGCGCGCCGGCGGGCACTGCGCTCTTTGCCACCGCTACCTACTTGAGTCCGAGATCAACTTCGAGTTCGAAAAACTCGGCGAACTTGCGCACATAGTGGCAAGCACGAACAGCGCTCTAGCACCTCGCGGCCTCTCTGAGCTGCCCGAAGACGAACGAGACCTCGCCGAGAACCTCCTACTCACGTGTGCTCATTGCCACAACGACATCGACAAGCGAAACCAGGCGCAACGCCTTGATGTCAACTGGTTACTCAAGGTCAAGAAAGACCACGAACACCGCGTGCTGGAAGCCACAACTCTGGCCGCCAACGAGAAAACCGTCATCCTCCGCATGGTGGGTCACATCAGAGGCGCGTCAACTGAGATCGGGGGACTTGAAGCAGTGGCAGCCATCAATGCCGCGGCCGGTAGGTCGCCTGTGCTCTCGCTTGATCCAAGCCGTGCCGGTCCAGAGATTGATCTCCGATCTCTTCCGGGTGAGGACGATCCGATCGCGTCTCTCTACTACGAGACTGCTTGCTCAAGAATCACTCAGGTCCTAACCGAGCGCTTACAACCGGCGGTTGAGCGGGGGGAGGTGCAGCATCTGAGTGTTTTTGGTTTCGCTAGGCTCCCGCTCCTCGTGTACTTCGGCGCACGACTAGACGACACCATCAGCACGGAGATCTATCAGCGCCACCGTTCGACCGAATCCTGGGCGTGGGGCAACAACGGAAACGGGCTCCGATTCGATCATCGGCCGGTGAACGAAGTGCGCCACAGCCGAGCGAGCGAAGCAGTCCTTGTCGCCAATGTGTCAGGCACCGTCGACCAAGACATGATCCCCGCCGAATTGGTCGGTCTTCCCAGGTTCGCGATCGAGCCTAGGTCGGGTGAACCCCATCGCGATGCAATCTCAACCCGGGCTTCCCGCGATAGTTTCCAGGACTCTCTGACCCGGTTACTGGGTCATATCGAGGCCAAGCACAAGCGGATCGCGACGTTACATGTATTTGCAGCGGCGCCCGTTTGCGCTGCCATCATCCTCGGCCGATCAATCGGCTGGGGATTCCACCCCAACCTCGTCGTCTACGACCACGCAGGCGACAAATACCAGCGTGCACTGGAGGTATCTGCACCATGAAACTCTCGACCTACTTCGACGCGTTCTTGCGAGAGACCGTGAACATCAATGACTCCCGCCTGAGAGATCTCAACGACCGAGTGGAAACGCTCTACGGGCTGCTATCGGACGACAGCGATATCGGAGCGATCGTGCTCGATAAGAACCCGCAGGGATCGTGGGCACACCGAACGATCATCAAGCCAATCGACGGCAACGAGTTCGACGCCGACTTCATGCTCGTCATGCGAGAGCAAAGCGACTGGACGCCACGCGACTACATCAACTGCGTGTACGCCACCCTCCGCAAACACGGGACCTACACGGACAAGACAAAGAAGAAAAACCGTTGCGTTCGCGTTGTGTACGCAAACGACTGCCATATTGACATCGTCCCGTTCCTCGAGCTTTCCGACGGTCGACAGGTAATCGCAAACCACGAGACCAACCAGTGGGAGGAAACACGACCCGACGCGTTCACGGCCTGGTTAAAAGATCAAGACACAATCGCTCAGGGAAACCTTCGTCGTGTCATCCGACTTACGAAGTACCTCCGCGATCACCACATGAATTTCAAACGCACTAAGTCGGTCATCCTGACCGTACTGCTCGGCGAGCGCGTTGAAGCATTCAAGAAAACCCTTGACCCAGGCTATTACTCTGATATTCCAACGGCATTCGTTCACATCCTTGAGGACCTGAGTCGCTGGATGCCAGCGGTACTTCCCCACCTACCGGACCCTTCTGGTGCAAACAATGACTTCAATCACCGCTGGAACCAAGAGTCCTACAACAACCTCCGCGCGAAGGTGCAGGCGATCGCCAAGACGGGCCGGGCCGCACTGGAAGCTAACTCAGTAGACCAGAGCCTCAGACTATGGCAAGAAATCTTCGGTGACGACTTTAAAAAACCATCCCAGACCAACGCTGCATCAACCGCTGCGACAACCGCGGCTGGAACCTCCGCACCCACAAAGCCACGTACAGTCCGCACAGGGCGAGACGGCTGATACCAGAGCCGCCGTGGCGACGCAGAAGCAACGTTCCAACAAGGCGCGCCGCCGCCGTCAACACCAAAAAGCCACCGGATCGCCCCAACGGGATCCGATCGCAGACGCGATAGTGGAACTAAGGGACCTACGTCCGAATGGAAGGGTCATCGAGGCGAAACACGCGATGCTTCCTCACTCAAAGCACCCGGGAATTCGTGTCGAATTAAATACGAGTGATATCGAAAGCGTTTCGCGCGGCCTAACCGTCGAATCGACAACAGAGGTCTTCATTGCACTTAGCGATCATTACCCCGACTCTCCGCCAGTCGTCGTAGTTGACTTGGACGAGAGGTATGTCGGTTACCCACACGTGATTCACGGACGCGTCCTTTGTGTATACCTGGATCCCAAACGCGAGTGGCACCCGACCTTCCGCATGGCCGAAGCCATCGACCGCGTCTGGGGATGGTTCGACAACGCGGCACACGACAGGTTCGATCCGCGGACATCGCTGTTCCACGCAGTAGGTGGCGTGGACCCTGGCAATGACAACAGCACAACCGTCGTCGTGCGGTCCGCCCCACCCCCAGGACTCCCACACATATCCCAGTCGGCACTATTCGTGAGGAGTTCGAACCGGATCGATTTGGTCGGCTGGAGAAAGGCTAGACGCGCGGACCTTGAGATCCCGCTACCAACATTCGTTTTGCCAACTTCACTTCCTTTCGGGGTCCGCAGGAATGTCGCTTCCGTGTCAACGCAGGTTGAGGCAGCAGGCGGTTGCAGGCCAAATGAGTTCTGCAAAAAAATTGTTCGAACCACGGATGCCACACAGGCAGGTACGCCTATATACCTCTGCTTGATCGTCAACCACCCCACCGAGGCGGACCTACCGTCATTGGTGGTCGGGCGAATCAGCGCTCAGTTTGCTGACCGGCTCCGGTTGCCCGAACCGGATGTCTTGGCAGAAGAAACCACAATCGACTGGATAAGAATGTCAGACGAACGACCCAAGACCACAATACGCCGCGATGTATCGCGACCTGCCGCCAGTTTTTTTGGATCTACGGTTGAGATTTGGGGCTGCGGCGGTCTCGGCTCCTGGATTGCTGAACTGGTCGTGCGCGCCAACCCTAGGAAGATTGTGCTGCGTGACCCCGGATTCATCCACCGGGCGCTTCTTGTCCGCCAGAACTATACCGAACTTGATGTTGGTGGACTAAAAGCAGAGCAACTTGCCGAAAGACTCCGAGCTATATCCGACGACACGGAGGTTAAGGTCGGATCGCTTTCAGCTCTCGACGCGATCAAGGATGGCGAGCTTCCCCCATGCGATCTCATCATTGACGCGACAATTAGCGAGACGGTTGCCTATCGTCTCGACGAAACCGCCACTAAGGAGATTGAGGGACCACTCCTGATCCAGGTCGCAACCGATATCGAAAGCGCCAGTCTAGGGTTAGTCGTCGTTGCTCCCGCCTGTATCTCTGGGGGACCGGCAACCGTCGAGGATCGCGTCGCCGATGCTGTGCTTGACCGCGCGGATCTAGAGGCATACCACACATTTTGGAATCCCACATCCCCCACCGCGGAACTGACTCCCGCGCCTGGATGCTCAACCCCGACATACCACGGTGCCGCTGCGGACCTAGCTGCGATCGCAGGTTCAATTGTGAACTTGGCTGGGGCGCAACTCGAATCACCCATTGCGGGCGTCCACCTGTTCGCTGCTGCTCACTCAGGCGTCACGCCCTCGCTCGTGTTTCAACCACTCGACATGGACCTAGAACAATGAGCACATCATGGGCTCAGCCAGCCTCGATGGTCGTCATCCTCGCATCGTCAATTCACAAAGTAGCGCAACCCGGTGGCGCCCAAGATGGACTTGGTGATGTCCGTGACGATCCCCGAGACCAACCAGCCAACTACTATTCTGAGTAATCCCACTCACGATAGTAGTTGGACGCTCACAGTGGTTTGCAGCGTCTACGCTCCGGTTCGATCCCGTTGAGGAAGGCAGATACGGGATTCATGCGCTCGCGACTGAAGTTGTGACAGTTAGGCAGGTGGCTCGACGGTCCATCCGTTGTTCCGCAGGGCTGCTGCCGCTTGATCGGGTGATCTGCGAACGGCCGCTGCAAGCTGCCTCTTGTGGTAAACGTCTCGTGACTCCGTCAGCGCATCAGCCCAGGTGGACCTTGGTTCAACCAGTCCTTCAAGTACGCAGAATTCGATCAAGTCTTCAAGGCACGGCCTGAACCTTCGCCCGCCGACAGGTATGTGAAGGTCCGCAGTCTTGTTTGGTCGTGTCTCTGCCAGCGAGATCAGGTCATCGAACGCGCCCGCGCCATATACGTGAAGATGAGCCGCTGGGTACTCGTTTGGTGGGTCACGAACATAGTCGTAGGTCAACAGTGTCCGGCCGGAATCGCCATCGCCGTCCTGAAGCGAGTAAGTGCTCCGTTGATTTGCAAGGAAGCTGCCCCATTCGTCCATGACGAGGGTGTGAGCGACGTAGAGGAACAGCGATGCGGGTTTCCGGTCGATCGTGAGTGGAATCGGCTCAGGCGTGGGAGATTGACGGGAGACCCGGTACCCGACGACAGCTACGTTGCCACTCACCAAAGCGCTAATTCGGACCCCGTGGGTGACCGTCCCGTTCAGGAGCGTTGACGTTTGCTCCGCGAATTCGCGAGCGGCCGCGGGGAGATCAACCCGCTTCGACAAGGGACGACACAATGAACCAGGCGCGTCGGGCCTTCTCTGAAGTGAATTGGCCCGCTTTCGCCTGCTGCTGGAGTTCCTCCCAAGTGCAACCTGCCAAATTGAGGTTGAACCGGATGGCTTCTTGTGTCTCTGCGCTGTCAAGAACGTCTACGACGGTGTCACTGCTCACGGTTGCTCCTCTCTTCTCTTGGACTCTAAGGCAAATTTACCTGAGGGGTGTGACATTTTGCCCTTCCATTCTGGCGCGATGCTAATCCGGTGATCGACCTCAGCTTTGAGCACTCACCTGCCGAGCAGCGGTGGATGACTCGACAGGATACGAACCGCGGACCACTATTCTGAGGCCGCGGGTTCTAGGGTGTGGGGGGTGATCGGGCCGGGGGGAGGTGACTCTTAATGTCTGCAACTGAGGCGGAGTTTGAAGCGCACATCGCCTCCTGGCTGGTTGAGCACGGCGGCTACCAGCGGTCGAAGACCGGGAACGCCCAAGGCGAACCGAAGGACTTCGATGCGGAGGCCGGGGTCGACACCGTCGACCTATTCAGGTTCATCGGGGACACACAGGTCGAAGCCTGGAACCGACTGATCGACACGGCTTACGGCGGTGATCCCAACAGGGCACAGGCGGGGTTCGTGCAGCGGCTGGCGACTGAACTCGACAAGCGAGGGACCGTGGACGTGCTGCGGCGCGGAGTGGTCGATCGCAACGTCACAATCAAGCTCGCCTACTTCAAACCCGCCCACGGGCTCACGCCAGAGCTTGCACAGCAATACCATGCCAACGTGCTGAACGTCACCCGCCAACTGCCCTTCGACCCCACCAGCCAACAGACCGTGGACCTGGCCCTGTTCGTCAACGGCATACCCGTGGCCACCGCTGAACTAAAGAACCCACTCACGGGCCAAAGCGTCGAGAACGCCATCGCTCAATACCGCAAGAACCGACCGCCGACCAACCGCACACTGAGCCGCACCGGGATGGTGCACTTCGCAGTCGATCCATCGTCGGTAGCGATGACCACCCGCCTCGCGGGCACACAAACCCGATTCCTGCCGTTCAACCGAGGCCACGAACTCGGCGCCGGCAATCCCCCGAACCCCGACGGCCACCGCACTGCCTACCTGTGGGAACAGGTATGGAGCCGCGACAACTGGATGGACATCCTCGGCCGCTTCATCCATGTGGTCAAACCATCGAAAGGCTCACGGGCCAAACCCGAAGTGATCTTCCCGAGGTTCCACCAATGGGACGCGGTCCGGCGACTCGAAACTGACGCCAAACAAAACGGAGCTGGACACAACTACCTCGTCCAGCACTCGGCGGGATCGGGCAAATCCAACTCGATCGCCTGGCTGGCCCACCGCCTGTCGTCGCTGCACGACGATACCGACACCAAGGTGTTCGACAAGGTGGTCGTCATCACAGACCGCGTCGTGCTCGACCGGCAACTCCAAGACACGATCAGCCAATTCGACCACGCCATCGGCGTGGTGGAGCGCATCGAAGAGTCATCTGCCCAACTGGCCGAAGCCCTGGCCGGCGAGCAAGCCCGGATCATCATCACCACACTGCAGAAGTTCCCTTACATCCTCGACAAGATCGAATCGCTGCCCGAACGCAACTATGCGGTCATCGTCGACGAGGCCCACTCGTCACAGACCGGCCAGGCAGCCGCGGAGCTGCGCCGCGCCCTGGGCTCAACCGAGCCTGAGCTGGACACCAACGACGAGGACGAGCCCGCCGACGCCGAAACACTGCTGGCCCAAGCCGTCGCAGCACGGGGCCCACAACCCAACCTGTCGTTCTTCGCCTTCACCGCCACCCCCAAAGGCCGCACCCTGGAGATGTTCGGCCAGATCGTCGACAAGAAGCACGAGCCGTTCCACCTCTACCCGATGCGCCAAGCCATCCAAGAACGCTTCATCATGGATGTGCTCGCCGGATACCTCACCTACAACCAGTACTTCCATCTTGAGAAAGCGATCCTCGAAGACCCGCAATACGACACAGACAAAGCCCGCAGCGCACTCGCCCGCTTCGTCACCATGCACCCCGACAACCTGGCACAGAAGGCCGCGATCATTGTCGAGCACTACCGCACCAAGATCGCCCACCAGATCGGCGGGAAGGGCAAGGCAATGGTCGTGTGCTCGTCACGACGCCACGCCGTGGAAATGTGGAGAGCGCTCAAGAAGCACGCCAACGACATCGGCTACGGCCTCGGAGTATTAGTCGCCTTCTCGGGCGAGGTGGAGGGCCTGACCGAAACGAAAGCCAACGGATTCAGAGAATCACAGACCGCTGACCAATTCAAAACCGACGAGTGGCAGATCATGGTGGTGGCTGAGAAGTTCCAAACCGGGTTCGACCAGCCGAAGCTCGCCGCCATGTACGTCGACAAGACACTCACCGGACTAGCCGCCGTACAAACCCTTTCGCGGCTCAACCGCATCCACCCCGACAAGTCCGGCACGTTCGTCGTGGACTTCGTGAACGACGCGGAGGAGATACGCGAAGCGTTCGCCGTCTACCACGGCAAGACCGTGGCACCTCCCACCGACCCGAACCTGCTGTTCGACACCCGCCACGAACTCGACGGGTACCACGTGCTCGACACCGGAGAGATCGAACGGGCCACCGTCCTGCTGCTCAGCGACAACACCCACGCCCAGATCGACTCGGCCATGCAGCCCGCAGTCGACCGCTTCCGCGGCCTCGTCGAAGAAGACCAGGACACGTTCAGAGACGCCCTCGGCCGGTTCGTGCGGGTCTACGGGTTCCTCTCGCTGGTTGTTCCGTTCCGCAACCCCGAACTTGAACGCGACTATCTCTTCTGCCGAGCCCTGGCTGCCCTGATCCGAGACCGCGAAGCGGCGCACAGCATCAACCTCGGCGCCGAAGTGGAGCTCACCCACCTGCGCCACGATCTGACCTTCGACGGATCCATTGCACTGCCCGGCACCGAAGGCGAGGTGACCACATTCTTCCCCGGCACCGGGCCACTCACCGATCCCGAATCAGAACGGCTGTCTGAGATCATCGCCCGCATCAACGAGCGCTTCGGCACCGACTGGACCGAGGAAGACAAACTCGTATTCAGGGCCGCCGCCCACGACCTGGTCACCGACGTTGAGATCCAGAACCAGGCGGCCAACAACGACGAAGACACCTTCCGCAACCATGTATTCCCCGACCGATATGAGAAGTCCCTGCTCTTGCGCCGCGACCGCAACAGCGAGCTGATCTACAGCTACCTGGACCGGCCCGAACTACGCGACGAGGTGCTCGACTACTTCGCCGCCGATGTGCAACAACTCGCACGAGTCGCCCGCCAAAGAACCTGCCCCATCGGCGACCTGCTCGGACCCGACCGGGAGTCGCTCTACCTGGAGTACAAATCCACACTGCGCTGGGACATCAAAGGCCAGCGCAAGGGAGGAGTCACCGAGGACGCAGCGATCAAGACCATCGCCGGCTTCGCCAACTCCCAATTCGGCGGAACCCTGCTCATCGGCGTAGCAGACGACGGCTCCGTCCACGGCCTTGAAGACGACTTCGCCGCCTTCTCCAAACGCGGACAACGAGGCGACCACGACCTATGGGGACAGCATCTGCAGAACCTCATCCGCTCCCGCCTCGGCGATGCCACCATGACCCTCGTCAACTGGGAGTTCCACACTGTCGATGGCAAGCAGTTGGCCCGAATCAGCATCGAACCCTCCAACCATCCCGTCCAGGAACGCAAGGACGACCAAGAGATCTTCTGGCACCGCACCCCCACCGCCACCATCGCCATCAGCGACCCCAAGGCCAAAGACCAAGCAATCGCCAGACGCTGGTCAGCCGGCTAGCGCTCCTTCAGGGCATCGCGGAGGAAGTTGAGTTGCAGGAGCATCAGGTTCTCGGCGACCTCTTCTTGAGGGGTCATGTGGGTGACGCCGGAAAGCGGGAGGACGGTGTGGGGGCGGCCTGACTCGAGCAGGGTCCGCGACAGCTGGAGAGTGTGGGCTGCCACGACGTTGTCGTCGGCCAGGCCGTGGATCAACAGCAGTGGGCGTACGCCAGAGGCGTCTTCAAGCTGCGCAGCACCGAAGAGCACCTCGCTGCGCTCGTAGTTCTCGGGTTCGGTTCCGGGATGTCCCAGATAGCGCTCGGTGTAGTGGGTGTCATAGAGCCGCCAGTCGGTCACGGGCGCACCGGCGATACCGGCATGGAACACGTCAGGGCGACGCAGCACCGCCAAAGCAGCCAGATAACCGCCGAACGACCAACCCCGGATCGCCACACGGTCAAGGTCAAGCCGAGCATCCAACTCCGCCATCGCATACAGAGCATCGATCTGGTCGTCGAGCACGGGGCCGGCCAGGTCTCCCCGCACCTTGCGCTCAAACGCAGGGCCGCGGCCGGGTGTGCCGCGGCCATCGGTCACCAGCACCGCAAAACCCTGATCCGCGAACCACTGCGGCACGTAGAACAACGACCGCGCCTGTTGCACCCGCTGTGCATGAGGCCCGCCATAGGGGTCAAGCAGCACCGGCAGTCTGGCCTCCGAGTCCGGTTCCAGAGATCTCGGCAGAAGCAGGGTAGCGGCCAACTCACGACTGCCGAGACGGTGCATCGACAAGTTGAGCTCGACGTCCGGTGCCTCGCTGAGATTGGCAACCCGAGCCACCGTCCGCCCCGCGTGACGAACCTCTGCTCCGGTTCCGTGAAAGGCCAAGCTGCGGCTCAAGTGCACATGCGTCGCGCCGCCGACCACGGCGCTCTTGATTCCGGGCGAGTTGTCCCACCAACGAAGTTCTCCGTTCCAGTTCACGGTTGCTACCTGCACCGATGTCGGTTCCCTCGACGCCGTGAACACAATGCCCTCGTCTCCCACATCGACAATGCTTCGCACCTGGACGCCGTCGCCGGTCAGAGCCTCACCGTCCACGCACAAACGCCGGGCCGACCCACGGTCCTCAACGGTCACCAACCGACCCTCATACAACGCCGGAGCGCCCGCCACGAGCTCGACCCAGTGCTCGTCAACCACCTGGTAGCGCTCGTGGCACTCCCCTGTGGTCGGGTCAACGTCCAACACGCCCAGCGTCCGTTGATCACGACTCTGCACCGTCAACAGAATCCCTTCACGAGACCAATCGGCCCTGGCCAGATACTCCCACCCATCACCGGAACTCAAGCGGGTCTTCCAGTCCAAGTCGACACGGCTGTTGTCGAGGCCTACAACAGCCAAACCAACATCGGCATTGGCAGAGCCGGCAGCGGGATAACGAACCTGCTTGGGCACCTCCCAAGGAGTGACGGGCGCGCTTATCCACCAATGACCGATCGGTGCCACATCGACTCTCTGCACCAACAGCGCATCGCTATCGGGCCCCCACCAGAACCCCCGGGTCCTGCCCATCTCCTCGGCGGCGATGAACTCAGCGGCACCCCACGACACCGTCTCGGAAGCCTCGCCGATCAGCAAGCGGTCCTCGTCGTCGGCCACCACCCGCAGCTCGCGGCCCGCCACATAGGCAACCTTGTTGGTATCCGGCGACAACCGGGGATCGAAAGCTCCTTCGGCGGTTTCGAGCACCTGCACCTCGCCGCTGAGCAGATCGACACGGGCAACCTGTGATCCGATCGCAAAGACCGCCACCGTCAGATCCCGGTCCGCGTCATAGGAAACGATGCCTCCAGCAGACTCCCGGGCGCGTTCACGCCTAGCCCGTTCCGCCGGAGGGAGATCAGCTCGGTCTGACCCGAACTCCGCAGCGTCAACCACGAGCCGCTCGGTGCTGTTCGACACATCGAACAACCACAGCGAATTGACCGGGTCGGTGGGTCCGCTCGAACGTAGGAACGCAACCCGCTCACCGTCCGCTGAGACCCGAAAGTCGCGGGGCGCGCCGAGCGTAAAACCCCGAGTCAACGCATGACGCCTTGGAAACGACCCTTGGCCTGACCCCTTCGGTGAACTCATCTGCGTATCCTTGCGGAAGCAAACACCGAACGCACGGAGGCGCCATGGAGCAACACCAAGGAATTGTCAACTGGGGAATCTCGTCGACAGGAAATATCGCCGCTCAATTCGCTGACGCCTTCAGCAACGCCGAGGGTGGACAGCTCGTGGCCGTCGGTTCACGAACGCAAGAAGGAGCCGATCAGTTCGCCGAGGAGCATCAGATTCCCCGTGCACACGGCAGCAACGCGGACCTAGCGGCGGACCCAGACGTCGACATCGTCTATGTGGCAAGCGTGCAACCCGGCCATGTGCACGACACCGTCCTGTTCCTCGAAGCAGGCAAACACGTGCTCGTCGAGAAGCCGATCGCCCTCAACGCCGCCGAGGTCGACCGCATGACCGCCGCCGCGCAGGCCAACGACCGTTTCTTGATGGAAGCGATGTGGATGCGCTTCAACCCCGCACACCTCCAGGCGGTCAAGCGCATCAACGACGGCGCCATCGGTGAGGTCCGCCGCATCCACGCCGACTTCTCCTTCGCCATGCCCTTCGACCCAGAGCACCGACTCTGGAGCCTTGAAGCAGGCGGCGGCGCTCTGCTCGACCTCGGTGTCTACCCGCTCACCTTCGCCTGGTGGATTCTCGGTGAACCCGTCTCGATCACCGCGGCCGGACTCGTCGCCGAGAGCGGCGTCGACGCCGAGACGACGCTCTTGTGCAGCTGGGCCAACGGAGCCACAGCAACGCTGACCTGCGGTATCGACGTGTTCGGCACCCTGGCTGCCCGGATCGAAGGCTCCGGCGGTTTCGTCGAGTTCCCCGCACCCGCCCACGCCACCGACACGGTGATCGTGCAAAGCGGCACCGAGCGCGAAGAGATCAAGGAATCAGCGCCGTCACTGCATCATCAGGTGGCCGAAGTCCACCGTTGCCTCGCCGCCGGTGAGCTGCAGAGCCCTCAGATGCCCTGGGCCACGAGCCGCGCCATGATCGCCGCCTGCGACGCGGCACGAGCCGAACTCGGAGTCCGCTACCCCAGCGACTGAACCGGACGACGAGTCCGGCGGCGAATCAATCCGCCCTCATCAGATTCCGGCAACGGCAACGTTGTTGAACCCCGACGCCAAACGCTCCAGATCGTCAACGTCGTGAGTAACGATGAGTCCGCAACCGAGTCGAACCGCTGTCGCCACCACCAACGCATCGATCGCATGTTCACTGTCGTCGCCGTGCTCGGCCAGAATGTGCCCGGCGATGCGGGCAATTCGCACGCCAGTCGTGACTACACGCGCAACACCTCGCCCGAGCAGCAGGTCAATCGCTTGATCAGATCCTCGACCCCGGTACAACTCGACGAGAATCGCTGACGGCACACGCAGCGGATAGTTGCGAGCATGAGCACTCTGCATGGCTGCACGTACGCGCTGATGACGCTGCACATCGACTCGTGGCCGGGCCAGCGCAGACAGCGCTTCGGAGTCGAAGACTAGGACGGCCAACGACTGCCGTAGTCTTCGATGAGTTCAACCGGGACCGGGCCGAACTCGCGGTCCAGCGTTTCGAGGTATTCCCCCAAGAGGTCGCGTTCAAGTTCATTCGCAACAGCACGTGCTACAAAGCTGCTCAACCCCCGGTCGTCGGCGCGCAGCTCGACCTGTTCCGCGAGTTTCTCATCGATGCTGATCGACCATTTCCTGACTGGCATGACAATAATCCTACCACAGTAGGAATCCAAACGACTAGCCATCTGCATGCACCACCTGGACCACTTCGAACTCGGAATCTGCAACCAGCACCCCTCGGCCCGCAATGTTGGGTAGCTCGAGGCGGGCAGGAAGGGAGACACCGAGGAGGTCGCCGTCGATCGGGTCGGGCTTCAACAGGATCCCGACCCTCGACGAGCGGATGTCGGCCGCCCAATGGCCGTACGCCGACCGGAACTGGTCAGGCTTGGCGGCCGCGACGATGTGCACACCCGGCGGCGGCGAGGCCACGAGGACCGCCAGTTGACCACCCGGGTCCTCGACATTGAGACAATCATCGACCAGCACGACCAGCGGAGGTGACGAAACCGCCTCGACCAGAGACTCGACGCCGACAGGATCACAACCCACAAGAACCGCCAGTTCGCTGTCTGCGCGTGAACCGTCGGCGACGATGACGCACCGTTCAGCACACGCCGTGGCGATCGCCGCTAGGGCATTCGTGCGCCCAGAACGTGCCGGACCGAGAATCAACGCGTGCTCGCCTCGATGAAGCCGTAACGAACTCAGAGCCAGGTCTCGATCTGAGACCGCTACCCGCAACTCGGTCTCCACCGGCCCGACATCGGCCACCGCTCCCACCTCGGACGCCTCGATCACCGAAGCCAGCACACCGACCTGATGGGGAGCAACCGACGGGGCGACACAGTCACCGCGAGCCAGCACCGAGGTCGCCAACGTCGGCGAATCCCGTATCACCTGAGCCACAGCACCGTCACCTGCACGCAGCACCCGTCCTCGTGTGAACGCCTCGGTCGACTCCTTGACCCCGAACCGCAGCGAATCTGCGGGATCACTGACGCGGTGCAACAACACGGTCCCCAACGTCGCGGCCATCGCCGGGGCCAGATCGGCCCCGCGGCGAAGCGACACAGCCACCGTCACACCAACGGAAGGGCCGTCGGCCCAGATCCGTTCCAGCGCTTCATGCACACCCTGCTCACGAACCGGATCATGGACCCTGCTGAGACCGCCCAGATCATCGATCACCAACAGGATCCTCGGTGTCTGCTCATCGCCGGCACGTCGACGCAGGATCTCCTCGTCCAGCCAGCGAAGCAACCGCACACGCAGTTCCCTGTCGGTGGGGCCGACAACGGTTCCGCAGTGCGCCAACCCCGCCAGCGGGCCGAGTCCGCCAGCGTCATGGTCGATGATGTGGACATGTGGGGCCGCGTCTCCACCAGGGCGGGTCACCTCCAATACCGCCGTTGCGAGGGTTGTGGTGGCGCCCGCATCCGGTGCGCCGACCACCGCCAGGTGGCCGTCATCGAGCGTCCAGCCAGACACCGACTGGCGCTGCTCATCGGGTTCATCGACCAGCAGCCAACCTGACGGCTCACCCGACTCGCCCAACTCGATCAAACCGCCCAGCTCGGCCACTTCGGACCGGCAGACGTCGGTAGGCAGCGCAGGCGGCCACGGTGAACGCGGGGCCCTTCCGCCAACACGACCATGGGCGGCACGGATCACAGCCACCAGACGCTGAAGGTCGGTCGGACCTTCATGCTTGCCCGACGGTTCCGCTCCCTCCCGTACACAAACGCTGGCCTCCCTGCTCGAATGACCGGTCGACAACGCCGACTGGAACGGAGTGATCTCCCCCGGACCGAATCGAGCAATCGCCCGGCCAGGTCGACTGCGGGGTATCCCCGCCGCGTCACCAGCGTCGATGATGTCGACCGATTCACGCGGATCGGAGACCCGCAGCGCGATCCGGCAGGTTGCATTGACACGGATGTCGTCGGTAACCACACCGGCCGGGCGCTGTGTGGCGAGCACCATGTGCACACCCAAGCTGCGGCCACGCTGCGCAATACCGACCAGCGCATCCAGGAACTCGGGAAGGTCTGCTGCCAAGGAGGCAAACTCGTCGACCACCACCAACAGACGGGGCAACGGATCTTGCGACGAGGCCTCGCTGTCCGCAGCCGCGCTGCACAATCGGAACGCGGCGAGATCCTCGGCACCCAATTCACGCAAGCGATGCTCCCGGTAGCGCAACTCAGCCTCCAGACAACGCAGCGCACGAGCGCCGAGCTGCTCGTCGAGGTCGGTTACAAGCCCAGCCACATGGGGAAGATCGGCACAGCAATCGAACGCCGCGCCGCCCTTGTAATCGATCAGCACCATCGCCACATGGTCCGGATCGGCCGAGGCTGCCACCCCAGCGACCAGAGACCGGAGCAGTTCCGACTTTCCCGAACCGGTGGTACCGCCGATCAGCACATGGGGACCATCGGCGATCAGGTCCAGGACCACCGCGCCCTGTGCATCTGCACCGATTGGGGCAGCCAGATCCGCAGCGCCGCGCGTGCGCCGCCAACGACGCGCAATCTCGGCTTCATCGTCACCGCTCACACCGAGCAGACCCAACAAACCGCACGCAACAGGAACACCGGCACCCACCAGAGGCAACTCAGGATCGTCAAGACGAGCCAGGCGCCGCGCTGCCCGCTCGGCCACCACCGCCTCGAGGCCCCAAGCCAAAGCACGCTTTCCCTCGCCATGTTGACGCGGATCAACCATCTCCAGACGACCCAGGCAGTCCGTGGTCACCACAAGATCACAGCCCGCAGGCAGACGATGGGCGTCGTCGACCAGAACGATCGCCGCGGTTCGCTCACTGCCGAGCAGCCGGCGGCCAACCGTCGACCGACCCTGAAACGGGTCCTCGCCGTCGATCACCGCGAGAACGACCCGCTCCGCGGCGACCGCCAACAGAGCATCGGCCGCGCCGACATCAGCCGTCGACACAACAGTCGCGCCCCGCCGGGCGCTGAGGTGGTCCGCGGTATGGGGAAGCCAACGGCACCAATCCCAGACCGAGGTGTCATCAGCACCGACCGCCACAGCCAAATCCGCCGGACCGTGATGCACCGCGGCTTGCAACACAAGCGCTCGTGCTATGGCCAGGGCCGCGCCTCGATCACCCACCAAACCGACAACTCGCCCAGAAGAGAGGTCCACCTCCACCGGGACATCGCTCATCAGCGGAAGTTCCACCACAGCCGACACGGCGCGCTCGGCCGGAGGCTCACCCTCCGAAGTCACCAGCGTCGGAGAGAACGCTTCGTCGCTCACGCCAATCGCCACGCGAAAGGCATCAGGGTGATCCAGACGGCGCTCCCAACAATGAACCGAGGGACCCTCGGCTCGGCGCACCACCTCCGCAGGATCAGGATGCAACCCGCGCCGACGCGCCATCTCCGCAACACGGCTCACCGGCAACGCCGCCGCCAATGCCGACAACAGCTCGTCGAGTTCAGCCACAGCTCGGCGATGATCACGACGGTTGCGTCGCCGCCGTTCCCACCAGGTACCGATCGTGACCACCGGCCCGAGTGCCGCGAAGACCGCGAACAGCGGACTCAGAATCAGAGCGATCACCAAGCCTGCGATGATCGGCAGCACGATCCCCGCCACAGACAACGACTCGCTCGTGGCCAGCTCAGGCGCTTCTGAGGGTGCGTCGAGTTCAGCGACGGTCACATCGGGAAGGCGACGAGGCGGACGGTTGAACGGAATCGTGCCGCCGGATGCACCAAGCGCCGACGTGACCGCCACCGGCCGGTCGTCGGAGACGGTACGCATCATCAAACGAGTCGCACCGATGCGCACAACCCCGCCTCCCGGGAGAATCGCCCTGACTCCCGGACGCACCGGATGCCCGTCAACGGAGGTGCCGTTGCGCGATCCGTGGTCGACGATCTCATTAACCAAGATGCTGCAGTGGTTGCCCGACACTGTCGGGTCGTCGAGTTGCAACTCCGCGCGGGGACCGCGCCCGACCAGGACCGTCCCCGACAGAGGAAACGGATGGGCCACACCGGCCCGGACGCCGCCGACAATGACGAGCGTCCGGGCGGTGGGGGTGGCTGATGTCTGGCCCGGGGCTGTCTCCAGCACCGAACCTTCGCAGAGAGCAACTGACGACAACGGTGCGCCGACGCTCAGAGGTTGTCCGTCAAGAATCGCAGGTCCAGAGACTCCAAGCGCGGATAGCAGGTCTTCAACCGGTGCGTTCAGGTCGCCGATCTCAATCTCGGCGACACGTTCGCCGACTTCGGAACGGTGGACGATTCGCACGTCGAGCCTCCCGTGCAGACAGTCGAGTCATGCAAGACTGCCAATGACTCAGACAGTGTCGAGCGCACTCACGCCAGCCTGAAGCTCCCGAGTGATGAACGAAGAGTGCTCGCCGAGAGCCTCTGCAAGATTCATCAGATTCGGGCGAAACTCCGTATTCCAGAGTTGATGGAATCGGTCAGCCCGGTTGCCCTGCCAGGTGGTGCCCTCGAGCCCGGACTGGATTGCCCGAATCACGTCCTGCACCGCCTGCTGCTGCCGAGCAAAGTTGCCTGCCAACTGCTCCATCTGTGACTTGCTCATTACCAGCATGTCGCCCGCCATGTCTGTCCTCCTTGGTCATGCGGTTCAACAAGGGGGAAGTCGGGACCGGGGAAATCCGCCGAATCGGAGGATCGCAGAGATCAGATTGAAAAGCAACTGAATATCGCAACTAATATTCAAATTGCTCCAAGATCCCCGTTCAACTCGACAGTTCACGTTTGATCGCACCGAGCGGATCCGTCTTGAAGGCTTGCACCGATTCCTGGTGCGCGGCGAGCGCCTGAAACTCCTGGCCGGCACGGATCGCGGCACGCCCGCCCGCGACATCGAACTGGCGATGGACCATACGCTTGTGAAGCTGAGCAAGATCCGTCGGTATCTGAGCAATCCGTTTTGCAATGGCCAGCACCGCTGCCTCGAGTTCGTCTGCGGGATATGCCCGGTTGGCCCAGCCGATACGAGCGGCTTCCACCCCGTCGACCGCGTCGCCGGTCAGCATCGCCTCCATGGCATGGCGCAGCCCCATCAGCGGTTCGTGATACTGCCAGTCCGGCGGCGAGGCCACCCGCACGACCGGGTAGGAGATCTGTGCATCGGCCGCCACATAGACAAGATCACAGGCGGAGGCGAGCTCCGTCGCCCCGGCCATGGCATACCCGTGCACCTGGGCGATCACCGGCTTGGCCAGATCCCAGATCGAGAACCAGCCGTCGCTGGCCTGACGGCTCCAGGCCCCGTCACCGGGCGCCGAATGATACGGCGTGTCGTCCATCAGAGGGCTGCGCAGGTCATAACCCGACGAGAAGCAGACACCCGCACCGCGCACTATCGAAACAGCCACGTCGTCGTCGTGGTCGTGGTCTTGCAGCGTGGCGAACAACTGGGCACGCAGCGGGGTGGAGATGGCGTTGCGCTTCTCGGGGCGGTTCAACGTGACATAGCGCACCAACGGCGCCGCATGTTCGACGGTCACGAGTTCCTCGGTCATCGGCCTTCCTCCCTGCTAACGGCCTCCCTGCTGCCGGTCATGTCGGCAGCAACTTCCAGACCCTCATCGGTGTCGCTGCGCACGATCACCCCTGTCACCCCGGCAGGCACCACCTCTCCCCAGCGCTCACGGCATCGCCGTGCCGACCCGAACAGCGAGCCGGCATCGATGTACTCATCGGGAACCGCGGCGATCGCCTCTGACTTGCGTCCCGCCAGCCACAGATCCTGGATCCGTTGAGCAGCTTCCGGAAACCCACGCCTTGCCATCGACTCCTTGTGAAAGTTCTTGGACTCGCTTCCCATACCACCCACATACATTCCTGCCAGGGGTTTCTTTGCATCAATGGCCGCTTTCACATCGTCGGTGATCTCGATTGTGAGTCCACCCATAATGTCGAAATCATCGGGACGACCACCGCGGCGCGCCCAACCCCGCTCCAGGTTCGGTCCGTGAACCTGCCAGCCGTCTGACCCGTAGCCCATCGGCAGCCACCCATCGCACACCTCAGCGGCGAGAGCCGTGTTGAGCGGTGCTCCCGCGGCGATCCAAATCTCGATGTCGCCGGCGGGATGCAGGATCGACTTGAGGGCCTTGGGTTGGCCGATCGCGCCGGGTCCAGCATAGGGCAGCGAGATCTCGGCGCCGTCATGGCTCACCGGCCCCTCCCGGGCGATGACCTTGCGCATGATCGCCACGTAGTCACGGAGCCTCTTGACCGGCGACCCCCACGGTTGGCCATACCAACCCTCAACAATCTGGGGACCCGACACGCCCAGACCGACAATGACCCGGCCTCCGCCGGCCATCGCATCGATGGTCATCGCCTGCATCGCGGTGGCCGCGGGAGTCCGGGCCGCCAACTGCACCACCCCGGTCGCCAACTTGATCTGATCGGTTTGACCTGCCAGGTAGGCCAGCGGTGTCATTGCATCGCAGCCGTATGCCTCAGCGGTCCAAACGGAGTGATAACCGAGTCGTTCCACAAACTGCACCCGCTCGACGGGCACCTCGAGGTGTGCCGCACGGTAGAGGTCGAGTCCCAGACCGAGTTTCACGATGCTCTCCTCACGGGCTCTCCTCACAGCCACCACAGGCCACTTCTGCTATCCGTCGTCAGGTTCCTCATAACTTACGGGCCGGGTCGATAGCGTGCGCAATTGATGTCCACACGACCGCGATTCACGGGTACCGGCCCCGTGTCAGCCTGCGGGGTCCTTCACCCATGACGCGGCCGGAAACGCTGTGGGGGCCACGTCATCGCCCGGTCATGACTGCGTTGGTCGCGATCATCGCCATCGTTTCCTACAACAATCTGGCAGCGACTGCGGTTCTGCCCGACATCGGCGACGACCTCGGTCGCATCAATCTGCTTCCCTGGGTGATCACCATCGAGTTGCTGACTTCGGCGGTTGCGGTTCTCGCTTCTGGGCCGATCGTCGACAGCGCGGGGGTTCGCAAGACCTTCCAGTTCGCCGGAATAGGGTTCATCGTCACCTCGATCATCGTGGCCGCCGCCCCAACGATGCCGACTCTGATCGTGGCGCGTGCTGTCCAGGGGGTGTTCGCAGGCGGGGTGATGACTGCGGCGATCGCTGGAATCGGTGTCGCAATTCCGTCGGCGCTACGGCCCAGAGCTTTCGCTGCCATTTCAACCGTATGGGGAGCGATGGGCGTGGCCGGACCCGCGATTGCCGCGGTCCTGGTCGCGGTCGCCAGCTGGCGTGCCACCTTCGTCGTGAACATTCCGGTGACCGCCATTGCTTTGTTGATCGGTTGGAACGCCCTTCCCGACCGGCAGAGCACCGGAGCCGCGGACGCAGCCAAGCAACGTGTTGATGGAGTTGGCCTCGCCCTGGTCACCTTGATCGCCGCCGCAGCCTTGAGTCTCACCGAGCAGAATCCGTTGGTGATCGCCGGCGGCGCCGTGGTTATGGCGACGAGCGTCGCCGTCTATCGGTGGTGGGCCAAGCGAACTCCAGAACCGATCCTGCGCCTGCCGCATCTGAGCGCGGCTCGGTATCGCAGCGTCCATTTGACTTCAATGGCGGTTCTCGTCGCGGGGGTCGGGGTCAACTCGCTGCTTCCGCTCTATGTGCGCGGGGCTCGCCAGCAGAGCACGACTGTGGCGGCCTTCTCGGTTTTGTATCTGACTGTTGGTTGGACCGCCGGAGCCTGGCTCGCAAGTCAGCTTCAGGACCGCTGGCGGGGGGAGACGGTGAGTTTGGTGGGGGCGCTGATTGCTTTCCCGGCCTCTGTGGCGGTCGCGTTGGCCCTTCATGTCGACGCCGCTCTGCCGATCGTCTATGTGGCGTTTGGCTGGTTGGGCGTCGGGGTTGGCACGATCACGTCCACCGGCGCGGCGCTGTTGCAGGATCGCACGGAGCTGGCCGAGATGGGCCGCTTGAACGGCGCTCACCAGTTCCTGAGAACGATTTCGCTCACCATCGGTATCGCTGCGGTCGCGGCGATCACCTTTGCCGTCGTCAACCATCGGATAGGCGACGTTGAGGCCGTGCGCGGGCTGCTCAGCGACGAACCAACCGAGGTCGGGCCTGGCCTCGTCCGCGCGTTGGGCGACGGTTTCGCCTGGGCTGCCACGGCCGCTGCCACCATCACCGCTTTGACGATCCCGTCTGCGGTGCATCTCTTCCGTACCCGCCGCCACCACATCAACTCCCCGCCCTGAACCCCGATTGCGCTGGGCCGAGTACCAAAGCGCCGGCGCGATAGCCTCGGGGCGGTGAAGGCGCTTCGTTTCAGTCGCAAGGAAGTCCGCTATGTCGCGGCGATGGCGGCGTCGAGGCTGCGGCCCGGTGCCGGCGCAGGGGTTGGCCCGTTGTCGCTGGTCGAAGACGATCCACCGGAACTGCCTGGCGACGGGTGGCACCGCGTCTGGCCCCGTCTGTCGGGCATCTGCGGCAGCGATCTGGCAACGATCGACGGGCATTCGTCGCGCTACTTCGAGGATTTCGTCTCCTTCCCGTTCGTGCTCGGGCATGAGATCGTGGGCGAGTTGGCCGACGGCCGTCGGGTGCTGATCGAACCGGTATTGGGCCATGCCGCCCGGGGGTTTGCGCTGCCGTTTGAAGGCGCCGCGCCTGCCGATGGCAACGACTACCGGCACCTCACCTGCGGCCATCTCGAGCCCGGGCTGCAGACAGGCTTCTGCGAAAGCACCGGCGGGGGTTGGGCTACCGAGTTCGTCGCCCACGAGAGCCAACTCCATGACGTGCCCACGCAGATGAGCGACGAGACCGCGGTTCTGGTTGAACCGGTGGCCGGAGGCGTCCATGCCGCCCTGCGGGCCGGTGTTCGCGGTGGCGACACGGTCGCGGTGATCGGGGCCGGCGCAATGGGATTGGTGACCGTGGCGGCACTGCGCAACTTCACCGAACCCGGATCGATCATGATCGGTGCCAAATATCCGGTGCAACGTGATCTCGCCGCGGAGTTCGGTGCGGATGTGGCGAGCGCCCCCGACGAGCTGAGTCGGGCGGTTCGCCGCGCCACCGGGTCTTTCATGGTCGGCCCCCGACTGTCTGGAGGCGCCGATGTGGTGATCGACGCGGTCGGCTCGACGGAGTCGATCACTGAGGCCATCGGCTTGTGCAGACCGAGAGGCCGCGTGGTGCTGTTGGGAATGCCCGGTGTGATCGACGTGGACCTGACACCGGTGTGGCATCGAGAGACAGAACTCGTCGGCTCTTACACCTACGGCAGCGAACAGCTTCCGTCTGGACGCCAGGCAACCAGTTTCGAACTGGCTATCGAACTCGCCACAAAGGTGCCGTTCGACAAGATGCTGTCGGCAACCTACCCGCTCGACCGCTACCGAGACGCCCTGACGCACGCTGCCGAAGCCGGGAGCCGCGGCGCCGTCAAGGTCGCCTTCGATCTCCGCACCGAACACCGCCGGGGATTACCGAACCACTGAGCCCTTCTCCGCCCTTCTCCGCGGAGGGTCGAACGCACCGACCGCATCGCCGCAGGCTGGTGACCATCGGTCACCGAATCATGCAACAAAGCGCCACGGTCAGAAAATGGAATGCATGACGAGGCAGATTAACGGAGACGGCGCGCCATTCGAATAAATTCTTGGGCCGGGCTTGACAGCGGAACCTCATGGTTGCTATTCCTTGGGTCCATGATTTGTATCAACGCCTCGTAAACTCGGCGTTGATACGTTTGTATCAAGAGAATACTCATAATCCCATTAGCAGCCGTCGTGCTCGCAACTTTGCTGGCGGTTGCCCCTGTGGGCAGTGCCGATGTCCCGGTACTGTCAACACTGCGAGCAGAACCCGCAGACGCGCACACTGCCACCAAACAAGTCACCA
The DNA here is from genome assembly GCA_965221585.1 of Candidatus Aldehydirespiratoraceae bacterium. Classification (GTDB taxonomy): domain Bacteria; phylum Actinomycetota; class Acidimicrobiia; order Acidimicrobiales; family Aldehydirespiratoraceae; genus VXYK01. Next base: position 690,996 of record OZ244898.1, on the reverse strand, counting down.
GGTGGCGAAACGTTTGCCGTTGGGAAACCCAACGTGTGCAAGTGGTAGTCGGTTACACGAGTCCCAACACACGCCTTCCTCGCGCCCAGCGAGGACCCATCTATGAGTGGAAGACAGAACTTGTGGAAGTGTGCGAAAGGGAATACTACACAGTCACAGAAACCAGAGGACACTGGCATCCACCCAAGAAACTGACTTGTGAAATCGTCTCAGTCTGGGTAGGCGCAGCGGCTGGTACCGGTACCGCAATTGCGACAGCGCCCGCGGCTCCCGCTACCGCTGGAGCGGGCACCGTGATAGCGTCCGCTTCAGCGGCTACAGCTGGCTACTTTGTTACCAGAGAGATCTGTAATTGGCTATTTCCCGCAATTGTTTATTACGACTGGTAGATCTTTAGTAGTCCATACGAGCAAGACAGGAGCAAACAATGTTGTCCAGAATCCGAAATAGTCCGGCTGCTCTTGGGCTGTTGACCGCGCTAGTGACCGTGGCTGTAATCCGGCAAGCATCTGACATGGTTATTGTCGTGTTCATCCTTGTAGGTGCCGTGGTTAGCGCTTCGCTTCTTCTGAGGGACCGTTACAAGTCGAACGGTAGGGCTGAAGCTGAACCGGTGACAGAACCCCAACAACACTAGATCCCAACGATCTCGACACTCAGCTACGGGCAGTAGTACCCCAAGCTACTGCCCGTGGCTGAGGCGTCCCGCGCAAACCGGAACTCTACTCATGCTGAACACCCATGCTCACCGTTTCCTCACAATCACCTCCGTTGTCCTACCGTTCGCATTAGCTAGCTGTGGCGGCGGTGTGTCAGCCTCGAAATGCCGTGCCGCGGCTACCGCTCAAGCACAAGCCGAGGACGCGTATATCGCTACAATCGCAGCCCACGAAGAGGCCCACACAGCAGGAAACGACGACCACCGCGACATCGACGAGCAGACACTGACTCGTCGGGTCGACCTGATTGTCGCCACAGAGGCAACCAGGCAGGCTTGCCAGTGACAGTTCTCAAGACCAAACCGACCCAAGCAGAGCGTGGAGAGAACTCGAGAAGACAATTATCGCCGTAGGTTCTTGGAAGGCAAGTGATTCCGATGCGAAAAACGCGTGCAATCCGGGCCGAGAATGTGCAGAAGTGGGCCGACAAGGTCAAACCTGAAGATCTCACGGACACCGACCCGGAAGTGACGAACGAGATTCTTGAGGCGCTTGGCGGCGACACTGACGTGAACGAGGAAATCTCAACCACTTCGTGACCGACCGTGAGGCGGCGTCGTGAGTTCGGCTCCGGCACGACAGAATGGACCGATGGCCAAGACCAACCTTGACGACGAGACAACCGCGGCACTGACGCTCTTCAACGAGTACGTGGCCGCTGATCGCGAACGGACCCAACGGGAGAAGAGGTTGAAGAAGGCCGAACGGGCCAAAGACGACGCTGCCGCGTTGGTCCAGAAGCTCTCCAAGGGCGGGGCGTCCAAGGAACGGACGGAGGCCGAAGCCGCCTACCTCGCTGCCGCGGAGAAGTGGAAGGCCCTGCGAGACGGCAAGGAGCCTCCCGCCGACCCTCGGGACAAAACCAAAACCGACGCTGAGCCAAAGACCGAAACCGAACCGGAATCCGGAGCCGAGCCCGAGGTCGAAACCGAGCCAGAACCCGAGCCAGAACCCGAGCCAGAAGCCGAGACCGAACCCGAGCCAGAACCAACACCGGAGCCAGAAGCCGAGACCGAACCCGAGCCAGAAGCCGAGACCGAACCCGAGCCAGAACCAACACCGGAGCCAGAAGCCGAGACCGAACCCGAGCCAGAAGCCGAGACCGAACCCGACCTCAGCAGCAAAGAGGACTCCGACAACACACCCAAGACCGACAATCCCGGCGTAGACGACCAGGAAACGACAGCGAGTTAGGCTGAGCCCGTGACGTTGGCCGTTTCCTTTCCCGACCAGCTACCACGGGGCTACAGCTGGATCGCCGACGAACCGCCCTTCGATCCCAACGTCCATCTCCAACTCGAAGCGCCTTCGTCGATCGCCACGCTCAAAGAACTCGGCTACAGCGACGCTGAGATCGCGCCCACGGCGACACCAGTAGCTGTATCGGCCCCGTTCAGGGTCTTGTCCGATGAAGGTGCCGAGGTTCTGTTGAATGTCGCCCGCGAGCTACGAGTCCATCAACACAGCTGCGGGAACCGCATCGAGAACGCAGTACGGGGCGGCTGCTATCGCTCACGCTGGCTGAGGGACCTGTGCTTGAACCCAGATCTCACGGAGCAGATGAGTGCCATATTCGGCACCCCGGTGGCGCCTCACACGATGCCGGTGCATGTGGGTCACATCAACTACGAGCCCACAGTCGAACCGGACCAACCGGTCGACAAATGGCACAACGACACCGTCGCCTTGACCCTCGTCATGATGGTGAGCGACCCCACCAAACTCCCCGGAGGCCAGTTCGAGTGGTTCCACGGCACAAGACACGAAGTCGCAGAGATGGCGACCCGAGGCGAGACACCGCCGCGCGATCGCGTCGTGGTGCCCGATTTTGCCGGACCTGGTTACACGGTGGCGCTCCACGGAAACATGGTGGTGCACCGCGGGGCTGAGCTCACCGAACCCGCTGAACGGATCACCATGGTAAGTGCCTACGTGAGCCTCGACCGGAGCGGAGACGACCAAACCCGCACACGCGACCTAATCGGCATCGATGACCCCGAAGTTCTCTACACCGAGTGGTCTCGCCATGCCGCCTGGAGGGCTACCGGACGTCTCAATCACCTGGTCGAGACACTCGAATTCGGTGTTGACGCCGAAACCGCGGCGGCCTGGCTCGAAGAGGCGATCGTCGACGTCACTCAGGCGATCGACGACATGCGCGCAGGTCCCCGCGACGCCATCCACTTCGAATAGCTGCCGCCGGACTCAACAGCCCAGAGCGGCCGACGCGAAAGCTCGAATCTCCCGCGCCACGTCGGGACCGGCCGGCGAGTACATCACCTCGGTGACGCCTGCGTCGGCGGCCGCCTCCACCCGAGCACGAATCTCATCAGCGCCGCCAACCCAGGACATCCCCAAAATCGCGTCGCCGCTTGCCTCCATCACCGGTGCATCGCGTTCGACCAGATGCGTGACGTGACCCTCCCAGACGACGAGGTGACGCTCACCAGCCGGACGTTCGGCCTCGATCCCCGCTCGCCAGTCGGCACCACCGGGCATGGTGTCGACCGCTTCGGGGGCTGCCTGATAGATCCCGTGGTAGGCGACCACGTGCCAGGGTCCGATGGCAGCGGCGGGACGGGCATCGCTGACCACTTCGCCGTCGTCGAGCACTGTGCCCGAGACCATCTGCACACGCTCACCGAACCCTTCCGCCGGAGGGAACATGTTCATGATCCCGTCCACCTCCAGTTCGGTCGCCACGCCGATGCCCTTGGGGCCGAACGCGCTCAGTAGCAGGGGCACGTTTATGGGTCGGGCGACAGCAAGGTCGGGGTGGTGGATCATCTGGCAGGCCTTGTTGTCGATCTCCACCGTTTCGCCGGCCAGCAGGGCCTTGAGTTGTGTCAGGTACGTTGCCATGAACTTCCAGGTCAGAGCAGGCTGATCGAAGCACCATCGCGCCGACGCCCCAGTTCCGAAGGCGTAGGAACAACGACCCGGCGCGAGGCGTTCCATGGTGGCGATCGCTGAAGCCGTCACCATGGGATGGCGGGAATAAGGCACCAGCACGGCGGTGCCGAGGCCGATCCGTTCGGTGACCGAAGCCAAGCGTGCCAGCGTCATCCACACGTCTTCGTAGATCGCCGGCGAGTCGTACAGCCAATACCGTTCGAAGCCCAGCTCTTCGGCCAGAACCGCAAGCTCTTCGGTTTGCGGACCGGGCGCCGTAGCCACCGAGATCTTGATACGAGTCATCACACTCCTTGGGTTGCTGTCGATCCTTGTTAGTGGGGGTGCATTCCGCCGTCTACCACCAGCACCTGCCCGGTCATGTACGACGAGGCGTCGCTCGCCAAGAACAGTGCCGGGCCGACCATTTCGTCGGGTTCGGCGGTGCGTTTCAGCAGCGTCTGTGCGCCCATGGATTCGGCAGCGCCTTCGCCGAGGTTGCGTACCATGTCGGTGTTGACCGGACCGGGGGCCAAGGCGTTCACCCGGATGCCGTGCTCGGCGAGTTCCCCGGCGAAGGAGCGGGTGACCGACAACAGGGCCGCCTTCATCGCCGCGTACATCGAGACTCCTCTGGCGAACTGAAACGCCCCTACCGAGATCACGTTGATCACCGCGCCGTGGCCACCGGCACTGAGATGAGGGACCGCGGCGCCGATCAGCAGAGCCGGTCCGCGCAGGTTCACCTCGAAGGACTTCTGCCACATGCCGGCGGCCTGGCTGCCAACGGGTGCGGCCAGAGCATTGGCGGCGTTGTTGACAACGATGTCGAGCCCCCCGAATCGATCCACCGCCGCACCGACGATGATCTCGGCACTGTCGGAGTCGCCCATGTTGACAGCGACGCCGAGAGCCTGCGCCCCCATCGACTCGAGGTGGGCCTGCGTCTGCTGACAGGCCGCTTCTTTGCGGCTGGCGACCACTACGTTCGCCCCCGCTGCCGCGAAGCCTTCCGCAACAGCGCGGCCAATGCCGCGCGTGCCGCCGGTAACCACTGCGGTACGACCCGTGAGATCGAACGAAGCACGCAACTTGCCCACATCCATAGCCGCCGACCCTACCCGTTCCCGGACCCCAGCTCCCAGATGTGGGCTCAGGAGAGCAGGGCTGTGTGGAGGAGGGAGAAAAAGTGGTCGCTGGGGTAGTGCGTGACGATCTCGACGTTGGGTTCGCCACCACCGAAGCCGAGTTGGTCGACCTCCATCACTCCGCGTTGGGGGCCGTCACCGACCATCACGTCGATATGCAAGCGTTTGGTGGTTGCCACGCTCGGGTCTATGGCATGCGCCATGGCGATGGGATCGGGAAGGTCGTCTCCTGCCAGCCCGTTCTCCATGGCGAAGCGCCGGACCACCTGCGAGATGCCGACGGCGAAGCGTGAGAGGTCGGTGTCGAGGGCGTTCAGTGCCGCATAACGGTCGGCGTCGACGACCGCGGAGGCGATCGAAATGTCCCAACCCACGAACTCGATGGGGAACCCTGCGCGGGTGACCACCGCTGCCGCTTCGGGATCGGCCCAGAAGTTGTATTCCGCCATCGCCGACACGTTCCCGGGACCATGGACTCCAGTCCCTCCCATCACCACCACGCGATCGACCGCGTCCGCGATCTCAGGGGCAAGCAGTACCGCAATGGCAACGTTGGTCAACGGACCCAGAGTCACCAGCGTGATCTCCCCGGGTGAGTCGAGGATTGATTCAACGATGACCTCAGCGCCGCGCCTCTCCGATGGCACACGGCCCGACAACGGGTAACCGGCATCGCCCATCCCGTCCTCGCCATGGACGTACTGCGCTGTCTCCAACGACCGCATCATCGGTTTGGCCGCACCGGCAAAGACCGGCACATCCGCGCCGCACAGTTCAGCCGTGTACAGCGCATTCTGCACGGCTTGGTCGAGCTCCACGTTGCCGCATACCACCGTGATCGCGTCGACCGTGATATCGGGATGGCGCAATGCCATCACCAGGGCAACGGCATCATCGCTGGCGGTGTCGGTGTCAATGACGAATCGGCGCATCCGCCGAGCCTAGACCGCGCTGAAATCCGCGCGCTCAACCACACCACATGTAGTCGAGCGCGCAGATCATGGCGGGGTTCATCCGGCTTGTCGCCGGTAGCCTGTGGCCCCATGAGTGACGCAGCCAACGGTCCCTATCCGCATGTCGGCAAAGCGGATCTGCCGGAAATCGAGCGGCGCATTCTCGAATATTGGGCGGCCGAACACACCTTTGAAGCGTCGGTCGAGCAGCGCCCGGTCGACAGCGAATACGTCTTCTACGACGGCCCGCCGTTCGCCAACGGGCTCCCCCACCACGGACACCTGCTGACCGGCTACGTCAAGGACGTCGTGCCGCGCTACTTCACGATGAAGGGCCGCCGGGTCGAGCGGCGTTTCGGCTGGGACTGCCACGGACTTCCGGCCGAGATGGAAGCTGAGAAGGAGCTCCCGGTCGCCGGTCGGGCATCGATCATCGAGTACGGCATCGAGAGATTCAACGAGTACTGCCGCTCCTCGGTTCTCAAATACACCAAAGAGTGGGAGAAGACCGTCACCCGACAGGCCCGCTGGGTCGACTTCGACAACGACTACAAGACCATGGACCTCGACTACATGGAGTCGGTCATGTGGGCCTTCAAACAACTCTGGGACAAGGGCCTGATCTACCAGTCGAACCGGGTGCTGCCCTACAGCTGGGGCGCAGAGACACCTCTGTCGAACCACGAGATCCGACTCGACGACGCCACCCGTCCCCGTCAGGACCCGGCGATCACCGTCGCGTTCGAACTCGACGACCCGGCGGGACTCCCGGGGTCCGACGGACCGGATTCAGGCGGAAGAGCTTCGATCCTGGCCTGGACCACCACTCCTTGGACACTGCCGTCGAACCTAGCGCTCAGCGTCGGGCCGGAACTCCAGTACGCGGTCATGCGCGACGCCGACGGCAGCCGCTACGTGCTGAGTGAGGACGCGGTCGAGTCGTACGAACGCCAACTCCGCGAAGCCGTCCACATCGGCACCATCAGTGGATCCGAACTCGTTGGACGCACCTACGTTCCGCTCTTCGATTTCTTTGCTGATATGGCTGAGGTCGACCCCGAAACACCCCACCATGGGACGAATCGCGCCTTCGTCGTTCTTGCTGGAGACTTCATCGATACCTCCGAAGGCACCGGGGTCGTGCACATGGCACCCGGCTTCGGCGAGGACGACCAGCGGGTGGCAACCGAGGCCGGGATCGGCACCGTCGTACCGGTCGACGATTCGGGGTGTTTCACCGAGGAGGTCGTCGACTGGGCGGGAATCAACGTGCTCGAAGCCAACCCCGGGATCATCAAGGCGCTACGCGACTCAGGCCGGCTCGTACGTCACGACAGCTATACCCACAACTACCCGCACTGCTGGCGCACCGACACACCGATCATCTACAAGGCCATGCCCAGCTGGTACGTGAAGGTCACCGACATCCGCGAACGGCTCCTCGAAACCAACCAGGAGATCAACTGGGTGCCGAGCCATATCCGCGACGGACGGTTCGGGATGTGGCTCGAAGGGGCCAGAGACTGGTCGATCTCACGCAACCGGTTCTGGGGATCGCCGATCCCCGTGTGGGTCAGCGACAACCCCGAATATCCTCGTACCGACGTGTACGGCAGTCTCGACGAGCTCGAGGCCGACTTCGGGGTGCGCCCCGACAACCTCCACCGTCCCTTCATAGACGAACTGGTGCGACCCAACCCTGACGACCCCAGCGGCCGCTCGATGATGCGACGGGTCCCCGAAGTCCTCGACTGCTGGTTCGAGTCCGGCGCCATGCCCTTCGCCCAGGTCCACTACCCCTTCGAGAACAAAGAGTGGTTCGACGAGCACTTCCCGGCCGATTTCATCGTCGAGTACATCAACCAGTCGCGCGGCTGGTTCTACACATTGCATGTACTGGCCACCGCGTTGTTCGACCGACCTGCCTTCCAAAACGTCATCTGTCACGGAATCCTGCTGGCCGACGACGGAGCCAAGCTCTCCAAGAAGCTGCGCAACTACACCGAACCCGAAGACATCTTCTCGGCGCAGGGGTCCGACGCACTGCGCTGGTACTTCATGTCGTCCAACATTGTGCGCGGCGGCGATGCACGCATCTCCGACCAGGCCATCGACGATGTCGTTCGTCAGGTGATCCTGCCCATCTGGAACGCCTACTCATTCTTCACCCTGTACGCCAACGTAGAGAACTACCGGGCGACGTTCCGCACCGACAGCACTGAACTGCTCGACCGCTACATCCTCGCCAAGACCCGCGACCTGATCGCTCGAACCGAAGCACGCATGGACAGCTATGACCTGGCAGGCGCGGCGGCCGAGATCCGCTCGTTCATCGACGCGCTCAACAATTGGTACATCCGCCGCTCCCGGGACCGTTTCTGGGGAGTTGACGGGAGCGGAGCCGATGTCGGCGGGCTCGACACGCTGTATAGCGTTCTGCGCACTTTGGTACAGGTCGCAGCACCTTTCCTGCCGATGATCACAGAGGAGATCTGGTTGGGTCTATCGACGAGCGACGAGACTGCGGAGCCGTCGGTACATCTCTGCGACTGGCCATCGCTCGACGATTTTGTTTCCGACGACGCGCTGGTAGCGGCGATGGATCGGCTCCGAGACGTCGCCTCAACCGCCTTGCGGCTGCGTGAGAACGAGGGTCTGCGAGTGCGGCTGCCGCTCGCATCGCTCACCGTCGCCGGCCGCGACGCAACCACGCTCGAGCCCTTCAGTGAACTGCTCGCCGATGAACTCAACGTCAAAACCGTGAACCTCACCGACGACATCGGCAACCTCGCCACGCTGATTCTGCGACCCGACGGGAAAGCACTCGGTCCCCGCCTGGGTTCTGCGGTGCAAGCGGTGTTCGCCGCGGCCCGCAAGGGCGACTGGGAGACTCGGGGTGACGGCACCGTTGCCGTCGCGGGCGAGGTGCTTGGCGCCGACGAGTACGAGCTCGTGCTCGAATCCCCCGAAGGGGTGGTCGCGGCTGCTCTGCGCTCAAATGATGCGGTGGTCAGCATCGACACCGAGGTCACGGCGGAACTCGAGGCCGAAGGTCTTGCCCGTGACATGGTCCGAGAGATCCAGAACGCTCGTCGAACCGAGGACCTGGTCGTCACCGACCGCATCGAGGTCTTCGTAACTGCCGCCTGCGCGACCGCTCTGGGTTCACTCGAAGAACATCATGACTATGTGTCTGAACAGGTGCTGGCGACCTACATCGGCACCCGGGCCGCACCGGAGCCTCTGTCGATCCTCGAGGCCACGATCGACGGTGAGCCATTCTGCTTCTCGCTGCGCACTACCCCGACCACCTAGACGACAGCCATGGAACGCCCAGAGCTGTCCTAGCTGTCGAATCGGCTAGTTGTCGAGTCGGCGGCCCTCCTCGACCAGGTTGATCTCCCAGATCACCTTCGACAGGGCGTCGCCCGCGGTGATCGTCGGGAACCTCAACGGGTTCTCCGAACTCACCGTTGTGGGAACCGGCGCCAGGATGGTCCAAGGTTCGGGATGGGCGAACTGCACCACCGAATAGCGATCCCCCTGCTGACCTGTGCCGGACACCACCCGATGGAATCCCGGTGGTACCGCTCCGTTGGTCAGCCGCTCGAGCATCAGACCGGTGTTGATGATCGCTCCGTCGTCGGGCGGGACCGCATCAACCCAGTTGTCTTCTACCTGGACCTGCAAACCCGCCGCGGTGGCACGGGGCAGCGCCGTGATCAGATTGATGTCCGCATGCTCGGCAGCCCAGATATGTGACTCATCAGGCGCCTGGTCCATGGCCGGATAGTGGATCGCCCGGGTCAGATTGGCACCGTCGACGAGCATCTGTTCAAAGAACGATTCGTGGAGTCCCAAACCGACCGCGATGATCCTCGACACTCGAATCTGCAGCGACATGACCGTGTCGTGGAAATCGAGCAGGAGTGCACCGATCCCGGCGATGTCGTTGTCGGGAAGTGTCGGCGGCCCATAGCGGAACGGGTACTGGGCACGAAGCGGGTGGCCCTTGGGGCGGGAGGCATGCCAGTTGAGCATCTCCTTGAAATCGGGTACATCTGCGATCGCGGCCGTCTCCACGAGCAGTCCGGTGTATCCCGTTTGTCCATTGCTACCAGGCACTATGTATTGGTCCTTGCGGTCTTGGGGCAGGGAGAAGAACTCTTCGAGCCTCCCGTAGACCTCGTCGATCATGTCGACGCTCATGTCATGTGACACGTAGACGAACCCTGTAACCAGGCTTTTCATCACTCCGTCGACAACGCTTCGTCGCGCCTCGCGGTCGCCTTGCTCGAAGGCCAACAGGTCGACATCGAGGATTTCCATCCCCGGAATTTACTCCAGAGGACTTCGACGGTGCCCAGATCGAGTCGCTCGACTGCAGAAATCTGACGGCCGATCAGACAAACCGGCAGGCCAGAGGATTATCGCGATCGGGAGTTGACGCGTCTGTAATTTCACTGCTGTAATTAATAGTCCGCGACTGTGAACGCAGTCACAGCGAGAGCGGTACCAAACCGGAACCACTCCCCCTCAATTCCCTCAATCGGCACGGAAAGGTTCAGACGATGGTGATGCAAGAGGATCGGCTTACCGCCGTGCAGAGCACACCAGCAGCCTCAACCGCTACCACCAGCATGCGAGTGCGCAAGCGCAACGGCACGCTCGAGCCCGTTGATGTCAACAAGATCGTCAACGCCGTAGCCCGAGCGACCGAAGGTCTCCACGGTGTCGACCCCATGATCGTGTCGACCCGGACCATCGCCGCACTGGCCGACGGTGCCACCACCCAGGAACTCGACGAACTGTCGATCCGCACCGCCGCGGGCCTGATCGTTGAAGAACCCAACTACTCAAAGCTCGCTGCCCGCCTGCTATCGACCTATATCGACAAAGAGGTCCGCAACCAGAACGCTCCCTGGTTCTCAGAATCCGTCTCGTTGGGCCACTCACTCGGCTTGATCAGCGACGAAGTGCTCGCCTTCGTCGGCGAGCATGCCCCGGAGCTCAACGCCGCCATCGACAGCCAACGGGACCGCAACTTCGAGTTCTTCGGGATCCGCACGGTCTACGACCGCTATCTGCTGCGCCATCCAGAAACCCGCAAGGTCATCGAAACCCCCCAGTACTTCTTCCTGCGGGTCGCCTGTGGACTCTCCGACAACCCCGAGGAAGCCATCTACTTCTACGACTTGATGTCGTCGCTGGCCTACCTGCCTTCGAGTCCCACGCTTTTCAACTCGGGCACCAAACACCCGCAGATGTCGAGCTGCTACCTGCTCGACTCCCCCGAGGACTCGCTCGAGGGCATCTACAAGCGCTACACCGACATCGCCCAGCTTTCGAAGTTCGCCGGAGGGATCGGTGTCGCCTGGCACCGGGTCCGTTCCAAGAACAGTCTCATCGTCGGCACCAACGGCTTGTCCAACGGCATCGTCCCGTGGCTCAAGACCCTCGATGCCTCTGTTGCCGCAGTCAATCAGGGGGGCCGTCGCAAAGGCGCAGCCTGCGTCTACCTCGAAGCCTGGCATGCCGACATCGAGCAGTTTCTTGAACTCCGCGACAATACCGGCGACCACACCCGCCGCACCCACAACATCAACTTGGCCAACTGGATCCCCGATCTGTTCATGGAGAGAGTAAAGAACGGCTGGCAGTGGAGCCTTTTCGACCCCAAGAAGGTGCCGGAGTTGATCGACACTTACGGCGACGAGTTCCGTGCCATATACGAACAAGCCGAAGCCGACGGGCGACAAGAGAAGCAGGTCGAGGCCCGCGAGCTCTACCAGCGGATGATGCGGGCCCTGGCCGAGACTGGAAATGGCTGGATGACCTTCAAGGATTCCTCCAACCGGAAGTGCAACCAGACCGGGCCCGGATCGACGGGCGAGGCCAACTCCCGCGACCGAGTCGTGCACCTCTCCAACCTCTGCACCGAGATCATCGAGGTGACCAGCCAGACCGAGACTGCGGTGTGCAACCTCGGCTCGGTGAACCTCGGCGAGTTCGTCACCACCGTCTCCGCCGAAGCTCCAGCTCTCAATGTCCTGACCAGCACCAACGGCTCAACTCCGGCCGAGATCACGGCGACGCCAGACGACCCGGGCGACCTCAAGACAATCGACTACCAGCGGCTAGGACAGGTGGTGCGGCAGGTCGTGCCGTTCCTTGACCGGGTCATCGACATCAACTTCTATCCGACCGACGAGGCCAGCACCTCGAACCACCGCTGGCGGCCCGTCGGACTGGGATTGATGGGGCTGCAGGACGTCTTCTTCAAGATGGGTCTGGCCTTCGATTCTCCGGAAGCGCGCGAGGTCTCACGTCGCATCAGCGAGGAGATCTACTTCAACGCCCTGTGGGCCTCGACAGAGTTGGCCGAGAGCAACGGAGCGCACTCCGCTTTCGCCGAGACCCGAGCTGCGAGAGGCGACCTGCAGTTCGACCTGTGGGGCGTGGAGCCGACAGATCCCGAGCGCTGGGAAACGCTGCGCCAACGCATAGCACAACACGGGCTGCGCAACTCCCTGATGATCGCCATCGCCCCCACCGCGACCATCGCCTCGATCGCCGGATGCTACGAGTGCATCGAACCGCAAGTGTCCAACCTGTTCAAACGGGAGACGCTGTCTGGAGAGTTCATGCAGATCAACCGCTATCTGGTTGCTGAACTTCAGCGGCGGCGGCTCTGGGATCCCGAGATGATCGCGGAGGTCAAGAAGGCGGAAGGCTCGGTCCAATCGATCGACCGGGTGCCCGACGACCTCAAGGCCGTCTATCGCACCGCCTGGGAGATCCCAATGAAGTCTCTGATCGAGATGGCCGCCGACCGCGGTGCCTTCATCGATCAGAGCCAGTCGTTGAACCTGTTCATGGAGGCGCCAACGATCGGAAAGCTGTCCTCCATGTACATGCACGCCTGGGAGAAAGGCTTGAAGACCACCTATTACCTTCGTAGCCGTCCCAAGACACGCATCAACAAGACCACGGCCACAGCGACTGGTCCCTCCTCGGGTGGCGATCCGACCAACGGCACCCGCAACAGAACTAGCTTCACCGACGCTGAAGCGCTTGCCTGCTCACTGGAGAACCCCGAATCATGCGAGGCGTGCGACTGATGGCTCTAGCCAACGACCCAGACTTCGCCGTCAGCTCAGCACAACCAGTCGACCCGGCAAGGTCCGCCGATACCGCGCCCCCCCAAGGGGGCCATGCCGGCCATTACGCCACCCCGGCCGACGCCGACTCCAACATCTTGGACCCAGGCTTCAACCTGACCCTGCGGCCGATGCGCTATCCGCAGTTCTTCGAGATGTACAAGGATGCGATCAAGAACACCTGGACAGTCGAGGAGATCGACTTCTCCGACGACCTGACGGACCTTGATCGCAAGCTGATGCCGTCCGAGAAGCACCTCATCAGCCGGCTAGTGGCGTTCTTCGCAACGGGTGACTCGATCGTCGCCAACAACCTTGTCCTCAACCTCTACGAGCACATCAACTCGCCTGAGGCGCGTATGTACCTCTCGCGTCAGCTCTACGAAGAGGCGCTGCACGTCCAGTTCTACTTGAACCTCCTTGACAACTACATCCCCGATGCCGACGAGCGAGCCGCTGCCTTCGCGGCGATAGACAATATTCCCTCGATCCGGGCTAAGGCGGAGTTCTGCTTCAAGTGGATGGACTCTGTTGGTGATGGTCCCCTGCTGACTGCCAACGACCGCAAACGGTTCTTGATGAACCTGATCTGTTTCGCCACCTGTATCGAAGGTCTGTTCTTCTTCGCCGCCTTCGCCTACGTCTACTTCCTGCGATCAAAGGGTCTTCTCAACGGTCTGGCAGCGGGCACAAACTGGGTGTTCCGCGACGAATCGATGCACATGAACTTTGCGCTCGAGGTGATCAAGACGGTGCGCGCCGAAGAACCGGACCTCTTCGACGCGGAACTCGGAGATCGCATCACCGAGATGATCGAAGAGGCCGTAGAGGCCGAGTTCATGTTTGCACAGGACCTACTCGGCGAGGGCGTGCCGGGCATGTCCACCGCCGATACCCGCAGTTACCTCGAGTATGTGGCAGATCAGCGACTCGCTCAGTTGAGCCTTCCCCGGCGCTTCGGTTCCCGCAACCCGTTCGCCTTCATGGAACTGCAGGACGTGCAGGAGTTGTCGAACTTCTTCGAGCGGACGGTGTCGGCCTACCAGGTCGGAGTCGAGGGCGAAGTCTCCTTCGACGAAGACTTCTAGAAACTCCGCCGGATCAGGCCTGACGATCGACTGTGCCGCCGTAGCCGGCGGTGCCCGAGGCGCCGGCGGCGGAACCGAGACGTTGCAGGGGCGTGGTGTGAGTCGACGGCGTCGGCGTGAACTCAACGGGCATCTTCTTGACGCCGCCGATGAAATTGGACCGCAGATAGTCGAGGTCGCCGGCCAAACGAATGTCGGGCAGGCGATTTGCGATCCCTTCGAACATCAGCCGGATCTCCATGCGGGCGAGATTGGCGCCAAGGCAGTAGTGGGGTCCGCCGCCGCCGAAGCCGACATGGTCATTCGGTGTGCGCTCGATGTCGAAACGCCAGGGATCGTCGAAGGCCCGGGGGTCGCGGTTGGCGGAGATGTGCCACATGATGATCTTGTCGTTCTCTTTGATCTTGACGCCGCCGAGTTCGTAGTCGACCGTGGCCTGACGGCGGAAGTAGAGGACCGGCGTGGCCCATCTCACCACTTCGTCGGCCATGGTCGCGGCGTAACCCTGGGGATCCGAACAGTACTTCTCCCACTGATCGGGGAATTGGAAGAATCCGTGCATCCCGCGAGTCATCGAGTTGCGGGTGGTCTCGTTGCCTGCGACGCACAGCAGCATGAAGAACATGTCGAATTCCGCTTCGGTGAGTTTCTCGCCGTCGATGTCAGCGGAGAGCAGGGTGGTGATGATGTCGTCGGCTGGTTTGTCGCGGCGTTCTTTCTGCAGCGCGTTGGAGTAGGCGAACAACTCCATCGAGGCGGCCATCAGATCGTCATGTGAGGCCACGAAATCGGGATCGTCGCCGCCGATCAGGGCGTTCGTCCAGTCGAAGATCTTGGAACGGTCCTCCAGCGGGATCCCCATCATTTCGGCGATGGCCTGCAGCGGGAGCTCCGAACTCAGGTCGGCCACGAAGTCGGCGCGGCCCTGCTCGCACACCATGTCGATGATCATCTCGGTGCGGTTTAGCAGGTAGTCCTGCAGGAGGTTGATCATCCGCGGTGTGAAGCCGCGGCTGACGATGCGTCGGTAGCGGGTGTGCACGGGAGGATCGAGGGTGATCATCGAGTCGCGTCTGGTGTCATTGAGGTCGTCTGCGGGCTCTCGCTCACTCATCAGGTGGCCACCGCGGTTCGTCGAGAACACTTCTGCGTTGCGGTTGACTTCCTTGAGGTGCTCGTGGCGGGTGATCGCCCAGAATCCCGGCCCCTTGTCGCCCTCGTCGATCCAGTGGATCCCAGGGTCGGTCTCCCGCAGCCGCTCAAGCATGTCGTGGTGTTCCTGACGCTGGAACGCATCCATGTCCCACAGATCAACGCCATCAGTTACTGTCATGTGTCGAGCCTCGCATCGCTTTTGGAAAGATCTGTCTTCCTGCGACGGAACCCTACATCAGGCGCTCACCCGGCTAGAAATCACACAGCGGGTGCGACTGCCGGCTCAGGCCCGACATAGCGAGCGCTGGGGCGCATGATCTTGCCCTCGGCGTGCTGTTCGACAACATGGGCCGACCAGCCGATCGATCGGCTGACCGAGAAGGTCGGGGTGAACATCTCACGGGGCAGACCGACCAGTTCCAGGACCACACCGGCCCAGAACTCGACATTGGTGACGATCCGCTGGTCGGGACGCCACTCAGCCAACACCGCGAGGATCTCGCTCTCGATTCCCGCAGCACGCTCGACGAGATCGCCACCGAGACGCTCCGCGGCCTCTCGCAGCACCACGCCACGCGGGTCCTCAGCCCGGTACACAGCATGGCCGAACCCCATGATCTTGTCGCCGACAGCGAGACGGGCACGGGTCCAGTCAGCAGCCGCGGACGGATCTCCGATCTCGTCGATCATCTGCATGCACCGGCTCGGCGCTCCACCATGCAACGGACCCGTAAGGGCTCCCACCGAGGCAACCAGCGAACCCGCCATATCCGCTCCCGTGCTCGCCACGACACGACCGGTGAAGGTCGAGGCGTTGAAACCATGATCCAGCGTCGCAACGAGGTACTGCTCGACGGCGCGTTCAGCTTCCGGGCTGGGGATCGAATCGGTAACCATCCGGAAATAGTCCGCGGCGTGGCTGATGGAAGCGTCCGGATCCACCGGTGCCAACCCCAGCCGCCGACGATAGTGGCGGGCCAGGATCGTCGGCACGATAGCAGCGAGTCGAATGGCGTCACCGTGTATCTGCTCCACGCTGCGGTCGAGCATCGGGCCGCGGGATTCGTGATCGCCCACCGCGAGAATGCCGATCCGGAGAGCTGCCATCGGATCGGCAACCCAACGGGCACTTTCGTCAATGAACCGGGAGATCGATTCGGGCAGCACTCGCAGGGCGCCAGGGTCCAGCCGCGGCACCTCGGGCGGGAGCGAACCGTCTATCTGCAGGGTCCAGACATCTTCGAGCGACCGGGTGCGGGCAAGTTCGGCGGCGTCGTACTGTCGATAGTGGAAGAATCCCTCCTGGCCCCTAACCGAGCCCAGCACCGTATTTGCCACCGCTAAGCCCTTCAGTCCAGGCGGCGCGATCTCCATGGTTGCTGCTCCTTGTCTTCCTTGTCTGCGAGGTTGTCAGCGGGCTGCCGATGCAATCGAAGCTCGACAAGTCTGTGCGACGATCCGAGTCGATTCCGCCGTACTCAATGGTGCCGTGGACAGGGACAAAACGACAACACCGGCAGGTCAACCATCAAGCAGGCGATCCACGGCAACAGTCGGGCTGATCTCGCCGGCGACAACCGAGGCTTCCAGCGCTTCGGTGCGGGCCGCGAATCCTGGATCGGCGGTTACTCGCTCAAGCAGGCGCTCACGCACCATGGCTCGCATCCAATTGAGCACCTGGTCCCTTCGGCGTGCAGCCCGTTCGCCTGAATCGCCAAGCACTCGGCGATGCTGTTGTACCAGTTCCCAGATCTCATCGAGTCCATCACCGCTGAGCGCGGAGCAGGTGACGACAGGGGTGCTCCAGTTCGGGCTCTGCGGCGCCAACAGGTGCAACGCTCTGCGATAGTCGGTCGCCGCGAGCTCGGCGCGTTGGGTGTTGTCGCCGTCGGCCTTGTTGACGACCACGAGATCGGCCAGCTCCAAGACCCCCTTCTTGATGCCCTGCAGTTCATCACCCGCGCCGGGGAGCATCAGCACCATGAAGATGTCCACCAGCGAGTGAACCACGGTCTCCGACTGCCCCACACCGACCGTCTCCACAATGATCAAGTCGTATCCGGCTGCTTCCAGAACCAGCATCGACTCGCGAGTCGAGCGCGCCACCCCGCCGAGTGTACCCGACGACGGCGCGGGCCTGATGAAGGCCAGGTCGTCGACAGAGAGCCTCGACATCCTGGTCTTGTCAGCAAGGATCGAACCGCCGCTGAGCGAACTCGAAGGATCGACTGCGACCACCGCGACGCGGTGGTTCTGGGCGGTGAGTCTCGAGCCGAATGCCTCGATGAACGTCGACTTGCCGACACCGGGGACACCGGTGATCCCGAGCCGCTCCGCGTTGCCCGTGTGGGGGAGCAACACCTCCAACAGGGCCGCGGCGCGTTGACGGTGCTCGGGCGTGGTCGACTCGACAAGGGTCATGGCGCGGCCGACGGCACTTCGATCACCGGCGATCACCGCTTCACCAAGATCGCGGTCGCTTGGCGCCGGGCCACCAATGTCGTCGAGGATTTCGCTTGCCATCCCTGCCGACGTTACCGTTTCGCGCGGTTCGAACCAGACCAGGCCGAACCAGACCAGGCCAGAACCAGACTAGGAAAGAACATGTCACCCAACGACACCAACCCGACTAACCAGAGCCAGACTGCCGAAGACGACCCTGTCATCTATGACCGCGGCGAGATCTCAGCCACGATCGAGCGCTACCTGGAACTGCGGCGCGCGGCAATCGCCGGGGAGGTCCAATGGAGCGACCTCAAAGAAGTGTTCACCGACGATGCTGTGTTCATCGACTCCGTATGGGGCCGGCATCAAGGCGTCGACAACCTCGTGAAGTTCCTCGACGACTCCATGAAGGGGCTGCAAGGTTGGGATTTTCCGCATTTCTGGGAGGCAATCGACGGCAACCGCGTGTTCTTGCGCTGGAGCAACCGCATTCCCGGGGCCGGAGAGGACAACATGGGTCTGTCGATTCTCGAGTATGCCGGTGACGGCAAGTTCTCCTATGAAGAGGACCTGTACTCCGAGAGCCACCTCGCCAAGGTGATGGCCGAGAGCGGTTGGCGCCCGTCAGAGTCAATGGTGGTGCCGCCCGCGGACAGGGAGTGGGTCTGACCGATCCGTTGGGTGGGTCGATTCGACGAAGCCGGTCTACACGCCGCCGGTTATAGCAGGTCGAGCAACTCTGCCGCGGCATCGGCGATGACCGTTCCCGGCGGGTAGACAGCCACCGCTCCCATCCCCAACAGGGTTTCGACGTCGTCTGGGGGAATCACTCCGCCCACAGTGATCTTGATGTCTGCGCGGCCGAGCCTTTCCAGTTCAGCGATCAATTCCGGCACCATGGTCAGATGGCCGGCGGCCAACGACGAAGCACCCACCACGTGGACATCGGCCTCAACGGCTTGGCGTGCCACCTCAGCGGGGGTCTGGAACAGCGGACCGATGTCGACGTCAAAGCCGAGGTCCGCGAAGGCTGTGGCGATCACCTTCTGGCCGCGGTCGTGGCCGTCCTGGCCCATCTTCGCCACCAGGATGCGAGGACGACGGCCCCGGGCCTTCGCGAACTCCTCGACCCGTTCCCTCACTCTGCTGATGGATTCGTCTTGGCCACCCATCTCTGCTCGGTACACCCCCTCGATGGTTCGGATCTGCGCTACATGACGACCGTAGACGTTTTCTAGCGCATCGCTGATCTCCCCCACCGTTGCTTTCTCGCGCGCCGCGTCCACAGCGAGGGCCAGAAGGTTGCCTTCGCCGCTTTCTGCTGCCTTGGTCAGCGCAGCGAGGGCAGACTCCAGGCGCGTCTGGTCCCGCTCGGCTCGCAGCGATTCGAGCTTGGCTATCTGGGAGGCTCGCACATCGGCGTTGTCGATCTTGAGGATGTCAACTTCGGAGCCCTGAACCGACCCTGGATCGAGCCGGTACTTGTTGACTCCGATCACAGCCTGAGACCCAGAGTCGATCCTGGCCTGGGTTCGTGCGGCCGCCTCCTCGATCCTCATCTTGGGGATTCCCGCTTCTATGGCTGCGGCCATCCCACCGATGCCCTCGACCTCGCTGATGTGACCCCACGCGACTCTGGCCAGGTCGTAGGTCAGTCTCTCGACGTGGTAGCTGCCTCCCCACGGGTCGACAGTGCGGGTCGTGCCGCTTTCCTGCTGCAAGAAAAGCTGGGTGTTGCGGGCGATTCGGGCGGAGAAGTCGGTGGGCAGTCCGAGCGCCTCGTCAAGAGCGTTGGTGTGCAACGACTGGGTGTGGCCCTGCGTGGCAGCCATCGCCTCCACACAGGTGCGAACGACGTTGTTGTAGACGTCCTGGGCGGTGAGGCTCCAACCGCTGGTCTGGGAGTGCGTTCGCAACGACAGCGACTTCGGGTTCTTTGGACTGAACTGCGACATCAGCTCGGCCCACAACAGCCTGGCCGCGCGGAGTTTCGCGACCTCCATGAAGAAGTCCATGCCGATTCCCCAGAAGAAGCTGAGGCGCGGTGCGAACGAGTCGACCGGTAGGCCCGCCGATATCCCCGCCCTCACGTACTCGATCCCGTCAGCGAGGGTGTAGGCGAGTTCGAGATCAGCGGTCGCTCCGGCTTCCTGGATGTGGTAGCCCGAAATGGAGATCGAATTGAACTTCGGCATCTGCGCCGACGTGTACGCGAAAATGTCCGAGATGATCCGCATGCTCGGTGCCGGAGGGTAGATGTAGGTGTTGCGGACCATGAACTCTTTGAGAATGTCGTTCTGGATCGTTCCGGCGAGTTGAGCCGGCGTCACTCCCTGCTCCTCGGCGGCCACGACATACAGCGCCAAAATCGGGAGCACCGCACCGTTCATCGTCATCGAGACGCTCATCTGGTCCAGAGGGATTCCCTCGAAGAGTTGCCTCATGTCGAGGATCGAGTCGATCGCTACGCCGGCCATTCCGACATCGCCGGCCACCCGGGGATTGTCGGAGTCGTAGCCGCGATGTGTAGCCAGATCGAAAGCGATCGAGAGCCCCTTCTGGCCTGCCGCCAGGTTGCGACGGTAGAACGCGTTGGACTCCTCGGCGGTCGAGAACCCCGCGTACTGGCGGATGGTCCAGGGCTGGTTCACATACATCGTCGGGTACGGGCCGCGCAGAAAGGGCGCGAACCCCGGCAGGGTGTGAGGGAAATCCAATTCGGCGGTGTCTTCGGGGACCGCGACCGCGCAGATGTCGATTCCCTCCGGCGTCGCGCTGAGGTGGGCACGTCCAGCGGCGAGCTGCTCGCTGTCCAGGCCATTGAATTCACCGGTATCGAGGTCGACAGTCGTGAAATCGGGGATCACGCTCATCGCTTCACCGTAGCGGTCGCACCCTCGTAGACGGCAATGTCTTGTCGCTGCACCCAGAGACTACGGTCTTTGCAGATGTCTGAGTCTGTGATGTCACCGCCGGCCGCTCCGAGTTCGGCAGCGTCGACGAGGAGCTACGTCCTGGGGATCAGCGCCTTCTACCACGACAGCGCCGCCGCGCTGTTGTGTGACGGCGAACTGATCGCCGCGGCTCAAGAGGAGCGGTTCACCCGGCGCAAGCACGACGCCGGCTTTCCAATCAATGCCATCGCCTGGTGCCTTCACGACGCTGGAGTAGGTCCCGACGAACTCGAAGCGGTGGTGTTCTATGAGAAGCCGCTCACCACCTTCGTGCGGCTGATCCGCACCTATCTGAAGGTCGGGATCAGCGGCTTCTCGTCGTTCCGCGAGGCGATCCCGCTGTGGATGCGCCAGAAACTCTGGATCCCCATGGAGATCGAACGCGGTCTGATACGGCTCGGCTACACACCACCGAAACAGATCTGGTTCGTCGAGCATCACGAGAGTCATGCAGCCAGCGCGTTCTATCCGTCGCCCTTCGACTCGGCGGCCATCATCACCTTCGACGGAGTCGGCGAGTGGGCGACGAGTTCCATCGGAGCCGCGCACGGCAACGAGGTCTCCCTGATCGAGCAGATCGACTTCCCGCATTCGCTGGGAATGCTCTACTCAGCGTTCACCTATTTCTGCGGGTTCAGAGTGAACAGCGGCGAATACAAGCTCATGGGACTGGCCCCCTACGGCGAACCGGTCTACGCCGACACCATCCGCGACCATCTCCTCCACGTGCGAACCGACGGATCGTTCAGTCTGGACCTCAGCTACTTCGACTACTTGACCGGTCTGCAGATGACCAACGACCGCTTCGCCGACCTGTTCGGCGGACCGCCGCGCTCGCCAGAATCAGAAATCACCAAGCGGGAGTTGGACTTGGCGGCATCGGTGCAGGTTGTCACCGAGGAGGTCGTTCTGGCGATCGCACGACGAGCCCGGGCAGTCACCGGCGAACGCAACCTGGTACTCGCCGGTGGCGTTGCCCTCAACTGTGTCGCCAACGGCCGGCTCCTGCGAGAGGGCATCTTCGAACGGATCTGGATGCAACCTGCTGCCGGCGACGCTGGAGGCGCAGTCGGTGCGGCCTACCTCGGATGGCACCGGATCATGGGCAGGGAGCGAACCGTCAATCCGGTAGAGCACGATTCGATCGACAAGATGCGCGGTGCCTACCTCGGGCCGTCGTTCGACAGCGAGGAGATCGGCGCTTGGCTCGACCAGGAGGGTCTGCGGTACGAGACAATGCACGGCAGCGCCCGAGCCGAGCGCATCGCCGCGGAGATCGACGCCGGTCGTGTCGTGGGTCTGTTCGGCGGAGAGATGGAGTTCGGACCCCGTGCGCTGGGCCATCGCTCGATTCTCGCCGATGCCAGATCCGCCAGGATGCAGTCGACGATGAACCGCAAGATCAAATACCGCGAATCGTTTCGGCCGTTCGCTCCGGCGGTGCTCGAGGAACAGGTCCAGCAGTGGTTCGACCTGTCGGTGCCCTCCCCCTACATGCTGTTGGTAGCGCCGGTGGCCGGCAACCGACTCGACAACGCGGTGGTGAATGCCCGACGAGAGTCAAACAAGCGGCGATCAGAAGCGGGCGAGTCGGACATTCGAGAGTGGGTGAACGAGCGACGCTCCGACATTCCTGCGGTAACCCATGTAGACGGCTCGGCACGTGTGCAGACCGTCAACGCCGAACGCAACCCCCGCCTGTACGAGATACTCAAGGCCTTCGAGGCTCGAACGGGCTGTGGAGTGATCATCAACACCTCGTTCAATGTTCGGGGCGAACCCATCGTCTGTTCGCCCAACGATGCCTACCGCTGTTTCATGCGAACCGAAATGGACGTGCTCGTCCTGGAGGATCACATTCTCATCAAGGACGAACAGCCCCCATGGCCCGAGACCGACAGCTGGCGACGAGAGTTCTTGCTGGATTGATTCATGTTTGCGCTGCGCTTTCGCCACCTTGCCCGCCTGGTGCGAGACCTGATCGGCTTCGCCGTGCTGAATCGGGTGTGGTGGCTGATTCCGGTGATGCTGGTGCTCGCCGTGATCACGGTATTCATCGTCGTGGGCCAGGCCGCCGCGCCGTACACCCTCTACACGGTCTTCTGATGGCGCTGAAATGAACGGAAGCGCGCCCCCACTCGACCACCCGAAGAGCCTCGACCACCAGTGGTCCACGCTGCCTCCCAACCGCCCGACGAGCGTGCGCGGCCCCTCGCGTAGACCCGCCTCCGTGCTCGTGCCGCTGCTGGTCGTCGCCGCACTCTGGCTTCTGGGACATACCACGCTGGCGATCATCGTCGCGGCGATCGCACTGGCGGTCACCGTGGCGAGCAGAGTCTCGTCGCGGCTGCGAGCCGGAGTCGACCGGATTCTCGGGTTTCTGGGGTATTGGGCGGGGCGGTTCCTGACTTTCGTTCTGCTCGGGATCGTGCAGTTGCTGATCTTCGTTCCCGCATCGCTGTGGTCCCGTCTCAGTGGCTGCGACCCGCTTGCTGTCAGCGGGCACAACGACTCAGCCAGCCGATGGTTGAGCCGTCCGCCCCAACGACGATCATTGCACCAACGCCCCTATGCCGACGAGAGCTACCGACGCCTGGCGCAGCCGTCCGCACAGCCCGGTTCGTTGCGCTGGATTCGAGGAGCGCTCGGTGGGCTCGTCTTGCTGCTGCTCGCCGATGTCGCACTGGGTTCACTGCTAGGGGCCCTGGGCAACGAAGACGTCGCAGATCCGACTGAGCACCATGCCGGATTCGAACCGAGCGCCCAGGAAGCGCTCGCGACCCAGGCCGGTTCACGGGAACTGATGTTGCATCTGACGAGGGCTGGTCTCGGCGATCTCGACCCGTTCACCGGTTGGCGGTTCGGTCCGGGCGTCACCTACGAGTCACCGGAGGTCAACATCATCGACGGAGCGCGCCGCACGCGCTCCTCCAGCATCGACGGCGAACGGGCAGAAGTCTGGTTCTTCGGAGGCTCGACGCTGTACGGATCCGGTCAGTCGGATCTGGCAACGATCCCGTCGGTGCTCGTCTCTCTGCTCGATGATGCCGGCGTGCCGATAAATGCGGTCAATTTCGGCCATCCTGCTTACGCCAACTGGCAACAGGTGGAACTGCTGTCCCGGGAGCTGAGTGCACAGACCCGGCCGCTGCCCGATGCCGTCGTGTTCTACGACGGGTTCAATGACCTTGTCCTGCAGACCCATTTCGGTGTTCATCAAGAGCCGACGCATCTGTTCTTCGGCGCGGCAACTGAGGAACCCGTCACTGACGAACGACTAGCGGAGTCCCTCAGGTCCTGGTGGGCTGATCACAGCGCAGTGGCACTCGCCACAGGTCGCATCGCAGACCTGTT
Organism: Candidatus Aldehydirespiratoraceae bacterium; assembly: GCA_965221585.1. Classification (GTDB taxonomy): domain Bacteria; phylum Actinomycetota; class Acidimicrobiia; order Acidimicrobiales; family Aldehydirespiratoraceae; genus VXYK01. The sequence continues at coordinate 667,128 of OZ244898.1, read as the reverse complement.
CGACGACGAACCAACCGTGCAGGTTGCGGACATCGACGCCGCGCCGATCGACACGATCGACCCCGTCGCCGCGGCCGACGCTGCTCTGATGATCCATCGTCGAGGCGTGGATCACGTGCAGTCGCTTGCCCGCGGCTACGGGTTCGACACACTGTTCTTCTGGCAGCCGTACCTGTACACGAAGTCCCCTCTTACGCCGGCGGAGCAGACCCTCGTCGGGATTCCCGGCTACGACACAGATGTCTGGTTGCCGATGACAGAGCGTGTGCGCGCCGGGCTCGGATCCGACGTGATCGACTTGAGCGGGGCTCTCGATTCAGTTGAGTCCTCGGTCTATTGGGATTTCGTTCACACCAACGAACTCGGAGCGGCGACCATCGCGGCGGAGATCGAGCCTCACCTTCGCGAGGTCCTCAGCAAACGCGGCTAGACACCGAGGTCGTTATGAAGACGGGTCAGAGCCTCAACGACGTCCATGCCTTGATACCAGAACTCATCGACACCCGCTGCCTCCAGATCGGAGCGCAGGTCACCTGGCTGACCGGCGAGAATCACACGTCTGGCACCCGCCTCTCGCAACGCCAACGCAGTGCCGACGCCTCGTTGCGCGTACAAGGAATCGGCTGCGCAGATCACAGCAACCGAGGCACCGGATTCGCTGAAGCGAGCTTCGGCTTCCAGCGGAGAGAAAGAGCCAGGCTCCTCCCCTCCCGAACCGACCATGCCCGCCACTGCCAAGAGGTTGGATACCCAGGAGCTGCGCGCCGTGTGGGTCGCCAAGTCCCCCAGCGCGGCAATATGGACTCGAGGGCGCTCACCGGTGGCCAGCAGGTATCGGTCGGCAGCGTCTCTAAGAGCTTCAAACGGTGCGGCAAGTCGGCGTAACGGCAGACCCGTCGCATCCGGCACCTGAGAAGTGTGGGAATCCTGTAGCGGTGGTTGACTTCCCAGATCCGGATATTCCGACACTCCGGTAATGGCCTCGCGACGAGTGTGCAGCGCTTGGCACCTTCGTTGCCACGAGTCGTCGATCGCGGTGTTCACAGAGCCATCGGCAATGCCGGCTTCTATGCCGCCCCCGGCTTCCAGGGCCACGAATTCCGACCAGGCCCGGCTGCCAAGACGATCGGTAAGCGACTCTATGAACCACGCACCCGCGCCGGGATCAACGACCCGAGCGAGGTGTGACTCTTCGATCAGCAGTGTCTGAGTATTGCGAGCAACCCGTCGAGCAAAGTCATCAGTTGCACCGAGAGCATTGCTGAACGGCAACACCGTGATCGCATCAGCACCGCCGACACCAGCGGCGAAGGCTGCTGTCGTCGCCCGCAACATGTTGACCCACGGGTCATGGCGGCTGTAGACGGCCCGACTCGTCACCGCCTGTTGGAGTTGGGGCGCAGCAGCGGGGTCAACACCCGACGCTTCCAAAACTCGCGCCCAGAGCCGCCTCGCGGCCCGCAATTTCGCCATATTGAGAAACTGGTCGGTACCCACGCTCAGTCTGAAACCTATGGTGTTGGCGCCCAGCAGCGGTTCGACGCCAAAGGACTCGAGTCTGCGCAGATAGGCGACTCCGGTAGCGGTGCTGTAGGCCAGTTCCTGAGCTTCTGTGGCTCCCGCTTCGGCATAGCGTGTGGAATCAACGGTCAAAGTTCGACCCGACCGAAGCCCTGGTAGCAGCGAAGTGGCCACGTTGACCACATCGTCCGCATTTGCAAATCCGCCGCGCAGTACCTCGCCGATGGGATCTAGCCCGAGCCAACTTCCAGTCGCAGCCAGGTCGCCTCGCTGTTCGATCACCGCGGCCAGGCTCCGTGCCGCGTTGATATCGGCATGAGGGGCCAACACCACCGCAGCGAGATCGAACAGGACCCCGGCGGTGGCCCGCTGCAACGCATCCATGGTCCAATTCGGTTTCGGTGGCGTCAGCTCAACGGAGGTGACCCCCCGCTCGAGTCCTTCGAGCACGGCGCGACCGCAAGCGTCAGGGTCGTCGCCGCTGAACTGCTGGCGCACATCCCAACCCCGCTGGAGTCGCTGCGTGTCCACGGGTACGAACTTCGCCGGCCGAGGCGAATCCGCTGCCGTGTAGAGGGGTCGGATATCAAGATCATCGCGGGTCGTTGAAACGAGCACTTCCTCGAATGATCGGCCGCGCAGCACCTTGTTGACAGCATCGGACCAGTCGGAGAGCTCGGGCTGACTGAAACTGAGTTCGAGATCTGGTTCAGTCACCGTCGCATCCTGGGAGGATTTCTTTGGGCACGCGGACCATGCCGGCAATTATCGTCGCTGCGACAGGCGAGCGCCCATGCGGCAGGGGACTCAGGCCTCCAACTGCGTCTGCAGACCCTCGACTGCGTCGATGAACTCTTCGACCATTTCCAAGACCACTGCGCTCGCTGACTTTCGCTGATTCATGTTGCCGACGATCTGCCCAACGAAGTAGTTCGCCAACTTCTCGGCTCCGGAACCAGCATTGTGGGCGGCGCGATCGATCCGTCGTTGAGCGGCCGCTGTGAGGATCGGCTGCAACGGCATCCCGAGCGGGTCTGGGGTGTCGTCCCGCTCCCATTCCCGGGTCCATGCCGACTTCAACATCCTCGCCGGCTTTCCGGTGAGCGACCGTGACCTGACCGTGTCAGCTGACGTGGCCGCAAGAAACTTCTCCTTCACCACCGGATGCGTTTCCGCCTCATCAGTGGTCAGCCAGACCGACCCGCACCACACGCCCTGCGCACCCAGCGCCATCGCTGCGGCCATCTGCCGGCCGCGGCCGATACCACCGGCTCCCAGCACCGGAAGCGATGTGGCGTCGACGATCTCAGGGATCAGCACCATGGATCCGATCTCGCCGGTGTGGCCTCCGGCCTCGGAACCCTGTGCGACGATCAGATCCACACCCGCACGCTCGTGCGCCTCCGCGTGAGAAGCCCTGCCGGCCAGCGCACCGACCATGCGACCTGCCCCTTTGACCGCCTCGATCATCTCCGGGGGCGGGGGCCCCAGAGCATTTGCCACGAAGGCGGTCCGTTTGGCCAACGCCACATCAATCTGGGGAGCCGCCGCGTTCGCAGAGAAGGGAGCGGCCCCGGCTCTGTCCATGCTCCCAGAGAGTGTGCTCTCGTCGGGCGGCATCTCCGGCACCTCGTAGCGGGCCAGGATGTCGTCGACGAACTCTCTGTGCTCCGGGGGGATCATCTTGACGAGGTCAGCTGTCGTGAAGCCGCCGGTGTCGTCGCCCGCATAACGGGCCGGGATGATCAGATCAACGCCGTAGGGCTTGTCGCCGACGGCGTCCTCGATCCATTCGAGATCTATCTCCAGCGCTTCAGGGGTGTGCCCGACTGCACCGAGGACTCCCATTCCTCCGGCCCTGGAGACTGCCGCAACCACATCGCGACAGTGGCTGAACGCGAATATCGGGAACTCCAGATCGAACATTCTGGTTACGTCGTTGCGCATCGGTGGATCCTCTGTCGGTCTTGTACCTCGACAATACCCAGAAGTTAGCGAGCGTTCACATGCTCGGATACACTGCGCCCATGAGCACTCCAGAAGTCGTCATCGTTGACGCGGTCCGCAGCCCTATCGGCAAGCGCAACGGCGAACTGTCCACCATGCACAGCATCAACCTCTTGGGCGATGTACAAAAGGCGATCTTCGACCGCACAGGGATGGACCCGGCCGAGGTCGGCCAGGTTGTCGGCGGCTGCGTCGGTCAGGTCGGGATGCAGGCCATGAACACGGCTCGCAACGCCTGGCTCGCAGCGGAACTCCCCCTCTCCGTAGCCGCCACCACCGTCGACGCCCAGTGCGGTTCGAGCCAGCAGGCAACCAACCTCGCCTACTCGCTGGTGCGCTCCGGGGTCGTCGACTCAGCACTGAGCTGTGGAATCGAATTGATGAGCCAGATCAAGATGGGCTCGACCATTCCCGATCCCGCCACCACCGGCGTACCCGTCAACTCCCGCTACTGGAAGAGTTACGAGTGGACCTCCCAATTCGAGGGCGCCGAACGGATCGCCGACAAGTGGGACCTCACCCGGACCGAGGCCGACGAGTTCGGACTGCGAAGCCAGCAACTGGCAGCCAGGGCCTGGGACGAAGACGCCTTCGGGTCGCAGATCGTTCCCATCGAGGTCCCGGTTCTCGACGACGACGGCAAACCCACAGCGGAACACAGCACTGTGAGCAGAGACGGCGGTCTGCGCGAGACCACCATCGAGGCACTCGCCAATCTCAAACCGGTTGCGCGCGACGACGGCATCCACACCGCTGGTTCGTCAAGCCAGATCAGCGACGGTGCCGGTGCGGTGTTGATGATGACCCGATCCAAGGCCGATGAACTCGGTCTGGAACCACTGGCCATGATCGTCGACACCTGCCTTGTGGGCACCGATCCCGTGCTCATGCTGACCGGTCCCATCGACGCCACTCAGAAGCTCCTCTCCGACAACAGTCTCACTATCGACGACATCGGCCTCATCGAGATCAACGAGGCTTTCGCCTCGGTGGTACTGGCCTGGGAACGCGAACTCTCGCCCGATATGAGCACCGTCAATCCCAACGGCGGAGCAATCGCCCTCGGTCACCCCCTCGGCGGAACGGGATCGATACTGATGACCAAAGCGGTGCACGAGATGCAACGCAGCAACATCGAGCACGGCATAGTCACGATGTGCTGCGGTGGTGGTCTCGGAACAGGAACCCTGCTGCGAAAGATCTGACGGCTGTGCAGGTCCTTATGGCTGGGACCAGAACTGGAGCCAGTGCGCGTCGTTGTAGGGAATCGATCCCAGACCAATCTGTCTGTCCGGCCAGTTGGCCGGTTCCTGAGCCAGCGGGTCACCTTCGCCGTGCCGCCAACCCAACCACAGCAGATGACGCCTGCGGGTGAACTTCCAGACCCCTTCGACTCGCACATACCGGTCCTCGTACTTGATCAACTGTTGAATCAAGCCCTCGGCGCCATCGTCGATGAACCCGTGAGCCCAGACTGTGCCCCGTGCGGTCGGCGCGTCACCGTCGAGCGACTCGCCGGCACCTGCGCTATCGGCACCTGAACCGTCCGCATTGGCGTGATCGAACTCGATGAGATGGTTCGCCACCAGCAGCACCGCTATACCGATCTCACGGAGCGATTCCGCAAAGAAAGCCCGCGCCCCGTCAGCTCCCTCACCGTAGGGCCCGAACCGCGCGTCCGGACGGTAGAGCGATGCCAGCAGATCAAGGTCTCGACGGTCTACCGCATCGGCGTAGGCGAACGCCAGCTGCCGGATCTCGTCTCGCGCCACCGCCCGCTCGATCGCTGTCATATCCCCCATGGGAACAACCGTAATCTGTTCAGCGATGCTCGGTCTGCTCGGCGACCGCGACAACAAAGTCGAGGAAACCATCGATAGTTGCGACTGCTAGTTCCAGAAACGCCGATCCTTGCGGTGTCGGCTCGGGATCGACGACCACCCCCCAGGACAGGTGGCATTCGTCTCCGTCGTCGCGCAGCACGAACGTTCCGTGATACATGTCGAGTCCAGTGCGCGAACCCGTAACCGAATAGGCCCGCCTCCAAGGCGGCTCATAGGAGAGCACCGTCTCGGTGAGCGCGTCCTCAGGATTTCCTGGGAGCTCCGCAGCCTGCGGAATTCGAAGGTGCAGCACCGCTCCCACACCGTGCGGTGGTGGATCACCCTCGACCACGTAACCGCCGGAGACCTGCCCGATCAGATCGTGCAACACCTTCCAGGTGTGTTCACGCGGTGCCTTGACGTGCCTCTCTAGAGAACGGGATACGTGCTTGGCTTTCATGGCTCAGTATCTCCGAGCCGACATGGCGTCCACAATTCTGTCAACCAGGGCAGGTTTGCAGATGATGAGACCCGGCGACCACGGATCGACCTTGTTGAAACAGAGTTCGCTGCCATCGAGTTGGCAAGCCACCAGTCCCGCAGCTTCAGCCACCGCGGCAGGCGCGCACACGTCCCATTCATACAGCCCACCACCATGGACGTAAGCGTCGACCTCACCGCGGACAACGGCCATCGCCTTGACCCCCGCGGAGCCGACCGCCAGAATCTCCGCGCCGAGCGCTCGCTGCAGCACCCGACCGTCCACATGACGACGCGAGCGCGAGACCAGTACGCGGGGCTGGTCCCCCACCCGAGACATGATCGGCACCGGAGTCGGTTCTGTCGCCCAGGTCGTGTCCCATCCCGGTACTGCCACCGCGCCGGCCGTAGGTCGGTTCGCTTCGACCAGCGCCACATGAACCGACCAGTGGGCACTCCATCCGAAATCATTGGAGCCGTCCAACGGATCGACTATCCAGACCCGGTCAGCGGACAGACGTGAGGCCGGATCGCGCCCCTCTTCAGAGAGGACCGCGTCATCGGGACGATGCTCGGCGAGCTCTTTGACTATGAAATCATGTGCGGCCCGATCGGCCGCGTACTCAAGCGACATCCAGCCTCGCTGTGCACTCGACGGTTTGTTGAGCATCCGCTGCAGAAGTTCGCCTGTCTGCGATGCGACACGGAACGCCAAGGCGTGATCAGACGAATCGGCCATTCAACCCGCTCAGATCTCCCAGGTCGCGACGCTGCCGCCAGTGGCAATCTGTTGGGCACGGGCCACGATCTGGTCAGCGAACTGCGGGTGCGGAAGGACATAGAACCTCTCCTCCACGATCGCTTCGAACACCTTCTGCGCGACCTCGCTGGGCGGCATCCCCGATGCAACCAGATCTCGCACCGCCTCGCGCAGGAGTTCGCTCTCCTCTGTCGGTTCCTCCAACGACACCAAGTGTTCCGGGATATTTCGGTCCGACTCCGCGATGCGGGTGTGCACAAATCCTGGGCACAACACCGAGACCCTCAGGTTGGTCGTCTCCCGGGTCTCAAGCGAGAGCACCTCGCTAACCGCGACAACACCGTACTTCGCCACTGTGTAGGCACCCAGCGACGGTGTTGGCAGCAGGCCGGCCATTGAGGCCGTGTTGACTATCGCGCAAGGTTCTCCATGAGCGACCATCGCGGGACCGAACGCCTTGATTCCATAGATCACCCCCAGCAGGTCGACACCCAGGACCCAGTCCCAGATCCCGATGTCATCCGGTTCGAGAACCGGCCCTCCGCCGGCTACTCCAGCGTTGTTGAACAAGACATGGACTTCTCCGAAGCGATCATTGGCCGCCGCCGCTAGGGCCTTGACTGAATCATTGTCGGCTACATCGGTTCGCACGCCAAGCACGCTCACCCCGTCCGATTCGAATCCCGCCACCGCGGATTCGAGGGCCGAATGCTCGATGTCGGCAATCACCAGGTTCATGCCCGCTTCAGCCAAGCGTGAAGCCACCCCGTGACCGATACCACTGGCGCCACCGGTAACCACCGCCGTCTTTCCGCTGAATTCGCGCATTGGATGATCCTTGCAGCAAAACCCGTCTGTGCGGAAGTCAGGTCGTTGTAGAACTCCACCGCAGCCGCCCTGTTGGCACCTCAAGTTGGTGCAGCGACACCGCGTAGTCGCCGTCGCGGTATTGATCCTGCTCCCACGTCGCCCACCGCCCTTTAAGTGTCAGTCCTGCGGCAGCGGCGTGACGGTCGTAGTCCCCCAAACTGAGCTGCCTGAGTTGAAACCCGGCCAACAGGAGTCCTCCCGGATCAAGATGACGGGCCATGTTGGCCAACACCGTCGCTTCGGTGCCCGGTTCCACGAAGATCATCACATTGCCGGCCATCACGATCAGGTCGAACCGTCGAGGATGATCCAGAACGCACAGATCCTCTTGAACCCAGCACAACCCGGGTGCCTTGGATTCCGCTTCGGCGAGCATGTGCGCATCGAGGTCCACGCCGACAACCTGAATTCCGCGCCGGTCGAGTTCGATGGCGACACGGCCCGTGCCACAACCAGCGTCGAGTACGGAGGCACCCGGCCCATACCCATATGACTCGAGCAGTGCCGACACCAGGTCGGCCTCGCCGTGGATCGGCTCGCCTGCCGCTGCCATTGCCGCCCATCTGCTGTCGTAATCGGCACCGCTGCGAACTCGGTTGCGGTCGCTCCATCTGCTCATGGTCACCTCTGTGGATCGCAGACGAACGATACAGTCCAGCGTCGCACAGCCCCCTCCTCGGGTCCGAAGCCGGGCCGGAATTGAACGCTAGAGTCCAGCGGGTGAAGAGCACTCGGTATTATCGCAGGTCAATGCTGCAGACGCACTCCCCCCGCACTCAACGGCACAACACCGGACGGTCGTACCGACTGCCGGCGATGTTGCTGTTCTTCGGCGCGTCGTTGACTCTGGCCTCGGTTCTCCTCTTCGCACCGGCGAGTTCAGCGCAGGACTCTGCAACGAACCGGATCGATTGCAGCAACCCTCCAGATGATTTCGTTGTGTTCTGCTTGGCGTTCGAGTCGGTTGTCGCCAATTTCGTGGACGGAGTCGTCGTGGCGGACCTTGCGGAGGCCGCACTCCAGGGCCTGGTCAGCGCCGATCTCACTCCCAGAACTACTCCTCCGCCTCCTTGCGCAGTACCAGCGCCCGAATTCGAAGCAGTCTGCGCAGAGATCGACAAGGTTGAAGACACTCGTGCAGCAGCGCTCGTTGCGGCCAGAGCGATGCTGGCTTCCCTCAACGACGCGAACACGCGGTATTTGGCGCCCGTGCAGACGAGAAGGTTCTTCAGCCTTCTGAGTGCAGGCAACTCCAGGGCTGGGGTAGGTATCGAATACGCTCTGTTGGGAGCCGACGGTGAGCCGTGCTCTGCGCTGAGCGACACCTGTTTCTTGACCATTACCGAGGTCTATCCGGGAAGTCCTGCCGACGCGGCGGGCCTGCTGGTCGGCGACGTGATCGTCGAGTACGGGAAGAAGGTCGCAGACCACACTTGCAGCGAACTGTTGGACCTGGACTACCAGGAGTACCTCGGTGAGTCGGTTGCGATCGTGGTGAGGCGTGACGGCGCCGAGGTCCAGTTCTTCCTGGGGACGGCCGAAGTCGTCGATCCTCTGGTGTCGAGTCGAGTAGTCGATGACAGCATCGGCTATATCCAGCTCGATACATTCGCTAACGGCGCTGACGAGTTGTTTGCGGAACAACTCAGCGAACTCCTCAGTGCTGGGGTCACGTCCATCGTGGTGGACCTCCGCAACAACCCTGGGGGATACCTGGGCGTCACCTCGGAAATCGTTGACCTGTTTCTCGAGACGGGCGATCTCAATCATCGGACACAATCGATTCGAATGGACTCTTCCATCTTCGCCGATTCCGACGGCATCGCTTCGGACGCCATTGCACTCCCAATGGCGATAGCCGTGAACAACGGTTCGGCTTCGGGTTCTGAGCTGTTCATGCTGGCCATGCGGGGCAACAACCGGGCAAGGATCGTCGGCACGACAACCTACGGAAAGTCCACCGGCCAGGTGACGTTCACCGGCCTGTCTGCCAACGGCGCGGTTCTGGGCGCAGTGCGCGTGACGAGCCTGAGGTTCTTCGGACCGGACGGTCTCAGCGCATCGGGTGGAATCCAGCCCGACACGGTCTCGGAGATATCTGACTGCGCGCATCCCATCGGTGTTGCTCGGGAAGCGTTCATGTCGCTCGTCCCAAGCGTCTCACAGCTCGCGTTCACCTCCACGCCCGCAGCGGATGCCTACGAAACAGGCGAGATAGTCACAGTGGCTGTTCAGTTCGACGCTCCGGTGGTCGTCGACACCGAGGAGGGGGAGCCTTCGTTGGCCCTTGAAATCGGCAACAACATCCGAACGGCCACCTACGTCGCCACGTCGACGGACGACACAGGCAGCACTATCGAGTTCGAGTACACGATCAACGACGATGCCGACTACGACGGCATCAGCATCGGGGCCGACTCGATCAACCTGAACGGGGCGACGATTCGTCGGGTGGCGGTCGGCTGGGACGCGCTCGTCGACCACCAGATGCTCGCCGCGGACCCGACCCAGATGGTTGCGGCCGACCCCGAGATGTATTTCACCGACATCGCAGAGACATCGTTCGTAGACGCAATCAACTGGCTTCGACACGCCGGAATCACCACCGGCTGCGGAACAGACACCTACTGCCCAGAAGGGCTTGTCACCCGCGGCCAGATGGCCGCCTTCTTGAACCGAGCACTGCAACTGCCCGCCGCTGACCAGGACTATTTCAGCGACGACGACAACTCAACGTTCCAAGACGACATCAACCGCCTCCGACACGCCGGAATCACCACCGGCTGCGGAACAGACACCTACTGCCCAGAAGGGCTTGTCACCCGCGGCCAGATGGCCGCCTTCTTGAACCGAGCACTGCAACTGCCCGCCGCTGACCAGGACTATTTCAGCGACGACGACAACTCAACGTTCCAAGACGACATCAACCGCCTCCGACACGCCGGGATCACCACCGGCTGCGGAACAGACACCTACTGCCCGGAAGGGCTTGTCACCCGCGGCCAGATGGCCGCCTTCCTCTACCGAGCCCGAGACCTCATCGCGGCTGCCCGCCAACAAACTCCGTGAACCCGTCCGCGCACGTTCTCGTGCAAAATATGCCGCTTGCGGTGGTTTGCGTGATTAGCTCAAAGTCGTGAGCGCAACACCAACACGGCGATTCCCCACACCGACGACGGGAGACCTGGTCGCTGGGATCTCGGTAGCTCTGGTGTTGCTGCCCCAGTCGCTGGCATACGCGGAGATCGCCGGTGTGCCACCACATGTGGGGCTTTTCGCCGCGGCTCTGCCTCCTCTGCTGGCCGCACCGTTCGTGTCGTCGCCCTACCTCCAGACCGGCCCGGTCGCACTGACTGCGTTGCTGACCTTCGGTGCGCTGTCCGGTCTCGAGAGCACAGGCACCGCTTCATACATCGAGCTTGCTGCGTTGTTGGCACTGATTGTGGGGGCGACGCGAGCAATCCTCGGCTTGCTGCGGCTCGGCATTGTCGCCTACCTGATGTCTCAACCGGTGCTGACTGGTTTCACCGCGAGCGCGGCAATCTTGATCGTGGCGTCACAGGTACCTTCGATGTTCGACGCACACCCCGATTCCGAAGGAGTGATCGAACGAGCATTGTGGGTGCTGACTCGACCAGACGAGTGGAACGGGACGGCAGTAGTGCTCACGATCACCACTGTTGCGGTGGTGCTCGGCGCACGCCGGATCCATCAACTGTTCCCCGGCGTCCTGGTTGCCGTGATTGCGGCCGTGATCTGGAGCGAGGCCAGCGACTACGACGGCACGGTGGTTGGCGACCTTCCCGGCGGCTTCATAACCCTCAGCCTCGACCTGCCCTACAGCAGAGCGCCATCGCTGTTGGTCGCAGGGATCGTCATCGCACTGGTGGGCTTCGCCGAACCGTCTTCGATCGCGCGGACCTTTGCGACCGCAGATCGCACCCGCTGGTCAGCAAATCGAGAGCTCCTGGGTGGAGGCGTCGCCAACATCGCATCGGCCATTTCTGGAGGCTTCCCAGTTGGAGGGTCCTTTTCTCGCAGTTCGCTGAATCGCTTCGCTGGAGCACGGACCCAGTGGTCGGGCGCGGTTACCGGGGCGTTCGTACTGGCGGCCCTTCCGTTGTCGGCAACGCTGGAGTCGCTGCCCACCGCGGTGTTGGGGGCGATCGTGCTGACCGCGGTCTACCGGCTCATCGATCCAAGGGCCATGTTGAAGATCGCCCGCGGTTCAAGGCTCCAAGGAGTCGTCGTCTTCGGAACCTTCGCCGCGACATTGGTCGCTGCACCCAACGTTGAGCGCGGCGTAATCGCCGGTGTGGGACTCGCCCTGATGGTTCACCTCATTCGCGAGCTTCGTGTCGACCACACTCACGATGTTGAGGACGACACCTTGGTATTGCGGCCCCGCGGGGTGATCTGGTTCGTTACGGTCCCACATCTAGAAACCAGGTTCATCTCGGCTCGAGCTGAACATGCCCACCTCAAGAACTTGCGCATCGACTTCTCCAACGTCGGGCGAATCGACTACGGGGGCGCGGCGACTCTCGCCGAACTCGTCGACGACGCAGTGGACGCGGGGCTGATCGTGGACATCGTCAATATCGCGCCCCACGCGAAACGTGCTGTCGCTGCTCATCTCGGCGGTCGTCACGGAGTTCCCACGCTCGAAGAGCTGGCCGACGACGAGCGGCATCAATGGCGGCTCCGTCGCAATCCTAGGACCGACTAGGGCGCAGCTCGCCGGTAGCGTCTCAGCCCTTAACCAACTCCGCGATGAGGCGCAGTTCCTCTGGAGTTCTGGCGGCTACGTTGAGCATCGTGACCGGACTCTCCTGCCAAGCCTGAAGCCGATCACGAATCCGATCGACGGACCCGACCAGCGAGATCTCATCCGCGAACTCGGTGGGGACCATGGCGATCGCCTCATCGCGCCTTCCCTCGAAGAACAGGTCCTGGATCTTGTATGCCTCCTGTTCATATCCCATTCGCGCCATCAGTTTCGTGTGGTAGTTCTGGCCCTTGGCCCCCATGCCGCCGATGTAGAATCCGAGCGAGGCCTTGGTGGGATACAGCGCCTGTTCCACATCGTCGTCGACACGCACCGAGACGTTCACCGCGATCTGGAAGTCAGGTTTCGCCATAGCCAACTCGTCGGCGTAGACCTCAGGCCGAAACGGCGAGTAGTACAACGGAATCCAGCCGTCGGCGATCTCGGTGGTCTGAGCGATGTTCTTCGGACCTTCAGCGCCGATCCATATGGGAATCTCGCGCAACGGATGGGTCATCACCTTCAACGGCTTTCCCAAACCCTCCGAACCCGCACCATGGTACGGCATCTGAAAGTGATCGCCCTGGAACTCCACCGGGCCCTCGCGGCGGAAGACCCTGCGCAGAATCTCGACATATTCACGGGTGCGGGCCAGAGGCTTGCGCGACGGCATTCCATACCAGCCTTCAACGACCTGAGGCCCGGACACTCCGAGCCCCAGAATCGTCCGTCCGTTGGAAATATGATCAAGGGTGATTGCATGCATGGCGGTAGCGGTCGGGGTGCGGGCCGAGATCTGCACAACCCCGGTTCCGAGTTTGACTCGTTCCGTGTGGGCCGCGACAAGCACGAGCGGGCTGAAAGCATCAGAACCCCACGACTCAGCGGACCAGACCGCGTCGAAACCGGCCCGCTCCGCTTCGACGCTCAGTTCCACGAAGTCTTCGGGCATCTGACGACCCCAGTAGCCCCATATGAGTCCCAGTTCCATCACAGTCTCCTCGGCGTTTGGGTGGACGCTTGATCTTGGTCAATCAAGCCACCAAAGTCTCGATGAAGTTGTAGGTCGTTTCGGCGATCGCTGACCAATCGGTATCGGCTTGCCTCGCGCTTGCCGCGGCGCCCGCGGTGGCCAGATCCTCATCACTAAGCGCGTCGATACAAGCGGCAAGGTCGCTGACCGTCGATCCGTAGTAGATCCCGGCCGGCCCGAGAGCCTCGCGGAGGTATCCCCAATCGGAGGCCAGGCTCGGCAGCCCAACTCCGATGGCGTCGGCTACGACGCCGGTGGTCAACATCCCTTCGCTGAAGGGCAGGACCAGGGCGTCCAGCGAGAAGAGCCGGCGCGCGTATAGGGCCTCGTCGACCATTTCGTACCGTTCGGCCACAACGATCCGGTCGTCGTCGGGAACCGATTCATCTCCGAGGGACCAGACACAGAGTTGCACATCGTCGCGACTGCACCCATGGACCGCATCGATCACCAGCTGCACATCCTTTTCGCGCCGGGGAGCCCCGACGACACCCAGACGCAGGCCGGCGGGCGACAGACCGAGGCTCTCCTCAGCCTCGGCCCTGCCCCCGGCGGGCCGCAGTGGCTCCAAGCGTTGCCCCCAGTGACCGTGGGGAGCGACCAGGTGGCGGGTGTGGGCACCGTAGCCGTAGTCGGATTCCATCACCGCTCGGCCGTAGTCGCTGTGATGGATCACGCCGTCGGCCTCCGCGCACCAGATCTCGTAGATTTCGCGCGCTTCGGGGACGTAGTGCGGTTGGCGGTTGTGCTGAGTCCAGAGGATCGGCAGGCCCGCGGCGCGTAAATTGGCGATCACCTCACGGGTTCGAGCCGGGTCGGTTCCCACGGACCATTCCGGCCAGTGCAGATGGAACAGGTCGAATTCAAACAGCGCTGCGGGATCGTCCAACAGCGGTGTCGCCTCCTGGTCGGCTACCCGATCACCGAGCGGGTCATAGAGGCTGCGGTGATACCAGTGTCCTGCCACGGTGCTGACAACCCGCAACTGGGGCGTGACCTTCCAAGTGAAGTTGATCTCCTCGGCCGGTTCGAGGTCTATCTCATGCACGCGCACGTGCTCGTTCCAGAACGATCGGTGTGCCAACATTCCAGAGGTGTCGATCACTCTGGTCGTGGACGGGTGATCCGTCTCGAATTCGACTAGGAGCCGCCGCTGGGAAGTCTCTGGGATCTGCAGGGAGATCGCGTCGATGGTTTCGGGGGCGCGATCAAATCTCAGCGTTTCGGACACGACCACGCTGCGCTTTTCCACTCGGTAGCTGGCGCGGCGAGATCCCGCTACCGAAGCTGCCGGCTGATCCGATCCCGCCGTTTCGGACGAGGGGGTTCCCAACGCAGTGAACCGGTCGAAACTGACGTCGAGTCGGCCGTCACCGTGATGGATCGTCTCCGGTGTTCCGAAGGTGGTCCACACTGTGCCGTCGGCGTGGACCGCTGGGAGCATCGCTGCCAGCTGGTTGTTGTTGACGGGCACTTCGAAGGTGCCGGGCCAGCGCAACCCAGGCGTGTAGTCGACCCAGAACCCTCCGACGAATGGCAGCACGAACTCAACGCCTCCACCGCGGTGGGCCCAGACCGAGGCATTGCTCTTCGGATCCAGGACGACCAAGCGGTCCACCGCGGAGAAACTCGCCGTTGGGGTAGCGGCATCAACCGATTCCGACCTCTGCAGCTCGAGCGATGCCTGCACGAGTTTCCCGAGCAGGTCCAGCGTCATCTGCAGGCGCCGCTCAGGGCCGCGGTAGAACATCGTTGAACGGTGTTGGTGAGCGTTGACGAGACCGTCCTCGAACCAGTCGCGGATGCGCAGGGCGGCGAGTTCGGCTCTACCGAGCCAGCCGCTGCGGTCGTCGGTCAGTCCCCGTGACAGCGCGATTGCGCCGAGTTCGATGTTCATCACGATCCCGAGCGCTCCCGTCGAGCGTCCCCAGACGATCGCTCCCTCGGGTGTGGCCAAGTCGGCGACATCGCTTAGAACCTTGCGGAATCCTGCCGACCAGGAGCTTCCCAGACGGTCTGCGAACGGTTCTGCGAACAGGTACACGTCTGGCGTGTAGATGTCGAAGATGGCACCACCGAAATCATCCATCCAACCGGTCTGGAGCTGGGTGAACAGACCCGAGACCCTGTTGATCAGATCGTCGAGTACACCCTCGTCACCTAGACGGCCGAGGCGGAATCGATCGAATTCACAGCGGGTGAGGACCACCTCATAGTTCTTGGGAAGCTCTCCGGCGGTCAGTGCTGGAAGCATCGAGGAGGAGTCGATGGCTTCCGTAACGTTGGCTATGTCGGTCTCGCTCCAGTCTCGGAGCGCAGGGTTGTCGTCGAGCCCACCCAGGCACAACAGGGTCTCAGCCGCGCGATAACTGTAGAAGCTGTGCGTCGCGGCACCGTCGAGACGTCTCACTATTTCGAGCGCGACATCGGCGCACGACAGTCCCGCAACCTGTTCCACACCAGCTTCGTGCAACAGCGCGAGTGTGAATGCCAGATCGGCTCGAGCATCCGGGCCGACGAGGTAACCGCCGTGCACTCGTGGAAGGTCCAGACCGGGAGCATGTGCGGACTCAAGGTCGCGAAGGACTGCTTCGACGAGGTCCAGCAGTTGTTCTGCGAGGTCGGCCGGGGTTGTCATAACAGTCAATGAGATCGGGTAGGCCGTACGCTAATGCCCAGGAGTGGCTCGCCCTCAACCCGACCGAGCAGGCATACCAGGAGCAGACATGGCCCGACGGCTCAGCAGACTCAGCCGATCCGTGGCGGGCAGAGTCGTGCTGATTACCGGCGCGGCCTCGGGAATGGGCCGCGCCACTGCTCTGCTGTTCGCCGATGAGGGCGCCAAGGTCGCAGTCACCGATGTGGACCACGACGGGGCCGAGTCTGTCGCCACTGAGATCCTCGCCGCCGGCGGCACGGCACTCGCGGTGACACTCGACGTTGCGGTTCCAGCCTCTATCGACGCGGCTCTCAAGACGATCCGGGAAGGTCTGGGCCCTGTCGACGTTCTGATCAACAACGCTGGAATCAGCGTCGGCGCAGAGATCGACGATGATTCCTTCGACGATCGCTGGCAACTCGCGCTCGACGTGCTGCTCACGCCTCATCAGCGGCTGATCCGGGCGTGCCTCGACGATCTCCGGGCCTGCGGAGAGGGTCGGGTCATCAACATTTCCTCGACCGAGGGGCTCGGTGCTTCCAGATCGACCACCCCGTACACGGTTGCCAAACACGGCGTCATCGGCCTCACCCGGGCATTGGCGATCGCGCTGGCGAAACACTCGATCACCGTCAACGCCGTGTGCCCAGGCCCGATTCTCACCTCGATGACGGAAGCCATTCCGGCCGAGCACCGGGACAGGTTCGCGCGACGGCGCACCGCGCTTCGTCGCTACGGCGACCCTGAGGAAGTGGCCCACATGGTGTTGAATCTTGCTCTGCCGTCGTCGTCGTACGTGACCGGTGCGGTGATCGCGGTCGACGGCGGACAAACCATGAAGAACGACTGAAGCGGGCGCGTTCGTGGTCAGTGCTCTGATACCGTCAACACTGTTCATTGCAGTTGTGTGACACTTTGCAGTTGTGTGAAAAAATGCCAGGCACGTCGCGATCACCAGTTCTCCCCCCAAATCGCCGCCGCCGGAGTCGGAGAGCGGCCGCGTTCCTGGTTTTCTGCGCGTTCGCGGTGTCGGCTCCCGTAGCGGTCGCTCAGCAGACACCGGACGAGATTCGCGAACAGATCGAAGCGGACAAGGAGCGCCAGAGGCAAGCGAAAGAGGACGCGGCAGAGAACCTGGGCGAGATCGATGTGTTGACCCAGGACATCGACGAGTTGGTGAGCGCTTTCCAGACCCTCGAAGCCGCCCGCGACAGCGCCCAGGAAGCGGTGGATGCGACCATCAGACAACTGGAGGAAGCACTTGCGGAACAGGCCGTGACGGAGGCAAGGATCGCCCAACTGGAAGCCCAGATCGCGCAGACCCGCCAGTTGCTGCAGGAATCCGCGATCAGTTCCTTCAGGTCGTTTCAAGGGCCCAACAGCGAGCAGACCGCCCTGAGTTCGGATCCTTGGCAGCACGCGCGCAGCCAGGCCTTGCGCACCTTCGCCAATCGCAGCACCGAGGACGTCCTCGACGAGTTTCGAGGTCTGGCAGCCGAACTCGAAGCGTTGCGTGAAGACTCGGACCGTCGCGTCGACGAACTGGAGGAACTGCGCAACGACGCACTCGAGCGAGAGGACAATTTCAACAGGGCCGTCGCCCGTGAGGACGCCGCCCTCGAGGAGATCAACCAGCGGCTGGACCGTCGTCTCTCTGAGGCGGCCGCCATCGAAGCGTTGGATGCACAGCTCGCCGCAGAGATCCGGTCGGGTGAACAGCAGCTCGTCGCAGCGATCGCCCGTGCTGAGGCACGCAGGCGGGCAGCGAGCGTACGACCCCCGCCGAACGCGGACTTCGAGTTGACGGAGGTCTGGGGGATTGTGGTGAATACGCAGATTGCCGATCAGCTCGAGGGCCTGTTGGTGGCGATGGAGGCGGAGGGGTTCAGCGTCAGTGGCAGCGGGTACCGCAACAACGCCAGACAGATCGAACTTCGTCGGCAGCACTGCGGAACTTCCGATTACGCGGTCTACCAGATGCCGTCGTCACAGTGCAGCCCTCCCACTGCCCGGCCCGGGTACTCGATGCACGAAGTGGGTCTGGCCGTCGACTTCATTTACAACGGCAGGCTCATCCGGAGCCGCGACACGGCCGTGTTCCAAGCACTGGCTCGAATCGCGCCCGACTACGGGCTCTTCAATCTGCCCAGCGAACCCTGGCACTGGTCGACCACCGGCCAGTAGGCAGTCCTTCGAATGGGGCGCTATCGGGAGATTGCGGCTACCGCTTCGGCGGGGCGGCCCGCGATCAGGCCGTCGACCCCCCTGGTGAGAAGATCGGCGTAGAACTCTCGGGTCTCGACCACGTCGGTTCCGCTGAGCCACACCCATACGTGTCGACCCTCGTTGTGGATCCTCTCGGTCAATTCCGGCGTGACGACTTCCACTCCCTCGAATGTCAAAGGCACCTGTAGGACCTGATAGCGGGAATCGAGGGGTGCCCCCGACAGGAACCATGCGAGCATGGCTTCAAGTCCAGGGCTGGTTGCGACGGACGGAGCCAGTTCGTTCATCGCGGCCAGCGTCGCATCATTGAAGGAGCTCACGATCACGGACCGCTCACGTCCCAGCTCGGCGATCTCCGCAGCTAGCACCTCAGCGGCGGCAATCCCGGTGCTCGGATCGCTTTCACCGTCAGCGCCGTTCTGGATCTTGATCTCGATGTCAAGCACATGTTCGGGGAATCGTTGCGCCACCTCTCGGAAGGTCGCCACCGCGAAATCGTCGGGCCCGAATCCCGGTGGCGGCTGCACCGCCCCGGTGCGAACCCCGCGGAAAACGTACTGGTCGTCGGGCTGGGTCTGGTCTCCCCATTTCCCCGGCAGGAACCAGTAGGCGTTGTCGAGTGCTTTGATCTCCGCGAGGGTCAGTTCGGCCACGCGGCCAGTTGTTTCCGTGGTGCGGTCGACGGTGTCGTCATGCTGCACGATGAGAACGCCGTCGGCAGTGAGCTGGACATCAAGTTCGAGGATGTCAGCGCCGGCCGCTGCCGACTGTGAGTAGGCGTAGATCGTTGAATGCGGGTAGTCCTGATCGCCGCCCGCGTGGGCTATTACCAGCGGGCGGTCGAGTTGCAGCAGTTGGTCGAGCGTGGAAGCAACCGGTCTCGGTGCTTCGCTGGTCGTCGTCGTCGCCACGGCTTGCGTGGTGGTTGTCGTCGCCGGAGCCTCTGTTGTGGCTACCGTCGTTGTTGTGCTGCTCGCGGGTGCGGGCGCCGTTGTGGAGGAGGCTGTTGGGGGAGGCGGCTCCGCGCTCTCGTCATCACCGTTCCCGCACGCACCGGCAAACAACAAGGCAACGAGCGCCAGAGCAGCGAGTCCACGTCGCTCAGACATCAGCCCCGAAGCGGCAGTCTCTTGCATTGCGTCTATACGTCATTGATGGCCACATCGTTCAGACTCTGTGGCGAACGGTAACATCCTCCGATGCCGTCCACATTGTTCACCCTTCTCAAGGACTCAGTCTCTCGCGACGCTGTGGCACGAACAGCCAAGGAGCACGAGGGTCGGTTCAAAGCCGACGGGGGCACTGACCCGAGGGAGAGCGACTACCACGATTTCGCAACCGGCTACTACAAGCTGGCCACGGACTTCTACGAATACGGCTGGGGCAGATCCTTTCACTTCGCTCCGCGCCACGCCGACGAGAGCTTTGAAGCCTCGGTCGCCCGCCACGAACATTTCACTGCGCACAAACTGGGCCTTCAGCCCGGCATGCGGGTCGCGGATCTGGGTTGTGGTGTCGGCGGTCCGCTACGGGAGATCATCAACTTCTCCGGTGCCAACGTGGTCGGCGTGAACATCAGCGCCTATCAACTCGAACTTGCCCGGAAATACACCGACGAAGCCGGGCTCGGTGACAAAGCGGAGTTCCTCGAGTGCGACTTCATGAACGTCGACGCGCCCGATGCTTCGTTCGACGCCATCTATGCGATCGAAGCTACGCCGCATGCACCCGACCTGGTCGCTGTGTTCAGCGAGGCTCGCCGTCTGCTCAAGCCCGGCGGCCGCTTCGCCACATATGAGTGGTGCCTCACCGACAAGTTCGACGCCAACGACCCGAATCACGTTCAACTCGCACGTGACATTGAGCTCGGCGGAGGCGTCCATACTCTGCGTTACAAACACCAGGTGGACACCGCGCTCGCTGAAGCCGGCCTTGAAACACTGGAGACACGCGACCTCGCCGAACAACCAGCGTCCTCTATTCCGTGGTATCAGCCCCTGGTTGGTTCCGGTATGTCTCTGGCAAATTTCCGCAGTTCAAGCGTCGGACGAGCAGCGACCTACAATTCTTTGCGGGCGCTTGAGAAGGTCCGGGCTGTTCCCTCCGGAGCGGCTGAAGTGGCAAGACTCCTCAGCATCGGCGCGAAGGGACTCGCTGAGGCGGGTCGATTGGAGATCTTCACTCCGATGTACTTCACGCTTGCCCGCAAGCCCGTCTGAGCTAGCCGTTGGGGTGCGACGCACCTAGTCGGTTGCAAGCATGGCCTGGGTGCGTTCGAGGGACTCGACGCACTCCTCCACCAGCTCAAAGACGACATCCGCGCTGCGCTTCACCCTGTTCATGGAACCGACGATCTGACCCACCGGGTTGAAGGCAACCTGTTGGGCTTTGTCGGGATAGCGGCCGCTTCTCACCATCGCCTCACGCACGGCCATCATCTGCAACGGCATGCCCAAAGTGTCGGGGGTGTCTGGCCGTTCCCATGCGTCGGTCCAGTCGTTGCGGAGCATTCGACAGGGCTTTCCCGTGTATGAGCGGGAGCGAACCGTGTCCTTGCTCGTCGCATCCAGATACGACTGGATCTGGGCGGGAGATCCCGCCGCTTCCTCGACGGCCAGCCACAGCGAACCGGTCCATACACCCGCGGCGCCCATGGCCAGCGCAGCCGCCATCTGACGACCCGACCCGATCCCTCCGGCGGCGAGCATTGGTACGGGCGAGATGGCATCGATGACCTGGGGCCACAACACCATCGAACCGATGTCTCCGGTGTGGCCGCCGCCCTCGTAGCCCTGAGCAATCACAAAGTCGAGACCGGCTGCGGCGTGGCGGCTCGCCTGCGCCGGTGTGCCACATAGAGCTCCTACAGCTCGGCCACTCGCTTGGATCTGTTCAACGAGATCCGGAGGCGGGGTTCCCAGTGCGTTGGCAACCATTACCGCGTTGTCGTGCCGCAGGATCTCCTCGACCTGGGGAACCGCGGTCGCAGCATTCCAGCCCATCAGTCCACTGCCGAGCTCCTCGTCGGGCGGTAATTCGGGAACGTCGTGTTTGTCGAGCATCTCCCTCACGAACTGGCGGTGTTCGTCGGGGATCATCGACTGGAGCTGCCCGGTCAGCTTGTCGAGGTCCATCTCGCCGGCACCGTCGTATTTGGCGGGCAGAACTATGTCGACGCCGTAGGGCTTGTCGCCGATGTGCTCATCGATCCATTCGAGCTCGATTCGCAGTTGTTCGACGCTGAAGCCCACCGCGCCCAGTACACCCAGCCCCCCGGCCTTGCTCACCGCCACCACCACATCCCGGCAGTGGGTGAAGGCATAGATCGGAAACTCAATGTCGAACCGTCGTGTCAAGTCGTTCTGCATGCATCCAACCGTACGCGGGTTGCTGTTGCCGGGCGCAACCGGAACCCGCGCGTTGTCTTCGCCGGGTGTAGCCGGAGCCGGGTTGCAGTCCGGCGTGCTAGCCGATCACGAGTCCTGGAGGGCTGGGATCACCCGGTCGACTGTGAGTTCAACGGACTCCCAGGCCGAATCGATCGGCATGCCTCCGACCAACGGGTGAAGCGAGAGGGCTCCCGTCTCGCGGGCCCGATTCACCGCCTGATCCGGGGTCAGGAACTGGTAGATCCCCTCCTCACGCAGTTCCTGCTGGTTCGTGGCATGGGTGTGGACCGCTGAGGTCTGCCCCGGTGGTTGCCAAGAATCGTAGACGGACGCTTCAAGCCAGAAGTGTTTCCCGAGCTTGGCCCAAGCCTCATCAGGGTCGTTAACCACATGAATCATGGCCACCTGCTCAGGCGCGATGCAGAAACCCTGCGTGCCCAGCCTCTCGCATTCGCTGTAATACAGTGCCTCGACTTCGGGGTTCGGGGCGGGCAGCTGGAGCGGCAGACCCAGACGGGCCGCACGCTTCGCCGCCGCTGGACCCGAACCGCCGATCATCACCATGGGGTGGGGGCGGGTGTAGGGCATGGGACCGACTTTGATCGTCGCGCCGTTGTATTCGAACTCCTCGCCAGACCAGACCTTCTGCATGGTCTCGAGGGCATGGTCGAGGATCTTGCCGCGGCGACTCCAGTCCTTTTGGACCGCCGCGTACTCCGCGGGTCGGTATCCAAGCCCCGTCGTGATCGAGATCCGGCCCTTGCTCATCAGGTCGATCACTGCCAACTCCTGGGCCAGACGCACCGGATCGTGCAGCGGTACCAGTAGCGCGGTGATAGCCACCGACAGGTTCTGCGTGCGGTTGAGAATCATCGCCGCGTTGAGCAGGGGCGTCGGGCTCCAACCGATCTCCGTGGCTTGATGCTCCTCGAGACTCACCATCGCGAAACCGTTCTTGTCGACGTATTCGGCGAGGTCGAAACCGGCGCGGTAGCGGTCACTCATCTGGTTGGGGTCAGTCGGGTCCGGGTGCACGAAGTTGAGTCGCATCATCATGAATGCCACAGCAGAACACTCCTTGGGTCTTGGGTGAGTCAGTCAGCGAACGGTGCGGGTACACCGCGACGCTGGCCTGGCGAGAATCTAACCGGCATAGCGACAACGCCCGTCATCAGCAAGTTGCCGGGATAGGGAATGAACCCGTCAGGGTCGATCCGGTAGTCGGGGATCCGGTCCAACACATCGGCGATCATCAACTCGGACTGGAGTCGGGCGATGCTCGAACCCACGCACCGGTGGCCACCCAGGCCGAAGGACAGATGCTTGTTCACCTCGCGGTCGATGACCACCTCATCGGCGCGGTCGAACGCGCCTGGATCACGATTGGCGGCAACCCAGGAGATGAAGACCACATCACCACGCCTGATCTGGCGACCTCCGAGCTCGACATCGCGGGTGGCCGTGCGGGTCAACGACTCACTGGGGCTGTAGAAGCGCAGAAACTCCTCGACCGCGGTCGGAATCAGTGCCCGGTCAGCAATGAGCCATTCCCGGTCAGCGACCTGCGTGCCCAGATGATGCAGTCCCCAAGACACCAGAGACGTGGTGGTGTCTATGCCTCCCGCGACCAGATTCCAGAGGATCCCGACCACTTGGTCGTCGCTCGGAACGTTTCCGTCCAAGACGCTGGTGACGATTGCTGAGGTGAGATCGTTCGCCGGATCGGCCCTCCGGAACCGGGCGAAGTCAACCAGTTCCTCCCACATGGCTGACCAGTTGGCGAGCGCCGCGTGCAGGCGCGGATCGTCTTTGGTGAACGACGAGGTGGCATGGAAGAAGTCTGCGTAGTGGCGCCAGTTCTCCGACGGCATCCCCATCATCTCAAGGGTCATGACCGCCGGCACCGGAGTCGCGTAATCGTCCACCAGATCGCATTCGCCGCTTTCGACGACCTCGTCGAGGAACCAGCCCGAGACCTGCGCCATCCGATCCCGATTGGCTTCAACTGCCTTGGTCACCATGAACGGGTTGATCACCCGACGCAGATCGGCGTGCTCACGACCGTCGATCTCGGACACACCCATGCGCGGCAGATTCGGAGGTCGGGGGATCCCGCAGATTCCCCGGTAGGCGATTCCGTCCTCCGACTCGGGGTCGTAGCGATGCGCGAACGTTTCGTTGTCACGCGCCACCTGCGCCACCGAGTCGTAGTCGGTGACCATCCAGAAGCCCCCGTACGCCGCGTTGTGCGCAACCGGGCATGTTTCACGCATCTGCGCGTAATGCCGGTGTCGTTGCGCGACGAAGTCCGCTTCCTGGTGGTCAACGTCGATATCGCTGCTCACAGGGTCTCGTGTCGGTGCGGACTTGCTCACCGATGCTCAGTCTTGTTTCATTTACTGACCCAACGCAATCGACGCAGGGAGAAAAAGCCATGACCATGGATCTGTTCCGATATGACCAGAAGCGCGTGGTCGTTGTCGGCGGCGCCACAGGAATGGGAGCTTCGACGGCACGTATGGCCGCCGACCTCGGCGCGGAGGTCGTGGTCGTCGACGTTGCAGAGATTGCCTTCGACTGCGCTCAATCGATCCAGGCGGACCTTCGCAACCAGACCGAGGTCGACGCCGCTATTGAAGCAATCGACGGTCCGATCCACGCGGTGTTCGCCTGCGCCGGAGTCGCGGACGGCACACCGGGAATCATGCTCATCAACTTCACCAGCCAACGTCATCTGATCGAGCGCATGGTCGCGGACCAAAAGCTGGTCTCCGGTGGTTCGGTTGCGTTGATCTCCTCGGTGGCCGGACTCGGATGGCGCAAGAACATCGAGCAGGTCAAGGAGTTCCTGGATACCGATGACTGGGCCTCGGCAGCAGCGTGGACCCAAGCGCATCCCGAGACCGACACCTACAGTTTCAGCAAAGAGGCGGTCAACTGTTATGTCGCCCAGCAGGGATTCCCGCTGCTCGCCAAGGGGATCCGGATCAACGCAATCCTCCCCGGCCCCACCGACACGCCTCTGGCCAGGGCCAACGCCGATCTTTGGCTCACCTTCGGGGCCGACTACCGCGAAGCGGCCGACGCGCCGACTCTGCAACCTGACCAGATGGCCTCCACGATGATCTTCTTGTGCTCCGAAGCTGCCAGCGGAATCAACGGTGTGACTCTGCTGGTGGACCAAGGACATGTGAGCGCCTCTCTGGTAGACGCCTTCGACGCTCCTCTCGTCAAGATGATCGCCGGTGAAATGGAGTTCGACCTCGCAGCTCTCGGGTTCGAGTAACGCCTAGAGGCGTTCGTCGTCGTACAACGAGTACGGGTGCTAGTTTCTGGCCCACGGGACGACATCCAAGGAGGACCACTGTGGACATGAACGACATGATCCTGGTGAGCGTGGATGACCACCTGTGCGAACCGCCTCACATGTTCGACGCACACCTGCCCAAGAAATGGGCCGATGAGGCCCCGAAGCTGATTCGGACCGACGAGGGCGACGATGTCTGGACGTTCAACAATGCGGTGATCCCCAATGTCGGGCTCAACGCCGTTGCCGGCCGTCCCAAAGAGGAGTACGGGATCGAGCCGACCTGTTTCGAGGAGATGCGTCCGGGCTGCTACGACATCCACGAACGAATCAAGGACATGAACGCAGGCGGCGTGCTCGGCTCGATGTGTTTCCCGTCGTTTCCCGGATTCGCGGGACGGTTGTTCGCCGCACACCCTGACAAGGCCTTCGCCGCAGACCTGATCCGCGCCTATAACGACTGGCACATCGACGAATGGTGCGGCAGTTACCCGGGACGATTCATCCCGATGGCACTGCCCATGATCTGGTCGGCGGAAGAATGCGCCGCGGAGGTCCGCAGGGTCGCCGAAAAAGGATGCCACTCCATGACCTTCACCGAGAACCCGGTGCCGTTGGGAGAGCCGAGCTTCCACGACGAGCACTGGAACCCGCTTTGGGACGCGCTGGTCGATTGCGACACGGTGCTGTCGATCCATCTCGGCTCCTCAGGGCAGTTGGTGGTGACCGCCCCCGACGCCCCAATGGACGTGATGATCCAGATGCAGCCGATGAACATCTCGACCGCGGCGGCCGACCTGTTGTGGTCGACGATCCCCCGCCGCTACCCGGAACTCAAGATCGCACTCTCCGAGGGAGGCACCGGTTGGGTTCCCTACTTCATGGACCGGGCCGACAAGACCTACGACATGCACCACCTCTGGACCGGCCAGGATTTCGGGGACATGTTGCCCAGTGAGGTGTTCCGCCGCAATTTCCTGACCTGCTTCATCACCGACCCGGTCGGGGTGGCCCTGCGCCATGAGATCGGTATCAACAACATCTGCTGGGAGATGGACTATCCGCACTCGGATTCCAACTGGCCCAACGCCCCCGAGGAGCTCGCCGAGGTGTTCGCCGGGGTGCCTGACGACGACATCAACCGAATCACCCACCTCAATGCCATGGACTGGTTCTGCTACGACCCGTTCACGGCATTGAACAAGGCCGACTGCACCGTCGGCGCACTGCGCGCCTCGGCGGGCGACCACGACGTTTCGGTCAGGTCACGGTCCACAGGTAGATACGAAAGAGCCGAACCAGCCTCGCTCAAGGACTTCGCAGCCAAAGCCTCGGGCCGCTGACAACTAGCTGTAGCCACCATCAAGACGCAGGATGGCACCAGTGGTGTAGACGCTGGCGTCGCTGGCGAAGTAGAGGGTTGCGCCGACAATCTCTGAAGGTTGGCCGGCACGTCCCAAGGAGATCTGGCCACCGAGTCCCGCGATCATCTCCGGTGACCATGCTCTGGAGATGTCGGTTAGGAAAGGGCCCGGTTGGATGCAGTTCACCCGAACCTCGGGTCCGTACGCCTTGGACATGCTCTCGGTCAGGTTGTGGAGGCTCGCCTTGGCCATCCCGTAGATCACCTCGCCCGGAGACGGTTTGACGGCCGCGCTCGAACTGACGAAAACGACCGATCCCGAACCGCGCCTCTTCATGCGCTCGGCGACTATCGCGGTGAGCCGGAACGTTCCCTTGAGGTTGACGTCCATCACCTTGTCGTACAGCCCTTCGCTGATCTCCGTGATCGAGGGATACAAGGGTGACATTCCGGCGTTGTTGACAAGGATGTCGATATTGCCGAACCTCTCGTAGGCCTCATCGGCGAGAGCCTCCACCTGGTCCCAGTACCCCACGTGGCACGCGTACGGAAGGGCTTCCACTCCAAGGGCGCGGGCCTCTGCGGCCACCGATTCGCAGTTCTCGAGCTTGCGGCTGGCGATCACGACGTTGGCGCCGTGCTCGGCGAAGGCCAGCGCCATTTCTCGCCCCAGGCCACGACTGCCGCCGGTCACTATGGCTGTGCGCCCCGACAGGTCGAACAGTTCACTTGCGTGGGTCATTGCACTGCTTTCAGATGTTGGCTAGGCGACAGTATGCACCCTGGGCCATACTGGGCAGCAACTCTCACCCGCAGCTTCTCAACGCGAGGCGACCACTATGCCGAAGCGAACGATTGACTTCCCGGTGTTCGACGCCGACAACCATATGTATGAGACGGAGGACGCGTTCACCCGTTATCTGCCGTCCAAGTACGCGAACGCCATCAAGTACGTTCAGGTGAAGGGCCGCACCAAGATCGCCATCAACGACAAGATCTCAGAATTCATCCCCAACCCGACGTTCGAGGTGGTGGCTGCTCCCGGCGCTCAGGAGGAGTTCTACCGCTCCGGCAATCCCGAAGGAAAGACACTGAGGGAGATATTCGGCGAACCGATCAAGTGTCCACAGTGGGCTCGCAATGCTGAAGCTCGGCTGCCGCACCTCGATGAACTGGGGCTCGACGGCTCGCTCATGTTCCCGACCCTGGCCAGCCTCCTCGAGGAGCGGATGCGCGACGATCCCGATCTTTGCCACGCCGCGGTGCATGCGCTCAACCAGTGGATCTACGACGAGTGGCGTTTCGACTACGAGGGGCGGATCTTCGCCACGCCGGTGGTCACCCTGCCGATCGTCGAGAAGGCCATCGAGGAACTGGAGTGGTGTCTGGACCGGGGAGCGCGCTGCATACTCATCCGTCCCGCTCCCGCCTGGGGGTTGCGAGGCCCGCGTTCCCCGGGTCTCCCGGAGTTCGATCCGTTCTGGGCGAGAGTGCAGGAAGCCGGCGTGCTGGTGGGTATGCACAGTTCTGATTCGGGTTACGCCGATCTGGCCTCGATCTGGGAGGGCCGACAGGAGTTCCTGCCCTTCAAGCCCAATCCATTGCGCAACCTGGTTATGTCAAACCGGCCGATCACCGACATGATGAGCGCAATGGTGTGTCACGGCGCTCTCACCCGTTTCCCGGATCTGCGAATAGGCACGATCGAGAACGGCGGAACCTGGGTGGCACCGTTTGTGAAGAGCCTCGAGGAGGTCTACAAGAAGATGCCTCAGGAGTTCAGCGAACACCCGGTCAACGCCTTCAAGCGCAACGTGTATGTCAATCCGTTCTGGGAGGACGCCCTCGAAGGCCTGCTCGAAATCATGACGCCGGATCGCCTGCTTTTTGGATCCGACTACCCGCATCCCGAGGGGCTCGGCAATCCGATCGAGTTCGTCGACGATCTGCCCTCGGATCTGCACCGCGAGGATGTCGCCAAGATCATGGGCGGCAACCTCAAATCGCTGCTGAAAGTCTGAGCAGCCCATGTCCACTGAGGCAACCGGCATCGAACCGCCGGCGAAAACCACCACCGGCATCGACGTGGCCGGGCCGCCCCAGGAGATGTACAAGTTCCTGCGCGACCACATGCCGGTCATGACGGTTGATCATGAACTGATGGCCGGCACCAGCGTGTCGCTCCACGACGATGTTGTGGCAGTGCTGCAGAACCCGCAGGTCTTCTCATCTGACGGGGCCGCCGAGATCGGCCAGATTCGTCCGCTCATACCGTTGGAGATCGATCCACCGGAGCACGCCAAGTATCGCAAGCTTCTAGATCCCCTGTTCGCGCCCCGCAGGGTGGCGTTGCTTGAACCATCGACCAGAGCGCTAGCAGCAAGCCTCATCGACGCGGTGATCGATCAAGGCCACTGCAACTTCCATCAGGCGATCGCCGAGCCGCTTCCCAGCCAGGTCTTTCTGACGATGTTCGGACTTCCAGTCGAGCGCACGCCCGAGTTCATCGAATTGAAGGACGGTATCATCCGACCACCAGTCGAAAGTTCGGCCGCGGCGCGGGAGTTTCGAGTAGCGACCGGCAAGCGAATCTATGCGGTATTGCAGGAAGCGGTAGATCAGCGCCTTCAGAACCGCCAAGACGACTTCCTCTCCCAGTTCCTCGACGCGGAAGTGGATGGAACCCAGCTGACCGTCGAGGAGGTCCTCGACATCGGTTATCTGTTCTTTCTGGCTGGGCTCGACACGGTCACGGCGTCGCTCGACTGCATGCTCGCCCATCTAGCTCAGAATCCGGAGCATCAACGACGGCTCGTTTCTCAACCCGGGGACATCGCTGCCGCGATGGAGGAGTTGTTGCGTTGGGAGACTCCGGTCGCCGGGGTGGTTCGGATTGCAACCCAGGACTTTGAACTGTCAGGTTGTCCGATTGGAGCTGGCGACAAGGTTTCGGTGAACCTGGGTTCAGCCAATACTGACGAACGGTTCTGGGACGAGGCCGACACCGTCGATTTTGACCGGGCGGTCAACAAGCACATTGCGTTCGGAGGAGGCGTCCACCGTTGCCTGGGTTCGCATCTGGCACGGATGGAAATGAGAGTCTGTCTCGAAGAATGGCACAAAAGAGTGCCGTCCTATGGACTGAGACCCGGTACCACTCCCCGCTACACCATGGGACTTCGAAGCGTCGAGAACCTTGAACTGGTCTGGCCCTCCAGATCATGAGTTCTCAACCGGATGCACCGGCCACCCAGTCGGCGGGGCCGCTGCAAGGCTTCCGCGTGGTCGAGATGGCCAGCTGGATGTTCGTACCCTCAGGCGGATCCGTGCTCGCGGACTGGGGGGCCGACGTACTGAAGATCGAGAATCCTCAGGGCGGCGACCCTCAGCGCGGTCTCATCACCTCCGGGTTGGTTCCAGGTGGACCCGGCGGCGTCAATTTCATGATCGAACAACCCAACCGCAGCAAACGTTCCGTCGCGATCAACATCGCACACCCTGACGGCCACGAGGCATTCATGAAGCTGATCGAATCGGCAGATGTCTTCCTCACCAACTATCTCCCGCCGATCAGACGCAAACTGAGAATCGACACCGACGACATCCTGGCTCGCAACCCGAAGATCGTCATCGCCCGAGGCACCGGGCAGGGACCCCACGGACCGGACGCCGAAAAGGGCGGCTACGACGGGGCTTCCTACTGGGCTCGCGGAGGCTTGGGGTCGGTCTTTCCGCCCGATGAGGATGGCTGGCCGCAAGCGCAAAGCTCGCCCGCTTTCGGTGATGTCATCGGCGGACTCGCCACCGCAGGCGCGATCGCCGCCGCGCTGCTGAAACGCGAACGGACCGGAGAGACCAGTGTCGTCGACGTGAGCCTGCTCGCCACAGCACTGTGGCAGATCTCGCCGCTGGTGGTCGCCTCGAAACTGTTCGGCATGACATCGCTGCCCCGCGGCGACCGCCGTCTTTCCCCGAACCCTGGCGTGGGTGTCTACCGGACCGCCGACAATCGCTTCATCAGCTTGATCCTGCTGCAGAGCGACAAGCATTGGGACGACTTCGCCGCACGACTGGAACGTCCCATCCTCGTTGAAGACGAACGCTTCAACCACTCGACTGTGCGGGCGCAGAACGGTCCGGCCTGCATCGACATCATCGACGAGGCCTTCGCCGAACGGACTCTCGATGAATGGAAGGAGCGGCTGGAGACCTTCGACGGGGTGTGGACGCCCTTTCAGACACTTGCAGAGTTGTACTCCGATCGCCAGGTCGTCGCCAACGGTTACCTGCCTTCGATGGAGCACGCCAGCGGTGAAGCGGTTCAACTGGTGGCGAGCCCCGCGCAGTTCGATGAGCAGCCGATCACCGTTGAGCGCGCACCCGAACTCGGCGAACACACCGAGCTGGTCTTGAACGAACTCGGGTTCGACTGGCCCGAGATCGTCGCCATGAAAGAAGCAGGCGCAATTCTCTAGTCTCTACAACCACATACATGATTCGATCGTCCCTGGGAGGATTCCTGATGAATCGACAGCGGCAAGCCATCATCGCTCTGCTCTGTGTCTTCGCGCTGTTGAGCGCAGCATGCGGCAACAGCGGAGACTCCAGCGAACCAAGCAGTCCAACCAGCGACACCATCGCCGGTGACAGCAGCGCCGGTGACAGCACCGACTCCGGCGACAGCACCGATCCGCCCGAGCGTGCAGACTCGACCGACAGCACAGAAACCGAACCGGAAGACGACCCCACCAGCGACAACAACGACACCGCGGACAGTGGCAGCGACGACGGCGACGATGCACCAGACCAAGACCTGTGGGCCCAGCGCCACGACTTCGTGCCTATCGACGGAGTACCAGGCGTAAGCGACGACGAGATCAGCGTGGCGGTGGTCGGCATACGCGAATTCAACCCGCTGGGCACCTGCATCCTCGACTGCTACCTGACCGGCGTGCAGGCATACTTCGACTACATCAACGACGGCGGCGGAATCTACGGCCGCAACCTGGTGATCGGCGAGGAACACGATGATCAACTCCTGTTGAACCAACAAGCCGCGCTGGAGATCATCTCCGACAACAAGAGCTTCGCCAGCTTCCAAGCCACACTCGCCGCCTCCGGCTGGGGCGACCTGCACGAGGCCGGAATCCCCAACTTCACCTGGAACATCCACGCAACCGAAGCGGCCAACCGCGACACCATCTTCGGCCACTTCATAATCGGCTGCCCAACCTGCAGCGGGCGGTCCGTGCCCTGGTTGGTATCGATCTCGGGGGCATCCACCGTCGCCTCCCTCGGTTACGGAGTATCGGAGAACAGCCAGGTCTGCGCCAACGCGTGGGCCAGGTCGGTGGAACTGTACAGCGACGACCTGGGCATCTCCGTCGGTTACGTCAACGACAACCTGGCATACGGACTCACCAGCGGAATCGCGCCGGAGGTGGCTCAGATGATCGAGGCCGGAGTCGACTTCATCACCACCTGCCTCGACCTCAACGGAATGAAGACCCTCGCCCAAGAACTGCAACGTCAGGGGGTGCGCGATCAGATAACCATGTACCACCCCAACACCTACGACGCCGGTTTCGTGGCCGAAGCAGGCAGCCTCTTCGATGGCGACTACGTGATACCGCAGTTCGCAGCGTTCGAATACGACACAGGCAGCGAACTCAAAGCTCTCTATGACCACTGGGTCGCGCGCCACGGCGGACCTGTAGCGGAACAGACCATGATCGGCTGGATCAACGCCGACACCATGGTCACAGGGTTGCTGCACGCCGGGCCCGACTTCAACCGGCAAAAGCTCATCGACGCGCTCAACTCGATCATCTACGACGCCGGCGGTCTGATCAACCCCATAGATTTCGGCCGACAACGCGGTGCAATCACCGAAGACGACTCAACCAACGATTACGAACTCGAATGCGTCTCCACGGTGCAAATGCAAGACGGTGGCTTCATCGGCTTCCAAGAGGCCCCGTTCATGTGCTGGGACAACTCCACTACCGAATGGTCCGAGCCATTCCCAGTCAACTTCGTCGACCGCTAACCGTTGACGGTCGACCGTGATCCTCGCTTCCAGCTTCCTCGAAGACCTGCTGCGAAGCGTGCTTCAGGGAACCCCGTCGGGTGCGGTGTTCGCGCTCATAGCCATCGGATTCGTCCTCACCTACAAGACCTCAGGCGTGTTCAACCTGGCGTTCGGCGCGCAGGCCTACATCTCGGCGGCCATGTTCTTCAAGGCACGTACGCAACTGAACTGGTCGATCCCGCTGTCGTTGCTCGTCTCAGTCTTCGTTCTGGCCCCGGCAATCGGACTGGTGCTGGAACGGTTCCTGTTCCGGCACCTGAGGACTGCTTCGGCCGTCTCGAAACTGGTGGTGACCATCGGGCTTAGCGTGGCACTGCCCGCCCTCTTCGAGATCTTCGCCGACTACGCCCCCGTCGCAGGGCGCGCACCGACCGGCATCGTCCCCAACGGCAGCTCAGTTTTCTACGACCCGCTCGGCATCTACCCGTTCAGCCGCGACGAACTGGCTGCCATGGGAGTGATACTGGCCGCGGTGATCCTCCTCGGAGCGATCTTTCAGTTCACCTCCATCGGCCTGCAGATGCGGGCCGTGGTCGAGAGCCCGAGAATGACCGAACTCAACGGCATCGCCGCAGACCGCGTCTCCGCGTTCGCCTGGGCACTGTCAAGCACATTCGCGGGCTTGGCCGGAGTGCTGATCGCACCGATCCGCTTCAACACGCTCATCGCCACCGACTTCTTCAACGTGGTCGTCGTGGCCATCGCCGCGGCGGCGATAGGACGGCTCGTCAACCTGCCCCACGCGTTGATCGGCGGAATCGGACTCGGTTGGTTCATCGCCATCTTCAACACCTTCCTGCCCCGCTGGGTCGACGACCACACCTGGCTGCGGCCGCTGCGAGACAACTTCTCGAACTCTCTGCCCTTCGTCGTGCTGTTCGCAATTCTGGTCTTCTGGCCGGCCATCAAACGGGCTGCCGAGGCAGCTGACCCGTTAGCCGGAGTCGACCCGCCCCCCGCCGCGCCCGCGGCCGCGGAACGTCACCCGATGCTGACCCGGTTGACGCTGATGTTCGCGGTCGTCTTCTTTCTGTTCGTCGGCTTCACAGTCTTCTTCCGAGCCGACCGCAGTTGGGTTTTTCTGGTCTCCAGCGCAGTGATCCTGTCGACGATCTATCTGTCGATAACGGTCATCACCGGTTTCGCCGGGCAGATCAGTCTGTGCCAGGGCGCGTTCGCGGCTATCGGCGGCTTCACGGTTTTTCAGATGGCCGACCGCTACGACCTGTCGGTGCTGGTGGCAGCTCTGATCGGCGCTTCAATCGCAGCTCTGGTCGGTGCGGTACTCTCCCTGCCGGTGCTGCGGCTCGGTGGGATCTGGCTGGCTATCGCCACGCTCGCCTTCGCCTTCTTCTTCGACGCGGTCCTGGTGCGCACATCGTGGATCGGGGGCGGCGACACTGCGTTGCTGCAGGGGACCCGGGTGCCACGACCCATCCTGGGACCGATCGACTTCGGCAACGACAAGTCATTCCTCGCCCTGGCGGTCGTGGTGTTCGTCATCACGTCTGTGGCGGTGATCCAGCTTCGCGAGGGAACCATCGGTCGGACCCTGCGCGCCATACGCGGCAGCGAGGTAGCCGCCGAGTCGATCGGCATCTCGTTGGCCAAAGCCCGCATCGTGGCCTTCGCAACCTCGGCGTTCATCGCCGGGCTGGGAGGCGCGATGCTCACCATGCTCCAGGAGAACGTCAACTACCAAAGCAACTTCTCGCCGGTCGGGTCGCTGTTCTGGCTGGTGCTGGTGGTGACTTTGAGTGTGCGCACAGTCGAGGGCGCCGCTCAGGCCGGAGCCGCGTTCTCAATGTTCGAACCGCTGATCCTGAAGGGCGAACTCTTCGCCTGGATCCTGCGCGCAGAACATCGTCTCCCAGGGATCTTTCCGATTTCCGGGAAGTGGCGGTTCATTCTCTTCGGTCTGGGAGCGATGCAATTCGCCCGACATCCCGAGGGTTTGGTCGAGCACGGCAAACGCCGCGCCACCGCCGGGTTGAACCGACGACTGGCGAGACGCGACCAGACCCGTGCTGTATCCGCTGGAGCGGATCCGGACGGTGGAGCCACATGAGCTCGCCTGCCGTTCTGGCCGCGTCAGGGATCACCAAGACCTTCTCGGGAATTGTCGCGCTCGACGATGTGAGCCTCACCGTCGAGACAGGCGAACGAGTCGGGTTGATCGGTCCCAACGGTGCGGGCAAGACAACACTGTTCAACTGCCTGCTGGGAATCTTGCGGCCCGACGGCGGACAGGTCGAGTTGAACGGTGTCAACGTCACCGGCCATCGGGTGCACAAGCGCGGCCAAGCTGGGATGGGCCGCACATTCCAGCGCATTGAACTGTTCAGCGACACGACGGTTCGGGAGCATCTACTCATCGCCGAGCGGGTACGAAACGGCAGCGGTGCCTTCTGGAAGGACCTTCTGGGGCGAGGCAGGCCCAGCGCCGCGGAGATCTCCGCTTGCGACGCGGTGCTCGAGATGCTGGGACTCGGCGAGGTGGCCGAGGTCCCCATCGAGTCCCTGAGCCTAGGGCAGGGGCGACTCGTGGAGGTCGGGCGGGCACTGATGACCGATCCTCAGATCCTGCTGCTGGACGAGCCGTCCTCGGGACTCGACCGCTCCGAGACGAACGCTCTGGCCACCACTCTCAAGGCGATCCAGAGCGAGCGAGGATTCGCCATCCTGCTGGTCGAGCACGATGTGGAGTTGGTAGCTGATTTCACAACCAGGCTGTACGTGCTCGACTTCGGGCAGTTGATCGCACACGGGCCGACCACGGAAACGCTCGCTTCTCCCGCGGTGCGAAACGCCTACCTCGGGGGCGGTGCTGGCGGTGCTGGCGCTGCGGACGGCGCCGCAGATCCGCCCAAAGCCGAACCCGAACACGGGCCCGGTGCTGGCGCTGCGGACGGCGCCGCAGATCCGCCCAAAGCCGAACCCGAACACGGGCCCGGCGCCGCATCCCGACGGGAAACGGAGGGTGAGTTGTGACTGCGTTACTGGAGTTGCGTGATGTTTGGGCGGAATACGGGCCGTTTCGGGCGCTCTTCGGCGTCGCCCTGAAGGTCCCGCCAAGGGGTGCGGTGGCACTCCTCGGCGCCAACGGCGCAGGCAAGACGACTGTCGCACGGGTCGCGACCGGGCTCGTTCAAGCCAGCGCCGGGGAAGTGCTCGTCGACGGCAACGAAATGACGAATCGTCCGACCTATGCCTACGCTCGGGCAGGCATCGCGCACGCCCCCGAGGGACGTTCGATCTTCGCCAGTTTCACCGTCGAGGAGAACCTCACACTGACGTTCCGGAGTTTCCTCGGCAGACAGAAGGTCGGTCAATCGCTGGAACAGGCGTTCGAACTGTTCCCCCGTCTCGGGGAACGTCGTTCGCAGACGGCCGGAACCCTTTCGGGCGGGGAGCAAAGGATGCTCTCACTGGCCCGGGTTCTGGTGCTCCAACCTCGTCTGCTGATCGCTGACGAACTGTCGCTGGGTCTCGCCCCGATCGTGGTCGACGAGGTCTACACGACGCTCGAGACGATCCGTGGTTCCGGCACCGCCCTGCTGATCGTCGAACAGCACATGGCGCATGCCCTCGAGCTGTGCGACGACGTCGTACTGCTCGAACACGGAAAGGTCGCCTGGCAGGGACCGGCGAGCGGCGCCGGCGACATCGTCGCCGGGCGACTGTTCGAGTCGACCGGAGACCGATCCTGATGTATTACCAGCCGCTGCGAATCAACTTGTAGACGTTGGCGAAACTCTCGACGGTCTCGGAGGGCAGCGGCACCACCCCTCCCAGAGCCTCCGCACCGTGCACCACTCGGGCGGTGTGTTCCACGACCTCCGCGGTATGCAGTGCGTCCTCGGGGGAACGCCCGACGCAGAGCAGGCCATGATTGGCCATCAGTACCGCCCCTCTGTCGGTGAGGTGGCGGACCACTTCGGCGCCGAGTTCGTCGCTGCCCGTCATTCGATACTCCGAGACCGCCACATCGCCACCGACATAGACGATCCCCTCTTCGATGCACACCGGGATGGGCTTGCGGGCCAAGGCAAACATCGAGCCGTACCGAGGATGACAGTGGACCACTCCTCCAACCTCTGAGAACGCGTTGTAACAGGCCAGATGCATGGCCTTCTCGGTCGACGGCCGGGCCGTTCCCGAAACGGTCTCACCGTCGAGGTCCACGACCGCGAGGTTGTCCACCGCAACGTCGGAGTAGGGGACCGATGACGGCGTCATCACGATCGATCCGTCGGCCTGACGACCCGAGACGTTCCCGGCCGTGCCGACGACCAGCCCGACGTCGTACATTCGTCTGGCCGTGTCGACCACCGCTTGACTGACATTCGGATTGTCGCTCATCACAGCACCTCCGGGTTTACGCAGTACCGCGGGCGCTCGCCGGCGAGGATCGCCTTCACGTCCGCCACGATCATCTCGGTCTGGCGGACCTCGACATCGTAGGTCGCGCCGCCTATGTGCGGCGTGATCACCACGTTGTCCATTCTCAGCAGTGGATGCTCGACCGGGAGCGTTTCACCGTCGACATGGTCGAGCGCTGCTCCGCCCAGGTGACCGCTTCGGAGCGCGGCGATCAGCGCGTCAACGTCATGGAGCCCCGCTCTCGCTGAGTTGATGTACAACGCTTGGGGTCTCATCTGGGCAAATCTTGCCTCGTTCATCATCTGTTGCGTGTCGACGGTGACGTTGGCGTGCATTGAGACGATGTCGGCCTGCGCCAGCAGGTCGTCAAGTTCATGACTGGCGTCGGCAACGTACGGATCATGGCTGATCACGGTCAAGCCGAGGCCTTCCAGTCTCCATTTCACTGCTCGGCCCACCGCGCCGAGTCCCACGAGGCCGGCTGTGCGACCTGCCAGTTGCCACGTCCGGTAGCGCTGATAGGGCAGCGTCTCACCGAAGACCGAGCCGTTGACCATGTCACGATGACCCGGAATGACCCGGCGAGAGAGGGCCGTCAGCAGAGCCACGGTCATCTCCGCAACCGCATCGGCGTTTCGTCCCGGCGTGTTGACAACCGGAATCCCCGCCGCGGTCGCGCCCGCGACATCGACATTGCTGGGGTCGCCCCTCGTGGCGGCAATCAGTCTCAACGGCAGTTCGAACACTGCGCCCGAACAGAAGTCTGCCTCGCAGATCAGAATCTCAGCGCCCAACTCCTGGAGCTTGGCGGCCAGGTCGTCCGGGCCGTAGAGCCTGATCGGCGTGTGCTCCAGCCAGGGATCGAAGATCACCTCGACAACCTCGCGGAGCTCCTCGAGCGCCGCGCCGCGAAGCGGGGCGGTGACGAACGCGCGGGGTCGTGACATGCCCCCACGCTAGAGGCTCGAGACGCACTCGCTTACTATGAACCACCGGAGGCAGTGCTCGTGGCGCAAGTGACCGTGGGAATCGACATCGGTACCACTTCGGTCAAGGCCGTGGCTGCCACTGCTGACGGCGAAATCGTTGCACGTGCACGGATCGCTCATCGTCTGATCGCTCCCAGTTCGGACCGATTCGAGCATGATCCGAGATCGGCGTGGATCGAGAATGTCACGGCCGCCTGGAACACGGTCGGCGTCAGCCACGATGTGGCCGGAGTCTGTGTCTCGGCGATGGTCCCGTCACTGTGCGGTGTCGACGATCGCGGCGAACCCGTAACGCCCGGCCTGCTCTACGGTGACGCCCGTGGCCGTGACAGCGCACTCGGCGCAACCCTCGGGGCCCCGGACGAGCCGACCGGTCTCGGCGAGGTCGCCGGATTCGCCCGCTGGATCGCCGAACAACCCGGAGTCACCGCTCTGTGGCCTGCACAGGCGGTTGCCAACCATGCGCTGTGCGGGGTTGGAGCCATCGACACATCCACCGCAATGACGATGACCCCGCTGTTCGGCATCGACGGCTGGGATGCCGAGGTGCTCGAGAAGCTCCACCTCAACGCCGGCCAGTTCCCGGTCACGTGTCCGGGCCAGACGCCGATCCCGCGCAGCACCTCGCAAGGAGCGACCTCGATCATCGGGGGGACCACGGCGATCTCGGGCGGCACCATAGATGCGTTGGCAGAACAGACAGTCGCCGACGCGCACGCCCCCGGCGATGTGCTGGTGGTCTGTGGCACGACCCTGATCATCTGGGGGTTGACCGACGAATGGCGTGAAGTCCACGGGTTGTGGACCATCCCTTACGCAGTTGACGGCCGGATCGCGATCGGTGGTGCCAGCAATGCCGGCGGCCTCTTCATCGACCGCGTGCGTTCGATAGTCGGCGCTGTCGACGAAACCGACCTGCTCGACGCGCTCCCCACGGACCTGCCCGTGTGGATCCCGTATCTCCGAGGTGAGCGAACCCCCTGGCACGATCCGCTTCGCCGGGCACAACTGCTCGGTCTGGGGCTCAACCACGGACCCGCGGAGATGACCGCGGCTGCCTACGAGGCAGCCGGATTCGTGGTTCGACATCACCTGGACCTAGCCGGCATTGCTCCTGAGAGGATTGTTGCTGCCGGGGGCGGGATCCAGAGCAGAGCCTGGATGCAGGCTCTGGCGGACTGCAGCGGGCTTCCGGTCGACGTGCCTGTTCATCCTGAGGGTGCAGCTCTCGGGGCAGCGTACGCCGCACGGGTCTGCGCCGGTCTGGAAGCTGACTGTTCGGACGGCAGGCGTTGGGCGCGAATCAGCCGTCGGGTCGAACCACGCGATGGGGCCGCACAAGCAGCGGACAGCAGATACCAGCGTTTCCGCGAGGCAATCGAACGATGAACCGCGTGCCGTGCCTCGGCGACCCCTACACGTATCGCCTGTCGGAAACGGACCGACCCGAGTACCTGACTCGCCGATCAACGGCGCCGTCAGCTATGACTACAGGACATGAGCGCCACTGAGACTGCGCGAACGATGAAGTTCTCCGTCACCTACCCGCTCGTCCACCACCCCTACAACCCTGAACTCCTTACCAAGCAGAGCTTGATCCGGTTCGCCCAGACCGCCGAGGACGCCGGCTTCGACGCGATGGGTTTCACCGACCATCCAGCCCCCACCCACCGTTGGCTCAGTTCTGGGGGCCACGATGCCCTCGACCCTTTCTCGGCCCTCGCGTTCGTGGCCGCGGTCACCGATCGCATGCTGTTGATTCCCAACATCGTGGTTCTCCCCTACCGCAATCCCTTCTTGGTGGCGAAGTCGATCGCAACAATCGCCGCATTGAGCGACCAGAGGTTCGTTCTGGCGACCGGCACCGGCTATCTGAAAGGCGAGTACAAGGCGCTGGGGGTCGACTTCGATGAACGCAACGAGCTGTTCGACGAGGCCATCGAGGTTCTGCGCGGCATCTGGTCCCAGGATGACTTCGCCTACGAGGGGCGAAACTTCCTGGCCTACGGGCAGACCGCCAACCCGAAGCCCGGCAGGGTTCCGATCTGGATCGGGGGCAACAGTCGACTCTCACGCAGACGAGTCGCCGCAGAAGCCGACGGTTGGGTTCCGTTCCCCGCGCCGCGAGCCCTTGCCCGGACCACAAAGACCCCGGCGCTGGAAACTCCTGAGGACCTCGCTGAGATGCTCGACTACCTCTGGCGGCATGTGGACGAGAAGGGTCGTGATCGCTCGGAGATCGATGTCTGCTTCGGTTCTGATGCCGGAGGTTCTCCTGCATCAGACTCCTTCGACGCAGAGGCCCAGATCGAGGGACTGGCCTCGTTGAGAGCGCTGGGCGTCACCTGGGCGTCGGTGACCGTGCCGGGAGACTCGATCAACCGCGCCGTCGAGGCTCTGCAGCGTTACGGCGAGGAAGTCATCGCCGCATCCGACGGCTGACGCTCACCCCGACGCCGACGACGACAGGGCGGACGACAAGGCTGGCTGCACCTCATCGACGATCAACTCCATCTGCCGCTCCGCGAGGTCTTCTGGCATCCCGCCGATCGAGGCCCACAGATACAGGTGTTCGACGGGCAGCCCTTCGCAGATACCGATGATCCGAGCCACCGCTTCTTCGGCAGTCAGGATCGACAACGCGCCGACCACGCCTGAGCCGCGGCCTTCACGAACCTCGTCGGTGGTCAGCCAACGAGGCGTCCGACCCGTGCCCAGGGCGGCCTGCTGCCGGTAGCTGTTGAGCTGGTGCGTGCGGTGCGGGACGATCCTCGCGAGCGCCCGTTCAGGGTCATCGGCAACCAGGAAGTCGACCACCCCGCCCATACGCGCCGTCTCGGCACCATGGCCAGACGCTTCAAGCTCGTCGCGGTAGATGCCGAAACTGCTGCGGTTGTGGGTCAACAGACCCACGCCCAGTCTCCCCGCTCGCGCCGCGCCCCGAGGGCCGAGATACCCCGCCCACAACGGCACTGGATCCTGCACCGGGCCGGGACTGCAACGACCTTCGGCAAATATTCGACCAATCTCAGCGAGGGCATGGTCTGTAGCGTGGTAACGGCGACCAAGATCAGCTCCGAACGCCTCAAACTCTGGGGCCACATATCCCGCGCCGAGCCCCAGTTCGAGCCGGCCTCCGCTGATCACATCCACAATGGCGGCCTGTTCGGCGACAGCCATCGGGTGTTGCAGCGGTGCCACCACTACAGCGGTGCCCAGACGTACCTGTTCAGTGCGTGCCGCTATGGCGGCCAGCGCAGTCAACGGCACCGGCATGTAGTCGTCGTCCACAAAATGATGTTCGCTGACCCAGACAGCTCCAAGCCCGCGCCGGTCGGCCTCGGAGACGAGGTCAAGGTGCCAGCCGTAGTAGGCAGTCGGATCTCGTCGCCACGGTTCCGGGTTGCGAAAATCGAAGTAGAGACCCAGTCGGGGCGCCGCCGAAGAACCCATCAGCCGGCCGGTCCAGGGATCTTGAAGACCCGCTCGGCGTTCTCGTGAAGGAACTTACCCCAGACGTGGGGCCGCAGCGGCAAGTCTGGAAGCTCAGCGAAGATTCGTTCCAGATCAAGGCCTGCCGGGTAGTAGCCCGCATACATCACCTTGTCGGAACCGCGGGTGTTGGCATAGTCGATGATCGCGGAGGGATAGTATTTCGGCGCGAAAGCCGAGGTCATGTAGTACAGACCTGGCCATTTCAGCATCAGCTTCACGGCTAGGGCCTCCCAGGGCTCCGCGCCGTGGCGCATCACGATCCGCAGTTCGGGGAAGTCGTAGCACACATCGTCGAAATGCCGGACATGCTGGCAGTCTGCAGGAACCCGCGGCCCGGGAATACCCGCGTTGGAGATGATCGGCAGGTCCAGGTCGATGCAGGTCATGTAGATCGGGTAGTAGCGACGATCGCTGACCGGGACCTGGGGGATGCAACCGGCCGGGAAGGTCGTCACCGCGCTGAGCCCGTGTTCGCTGTGTTTCTCGCGGATCCGTCGCACCGTCCCGGCAATATCGTTGGGATCTATCTCCAGGGAGTAGTAAACCCGCCCGGGATGGCGCCGACGGGCCTCGATCGACACCTTGTTGAGACCGAACAGCCCGGCACGCACCCCGCACCTGTCCATCTTGGCGAAGGTCGTCTCTATGGGGTCCTCGTCGGGGGCGGCCTCCGGTGGAGTGTCCGTGAACATGTATCCCGCCGGCATCACCAGGTCGCCGCCCTCGGCTGATTCGGAATCCTTGAAACCCGCCCTCAGGTACTTGTAGACGGCGTTCTTGTCGGCAAACGGAAACCCGATCATCAAGTCGACTGCTTGTGGGTCTGACGGGTAGCTCATCTCTAATCCTCTGGTTGTGCGGTTACTGAAATTTTGATTCTGATTGTGGGGCAAGATCGGGCGCGACTCTGCGCGCCAAACAGTAATCTCCACCACAATGACTACCAATGCACAATTGCTTGATCGTTACCGGGCGATCCTGCCGTCGTATGTGAACCCGCTCTACGCCGAACCGATCTCCATCGAACGCGGCGACGGCGGTTACGTGTGGGATGTGGAAGGCAATCGCTACCTCGACTTCTTCGGCGGCGTGCTCA
Organism: Candidatus Aldehydirespiratoraceae bacterium; assembly: GCA_965221585.1. GTDB lineage: Bacteria > Actinomycetota > Acidimicrobiia > Acidimicrobiales > Aldehydirespiratoraceae > VXYK01. Next base: position 624,868 of record OZ244898.1, on the reverse strand, counting down.
CCACCATGATCGGTCACAACAACCGTGAGGTGGTCACCGCCGTACAGGAGCAGGCTGCCAAGGTCATGCACACCTCGACGCTGTACCTCTGCGAGCCGATGATCGAGTTGGCTGAACAGATCGCTGCGATATCCGGCATCCCCGACGCCCGCGTGTTCTTCACGACCTCGGGCAGCGAGGCCAACGACACCGCCATCCTGTTGGCCACCAGCTATCGCAAATCCAACCAGGTTCTGGCCATGCGCAACAGCTACCACGGTCGATCGTTCACAGCCCAGGCGATCACCTCTCACTCCTCCTGGTCCTCGACCAGCCTCTCGGGCTTGTCGGTGAACTTCGTGCAGGGCGGCTACCGCCTGCGCAGTCCCTTCGGCCATATGAACGACGATGACTTCACCAGTGCCTGCGTCGACGATCTCACACAGGTGATCGACATGATGACCGCTGGTGATGTGGCCTGCTTGATCGCCGAGCCGATCCAGGGTGTCGGCGGCTTCGCCACTCCCCCCGACGGTTTCTTCGGTGAGCTCGACAAGGTGCTCGCCAACCATCAGATCCTGCTCGTCGTCGACGAGGTGCAGACCGGCTGGGGACGAACCGGCGAGCACTTCTGGGGCTACCAGGCCCACGACGTGGTGCCCGACATGCTCACCTTCGCCAAAGGCGTCGGCAACGGCGCCACGCTCGCCGGGATAGTCGCCCGCGCGGAGATCATGGACACCATCAGTGTGCTCTCGTTCAGCACTTTCGGAGGCAACCCGCTCTCGTCGGCGGCGGGACTGGCGACGCTGCGCTACGTGCTCGACAACGATCTGCAGGGCAATGCCCTGGCTATGGGGCGACAACTGACCGACGCGCTCGCACCTGTCGCCGAAAGCACTCCGTGGATCGCCGAGCTGCGGGGCAAAGGACTGATGCAGGCCGTCGAGACCGTTCATCCCGGATCGCTCGAACCCGATGCCCAGCGCGCCACCGCGGTTCTGGAGGGCTGCAAGCGCCGGGGCCTCCTCGTCGGCAAGGGCGGCCTCTACGGCAACGCCATCCGCATCACCCCGATGCTCGATGTCAGCACTGACGAGTTGGCCGAAGGCATCAACGCCATCATCGAGACGATCGAAGAGATCGACTAGGCGGTATCGACTAGACAGGCCCACGCATCCACAGACGGCGCGCAACCACAGACAGGACAACAATCATGAAACAGATCCAGCACCTCATCGACAACGAGTCCGTTCCCGGCACATCCGGGCGATCCGCTCCCATATTCAACCCTGCGACCGGCCAACAGACCGCCGAGGTGGCTCTGGCTTCCAACGAAGAAGTCGATGCCGCGGTCGCCTCAGCGCAAGCGGCTTTCGCCGAGTGGAGCGAGGCGAGCATCGCCCGCCGAACCAAGCTGATGTTCGCCTTCCGCAACCTCGTCGTCGACAACGCCGCCGAAGTGGCGGCTCGACTGACATCAGAGCACGGCAAGGTCACCTCGGACGCGGCCGGCGAGGTCGCTCGCGCCATCGAGAACATCGAGTTCGCCTGCGGTATTGCCGAGCATCTGAAGGGCAGCCACAGCGAAGGAGCTTCGACCGGGGTGGACGTCTATTCGGTGCGGCGGCCGCTCGGGGTGGTCGCGGGGATCACCCCGTTCAACTTCCCGGCGATGGTCCCGATGTGGATGGTTCCCAACGCTGTCGCATGTGGCAACACCTTCGTGTTGAAGCCCTCAGAGCGCGATCCCTCCGCGCCGTTGTTCATGGCCGAGCTGTTCTGCGAGGCCGGTTTCCCGCCCGGAGTGCTCAACGTGGTGCAGGGCGACAAGGTCGCCGTAGACCGCCTGCTCGCCCATCCAGACATCAAAGCGCTGAGTTTTGTGGGATCGACACCGATCGCCAAATGCGTCTATGAGACGGGCAGCGCCAACCACAAACGCGTGCAAGCACTCGGAGGCGCCAAGAACCACATGATCGTCCTGCCCGACGCCGACATCGACCTCGCCGCTGACTCCGCCGTATCGGCCGCCTACGGTTCCGCCGGAGAACGCTGCATGGCGATCTCGGTAGCGGTAGCGGTCGGCGACGTCGCAGACCCGCTCGTCGATGCCATCAAGGTGCGCATGGAGAAGCTGACTATCGGCGACGGCACCGACCCCGCCTCGGAGATGGGGCCTCTGATCACCCGAGATCACCGCGACAGGGTCGCTGGATACGTCACAGCCGGTGAAGCAGCCGGAGCAACCGTGATAGTCGACGGCCGGGAAGCACAGTTCGACAACGACGGGTTCTTCCTAGGAGTCACCCTGCTCGACAACGTGACCCCGGACATGACCGTCTACACCGACGAGATATTCGGCCCGGTACTGAGCGTCGTGCGGGTCGACACTTACCATGAGGCCGCCGAGTTGATCGCCGGCAATCCGTGGGGCAACGGCGCGGCCATCTTCACCCGCGACGGTGGCGCTGCCCGCCAGTTCCAACAGGATGCGGATGCCGGCATGGTGGGCATCAACGTGCCGATTCCTGTGCCCGTCGGTTACCACTCCTTCGGCGGTTGGAAGGACTCAGCCTTCGGTGACACCACCATGTACGGTCCTGAGGGCATCCACTTCTACACCCGGCCCAAGGTGCTCACCACCCGCTGGCCCGACCCCGCAGGCAGCTCCGTCAATCTCGGATTCCCCACCAACCAGTAGCGCGTCGATCAGCAGCCCGCCCGGTTAGATGCCCGAAGGGCCTTCGGGGACTCCTGGAGTGAAGCTGACCGGAAGCGACCGCCAGCCGGTGACGTTCGACGAGTGGAAACGCACCTTGGCGTCGTGGTCCACCTCGTAATCGGGGATCCGTCGCAGAACCTCCTCGATCGCCACCTTCCCCTCCATACGGGCCAGAGCCGCTCCCAGACAGAAATGCGCGCCGTAACCGAAACCCAGATGCCGGTCCGGGCGGCGGAATATGTCGAACTCTTCGGCAGTGGGCCCGAACTCACGCTCGTCGTGGTTGGCCGCCCCGATAACCAACAACACTGAATCACCCTCGCGCATCCGCTGGCCATGAATCTCGAAATCGCGGGTGGCGGTGCGGTGCATGTACTGAGTCGAATTGTGATAGCGCAGCACTTCCTCGATGGTGCCCGGCACAAGGGCCGGATCGGCGATCACCGCAGCCTTCTGATGCGGGTGACGCGACAACAACTCCATGACGTTGGCCACCATCTTGGTGGTCGTCTCGTGACCGGCGATTATGAACAAGATGCAAAAACCGAGAAGTTCCTCATCGGTGAGCCCCCGTCCCTCAATCTCAACACCGACAAGATCGTTGATCAGACCGGATCCCTCACCGGCCTTGCGTTTCGGCAGATCCTCCATGAAATAGGTGACCAAGCCGAGCATCCCATCGGCAGCCTCAGCGGGAATCGCCAGCACCCCGTCCTCACGAATCATCACCTTGTCGCTGCTTGCCCGCAATCCAGGACGGTCCGCCGCCGGAACACCCAACACGGCGGAGATCACATCCATCGGATACGGGCTGGTCAAGTCACCGACCACCTCAGCGCTACCCGATTCGATCACTTCATCGAGGTAAACCGTGAAGATCTTGCGGATCTCCTGCTCCATTCTGGCGACCGTGCGAGTGGTGAACACACGACTGACCAGTTTGCGCAACACCGTGTGCTCAGGCGGGTCGCACTCGATCATCTGATCAAAACCGACACTTTGACCAATCGGGCGGCGATTCTCCAGCGCGATCCCTCCCGCGGACGAGAAAAGCTCGGTGTCACGAAAGCCCTCCAAGACATCCTCGAAACGGCTGAGAGCCCAAAACTCGAGGTCAGGGTTCCAATAGGCGGGAGCCTCGTCACGGAGCCGCTTGTAGGTGACGTACGGATCCTCGTGGTGCGCGAACCCGAACGGGTTGTATGCGAGTTGAGTCACGCCTAGACCGTAGCCAATCCTGCGCACGAGATTCGATTCGCGAACAAAGGCGCGAATGGTCGTTCAGAGACCGCCATCGCCTTCAGAGGGACTGGCACCCTCAGAGGGACTGGAGGGACTTGGTGATGCCGACTACCGCTTCACGACCGTCGGCGAACAGCATCAAGGCGTTATCGGCCGCGAAGAGCGGATTGGCGATCCCCGCGAAGCCTGGACTGAGGCTGCGTTTGATGATCACCACCACATCGCTCTTGTCCACATCGAGGATCGGCATTCCCGCGATCGGACTCGACGGGTCGGTGCGAGCTACCGGATTCACCACGTCGTTCGCGCCGATGACGATAGTCACGTCGGTCTGCTCGAAGGTCGGGTTGATGTCGTCCATCTCGACGAGTCGCTCGTAGCTGACCTCTGCTTCCGCGAGCAGCACATTCATGTGGCCGGGCATCCGTCCCGCGACCGGATGGATGCCGAACACCACCTCCACCCCGCGTTCGGCCAGGCGCCGGGTGAGATCCCGCACCGCGTGCTGTGCCTGTGCCACCGCAAGCCCGTAACCCGGGACGATCGCGACGCGCTCTGCGGACTCAAGCAGCATGGCCACATCATCAGCGGAGGTGGAGCGGACCTTCCCGGCGTAGACATCGTCGGCATCGTGGTTGTTCGCACCAGACGGCGCAGGAGTGAACATCACCGCCAGCAGCGTCCGGTTCATCGCCACGCACATGATCTGTGTGAGGATCAGCCCGCTGGCACCCACCAGCGAGCCGGCAATGATCAGCAACGAATTGTCGAGCACGAAACCGGCCGCAACCGCAGCCATGCCAGACAAGGAGTTCAACAGGGCAATCACCACCGGCATGTCTGCACCGCCGATGGGCACGACCACCAACAATCCGAGAACCGCCCCCACTCCGACCAGCAGCCACAACCACAGGGCATTCTCGGGGTCGACGACCATCAAGACGCCTATGACCACGGCCGCGATCAACCCGATGGCGCTCACCACGGTCATCCCCGGGAAACCCGACCAGCGCAGCGCGTCGCGGAGCTTGGCAAAGGCGATGAGGCTGCCTGTGAACGTCACCGCCCCGATCAAAGTTGCCAACGCCGCGGCAGACGACAGGCGCGAGGTGTCGTTGGCCAGATCAACAGCCTGGACATAGGACGCAGCCGCGACCAGCACCGAAGCTCCCCCACCGAAGCCGTTGAACAGAGCCACAAGTTCAGGCATGGCCGTCATCTGCACCCGTACCGCCAATAGGGCCCCCACAACCGTTCCCAGCAGCAGACCGCCGACTATCCAACCGAAGTCGATGATGGCGTTGTCGGTGAGCGTGACCAGCACCGCGACAAGCATTCCCGCTGCTCCGTACTGGTTGCCTCGTACCGCGGTGCGGGGCCGGCTGAGACGTTTCAGACCGAGGATGAAGAGTATTGCCGCAACGAGATAACCGAGCGTGGCCCAGTCACCCATCACGAATCCTCCCCGTCGCCCTCGGACTGATCCACCGCGGCACGGCGTCGCTTCGGGCCGAACATGTGCAGCATCCGATGGGTCACGAGAAAGCCGCCCACCACGTTGACCATCGCCATTGTGACCGCAAGGAATCCCAGAACTGCGGTGAAGGTCGAATGGTCAGCGCCGGCAGCCAGCAGAGCTCCCACGATTGTGATACCTGAGATGGCGTTGGAGCCCGACATCAAGGGCGTGTGCAGTGTCGGAGGAACCTTGGTGATCAACTCGACGCCGAGGAAAACAGCCAGCACCAACAGGGTGACCGCAATCAACAATTCCACGCTCTCAACCCTCCCCCAGCGCAGCCAGGACTTCCGGATGGACCACGGCACCGTCGTGGGTGACCAGCATGGCCGAGAGAATCTCATCGTCACGACGAATCTCCAGCTCGCCCTCGGCACGGAGATGGTCCAGGAACGCCACTAGGTTGCGAGAGAACATCTGGCTGGCGTGACGGGCACACTTCGAAGTCAGATCGGTCGGACCCAGCACCGTGACGCCGTTGCGCTCCACCTTCTGGTCGGCTTCGGTTGCCTCGCAGTTGCCGCCTCGTTCAGCTGCCAGGTCGACCAGCACCGAGCCGGGCTCCATGCCGTCGACCATCTCTGCGGTGACCAACCGCGGAGACGGACGACCCGGCACCGCAGCAGCAGTGATCACAACATCTGCGCCGGCCACATGGGGAGTCAACATCTCGCGCTGAATCTCCGCGACATCGTCGCTCTGGGCAACCGCGTAGCCATTGATGCTGGCAACGGCTTTCTCCCCGACAGCTGACGGTGACACTTCAAGGTCCAGGGCACGGGCGCCCAGCGAGCGAATCTGCTCGACCGCCTCGGGACGCACGTCGAAGGCCTCCACCACCCCGCCGAGCCGCCTCGCTGTGCCTATTGCCTGCAACCCGGCAACGCCTGCTCCCAACACCAACACCCTCGCGGGGGCCAGCGTTCCCGCAGCGGTCATCATCAGGGGGAACATCTGAGGCAGGTGGCTGGCGGCGAGCAGCACGGCCTCGTAACCCGCGATCGTCGCCATCGACGACAGCACATCCATCGACTGTGCACGGGTGACGCGCGGTACCAGATCCAGGGAGAACGCCGAGACACCGTTGGCGGCATGGCGCTGTGCCCTGTGAGGAGCCCACAACGGGTCGAAGACGCCCACGAACACCGTGCTCGGCACCGCTGCCGGGTTGAGAGAGGAGGAACCCAACGGAGCATCACGCACCGAGACGACCACATCGGCAACGTCGGCCGCTGCAGCGAACCGGTCGACGACGGTCGCGCCGACGTGTCGATACGTGCCGTCGTCGAATCCCGAGCCCAGACCGGCGCCGCGCTCCACCAGCACCTCACATCCCTGCTCGACCAGTGCGGCGACTCCGTCTGGAACGAGCGCTACGCGATTCTCCCTCGATGCCGACTCATGCAACAGTCTCAGGCGCACAACCACCGAAGATTAGCAGTTCCGTTCGTACGGCGGGTGGTACCGCAGGCGGTTACCTGATGAAGCGGTTGAGGGCATGGCGACGACGCTCAACCTGGCGCTCACGGCGGACTTGCGGGCTCACAGCCGGGGTGTCGGGGTGGAGGTGCTCGGCAACCTCCGACGCCGCTATCAGGCGCAGGTTGGGCACCGGCACCTCCTCGGCGTTGTTCCAGCGGTAGGTGATGGCACCTTGGGGGCACCCGCCCAGTGCGATCCAATTGTCGATTCCAGGATCGAGATGCGAGATCACCACCCGCAACACGCCGTCCGGGTCGATGTGGGCCTGCGAGTCGTTGAGCGTCGCGGGCTGATTCACATAGTCGAGGCTCTGGTACCAAGTGTCCCCCACCTGAATGTTCCAGTACCAACACTTCGGTGGGGTCACCACGAGCAGAAGTGCCTCCTCAGGGCCCACTTCGTACCAGCACTGCCCGTATGCCTGCTGATCGCTGCCCCCGTAGCCGACGCCGCTCACTTTGCGGCCGGCCATGTGGTCGAAGGAGTTGATTTCTCCCCGGTCGCGTTGGCTGACCGCATAATCGGTCCAGAACTTGGGGACGATCTGCATCTCGGCGGTCATCTCGTCCAGTTTGGCAATGGTGGAGACCGGGTCGAGTCGGGCGGGTGGTTCGACCGGGTCCAGACACTCGAGGTGCAGGTCTGCGCGTTCCTCGGCTGCCCAGTCGGAGAAGAACTGACGCACCAGCAGGCGGCACTGCTGCGGTTCGAGTTGGAACCAGTCGCCTGGATGGTCGCCGGGGTCGGGGTCGGGGCTGAATACGACATCCATGCGGCCGCCGCCGATGTCGGTCAGTTCCGGGCTGCCGATGTTGAGGATCTGGGTGATCGTCCCTCGCCCGAAGCGGAAGTCCATCAACGAGAACCCGAGATACCTGGGTGTGTCCATGCGCCCGGTGAGCCGGTAGCTGTGGTGCAGGTCCATCGGTGCGGACATGTAGAGGGCGTCGGGATTGTCCTGTCCCATCTTGGACGGATACGTCCAGCCCAACTCGGGGTGTTCCGGATCGTCGTTCTCGAGCAGGCGTTCGCCGGTCGCATGGAACAGCCTCAGGTGATGGCGCAGCCCTTCGGCCTGTTCGGAGGCATCGACGCCCAATGAAGGGTCGAATATGTAGTCGGCTGATTCCTTGAGGGCGTCGCAGAGCCGCTCCCATGCGGCCTTCAAATCGTTCTGCATGCACTATGTCTAGTGGACGGGTCTAGTGGATCGAGCGCTGTACCCGAATATCGGCTGCACACTCCAGTCCCGTCGCTGTCCCTTTGCATTCCTCATTGCGACGCCGAGTGCGCGACACTGACGGGATGCAAGGATTGATTCTCGAAGGAACGACCGAAGACTCCGTTCGCCTCTCGGCTGAGGTGGATTTCGCCACCACCGATCTGGACCCTCGCCAGGTGCGTGTCGAAATCAAGGCCGCGGGCGTATGCGGGTCCGATCTGAGTTGCGTGCACGGCAAGTACTACATGCCGACGCCTCTGGTGCCCGGCCATGAAGCCGCCGGTGTTGTTCTGGAAACCGGCTCCGCGGTGACCTACTGCGCAGTCGGCGACCATGTCATCCTGTCGACGTTCAGCAACTGCGGACACTGCCCCGATTGTGAGGGAGGCAATCCCGGCAACTGCAGCGTTTCCATGGGCAGCCTCAGCCAGCCCTACCGGGAAGGCGACCAGCCGCTCTACAACTTCGCTGGGATCGGCGCCTTCGTCCAGGAGACGATCGTCGGCGAGAACCAGTGCATCCCGATTCCCAAGGAGATGCCTCTGACCGCCGCTGCGCTGATCGGCTGTGGAGTCATCACCGGCACCGGCGCGGTGTTCAACCGGGCGCGGGTGCAGCTCGGTGACACCTGTGTGGTCATCGGTGCCGGCGGCGTGGGCCTGAACGTCATCCAGGCCGCCAAGCTGTGCGGGGCCAGCCAGATCATCGCGGTTGACCGGGTCCCCGAAAAGGAGGCCTTCGCGGTCGATTTCGGTGCTACCGAGTTCATTCTGGCCGACGAAGGAGTCGACGTGATCAACGAGGTCAAGAAGCTGACCGGCTCAGGCGTCGATCACGCTTTCGAAGTGGTGGGTTCGACCAAGCTCCTCGCTGACTGCCTGCAGATGACCCGTCCGGGCGGCAACATCTGCGCAGTGGGGGTACCCGACCTCACCGCCGAGGTCACATACCCGTTCCAGGCTCTGCACCAGAACAAGAATCTGCTGGGTATCCGTGCCGGCGGTGCTCGACCCCGCAAGGACTTCCCGATGCTGGCCAACCTTTACCTGAAGGGGCAGCTCAAACTGGATCAACTGATCAGCAACACCGCCGGTCTCGACGGACTCCAGGGTGCTTTCGACGCCATCAAGACCGGCACCGAGGCCCGCACCGTCCTGCTTCCCAACGGCTGAGGCTCTTTGCTACGGCCAGCCGCGGGATGGTTCACATCACCTTGTCGGTGTCGAGCCTGGCGGGTAGGGAGCTGGCACGGATCCGAGCGGCGAACGAATAATCGAGCGGTGTGATCGCGTCGTAGGGGGCGTCGAGCACAATCTCAGAATCCGAGCCGTATCCGGCTGCGCTTCGGCATGCCAGGGTGGCTTGCGCGGTCACTCCGGAGAGCAGATAGATGTCGGCTTCGAGCCCGGCGAAGAAGCGGCTGGCGAACGACATCACGCCGTGTACACCGTCGACACCGACTGCTCGCTCCGCAAGCGTTCGCGCTTCTCCACCGCGACGCAGCACAACCCGAATGCCGGTGTGACCGAGGTAGGGAACATCGCGGTCATCGAGATTCAACTTGGGGTCTCCAACAACCCAGCGAAGGTCCATCGCATCGCCGGTTCTGACCGTGCGGTTGCCCGCACCCTCCATGCGACCCGCAGCTTCCAAAACCTCACGGAACGCGGTCATCGCGGCGATTGCCTCGCCCGGGTCGACCGCGGTCAGATAGATCGTGACGTTGACTCCCTTGCCGTCCTCGAATCCCGGCCAGGGTATTGCCGGCAGCCTGATGTCGTGAAGTTCTGGAGGTGCCACATAACGGCGGCCGCCGGCGATCTCGTCCATGGCGATGTTGGGCGGCAGATGTTCGAGGTCGTACCAGCGGTTCCAACTCTCGATGTTGTCGTGGTCTGTGTCGAGCGCCGTGAAGATGATTCCCTTGGCCTCCATCTCGCAGTCCCCGACCCTCAACCCAGCGGCAGAACCGGGGTCGGAAGCGGGTGCCGGTAGAGCGCCGCGGCGTTCTCGCTGCACATCTTGCGAAGCTCGTCAGCAGGCAGGTCGCCCCACAGGTCGGCGATCACCTGCTGGGTGTCGGGCCAGGTTGAGTCGCCATGGGGATAGTCGGTCTCGATGCAGATGTTCTCAACGCCGATCACGTCACGGCAGCGGATCGTCGACGGATCGTCGATCGTGCAGAACCAGAAGTTGCGGCGCAACACATCGGCGGGGCGCTCGGCCCAGCCCTTGCCGTACCCGGAGCGATCAACGAGGTTGTCGAGCCGGTCGATCAGCATCGCCACCCAACCGATACCGCCTTCGCTCATAGCGATCTTCAAACCGGGATGACGCAGCGGATACTCCGACCACAGCCATTCGGCACACGACGCCAACGAAAGCTGCCCGAACATGGTCGCGCCAAGCTGAAGCATCGGCGACCCCGCGGGCATGTCGTACATTCCCGAACTGCCGACATGCAGAGAAATCACCGTGTCGGTGTCGACACACGCCTGAATGATCGGATCCCAGAAGTCCCGGTCCCAGAGACTGGGCACACCGATGGCGTGAGGGCGTTCCGGCATCGTTACCGAAACGAAACCACGAGCCGCGTTGCGGTGAATCTCCGCCACCGCACCTTCCGACGAACCCAGATAGGTGATCCCTCCGGGAATGACCCGCTCGGGATAGGGCTCGTACCATTCGCTGAACAGCCAGTCGTTCCAGGCCCGCACCGCATCAATACCGACCTCGGGATCCGACGCCCCGGCGAACACCGAACCACAGAAACCGGTGACCTGGCTGGGGAAGTTGAGCATCGCCCAGATCCCGCCAAGGTCCATGTCACGCACCCGGGCCTCGATGTCGTAACAACCCCGGCGCATCTGTTCGAAACGGAAGGGTTCGATCTTCACGGTCTCGGGTCTGCGTCCGGCCACCGCGTTCATGCCCATCTGCACATAGCGCGCTCCGTCGAACTCCCAAACCTGATGGCCTGCCTCGGTCTCAATGAGTTGCGGCCCGCGGTCTCGCAGGCCCGGCTGCATATAGGTCTCAAAGAGGTGCGGCGGTTCGACCACATGATCGTCGACTGACACAACCGTGTAACGCACCTCCGCGGGCGGCGGATCAGGAAGAAACAGTTCGTCGAGCGATGCTGAAGTTTCGCCGTAGGCGCTCACAGGTCAGCCAGCGTAACGGCCCGGATCTGCTCGGGCTTCACCGGACGATCAGCGATGCCGGCCCAGCCGTCACCGGCGGTGTAGGAGTCCTCACATTGCACCAGACCGTCCTCGTCGAAACCCCAGACGATCATCATCCGCGTCTGGAACAGGTACAAGGCCTCCTCACCGGGTACGTCGATACCGGCGTCGGCCAAGAACGCCCCGGGGTAAGCCATCGCCATCGGACCCTCTGTGGTGATGGCATCTCGATCCACCACCATGCGGTCCACGGCATGCTCGACGTTGTTACGGCCGGTCGCTACAAGATCCGCGTAGAACGCGCCGACTCCGTCCTTGCCAACAACATCGGTGACTTCATCTCCGAAGAAGCGGTAATGCGCACTCGGCGAGACCGTCGCCATCAGGCGCTCGTAGTCGGGCAACGCCTCCGCCTTGGCATGCTCGATGATTGTGGCGAGCACCTGCTGCCGCCGGGGGTCGGTCTCGGTGGCCAGTCGCTGCTCTGCCATCGCCCAGTTCTTCCGCTGATCGATCAGATACTCCACCAGGTCCTCCTTGAGCTCGCGATCGAACCGTGATCCTCCATTGTCCGCCCAAGCTCTCACCCGGTCCAATTCCATGCGTTCGCCGGTCCACGAAATGGAGCGCGGCCTTAACGGGTGCCTACGCTGTCGGCGTGAAAGTTCTGGTAATGGGTGGGACGAACTTCAACGGTCTGGCGCTAGTTCACGAACTGGTGCGGCAGGGCCACGACGTGACCGTGCTCAACCGAGGACGAAGCACCGCCGACATACCCGATTCGGTGAAACGCCTCGTCGCTGATCGCAGCGAACCCGACACCGTCCGAGCGGCGCTGGCCGGCAGCGAATGGGATGTGATCGCCGACATCACCGCATACCACCCCGAAGACGCAGAACTCATGATCGAACTGTTCACCGACAGAGTCGGCCACTACATCTTCGCCTCATCGACAGTCACCTACGCGCAAGCTGATGTCTTGCCGATCACCGAGACCCATCCCGACGACCGCAGCGACCGCCAGAACGAGTACGGACTGCACAAACTGCTGTGCGAAGACCTGCTCTTCCAAGCCCACCGTGACCACGGCTTTCCGGTAACGAGCGCAGCGTTCTCGATGGTGTTCGGGCCACACAACATGATCGAAGCCCGAGAGCAGCGCATGTTCCGCCGCATTCTCGAAAATAGGCCGGTGCTGATCCCCGGCGACGGGCAAACCCTGCTGCAACTCGGTCACGTCGACGATCAAGGCGTCGCACTCGAACAGATGATGGGGCGCAGCAACACGTTCGGTCGGCGCTACAACCTCACCGGCAACAGCGCCGTGACCCGCAACCACTATGTCGCCACCATCGCCGAAGCGGTCGGCAGACCCGCTGAGGTGCGCCACATCCCACATCCGGTCATGGAGGCGCTGTGGACCGGTGACTTGATGGCCGATGTGGCGACGAGCGCGGGCGTCGGCATCCAGACGCGCTCAACCGTGAAGGCGTCCAAAGCAGCCAGAGCCTCGGCCGGTGCCCAACGCTTCCAATTGGCTCAACTAGTACAGCATCTGGCACCCAACATCCACCATTGGAACCGCAGCACCGTGTTCTCGATCGACCGACTCCGCAACGACGTCGGCTGGGAACCCCGACACAGCTTCGAATCGATGGTCGAGGACACCTTCGGTTGGTACCAGGACGCCGGTCTGACCCGAACGCATTCCGTCGACTGGGGATTCGAAGACTCAATCCTCGCCGCTCTCGACGACTGAGTCTCTCCCTCCATCACAATCTTCCCAGGAAGCCAATTATGAGCCAGGGGCGCGGGTGATCTATCGTCTCGGCTATGGCGATAGACGGGCTTGATCTCATCTCTTCGGTTCGCTACGGCGAGTCCGGTCCACCCCACGCGCAGTGGGAGCAGCTTCGCAAGGAACCCCTGCAGTATTTCGATACTGAGGGTCGCGAACCGTTCTGGGCTGTGACCAGGCACGCCGACATCATGGAGATCTCAAGTCGCCCCGAGGACTTCTCCAACAGCAACGGGATCACGATTTTGACAACCGAACAAGCGGAGCGACGGGCCAAGGGCTATCCGGTCCAGATGAAGACGATCATCGAGATGGACCCACCTGACCATCGCGTGTTCCGCAAGGTGGCCAGTAGTTTTTTCACGCCTCGGGGCATCGAGCGGCTCGATGAGATCGTGGAGACCAGCGCCCGCATCGTCATCGACAGCCTCGGCCCCGAAGGCGAAGCCGACTTCGTCGAGAACATCGCCCAGAAGCACCCTCTGCGTGTCCTGGCGACGATTCTGGGGATCGAGCCTTCCCAGGAGGAGCAGTTGCTGGAGCTGACCACCCAGTTGCTGGCCAGCGAGGACCCTGAACTTCGACGCGAGGGCGAAGATCGTCATGAAGCCAGCTTCGACTTGATGATGGACTTCTTCAACATGTTCAACACCATCATTCAGGACCGCCGTGCCAACCCCACCGACGATCTCGCAAGCATGCTCGCCAACGCAACCTTCGAGAACGGCGATCCTCTGGGAGACATCGAGACGCTCGGCTACTACCTGATCATCTTCAACGCCGGGCACGACACCACCCGCCATTCACTGACCGGAGCATTCCAAGCGTTCCTCGACCATCCCGATGAGTTGAGGCGCCTGCGTGAAGACCCGAGCCTGCTCAGGACCGCGGTCGAGGAAGTCGTTCGTTACACGGCGCCCGTCAACTACATGAAGCGAACCGCGACACGCGACCTTGAGTTCGACGGGCAGAAAATCAGAAAAGACGACATCCTTGCGCTGTTCTACGCTTCGGGCAGCCGCGACGAGACCGTCTTCGAAGATCCTCACCGATTCGACATCGGTCGCAGCCCCAACCGGCATCTCGGATTCGGTTGGGCCGAGCACTATTGCCTGGGCGCCCATCTGGCCCGGGCCAGCATCAAGGCTCTGCTTGAACAGCTGGCCCTGAGGATGGAGGCCATGGAATACGCCGGACCCGCCGAATATGTGGCATCGAGCTTCGTCGTCGGACCCAAACACCTGCCGGTTCGCTACAAGATGATCCACTGACGATATTCGACCGACAGACGTGACCCCCGGCGATCGCCACTTCCAAGAACCCGGATACCGCCTGACGGCCGGTGAATTCATAAGGCACGTGGCCGACGCCTGGGGCGACAGCAATCTCTGCGTCATCGAGAAAGAAACGCTGACCTTCGAACAGGCCCGCGACCAGTCGACCGAGTTGGCCAAAGCCCTGCTGGCTTCAGGGGTCCAAGCCGGTACCCATGTCGGGTTGCTGGCCCCCAACGGCGGCAACTGGATCGTCGCCTGGCTCGCCGCAACCCGAATCGGCGCTCTGGTGGTCCTGATCAACACCTACTACAAGCCCCGAGAACTGAAATGGGTGCTTGAGCACAGCGAGGTCGAGGTGCTGCTGACCGTCGACTCGCATCTCAACAACAACTATGTCGAACGGCTCGAAGCGGTCGTGGAAGGCCTCAGCGAGACGTCCGCCGGCAACCTCAACCTCGACAGCCACCCAGCGCTGCGCCGGGTTTGGATATGGGGGGACAACGTTCCGTCCTGGGCCACCCACGCCGAGGATCTCGTGGCTCTCGCCGAAAACACCACCGACGCAGAGTTGCGCGAGGCCGAAGCAGCAGTGGCGCCCAACGACCCCATGATCGTGATGTACAGCTCAGGCAGCACCGGCCATCCCAAAGGCGTTGTCCATTCGCATGCCGGGGTGATCGGTCATCCCTTCAACCTGCTGCGGTTCCTTGATCGTAAGGCAGGTGACGTGGTCTACACCCCGATGCCGCTGTTCTGGGTCGGTGGGATGATCTACGTGCTGATCGCAAGCATGCACGCGGGCGCGACGATCATCTTCGAGCATCAGTTCGAACCCGAGGCCACTCTGAAGTTGATCGAACGGCATCGAGTCAACCATGTCGTCGGCTGGCCTCACATGGCCAAGGCGCTCGTCGAGCACCCGACCGCGAAAGAACGAGACCTCTCCTCGGTGCGCTCGGGACGCGCCGAGGAGTTCCGACCCGAACACATGCGCATCGAAGACCCGGGGTTGCGGCCCGAGTCTTTGGGCATGACCGAGTCGCTGGGGCCGCACTCGATCGAGGTGATGAGCGGCGAGTTGCCTCCCGACAAGCGTGGATCGTTCGGCCGTTCCGTTCCAGGCGTCTCCCATCGCATCTATGATCCCGCGTCGGGCAGCGAGCTGCCCGTAGGCGAGATGGGCGAGATCCACATCAAGGGCTATTCGCTGATGCTGGGTCTGCTTAAGACAGACCCGGAGGATGTGTTCACCGCCGACGGCTGGTACCCCACCGGCGATGCCGGCTACCTCGACGCGGACGGTCACCTCTACTTCAAAGGTCGTATGGGCGACCAGATCAAGTCTTCGGGGATGAACATCACCCCCCGTGAGGTGGAGATTGTGCTCGAGGAGCAGGCCGAGGTTATGGATGCCTACGTAATGGGCGTGCCGAGTGCGCAACGTGGACAGGACGTCGCCGCGGCAGTGGTGCTGCGGCCCGACGCTGACTGCACAGCCGACGAACTGGCGGCGCGCGTCAAGCAAGCGCTGTCGAGCTACAAAGTCCCTCGTCACATAGCTGTTTTTGATTCTCCAAGTGAACTGGTGTGGTTGGAAAGCGGCAAAATCGACCTGACCGCTCTGGAGCAACTACTGACAGATCGCTTCGGAACCTGAGTTCGCCTTGGCAACAGCCCCCAAGGCGTCTATACGATCCCCTGCGCACTCAACGTGCCGCATCGTGCGTCATCACATCCCAAGGAGACCTCAAGATGGTCAAGAAGAAGAGTCCGAAGAAACCGATCACCGCACTGGCCGTTCTGGCGTTGATCTCAGCCGTGTTCGCATCGCTGACGCTGTCAGCGGGGGCACAGACCCCGGTGCCGATCAGCGCTGAGACCTTCACGCTCACGATCCTGCACAACAACGACGGCGAATCGAAGCTTCTGCCCGACGACGACGCGGGATTCCCAGGAGTGGCCCGGTTCGCGGCCCAGATGAAGCTGATGCAGGCTGCTGCGGCAACCGAGGGCAACGGCGTGATCACTCTCACCTCCGGCGACAACTTCCTGGCTTCGCAGGAACTCGGTGTCTCTCTGGCAAGAGAAGGCGCACTCTACGATTCGATCGCTCTCAGCGGGCTCTACGACGCCATGGCACTGGGCAACCACGACTTCGACCTGGGCCCCGAGGTGACCGCCCGGTTCATCGAGGGCTTCACGCCGTCGATAACGTTCCTGTCCGCCAATGCCGACTTCTCCGGCGAGCCCGTGCTCCAAGCGCTGGTCGACGACGGCAGGCTCGCAGCGAGCACGATCATCGAGACCGGTGGACAGAGGATCGGCGTGATCGGGGCCGTCACACCGCAGCTCCCCAACATCTCCTCTCCCCGCAACGTGGTGATCTCCGATGTGCTGGCCGCGGTGTCGGCCGAGGCTGAGTCGTTGACCGAGCAGGGCGTCAACAAGATCATTCTGGTCAGCCATCTCCAGGATGTCGATGAGGAGATCGCGCTTGTGGCCTCGTTGACCGACGTGGACGTGGTCATCGCCGGCGGCGGCGACGATCTGCTGCGCAACGACGGCGACACGTGCATGCCCGACGACGATCCGGCCGGACCGTACCCGACCCTGGTGACCGACGCCGACGACAACAAGGTGCCGGTGATAACCGCGCCCGGCGGTTACCGCTGTATCGGCGCGCTCAGCGTGACCTTCGATGGTGACGGCAATATCGTCAGCAGCAGCGGCCGCTCCGTGGGCGTCAGCTTCGACGTGACACCTGACCCGGACGTTCAGGCCAACGTGATCGAGCCGCTCGCAGCAGCCGTCGCCGAAGTCGATGCCGACGTCATCGGCACCAGCGAGGTCGACCTCGACGGTCGCCGCGCCATGGTGCGCACCACCTCCACCAACCAGGGCAACCTCCATGCTGATGCTCTGCGAGCCACCGCCACCAACCTCGCCGCGTCCTTCGGGATCGACGCGCCGGATGTCGCCATCCAGAACGGCGGCGGGATCCGCAACGATGCCGTCATCCCGGCAGGTGACATCACCACCGGCGACACCTGGGACATAGCACCGTTCCGCAACTTCGTGGTGGTGCTTGAAGTGCCGCGCGAGACGTTCCATGTGCTGCTTGAGCAGGCAGTCGACCGGATCCCGGGTGCTGGAGGCCAGTTCGCGCAGATCTCAGGGTTCACCCTCACCTACGACCCGACTGCGACAGCGCGTGAGACCGACCGCGACGGCGACTGCTCGCTCATCGGCGACGCGGGCTCCCGGGTGCGCGACGTGGTGCTCGACGACGGCACGGTGATCGTCGAAGACGGTGCCGTTGTACCAGGCGATCCAGTGTCGCTGGCCACCATCGACTTCCTGGCCGGCGGCGGTGACTGCTACCCGCTCGCCGACTTGGACTTCACCAAGATGGGTGTCAGCTACCAGCAGGCTCTCGCCGACTACATCTCAACCGACCTTGGCGGGAAGATCACCGCGGCCGACTACCCGGTCGGCGGCGACAACCGGATCGTCGCGGTGACCCCCGAGCCCGAGCCGGAGCCGGAGCCTGAGCCGACCACGGTCACCGTCGTGCGCGGCGACACCCTGTGGGGGCTCGCCAGAACCCATCTGGGTTCGGGTGTCCGCTGGCAGGAGATCTTCGATCTGAACATGGGCAGGGCCCAAGCAGACGGACGTAGTCTCACCAACCCGAACTTGATCCTGATCGGCTGGGTGCTCGAACTCCCCTCCAGCTGAGATGGTTCGCTGATCTCCTTGGGAGGACTCGACCGAGTCCTCCCAAGGGGCTCTCGTCCCCTGCGAACTGTTCTAGGTTGGTGATGTGCAGATCCAAGGTAGGAGACAACCCGTATGAGCCACCCGGACAACGCCCATCAGGACAGGGCCCGTCAGAACGGCGACGATCAGAACAGTGCCGAGCAGGAGATAGCCGATGAGATCGTCTCGGTGGTCGCCTCCTGGGTCGATCGTGAAGTCGTTCCCCGAGCGAGCGAGCTCGAACACGCCGACGAGTTCCCCCAGGAAATGTTCGAACAGATGTGCGAGTTCGGCCTCTTCGGAGCGACCATCCCCGCCGAATACGGAGGCCTCGGGCTCAGCGCCAGAACCTACGCCCGTCTGATCGAGGAACTCAGCCGGGGGTGGATGAGCCTCTCGGGAATCCTCAACACCCACAAGATCGCCTGCGTGATGATCGGACGGTACGGAACCGATGAACAGCGCCGGAATTTCCTCCCGAGAATGGTCGACGGCCGCTATCGAGCTGCGTTCTCCCTCTCGGAGCCCGACAGCGGGAGCGATGCGGGAGCTCTTCGCTGCAAAGCCACCAGAGACGGCGATGAGTGGATCATCAACGGAACAAAGATGTGGGTGACCAACGGTGAGCGGGCATCGCTGGTGATGCTGCTGGCTCGCACCCCCGACAACCGCGTGACCTGTTTTCTCGTCGAGAAGGAACCGGGCGACGCCTTCGAGGGAATCCGGACCTCGAAACACATTCGCAAGCTCGGTTACAAGGGTCTCGAGACGGTCGAGATGAGCTACGTCGACCATCGAGTGCCCGATGCCAACCTGCTCGGTGGTCCTGAGGGGATGGGCAACGGACTTCGCTATGCGCTGTCGGCTCTGGAACTCGGACGGATCAACATCGCTGCACGTTCCGTCGGGGTCGGCCAGGCCGCCTTCGACGCGGCCATGAAATACAGCCTCGAACGTGAGACCTTCGGCAAGCCGATCTTCGAGCACCAGGCGATCCAGTTCAAACTCGCTGAGATGGCCACCAAACTCCAGGCGGCACGGCTGATGACTTACGACGCTGCCGACAAATACGACTCAGGCGAGCGGATAGACCTCGAGGCTGGCATGGCAAAACTGTTCGCCTCCGAGGCTGCCTTCGAGATCAGCACCGAGGCTCTGCGGATCCATGGCGGCAACGGATACACCCAGGAGTACGACGTCGAAAGGTACTTCCGCGACACGCCGCTGATGATCATCGGTGAGGGCACCAGCGAAATCCAGAAGATGGTGATCGCCCGCAAACTCCGCGAACGTCACGCAATCGAGTAACCGCTGCGGACCTCGACCCGGCCATGAACGACACCGACACACATATCGGATTGACGCTGAACGAGTCAAGGATGCCGCGGCCTCCTGATCCGTACCGTCGTGGCGCACCCAACGTCATCATGATTGTGCTCGACGACTGCGGTTTCGGTCAGCTCGGCTGCTACGGATCGCTGATCGACACACCCAACATCGACCGGCTCGCCGAGCGGGGCCTGCGTTTCACCAACTTCCACACCACCGCGGTCTGCTCCCCCACCCGCGCCAGCGCCCTGACCGGTCGCAATCACCATCGTGTCGGCATGGGGATGCTGCCCGACATGCCACTGCCGTTCCCCGCCTACACCGGGGTGATGCCGTCCAACGCAGCCACCCTGCCTGCGGTGCTGCGCGAAGAGGGCTGGGTCACCTGGGCCATCGGCAAATGGCATCTCAGCCCGCGGGACCATCGCGGGCCCGCCGGACCGTTCCACACCTGGCCGACCGGGGTCGGGTTTGACCGCTACTACGGATTCCTCGGAGGCGAGGACAGCCAGTGGACTCCCGACCTGGTTCGCGACCAGTCCTACGTCGATCCACCACGAACTCCCGAGGACGGATACCACTTCAGCGAAGACATCGCCGATGAGGCCATCGCCAACATCCGTGAGCTGCGGATCCATCAACCCGACCGTCCGTTCATGTTGTATTGGGCGACCGGAGCGCCGCACTCACCACACCAAGTCCCCCAAGAGTGGATCGATGCCTATGCCGGCCGTTTCGATGAGGGCTGGGACGTGCTCGCAGAACGGACCCTCGAGCGTCAGAAGGAACTCGGGATTGTCCCCGACGACGTCGACCTGCCGGCCCGCCCGGACTGGGTGGCCGAATGGGACTCACTCCCAGCGGTCGAACAGCGTCTCTATGCGCTGCTGCAGGAGGTATTCGCAGCCTTCCTGACCCACGCCGACGCGCAGATCGGTCGCATCCTCGACCAACTCGAAACCACCGGCGAACTCGACAACACCATGATCCTGTTGATCTCCGACAACGGAGCGTCGGGTGAGGGTGGCCCCCACGGGTCGACCAACCACATGGCACAACTGAACGACACCTACGAGGACGTCTCCCGCCTCATCGACGAGATGGACACCGCAGGAGGTCACCAGGGATACAACCATTACCCCTGGGGTTGGGCCCATGCGGGCAACACGCCGCTCAAACGATGGAAGCGCTACACCTTCGAAGGCGGCGTGCGGGACCCGCTGATCCTGCACTGGCCAGCGGCCATCGGCGACCCCGGCGGCATCCGTGACCAGTACTGTCACGTGATCGATCTGTGGCCCACCGTGTTGGACCTGCTCGGCGTCGCGCAGCCTGACGAGGTGCGCGGGGTGCCCCAGATCAGTGTCGACGGCGTATCACTGCGAGAACCGATCAATGATGTCGACGCGTCCGAGATCCGAACCAGCCAGTACTACGAATGCTGGGGACACCGGGCGATGTACCACGAAGGTTGGAAGGCAGTCACCGACCACGTCAACCAGCTGAACCCCTACGAACGCGAGATGATCGAAGGCAGCGCCGACTTTCATGAGGACTCCTGGGCGCTGTACGACTGCCGCAGCGACTTCTCCGAAAGCCATGATCTGGCTGACGAACATCCCGGCAAACTCCAGGAACTGGTCGATCTGTGGTGGACAGAGGCCGAGCGCAACCAGGTGCTGCCCATCGACGACTCAGCAACGGCGCGATTTCCGCACACGTTCGTGCCTTACGCCGGTTACCGCAGACGCTACGAACTGAACGCCGGTGAGCGGGTCGCCGCCTACTCCGGTCCGCTGCTGTTCGGCGGGATCACCGCCGCAGCCGAACTCGATGGGCCGCTGGGCGACGCAGCGGGAGTGATCGTCGAACAGGGGAACTGGATCACTGGCTGGTCGTGGGTGGCGCTCCAAGACGAGATCGCCGTGTTCATCGCCTCACCCGGACGCGGGCGCCACCGTATCGGCACGCCACGCCCCGAGGGTGCGACCGTGCTGGGAGTGACGCTCGGAGACGCCGCCGAGAACTCCACCGAGGTCAAACTGTTGGCCGACGGAGCAGAGATCGGAGGAGGAACCATCGCCGCGCCGCTGCCCCGAGTGATGAGCACGAATGGCAGTTGGTTGACCGCCGGTTACAGCACTCCTTTCCCCGTCAACGACGCGTACTCACCTCCATTCCGTCTTGAGCCGCTGATACGCGTGGTGCTCGACGCGGGACGACCCAGAATGCCTCGATTCGACGAGCTGTTAGAAGAAATCATGCGACACCAGTGACTCGACGGCCGGCAGATCCGTGGACGGCTCCGAGCAGCGGGGAGGCTCGGCGGTGTTGATAGACCTCTTCGCCACGGCACCCGAGCGCGACGATCTGATCGTCTCGGGAGACCAGCGGGTCTCGACCGCGGCGATCGTCGAACGGGCGCAGGGCCTGGCGGCGGCGTTCAATGCCCGGGGGATCGGCCACGGCGACCATGTCGCGTTTCAGATGCCCAACGGGATCGATGCGGTCGCGCTCTACCGGGCGTGTTGGCGAATCGGTGCAGTCGCGGTCCCGGTGCACCCCAGAGCCGGTGCCGCCCAGATTGCCGACGTGATCGACCAGTCGCACCCGAGCCTTCTTGTCGGTCATCCGGGCTCTGCGCTGCGGGACGAACCCGCGGCGGTGGGAGTCGACGAACTCACCGGGGGCGAGGCACCCGCGGTCGAGTGTCGCGACTCCGACGATGCGTTGGTGATGTTCACCTCCGGTTCGACCGCCAGGCCCAAAGGGGTGATCCACACTCACGCCAACCTGGTTGTCAAGACCCTCCAGATCGCAGAGATTCATGGGTTGACCAGGGACGACTGTGTTCTCATGCCCGCTCCGTTGGCGCATGTCTCGGGGTTGTTGCACGGAGTGCTGGTGCCCGCGGCGCTGGGTGCCAAGACGGTGTTGGCCAAGCAGTGGAACCCGGCAGCCGCGCAGCAGCTCATCGAAGCCGAGCAGGTGACCTGGATGGTCGGCCCGCCGACTTTCTTCATTGACCTGATAGACGACCCGACCTTCGATCGTGAACGGGTGGCATCGCTGCGCCTCATCTCCTGCGGCGGTGCCGGGGTGACACCCGAGTTCGCCCGAAGGGCCGGCAGCGAACTCGCTGCGGTCGTCAAACGCACCTACGGTTCGACCGAGGCCCCGAGCGTCACCACCAGCCGATTCGACGATCCTGTCGACAGGATGATCACCACCGACGGCCGAGCTTTCGGCGAGACACGTATCCGGGTCGATGAGCACGGGGAATTGTTGGTGTCGGGCCCGGAGATCTTCCGCGGCTATCTCGACGAGGGCGATTCAGCCGCAGCCTTTGAAGACGGCTGGTTTCGGACCGGCGACCTCGGCGTGATCGACGACGGCTGGCTCACCATCACAGGCCGGCTCGACGAACAGATCATCCGTGGCGGGGAGAACATCTCAGCCGCAGAAGTCGAGAACCACCTTGAAGCCCACCGGTCGGTCAGCGCGGCTGTGGCCCTCGGCGAGCCCGACGATCGGCTGGGTTCGCGGGTCGCAGCGTTCGTGGTCGCCGACCACACATTCGATCTGAGCGCCTGCAGACAATGGTTCCAAAGCAGAGGAGCCGCAGGATACATCTGTCCTGAACGCCTCGAACACGTCTCTGAGATGCCGCTGCTCGCCTCCGGCAAGATCGACCGCGCCGCTCTCGCTGCGCGCCTCGCTGAGAGCTAGTGGGCGTTCTGGAGGCCAGAAAGGGGTTTCTGCGCGATGCTGGAGGGGTGAGCAGAACGATGCGCGCCGCGGTCTATCACAGGGCGGGGGACGTTCAGATCCAAGCGGTGCCTGCACCGGCGCCGCGACCGGGTGAGGTGCTGGTCGAGATCGACTACTGCGGGATCTGCGGGACAGACCTGCACATGATGTTGGACGGCTGGGGGACGCCCGGTTCGGTGTTCGGTCACGAATGGTCGGGGCGGGTGATCAATGCCTTCGACAGCGGCTTGCGCGAGGGGACCCGAGTCGTCGGCCTTCCCTCAGTCGGGTGCGGCGACTGCGAACCGTGCCGCAACGGACGCCCGAGCCTCTGCGAAAGTCGTCCGGATGCCGGCAGTTCACTTGAACGCGGCGCGTTCTCGCAGTATCTGGCAACCGACCCGCGCCGACTCGTCACGGTTCCCGACCAGATTGATCAGGCCAGCGCGGCCTATACCGAGCCGTTGGCGGTTGCTCTCCATGCCGTTACCAACTCGGAGATCAAAGGCGCCCAGCGTGCCATGGTCTTCGGGGCCGGACCCATCGGGGCGGCCATCATCGCCATCCTCGTCGCCAGGGGGGTCGAGGTCACCGCGGTCGAGTTGACGGAGCAACGCCGAGGTCTCGCCGCGACTCTCGGTGCGACGGTTCTGGGGCCGGACGACCTGACCGTTCCCGACCATCCCGGTGAGACACTCGACGACGGTTATCACGTCGTGTTCGAGTCATCCGGAGCCCGAGCCGCCAACGAGGCGGGGCTGACGCAGCTGCTGCGGGGCGGGACGCTGGTGATCGTCGGCACCGGACTCGACTACCCACGTCTCGACACCAACCGGGTGATCCTCAACGAACTGCACATAACCGGGGCGTTCAACTACGACGCCGACGGGTTCGGTGCAGCGATGGACCTGATCGCGTCCGGTTCCCTGCCGCTGGATCGGCTGATCCACCCGGAGACTGTCGATCTCGACGGGATGCTCGACGCCATGACCCAACTACGTGCAGGCGAGATCGCAGGAAAGGTTCTGGTTGCGCCATGACGGAGTTCTCCGGACCCACACGCTTCAACCATGTGGCACTGAGCATGCCCGCGGACTCGCTCGACGAGACCGGCAGAGCCGACATCTGCCGGTTCTACTCCGAGGTCTTCGGGTGGCAGGAGTACCCCTCGATGACCGAGGACCGCAAACGTCTGGTCATGGGAGTTCACAGCTACGACCAGTTCGTTTTTCTCATCGCCGACGACGAGCCCATGAGCGCCCCTCGTCTGGACCATTTCGGCATGGCCGTCGACAGCCTCGATGAGCTGCACGAGGTCCTGAACCGGGCCAAGGCCCGAGCCGAGACCGACGACCGGATCGACATCATCGACTACGAGGTTGAGGACCATGGAGTCCTCAAGCTGCACAGTTTCTATGTCGGCTACCTGCTGCCGATGATGGTCGAAGTCCAGTACTTCGAGTTCGCCGCCTAGGGGCCGCTCAAACTTTCCGCTGCCGGGTGGCCCGGTAGCGCTTGGGGTCGTTCTCGTTGTCGGCCGCGGCGATGCGATCGGTCACGTCGGTCAACTCGGCGCGTGCCTCCCGGCCGTAGCGCGGGTTGGGCTTGACGACATCACCGGGCAGGGGCGGCAGCCCGAACGAGGAGTAGACGACCTTGCGGGGTCGCTCGGTCGGCGGGTGGGCGCGATGCAGGGTGTCGCTGCAGTGGACCGTGACGTCGCCTTTGTTCGTCTCCAACATCCTCGGTTGAAGGTCGAGTTTCGGGTCGCGACCGGTGGCCATGGTGTTGGCCCGATGCGATCCGGGGATCACACCGAGCGCACCGCTGGTCCGATCAGCTCCGGTAACGCTGATCCCGGTGGTCATTCCGTTGCACATGTAGGAATGGCGACCCTGGCCACAGTCCTTGTGCCAGGGAAGATCCGACAGCCCCTTGACTATGCCCAGCGGCTTGACCAGGCCTTCGGCACCGCCGTTGTGCCGGTGACCGTCACCGGTCAGTTCGGTGAGCCACTGGTAGCGCTCGTCGGTCACGAGTTCTCGCAACGCGGCCGACTTCTCCAGGAAGAACAGGACCCGCACAGCCTGGTCGACGCCGTCGGAGTCCTTGGCCCACCAGGATTCGCCGTCGTCCGGCGTGGCTTTGGCGATCCACTCGTCAATGTCGGCACCCACCGTGTCCATCTCGTCTGGCTCAAAGATGCCCGCGAGGTGCAGGAACCCGGCCTCGCGCAGGAAGTGGGCCATCTCCTCCCGGTCGTCGTCGATGCTGAACACCCGGCTCAGGTCGAGTTCGTCGCCGTCGAGGTCGCAGAACGTGACATCGCCGGTCTCATGCACCCGGCGCCCGTCGAGCAGGGCTCGAAACGCCGGCTCCCAACCGATCCATTCGTTGATGTTCCCGCTGGTGAGTTTCACCCGGGAGGTCATCGCCAGGCCCATCGTCGACTGATGGTCCTGGACCAGGTCCGACAGTGCGTCGGCAGGCATCTCGGCGGTGACACCCGTGGGCTGGTCGCCTTCTTCGAGAACCAGCGTGTCGCCTTGCGCCCGCAATGTGACTGCACGATCGTCCACCCGGAGGTTCACCGGTGGAAGTTCCTTGTAGGTCACGCCTCGACCGGCGAGCGCGCCGTGCTCGGAGACCGCTTCGGGCAACAGAGAATCGAACACTTCGTCGCGTTCGAGGTCGCGGACATCCTTTTGGAGTCGGGAGCGGCGATCAATCGACATGGAAACCTTCTTGGGACGTCTGCTGCTTCGGAGTTTGAGACTAACGGATCAATCGTGCCTCACGTCAGCACCTGTCCGCCACTTTCGAGCCGTTGATCCAACATCGCCGCGAGGCGCTCACGGTGATGACGGGCATCGCCGAACGCGGTCTGGTCGAGTTGAGCACGCTTGAGATAGAGGTGGACGTCGGATTCCCAGGTGAATCCGATTCCTCCGTGTACCTGTAGGGCGCTCTCTGAGACCCGCCGCGCGGCGTCGCTGCACCAGATCTTGGCCGTGGCCGCGGCGACGGGTGCATCGGGGTCGCCTGCACCAACCGCCCAGGCTGCGTGGTAGACCGCCGAGCGCATCCCTTCGACATCGACAAGCATGTCCGCACAGAGGTGCTTCACAGCCTGAAAGCTGCCGATGGGCCGACCGAACTGTTCACGGTGCTTCGCGTATTCGACGGCGAGGTTCATCGCCGCGTTGGCTCCGCCCAGCATCTCGGCGCTGTGATACAGGGCCCCCCGGTTGAGGTGATCGTTGAGTGCCGCGGTGTCCCCGACGGTCTGCGCTGATGCGTGGTCGAGGGTGATCCAGGCTAGTTCGCGGGTCTGGTCCATGGCCCGCTCCGGCGTTCGCTCCACCGCGCTGAGGTCGACGGCAACCAACTCGTCTGCGCAAGGGGCGACCAGCACATCGGCACGCGCGCCGTAGATCACGGGCTCGAGCCGCCCCGAGACCGAGCCGTCGGGATGCCGCCTCAACGGGGTTCGGGCCGCGGCCGCTGTCGCCTCGCCGCTGATCAGCTTCGATCCCCATGGCGAGTCGGCGAGCACCGCCAGGCCGAGGAGTTGTTGCGTCAGCGGGACCGGCGCGAGGTGGGCTCCGACCTGCTCTAGCAGAACCGCGATCTCCACCGTGCCGAGTCCCAAGCCACCCTGGGTTCTCGGTACCGCTATTGCCGTCCACCCCTGGTCGATCATTGCTTCCCACAGGCGGTCGTCGAAACCGCCCGTCTGCGCCGCGGCCCGGACCCGTTCGATTGAGCATTCAGCGCTCAACAGGTCCGTCGCGGCGTTCTGCAGGGCAATCTGATCCGAGGAGAGATCAAAGTCCATCACCGTCAATCTAGGTGTCACGCGCCTCGGGCGCCCGCGCCGCTCACGGTCTCTGATAGACCAACGGGTGTGGATTTGTCGCCGACTGTTGAGCAGGCGGGGTTCCGCCACGAGTGCCGCGAATGGCTGATGGCCAACCTCGATTGGGAGTACGGGGTCGGGTTTCCGCCTCAGTTCGACGATCTCGCAGACGAGGTCGAGTATCTGCGGGGCTGGCAGCGAAAGTTGGCAGATGCCGGATTCGTGGGCATGACCTGGCCGGTCGAGTTCGGCGGACGCGCCGCCAGCCCGCTCCACCAATACATACTGCAGGAGGAACTGGCCCGTGCCCGAGCCCCGGAGCTGGTCGGACGAATCGGAGTCAACCTCGTCGGACCCACCCTGTTGGCTCACGGAACCCCTGAGCAGAAGAACCGCTGGCTGCCGTTCATCCTCAACGCGGAGCAGTTGTTCTGCCAACTGTTCTCTGAACCAGACGCCGGTTCCGACCTGGCGTCGCTGAGAACCCGCGCGGTCACCGTCGAAGGCGGCTGGAGACTGTACGGCCAGAAAGTCTGGACGTCGTACGCGCAATTCGCTGACTGGGGCCTCTGTCTGGCCCGTACCGACGCCGACGCCCCCAAACACCGGGGTATTTCAGCGTTCATGGTGGATATGGCCGCTGCAGGCACCGAGGTCCGACCGTTGCGTCAGATCACCGATGAATCCGACTTCAACGAAGTGTTCTTCGACGGTGCCTTCGTTGCCGAGAACCAGCTAATCGGGCTGCTCCACGGTGGCTGGGCGGTTGCCACGTCGACACTGCGCGATGAACGGGGAACCAATCCACGCCAACTTGTCATCCATGGTCAACTGCTCGAGGAACTGTTCGCCCTGGCCGAACAGCGGGGCCTGCTCAGCGACCGGAACACACGCCAGGATCTGGCCCAGGCTTTCGTCGAACTTCGTCTGTTCCAGCTTCAGAACTGGCGCTCGCTGTCACGTTTGCAGCACGGCCGCGAACTCGGCGCTGAGTCCGCCACCGCGAAGCTCTACTGGAGCGAGATGAGCCAGAGGCTGCACCGTTGTGCAATGCAGGTTCTCGGCGATGAGGCCCCCCTGTGGCGCGGGGCGAAGGACAATCCGGCCGACGGGCGCTGGCAGCGGTCCTGGTTGTACTACCTCGCCTCCTCGATCTTCGCCGGCACCAACGAGATCCAGCGCAACATCATCGCCGAACGCACTCTGGGTCTGCCCCGCGAACCCGTCGCTGCAGTCAGCGCCGACCACCGACCTTGACTTGGGCACTTTCCTCAGCCCCGAGATCCTGGGAGAATCAACACATGACCGAATTCTCCTCCATCACCTACGAAGTCGACGAGGCGGTCTGCGTCATCACCATGGACCGTCCTGAGGTTGCCAACGCCCAGAACACCGAAATGCTCGACGAGATCGACGCGGCGTTCGACCTGGCCGATGCAGACGACGGTGTCCGAGTCGTGATTCTGGCCGGAAACGGCAAGCACTGGTCGTCCGGGCACGACCTGAAAGCACTGGTGGGCGATGTTGAACCAGACGAATGGCGGCTGATGCGCGAGACCCCCGAAGGCAAATGGCATCACGAGAAGGTCATGTACTTCGACCGCTGCCTGCGCATCAGGGACTTCCGCAAGCCGACCATCGCCGCGGTGCAGGGCAAATGCATCGCCGCGGGGGTGATGCTCGCCTGCATGTGCGACTTGATCGTGGCCAGCGACGACGCTTCGTTCCAGAATCCGGTGCTGAGGATGACCGGAGCCGGCGTCGAGATCCTCGTTGAACCCTGGGAGATGCCGGTGCGCAAGGCCAAGGAGTTCCTGCTGACCGCCGAGAGCTTCTCGGCTGTCGAGGCGCAGCGTCTCGGGATGGTCAACAAGGTGGTTCCCTTAGACGATCTGGCCTCAGCAGCCAAGGAGCTCGCCGACAAGGTCGCCCTGGTTCCTCCGGCAACCGCCCAGGTGGTGAAACGTTCGATCAACAAGACACTCGACCTGCAGGGTCAGCGTGACGCCTGGGACTACCACTTTCAGGCCCATCATTGGATGCACAACACCGCAACCGCGCTGGGCGCGCTCGAGGAACGCAAATCAAAGGGTTCCATGTCAGAAGTGTTCGCCGAGCACCGCGACCCGTGAACGGGGAACTCCGTCAAGACTCGGTGTTCTGATCCTGGTGGAGGGCTTGATCCGGCTCGTCCTGATTCTCGGCGGGCTGATGTTCAACGGCCTGATCTTCAGCAGGCTGACCTTCAACGGGTTGGGCCGCAGCCCGGCGGCGGGCACGGGAACGTACGGGGACCGCAACAAAGCGCGCCGCCCCGATCGCGATCAGGGCGACCCCGGCCAGAACGACGGGATCGATCTCCGCCAACGATTCACCGGCCAACACAACGGCTCCCGCGGCTGCGAATATCAGCGCTGCCACCAACGACACCAGATCGACAGACGCCAACCTGGGTTGTCTGGAACTCTCCACAGTCGATTCTTCATCCATGATCCTGCTTCCTCAACGCAATAGTGCCGGGTAACGCACCACCCGGACCTGTCCCACGCCGACCTCGACATTGAGTTCGAGGTCGTGCTCGCGGTGGGTGTGGTGCTCCGCTTCGAGTCCGACGCCCTTCTCGAACCGCTCGTGGTCGATCAGGCCCATGGCGCGGCCCGCATACGGATCGGACCCGCACAGCGCTCTCTCAGTTCTGAAGTCCGGTATCTGTTCGTCGACCCTGTAGGCGTATCGAGCACTGACGCAGTACAGCTGACCGTCCTCGATTCTCGGCACCATCACCTGTCTGATGGTCACGTATTCGCCGCCGCGCAAGGTCCCTGCACCGATGCTGGCATTGGTCTTGACCCGCAGATCCGCCGGGATTCTGATGGTGACTTCGCCGGCGGTGAGATGAATGTTGTGGTCGATGGCCGGCTGTCCGGTCGACCGCAGCGAGTCGCGGTCCAACGACCTCAGATCCACGACCAGGTTGCCTATCCCATGCTTGACGCTGCGATCCAGGTCGCTCACGTCTTCGGGCGCGGTCTCGACATCACCGAACCCCGACCACCACGAGTGGTTGGAGCCTGAAAACACGACCACCGGCACCAGCAGCAACGCGCCGAGCACGATGAGCGCCCAGTTCCTGCCAACGAAGACAGACACCAAAAGACCGACAGCGACGACCAGCAGGGCGACGGCAAAGAACTCGCCCAGGAGAATCCGCTCCATGTCGAGCCGATCCAACAGGATTGCGCCGCCGGTGAGCACGAGCAGAGCGGCGAAAGTCAGGAAGGTGACCGTCGACTGGCCTCGACGTCTGGAGCGGCGTTCGACTCTGCGGTCACGCCAGCTCGCCTTGGGTTCGGCCGGTTCGGCCGGTTCGGGCGGTTCAGGCGCTAGGTCTTCCAGTTTCGTCCCCGGCCACTCCGAGCCAGCCGCCGAGGGAGGTGGCGGCACCGTATTTGTAGTCGGTGCCGCGAGCGGCTCGGCCGGAGTGTCCAGGGGGGGCGCCGATCGGCGGGGCCAGAAGACCAGCCCAATACCGGCGACAATCAGAGCAAGCGCCAGATACGGAGCTGTGCTCGACACTTTTGCAAACACGTCGAAGACGTGGCGACTCAAGATCGCGGTCACGAACAGACCCAGAGCGATCAAGAAGATGGCTGCGAGGTTTCGGAACCGGCGGGGCGCAC
Source organism: Candidatus Aldehydirespiratoraceae bacterium (assembly GCA_965221585.1). Classification (GTDB taxonomy): domain Bacteria; phylum Actinomycetota; class Acidimicrobiia; order Acidimicrobiales; family Aldehydirespiratoraceae; genus VXYK01. The sequence goes on along the minus strand of OZ244898.1, from coordinate 594,062 downwards.
CGCTGCGCAGGGCGTTGGCGAAGATGCTGCCCGAGTCGCCGAGCGGCACGATCAACCAGCTCGCAAGATAGAGCGCCGGTCCGACTCCGCCGAAGAGGGTCAGCACGATGAAGGCGACGCGGACAATCACCGCGTCGATGCCGAAGAACTCTCCGAGTCCGCCGGCTACGCCGGCTACCAACCGGTCATCCGTGCTGCGACGCAGAGCAGGCCAGCGGAATTTGCGCTTCGGTTTGGCCTGTTCGTCGGCCGCTTCCTCAGGCTGGTCCGCATCTGGTTGTGGGTCGGCCTCGGACTCCTCCGCGTCGGACTCGTCTACCTCGGTCTCATCCGCCTCGGTCTCCTCTACCTCGGTCTCCTCCGCGTCGTCGGAGGATGACTCCTCTGGGGAGGACTCCTCTGAGTCGGCGGGAGGCTCTTTTGCCATGGCACCATTGTGAAGCAGTCCGATGCCTTCACAAATGGGGGATGACCCTGAACTTTCCCTGAGTCAACCCCGAAAATTCGGGGTTGTCCCCCATGTGCACAACAGGCGCTTCGTGCCATCATCAAGACCATGAACCGGTACTCACGGGCCCTGCCTGCACGGTCTGACCGTGACCGGATCATTGCAGGCGTGTGCGGAGGGATCAGTGAACGCCTCGGCATAGACGTGACGATCGTCCGGGTGGCTTTCGTCGTGCTCACTCTGGCGTGGGTCGGGGTGCTGATCTATCTGCTGGCCTGGCTCTTGTTGCCGCGGGCAGCCCCGGGCGGGCCTCCCGTAGCGGCCGTGCCTGCGCCGACTGTGACAAGGCGCGCTCTGGGGTTGGTGTTGGCTGTGTTGGGCACGGTGTTGTTGGCACGCCACCTGCGGGTCACGCTCCCCGACGCATACATATTGCCCGCTCTCTGCGCTGCCTTCGGGGTCGGGGTGGTGGTGTGGCGGGTTCAACCGATTGCGGCGGTCGGCAGGGCGTTCGCCGTTCGGATGGCTGCCGGGACGATCCTGGTCGCCTTCGGGATCGGTGTGCTGGTGGCGGCCAACGTCTCGGTGGGGGTGGTGCTCGACGGGCTGCTGTCGACGGTGCTGGTCGTCGGGGGACTGGCGCTGATCCTCGGACCCTGGGTAGCGGTGCTGGTGCGCGACCGGCGCGCTGAGCGCCAGCAGAGAATCCGCGCGGACGCGCGCGCCGAGGTAGCTGCGCACCTGCATGATTCGGTCTTGCAGACTTTGGCTCTGGTCCAGCGTTCGGACGATCCGATCCAGATGTCGGCTCTGGCGCGGCGCCAGGAACGGGAGCTGCGGGGCTGGCTCTACGGAGAGCGTCGCGGCGAGAAGTACGGTCCGCAGCAGGCAACACTGAAGGTCGCTGTGGAGCACCTCGCCGGCATTGTCGAGGATCGTCACGGTGCGATGATCGATGTGGTGGTCGTCGGCGACGCCGGTCTCGACACGGCCACGGAGGCTCTGGTCGCCGCCACGGGTGAGGCCATGACCAACGCAGCGCGCTGGTCGGGCCGGTCGGATATAGGTGTGTACGTGGAGGCCACCGAGGACCGGGTGGAGGTTTTCGTCCGTGACCGAGGAGTCGGTTTCGACCCCGATGCCGTCGGCGAAGACCGCCACGGCATCCGCGACTCGATCCGCGGCAGGCTGCAGCGCGTGGGGGGAGACTGCGAAATCATCAGCTCCCCGGGGCAGGGCACCGAGATCCGGCTCTGCGTGTCACGTACATGACTGGCAGACTTGCGGATCGGGTCGCTCACCGACGCGATCGAGGCATCGGTCAGCGACAATTCGGACGGACGACACAAACAACAGCGAGGAATCTGTGAGTACGGACATGGACAGGCTTGTGAGGTGGCACAACGGGGAGAAGACGCTCGGGCCGTTCACGCCCGCCGAGATGGAAGCGCGCCAGGCCAAGCTCCGTGTGCACATGGCAGAGCACGACATCGACGCAAGCCTGGTGACCAGCCATCACAACATCTGCTACTTCTCGGGGTTCATGCACTGCGCGTTCGGTCGCAACTACGGCTTGGTCCTCACCGCCGAGGACGCCACGACCGTGAGTGCCGGGATCGACGGCGGCCAACCCTGGCGTCTGACCCACGGCGACAACCTCATCTACACCGACTGGCGCAAGGACAACTTCTTCCACGCGGTGCAGACCCTCACCAAGGGTGCCAAGCGCATCGGCATCGAGTTCGACACGGTGAGCCTCGACTTGGTCGACAAACTCAAAGCGGCGCTGCCCGACGCTGAGCTGGTGGATGTCGGCACACCGACGATGTGGATGCGCACCATCAAATCCGCCGAGGAGGTCGCCCACATCAAGAAACTCACCGCCATCGCCGACATAGGCGGCGAAGCCTGCCGTGAGGCGATCGCCGTTGGCGTGGCCGAGCACGAGGTCGCTTTGGCTTCAACCCGGGCGATGGTCCTGGAGCTGGCCAAGACCTACGAGTACGCAGAGCTGATGGACACCTGGACCTGGTTCCAGTCGGGCGTCAACACCGACGGCGCCCACAACCCGGTAACCAACCGGGTGATCCAATCGGGCGACATCCTCTCTCTCAACTGCTTCCCGATGCTTTTCGGTTACTACGTCGCGCTCGAACGCACGCTGTTCGCGGAAACGGTGTCCGAGGAGCACCTGCGCCTCTGGAACATCAACATCGAAGTGCACGAAGTCGGCCTCGAACTGATCAAGCCTGGAATCAAGTGCAGCGAGGTCGCGGCGACGCTCAACAACATCTACCGCCACTACGACCTGCTCAAGTACCGTTCTTTCGGCTACGGCCACAGCTTCGGGGTGCTCTGCCACTACTACGGACGCGAGGCCGGGGTTGAGTTGCGCGAGGACATCGAGACGGTGCTCCAACCCGGCATGGTCGTCTCGATGGAACCGATGATCATGATCCCCGAAGGCCAGCCCGGCGCCGGCGGCTACCGGGAGCACGACATCCTGGTCATCAACCACGACGGCACCGTCGACAACATCACCGGCTTCGGCTACGGCCCCGACCACAACATCGTGACGGCGTGACTTATTCGAACTCTGAGGACTTCGAGCCTAGGTTTGCCGCGTTCTCGGACACCGTGCGTCGTGTGGCTTCGTCGAACCCTTCGCTGCTCTTGGCCCGGACTTCGAGGGTCAGTTCCACATCTGGGCCGAGTCGGGCGGTCACGTGCTCCGCTATGTCGGCCAATTCCTTGATGCAACGGACCGGGTCCAGTTGGAACTCGGCGTAGAACTGGGTCGGTCCAGAACTCGGGGTGTCTGTGTCGGGCGCTGGCCTGCCCGCATCACTGGGCTGACCTTGTGAGTCCTTTGAACGCTCTCCTTCCGACTCACCACTGGGTTCGGGTTCTGCTGGCGGAGGCAGGCTGTCTGGGCGGATCAACAGGCCACCGTGTGTGGGGGTCACGTGTTGAGCGGTGCGGACACCTAGCCAACGTTCCCCGTCGTGTACGTCGGCATAAGCGAATGTCGTCTGCTCCCAGTCAAGATCCGCGACGCCGCTCGACAGAGCCTGGGTCAGCACGTCGAAGGACCCCAACCTGGGCATATGGCAGAAACGGGAGTAGGTGGCCCATAGCTCACCCACTCCCAAGTCTCCACGGTCGGACCACAACTCGCTTCGGTCTATGTCCATGCGCACCCGCACACCGCTGTAGGTCGAGATCAGCTTCTCTTCGCTACGTAGCTTGCGGCTGGCGCGTACAGCAATCGAATCTTCTCCTGCCGCACGACTCGTCTGCCATACGATCTCCGAGGTTCCCGGTGCTTGCTCGGGGGTGAGCACCAGCGTGAAGGTTTCAGCGATGAGCGATTGAACCCGTTTTTTGGAGTCGTCGAGCTTGGTCTGTGCCTGGCGCAGTTGGTGAGCTGTGAGTTCTAGATCGTCGCTCTCCACGATTGAACACCACGCCCGGTGTGAGTTAGCCGCGGAACGTAGTTCTTCAACTCGGTTGACGTGAGCCGCTACAAACACCAAGAGGTTGCGGTTGAGCCGCGGCCCGGCATCCCGCTGGGCAAGGATCTTCTCCGCCAACTTGATCGCCGAAGAGCTGTCGTCGCCCGTGGAGTGTGTGACCGTCGGTGCCAGTACCACGAGCCGTACACCGTCGTCGTTGTCGGGTACGTCGCCGGGACCTTCCGCGAACACTTGCACCGCAAAGAAATCTCCGCGTTCGCGCTGTGCAGCGACCAGAGGCCGTACTAGATCGTCGGCGTCGCGGATGTCGTAGTTGGAGGCGCGATCCTCGGCGATGCGGGTGACGTTGGGAACCAGCGAGTACCAGTACTGCGACCCGTCGACATAGAGATGCGTCGCCCTGTCCGACAGGCGTCGCAATGCGTCTGAGAACTGACCCAGAGGCTCGCCGGGCTGCGCGCATCCGAGCACCACCGATTTCATGTCCACTCCCCGCTTGCCGTCGGGCCGCGGCGCGGAACTCATGTACACCGTGCGGGCCGCCCGGCGGGTCGCCGAATAGCGGCCGAAGTGCAGGAACTCGCTGTCGATGTGCAACGGCAGGGCGTTCTCGCCGTCAACGTCGGACTTGATCACCGGGTCCCAGCCCTCGTCGAGGTACTTCTTCATCTCGCTCACCAGCGGGCCGGAGTCCATCGGCAGGCTGGCCGGCATGATCATCAGTGACCGGTCGTCTCGCTTCCATAGATTCGATATCACCAGCGCCATGAGCCGGAGTACGCCACGTGTGCGTTGGAACTTGTCGAGCGCCGACCAGTCGCCGAAGAGGCGGTCGAACAGTTCGGGATGGATCGGATAGGAGAGCTCCATGCGACGCCGGTATTCGCCTTCTCCGACTCTCGGCGGGAACTCTTTGGCGTGCTTGCGGTACATCTCGCTGAAGGCCCTGATCACCCCATCGCGCACCTTGGCCTGCTCGGCTGATATGGGATCAAACAAGCGGCGCCGCACAATCTCGAAGGACTCGTCGGGCGATGCGGGCTGCCATTGCGCGGCCTTGCGGGCCACCACGTTCTTCAGCCTTTCAAGTGCCGTGCGGCCCTTTGGCCCACCTGTCTCGATATCCGATGCCGGAATGGCAATCAGCACCACGACGTTTTGCACAGCCGCTGCCGCTTCGGTCAGCGCCTGGGCGAATGTGAACTGCGTGTCGAAATCACCACCGACAAGTCGCGCAGCGCTCTCATCGGATCTCTCGTTGAGTTGACGGGCATAGGCGACCCATTCGTCGATCAGTACGACGGCAGGGCCGAACTGCTGGAACAATGTGCGCAACGCGGCGCCAGGGTTCGTTGCGGCTTCATCGTCTGCCCGAACCAGTTCGTATCCTTCTCGACCCCCGAGTTGGTAGGCGAGGTGCCCCCACAGCGTGTGAAGGCTTACCCCCGACTCGACCACTTCTGGCTTTGCTGGCGAGATCATCTGGCCGACGAGTACCGCCCGGTTGATGTCGGTTGGAAGCGAGATCCCTTGCTCTGCCAGCACTTCGCCGACACCAGGGAGTTCCGCTGCCGGCTCGCCTGAGGCTAAGTGGTACAGCGCGATCATGGAGTGGGTCTTGCCACCACCGAAGTTGGTTTGCAGTTCGATCACGGGGTCGCCGCCGTCCCCTGAGAGTCGACGAGCCGCTCCTGAGAGCATCTCGCGCAAGCCTTGGGTTAGGTACGTGCGGGCAAAGAAGGCTCGCGGGTCTTGGTATTCCGACTCGGCATTGCCGCTGAACACTTCGTACAGATCGGCGGCGAATTCGGCCTGGTCGAAGCGCCCCGATGCAACGTCGGCGTGGGGCGTGATGATCTCGCGCCACGGGGTGAGTCCGGCGTCTGGCCGTCCTTCGGCTGACTGCTTTGCGGTGCGACGGCGCTCGGAGCGGGATTCTTCGTCCACCATCTGGCGCATGAGGTCGCGCCGCAGGCTGCGTATTTGGTGGCGTTCGGTTACGTTGCCGAAGGTCTCGAGCACTCGTTCCATAGAGTCGAGCGCCCGTACTGTGTCGTCTGTCGACATCGATTTCTGGTGCGCCCACTTGTTGCGGGCGTCGGAGACTTCGAACACCAGCGAACGCACCGCGGCGGGAAAGCCGTGGCCGAACACTTCGTTCCAAGTGACTTTGATGCCCGTCAACAGAAACGCCGCGTCCTCGGTGGATGGGTCACGCTGAGGATTGTGCAGCCTCTGGTTGACGGTCTGGAGCCAGTCGTCGCCGTAGAACCCCTGCCATGTCTCTTCGCACTTCGGTCGCAGCCCGTCACGCAGCAGATCCAGCGCCTTGGAGATGCGTTCCGTGTTGGCCATCACCATCTGCATCTACCTTCGTCAGCTGCTTTCACCAATTCCACGGCCCACACAATGCCACGCTCATACGACATTGCGCGCAGTGGGCAGTTGGAAGGCGTTGGACTGATGTTCTCTTAACCCGGCCGGTAGACATCTCGGCGGTGCTGGATCCGGTGAATCACCACCATCCTGTCGTCTTCGGAGATTGCGTAGATGATGCGATAGTCGCCCCGTCTGGCAGACCAGAGGCCCTCAAGCTCACCAACAAGAGGTTTCCCGAACCGGCGTGGGTTCTCGGTAAGCGGTCCAGAGATTGCAGCCATGGCGGCGTGTTTCACCTTGTCTGGCACTCGAGCCAGGGTGCGCAGTGCTTCAGGCGTGAGCCTCGCCGCATACACCGGGTTGCCTCAGAACTTGTCTGGGAGAGGCAGAAGGTTCCCCTCGGCGGCTTCTTGAAGCGACCGCCGCAGCGACTCGACCAGTTCGTCATCGCGCAGGATGTCGAGAGTCTCCTCGAGCGATTCGAGATCGTCGGGGCTGATGAGAACGAACGAAGGCCGGCCGTTGCGCGTAACAAAGATACGGTCATGCTGACGCTCGACGCGGTCGGCCATCTCAGAGAGATGCGCCTTTACTTCGGAGAATGGCAGCGTATCTGTCACGAGCGCTAGTGTAGATCAAAATTTTGACCTGACTACTTCCTGGTCCGACTTTTTCCACGAGCTTGTCCAGCTCTCTGTCCTTCGCGCTGGTCTGCCCACCGCCGTCCTTCGCATCAACTGTCCGCTCTCCCCGTGTCCTAGATGTCTGACCTAACCCCGAACGCGCGAAAGCCCGGTGCTTCTCCGTCCGGAGATGTACCGGACCCCACTTTCTACGGCTAGTGCCCTAGACACGGCCAGTCTGCCTTCGTGCCGAGAGGAATGCCAACCGAATTCCAGGATCAACGGCGACGCAGCAGAAATCATGATGTCGCGCTGCCTATTTCAGACCCGGCCGAGCACTCTCTCCGCTATCCCGACTCTCGATCGCGGCTGGGCCGTTCACAGCAGGGACTGTTGGGTGGGTCCAGCGGCGGCTGCGGCAGTGGCGTCGGCGGTCGATTGGAGGGTGGGCCAGGCGGTGATGAGGCCGTTGTAGGCACCGGCTTCTGTGGTCCAGCCCTTGTCGTTGGCCTTCTGGTACAGCAGGTAGGCGAGCTGGCGTGCCCGGTCGCCGTTGCCGCCGAGCTTGTGCAGCAGTTCCGCGGCTTCCGACTCGGAACGGTGAAGCGCAGCGACCAGGTACTGCAGCACCTCCCAGACCGTGAGGCGCTGATCGTCTACCGGCGACCATTCAGGAAGCAATTCCGAGCGCTCGAACAGGCGGAATTTGCCTTCACGAGCCTCGCCCACGCCTGCTTCCTCGATGCCCGCCAGCGACGTGTTCTTGGCCCTCGCCACGCTATCAGCGTCGCCTGACGGCCCTGGTTCGTAACAGTGCTCTGAGAACCAGGTGAGCGCGAACCTTGTGTCTGGATCGAGTTCTGCTTCCTCACCGTCGAGGATCTCGCCCAACACATCGTTGATGATCCTCAGCGCGGTTGCCACCGACATTGAGGACCCGTCGGCTTCCACCACTCGGGCGTAGCGGGAGAACACTTTGACCCCCGGACCGATCGTGGACTGCGCCATATCGACAGGAGCAATGTTGCCCGACTGCAATATCCGCACTGCCTCGGGCAGTTCATTGCGAAGCGCCGCGATGAACTCTCCGCGCGTGGCCAGTGCCGCCGAAGCTGGTCGTGGACGGCAAGCCAACACGATCGACGACGCCAAGGCGTTGCTCTTCGAAGCGATCAGTCGATTACCCCACTCGGTTCGCAATGGCCACGTGGCACTGACCTGAAGACCCGCATCAAGAACTGCTTGGAGGAAGGTGTCCCAACCTGTCGTACGGATCTCACCTTCCTTAGTCTCGGTCGCCTTGTACGCGTAGTAGATCGTCGCTGGTACGACTGCGGGCTGACTCTGGGCGACATCGGCCATGAACTCCGCCATGCCTGACTCGAAGTGTGCCTCGGCCTTCTCCTTGGAACCTGCTCGGTAGCGGTTGGCGATCAGTTCCTCCGCCTTAGGCGTAAAGAGAGTCGAGCATTCGTCAGGCCATACGTCGGAGAGGTTTCGCCGCAGCCAGACGTAGAAGAAGTCCGAAAGGTCGGCGTAGGAGATGTTGTCATAGTAGGGAGGATCAGTAGAGACGGCCGCACGTTCACACTCTCGAACTCGTGCTTTTGCGTCTCGTTGTCCCGCTGCTCCCTCGCGACCGGTCGGCAATCCTTGAAGGGCGCCCCCTACCGTCCTAATGCTGCTATGCCAGCTACCGGACCCCCGTCCTAATGGATAGTTCTCGACAAAATCCCACGACATTGCTATCGCCTGCCGCGCAAACACACTCCGATCGTGCCCGCGGTTGGAAGCCCAGGTGCAGATGCTTGAGTTCCTGTTCGCGAGGTTGTCAACGGCGAAGGCCAAGTAGGTGACTACGGCATCCGCATAGGCAACCGCACCTTGTCCACCATCTCTAAGCCTCAGGACATCGTCGGCTAGTCCGCGCTCTAATGCATCAACCTTGACTCGCGCCGCGACCTCCCTGAGAAGATCCGAAAACGTCATCAACGCCGTCAACTGTCTTGACGTGAACAGATCTTCCCATCGCTTGATTCCATACCCTGGAGTCTTGAAGTCGCGCGGGTTGATGTGGATTTCACCCAAGTTCACATCAGGGAGCGGCGAACTCCGACCATCAACACCCAATGTTGGTGAACAATAGACACGGCTTCGGTCTCCGTCTGCGACAACCGCGAGAAGGCTCGTACCGTGTTTCCCCGCTAAACCCTCGGCCCTGATGTAGTTGAAGGGGATCGCCGAGCCCGAAGCGATACAACGACCACCGCCTCGGTCTACCGTTCGTTCGTGCGTTGGCTCGCCGCCTTCGCGGATCTCGTATGAGATCGTCTGAGTACCACGGTTGACAATCGGTTCGATCCAAACCTTTGGTTTGCCAGGCCGCTTGGCCAACGTCCATGACGCCACCAACGGCACGTGACCCGACCAACTCGGGTCGGGCGATTCCACTGTGCGGGCCCAAATCCAGGCGATCGGTGTGAGTTTCTCGCCATCGGGGCCCGTGGCATCGGGATACAGGTTTCCGATACGCCGCTCGGCTTCGTCACGCATCCATTGGCCGTACGCCTCAACGTCGGCCGCAAGTCCCTGCGCCCGCTCCCAGGTGTTGAGACCTGTGTCGACGTCGGGATGCACCGGCGGTAGCCCCGCGAATCGGGGAGGAATCTCGATCATCGCCTTGTTGATGAGCACCGCCACAGGATTTAAATCCCCAGCCAAGGCGTTGAGCCCAAGCCTCTGGGCTTCCAACGGTATGGCCCCACCTCCTGCGAACGGGTCAAGGATCGGCGGCGGTCCGTCGGGGAAGCAACGGTCGACCTCAGCCCTTGCCTCAGCCAGCACTCGAGGATCGTTCGAGTTCTCCCAAACCACCAGCCGTTCCAAGATCCCAAACAACCGTTTCCGCTCAGCCTCCTGCTCTTGAGGCGACAACGATTCATCGCCGGAGGGATCGTCCACCAACGAGGCCCAGATCACCGCCCTCGTCGCAGCCAAAGGCCTCCGCGCCCACCAAAGATGCAGCGTCGACGGATGCCCGTGCCGAATCGACTTCTCCCTTGCCGCCGCCTGATTGATCGCCTGCAGCGGCAACGCCACCTCAATCAACTTCGGCCGATCCCCACTCCCACGCACAGCCACCCACGATACCCCACCATCAACCCTTCAACCATGTAGCCGCTGTGCTACAGCATCAGTCCACCAAGCACAAGCCACCTGAACCGCGCTTGTTCACGAGCGCCACAACGCGCCCGGTAAATGCCGGCGTTCTAGAACCAGCGCATACGTACATCCTTCGCCCCGTCCAAAAAGCGTTGAGTTGCAACTTGAAGACGCTCCTCTTGCCCAGCAAATAGCCCTGCGGCCAGGAGAGTCCCCGACAGCGCCGTGGAAAAAATGTCGTCTATGACCGCCTGTTCAAAAGTTGGCCTGTGGCGATAACGCCAAGCAAATGAGCCGTAAGCGGGAGACGGCAAGTAAGCCGTTGTGTTCGTCTGAGCATCGATTGCGAAGAGGGAGAGCAGTACTTCGGCTTTGTCGAAGGTCTCCGTGTAGTCCTCGTCATCTAGGATCATCGACCGTAGCGGTTCACGCAATACCTCGTGGAGAAAGTCTGATCCTGGCGTACGACGACGACCTCTTGAACCGCGAATTAGCTCACCTATGAATTCAAGCGAGCAGGGTTCGGAGGCGCTGACATCAATGGCGAGCACAGTGTCCGCGAGACCGACATGCTCAAACGGCACCCAGGGGTGAATCCACCCGATGGCGGGGATCTTTTCGTTTCTGTCTTCGCGAATCCTAGCGTCAACCAGAACTGCCCGGATTGCTGAATAGTTGCCACGATGCACCCCAGCGATGAGAGCCGAGTACCCAAGCATCAGCGTAGGGACCCGACGAAGTTCGAGAAGCGACAAGTTACCGGACTTTCGCTCGCTAGCAGTGTTCGCGACACGTTCAATGGTTCTCCGCCAAATGTCATCGTGGTGATCTTTACCAAAAGCGATGCCTGTAGCGAGCAACTCACAGGCAGGCAAGCAAACACTAACGTACCTATGCGCCTGATCAGCGATGCACCGGATTCCTTGTGGGTCTCCGGTTGACAGTGATCTAGAGAGTGGGAATCGATCCTCATTATTCAAATCAGATACTAGATTCTCAGTCACCGATGTCATCAGATCTTCGACTTCGATCACGCGGGATGCATCGGGCAGCATCCGCTTCAATTCGCTTACCTTGTCAACATCAGTGTTCGTCGAATCTTCATGATCATTTTCGTCTAGTATCCGTTTAAGCGCCCCATGAAGAAGAATGCTGAGTTCCTTGGGTTTCGTATCACCATCCTCAGCTGGACTATGGCGCCTGTAGGGGCTAACACGAGCGCCCTTTATGTCAAACGGAAGATCTTCAGCCCGTCCGAACACCGTATTAACCAGAGCCACGAGCCGATTCTCGCCAAGTCTGTTACGTGCATACCCTAGCTCATACATCACACTCGGGTTCGACAGCCGTTTCGAACTCGACGACCCTTCGTCGACCGAACCAACGAGTGTGACATCTGCAACAAACACAGCGCACTGATCAATCTTCCTCAGGATTTCGGTGCTGATGTCAGGCATCCCCGCAATGCCCGCGGTCCCCTCGTCGACTGCAACTTCGTAGCCCTCGTCGTTGAGCGTCTGCACTGCCCGATCCAGCGCCTCACGAATGAACCCTCGGTTAGCACCCGAGGGAGAATCAGACTGCCAAGCGTAGAATACCGTCCGAGTCACCTTCGCGGGCCTCCAAGATTAGGTTGACGTTCATACCACATTTCGATCAGAGATTCCGCGAATATTCATGTGACCACCTACGGATTTCTTCAAGCGCGACGGAAGTGCCGTTTCCTTCCAATAGCCATCCCAGAGACAGCAAGGCAATATCATCCTGCTTAGCCAACGACGCACCATAAACCAGAATCAAAACTGGCAGACCTGCAAAAATCCCTGCCCACCACTCAAAGCCTACACTGATCAGCAATAGTAACAAAGGCGGAATCACAGCAGCACGATATTCGCTTTCTGCCCTTAGAGCATCTAAGCGATCGACGAAGGCTGAGCTGTTGTTCTCCACAAACGGTGCTGATGGATTCCGTTCAATTTCACTCTCAAGATCGATAATGAGACTCTGCAATTCAGAATCTTGAGCCAACATTTTCTTTAGGTCACCTTGAGACCCAGGTAGATCCTCGATGTCGGCAATAACGTTAGATGCCCAACCTATGACTTCTTTGTCCCATTTCGGACGAACCCAGAAGTTGTCTCTTGTGTAAGCGATATATGCATCTCTACCCGGAAACCAATCAAAGAGCCATCTCCACGAGTTTCGAAGAAATTTGCGCTGCTCGTCAACGGCATCGACGACTACTTCTACAAAATTACCTTCCGGGCGAGCGGCGAGATAGCGGTTCATTCGATAATGAGCACGAACTGCACTGCGCTCCTGCCAACGCTCTACAAACCACCTCATCGGTGGTTCCAACAACAGGCCGGACACGCGGATCGAGACCGTGCCTGTGATACCAACCACAAAGAGGATGAACGTGCCAGTTCCGATACCTTGAAGAGAACCCAGTACATCGAACATCTGATTTCCGAATTCCTCACCGGGCCATCCCGAAGTCAGATGGTCAGCGAATTGAATCCAGACAGCGACAACAACCAGCAATCCCGCAGAAAGCGGAGCACGGGACTTCCTGAGTCCGTCAGCAAGCGCCGAAATCACAGCGTTCAATCTTCTGTGCCTTTCTCCTCATGTCTCTCGACCGAAACTTCGAACCGCCTAGCCTCCGAAGGCCGCAAGACCTTCCTCGTGCCAAGTCCACCACTCCATCCCGGTCTCGCTCATGATCACCACCGTACTCAGCCCCTGTGACATCTACGCGTATCTCCATCGAAGCGGAGATCCAGGGTGCTGACTCCCGCTCACGCGGCCTCAAAGCAAGGGGACGCTCGAGAAAGACTTGAGTTCTCTGGATTTCAAGGGAACTCCGACTATTGATGACACTTGGTCTTTGCGTAGGCCCTAACGACTGCCAAAGATGATCGACCTGACTAGCTGGCCGTCGTTGGGTTCGACCTCTGAGAACATCCACCTCACGATCTGTGCAGCTGGACCAGCCCCAAACTCAGGTTCCCAAACCTCCAAAAGAAGTCTGACGGTCTCCTGGAGCGGATCGACATCCGTTCCAGGATCTAGCTCTCTCCCCGCGTATCTCGTGGCAGCCAGCAGAGCAGGCACGATCCCAGGGTCACGCACGTTGAGTAGTGTCAGAGCCAGATGAGCACCCAAGGAAGACTGACGCACAGACGCGTCAAATGCCGCTCCCGACCCATAGCTGGCTGCGTACATCAGCCCCAACGCTCTCATCCGGTGCGGTCCATTGATCAGCGCGCTGAAACGTCTCAGGTACCACGTCATGGTCCCGGTCAGGTCTTCGCGCCACGCTAGGGGACGGCTCAGGAAGTGCTCAATCGCGATGTCTGGGATGTCGTTGTCGTCGGCTGCACGGTCCAACTCTTCCAAACTGATCGGCACATCCGCGATGCGTGCACGAAGGAGGCTCATCTTCATCTCATCCGGCTGCGGTAGCTGCGCATCTTCTCCCAAGGAGAGCAGCACTTCATAGAGCGCCCATGTACCGAACGCCGCGATCCCCTCCGACTCTGCGAAGGACCGGAGTGCGAGATCGTCACACCACAAAGAGCATTCACGCTCTCGCGCAACACGAAGCGAGGCATCCCAAGGTCGCATGCTGATATCCTCGGAATCCTCAACGGACACCAGAGGCCCAAGGTGTCCGCTCCTAACGGACTGCCAGGCTTCTAGGAGTTCCAAGACACGATCCGCACTTCTTCTCGCCGCAATCCGCTGCTCTTCGTCGATCTCCAAAACAACTGGCTGACCGAGACCTGGATCGTATCCCGTAACCGCCTCCACCGGCCGACTGGCAAAAGCCACCGCCGCACGAGCGTCAACCGTAAGTTCTTCAGCAACGAGGACGCTCTTGAACGCCGCACCCATACGTAAGACATCAAGGTCCACGTGAACTCCCACGGCAGCAACACTTGTGTCCACTGCGACTCTTGCGCCGAGCGCGTTCCTGGCAACTTGTAGCTCGTGGTCGCGCCTTTCGGGATCTGCGGGAATCGCCGTGAGATCGCCAGCCGCCATGGACCGGAGCAACTCCGCATACGGCAAATCACGAATGAATCGCAGCATTCCGTAAGGCACTCCCCCATATCTGACCCGATCGATCAGTGGTTTGGTTCGCTCGACCAACTCCCGCTGACCTGCACTAAGTGTCTCCACTAGCAAGTCGGGATCGACAGTGACGGCCTTCAGAACATCACTCTCTGGATAACGTCCCAGAAAGTCCTCCAACATCTCCTGGAATTGCGAACGCTGCTCATCACTTAAACTGAATCGGTCTCCTCCAGACATCAGTGCTCCGAGTGCAAAACCAGACACTTGCTCGGAATCAGCGAACGTGCGCGCGATAGCCAGCAAGCGACTCGCATCCGCTTCAGGCACGCCCGCATCGCTGATGACTGCGACGGCCAATCGCGCCGTGTCTTCGTCTAACGGCAAGAGATCGTGAGCGACCATGTAGGCCCACGCCTGTCGGTTTTCTGACCGACGGTGCAGCGCGTAGGCGACCCTCCAAGCCTCTCGGACATTTTGCGGAGATTCCTGAACGATGGCGCGTGCGTGCGATTCCATCGCTTCCCAGTCATCGCGGCGCTCAGCAATTGCACCCAAAAAAGACCTCAAACGAGTCGCACTGGGTCCCGACAGTGCCATGGTCAGTGCGCTGTTTGCCATCGATTCGGCCTCTTCCAGCCTGCCACGCTCGAACAGCACCTCTACCGCGAACTCACGCAACAAGTTGACGCCGAGCTGCTCGGCCGCATCAGTCAACGTCTCAATGGCATCGTCGAAGGCACCGGATCTGTACTGTGCAAGAGCCAAATGGTAAGCGTGATCGAACGACTCGAAACGTTGCGGTGAGAGTAGGGTCACCGCTTCTGCGAAGTCTTCGCGATGGAGGGCCGCAGCGCCCCGAAAGAGAGCCATATCTGCGGTGGATGCACCAGACATGACCTCATCGTCTACCTCGCCAAACAAGGCCAATCCCAACAAGGCCCTCCGTCGGAGCGATTCATCTTCAGCCAAGGCGAGGACTCTTCGCATCCTTGAGAGAGCCGCAGGGTCCCCCAGAGCGTGTGCCTGCATCGCTCGAATAAACGCCGATTCGGGTTCATCTTGGTCCAGTCGAAGGCTGTCTATCTCTGCGAACCGACCGAGCATCAGATACGCCTGGGCCAACTTCGCCTGGACCGCCGGCTCCGCAGACTCGAGCTCGTTCGCTTCGCCCGCCGGAGGAGGCAACGCAAGGTCCACAGCGCTTTGCGGATCGTCAAGAAAGAGACGCGCGCGCATCCCAATCTCAACGGCAACGTGCGACGGCCCATCCCACTCACGAAATGTGTCACGCGCCCGCACAGCCAATTCAGCGGCAGCGTTCAACAAGTCACCGCTACCCACGGAACTACCAATCTGATCAACGATGCCCAAGGTCGTGTGTGCCTGCAGAAAAAGCAGCCAGGCCCGACCCGGAAACCGACTGTTCGCTCCCTGCAGCACTTGCGTTGCCAAGTCAAACTGCTCAAGCTCCCAGTAAGCCCAGACGAGCGTCGAAATACAGAACCTTGCTCGATCAGGATCCTCGGATTGGGCAAGACCCGCCGCGGTGACCCGTTCGACAACCGCTTGGGGGTCGTTTCTGATACGCGCCTGCGCGGTTTCAAATAGCGGGTGATCGGATTCGAGCCGAGTGATCAGATCGGTTGCCCTCTCCAGGTCTCCGCCATCTGCCGAGTCAATAGCGTTCCGTATCAGGTGCAAGTCGCTTCGAGGAGAGCCAGCGTCAATCGCCTGCTCCCGAGTCAAGACTGATTTACCGAGATTGTGAGCGCTAATGAACTCGCTGATCGCTTCCCACGCCAAGTATCCCCCATCCAACAGCCAATTCGGCGGCTGACCTGCCAGCCTCGCCAACGCGCCCGGATCTCGCGATGCCCGATCAGACAGAAGCTGAACAAGTTGATCCGCCACCGCAACCGACGACTCCCGAAGCGAAGCGACCCGCTCACGACAGACCGGGGGGAGTCTTTCAAGCAACGCGGGCGTCGTCGTCCCGATCGATCGGGCGAAATGTCTCAGTGCCCGAACTATCCCGGTCGTCAACTCCGTCTCATTCGAAAATTCTCTGAAGAAGACGCCGTCCTCCCAGCCACTGACGCTTTCCAGGAACACGCTCTGCAGAGTCTCGCGATGGTCCACTGACTCGACGAACACGAGGATTGGCTTACCGATACTGCGGGCGTGCCGATACTCTTCTTCGGTAGCGGACAAGCCGGAAGCCTGACGTTCGCCATATCGACTGCCGAGCAGCAACACCATGACATCGCTTCTACCTATTGCCCCGAAGCACTCGGACTGTGGGGGGCGTGCGGAAGCCGGATGGTTGCGTTCGATCAGGCAAGGAAGAAAGTCCAGAGCCTCGATCGCGTCCTTGGCCGCGGTCCGATAGTGCTCGTAGTCGCCAACAACTGACGACACAAAGACTGTCAATCCATCTGCATCGATCAACAAACGATATAGCCGGAATTGGGGACAGAAGCAGCAGAATGAGATAGGCCGCGTCACCCCACCAAGGCCCGAACCCTCATCGTCCAGAGAAGTACCGGGCCTCACTTCCTACGGCTAGTGCTGTAGACCCTTACACTCTTCGCCACGCCACGAGAATCAGCAACGTCGGAGGGTCAATGCGGATGACACCTGTGAAAACCGGGCCGGTCTTGAGGCGAATCCGGGTGAAGATTCGGATGTGGGAAATCGGCCTACGCATGAAAGAAGTGCACGGCAACCCAGATGTCTGGATGTTGGGGTCGCCAAAACCCGCCGTCGGCTCACCTTGGCACGACACGCAGGAATACGGGACCTGGCTGGAGCAGGTCGGACCGATCAACGTTTGCGACTTGGCAGAGGTTGAGGCTCTACTCCGATTCTACGCGGCACACGACTATTTTGACGGGCTCCGGGCCGTTACGCGGACACGCCGGGTCTATTCGCTCTATATCCTGTGTAGATCGACAATCGAGGCTTGTGCCTTTGCAGCATGGATATTTGACCCCACTAAAAAACCTGCGACGCGGTTGCTAAGAGGCCTGCTGCTGCAAAAACAGTCTCTTGTCTATGAGCAGAAATCACTTGAGCGAGAGGAACGGGACCAAACTGGACCCGCTGATGCGAGCTACCTAGCGGAGGTCGCCGAAGCACAAGAAGGAGTGGCTACGCGTCTTCGCGAAACTGAGCAGGCTATCGAGAATATTCGCGCCGACGCCGAGACAGACGACCTCCCCACATCCAAAGGATCGCTAGCGGCACCACACTTGAGTACCCAGGTTCGCCAGATGCTCTGTGATGACTTAGGGATGCCACAAGGATTCGTTGCTTACGACCGGATGAGCGGCGTCGCTCATTCGAGGGCTTTAGCCATCATCGGTACCTGGAACTCGGACGGAGGTAAACCGTCAATCGACTACTACGACTTCTTGGTGTACTTGCACCTGGCACTTTGTTCCATCGACTTCTGCTTGGCGAGGCGCTCGGAGTGCTGGGGTACAACCTACAAGAGCTCAAGGCTGCGCAAGATCATCGCACGCATTGGGGACATCATCGAAGGGGAACCGGAAGTCAAAACGCTCTAGCCCTCCTGTGGGACTGAGTCCGCCCTGGTCCCTCCCGCTTCTCCGAGCCGCCCGGTTCAGCCGCGCAACTCCCGATCTTGAGCATCACACCGACCGAGTCGAATCGGTCCGGTCACGTCAACTCGGCGAGATGGAGTTGGCCAGGAGGTTGGCGACTCGGAGGGGGACGCTGGTTTGGGCTGGGTGCATGGTCACACCCTCAAAGGGTCTGATCAGGTAGCGGACCTCCGGTTCTGCGTCCGGTTCGTTGGGCACGGATACCACGGCCAACCGCCACCTATCGGGATTGTTGTTGGCCTTACCAACCTGGGTCCTGCTGACATGGATCTCCTCGGTGCCAGGCAGGTGGCCCTTCACCTCGATCAGGTAATGGATCCCGGCCACCGGGTCGAACGACATCACATCAAACCCTGGATTGCTGTGATCCTGCTCCTCGGGTCTGCGGCCCAACGCCCGCTCAGCCTTCATAACGGCAGCTACGGCACGGCGGTCCGTCTCCATCTTGTCGGCGGTGGCATCAGGAACCGGAGCCTTCCCCTCCAGCTGATCAAGCAGGCCCTGAGGTACGACCAGTGCAGCTCCAACCACGGTCGGTGGACCGTTATGGAGATTCGCCTCCAAAGCAAGCTCCGCTCTCCGTTGCGCCAAACGAGTCTCCAACTCGTCAGCCCGAGCACGGGCCTTCCCCGAATTGAGACGGGGCTTGCCCCCGGCGATCTCCTGCGCCTTGATCTCCTCAGTGCGCTGGTCCCAGAACCGAATCTCAGCCTGCAACCGCTCCTTAACGGCCTCCTCAACACGAGCAACCCGATTCGTAACGACCGTTCGCACCCCGGAATAATGCGGGCCAGCCATCTTCTCGATCGCCCAATCACGAGCACCGACTTCGGCAGTGTGGCCAGCCCAATCAAGGTCAAGTTGCCCATCGAGCAAGCCCATCTGTTCCTCAGTCAGGGGCGCATAGTTGAGATAGGGCTGACCGCCCGGGTTACGAGCGGCACCGTGCCGGTCGATCTCCACATACTGGAACCTCCGAGACACCACCAGACGGTTCCCGTGGACCATACGACCATCAGTAATCGAATGGTCGACGAACACCAGAAGACGAGGCTCCACAGACGAATCGGCAGGATCAACCAACATTGCGCCCTGCTGAAGAGTCCCGCCGTGGTCCTGGTCAACCTTGCGAAGCATCGCAGTGAGCAAAGGACTCCCAGGCGACACAAGTTCAGCCTGGACCGATCCACCCGGACCGGAACGAGACCGGTCGGCCTCAATAAGGGCCTTGTTGAAAGTCACCCGATGGTAACGGTCATGCACCGGCCCAAGAGCAGGATCAGCCGCAGCACGCACCGCTGCCGGAACGCGGGTGATCTCGAACCGTCCACCCTCCCGGCCCGTGATCCGCCCACCGTACAAACGCAGCGCCGTGCAGAAGAAGGCCTCAACGAACCACGGCAGCAACTTGCGGGCGCTGGCCACCGCCATCTCCCGACGAATCTCGTCGTTGGCGGCCGTGTCCGCAAGGCCCGACACCAACGCCCGCTCAGACAACACATCTTCAAGCTGCGCCCCGATATCACTCTCGATCACCTCGTCCATCCAGGCCGCGTGGGCAGGATCAGCGTCGGAACGAATCGCCCGCATCAACAGTTCGCGCAGCGAAACGTTGATCTGCGAGTCACCGAGCACGTCATACACCTGATCGCCGAACACACCCCGCTGCTGCTCGATCTTCTGAAACAGCCGTTCGAATACCTTTCCCTCCCGGGTCTTGTGGGCAACCAGATTCCACATATGGCAAGGCCGACTCTGTCCGATGCGGTGGATCCGTCCGAAACGCTGCTCGATACGGTTCGGGTTCCACGGCAGGTCGTAGTTGACCATCAAGTTGGCGACCTGCAAGTTCACACCCTCACCGGCAGCATCGGTCGCAACCATCACCCGCGCCGTCGGGTCCACCCGGAAACGATCCTGAATCTCACGGCGGTCATGTCGCTTGATCCCACCGTGGATGACCACAACCGCCTCAGGGCGGCCCAACTCAGCCACGATCCGCTCCTGCAAGTACGCGAGCGTGTCCTTGTGCTCGGAGAACACAATGAGCTTGCGAACATCATCTGGATCTCCGTGCCCATCTCCGCTGCCACCGGCGCTGTCCGTGACCGCGAAGTGCTCAGAGCGCAACAAGTCACGGAGATGCACCCACTTGGTGTCCTCACGGCTGGAGCGAACCCCGTCGGCCAGCCTGACCAGCCCCTCCAGTTCCCGCACCTCCAGCGCTAGCTCATCGGCGGTGTCGGCGGCCGTAGCAGCGTCGATCACCTGGCTCTCCAACTGCTCCCACTCATCGTCGCTGTAATCGTCGAAATCAATGTCCTCCAAATCGGCGATCCGTACGCCACGGGGCAAATCCACCACCGGAACCGGCCCGCCCGACGCAGCCAAACGACGCAGCTCCGCTTCCTGATCCGCCAAACGCTCCCGACGGCGGCGCAACGAGTGATAAATCGCCGCTGGGGACGACGCCAACCGACGCTGAAGCCCCGCCAGCGCAAAGCCGACCACCATCCCGCGACAGTCGCCTCCCTCCTGCATCTTCAACGCCCGATTCATGCCCGTTCGGACATAGTTCGTAACCGCCTCGTACAACTCGGCCTCCGGTGCCGAAAGCTCGAAAGGCAGGCTGTGCGCATAACGCTTAGGGAACAAACGACGACCCTCGAAAGTACGCAGGTTCTCCTTCACGATCCGACGCATCACCTGCGACGTGTCGGGCATCTCCGGCGGGTCGTCACTGTTGGTGCGTTTCCGTAGCTGACCCTCGAAAATGTCCGGGTCGACCAAAGTCATGAACGCCAAGAAGTCGTCGTCCTTACCATTGTGAGGAGTAGCCGTCAGCAGCAACAGATGACGCGTGCGTTCACGCAGCGCCTCTCCCAAGTCGAACCGCTTCGTTTTGCGCAACTCCGCACCGTAGCGGTGCGCCGACATCTTGTGAGCCTCGTCGACGATCACCAGATCCCACTCAGAGCCCTTGACCCTCTCAAGCATGTCATCAGACCGCGAGAGCTGATCCACCCGGGCGATCAACAGGTTCTTCTCAACAAACGGGTTGCCTGTTCGCGAATCCTCCACCGCGGCACGCGACATCAACTCGAACGACAACCCGAACTTGGTCCACAACTCGTCCTGCCACTGCTCCACCAGACTCCCCGGTGCCACGATCAGGCAACGGACCACATCGCCACGCAACATCAACTCTCGGATCAACAACCCCGACATGATCGTCTTGCCGGCGCCTGGGTCGTCCGCCAGAACGAAACGCAGCGGCCGAAGCTCCAGCATCCGGTTGTAGACGGCATCGATCTGGTGTGGATACGGCTCAATATTGGACGTGTCGACCGCGGCGAACGGGTCCGCCAGGTGAGCCTGCTGCAAACGCTGAGCCTCAGCAGCAAGCTGGAACATCGCACCGTCCGCGTCGAAACTCCACCTCCGCTGATCAGCCTCGCCAAACGCAGCCAGATCGGCCTCCGTAATGATCCGGTCGCCGAGCCGCCCATCGCTCGTGCGGTATGTGAGAGTCGCCGAACCTGGACCGTGCATCTCCACAGCCACGACCGTCACATCGATTCCAGCAACAACACCCTCAAGTCGCATCCCCGCGGCCAGATCGTCGAACCTGAGAGTCACAGCGTTGCCACCCAGCCCTCACCCCAGAGGTTCATCGCTCACCCTCCCATTCGACCAGCCAAATCGTACACCGCAGCCAAACTGGGCGTTAGTTCGGCCAAACCGAACCCGGTGAGTCGCTAGCCTCGCGGGATGGGAGACACGCAGGTCGAAGGCGAAACGGAGCCGGCATCGGAGCGGGTCAAGGTGCGGCGCAGTGCGGACCGGGGGCGCTACCAGCGAAGCGACGTGTGCCAAATTCTCGATGCCGGACTGATAGCGCATGTCGGGGTCAACACGCCCGACGGGCCGTTGGTCCTGCCCATGGCCTACGGGCACGACGGCGAACGTCTCTACCTGCATGGCGCGGTCGCCAACCATCTGCTCGGCGAAGGTGAAGACCAGGAGGTCTGCGTCACCGTCACCTGCGTGGACGGGCTGGTGGTCGCACGCACACCGTTCCACAACTCGATGAACTATCGCTCCGTGGTGGTGCGGGGCCGGGCCCAGCGCATCACCGACGACGAGCACAAGCTCGCCGCGCTCAAACTCGTCACCGACCACATCGCCGAGATCTGGGACACTGGGCGTCCACCCTCGCAGATCGACCTGCGCAAGACACTGGTGTTGCAGGTCCCGCTCACCGAATCGTCTGCCAAAGTCCGCAGCGGCGACCCCATCGACGAACCCGACGACATCGCCGGACCCTGGTGGGCCGGAGTGGTGCCCGTCACCACCCGGTTCGAAACACCGGCCGTCTCAGCCGACCTGACCGCCGATCCCAACCCACCCGAAGCGGTCGCTGGTATGTCGGGCTGCAGTCCCGAAGACCGGCCGCGCCTCAGAGCTGACTGACACGCCCACGAACTGTCGGGCCGCTCGCCCGGCGAGAGGCCACTCCTCCTGCGGGAGGCCACTCCTCCGGCGAAAGGAAAGCGGATCGGCGAAGATGGAGCATGGCCAGCGGGCACGACAGACCGAGACGCCGCCGGCAAAAAAGGCGCGCGCTCGCCCGCCGGAACAACGCTGAGGACACCCAGCGCAAACGGCGTCTGGCGATGGTCGACAAACAGATCAGGAACCGCGGGGTGACCGATCCTCGAGTGCTGGCCGCTATGGAGTCGGTGCCCCGGCATCTGTTCGTACGGGAGTCGCTCGCCGGAACCGCCTACGAAGACCACCCGTTGCCCATCGCGGCCAACCAGACCATCTCACAGCCCTACATGGTTGCGTTGATGGCCGAGGCCGCCTTGATCGCTCCGACCGACCGTGTGTTGGAGGTGGGAACCGGCTCGGGCTACGGCGCCGCAGTGCTGGCAAACCTGGCAGCTGAAGTGATCACCGTCGAACGTCACCAGGAACTGGCCGACGCGGCCACCGAACTGTTCGCAGGGCTCGGCTATCACAACGTGACAGTGGTCAAGACCGACGGCTCGCTCGGCTACGCGCCGCGAGCGCCCTACTCGGCGGTGCTGGTCACCGCCTCCACACCGACAATCCCCGACCCCCTGGTCGAGCAGCTCGCGGACGGAGGACGGCTGATCATCCCACTGGGTCCGCTGGGAGAAGTCCAACACCTCACCCGCATCAGGCGGACCGGCGACCGGACAACGACCGAGACTCTCGGCGCGGTCCGTTTCGTTCCCCTCATTTCAGATCACTGACCCGACGACCAGGTGCGGCAGCGACCACCGCCGCGGAGACGCAGCCCGGCTACGGTGAGGGAATGGTCGCTGCAGTTCCACGGGTCGTCATCGTCGACGACCATCGACTGTTCCGCAGCGGAGTACGGGTCGAGCTCGGGGACCGAGTGAATGTGGTGGCCGAAGCCGACGACGTCGCCTCCGCGGTCGCGGTGATCGAACAGTGGCGTCCCGACGTGGTGCTGCTCGACGTCCATCTACCCTCGGGATCCGGGCGGGAGGTCATCGAAGCGGTCGCCTCCGGCCAGATCGAGACCCGTTTCCTCGCTCTGTCGGTGTCCGACGCGGCAACCGACGTTATCAACGTGGTGCGGGCGGGCGCCCGGGGCTACGTCACCAAGTCGATCTCCGGCGACGATCTGGTCGAGGCGATCATCCGCGTCAGCAACGGTGACGCAGTCTTCTCGCCTCGGCTGGCCGGATTCGTGCTCGACGCTTTCGGACCCGGCGACGGTCCCGCCGGCGAAGATGCCGATGAGGACCTCGACCGGCTCACTCCGCGGGAACAAGAGGTTCTCAGGCATCTGGCCCGCGGTTACACCTACAAGGAGATCGCCCGCCGGCTGTCGATCTCGATCAAGACGGTCGAGACTCACGCGTCGGCGGTGCTCCGCAAACTCCAGCTCTCGAACCGCAACGAACTGAGCCGCTGGGCAGCAGCCCGACGAATTTGGTAGCGCCGGCCGGCCGCTGGGGGAGCGGACCGGCGAGGCGCTACCTTTGGGTGGCGATGGGAAGGGGGAGACCCATCGCCAGAACTGGGACTGAGGTCAGTGGGTTACCGGGGTCGGCTGATGACACGCAGGGTGTAATCCGACACGCCGCCGAACTGAAAACCCGGACCAAGAGCCGAGCGAAGGGCTGCTGCGGTAACTGTTGATGGATTCGGGTTGATGGTCATGACTGTATTATCGCTCCCATTTCGATATGACACAACCATATATTTTTGATAGTTATTACCAAGATTTGTCATGTCCGTGTGGCATACTCGGCAGATGCAGTTGGACATCGAATCACTGAGAACCTTCGCCGCTGTCATCGACCTCAACGGCATGACCCGAGCAGCTGAGTCCCTGGAACTGAGCCAGTCCGCAGTCAGCTGGAAGATCAAACGTCTGGAACAGAAAGTCGGTCGCAACCTGCTGGTTCGCGAAGGACACTCGCTGCGGCCGTCGCGCGACGGGCGAGAGCTCCTCCACTACGCTCGAACGATCGTCGGTACGCACGACGAAGCCGTCCGCCGCCTGGAGAGCTCGGAGCTCAGCGGCACGGTCAAAGTCGGCACACCCGAGGAGATCAGCACCGCGCGCATGTGCGCCGTCCTCTCACGCTTCAACCGCATTCACCCCCGAACACAGATCGAGTTCTTCGTGGACCGGTCGTTCCGGCTCGCCTCGATGCTGGCCCTGAGCGAACTCGACGTTGCGGTGCTGCAAATACTCGAGAAAGACCGGAGACCGGACGACCACATCCTCTGGAAGGACCCGCTGATCTGGGTATGCGCTCCAGACAGCCCCTACGAGGAAGGTCCCGTTCCCCTGATCACATTCGGCGAGGGCGGGTTCTACCGGCCGCTTGCGCGACACGCCCTGACAAACGCAGCCATACCCTTCACGGTGGCCTTCTCGGGACCCAGCGCGGCGAGCGTCATAGGCGCAGCAGAAGCAGGGTTGGGGGTCGCGGTCCTCGCCGAGAGTTCCGTGAAAGGCGACCTGATCGGTTGGCCACGGGCCGAGTCGATCCCCCCGCTCCCAGACTCGACTTATGTGGCGCGTGCAGCAGCCGGCGAACCCTCTGTCGTCGCAACCGAACTCATCTCAGACATCGTCGGCGAACTCCAAGCCGAATAACCCCCGACGCTCAGCGATCGCGCGCCGGTTTCGACTTGCCGATGCGGACGTAGATCTCCTCGGGGATGTCCTGCGGGCGCCGATAGACATGATGAACGCACGGTTCACCCGCCCGCTCGGGCGGGAACTCGACAGTCGTCAACCGACCCGTCGCCTCCACCGCCTGCATCTCGTTGTTGACAGAACAATGAGCGCAATACACCCATAGCGAGTCCCGGCCGAAGGTGCGCGGGCCGGACTCGGTCAGTTTCATCAGAGCTGTCTCGCCCTCGTAAGCGCCTGAGTCGATCAGCATCCCGCCGCTTCCGCATCGAAATGACATGACGATCTTCTCGTCGTCCTCGGAGAGCTCAACCTCAGCTCCATTGGCTAGCATCGCCCTGGCAACCACCTTCGCTCTGACCTCTGGGGGCACCGACCACCAGTCATTGTC
Organism: Candidatus Aldehydirespiratoraceae bacterium; assembly: GCA_965221585.1. GTDB lineage: Bacteria > Actinomycetota > Acidimicrobiia > Acidimicrobiales > Aldehydirespiratoraceae > VXYK01. The sequence continues at coordinate 568,661 of OZ244898.1, read as the reverse complement.
GGGCGCCACACGATCCGCAAGGTTGCGGTCACCGAAACGCCGCAGCGCCTCTTCAACCGCAGCCTCACCCTGGGTCTCTCCCACCCACGACAACAACTCCGCGATCCAACGTATCGAGTACTGCTTGAGCGCTGCGGCCTGCCGTTCGGCACGATTGATCTGATCTCGTGCGGCATAGGTGTCGCCGTCGTCGAGAGCCTCACGAGCCTGGACGAAGTGGGACGAGCGGTCGATTCCGTCGAGCGTCACAGACTCTGTTATAGCCGAGCGCGCCTATAGCGGTGCCGAAAAGGCGAGTCCCGGGACCATGGTGCATGCTGTTGGCGATGACTTCCGATGCAGTGTTGCCAACTTGCGACCTGAAGCGAATGTGTGCGCAACGGCTGGCACGCCTTCGCACCGAGATGGCTGAACAGCAAGTAGACGCCGCAGTGCTGTTGCACGGACCCAATGTCAGCTACGCCACAGGGTTCGTTCCCGACGCCGTCGATGCCAGCCATGCCACCTTTCAGCGGGCGCTGGCGATCGTCACTCAAGACCGTGTTCGTCTCCATGCCCACGGCAGAACCGATGGCCTCGAATGCGAGATCGGTGAGGCGCTCTGGCCAGAACTCGACGACGGCATCCCAGCGATGCGCTCAGCGTTGCATGAAGTTGCCGGAGCCTTGGCGGGCCGTCGCATCGCGGTGGACTCCGTGACAGGAGCGATGGCCCGCGCTGGCCTGTACGACGGCGCTCAACTCGTTGACGCCAACCGGGTACTCGGACCGGCCCGTCTCGTCAAGACCGCTGACGAGGTTGCCTGCATCGAACGGTCGCAGATCCTCACGGAGAGGGCGATGGAACCGGCGCGTGAGGCATGCGTCGTCGGGGCCACCCGCCGCGACGTCGCCGGCGTGTTCCTCGAAGCGCTGCGAGGTTTCGGCGGCGACCACAACGAGATCGATCCCATATTCCAGCCCATGCCGCGGGCTCAACGAGACGGGCCCCACACCTCGAGTGGAGCCATCGCATTCCCCACCGGAGTCGGCAACCCCACCTATCGGAAGGGCGACTTGGTGTGGGTCGATTCCGGCCACGGTTACCAGGGATACGCCTCGGACTACGGGCGCACCTGGATCGTGGGACGAGAACCATCGCAGGCCGAACGTTCCTGTTTCGATCGCTGGACGGCCATCACCCAAGCCTGCTGCGAAGCCATCGAACCGGGGGCGACCCTCAAAGATGTGGCACAGCAAGCAATAGCCGTCAACGGCGGCACCCGACCATGGCTGCCCTACTTCTACCTCGCCCACGGAGTAGGGCTGGAGAGCGCTGAGATGCCGATGATCGGCACCGACCTCGGCGACGAATTCGACTCCAATTTCGTGCTCGCCCCCGGCATGATCCTCGTGCTCGAACCGGTCATCTGGGACGACGGCATCGCCGGCTACCGCGCCGAGGAGATCGTCGTGGTCACCGAAGACGGCTGCCGGATCCTCTCATCGTTCCCCGGCTACGCCCCCTTCGAGTCATGACCGAATCGTTGACTGTCCGCCGCCGAGACAAGGTACTGGCCGCCATGGCCGACCGGGAACTCGACGCGCTGGTGCTCGGCCGCGCCGACAACAGCCACTACGCCAGCGGAATGAAGGGGCTGTGGACCGCAGGCACCCGCCCGTTCGGAGCTGCCTGCGTAGTCATCGCCGAGACCCGCCGAACCCACGTGCTGTCCACCTGGGACGCCGGACTCGGAGAAGCGATGAGCAGAGAAGACCTCTATCCGCTCACCTGGAATCCGCAGATAATGGCCCAGCACCTAGCCGCAATCGACGGGTTCGCAGAATCGACGCTCATCGGGGTCGACGAAGTATCGCCGTCGTTTCAACGAGCCGCGGCGCGACTCGCGCCGCACGCAGACATCGTGGCGGCCGACGATCTGATGGCTGCGGTGCGCCGAGTAAAGTTCGACGAAGAGATCCAGCACGTGGAGGCGGCCTGCGCGGTGGCCTGGACCGGTGTGCGAGCAGCCCTGGAGGCAGCCGGCAACCCCGTCGGAGCAGCGATCGCGGCGATGGCAAAGGCCGGAACCACCGTCCCCGCAGCCGCGCCGATCGTGCTGCCAGATGGTCAGGAAACGATCATTGACCTGGGAGTTCTGCTAGAGGGCTACGAGGGTGGACTGGGCGGCAGGTTCAGCGACGGCCGACGCCCGGACCCACCGCCGATAGTCGACGCCTGCCGCGCCGGGGCCGGCCATGGCGACCTTGCCAACGCCGCGGCCGGACCGTGGCTGGTTCGCGGACTCGGCATGGGATTCGAGCATCCCGTACTTGACCCGGATCACGGCCACCGCGAGATTCTCGAAGCCGGAATGGTGTTGAGCGTCAGTCAGCAGCATCATCGCGAGGTGATCGCCGTGACCGACGGCCCGCCACGCATACTGTCCATCCGTCCCTCCCACTAACCGAGACCCTCATGCCAGACTCGAAACCGCAACCGAACCCAACCAGCAGGCAGGCGCGCCAAGTCGCGGCCAGTACCTCGGCAACAGCATGAGCCGACTACTGGAAGGCAAGGTCTCGTTGGTCACCGGAGCGGGAGCCGGAATCGGCGCGGCGGTCGCCAAACGATTCGCCGCCGAGGGAGCCATCTGTTGGCTCAACGACCTCGACCCCGCAGCGCTCGACGCGATCACCGCGGAAACCGGAGGCAGCGGACTGGCCGGCGACATGTCCGACTCCGCCTTCGTCACGGACTGGGTGAACCAGGCCGCGGCCCGACACGGCCGTATCGATGTTCTCTACAACAACGTGGGCGTCTCACGAACCGCGCTGCTCGGCGACCTCAGCGACGACGACTGGCGCTTCCAGCAAAGGCTCACCCTCGACACCGCCTTCTACGCAACCCGCGCCGTGCTCAGCCACATGGTGCGCCAGCAGAACGGCAGCATCGTGTCGATGTCGTCCGGCGCGGGAATCGGCGGGCACTACCAACTCGGCGGCTACGCAGCCGCCAAAGCAGGCGTGATCTCGCTGATGCAAACCGTCGCCACCGAATACGGGCACCTTGGAATACGCGCCAACGCGGTCACCCCAGGACCGACCGCCACCGCTCCCCTGCTGGCCTACCTCGCCGACCAGCCCGGAGGTGCCGAAGCACACACCGCAGGCCTGAATCTGGCAAGGCTCAGCCAACCCGAGGAGGTGGCAGCCGTGGTGACCTGGCTCGCCTCCGACGAGTCCTCCTCGATCAGCGGCATCTGCGTCCAGTCCAACATTCGCTCGGCGAGCAGACGGCCGACATGAGCGACCCGCTCAAGGCATGGCACGCAGCCTGCGATCGCCTCAAGGAACTGGGCCAACGGATGACCGAAGCGCCGTTCGCTGTCGACCCTGCGGGCCAACTCGAGGGTTTTGAACACCTGGCCGACCAACTCTCGCTGTGGCTCGCCTGGGAAACGCTGCACGCGGATGCGGCACGGCCCTTCTTCCATCGCCACAACGATCTCGTCAGCCAATGGGGCGGGCCCAACAACGACAACACCTACCGCCACGCCCGCATCGACCCCTCGCGCCGCTACCGGATCGTCGGCCGCATGCACTCCTGTGAAGAGTTCCTGTTGGCGATCCGCGCCGGTTTCATGCACCGTCCGGTGTGGGGCACAGTGGCGCAACTCAGTGCCACGGACCACGGAATAAACGAAGGCGAAGACTTCGAGTTGATGTTGGGCGGTGACAACGCCGATGTGGAACTACCGGAGGGCGCCGTGATGGCGTCGATCCGCGAGTACTACTACGACTGGCGACCCCTGGAGCCCGCAACCTTCACCATCGAGTGCCTCGATCCCGAGCCCCCGGCCCCGCTCACCGCCCCAGCATTCGAAGCAAGGCTCGACGAGACCCTCAACGAGATCGAGGAGTCGATGAGCTACTGGAACGACTACACGCTTGAGAACCGTGCCATGAGAATCGACAACACATTCGCGACCAACACCGGCACCGCCAACACGGTCAAGCTCACCAAGGGCCTCGCCAACGCCCGTTACGAATTCTGTTTCTGGGACCTAGCGCAGGACGAGGCGCTGATCATCGAATGTGAACCACCCGACGCCCGCTACTGGTCGATGCACCTCTACACCATGCACAACCTCGAGCCGGTCGAACCCTACGCCCACATCAGCAGCCGCAACCATCGTCAGGTTGAGGTCTCCACCGACGGCAAAGTGCGTTTTGTGCTGAGCACCACCGATCCGGGCGTGCGCAACTGGCTCGACATCGCCGGCAAGCGCAACGGCCTGTGCACTCTGCGCTGGTTCTGGCCGCACAGCGAAACCCGGCCCGTGCCGTCAACCACCGTCGTGCCGCTCGCCGAGGTCCGCTCACATCTTCCCGCCGACGCCGCTGACTTCACACCAGCCCAACGCCACGCCGAGACGTCAGCCCGGCAGGCCCACCTTCGCTGGCGATTCAGAAGCTGAACCGCCGAGCCTCAAGACCTCAAAAAGCCTCCACCGTCGACACCGATCGTCTGACCAGTGACGTACCGGCCCCCCGGCGACAGGAGAAAGGCCACCGCGGGAGCGATGTCGGTGTCGGGGTCACCGTCACGGCCGAGCGGATGATTGTCGTACATCGCCGCGAAGGCAGCCGCACGCTGGGGATCCGCTGAGGGATCGAGGCGATGCGCGGCCGAGGCCGGCAGCACACAGTTCACCGTGATCCCGTCGCGGCCCCATTCGTTGGCTGCGGTGCGGGTCAGCGAGCGGATCGCCTCGTTGGAGGCGGCGTACGGGCCATATCCCGACGCTCCAGTGAGACCCATCGATGTAGCCATGGTCACGATCCGGCCAAATCCCGCTGAGCGCATGTGCGGATACACAGCCTGCATCGCCCAGAGAGTTCCCTTCGGGCCGGTGTCGAACAACAGATCCATGTCCGAAGCACTCACATCGGCGAGCGGTGTGGTCGGCCGAAAGCTCTGGGCGTTTGCGACCAGACCGTCAACCCGACCCCAGCGCTCAACCACCTCCGCAACCAGATCCGCGGTGGCGTCGGCATCCGCCGCGTTGACGGACCTAGCCAGATGATCGATACCCAAGCCCGTCAACTCTGCGCTGGCCGCATCCACACCGTCTTGGCGACGCCCCGTCACCACGACACGGACACCACGACCCCCGAGGTGACGAGCAAGCCCGATACCGATCCCCTTGGTGCCCCCAGTGATGACGACAACCCTGCCGGCCAAATCGTCGGCCTCAATATCGTCCGTACCAGCCACGCCGCGTATCGTAACGCCCCATGGCATGGTCGGTGGGTCCCCAAGCAGCATGGGTTGCCGAAGCCAACCGCGGCGAGCGTCCCGAGTTCCAGCCGACCCCTGGACCCTTCAACTCCGACACGCTGATCGAAGACGCCCTTGAGCGCACCCCGGATGTCGGCCAATTCACAGACTCCAGCATCACAGACCCCAGCTTCAGCGAACCGCTCGGGGTCTTCTGCGACGCGCTCGAAGCAACCGCGAAACTCACCCCGCTGGGTCGCTGGGCCACTCAGCGTTACCTCCGACGCCTGACCGACGTACGCCTCGAACTGGAGGCCTACGAAAGCGCTCATCCCGGACTCCATGACGAGGCTATCGTCGAGCCGATCTTCGTCATAGGCCCGCCCCGCAGCGGCACAACCGTGCTGCACCGACACCTCGGGGCGCTGGCGGGACACCGCGTGGCGCGGGGCTGGGAGTTCACACGTCCACTGCCGCCCCCTGACCCCGAGACCTACGACCAGGACCCGAGAATCCAACAGACCGCCGAAGAACTGGAGTTCCCGCAGGCAGTGGCGACCGGGCTGCGATCAATCCACACCTACTCCGCGCAGATGCCCAAGGAATGCCTCTCGGCGATGGCGTTCACAGCACGCACCGAAGAGTTCATCAGCCGCTACGACGTGCCCGCTTACGTCGAATGGTTGCGGGCATGCGACATGACGCCCGCCTACACGATGCACCGTCGGATACTGCGCGTCCTGCAGCTGCACATGCCATCCAAGCGATGGGTACTGAAATCACCCGTGCACCTCCAATCCGTGCCCACCCTGGTCGCCACATACCCGGATGCCTCCTTCGTTGTCACCCACCGCGAACCCGCCGAGATTCTCGCTTCGGTCTCGAGCCTGGTGGCGACTATGCGCTCGGCTTTCAGCAACGAGGTCGACCCGGTCGCCATCGGCCACTACCACCATGCCCTCTACCAGCGCAGTCTCAACGCCCTTGTCGACCACGTCGATCAGGCAGTACTGCCTGCACAGCGCACCATCCATGTGGCCTTCAAAGACCTGGTCGCCGACACGCCCGCCACGGTCGCCGCGATCTGCGAACAACTGGGAATCGACCCCGCGGCGAGCCACCAGGCAAGCAGCGTCGTCGCCAAAGAGGTACGAGAAGACTCCGCTGGCGCGCACAGATACCAACCATCGGACTTCGGCCTCGACCGCGCCGACATGACAGAGTCCTTCGACCCCTACCGAACCCGCTTCCTGTAACCCGTCGACGCCATTACCTGGGGCGTCAAACGCCTGCTCCAACTGGCGTCGTTCCAGTCTCGACAAGGTGTCCGATGCCGGCCCGCGGTAGAGTCCGCGGCTGACACGAACACCGAGAACACCGTCGTGCCGGAGGTCTGAACCATGGCGATCGACTTCGAAGTCGAGCCCGAATTCCAAGAGAAGCTCGACTGGATCAACGAGTTCGTCAAGAACGAAGTCGAACCGCTCGACCTCTACTTCCGCGGCCAGGCATCGCCATTCGACAAGAGGAACGAAACCGCCCAGGCGCTGGTCCGGCCGCTCCAAGAACAGGTGCGCAACAAAGAGCTGTGGGCCTGCCACATCGGCCCGGAACTCGGCGGCCGCGGCTACGGCCAGGTGAAACTGGCGCTGATGAACGAGATCCTCGGGCGCTCAAGTTGGGCACCTTCAGTGTTCGGTTGCCAAGCACCCGATTCCGGCAACGCCGAAGTCCTGGCCCACTACGGCACCGATGAACAGAAACAGCGGTACCTAGAACCGTTGCTGCGCGGCGAGATCTCCACCACCTACGCCATGACCGAGCCCCAGGCCGGGTCCGACCCCGGTTATTTCACCTGCACGGCTCGCAGAGACGGCGACGAATGGGTCATCAACGGCGAGAAGTGGTTTGCCTCCAACTACAAGTACGCCGACTTCCTCATCGCCATGGTGATCACCAACCCGGACGTGCCCGTCTACAAAGGTTCGTCGATGATGCTGGTACCGCATGGCGTCGAAGGGCTTGAACTGGTGCGCAACGTGCATGTCGGCGGAGGATCGTCCGAGGACAGTGCCGGCCATGCCTACCTTCGGTTCAACGATGTGCGCGTGCCGGCCGAGAACCTGCTCGGCGAGGAGGGCAGCGGTTTCAAGATCGCCCAGACCCGGCTCGGAGGCGGGCGTGTTCACCACGGCATGCGCTCGGTCGGCATGGCGCAACGCGCACTCGACATGATGTGCGAGCGGGTGCTTTCGCGGGAGACCAAAGGCTCGCTGATCGCCGACAAGCAGTCGATCCAGCATTGGGTGGCAGACTCCTGGATCCAGATTCAGCAGTTCCGGCTCCAGGTGCTCCATACCGCCTGGCTGATCGACAAGGAGGGTGACTACGCCAAGATCCGCCAACACATCGCAGGAGTGAAGGTCGCGACACCCAAGGTGTTGATGGACGTCGTCTACCGGGCGCTGCACTCCCACGGCTCGCTGGGCGTTACCGACGAGATGCCGCTGGCCGGCATGTGGATGGCTGTGCCGGTCATGGGCATCGCCGACGGGCCGACCGAGGTGCACAAGAACACCATCGCCAAAACAGTCTTGAAGCAGTACAAGCCGCACGACGGGCTCTGGCCCTCAGCGCACGTTCCCAGCCGGATGCAGGGCGCCCGAGCCCATATCGAAGCCCGAATCGAAACCGAAATAGCCAATCTGTGATCCCTCTCGACGGCCCGTTCTACGACCAGCTCACCGTCGGCCAACAGTTGCCGCGCCAACCGGCGGTGACCATCGACGAAGGCACCGCTGCGCTCTACCAGGCGCTGGTCGGCGAACGCTTGGCCATGGCCCTGGACTCACAGGTGACTCGCCGAGTTGCCGCAGTGGAAGGCCGACTGGCAAGCCCGGCACTGGTGATGCAGTTCTCCATCGGCCAGAGCACCACGATCAGTCGCCGGGCCATCTCCAACCTGTTCTACCGCAACGTGCGAATGCTGCGTCCCGTGATGATCGGCGACTCGATCGAGACGGCGGTGACCATCGCCGGCCTCCAGGACGGTTCGCACCGGCCCGGTCGGGCACGACGTGGCAAAGTTCTCGTCGATGTGGTCACCTACGCCAACGGCGAAGAAGCGGTGACGTATCGGCGCTGCCCGATGCTCCCCCAACTAAGCGACGAGTCCGCTCCCAACCACGACGATGACCTCGGGACGGCCAGCGACCTCAACCTCGGCTCGTACACCGTGTTGCTACCGGATTGGAACTTCGAGGCGTTGGGTCCGCCGTGTGACTGGAGCGTCGGAGAGTCGATCAGCGATCCCACCCGCGATGTGATCGAAGGGGCAACCGCGCTGGTGCGTTTGACCCACAACCTGGCGATGGTCCACCGCGACGCCGAGGAGTCCCCGTATCCGCAGCGACTCGTCTACGGCGGACACGTCGTCGGGCTCGCCCAAGCATCTTTGACCAGAGTGTTGTCCGGTATGGCCACCGTCGTCGGCTGGCACTCCTGTGACCACACCGGCCCGGCATTCGAGGGCGACATATTGTCGTTTCGCCACACCCTGCTCGATGTGCAGCCCGTGCGGTCGGGCCACGCCTATGCGGTGCAGGTCGAAGGCTTCGCCCACCGACCCGACGACACCAAGATTCTCGACTGGGTCGTGATCGCGGCCGCGCCCTAGCCGGCTTGGCGATGTCTACTGACCAATGTCTATTGACCAATCGGTGCGACGCAGACAACAGTCGCAGCTTCGTCGATGAGTGAAACCAACTCATCGACGAAGCTCAGTTGCGCCGGCTCCACACGGTTGATGACCACCGCGAAACGCGCCGTAGGCGGGCACTCCTTGCGCGAACCCTGATTGCTCAACAGCACCGAGGCCAAACGCTGGGGGGTCAACCGATCCAGCGGGGAGCACCCTGCGACCGCGGCGACGCGCTCAGGGCGTTGGCACTGCTCAGAGATCACCGAGTCGAGCGCCGCAGCACCGACACAGGCAATCAGAGTCGTCGTATTGGCCGGCACCACCGGCTCATAGGCGAGCGGAGCCTTGAAAGGCATACGCCGCGATCCGTCGGCCTCGACCACAACGTGGTCCGCCAGGCCGAACCAACGGTCGCAGCGCTGGGGCTCCACACCCAGAGCCTTGTGTTCCGCCACAGCGTTCCAAACCAACAGCACCCGTCGATCCGCCAGATTGTCCCGCAACGCCTCATCGCTGGGGGCCAGCAGCGGATCATGACCCGCCAACCGATCACGGCCCATCTTGGTCGTGGTAGTGAGCACAACCGTGCCCGCAAGCTGAGTGCCGAGAGCAAACAGAACCGTCGTCTTGCCGCCTCCCCCGACCAAGGAAACCAACTCGTGATCGCCCAGACCAAGGGCAGCAGAAACATCGCCGATCTTCACCACATCAGTCATCGCAAGCCCACCTTACGGCGCTCGGCAAGCGCCCATGGGTTGCAAACAGTGGGTTGATCTGGTTTCATTGAAGCCGTGAATAACACCACCACCCTGCTTCTTCTCTTGTAGGCGAGCGCCACATAACGGTGCTCGCCAAACCCTCTGGCCTCCGGCCGGGGGGTTTCGTGCTTTTATCGCACGAACTATTGAGAGACCAGGATCCAGCAAACGACCACCAAATCACGGAGACCAAAATGTCCAAGATGCCGTTTGAGAAGTACCGTCCGTTCCCCACGGTCGAGCTTCTCGACCGCACCTGGCCGAATCGACGCATCGAGAAGGCACCACTGTGGTGCTCCGTCGACCTCCGCGACGGCAACCAGGCGCTGGTCGACCCGATGGACTCCACCCGCAAGAAGCGGATGTGGGACCTGCTGGTCGCGATCGGCTTCAAGGAGATCGAGGTCGGGTTCCCGGCGGCCTCACAAACCGACTTCGACTTCGTGCGCGAACTCATAGAAGGCGACCAGATCCCAGACGACGTCACCATCCAAGTGCTCACCCAAGCTCGAGACGACCTGATCAACCGCACCTTCGAAGCGATTGAGGGCTCCCCGAGATCGATCGTGCACCTCTACAACTCGACGTCGACCACCCAGCGACGCGTGGTGTTCGGCACCGACAGGGCTGGAATCGTCGAGATAGCCGTGAACGGCGCCAGAACCTGCCAGCAGGGACTCGAGCGATCACCAAACCCAGAGTCGATCCGCTGGGAGTACAGCCCCGAGAGCTACACGGGCACCGAACCGGACTTCGCGATCGAAGTGTGCGAAGCGGTCATGGACGTGTTCGGGCCAACAGCAGACAACCCGATCATCCTCAACCTGCCCGCAACCGTCGAAATGTCGACACCGAACCTCTACGCCGACATGATCGAGCAGTTCGACCGTGAGATCCGCGACCGCTCCGCAGTGATCCTGTCACTGCATCCCCACAACGACCGCGGCACAGCCGTGGCAGCCGCGGAGATGGGCCTAATGGCCGGTGCCGACCGCATCGAAGGGACTCTGTTCGGCAACGGTGAACGAACCGGCAACGTCGACGTGGCCACAATCGCCCTGAACCTCTTCACTCAGGGCGTCGATCCAATGCTCGACATGGGCGACATCGACGAGATGCGCCGGGTCTACGAGTTCTCGAACCGGATGACCATCGACCCACGTCACCCCTATGTGGGCGACCTCGTCTACACCGCATTCTCGGGCAGCCACCAGGACGCCATCAAGAAAGGAATGGCGGACATCTACGACGTGCGCCCCGGCGAGGAGCTCAGAGGCGAATACGACACCTGGGACGTCCCCTACCTGCCGATCGACCCGCGCCACCTAGGCCGCTCCTACGAGGCCGTCGTTCGAGTCAACAGCCAGTCAGGCAAGGGTGGAGTCGCCTACGTGCTGCTGCACGAATACGGACTCGACCTGCCAAGAGGTCTGCAAGTCGATTTCTCCAACACGATCCAGCAGGTCACCGAGGACACCGGCACAGAGATCACCTCCTATGAGATCCACCGCCGCTTCATGGCCGACTACGTGGAACCCACGGACCCCCGAGTGGAGATCATCGGTCACCGCGCCACCAGCGACACCATCGACAGCGGACTAACGACCCTTGAAGCGAAGCTCATCGTCGACAGCACAGAGCAAATGGTCTCAGGCGAGGGAAACGGCCCGATCGACGCTTTCGTGCACGCCCTCAGCTCGGCGGGCCTGTTCAATGGCAAGATCGCCGACTACACCGAGCACACCCTCGGTCTCGGTTCGGACGCGACCGCGGCAGCCTACGTCGCGATCGACACCGGCGCCAGGAACCTGGTTTGGGGTGTGGGCCTGCACGAGTCGATCGTCAGCGCCTCACTGCGAGCCATCATCTCCGCGGTCAACAACTCCATATCCAGATAACCCATATACAAAGCGCTCCGCGTCCAAATGGTGCGTCTGGCAAATAGCATGCTTGGGCAATGGAGCAACTCCTCTGGCACCACGACCCGCCGCGGTCGCTCCGGTCGCCCATCCTCGTCACCGCCTGGGACGGTTGGTTCGACGTGGGCGGCGCGGCCACCGGCGCGGTCGAAGCGATGCGCGGCCCGGACGCAACCCATCTGGCGACCATCGATTCCGATGAGTTCTTCGACTTCAACGAACGTCGACCCACCGTGCGGATCGGACCGGACGACCAACGGATCATCGAATGGCCGTCAAACGACGTGCACTGCCTGACTCTCGACAACCGCGACAGAGACCTTGTGTTCATCGAGGGAGTGGAACCGCATCTGCGTTGGCGGACCTTCGTCGACGCAGTCCTGGAGGTCATCGATCGACTCGACGTCAAACTCGTGGTCACACTCGGATCGATGATCGCAGAGGTACCCCACACCCGCCCGCCGACGATCACAGGCTCGACCACCGACAAAACTCTCGGCAAGCGGCTGCGCCTCAACCTGCCCTCGTATCAAGGTCCGACCGGAATCGTCGGAGCCCTCCACCAACGCCTCGACGACGCCGACATCCCCGCAGTGTCGCTGCGGGCAAGCGTGCCGCACTACGTGTCGGGTGCGCCCAACCCCAAAGCCTCCCGTGCACTGCTGGAGCGTTTCGAACGGGTGACCGGCCTGCCGACCAGTTGGGCCCGACTCGACCACCAGACCCTCGAGTGGGAGTCCCAGATCAACGAGGCGATGGAGGGGAACGACGAGATAGTCCAATACGTCCGCGCCCTCGAGCAGCGCTACGATGCCGACGCGGAGTCAAGCCTTCCGACCTCCGACGATCTCGCGGAGGAGTTCGAGCATTTCCTGAGACAGCACGACCTCCGTCAGCACGGCAACGAACCCCCAAGCTGAACCCGGCACCCTGAAGCGGCAAACAAGTGTCCGAACCGCTGGACATGTGCGCTTCAACGCGCCAACATTTCAGCGACAACTGTCCACCGTCAGGGGAGACGCATGGAGTCAGTAACTTTGGCCGTCAACGGCACCGAAAGAAGGATCGAAGTGGAGCCGCGCACCCTGCTCGTGCACGCCCTGCGCGACGAGTTACGCCTCACGGGAACAAATATCGGCTGCGACTCAAGCAGTTGCGGCGCTTGCACCGTGCTCGTCAACGGCCAGTCAGCCAAGTCCTGCACGATGTTTGCAGTCCAAGCCGACGGGGCCGACATCACCACCATCGAGGGCGTCGCTGACGCGGATGGAACGATGCATCCGATGCAGCAGGCGTTCCACGAACATCACGCGCTGCAATGCGGATACTGCACACCCGGAATGGTGATGGCCGCGATATCGCTGGTCGAGGAGTACCCCGAACTCGACGACCAGGGCGTGCGCCATGGACTCGAAGGGAACCTGTGCCGCTGTACCGGATATCAGAACATTGTGAACGCTGTGCTCTCCGTGGCCGGCTCGGGATCAGACGAGGAGTGAACCATGACTATGACCGATGAACCCGCAACCCACATGGGCCAGTCCCGCCTGCGACGTGAAGACCCCGCACTGCTCACCGGCGAGGCACAATTCATAGACGACATGAGCCTGCACGGCGAGATCTGGGTCGGGATCGTGCGCTCAACGGAAGCACACGCCACGATCCTCGGCGTCGACGGCAGCGCAGCCCTTGAGATCGACGGCGTGACCGAAGTGCTTTCCGGCGCTGATCTCGCGCCGCTGTGGGGAGAGGGCGCTCTGCCGTGCGCCTGGCCGGTGACCGATGACATGCGCAACCCCGCTCACCTGCCGGTCGCCACCAACGTCGCCAAGTATGTCGGCGACGCTGTCGCCGTGGTGCTCGCCGATTCGCGCTACGCCGCCGCTGACGGCGCAGCTGCGGTCTCTGTCGACTACGACCCGCTGCCTGCGGTGGTCGACATCGAAGCCGCGGTTGCGGAGGGCGCCCCGCTGGTGCACGAGGATCTCGGCACCAACGAGAGCTACACCTGGCCGTTGATCCCCAATCCCGAGGCCGTGGACGAGGCTTTCGCCAACGCCGCTCACGTGGTTAGCGAGCGCTACCTCCAACAACGGCTGATACCAGCGCCGATGGAGCCCCGCGGCGTCATAGCCACGCCAGGCGTGGCCAACGGAGAACTCACCTTGTACTCCGCCACCCAGATCCCGCACATTCTCAAGGTAATGACCGCGGTGACGCTGGGCATCCCAGAGCACAAGATCCGGGTCGTCGCACCCTCGGTCGGGGGCGGCTTCGGCTGCAAGCTCAACGTCTACGCGGAGGAGATCCTCTGCAGCGCGTTGGCGATGGACCGTGGCGTTCCCGTGCGCTGGACCGAGAGCCGCAGCGAAGCCGCGACAGCCACGATCCAGGGCCGCGGCCAAGTGCAGCACATCGAGCTGGCGGCCGATGCAAACGGCAAGGTCCAGGCGGTGCGAGTCAAGCTGCTCGCCGATATGGGCGCCTACCTGCAGCTGGTCACACCCGGTGTGCCGCTGCTGGGCGGGTTCTTGTATCACGGCTGTTACGACATCGCCCACTACTCGTTCGAGTGCACCTCGGTGTTCACCAACAAGACCCCGACCGACGCCTATCGGGGCGCCGGACGGCCCGAGGCCACCTATGCGGTTGAACGGGCTATGGATTCTCTGGCGGTCGCTGTGGGCGTCACGCCTGAAGAGATCCGCTCCCGCAACTTCATCGCAGCCGACGCCTTCCCGTACGAGTCCTGCGCCGGACTCATCTTCGACAGCGGCGACTATCAGGCAGTGCTCGACAAAGCCGTGGAGATGGCCGATCTCGAGAACGTGCGGGCCGAACAGGCCCGACGGCGAACCGACGGATCCAACCGTCAGATCGGCGTCGGCTTCTCAAGCTACGTGGAGATGTGCGGACTTGCCCCGAGCCGGGTGCTGGCCTCGCTCAACTACGGCGCCGGCGGTTGGGAAGCAGCCACGGTGAGAGTCCTGCCCACCGCCAAAGTGCAGGTGATCACCGGATCTACACCACACGGCCAGGGACACGAGACCTCCTGGTCGATGATCGTCGCTGACAAGCTCGGTATCGACCCCGACGACGTCGAGGTGTTGCATTCCGACACCGCGATCAGCCCCACTGGCCTCGACACCTACGGCTCACGGTCGCTCTCCGTTGGTGGCACCGCGGTGTTCATGGCCACTGACAAGGTGCTCGACAAGGCCCGGCTGATAGCCGCTCACCAGCTCGAAGCCAACGAGGACGACCTCGAGTACGTCGACGGAGCGTTCCAGGTCAAGGGCACACCCACCGCCGCGGTTCCCTTCGCGGCAATCGCCTTCGCGGCGTTCACCGCACACGACCTGCCCGACGGCATGGAGCCCAACCTTGAAGCGCATGTCACCTACGACCCGCCGAACTTCACGTTCCCCAACGGCACCCACATCGCCGTCGTGGAGGTGGACACCGATACCGGCGACGTTGACGTCGTCGACTACGTGGCCGTTGACGACTGCGGCAACCAGGTCAACCCGATGATCGTCGAGGGCCAGGTGCACGGAGGTGTGCTTCAGGGTGCCGCCCAGGCGCTGTACGAGGACGCCGTCTACAACGAGGACGGGCAGATCGTGACAGTCAACCTCGGCGACTATCTGGTGCCGTCGGCCGCTGAAGCGCCCGCCTATCGGGTTGCCAGCCACGTGACGCCGAGTCCGACCAACCCGATGGGGGTGAAGGGCATCGGCGAAGCCGGCACGATCGCCGCCACACCGGCGGTGATCAACGCTGTAGTCGACGCTCTGCGGCCCGCCGGTGTTACCGACGTGACGATGCCGGCGTCGCCACAGACTGTCTGGAGAGCCATCAACGAGGCCCAAGGAGGTGCGTCGTGATTCCCGCAAGTTTCGACTATGAGGTGGCCGAATCGGCCGAACACGCTGTGGCGCTGCTCGCGGAGCACGGCGACGAGGCCAAACTCCTGGCAGGCGGTCACAGCCTCATCCCGATGATGCGTTTCCGCCTGGCCACCCCGACAGTGCTGGTAGATGTCGGGCGGTTGGACGACCTGCGTTACATCAACGCCGACAACGGAACCATCTCGATCGGTGCGCTGACCCGCCACAGCGAACTCGAGCATTCGGCGCTGCTGGCAGAGTCCGCTCCGCTGCTGGCATCGGTCGCGGCTCTCGTAGGCGACCCGGCGGTGCGTCACCGCGGCACCTTGGGCGGTACTCTCGCCCACGCCGACCCGGCCTCCGACCTGCCCGCCGCGGTGCTGGCCTTGGGAGGCACGATCGTGGCTCGCGGTCCTGGTGGTGACCGCGAGATAGCAGCCACAGACTTCTTCGCCGGATACTTCGAATCAGCACTCGCTGACGACGAGATGATCGTCGAGGTGAGAGTCGCCGCGAATTCCGGAGGCTGGAACTATCAGAAGTTCAACCGTCGTGCGCAGGACTGGGCGATCGTTGGTGTCGCGGTGGCCGACTCGGGCGCGGGGGTGAGCCTGGTCAACATGGGTTCCACGCCATTGCGCGCATCAGCTGTCGAAGCTGCGGTCGCAGCAGGCGCCTCGGCCGCCGACGCCGCCGCAGTCGCAGCCGACGGGCTGCAACCGCCCTCTGATCTCAACGCCGATGCCGACTATCGGCGTCATCTGGCACGGGTCTTCACCGAACGAGCCCTCAAGGCCGCCGGAGTGGCCTGACGTCGCCAGCCCGCCTTCCGGGCGGTTCTGGTGGGCGCGTTTCGCCAAGCGGCGACGGGCGATCTACGCTGACGCGCCATGACAGAAGCATTCCATCTGGGCGAGGACGAGATCCCCTGGGTCGACACCGGCACGGGCGTCGAACTCAAATTGGTACAAGCCGATATAGAGGCTGGTCTGTGGATCGTGCGCAACCGTTTCGTGCCAGGTGTCGTGGTCCAGAAACACAAACACACGGGTCAGGTGTACGGCTACACGCTGACCGGCGCTTGGAAGTATGCCGAATACGACTACATCAACCGTGCCGGCTCGTTCCTGTACGAACCGGCAGGTTCAGAGCACACGCTGACCGTACCTGACGACAACACCGAACTGACCGACGTCTGGTTCCAGATCTACGGCTCCAACCTCAACCTCGACGCCGACGGCAACGTGGAGTCGATAACAGACGCCGAAGGTATCTACGCCGCCTACATGGCCATGTGCGAAGCTCAAGGCCTCCCCCGGCCCAACGTGTTGACGTGAGTCGCACCTTCAGGATCCTAGGATTGAACAATGGCACGAATTGATGTTGTAGAAGGTGAAGGGCTGGAGCGGGAACGGCTGTTGATGATGCAGCCCGACGTGGCCAAGGGCATGTGGTACTTCGCCAACGCGGTGTACGAGAAGACTTCGCTGCCGGCGCGGCTGCGGGAGATCGCCCGCCTTCGAGTGGCGGTCGCCAACGGCTGCGGGGTGTGCCTCAACACCCGCTCACCGAAAGCTGCCGCTCAGGGCCTCGACGAGGAAGCTGTGCAGGAGGTCATGTCGTGCTCGATCGGCACGCCGCCCGAGATCGAGGGCTTGACCGAACGTGAACGCCTCGCCGGTGAGTACGCCGACCGGTTCGCCAGGAACCACCACTCGATCGACGATCAGTTCATGGCCGAGGTTCGCAACCACTTCTCAGACGTGGAAGTCATTGAGTTGACCGCACTGTGCGCGATGACGGTCGGCAACGGACGATTCCTGGCCGTGCTCGACATCGCCGTGGACGACGACGGCTTCTATCTGCTGCCCGAAGGCACCAGCTGAACCACCGTGCCAACGCTGATCGATTCCAGCCACGGCGTACGCGTCGCGCTGCACGACCTCGGGGGCGACGGCCCGCCTCTGCTGATGCTGCACGCCAACGGTTTCCACGGTCGCTGCTACCGCGCCGTAGCCGAGCACCTCACGGACCACTTCCATGTCTGGGCACCGGACCTGCGCGGTCACGGCGACTCGATCACACCGGACGACACCGACCTCGGTTGGGCCTCGATGGCCGACGATGTGTGGGCGGTCAGCGAGCATCTGGGTGTTGATTCCTGGGCAGTCGCCGGGCACTCGATGGGCGGCGCCGTGGCCGCCAAGACCGCCCTGCTGCATCCTGGTCTGGTCTCTGCTGCCTGGGCGTTCGAGCCCGTGATCTTTCCTCCGACCGCGGCAACCCGCGGCAACAGGCTCGCCGAGACTGCACGATTGCGCAGACACAACTTTGAATCGTTCGACCATGCCATCGAGCGGTACTCGCAAGCAGCACCGTTTGCGCTGGTCAGCCGCGATGTCATCCGCGACTACGTGATCCACGGTTTCTCCGAGACCGACAAGGGGATAACTCTGAAGACCTCCGGAGAAACCGAGGCTCGCGTCTTCGAGGGGGTCGATCTAGAACTGTTCGGGCAACTCGGATCTGTCGCCGTGCCCTTCACGGTTGCCCGTTCTCAAGACGGGAATCCCCCCTCGAGAATCGCCGAGCATGTCATCGATCGGTTGCCCAATGCTCGCAGCGTCACCTGGCCCGACAACACTCACTTCGGTCCGTTCGAGGATCCGGAGCGGGCCGCCGCGGAGATTCTCAAAGCGGTGCTTCGGCCCTAGATCTGATTTCAGAGCATCTGCCTGTGGAACGTGAGCATGTCTTCTACGAACAGTTCAGGCTCACCTTCAACACCGCCGATGGTGGCTCCTAACGTGCCAAAGCCCTGTTTCAGCGCAAACACGAACAGGTCGAAGTCAACCAGTGACGGGTCGGCCGAACCAGTCCGCGGGTCGAACATCGCACCGTCGTCGTCGAGCATGACGGTGGGTGCTCTGAGAGCCACACGGGCGTCTTCGATCACATGGGGCTCCTCAGCCCGATCGAAGCTGTGATGCGCACCCGGGACCACACGAACCTCGGCGTCCGCCCCGCCCATACGCATGGCGTTGATCTGTCCCTGGACCTCTTGAGGTGAACACCACTCGTCCTGATCCCCGATGACCGCCCGTATCCGCGTAGCCCCGACGCGGGGCTCACGGAACTGGTGTCCACACCAGGGATACACGGCGTAGACCGCGGCGAACCCGGCATCAGGTGAACCCACAGCGTCCGCGAACTGCCGACAGGCCGCGATCATCACCGCCGCGCCGCCCCTGCTATGGCCCTGCGCGGCGATACGCGACTCGTCGATCTCTGGACGCTGCCGTAGGGCCACCAGCGCCGACACGACATCGAAGGCGCTTGCCGCGAAGCTGAACTGCGTCTGGTTTGCCACGGTCGATGAGACAGTCCGCGCGCCGAACGGATCCATCACACACACCACGAAACCCTCGTTGAGCAGCGTCGCAGCATGGGCTTCATGGTTCTCACCGACACCGAGGCTGCCTGGAGCGAGCAACACCGCAGGCAACGGCCCCGCAGCAGCGGGGACAAAGAGCTTGGCATCGATGTCGATCGGTTCGCACTGCTCGGGCACGGTGATCGCCTGGAAATAGTTGGTCGGATTGGCTGATCTGATGACCATGTCGGTGCCCTTGATCCCGGCGTAGCTGACGTCACGGTCCCGATATCGATCTGCTTCTGTCATCTCCAGCCTCCTGGTTGCGCTGCACCGCCTTTGCTGCGGTTCTTGCTCACATAGCGAAGGTGCCGTCGTCCCGGACTTTCCAGGCTGCAGCCGCGATCGTGCCGCCGTCGACCGGGATCGATGATCCGGTGACGAAACTCGACATGTCGGACGCCAGAAAGACCACCACCGCAGCGTTCTCGTCGACCGATCCCATGCGCCGCAACGGAGTCGGCTCCATCCCTTCGATCATGGCGCTGCTGGCCTCGGACAGACTCCGGTCGCCCGGAGTCGGGGTCATGTCCGGGGCGATGCAGTTGACCCGGATTCCGCGCCCGCCCAGTTCAAGGGCCAGGGACTTGGTGAACTGCTCAACGGCCGCTTTCATCGCCGCGTAGACCGCGAATCCGGGGGCGGCGTGATAC
Organism: Candidatus Aldehydirespiratoraceae bacterium; assembly: GCA_965221585.1. Classification (GTDB taxonomy): domain Bacteria; phylum Actinomycetota; class Acidimicrobiia; order Acidimicrobiales; family Aldehydirespiratoraceae; genus VXYK01. The sequence goes on along the minus strand of OZ244898.1, from coordinate 549,046 downwards.
GCCTCCACTGAGGTCACGTTGATTATCGAAGCACCGTCGTTCATCCGGTCGACCCCGTACCGCACGCAATTGGTGACGGTCGAGAAGTTCTCGGCGATCAGAACGCCCTCGCCTTTGGGCGACACTCCCGAATAGAGCGAGTGGAACCCTCCTCCGGCGTTGTTGACCAGCACGTCTATGGCACCGAGTTCATCGACGACGCTGCCGAGCCACTGGTCCACTGCCTGCGCGTCACGCACATCGAGTTCGGTGGCGTGGCAGCGGCGGCCGGTCTCCTCGATGGCCGCGGCCACCGACGGCAGTCTGTCACCGTGCATGTCGCAGATTGCGACGTCGGCACCGAACCGTGCCAGCGCCAGCGCGGTGGCTTCTCCGATGCCTTGTCCTGCTCCGGTTACAACCGCGACTCGATCCGTCAACAGAACGCTCTTCGGGGTGACAGCCATGCCCAACGCTATCTCCGAGGCTGCTGCTGGTAATAATTGCCGTGTGAAAGCAGAGCCCCGCACGCCTGTCATCGTTGGGGTGGGGCAGGTCGCCCGATTTCCCGCCGGCGACCGTGAGATCGCCGATGCGGCGGACTCCGTCTCGTTGATGGCCGAGGCCACAGAGCTTGCCCTGGCCGACTGCGGGGTTGGTGACTGGCGTTCGGACATCGACACGGTGGCGGTCGTGGGCGGACTGTGGCGTTACCGGGACCCGGCTGCTCTGGTCGCCGACGAGTGCGGAATCGAACCTTCGCGGACCGTGCATTCTTCGTTCGGCGGGCAGATGCCGATCCATCTGCTCGCCGCTCTCAGCGATCGGATCCGGCGCGGGGAGATCGACATTGCGGTGATGTGTGGCGGGGAGAACAATCTGTCGAGGCGGGCCCAGCGCAAGCTGGGGATCGAGATCGCGCGTCGTTCAGAAACCGAAACCAGCCGCGTTGAGAACTTCGGGCCTCCGCTCGACATGGGCGACACCACGGCCATCGAACGGGGTGCAGAGTTGCCCCGCAACAGCTACGCGGTCTTCGACAGCGCGCTGCGCCAACGCAGAGGCGAAACCCTGGAGGAGTCCCGCGACCGGTCTGCGTCGCTGTGGGCCAACTACGCGGCGGTCGCGGTCGACAATCCTTACGCGGCCGATCGAACGGGCACGACAGCCACACAAATCCGCCGAGCCCGTGCCGAGAACCGCTTCGTGAGTTGGCCCTACACCAAAGCCATGTGCGCCAACAACAACGTGGATCACGGCGGTGCCATAGTGATCGCCAGCACCGAAGCCGCCGACCGACTCGGCGTCAGCGGCGACCAACGGGTCTATCCGCAGCAGTGCCTGACCGCGAGTGACACCGCCAGCCTGATCGCCCGCCACGATGTCTCGACCGCCCCCGGTCTCGCCGCCGCGGGTGCCGCGCTGCAGACGATGATCGGCGACCTCGACGAAATCGAGCACCTGGACCTCTATTCGTGCTTCCCGTCGATGGTGGCGCTCACGACAGAGCTTCTGGGAATCAGCACCGACCGTCCACTCACCGTCACGGGTGGGCTGGCGTTCGCGGGCGCCCCGCTCAACTTCGCCGCGGGCGAGAGCGTGATCGGCATGGTCCGCCGGCTCCGCTCAGAGCCGGGTTCGACGGGCCTGGTTCAAGGCAACGGAGGTCACGCGGCCAAACATGCCCTGGCCACCTACTCGACAACGCCACCCAGCCAACCCCACCGGACCAGAACCGTCGAGCACAGAGCGCCTGTCCGCTCCGCTGCCGACCCCGACACCGAAGGCGTTGCAACACTCGACGGAGTGACAGTCGAGTACGACCGCGAGGGTCCGGTGCGAGCTGTCGGTCTGGTTCGCTTCGCCGACGGAACCCGTACCTGGGCCAACAGCACAGATCCAAAGCTCATGGCAACCTGCACTGAGGTCGAATGCGTGGGCAGCGCGGTCGAGGTCACTTCCGGCGAGTTCAGCCTTTAGAGCTGGAACGCAGCCTCTGAGGCTCAAGGACCAGATTCTGCTACCGGCCGCGGGATGCCGTGATAGGGGCGTCCTGCTTCCTGCCACTCGGCGTAATACTCGAAGAACTCTTCACCGAACGGACTGAGGTCCTGAAGGGGCATTGCCGCGCGGCGCACCGTGAAGTCCAAGGGGGCGAGTTCGGCGGCGGTCGCGAACCACTCCGCAGCCGACGGCTCACCGCAGCGACGCAGATGAACAGCGATCCTGAAAGCCAGGCGAGCGTCAATCTCGTCGGCGTCGAGATCAGGAATCGCCGTGGTGGCGTCTTCGGGTAGCTTCCCGGAACGTACCCACTCACGCAGGAGGTTCAGGTGCTCATCTGGGAGCACACCCGTGTACTTGAAGAACATGTCGGTGCCCACCTCGGCCGAGTTCGGTCGGGCGATAGCGCCGTTCTCATCGATCCAGACCACCGTCGGCACGTTGCTGACGGCATACAGCTCGGCAAGCACATGGTCGCGATCAAGCAGCACCGGAAACGAGATCCCCTCGGTGAGGGGCCGGACATCGTCAGCTGACTCGTCGAGCGCAACCCCGATGACCATGAAACCATCGTCGGCCAGTTCGTCGTGCAGTGCCTGCCACCCGGGCAGTTCAAAACCGCACCCTCACCAGCTTGCGAACGCCACCAGCAATCGTTTGCGACCTGCGAACTGATCGAGGGAATGGTCCTCCCCCTCGAGGTCGGGCAGCACGAAATTCGGCGCACGACGCAGTTTGAGCGCCTCGCTGCGCCTTTCGGACGGCACGCTCAAAGCCACCAGATCGGTGTCGTCCGCGAGCATCGAAGCAACGCCGACGGCGCTTGCCGCGGCACGAAGGTCAACGCTGTCTCCGTGCAGCAGGTCGCTCTGGACCACCGGAACGCACTCGCTCTCCCGGCACAGACCTTGAGGTTTCAGCTCCCAGCCGAGCACCTCCGTGAGCGATGCTCGGTCGACAAGCACCAGATCGTCGACACACTGACCCTTGATTTCAAGCGACTCCTCCGGCGTGAGCACGGTAACCGTCGACATTTATCCCCCAGCGGCTGATCGATTGGCGCAGCGCTAGGAGTCTTGCAGCTTCGCGTCCCGAACGCCCCATCGGTGCCCCTCGAATCCAGATCAACAGATATCGTTTCTATCCATGCCACCAGTAGTCCAACTTGAACGCGACACCGACACAGGGGTCGCCATTATCCGACTCGACCGTCCCAAGGTGAACGCTGTCAACGAAGCGATGCTCGACGAACTCGGTGCCACCTGCAGTGCGGTGGCCGACGACGCCGCGATCCGCGCGGTTGTGCTGACCGGAGGGTCCCGCCACTTCGCCGCAGGCGCTGACATCGGACGCTTCCCCACCTTCGACCGCGACGAAGCACTCGCCTTCTCGCAACAGTTCAACAACATCGCGCTGGCAATCGAGGGTCTGCCGCAGATCACAATCAGTGCAATCAACGGTTACGCGCTGGGCGGCGGGCTCGAACTGGCTCTCGCCACCGACTTCCGTGTGGCCGCCAGCGACGCCCAACTCGGGAACCCCGAGATCCTGTTGGGCATCATCCCGGGCGGCGGGGCCACGCAACGGCTGGCCCGACTGGCCGGTGTCACCAAGGCCAAAGACCTCGTCTACTCGGGCCGCGCAATCGGCGCTGAAGAAGCCCTCGCCTGCAACCTGATCTCCGCGATCTTCGAACCTGACGAGGTGCAGGCCGAGGCGGTCCGGATGGCCGAGGGCTATGCCGCGGGCCCAGCGGCGCTGCGCATGGCCAAGGCTGCAGTGCTCGCCGGCTACCACCTGCCCCTCGACGAAGCCGTCAAGATCGAATCAGACCTGTTCGCCGACACCTTCAACACCGAAGACTGCGTAACCGGCGTGCAGAGCTTCTTGGACAACGGTCCTGGCAAAGCTCAGTTCACCGGTCGTTGAGCCCATCAGTTGCGCGCTGGATCAGGCGACATCCATTGACCGCAGACGCAGGCTGGACAGAACAAACGCGACGAGCACCACAAGGGTCAGCACGACAACCGCGGTAGTCGACGAAAGGTTGCCAAGATACAGGTCGACACCTGCCTGTTCAGCCATGACCGACCGGGTGTAGCCGCGGATTGCCAACCGCTCCCCCACGCTGCTGACGCCCGCCACGAAGCCCTCCCAGATGAGGATGTAGCCGATACCCCACACAACCGAGTTCTTGAGCAGCAGACCAAGCAGCATGAACACCGCGGAGTAGGCGAGATTGCCCACTGCGCAAGCCAGAATCGTGGCCCACACCAGCTCAGCACCGACATCGGCGATGACCGCCGCCACCGTCAGGGGAACGAGAGTCAAGGGCAGGCTGACCGTCACAGAGGCCAGCCAGGCTCCGAGGGCCATCGGCCAACGGTCCATCGGACGCAACCACAGATAAACCAGCGTGCTGTCCTCTTTGAGGTCGCCGAACGCGGCAGCCGCGAACACCAGAGCCACGATCGGAACCACAATCGTGAAGCCCAGATTGGCCATCAGTGCAGTCCCGAGTTCGAGAGCCTCCTCGGCCGGCTCGTCGTCGCCGACGGTGCGTGAAACCAGCGCCACGACCAGCGAGATGATGATCCCAACCGCGAGCAGAGCCGCGACTCGTCCCCTTGAGAGCAATTGGCGGACCAGCAGACGATGCGTGATGGCGATGGCCCGCGCAGCAGAGACGTACCTGGTCATCGCCGCTCCACCAGATACCTGAAGACCGATTCAAGGTCATCGTCGGTCGGGACGATCTCCCGGAGCCGGACTCCCAGCTCAGCGGACAATGCAGCGATGCTCCGACCGAACTGGTCGACGTTGAGCGTGTCGATCAGCACGGTGTTCTCCCGCACTGAGGCCCCGTCGACGAGGCCGCGCCCGATGAGTTCCGAGGCGAGTCTGCGCGCATCGTCCACCTGCACCCTGATGCGATGGGGCCGGTCGTCCATCAGCTCACGCAGACGCCGGTAGTCGCCGGAGGCGACCAGTCTGCCCTGCGCGATCACAAGCACTCTGGAACCGATCCGTGCGACTTCGTCGAGCACATGGCTGGAAACCAGCAGGCACTTGCCGCTGTTGCCGAGGTCGTGGAACAGGCTGATCATGCGGTTGCGCTGAACCGGGTCGAGGCCGGTGAGCGGTTCATCGAGGATCAGCAGGGCCGGGTCGTTGACAAGCGCTGCGGCCAGTTTCACCCGCTGTCTCATGCCTTTGGAGTAGGCGCCGATCCGCTTGGGGTCCTCGGGATCCAGATCAACGTGAGCCAGGCTCCGGCGGGCCTCTGCCGCTGCGTCGGCAACACCGTGGGTCTTGCCGGCGAACTCGACGAACTCAAAGGCCGAGAAACGCTCCAACAGGGCATCCTGTTGAGGCGCAAGCCCGATCGTGCCGCGCACGTTGCGATGCTCGCGAGCGTTCTCACCGAGAACCCGCACGGTGCCCCGGGATGGGCCCGTGAGACCGCAGAGGATCCGGAACAGCGTCGACTTGCCCGCGCCGTTTGGTCCCAGCAGCGCTGTCACACCGGGCCCCACCGTGAAACTCACATCGGAGACCGCGACCACATCGCCGAAGGCCTTGGTGACGTTCTGCACCTCAACGATCGGCCTCGCAGTCGTCGGCGGTGGCGGTGGAGGCGGCGGGACCAACGAAGACTCAGGCGCAGTCATCAGGTCGCCTCCAGCTTTCGGTACTTGTACCCGACGATGCAGGCGCCGGCCGCGAACCAGGCTGCGGTGCCGAGCGCCACTACCGCGGTGTCGATCCCCGCCAATTCCGATGCCGATTCGGAGCCGCCCGAAGACTCACCGAGAATTCGGGTCGCCGTCTCGCCCGCCGTTCCAAGAGGATCCAACAGGCCGTACACGTTCGAGAATTCGGCCGCGGTCACGAGAATGTCGCTGACGATCGCTCCCCCGAAGGCCACCATGACCACTGCGACGCTGGCGAAGGCTCTGCGATCAGTCACGCTGGCCCCCGCCATCGCCACGGCCGCCATCACCGCCGAGATCACCAGACTGCCCGCAGTCAGCTGGAGGAACACTTTGAGCCATTCCACGACACCGTCAGGGCCGTTGCCCACCACCGTGTATCCCAGCAGTGCGAGCAGCACCGGCCCGAGCGCGATGAGCATCATCACCGCGAGAACGGCCAGGACCTTGGCACCCACATACGAGAGCCGACTCAACGGTGTCGACAGGTACAGCGAGAACATCCCGTCGCGCCGGTCGCGGACCAGAGCCTCTGGAGCCACCATCGCCGCGAAGATCATGATCGGAGCTACCGAGAACGCGAACAGTTCCGAATAGTTGGCCAGTGGTTCGTCGCCCAGATCACGAAACAGGATGGCGATACCCAAGAAGACCACAGCAGGCAACGCCGCTATCACAATCACGATGACAGGGAAGACCTTGTGACGGGCCGGGCGACCCATGCCCAGAATGCTGCGAACCGTCTGCCAGGTCAGAGACCGGACCGCGCCCGCGACACCGGAGCGCGAGCCCTCGTACTTGCGGTAGCCGCGGTCGTGGATCTCAGTTCCGTCCGCGCTTGACCTGGCGTTGCCGTTGGTGGGGCCGTTCGTCGGGCCGTTCATGTCGTTCCCACCGAGAAGAGATCTTCGAGACGGCGCCGTCGGCGTTCGATCCGGACGACTCTGGCGTTGGCATCAGCGACCGCGTCACGAACCAGGTCGGCCACAAGGTCGGCATCTGGTCCGATCACCTCCATGCGGGATCCCACCTCGCCGCGGCGGACATCGAGACCGGACTGCGACAACTGGCTCACGACTTCGTCGAAAGCATGGGGCTGGTCCGCGGTCTCCGCGAGTTCGACCACCACGCCCTGCTCGTCCCCGACAAGGTCCGCGAGCCGCCCCTGAGCCACCAGTTGGCCCGCGTCCAGGGCCACGATGTGGTCACAGATCCTTTCGACCTCTTCAAGCAGGTGCGATGAGAGCACGACGTCGATTCCGTATTCGCGGCTGACCTGACGGATCAAGGACAGCATCTCGTCGCGTTGCACCGGGTCGAGGCCGTCGGTCGGTTCGTCCAGCAACAGCAGAGCGGGATCCGAGGCAATGGCCTGGGCGAGCTTGACCCGCTGGCGTTGTCCGGTGGACATCGTCCCCAACGCCCTGGAACGCTCCTCCCCCAGACCGACGAGCCATAGAGCATCTGAGGCACGGCCCCTGGCTTCGCCCCGCGGCATGCCTCGTACCTCCGCCATGTGCTTCACGAAGTCTGAGGCCGGCATGTCCTCGGGCACGACGTTGCGTTCCGGTCCGTAACCGATCTGCGCGCGCAGCGCTGAGCCGCTGGTCTGGGGGTCGAACCCCAGCACCGATGCCTTCCCTTCGGTCGGCGCCCGCAGGCCCAGCACGAGGCTCATCAGCGTGGTCTTGCCCGCACCGTTCGCTCCGACCAGGCCAGTCACGCCGCTCTGCACATCCACGTTGAGCGAGTCAAGGGCGCGTTGTGCGCCGAACTGCATCGTCAAGCCGCTCGTCGTGATGATGCTCATTGACGCCGAACTATAACCGCCCGCAGCACCGAGCCACCCGGCTATCAGACAAGGAGCGGGTCGGTGATGACCTCGACGAGGGCAGGGCCGCCGTAGGCGACGGCCTCAGCAATCGCTGACGGCAGCTCTTCGATCTGTGTGACCCGGATGCCCTTGGCGCCACACAACTCCGCGAAGGCCGCGAACTGAGGGTTGTGCAGGGAGGTCTGCCAGACATCGAAGTCGGCCGCTCGCTGCTCCTTGGAGATCTTGCCGAGTTCGCTGTTGTTCATCAGCACATGGGTGATGTTCATGCCGTACTTCACGGCGGTTGTCAGCTCCATGGCGTATTGACCGAAACCTCCGTCGCCGGAAACAGACACGACCGGACGGTCTGCGTGCTCCGGTTGGCTCTGAGTGGCAGCCCAACAGCCCATCGCGGCCGGCAGCGAGAAGCCGATCGAGCCGAGATAACCCGACATCAGCACGCTCTGTTGCTGAACTTCGAAGTAACGGCCGAACGAGTAGGTGTTGTTGCCGACATCGACCGGCATGATGGCGTTCGCCGGCACACATTCACTGAGCGCATCGAACAGGGCCGCGGCGCTGATCCCCGCACCACGATCGTCCTTGCGTCGGCTGGCCTTCTCGTTGCGCCAGATAGCCCAGCGTTCGGCAATCTCCTCGGTCGCACCTGAGCGGGTGATGCCATCGCCTGGAAGTCCGGCGAGCCGCTCCAGAAGCGCTCTGGCAACAACCCCCACATGGCCCTGGACTCCAACCGCCACAGGATGGAAGCGGCCCAGAGCCATCGGATCGAAGTCGACCTGCACGATCGGCTTGTAGTCGGCTATTCCGGTGTGGTTCGCGAACGACACTCCGAACGCCACGATCATGTCGGACTCGTTCATGAACCAACTCGCTACTGGAGTGCCGGAGCGTCCCAGCACTCCTGCTGCCAGACGATGCTGATCCGAGATCAGACCCTTGGCCTTGAAGGTCGTCGCGACCGGTGCATCGATGGCCTCAGCGAGAGCGACGATGTCGTCAATTCCTGCACGTGCACCATTGCCGATGATGACCAGGGGCCGGTCGGCAGCCGAGACCGCCTCAACCGCGGCGCGCAACGACTCCTCCGGCGGGGCGATCTCGCGAGCTCCGCTACGACCCACCGGAGAACCGACACGGGCGTTGTCTGGGGCCGCCAGGACCTGGACTTCGTCGGGCAACACCAGATGAGCTACATCACGCTCCACCAACGCGGTCTTGCAGGCCAGAGTCATCAGCTCACCGTGGTCCGATGTTGCCTGCACTGTCTGGGAATAACGGGCAACATCGGCGAACGCTGCGGAGAGGTCGGTGTCCTGAAAGGCGCCACGGCCCCGGACCTTGCTGGGAACCTGCCCGCATATCGCAAGCACCGGGGCGCGATCCGTCTTGGCGTCGTACAGCCCGGTCAGGAGGTTGGTCGAGCCGGGACCCGCGATCGCGAAACATGCGGCGAGCTCGCCGGTGAGCTTGCCGAATGCAGTCGCTGCAAACGATGCGGCCCCCTCATGCCGGATGCCGATGAAGGTGAGATCGCCACGTTCCTCGGCCATCCGCAGAGCATCGGCGAAGCCGAGATTCGAGTGGCCGACCATGCCGAACACGTGGGTCACTCCCCAGTTGACCATCGTCTCGACCATCACATCCGAGACCGTTCGCGGCCGCGCCATCCGATGGGGCAGGGCGACGTACACTCCGTCGTCGCGAACCTCGGTCCGGAAGGCCTCTGGTGCGTCGGAGAAGGCACCGGGCGGCTTGCCGTTCTTGGGCGAGTAGTCGTAACCGTGCCAGGGACAGCGGAGCCATCCGGCCTCGATCGATCCCTCGCCGAGCGGGCCGGCCTGATGCGGGCAGGCATTGGCCAGACAGCCGTAGCCTCCCTCAGCCGTGTGGGTCACACAGAGGCTCTCGTGGCCGATGGTGACAGTTGAGACTCGCCCCTGCGGCAGTTCGTCAAGGCCGACGAGGCGATGCCAGGAATACTCCTCTCGGGGCAGTGCCGGCTCAGAGATCGACGGCCGCTCGGCGATCGGGTCTTTCACTTTGCTGCTCCTCCGAATGTCCAGTCCCACAGAATCGCACCACTCTGTCACGTTCCGCGCCGAAACTCGCACAAACTCAAGTGGTTCGGGGAAGCGCGCGGATAGTCTCGTCTGGAGCTTTGCGAATCCTCTCCCTAGTGAACCGGAGCTTTCATGAGCGATGCACTCGTTTCCGTCACCACCGCGGCCCGGGCCGCTGAAGCCACGAAGATCTACGGCGAGGGCGACACCGAAGTTCGAGCCCTCGACGGGATCGACGTTTACTTCGATCGTGGCAAGTTCACCGCCATCATGGGCCCGTCGGGCTCAGGAAAGTCCACCCTCATGCACTGCCTCGCGGGGCTCGACACGCTGAGCGGCGGGCAGGTCTATATCGGTGACACAGATCTTTCAACTCTGAGCGAACGGGATCTGACCCTGCTGCGTCGTGACAAGGTCGGGTTCGTGTTCCAGGCTTTCAATCTGGTGCCGACGCTCTCCGCGCTCGAGAACATCACCCTGCCGATGGACCTCGCAGGCAACGACCCCGACGAGGCATGGCTCAACGAAGTCATCAAAACGGTCGGCCTAGCTGACCGGATGAGCCACCTGCCAAGCGAACTCTCAGGCGGACAGCAGCAGAGAGTGGCTGTGAGCCGTGCCCTCGCCAGCCGCCCCGAGATCATCTTCGCAGACGAGCCCACTGGCAACCTCGACTCCACATCCGGCACCGAGATCCTCAAGTTCATGCGGAATGCCGTCGACAACTTGAGCCAAACCATCGTGATGGTCACCCACGATCCGGTCGCAGCCTCATACGCGGACCGTGTGATCTTCCTGGCCGACGGCAAGGTCGTCGACGAGCTGCTCGACCCGACCGCCGAGCAGGTACTCGACCAGATGAAGCAGCTTCACTGATGATCTTCAAACTGATACGGCGCAACATCTCAGGCAAGCCCTTCCGCTTCCTGCTCACCTGTTCAGCGGTGACGCTGGGGGTGATGTTCACCGTAGGAGTGTTCGTGTTCACCGACGGCCTGCGCGCAACTTTCGGAGGCATCGCCGAAGACGTCGCCGGCGACACCGAGTACGCGGTTCGCTCTGAAGTGGATTTCGGCGACCGGAACCTAGTGGGCGCGCCGCTGGGTGAAGACGTCGTCGACTTGCTCGAGTCCATCGACGGCGTGGTTGCAGTGCATCCACAGATCCTGAAGCTCGGCTCGGTGCCGATCGACGCAGACGGCGAGGCCCAAGTACCTAGCGCAGCGCCCAACATCGGGGTCAACTGGGACAACGAGAGCCCCACAAGCCAGCTGTTCGTGGTGCAGGGCCGGGCGCCTGCAGCAGCCGATGAGTTCGCTATGGACGTCGATGCCTTCGAAGACGGCAACTTCATGATCGGTGATGCCTATACGGTCGTCAACCCCGCCGGACCAGGCGAGTTCGTCCTCGTCGGTACGTTCAACTTCGCCTCGCCCGATGACAACGCACTCGTCGGCGCCAAACTCGTCGCGTTCGACACGCCCACCGCTTTGGAGGTAGTCAACCAAGGCTTCGGATACGACCAGATCACCTTCGCAACTCGTGCCGATACCGACTCTGCGGCTGTCGGGGCGGAGGTTGAAGCAGCGCTGCCCACAGGTATCGAACTCGTCACCGGAGAGCAACTGGTAGAAGAGCAAACCGAGGACTTCGAGGAGTTCATCGGCTTCTTCCAGAACTTCATGCTGGTGTTCGCAGTCGTCATACTGCTGGTCTCGGCCTTTGTGATCTTCAACGTCTTCACGATCCTCATCGGTCAGCGCATCCGCGAACTCGGTCTGCTGCGGGCAATCGGAGCGAGCGGCTCTCAAGTCACTAAGGCTCTGCTCGGCGAAGCCCTGCTGGTAGGTGTGTTCGCAACGGTCGTCGGCACCGCGCTCGGAATCGGCTTCGGTTGGAGTCTGCGCTGGCTGTTGGGGCGCCTCGACTTCGGACCGAGCGGCAACGAACTGCTGCTCGAACCGTCTACCTTCGTCTGGGGCACCGCGGTGGGCATCGGGGTGACCATGGCGAGCGCGGTCGCCCCGGCTCTGCGGGCTAGGCGGATACCGCCAATGGCAGCACTGCGAGAAGATGCCCGACTGTCCCGCCACGTTCCCGAGGCTCAAATCGGAATCGGCGCGTCGGTGGCCGTCGTGTCCTGGGTCGTCGCCGCGGTCGGCATCGCAATGGACGAATGGCTCTGGCTCCTTGTGCTGGGCGCAGTGGCCGCAGTCGGCAACGCCTACGGAGTCCGGAGGCTGGTGCCTGCGTTCGGGCGATACGCGACTCTCGGCTACGGCCTCGTGCTGATGATGCTGGCTCTGCTGCTCGACCTGGAGATCACCACGGTACTGGCGCTCGTCGGCATCGCTGCAGTCACCATCTTCGTGGGCGTCAACAATGTGAGCCCGATGCTGGCACGTCCTTTGAGCAACTTGATCGGGCGTTGGCCGCTGGCGATACTGCTGGGATTCACCGGCGTGTTGACGGCTGCGGTAGGAGCGTTCGCCGCGTTGGGGGCACTGGTTCTGGTCATCTTGTCGCTTGTCGACGTGGCGACCGACTTCGACGGCGCCGGGCTGGCCGCTTTGCTGGGTTCAATGGCGCTGATCCCATTGGCACTGCTGGTTGTGCTCGTCGGGGTGCGGGGGGTGGACGCAGCGTTCATCATGGGCTGGAAGCTCCGCTGGGTCGCCGCTGGGGTGTTCTTGTTCGTTCTGGGCGCAGTCGGCGCAGTGATGATGCTGACCGGCGCGGCGGCGATTCTCACGACCGACTGGGGCTCAGTCGCGGGGATCCCCGTGGGCGCTGCCATTTTGGCGGTGGTCTTCTGGTTGCGGCGCTGGCTGCCCAAGACCATGAAGTCGAACGCGCGCATGGCCCGCGAGAACGCCGGCCGCAACCCGGGGCGCAGCGCTTCGGCCGCCGCGGCTTTGATGATCGGGTTGGCTTTGATCAGCACCGCTTCTGTGATCGCAGCCTCCTTCCAAGCCACTTTCGCTGATGTTCTGGACAGGTCTGTCACCTCCGATTGGTTCGTTTCGCCTTCGAGCGGCGACCCGGACTCGTCTTTCAGCCCGGCGCTGGCCGACGAACTGGAGCAGTTGAGCGAGGTTGAAGCCGTTGTGCGCTATCGCTTCTCCTTCGAGGCATACCGGACAACCTTCGACGGCACGGTTCGAGACTCGTCTGCGGCAGACATGGCAGCCTCGATCGGCCACCTCGACCCTGACTTCGTCGAACTCGACGAATCGCTGCTCGGGCGCAACAGCATCTGGATCCACGAGGACATGGCCGACGACAACGACTTCGGGATCGGCTCTGAGTTCGATATCGAGTTCCCCGACCTCAGCGTTGAAACGGTGACCGTCGCCGGGATCTATTCCGATTCGAGCATCTACGGCAACCGGGTCATTTCTTTGGAGATGTGGGCCGACCAGTTCCCGTTGAGCCAAGACCAGTTCATTTCCCTCACTGTGAACGAGGGGGTCAGCGAGGAGCAGGCCAGAGCTGCTATACAAACCTTCACCGACGACTACCCGACGCTCAACGTCGAGACCCCAGAAGAGTTCCAGGACCGCCAGGCAGGTCAGGTCGATCAAGCCCTGACCGTGATCAACGTGCTGTTGGCGGTCGCTGTCGTGATCGCTTTGCTGGGAATCGCGATCACTCTGGCATTGTCTATCTTTGAGCGGACCCGGGAGCTGGGGTTGGTGCGGGCCGTCGGCATGACCACCCGGCAGATGCTGCGGATGGTGCTCTTCGAAGGCGCGATAATCGCGGCTTTCGGGGGGATTCTGGGCATCTTGTTGGGAACCGCCTTCGGCACCGCCGCTGTGACGGTTATGCCCGACGATTTCATCCGCACGCTCGACATCCCCGTCAACGATCTGTTGGGGTATCTGATCGCTGCCTCCATCGCCGGGATCGCCGCTGCGATCGTCCCAGCCCGCCGAGCGGCCCGGCTCAACGTGTTGGACGCCATTTCCCAGGGCTGAGCCGAGTCCGCTCTAGTCCATACAAAGGGCCAGCAGGTCAGACAGTTCGCCGCACTGTGATTCGTTGAGCGCGGCGAAGAACTCGACGTGTACCTGAACCACGGCTTGGATCATTTCGTTGATCAGTCGTTCCCCTTGGGGCGCGAAGCCCACTCGATGTGAACGTCGGTCTCTTTCGTGAGGGATTCTGGTGAGGTGTCCTTCACTGTGAAGCCGATCTATGCGGTTTGAGATCGTGCCCGGGGTCACTCCGAGAGTCTCCGCCAACTCGGTGACCGAGGCTCCGCGCTCGCCGAATCTATGGATAATCGCCAGTGTCCGATAGTCGTCGCGGCTGGTGATTCCCTGGGAGGCGTAGGGGCGCAATACCTTGCGCTGTCGCAGGGCGATCGCGTCGGACACGAATTCGATCTGAATGCCGACGCGTACCCGAGCGTCGTCGATGTCGCTGCTGAGAGTGTCCCATGAGGTTCGCTCTGCCGGTTCGATGATCATGTTTCCTCCCTTGGCCACTGGGTCTCAAGAAGTGCCTGATCCTCTTGACAGACCATGCCAACAAGCATAACGTACGATTATTGTTTGTACAACATTTCGATGTACGAGGTATTTATGTTGAATATTCTGAAGCTGCAAACACCCTGCCGGGTTCTAGCAGGACTGTGCCTGCTGGCAGGATCGCTCACGCTGGCTCCGCCTGCGGGCGCTGACCCATTCGGGGTCGGACCACCAGACGCAGGATGGTTGGCCGACAATCACGACCACGACTACTGCTGGTCAACTGGATACAATTGGACCACACTACGAAATAGCGCTATCAGGTCAATGGAGTACTTGGAGTCTTCAACGGACTTTGAAGGCGGATCACTTCAAACGTGCAACTCCGGTACCGACATCTACTTTCAACGGTACAACACCACAGAATACCGAGGTCAATACGAGTGCTTCGATCGTGGAGGCGGCAACAGATGTGATCGCGCACATGTACGCATCTCAAGCAACCGATCGAAGCTGCCCGCCGCTCAACGGAGAAAGACAATTTGCCACGAAGTAGGCCACACGGCTGGTGCGGAGCATCACGACAGTGATTGGGGATGCATGGTCAGCGGTTCATCGACGGCCGAAACGTACGTCGCCCACACCCGGGACCACATGAACGAACTTACAGTTTCAAACTCGTAGACCGGAACAACTCATTGCAGTTTTAAATGATATGAAAGGCAATATGATGCAGAACCCACATCAAACACGTTTTTACATTATTGTTGGACTAGTAGCGTGCCTTGTGGCCGGATGCAGCTCGGCTGACAGTGAACTCTACGAAGAGACCTACGACTCATACTTCAGTTCATTTTCCTACGACTACGATCCTGCCCGAACTAAAGAAGATTTGGCTGACCAATCTGAGATTACAGTCAAGGCAACGCTCGTAGATGTCGAAGAGGGCAGGATCTTCGCTGTAGCAGACGAGAAACCAGAGCTTGAACCCAACAAGCCAGTCCCTGCTGAATACAACGTCAAGCTGAACTTTGTGTTTGAGAGCGAAGACGGAACCCGCTACTACGTTCAGTTGCCTCGACCTCATGATTCGTCAGTCGCTCAGGTCCGTTCAGTGATGCCCATCGGGGCCGAGAACGTCATCTTTCTGCAACCAGACAACGATCCCATCGTTGACGGCGAAGGAAGGTGGTTCAACGTGCGCGAAGACGGCAACGAATGGTACTTCACCACCCCACAGGGTTGGATCCTCGACCATCCTGAACGCGGTATCGTGTCGCCTCTGGAAGGCTTTGATGATCTCTTCGTCGAAATGCCCGCGTCAACCAGCACACTCGACGACTGGCTGCCCGAGCAGACAACCCAGTCCAGCGACGACTTCCTCGAATGACGGCTGACTACCGGCTAGACGCATTAATCGTCGCGGAGGATGTCTACGTCGTGGGGGTGGCTCTCACGCAGACCGGCACCGGTGATCCGCACCAGACGGGTGCGATGCTGCAGGTCTGAGAGGCTCGCCGCGCCTGCGTAGCCCATACCCGAACGGAGACCGCCGGTCAGCTGACCGACCAGCTCGGACAGCGGCCCCGCGTAACGCACGCGGGCCTCGACTCCTTCGGCGACATGCTTGCCCGAGGCTTGTCCACTTGCATAACGGTCGCTGGCACGCCCACGCATGGCGCCTGCCGAGCCCATGCCGCGATACGTCTTCCACATGGCGCCCTCGACGAGCTCGAGCTCACCGGGGGCTTCGTCGACTCCCGCCAACAGGTTGCCGAGCATCACCGCGTCGGCGCCGGCAACAAAGGCCTTGACGATGTCACCCGACGCGATTACGCCACCGTCGGCGATGATCGGCACCGAGAGTTCGCCAGCAGCCCGCGCGCAATCGTGGATGGCGGTCATCTGCGGCATTCCCGCGCCGGAAACGACCCGAGTCGTGCAGATGCTGCCCGCTCCAACACCGACCTTGATGACATCGGCACCTGCTTCTGCCAAGACCCCCACGCCCTCGGCAGTCACAACGTTTCCCCCGACAACAACCACATCGGGCCAGCCCGACTTGATTGTCCGCACAGCATCGACAACGCCTGCGGTGTGTCCGTGGGCAGTATCGACGACCAGCATGTCGACGCCCGCAGCGACCAGAGCCTCGGCTCGCTCAGCGGTGTCGCTGACCCCTATCGCTGCGGCGACCCTGAGCCGGCCCGCATCGTCGAGGGTGCTGTCGGGATACTCGATTCGTTTGGCGATGTCCTTCACGGTGATCAGGCCACGGAGGATCCTGTCGTCATCAACCAGCGGGAGCTTCTCAATTCGGTGACGATGCAGGATCGCCACCGCCTCGTCCAGGTCGGTTCCCACCGGAGCCGTAACCAGAGGCTCGGTTGTCATGAAGTCGGTCACTGGTTTCGAGTACTCGTCGACGGTACAGAAACGCACATCTCGGTTGGTCAGGATGCCGACCAACCGCCCAGAGGTTTCACAGATCGGAACGCCGCTGATCTTGTGGCTCGCCATCAGCGCCTCGGCGTCGTCGAGAGTGGCCTGCGGAGAAAGGCTGACCGGCGAGCCGATCATCCCCGCCTGCGCCAGCTTCACCCGCTCGACCTCGCCGGCCTGCTCGGCGACTGTGAGGTTCCGGTGCAGCACGCCGATCCCACCCGCCCGTGCTATAGCGACAGCAAGGGGGGCTTCGGTGACTGTGTCCATCGCCGCCGACATCAGAGGCACCCTCAGTTCGATCCCCGCGAGCGTGGTTGTCAAGTCCACATCAGCCGGCAGCACCTCACCCCAACCGGGCACAACCAGCAGATCATCGAAGGTGAGGGCTTCGCGGCCGGCAAACACCTCGTCGTTCATCGTCCAACAATAGATGCCTTGAAGCTCCAAGACACGCGTTAAGTGCCGGCGAGGGCCACCAAAGAGCGCGGCGTCCGACATACTGCGCTTATGGACAAGACCGGCAGAGAACAACAGCCGCCTCGACGGGTCCGGCGAATCCTGCAATACACGGTTCTGGCTGTCGCACTGGCGGCTCTCCCGGCCTGCGGCAACGACGATTCCGGCACCGGTTCGCCGGGCTCCGACGACGGTTCGCTCGGAACCGTGACAGTAAGGGCAGGCGATGCCATCCAGATTCGGTCCCTCAACTCCATCACCGGCGATGTCGCATACCTGGGCATCCCCAACCAACGCGGCGCCGAGCTGGCTGTCGCCGACTTCGGCCAGGTACACGGCTTCGATGTGAACCTGGGGCCGGGGCTCGATGAGCTTTGTTCCGCCGACGGCGGGCAGGCCGCCGCTCAGACCATCGTCGCGGACCAGGACGTCGTCGGAGTGATCGGTACGACCTGCTCGGTCGCGGCCACCGCGGCAGCGCCGCTGATCACGAACGCGGGCATGGCCATGATCGCTCCGTCGAACACCTCACCGTTGCTCACCTCTGATCTTGAAGGGAACCCCGGCCCGAACTACAGCCCCGGCTACTACCGCATCTCCAACAACGGCCTGTATGTGGGCCAGGCAGTGGCTTCCATGGTGTATGACCAACTCGCTTTAGGATCAGCCGCAGTCATCCACGACGGCGACCCCTATTCGCAGTCAATCGCCGAGGCCTTCGCTGACGACTACTCGGACCTGGGCGGATCGGTCACCGCGGTCAGCGCGATCAACAAAGAAGACACCGACATGGTTCCGGTACTCACTGAGATCGCTTCGGGCGCGCCCGAAGCGCTGTTCTTCCCCATATTCCAGCCTGCGGGCGACTTCGTCGCCGACCAAGTGCACAACATAGCGGGCCTCGAGAACGTGACCCTGCTCACCGACGCAGCGCTGCTGATCGACGCGTTCATGTCTCTGCCGCAGTCAGAGGGCGTCTACATCTCAGGTCCGGACATCAGGTTCGACGACACCACGAACCAGAGCACCGGCAAAACGGCCGCCGAACTTCTCCGCGTATACGAAGACACTTACGGAGAGCCGCCCAGCTTCGTCTATTGGGCCCACGCCTATGATGCTACGACCCTGTTGCTGGAAGCAATCGGTGCAGCCTCAGAAGTAATCGACGGCGACCTGGTGATCGACCGGGCGGCGATACGCAAGTACCTCACAGCCGTGGACGGCTACCAGGGAACCACCGGCACGATCACCTGCGACAAGTTCGGAGACTGCGGCGCCCAGAAGATCGCGGTCATCCATCACCTCGACCACAACGACATCGAGGCCAGCAGGAACAACATCGTCTTCGAGTTCGTCGGTTGACTCCCGGCTAGGGCTGAGCACCTTCGGGGCAAGCCGCGACCGCATCGCTGATGGCGTCGAGCATTGTCTCCACCTCCGCCGGCGACACAACCAGAGGGGGGCATATCCCCAGCGCAGTGCCCATGGAGCGCACAATGACCCCACGGTCCAGCAGGCCGTTCCACACGGCCATCGTGTCGTAACCGAGTTCGGCCGCCCAAACCGCGCCGTCACCACGGCAGCTCTCGATGGTGCCGTCGTCGGCGAGAGCCTTGAGGCCCGCCTCGAGTTGGGCACCGATGTCGACAGCCCGCGCCACGAGTCCTTCACGCTCGATCAGATCGATGTTGGCGACCGCCGCCGCGCACGACGCCGGATGACCCGAATAGGTGTACCCGGTGCGCAGAATGAAGTCTGGATCCTCCATCTCAGCGCACAACTCGCGGGACACGATCACCCCCGACAGCGGCTGGTAGCCGGAGGTCACCCCCTTGGCGAAGGTCATCATGTCGGGGACCACCCCGAACCGCTGCGCGCCGAACCATTCGCCCGTCCGCCCGAATCCGCAGATGACCTCATCGAATATGAGAAGCGAACCGTGGAGGTCGCAGAGTCTCCTCAGCGCCGGAAGATACCCTTCGGGGGGCGGCCACACGCCTCCGGCTCCCTGCACCGGTTCGGTGATCACTGCGGCGATGCGCTCACCGTGATCCGAGAATGCCTTGGCCATCGCCTCGATGTCGTCGCGGGGCACTTCCACGAAATTCGGGACCAGATCACCCCATCCTTCACGGTTCAATGCGATGCCTTGAGCGCTCGTGCCTCCCATATTGGTTCCGTGATAACCGCCCTCACGACGGACAATCACCTGGCGATCGACATCGCCTCGGCGCTGCATCGTCAAACGCGCCAACTTGAGCGCGGTGTCCACTGCATCGGATCCCCCCAAACCGAAGAAGACGCGGCCGTCGGGGTGTGGTGAGCGAACCCTGACGGACTCCGCCGCGGCGTCAGCGCTGGGGTTCGTGAACGGGTTGAAGGTGTTGTAGCACTCAAGCTCGCTCATCTGGGTCGCCACGGCATCAATGATCTCGCGGCGTCCGTGTCCCACCTGGCACAGCCAGAGGTTGGCCAGACCGTCGATGTAAGCCTTGCCTTCGGCGTCGAAGACCCGAGCGCCCTCGCCGCGCACGATCGAGATGTAGTCGCCCGCAGCCTTGGCCGGTGAGGCAAACGGGTGGAGCAGTGCTGGAGTCATTCGGTTCCCCTATCGGCTATGCGGGACGGCGGCTGTGCGGGACGGCGGTTGGACGCTCGGCCAAAGATAACAGCACACCGCTCACTGGGCCGCTGCGAACAACAAGATTGAGACGGTGGCCAGACCGGCGCCGACCCACTGCCAGCGCCAGACTTTCTCGTCGAACACCCGCCAGGCCAACGTGATCGTCACCACTGGAGCGAAACCGATGATCGCCGCGACCACCGCAACATTGCCGCGCTGGTATGCAATCACGCTGCCGATGATGGCACCCGCATCAACGAATCCGACCAGCAGACCGAAACGGAGAACATCGGCCCGCAGGGGTGCCATGGGCCTGAACGCCCTGGCTGCGAGTGGGATCAGGATCACCGCGCCGGCCTGGACCAGGAAGGCCGGCATGGCTCCGGCGTCTGGATCGATCTGGCCGAAGCACAGGCTGGTGGCACCGATCAAGGCTCCCGTGACGACCCCCAGTCCCAGCGCCGGGCTGCGGCGGACGGAGTCGATGGAGGGGAACTTGCCTTCCGCCACGACAAGCATCACCGCCGGAACGGCCAACAGGATTCCTAACAACTCCAATCCGTCGAGGGACTGGCCGGTCAGGGGTCCGACAACTGCCGGCACGACCAGTCCGACCACTCCGATGACCGGGGCGAAGATCGCCATCGGTCCCCGTTCCATGCCCAGGTACAGCAGCGGGCGCGCCAACGAGAAGAAGAGGATGGCTGCGAGGGTCCAGAGCAGGTCGTCGAGGCTGAAGGCGTTGGGCGCAAAGATCAGCACGTAGACGCCGGCCACGACCCCGCCGACGAGCGATGCTACCCAGGCGATCGCTATCGCAGAGCCCGGGTGACCCGTTCGACGCCCCCCGACGCCCGCGAGGAAGTCGCCGCATCCCAACAGAGCCGATGCCATCCCGGCGAGCAAAACAGACAAGCCACCAGCCTAGGTCCCCCGACTGTCGGGTTACCGCTCAGGATCCCGGTGAGGCTCCAGCCGCCAACACTCCGCTCTCAGGTGAGATTGCGGCGTCGGCGTAGTTCCTTGAGGTTGGAGGCCACGATCTCGACGCGGGCTTCTTCCTTGAGGGTCTCGACCCGCGCCCGCTGCTCAGGGGTCAAGTCGCCAAGGAGTTCATCGAAGTCGTAGTAGCTCATCTGTTCTATCTCCTGTGTCGGCAAGGTGTGGAGATCAAGGACTGTGCTAGCCGCTGGTGTTGGGTTCTGCTGGCATCGTGTCAAGCATTCGCAACAGGAGGTCGGCTAGAACGATTACATCTGCTGCTCGTGCCGTGTCGTCGAAGTCGACCACTCTGTGGCTTGTGGGGTTCTTGAAGGCCCCGAGGGCTCCGGCATACAGATCGGTGATTGCTTGGCGTTCCCCTTTCTCCAACCGGTCATCAGTCAGTGAGCCCTTGTCGGGATGCAAGGCTTGACGAGCCAGCGCGACACCGATGAGATCATTCGGCGAACCAGATTTGTCACGTAGAGAGATCTCGACCTCTCGCATGGCTGCAAAGACGCTCATCTCAAGCTGTCCACTTCCAAAGAGCCTCCTCGATTCACTCAACTGATCGTGAATGTCCTCAGGAATGCGCTGGTCCGCAAACACGTTCGAAACAGTTCCTTCTTCCCTGAGGCGGCGACCGCGTTCGGTCACGCGGTACCACCCGTCAGACTGTTGCGGATGCGGACCCACACATCCTTCAGCCACCAACCAAGCCCATGCATCGCTCAGTCGCCCCAGTAGCTGATCAATGTCTGGCTCTTGATTCCGACCGTGCGCACTCTTGTGTCAAACCAATATGTTGTTGACGCTCTCTTGACTTCCGAGGGTCGTTAGAACGATCAGCGCTAGCTCTGCAGTCGGAAGCTCACGCAGTTGTTCTGCCGACGGCGTGGTCGAATAGGTCATCATTGTTCTTCACCGAGGGTCGTGTGTCCCGCCTGGACGGAGTGGTCGATAGGTGGGTGGTTCAATTTATGGCGAGGCTGCCGTCATGCGACTGAGCCGAGCCAGATTTGTTTGCCCACGGTGGCTAGGGCGGTTTTGTGGGTCTCGTAGAGGGGGATCAGGCGGGCGACTATCGACCAGAACTCGGGGCTGTGGCTCGCTTCCTGGAGGTGGGCTAGCTCGTGCACGAGGATGTAGTCGATGAGGCTAGGGGGGAGTTGGAGGGTGGCCCAGTGGATGTTGATGCGTTGGGCACCTGTGGCGGGGCGAGCCGAGCCCCAGCGGTAACCGAGGTCACGGACTTCAACGGACACGTCGGGTTCGCCTAGCCGGGATGCCCAAGGCTCAATTCTGCGCTCAAGCCATTTGCTACCGACATCCGTGTACCAGCGTCGCATCAGCTCGGCACCGCGAGCGGTGTCCGAGGCGTTGAGGCGGAAACGGCCTCGCTCCAAGCGAACACCGGGCGAGTCCCCCGAGGTCGTGAGAGTGAGCCGATAGCTGCGCCCCAGGTAGGCAAAGCCCTCCCCTTCCACAAATTGCTTGGTTACTGGTGGCCCCGTGAGGGCGTCCTTGTCGGCCAACTTGCGATAAATCCAGGGGCGCTTGGCGATCACGAACTGCTCGGCTCGATCGATCGTCACAGCACGCGGTGCCTTGAGTACCAACGAAGCATCCCGCTCAACGATGATCTCTAACGTCTTGCGGTCGCTGGGTGGTGCAATCTCGAAGACGAGGTCGCCGACGGTCAGCTTCTCCAAGTCATGCAGCGGCGCACCGCCTGCACCCTCGGCTGCTTCTTCGGTTCTGCGGGGCGAGGCGACGGGAGCGGTGGTCATTTCAGACGATGTTGGTTGGCTTTGGCGAGGTCGCGCAGTTCTACGGACAGCTCATCGAGACTGCTCAGGGTGAACAGGTCGCTGTCGTCGAGCGAGAGCTTGATGGCTTTGCGAAGCTCGTCCTGTTTCGTGGCGTTGTCCCAGAAGCCGACGGTGCTGATGATCCCACGGATCTCAACGACAAGGGCTCGGGCGAGGGTGATCAGTTGCTCATTCGCGTCGGGAGCGGAGTTGGCAACCTTGTCGACCATTGTGTTGTAGAAGGGGAGTTCGGTTGTCGGATCCAGCCCGGTCTGCTCCTCGTCGGTGGGTCCTTGTTTGATGTCACCGATCAGGCCCTCGAACTCAAGCGCGATCTGATCCCATCGTTCTTCGAGTCGGCTGAGGATCTCGTCGATTCGCTTCGAGAGCTTGCTGTAGTAGGCGGGGTCTTCGTCAATGTGCTCACGGATGTGGTGGCGCAAGGCGTGTTCCATCTCCGAGGCCTTGGTCCGATCCGAGTCGATTCCGTTGACCTGGGCTGCGAAGGCGGCGTCATTGATCCGCACCGGTGGGATCTTGCGGCTGAGATCGAGAACTGTGATGTGCTTGTCGATCAAACGACGGATTTTCTCTTGGTACTTGCGGGGATCGAAGTCACCGTCTGGTGTGTCGCGGTAACGGCGGCGAGTTTGGACCTGGATGTCGCCGAAGAGTTTGAGGTCGCCGATGAACGGCAGGGCAGCGGGCCTCGGTAAGACCGTGTTGAGGGTGCCCATGAAGGTTCGAAGAGCGACATCGAACTCAGTTCTGAGTTTCTCATCGGCCAGCAGGTGAACGCAGGCGTCGACATTCCCTTCCGTCGGCTCAACCTTTCGCTGTACGAAGATTTGGCGCACTCGCTGGCGCTGCGGTTCGAGTTTCTCGATCTCCTCGGAGAGCGGACGGAGTGCTGCGTCCGCGTCTGGATCGATCTCCCCGGCGCTCATGTAGGCCGCCAATGCCTGGGTGAGCTGCGCTGACACACCGTAGTAATCGACGACTAAGCCGTCGGACTTCTTGGGCGCTGTCCGGTTGACACGGGCGACCGCTTGGAGCAGCTCGGCCTCCTGGATCATCCGGTCGAGATAGATCACTTGGGCTTGCGGTGCATCGAACCCGGTTAGCAGCATCGACTTGACGATCAGCAGTGCTAACGGGGAACCGCCCTGCGTAGAGGGTCCCAAAGGGAGCTTGAAGTTGTCGATGCTCGCTTGCTGGTTCTGTTTGCCGGTCCACTGGGCGTAGTGGGGCGGATCGTTGTGGTCCGCGGAGATCACCGCTGCAAAATCGAGCTCGCGGATTATCTCGATCTGCCCGACGGCGTTGCTAGTGGGCTGTCCACTAACGTTCGTCGGGGTCGCGTCCACCATTTGGGGTGTTGTGGGTGGTGGGATTGGGGTATGTCCAAACCATTGCGGGTTCGTCGTTTGACGGATCAGGAGGGCCGTGAGCTTCAGCGGATCGTTCGCCGGGGCAGCGGTAGTTCAGACGGGTCGGTTGTGCGCTGGAGGCGGGCGTTGGTGGTGTTGGCGTCCGCGGGTGGCAACACCGTGCCTGTGATCGCCGGGCTGGCGGCGACGTCGCAGGACCGGGTGCGCGAGATGATCCACCGTTTCAACGAGTTGGGGATGGCGTCGCTGGACCCTCGCTGGGCGGGTGGCCGTCCCCGCCGGATAACGATTGACGACGAGGCGCTCATCGTCGAGACGGCGACGGCTCGCCCTGAGGCTTTGGGGCTGCCGTTCACGCGTTGGAGCCTGCGCAAGCTGGCGGCGTATCTGCGTGATGGCGCTGAGCGGCCGGTGCGGGTCAGCCCCGAGCGGCTGCGGCAGATCCTGCACGCCCACGACGTCACCTTCCAGCGGACCAGAACATGGAAGGAGTCCAACGACCCCGAGCGCGAGGCCAAGCTGGCACGCATAGAGGCGGTGCTGCAGCGTTGTCCGCAGCGGTGTTTCGCGTTCGACGAGTTCGGGCCGCTTCAGGTCCGCCCCACCGCTGGGTCTGGGTGGGCGCGCCGGGGCAGCCCCCAGCAGCAGCGGGCCAACTACAACAAGCTCCACGGTGTGCGGCAGTTCCACGGCTGCTACTCGGTGGGCGATGACACCTTGTGGGGCGTGGTCCGCAAACAGAAGTCCGCGGCGAACACGCTGGCCGCGCTCCGCTCGATCCGCTCCCAGCGCCGCGACGGCGACACCATCTACGTCATATTGGACAACCTCTCAGCCCACAAGGGCGGCACCATCCACCGCTGGGCCGCCAACAACGCAGTCGAGCTGTGCTACACGCCGACCTACAGCTCTTGGGCCAACCCCATCGAAGCGCACTTCGGGCCGCTGCGAGAATTCGTGCTCAACAACTCCGACCACCGCAGCCACAACCGCGCTCACCCGTCGGCTGCACGCCTACCTGCGCTGGCGCAACGCCAACGCCCGAGACCCCGACGTGCTTGCCGCCCAACGCCGCGAACGCGCCCGCGTCAGAGCCGAAAGAGACCGCCGCTGGGGCCTCCCGGCCAAACAAGCCGCATGAACACCGACCACGACAACACGCGCGCGAAGGTTTATGGACAGCCCACTAGCTGGTTCTGGATCACCCGTTCGCGTTCCTGCTCGAACACATCGCTGGCCCGCTTCAAGAACAGAGCGCCGAAGATGTACTCCTTGAACTCGGACGCATCCATCTTGCCCCGCAAGATGTCCGCAGCAGCAAACAGATGCCTCTCAAGCTGGGGAAGGGTGAGCACGGGACGAGAGTACACGGGTCTGCCACTGTCGTACCCGCCGAGCATCATGTCGTTACGTCTCTCGCCGCCCGAGGCGAACGCAGAAAGGAGGGCAGCCAGCATGACTAACGCAGAAAGCCCTCTCCCATGGACGGACACACCGGCCAACAGGAATCCCTCGATCCTGTCGAACCACGTATCTACGTCGCCTCACTCAGCGATTACAACAACGGCCGCCTACACGGACGCTGGATCAAGGCCGCGCAACCCCCTGAACGCATCTACGACGAGATCCACCAGATGCTCGCCACGTCACCGTCGCCGAATGCCGAGGAGTGGGCCATCCACGACCACGAAGGCTTCGACCTCTATCCCCTCGCCGAAACCGAGAGCATCGAAATCATCTCCTGCATGGCTCTCCAACGTGACCGACGTGGCTAGCGCGCTCGATTTAGCTTTGTGGTCGGATCGCATTGGTGTAATGTCAACGACATCATCTGACATCGGAGATCTAATGACCCAGATCACAGCTCGCCTGCCAGATTCGGTCGTCGAAGCACTCGACGCGGCAGCAACCCAGCTGCGGCGCAGCCGAGCGGAAATCGTCCGCCAGGCGATCGAGCGTTACCTTGAGGACTTCGACGACCTCTCGGTAGCCATCGAGCGCCTCCAAGACCCCAACGATCCAGTGCTCGACTGGGATCAGGTCCGTGGCGAGCTACTCCGTTCAGATTAAGGCCAGCGCCGCCAAGGAACTGGAGCGGGTTGCGAAGTCTGAACGAACGCGGATCATTACAGCCATCGATCAACTCGCTGACAACCCTTTCCTTGGCAACGTGTTGAAAGGGGACTTAAGAGGTCTGCGACGGATTCGTGTCAGCAACTACCGCGTTATCTATGAGGTACATGGGGAAACGCTGATTGTGCTGATCGTCCGGGTCGCCCATCGGTCTGACGCCTACCGACGAAGGCCATTATCCTGTTGAGATCGCTTCTGAAGGTTCAACCACAGTTCGGGAGTGGTGCCGAGCGATTGGGAGAAAGCAAGAGCCGTCTCGTGGCTAATCTCCCGTTTGCCAATGAGTATCTCTGATACTGCCTCAAGCGGCAGGCCGGTGAATTCGGAGAACTCCGCGTCGGTCCAGCCACGCTCGTTCAACTCGTCGCGGAGGTAATCGCCTGGAGGAAAGACCTCGGCGGGCGTGTACGTGTTGGTCATGGCCTTGTATCTCCTTGTTGGACGGGTCTCAACTCGCCACCTTCTGAGGGCGGGTCAGGGCGTTTGAGCACGCCGATGGTGTGGACCTCGGCCAGTTGCTCGGCCAGGTAGTCGGGGGCGTCGTGGGTGTCGACGAACCAGCCGGTAGGACACATGGTGAGGATCTCGACGAAGGCGAAGCCCTCGCCCCGAACCGCCGCCGTCTCGAACGCCTCGCCGATCATCCGCTTGGTGCGGGCAACGTTGCCGGCGTTGTTGACCGCGCCGCGAGCAACATAGGCGGTGCCGTCGAGCTGGGCGACGATGTCGGCGAGGCGGATCGGGTAGCCGTGTTGGTCGGCGTCGCGCCCGTCGAGAGTGTTCTTGGTCCGTTGACCCAGCACGGTGGTCGAGGTGAGGTGGCCGCCCGTCTCTCCGAAGACGCCGTTGTCGAGCATGAAGCAGCAGATGCGCTCTCCCCGGGCCGCGGCGTGCAGGACCTCCTGGAGACCCTCGTTCACCATGTCGCCGTCGCCCTGCACCGTGAAGACCGCCAGGTCAGGCCGCATGCGTTTCGCGCCGGTGGCGACCGAGGGCGCTCGGCCGTGCAGCGCTTGAGCCACTTCGATATCGAGATTGTTGGCGAAAGCGGTGTAGCAGCCGATCCCGAACACGGCGACTGCATGGTCGGCCAGGCCGAGCTCTGACAGGCACTCCACGATGGATCGCATGGCGATGGGCTCGCCGCAGCCAGGACAGAGGTGGTGCTCGCCGACGTCGATGAGGTCGGGCGTGTAGTCGTCGACGAGGTGGGCACCCTCGGGGGCTTCGTCCGTGGCGAGGACCTCGAGTCCTTCGACGTGCCGCCGTTTCATGCCGGTGCTCCGGCGAAATCGTCGATCACGGCCTCGATCCGCCGACGGATCTCGGGGACCTCGATGTCGGGTCCGATGCCAAAGCCCGACGAGTCGTAGCTCGTACCGCCGATGAATCGCACCGGTGCTCTGCCGAGCACGGCGAGGCGGACGTCGTCGATCATCTGGCCTGTGTTCTGCTCGTGGACCGCGACGACTCGGGCTGTGTCGGCCGCGGCCGCCACGGCCTCGGCAGGAAACGGGTACAGCGTGATTGGCCGGACGTAGCCCACCGGCCGCCCTTCGGCCCGGAGCCGCTCGACGACGTAGCGGACGAACTTGCCGATGGTGCCGTACGCCACGACAACGATGTCCGCGCCGGCGATGTGTCCGACATCGACGAGTGGCTCGATCCCGTCGGCCATCGCCGCGGTCGCCGAGGTCCGCTGTTCGAAATGGACCGAGAGGTCGAAGCCGGGCTTGTCCTTGCGCTTCTCGCTGCCGAGCGGTGACACCAGCCGGGCCTTCCCGGTTCCGGCCGAGGTGCCGTCGAGGGCCCACGGCTTGTCCGGCACCGGCAGATCGAGCGGCGTCACGTCCACCGACGCGAAGGTGTGGGCGAGGTAGTAGTCGCCGAGCACCAGCACCGGGTTGCGCCATGTGTCGGCGAAGTGGAAGGCCCGCTGGACCAGCGCCACCGCCTCGGGGAGGTCCATGGGCGCAAGCACCGGAGTGCGATAGTCGCCGTGGCCACCACCCCGGGTGGCCTGGAAGTAGTCGCTTTGGCCGCGGGCCATGTTCAACACGACTAGGGGGATGCCGGCCATGGCCGCTTCGGCGATCGACTCCTGCATCAGCGACAGTCCCTGGCCGGTGGAGCCGGTGGCAGCCCGAGCGCCGGTGACCGCCGCGCCCCATGCCATCCCAACCGCTTCGAGTTCGCTCTCGGCGTTCATGCACACTCCGCCGCGGGCGGGCAACTTGGCGGCCATGTGCTCGAGCACCTCGGTGAACGGCGTCATGGGGTAGCCGGCGAAGAACCGGCAGCCGGCTACCACCATCGCCTCGGCGATGGCCTCGGACCCCTCCATGAGCCGGCGGCTCACGGGGACACCGCCGCGGGCGCGAGCTGCACCGGCTCGGCAAGCTTGAAGACCTGGAAGCAGAAATCGGGGCAGATCTGCGAGCATGCCTTGCAGCCGGTGCAGCCGGGTAGCAGCAGCGGGTAGCGGTAGCCCCGGGTGTTGACCTCATGCGTCGTCATCACCAGCACACGGGGCGGGCAGGCGTCGATGCAGAGATCGCACCCTTTGCAGGCCTCGGTGTCGATGACGACCGTGCCACGGGTGAGGACGCCCTCGTCGCCGGTCACGGGGCCACCGGTTGCTTCCAGGCCGGGTGGCTCCCGGCAGCGACTGCGCTGTGCCCGGCATCGAGGGCGGCGATGTTGACGTCTACGTGTCCGCGTCGGTATGGGGGTAGGCAGCGCCCGACCGCAGCCTTCAGCGACTCAAGGCCGACCAGGCCGGTTGTCGCCGCGAGGGCTCCCAGCAGGACCATCGAGCCGACCACAATGTTGCCGATGTCGACAGCGAGATCGGTGGCCGCAACCTCGACCACTGCGGCCGGGTGCTCGGGCCGGTACTCCGCCGCGGCGGTGTTGACGAGCGCCACTCCCTCGGGCCGCAGCTTGGCCCAAGTCGGTGCGGCGAATTCGTGGTGCATCACCATCGCTGCCCAAGCATCGGGCACCACAGGGGGCGCTTCGACCGGGCTGGTCGAGACCACGACCGCTGTGTCGGTGGGGCCGCCACGCATCATCCCTCCGTAGCTGCCGAACAGCATGACCTCGCGCCCCTCGGCCAATGCGCCCTCGGCA
Source organism: Candidatus Aldehydirespiratoraceae bacterium (assembly GCA_965221585.1). GTDB lineage: Bacteria > Actinomycetota > Acidimicrobiia > Acidimicrobiales > Aldehydirespiratoraceae > VXYK01. Next base: position 520,003 of record OZ244898.1, on the reverse strand, counting down.
AGCACACGCGCCGCCAGTTGGATGCCCTGACCTCCAATCCCCGTCATCAGGATCTCGCGTTCCATCGCCCCAGTATTACCCAGCCGATCCCAGTGGACCCGAAAGCGTTGGTATTGCGCTGCTACCATGTGCGCGGACATGAGCGACGCGCGGACACTCGGTGACATCGGCACTCGCCTGCTCTTCGAGAACGAGCGGGTGCGCGTGTGGGAGATGCGCCTGGAGCCGGGCGAGGAGTCGGCAGTGCACCGCCACGAGAACGATTACGTGATGGTGCAGATAGCCGGTGACCGGATCGCCGCGGTGTTCGAGCCCGACAGCAAGGATTCCTTCGGCGGTGCCAGCCTCCCGGATCGCCGGATCGACGCCGATGTGGTGCCGATGATGGCGGTGTGGGGCGACCGCGGTGGCATCGAGAGGGCCGTCAATCCGGGCCGCGAGACCTTCCACGAAATCGTGGTCGAGTTGAAGGACTGACTGTCGCCAGCCGCTCGGAACTGACCGTCGGGAACGTCTTCACCGATCTGGCACGTTCGGTCCCCGACCACGTGGCGGTGGTGTGGCGCGGCGAGTCCCTCACGTTCGGCGAGCTCGACGACAGGGCCAACCAGTTGGCCCGGACCCTTGCTGCACGAGGTCTAGCTGTGGGCGATCGGATGGTCACGCTGGCTGACACCTCGCTCGACATCGCCCCGCTGTTCGCCGGCGCGGCGAAGGCCGGCGTCGTTTTCGCCCCGGCGAATCCGTCGGTGACCCTCGAGGAGACAGCGGAGATGGCTCAAGCGGCCCGCCCGTCGATCCTCGTGGCCGACGCCGACCGCTTGGCGATGGCGGCCGAGGTGGGAGAGCGGCTCAACACAGCGGTCGTTGATGTCGACGATCTGCTCGCCGAGGCGGCCGGCGCGCCGACCGGTGAGTTCCGCCAGCCGGACCTGACCGATGACGACCTCCATGTCGTTTTCTTCACGTCGGGGAGCACTGGGCGGTCCAAGGGCGTGATGCTGTCGCACCGGGTGTCGGTGCTACGGAGCCATCCCGGTTCCCAACTCGAACCGCGCCGAGCTGCGGTATGCACCTTCCCGCTCTTTCACATGGCCGGGTTCACTACCGGGATGAACCAGTGGCACGCCCGCGCAGCCTGTGTCTTCACAAGTGCCGACGCGGCCAGCATTGTCGAGGCCGTCCGGGCCCACGGCGCCGACCGGGTCAACTGCATCCCCGGAGTCTGGCAGAGAGTCATCGACCACACGGCCGGTTTCGAGGGTGACGAGGCGGTGCTGGCCGGGCTCCGCTTCGCCGACACCGGCACGTCGGCAACGCCGCCCGAACTGCTCGAAGCCATCAGCACGGTCGCGCCCAACGCCGCGGTACGGGTATTCTACGGATCGACCGAAGCCGGCAGCGTCTGTCAACTCGATCACGCCGATGTGGCCCGCAAACCGGGCTCGTGCGGGCGAGCGGGTCCGCTGACAGCCGTCCGACTGGTCGACGGGGAGCTCTGCGTCAGCGGGCCGCTGCTGTTCGACGGCTACTTCGACGACCCACAGGCAACAGCCGAGGCCCTGGTCGACGGCTGGTACCACACGGGCGATCTCGCCGAGATCGACGGCGAAGGGTTCGTGTCGATAGTCGGCCGGGTGGCCGACGTGATCCGCACCGGCGGCGAGTGGGTCTCACCCAGCCAAGTCGAGGCCGTGCTCCAGAACCATCCTGCCGTAGCGGACTTGGCGGTGATCGGGGTCCCCGACACCGATTGGGGCGAGCTGGTCACCGTGGTGGTCGTTCCTGCCGATCCCGCGTCGCCGCCGTCGCTGCAGGAACTGCTGAACGACCGGAAGGGCGCCTTGGCCAAGTACAAGCAGCCCCGCCGCATCGTCGTTGTAGATGAAATCCCACGCACGCCGGCGACCGGTCAGATCCGCCGACGAGACCTCGTCGCTGCAATCACGTCGCCTCGTCCCGGCGCGGGCCGGACCCAGCCGAGGTCGTAGCCTTAGATCTCCTAGTGGAGAAGTCTCAGATTCGGGCGGGGCGGTGGCGGACCGCGGAGGTCACTTTGATGGTCATCGGTGTGCCGGGGCCGGGTTCGCCCTCGACTTCGGCAATGCCGTCCGCGATCAGGCTGAACCCGTCGGCGGCTGGAGGCCAGAGGACACACACGTTCGATCTGGCCAGCGCGTTGGCGGCGGCGCTGCGGCCGACCACCGCGGAGACGGTGCCATCGTCGGCCACGGCAACAGCCACATGGATGACCCGCGGCCGCTCATCAGCCCCGGTGGTAAGCACAAATGCAGCCGCACCATGCTGCCGGGCAACCCCCGCAAGTTCGCTCAACTCGACGGCAAGACTCACACCACAACCCTACCGGAGGCGCTTCCGGTGGTGCCGTTGCGCCGCCCGGCGTTGCTGTCTGTTCAGATGGTGAAGCCGCAACGGTGCTGGATCGTCGAGGCGCTGCATCCTGTGCCGGCAGCACTCGCACATCCTGCTCGGACCCACCATGATCTGCAGGAAATCACCCTCCTCGGGGAACTTGTGGTAGCGGTTGACCCATTCCGCAACGAGTCCGTCCCGGAAATGCCGCGGATCCACCGGTACAAGCTCAATGTCGGATTCCGCCAACACCTCTTGGTCGATCCCTCCGTCGTTCACGACCATCTGCCCCAGCGTTGACGCAAGCTCGGCTTGAACATCCGGCAGCAGCTGCACGACCAACAGGTCGGGATGGTCCAGCCCTTCACGGAGCCCCATCGTGTATGTCCATCCGTGCTGGCCATCTTTCCGCACTTGGGTAATCGCGAACCCATGAACATCGATCATCAGGTCATGCATTCGCCCAACCTGTTCTTCGCCGTATCCCTCACATCTAATGCACATGATGGCATCCTCGCGCGAGGGTATGACATTAATCAACGATAACTATTGATATATTCTACACAGCCCTCACGGGCGGAAAGCGAATCCCCGGTAACTGGGGGTGAAACCAGCTGACTCCAGACGAGAGGCCCAAGGTGTCTCGCGAACGGCGATGCCGTCGACCTTGGTGATCTCCAGGGAACGCAGGCGACCGCTGGTCAGCAGATCCTTCAGGGCTTCAATCCAGGCATCGTTATCGTGCGCGGCCGGAAACGTCACCAGAGAACGGCCGCCGCGCTCCAGGATGGCCACACAGACGCCGTCATCGATCACCACATACGCACCCACGGCACGGGACGGGCGACCGGTTGTCTCGGGCCAAGGCAACACCGAACCGTAAGGCTGAGCCGGGTCGGTCGCAGCCAACACGACCAAGCCGCCTTCGGAGCCCGAGCCTTCTCCGTGGTCATCCAGGCGACTACCACCGATGTCGGACGCGATAGGCCGGAGACTACGAAGGCGGTCAACGGCACCCGGAGCGGCGAACTGGGCCGCGCCCAGCCCAGCCACAAAGTAGCCGCGCCGGACCTCACCGCGTTCCTCGAGCAGACGCAACAACGGGTACAAGCCGGCGAATCCCCCTTCGATGGCTTCGCCGTTGACAACCTCGCGAGCCAGAATTCCGTACCGGTCCAGCAACTGTTGAACCTGTGCATACGCAACCTCTGTATGTGTGGGCACCGGCTCTCGCATGGGCGCAACCAACGACCAGCGACCTGCCCCAGTCGCCGGTCCCTGTCGCCGCAAGGTCCCCGGCCGAGGACGACCGCGCCGCCCAGCAGTGCGTCTGACAAAACGCCCGGCCGAACGCCCAGCCGAACCCCCGACAGGATCGCCGGCAGGGTCCTTGACGGAACCTCCGACAGAACGACCAGCAGAATCCTTCGCAGAACGTCCAACAGCGCCAGAGCTAAAATCCGGTTGGTTGCTGACCAGGGCACGGACTGGGGCCAGAGTGTCGTTGGTGACCAAGCCAGCACAAACCAGATCCCACAAGCCGGCCAACACCAACTCCTCGTCGTAGTCCACGCCGGCCTGGGCAACCGCTGCGACCAGATCAGGCCAGAACGATGCCCCGCGTTCACCGAGATGAGCCAACAGCGCCTCATGGACCGGCTCCGTCGAGAACTCATCGGGCGCACCCAACAGCAACCGAAGCTGATCCCGGAACAACAGCCGCACCCGCAGGTCGCGAGCACCCACTGAACCCGCGCCCACCCACACCAACTCGCCCGTGGCACACAATGCATCGAGCTGACTCGGCTGGTAATCCTCGACCCGGCTGCGCAGAACCTCCGACTCCAACACCGAGGCAGCAATCGGCGCGCCCTGAAGTTGGCCGACAACCTCCGCCAACCCGCCGGCCCCACGCCTAGGACTCGTCACTCCCTGCCAGGCACCCAAGAACCGAACCAGTGCCGCTGCACCGACCGGCTCGATCTCGTTGCGCAGCGCGGCCAATGAACGCCGACGAAGCATACGCAGGACATCGTCGTTGCAGTACTCACGTTCGCCACTGCCCCTCCGGAACTCTCCACGAATTACCTTTCCGTCCGCGGTCAGCCGCTTCAGAGCTTCGCGGAGGTGTTCTTCGCCGACCCCGATCCAGCGAACAATGTCGCTGGCCACGAACGGGCCATGGGTCCGGCTGAAGCGCAAGCAAAGATCACCAAGCGAATCATCGCCAGACTCGGCGAAGGCGCCTCCAAAGCCAGCCGGCACCGCCACACCCGCCCCATCACGCAGCCGCGCAGCATCATCGCTCGCGGCCAGACGATCCTCTCCGGCGATCCGAACTTCAATCACTCGCTGCTCCTCAATGAGTCGCTGAATCCAAGCATCGACGTCAGCGCCCACATCCGCCCGAACGGCCAAGTCAAGCCGACTGAGCGGGCCGAGAATCCGGAGATGATCGTGAAGTTCGTCGGCGTCGCGAGCCAGACAATCGTCGCTGAGCCGCTGCAATTCCAACTCGACATCAGCGAGCACCGCTGGATCGAGAAGCTCCCGCAACTCCTCCTCACCGAGCAGATCCGCCAGCAGCTCGCAGTCAAGGGCCAACAGCGCGGCACGACGCTCCCCCAGCGGCGCGTCCCCCTCGTACATGTAGACCGCAATCCAAGAGAACAACAGTGAACGAGCGAATGGTGAGGCTCTCGGTGTCTCAACCGAAACCACCCGAACCTTCCGAGAACGCAGATCAGCCATCAACTGCCGTAGTCCCGGAAGATCGAACACATCGTTGACACACTCGCGAGTCGCCTCCAGCAACATCGGAAACGTCGGATACTGGGCCGCCACCGCAAGCAGATCCGCAGCTCGTTGACGTTGTTGCCAAAGTGGAGTGCGTTGATCCGGTCTGCGACGCGGCAGCAGCAGCGCCCGAGCCGAACACTCACGGAAACGTGAAGCAAACATCGCAGTCTCTCCCAACCCCGCAACCACGACATCGGAGACCTCGTCGGGATCAAAGAGCAGATCCTCGACGCTGAGATCGTCGAGGGCATCGGGAAGCCGAATGACGATGCCGTCGTCGCTCCACATCAACTCGACATCGGCACCCAACGCCTCGCTCAAGCGGGCACGTATCGCCACTCCCCACGGCGCATGCAACCGAGCACCGAACGGAGTCAGGACGCATACCCGCCAGTCCCCGATCTCATCACGGAACCGCTCGACCACAATTGTTCGATCATCCGGGACCGCACCCGTGGCGTCAGCCTGATCCCGCAGGAAAGCAACGATGTTGCGGGCCGCAAGCTCATCAAGATCATGTCGCTCGCGCAGGCGCGATACGGGGTCGGTCTCCTTGCGGATCTCGCGGATGAACTCTCCGAGAGCCCGGCCGAGTTCGCTCGGCCGACCCGGCCCACCGCCCTTCCAGAACGGCATCTTGGCTTCTGCACCCGGAGCGGGGGTCACGACGACACGCTCGAAGGTGATGTCCTCGATCCTCCACGCGGACGCTCCGAGCAGGAAGACCTCCCCGGCACGACTCTCGTAGACCATCTCCTCGTCGAGTTCCCCGACCCGCGTGCCATCGGCCAGGAACACACCGAAGGCACCCCTGTCCGGGATCGTGCCCGCGTTGGTCACAGCCAAGCGCTGCGCGCCCTTCCGGCCCCGTAACGTCGCAGTGGCACGATCGTGCACGATTCGGGGTCTGAGCCCCGAAAACTCCTCGGACGGGTAGATCCCGGACAGCAGATCAACGATGTTCGCAAAGACTTCGGACGACAACTCATTGAAGTTGGCACTGCGTCGCACCACCGACAACAGGTGATCGAAATCCCAGTCGTCCATGGCGCACATGGCCACAATCTGCTGCGCCAGCACATCGAGGGGGTTGCGAGGAATACTCGTGTGCTCGATCAGCCCTCGCTTCATGCGATCCACGATCACCGCAGCCTCAAGCAACTCGGCGCGATGCTTGGGAAAGATCTTGCCGCGGCTCGGTTCGCCCACCTGATGGCCGGCCCTCCCGATCCGTTGAAGACCCGACGCAACCGAACGGGGAGAACCAACCTGGACCACCAGGTCAACCGCCCCCATGTCGATACCGAGCTCAAGGGTCGAAGTAGCGACGAGCCCCCGCAGATCGCCTCGCTTGAGCTCCTCCTCAACTTGAAGCCGACGCTGACGCGACAACGACCCGTGATGGGCCTTCACCAACTCCGTCTCAGCCTCCGGGTTCGTTGGTTCCGTTGAGTCCGCTCTGTCCGCCGAACCCGCCCTCTCGTCCGCCAGTTCGTTGAGACGGGTGGCCAGACGTTCGCAGAGCTGCCGTGCGTTCGCGAAGATCAAGGTCGAGTTGTGCTGTTCCACCAGGTCGAGCAGGCTCGGATGAATCGAGGGCCAGATACTGCGCTGAGCCCGGCCGGCGTCCGCGGTGTCGTTTGTCGAAGGCTCAACCCCCAACGAACTCATGTCCTCCACGGGGACAACCACCTCGATATCGAGTTGTTTGCTGATCCCCGCGTCGATCACTGTGACCGGACGCGGTTGCAGCGTCCCGTCTTCCCCGAGCGTCGAGCCTCCCAGGAAGCGCGCGATCTCATCGAGCGGGCGCTGGGTCGCGGACAGCGCGATCCGCTGAGGTCGCTTTGTGGTCAACTCTTCCAGTCGTTCAAGCGACAGCATCAGATGCGCGCCGCGTTTGGTTCCGGCCAGAGAGTGAATCTCGTCGACGATCACATGCTCGACGCCGTGCAGGGTCTCACGTGCACGGCTGGTCAGCATCAAATACAGCGACTCGGGCGTCGTGATCAGAATGTCCGGTGGCTGACGGATTAGTTGACGACGCTCCGGCGCACCAGTGTCTCCCGTGCGGACCGCCACGGTTGGAGTGTTCACGCTGGTTCGGTTGCGTCGGGCCGACGTCTCGATTCCCTCGAGCGGGTCACGAAGGTTCTTGTTGACGTCGACCGCCAACGCCCGCAGCGGAGAGATGTACAACACCCGGGTGCGTTTCAGACGATCATCGGGAACCGGCTCAACGGAAAGCCGGTCGATGGCCCACAGGAAGGCGGAGAGGGTCTTGCCGGTTCCGGTGGGGGCGAGGATCAGCGTGTGGTCGCCCGCGGCTATTGCCGGCCAACCGTGGCGTTGCGGTGGTGTGGGTTCAGAAAAGGTCTCCCTGAACCAGTCCCGGACAGGTGCCGAGAAGAGTTGCAGCGGATCGACCATGCCCGAGACGCTAGCCAGCCGGACCCTGGTTTTTCTCGCTGCATTGGGCGTGCCCCCACCGACGGGATCCACCGCCGGAACAGACACGAGATTGTCATAGAAACTGCGTTGCCCTTTAGGTCTAGAATGCGAAGCATGGAGGATTACGAGTCTCCGGAGTGGCACCCCGCTTTCGAGGAATACTGCGAGACGATCTACGAGCTTGAAGAGGACGACCTCGACGTGATCCAGGCGAGGATCGCGGACCGGCTCGAAGTGTCGCGTCCCTCGGTGTCGGAGATGGTCAAGCGGATGGAGGCCGAGGGCTTGATCGACATCGGCGAGAAGATCACCCTCACCCCGCGGGGCATGCACCTTGCCGAGACCGTTGTGCGCCGTCATCGTCTCGCCGAGCGGTTCCTGACCGACGTCCTCGGCCTGAACTGGGCACAGGCGCACCAGGAAGCAGGGAAATGGGAGCACATCATCTCTCCCACCGTCGAGAAGGCAATGATGGACCTGCTCGACGAACCGACCACCTGCCCGCACGGCAACCCCATTCCGGGTTCAGACTACGAGACACCCGATCTCGTGACGCTCAACACCATCGAAGTCGGTGCGAATCTGACCATCCAGCGCATCACCGAGGAACTCGAGTTCACCGAAGGAATGCTCGACTTCCTTGAAGAGTCCTCGATCGTGCCGGGTTCGACCGGTCAACTCAGCGCAAAGTCCCCGGACGGCACTTCCACAGTCATCATCGACGGAACCCCCGTCGTCGTGGGTGGGTTCGCCTCCGCGCGAATCCTGGTGAGCGCGGCTACCTGACCTGCCTGACCTGCACCGTCACTGGTTGAGGGCGCGGAACTGCGCCAACAGTTCGTCTATGCGATCCTGGGCCGCGGCCCAAGCGCTGCGTTGGGGCGGATCGGCGGCCAGCGCCTCCTGCGACAGACGGAACTGACGATCCAGTTCGGTGAGCAGGTCCACGAGGTTGTCGGGAAGATCGTCACCGGCGACAGGCGGGTCATCGGGCTCTGCGGTCTGGTCAGAATCCCCTGCATCGTCAGAATCAGACGTGTCGTCAGGGTCGGGCGTGGCCGGCCGGTCCACAACATCGTCGCCATCGCCGGGAGCTGCTACAACACCTGCACCGTTCACATCGCCGAGGGCAACTCCGACAACATCGGAGAAGTCCTCTCCGGGGAACAGCTGCTGAAGTGCCTCGTTGAGATTCCGCCCGATACCGATCTGCTGGGTCTCACCGACGATCGCGGCGATCACGAACTCCAGATTCGGCACACTCGTGCCCTCCGCCGACACATACAACGAACGAACCCACAGAATCGAGTTGTCGATCGGCAACAGGACCAGGTCGCTGAAGTCAACTTGGGAACCGGCCTGATCCAACAGAGTGAGCTGGGTGGTGATCTCCTGGGTCTGAGCGATGCCTGAAGCCACCAGAACCGGACCCGGCGCGTTCGAGTTCGTCAGTTCGTAGGTGACCAGGCGCGATGATCCGTCGGGGCGCGTTTCGCCCACCATGAAGGCTTCCAGTTCCTTGCGGTCGTCGTTCTCGTCGAACGGCACGAACGATCGGAGCGTCACGAAGGACGGGTCATCCTCTCCCGGCAGCTGCAACAGGGTGTAGTAGGGACTGACCCGCTGCTCACGGGAACTGACGACCCCCTGCTCGTCGGTCGAGATCTCCACCGTCCCACCAGCCAGAACCGAGCGGCCCGGATCCTGGGCCACCGCCCAGCGCTCGGTACCGACGAGCAGACTCACAGGATTCTCGATCTGGTAGGTCGAGTACATGTTGGTCTGGACCCGGAAAAGGTCCTGTGGATAACGCAGATGCTGCTTCAGCTCATCGGGCATCTCCGAGAAGTCGCTGAACAGGCTCGGGAAGGCCGACCGCCAAGCCTCGATGATCGGATCGTCGCCCGGCATCACATAGAACGCCACATCGCCGTCGTAGGCGTCGACGACGGCCTTCACGGAGTTGCGCACATAGTTGAAGCGGGGGCCGGCCAAGCCACCGCGCTGCAACCTGTCGTTGACGGACCGCTGCGAGTACGGGTACCTGTCGGTCGTGGTGTAGGCGTCGATCACATAGTGGATCCGTCCGTTGAGGACCACCGGGTACACATCGCTGTCGTAGTCGAGGAACGGCGCGAGCTTCTCCACCCGGTCACGCACGTCACGCACATAGATCACGCGGGTGTCGTTCTGAATGAAGTTGGATATCAACGGCTCGATCTGGCCGAAGCGCAGAGCGAACGCCAGCTGACGGACGATCCCGCCGATCTTGACCCCTGCAGAGCCCTCGTAGTTGCCAAGGACGTCACCGCCGTCGTTGGCGACGTAGTCGACTTCATCGACGGTCGTTCCCACCAGGGAGTACCCTCCCATGTCCTCGCCGTGGTAGATCTGTGGGACTCCGAAGTCGAGTTCGATCGAATCGTCGACCTCATTGGTGATTGTGGACACCAGGAAGTCTGGGCGCCCCTCGTCGGTGGTTGCGTTGGCGCTGGCCAGGGCCAGGCCGTAACCGTGGGTGACTCGGACATGCTGGCGCTCCCAGTTGGCCGTGTCCTCGCCCTTCAGTTCGCGGGCACCCAGGATCACCTGCCGCAGTTCACCGTCGACCACGTACCGGTCGGTGTCGAGCGTCGGTTCAATCACGCCGGTCCCCGGGATCGCATCCTCCCCGAGGAACCGGTAGAAGCCGCGTTCGGCTTGGAAGCGCTCGAAGGTTGGATGAACCGTGACCGGGTCGAGCACCCGGGCATTCTGGACTGTCACCGCGTTGTTGCGGATCTGCTGCGCGGTGAGATTCTCGGAGTAGTCGAACGGTGTGACGACCATGTCCTCGAGACCGAAGGCGTGCCGCGTCGCTTCGATGTTGCGTTCCGCGAACCCCTGTTCACGGGCGGTCTCGTTGGGGTCGACCTGAAACCGCTGCACGAACGCCGGGTAGATGCCACCCACCACAATCGCCACGAACGCCCAGAGCCCGACGGCAAGTACCGGGAGGGTCCAGCCGCGCCGCCACAGGTTGACAACCAACAACACGACGGCGCACAACGAGATGGCAATCAGCAGGTACAACGCCGGTAGCTGGGCGTTGACATCGGTGTAGAACGCTCCGTCAAGAACTCCGCGGGTGGAGGTCGTCAGCTCATATCGGGCCAGCCAGTAGTCCAGAGCCTTGATGACCGCCAGGACCGCCAGAATCGCCGAAAGATGAACTTTCACAATCGGTTTGGCCCGCTCGCCCCCGATCACGCTGACACGGACCGATCCGTTGAGGTAGTGCGAGATCGCGGTGACGATGAGCATGATCACGAAAGCCGCGAAGGCCCAGCCGACCACATAGCTCAGGAACGGCAGTTGGAATACGTAGAACCCGATGTCGGCGCCAAACTGGGGATCGGAGACCCCGAACTCCTTGTGGTTGACGAAGAGCAGCCATTCCTCCCACTGGCTCGGCACTCCCGCCGCAGCCAGCATTGCAAGGATCAAAGAAACGACCGTGCGCAAAAGAAAGTACCGGCCCCCGACCGTGGCGTGGTATCGCGAGATCAACTCCTCTTCGGGCCCCGGGGGTCTGTGCGTGGGCGCACTGCGATCGGAGATGAAGAGGTTCAGCCACATCAGCACGAAGAAGATCGCGCCGAATATCAAAGTCAGAATGATCTTGGCGCCGAGCACCTGGCGCCAGACCGAGGCACGGTTGAGTGCGTCGAACCACAGGTAGTCGGTGTAGAAGCTGGCTACGCCCCGCAGCGAGAGCAGGCCGATGATCAAAGCGGCGATGACAGCGAGGGCGATGATTCGTCCGTTTCGACGGAACCGTCCGCGTCGCGGATTCAGAATGTCCTCAACCTCAGCCATCGTTGGGAAGGCTAGCGGTCAGAGGACCCGACGCGAACCTGCCCGGTTGAATCAGTCGCGGACCTCCCCCGGACGTACCAAGAATCAGCAGCGCTTCCGGTCACGTCCACCCGTCCGGTAGGTCCTCTAGGCCACCTCGATGCGACATCTGCACCCGGGATGCGCTGGTGGGAATCGATCACCCGTCGGGAACTTCTCGCCCGCTGTCACCTCGCCGGCCAGAGCATTGTCAGCGCAGTCGGCCCCGCAGGAGCCACCCGGGTCGACCACCCAGCGCACCGTCCGGTTTGCCTTGTCGTTGTGGGCTATGTCGATCTTGACGAGGCCGTCGACAGCGACTGAAGCCGCCGACGCCGCTTCGTTCAGATGCCTCGAACGAGCCTCGCGGTAGAGCGCTCGCACTGCGTCGGAGAGTTCCTCCTCACTGTCGAACTGCTCGGCGATGTCCGCGAGCCGCCTGCGCACGGGTTCAAGTGCGATCACATGGATGTTGGCCAGCGCGGGTGCCAGGTCGAGTTCTGAAGCGCCGCCAAGGGTGATGCACTGCTCTCGAAGCGCTGGAATCGCCGCCTTGTCGTAGCAGGAGTTGTGACTCTCCTCTTCTTCGAGACCGACTACCGCGGCCGCTCCAGATCGACGAATCCCATCCAGCAGCGAACCCTGTTCCTCGACCAGAACCCTTTTCATTGCCTTTGCCGCGGCAACAGCGGCTCGTTCGCGAACCTCGGCGGTCGGATCGGCCGCTGCGTCCTCGGACTGTGCCGATTCGCTGGACACTCCTGAATCACTGGGCGCATCGGTCTCCTGAATATCCTGCGCGGGTTCCGCGACGGACTCGGTCTTCGGGGAGGTCTGCGGCTGGGCTTCGGGCTTCGGTTCGGCTGATGCCCTCGACCGGCGCAGACGGGCGAACACATCACGTGCCCTTCCGGTAGGTTCGCCACGACCAGCCTCGGCGGGTGCCTCCGACTCCGGTTCAGTCTCCGGTTCGGTCTCCGCCTCAGATTCGACCGCTGAGCCGGGGTCGGGCTCCGCAGGCTCCTCGGCTTCAGCAGGCTCCTCAACCTCAGCAGGTTCCTCAGGCTCCCCTGACGCTGCTTCGATTTCTGCCTCGGTCTCGGTTGCCTCGGACTCGTCGTCCTCAGCGGCAGCCACCTCGGCAACACCGTCAGTGTCGGTCTCGTCACCGGTGGCACTGAGAGCATCAAGATGGTCCAGAGCCTCCATTTCACCGGTCGTGAACGTGTCACCAATCGGGCCCGGGAGCGTTGAATCGGAGACCAGAGGATGCTCCACGAGCCTCCCGGCTTCGATCTCGGTCTCAAGATCATCAACCGTCGGTGTCGGCTCGGACGAGATCCGCAAGCCCGCACGATTGGCCGCTGACCGCGCCTCAGGCACGGAGGTCACGAGATCCTCGACAGCTGCGTCGAGATTCGCCTGAACTGTGGCAAGGGCTTCAAGAAGCCGATCCCGACCGGCTCGGAGCTGCTCGATCTGGGTACGCCCGGTCTGTCGTTTCCGGGCAAGGTCACGCAGAATCCGCTCCCGCACCGCCTGCGCCTCATGGACCATCTCTCGACCATGAGTCCGGCTCTCTTCGACGATCTCGTCGGCTTCGTGACGCGCGGCCTCAACCAGTTCCGAGGACTGGGCGGTTGCATCTGCGAGGACAGCCTCAGCCGCCGCTCGTGCCTCTCGGCTCATCGCGTCGGCTTCGCTCTCTGCTCTCTGAATTGTGCTCGTCGCCGCTTGATGAGCCGCTTCAAGGACCCCACCAACTTCTACTCCGACCATCTCGGTGACCCGACGAGAATCGGAGGCGTGACCGGCCTGGGAGATCTCGGTCATCCTCCCCGTCAATTCGTTGCACAGCCTCTGCAACCGACGGATCTCTGATGCCGCCGCCTGGAGTCGGGAACGCACCTCGGTGGGGTCGAATCCACGTCTCGTGACCGGGAAGTCAATCGACTCAATATCGCCCGCGTCGATTCCCTGATCACCGGACGATCCGCCAAGCTGTGGCGCGCTCGCAAAGTCGACGTCAGGCGTCTCCGTCACGCCCACCATCGTAGAGCCCTGACCAGCGTCGATGGGGAATACCCCAACGATCAACGGTCAAGGCGGCGCGGCGCCTGGATTCAGGCTGCGGATCAACTTCAGCGGCCATGTACTACGGGTCGATTCGGAGGTCGCTGGTGTCGCCACCAAGCTCACCGAGCGCCTCTATCGCCTCGGCAAGAGTCGACACCCCGAAGACTCTCATATCACCGGCCTTGGTCTCCGCTTCCTCAACCAGCGCCTCCGGGACGATGAACGCGACTGCGCCGGCGGAGCGCGCGGCCACCGCCTTCTGGCCCACACCACCGACGTTTCCGACAATGCCGCCGACGAAGATCTGTCCTGTCACCGCTATCGGTTGGTTTCCGGTGAGCTCACCCTCAGTCAACCAGTCGATGATGGCGAGCGAGAAGGCAAGTCCGGCCGAGGGGCCACCGGTTGAACCGGTATCAATCTCAACGTCAATCCCCTGCGACAGGTCCTCGATCCGTGGCACGATCTCGCCGATACCGATGTAGGCGCCCTCAAACCCCTGGGGGTGCTCGCCCCAGACCACCGATACATCTCGAATCTCGAGCGTGTCTTCGTTCTCGACGGTCAAGACACCCGAGGACCCGGGGGTCTTTCGAATCAACTCGTCTCTCAGCGACTGGAGCGAGCCGAGCTCAACACCGTCAACGGCAACGATCACATCGTCGATGTCCAGCAGGCCGTCAACCGGGCCTCCGCCGACGACGACGTTGAAGCCGACTCCCGTCTCGTTGACGGGCACGCCGAGATACTCCAACGCAGCAATGACTGCGTCGTCTTTGGAGCGATTCATCATTTCGAGGTTTCGGGTGCGATTCTCCTGCGGAGTCAGGTCCCCCAGAATGTGCTCCCGCGGCTGCAACTCGAAATCATCGTTGACCTCCGCTTCAATCCACTCGAACACCGAGACGTCGAGGTCGACGGCAACGGTGGTGAAAAGGAACTCACCTTCCGGCTCGTAACTGCTGCGCCCGTTGATCTCCACCCGGTCACCGACAGAGCGTGCCGACCCGGGTCTCGTGACCGCGGCTCCCCGGTCAATCAGGGCCTGACCTGGAATGATCTGGCCCAGCGTCCTGGCTGGGACCACTAGGCACGCTCCACAGAGCACAATCACGATCAACAGTCCAGACAGACACCATTTCCACGAGAAGCGCCGCCGGGAACGCCGCTCCAGCGGACGTGCGGGCACCTCGAAGTCCTCGGCCGCCACCGAGCCGTCCAAGTCGCACGGTAACGTTGGAACGGACGTGTTCACTTCAGTCATCTTGTGGGTGTTCGTCCTAGCGACGGGGAATCTCGTTGGTCGCGCTGCGCGGCCTGTAGGGACACTTCAGCCTGCCAGAACCAAGGCCAACAATGACAGCGCCTGAACAGCCCAGACAATCCAAACAAGCATCCGAGGTGCTTTTGCGAGCGCTGCGATCCGTCGGAATCCTCCGTCAACCGGCCCAACGTCCGGTCGTCGGGCCGAAGGCGTACGTTCGACTCTGGCAGCGTCTGCGTTCTCTCATAGTCCTCGCCGCGATAGTTGTCGGTCTGGGCATCTTATTGGCGGTGGTGGTCGGTGTTGTAGTTCTGGGACTCGCCTTCTTCTTGGAGAACGCAATCTCTTGAGGACCACCGCTTCCTCCGACGTCTCCGAACGGCACGTCCCACAACGACGCAGGGAGGCCGCGCTGGCCGGATTCAGCGGCGACCCGGACACCGCTGAAGCAGCGCTAACGGACCCGGACCCCAGAGTGCGGATCGCCGCGCTCCGCTCCCTGGCGAGGCTGGGCGTTACCAGCGAACGCCAACTCAGTGAAGCACTCGACGATCCCGACTCGGCGGTTCGAATCAGCGCTCTCGAACTCGCTGCTGACCACTCGATTTCCGGGCTTGAGCGGCTCCTCGACGACCAAGACCCGATGGTCGTCGAATCCGCCGCCTGGGCCCTTGGAGAACGCCAGGTCGCCAGCGCCTCGATAATCGATCAGCTGTCGCGGGTGGCTCGCCATCACCCCGACCCCCTCGCCCGCGAGAGTGCCGTCGCGGCGCTAGGGGCCATCGGAGACGAACGGGGCCTGCCCGCGATCCTCGACGCCACCCACGACAAAGTGGCAGTACGGCGCAGGGCCGTCATCTCGCTGGCCGCCTTCGAAGGCGCCGAGGCCAACGACGCCTACGAGCGGGCTCGCCGAGACCGCGACCGTCAAGTCCGCGACGCGGTCGACGAGATTCTCGGACCCGCTGAATCAGATCAAAGACCGAGGGATTGATCCCCGAGGGCGCCGAGACCGGCGAACCGCAACCCTCAGCGGTCCCGAGAGTCACTGCGGGGTTTCATGAACATCACCTGAACCGACTCGTAGTGCTCTATCACCTGACCCGCGCCATAGGCGACGGCTTCCAGCGGCGATTCCACCAACTGAACCCGGACCTTCGTCTCACGCGACAGCCTCTGTTCCATGCCCCTCAGCATTCCACCACCGCCGACTAGGTGAATGCCCTGCACGATCAGATCCTGAGCCAGTTCGGGAGGCGCCTGGGCCAGGCACGACAAGACCGAGTCGACCATCGCCGCGACGGGCTCCTCGATCGCCCTGCGAATCTCCAGCGGCGTCAGGACGATGGTCTTGGGCAGCCCGCTCATCATCTCGCGACCGCGCACCTCCGCGTTGACCTCGTTGGCGGTCGGAGCAGCTGAGCCGAGAACGATCTTGATGTCTTCGGCGGTCCGTTCTCCGATCGCTATTCCGTACTGACGGCGAACATACGCCTGCACCGCGCTGTCGATGTCGAAGGAGCCGACGCGGACCGCCTCGAGCGCGACCACCCCGCCGAGCGATAACAGCGCTGACTCGGTGGTCCCGCCGCCGATGTCGACGACCATGTTTCCGATCGGTTCGTTGATCGGGAGGTCGGCTCCGATCGCAGCCGCGACAGGTTGTTCGATCAGTTGCGCATCAGCGGCACCCGCCCCCCGAGCCGCATCGGTCACCGCTCGGCGTTCCACGGTGGTGATGGCAGAAGGCACGCAGATCACCACGCGGGGCCGACTGAGCCGGCTGACCCCCACCCTCTGCAGAAGCAGGCGGATCATTCGCTGCGTCACATCGAAATCGGTGATCGCGCCCTGACGCAGGGGACGCACTGCGACAATATGGCTCGGCGTTCGACCGATCATCTGCCAGGCTTCGCGGCCCGTTGCGAGCACCTTCTTGGAGCGGCTGTTGACCGCGATGACGGAGGGCTCGTTCAATACGATGCCTTCCCCCCGGGCATACACCAATGTGTTGGCGGTGCCCAAGTCGATCGCCAGGTCACGTGCCAGAGTTCAACTCCTCGCCGGAGTCGGGATCGAAGGGAACGATCCCGGTCGGTTGCTCCACCGCTGCCGGTGCCCTGCGGGGCGCGAGCGCCTGCAAGTGCTCATTGAAGGTCGGCGGTCGTGTCGTGCGGGCGCGATGCCACAACCACAGGATCAGCGAACCGAGGATCGCCACCGCAATGGCCACCACAAGGAATCCGACCGCGCTGCTCATGAGTCGAGCTTCGCCAGATGTTGCGCTTCAAGCGCCCAGGACTCGCCATCAGCCCAAGTCTCGCGCTTCCAGATGGGCACGGTCGCCTTGAGCACATCGATTCCGTAGCTGGCCGCAGCAAAGGCCTCCGGTCTGTGCGGAGCTGAAGCCACCACCACCACCGACGACTCACCCAACTCAACGACACCCACCCGATGCAGAAGCGCGATCCTCCCGAGTTCGGGCCACCGCTGACGCATCTGTACAGCGATTTCTTCCAGTCTCGGCACAACGTAGCGGTCATAGGCCTCGTATTCGAGCCGTTCAACACCGTCTCTTCCTTCGGCATGGTCTCTGGCCGTTCCGCTGAACAGGACAACCGCACCGCAGCGGGGCAGCACCGCCCAGTCGGCGGCCTGACCTACCGGAAGTTCCTCATCGGTCAGACCCAGCCAAGTGTCGGAGTCGGTCGGCGCGGCGAGCATCCCCTAATCGTACGGCTCGAACGATCAGTCCGTCACGCACCGGCTCGCGTCGTCGCGCCGGGCGTAGCCGGAGCCGCTCTGCCGACGCCGGGCGTAGCCGGAGCCGTCGTTGCTGGTTCCGGGCGTAGCCGGAGCCGTCGTTGCTGGTTCCGGGCGTAGCCGGAGCCGTCGTTGCTGGTGCCGGGTCCTGTCCAGCCAGAGCCCCCTTCACGGACGCCGGGCCCTGTGAAGCCGCCGCAACAACCACGCGAGTATCCCGACAACGGACACCACCCCCAGAGCCGCGATCGCCAAGGCCAACTCCTGACGACGACGCGCAGGGACCCGGTCAAGCGGGCTCGGATTGTGTGAGACCACCCACGCTTCCTCATTGGAATAGCCAGGTTCCCAACCGAGCGCTCGAAGGCGGTCACTGGCGATAACCCAAGAATGCGAAGTGTAGGGGACCACACCCGGTGGAATGGGTGCGACTCCCGCCTGCAAACGGGCAGCGGCGAGCGCACGGGCCAGCCACAGCGGCACCCGCAACCTCGGTTTGGGTCCTTCAAGTTCGCGCAGCGCATCGGGCGGGATCCAGCCGTCGGGCGCCACGTTGAGCGGGCCGTCCGCTCGGCTCAGCGTCGCGGTCACCACGGCGCTGGCGAGATCGTCGATATGGAGGTACTGAACCGGCGGGTCACCATCTGCGGCGACCCCGACACGAGCGGTGTGTAGCACCCGTGCGAGCTGTCCCAGGTCGTCCTCGGTGACAACCGCTGTGGGACGCAGGACCGCTACCGTTGCGTCCCGATTGGTCTTTCTCCATTCGGTCGCCAGCTTCTCGATGTCCGCTCGTACGACGGCCCACGAAAAATCCGGGTTGGGTTGTAAAGGAGCGTCCTCGCTGAGCGGAAGGGGATTCGAGGTTCGTGCTCCGTACACCAGAGCCGTCGACAACAGCACCAGGTGACCAACCCCGCATTCCGCCGCGGCGTCAAGCACCCGGCGGGCTATCGACAGGTCTGCCTCATCAGCGACCGGGTCCGTTTCGCCGGGGGTGCCGCGGGAGCTCAGGTGGACGACTGTATCGACACCGCTGAACAGGGACTCAAGGTCCGCGGACTCCAGGTCGAGTCGCCTGGTCTCCACCTGCGGCGGCAACCAGGAAATCGCCGTCCGGTCGACTGCCACCAGATCGACACACGGTTGCGCCGCTGTCAACACTGCGACGACCCGCGCGCCGATGCCGGCCGCGGCCCCGGTTACAACGACTCTGTTCGTCATCAGCGGCAACACCAAGAAAGGAGGATCGACACCTTCACTCATCTACGATGCCCGCATGAGCGACGATCTGCCACCTGACGGCGAATCGCTCGGCGCGTTTCTCGGCGAAATCATGAAGATGCTGTCGAGCGGAGGCGGCCCTTCGGCCAACTCGGCGCGTGATCTCGCCCGCTCGATCGCCACTCAAGGCGAGTCCGAACCCAATATCGACCCTCAGGACCGGATCAAGATTGAAGAACTGGTCCGGGTCGCGGAGCTTCAGGTCCAGTCGGCCACCCAGCTCGCGGTCGCTCGCAGCGGAACTCTGCGGGTCGAGGTTGTCAATCGTTCACAATGGGTCGACGGCACTATCGAGCACTATCAACCGTTGCTCAGAACCATCGCCGAGTCGATTTCGACGAGCCTGCCGACACCCGACGAACTCTCGGAGAACGACCCGATGAGTCAGATGATGGCAGGCCTGCAGCAGATGCTCGGGTCGATGCTTCTCACCATGACCGCCGGGTCGATGGTCGGTGAGCTCGCACGGGTCGCATTCGGAGGCTTCCACCTGCCGCTGCCACGTCCCGCGGATGCCCAACTGCTGGTGCTGCTCCCCAACATTGATCGATTCGGACAGGAGTGGTCACTCGACGCCGACGATCTGCGGCTCTGGGTCTGCCTCCACGAAGCGGCGCATCGTGCTGTGCTCGGGGTCCCGCATGTGAGCGAGCGTCTGAGCGACCTGCTGCAACGTCATGCCAGCGCCTTTGAACGTGATCCCGACGCCCTCAACGAACACCTGAGCGGTTTCGATCTGACCGCAGGTCCTGAAGCCCTCGCAGAACTGAACAAGACCCTCAGTGACCCGGAGATGATCTTCGGCGCGGTCCGTTCCCCCGCCCAAGCGGCCCTGGAGCCCGAGATCACCGCGCTGGTGGCTGCCATCACCGGATTCGTCGACCACGTTATGGATCAGACAGGCGGAAGCATCATCGGATCCTACGACAGGGTCACCGAGGCACTCCGTCGGCGCCGGACTCAAGCCGCCGCCTCCGACCGGCTCGTCGAGCGGCTATTGGGCCTCGAACTCGACCAGAACCAGTTCGATCGCGGCACCGCGTTCGTTGAAGGTGTGATCGAGCGGGCCGGGACCGAGGGACTCGACCGTCTCTTCGACGATCCCGAACATCTGCCGACGCCGTCCGAAGTCGACGCGCCGGGCCTCTGGTTGGCTCGAATCGACCTTCCGTTGAACTGACTCTCGAAGCGACGGCCGGCGGGTGTGGGTCGCCGGAGCAACTGCGCTACCTGGCGGGCGGTGTGTCGTCGGGTTCCGGGCGGGGACGCGGGGGCGGGGCCGGGTCGACCTCCACACCGTCGATCGAGGAGATGTAGGGAGAGCTCTCATTCCATGGGACGGGCCGCGAGTAGTCGCTCGTACCCGCCGGCGGCGCTGGCTGCGACGGCCGCAGATCCTCGTCGAAGTCCAGAGCGCCGTCTGGGTGCGCGGGCGGCTTGTTGGACGACCGTCTGGCCCTTGCGACCCGCGGCAATCTGAACAACCGGCCCGGGTTGCCGAAGACGTAGACGAGCAGGGCAACCCCTCCGACTGCACCCACCAGACCCGCCCCGACCGGAATACTCAAGCGGACGACGACCGGCACCATCGCACCCGCCGCGAACGCTAACTGGAAACGCGCTTCGAAGCGGGCGAACGAACGCCCATAGTTGGTGACTACCGCGTCTCGCTGGACCAGAGAATCAAAGGCGAGCTTTCCAGTGCCGGCAGCCGCCGTCAGCGTTCCCGCAAATATCACGGTGCCGAACAGACCCCCGGACAGCGCCGCGAACAACGCTCCAGACACAAGCACCGTGATCGCGCCGAGCAGTATCTGTTCCTCGGTCAAACGACGGCGAAACGCCGGCGCGAAACGCACACCCCCAAGTGTGCCGACGACAGCGAACACCCCCACGACCGCAAAGTGCCAGACGGGCGCGGTGGGGTCTCCGGTGATGTCGACGCCACGCACCGTCGCGGTGGCACCACCGAACGCCGCTCCTTCGGTGCTCACATCAAGACCGTCCTTGCCGCCGCGCAGATCGAACATCATCAGCATCGTCACAAATCCGACGATGCCTCTGACGATCATCATCGACGTCGCAGCCAGGAGTATCTTCCGGTCCCTCAACTCCGCGCGCTCCGACTGCTCAGCAGGAACCGCGGCGACAACCACCGACGGGATTCCGAAGGCCAGCACGGTCGCCAGCACGAACCCGACCAACCCCACCGCCGCGGACGCGGCGGGACCGCCAAAAATGCTGAACACACCCGCTACACCCGCACCGATCGGGCCCGAAATCGCGCTGATCAGCGCCAATCGACTGTTGGCTCCGACCAGATCCTCATCAGAGTCAACCAGACGGGGAACAACGGCACTCTTGGCGACCGAATACCCCTTCTGCAGCACCAGCACCCCAAAAATCTCCGGGAACAGGAACAACGTGTCGACATGCTGGACTATCAACAGTGCGAGCACCGCGCGACCGACCGTCGTGACGATGATCATCATCCGGCGCCCGCCACGAATCCGGTCGATGGCGGGGCCGATCAACGGTGTGACCACCGCGAACGGCGCCATGGTCAACAACAGGGCCAGGGCGACCCGTCCCCGCGACTCCTCCGGGCTGATCGCAAAGAAGATCGAGCCTGCCAGAGCCGCGGCGATGGCGCCGTCGGAAGCGGCGCTCATCGCATGCAGGCGCGCCAACCGCATGAAGGGAGTGACCACCCCGCCCCCGGAGACACGCGCGGCCGCTCCGAACCGCGCGAACGGCCGCTTGTCGTCAGTGTTCACGCGAGCATTCTGAGCGAAGGAACGGCCCCTGTCACGGAATCAAGCAGCAAAACATCGTGTTCATAGGTCAAGACTCGCCGCGCCGACAACAAGTCGAACCAGCCCAGGGCGTCAACCTCGGTATTCGGCTCGAATTGCCCGTCCAGAACCTGCATCGTCCAATACACGACGGCCTTGCGACGGCCCCGGCCATCCCGATAACGAACCAGCGGCAACCGCTCCAGACGCTTGCACCGAAACCCGGTCTCCTCGAACACTTCGCGCCAGGCGGCCTTGCCCAGAGTCTCCCCCGGGTCGAGCTTGCCTTTCGGATAGGACCAGTCACGGTGACCGGGCCGATGAATCAAAAGAACCTCGGTGATACCGCGGTGCTCGCGTAGCACCAGACCACCGGCAGCCCAGACCTCAACCTTGGGGTATTTGCGCGACAGTCGGTCGTAGAGATCAGCCACGGGCCCGGATCCTCGCTAGCTCTTGGAGCGTTTCGTGTACATCAAACCCGACAGTACCGTCCTGGCGCGTCCAGACACCGGACCCGTCGAGGAACCACGCCAGACGATCATCTCTCAGGTTCGCGTCGAGAACCTCCAGGAGGCGATCCTCCAGATCCGGATTGCCCATTTCGAGCAGAACCTCGACCCTGCGATCCAGATTCCGACGCATCAGGTCGGCGCTGCCGATGTAGGTACGGCTCCGCCGTTCTCCACCCTCTTCACCACCGCCACTGGCACGGCCACCATTCGCGCGTCCACCATTCGCACGCCCTCCATTCGCGAAGTGAAAGATCCGCGAATGCTCCAAGTACCGACCCACGATCGAACGGACCCGAATGTTCTCGGACAGTCCCTCTACACCAGGGCGCAAGCAGCACACGCCGCGCACAATCAGATCGATCTCAACACCGGCATTGGATGCTTCGTAGAGTTTGTTGATCACCTCCGGGTCGACAAGGCTGTTCAACTTGAGGATCATCCGTCCCGAACCGCTGGCTATTTCAGCGTCGATCAGCTCATAGAGGCGTGAGCGCAACATCTCGGGCGCTACCAGAATCCGCTCATAGTCCCGCGCCCGGCTGTACCCCGTCAGATAGTTGAACAGGTCGGCCAGGTCGTCCCCCACCACGGGATCCGCGGTCAGCAACCCGATGTCTTCGTAGAGCCGGGCCGTGCGATGGTTGTAGTTACCGGTGCCGACATGGCAGTAGCGCCGGATACCGTCCGCCTCCTCGCGCACCACCATGGCGATCTTGGAGTGGATCTTCAGCCCGACAATGCCGTAAGCCACATGGACGCCCGCTTGCTCAAGCCGCCGAGCCCACCCAATATTGGCCTCTTCGTCGAACCTTGCCTTGACCTCAATCAAGACCGCCACCTGAATGCCGCGTTCGGCGGCATCGATCAGCGCATCAATGATCGGGCTCTCTCCCGCTGTGCGATACAGAGTGAGTTTGATGGCTCGAACCGACCTGTCGCGGCTGGCTTGGCGAACAAACTGAACCACCGACCTGCTGAACGACGAATAGGGGTGATGAAGCAGGACATCACGGTCAGCGAGCACGTTGAACAGGTTGGTCGGCTCCTCCTCAGCGGTGAGTGCCGGTTCGGCGATACCGCGCCAATGCGGCCACTTCTGGAGTCCCAGATCGATGTCGGCCACCGCGTTGAGCGAAGTCGCGTCCAGGGGAACCGAACTGGTATAGACGTCGCCCGGTTCGAGATCGAGCTCCCGCACCAACAACTCGAGGGTCTGCTGGGACACCGAGGATGCAACTTCAAGGCGAACTGCACGTCCGAAGCGCCGCCGTCGCAACTCGATCTCAACGGCGGCGAGCAGGTCTTCAGCCTCCTCTCCCAGCGTCATATCCGCGTTGCGGGTGACCCGGAACGGCACTGATTCCACGATGTCCATTCCGGGGAACAACTGGTCAAGGTGCGCGGCGAGGACCGATTCTAAAGAGACGAACCGGGCGCTGTCACCCAGCGAGATCCACCGTTCGAGGGTGTTGGGGACCTTCACTCGTGCAAAGCGTTTCTCGCGGTCCGCCGGGTTGCGGACGACCACCGCAAGATTGAGCGACAGATCCGAGATGTAGGGGAACGGATGGCCGGGATCGACCGCCAACGGTGTGAGTATCGGGAAAATGCGACTGCGAAACCTCTCGGCGATCGTTACTCGCTCGTCGGCCGTCAGATCATCGAACTCGAGCAGTTCGATGCCCATTTCGTTGAGAGCAGGCAGCACCTGGGTGGCGAAGATCTTCTCCTGACGGGCACCGAGTTCAAGCACCACCGAGCGGATGTCTTCAATCTGTTTGCGAGGAGTGCGGCCGTCAGGACCCACCGTCGAGATGCCCGCGGCGATCTGGTCGTGAAGCCCAGACACCCGCACCTGGAAGAACTCGTCGAGGTTGCTGGCGAATATCGAAAGGTAACGGACCCGTTCAAGCAGCGGAACGCCCATGTCGGCGGCAAGTTCAAGCACCCTGCCGTTGAATGCCAGCCAACTGAGCTCGCGATTGAATACCGTCGTGTCGTTGATGTCCCAGCCGCCGACCCGGACGCTCACGAGCGGGCCTCCTCAACGAGGAGGGCTGCTCCCAGCGCACCGCTGCTGTCACCGATCTCAGCGGTCCGGATCGGCACCACCCGGCCTGCGAAGGTGCGGCTCGCGAGCCGTTGGGCCACGTCGTCCCGAAACACCGGGCCGAGCCTCTCGGCCATCCCGCCACCGAGAACGACGATCTCGATGTCCAGCAGGTTGACTACCGTCGCGAGCGCCGCGGCCAGCGCTTCTGAAGCCACCTCGATCAGACGGATCGCTGTTTGATCACCCTTGTCGAGGGCATTCTTCCAGAGTTTGGATTTGATAGGACCTTCGCCCGCCGCCGAGACCAGCAGCGAGGACTCGCCTCGGGAATGAAGGTCCCGCGCCCGGCGCTCGAGGGCTGAACGACCGGCGTAGTCCTCAAGCTCGCCCTGGTGCTCACCGTCTGCTCTCGCCCCGAAGTCAACGAAGGTGTGGCCGATCTCCCCTGCCATGCCGTGTGGACCCCGGCGCAGTCGACCATCAAGGACCAGCCCCGCTCCAACACCGGTGCCCAAGAACACGCCGATGAGGTTGTCGACCCCTCGGCCGGCCCCCAACTGGTGTTCGGCGAGGGTGGCCACATTGCAGTCGTTGTCGACGAACACCGGTAGTCGGTTGCATCGATCCGACAGCTCACCGGCCACATCGACGGGTTCAGTCCAGCCACTCAGATTGCAGGCCAGCGGAAGTACCCCGCTGTCGGGTACCACCGGACCGGGTACGCCCACGCCGATGCCGACAGCGGTGCGGGCCGGGTCGACCTCACGAGCAGCGACGCCCATGGCTTCAAGGATGGCCCGAGGCCCTCCCGCGGTCGGCGTGGGCAGCTTGTGCTTGCCGAGCACCTCGCCGTTCTCGGCGAGCACGGCCAAGATCTTGGTGCCTCCAAGATCTATGCCGATCGACGCCATCTACCGTTCTCCAGGAACCTGCGCACGGGTCACGCCCTTACCACCTCTTCTTCGGGATAGCCGAGGTCCCATACCACGACGATGCGCTCGCGTTCTCCGTCACGGTTGACCCTTTCGCGATTTCGCCGGAACTGCGGGTCATGGGGTGGAAGCAGCAGCAGTCTGGCATTGACGCGGTCCCGGAACCCGTCCATCAGTTCCCGCTCGCCGAAGACGGCGCGGATGTCCCAGTGCGGAGCGGTCGGCCCGAGATACACGATGTTCGCTTGACCTACGGGCGACTCGTCGTATTCGGACTCTGCGGTTTCGGTCATCACTGCTCCTGGGACGTCGATCCTTGCTCGGAGTTTCGAGCGTGCGCGTATTACCACGCTGGATTGAGTTTATCGGAGCAATCGGACCGCTATACCCGCGATCACTTCGAGGAAGAAGACTCGTCCTCTGTGTCCTCAGCCAGCCCTGACTTGAACTCTTTTTGTGCCTGGCCGAGCGACCGTGCCAGCTTCGGCAGTTTGGCCCCGCCGAACACCAGCAAGACGATGAGCAGAACGATGATCAGTTCAGACGCGGACGGGGTGGAAATCAAACCGTACATGCGCTCAGCCTAGCTGAGTCTGCGCGCCTTCGCTAAGTCTGTGGCGACCGCGTCGACGACTCGGCCGTCTGTATCAGTGCTAAACCTGGCCGGCGGCAGCGGCCCGGGCCAATGCGCGTTGACGGCGCACCCTGCGGCGTTCACGTTCGCTCTTCCCGCCCCAGATGCCGAACTTCTCTCCGTTGCTGAGCGCGAACTCAAGGCATTCGTCTTGGACGACGCAGCCACGGCACACTTCTTTGGCCTCCCGCGTCGAGGCGCCACGCTCGGGGAAGAACAGGTCGGGGTCGACCCCGAGGCAGTTGGCGTAGTTCTGCCAGACCAACTCTTCGGGCTCTATGTCGAAAACGGCCATGGGTCCCTCCGCAGCAATTGGACCTGTGTTAGTTTCAATCCCACTAGTAGCACCACTGGAATTACAACACTGTGATTCCCAATTGTAAAGCCCGTGGCGCATATTCCCGTCAATTTTTTCTTAAACGCGCCAAAAATCGAGCCCTGGATTCAGCTGCTGGCCCTGTCAGGCGCCTTTCAACGTGCAAACGTCAGCGCCGCGCGCGGACGATGCTGCGCCGATTGTCCACAAAGTCGTGGAGCACGTAGTTGCCAAGGTCCTGGTTGGTCGTGAAGAAGGCGCGACCACCGTTCAACCTGGAAATCTCAGACACGAAACCGCGCAGATACGGAGTCACATCCAATACGAAAGTATTGATGCGGATGTCCTCGCGGGTGCACCTCACCACTTCCGCCAACGTCAGATCGACCGTGGTCCGCGACGGCGGATAGTTGAAGTACGGCTGACCCGAACCGGTGATGTGAGCCGTCGGCTCACCGTCGGTGATCATGATGATCTGCTTGGTCCCGGTTTGGCGGGCAAGCATCTTGCGGGCGATCTGGAAGCTGTGCTGCATGTTCGTGCCGTAGACATAGTCCCAGGAGAGTTGCGGCAGGGTGCTCGCGTTGAACTCCCGAGCCACCTCCGAGAACGACACCATGCCGAGAAAGTCCCGAGGGTACTGAGCTGAGATCAACGAGTGCAGCGCCATGGTCACCTTCTTGGCCGGCAGGAAGTTGTCGCGCATCGCCATCGACATCGACACGTCAAGCATCAACACCGTCGCGGATCTAACCTGCTGCTCGGTTCGTTCGATTTCGAAGTCGTCGGGGTGGAGGCGAACCGGGACACCGCCGCCGGTGCGGGAGATCGCATTGCGCAGCGTCTGCCCAATATCGAGATTGAATGCGTCACCGTACTCGTAGGGTTTGGTCTCATACTCGCGTTCGTGGCCCAGCCCGGCCTCCGACAGCGAGTGCTGCCCCATCATGTCTTCGGACATGCGCTTGAAGATCTCCTCAAGCGCACCGTGGCCGATCTTGCGAATAGCCCGCGGCGTGAGTTCATAGCGACCCTCGGTGTTCTCGATGAGTCCAGCCTCCTCCAGCAGGCGCGCCAGCTCCGCCATCCGTTCGAGGCTCTCGGCTGACTCTTCGCCGAGCAGGTCCCGGGCACGGTCGATGTCGACCTCCGCCAACGCACCGGGGTTGTTGGCGCCACGCAGGAGATTGTCGAGCTGATCGATGTCCCCAAGCTCGCCCATCATCTCCATGGCCGAAGACATGTCGAGCGGGTCCGTGCCCTCGAAGTCGTAGGACTGGTTCCATCCCATCTGCGGGAACTGATCGCGTAGATTGCCTGCGAGTTGATCCATCTGCCAGCGCAGATCCATGTCCTCCATCAGCTGGTCGCTCAGAGCTTGTAGCTGCGCTCGCTGCTCCGGCGTCATCGAGTTCATCATCTGTTGCGCCTGCGCCATCCGTTGCGCCATCACTTCGAGCAGCTCATCGAGTGATCTCGGGTTCTCCGGGAAGAAGTCGCCGAAACGCTCCATGAAGCCTTCGAAGTCGGGAACCTCGCCGTTGGCCCGCTGTTCGAGCATGTGGTTGAGTTCGGCCAGCATGTCCTTGAGGCGGTCCATGTCCTGTTGCGACATGTCATTGACGCCCTCGGCCATCTGGTCGAGCTGCTGTTGCATAAGTTGCTCGCGCAGCCGGTCCATGAGTTCCTCGAACTGTTGCTGCGCCTGCGCGCTCTCGAACTCGTAGTTCTGGAGGCCTTTGACCTTGCCTGCCAGGTCCGGCGGCAGCATGTCGAGTTCCATGTTCTTCATCGTCGCCGAGTCACTGGCAAGCTCCGAACGCCGTTCGTCACCCGACGCGCTCGCCTGTTCAACCATGTCCTGCAGAGCCCTGCGCTCAGTTTCGACAACTTCGTTGAGCGCGTCCGATATCTCATCGAACACGCCGCCGAGGTCGTGCTGATCAAGTATCTCGCGGCGGCGTTCGCGCAGCCGGTCGAGCATCTCGCGGATCCCTTGGAGACTGCGTCCATCGCGGTCGGTCATTCCACCCTGCATGATCCGGCGCAGGGCATTGTTGACATCGCCGTGATACAGCAGGTCGTCCGCCAACTCATCGAACAGGCGATCAGCGTCGAGTTCGAAGGCGCTCTGTGTGCCGTCCCACGCCGAGTAGCGGAAATGTGGTGGCTTGCGACGAATTCGGCGTCGGCGCCGACGGAGGACCATGGCGAAACCCTAACCCGTCCGAACTCCCCCACACTCAGCCGCTGCTTGTTCACTAGCTGCCGTGATCTTGTTAACGTTGGCTAACAATGTCTCGAACAGCTGTCGCCAGAACAACCGAAGCAGGCGAAGGCCCTGCGGTTGCCGACCAACCCAACCGCCGGCCCCCGAACCGCCGGGCCCTGATTCTCGAAGCGGCGATACAGCTGTTTCATGAACGGGGCTATCCAGCCACCAGCGTTGACGACATCGGCGCTGCGGTGGACGTGAGCGGACCCGCCATCTACCGCCACTTCTCCTCCAAGGAGGAGATTCTGATCGAGGCGATGATTCTTGCTGCTGACGAAGTCCACGAGGCGATCCGGACCTCACCGGCGACACAGGACGAATCGCTGCTCGAACGCTACGTCAACGCCTACATCCGCACCGCCCTGCGCCGCAGTGCACTCATCGCGGTATGGAACAGCGAAGCCCGGCACCTCTCCGCGGAGCGCCGCTCCCCAATGACGAGACGCCTGCGAGCCTGGATCAACGACTGGAGCGCCGTGCTGGTATCGGTTCGGCCCGAGCTGACAGCCGAACAGGCCAACCTGCTGGTCACGGCAACTATCGGCATGATCACATCGGTGGCCACCAGCGCTCGAGTCGAGCAGCGGACCCAGAACCGACTAACAACAGTTGCGATGGCAACGCTGCACGCGCCCATCGAATAACCCACGACAGGAGAAACAGCAATGCCAATCGACCCCGACGCCGTCGGCAACACCAGCGAGCCGAGAGAATTCACCTGGTCCTCGAGCGACAGCCTGCTCTACGCCCTCGGGGTCGGTGCCGGGGTGACCGACCCGACCGGCTTCGAGTTGGAGTTCACCACCGAGAACACCAAGGACTGCCAACAGGTGGCGCTACCCACCCAGGTCGTGGTCATGGGCGCTGGCCAGATGCCGAAGTTCGGCGACTACAACCTCGCGGCCCTGCTGCACGGCGAACAGGAGATTGAACTGCACCAGACCCTGGCGGCTGAGGGCTCGGCCATCGGCATCGGCAAGGTTGCAGCCATCTACGACAAGGGCAAGGCCGCACTGGTGCGTCTCGAAACGACCGTCACCGATACTTCCGGGGAGCCACTGTGGACCAGCCGATCCGGGCTGTTCATATCTGGTGAAGGCGGCTGGGGCGGCGACCGTGGGCCGTCCAGTGACTGGGCGGTTCCAGATCGCGCCGCCGACACCGTGGTCGGCTACGACACTCGCACCGATCAAGCCCTGCTGTACCGCCTCAACGGCGACCGCAACCCGCTTCAC
Source organism: Candidatus Aldehydirespiratoraceae bacterium (assembly GCA_965221585.1). Lineage (GTDB taxonomy): Bacteria > Actinomycetota > Acidimicrobiia > Acidimicrobiales > Aldehydirespiratoraceae > VXYK01. The sequence continues at coordinate 490,362 of OZ244898.1, read as the reverse complement.
AGTGACCCCTCCTTCGCGGCAATGGCCGGTTTCGACAAGCCGATCCTGCACGGACTCTGCACCTTCGGCTTCACGGGAAGGGCATTGCTTCACGGACGCTGCGGGGGTGACACCAGCCGCTTCGGATCGATGGGCGGACGCTTCAAGTCACCGGTGATTCCCGGCGAGCGGCTCGACGTTCACATGTGGGATGTGAACGGTCGCACCCTGTTCCAGACCCGGGTCGGCGACCGGGTCGTCTTCGACGCCGGAGTCTTCACCACCCGCTGAGAGGCGCTGCCACAGACTCGGGTAACGTCGAATCGATGTATGTTCCTGCGCCTGAACACACTGGGCAGATCGTGGCCTGGCTTGAGCGCGAGCTCGGCGGCAGGGTCGTAGAGATCAAGCAACAGGCGCGTTGGCGGCCCGTGTGGTTCGCCGACCTCGAGCGTGACGGTGAGACGCTGGAACTGTGCGTGCGGGCCGAGCGCTCCGACATGCCGCTGATCTTCCCGCTCAACCATGAGATGCGCTTCCAGTCGATGCTCGACGAGCACGGCATCCCCGTCGCCAGGGTCTACGGAATGATCGACACGCCTCACGCTTACGTCATGGACCGGGTCGGCGGCCAGGAACACTTCCCAGACACCCCCGACGAGGAGCGGACGGCAGCTGTTGACGACTACCTGGGGCATCTTGCCCGACTCCATTCCCTCGACCCGGATCCCTTCTCCGCTGCCGGAATCATCCGAGCTGCCGATCCGTCCGGGTCGGGAACAGTGGGGCTGGCCCGATACGAAGAGGTCTACAGATCCCAGAAAGTGCATCCCGATCCATTCCTCGAGTTCTGTCTCGGCTGGCTGAGGCGCAACCCGCCCGACTCCAAGGGACGTGAAGCTCCCGTGGTGTGGGACTCGGGTCAGTTTCATCACGCGGAGGGCAAGATCGTCGCCCTGCTAGACTTGGAGATCGGGCACGTCGGCGACCCCATGATGGACCTCGCCGCTTGGCGTATGCGCGACACCATCGTCGGCTACGGCGACATGAACGCGCTCTATACCCGATACGAGGAACTGCGAGGCGAACCGATAGACGTGGCGGCGATTCAGCGCCACCATTTTGCCTTCACGCTCACCAACCAACTGGCGTTCAGCGCAGCCATCAAAGAGCCTCCTGCCGCCTCGGACCTGATGACCAACCTGCAATGGTGTTACGAAACCAACCTGTTCGCCACCGAAGCACTCGCCGAGATCCTCGATATCGAGTTGCCCGAAGTGCAGATGCCCGAGCCCACCGACTCACAGGCGGCCGCGGCCCATCAACACCTCGTGGGCATGCTGCGCACACAACAGATCGACGACGAGGTACAGCGCCACCAGATCCGCACTGCTTTCCGGTTGGCCCGTCACCTGCAACGCATCGACGAGATCGGCGACGCCACCGCACAGGCCAACCTCGACGATCTTCAGCGCCTTGTCGGCCACAGACCCGAGGACTGGCGAGAAGGCGAGGCCGAACTCGAACGCTTCGTGCTCGCCAACGCCGACAACAGCGAGCACGACGAGGAGTTGTTGAAGTTGTTTCACCGCCGCAACCTGCGCGCCCACATGCTGTTGGGCCCACCCGGTTCGGCGATGACCCACCATCATCGGATCCAAACGTTCTCCAGCGAACCCGGAGGTGTGACGTGACCAGCCAAGACCCGTCGGTCGCCGCGTGGCGAGCATTCTGTGAGGCCATGGCCGATGCCGGGGAAATGGTCCTCTCACCGGGGGCACCCGATCACCCCAACGTCCGTGCGGAGGGGATTCGCACGCTGAGCCGATACCTGACGTTCTCGCTGGAACGCTGCCTGGAGCGTGGCGACCCGGCCCGGCCCGCGTTCGTGGACGTGCAGACGCCGATCCGGAAGTACATGGGCGACAACCCTGATCAGACCTACTTTTCTGCCGTGGTGAGCGGCGACCGGTCCTATCGGATCAGAGGTTCAGCAGCCGGCACTGTGGCCGTCGAGGTTGGCGTCTACGCCGGAGATTTCGGAGCGAACAGCGGAGGTCGGCGACTGGTCAGCGCGGTGGAGGACACCACTCTGCGCATCGATGCCGACGGCAGCTACGAACTGCTGTTGACCGCCGACCCAGACCCTGCCGATCCCAACCAGATGCGACTGGACCCCGATTCATCCTCGGTACTGATCCGCACCTACTTCACCGATCTGCAGGTCCGCCTGGCTCATCCACACCCGACGATAGAAGCGATCCCGGCGGCGGACCCCACGCCGATGGTCACCCCCGAGTCCCTGGCCCGGAAGCTCGAACTCGCCGCGCTGCACGCCGTCGGATCATTCCACTGGTGGGGGCAGTTCGCATCCCAGGGGCATCAGTTCGCGCCCGTCAACACGTTCGCCCCGCTGCCGGACGATGGCGACATACACACGCCCGAGAATGTGCGTTACTTCTCGGGCGACTGGCAACTGGGCCCCGACGAGGCACTGGTGATCGACTTCGACCCGTCAGCCGGAGCCGACTACTGGGGAGTGGTGCTGATCACTCACTGGGGAGAGACCGTCGACTGGCTGACCCGACCCGCAGTCATCAACAAGGAGACCGCTGAGCGACGCGACGACGGTTCGGTGCGAGTCGTAGTCGCACATTCCGATCCCGGCGTCCCCAACTGGCTCGATACTGCCGGCAATCCCAAAGGGTCTCTGAGCCTGCGCTGGTTCCGCTCCGACGCCCCGCTGCCTGCCGCGGAGTCCCGAGTCGTGGCTCTAGGCCAAGTCGCCGCGCTCGACTAGCGCCCGCATCTCTTCGATCTCCGGGCGGCGGTGACAGCCGTCGAGATGATCGTTGACGATGCCTGCTGCCTGCATCAGGGCGTAGCAGGTCGTGGGTCCGACGAAGCGCCAGCCGAGTTTCTTGAGTGCCCTGCTCATCGCCGTCGACTCTGCGGTGGTGGCCATGTCTGTCACGGCAGCGTGGTCTATCCGTGCCGGCCGGGCCGAGGGTTCCGGCTCAAAGCCCCAGAAGAACGCGGCCAGGGTCCCGTGTGCCTCGGCGGTGTCGATGGCCGCGCGGGCGTTGTTGATCGTCGCTTCGATCTTGCCCCGGTGCCGAACGATCCCGGCATCGCCGAGCAGCCGCTGGACATCACCCGGACCGAAGCGGGCCACCTGCTCGAAGTCGAAGCCCCTGAACGCGGCTCGAAAGTTCTCCCGCTTGCGGAGGATCGTCAACCAGGAGAGACCCGACTGGAAGCCCTCCAGACACATCTTCTCGTAGAGCCGAATGTCATCGACGACGGGTACGCCCCACTCTGAGTCGTGATACGCCGCGTAGTCGTCGTGGCCCTCGCCCCACCAGCAGGCCAATGTCCTGTCGGCTCGCTGCTGCAGACCGGCCGGCAGTCCGTCACCCGCGACGGGACTCACCACCAGACTCAGCTGCGGCCGCGGAACTGGGACTTGGTGCCGCCTCCGTCCTTGTTGAGACGCTTCATCAGGTGGAGGCCTTCGAGAATCAACTCCGTGGCACTGGCCACCAGAGCAGGCGATTCGGACTGACCTTCATCTGACAACAGAGCCCGAACCGGGGGAATGAACGCCGGAATCTGCTCAAGCATTGCCGCGTACGCCTCATCGGTCACGTCTTCGCCCGTGTCTACCACCAGGTCCCCCTCGAACGCCTCGACCACCCCGAGATGGGTGTCGGGAGGCACCCTCTCCTTGAACACTGCGAGAACCGCGGCACGCACGAGATTGTTGAGAATCTCGCCGTCGCGTCCCTCGTCGAGAGTCTCCATCTCGACCTTCCCCGCGGTGGATGCGGGCAGTGCCTCAAGATCAACGATACGTGGCACCACATGGTTGCCTCCGGCTTGCAGGGTGCGTCGCACCGCATTGGCGACCATGACCTCCTCGTTGGCGATCGACAACCGCACGGACACGCCCGAACGTTGCGAGATGTGCTGACTGGCTCGTGCCGCGTGAGTCAACGTCGCCACGATCTCACTCATGAAAGACGGTACCGACACCTCGACATCGCCGCTGAACGCAACGTCGGCCTCCTGTTCGACGATCGCCATCTCAGTATCGACGTCGAGGGGGTAATGGGTGCGAATCTGCGAACCGAACCGGTCCTTGAGAGGGGTGATGATCCGGCCGCGGTTGGTGTAGTCCTCAGGGTTCGCCGATGCCACGAGCACCACGTCGAGCGGCAGCCGCACCTTGTGGCCGCGGATCTGCACGTCACGTTCCTCCAGCACGTTGAGCAGGCCGACTTGGATGCGTTCCGCGAGGTCGGGGAGCTCGTTCATTGCGAAGATGCCGCGGTTGGTGCGCGGGACAAGGCCGTAGTGGATCGTCAACTCATCGGAGAGGTAGCGGCCTTCGGCCACCCGGATCGGATCGACCTCGCCGATCAGGTCCGCGATGGAGGTGTCGGGTGTGGCCAGTTTCTCGCCCAGCCGGTCATCACGATGAACCCACGAGATCGCGGTGTCGTCTCCGTGCTCTGCGATCAGATCGCGTGCGTAGCGCGAGATCGGGTTGTACGGGTCATCGTTGATCTCGGATCCCGCGATGATCGGCATCCATTCGTCCAGCAGGCTGGAGAGGCCGCGGATCATGCGTGTCTTGGCCTGTCCCCGTTCACCCAGGAAGATGATGTCGTGACCCGCGATCAAGGCGTTGGAGAGTTGTGGGCTGACGGTGTTGTCATAGCCCATCACCTCACTGAACAGCGGCTCGGAGCGGCGGATGCGCTCGATGGTGTTGTTGCGCAGTTCCTGGTGGACGGGAACCGACACCCATCCACTGGCACGAAGCTCCCCTAGAGTTTCTGGTCTCGACATGCCCGGACCCTACACGGGAGACAAACCAAACAAACAAAGCCGAGACACACGGCTGATCTTGGAATCCAAGTCTGCTAGGCAGAGCCTCAAGGAGAGCAACGGTACGCTCGATCAGATGGAACTGACCGGCCAGTGGCGCGCCACTACCGCCAACGACGAGATGCGCCGGACGTTCAACCAGCCCGAACTCGACGATCGCAACTGGTCGGAGATCGAGGTCCCGGGGCACTGGTCCAGCCATCCGGAGTTTGCCGAGGCACATGCTGTGCTGCATCGGCGGAGGTTCGAGCTTGATCCACCAGATACTGAACGCCGCTGTTGGCTGTGGCTCGACGGCGTCTGTCAACAGGGCGATGTCTGGCTCAACGGCCGCTATGTGGGCACCACAGACGGCTACTTCATCCCCCACGGCTTCGATATCACCCGACACCTAGAGGATCGCAGCGATCACCTCCTGGCCGTGGATGTGACATGCGCACCCGACAATCCCAACACTGCGCGCAAATCGTTGATGGGTGCGCTCGTAGATCCTGAACTGGCCGGGGCCGCGGGCGAGAACCCCGGCGGCATCTGGCGGCCGGTCCACCTTCGCGAGACCGGACCCACCGCAGTGCTCTTCTGGCGCACCGTCTGTCTTGATGCCGACGCGGACCGTGCGACCCTGGCTATGCGGTGCGTCTTCGACACGCCGGTTGCCGGTGAGGTGGTGTTGCGAACCCGGGTAGCGGGCCACGACCACGAACTCTCCCACCCTGCGGCCGCGGGCGAGAATCGGGTCGAGTGGACAGCGGATGTCCCCGAACCAGAACTGTGGTGGCCCCATTCGCTCGGAGAACAGCCGCTGCACGACCTGTCCTGCGAGGTGGTGGTCGACGGCGAGGTCTCCGATTCGTTCCAGACCCGTGTCGGTTTCCGTTCGGTACGGATGCGCAACTGGATCCTGTACGTCAACAGCGAACGCCTTTTCGTCAAGGGCATCGGCATGCTTCCAACCTCAGCTCGGCCCGGCGACGCCGATGCCGCCGATGTCGCGGCTGACGTGCTCACAGCCAAACGGGCAGGTCTGGACATGATCCGGGTGATCACCCACATCGCCAGGCCCGAGGTCTACGACACCGCCGACGAGACCGGCATGCTGTTGTGGCAGGACTTGCCGCTCAGAGGACAGATGGCGCGCGGGGTTCGGAACCAGGCGACGCGGCAGGCCCGGGAGGCGGTCGACCTGTTGGGTCATCATCCGTCGGTTGCCGTGTGGTGCGCCCACGACGAACCGTTCAACAAGCCAGACGCTCCTTCAGCCACTCCACCCCTGCTCGGCCAGCAGACTCCGTCATGGAACCGCACCGTTCTGGACCGTTCGGTTCGCCGTGTGCTCAGCCGCACCGACGGCTCCCGACCGGTGGTGGCCCATACCGCTGTTCCGCCCACCTTTCCCGACTTCGACGGCACCACCAGCCATCTCTGGTTCGGATGGCATCACGGCAGGGCCGCCGACCTTGCCGCCGCCGCCGCCCGGATCCCGCGGATGGCCCGCTTCGTCACCGCCTTCGGTGCTGCGACTGTTGAACCCGACAACCCGCATCTCGGTGATTCCAGTCCTCATGGCGCTCAGTGGCCGTCACTGGGCTGGGAACAGATCGCCTCGTCGATCGGCGCTGGAACCGAGTCACTGTTGCACCTCGTAGCACCCGAACAAGCAACAGATGCGGTCGACTGGGCCAAGCGCACCGGTTTTGCTCAAGCCGAGGTGATCAAGACCTCGATCGAGTTGTTGCGTCGGCTGAAGTACCAGCCGACCGGCGGGTTCTCGCTGTTCTATCTGGCAGATGCCACAGACGCCGGAGGGTTCGGGGTGCTCAACCGGCAGCGGAGCGCCAAGCCGGGTTGGCAGGCCCTAGTCGATGCCTGCCGACCGATTATTGTGGTCGCAGATCCTCTGGGTGCCGTGCTCGCCCCGGGGGAGGGGATCGACTTGGCCGTGCATGTCGTGTCCGACGAGCGCTCGCCCATTCCCGATGCCCAGGTGCGGGCGACGGTGCGAGCCAACATTGCAGGCGGCGGTTCTGCGGTCGTTTCGGAGCAGCGCTGGGGAGGAACGATTCCCGAGGACTCATGTTCGCTCATCGGCCGAGTGCAGGCGATCGTGCCGGGGGTTGCGAACGAACTTGTCGTCAATCTGGAGTTGACTGCAGAAACTATGACCGTCACCAACGAATACCGGACTCCGGTCCACAATCTGGTTGTCTAATTTCCGGCCGATATTTCAATTCTGTTAGGTATACCTTACAATCGCCGTGTGCGATTCGGTCCACACGTATTGCGGCACCACGGTTTGATCCTTCCCCTGACATTGACGCTGTTGATGTCGGTGCTATGGCTGAGCTTGCGTTACGGATCCCTCAGTATCGACACGGACACGGTCTGGAACGCCATCTGGAGCTACGACCCCGGAGATCACCGACAAATCGTGGTCAGGGAACTGCGTGTTCAACGAACCGTGATCGGCGCGCTGGCCGGCGCGAGCTTCGCCGTGGCCGGGGCACTTACCCAGGGTGTCACCCGCAATCCCCTGGGGGCGCCGGGAATCCTGGGTGTCAACGCCGGGGCAGCGTTCGCCGTTGTCGTGGCGATCTACACCGCCGGAATCACCAGCCCAAGCGGATACGTGTGGTTCGCGTTCATCGGCGCGCTGGGAGCCACCGTATTGGTGTATGCGATAGCCAGCGCCGGGATCGGTGGTGCCACGCCGGTGAAGCTGGCCTTGGCCGGGGCAATCATCAGCGCGCTTCTGGGTTCATGGACTGCAGCGCTGTTGCTGCTTGACTTGGAGACTCTGGACCAAGCCCGTTTCTGGCTCGCGGGATCAATCTCCGGGCGAGGAACCGAGGAAGCCGCGCTGCTCTTCCCAATCATCGCTGCCGGGTTGCTGGTGGCGCTGTTCATGGGACGCCAAGTGAATGCCCTGAGTCTGGGAGAAGACGTGGCTGCAGGACTAGGGCAAAGGACCGCCATCGTGCGTGCAGGCGCCGGCGCGTGCGTGGTGGCCCTGGCTGGATCTGCGGTCGCCCTCGCCGGTCCAGTGGCGTTTATCGGGCTGGCCGTACCACACATTGTGCGCTCCGTGGTCGGGCCCGACTACCGCTGGATCATCATCTATTCGGCACTCCTCGGTCCGTGTCTGCTACTCGGAGCAGACGTTGTCGGGAGGGTGGTGGTGTCTCCTTCGGAGCTTCAGGTCGGAATTGTCAGCGCCGCATTGGGAGCGCCGTTCTTGATCTATCTGGTGCGCAGCACGAAGTTGGCGGAGTTGTGAGTAGCACCATTAGTGTGAGTCGCACCACAAGACTGTGCTCGCTGGCCTCAGCCGCAGTGCTGGGACTGATGATCGTGGGCTTGATCGTCGGCGATTATCCGGTGCCCGTTCGCTCCGCCATCGCCACCGCTCTCTGGGATCGTGGCGGTGAGTTCGACTTTGTCGTCAACTCGCTGCGGTTCCCTCGCATCATGGTGGCGGTGCTGGCCGGAATCTGCCTTGCGGTATCAGGACTCCTGTTTCAGACACTGATCGACAACCCCTTGGTATCGCCCGACATCATCGGCATCGACACGGGGGCCGCGGCGGTCGCGGTTGCGATACTCGCCATCGGTCTGGATACTCGGCTACTGCCCTACGCAGCGTTCGCCGGTGCGCTTGGCACCGCAGTACTCATTTTCGTTCTGTCATGGCGGCGGGGTTTCAGCGGTGGTCGCCTCGTTCTTGTCGGGATCGGCATAAATGCCCTGTTGAGCGCGGTCATCACCTACATGCTCGTGCGCTTTCCCGTTGAACAGGTCAGTGCGGCTGCACGATGGCAGGCCGGCACGCTCTCAGCGTCGTCCTGGGATGACGCCCGCACTCTGACCGTTGCCTTGGTGGTGCTGCTTCCTGTCGCTTTCCTGCTCGTACGTCGACTGCGGATCATGCAACTGGGCAACGACACGGCGGTCGCTTTAGGCGTGCAACTGGAACGGAGCCGGATGGCCGTTATCGCCACCGGCTGTGGTCTGGCCGCGGTGGTGGTGGCAGTGGTCGGGCCGCTGGGGTTCGTGGCTCTGCTGGTTCCCCATGTAGCCCGTTCTCTGGCTGGGCCGATCACGGTCGGTGTGCTGCTGCTCACGGCACTGTTGGGCGCTGTCATGCTGCTGTCGGCTGATCTGGTAGCCCAGCGTCTGTTCGCCCCCACCGTGCTTCCTGCGGGAGTGGTCACTGCGGCTATGGGCGGCCCCTACCTGCTGTTGGTCCTCAGGAGGTTTAACCGTGCGGTCTGACCGGGCACCCGTTCTGAGCACTGACCTCCTGGACGCAGACTACGGCGCCGCTCCGGTTCTGCAGAACCTCACGGTCTCAATTCCTACCGGTGAGATCACCGCCATTGTCGGAGCCAACGCGTCGGGAAAGTCCACGCTGTTGAGGGCGCTGTCGCGTTTGCTGAAACCGGCTGGAGGGTGCGTCTATCTCGATGGTTCCGACATTCACGGTCAGTCCACTCGTTCGGTGGCAGTCCGCCTCGGCCTGTTGCCCCAGTCACCCCGCGCTCCCGAGGGTGTAGCTGTCAGCGACTTGGTTCGCAGGGGGCGTTACCCGCATCAACGTTTGTTCGACCAGTGGTCCAAGACGGACGAACAGGCGGTTGCCCGAGCACTGGAGTTGACTGGACTGAGCGAGTTCGGTGATCGGCCCTTGGACGAGTTGTCTGGCGGCCAACGCCAACGCGCTTGGATCGCCATGGTCCTGGCCCAGGACACGCCAGTGATGTTGTTGGATGAGCCCACTACCTATTTGGACATCGCTCATCAGGTGGAGATGCTCGATCTGTTGTCTCGACTGAATCGATCCGAGAATCGCACAGTTGTGATGGTGCTGCATGACCTGAATCAGGCGTGTCGTTACGCGTCGCATCTGATTGCCTTGGCCAACGGTCGCATCGAAGCTGTGGGGCGTCCCGCGGAAGTGGTTACCGCAGAGATGATCGAGCGCGTCTTCGGCTTGCAGGTGAGCGTCATCTCATGTCCGGTCAGCGGGACGCCTTTGTGCGTGCCCCATACCCATTGCCACTAGCCGGGTTCGCGACATCAAATTCTGTGTTGCAAGACCCGAGTTGCAAAAACGAAGTGTGTTAGGTATACCTAACACACCTATGAGTGCGGCCCCTCCTAACAGGCACACGTTGCAGGTGCTGACGTTGAGCGTGTTGTCGTTGGTATCCTTGGTCATCGCCTTGACCGGTTGCAGCGACGACCGCTCATCTGTCGGCTCAGACCCTGCCGCAGCAGCCGAGACAACCGCGCCGACAGCTGTCACCTCCACTTCGCTACAGACCGTCGACCCGACCGCCACCGCCGACTCGGAATTCGAGACCGCCGACTCGGCGGTTGAGACCGTCGACGAACCGTTCCAGGCCATTACCGTCGTCGACGAGACCGGCGCCACCGTGACGGTCAACTCGATCGAGAGGATCATCCCGCTCGACGGCGACGTGGCAGAGGTCGTGTTCGCCCTCGGCTTGGGGGACAACGTCGTGGCCACCGACCTGTCGGCAACCTACCCTCCTGAGGCCGACGCTCTACCGGAGATCGGCTACCAGCGCGCATTGTCGGCCGAGACCGTAGCCGCCTTCGAACCAACGGTATTGCTCGCCACGGCAACAGCAGGACCGCCCGAAGCGCTCGACGACATGCGACGGCTCGGATACCCCCTGATAATTCTGCCCAACGAATCCACACCCACCGGCGCGGGCCAAAAGATCAGGGCCGTCGCTGCCGCCCTGGGAGTCCCCGAACGGGGCGAGGAGATGGCCGACGCTCTCGACCAAGCCATCGCAGAGGCCACCGTTCCCGCCGATGCGTTGGAGGACCGTCCGCGGGTGATAGCCCTCTATGTCCGCGGCACAGCCGCTCAACTGGTCTTGGGGAGATCGGCCAACACCCACTGGCTGATAGGTGCCGCAGGAGGAATCGATGTCGCCGAATCACTCGATGTCGACGACACGGCCCCCATCTCCGCCGAGGCGATTCTGGCCGTTGCCCCCGACGTGATCTTGGTACCACAGGCTGGTCTTGAATCTGTAGGGGGCATAGACGGGTTGGTCGAGATCGGTGGACTCGGACAGACGCCGGCGGGTATCAACCGCCAAGTTCTCGCCTACGACGACCAACTCCTGCTCGGCAACGGCCCCCGGACCGCACAGATGCTCTCGAGGCTTCGGGACGATCTCAGTTCCGTTGTCCCTGCAACAACAGACACTTCAGACGGCCCGAGGAAAGAACAATGACCAGCAGAAGCCTTGAGATACTCCGTTTGGGCGTAGGTCTGGCCCATGTAGTCCCAGGTGCCGAGATCCAGTTGGCGACGCCTAGTTCCCAAACTCTGATCGCCTCAGCAAACCCGTCATCAGAAATCACCATATGCGACGTGCGCGAAGCGCTGCTCTACAGTGCCTGCCCGCACCGGCCCGATGTCAGCCACTGGATCGAAATCAGCGCTATCGGCGGATCCCTGCAAAGTTGCAATGGGGATCTCTACCGCATAGCGGGAACCGAACCCGAGCAACGGTGGTTCGCCACGTTATTGCACTCGGACCAGGTGATTGCGCTTTTTCGGCGTCTCGAATACGAAGAACCCCTCTGCGGAGCCATCGACGCCAAGCTTCTACCAGACCGACCACTGGGCGTGACTGCTGTCTGCGTGAGCACCGACGATCCACGCATCGACATCCACGAAGTGGCGGTGAAGCTGCACGGTGTCTGCTTGGTAGCGGAGTTGCTAGGTCACCCCGGCACACATCTACCCGAGTTAAGCCGACTCGATTCCACCAAGACCCCCAATCCACAAAACACCCCCAATCCACAAAACACCAAGGAGAAAAAACCATGAGTATCGTCCGCATCAACGCCATCACAGTGCCCGGAGATTCCGGAGACGAACTGTTGCGCCGCTTCGAACAGCGGGTCGGTGAAGTAGAGACCATGGCCGGATTTGAAGGATTCGAACTCCTTCGTCCGGCCGAGGGCACCACCTAGTACGTGTACACCCGTTGGGCCAGCGAGGAGGATTTCATGGCCTGGGTCAGCTCCGCTTCGTTCACTCGTGGCCATGCCGAAGCGAAACGGCAGCCAGTGGCGCACGGCTCAGAGTTGCTGAGTTTCGACATCGTGCTGTCTGCAGGGCCTGCCGGTGCGAACAAGGATGCCTGAGGGCATGTATCGGAAGACCAAAAACAGGTCCGCCGTAGTCACACGATGGTCCGCTTTGGTGGTCGCTGTGGTCTTGCTGGCTTCGTCCTGCGGGAACGATGACGACGGTGGCAGCCAAATCAGCGCACCGACGACCACCACGTCCGCACCAACAACCACCGCTGCACCGACAACCACCGCTGCACCGACAACAACTTCGACAGCCCCGCCCGACACCACCACGTCAACAGCTCCAGAGGATGCCGTCGAGACCGACAACTCCAGCTCAAATAGCGCTGGTGGACCTGACGATCAGGAACAAGTCGTGATGCACGCGTGGGCAGTGGTCTTCGACTCTTCCGCAGAGTTCTCGGCCAAGCTGACCCACCTGGCGGGCGATGCTTCCCTGGAGGCAGCCAACACCGCTTACGCCAACGCTGGCGAGCGCATGGGCGGGATCAGTCTGGAACCCATCGCTGCGGAAGTCGACGGTGAGAACGCCACCGTTACCTACAACGTTCTCTTCGGAGGGACAACCGCCTATGAGGACCTCAGCGGGACGCTTGAACTCGTCGAAGGGACCTGGGTCGTAAGCCGGGAGTCTTATTGCGGGTTCCTGGCTTCCGCACGGACGCCCTGCTAAGGACAGCTCCATCAGGACGCCAGCAACATAGAAAATCACGCTTCAACCCGCTTCAGACCCGAAGTAACGACAGATACGCGCGTTCGGTAATGAGCGCTGGTTGGCGGAACTTGTCCGGTTAGCTACGGACCGGATGGGCCGATACCGTTTCAGGCAAGCTCCGCGACCAGAAAGCGACCTTCATGGCGCAGTCCACTACGCCACAAACCGACGCCGCGACACGACACGAGGTTCCTCCCGTGCATCGGCGGCCGAGGCAGCTTCCGTGGCCGTTGAACCTGTACCAGTCGGCGATCGGCAAGAAATACGCAATGGCGATTACGGGAGTCGGTCTGCTCGGTTTCGTCGTCGTCCACATGATCGGCAACCTTCACCTCTACGAAGGCCCGGTGCAGGTGCACGAATACGGCGAGGCTCTTCGTGACCTCGGCGGACACCTGGCTCCTCGCACGTTCCTGTTGTGGGTGATGCGCCTCGGACTGATCGCCATGTTTGCGATACACATCCACAGCGCCTACTCCCTCAGCCGCATGAGCCTCAAGGCCGACAGCTCATACGCCGCGAAGCGCAACTACATCGCTGCAGACTTCGCGAGCCGCACGATGCGCTGGACCGGCCCGATCGTCTTGTTGTACCTGCTGTTCCACCTCGCTGACCTGACCTGGGGCTGGTGGCTCGGCGACGAGTACGTCCGCGGCGACATCTACCACAATGTCGTCGAGTCGATGAGTTCGTTGCCGGTGGCGATCATCTACGTCGTGGCCAACGTTGCTCTGGCGGTGCACATATTCCACGGCACCTGGTCGATGTTCCAGACTCTGGGGATCAACAACCCGAAGTTCAACGATCTGCGCCGCGGTATCGCCGGGGGCCTCGCCGCGGTGATCCTGGTCGGCAACCTGAGTTTCCCGATCGCTGTTCAAGCAGGCCTGTTGAACGAGGACAACCGTTCCGTGCCCGTCGGAGAATTCGACGAATCCCACGACGCCACGGCGAAAGCAGCGCATGATGGTTGAGCTTGATGCCAAAGTTCCTGACGGGCCGATCGCCGAGAAGTGGGACAACCACAAGTTCTCGGTGAAACTGGTCAATCCCGCCAACAAACGCAAGTTCGACATCATCGTCGTGGGTACCGGCCTGGCAGGAGCGTCCGCGGCGGCCTCGCTCGCCGAACTCGGCTACAACGTCAAGGCGTTCACCTTCCACGACTCGCCGCGACGGGCCCACTCGATCGCCGCACAGGGCGGCATCAACGCCGCCAAGAACTACCGCAACGACGGCGACTCGGTGTACCGCCTGTTCTATGACACTGTGAAGGGCGGCGACTACCGCTCGCGGGAGGCAAATGTCTACCGCCTGGCGCAGGTATCGGTCGACATCATCGACCAGTGCGCCGCTCAGGGAGTGCCCTTCGCCCGCGAGTACGGCGGCCTGCTCGCCAACCGCTCCTTCGGCGGCGCTCAAGTGAGCCGCACCTTCTACGCCAGAGGCCAGACCGGCCAGCAACTGCTGCTCGGTGCCTACCAGGCCCTGGCGGCTCAGATCCGAGCCGGGAAGGTCACGCTCTACAACCGCTCCGACATGCTCGACGTCGTCATCAAAGACGGCCAGGCATGCGGGATCATCACCCGCGACATGCTCACCGGCGAGGTCCACGCCCACAGCGCCCACGCGGTTGTTCTGGCTACCGGCGGTTACGGCAACGTCTACTACCTGTCAACCAACGCCATGGCCTGCAACGTGACCGCCGCCTGGCGGGCTCATCGCAAGGGCGCGCTGTTCGCCAACCCCTGTTACACGCAGATCCACCCGACCTGCATCCCCGCTTCCGACGAGTTCCAGTCGAAGCTCACCCTGATGTCGGAGTCACTGCGCAACGACGGACGGATCTGGGTGCCACGCCAATTCGACGACACCCGATCCGCTGCTGACATACCCGAAGCAGACCGTTACTACTACCTCGAGGAGAAGTACCCGTCGTTCGGCAACCTGGTGCCTCGCGACGTGGCCAGTCGCAACGCCAAGACGGTGGTCGACGAGGGCCGTGGCGTCGGTCCTCTCAAGAACGGGGTCTATCTCGACTTCGCCGACGCCATCGCACGGGAGGGAGTAGATGCGGTGCGGGAGCGCTACGGCAACCTCTTCGACATGTACGAGCGCATCACCGGAGAGGACCCATACGCCTTGCCCATGCGCATCTACCCGGCCACCCACTACACCATGGGCGGGCTCTGGGTGGACTACAACCTGATGACCACCGTGCCAGGACTCTATTGCCTCGGCGAGGCCAACTTCTCCGACCACGGAGCCAACCGGCTCGGCGCTTCGGCGCTGATGCAGGGTCTTGCCGACGGCTACTTCGTGCTGCCCTACACGATCGGCGACTATCTCGCCCCCAAGCTCGGCGACGCCCCAGTTCCCACGACAGACCCGGTCTTCGTCGAAGCGTTGACCGAAGTGGACCAGCGGACCAGAGGTTGGACCCAGGTGAGAGGAACCCGGTCCGTCGAGCACTACCACCGGGAACTCGGCAAGATCGTCTGGGAATACTGCGGCATGGCCCGCAACAAGACGGGGCTTGAGAAGGCCCTGTCGGAGATTCCGGCTCTGCGGGAGGAATTCCGCCGCAACGTCAAGGTGCTCGGCAGCCCCGACGGGGTCAACCAGCAGCTTGAGAAGGTCAACCGGGTGGACGACTTCATGGAGTTCGCCGAACTCAAGGTGCGCGACGCGCTGCACCGCAACGAGAGTTGCGGTGGCCATTTTCGTGAGGAGTCGCAGACACCCGAGGGCGAAGCGTTGCGCGACGACGAGAACTTCGCCTACGTGGCGGCCTGGGGTTGGCAGGGTCCAGACACCGAACAGGCGCTGCACAAAGAGGAACTCACCTTCGAAAACGTCCATCTCACTCAGCGCAGCTACAAGTAGGGCAACAGATGAACAGTGCCGACACAAAAAATGTCGAAAATGGCGAGACGCTGAACCTCAAACTGAGAATCTGGCGTCAGGACGGGCCGCACGCGAAGGGGTCGTTCCTCGACGTGAACGCCGATCACATCCCGACCGACGCCTCGTTTCTGGAGATGCTCGACCTGGTCAACGAGCGTTTGATCGAGGACGACATCGAGCCGATCACGTTTCCTCACGATTGCCGGGAAGGGATCTGCGGAACCTGTGGCGTGATGATCAACGGCCAGGCCCACGGACCCTCGAAAGCGACCGCCACCTGCCAACTGCACATGCGCAAGTTCGGCGACGGCGACGAGATCGTCATCGAGCCGTGGCGTGCCACCGCCTTCCCGGTCCTGAAGGACCTGATGGTCGACCGCCGCGCCTTCGACCGAATCATCGAGGCTGGCGGGTACATCTCGGCCCCAACCGGCACGCCACAGGATGCCAACGAGATTCCCGTGCCCAAAGAGGTGGCCGACACGGCCATGGACGCCGCCGCTTGTATCGGCTGCGGTGCCTGCGTGGCGGCTTGTCCAAACTCGGCGGCCCAGCTGTTCACCGCGGCCAAGCTCGCTCATCTCAATGTTCTGCCGCAGGGTCAACCTGAGCGATGGAAACGCACCGAGGCGATGGTGGAGACGATGGAGGACTTCTTCGGCTCCTGCACCAACCACGGCGAGTGCCATGAGGCATGCCCCAAAGAGATTCCACTCGACTTCATCGCCTTCATGAACCGCGACTACATCAAGTCGAAGAGCAAGAACCGCAGTCTCGCCAGTCAATAGCACCGATCCCGCCATCAAACGCTCTGGATCGCCTATCTACCGACGGTCGCGTCGTGCTCCGCGTTGCTTGACGAGTCTGCCCAACTGTGAAACAGTGACCAGTGTCACATCTCGGCAGATCGGTTGATTCCGCTCGGTTGAGGCAAGTGCCTTGACCCCTCAACTGCTCCGCCCGTGACAGAAGGGAGGAGGCGCACGACGAAAGCAGGAACTCGGACTAACCGAGACCCCTGCACTCTTCTTGCCATACGAACCCACGTTGCACCGTGGACGGGACCGCTCCCACAAGCTTCTCGCGCCCGTTGCGCCCAAGAGGCGACCGGAGAAGCGCTTAGAGAGAAGATCCCAAAGGCCGCAGCAGCGTGACGAGGACCTCTCTCGACAGGTGAGGTGTCCCAGCCGGGGCACCTCACCTGTAGTTTTGCCCGCCTGCGGGTAGCTTTGCCGACGTGCCTGCCGTGATTCAGACATGACAGCCAACACGACAGAGTCTTTGGGTGGCTCGGCCCGCCGTTACGGGCGCTTCGTTGGATACGGGTTGTTGATGGGGGCAGCCGATGTCGTTCCCGGCGTGTCCGGGGGGACCATCGCCTTGGTGCTGGGGATCTACCAACGCCTGATCCAAGCCATCCGCGGTGCTGCAAAACCCTTCCTTTCTCTCGCGAAGGCCGACCTTGGTGGGGCCTGGGCAGGCTTTCGATCACTCGATTTCGGCCTTCTCGTCCCATTGGGATTGGGCATAGGCGTGGCTGTCGGGTCGTTGGCCGGGGTGATCGAGACACAGCTCCACGACAACCCCGAAGAAATGGCGGGGCTCTTCTTCGGCCTGGTTGCTGCCTCGATTGTCGTTTCGTTCCGACTCATCGACCGATCGACGGTGGTCCACTACGGGCTGATGGCCACAGTCGGCGCAGTCGTGTTCGGGTTGCTCGGCTATCAATCGGGGCCAGTGAACGACCCCGAACCGATGGTCCTGATCGGAGCCGGCGCGCTGGCCGTTTGCGCAATGATCCTCCCCGGCATATCTGGCTCGTTCATCCTGTTGATGATCGGCATGTACAGCGCTGTCATCGGAGCTGTCAGCGACAGGGATCTCACTGGCATGCTGTTGGTGGCCGTGGGCGCAGCCGTCGGACTACTTCTGTTCTCGTCGGTGCTCGGGTGGGTCATGGACAGACACAAAGATCGTGTGACAGCAGCCATGATCGGTCTGATGATCGGTTCGCTGCGAGTGTTGTGGCCCTGGCCCAACGGCGTAGGCGTGATTTCCGAGGAGCACGACGAGGTCGTCGACGGCACTGGCCTGGCGTGGCCGACAGCAAGCGAACTGCCTGTACCGGTGATCCTTGCCGTCGCGGCTGGGCTTGTTGTTCTCGGCTTGGCGAAGGCAGGTAAAATGAGCACCGTGACATGAGCAAGGTCGCGCCTGAAGAGTGGATCGCTCAACGCCAACGCCGGGTTGCCGATCTTGACTTCAGTGGAGAACTGACACTGACGATCGAGCAACGAATCACCGGCGACGACGAAGACGTCTGGCATGTGGAGATCGACGCGGGCCAGGTCACTTTTCGCAGTGGTCCGCACCCGAACCCCACTCTCACGCTGACCGTCTCACGATCCACAACCGAGGCAATCCGCAGCGGCAAGCAGTCTGCGCAGCGGGCGTTTCTGGACGGTGAACTGAAAGTCGGCGGCGATATCGCTGCACTGCTCGACAGCCACATCCAACTTGAGCGAGTGGCCGCGTTGCTGGCAGCACCTATTTGAGGAACTTACTGGTGGTATTGTCTGCCAGAATTTTGCCGCCTGTCTGGCACGTCGGGCAGTAGGCCACCGTGTAGCGCCGATACTCGACCGAACGCACAAGGTCTTCACAGGTGGTGCATGCAGATCCGATCCGGTGGTGGACCTCGTTGGGCCGGTTCGCCGAACGGCCGATGTCGTCGAGCGTCCGTTCGAAGGTCAGGTGCCGGTCGATCACCGAGACCGTCGCCTCATGCAGCCGGTCGATTTCGTCGTCGCTCAATCTGTTGGTCATGACGAAGGGCGAGACCTTCGCGGCGTGGAGAATCTCGTTGGACAGAAGCCGGCCGACACCTGCGATTCGCCGCTGATCCCGCAAGAATCCGTGGACTCGGGTGTTGTCGGATCTGAGCGCTGACACAAGGTCCGCCCGGCTGATGTCCCATGCCTCAGGCCCGAGATGATCTACCGGTTCCTGACTAGTCGGATCCCCCGTTACCAGCCAGACACCTGCTTTGTGCTCGGTGCCGGCTTCGGTCAGCAGCAGCGCCTCACCGTTTGCGAACACCCAACGGGCCATCCCCGAACGCGGCTTCCGCGTCTGTTTCGGATCGGGTCTCAGGCGGCCCCCCTGCATCAGGTGGAGCACGAAGGTGTATTCGCCGAACTGCAGGAACAGGTACTTTCCTCGGCTCCCCGTGGCCGTCAGAGAAGCGCCGTAGACCTCTCGGGGCGACGGCGCGTAGGTCTTGAGCGCACTCAGATGAAGCGGAACGAAGGCGCTCAGTTCGGCACCCGTATAGTCGCGAGCGAGACGTTCGCCATGAGCCACGATCTCGGGCAGTTCCGGCATGTGTCTGACTCCCGGCCGCTACGCACCCGACGACTGATCGCCGCGGCGCAGGCCCGGAAGCCGCCAGTGGGTGACGCGGCGTTCCTGATCGAACTGGGGCGAATCCACACCTGGACGCTCCATGTTCACCTCCGCAACCTTGCCGTCATACAGCTGACCGGGCTTCGATTGACCGCTCCACACGACCGTCTGCGGGAAGGCGATGGTGATCGATTCGGCTGCGAAAGCCTGATGGATGGCAAGCATCAGATCGTGGCGGGCCGCACGCTCCGATGGAACGTCGCTGGCATGCCAGTACAGCACCACAAAATCAATGCTGGACTCACCGAAGCCGTTCAGAAACACCTCCGGTTCTGGATCCAGCAGCACGCGGGGAACTCTCTCCAACGCATCATAAATCACCCCGGTGGCGCGCTGTAGGTCCGTGTCATAGGCAACGCCCACTGCCAGTTCGCTGCGCCTTATGGGATCGCGCGTCAAGTTGACGATGGTGGCGTTGGCAATATTGGCGTTCGGAAGGCGGATGTGCTTCCCGTCACGGGTCTTGACTTGGGTGGTGAGCGAGTCGATGTCCTCCACAGTCCCGATGAAGCCGTCTAGTTCGACGGTGTCGCCGACGGTGTAGGGCCTGCGCGTCTGCAACAGCAGCGACGACACGAAGTTCCCGACCACACCCTGGAGCGCCAAAGCGAGCACCAGACCGCCGAGACCCAGAGCACCGAGCAGTGGACCCACCCGCACCCCGAGGCTCGTGAGCGCGTACGACAAGCCGACGAGGAACACCGCATAGGCAGAGAGCCGCCCCGTGATGATCGCCGCGAACCCGGCTCCAAGGCCGCGCGAGATCACGCGGCGCATGACTCTGGATACGACCACAGCCAACAACACCGAACCGACGAGCACCGCTCCGGCCCTGATCCAATCCCCGCCGGTAAGTGGGTCGTCCAGCAGTGACGCGCCTTCTGACTGGGCCAACACGACCTCAAACCACCTCATTAGCGACCGATTCTGTCATAGCCGGCCGCGACGGTCCAGAGCCGTGCCAGTGCCGGATCCGGTTCTGTTACGGCTCAGATCAACCCGAGTTCGCGCACCGTTTCGCGTTCTTCGGCCAGTTCAGCGACCGACGCATCGATACGGCTCCGCGAGAACTCGTTGACGTCAAGACCACCGACGACCGAGTACTCACCGTCGGCACAGGTGACAGGGAACGACGACATCAATCCCTCCGCGACACCGTAGGAGCCGTCGGAGGCGATCGCCATCGAGACCCAGTCTCCCTCGTCTGTCCCGAGCATCCAGTCGCGAACGTGGTCGACCGCGGCCGATGCCGCCGATGCTGCCGACGACAGCCCGCGTGCCTCGATGATGGCGGCCCCGCGTTGCTGGACGGTCGGAATGAACGAGTCTGCGAGCCAGTCCAGATCCCCGATCGCTGAGGCCGCGTCGGAACCGTTGACCGTGCAGTGGAATACATCGGGATACTGGGTCGCGGAGTGGTTGCCCCAGATCGTCATCTTGCGGATGTCGTTCACCGACGCATCGAGCCTGTTCGCCAACTGTGCCATGGCACGATTGTGATCCAACCGGGTCATGGCGGTGAATCGATCATTCGGAACATCCGGCGCGTTGTTCATGGCGATGAGCGCATTGGTGTTGGCCGGGTTGCCGACGACCAGCACTCGCACATCATCAGCCGCATTGTTGTTGATCGCCTTGCCCTGCACCGTGAAGATCGCGCCGTTGGCTTCGAGCAGGTCCTTGCGTTCCATCCCTTTGGAACGTGGACGGGAACCCACCAACAAGGCAATGTTGGCTCCCTCGAACGCGTTGTTGGGATTGTCGCTCTGGTCAATGCCGGCGAGCAGCGGAAAGGCTCCGTCGTTGAGCTCCATCGCCACACCCTCGAGAGCTTTCATGGCCGGGGGGATCTCGAGCAGCTGCAAGATCACGGGCTGGTCGGGTCCGAGCATGGAGCCACTGGCAATCCGAAACAGCAGGCTGTATCCGATCTGGCCGGCAGCCCCGCTTACAGCAACACGAACCGGTTCATTCATTGGCATGTCTGGAGTCTCCGAGTGCAAGAGATATGTGCACCGCGCGCAACGCTACCAGCGTGGTCTGCAGCCACAGCGAATAGTGCCATATTCCCCGTTTCTCGACCCGATCAGGCAGGCGCGTCGGTGCGGGTGTTGCCGATCCAGGAGTCGTACAGGGCGCGGTAGACGCCTTCGACGGCGACTAGTTCCTCGTGAGTTCCCTGCTGGACGATCCGGCCACCGTCGAAGACCACGACCAAGTCAGCCCGCTCAGCGGTGGACAGGCGATGGGCGATCGAGATCATGGTTCGGCCGATGGCCAGACGGCTCAGCGCGGCGGCCAAAGCCTCCTCGGTTTCGGGATCAACGGCCGAAGTCGCCTCGTCGAGCAACAACAGACCTGGGTCGGCAACCTGGGCACGGGCCAACGCCACCAGTTGACGTTCACCGACCGAGAGGCGCCCTCCCCGCTCACCGACAACCGCGCCGAGGCCGCCTGGAACCCCGGCCAGCCAACCGGTGAGACCAAGCGCGTCGATAGCGGCGGCCGCGTCGGCCGTGGTGGCGTCCGGCCGGCCGAAGCAGATGTTCTCCCCGATCGAAGTGTCGAACAGGAAGCCGTCTTGGGGCACCATGCGGATCGTGCGGCGGCGCGACGCAGGGTCGACAGTGGCCAGATCAACTCCGCCGACCAATATCTTGCCCTCGGTAGGGTCAGCCAACCGGGTCAACAGCCGCGCCAGGGTTGTCTTGCCGCTGCCGGTCTCTCCCACTACAGCGACATTGCCCTCCGCGGCGATCGACAGATCGACATCGTGAAGCACCTGCTCACCGTCGCGATAGCGGAAGTCGACGCCAACCACCGACACCGCCAGCGGACCCGCGGGCAGATCGACTCCGTCTTCAGGTTCTTCAACCTCGATCGGCACGTCGAGGACCGAGAGGATCTTCCACCAACCCGCTATGGCGGTCTGGGTCTGATCCATCACCTCGCCCACCTCAGCGATGGGATGCACCAACATGTTGACGAGGAACAGGAACGCCACCAACTCGCCGACACCGACATCGACCGCACCACTCCACCAGACCCCCACGCCGACAGCCATCGCCAGAGCCAACGACGAAAAGAAGTCGATTACCGGGAGCATTCCTGAGAACCAGATACTCGAGCGAAGCTGCGCTCCGTACTGGCGGTCGACCACACCGTCGAGGCGCTCGCGCTGCGTGACGTCGTAGCCGTAGGCCCGGATCACGGGCGCGCCCGAAACCGCTTCCGAAGTCTCCGCCAGCGTCTCCGACACACGGGTCCTGACCAGCCCATACGCCGCGAACTGGCGAACCTGAACCCAACGCAGGAAGGGGACCAAGGGCATGTGGCAGGCCAGAACCAGCAGCGTCAGCTTCCAGTTGTAGACCGTCATCGCGGTCAAGGTGCCAATGACGATGGAGCCGTTGATGATCCAGCTCATCGCCCCCCACTGAGTGAACTGCGCCAGTGCCTCGACATCGGAGGTGACCCTGCTGACCAACACTCCACGGCGGCTTCCCGTGTGGTCGGCCATGCTCAGCTTGTGAATGTGCTCAAAGGCGCGCACCCGTAACCCGGACAGCAACGACTCGGCTGCGATCACCAGACGGATATGGGTCATTCGGGCCGCGGCCGCCACCAGCAGCACAATGCCGAAGGCCACAGCCGAGGCGAGGAGCACGAATCCCGGCCGGTAACCCTCCTCACCCAACAGTCCCCTGTCCAAGACCTGCTGAATAAGAATGGGGACGATGAGCCGGCCGGCCGCCGCGGCAATTGCCAGACCTAGGGTCACACGCAGCCCGGACTTGAGTTCAGGGCTGATCGCAAGTCCCCGCCGCAGCACTGTCAAGGCTCCGACATCCGGGGTTGCCTCGCCGTCGAGCAGAGCGATGGCCTCCTCAACCCCCGATTTCAGAACGGGAGCCGACCCCACCGCACCCGACTCCGCGGCTCCGGCTACGCCCGGCGAAGACACAGCGCCCGGCGAAGACCCCGCACCCGACTCCGCGGCTCCGGCTACGCCCGGCGAAGACACAGCGCCCGGCGAAGACCCCGCACCCGACTCCGCGGCTCCGGCTACGCCCGGCGAAGACACAGCGTTCATTTCGCGTCTGCTTTCTCGTAGGACATCACCAGCGCGCGATAGTCGTCACGTTCCAAGAGGTCCTCGTGTCGGCCGGTCGCCACGATCCTGCCAGCATCGATGTAGACGACCCGGTCCGCCAACATGATGGTGGAAATGCGGTGAGCCACCACAATGACCGTGGTGTCGAGATATCGGCCCAGGTTGTCGAGAATGCGGGCTTCCACCGACGGGTCGACTGCGCTCGTGGCGTCGTCGAGCAACAACAATCGCGGCGAACGCGCCAAAGCCCGGGCCAAGGCCACGCGTTGCCGCTGCCCTCCCGATAGCGTCTGGCCGCGCTCGCCGACCACAGTTGCCGCCCCCGAAGGCAACGCCGCCACGAATTCGTCGGCCTCAGCGAGGCGCAACGATCCGGCGACGTCTACACCGGGCTGGCCCATGGCCACGTTCTCGGAGATCGAAGAAGCAAACAGGAAGGCCTCCTGAAACGCCAGGGCCACCCCTCCAGACAGCTCCTCCGGTGCAAGCTCATCAACCGCTACGCCGCCGATGCTGACACTTCCGTCGGATGGTTCCAGCAACCCGGCAATGGACTCGAGCAGAGTCGACTTCCCAGATCCGGTCTGACCCACCAGCGCCAGGGTCTCGCCTGGGTCGACCACGAAAGATGCGTCCGAGACAGCTCGATTGGTGCCGTAGCTGACCGTCAGCCTGTCGACCACCACTCCCAGCGACCCTCCAGGCAACCGGGCGGTGCCGCCGCGATCGCCGAGGGGGTACGCCATCACCCGATCGACACGCTCCAACGAAACCACCGAGCGTGGCATTTCTTCAAGAAAGAAACCCAGGACTCGCAAGGGTGTCGTCAACAACCCGAACAGCATCGCTGCCAACACCAGATCACCTTCGGTGGCATCACCGCTCGACACCAGCGATGTGCCAACCAGGACCAGCACGATGATGCCGACGTTGGGAAGCGCATCGATCAACGGCTCAAAGTTGGCCCGCAGACGGCCGACCCGCACCCGCCACTGCCGCAAGCGATCCGATGCCTTGAGCATCCGCTCAACCTCAGCCGCTTCACGCCCCAACGTCTTCACCACCACCGCGCCATCGAAACTCTCATGGGCGATGGCAGACACATCGCCGACACGTTGCTGGGCAAGGGCCGCCGGCCGTTCCACCAGAGACGTGTACTTCTGGCTGATGACCACCAATGTGGGAAACAACACAACAGCGATCAACGCCAGCAACGGGTGGATCACAAAGATGCTGACGACCGAGACCACCACCAACAGAACCACGCTCATCGAAAACGCCAGAGGCTTGAGAACCACAGTGGCCATCTGCACATCGATGTCGGCGTGAGCCAGCAACTCCCCGGTCGGCTTCGAGCGATGGAAGCGCAGCGGCACGTCGAGGTAGTGCCACAGCAGCCCACGCCTCCAATCCCGCTGGGTTCGGAATTCGGCCATCGACAGGAAGAACCGGCGGGTCACAACGCTGACTCCGCGCAGCAACGACACACCCAGCAACGCAGCCATCGCCAGCCAAACAGTTCTGCCCGAGACCGCCCGTCCAGAGCCGGTTCCTTCCAAGGCGCCGCTTTCGAAAGCCGGAACGATCAGATCATCAGTGACGCCGCGGAACACCCAGGCACCACCGACAGCTGCGAACACGAACACCACCGCTCCAAGCATCGCAACAGTGTGAGGTCCGGGATGGGCGCGCCACGACCGGGCGATCAAGCGCCCGCCACGGCGCCAAATGTGGTCGTCAACGTTCAGAACTTCACTCACGAAGCACGCACGATAGCCTCGGCCAACTCAACGGGGTCAGGGATTCAGACTCAGAGTCGGTCGGCAATCGCTGAAGCGAACTCTGAGCATTTCACTTCGGTTGCGCCGTCCATGAGTCGAGCGAAGTCGTAGGTCACGACCTTGTCGGCGATCGTGCCCTCCACGGCCGTGACGATGTCGTCAGCCGAGTCCTGCCAGCCGAGATGCTCAAACATCATCACCCCCGACAACAGCACAGATGACGGGTTGACCTTGTCCTGACCGGCATATTTGGGGGCGGTTCCGTGGGTGGCCTCGAACACGCCGTGACCGGTCACATAGTTGATGTTGGCGCCCGGGGCTATGCCTATGCCGCCGACCTGAGCCGCGAGCGCGTCGGAGAGATAGTCGCCGTTGAGGTTCATGGTTGCGATCACCTCGAATTCCGCCGGGCGGGTGAGAACCTGCTGCAGCGCGATGTCGGCGATGGCGTCCTGAACCAGAATCTTGTCTCCCGGGTCTCCGCCGCAGTCATCCCAGCCGACGGCAACTTCGGAGAACTCCTCACGGACGAGTTCGTAGCCCCACTTCTGGAAGGCCCCCTCGGTGAACTTCATGATGTTGCCCTTGTGGACCCAGTGGACCCGATTGCGGTTTCGGCGCACCGCATACTCGAGCGCGGCACGCTGCAGGCGCTGCGATCCCGTCTTGGAGATCGGCTTCACGCCTATCCCGCTGTCGTCGCGGATCTCCCAGCCGAAAGTGTCGTAGAGCAGTTCCATCATCTTGCGCGCTTCGGGCGTGCCCGATTCGACTTCGAGTCCGGCGTAGATGTCTTCGGTGTTCTCACGGAAGATCACCATGTCGACAAGCTGAGGTTCGCGCACCGGCGACGGCACACCGCTGAACCAGCGCACCGGACGCAGGCACACGTAGAGGTCCATGATCTGGCGGATGGCGACGTTGAGGCTTCTGAATCCTCCGCCGATGGGTGTCGTGAGCGGACCCTTGATACCGATCAGGTACTCGCCGAAGTTCTCGATCGTCTCTTGGGGAAGCCAGTCGCCGGTCTCGTTGAAGGCCTTCTCTCCGGCGAGGACCTCACGCCACTCGATGGTCCTGCCGTATTTGGCGGCTGCCGCGTCGAGCACGAGCTTCGCCGCCGGCCAGATATCGACTCCGGTGCCGTCACCTTCGATGAAGGGGATGATGGGATTGTCCGGTACGGCCAGGGTGCCGTCTGGTTGCATCGAAATCTTGTCTGCCATGGCGTTGACTGTACCCGCATGGTCGCAGGCGCCGGCAATTCTTAACGGAGTCCCAGGACGGTCAGCAGCGCCTCGTCAACACCCCATAGTTCTTCGCGTGTGAGATGGCCCGCCAGGTCTCCCAACCGCGACGTATCGACGGCACCGGCATGCTCGACAAGCACTCTGGCCTGTTGCCCTTCCAGGTTGATTTCCGGACGGAACGAGGCTGCACGGGCCGACCGGGATGTGGGAGCGGCAATCACGACCGACCGGGGAAGCATCTCGTCGGCCTAGATGTGACAACTCGGGACGTTGTCTGACGATGCTGGACGGAGGGGTGAGCCCGTCGCTGTGGCGCAGAGCCGTGGAGTTGCTTTGTAAGCGGTTCGGGGTTTCACAGAGGGGGGCCTGTGAGATCGTCAAGCAGCACCTCTCGACTCAGCGTTACAAGTCCGCTGCACGCCTCCCAGACCGGGATCTGCGTTCAGCGCTTCTGTCGCCGCTTCGCCGCCGCTCGGCCAAGTCATCGACCGCCATGAGGCCGGGATCGAGAGCAACAAAAGCAATAACCAATTCGATAATGCGACCCGCTCGACCACGACGCGGCCTGCTGGTGTCGGTTCGTGTGGCTTCGGGAGGGTCAACGTCTGCCATCGCCCGCCTACCGTGCGCCTCTCACTGCGACCCTTCGCCTGCCGTGCGCTTCTGTCGCCGTTTTTGCCGCCACTCGGACAAGTCACCGACCACCATGAAGATGGGGTCAAGGGCACAACCAACGACCAAATCGATAATGCGACTCGCTCGACCACGACGCGGGCTGCTGGTGTCGGTCTGTGTGGCTTCGGGAGTGTCTGCGTCTGCCATCGCCTATGAGAGTAACTGCGGTGGTGGTCCGTGCGCAACACCGCCTCGCCTTGGGCCCGGTGTTGGCGGTGTTGGTCGAACGCGCGGATTCGTTTCCCAAGAAATTGTTGTGTTGGGCTTGACACAAGCGCGCGCGCGCGCGCCTATTGAGTAACGGCCATGAATGGCCGTTTGTTTTTCGCGTTCCGCCGTCGCTCTCACGGATCTGGACAAAGACCGCGGCGATCCCGACCGTTGAGGGTCGCTGTTGTTTGCGTTGCGCTGGTTGGTGCTGTGGTCGCTTTCGGGTTGTCCGGCACCGTCAAGCCCGAGCCGGCAACAGCCCAAGACCAAGCAGCCGCAGACTACGACTACATGTCAGCTGCCGCGGCTGCATCGGATCAGGGCGGCTGCGAGAAGTACGGAGGTTGGTGGACGATCTATGGGTGTTTCACCGGCCATCTGGTGTGCTTTGCCCAGGGCGGCAGTTGGGTGCCGGCGGGCAGCGTCAACGGCCGTTGTGTGATGCCACCAACGACGCTGCCCCCAGACACCACAACGCCGACTACAGCCCCACCGGACACGGCACCGCCGACTACAGCACCGCCAGATACTACGACCACCACGACCACCACAACGACAACGGCGAAACCGAAACCGAAGGCACCGACACAAGGCGACTGCCCGAGCGGTTACTACAAGATCACCGGCGCACTGCCGGCGGCGTGGATCGACCTTGCCGGTGGCGTGGTCAGCTTCGACGGTGCCACCGGCCTTCACCCTGTGGCGGTCGTGTGGGAGAAACAGCAGCAGCAGCCACGAACGCCAGACCGCAGCTGCTACAGGGCCCGCTTCACAGTCACCGACACCGAAGCAGTGGACGAGAACACGCTGATAGCCGCAGCCAAGACCGTCTACAACTCGGCGGCGTACCAGGCCATCTGCAACCCGAACATCAGACTTACTGTGCTCCCTGCGCGCCTAGCGCTCAGGTGGGATAAGGCGGCCGACGAGATCGCCAAGAAGGTGGGCACAACCACGCTCAAAGCCGCGCAGCGGGTCTCGCTGGCGTACGGCATCGTTTGTCTCCCGGCCACCATCCAAGACGTGCGGGATGCCATTCGTTGGGTGAACAACAAACTGGGCTGCCCGTCCGGGTACCACAAAGACACCCTGTTGAGCGAGTGCCACAAAGACCACACTGCTGCTGACATCTGCAAGCCCGGCCAACACCTGCACGGCGGTGCCAGCGACCGAAGCGAACACTGCCACGACCCCCACACAGCAGAGAACACCTGCCATAGGGGCTACCATCTGCGCGCCGCCATCCCCACCCAGCACGAACACAACCTCCGGCACCGCGACTGGTGCCACAAAGACCACACTTGTGATCCGGGTGAGCATCTGCACGGCCACGCCGACTGCCACAACGAACACACCTGCAACGCCGGTGAGCATCTGCATGACCACCTAGAGCACCGCTACCGCGAAACCGACCACTACAGGTGCCACCCAGACCACACCGCCGCCAACACCTGCAACACAGGCGAGCACCTGCACGGCCACGCCGACTGCCACAACGAACACACCTGCGACGCGGGTGAGCATCTGCATGACCACCTAGAGCACCGCTACCGCGAAACCGACCACTACAGGTGCCACCCAGACCACACCGCCGCCAACACCTGCAACACAGGCGAGCACCTGCACGGCCACGCCGACTGCCACAGCGACCATGGCTGTGATGCGGCGGGTCATCATTTCAACCCCAACCACACCGCAGAACACTGGACCTCAGATATATGCCACAGCGACCACACCACCGCCAACACCTGCAACGCCGGTCAGCACCTGCACGCCGAGGGTCACGACTACTGCCACAGCGACCACACCTGCCCGCCAGGGCAACAGCTGTCCGCCCATATCGGCTACCGGTACCGCACCTTCAACCACTACAGCTGCACCGCCACAACAACACCCCACACAACCACGACCACGACCACGACCACGACCACGACGACGGTGCCCGCTAGTGATCCGTGGCGGGCTTACGACAGCAACCGCAACGGGTGCATCGACCTGGATGAGTGGTGGGTAGCCATAAAAGACCACTCGGCTGCGAAACTCAGCTTCGCGGCGCTGGTCAAAGTTGCCGCCAACCGCTGCTGGTAGGGGCTAGCGACCGCAGCAGCAGCCACAGACAGCCTCACGAAGGCAACCGGCCACACTTCCGCTGCCACGACGACCACACAGACACCGGCCCCGACGACGCTCTAACCCTGCTCACTGCCCCACAACGGCCAGGGTGAACCAGGGCGGTAATCCCTGCTCAACGGCAAGACTGGTTGAGAGTTCACAACCCTCAACCAAAGATCGAACCAGAGGGGTACCGTCGCCACCCTGCACCAGGTTGAAGCACCGCCCGGTATGGGGACTGTCAGAAACTTTGTGTAAGCGGCTGTGATGGTTTTCATTTGATGTGGTCGGCGGTGCGGTCGCCGTGGTGGACGGTCAGTGTGTTCAAGATGGTCTTCCAGCCGTTGGTCCTGCCGGTGAGGTTGCTGTGGTTCTTTCGTCGGCTGGTGGCGACAAGATACAGGATTTTCATGGCGGCCTGCTCGTTGTGGAAGTGCCCTCGGTGTCGCACGGCTCTTCGGAACCGGGCGTTGAGGCTCTCGACGGCGTTGGTGGTGTAGACGACTCGGCGCAGCTCGGCGGGGAACTCCAAGAACGGTGTGAATTCGTCCCAGGACAGCCGCCATGAACGGATCAGGGCCGGGTAGGTGTCCTCCCAGTCTTGGGCGAACGCCTCGAATCGGGCCTCGGCGGCCTCGACGGTGGGAGATGTGTAGATCTCCCGCATGGATCGGGTTATCGGCCCCCAGTGCTTCTTGGAGGCGTATCGCAGACTGTTGCGGACCATGTGCACCACACAGGTCTGCACCGTCGCGTCGGGCCAGGTGGCACGGATCGACTCCGGCAGGCCCCTCAACCCGTCGCAGCACACGATCAGCGCGTCGGTGAGGCCCCGGTTGCGCAGCTCGCCCAGCATCGTCGCCCACGCCTTGGCGCCCTCACCGCCCGTTGGGCCCAGCCACAAACCCAAAACGTCGCGTTCTCCGGCCAGATCAACGCCGATGGCGACGTAGACGGGCCGGTTGGCGACCTGGCAGTCGCGGACCTTGACGACGATCGCGTCAATCAACAGCACCGCATAAACCGCCTCGAGGGGCCGGTTCTGCCACACGGCCATGTCCGCGACGATCCCGTCGGTGATCTTGGAGATCGTCTCCCGGCTCACCGACGTGTCATATATCTCCGCGAGGTGAGCCTGGATCTCACCAGTGGTGAGCCCCTTCGCATATAGGCTGATCACATTTCCCGACAGCCCATCGAGGCGCCGCCGGTGCTTGGGCACCGTGACGGGCTCGAAGGTCCCCGCCCGGTCACGGGGCACCGCCAAGTCGATCTCGCCGATCTCGGTGGCGACCCGCTTGGGCGACAAGCCGTTGCGCGAGTTCCCCGACCCGCGGCCCCCCGGATCGTGGCGCTCATAACCCAGATGCTCGGTCATCTCGACCTCAAGGCCGGTCTGGAGCACCTGGCGCACCAGCCCGGTCAACAGACCGCCGTCGCCGGTTAGCTCCACACCCTCAACGCGGGCACGCTCAACGAGAAGCTCAGCCCAGTCCTGCACCGCCGCCTCACCAACGGCCTCTTCCGCTGGCACAGCCAGCATTTCCTGATCAGCCATAAACACGATCCTTCCCGGCCCGCAACACCCGGCCGCGGACCCTCAGAACACGCCCGATACACAAAATCCCTGACAGTCCCCGCCCAGGGCCACGACTACTGCCACACCGACCACCTGAGGTTCCCCCCAGGGCAACAGCTGTCCGCCCATATCGGCTACCGCTACAACACCTTCAACCATTTCAGCTGCACCAAAACAACAACCCCACCAACAACGACCACTACCACGACGGTGCCGGAGGTCGTCTGTGGAAAACGTGAACGGGCTTACAATGGCCGTTGCTGGCCCAGCCGCCCCTGCTGGCACTACGTCCAATACGCCGCCTTTATGCGGTTTCGGGGATGGTGCTACGACGAATGACCCGCCTAGCCGTCACGGGCGCTCTCGCCCTTCTGCTGTTGGCCCCGGCGTGTGGCGTCTCGCTCACCCGTGGCGACGACCCGAATCCCTGGCTAAGCCCGAAGCGGGGTCGAGTGTTCCTGCACTTGGTGCCCCTTCGGGTTCCGGCAGCGGTTTGTTTGATTTGGCTTCAAAGGCCACTGATCCGACCCGAAGGGGGACCGCCAATACGTCTCACGCCCGACCCCTGAGGGTCACCGCCGTTTGTGTTGCCCCGGCCGGTGCTGTGGTCGCCTTCGGGCTGTCTCGCACCGTTGATCCCGAGCTGGCAACAGCCCGGGACTAGGCAGCCGCAGGCTACGACTGCATGTCAGCTGCGGCGGCCGGACCCGACTAGGGGGGGCTGTGAGAAATACGGCGGCTGGAGAACGATCTACGGGTGTTTCACCGGGCATCTGACTTGCCTTTCTCAGGGTGGTGCCTGGACCCCGGCAGGCAGCGTCAACGGCCGCTGCGTGCTCCCCACAACCACCACGACGGTGCCGCCTGTTTGCGGGGTGCGGCAGCGGGCGG
Source organism: Candidatus Aldehydirespiratoraceae bacterium (assembly GCA_965221585.1). Taxonomy (GTDB): domain Bacteria; phylum Actinomycetota; class Acidimicrobiia; order Acidimicrobiales; family Aldehydirespiratoraceae; genus VXYK01. Next base: position 458,648 of record OZ244898.1, on the reverse strand, counting down.
CCCACGAGTGGCGCTGGAACCTGAAACCGTGCTCTTCCTATGGCTGCGCAGCGCCTCTGTGGTGTGCTGAAGGCTGGTGCTACTGAGGCCGCTGAAGGCGTCTGTGCGCAATTGCCGACAATCAGGGGCCGATACGATGAAATCAGATCAGGACCCTGACGCGGAGACTGAGGAGGTTCGAAATGAGGATCGAGAGATTGCTGCGGTTGGCGGTGGTTTGCGTTGCGCTGGCCTTGGGGGCGGCGGCCTGCGGGGGAGACGATGACGGCGACGCGACCAGCACCACGCTCGCTCCAGAAACAACCGCGGCACCGGCGGCCGAACCCGAACCGGTGGTCGACGACTTCGAGTTGGTCATCGGTCGAGTGATGCCCGAGACGGGGGCGGCGGCGTTCCTCAATTCGCCGATGATCGTGAGTATCGATCTGGCCATCGAGGACATTCAGGACGCCGGCGGCAACGTCCGGCTGCTGACCGGCGACAGCGCCACTGATCCCGACGTCGCCCCCGAGACTGTCAACCGCCTGTTGGGCGAGGGTGCGCATGTGATCGTCGGTGCTGCCGCTTCGGGAGTGTCGCAGTCGTTCATACAGACGCTGTACGACGCTCAGATACCGCAATGCTCCCCATCCAACACCTCGCCGTCGTTCTCCACTCAAGCCAACGCAGCGTTCTATTTCCGTACCGTCCCGCCTGATCAGGCCGCGGCGTTGATCCTCGCCAACGTCGTCGCCACCGACGGGGCCACCAACGTGGCGATCCCGGCGCGCGCTGACGACTGGGGCAACGCCCTGGCGGAGCTGTTGGCAGACAACTTCGACGAACTCGGCGTCAACTACGAGATCTTCTCTTACGACGAGGACGCAGCCAGCTACGATCCCACCGTTGCGGCCATCGAGGCCATGGGAGCAGATGCGGTGGTGCTCATCACCTTCTCCGAGGGCGCCCAGATCATCAGGGGGCTGCTCGAAGCCGGGTTCCCGCCCGGCGCGATGTACGGTAGCGACGGAATCTACGACCTGCATCTGCCCACCACGGTGGATCCGTCGAATCCCAACTCGCTCGACGGATTCGTGGCCGTTGCAGCGGGGGGCAGCGACGAGTACAGCAAGGAACTGAGCACCCTGACCGACGGCAACGTCATCTACGGAGGCCAGTCCTATGACTGCGTGATCGTGCTGGCGCTGGCGGCTCTGGCGGCTGGTTCCACCAACGGCCCGGCCATCATGGAGCAGGTGCTCACCCTGACCAGCGATGGTGAGAAGTGCTACAGCTACGCCGAGTGCGCACAGTTGATCGCGGATGGCGTCGACATCGACTACGACGGTGTTTCCGGCCCACTGGAGCTCGACGAAGTCGGCGACCCCAGGTTCGGTCGGTACCTGATTGCCGAATTCATCGACGGTCAATTCACCGTGATCGACAGCCAGGACGCTGACCTCGCCGAGCTGGGCTGACCAGTTCCCGCCTGTTGGACTGCGCCTGCTGGACTCCGCCCTGCTTGGCGGGGTGCTGTCAGAACCGGGCGAGGGTTCCGAGGTAGAGGCTGACCACTTTCGGGTCGTCGAGGAGTTCGCGGCCCGTTCCGGTGTGGGCGTTGACGCCCTGGTCCAGGACGTAGGCACGGTTGCATATCTGCAGGCAGCGATGCGCGTTCTGTTCGACCATCACGAGCGACACTCCGTGTTCGGTGATGTGGGTGATGCGCTCGAACACCTGATCCTGATAGGCGGGAGAAAGGCCCGAGGAGGGCTCGTCGAGCAGAACGACACGGGGATCCATCATCAGCGCTCGGGCGATGGCGACCATCTGACGCTCACCTCCCGACAATCCGTCGGCGCGTTGACCGCTGCGATCGGCCAGCAGCGGGAACAGATCGGAGACCACTTCGAATCGCTCGTCAAACCGTTCAGGTGCCTGGAAGCCACCCATCTCCAGATTCTCACGGATGGACAGCCGGGGAAACACATTGTCGGTCTGCGGGACGAAGCCGATCCCGCGGGTGACGAGTTCATGTGGCCGGCACCCGGTGATGTCCTCCTGCTCGAAGCTGACTGTCCCAGCCCGGACTTCCACCAGACCGAAAATAGCTTTCAGCAGGGTGGATTTGCCCGCGCCGTTGGGTCCGATGATCCCGACGATCTCGCCCGGGTTCAGCTCCAGCGAGCAGCCGTTCAAGATGTCGATGCCCGGGAGGTACCCGGCCACCAGGTCCTCTGCTTGCAACAGGGTGCTCACGACGAATCCTCTCTGCCCGCCGGGCTTTCTGACGGGCGGCCTCGGCCGAGGTAGGCGTCGACAACCAGTTCGTTGTGGATGACGTTCCAGGGTGGTCCTTCCGCAATGACTCCCCCCTGAGCCAGGACCACCACCCAGTCGCTGATCCCGGCCACGACGTTCATGTCATGCTCGATGAACACGACACTCATTCCGTCGCGGGCCAGCATGCTGATGTGGTGCGTCAATGACTGGGCCAAGGCGGGGTTAACGCCCGCCATGGGTTCGTCCAGCATAATCAACCTCGGTTCGGTCATGAGCGCCCGAGCGACCTCCAGGAGCTTGCGCTGTCCGCCTGAGAGTGTGCCCGCCAGTTCGTCGCGCATGTGGGCGAGGCCGAACTGCTCAAGCAGTTGCTCGGCGCGCTCGGTGTTGGCCCGCTCCTGGTCGCGCCAGCGCGACCGGAACGGCGCCTCCCACAAGCGTTCCCCGGCTTGGTTGGGCGCGCCCAGCAGCATGTTCTCGATGACCGGAAGCTTGGCCAGCGCTTTGGTGAGCTGGAAGGTCCTCACCATCCCCTCCCGAGCGAGACGATCCGCGGACATGCCGTTCACCGGTCGTCCCTCGAAGATCCACCGGCCGCGGTCAGCCCTTTCAAAGCCGCACAGCAGGTTGAACAGGGTGGTCTTGCCTGCCCCGTTGGGTCCGATCAGCGACGTGACCACGCCCCGCTGAAACTCGACATGCTCCACGTCGACCGCGACCAGCCCGCCGAAACTCTTCTGCACGCCCTCGACGGTCAGGATGGGATCAGGCTTGGCGACCCCGGGTTCGGATCGAACCCGCAGTATGGGCTCAATCCCATCGGCGGGTGCCGCGGCTGCTACCTGCGGTTCGTCAACTGTCATCGATCAGCATTTCTGTGCGGTTGCCAACGATTCCTTGGGGTCGGAACAGAACCAGCAGGATGAGTGCCAGACCGACCAGGGCGACGCTGATCACCCCTTCGGTTCCCGAGAGAAAGTCTGCGATCGTGTCCGGCAGCCAGGATTCGGCGGCCAACTGTCGAAGGAACGACTCGATCCACTCCCTGACGAACCAGAACAGGATTGCCCCGATTACCGGCCCTGTATAGGTTGCCGAGCCGCCTAGCAGCAAAGCGGTGTAGGTGAAGAAGGTGACCTGGGGGCGGAAGCCGTTGGGGTCGGCTCCGGAGGTCTTGATCGCATCGACCACCCCTGCGAGACCCGCTATCACGCCACCGATCACGAGCGCCTGCATCTTGTAGGAGAAGACGTTCTTGCCGAGGCTGCGAGCGGCGTCCTCGTCCTCCCTGATGGCTTTGACGACGCGGCCCCAGGGGCTGCGCACAATCAGGTACACGGCCAGGCTGGCCAGCGCCACAAGTGCCCAGCCAACGGTGATGACCCACATCTGCTGGCCGGTGAACGCGAACGTGCCGGTGCCGTAACGGTCCTGGGGTCCGTCCGCGTACGGATTCAGGTCGTAGAAGGCGCCGGCGTTGAAGCTGATACTGAGCGGACCGCCGGTGAGGTCGATGGCGTCGGTGGAACCGATGAGCAAACGCAGAATCTCGGCCGCGGCGATGGTGACGATCGCGAACAGCACAGCTTGCAGGCGCAGGGTTGGGACCCCGAGCGCAAGTGCCAGCGCCACGGTCAGCACCAGGCCGACTGCGATCCCGACCCACAGCGACCAGCCGAACGTCGCAACCGAGACGCTGGTGCCGTACGCACCGAGCAACATGAATCCGACCTGCCCGAAGTTGAACAGCCCGGTGAAACCGAAGTGGACGTTCAATCCGATCGCCGCCAACGCCAGGATCACCGCCTCCGGCCCGAGTGCCGCCCGGGCCGCGTTCCCGAAGATGATGTCGAATTCCATCATCCCACCCTCTGGCGCATTCCGAACAGGCCCTGAGGGCGCAGCAACAGCACACCGATGAGCACAGCCAGTGGAACGACCAGCTTCAGTTCCGGTGAGATCCACAAGGTGCTGATCTCTGTGGCGAATCCGATCAGCACGGAGCCGACCAGGGCTCCGTACGCCGTGCCCAATCCTCCGAGCTCAACGCCGGCGAAGATCAACAGCAGGAGCTGAAACCCCAGGTACGGGTCGATATCGGCATCGAGCCCGAGCAACACACCTCCAAGCCCGGCCAACACCGCTCCGACTGTCCAGACGACCAGCACGACCCGGTTTACATCGATCCCCGCAACCTGCGCCAGATCCGCGTTGTCGGACACCGCCCGGGTGGCTTTCCCGAATCGGGTCAACTGGAGTATCAGCGCCACAACCGTGAGCACGACGGTGATGACCGCGACTGTGGCGACTTCACGCGGGGTGACGGCCCAGGGACCGAACGTCCACCGGTCCTGAACCTGATAGTCGACGTAGGGACGTGGCTCGGCCCCGAAGAAGAGCTGTATGGCCTGGCGACCCAGCAACGACAGGCCGATGGTGATCACCACGAGTTGGAACACGCCGAGCCGTCGTCTCCGCAACGGGCGGAACAGGCCGGATTCCAGGCCGGCGCCGAGCGCGGCGCACACGATGAGGGCCAGCGCCGCGGCCGCCACCAGGTTCAGTGCGCCCCATGAGGTGTTGAAATACCAGGCGATCACCGCGCCGAAGGTGACCAGTTCGCCGTGGGCGAAGTTGACCAGTCCGGTGGTTCCGTAGATGATCGACAAGCCGACTGCGCTCATGGCGATGATCATTCCGAGCTTCAGGCCGGTGAACGCTCTCTGCGCGAAGCGTTCACCGAACGACGCTGTATCGGGGGCCTCCCCCACTGCGAACACGACCGCCCGGGCCATGCCTGCGCGCGCTGTCGTCTCGATGGTCGCTTCCTGACCCTCGCGCAAGCCGACATCGTCTGGCAGGGTGTTCTCGTCGAGAGTGACCAGGTAGCTGCCCGCACCGGGCACGACTATCGACCAGCGACCCTCGGCGTCGGTTGCTGTGCGGCCGATCTCGGCACCGGACAGATCGCTGACGGTGATCTCGACTCCGGCGAAGAACTGGTCGAATCCGAGCCGGATCGTGCCTCCGAGGGTCGTCTCCGCAGCTTCGGGATCATCACCTTCAGCTTGGGCGGCCGACGGAGCAGCGATGGCGAGAACACCGCAGAGCACAAATCCAAACAGCACTGCAACTCTCCGCATCATCGACCACAGTAGTTAGCCGCCTGAGCGAACAACGAAGCTACCGCTGCTTGCCCCGTCGACACAGAGCTTGCGCTTCGTCGAAAGCTGTTTGCAGACGCCGTTGTACGTCGGCACTCAACGCCGCCATCGCCGGACGACTCAGACGACCCTGCGGAGCGTAGATCGGTTCCCCTACCACGATTGCGGTTCTGACTCTCCTGGGGAACTTGGCTCCTGCGGGCAGAGCGTCCTCTGTTCCAGCTATGCCCACCGGGACGATCGGAGCGCCAGTCTTGGAAGCCAAATACGCTGTCCCATCGAATACCCCGGTGACTTGATTGCCCTGCTGGCGCGTGCCCTCTGGGAAGACCAACACCATCTCTCCCGAGTCGAGCATCGCCCGCGCGGACCGCATGGCTTCTCGATCCGCTTCCCCCCGCCGCAGAGGTATCGAACCAAGCGCCGCACAAACCCACGCCACGACGGGATGAACGAACAGCGATTCTTTGCCGAGGGCCCGCAGGCGGCGTCTGGTGCAGCCCGAGAACAGCGGGGCATCGAGGTTCGAACGATGAACCGGCGCGACGATTACGGGACCGGTCGCCGGAATATTCTCAGCCCCCCGCGACTGCAACCGCAGCCAACGCCACAGCAGCGTTCGGATCAGGAACCGGATCATGAAATAGAAGGCCAGCGAGCGGCGCTTCAGGCCGACCTCAAGAGCCCATTCCATGCTCTTGGGTTGTCTTGACGCGGTGCCCTCGGCAGGATCGTTCATGGTCGGTCCCGGCTAGTGAAGAAACTGTCTTTCGCCGGTGAAGACCATGGCGACCTGGCGTTCGTTCGCGGCCGCGATCGTCTCGGAGTCGTTGACTGACCCGCCTGGCTGCACGATTATCGCTGCTCCAGCGTCTGCGGCCGCGTGGATGCCGTCGGGGAACGGATAGAAGGCATCGCTGGCGCAGGCACCGCCTCGGGCCCTGCCGTCCGCCTTCTTGGCTGCGATCTCCGCGGCTTCAACCCTGTTCTGCTGACCCGCTCCGATCCCCCAAGCCACTCCCTGGTTCACCAGGACCACTGCGTTCGACTTGACATGGCCGCAGACCCGCCAGGCGACGGCCGCGTCGGCGAGTTCCGCTGCAGTCGGCTGGCGCTCCGACACCACTTGCCAACCAGCGGGCGACGTTGCGAAACACTGGTGCTGTTGAACCAGGAACCCGCCGGTGATCTGACGCAGGCTGACCGCGCTCGCCGATGACTGCAGCGGAGCATCAGCACGCAGAATACGCGTGTTGCGGCGCTTGGCGATCAGACGGTCGACGGCCCCGTCCTCATAGCCCGGCGCAATTATCACGTCAGCCTGGGCGGCCGATTCCATCGCCTCGACGGTGGGTTCGTCGACGATTCGATTCAACGCCACGATCCCGCCGAATGCGCTGCGAGGGTCGCATTCGAAGGCGCTCCGGTATGCATCGGCGAGGTCAGGGGCCACGGCTGCACCACAGGGATTGGCGTGCTTGATTATCGCCACAGCACAGTTGCCGGAGAGGTCTCCGAGTTCGTGGGCCAAACGCCAAGCTGCATCCGCGTCGAAGATGTTGAGATAGCTGAGCGGCAGTCCCGAATATTGTTCGATCTGATCCCACATGCCGGTCTCACCCATCGAGCGGTAACGCGCCCCGCTCTGATGCGGGTTCTCGCCGTAGCGCAGAGAATCAGCACGTTCGAGGGCCAGGTGGATCGTGGGTGCAAGCGCCGTCTGGTTCGGTGACTCGGGTTCCGGTTCGCTGCTGTCGAACCAGTCGACAATCGCGGCGTCGTAGGCAGCGGTGTGGGCGAACGCTGCTCTGGCCAAGCGTCGGCGGGTGGCCGCGGACAGACCCGTATCACCGTTGGCTCGCAGTTCCGCCAGGATCGGTTCGTAGTCTGCGGGGTTCGTGGCGACACCCACGTAAGCGTGGTTCTTGGCGGCTGATCTCATCAGCGTCGGCCCGCCAATATCGATCATCTCGATTCCGGGTTCGGAGCGGAACGGATAGAGGTTGCTGACTACCAGGTCGATGACTTCGATGTTGTGGGTCTCGAGATCAGCCTGATGCTCGGGGTCTTCCCGATCCGCGAGAATGCCCCCGTGAAGCCGGGGATGCAGCGTCGCCACACGGTGCCCCAACATGATCGGTGATCCGGTGTAGTCGGCGATATCGGTCACCGGGATCCCCGCAGTTGCGATAACCCCGGCGGTGCCGCCGCTGGAGATCAGTTCCCAGCCCAGATCGACGAGTCCCTGGGCCAACTCCACGACGCCCGTCTTGTCATATACGGACATCAGCGCACGACACCGACCCTGGACCTTAGTCATTATCCGAACCTAGCAAGCCGCGAGTCCGCCGAGTCACAGGCCGGCGACAATGTCGGCCATGAGTTCTCCCGCCTCAGTCGGGTTCTGCCCCACGCGGACTCCGGCATCTGTCAGCGCTTCGATCTTGGCCGCCGCAGTGCCACGCCCGCCCGAGACGATGGCTCCGGCGTGACCCATCTTCTTGCCGGGAGGGGCGGTGACCCCGGCGACATAACCGGCGACGGGCTTGGTCATGTGGTTCTTGATGAACTCGGCCGCTTCCTCCTCGGCTGAACCACCGATCTCGCCGATCATCATTACAGCCAGAGTCTCCGGGTCGTCTTCGAAGGCTCGCAGACAGTCAATGAACGAGGTCCCAGGAACGGGGTCGCCCCCGATGCCCACACACGTCGTCACCCCGACATCCTTCTGCTTGAGTTCATACAGAGCCTGGTAGGTCAGAGTCCCTGAACGGCTGACGATTCCGACCGGGCCGCCAGCTTTGGCTATGTGACCTGCGGTGATACCGATATTGCACTTGCCGGGGCTGATTATCCCCGGGCAGTTCGGACCGAGCAGCAACACGTCGGGGAAGTCCCGCTTGAGGGCATTGTAGAAGTAGATCTCGTCGTGTGCGGGCACCCCCTCGGTGATGGCGACGATGAACTTGACGCCGCCCTCAGCAGCTTCCATCACCGCGCCGCGCACGCCCGGAGCCGGAATGAAGATGCAGCTCGCGGTTGCTCCGGTCGCCTGCACCGCCTCGGTCACGTTGGCGTAGATCGGCACCCCGTCGACATCGGTGCCCGCCTTGGTCGGATGGGTCCCGGCGACCACCTGTGTGCCGTAGTCCCGGTTCAGCAAGCCGTAGTAGCTGCCTTGTGACCCAGTGAGACCCTGATAGACGACCTTCGTGTTCTCATCGACGAAGATGCTCATGGACTGCTTCCTTTCTTCGTCGCTGACTCAACCGGCAAGCTCGACTACGCGGCGCGCCGCGTCGAGCATCGTCGGCTGCATCATCAAGTCGTCGGTCAGGTGGGGTTCCAGCAGCGCCCTTCCCTCGGTGGCGTTGGTGCCGTCGAGCCGGATCACGATCGGAGAGTCGATCTTGACACGCTGCATTGCTTCGAGGATGCCGTTGGCGATCTCCTCGCCGCGGGTGATCCCCCCGAAAATGTTGATGAATATGGCCTTCACGGCTGGGTCGTTGTTGATGACCTCCAAGGCCCCCGCCATGACGTCGGCATTCGCGCCACCGCCGATGTCAAGGAAGTTGGCGGGACTTCCACCAACCTGATTGACCACGTCAACGGTGCTCATCGCCAGACCAGCGCCGTTGGCGATGACGCCGACCGAGCCGTCCAACCCGACGTACTGCAGTCCTTTGGCATGCGCCGCGGATTCACGTTCATCACGGCTCTGAGTGGCGTCATACTGGCGATAGTCGGGATGGCGGAACTCGCTGTTGCCGTCGAGGGTCACCTTGGCGTCGAGCACGTGCACAGACCCGTCGGGGGTCAGGATGAGCGGGTTGATCTCGACGAGGTCGGCGTCTCCTTCGGTGTAGGCAGCGTAGAGCTTCAACAGGATCTCAACGGTCCCCTCGACCGCCTCTGCCGGAAGCTCTGCGGCAGCTACCCAGTCACGGCACACGTCCTCGGTGAGCCCGTCCAGCGGATCGATCCAGATCTTGGCGATCGCCTCCGGATTCGTTTCGGCCACGGTCTCGATCTCGACGCCGCCTTCGGCTGAGAGCATCCCGAGGTGTTTGCGGGCCGAACGGTCGAGCGTGAAGCTGGCGTAATACTCCTCGGCGATGTCTGAGGCCTTCTCGATCCAGACCCGCTGCACGATATGGCCTTTGATATCGAGCCCCAGGATGTTGGTTGCGTGTTCACGGACCGCGTCGAGGTCGGCGGCATACTTGACGCCTCCTGCCTTGCCCCGCCCTCCGGTATGAACCTGTGCTTTGACCATCACCGGGGTACCGAGCCTCTGCGCGGCCGCCACCGCCTCCGAGACGGTGAAAGCTGCTTCGCCGGGAGAGACCGGCAGTCCGTAGCCGGCGAAGAACTCTTTTCCCTGATGCTCAAAAAGATCCACCGCACCTCCATTATCTGTTGAACCCGGGCAATATCTGTTGAACTCGGGCAAAGTTCGCGTGAACTCAGGCGATACTAGGCGGGTCCCAATGCTGTGACACAGTCCGCCGCAAACAGACCCGAGGAGCTATGCCCGTCGCCCGAGGTCCGCAGATCAACGCCCGAAATGCGCTGCTGATCGGATTCACTGCGGTGGTCGTAGCGGGTCTGCTCTTCGCCATGGTCTGGCTGGCCTCCTCCCAGGGAGACACCGAGATCGTGCTCGGCGACCGGGACTTCGACGCGGGAAAGATCGGCGCGATCAGCGCCGAGATCCAGGAGAGAGGTCCGATTCTCTACTCCGATGTGGGCAGTGGTGGCCGGAGGGACATCATCGTCACTCATCTTGGTAACGACCCCGAGCAGGGTTGGCTGGCTTTCGCCGCTCGGCGGGCAGATGATCCTCGAGACTGCTTCTTTGCTTGGGACGCGGACGCGCAGGTATTCCTCCTCACCACCGCTGCTGGAAGCAGCGCTACCTGTGACGAGGTCACCGTCGATTCCGCCGGCACCGGATTGTTGCAATACGAGGTCGAGATTCGCGACGGCAACATCCACGTCCTGCTCAACCCCAACCGGGAGTGAGAAGGGAACCTTCGAACTAGATCTTCTCCAGGGGCGCCAGGGACAGCAGCAGGGTCTTCTGTCCGACGGTGGCGAAGTTGACGGTGGCCTCGGGGCTGTCGTGGTTTCCACCCATGTCGACGATCACTCCGTCGCCCCATTTGGAGTGACGAACGTCGTCCCCGATCTTCAGTCCGAGTGATTCGGCGCCTTTGGGAGCGAAGGGCGACTTCGCGGCAGGACTGTCGCCCTGCAACGCACGATCGACGACGCGTTCACGGTGCTCGTCGATACCCGAAGAGCTGCTTCGGCCGCCGCGTTGACCGAAAGTGCGCCTGCCGCCGGGGAACGGGCGATCGAAGCGGTTGCTGCGGCGCTCCCCTCCGATCTCGTTGATCAGTTCAGGGGGAATCTCAGCGAAGAAGCGGCTGGGCGGGTTGTACTGGGTCATGCCGTTGAGCATGCGGCTCTGGGCCCAACTCAGATGAAGCGCCTGCATAGCCCTGGTGACCCCCACATACGCCAGACGCCGCTCCTCCTCGAGTTCTCTGGGCTCGCCCAAGGTTCGGATGTGCGGAAGAACGCCGTCCTCCATTCCGGTCAGGAAAACGACCGGAAACTCGAGTCCCTTGGCTGAATGGAGGGTCATCAGCGTCACCAGCGACTCACTGTCGTCCATGTCGTCGGTGTCGGTGACCAGGCTGATCTGTTCCAAGAACTCGTCGACCGTCTCGAACTCGCGGGCCATCCCCAGCAGTTCCATGATGTTCTCGAGCCGGCCCTCGGCCTCAATCCCATGGGTGTCCTGCAGCTCCTGGAGGTAACCGGAACGTTCGAGAGCCTCTTCGATGATGGTCGCGGGCCCCGCGTCGAGCTCTCCGATCTCCGTTGTGAGCGTCAAGAATTTTCCGATCCCGACGGTGGCGGGGCCGCTGACCCCGGCACTCCGACAATTCTGCAGCGCCTGGGAGAACGACACGCCCTGAGCGGCGGCCCAGGCATCAAGCTTGGCGATAGATGTGTCGCCAACACCGCGTCTGGGCAGATTGAGCACCCGCTTGACGCTGACCTCGTCCGTCGGATTGACGATGGCCCGCAGGTACGCCACCGCATCTTTAATCTCTCGCCGGTCGTAGAAGCGGGCACCGCCCACCAACTGGTACGGAATCCCGACCCGCACCAGGTGTTCCTCAAGCACCCGAGACTGGCTGTTGGTGCGATAGAACACCGCCATCTCATCCCAGCGCATGCCCTCATGGGCCTGCAGTCGGGCGAGTTCGTGGGCCACGTAACGAGCCTCGTCGTGCTCGTCACCGGCGTGGTAGCGGACGATCTTCTCGCCCGGTCCGCGATCAGTCCAAAGGTCCTTCGGTACGCGCCCCATGTTCTGGGCAATCACCGCATTGGCGGCGTCGAGGATCGACTGCGTCGAGCGATAGTTCTGCTCAAGCACGATCGTGGTGGCGTCAGGGAAGGCCTTCTCGAACTCCAGAATGTTGCGCAGGTCTGCACCTCGGAAGGCATAGATGGACTGGTCCCCATCGCCGACGACTGAGACCCCCCGGTGTTGTCGGGCGAGCATCAAGACGAGTTCGTTCTGGACCGAGTTCGTGTCCTGGTACTCGTCGACGAGGACATGGGCGAATCGCTCCCGCCAATGCTCCAAGACGTCGGGCTGAGTCTGGAACAACTCGACGGTGCGCATAAGCAGGTCGTCGAAATCCATCGCCGCGGCCGCTACGAGCCGTCGCTGATATTCCAGGTATATGTCGGCCACACGCTTCGCGAAGAAGTCCGCCGCTCCCTCTGCGTAGGCACTCGCCGAGATGTTGTCGTTCTTGGCGGTCGAGATCGCCGCGTGAACCGACCGGGGCGTGAACCTTTTGGGGTCGATGTTCAGGTCGCGGATCACATATCCGGTCAACCGCCGGGCGTCTGCCTGGTCGTAGATCGAGAAGCGGCCCAGGTAACCGAGCCGGTCGGCATCCCGGCGCAGGATCCGAACGCACGCGGAGTGGAACGTCGAGACCCACATTCTTTCGGCAACCGGCCCGACCAGGGAGGCCACACGCTCCTTCATCTCGCCCGCAGCCTTGTTGGTGAAGGTGATGGCAAGGATCTCGAACGGCGACATGCCTTCGTCGATCAGGTGGGCGATCCGGTGGGTGAGTACCCGAGTCTTGCCCGAACCGGCCCCCGCAACGACCAGCAAAGGGCCGCGACGATGCAGCACCGCGTCGTACTGGGACGGGTTCAAACCCTCCAAGAGAGGCGATGTCTCGGGCATCGGCTCACCCTATCCGCGCCCGCTGACACGACGACCGGCAACCCAGATCGCTGACCGGCAGTAGATTGGGTCGCTGTGAGCCAGGCTCAACTCGCTTTCGTCGTGGGTGTCATTGCCACGATCGTCACGTTCGTCCAGATCCTGCCGCAGATTGTCCGGCTGTTGCGGATCGGACGCACCGAGGGTATATCGCCTGCCTGGGCGGCTATCGGTACCATCGTCAACTTCAGTTGGATCGCCTACGTGGTCGCCGAGCAGCTGTGGGTCACCATTCCCGCTGTCTTCGCCGGTACCGCCAGCTACGGCGTGGTGCTGTACCTGCTTCACCGCAACAATGCGAGCATTCGGACCGGGGTGCTGCTGGCATCGCTGGTCGCTGGGGCCTGCGTGCTGATCCAGCTCGCCGCCGGTTGGACGGTACTGGGGACGGTGCTCGGTCTGTCAAACGGGTTGTACCTCGGGCCATCGGTGGTCACCGCGTGGAGGACGCACACACCAGTGGGCGTCTCGCCGCTGTCGTGGACGCTGGTGGCATCCGAAGGGGTCCTCTGGGGGTTTTTCGGCTACCTGGTCGAAGCCGCGCCAGTCGTCGTATACGGAGTGACCGCGACGCTGCTGGCAGGGTTGGTGCTCTTGCGCTTGTGGGTCACGCGCCACCGCATCCGCCACCTCCTGAACCACCCCTGACCGCGTTCCGAATCTGCTCGGCCTCTAGGGTTCGGGGGTGAGCTTGTAGCCGACGCCGCGAACCGTGACGATGCGCTCGGGCCGATTCGGGCTGGGTTCGATCTTGGCTCTCAACCGTTTGATGTGGACGTCGAGGGTCTTGGTGTCGCCGACGTAGTCGTAGCCCCATACCCGGTCGATGAAGGTGTCGCGGGTCACTACCCGTCCCGGGTTACTCATGAGCAGCACCAGAATCTGGAACTCTTTCAGGGGAAGCTTGACGTGCACTCCGTCGACGGTGACTTCGTAGCGCTCAATGTCGAGGTGCAGCCCGCCGACCCTCAGCACATCTTCGTTGGGGTCCGGCCCGAGGCTGGTTGACGCGCCGCTGATTGCGGCACGACGCAGCAGGGCCCTTATCCGGGCAACCAGCTCTCGCAGCCGGTACGGCTTGGCGACATAGTCGTCGGCGCCCACCTCGAGCCCAACGACCGCGTCGATCTCCTCGCTCTTGGCGGTAACCATGATGATCGGGACCGCTGACACCGTGCGAATCTCGCGACAGACGTCGATCCCCGATATCCCCGGCAACATCACATCGAGAAGTACCAGGTCCGGGGGGTTCTTCTTGAATTCGGCCAAGGCCTGAGGGCCATCTCTGGCGACATCGATCAGGAATCCCTCCCTTTGGAGCCCGACTCGGAGCGCCTCCACGAACGACTCCTCGTCCTCCACGACGAGGATGCGAGCAGACTTGCTGTTCATGAGGTGCTTTCGCCGGGCGCAGCCGGAGCCGCGGAAGCGGGAGCAGTGCTTTCTCCGGGCGCGGTGCTGACGCCGGGCGCGGCCGGAGCCGCGGAAGTGCCATCATCGGGCGCAGCGGGAGCCGCGGTTGAAATATCTGTCGGCGCGAGGGGGAGTTCCATGGTGAACGTCGTGCCCTCGCCCTCCGTCGAGGTCACCGATACCCGGCCGGCATGGTTGGCGACGATGTGGTGCACCATTGAGAGTCCGAGACCTGTTCCGCCACTGGTGCGACTGCGCCCGCGGTCGACCCGGTAGAAGCGCTCGAATATGCGGTCCAAGTCTTGGCGCGGGATCCCGATTCCCGCGTCGTCAACCTCCACCTCAACCCAGGCATGCGCCTCTCGGACAGTGACTTGGATCGTCCCACCTCCTGAGTTCGAGAACTTGATCGCGTTGTCCAACAGGTTGAACACCGCTGAGGTGAGCTGACGGCGGTCACCCCGCACCGTTAGATCCTGTTCGGGCATCTCGACTCTGATCGACACATCACTCTGGGCCGCTGCAGCTCGGACACGGTCATGCGCGCCGCTGACCACGCCCTGGATCACCACCCAAGCGAATTCGCTGTCGCCGCTGTGTTCGATCTGGCTTAGTTCGAGCAGGTCTTGAACCGTGGCGGCTAGCCGTTCCGCCTCGATTCGAAGGCGATCGGCCAACGAGTCGATCACCGCGGGATCGTGCTCACCGATCAGTGTCTCCGCAAGCAAGGACACAGCGCCTATCGGGGTGCGAAGTTCGTGGCTGATGTTCGACACGAAGTCGCGACGGATTGCGTTGGTCTGCTCCAACGCTGTGACATCGTGGATCAAGGCAATGGCACCACAGAGTTCTTCTTTGTCGACGATCGGCAACGCAGATACAAACAGCACTCGGCGGGGCGGCCCGAACAGCGTGACAGTCTCCGAGACCCGTTCACCGAGCGCCGCTGCGTGGATCAGGTCGTCGATCTTCTGTCCGACTACGGCTTCTCCGTGCCTGCCTTCCAAGTACCAACTGGCCGACAGGTTGCAGAAGACGACCTCTTCTGTTTCGTCGACGACCACGACACCCCAATCAACCGCTTCGAGCGCTGCTTCGTAGCGACGTTCAACTCCCTGCAGTTGCTGTTCGGTCTCACGAACCTCCATCACCGCCTCAAGACGTTCGACCGCTGCCACCGGCGACCTAGAGGCCGGTGCCATAGCGCCCGAAACACGATTGGCCAAGCGATCCAGACGCTGGTTGACCTTGTGCCGCTGCCGGACTCCCACGACGATCGATCCGAGAGCGACGGCAACGATCACAACCAAGATGATCAACAGCGTGATCATGTCTAGTCGCTCCTATCGCGTGTCGGGTTCAACTCCGCTCATTCCAGTCTCGCGGGCCTTGGCCCGCAACGCGCCTGAATGCTCGGGCAGCCAACCGTCGACCATGTATCGGACCCGTTCGCCCATGATCACTGCATGATCGCCGATCCGTTCGTAGAACCTGCAGACCAGCGCCAGTTGCACGGCCACCTGCATGTCGAAGGTCTGCTCACGACTGCCCTCGAAGATCGCGGCAATAGCGTCAAGATGAAGCTCGTCGAGCCGGTCGTCGATGTCGTCGAGGGCGACGGCCAACCCGCTGTTGGCTTCGGCGTAACTGTCGATGGCGAGGCGGAACAATCGCGCAGCCTCCTCGCTCATCTGGGCGATCAAGCCACGGATCCGTGGTCCGAAGGAACTGCCGTAGACGCGTCGCGTCGCCTGGCAGATGTTCGCCATCAGGTCACCCGAGCGCTCGATCTCCGCGGTCATCCACAGCGCTGTGGTGATGGCCCGCAGATCCGAGGCCATCGGTTGCTGCAGCGCGAGCAGTTGGTAGCAGCTCTCTTCGAGTTCGACTGACATTGCGTCGATCACATCGTCAGCTTCGATGATGCGCTGCGCTTCAGCCAGATCGCCCGCCAACAAGGAATCGGTTCCGCGGGGAATGGTCTCACCCACCAGACCAGCCATGCGAATGATCGATTCACGGACCGCCTCGAGTTGTTCGTGATACGTCTTTCGAAGTTCCTCAGTCAACGCTCGCTCCTCGTGGAGTCCTCTTCACACCGTACTGCGATTATCCGAAGCGGCCGGTCACATAGTTCTCGGTTCGCTCATCGGATGGGTTCGAGAACATCTTCTGGGTCGAATCGTATTCCACCAGAATGCCGGTACGGGTATCGGACTCCGGGTTGACCTCCACTGAGAAGAACGCAGTGCGATCGCTGACCCGGGCCGCCTGCTGCATGTTGTGGGTGACGATCACGATCGAGTAGTCGTCCTTCAGCCCATGCATCAGTTCCTCGATCCGGGTTGTGGCGATCGGGTCCAACGCCGAGCACGGCTCGTCCATCAGCAGCACGTCGGGGTCGGTTGCGATTGCCCGGGCGATGCAAAGGCGTTGTTGCTGACCGCCTGACAAGCCCAGCGCATTCTCATCGAGCCGATCCTTGACTTCGTCCCACAGGGCTGCCTTGCGCAGCGAATTCTCGACGATGTCGTCCATCGCCGGACCTTTCTTGGCCAGTCCGGCCACTTTCGGCCCGTATGCGACATTCGCCCAGATCGACTTGGGGAACGGGTTCGGTTTCTGGAAGACCATGCCGATCTGGCGGCGCACCTCGACTGGGTCGACCTTGGGGTGGTACAGATCGACACCGTGGTATCGAAGCGATCCGGTTACCCGGGCGATCTCGATCAGGTCGTTCATGCGGTTGAAGCACCGCAGCAGCGTCGTCTTGCCGCAGCCTGAGGGCCCGATGAATGCGGTGATCTCGTTCTTGTGAACCTTGAGGCTCGCGTCCCGTACTGCCCGGAAGTCGCCGTAGTAGACGTTGAGCTCTTCAGCGTCGAAGATCACGGCTCTCTCGATCGGGCGTTCGGTGTCTGCTTCAACCGAGGTACCCAGATCGGGTTCCTCGGCTCGTTCATCGGTCGCCGTCATGTTCGGGTCCTCGTAGCTCCCTGTCGTCTTGAACGGATCAAGCATAATCTCACGGCCAGTCGTCACAGTCAGCCTCGCTTCTTCTCGAACCGGTTGCGCAGCAGGATGGCGGTCATGTTCAGCAGCAGGACGAGCACCAGCAGCACCACGATGGCGGCCGCGGCGGCGGTCGCGAAGCCGGGGTCGCGGCCGCGTTCGCTCACCCATTCCACGATGATTATGGGAAGCGCCGTGAACTTCTCTCGCAGACCCGACGTGTCCCAGAGATCCGGGTTGCGGGTGAGTCCTCCCGAGATCGCGCCGACGAGGATCAGAGGCGCTGCCTCGCCGATCGCTCGTGACATCGCTAGCAGGGTGCCGGTCAGGATCCCTGGCGCGGCGTAGGGCAGGATCTGGGTTCGCACCATCTCCGACTTGGTCGCCCCGAGTCCGTAGGCTCCTTCTTTGAGCCCGGAGGGAACCGCCCGGACCGCTTCCTGCGCGGTGATGATCACTATCGGCAGGACCAGCACCGCCAGGGTGAGGCCGGCTGACAGCACGGATCGACCGCCGGTTGCGTCGGCCAGCCAGCCAAGGCCGAGGAACCCGAAGATCGTGCTGCGCTCTACGAACAGGAACAGGCCCAGCAGTCCGTATACCACCGACGGGACCCCGGCGAGGTTCCTGATCACCAGTTCAATGATTGAGGTCCAGCGGGATTTCGGTGCATATTCCTCGAGGTACACAGCCGCACCGACCCCCACGGGGAAAGCCGACAGCGCCACGATAATTCCGATCCACAACGAGCCGTACAGGCCCTGCTTGACACCAAGCTTGTCGTCTATCGACCGGGACCGCAGCGATCCGTTGAGGAAGTCCCAGGTGCGGGTGGACAGCTGGGACCAGCCATCGGCGACCGTGTCGAAGATCAGCACGGCAAGAATCGCCAGCGACACTACCAACGAGAGCAGAATCACCGATTTGAACAGACTGCCGGCGATGTCGCGCTTCTGCTGTGTGAACGCCGTGGTGCCCTGTCTTGCGGCGGTTCCTATGGTGGTCAGCGCCATCTTCTCCGCCCTCGCTCAGTACTGCTCACGGATCCGGGCTACGAACCGGTCGCCGATCATGTTGAGTCCCAGGGTCATCATGAACAGCACCAATCCGACGAAGAACAGGCTTTGGAAGGTCAGTCCTTCTCCGACGACTTGGTCGGTGCCTGAAGCGAGCGACGCCATCGCCGCGGGCATGGTGAGGCTGCCCTCATAGGGTGAGTACGTCTTGATGGCAGCGTCGGCCGCGCCTCCGGCCATGAACACGACCATCGTCTCTCCCAGGGCGCGTGACACCGCCACGATCAATGAGGCGACAAGTCCGGAGATCGCCGCGGGCAACACCACTCGCAAGGTTGTTACTACTTTGCGCGCCCCCAACCCTGCTGATGCTTCCCGCAGGGACTTCGGGACTGCAGCCATCGCGTCCTCGGAGATCGACGCCACCAGGGGAATCGTCAGAATCCCGACGCCGATGCCGGCGGCCAGCATGGAACCGCGCCCGCCTTCACCGCCGATGTGTGCCACCACGTTGGGGGCGAGCCACAGCAGGGCGAAGAAGCCGAGCACCACACTGGGGATTCCCGCCAGAATCTCCAGTATGGGCTTGAATGTCGCCCGGTGGGACGGCCGGGCGTACTCGGACAGGTAGATGGCTGCTCCCATTCCCAACGGCGTGGCCACGACCATGGCTATGGCGGTGGTCCAGAGGCTCGCCACCAGCAACGTCGGCATGTCGTAAATCCCGCGGCGCGGGAACCAGCCGAGTTCACCCCAGGTGGCTGACCAGTCGACGTCCCGCATGAAGATCCAAGCCTCTGAGAACAGGGCGTAGATGATCAGCGCCGAGATGACCACCGAGGCCAGGGCCGCGCAGAACATCACCCGGCTGATGATCCGCTCCCTGCGGACCCGGCGCGGCGAGCCGGCAAGATCCTCGATGCTCAGTTCGACGGACCGAGCCTCGCTCACTGGCTGCTCACTGGCTCGGGGGGTCTTGCTCGGCGTCCATCAGGGGACAATCCTAAGTGTTGATCCGGTCAACGAGTCATCGGCCGGCTCACGGGGTCGTCCCCGTGGGCCGGCCGGGTGACTGGCTCAGCCGGTCCAGGCGGACCGGACCTCGGACTTGGCGGCCTCGGTGAGCTCCACGTAGCCGACCTCGGCGACGGCCCGGTCGAGCCCCTCGCCCATGTAGTAGTCGACGTAGGCGGCGAGCCCGGGGTTGGCTGCTGCCTTTTCGGCGTTGACGTAGATGAACAGCGGTCGGCTCAGCGGGTACTCGCCGGAGGCGATGGTGTCGGGGGTGGCGGCCACGCAGCCGCTCTCGCCGCCGTCCACGTCGAGCAGCTTGACGCCCTCCGCGTTGTTGGCGAAGGCGAAGCCAACCCAGCCCAGCGAGGTGTCCTCGCCGGTAATGCCCTGAAGGATCACGTTGTCGTCGCCCGACGGGTTGTAGTCGGGACGGGTGGTCCCAGCCTGGCCGCGCTCCTCGGCGGGGTCCTCGATCACCAGCTCCACGTAGGTGTCGAAGGTGCCGGACTCCTCGCCCGGACCGAAGATGTCGAGCGGCACGTCGGGCAGGCCGCCGGCGCCGCCGAGCTCGGCTGAGACGGCGTTGGCGTCGGCCCAGGAGCGGTAGCCGGTGGCCTCGGGGCCGGTGAGAGCGTAGAGGTCGGCGAACGACACGCACTCGACGGCGTCGTTGGCGGCGTTGGTCATCACGCCGAGCCCGTCAATTCCCACCTGGAGCTCGACGTAGTCGATGCCGTTGGCGGCGCACTCCTCGGCCTCGCTGGACTTGATCGCCCGTGAGGCGTCCGAGATGTCGGTCTCGCCGATGCAGAACAGGGCGAAGCCGTCGCCGGTTCCGGGGCCGTCGACGGCGATAGAGACGTTCGGGTGGATGTCGTTGAACAGCTCCTGGACTCGCACCGAGATCGGCTCCACGGTCGACGAGCCGGAGATGAAGATCTCACCAGAGAGGTCCGCGTCTGACGAGTCGTCCATGTCTGACGAATCGTCCATGTCTGACGAGTCGGTAGCAGCCGAGTCGGTGCCGGCGGACGAGCCTTCGGACGACGAGTCTGAGTCGTCGTCGCCGCAGGCGGCCGCGACTAGAGCTAGAGCCGTCACGACTGCCAGCAGTCGAGCCAAACGTCGAAATTGGTACATTCGGGTTCCTTCCCGGGCAATGGGCCAGCACGGTGCGGACCCGCTTCGGGCGCCAAGGTAGGGGGGCATTGCTAACTGGTACCTCTGAATCGGTGAACGAATGGTGAACACCTGGTGAACCCTCCTGCGGAGCCGACCCCAAACGGTTCGTAACGGAATTAATTCGTTTGACAGGTATGCTCAAACCAGTCACTCTGGTTTTCGCCGGAGATTCTCGGCTGTAGGACAAGGACCGACATGTACAGCATTCACCGCATCGAGCACCAGCTTCAAGCTGACGTTGCCGCGCGCGTAAATGTGCACACGGTCATGCCAGCTTCTTGGTTTACCACGAAGCCGTATCACGTCCTGCGGCCCTTCGGCGCTCCCTCCGGGTAACTAGACCCAACAACGGGAAGTACGCAGAAAGGCCGCTGGTAAACCCAGCGGCCTTTCTGCGTTGCCCAAGCAACACCGCCGAACAGAAGACCTGCCAACAAGAAATCGACGCCACAAGAAAACCCGAAACAAGGAAGGAGACGGGGACATGTCAACCCTCGTCGACATCACTGAACAACTTCAAACCACTGAACAACTTCAAACCGACAGCACCGCGTGGGAGACACACGCGGCCTGCAGGGAAATCGACAACGCCTACGACATGTTCTTCTCAGACGACATAGGCGAGATTTCTGCTGCGAAACGCGTCTGCGCCGAGTGCCCAGTGATCGCACCCTGCCTTGAAACTGCTCTGGACAACGGTGAGCAGTGGGGAGTCTGGGGTGGGCAGCTGTTCATGAACGGCGAAATGCTGACCGTCAAACGGCGTCGGGGTCGTCCACCCAAGGTGGCTCGTCCCGAAGACTTGATGCCGGTGATTCCGGTGCCAATCCACCTTCGGGAACGAGCAGAACGGCGGACCGCTTAACGGCGCTGATCGACCACTCCCCCTAGAACCCGGGCAACGGCAAACGCGAGCCCCGGTTCTCGGTCGATCAGCGCCCCGGCGGGGCTCTGCTGTCTCCGGGCGCAGCCGGAGCCGCGCAAACCTGAGCGCGGTTGATAGCGGGGACGCCTCGGGTGTTCAGCGGGATAGCGTTTCGGTGGAGTTCCGATGCGCTATTTCTGGAGATTCACCGCGGTTGTGCTGGCCGTTCTGTTCATCGTTGCCTGCGGCGACGACTCCGGCAGTGAATTCGGTGAGGCTAGGACGATCGACCTGAGCGACGGGGCACTCCGTCCCGAAAGCAGTAGCGGCCAGACCCCAGCCGTTGAGGGGTCCATCCGGGATCTTGGATTCGCCTCTCTGTCCGGCGATCAGAGCGACACCTTCGCCAGCCATCTCGACAAACCCCTGGTGGTCAACTTCTTTGCTGCCTGGTGCAGTCCGTGCCGTGCCGAGTTGCCTGAGTTCGAGAGCGTCTACCAAGAGGTCTCCGACGAGGTGAACTTCATCGGCATCAGCCGGGACGACTCCCCTGGGGAGTCGCTCCAACTGCTGGCCGATACAGGCGTGACCTATCCGTCGGGATGGGACTCCGACGGCTCGCTGTTTCCTGAACTTGGCCTGCTCGGTATGCCCAGCACTCTGATCGTCGACAGCGACGGGGTGGTCGCGGAGCAGTGGAGCGGCGTCCTCACCGCCGAGGACCTGCGCGACCTGATAACGGAGCACCTGCTCTGATGGGTGTGTACGCCTTTCCGTTCGCGCTCGGGCTTGTGGCGGCGTTCAACCCCTGTGGTTTCGCCATGCTGCCCGTCTACCTCTCGTACTTCCTGGGCGTGGACGGCGACTCCGAGGCCAGCCGTCTGACCACGATCGTGCGAGGTCTCGTCGTCGGCCTGGTCATGACGGCGGGGTTCATCGCGGTGTTCGGTCTCTGCGGGGTGGCTTTCGAGACGGTGATCAACCAGGGCACAGTGTTCGAGTACACGGGCTACGTGACGATCGCCATCGGCGTGCTGATGCTCCCGCTGGGTGCCTACATGGCCCTCGGCAAGGACTTCGTGCTGCGCCTGCCGAAACTCAACAAGGGGACCGGAGGCAGGGACCTCCCGTCGGTGTTCCTCTTCGGTGTGAGTTACGCGGTCGTTTCGCTGTCGTGCACGATCGGGTTGTTCTTGTCGTCGGTCACCAACTCGTTCACCACCGACGGGTGGTTGGAAGGATTCGGCAATTTCCTTGCCTACGCGTTGGGGATGGGCGCGTTGATCACCTTCTTGACGATGAGTCTGGCGCTTGCCAAGACCGATGTGCTCAAGGGGATGCGACAGGTGCTGCCCTACGTGGGCCGGGTTTCGGGTTTGGTGCTGTTGGCCGCCGGTCTCTATCTGATCGACTACGGATATTTTGAGATCCGGCTGTTGTCTGGTGACAACTACTCAAGTCCGCGGGTCGACCGTTTCCTTGAGTTCCAGGCGGCGGTCAACAACTGGATTCAGGACACCACGCCCGAACGTATCGCTGTGATCAGCCTGCTCGGGGTGATCGGCGCACTGATCATCGGTTGGCGTGACCTCGAGCCCGACCGAGTCAAGCGGATCAGCGTCACCTCCGGGTACGTGTGCAGCTACCTGATCATCGAGTTTCTCTTCAACGAGGGCGAGTTCATCTTCCTGCCGCTGCTCCGTTTCGTCGGCGGCTGGCCACAGCGGGTCGTCAACTGGTTCAGCGACCCATCGCGTTTCGGGGTGCCGATCGAGGTCCTGATCACGGCACTGGTTGTCTGGGTCGTGTGGCGACGCATTGCGGGCGTGTTGCACGCCCGACAGGTCGAACACATCTGACCGGGGTCAGGGAGCGAGGCGTTCAATCACCCAACCGTCTCCCTGACGACGGTAACGGACCCGGTCGTGGAGGCGGTCCGGGCGGCCCTGCCAGAACTCGACTCGATGCGGAGTGATTAGGTACCCGCCCCAGTGGGGTGGTCTCGGGATTTCATCGGGGTGCTGCGCTTCGAGTTCAGCGACCCGGGCTTCAAGCACGGCCCGCGAGGGCAGGACTTCGGACTGGTCGCTGGCACAAGCACCGATCTGCGCGCCGCGGGGACGGCTCGCGAAATAGGCGTCTGACTCCGATTCGGGAACCTGGCTGACCTCGCCGACGACACGTACCTGCCGCTCGATCTCGCGCCACACCATCGTCAGGGCTGCACGGCCGTTGACTTCGAGTTGGCGTCCCTTGGCCGAGTGGCGGTTGGTGTAGAAGACGAACCCGCGGCTGTCGACTCCTTTCAACAGAACGGCCCGGGCGTCCGGCCAACCGTCGGCGTCGACGGTCGACAGGACCATGGTGTCGGCGATGTGGGGGTTGACCTGTAGCCAGTCGTCGAACCAGGCATGGAACTGGGTTATGGGATCGTCGGCAACGTCGGACACATCGAGTCCAATGCGTCCGAACTCCTCACGCATCGCGGCCATCGCCATTGCTGGAGCCTACTGTTTGCGGCGTGAGCGCTAGTCGGTTTGTTGCAATCGCGGGGTTGGCTGGGGCGGGGATCGCCGGTGCGCTGCTGCGATGGGCCGTGACCGAGACGATCAACGACCCATTGGCGACTCTGCTGGTCGTCAACAGCGCGGGCGCGTTCATTCTGGGGATCCTTCTGCGCACCCACAAGGCGCACTCATCGGTCAGGCTCTGCGTCGGTGTCGGTTTCTGCGGTTCGCTGACGACTTTCTCCACGCTGGCTGCGGAGATTGCTGAGCGCATCGACCACGGTCAGTTCGCTGACGCTTTCGGTTTCACAACGGTCACGGTCGGCGTCGGGTTGATCGCGGTCTTTGCCGGTAGCCGCCTGGGCATCCAGTTGGAGAGCAGGCGCTCATGACCGCGATGGCATTCGCTGCGGTCGCTCTGATCGGCACGCTGGCCCGCTGGCAGCTTGGCGCTCGGTTCGGGTCACCGCAGGGAACCTTCGTCGCCAACATTGCCGGGTCTTTCGCTTTCGGCCTGCTCCACGCGGCCGGTTCGGATGCAATGGTCGTCGTCGGTATCGGCGGCCTCGGTGCGTTCACGACCTTCTCGGCCTTGGCCGGAGAACTCATGGAGATGTGGCCCCGTTCCCGCACCCGCGCCCTCGCCTACGGTTCACTCACCCTCGTCTGCGCCGTAACCGCCGCTTGGTTGGCCATCTCACTGTCCTGAAGCCGGCACCGCGAAGCTGTTAGCGTCGAATTATGGGCTTGTTCCGACGCCGCCGAGACTTGGACTTGCGCCCGATCGCGGAACTGCACGACTAGTTCATGGAGCGGCCCGACGCGCAGGATCTGCTCTCGGAAGCAGACGGCTACTTGACACAACGCGAGCACGAGTACGCCGAGAGCGAGTCCCGCCCTACCACTCCAGGCAATCCACACACCACAACCATGTCGTGACGGTCGTGTCGCCCTAGGGCAAGAGGTTGTATCACTTCAGCCGTCCGCGAGCAGGCTCAGCAGCTCCTCATGACGGCGAAGGTTGCGCTCAAGCATCGCTTGAAACTCTGGATCGCGGCGCCGGCGCTCGACATGCTCGGCCAGCGCATCTCGAATGACGTCGCTCACGGTGGTGTCCTCGACCTCCGCAATCGTCCGTACCCTCTCTGCGAGTTTCTCGTCGATCCGCAATGTCATGCTCTTGGTGTCTCGTTGCGGTGCCATCCGGCCCTCCTGTGGCGGTGTCCTGATCACAAGAATACACCTAGGTGGTGAGGGTGCAAGATACCTAGATATCTGAGCCTCCACCAATCAGGGTTGCTGGCTGCAGTGTCCGCCGCCGGGTGGCCAACTCATCCCACACTGCTGCGTGAAGTACAAGCCGGGGATCAACGGATGATCACTGCCCCGAGGTGATCCCACAGGTCGCCGGCGATCTTGCACAGGCGATTCTCGGCATGGTGGATCTGCCGGTATTGGCCCAACACTCCGAGCATGAGCGCGTCGAAGGCCATCGCTTCCAGCCAGTCAACGTCGGTCCGATAACCCGTGACGGCGCGCGCTCCGGTTGTCTCGCGAAATTCTCTGAGCCTTCGGTCGCCGAGTCTCATCACGGAACACGCGCCGAAATGGATGATCCGGTCCTTTGCCCGTCCATTGATCCAGTCGGCAAGGTCGTCCAGCGATATGCCCGCGCTGCGACCGTCGGGAAACCAGAGCGCACCTGGACTTCCGTGGAAGCTGAAGTAGCCGACCTGGTACTCGCTGTACTTCGCCTGCGTCCACTTCCTGACGTAGAACTCGAGTTCCTCAGGAGTGCCGATGTCGCGATAGATGTACTTCAAGACTTCGAGGTCGCTCAGGAACTGCAAGACGGGACGAACCGAGTATCTCTTCCGCAGGTCGACCTCGGGATCGCCCTCGAAGGCGAACACTCCGGAGGCGAGCGTCCTGGATTGCGGACCCTTCGGCATGGCGGACCCTTCGGCACCTTTCATGGGTCAGCTCCTTGGCTCGATTTTGGTGAGGCCGTTGAGGTAGGGGTGCAGGGCCTCGGGCAGTTCGATCGAACCGTCGGGTTGGCGGTAGGTCTCAACGATCCCGGCCCAGACACGGGGGACCGCCAAGGCTGAACCGTTGAGGCTGTGGAGGAACTGGGTGCCCTTGGTGCCCTCGGACCGGTAGCGGATATTGGCTCGGCGGGTCTGGTAGTCGGTGCACCACGAAACGGATGAGACCTCGAGCCAGCGATCAGCGCCGGGCGCGAACACTTCGATGTCGAAGGTGCGCGTGCCCGCCCCGCTGATGTCACCACACGCCAGATCAAGCACCCGATGGACCAACCCGAGGTCGCGGATAGCGCTCTCGGCACGGTCGAGGATCTCCATGTGCATGTCGTGGCCCTGCTCGGGAGTGCAGAACGCATACATCTCGACCTTGTCGAACTCATGCACCCGCAACAGACCCCGCGTGTCACGGCCAGCTGCGCCGGCCTCACGGCGATAGCACGACGTGTGGGCCATAAGCCTCAACGGCAGTTCGTCCTCGTCGAGGACCTCTCCGCCGAACATCGAAGTCAACGAGACCTCGGAGGTGGGGATCGCCCAGAGGTCGTCGCGTTCGATGTGGTAGGCGTCGTCAGCGAATTTCGGCAGGTGGCCGCTGCCGATCATGGTGTCGGACTTGACCAGGGTGGGCGGCCGCACCTCCTCGAAGGCGTCACGGTTGCGTTCGAGGCCGTAGGCGATCAGCGCTCGCAAGAGTCGCGCTCCGTCGCCTCGGTACATCACGAACATCGAGCCCGAGAGTCGCACTGCGCGGTCGACGTCGAGGATTCCGAGCTGTTCGCCGATCTCCCAGTGCGGAACCTTCTGATGATCGGCGAAGGTATTGCGGTCGTAACCAGAGTTCCGGACTTCGACGTTGCCCTCTTCGGTGAACCCGTCGGGGGCATCGGGCGATGGCATGTTGCTGACGTTGAGAAGAAGATCCCGCAGCTCGGCTGCCAACTGCTCGCACTGCTCGTCCAGGGCTTTCTCGCTGGTCCCCAGTGATCGACTGTGATCGGCCAGAGCCTTTGCCTCGTCGGCCCTGCCCTCGGCGTGCAGGGCACCAACCTGCTTGGAGGTCTGCCGAATCTCGGAACGTATCTCGTCGCGCTCGGTGGAGACGGCCCGCAGCCGCGCGTCGATCTTCACGATCTCGTCGATCGACGAGGTCGGCTCTCCGCGGCGCGCAATCGCCGTCTTGACCGCTTCGGGGTCGGCACGGATCAGCTTGATGTCGAGCATGGCCGTTGACGGTAGCGCCCGATCAGCGCCGTTCCGTCAGAATTCTCCAGCAGGATCAACTGGGAGCTTCGCGTCGGGGTTCGGGGTTCTCATCGAACGCCCGTTGCACGTCGTCGAAAGTCAGATCGGTGTCGAACGTTAAATCGGGCGTGAGCGCGTAGGAACCAGAGCGCTCCCGGTTCGGGGTGGGTTGTTTGCGAGTACGCCGAGCCACCAGATCCCTTTCGCGGCGTCCAGAGGTGAACCGGAAGTAACGGATCGTTATCAGCGCCCAGAGGTAGAAGCCTCCGACGACTTTCATCACGGCGCCGGCGGCTTGTTGATCGTCGGTGGGAGAGATTCCCCACAACGGGTCGGCATGGTCATAAGCCGAGTAGACGACGCCTTCAGCGAACGTCAACCATCCTGCGGGCACCGTCGGCACTATCGAACTGGCGAACAGGTACACCATCTTGGCGGGTTCGCTTATCTGCAGTTCCGGGAGCGGGCCCACCACGCAGAACCACATCAACAACGCCGAGAAGAACACCGCAAGATGAATGGTGTAGTGAAACACTCCGTTCTCGACCGACAGGTTCACCACCGCTCCCCAGTGCGAGAGGATCTGCAGCGCATTGAAGATGACCGCGGCGAGGATCGGCCGGGTGAGGACCCGCAACACCCGCGAGACCGCGCCACCGTCTACCACGATCAATCGGGCCAACCACTCCGGCATCGCCAGCAGGAAGAGCGGCGGAACGATGAAGGCGATCAGCAGATGTTGAGCCATGTGAACCGAGTAGAGGTACTCCTCGGCGATGTCGTGCATTGGCCAGTCCGCCGCGACCCACAGCAGGAACACCGCAAGCGCGAAGCAGCGTTTCTGTCGTTTCGTTACGATCTCCTGCCCGTCGGGCACCACCATCGGACCGATGTGGCGCACCGCGTAGTAGCCGAGCGCGACGATCCCCGCGATCAGCAGCCAGACGGCTGGATGGGCCTCGAACTCCCAAGGCCCGTCCATTCAGATCACGCCCAGAACTCGAAGGCCGTGAGCGTCGCGATGTATACGCCCACAGCGAGAACCAAGCCCCCGACAAACATCTTGTAGAAGATCGGATTGTCGAACTTCAGATGCATGAACCAGGTGGCCACGAGCCAGAACTTGACGACCATCATCAGCAGCAGCGACGGGATCAGGAAACTCCCCCAGTTGAACACCGATTCGAAGTAGGTGAACACCTCGACCGCGGTGATGACCGCCAGGATCAGCGCGATCTTGACGTAGGCCCAGTCCGAAGGGTGCTCGTGCCCTTCGTGCTCGGTGTCTGGCTCCGTGTCGGTGGTGCCTTCGTGTTCGGTGGTGGTCGTGCTCATGCGCTCCTCCAAACCCTCTAGGCGGGAACCAGATAGATGACAGTGAAGATGAAGATCCACACCACGTCAACAAAGTGCCAATAAAGACCGACAATCTCAACGGTCTCAGAGTGTTCGGGCCGCAGTTTGCCCTGCCAGGACGCAACGAAGAGGGACATCAGCATCACGATCCCGAGGCTGACGTGAACCCCGTGGAACCCAGTCAACGCGTAGAACGCTGAAGAGGCCGGGTTGTTGGTGAAGCCGACTCCCTCACGCAGGAAGCTGGTGAACTCGTACACCTGTCCGCCGATGAACACCCCGCCGAGCATGCTCGTGGCCAGCAGCCAGACCCGTGCCCCGTGGTTGTCGCCTCGGGTGAGCGCCGAGAGGGCCAACACCATCGTGAGCGAGCTCATCAGCAGCACGAACGAACTGATCGAGGTGAACGGAATATCGAAGACATCGGTTGGGATTGCCAGGTTGTCGGGGCCGCGTCTTGTCTTGTAGAGGAGATACGTCGAGATCAGGCCACCGAAGAGCAGACATTCCGAGCCGAGGAACAGCCACATCGCCAGCTTGGTGTTGGAGATCCCGGTAGAAGGTCCGTGATCTGTGTGATCGCCGGGCGCTGTACTTTCGCCGGGCGTAGCCGGAGCCGCGTCAGCGGTAGCGCTCGCGGTGTCGTCGCCGGGCGTAGCTGGAGCTTCGGTTGCTGTGGTCATGATCAGGCACCTCCGCTTTCGCCGGGCGAAGCCGGAGCCGCGTCAGCGGTAGCGCTCGCGGTGTCGTCGTCTCCGTCACCATCATCATCGTCGTGGTCGTCGTCGCCATCGTGGTCGTCATCGTGGTGGTCATGGGCCGCATCAGGGTCATCTACAGGCTCCAGGGCCCAGGCGTAAATTCCCATGCCGACCAACAAGCCACCGGGGACGCACAACCACAGGTTGAAGATCAGCCCATAACCGATCAACGGCAGACCCACTGCGAGCACCAGCGGCCAGAACGACGGCGCAGGCAGGTGCACACCCTTGGCCGAACCGTCCTGGGCTGCCTCGGCGACCGTGGCGACCTGCACGACCTTGCCATTGTCATCGAATCCGTACTTCCGGTGCCACCACTCGTCGAGCCCGTCCACGGTCGGGACTTCGTCGAAGTTGTGCTCGGGAACCGGCGAAGGAATCATCCACTCGAGGCTCCGCGCATCCCAAGGATCAGGACCGGGCGGCGGCAGATCGGCCGCCTCCCGCTTCGACTTCCAAATATTGTGGAACAGGACCAGAACCGAGACCGCGATGATGAACGAGCCGATGGTCGCCACCATGTTCCAGAACTCGAACCCGAACCCGGCCGAGTAGGTGTCGATACGACGGCTCATCCCCTGCAGGCCGAGCACGTGCATCGGCCCGAAAGTCAGGTTGAAACCGATGAGCATCAGCCAGAAGTTGATCTTGCCGCGTCGCTCGTTGAGCATGTAGCCGAAGATCTTCGGCCACCAGAAGTAGAGGCCGCCGATCAACCCGAGCACACCGCCACCGAAGATCACATAGTGGAAGTGGGCCACGATGTAGTAGGTGTCGGTCTGCTGCGTGTCGGCCGGAGCTATAGCGTGCGTGACGCCCGACAGACCACCGATAGTGAACATTGCGACGGTTCCGACCGCGAAGAGCATGGCTGTTGTGAAGCGGATCTGCCCGCCCCACATCGTGGCCATCCAGTTCAGTATCTTCACGCCGGTCGGCACCGCGATGAACATTGTCGACAGTGAGAACGCCGCCACCGAGATCGGGCCGATGCCGGAGACGAACATGTGGTGGGCCCAGACGCCCCAACCCATGAAGCCGATGGCGATACCCGAGAACACCATGAACGTGTAGCCGAAGATCGGCTTGCGGCTGAACGTCGGGATCACTTCGGACACGACGCCGAAGGCAGGCAGAATGATGATGTAGACCTCCGGATGCCCGAATATCCAGAAGAGGTGCTGCCACAGCAACGGATCGGCACCCATGTCCGGGTTGAAGAAGCTGGCGTCGAACAATCGGTCGAACATCAGCAGGAACAACGCCACGGTGATCACCGGCAGCGCGAACAACAGCAGGAACTGGGTGATCAGCAGCATCCAGGTGAGTACCGGCATGCGGAACAGGTCCATTCCTGGTGCTCGCATGTTGAGGCAGGTGACAATCAGGTTGATGGCAGAGACCAGCGAAGCGATACCGGCGATCAGCAGCCCGATCGCATAGAAGTCGACGCCGTGGCTGGGCGAGAAGGTCAGGCCGCTGTTGGGCGAGTAGCAGAACCAGCCGCAGTCGGCACCGCCTCCACCCACGATCCAGGAGCTGTTGAGGAATATCGCGCCCGACAGCCAGATCCAGTAGGACAGCGCGTTGAGGCGCGGGAAGGCCACGTCGCGGGCGCCGATCTGCAGCGGAATCAAGTAGTTCGCAAAGGCCGCAGCCAGAGGCATGATGAACAGGAACACCATGGTGACGCCGTGCATGGTGAACACCTGGTTGTAGACGTCGGCCGAGAGCACCCCACCGTTGGGAACCGCCAACTGCAGGCGGATCAGCAGGGCCTCGACACCGCCCACCACGAAGAAGACCATGGCGGACACGCCGTACATGATCCCGATCTTCTTGTGGTCGACAGTACTCAACCAGTCCCGCCAGCCTCTACCGCCCTGGGGTCGGGTGAGCACGCCGAGCGGTCGCTCCGCGATCGCTTCTTGACCGGACTCAAGCTCCAGTGGCGCATCGGTCACGGGTTTGTCGGTGATAGTCATCTCACTCCACCTCTGTCGCCAGGATCTGGGCGTCGGTCGGCCTGGGGCCGAGCGTGGCCAACAAGGCGATCACATCGTCGATCTGTCGTTCCGAGAGGCCCATGTCGGGCATCCCGCGCGGCAGAGCGCCCTCGGGCAGGTCGTCCGCGTAGTTCTCTTTCACGTCGTTGGGGTTGCGAATCCAAGCGGCGAGATCGTCATCGTTGAGCGTACGTTCTGCGTCTGGGTTATAGAGGTTGAACAGACCACCGCCGAAGGTGGTACGGCTAGCAAAGTGGGTCAGGTCCGGCGCGGATCCTGAGACTGTCTCGGCCCCGTCGTATTTCCCGTCGTTGAGGCCCCTGACCAGGTGGCAGCTGGCGCAGAAGTTCGTGAACACCTCCATCCCCCGGAACTCCTGGGAGTCTTCGTCGGTCGGCATCACTGCCGGAGCCATCTGGGCATTGATCCAAGCCTGGAAATCCGCCGGAGTCACCGCCACCGCCTGCATCCTCATGCGGCTGTGCGACAGACCGCAGAACTCGGTGCACTGGCCGAAGTAGACGCCCGGTTCGTCAGCCTCCAACTTCCACGGCGTGTACAGCCCCGGTACCGCGTCCTTCTTGCCGTTGAGCGCGGGGATCCAGTGCGAGTGGATGACGTCTCGCGAGGTGATGATCAACTCGACCTCCTCGCCTGTGGGGATCACCATCTGACCCGCGGTGACGATGTCGGCCTCAGGAAGGTTCCAGGGGTCGCCGAGGGCTTCGGTGGTGATGTCCTGGGTCAGGTAGTAGCGGTACTCCCACCACCACTGCTGGCCCACCACGACCACTCTCGGTTCCCAAGTCTCGACCTGGCCGTCGACTTCGACCTCGATGGCGTTGGCCTCGGTGCTGTTGATCGCCAGGTGCACGACCAGAGTGAAGACGGCGATGACGGTCATGATCACCGCAGGACCCAGGGTCCAGCCGATCTCCAGGCGGTTGTTGTGCGAGACCTGTGTGGGGAACTCGCCCTCGTAATCCTTGTCGGCCGGGACACGGTTCTTGATCGACATCCACAGAAGCGCGCCGCACACCAGCACCAGCACCACCCCGGCGACGATAAACACGGGATACACGAGTTCGTTGATCTGGCGGGCGGTCTCGCTCTGGTCCTGGAACGTGTCGAGTTCCGCGTCTTTCGACCAGACGGTGTCCTTGGCACAGCCGGCCAACACGAACCCGAGCCCCAGGATCAGCCCCAGCGGCCACCAACTTCGCGTGCGACGCGTACGAATGGAGTCACTCACTTCAGTGGTCCTCCACAGAATCGGTGACGTCGTGGTCGTCGTCGTGCACTTCGTGATGGTGAAAATCCCGTTCGCCGGTAACTGTGGCGACGACGCCGCCGGCCAGCACTGCCACAGCTGTGGCCAGGACCAGACCGGCCAGGATGTTCTTGTTGATCCTGCGTTTGCTGACGAACAGCACTGCGATTCCGAGGATCAGCACAGACACCACTCCGGCAACCACCACCGACCCGAGTTTCGAAGTGGCCAGCAGGATCCGACTGGTGGCCAACACCCCCAGAGCCACCATCGCCGCGCCCAGCACGGGGATCTCGATGGGGGCCATCACGCGATTGCGCAGAAGCCGGTTGGCTTCGGGGTCGCCTGTGGCGCGGTCCGCCCATGAGTCCATCAACCACTCGACTGCCACCACGCCGCAGATCACCAGACCCGTGACGAACACCGCGGTGTGCAGAACCAGCCCGATCGCCATGGCACCGACGCCGAAAGCGCCGACGACCGGCCAGAAGCTCGCAGTGACCAGATTGTTGGTCGGGATCTCTTCAACACCCATGTAGTGGGCCTGCGCGGCCGGATCGGCGTCTCTGAAGAACACTAGAAACAACGCCACGGTCATGGCCGTGACGCCGAGACCCAACAGCAGCGAATAGCCCAGGTGTTCGCCGACTCCGCCCTTCCAACCCATCGATAGTGGGCCCATATGGTTGCCGCCGGTGGTGTAGCCGTAGAAGACCGCGGCACCCGCAAGTGCCATTCCGATACCGAAGAAGAACTTGAATCCCGTGGTGAACATCGTCGGCCTACTTCGTGATGTAGATGAGGTAGTAGACGATCGCCCACATGAACACGACGGTGTTCCAGAACAGAGCCGCTGAAGAGACGGCTTCTGCTCTGCGGGGACCGAACTGGCCGGCCATTGCACGTATGAAGGTGAACGCCACGAGCACGACCGCGGCGATCAAGAAGACGATGAATGTTCCGTTGACGACGAAGAACAGGAACTGGGCGTTGTCCGCAGCCAGGGCGAAACCTGTGTCGTTGATGATGAACCAGAGCTGGTTGAAGATGGCCGCACCGAAGAGACCGGTGAGAGCCAATGCGACGTAGGCGTTGACACGATCATCAGCATTGATCGCCTGCACCGCCCACTGGATCGTGAATATCGACAGGATCAGCGTCCAGAAGATGAATCCCGAGGGCCCCAGTTCGATGACGCCTTCCGGGAACCACTCGGATCCGCTGTCGCGGGTCTCGGCACGCTCGACAACGTAGATCCCGACCACAGCGAGGAAGAACATGAACGCAGCCGCACAGGCGAACATGGTGCCCACCATCAGGCTTCGTGGCCGGGTGATTTCGGGGGCTGGAAGCCCGGTGGTGGCAACCATCAGGACTCCTCTCCACTCTCACTTACGGCGTCTAGCACCGGAGCTTCAGACACGACGCGCTCCGGTGGTTCTGAGAAGTTACCGGAAGGCGGGGGCGACGAGGTGGTCCATTCCAAGGTTTGACCGCCATGGGGATTGTCGTCGACTGGTTCGTCTGTTCTGGCAGCCTTCGCCAGCGCCGCGAACACGCCCAGCACACCGAGCGCGATCAGCACCGCTCCCACCGCGCCGATCACATTCATCACCTCTACGAGACCCTGGTTGGAAGGTGCCGCAACCAGCGGCGCCGTGCTGTCTGGAACCTGATCCTGATGCGGGAACGCCGGAGCCTCGAGGAAGCCACTGACGAAATCCGCCCCGCCGAGCAGCACCGCGCCGGCGACGACATCGAGAATGACCAGGCGGCCCATCGGGACCGACAGTTGTTTGCCACTGATCTTGGGGGCCCAGAACCAGATGCCGGCGATCGCGGCAACCACGGCCCCGTAGAGCGCGAGGTTCATCACCGCGGTGATTGTGGTCCGGCCGCCGAGGTCCCAGGGCTGTATGACTCGGGCGAGCCCCGCCACGGTGGCTGCAAGCAGCAGCAGGGCCCCTGCGATCGCGCCGAGGCCGTGCACCGACAGGAATCCGGATATGTCGGCGCCGTCGCCTTCGTCTGAACTCTTGGCGATTGAACTCTTGGCGATCGTGTCGGTCGCCGCGCCGATCGAGCTCAGCACCGGCAGCACCGCAAAGAGACCGAAGACGATGAAGATGAACTTCTCGTCGTGGTTGGGACCCTGGAACCATGGCTGGCTCCACCCACCCACCGACAGCAGACCGAAGAGACCGATCAGAATGACCGCGACGGTGTGCTGCGCATGACGGCGCCCGGCCACCACCGGCGCGATCTGACCCAGCACACCAAGTACCGGTATCGCGAAGGCGTAGACCTGAGGCTGTTCAACCAGCCAACCGATCTGCATAAAGATGGCATCCGATCCCTCGACCGATCCCTCGACCAACCCAGGCACGTCCGTCCGATTGCGGAGGAACTCGCCAGGTCCGCCGCGCAGGTCGAAGTAGATGAGGGCGAGATTGCCCAATGCGATTGGCAGGGTCAACAGCCAGACGCTTGTCGCAACCAGCATCGACCAGGCGAACAGCGGGACCCTCAACAGGTTCATCCCCGCAGTCCGCAGCGAGACGACCGTTGTGGCTATGCAGGCCGAGGCCACCAGTATCGAGACGATCACCAGGGCGGTGCCGACCAGGGTCAGCGCGATCGCGTCGCGCTCACCGCTCGAAACGCCGTCGAGAGCGCCCCAACCGCCGCCGGCCACAACCGAGACAACGGTGATTCCCGCTCCGATCATGAACAACCAAACGGCGCCGTGTGCAGCCCGCGGGAACGCAATGTTCGTGGCGCCCACCTGCATCGGCACCACCACTGTGGCGAGACCCACAAAAAGCGGAACTGCCACCAAAAGCACCAGACCGAAGCGGTACATGGCGAAACCTTGGAAGAAGCCGTTGACCCCTCTGAAGATGTCATCGGGCGACGAATTGCTGTTCTCGATGCTCAGCACAACCCCGAGGACGGTTCCCGCGAGCAACATGAGCAAGCCGGACCGGAGCCACAAGCGACCTATGCGCTTGTGGTCGGTTGTGGTGAGGGCGTCGAAGAGGCCGACAACTCGGGGCGAGGCTGCCGCCAGCGCGGTGTCCGCAACTGGTGGTGAATCGGTCATCGTCATGTTGGCAGGTGTCCTCCGAGCGCCCCCGGCGAAGCCCGCCGCGCACGTCTGATTACAGGTGGTCGAGTTGCGTTACCAGCCGATGAGCCTACAGGGACGCGGGCGCCAGAATAGAAACCCGGCGCAAGGTCTTTGTCACACCCCATTGCGAACTACCTCGTCGACTGCCATCGCCACGAACAACAACGCGACATAGGTGATCGACCACCCAAAAAGCCGCATGGCCCTTTGTGGCTCCGGTCTGACGAAAACCCTGATGGCGAGCCCTGAAAAAACCGCTCCGAGCAGCACTGCGGCACCAAGATAGAGCCAACCCATATCGGCCACCGGGGCGAACGCCAAGGTGAGCGCCCAGAGCAGCAGCGTGTAGAGCACGATCCTGGCAGCAGTCGTCTTGAGGCTCACGACCACGGGGAGCATCGGCACATCGGCGGCCGCGTAGTCCTCCTTGTAGCGGATCGCCAGCGCCCAGAAATGCGGAGGCGTCCAAACGAAGATGATCGCGAACAGCACCAACGGCGGCCAGTCGAGTTGGTTGGTCACTGCCGACCAGCCAACCAGGACCGGCACTGCTCCCGCTGCGCCGCCGATGACGATGTTGCTCTTGGAGGTCCGTTTCAGCCACAGCGAGTAGACGAAGACGTAGAACAGGGTTGCGGAGACCGCGAGCAGCGCCGACAGCAGGTTGACGAAGCCCCAGAGCCACCCGAAGGCGACAATCTCGAGCACGAAGGCGAACACCAGGGCCTGAGGTGGTGAGATCTCCCCGGTCACGAGAGGGCGGCCCTTGGTGCGCTCCATCAGACGGTCGATGTCGCGGTCGATGTACATGTTGAAGGCGTTGGCTCCGCCCGCAGCCAGAGCGCCGCCTGCCACGGTCGCCACAATCAACCAGATCGAGGGGATTCCTCCCTCGGCCACGACCATGGTGGGCACCGTGGTGATGAGCAGAAGCTCGATGATCCGCGGCTTGGTCAACGCCACGAACGCGGCGATTCGAGACCTGGATCGGACCCCAGTCACTTCACTCACGTCGGTCAGGCTACGCCCCCCGAACCAAGACCACGCCACCGGCGTCGTGCAAACCCCGCCCTCGGCTGAACGACACCTGAGCAGAGCCAACAAGAGCACCCCCCACCGGCACGAACAAGAGCGGCTCGCGACGCCGTACCCTTTGATCGTGTCCTCGTTTTCGGCATCGCTTCGAGCAGCCGCTCTCGGGCCGGTCAGCCCGGCTCGATACGTGGGTTGGACTCGTGGCGCCCTGTGGTCTCTGACGGTGATTGTGGTGTCGGGCGGTGCCGTGCGCCTGACCGGATCAGGGCTGGGTTGTTCGGATTGGCCGAACTGCGAAGAAGACCAGTTCGTCGCCGACCTGGAGTACCACGCACTGATCGAGTTCGCGAACCGCCTGTTCACCGGGGTGGTGGCCGTGGCGGTGATCATGGCCGTGCTCGGTTCGCTGCGGCGCTCGCCACGGCGCGCCGATCTTGTGGGCTGGTCGTGGGGGCTCGTTGCGGGCGTTGCCGCTCAGGTCGTGCTGGGCGCGATCCTGGTGAAGACCGAACTCGATCCCAGGTTCACGATGGGGCACTTCTTGTTGAGCATGGTGCTGTTGGCCAACGCGGTGGTGCTGATGGATCTCGCAGGGCGGGACGACGATGCCGCCCGTCGCCGCGCGGGACCATTCACCCCTGCCGCCCGTGCGATCTCGGCAGTAGGCGCGATTCTGCTGGTCAGCGGCACAATCGTGACAGGGTCCGGACCTCACAGCGGAAGCGATGAAGCGGAGGTCGCGCAGCGTCTGCCTTTCCTCGTCCGTGAAGTGACCCGTGTCCACAGCATCATCGCACTGGTGCTGCTGGGTGGGATCCTGTGGTTGATCCGCTCCGCGCACCTTCACCAACAGCCGGAGGTTCGCAGGCGCGCGCTGGTCGCCGCCGGTCTGCTCGCAGCCCAGGGAGCCATCGGCTACTGGCAGTACTTCGCCGGCGTTCCAGTGCTGCTGGTCGGGGTCCACATCCTTGGGGCATCTCTGAGCTGGATCGCTCTCGTTCGGCTCCATCTGTCGACGGCGGTGGCAACAGCAGCGGTCAGTCCGACCAGATCGCCAGAGCCGGTGCCATGACCGCGCCGGTGATGGTCCCCGAGACAGAGGTCGACGAATCCGTCGACTATGCGCGGCCTTGGAAGGTGATCGTCTGGGACGATCCGATCAATCTGATGTCGTATGTGGCGTTCGTGTTTCAGAAACTGTTCGGCTACTCCAAGGACAAGGCTCACCGATTGATGATGGAGGTCCACATCGAAGGCAGGGCAGTGGTGTCTTCGGGGACCAGGGAGAAAGCCGAGTTCGATGTCTTCCGGCTACATGAGCACGGTCTGTGGGCAACCATGGAGAAGGACGAATGAGCCGCTTCCGTCACGAGGGTGACTCCGTCGTCGTGGATCTGCCTTCCGGGGAACAAGAAATGCTGTCCCAGGTGTTGTCGGATCTGCGCGACCTGCTTATCAAGGGTGGAGACAACACGTTGAGACGGCTCAAGCCTCCCGCTCATCCGGACAGTTCCGAAGCTGAGTCCGCATACCGGGAACTGGTCGACGACGATCTGCTGCGTGGTCGTCTTGAGGCCATCGAACTGGTCGAATCGACTCTCTCTGGCGCTGAACTCGACGCTGCGGGCGCCGAGGCTTGGATGCAGAGCCTCAACAGCCTCCGCCTTGTGCTCGGGGAACAACTGGCGCTCGCCGGTGTCGACCTGGTGAATGACACCTTGCCCGACACCGCTTCGGCCGCCCTGTATGAATGGATCGGCTGGCTGCTTGAGCAACTCATCGATGCTGCCGGTCACGCACACGACCTGTAGAGGCCGAGCGGTGGCCGGGCCTGCAGTCAGGCCTCCGTGCAGTACCAGAAACCTCCGGCTGTGCCGGGTCCGGTGTGCGCGGCGATTGACGGGCCGACGCGGTAGCGAACCAAGTCCACCTCTACGGGGGCGGCCCGCAATCTCTGTTCAATGCCTTCGGTGAACATCAGCGTGGCGGGATCGGCCAGGCATACGCCTGCTCGTATCGGCCGACCGTCTGCCAGGAAGCACGCAGTGATCTGATCGCACAGCTCGTCGACGGTGTGCCCCTGCGCCACAAGCTCGAGATCGCTTCCGTACCCCGAGATGACCGCAACCCCCTCGCGTTCTTCGAGGAGTTCCGGGCTGAAACGGCCGCCCCGACGGGCGAGGTCCAGCGCACCGAGAATGAAGGCCGTCCCGATTACAGGACGGATCCGATCCAGGCGTGCAAGCACTTCCGGCAGCGATGCACCCACGGCGACCGCCGACGAGGCCTCCCAGACGCAGCACGACACGCCGAACGAGGCTGTGCCGGAATCGACGATATGCACGTTCACGTCGACAATCTCGGCCGCGATCCGTGCGCTGTTGATGGTTCCGGAGTGTT
Organism: Candidatus Aldehydirespiratoraceae bacterium; assembly: GCA_965221585.1. Classification (GTDB taxonomy): domain Bacteria; phylum Actinomycetota; class Acidimicrobiia; order Acidimicrobiales; family Aldehydirespiratoraceae; genus VXYK01. The sequence goes on along the minus strand of OZ244898.1, from coordinate 419,632 downwards.
CGGCGCCGAAATGCACCGAGACGATGTCGGTCGCTCCCTGCTCGGCTGCGGACCGATAGATCTCGCTGAACGTGCCCGGACTCGGCTGTGAAGTCGTGACCTCCGGGACTCTCCCGTCACTCAAACGCGACCAGAAGTCGTCGGCGCTAAGGTCGACCCCCTCGCGATATTCGACGCCGTCAACATTGACGATGATCGGCGCAACCCGGACCCCGAACCGAGCGGCGAGATCTGGCGGGATCTGCGAGGCTGAGTCGGTGACGAGGGCGATCACTGGGGGTGGCTCCGATCCGCGGGATCTCGGTCGATGTGGTCTGCGGCTTGATGACTCTGATGGGTCGATGCCTGGCGATTGAAGGCTTCCACCGTTTCGGCTCCTTTGGCGAAACGCAGAGCGATGATGGCCGAACTGGCCGCTGCCGCCACGGGCAGTGAGATCGTGGGGGTGACTCCACCGGGGTTGCGCAATCCGTGCCACCACCAGTGAGCCGCGCTGAGAACCCAGGTGACGCTGGCCACCGTGGTCGCGGTTCGGGTTGGTTGCTTGAGCGGAAGGGCTGCTGTAGCGAGCGCGATTGCTGCGTCCAGCGGCAGGTAGACGGGGAACGTGCCGAGGACCTGCCCGACGCTGGTTGCGACTCCTTTTCCGCCGGTCCGGCCGGGCGGGAAGCAGTGGCCTGTGACCGCGGCGGTCGATGCCAGGTTTGCGCCGGCGGGACCGGCCAGCGTTCGGCCGAGGCGAGCGGCGGCATAACCCTTGGCGATGTCGGCCGAGCTCACGGCTGCCCCCCACGACTTGCCGAGCACGTGGCCGGCGTTCATGGCACCGGGGTTGCCGGTTCCGGCATCGCGCAGGTCGGATCGTCGTGCTATGCGGGCGGCGATGTCTGCCGAGGGGATCATGCCGAGCAGATAACCGCTGCTTGCTGCGGCTATGAGACGCACTACCGTGCCCCGGGTACGGATCGACCCCTTCACCACCGGGTAACCGTACTGCTTGCACGCAAATGCGTGCACAGTCTCGAATCCGACGACGTATGCTGTCGCCCGGCCTACCGGTGAATTGGTTGAGGGAGGCTATGGCCGTGATTGAACACTTCGCTGAGTTCATTCCCGAGTCAATGAAACACCGGAATGGCAGGGTGTTCTATTCGGGACGCAGGGCGTTCAGTGCGCCCTCGCCCCTGTACGTACTCGGCATCAATCCCGGGGGTGACCCTGTCTCCCACCCCGGAGACACTGTGCTTCGTCACACCACGAAGGTCATGAACCGCTGCCCTGAGAACTGGTCAGCGTATCGGGACGAACGATGGAAGGGTGAACCTGGTACGAGTGGGATCCAGCCCAGCCTGCTGCATCTCTTCAGGGTTGCGGGTTACGACCCCGGCACAGTGCCAGCGAGCAATGTACTGTTCCTCCGTTCCAAAATTGTGAAGAAATACCCTGGCAACACGGACGATGACGCCCGCCAGTGCTGGGCATTTCATCAAGAGGTGCTTGACAGATTGTCTGTTGAAGTCGTCGTGGTCGTGGGAAAGAAGCTAGAACGTTTCGTCCGCGACCGGCTCGAGGCAGACGAATTCGTCAAGTGCTGGACCGACGAGAACAAGCAGCCTTGGCGAAGTACGTGGCACCGGAATCGAAACGGTCTCAGTGTTGTCGTGTTGGCACATCCCTCAAGAGGCCATAAGTGGACGCGCACAGCTTCTGATCCGACCAAACTGGTGCTGGAAGCTCTGAACGATCAGTGATTCTGGCGCGTGCAAAGCGCGCTTCGGTGCCGCCGAACATCCAGTGCTGCGCAACCCGAACGTTGACCAGCAAGCCGGTCGTGATTCCTCGTATCCAGTGAGCGACCGCTCGACGATCACGCCCCCGCCCCTGGCACCGATCCTCGGGTACCGATCAACACCTTCACCACCGGCTTAGCGCACCACTTGCGCGCAAATGTGTGCACCGTCTCGAATCCGACGACGTATGCTGTCGGTCGGCCGGTTCGCTGGTCGGGCCCCGTTCGTCCAGCGGCCTAGGACGCCGGCCTTTCACGCCGGTAACACGGGTTCGAATCCCGTACGGGGTGCCGCTGCAGCTTGCCGTTGTCACCATCGAGTCAAGCTGTACAAAGAAAGACCCGGCCCTCATGGAGCCGGGTGGGTGGCTAAAAGAGTACCGCATCACCTAGAAGTTGACAAGGCATTTGCGCGAGTTCCTTCACCAGCCTGCTGGCTTCAAGGCTGAACCAACTGAGTCGGGGAGTTGGCACGATTCATAGTCCGACTTTTTGAGCCGATACCACCAATGGTCCCCAACGCCATCTTTCGGCTGACCCCGGAGATCTCCTGCTGTAGGCGAACTACTCGGATTAACGGTTCCTACGGGCACCCGCTTTCGGCACTCTTGGATCGGGAAGCGCAGATCGCTGTCGTTTGAGATCACGACCGCGGCTTCTACCTGGCCGCTAAAGACATCCAACAACAGGTGCGATGCCACGTTGACATCCGAGCCCTTTTCCTCAACGTGTTGGTAGGAAACCATAAAATTGGCATTGGCGATTTCTTCGGCAGTGGTCCCATTCCTGACCATGACTGGCCACGCTGGCTCGCAAGGCACCGGCCGCCCTTTGTGATCTTCAGTAGCTAGTAGGGCCCTCTTGGTCCGAGAGATGTACTTCCCCAACTCAAGCTGGTCAACTGACGCGTGCTCGGTCAGGCCCCGAATGTAGATGTCCTGGTCTCGCCGCCCTTGACGGTTCACGTTTCCCTTGATGTGCGCAGTGCAGTACACGACTTGGTCCACAACGGCGTCGTGCTGGGACCAGACGCTGTTGTCGACCAAACGGTCTCCGAGGGCTCGGAGGTCCAGCCAACGCCAACCTGGCTGCCCTCGACCGCATACCGCGCGTCCTCCGTAGTACAAGTTGAAACCGTCTAAATTGATCCCTACTCGCACGAATCTCCCGCTCTCAACTACATTGCATTTTATGTATCTCCGCCCTATTCGCTCAAGTCGTTAAGGACAGTTGTCGGCAGAATTATCCGGGCGACGAGGACCGATCAAGGACAGTCGCCTTTCGCCAGAATCCCGAAGCCAGCTTCGCGCTGCCTTGGAATCCGCCGGTACCGCAAGTGCTTCGGGTTGACTTCTTGCTGGCTCAGAGTTCGTACTGAGGCGAGTCGATCTCGATGATCTCAAGGTCGAGGAGCTTTGCGACGAGATCCAGGTAGTCGACGTTCGTGTAGAACCACTCCCTCCCGCCACGCTGGTACTCGGTGGAGCCCCGTTTCGGTCCCGCGTGACCCGCAGCATCGAGGAGCGCATGGAACTCCCGCTCGATGTCTCGGCTCGACTGATCTCGGCCCTGGGTCGCCAGGTAGGCGCGGAGAACACGGCGATGCTCCGGGATGCCCGTGCCGCTGGTCTCCTGATTCACGCGCTCAAGGATGCCGTTGTCTGCGAATCCCACCTTCAGCAGTGTCCGCTCGGGCATCTTCTCAGAGTCGCCGACCGGATGGGTCGGATGGCGGAGGTAGTGGGGATAGGTGAACACGTACACTCCGGTGCGGTCCCGCAGCACCTCCTCCACGCTTCGCTCAGCGGTCTCAGCCTCGTCCTGTTCAGCTTCGGCTGCATCGGCATCCGACGCGATCCTCTCGAGACCATCAATGTTCCGCTCAAGAACCTCCCGAGCGCCCGGGGAGAATTCGTGCCTGCGCATCGTGGACCTCATGCGGGCGGCGATCTGCCTTGCCATTGACGTTCCCTGAGGGAAGATGCCGAATCGCCACGCGTCCAAGTGCTGACGAAGACCGATTGCCGTCCCTGGGCTGGTGTGACCAGAGTGATCCTGGAGTGCCGCTATCCGCTCATCGTCTGGGATCTCATCAACGACAAGAAATCGAAAGGCGACCCCCAGCGACGACTCGTCCTCAGCCTCCCGCGTCAGGGCACGGTCTATTTCCGCTCCCTCCTCCTCACCCGGCAAGTCACCAAGCACATACCTCGTTCGTGACTCAAGGGCCTTCCTTCGAAGTTCCGCGCGGGTCACGGGCGCTGGGTCTTGTCGGTTCACAGGTACCGCATCACTCGGCTCCACAGTCGCGGGCGCAGGGGGAGCGGGGTGGTCTCCGTCTCGAACATCGGTCATCGCCTCGCCTCCTGGCTCCCAGGGTTTGCCGAGGTATCGTACCCGCGGGAAAGACTGGCTGTCTGGAGGTTGCGCTGGTCGCGGAATCGGATATTCGGATTGTATGAGCGAGATCACGGCGAGTCAGGCTGCGCGGCGGTTCTCCGACCTGCTTGATACGGTCGAGCAGGGCCGGGAGAACTTCGCCATCGTGCGGCATGGCAAGGTCATGGCACAGATCGAGCCGATCAAACGAGGCGAGGGCGCGGCTACCAAGCAGCTCTTGCGAAGTCGCAGCCTCGACGCGGCCTGGGCAGGCGAATTGGCGGTGACGCGCGATCTCGTTCGCCTCGAGCAGCGCACATGAGTCACCTGCTGCCGGACGCGTTCGGACACCTGCGGGGAGTCGCCGTCCTGCACAATCGCTGAGCAAGCAACGTCCATCACGCAATTCCGCGCGCTCACGGCGCGGCTCGGCACGGTCACGGGGACCCGAGCGGGGCGTCGGCGGTTAGGAGCTCGACGACGGGGATAGCGGTGATCTGGTCGGTGAGAGGGAAACGGTGGGGGCCGGCGTGGACGACGAACAGATGGTCGAGGCCGAGGTCGGCAATGGCACTGTGCATCGACTTGGACACAGTGGGCTTGGCGGTGCGCTTGATCTCGAAACCGAAGACTCGCCCATCGATTTCCAACCGCAGGTCAAGTTCTGCTCCACCGTGGGTTGACCAGTAAGCCGGTCGCGAGTCAGCGAACATGCTCAGCAGCTGCTCCACAACCATTCCCTCCCAGCTCGCACCAACCACCGGTGAGCGCTCAAGTTCAAGCATGCCGTTGATCCCCAACAGGCGGTGCAGCAGACCAGAATCGCGTATGTAGACCCGGGGCGATTTGACCTGACGCTTGGAGACATTGGCGAACCACGGCGGTAGTTGCCGCACGACCAGAGCGTCGCTGAGGGCGTCGATATAGCGCCTCACAGTTGCTTCCGAAACATCGATTGACCGGGCGACACGGGCTCCGTTCCAGGTCTGACCGTGGAAGTGGGCAAGCATCGTCCAGAACCGCCGCATTGTGGTGGCCGGAAATCGAAAGCCGAGATCGGCTAGGTCACGCTCGAGGAATGTCGAGATGTAGTCGTCGCGCCAGTGATTCGACGCCTCGTCGGTCTCGGCGACGAACGACTCGGGTAGGCCACCACGCAACCAAAGGTCATCAAGACGGTCCACGCCGACATCGGCGAGACGAAACCCACCCAGCTCAACGAAGGTCACCCGGCCCGCCAACGACTCCGAACCGAGACCGATGAGATCCGGAGACGCACTACCGAGAATCAGGAAGCGGCCAGGTCGACGGTTCTCGTCGATCAGGACTCGAAGCGTCGGAAACAGATCCGGCGCACGTTGAGCCTCATCTATGACGATCGTCTCACCCGTGTCGCGCAACGCCAGCGTGGGTTCGGCGAGACGGGCGAGATCACGGTGGTCTTCAAGGTCGAAGAACGCCGACGGTGACGAAGCTACGGACTGCCGGGCGAGCGTGGATTTGCCGACCTGCCTGGGCCCGGTCAGCACCGTGGCCGGGGCACGCGACAACGCCAGCCTCAAGCTGTTCGCATCAATCGGTCTGTCGATCAGTGCCATGAGACAAATATATCCTTGAAAATCTGTTATGTCATGACGGATTTTCAAGGATGTTTGCTCACCGTTTGACTTTCTACGGTAATCAGATAATCTGATTCTATGGCTGAAATCACGGCTACGGAGGCAGCAAGGCGGTTCTCTGATCTGCTGGATGCCGTCGAACAAGACCGAGAGAGCTTCACCATCGTCAGACACGGCAAAGTGGTGGCTCAGATCGAACCGGTCAAACAAGGTCAAGGGGCGGCCATCAAAGAACTGTTGCGGAACCACAGCTTCGACCCGTCCTGGGCAAACGAACTGGCAGAGATGCGAGAACTCATTCGTCTCGAGCAACGCACGTGAGCCAACTACTGCTAGACACCACGTTCCTGATCGACGCCGAACGCAGTGATCAAGAACTCGCCAAGCTGATATCCGACGAGGACGAAACCGCCGTCGCGGTGATCACAGTGGCCGAACTTCTCGTCGGCGTCGAGTTGGCGTCGGCAGAACGCAAGGACACCCGACAGAGCTTCGTAGGCGCTCTGGTCGACTCCATCCCTGTGTTGGACTACGACCTGAAAGTTGCCGCCGCTCACGCAGCCCTGCTCGCACATGTTCGGACTTCCGGCAAACCGCGCGGTGCCCACGATCTGATCATCGCCGCCACAGCACGAGCCAACAATCGCACCGTCATCAGCGCAGACCGCTCGGCGTTCGCAGACCTGCCGGGGGTTGCCGTCCTGAACCATCGTTGAGCAACAAGCGCCACCCGTCATGACCGGGGTTGGCTTGGCCGCGGAAAACGGGTGATCTAGGGTGCGCGCATGGGCGCTAACGCATTCGATCTGACCCGCTACGAGCGGCTCAAGACCGCTGATCGGCCGGCCCAATGAGGCAGCCTCTGGCCGGGATCAGAGTGCTCGATGCGGGCACCCGGATCGCTGCGCCGTTCTGCGCCGGAGTCCTCGGTGAGCAGGGCGCGGAGGTGCTGAAGATCGAGGACCCCCACCTCGGCGACAAGACCCGGGTAAACGGACCCTTCACCACCGACGACAACGGCAACCGCTACTCCCTGTACTGGTCGGTGGAGGGGCGGGGACGCAAGTCGGTGACCATCAACCTTCGAGAACCCGAAGGTCAGGAACTGTTTCGGAGCCTGGCCTCGGAATCCGACGTGGTGTGTGAGAACTTCCGGCCCGGCACCTTGGAACGCTGGAACATCGACCCCTCCCAACTCAACCCGCGACTGATCACAGCCCGCATCAGTCTGTATGGCCAGCAAGGACCCAAGTCCCTTCACCACGGATTCGACCACAACGCCAGCGCCTTCTCCGGGCTGACCCATATCACCGGAAATCCCGACCAGCCCCCGGTGCGCTCGGGCCTACCCGTCGCCGACTACCTGACCGGGGTATTCGCGGCTCAGGCAGTAACCAGCCTGCTCTATGAGCGCGACGCCAAGGGAACCGGAACCGGGGGCGTCGTAGACGCCTACCTCTACGGATCGATTCTGCGGATCATGGAGTGGACCATCCCCGCCTATGACCGTCTGGGCATCGTCCGTCAGCGCACCGGCAATCAATCCGACCAGGCCGCGCCGCTCGACAACTTCCAAAGCCGCGACGGCCGCCATTTGTGCATCGTGGCCGTGCGACAGGAGGTGTTCAACAACCTCTGTACAGCCATGAACAAGCCCGAATTGCCCAACGACGAACGCTTCTGCTCGCCGTCGGCGCGACGACGCAACCTGCAAGTGGTAAACCAGACCGTCGCCGAATGGGCATCCGGGTTGGATGCGGCCACCATCGAGGATCGCTGCGGTCGCCACGGAGTGCCAGTCAGTGTCGTCTACGACGTTTCAGATGTAGTTGCCGACGACCATGTGCGCGCCCGCCAAGACCTTTGCATCGTCGACGACCCCGTCATCGGCCCGGTTCGCCAACAGGCTCCCTTCCCCCGCTTCGACGACAGCCTCCTGCCGATCCCGACGGGTGCTCCCCAGCTGGGTGAACACACCGACGAGGTGCTTTCGAGCCTGCTGGGACTGTCCGAGACCGAACTAGCGGGGTTGAGAGAACGCAATGTGATCTGAAGCGCCTAGTCGTCGAGTAACGTCATCTGCCGTGGATCGGAGACTGCCATGAGACGACCCCTGGAGGGACTGCGAGTGATCGACCTGGGGTCGCGTGTGTCGGCTCCCTTCTGCGCGGCGATCCTGGGCGAGCAGGGCGCCGAGGTCATCAAGATCGAGGACCCCGGGCGGGGCGACAGCCTGCGCGAACTGGGTCCCTACGTCGACAACGACGGTGAGCTCTACTCCCTCTACTGGTCGGTTGAGGGCCGCGGTCGCAAATCGGTGACCATCGACCTGCGCCAGCCCCAGGGCCAGGAGATCTACCGCTCCCTGGCAAGCTCCGCCGACGTTGTGTGCGAGAGTTTCCGCCCCGGCACGCTCGAGAGATGGGGAATCGACCCGTCCAGTCTGCCGTCGCGTCTGGTGACCGCCCGGTTCAGCGTCTTCGGCCAGGACGGCCCGAAATCGCTGCGACCCGGTCTCAACGGAAACGCACTCGCCTTCAGCGGGTTGATGCACATAACCGGCTATCCCGATCGTCCTCCCGCAAGACCGGGAGTGAACATCGCCGGTTACCTGACCGGACTGTTCGCGGCCCAATCGATCACCAGCCTGCTCTATGAACGGGACGCCCGAGGAACCGGAACCGGCGGGGTGATAGACGTGTACATGTACGGCTCGATCCTGCGCATCATGGAGTGGACGATCGCCGCTTACGACCGGCTGGGAATGGTCCGCAACCGTTCCGCCGACAGCATCGCCATCGCCGCCCCGATCGGCAACTACGCCAGCCGCGACTCACGTTACGTCTACATCGTCGGCGGGAGTCAGACGTTCTTCAAACGCTTGTGCCGGGCAATGGACCGACCTGAACTGGCCGACGACCAACGTTTCGCCACAGCAGCCACCCGAGCAAGAAACCGAGAAGAGATCAACGCGCTGGTCGCCGAATGGGTCTCTACCGCAGACGCCGACGACATAGAGGCTCGCTGTGTCGCCTGCGACGTGCCCGCAGGCAAAATCTACGATGTGGCAGACCTCGCCGCGGATGAACACGTGCTGGCCAGAGGCGACATCTGCACCGTTGACGATCCGATCATCGGACCGGTCCGCCAGCAAGCACCATTCCCCCGCCTGTTGGGAGAAACACCTGCCGCTCCCGCTGGTGCGCCGCGAGTCGGCGAGCACACCGATGAGGTGCTTTCGAGCACGCTGGGCCTGTCCAGCAGCGAGCTGGACGCTCTGCGGGCCGACAACATCATCTGACCGAAACTCGCCTGGATCCGGGTGTTCGATGCTCTGCGCGGGACGGCCGAACACTTCGGACCCGCACGGGTCAAACTAGGTTGCGAATGCCGTCGCTGTGGCATACCGTTCGGGGTTCGCACGGCTTGTCCGTGGGGGGTCCTGTAGATCAGTTTGGAGTGATCGCCACCCTGTCAAGGTGGAGGCCGCGGGTTCAAATCCCGTCAGGACCGCCACGCATTCTCATCGAGGATGCTGTGGGGTCGGGTAGCTCAGTTGGCAGAGCGGCCGCCTGAAAAGCGGTAGGTCACCGGATCGACGCCGGTCCCGACCACCAACAGCGGCCCGGCATCTGTGCCGGGCCGCTCACCGTCGCCCCTCCCGCTCAGCCGACGGCGTAGCCAGCCTTGAAACCGTCGGCCATGGCCCCTTCGAGATAGCCGACTCCCGTGCAATCACCGATCGTCACCGGGTCCAGTCCGCCGACCCGCATCTGCTGCGCCACCGACTCATCGCCGACCAGCCCGGAAGCGACCACTACACAGTCGGCGTCAACAGAATGCTCACGTTCTTCGTGGCGGTAACGCACCTGCGTGGGCGTCACCTCCAACACCTCAGCGTTGCTCACCAGCTCGACGCCGTGCTCACGAAGATCCGTCAACACCCGCCAACGTCGCGGGTGGGCCATCTCGGTAGCCATGGTTGCTCCACCTTCGAGCACTGTCACCGTCCGGCCGCGGTCCACCAGGAACTCCGCGAGTTCGATACCGACCAGGCCGCCGCCGAGGATCGTGACCCGCTTGCCGATCGGCATGTAGTGGTGCGTCAGAGCGGCCAGCCGTTCGGGATCGTCGGTCACCCCGAGGCGTCGGCCCGCGGCCACGGCGATTCTTCCCGTCAACGAGAGCTTGCGCGAGGCATCAGCGGACGGATCTGTCAGCATGGCCCGCAAATCGTCGCCATCGAGCACGTGGCCCAAACCGATGCCCGGAATATCCGGTCGTTCCCGCGAGGCGCCGGTAGCGACGATCAAAGCGTCAGGCTCGAGCGCCTGAACAGCCTCAACCGTGGCCGGTGTATTCAACCGCACATCCACATCAAGCTCTTGGATCTGCCTGGTAAGCCACTTCAAGAGCCTGAGGTTCGGTTCATACACCAACGCACCGAACCTCAACGCGCCGCCGAGTTGCCCACTGGCTTCGAAAATCGTGACCCCGTGCCCTCGTAAGGCGGCAACCCGGGCCGCCTCCATACCCGCAGGACCACCGCCCACAATCACCACCGAGCGCGGTGCTGCCGCAGTAGAGCGTTCAACGTGGCGCAACTCCACCTCGTGGGCCAGCACCGGGTTGACCGCACAACGCACCCGCCTGTCGAAGAATGGTTGAGCCACGCAGGTGTAGCAGTTGATGCAAGGGCGGATGTCGTCCGGCCGCTGCTCAACGACCTTCAGCGCCGTTTCGGGATCAGCCAGCATCTGACGCCCCATGGCAATCAGATCGGCCTTGCCGTGAGCGATCATCTCGTCGCCGGTCTCCGGACGAATCCGCCCCACCGCGATGACAGGCACGTTCAGTTTGCTCTTCAATTTGCCCGACAGCGCCGCATGTGTTGCTTCGCGGTGTGGCAAGGTTCCCTCGGTGAACGCCGGACCCGAAGTCTGGTCCCCGTAAGCGCTGAGATGGATGGCGTCGGCGCCGGCTTGCTGTGCGAGTTGCGCGGTCACCTCGGTGTCCTCGAAGACGATGCCCTCCGGTGTGCGGTACTCGAGAGCGTCGAGACGGCACCAAACCGCAAAATCATCGCCGGTCGCATCCTTGGAAGCAGCAATGACCTCACAGAGCAGTCGTGAGCGATTGTGAACATCTCCGCCGTATTCGTCTGTTCGGTTGTTCCACTGCTTGGACAAGAACCCGGAGATCAGATAGCCGTGGGCACCATGGATCTCAACGCCGTCGAAGCCTGCCTCCTGAGCCCGGCGGGCTGCTGCCGCGAAGTCGTCGGTCAACTCGGCGATGTCGGCCGTCGTCATAACGCGATAGTTCGGTTTCGCGCCACCGTTGGCGGCGGCCATCAACCCCAGTTCCTCAGGGGTCAGATCGTTGATCATGTCGAGCGATCCGTGCCATTGGGGAACCGACGGCACGAGCACCTCTCGCCCCTCTTTGATGTCGACCCGAGAGATCTTGCCGTGGTGCACGAGTTGCACCGCGATCTTGGCGCCGTGGCTGTGAACCTGGCTGGTGAGGTTCTGCAACGCCGGGATATAGCGGTCGTCCGACAATCCCAGTTGATGCACGGAGTTGGCCCCCCGGGGATACGCCATGGCGCACACCTCGGTGATGATCAACCCGACCCCGCCACGAGCTCTTTCCTCGTAGTAGGCCGTGATCGCCTCGTTGGCGAATCCGTCGTCACCAACGATCTCGACTCCCATCGGAGCCATGACCATCCGGTTCCTCAACTCCATCGGCCCGATGGAGACCGGCGAGAGCAGGTTCTCAAACATCGGTTCAGACACCGGCAGCCAGTGTTTGACTGCGAACGACACCATCACGCTTCGCCGCTTCGGCGACGGCCTCGGCCACCATCGGTGCAACCGACCGGTCGAAGACCGACGGCACCACGAAATCGGGGCGCAGCTCCGATTCAGGCACGCACGCCGCGATGGCCGCCGCTGCACTCACCTTCATATTCTCTGTCACGCTGTGCGCGCCGGCATCCAGGGTCCCCCTGAAAATTCCGGGAAATGCCAACACGTTGTTGATCTGGTTGGGGAAGTCGGAGCGGCCGGTAGCCATCACCGCGGCAATACCGTCGGCTACTTCAGGACGGATCTCCGGGTCCGGGTTGGCCATCGCGAAGACGATCGGGTCACGGGCCATCCGCCGAAGGTTGGAAGCATCGACCAGGTCGGGGGCCGACACTCCCACGAACACATCAGCGCCCACCAGCATTTCAGCCAGCGTGCCGGCTCGGCGATCACGGTTGGTTACCGATGCGAACTGTTCCTTGACCTTGTTCTGCTGGTCGCGGCCCTCGTGAACCGCTCCGATCCGGTCCACGCCGATGACCTCGCCGACGTTCGCGTCGAGCAGGATCTTGCCCACAGCCACACCCGCGGCACCCATCCCGGAGATGACCACAGAGATGTTCTCGATCTTCTTGTCGACCAGCTTCAGAGCGTTGGTGAGCGCGGCCAGGGCCACTATGGCGGTGCCGTGCTGATCATCGTGGAAGACCGGGATCGGCAACGTCGCCTTGAGCCGGTCCTCGATTTCGAAACAGGCAGGTGCAGCAATGTCTTCAAGATTGATCCCCCCGAACGCCGGGGCGATATGGGTGACCGTTTCAATGATCTCTTCTGTGTCTTGCGTGTCGAGGCAGATCGGGAAACCATCGATCCCTCCGAACTCCTTGAACAGCAGGGCCTTCCCTTCCATCACGGGCATCGCCGCATGGGCCCCGATATTGCCGAGGCCGAGCACCGCGCTGCCGTCGCTCACTATCGCCACAGTGTTCTTCTTGATCGTGTACTGATGAGCCAGCGACTCGTCGTCGGAGATGCTCAGACAGACACGGGCCACGCCCGGTGTGTACGCCATCGACAAATCGTCGGCGTCACCGACCGAACACAGCGGAAGCACCTCGATCTTCCCTCCTTCATGGAGTGCATAGGTGCGATCCCACCAGTCGAGAACCGCGACGCCGTCGAGTTCGTTGATCGCCTCGGCTATCTGCGCTGCATGCGCCTCGGAACGACAATGAACGTCAATATCGCGGACAACCGTGGGTCCCTTCGCCTCAAAGCCCGGAATACCTGCGATGTTGCCTCCCAGATCACCGACCGCGGCCGCGAACCGGCCGAGCGTGCCCGGGACGTTGTCCAGCGAGATCTTGAGGGTGATCGAAAATGCGGCGGTTGGAGCATTCTGCACGCTGCGAACGATATTCAGCGAAACGCTCCAACCCGAAATCGAGCGACGACATGAACAACCCGGTCCGCGAGTATTGACCCTTTTCAAAATAAACCGATACGTTCATGGCGCGGGTTTGACTCGACCCTCGAACACGAAATGGAGAATCGCATGAACGCAACAACGGGATCGACAAAGAGGCCCATGTCCGACGAACATCGAGCGGCACTCGCCGTGGGCAGAACCCGGGCCCGGGCGGTACGCAATTACCTTGAAGCGCTTGAAATGAACCGACCAAAGCCGGGACGCAGGCGGACACCAGAAAACATGCGCAAGAGAATTGCTGCAATCGAAAGCGAAATGGATAGCGCAAAGCCTTTGCAACGGCTTCACCTCACTCAGGAGAAGACCGATCTGGAGGCCAAGATCGAAGCTGCTGAGGCCGTTGTCGACATTTCGCCGTTTGAAGACGAGTTTGTCGCTATGGCTCGCGATTACGGCGAAGCGAATGGAATCAACTATTCGACTTGGCGTTCGAACGGAGTATCGGCTGCAGTTCTCAAGCGGGCCGGGATCTCCCGTTCCGCCTAAGTCGCTCCGCCGCCGGTTGCTCTAATAGCGGACCTCAGCCGCTTCAACAGCTGCTTGTGGATGCTCTAAAATAATCCTATTGACGCGGGCCACGACGCGTTCGACTTGGACTGTTGCCGTCCCGACAAATTCGTCACTGTCGGCCAAGCAGCTGTGAATCGCAGCCGCGTCAAGCGGTACTCGTTCGTCCGCGGCGAGACGTTCTATGAAGCCGGGACCACCCTTGCCCTCACGGCGGGCCAAGACTGCGGCCACCGCGTGGGACTTGATCAGCTGATGGGCTTCCTCACGACCCAGTCCCGCCGCCACCGCGTCGCCGAGTATGCGCGAGGTCGCAACGAACGGAAGCTCACGCTGCAACTCGGCTTCGATCACCGCATCGAAGGCACCAAAACCATCGAAGACACCGATAGCTGTCTGCAGCAACCCGTCGGCAGCAAAGAACGCATCGGGCAGCATCACTCGCCGAACCGCCGAGCAACTCACGTCACCCTCGTTCCACTGCCGGCCGGCAAGGTTGGCGGCCATTGTCAGGTGGCCGTCAAGGATCGTGCGCAGCGCGCCAATACGTTCTGCGCTGCGGCTGTTCATCTTGTGAGGCATCGCCGACGAACCGACCTGACCCTCGCTGAAGCCCTCGGTAGCCAGTTCATTTCCAGCCATCAGCCGCAGGGTGGTCGCCGCGGAGGAAGGTCCCGACACGGCCTGCGCGAGTGCCGAAACCACATCAAGATCAAGGGACCGCGGATACACCTGGCCCACACTGTCGAGAACACGCCCGAACCCGAGGTGCTGCGCGATCATCTGTTCCAACTGGTCAACGGCATCTACATCCCCCAACAGGTCCAACTGATCCAGGCGAGTACCGACCGCACCCTTGATCCCTCGAAGCGGGTACCGGGCCAGCAGCTCTTCCACCCGCACCAAACCGATCATGGTCTCCTCGGCCACATCCGCGAAGCGCTTGCCCAAGGTGGTCGCCTGGGCGGCAACATTGTGGGTGCGGGCAACCATCACCAGATCAACATGGGCCGAAGCCAGACCGGCGAGTCGCGAAAGCACTGCCACCAGACGATCTCGCACCAGAACCAGAGCCTGGCGAATCTGCAACTGTTCAACGTTCTCGGTCAGATCCCGTGAGGTCATACCCCGATGAATATGCTGCCGACCGGCAAGGTCGCAGAACTCATCAATACGAGCTTTCACATCGTGACGAGTAACTGCCTCGCGCTCAGCAATAGACGCAAGATCGACATGATCCAATACCGCTTCGTAGGCTTCGATCGTCCCGTCGGGGATCTCCAACCCCAACGAGACTTGTGCCCGCAGCACGGCAAGCCATAACTGCCGTTCCTGGATTATCTTGCCTTCGGGCGACCAGATCCTGTTCATCGCCTCGCTGGCATAGCGATCAGCAAGAACATTGGTCACGGCCTCAGTCATGCGACAAGCCTGTCGTTTCTGTCCAGGTATTGCTCACGACCCGGGCCGACCCCTACCAGCCGGATAGGCACACCGATCTGACTCTCCAGAAACTCAATGTACTCAGCGGCTGCCACGGGCAGTTGGCGCGGGTTCGTTACCGCGCTGAGATCGGTTTTCCAGCCCGGCAGTTCTTCGTAAACCGGCACGGCCGCGTGCAGTTGTGATTGATGGTAGGGAAGATTGGTGTGCAGTTCATTGTCGATCTCATAAGCGACACAGACCTTCAAAGAATCCAACCTGTCAAGTACATCTAGTTTGGTGATCGCAATCTCGGTCAGGGAATTGACGCGCACCGCATGTCGAACCATCACGGCATCGAGCCAACCCGGTCGCCGCCGACGGCCCGTGTTGACGCCGTACTCCTGGCCGACGTCAACGAGATAGTCGCCAACGTCGTCGAGGAGTTCGGTGGGGAAAGGTCCCGAGCCGACCCGGGTCACGTAGGCCTTGGCCACGCCGACGACGCGGTCGATGTGCCGTGGTCCGATGCCTGAACCGGTGCAAGCGCCGCCCGAGACAGGGTTCGACGATGTGACGAACGGATAGGTCCCGTGGTCGAGGTCCAAGAACGTGGCCTGGGCACCTTCGAGCAGTACCTCCTGCCCGGCTTCCAGTGCGTCGTGGAGCAGCCCGACGGAGTCGGTGATCAGGGGCAGGATCCGGGGGGCGCACTCGTCGAGGTATTGGGCCGCGATCGCCTCTCCGTCTACCGGAGGCCGGTCGAAGACCTTGGTGAGCACCTGATTCGTGTGACTGAGCACGACCTCGAGCTTTTGACGGAAGATCTTCGGGTCTGCCAGATCTTGAACCCTCAACCCCACGCGCATCGCCTTGTCCGCGTATGCAGGTCCGATACCACGTTTGGTGGTGCCGAGTTTGGCGTCGCCGAGGTGACGTTCGTGGAGCGCGTCGAGTTCGGTGTGGTACGGCATGATGAGATGCGCGTTGCCTGAGACTCTCAGCTTCGAACAGTCGACGCCTCGGTTGGTGAGCATGTCGATCTCGGCGATGAGGACACGCGGATCGACCACAACGCCGTTGCCGATCACCGGCGTGATGTAGTCGTAAAGGACTCCGCTGGGAACAAGTTGCAGGGCGAAAGTCTCGCCGTCGACAACCAGCGTGTGCCCAGCGTTGTGGCCGCCCTGATAGCGGACGACGATGGACATCTCCTTGGCCAGGAGGTCGGTGAAGCGCCCCTTGCCTTCGTCTCCCCATTGAGTACCGACGACTATGGTCGCTGGCACGGCGCTCTCCCTTGATGGATTTGCGTTACCGAGAAAGATTAGCGTGATCTCGCAGCGATCCGTGCGGAGTTATCAGCGAAGGACGATCTGCGAATTGTCGCCATCGCCTTCAACATCGACCTTCACGGTGTCGCCTTCGAGGTATCGACCCTCGAGTATGGCGATCGCCAGCGGATCGCCGATGCTGCGTTGGATCAAGCGCCTCAGCGGACGAGCCCCGAATGCAGGGTCGTAACCCATCTGCGCCATGCGATCTCTTGCTTCGCCGGTCACCTCGAGAGCGATGCGCCGGCTGGTGAGCCGGTCTGCAAGGTCCGAGAACTGGAGGTCGAATATCTTGGAGAGGTCCTCGGAACTCAGCGACCCGAAACGAACGATGTCGTCGATTCGGTTGATGAACTCAGGTCTGAAGAAGTCTCTCGGCTCACCGGCCAGGTTGGAGGTCATGATCAGGACCACGTTGGAGAAGTCGACGGTGCGGCCTTGGCCGTCGGTCAAGCGACCGTCGTCGAGCAGCGCCAACAGAACATTGAAGACATCCGCATGCGCTTTTTCGACTTCGTCGAGCAGCACCACCGAATAGGGGCGCCTTCTGACTGTCTCGGTCAGCTGTCCGCCCTCGTCATAGCCGACATAGCCGGGCGGCGCGCCGATCAGGCGGCTGACGCTGTGCTTCTCCATGTATTCCGACATGTCGATGCGCACCATGGCGCGCTCGTCGTCGAAGAGGAACTCTGCCAGGGATCGAGCCAGTTCGGTTTTGCCGACTCCGGTGGGCCCGAGAAACAGGAAGCTGCCGATCGGGCGCCGTGGATCGCCGAGCCCGGCCCGCGAACGGCGTATGGCGTTGGCGACCACCGAAACCGCATCGTCCTGGCCTACGACCCGCTGATGCAGATGGTCCTCCAGACGCACCAGCTTCTGCACCTCGCCTTCCATCAGCCGCGACACGGGTATGCCGGTCCAGCGACTGACGACCTCGGCGATGTCTTGGTCGTCCACCTCTTCTTTCAACATGGAGTCTTCGCCTTGGAGTGTGTCGAGCTCTTCTTTGGCCGCGCCGAATTGGCGCTCCAGTTCGGGAATCTGGCCGTAGCGGAGTTCAGCCGCGCGTTCCAGATCGGTCTCGCGTTCAACTTCACTGCGCAGATGTTCGAGTTGTTCGTTTATCTCGCGCAGCGCACCAATGGCGTCTTTCTCGGCCTGCCACCTGACGGTGAGCGCTGACAGGTCTTCTCTCAGATCCGCTAGTTCTCGGTCCAGGTCGCTGAGTCGTTCGGCCGACGCCGCGTCGGTCTCCTTTGCCAGGGCCAGACGTTCGATCTCGTACTGGCGTATTCGCCTCTCGACGACGTCGATCTCGGTCGGTACGGAATCAATCTCGATGCGCAGCGAACTACCGGCTTCGTCGACCAGGTCGATTGCCTTGTCGGGCAGGAAGCGGCCGGTCAGGTAGCGATCGCTCAGCACAGCCGCGGCTACCAGCGCTGAGTCTTGAATCCGGACTCCATGGTGGACTTCGTAGCGTTCCTTGAGGCCGCGCAGTATGGCGATGGTGGACTCGACCGACGGTGGCGCTACCAACACTTGCTGGAAGCGCCGCTCCAGCGCCGGGTCCTTCTCGACGTGTTTGCGGTATTCGTCGAGTGTGGTGGCACCGATCATCCGCAAACGACCCCGGGCGAGCATCGGTTTCAACATGTTGCCGGCGTCCATCGCCCCCTCGGCAGCTCCCGCGCCGACGACCGTGTGCATTTCGTCGACGAAGGTGATGATCTCGCCGTCGGCGTCCTCTATCTCTTTGAGCACCGCTTGCAGGCGCTCCTCGAACTCGCCGCGATACTTGGCTCCTGCCACGAGCAGCGACATGTCGAGATTGATCAAGCGTTTGTGCTGCAACGAGTCGGGCACGTCTCCTTCAACGATGCGAGCTGCCAGGCCCTCGACGATGGCAGTCTTGCCGACTCCGGGTTCACCAATCAGCACCGGGTTGTTCTTGGTGCGCCGCGACAGCACGCGAATGACCCTGCGGATCTCGTCGTCGCGGCCGATGACGGGGTCGAGGTCTCCGCAGCGGGCGGCCTCGGTGAGGTCGTGGCCGAACCGCTCCAGGGCTTGAAACTGATTCTCCGGGGTCTGGGTGGTAACGCGATGAGTGCCGCGAACCTCCGCCAGCGCGGTCCGAAGTGCGTCGCGGTCGACATCGATGAGGTCGGCCAGCGCCACCAGCACGTGCTCGGTGGAGAGGTAGTCGTCATGCAGGTCGGCACGCAGTTTGTCGGCGTCGTTGAGCGCCTCGATGAGTGGCTTGGCCAACTGGGGTTCGGATCCGTAGGCGTTGGGCAGACGCTCAAGTTCGGTTGCCGCCTTGTTCCGTGCAGCGGGCACATCGACGCCGAGTTTGTGCAGCAGCGGTTGCACAATCCCCTCTTGTTGACCGAGCAGCGCGATCAGCACATGTTGGGGCGTGATTTCCGGATGGGAGGCGGCGCGGGCCATCTCGGTTGCGGCCGAGAGGGCCTCGGTGGTCTTCAGCGTCCAACGGTTGGGGTCTAGGGCCATTTTGTTCTGTGTTTGCTTTCTGGTTGGGTTCGTCAGGTAGTTCTAGTATAGCAGAAAACTTGAGTGTGATACACTTAACTTTGTCCTTTGTGTCGCCGATGAACGCGGCTAACATCAGACCATGACTGTGACCGAGCCCGTGACCCAACCGAAGGCCAAAGCAGCCGACAACAGCTTCCGCAGAATGGACGAATCCACTGCCGAACAGTGGGCTCACATCGGTCACTGCACGGCTTTGAACCAAGGGCGCGTGGCGGATCGGATACTGATGCTGTTGGAATCGCTGGCCGACATCCGCGACGGGTTCCTCACCGATCAGCTGACTCACAGCCTTCAGACCGCCACGATGGCCGAGCGAGCCGGCGCAGACGAAGAAATGGTCTTTGCCAGCCTGTGCCACGACATCGGCAAGGCAGTCTCCGTGCCCAACCACGCAGCCATTTCAGCCGAGATCATCCGGCCCTACGTACGCGAAGACGTCTACCGAACCATCCTCAACCACCAGGATTTCCAGGGACGGCACTACTACCACCACTTCGGCGCCCCCAGAGACCTGCGTGAACAGTTCCGTGATGAACCGTGGTTCTCGCTGTGCGAACAGTTCACCGATGACTGGGACCAACAAGCCTTCGACCCGGACTACGACACCCTCCCCCTGGAGCACTTCGAGCCCTTGGTCAGAAAGATCACAGAATCGGCCGGGCGCGCCGTCAGCGGTACCCAGCGCGCAGCCGCTAGCTGAGACTGGCGTAGCTGGCGTTCACCAAGCGACCACCGCGGGGGTCGCCGGTAAGTTCGGCGTCCATCCGGTTCATCACGTAGGACACGGTCATGGCGGCATCGAAGTCCACCGTCGCCAGGGAGCCGCCCCAGCCACCCCAGAACATGTGGTTGGGATTCGGGCTCTGGACCCAGCCTTCCATCTCCAGCGCAAACCCCAAGCCGTGACGCAGCCGCAGCATCAACACTTCGTCAACGCCGTCGACCTGGGGCTCAAGCGCCCGCCGAGCCCCCGCCTCAGACAGGAGGCGTACCCCGTTCACCTCGCCACCATTGGCAAGCATCGAATGCACCGCCGCAATGGAACGAGCGTTGCCGAGCCCGCCCGCGGCAGGAATCTCAGCCGCACGCCACTCACGAGTCCGGGGTTCGGTTGCGTCCAAAGGACAACTCGTCAACGTGCGGATCGCGATTGAATCGAACGCCACAGGCACACCGTTCACCTCCATGCCGCTGGGCGGAGGCGGGAGCTGCAACTCGGCGACCCGGTGGTCTTCCGAAGCCGGCAGGCTCATCCAGAAGTCGGCCTCCAAGGGGCCGGCCACCTCCTTGGCGAACCAATCGGCCATCCGCTCGCCAGTTATCCGATAAAGGATCTCGCCTTCGAGATTGCCCTGGGTGATGGCGTGATAGCCGGACTTGGTGCCCGGCTCCCACCACAGTTCCTGACCAGCAAGCTGAGCTGCTACATGGTCGAGGTCATACAGCTGTGGCGGAGCGATCGGCGGCACGAACCCGGGCAGACCGGCGGTGTGAGACATGACATGACGCACCAGCACACTCTCTTTGCCATGCTGCGCGAACTCCGGCCAGTAGTGCGCCACCGGTTTGTCGAAGTCCAACTCTCCCCGGTCGGCCAGAATCAGCATGCACACCGCGGCCATGGTCTTGGTCGTGGAGTAGACGTTGACGATCGTGTCGCGCTGCCACGGACTGCCCGCTGCGTCAGCCGCTCCCGCCCAGATGTCGACCACCACCTCCCCATCGACGGTCACCGCGGCAGCGGCCCCCAATTCAAGGCCTTCAGCGAAGTTCTGCTCAAAGGCGTCCTGCACCGCCGAGAAAGCGGGATCACAGTTTCCGTGGATTTCCATCGGCTCATGATGGCGCACGAATCAACCTGACGCCCCTATCGGGCCATTATCGGCTTCACCGGGCTTTCCATTGAGGGTCGCGTTTCTCGGCCCACGCTCGACCACCCTCCGCAGCATCCTCGGACTGCCCGACAACCCGGCGCATCGTCTCACCCATCCGCACCGCCTCAGTCCAGTTCATCCTGCGGCCACGCCTGACCATCTCGTTGGTGGCCCGCACCGCCAACGGGGCACCTTGGCAAAGCCGCTCGGCTAGACCGTGCGCCGCACCCAACAGTTCATCATGGGGATGAACCTGCCAGGCAAGACCTATCTCTTTGGCGCGGTCCGCATCAATCGGATCTCCTGTCAACAGCAGTTCCAGAGCATCAGGAATCGCCACATGGTCAGGCAGTCTCAACGCCCCCACAATCGTCGCCTGCCCCAGCTTCACCTCCGGGTAGGCGAAACTCGCCCGTTCGCTGGCGAGCACGAAATCGCATGCCAGGACCGCGGTGAGCCCATAACCGATACAAGGCCCGTTGACCGCGGCGATCGTCGGTTTCCAGATCTCCATGCCGCTCTCGAAAGTGGTGATCGTGGGCCACTCCCAGAACGAGCCCGGCCAGCTGCCCGTCGCGCCCGCACCGTCACGCAGATCCGCTCCTGCACAGAAGGCCCTGCCTGCACCCGTGACGACGGCAACCCAGGCTTCTTCGTCCTCACGGAACTCAGTCCAGGCGGCATCAAGAGCCTGGCGCATGGCCCCGTTGACAGCATTGAGAGCCTCGGGCCGGTTGTAGGTGATGGTGGCGACATGGCCGTCCCGTCGGTAGGTCGCTGCTTCGGGTCGATCCGACATGGGCACCAGCTTTCCCCATGCAGCAGCCGTTAGCCACCGTGGGTATGGTTTTCGCCACGAAGTGAACGCGAAGGGACGCACCATGGCTGACGAAAGCACGGTGGCTGAGGGAACCACTGGGGCTCAGGGATCGATCGAGGTCTACGAAAGCGAAGGACGGACGTTTCCGCCCTCGGCCGGATTCGCGGCGGCAGCGTTGGCCAACGACCGATCGCTGTACGACGAGGCCGACGGCGACTACACCGCTTTCTGGGCACGCCAGGCCCGAGAGCTGTTGAGCTGGTCCAGCGACTTCACGACGGTCCTTCAATGGGATCTCCCCTTCGCCAAATGGTTCGAGGACGGCCAACTCAACGTCTCGGAGAACTGCCTCGACCGTCATGTCGCCGCCGGTCTCGGCGACAAGGTCGCCTATCACTGGGAGGGCGAACCCGGCGACGCCCGCACCATCAGCTATTCGGAACTGCTGGCGGAGGTGGAGAAGTTCGCCAACGTCATGAAGGGCCTCGGCCTGTCGAAGGGTGACCGCATCGCCATCTACATGCCGATGATCCCCGAGCTGCCGATCGCCATGCTCGCCTGCACCCGCATCGGTGTGGCCCACTCGGTAATTTTCGGCGGATTCTCCCCCGACGCCATCACCGACCGCTGCGAGGACGCCGAGGCCCGCCTGATCATCACCGCCGACGCCGGTTATCGGCGGGGCGAGCCGTCGGCTCTGAAACCAAACGTTGACGCAGCGCTTGTGGCTGGTGCTCCGACCGTGGAGAACGTGATCGTGGTCGACCGCTGCGGTACTGCCCCCGAGATGGTCGCGGGCCGTGATCATTGGTGGCATGACCTGATGGCGACCGCCGAGCCGAGCTGTCCGCCGGAACCGATGGGTGCAGAACAGTTGCTGTACCTGCTCTACACCTCAGGCACGACCGCCAAACCCAAAGGCATCATGCACACCACCGGCGGCTACCTGACCCAGGTCGCCTTCACCCACAAGTACGTGTTCGACCTGAAACCGGAAACCGACGTGTACTGGTGCGCAGCCGATATCGGCTGGGTGACCGGCCATTCCTACATCGTCTACGGGCCCTTGACCAACGGCTGCACCTCGGTCATGTACGAGGGCACCCCGGACACTCCGCTTCCCAGCGAACGCAGCGGCGACCGGGCCGGCTGGAACAAGGACCGGCTCTGGGACATCGTGGAGCGCTACGGCGTGACCCAGCTCTACACCGCCCCGACCGCCATTCGCACGTTCATGAAGTGGGGAGAACAGTGGCCCGCGAGGCGCGACCTCTCGAGCCTGCGGGTCTTGGGCACTGTCGGCGAGCCCATCAACCCCGAAGCCTGGATGTGGTACCACGACAACATCGGCGGCGGGACCTGCCCGATCGTCGACACCTGGTGGCAGACCGAGACCGGCGGCCACATGATCACTCCCCTGCCGGGCGTGACCACAACCAAGCCCGGCACCGCCACGACGCCCATTCCAGGCGTGTTCGCCGAGGTGGTCGACGACGACGGCAACCCCGTTGAACTTGGCGGCGGTTACCTGACGATCACCCAGCCGTGGCCGTCGATGCTGCGCGGCATCTGGGGGGATCCGCAGCGCTACCACGACACCTACTGGTCAACCTATGAGGGCCGCTACTTCGCCGGTGACGGTGCCCGTGTCGATGAGGACGGCTATATCTGGCTGCTGGGTCGTGTGGACGACGTGATGAACGTGTCCGGCCACCGCATCTCCACCGCCGAGGTAGAGAGCGCTCTGGTCGACCACTCCGCGGTGGCCGAAGCGGCAGTCGTAGGCGCTACAGACGACATCACCGGTCAAGCGATCGTGGGTTACGTGATCCTCATTGGTTCTGCGGATGCAACCGACGCGTTGCGAGAAGAGATCCGCTTGCATGTGGGCACCAAGCTCGGCCCGACGGCACGGCCCAAAGCCGTTTTCCTGGTGCCGGACCTTCCCAAGACCCGTTCCGGCAAGATCATGCGGCGGTTGCTGCGCGATGTGGCCGACGGCCGAGATCTGGGCGATACGACCACACTCGCCGACCCTGATGTTGTCGCGGCGATCCGCGAGGGCGCAGCAGACAGCGACGAGGAGTAGAAATCGGTTCGCAGGGCGTAGCCGCGAGCACCGGTGTGGCTCTAGTGTTGAGACCGTGATCAACACTGCAAAGACTTTCGTTCTGCTCAGCCTGCTCGGTGGTCTGATCATCGTCGCAGGCGGCGCTATCGGCAGCAGCACCGGCTTGGTGTTCGGCCTGGTGATCGCGTTGGTGATGGTCGGCGGGTCCTACTGGTTCAGCGACACCCTGGCGATCAAATCTGCCCGCGCCCAACTGGTGACCCGCGAGCAGGCACCGCAGTACTACCAGATCATGGAAGACCTCACCATGCGGGCCAATATGCCCATGCCGAAGCTCTATATCTCTCCCAACCCGCAGCCGAATGCCTTCGCTACCGGGCGAAACCCGAAGAACGCTGCGGTGGCGGTGACCGTCGGATTGTTGGAGCGCATGAGCTGGGACGAGGTTCGTGGTGTGTTGGCCCATGAACTGGCCCATATCCGCAACCGCGACATTCTTATCGGGTCTGTCGCCGCGGCGATCGGCATGGCGATCACTTTCGCAGCCAACATAGTGATGTGGGGAGCAATGTTCGGAGGCGGCGACCGCGACCGCAACCCGATCGGCGAGCTTGCCTTCGCGTTGCTGGCGCCGATCGCGGCGATGGTCATTCAGGCGGCGATCAGCCGCAGCCGCGAGTTCCAGGCCGACGCCTCGGCCGCGAAGCTCATCGGCAGCGGCGAGCCCCTGGCACGGGCGCTCGAGAAGCTGGAGCAGGGGGCTCAAGCGATCCCTGTCAACGTCAACCCGAACCAGGCCAGTTCCTACATCGTCAATCCTCTGAGCGCTCAGGCCCGTGGCCGGGGCGGCAGAGGCAGCATGTTCAGCACCCATCCCCCTACTGAACAGAGGATCGCCCGCCTGCGCTCGATGTGAGTCAGTCGCGGAAGTTGATGAACTGGAGGGGGATCTTCAGGTCGGCTTCTTTGAGCGCGGCGATCACCTTCTGCAAGTCGTCACGTTTCTTGCCCTGCACGCGCAGTTCGTCGCCCCGCGCAGATGACTGGATGCCCTTGAACCCGAGCCCTTTGATGAACTTGTTGATTTCTTTGGCTTTGTCCTGTGAGATCCCGGCCTGCAGGCGAGCAGTCTGGCGCACCGTTCCTCCCGAGGCCGGCTCGACGTTGCCGTAGTCGAGCGCCCTGAGGCTCACCTTGCGCCGCACGAGTTTCTCCTCAAGGACTTGGCGCAGCGCTGCCAACCGGTCCTCCGTCGACGAGGCCATTTCAATGACGTTGTCGCCCAATTGCACCGAGGAGCCGGTGTTTTTGAAGTCGTAGCGTTGGGAAACCTCGCGGGAGGCTTGATCGACGGCGTTGCGTACTTCTTGACCGTCGAGTTCTGAAACCACATCGAAAGTCGGCATGGCGAAACCGTATCAAGCAGCGGCCGTTCTTGATCGGCTGCGCCCGCAAATCCGTGCCGGACGCGGCGCTGATCCGGTAGTATTTTCGGTCCGCGGGTCGGTGCCCGAGCGGCCAAAGGGAACGGGCTGTAAACCCGTCGGCTTATGCCTACGAAGGTTCAAATCCTTCTCGGCCCACAGCGGAGACGAGGTCCGGTGCTTCGGCACCGGACCTCTCACGCGAGCATGCGTTGCATGATGACTGCGTCGAGCCATGCACCGAATTTGCGACCAACTTCTCGTTCGGTGCCCACAACTTCGAACCCGCAGGCTCGGTGGAGCGCCACGCTTGCTTCGTGGCCATCGACGATGTGGGCGACAATGCTGTGAAAACCCCTCTTGAGGGCCATGTCGATGAGTTCTTCCATCAGCGCGCGGCCCACGCCGCGGCCTCGAGCGTCTTCGCTCACGTACACGCTGTTCTCCACGGTGGTGCGATAGCCGGCACGATTGCGGTACGGACTGAGGCTGGCGAAGCCGACCACACGACCGTCGAGTTCAGCGACAACAGCACCGAGCGCCCCTTGGCGTTGGTTGATCCACTCGCGTTGGTCTTCGAGAGTTCGTGGCTCGATGTCGAATGTGGCGGTGGTGTTCTCAACCTCGTGGTTGTAGATCCGGCGGAGGTCTTCAGCATCGGCAACCGTGGCTAATCGGAGCTGCATCAATTGGTCCCTGTCTGGAGTCGCGGGGTCGCAACGAATCTAGTCCCGTGGTTTGATGAGGTATGGCACAGAACGTTTTGGGGACCGATCTCGTCGAGTGCGGAACCGATCCGGTCACAGGTTTCTTTCGTGACGGATGCTGCAACACGTCCGAGGCCGATATCGGCTCGCACACTGTCTGCACGATCGTCACCGCCGAGTTTCTCGAGTTCTCCAAGGAAGCGGGAAATGACCTGTCGACGCCGCGGCCCGAGTGGGGATTCGAGGGTCTCTCACCGGGTGACGGCTGGTGTGTCTGCGCTTCTCGCTGGCTCGAAGCCGCCTTGGCCGGTGCCGCCGCGCCGGTTCGGCTCACCGCGACGCACGAACGCGCGCTCGAGGTCGTCCCACTGCAGATGCTCCGAACCCACGCGATCGACGTCGACAACTAGCAAAGCCCGAAGCTCAGCGCGCGGAGATCGAATGGATGGTTGGTGACTGGGGGAACAGTGTCTACGGCGCGCAACTCAGTGGTCCACGTTGACGTAGTTCGAGCGTGCCGAGGTGCCTGCGCTGTTGTGCGCCTTGACGCGATACACATAGAGCGTGCCGGCCGGCGCCTCGGTGTCGGTATAGGTGTTCGCGGCACTGCCGGTATCGTCCACGTACACCACCAGGGTGTTCTCACCCTCGCGGGGGCGGCGGCGCAGGATCTGATAGCCGGTGACCCCATCGCCGTCGGCTGCCGCATCCCAGCTAAGCACGATGTGACCGTCGTCGTTGACCGCTGCGGTCAGTCTCGTCGGCGCAGCCGGAGGTTCCGACGCGGCTGGAGGCTCCGTTGTGGTCGAGGGCTCCGCAGTGGTCGATGGCTCCGGTGCGGGGAGTGCTGCATTGCAGAGCGGCACAAAGTTCAGCCCGGAGTCCGCCAGCCTGGTGAGAGCAAGATCGAGCGCTTCCGCGGTTTGCTCGCCGGTGGCGCCGACGTCGTGGAGGGAGATCACCGATCCGGGCACGGCGCCCCAGACAATGCGATCGGCGATGACCTCGGCGCCCGGCAGTTGCCAGTCTCGGATGTTGACCGTGAACGGAATGATCCGCATTCCGAGTGCTTGGGCCCACTCGACAACGTTGTGATCTGCCGCGTTGAGCGGAGGTCGCAGGCAGTCGGTGGCGTGATCACCGAGCGCCTCTTGGGTGCGGTTGATCGTGCTGTTGAACTCGTCAAGGGTCAGCTCCGTCAAGACTTCGTGATTCCATGTGTGGTTGCCGAACGTGTGGCCCTCGTTGGCCGCGCGCTGAACGATGTCGGGGTGAGCGCTGGCATTGACGCCCGTGACGAAGAAGGTCGCCTTGGCTCCATGACGCTTCAGCACGTCAAGAATCCGCGGGGTGAATTCGGGCTGGGGGCCGTCGTCGAAGACGAGGTACACCTCCGAGGACGCCACAGACGGGTGGGTGGCCGAACCGTTGGGGCCGACCACCGTCACCTCCATGTCGTGAGACAGGGCTCTGCCGTCAGCCGTGCAGACCGTCGCGATATCCCCGCACGACTGCCCTGCCTCCAACGAGATCGTGACGTCATAGTCGCCCGACGGGGTCACAAGCAGATACCAGCGAGCCGTGTTGGTGGAATCAATCAACTGCATGTGCTGCAGCCGGCCACCGATCACCTTGATCGTCCAGTACCGCAGCTCCTGGAAACTGGTCGACACGTCATCGCTGAAGAGCAGACCTAGGGTGAACCCCCTCGACCCGTTGTGGCTCTGTGGCACATACGCGAAAGTGCCGGTGAGGGGGTCGCCAGTGCGCAAACCCACCGAGGGATCGGGCAGGCGGGTGACGGCGATGGTGTAGGTCTGGGCGACCGCGACGATGGGCACCTCGGGCGTGGCGGTGACCGTCACGGTGTTTTCGCCCGGTTGAAGCGCGACCTGGTGGCCGTCGGCTGCCGGGTCTGAGTCGGGGTGGCTGTAGGCAAAGGTGTGGGTGCCGTCGTTGGCGGTGAGCGTGATCGTGGCGTTGCTGTGGGGCACCTCGAGGCTGTAGTCGGCTGTCGCCTGATCGAAACCGAGGTCGAAGCCCTCGACGCCCAGCGCGGTGAGCCGGTAGTCGAACAGCCAGATCGACCAGATACGCCTGGCGGACTCGTCGGGCGAAGTGACGATGACGTGCACCACCTGCAACCCCGACACGCTCGCTTGGTAGCCAGCAGTGTCGGGGTCGGCGTCAGCCGGGCGGAATTCCACCTGCGCCTCCGGCTGGGCGGCCGTAGCCACAATGGTGGGATTCTGTACCGCCACCCCGTAGGCCAACCAGTACTGGCTCTGATCGGGGTCGAACGCCAGATCGGCCCCCGTCAACGTCAAAGAGGCCAGCGACGCGTCGGAATCGTCCTGCTGGGCGGCCACACCTTCAGGGACCGCCGCCCACAGCACCGCGGCCAAAAGCGCCAAAACCAGAACAGTCCCGACCCGGGACCGGGCCGAGACACGCCGGAAAGACATAACATGATCCACACCTCATGTTTAGTGCAACCGCGATACCGCGTAAAGCGCCCGTTCCCGCCCAAGAAGGGCGCGCGGTATGCTGGATGTGCAGAGGCGGTGCTCAAGAACGCCTACTTGGTGCACCACGACGGATATCTGTTCGGGTGAACCCGCGGTCGCTGCACGTCACGCACATAGACGGCGGAGTTGAACGGATGAATGACGACATCGAGCCAATCCGGATGTCCAGCTCTGATATGGTCACAAATCCATGTCGCGAGATCTCTTGCCTCTAGACACGGGGCAAGGTGTCAACTTCAACCGCTCGGTCGCCTCGTTGTTGGAGACGCCATGAGACCCCAGGTCCGCTTCGAGCAGGGTCTCGCCGAGGTCGGCGACGGGACTTGGGCATACCTCCAACCCGACGGCAGCTGGGGATGGAGTAATGCGGGCTTGATAGCCGGCGAGGATCGGTCCCTGCTGGTCGACACGCTGTTCGACCTGCCGCTGACACAGGCGATGTTGGACAGCATGGACCCCATCACGGCAACGAGACCGATCCAGACCCTCGTGAACACCCACGCCAACGGCGACCACTGCTACGGCAATCAACTCGTCGAGAACGCCGAGATCATCGCTACCGAGGCATGTCTTGAGGAGTTCGAGGACGTCCCTGCCTCGATGCTCGCCGTGCTGGTCGAGACCGATTTCGGCGATCAGATCGTCAACGACTATCTGCGGGGCGCGTTCGGACAGTTCGACTTCACCGGCATCGTCGCCACGCCACCGACTAGGACGTTCTCCGGCCATCTCGGCCTCACAGTGGGCGGGCGTCAGATCGAGTTGATCGATGTGGGGCCGGCGCACACGAAAGGCGACCTAGTGGTCCATGTCCCGGACACGCGAACAGTCTTCACTGGTGACATCCTTTTCGTCTACGGCACGCCCATCGTCTGGGCCGGTCCGGTGATCAACTGGATACGCGCCTGCGATCTGATCCTCGAACTCGATGTCGAGGTGGTCGTGCCCGGGCACGGCCCCGTCGTCGACAGACGCGGTCCCGAGATGGTGCGGGACTACCTGACCTTCGTCCAGCACGAGGCTGCCAAACGCCACGCTGCCGGAATGACCGCCACCGAAGCCGCCCTTGATATTGAACTCGGCCACTTCGGCGAGTGGACCGACAGCGAGAGGCTGGCAGTCAACGTCCACGCCGTCTACGCCGACCTGGACCCGACCTACACGCAGCCGCCGCTACCGCAGCTCATCAGCGAAATGGCCCACCTAGCTCGACGCTGAACCTGAACTTCGTCCTGCTCACCGATCTGAGTTGCAGCCTGGTCAGTTGGCGCGTTTACACCTGCACGGGTTCGACCGAACTTAGGACGGCGGCGGATCGTTCGGGGGTCTGAGCTTGAACTTGCCGGTTTTGGGGTGCTTGTACACCTGCCAGCCCTGATCATGGATCTTGTGGTGGCAGTCATCACAGACCAACACCAGGTTGTCGAGATCCGTCGGCCCGTTCTTTGACCACCAAACAACGTGGTGCACTCTGCACCACAACGGGTTGGCACTACAACCGATGCAGTGTTGATCTCTCGCGATCAACGCGACCCGTTGGGCTTCACTGGCCGTACGTTGCCTTCGGCCCAACCACATGTTCTGTGCCTTCGTGTCGAAGATCGAAGGCAGCAAGTTGGCTTCGAGCGCTAGACGATGCAACTCAACAATCGGTATCGGCGAACCGTCGACGAGACGGGGATTGGCAAGCTGCCCCGCAATCGAGTCGTAGTCAGCGATCACCAAAAGATCCGTGCCCGCGGACTTGCCATCCCCGGGCGCTTCACAGATCAACTCGGCCAGGGCGTCGGCCATCCGCTGCTGCGGCGTACACCGAGCCTTGGGATCTTCTCGGTGCCACAGTTGCCGTTCTTTGGCAGCCAATGCCGTGGCGATGCGTGCCCCGGTGATCTGATCGAACTCTCCGCTCAACACGAACATGCCAGTGTCGGGTGATTCGAAAATGCGTGCCTTGCGATTGGAGCGTTGACGATCCAACAATGCCTGGCCATCATCGTCGGCAAGCTCCTGTTGGTGACGTTTCACGGTCCGAGCGAACTCGTCGAAGGGCTCTTCGTTGGCCGCTTCCACCAAACGCTCTTCATCAATCTGGCTCTCACCAGAAGCTCGAGCGATGAGGCGGGCATGCCCAGCGGGTATCTCACCAGAGGCCAGAGCTTCACTGGTCGCGGGCAGCTCTGCCAACCGGGCCGCCGTTTCGACATCACGCTTGGCCTCTCGGCCCGACGCTTGCAACTCATCACGAACCAGACGCTGAGCGTCACCGGTACCGAAGCGGTTGCCCAGTTCAGCCAAGGCTCGCGATTTCATCGCCACCAAAGCCGACTCCGCACGGCCCAGCGCCCCTAGGCGTGAACGCAACCCGTCATCGGACAACTTCGCCTCATCAACCCACGGCACCCGCAGCGCTTCACCCTCGCCGCATACTGCTGACTTGCCCTCATCAAGAAGTGCCAAACCCGAATCGAAATCCATAGGTCACAACCTACTCACCCCCTGTGACAATGACCCTGTAAATCATTGAGCAAACATGAGATTTACCGATAATTTCTCTACCGCGAAGTGGCTCGGTCAGCTCTGAATGCCCATCGTGCAGACGATTACCGGCTCCGCATCGCTTCCTTCAGGTGCGGGGGGAACGCAAAGTCGGTTGTCGTTGTGGAGTTCAACCACCAAGGCTGCGAGATCATCCGTGCTGCGGTCCCGCGCTGCTTTGGCGAGGCGTTGGGTAGCAGCCTCGTAGAGCGGACGTTCGTTCATAGCGTCATGGGCTCGTTGAAGTTCGGTCTTGCTGAAGAGAAGGTTGTCCTTGAACCCCTCCATCTGTTCATGAAGCATGCGCCACACCTTGCCTCGCACGCCTTGCAGCGCACCCGTGGCCCGTCCGGTCGGTGTCTTCAGGGGTCCGCCAAGTGCTGCCGCGGTGAGGTCGTGGTGATCCGCCAAGCGCTCCACGGAAGGCGTGTCAGGTTCGCATTCGGCCATGCGTAGCGCTTCCTGGGGAGTCACGCGCCGCTCATCACCGTTGGTCTCCACGAATCCGAAGGCGTCAGCACCAGCCACGGCCTGCGTGTGTACAAGGACTCCGATATAGGGGGCCGCATCCGTACTTTGCTTGGTGGAGTACACGACATTGGGAAGTGATTTCACTCGTTGAGCGAGTTCGGGATGCGCCTCTTCGGCATGCCTCCAGATCTCGTACGCCATGGACACTGGATCGACTTCATCAACACCGGCAAGCCGGTACGACGAGGACTCGTCGTAGACGCCAGAAATGATCTGCCGTTCAGTCGCATCACCGAAGAAGGTCTCGTCTGAGCCGAGAAGTTGAGCGTTCTCGCCCAATCGTCTTCGGATTCGGTCTCGGAGCTCGATCTCTTCTTCAATCGAGGCTGCCGGCAGCAGCGAATAGACCAGCACCTCGGGAGCATTCTGCCCGATTCGATCGACCCGACCGGCCCGCTGAACGAGCTTCACGATCGCCCACGGAAGGTCGTAGTTGACGATGATGTGCGCGTCTTGGAGGTTCTGTCCCTCCGACAGCACATCTGTCGATATCAGCACACGGAGCTCACCCGGCGCTGTCGAAGACCTGTCTCGGTCGCCGTTACCCGCCACGCCATTGGCCAAAGGTGCGAACCGCCGAGCGAGTGCTGTGGGGTTCTCCGAGTCTCCCGTGACCACTCCGACATCAGCAATCCCCCGACGCAACAACTCCTCGTGGACGTAGTTGGCGGTATCCGCCGCTTCGGTGAAGATCAGCACCTTGTCGTACGGGTAGCGCTCCACAAGCAATCTCTCCAAAGCAGCGGTCTTCTGGTCTCGGTCCGCTTCCCAGATCCCGAACCGGTCAAGCATCTCCGTGATGACTTCGGTGTCGTGACGAAGGTCGGCTAGCAGGTTGGACCGGAACATCTGAGGTGTCGCCCAACGGATCGCTTTGGGGTTCTTGGCGCGGAGCTTCTGGTATGCACTGGCGGCAGGCTCCTCAACGGAGTCGAACATCGAGGCGTCATCATCGTCTTCATCGTTGTCTTCTGGATCACCGTCCACTTCGGCTGCCCAGAGCGAGTTGTCGACGGAGCCGATTGGAACCGGCAATCCGCTGTCAAGCGCATGAGCTGCAACCATGTTCCGCAAGCGGTGACGGCGAAGGGTCGCCAGAAACGCAGGCCCCGACGAGGACAATCGCTTGAACATTGTGACCCTGGTGAAACCCGCGAGGTTGCCTCGAGCCGAGTTCTTCAGGTCGTCGACCAACTGCGCCTCGCCCTCCTCTGAGGGCACGAAGTCATTGTCGAGGTAGTTCCCCATGCGATACCTCGGCAGCATCAGGTCACGGATCGTGTCAAGAGTCTCATCGGACGCCATCAAGAAAGCCGGGTCATCCGCTGTGAGCTTGCGGTCCACCGGTATCGCGGTCCGCTTCGGGAAATAGAACCGCTTGCCGGTGCCAAACTCCAGGTAGCGGCGTCCGTCGTCGTCTTGCAGTGCGTAGTTCTCTTCAACGAACCGTCGAGTCCGCCGTACGAGATACTGCGACATCAACGACTGCCAGTCCTCAAGATGCTCCGACCTCTTGAACGCGCCGAGCGTTGAAGTCTGACCATTGCAGAGCAGCTCAAAGTCCGCCGCGCCGACTTCAGCGATGGCTTTCTCCGGGCGCAGTCGCAAGTCGGTGTCGGGGCGGATGAACAACGACAGCTGCGCAGCCAGATCACCGAGCTCCTTGTTGTAGGGCGTTGCAGTCAAGAGCAGCACCCTGGATTCGTTGTCGGCGATATAGCTCTGGAGAACACCGTGGTCACGGCGCTTGTCACTGCGAAGGTTGTGTGCCTCATCGATTATCACCAGCCGATAGCGACGAGCGTCGGGCAGTGACTTGTGAACCATCGACAACGACTCGACTTTGCCCCGCACCTCGTATTCGTGCAGATACGACTCCCACATGTCGACGAGGTTCTTGGGGCACACAACAAGCGTCTCAAAGCCCTGCTCTTCTTGAAGCAACCGTGCCACGGCAGTACCGATAAGGGTCTTTCCGAGTCCGACCACATCGCCGATCATTGCTCCGCCTTTGTGCATCACGATTCGAGCGGCGATCTTCACTGCGGCTGCCTGGAAGTCCAACAACTCGTCTCGCATCGAAGCCGGCAAGCCATATTCGATCAAACCTTCACGAGCCTCCTTGGAGAGGTGATACGCCATTTTCAGATACACCAGGTACGGGTCAAGCTGTTCTTCTGACGCCCAGGATTCGCGCAACGACTCGGCCAACTCGGGCATCGCATCGACTGTGAACGGGTCGTTCCAGCGATCCTCGAACCAGCGGGCCAGCTTGGCGGTGGCATCACCGTCGACGACATCAACGTTCAGTTCGCCCTGGTCGCGAAGCCCCGCCACGGTCAGATTCGAAGACCCGACATAGCCCACGCGGGGCGCCGCGGAGTCATCGCGGTGGCAGAGGTAGAGCTTGGCGTGCAACCGGTGAGCCGTGTGTATTCGCACCTTCACGTCGCCTGCCTCGATCTGGCGAAGCAACGACCGCAGCGCTGTTTCATCACCTTCGGTGGGCAACCCGATCTGAAGTTGTTCGCGATACTCGGTGACGGTCTCGTCCTTCAATCGAGCAGCGGTTCGATTGTCTATCGGGTCCGCTCGCCGCATCCGAACCAACCGACGCATCTCGTCGGTTGGGGTCTCGCACATACCGACAAGAATCCGGGCTTTCGGCCTCTCCGAACCCTTCGGCAGCGCATCCACGGCATCAGTCAGCAGCTTCCAACCACGAAGGTTGAAGTAGCCGATCGCCGCATCCAGGCGATGAGACGACTCCAGCGTTTCGAGCAGTTCACGCTCTGTCTCGAGGTCGATGTTGTCGAGGATCTTCGGCACCGCTGCTACTCCTTGTTGCCGAAGATCATCCGGTCACGCAGGTTCCCCGCCGCTTCGAACGCGTCCTCTATGCCCCATGCCTTGGCCAACAACCAGTCCGCTTGGT
This sequence comes from Candidatus Aldehydirespiratoraceae bacterium, assembly GCA_965221585.1. GTDB lineage: Bacteria > Actinomycetota > Acidimicrobiia > Acidimicrobiales > Aldehydirespiratoraceae > VXYK01. The sequence continues at coordinate 385,296 of OZ244898.1, read as the reverse complement.
CAGTGATATGCCGCAACTTCGACATGTTGTAACGGCCAACATTGACACCTGCTTTACGCATCCATGCAAGGGTTTTCGGCATTTCATCCTGAAGGGTCGTTGACAGGCCCAATAGACTGACGAGTTCCATGTCACCCGGGGCAGGGTTCGCCAACCCTTCGATGTCACCCGGGAACGCGACAAGCGTGCTGCGGGTGACATCGAAGGGGTCGCTGTAGGCAAGCCACCACAGATATCCCCATCGCCCAGCCAACGCGACCAAGGCTAAGTCCCGCTCTTCTGATGACTCGAAACAGATCCAGCCAGTCCGGCTGCTGCTAGTTGTCGCATCTTGTCCCGTCTCGGGATCTACTGTCGGCGGCTCAGTCACGTAGATGCCCAGTTGGTAAAGCGCGGTCGTCTTGTATCCCAACGCGTAGGGTGACCGCGATACGAGTGAGTCTTCAATGGTGGTGTTGGCGATAACCAGTTGTCGCAATGCGCAGGCCACATTCGGATCAACAAGCGGCCACTGGGGATTGGCTCCGCAAAGCAGCAGAGCCTGATGAGGAGTTGAGTAAGAGATACCCCCGAAGAGACTCGAACGCAGATTCGGCATCCAACGCCTACAACCAGACGTGTGCAGAATCTCACCATCGCCGACACTTGCGCACACGATTGAATTGCGTACGGCTGCTGATCCGGCAAAGAGACTGTCTGGCCTTCGCGAGTAGGAGGACACCCAAGTTCTTCCGAATCGGTCTCCGAGGCAACCCCGCAAGCTGCTGAACTTCCGGCTGAAGCAGACGGAGTGCATCACGATCATCGCGAAACGGCCTTTGTCGTTCAGCAAGGTTGTGGCACGTTCCATGCACAGCGCGTAGAGATCTGGGCACTTCTCGGTCTTGTAGCCGGCCCAGGTGTAGTCGGTCACCAACGACTTCTTGATGTAGGGGGGATTGCCGATCACCACGTCGAAGCCGCCGTTACGCCACACGCTCGGGAACTCCACGAACCAGTGGAACGGTTGATGCGACTCGATCCACGGCTCGAAAGGAGTCGTGCCGCGCAGCCCATGAAGCAACTTGTGGCAGCGCTGGCGTGAATCGTCAAAGCTCCTACTAAGCACCTGTTTTCTCGCGGCGGGATCCTCGTCGTTGGCCTCCTGATCCGCAACGAACTCCTCGTATGCCGCGGCCACCTCAGCGGCCAGATCCCGGATCTCGTCCAGATCCGCCGCTCCCGCGAGCGTGCCACCCAAGCGATCTTCAAAGTCATTGCCGTCAGCGATCCCCACAAGCAAGTTTCCACACTTGATGTTGAAGTCCAGATCCGGTAGAGGCTCCAAGTCCTCAACTCGATCAATTTGAGCAGCGAGCTTCAAGAACAGTCGCAACTTGGCGATCTCGGGTGCCTCCTGCATCAAGTCCACGCCAAACAGATTGCGTAAACAGATCGTCTTGATCAGCCAGTAACTGGGGTTCTTGTGAGCGCGAGCCTCGTCAAGAAACTCTGGGGTCGGCCCCCCCTTACGTTCGAGTTCCTCCGCACGGGCCAGCACCTCCGAATACAGCGGCTCAAGCACGTCAATCGCCGCGAACAGAAACGCCCCCGAACCAACCGTCGGATCACACACGGTTAACACGCGCAACGCTTCAAACGCCCGCTGACACTCATCGGCATCAGCAAGTTGGCTCACATAGGCACGCAACAACTCCAGAAGCGCCAGATTCTCAGTTATGGCGTCGTCGGTGCTCCAAGTTCGTCGCGAATCCGACAACATCTCGAATTGCTTGTCGAAGCGGTCGCGTCGGTGCACCACATCGCACCAGCGCTCTCCCGGCAACGCCACGTCCTCGCCTGGAGGGTCAAGTTCGACATATTCGTTGAGGTCACCGCTACGCCGTTGCCACGGCCAAGCCCCCCCCCCCCCCCCCGGTGGAGAAACAGCCTGGTCAACGCCGTGGCCCAGACTGTCACGGATGAACTCATCGCCCGAGCCAGCAAGTAGCAACGCGGGGTCAGCCAACCCAGCCCCCACGAACCGGTCAGCCACCGCCGGCAGGATCGACGACTCCGCCATGTAGCCGGTCACATCGGGTTTCGTGTAGTACGCGCCCCTCTCCTTCTGCCCGGCCTCAGTGAAATTGATGTACTGCTCGAAGATGTATCCCAGAACGTCTGGATTTATCTCGTTTCCATCGGCAAACGGGCGTTCGTCGAGATGCCAGCGCCAATCATCGAAGAAGTCGAACAGAGACTCGAAGGCACCGTCAGGGATCTGGATGTCGTGCGCGTTCTCCAGTTCGTGAGGCTCGAAGATTCCACCGTTCACATATGGGATATCACCGATGATCGACTCGATATCAGCGTCTCCGTACTCAGGGTCAGAGCTTCCCAACCCTTGGTGGAACAACGGCAACAGGAACCGCTTGTAGAACGAGTAGAACTGATCTGAACCATGATGCTCTCGGACAAGCTCTAGACGGTTGCGAAGATAGTTCCGGTCGGTATCCAAGAACCCCTTGTGCTGAATGAAGTAACAGAACATCAGCCGGTTCAACAACACCGACGCATACCAACGGCGGCTCGAATCCTCACCGATGCCTTCGACCTTGGTTGCAAAGTTCTTGTGATGCTTCTGGAACTCACGGTAGAAGGACTTGGTCACCTTGTCGGCGTTGAACGAACGCCGCACCCTTGTGAGCACCGAACTCGATGTGAGGTGCGGTTCCTCGTCGATCTGGAACGTGGCCTGCGCAAGCCGTTGTAGTAGCGCCTCGGTCGGCGCATGGACGGGGTACTCGTGATCCACGAGCCGGTATCCGACGCCGCTCGGACGCTGTTCAGGCCATTGCCAAACATGTCTGTCTGGGGCTACAAAAACCACGAGTTGATCGCGGCTGAGACGCTTCAAGTGGCGCACGACTAGATGCTGCTCACGTCGCTCCGGCAACCCAGTCGGACAGTCCACACGCCAAGCGGTGACACCCAACTTGTCAGCCACGGCCACAGGACGGAGTTCGCTGCCCGCCACCGCAGCCGGTGACCTTTGTTCTGGGTTGTTCCACCCCATATGGCGGATGAACAACGTCTCGAAGTCACCCTGCTGAAGCAGGCTTGACAGTTCCTCGTACGGCACGGCAAGCGAGAATAATCGCCAGCCAGCAAACAGAGAAATGCAGCGCTCTACGACAACCTAAAGCGCAGCACCCACGTCGCGGGCTACGTCGGACCAGCGGTCGAGAATGTCGGGGTGGCGGCGCAGTTGGCTCGAAGCGGTGTAGGTCATCAACGAAACGTTCGGGGCCACATCCCGGTAACGGTCAACCAGATTGGCGCCGAGGTTCGACCAGGTTCCCGACACGGTGTAGTGGTCGAGAACATCATCGGTGATGAGCGAGACCATCGCCGCGATATCACCCCTGCGCTGCAATCCATGGAGCTCATCGGAGAGCCCGGAGAACCCGTGAGTCTCGAAGACCGGCGAATAAGTCCTGGTCGAGCCATAGAAAGCGATCATCTGGCGAGCGTGTTCACGGGTCTCGGCCATCTCCTCGTCGGTGTCGCCCACAGGTGTCATCACCGGGATCTCAAAGGTCACATCGGCAAGCTCACGCCCCGCGCGGTCGACGCCCTCCTGAACCCGCGGCCGCTGAACGTCACGAACATAAGCGGCGGAGTTGAACGGGTGAATGTGGATCCCGTCGCAAACCTCCCCCGCCATTCGCGACATCCAGCCCAGCACGGCGGACACGTAGATTGGTGGATCGTCCACCGCGATCGGCCCGGGCGACCACTGCGGCGGCAACAGCGAGAACGAGTAGTAGTCACCCTCGAACGACAGCTTCTCCTCGCCTTTGAACGCCCGAAAGATCGCCTGCAAGGCCTGGACGTACTCCTTCATTCGGGGGCCCGGAGGCGCGTAGCTGCTGGAATAGCGGCGTTCGATATGAGCTTTGATCTGGGTGCCCAAGCCGAGCGTGAAACGACCGCCGGTCGCCTCGGCCAACTCCCAGGCGACCGACGCGGTGATCATCGGACTGCGCGGGAAGGCGACAGCCACCGCGGTTCCAAGCCTCAGCCTTTCGGTGACCAACCCGGCCGCGGCAGCCGACAGATAAGCCGTGCGGCCCGACTCGGTCAACCACATCGTGTCGAACCCGGCCCCTTCAACGGCCTGGGCGTGCCGTTGCATAGCCCGCAACTCCATCGCCCCAGACATGATGTCGAGCTTCACTGTGCCTCCCCGTCTTCTTGGCTACTGCCAACGGTAGGTCAGCGGGGCTGTATGGAACCATCCGGGGGCGACCCCCTAGACTGACCGCATGAAGCCCCTCGACAGCCCAACACCAGCCAATGCCACAGTGTCCACGACGGTCACGGACGAAACCTCCGCGAGCACCGAACTCATCGAGGAGGAACTGCTGGTGGAGGAGATCTCCATAGACGGTATGTGCGGGGTCTACTGATCCCGTGGAGCTCGATGCCGCTGAGTTCGACGCGAACGCTCGCTACCGCCTGCATGAACGCGTGGCGCTGCGGCCCGAGCCGTTCGGTGCGCTCGCCTATCACTACGGCAACCGACGCCTGAACTTCCTGAGGGCTCCCGAACTGGTGACACTCGTCGAGAACCTAGGCGACCATTCCAGCGTGCGAGCGGCCTTCGAATCGGCGGGTCTTGACGAACGCCGCTGGCCGTCCTTCGAGAAAGCGCTGGCCTCGCTGGCAGCTTCCGACTTTCTGGTCGCGACATGACCGACACCCTCGTCCTGTCACCGGCGAAACGCAGCGGTCTCGCCGATCAGATGAAGGCTGGACTCGACGCGCCAATATGCCTGACCTGGGAGTTGACCTACGCCTGCAACCTGGCGTGCATCCACTGCCTCAGTTCGTCGGGCAGACGCGACCCTCGCGAGCTCACCACCGAAGAAGCCGAAGCTGTAATCGACGAGCTCGAACGGATGCAGGTCTTCTACATCAACATCGGCGGGGGCGAACCGACCATCCGCAGCGACTTCTGGCATCTGGTCAACTACGCCACCGATCACGGGGTCGGTGTCAAGTTCTCAACGAACGGTTCCCGAATCGACGCTGCCGTTGCCCGCGAACTGGCGGCTATGGACTACGTCGACGTACAGATCTCGATCGACGGTGCCGACGCCGCGACCAACGACGCGGTCCGCGGCGAAGGCTCCTTCGAGGTCGCTCAACAGGCAATGCAACACCTGCACAACGCCGGTTTCAAAGGCTTCAAGATCTCGGTGGTGATGACCCGCCACAACATCAGCCAGCTCGACGAGTTCGAAGCGATCGCCCGCCGATTCGACGCCGAGCTGAGGCTCACCCGCTTCCGTCCCTCCGGACGGGGCGCCGACAGCTGGCACCAACTGCACCCCAGCGACGCCCAGCAACGCCAGCTCTACCATTGGCTGCTCGACCGGCCCGAAGTGCTCACCGGCGACTCCTTCTTCCACCTTTCAGCCCTCGGCGAACCACTACCGGGGCTCAATCTCTGCGGCGCCGGCCGGGTTGTGTGCCTCATCGACCCGATCGGTGATGTCTACGCGTGCCCCTTCGTGCTCCACGACGAATTCCGGGCCGGTAGCGTGCGCGACGAAGGAGGCTTTCAGCGGGTCTGGCAACAGAGCGAGCTGTTCGCGGAGTTGCGAGAGCCCCAATCGGCCGGGGCCTGCGCATCGTGCGGCCAGTTCGACGCCTGCCAGGGCGGTTGCATGGCGGCCAAGTTCTTCACAGGCATACCCCTCGACGGCCCCGACCCCGAGTGCGTCCTGGGTCATGGCGAACCCCTCATAAACGCCGCCACCGCCGCCCGCCCCTCACCCTCGCTCGACCATTCCCGCCTCAGCCCCGTCACGTTCCTCCAAAAGAGACCCTGACCATCCGAATTGATGGAGTTGTGGGCTATGGGCGGTACGGTCATGCGCCGTGAGCAACAAGTGGTTCGAGACCGTCGCCATAGCTGAACAGCGCGCAAAAAAACGCATCCCCAAATCGGTCTACGGCGCGCTCGTGGCCGGCGCGGAGGCCGGCGTGTCGATGCGCGACAACCTGGCTGCTTTCGACGAGCTCGGGTTCCGGCCTGTCACCGCAGGCCAAGCAGCAGACCCGGCGATCGACACCAACATCATGGACCAGCATTCGGCCATGCCCGTCATGATCTCCCCCACCGGGGTACAAGCCGTCCATCCACAAGGTGAAGTAGCAGTGGCTCAGGCGGCCGCGAATCGGGGAATCCCCATGGGGCTCAGCTCCTTCGGAGGCAAGCCGATCGAGGAAGTGGTCGCCGTCAACTCGCAGACCTTCTTCCAGATCTACTGGGCCGGTGACCGCGACTTCATGCTCGCCCGCATGGAACGAGCCAAAGCAGCCGGTGCGGTGGGTTTGATCCTCACCCTCGACTGGTCGTTCTCCCACGGCCGCGACTGGGGCAGCCCCCACATCCCCCAATCGTTCTCCCCCAAAGAGATCCTGCCGCACACCCTCGAACTGCTGGCCAAACCCCGATGGTGCTGGACGTGGCTGCGCCAGGGCACGATCCCCCGCCTCCGCGTCCCCAACTTTGCCGCAGCCGACGAGCAGGCACCCCTGTTCTTCGAGGCGTACGGGACCTGGATGACGACACCCCCGCCTACCTGGGAAGACGTCGCCTGGTTGCGCACACAGTGGGACGGGCCGTTCATGGTCAAGGGAATCGCCCGAGCCGACGAAGCCCGCCGAGCGATCGATGCGGGTGCCACCGCGATCTCGGTATCGAACCACGGAGGCAACAACGTCGACGGCGCCCCCGCCTCGATCCGGGTCCTGCCCGAGATCGCCTCGGCGGTCGGCGGAGAGATCGAGATCATGCTCGACGGTGGCATCCGCAGGGGCAGCGATGTGGTCAAAGCGTGCGCCCTCGGCGCCGGCGCTGTCCTGATCGGCCGGGCGTACCTCTGGGGTCTGGCAGCCAACGGGCAGGCAGGCGTGGAGAACGTCCTCGACATTCTCAACGCAGGGATCAAAGCGACCCTGCGCGGCATCGGCAAGCACTCCATCGCGGAGGTGGCCCCCGAAGACGTGGTCGTGCCAACAGGCTTCTCCCCTCCCAGGCTCGGCTGAACGGGCCAAACGCTACGCTTCGCACATGGCCAAGCTGGGTTCTTCCACTTCACCAGAGATCGCCGCGGTCGGTGCGGAAGCCCCGTTGACCCTGCTGCTTCCCCTCGGATCCACCGAACAACACGGACCTCACCTCCCCCTCGACACCGACACACGGATAGCGCAAGCGGTGGCCGACGGGATCGCCCATCGCATCGACTCGGTCCGGGTGGCGCCCGCAATCAGCATCTCAGCCTCCGACGAGCACCGCGGCTTCGCAGGCACGCTCTCGGTCGGAACCCGGGTGATGACCGAGATGCTCATCGAAGTCGTCACCAACGCAGGACCCGAATTCGGGCGAATCGTGGCCATCAACGGACACGGCGGCAACGCCTACGCGCTCCGCGCCGCAACCGAAGTGTGCAAGGCACGCGACCGCGCACTCGAAGTGTGGTCGGTGCGGCTGCCCGGTGCCGACGCACACGCCGGGCGGACCGAAACCTCCCTGATGTTGGCCATCGCCCCAGAAGCAGTCCGAATCGAACAGGCCGAATCCGGCGCCACAGAACCACTCGACGAACTCCTGCCGAAAATCATGGAGGGCGGTGTTCGCGAGGTGTCTGCCAACGGCGTACTCGGCGATCCCAGCGGTGCCAACGAGGCCGAGGGAACCCGCCTGCTGGGGGCCCTGATCGACGACGCCGTCAACCAACTGGCAAACAACTAGTCGTCACGGGGAGGGCATGCGGTGCCCGAGGAGCTAGACAAGTTCTCATGAATCGACCTGTTGCTCTCGTTACCGGTGCAGCCCGCGGAATCGGGGCCGCGACCGTCGCACAACTAGTCGCCGACGGTTGGTCGGTGGTCGCGGCCGACATCTGTGACGACGTCGCCGACATCGAATACTCGCTCGCCACCCCGGACGACCTAGCTGCGGTCGGATCCGCCGGCGGTGGCCATGTCCTGACAATGCAGGTCGACGTGCGAAGTCAAACAGCACTGCATGACGCAACCGAGGCGGCCGTCGAACACTTCGGTCGTCTTGATGCCGCGATCGCCGTGGCCGGCGTGTTCAAAGCCCGCACCCCACTCTGGGAGGTCAGCGATACCGAATGGGCCACCATCACCGACATCGACCTGACCGGGGTGTTTCAAACGGCAAGAGCGGCGATCCCCGCGATACTGGCCTCCCCCGAACCCCGGCGGGGTCGTTTCGTCGCCGTCTCTTCGTCAGCCGGCACCATCGGTCTGTCGAAGATGGCGCCTTACGTTGCCGCCAAACACGGCGTGATCGGTCTGGTGAAGGCACTTGCCGTCGATCTGGCCGGCACCGGGGTCACCTCAAACGCAGTCGCTCCCGGCTCGGTTCGCACCGCGATCCTGGAGGCTTCCGCGGCAGCGTTCAACACCGACATCGACGAGTTCGCCGCTCATCAACGACCTCTCGCGAGGCTCGTCGAACCTACCGAAGTCGCCGACGCGATCTGCTGGCTCTGCTCCGAGGGCGCCAGCGCCGTGACAGGCACCGTCGTGCCGGTCGACGGCGGAATGACCAACACGATATAAGCAGCGACTGTTCCCAAACGACGGAGCGCTGCCAACCCCAGAAATCAGTCAGGGGGAGATCAAACCTTCCTGGGGTCTGGTCCACGGCAACGTCGAGACATGGGCGATCAACCTGGCCCGAGGTAGCGGAATGTGTCCTATCGGCACATCGATGATCACCGGTGCCTGTCGCTCCAACGCAGAGGGAATCAGCGTTTCGAGGTCCAGCGGATCGTCAGCCCTCATACCCACAGCACCGAAGGACTCCGCAAAGGCCACAAAGTCCGGATTCGCCAAGTCCGACTCGTAGGTTCCACCGAAGAACTCGTCGAGATCACGGGCCACATTTCCGTAGGAGTCGTTTCTGAACACGACAGTTACCACATTGATCCCGTATTTGATCGCCGTGGAGAGTTCAGACGAATTGAACATGAAGCCGCCATCACCGACGACACACAGGACCGGCCTGTCGGGTTGAGCAACCTTCACCCCCAGAGCAGTCGGGAACGAGTAACCCAGGTTGAACGAGTAGCCGGAGTCGATGAAGGTCTTCGGGTGGTTCACCTGATAGTGGGTTCGTGCGTAGTAGCCGAACTGGGTGACGCCCCAAACGATGAAGGCGTCGTCGGGCGCGCCCCTCTGGAGGGCCTCCAAAACGGGATACTGCGGCTCCTGCTCCCTAATGTCGAAGTAGGCGATCAGACGACGTGCAGCTGCGACCGCATCGGCCGGCGAAGGGCGATCGCCGGCCTTCGCAGCCGCCAGGTGGGGGATCAGGGCCTGAATGGTCGCCTTTGCGTCGCCGTGCAGTGGGATTGTGTTCGCTTGGACCCGTGTCAGTTCGGTGTCGTCGATGTTGATATTGATCAGGGTGGATGCTTCACCAGCCGGATTGCCCAACGAGAAGCGCGAGCCGATCCCGATGACCACATCCGCAGACTGCATCACCCCGAAGAGTTGGTTCATCTCCTGGACCTCCCCTTCGGGGGTGACACATGAGCCGTAGCACAGCGGATGGCTGTCGGGGATCGCTCCTTTACCACCGCCTGAAGTGATTACGGGAATGTTGGTTGCTTCGACCAGGTCAACCAAGGCCTGCTCAGCGTTTGAGCGAGCCACTCCACCGCCAGCGAAGATCAAAGGAAGCCGAGCATCCGCAATGACTTGCGCGGCTGATTGAAGCTGACTGGGGCTAGGGACTGTCCGCGCCACGGGCGTCGGATCTAGCAGCGTGACCTCATCTTTTTCGACCACGGCCTCTGGCGGCAATTCGATATAGACAGGGCGGGGGCGGCCCGTGCGCAACTGCCTGAACGCCTCGGACACCGCATCGGGGACATCACGAGGCGTAAGCACCTGCCCCCTCCACTTGGTCACCGGCCGGACCACATCAGCCTGGTCGAGGATCTCATGAACACCGCCAAGGTTCTTCCCGATCGCGCCTCGAGGGATTTGACCGGCAATCAACAGCACCTGAGAGGAGCGCGAATAGGCCGTCGCCAAACCGGAGGCAGCGTTGTACACGCCCGTGCCGGGAACCACCAGCGCCACTCCAGGCTTTCCCGATGCCCGGGCGTAGCCGTCGGCCATGTACGTGCTGGCTTGCTCGTGGCGAGTGGTGATCATGCGGATTCCAGGTTCGTCCCGCAACGCGGCAGAGACCCCGTATGTCTGGATGCCGGGAATCCCGAATACGACCTCAACACCCTCCCGGGCCAACGAGCGCACCAGCGCTTCACCCCCGCTCATTTTCATCGGAGCATTGTCGCATAGAACGATCCAGCGCGTGAATGTCGCTTGCTCGTGTGGCGCTCGTTACTCTGCCTGCAAGTTCAACAGGTCATACGAGGTTGGAGAATCGACGATGAAGACGCGCGCCGCGGTGCTGTATGCAGCGCATCAACCATGGCAGGTCCAAGATGTGGAGCTCGATGATCCTCGACGGGGGGAGATCCTCGTCAAGACCCACGCGGCCGGGCTCTGCCATTCCGACGAGCACATGGTCACCGGCGATCTCGGCTCGCCGGATGCACCCGGTGGCTCCTCTCTGTTGCCTGTCATCGGCGGGCACGAGGGATCCGGCGTGGTGATCGAGGTCGGCCCAGAAGTCACCGGTCTGGAAGTCGGCGATCACGTTGCGGTGTCGTTCGTACCGGCGTGCGGAAAGTGCCGCTGGTGCGCATCAGGGCAGCAGAACCTCTGCGACCTCGGAGCGGGCACGCTCGGCCCGGGCATGATCACCGACGGGCGCAGCGCCCACAAGGGTCCCGACGGCACGACGATCAACACGATGGCCAAGCTCGGGACCTTCGCCGAGCACATGCTGCTCTCCCAGGATTCGGTGATCAAGGTCGACAAGGACGTGCCTCTGGTGGCCGCCGCGCTGGTGAGCTGCGGCGTCGCGACCGGCTATGGTTCGGCCGTCAACCGGGCCGAGGTCACCGCGGGCGACACTGTGGTGGTCGTCGGCTGCGGTGGGATCGGCTCCAACGCCCTGCAGGGAGCGAAGGCTGCAGGGGCGAAGACGATCGTCGCGGTCGATCCCGCTGAGTTCAAACGCGAGAAGGCGTTCGAGTTCGGGGCGACGCACACATCGGCGTCGATGCAGGAGGCGATGGAGTTGGTGGGTGGCCTGACCCATGGGGTGATGGCCGACAGTGTGATTCTGTCGCCCGGTGTCGTAACGGGCGATCTGGTGGCGCCCGCTCAGTTTCTGGCCCGCAAGGGCGGAACCGTCGTGATCACAGGTTTGGCCCCGATGACCCAGATGGACGTGCAGCTGAACCTCTTCGAGTTCGCCATGATGAACAAGCAGCTGCGAGGCACGATCTACGGTTCCGACAGTCCTCGTCGAGCGGTGCCCCATCTGCTCTCGATGTACCAGGCAGGGCAGCTCAAACTCGATGAGTTGGTCACCCAGACCTACTCGCTGGATGAGATCAATGAGGGTTACCAGGACATGCGCGACGACAAGAACATCCGCGGCGTGATCGTCTTCGATTAGGTCGTGTCGACGGTCTGGTTGTGACGGAGCCCAGACCGTAGGCTGAGGGTCATGAGTTCTGAGCCGTTCGACCGGATTCCGGTCGTCGATCTCGGGCCGCTGTCGGAGCCGTCGGAATCTTTGGAAGCGCGTCGAGGTTTGGCGGAGGAACTGTGCCGCGTCTGCCATGAGGTCGGCTTCTTCCTGGTTGTGAACCATGGAGTGAGCGACGGGTTGTGCGATGACGTGTTTCAGATGATGCACCGCTTCTTCGCCCTGCCCGACGAGACCAAGGCGCTTATCGACAAAACCAAGTCACGCCATTTCCGGGGATGGGAGCCGGTCGGGGCCGAGTACACCAACAACCGCCCCGACATCCGTGAACAGATCGACTGGTGGAGCGAGTGGCCGGCCCACCCCAGAGACGCCGAACCCAATTATCTGCGGCTGCTGGGGCCCAACCAGTGGCTGCCTGAGGAAGTCCTGGTCGGGCAGCGGAAGCTTGCCATCCGCTGGTTCGACGAGCTCGGTGCGTTGGCGGACCGGCTGCTCAGCGCCTTGTCGTTGGGTCTCGGGTTGTCCGAGGACCACATGAAGCGGTACTTCGGGGAGCGCCCGATGTCGCTGTCGAAGTTCATCCACTATCCACCCACACCTGACGGCGGCGCGGGGGTCAACGCCCATCACGACACCGGTTTCCTGACGGTGCTCGCGCCGGGCCCAACCGCTGGGTTGCAGGTTCAGAACCAGGCCGGCGATTGGATCGATGTTCCGTACGTGGAGGGGTCGTTCGTCATCAACCTCGGCGAGATGCTGCAGGCTATGACCGGCAACTATCTGGTTGCGACTCCACACCGGGTGATCACCACCTGCGAACGCTATTCGGCGGGCTACTTCCACGGCCCGTCGCTGGACGCCTCGTTGGCCCCACTGCCTCTTGATAACCGCTTCGTGGCGGCGGTGGCGGCGAGTCCTCATCACACTAGCGCCGGTTTCATGGCCCTCAAGGAGGAGACCGAAGCTGGCGTCGGCGACATTGCCAGCAGTTATCGCCCCTCCACCTACGGCGAGCAGCTCTGGAACTACTTCTCCCGCAGCTACCCCGAGAACATGGCCCTCCACTACGGCTGAGATACCAGCTCCTCCGTAACGGTTGAACAGAAACCATCGCAATCGGTACTTCGTGGAGTAGAACTCTGGATATGCAGGCTCACTTCGGTCCAGAGTTGTTTCAATTCCTACGCGAGTTGCGAGCCAACAACGATCGGGGGTGGTTCGCCGACAACAAGGCGCGCTACATCCACGATGTCAAGGAGCCGCTGCTCGATTTCATCGCAGACTTCGAACCGCACCTTCATTCGATCAGCGAGCACTTCGTTGCCGACACAAGGACCAACGGCGGTTCCATGTTCCGCATCTATCGCGACGTGAGGTTCTCCAAGGACAAGTCGCCCTACAAGACCCAAGCCGCAGTTCACTTCCGCCACGAGGCCGGCAAGTCGGCGCACGCGCCGGGGTTCTACCTTCACCTCGAACCCGACAACGTCTTCGCGGGAATCGGCATCTGGCGACCGGACTCGGCCGCGCTCAACCGCATCCGGGAACGGATCGTCGAGGACTCGCAGAGCTGGCACGATGCCGTGCAAGCGCCCGCCTTCGCCGAGGAGTTCGAGTTGGGAGGGGACTCGCTGAAGCGTCCGCCCAGGGGGTTCGACCCCGATCATCCCGACATCGACGACCTCAAGCGCAAGGACCACATAGCTGCCGTCCCCTTCGCTGAGGAGGAAGCAACAGCGCCCGGATTCATTGACGAGTTCGCCGACGCCTGCCGCACGGCATCGCCGTACGCCAAGTTCCTGACCACAGCCGTCGGCCTCCCCTACTAGCACCGGTGGGGTTGTTGGGGCGTTGGGCTGCTACGTTCAGCGACGTGACAACCACCTCGGCAGACCCTCCCCGAGGGGCGTCCTGAACGAGCCATCCAAAGGAATCGCAATGAAGACAAGGGCCGCAATCCTCCGTGAACCCAATACACCTTGGAGCGTTGAAGAGATCGAACTCGACGAGCCGCGCGAGGGCGAGATTCTCGTCAAGACCCTCGCCGCGGGAATGTGCCATTCAGACGAACACGCTCACGACGGCACCATGCCGGCACCGTTGCCGCTTGTTGGCGGACACGAGGGCGCGGGCGTGGTGCTGGCGACAGGACCCGGCGTAACCGAGTTCGAGGTCGACGACCACATCTCCTGTTCGTTCATCCCCTCCTGCGGGAAATGCAACTGGTGCGCCTCCGGTCAGCAGAACCTGTGCGACCTCGGCGCACACCTGATGGAGCCCGAGATGATGGCCGGCGGTTTCCGGCACCACAGCGCCGACGGCGAGGACCTGACCGCTTTCTTGAAGCTGGGTACCTTCGCCGAGCACATGGTCATCAGCGTCGACTCCGCAATCAAGATCGCCAAGGACATCCCGGCAGGCCCGGCTGCGTTGGTCAGCTGCGGCGTCACCACGGGATACGGCTCGGCGGTGAACCGCGCCGACGTGAAACCGGGCGATACCGTAGTGATCGTCGGCTGCGGGGGCTTGGGCCATGCCGCAATCCAGGGGGCGGCCGTGGCCGGAGCCAAGAACGTCGTGGCAGTTGATCCCTCGGAGTTCAAACAGGAGAGCGCCATGGAGTTCGGGGCGACTCACCGGGCCGGATCGATGGAGGAGGCAACGCAGCTCGTCGGGCAGTTGACCCTGGGGGTCATGGCCGACAGCGTCATTCTGACCCCGAGCGTTCTCACCGGCGACATGGTCGCACCGGCCCAGTTCCTCACCCGCAAAGGCGGAACCGTGGTCGCAACTGCCGTCGCCCCCGCAATGCAGATGGACGTTCAGCTCAACCTGTTCGAGTTCGCCATGATGAACAAGCAGCTCCGCGGCTGCCTGTTCGGCTCCACCTCACCACGTCAGGAGATCCCGCACATCCTCTCGATGTACCAGGCCGGTCAGATCAAGCTTGACGAGATGATCACCAACACCTACACGCTCGATCAAGTCAACGAGGGCTACGAAGACATGCTCGACAACAAGAACGTGCGCGGCGTCATAACCTTCAACTGATCTGGGAACCGGTCCAATGCTCAACGATCCCGAGTTTCTCGACCGGTTGAAGTCCGCGATCGTTGGTCGCCGCCGCGAGCTTGAACTGCTCGTGGCCGCGCTGGGCGCGAACCGACATGTGTTGTTCGAAGGTCCTCCGGGCACGGGCAAGTCCACGATCCTGCGCGCTGTCGCTGACGCTTCCGGTATTGGCCTGGTGTTCGTCGAGGGCAACGCCGAGTTGACCCCCGCACGCTTGGCCGGCCAGTTCGATCCATCGCGGGTGATGGCGGAGGGCTACTCACCTGACGTCTTCGTGGACGGTCCGCTTGTGGAGGCTCTCCGTACCGGTTCGCTGCTCTACGTGGAGGAACTGAACCGTGTACCGGAGGAGACCATCAACCTGCTGATCACTGTGATGTCGGAGGGTGAACTCACCTTGCCGCGTGTCGGGCGGGTACAAGCCGCAGACGGATTCCGTCTGGTCGCGGCGATGAACCCGTTCGACAACATCGGAACGGCGCGAGTGTCGAGCGCGATCTACGACCGGATGTCACGGATCTCGCTGGACTACCAGTCCTTCGACGAGGAACGCGAGATTGTCCGTTTGCGGGTTGAGCCGCTGGAACCGACCGAAGCAAGCGAGACCTTGCTGCGCCGTGGAGTCGCGATTGCCCGAGCAACCCGCCAGCATCCCGATCTGCGCATCGGTTCGTCGGTCCGCGGCGCTATCGACCTCTTCGAGATAGCAACCCGTCTGGCAACAATCCGGTCTGCCGAATTCGATGATCCAGCTATGGGTCTTGATTCCGCTTTGGCAGCTATTTCTGGACGTATTCGCCTGCACGAAGGCGCTGACCGCACCCCCGAAGACGTTGTCACGGAACTGTGGGAGATGATCGTTGGTGCCGAGCAGCCGGCGAGCGATACCGACCCGGGAAAAGCCCCAGCCCCGTAGGGGGCAACCACCACACCCCTCTCACACTTGAGGGCAGTGACGCCCTCGATGCGCTGGCCGATGAGAATCGCCGCACGATTCCACGCGGCCAACTGAGCCGCCACCACGGCTTTGACGATATCAGCGGGGAGGTCGGCGAGATCGACGCCGATTCACTGGCCGAACTCATCGACGACGACATCGACCATGCTCTGACGTTGTTGACAGAGATGTCGTCCGCCACAGACAGGCGCATGGCAGCGCTCGCCGCACGGATTGCCGGGCGCTTAGTGCTCGATGTGGCCCGCGGCGGTCCCGTCGGTGCTCGAGGAGTTGGCCGGATGGTCTCTTCTGCGGCGGACCGGTTCGAGGGAGACCTCGACATCGACCGCTCGATCGACGCTCTTGTCAACGCCAACGCCGGCGGCATCAGCGCCGACATGGCCGACCTGAAGGTCCGGCACTGGACCAAGCCCATGACTGCTCTTGCTTTGGTTGTCGACCGAAGCGGTTCAATGAGCGGTCAACGTCTGGCAACTGCGGCGGTGGCCGCAGCAGCGTGTTCGTACCGGGTCCCCAGCGATTGGTCAGCCCTCGTGTTCGCCGATCGAATCCTGGTGTTGAAATCACAGCAGGATGCCAAGGCTGCTTCACCGGTGGTCAATTCCCTATTGCGCCTGCGCGGCCAGGGAACCACAGATCTGGCCGGAGCATTGGCTGCGGCGAATGAGCAACTCGACCGATCGCGCGCTAAAAGGCGAGTCGTGATCCTGTTGTCGGATTGCCGAGCCACCACCGGAGCTGATCCAGTAGCCGCGGCGCGGCGTCTCGACGAGCTGGCGGTGCTAGCACCTGCCGACGACGCGGACGACGCCAAGGAGTTCGCCAACAAGGTCGGGGCACGGTTTGCCGTGATCGACGGTCCCGCCGCTATCCCTGCCGCTGTCACACAAGTATTCGCCTGATATCTGTACCCGACCCCGATGCGGCGAGGCGTTGTTGGCTACCGTTCGGGCGTGCAGTCCCAGACCGACGACAGTCTGCCACCGGTCGGAATCCGTCTGGTCGCCGACACAGCACTACAGCGCCGGGACCATGGACGTTTGATTATCGGCGGTGCGCCTTTGCGGATCATCAGACTGTCCGATGTGGGCACAGAAGTCCTCTCGTCGTGGTTGGACGGTGAACCGCTGACAGGCGACTTCCAGGAGCGAACCTTGGCCCGTCGACTGATCGACGCGGGGATCGTTCATCCCATCGTCGAGGTGATCGACGATCCCGGCGCAACGGTGGTTATCCCCGCCTACAACGACGCCGAGGGTCTGGCCCGGAGCCTCAGGTCTCTGCAACTTGGGAACGAATTAGCGGTGATTGTGGTCGACGATGCCTCCCGTAACTCAGCGGAGATCGCGGCCGTCTGCGAACGCCACGGGGCGCAGTTGATCCGCCACGACACCAACCAAGGTCCAGCAGCAGCGCGCAACACCGGTCTGGGACAGGTCGAATCAGCTCTGGTGGCCTTCGTCGACACCGATGTGGAAGCGTGGCCGGGTTGGCTCGACCACCTCGTCGGGCATTTCAAGGACCGACGAGTCGCAGCAGTCGCACCACGAGTTCGGTCCAGGCCCGGCGACAGCCTCCTTGAACGCTACGAGACTCACCATTCACCCCTTGATCTTGGTGCCAACCCTGCGTTGGTCGCCCCGAAGAACCCGGTCTCCTACGTGCCCGCGGCGGCACTGGTCGCCCGCGTTGATGCGATCAAAGAGATTGGCGGCTTCGACGCAGAGATGCGAACCGGCGAAGACGTCGACCTTGTCTGGCGCCTCGTCGACAACTGCAACGTCGTTCGCTACGACCCTTCGGTCGATGTCGAACACCGGCCGCGCAGAAGTTGGCCGGAGCTTCTCGGTCAGAGACGAGAATACGGTTCCTCTGCCGCGGTTCTCGGAGCCCGACACGGCTCCCGCGTGGCACCCGCGCGCTGTTCCGGTTGGAGCGCTGCTGCCTGGACGGCACTCGCGGCCGGACATCCGATAGTTGGACTGGGGGTGGCTGCCGGTTCCACCGCAGCGCTCAAGCAGAAGCTGGGCTCACTTGCAGACTCTTCGGCAGACTCACTGGCCATGACGATTCGCGTTGCGGTGATCGGACACCTGCACGCCGGTCATGGGATCGCCCGCGCGATCACACGGGTGTGGTGGCCGCTTGTAGCTCTGCTGGCACTGATCCGCCCTCGCACCCGGCCGCTGATCGTCGCCGCGATCGCCGGTCCGCCGTTTCTCGACTGGCTTCGCGGGGCTCGACCGTCGAACCCGTTTCGTTCACTCGGGATGCGACTCGCGGACGATCTCGCCTATGGCACCGGCATCTGGCAGGGCGTGTCGGAAACCGGAGACCTCACCGCGCTGACCCCCGAACTCACCACAGGGTCGACACAGACCATCGAGACTCAGGCCTCCTCCGAAACCCGAGCACGCGACAACTGAACCTGGATGAGGATCCACAGCAGCGCCAGAGTACAGGTCGCCACGAACGTGACCGGAAGAGCCACAGCCACCCCGTGGTGGTCTGCGAGGACCCCTACCAGGGCCGGCAGAATCACGAACCCGACCGACGACGCCGCCACCTGATAACCGACCGCCCGAGCCGCACGCTCCTCGCCGATATACACCGCCGTGCGCCCGATGACCAAGGGGAACATGGTCGCCAGAGACAGCCCGATCACGGGTAACGCAAAGGCACCGAGCGAAGCAACGTCAGCCCAATAGAACACCACTCCGACAGCGGCAGTGGCGATTGTCGACCCGAGCACCCGCTCAGGGGAGAACCGGTCGCCGAAACCTGCGAGCAGGAAACGACCGAGCGTCAACCCTCCCCAGAATGCAGCGACCAGTACCGAGGCGAGCACATGGTTGTAGTCGCGACTCTCGGTCAGCAGCGTGTAGCTCCACTGACCCAAGGTGACTTCAATTCCCACATAGATCGAGAACCACACGATCAACAGTGCCAGCAACATCCGCGACCCGCGGGCCGGGGCCGGTGATCCCGCGACATCCTTCGACACCGGTGCTGTGTCGAAGCCGTGCCTGGCACTTGCGATACCTGCCACGAGCACAACACCGAGTCCGAAGATCACCATGAACGGACCTCTCCAGAATTCGCCGTTGACAATGAACACCGCAGCCAGCAGAGGTCCACTGAGCGCTCCCACGCCGTAGGCGGCGTGCAACAAACCCATCTGACGCGGCCCCTGAGTCAATGCCATCCAGGCGTTGACCGATGCATCACACAGTCCCCAACCAGCCCCCAGGATCAGAATGCCGAGCATTGAAGTCCACCAGGTGGGCGCGATCGACAGCAGGCCCAACCCGGCAATCGCGGCGAAGGACGCGTTTCGCAGGACAATCCCGCTGCCATAGCGCTGCGTCAGGTGGCCCGAGCCGATGCTCGAGGATGTGTAGCCCACCGCTGAGCACGCGATCAGCAGACCGAGGCTGCTGTCGGTCCGCCCGAAATCGTCACGCAAGCTGGGCCAGACGGTACCGAGAACGCCATCGGGCAGCCCCAGGGTGACGTACAGGGCGAAGCTCACCAACACGGCGCGACGAAGCAGCCGTGGGTCCACAGTCTGGGACTCGGGTGGTGGAGGGTCCATTGGCACAGTGAAAGTCCGAAGAGGTCCGAAGCGCTGGGAATACTATGACGGAAAGGAGTTGGAGCGGGACTCCTGCCGTGGCATCATTGCCAACGCTTCACGCTTCGCGGGTTGCAGGCTCCCTTAGCTCAGTCGGTAGAGCGTCTCCATGGTAAGGAGAAGGTCGTCAGTTCGATTCTGACAGGGAGCTCACGAAGCGCAATGCCGCTTCGGGGGCGACGTAGCTCAGTAGGTGAGAGCGCTCGACTCATAATCGAGAGGTCGACAGTTCGAATCTGTCCGTCGCTACAGCACCACAGGGGGCACCCATGAGCCCGAATCCCAGGCGTTCATCGAAGTTGCGAATTGTCACGGATCCGTCACGTAACCCGGTGCAAGGAGCGAAGTCCAATGTTCGCAGCAACGAAACGGACGAGCTCGTGACCCGAGCGAAGTCCGGCGAACGTCAGGCGTTCGACGAGTTGGTGCGCCTCACCCATGGCGACGCCTTTGGGTTGGCACTGCGACTGACCGGCAACGAGGAGGATGCACGAGACGTGGTTCAGGATGCTTACCTTCGGGCCTACAAGGGGCTCGCACGGTTCCGCGGCGACGCCCGCTTCAGCACCTGGCTGTATCGAATCGTTGCCAATTGCGCCTCGACGCAGAGCACCAAGAAACGGCGGCATCGCCACGACGAACTCCCCGACGAAGCGCTCCTGGCCGAGACCAGAACCGACGACGACCCGGCGCTGCGCGGCGAGTTTCTAGCCCTGCGGGACGAACTGGAGGCGGCGGTTGCGGACCTTCCGGATCGCCTACGCGCCGTGGTCGTGTTGCGAGACGCCTACGGCCTGTCGCACGAGGCGATCGCCGAGGAGTTGGGCATCTCGGTGAGTTCGTCGAAAGTCCGTCTTCATCGGGCACGTCAACGGCTGCGCCAACAATTGTTCCCAAACCGGGGAGAGGAACTTCATGCCATCTGAAGAGAATCTGCCGTCCAGCCTTGCCTGCCGGGACCTTGTCGACGAGTTGGTGGCGACGGACGAGTCCCTGCTTTCGCTGCCTAGCAGGGTTCACGTGTCTGAGTGCCTTCGTTGCCAGGCCGAATTGGCCAACTACCGCCGCCTGCGTCGCATGATGCGCAATCTGGCGACCGCGCCCGTCCATTCCGATCCAACGCTCGAACAAGAGATTTCTGTGCTGCTCGACCAGATTGACAACGGCCCGGCACACAGGTTCCCGACTCGCACAGCCGCCACTATCGGAGGCATCGCGGCGGCCGCGGGCATGATCGCGCTGGCCACGCGTCAACGGCGCGGGGCCCGGCTGGCGAGCTGAGGGCCGCTAATCCAGGGGCCGAATTCGGCAAGGCGGTGCTAGCCTTGGTGCGCGTTCTCAGGGGCGTGGCTCAATTGGTAGAGCACCGGTCTCCAAAACCGGCGGTTGCAGGTTCGAGTCCTGCCGCCCCTGCGTGGCACAGTCGCCGTTTCGGCGGCGTCGTCGAGATCCAAGGAATCCGTTCATGTCAATGAACCGACAACAAAAACGCATGTTGCAGAGGCAAGGTGAAGTTGACGCCGACGGCGAGCCGATTCGCGCGCGGCGCAGACAACCGAGTTCCGGCCCCCCTCAGGAACGAACCGGTTTCGTCCAGTTTCTGCGCGAGGTACGCAACGAGCTTCGCAAGGTCGCATGGCCGTCCCGTTCCGAGACCGTCAACTATTCGATTGTCGTCCTTGTAACCGTCATTGTGCTCGGCGCGATGATCTACGGGCTCGATTGGGTATTTTCGGTGTTTATCCTTGATCTGTTCGACAACTGAGTTCCATGGCTGACCAATCCGAAACCCCAGAACAAACCAACCGGCCAGAGTCCGACCCCGCGCCGGTCGGGGCGGGGCTCGCCAACGCCTGGACGGGCCCGAGCGCAGCCCAAGCTGCCAGCGTTGTCGGCGACGATCCCCCAGCAACGGCTGAGAACCTTTCCCGGCAAGCCGAAACCCAGCAGGTCGAAACCGAATCCGACACCGAGTCGACGCAAACCTCCGACGTCTCCGAAGAACCCGAGATCCTCAGCGAAGACGACGTCCTGGCGGGCGAGGAGGAACCATACGTTTCCCCCTATGACCGCCCAGGCCGCTGGTTCGTGCTCCACACTCAGTCGGGCTACGAGAAGAAGGTCAAGCAGAATCTTCAGGCTCGCATCGCCTCGATGAACATGGAGGAGCGCATCTACGAGGTGGTGATCCCGACCCGCGAGACCCCCGAGTTCAAGAACGGCAAGAAGGTGATCACCGAGAAGAAGCTGTTCCCTGGCTACCTCCTCTGCCGCACCCGTCTCGACGACGACTCCTGGTATGTGATTCGCAACACGCCCGGGGTCACCGGATTCGTGAACCAGGGCGGCAAGCCGTCGCCCATGCGGCGCAAGGACGTGGAGAACTTTCTCGGCGTCGAAGCCGACCGCACGCAGGAGGCGGCAAAGCGCTCCAAGCCGATGTTCGAATACGGCATGGGCGAGACTGTCAGGGTGCGGGAGGGTCCATTCGCCGACTTCTCAGGCGAGATCATCGAGATCAACGAAGACCAACTGCGTGTCAAAGTTCTGGTCAACATCTTCGGCCGGGAAACCCCCGTCGAACTCGAGTTTGCCCAAGTCGCCAGGCTCTGAAGGCACGGTTCGACGAACCCCAACCCCCACCACCACTCCACCCACCAATGGCAATCGGTGCGTTCTGATGCCGATCTCCGCGGCTGCCGAGGTTGTCGCCGAGGTTCAATCGGCCCACACTGGATCGCCCCCGTCTATCAGGAAGTCACATGGCCCAAAAACAGGTCGCCGCTGTCGTAAGAATCCAGATCCCCGCCGGACAGGCCTCGCCCGCGCCCCCGGTGGGCACTGCGCTCGGCCCTCACGGCGTCGCCATCATGGACTTCTGCCGGGACTACAACGCCAGTACCGAGGACCGGCGCGGCCAGATCATCCCCGCGGAGATCACCATCTTCGAAGACCGTTCCTTCTCCTTCGTCCTGAAGACACCACCTACAACGTCCCTGATCAAGAAGGCGGCGGGCATCGAATCGGCAGCGAACAACGCCGGGCGTGAGACGGTGGGAACCATCACCGACGCCCAAGTCGCCGAGATCGCCGAGATCAAGATGCCCGACCTCAATGCGATCGATCTCGAAGGCGCCAAGCAGCAGGTCGCCGGTACAGCACGCTCAATGGGCGTCGAGGTGACCGGCTGAGGGCCACCTATCAGAAACAGCACCGCCGGCTGAGATTCAGCCGAATGCTCGTACCGGAAGACCTCACCGGGCGGCATCAAACAAGAGGGAGCCGACAATGGCGAAAGCAAAGCAGTACCGAGACAACAGCGGAAAGTTCGACCGCAACCATCTGCACTCCGACGCCGATGCCCTTGCGATCATCAAGTCGCTCGGGACCAAGAAGTTCGACGAGAGCGTCGATGCCGTGATTCGACTGGGCGTCGATCCTCGCAAGGCCGATCAGATGATCCGTGGAACGGTCGCGCTTCCATCGGGTACCGGCAAAGACGTGCGCATCGCAGTGTTCGCCCAGGGCGAGGCGGCGACCGCGGCGCGTGAAGCCGGCGCAGAGCACGTCGGCGGCGACGAGCTCGCGGCCGAAGTAGAAGGCGGCATGACGGACTTCGACGTGGCGATCGCCACGCCCGACATGATGCCGACTGTCGGAAAGCTCGGCAGGGTGCTCGGGCCCCGGGGCCTGATGCCGAACCCCAAGACCGGAACTGTGACACCCGACGTTGTGAAGGCGATCGGAGAGTTCAAGGGCGGTACCGTCGAATACCGCACAGACCGCTTCGCCAACGTCCATGTGCCGATCGGCAAGATCTCCTTCAGCGAGGAGGCGCTGCTGAGCAACCTTCGCGCTCTCACCGCCGAGCTCCAACGGGCAAAACCTGCCGCAGCCAAAGGCAAGTACGTCCGCAAGATCGTCGTGTCGACCACCATGGGGCCAGGCGTTCACATAGACCCTGCTCTGGTCGGCAGCGACGCTTGAACTCGAGCGGATCGAACTGAGGCAAAGGCGACGCGCAGCGATAACCTCAGCCGCACAACAGAAGACCTTGTTCACCGAAGACCCCCGGTGCGCTCAACAAGAACATCTCTTGAAGAGCACCAATGGGCAGCCGCCCGCCGGACGAGGAGAACTTCCTGATTGTCCCCAATCCAAGGGACTCGTCTGGGCGTTCGCCGATCCGGTGAGCGCCCGCAGTGCTTTTCACCCAGTGTTTTTCCCGTTCCAGGACCGAGAGGAGGAGCGAAATGAAGAACCCGAATCCCAGCAAAGTTGCAGTCGTCAACGAACTGAAGGAGAAATTCGCCGACACCGACGGCATGATCCTCACCGAGTATCGCGGCCTCAACGTCTCCGATATGGCCGAGTTGCGCCACGCTCTCCGCCAAGCAGGCGGCGAGTACAAGATCTACAAGAACACCCTGGTCCGTCTGGCAGCACGCGACGCCGGCCTGGAGATCGAGGATTTGCTTGTTGGACCAACTGCACTCGCCTTTGTCGGAGAACGACCCGACGGTTCCGAAGGGGATGTAGCGGCCGTCGCCAAGGCGCTCCGCGAGTTCGCTAAGTCCAACCAGCTACTGGTGATCAAAGGAGGCGTGCTCGGCGACAAGCCGCTCGACTCGGACGGGATCAAGGCTCTCGCCGAGCTGCCATCCCGGGAAATCCTGTTGGCCCAGTTGGCCGGCGCACTCCAAGCACCGATGGCATCCTTCGCCCGTCTGCTCTCGGCGGTGCCTCGTCAATTCGCTTATGCACTCAATGCCCTGATCGAACAGCGGGGAGGCCCCGAAGCCACCTCTGAGGCCTCCGTGGGGGACGAGCCCCCCAGCGAGCAGCCCGAACCCGACACGACCACCGATGCACCAACAGACGACCACGCGTCAGACGACGACGCCGCTTCCTCCGACGATGCATCGACCCAAACCGAGGCGTCGGCTGACGCCGATGCCGGAGACGCCGGCGAGTCTGGCGAAGCCAGCCAAGAAAAGGAGGCCTGACATGGCAACCAAGCAAGCAACCAAAGAAGAGATCCTTGATGCGATCGGCGCCATGAGCGTCCTTGAACTCAGCGAGCTGTTGACGGAATTCGAGGAGAAGTTCGGTGTGACGGCGGCCGCCCCGGCGGTCGCGGCGGTCGCGGCACCTGTCGGCGACAGCGCAGGTGAGGCCGAGGCCGAGGAACAGACTGAATTCGATGTGCTCCTGACCGCCATCGGCGAAAAGAAGATCCAGGTCATCAAGGAGGTCCGCGGACTCACCTCCCTGGGCCTCAAGGAAGCCAAGGAACTCGTCGACGGAGCCCCCAGCAAGATCCTGGAAGGGATCGCCGCGGCCGACGCCGAGAAAGCCAAAGAAGCACTTGAAGCGGCGGGCGCAAGCGTCGAACTCCAATAGGTGGCCGTCACCCACACCAACGTTGTCGCCGACAACGACGAGTTGATCATCTCCTGGCGAGGTGGATCGCCGTCGTTGTCGGTCTTCGTCTCCAACGATCCAGACGATCCCGGAACCGATGTCCGCGCCCCGGATGCGGCGGGCCGCACCGTGATCGCTCGCTCAGAGTGCCGGCAGTACATCCACCTGTTCGAACCCGAGAGGGGGTTCACCGTCACGGCGCAGCGCTGCTTGGACATGGACGGACCCGACAACTTCCGCGACCTCGGCGGATACCCGACGCAAGACGGCTCTACAACTCGTTGGGGACGTGTCTTTCGCAGCGACCGGCTCGACGGGCTCAGCGCCGACGATCGGGCAGTGATCGAGTCACTCGGTATCTCCAAGGTGTTCGACCTTCGCAGCAACGCTGAAGTCGCAGCCGCCCCGGATCGGCTGCCCCGCACCGTCACCCATGTCCACTTCCCGATGTCCAGTGATGTGGCACAACACCGCAGCATGTTGACGCGAATCGTCGACGGGACCCTCACCAAGTTCGACAAAGACGACATGGCCGCCGGCTATCTGAACATGCTCGAAGGGTTCGGCGACTACTTCACAGAGGTCATCGACACAGTCGCTGCGGGTCACCGCATCCTCTTTCACTGCACCGCAGGCAAGGACCGCACCGGCGTCATGGCGATGGTGCTTCTCGGACTCGCCGGTGTTCCCGAACCTCACCTGCTCGACGATTACGAGATAAGCCAGCAGTACCGCAGGCCGGCCACCGATTCACGGTTCCAGGATCAGATCCGCGCCGCGGGGTTCGACCCGAAGGACTTCGAGACGATGTGGCTGTCACCGAGGGTCGTCATGCGACAGACACTCGAAGGGTTGAGGCAACGCTGGGGGGACCATGCCGGCTACCTCGCCTCGATCGGCGTGAGGCCTGAAATGGCCGAAGCAGCCCGCTCGAAACTGTGTACACCAAGCGACGGATAATCGCGTCGCTGCACCCAACGCTTGACCTCAGCAGGCAACTGTTCTATTGTTCGCGTATCTTCGGCTGGTTCACCGGCCTGGAGCGTGCCGCCAAAATAACCGGCAGGCGCGGCTTTTTGTTGCCCAAGTTGCTGCTCGGGCCGCGGCACACTAGTCTCTGAGACAGCGTGGTCCCCTTGGCGCCTGTTCCGACCAACTTCCGATCGATTTCTCGCGCTCCGGTTGCCGCGCTCCGTTTTCGTTCACTGGCAACTCAGGAGCACTGGTGACAACACGCGCTGAACCACGCGAACGCTACTCATTCGGAAACCTCAAAGAGGTTCTCGAACTGCCGAATCTGATCGCTGTTCAAAAGAAGTCGTTTGAATGGCTGCTCAAGGAGGGACTGGCTCAGACCTTCCGGGACATCAGCCCGATCCGCGACTTCGCGGAGACGCTCCAGCTCGAGCTCGAGTTCGATCCCGACGACGAGGACCTCTGCCCGCCTCCGAAGTTCTCCGTTGAGGAATGCAAAGAAAAGGACATGACCTACAGCGCACCGATATTCGTGCGCGCCCGGTTCATGAACGCCAACACCGGCGAGATCAAAGAGCAGACCGTCTTCATGGGCGACTTCCCGATGATGACGGACAAGGGAACCTTCATCATCAACGGGACAGAGCGGGTCGTCGTCTCCCAGCTCGTCCGGTCCCCCGGCGTCATCTTCCAGCCGGGTGAACGGTACCGGCTGCGCAACCGCAGCAAGCATCAGATCGTCACCGGAACCATCCACCCCTACCGCGGTGAATGGATCGAGTTCGATGTGGAGCAGAAGCCCGGCAAGGACACGACCGCCGGCGCACGCGTCGCACGCAAGCGTCGCATCTCACTATTCACCTTGCTGAGGGCTCTCGGTTACGACGAGGAGAACGAACCGGGTTTCCTGGACCGCCTGGTCGACCACTTCCACCTCCTCGAAGGCCAGTGGGAGAAGGACAAGGACGTCGCCCCGACCCGCGAAGAATCACTGCTCGAGATCTACAAGCGTGCCCGGCCCGGCGAACCGCACACGGTCGAGTCAGCCCGGTCGTACTTCCGCAACGCCTTCTTCGATTCGCGTCGCTACGACCTGTCCCGGGTAGGCCGTTACAAGCTCAACCGCAAACTCGGTCCAGAGATCGACTTCCTTGAAGAGCAGTTCGGTCTGGATCTCGAGCGACCCGACCCGGACCAGTCCGTGCTCTCCCAAGCCGAAATGCTCGCTGCGACGACCTACCTGCTCAATCTGGCCCACGCCACCCCCGGTTACCGACTCGACGACCAGGACCATTTCGCCAACCGTCGTATCCGCAGCGTCGGCGAGCTGATCCAGAATCAGGTCCGCATCGGCCTGTCGCGCATGGAGCGGGTCGTGCGTGAACGCATGACCACCCAGGATGTAGAGGCGATCGCTCCTCAGACGCTGATCAACATCCGTCCAGTGGTCGCGGCGATCAAGGAGTTCTTCGGGACCTCGCAGCTCTCGCAGTTCATGGACCAGGTCAACCCGCTCTCGGGTTTGACCCACCGCCGACGCCTTTCCGCTCTCGGCCCCGGTGGACTGTCTCGTGAGCGTGCAGGCTTCGAAGTCCGCGACGTCCACTTCTCGCACTACGGCCGCATGTGCCCCATCGAAACGCCGGAGGGTCCCAATATCGGCCTGATCGGTGGTCTGGCCTCCTACGCGCGTGTCAACCCGTTCGGTTTCATCGAATCGCCCTACCGGAAGGTCAAAGACGGGACGGTCACCGACGAGATCGTCTACCTCGCCGCCGACGAAGAGGAGGAGTTCGTCGTCGCCCAGGCCAACGCCCCCATCGACGACGAGGGGAAGTTCATCAACGACCGCGTCCTGGTGAGGCGATCACCGCAAGCCGTGTCCCTCAAAGAACTGCGAGCGCAGCTCGACGAAGACGTCTTCTTCGGGGCGACCACTGAGATCTCCTCGGTTCCCCCCGACGAAGTCCAGATGATGGACGTCTCACCCAAGCAGATCATCTCGGTCGCCACCGCTCTGATCCCGTTCCTCGAGCACGACGACGCGAACCGTGCCCTGATGGGCGCCAACATGCAGCGTCAAGCCGTGCCCCTGGTTCGCTCCGAAGCGCCCTACATCGGTACCGGCATCGAGACGGACTGCGCAACCGACGCAGGCGACATAGTGCTCGCCGACGACGACGGGACGGTGCTCGAACTCGACGCCGAGCACATGGTCATCGACTACAAGAACCTCGGCCGGACGAACATTCCGCTGAAACGGTTCGAGCGCTCGAACCAGGACTCCTGCATCTCGCAGAAGCCGAGGGTCACAGCGGGCGACAAGGTAACCGCCGGCCAGCTTTTGGCCGACGGTCCCTCCACCGACAACGGGGAGTTGGCGCTCGGCAAGAACCTGCTCGTGGCCTTCATGCCCTGGGAGGGCTACAACTTCGAGGACGCCATCATCCTTTCTGAGCGGCTCGTCAAAGATGACGTGCTCACCTCGGTCCATATCCATGAGCACGAGATCGATGCCCGCGACACCAAACTCGGCGCCGAGGACATCACCCGGGACATCCCCAACCTGAGCGACGACATCCTTGCCGACCTCGACGAACGGGGCATCATCCGGGTCGGGGCCGAGGTCGGGCCAGGCGACGTGCTCGTCGGCAAGGTCACACCGAAGGGCGAGACGGAGCTGACGCCCGAGGAGCGCCTGCTGCGCGCGATCTTCGGCGAGAAGGCCCGAGAGGTGCGCGACACCTCCTTGAAGGTTCCCCACGGTGAGAGCGGCAAAGTCATCGATGTCAAGGCCTTCAGCCGCGACGACGCCGAGCTCCCCCCGGGTGTCAACCAGCTGGTCCGGGTCTATGTGGCCCAGAAACGCAAGATCAGTGTCGGAGACAAGCTCGCCGGACGCCACGGCAACAAGGGCGTCATCTCCAAGATCCTCCCGGTCGAGGACATGCCGTACAACGCCGACGGCCAACCGGTCGACATCATCCTGAACCCGCTGGGTGTGCCATCGCGCATGAACGTCGGCCAGGTGCTCGAGGCGCATCTCGGCTACTGCGCCCGCTGGGGCTGGGAGACCGACGGAGAGAGGATCGGCAACGAACCGGTCCGCGACACCGAGTCCAAGACCCGTCCGACTACAGACCCGGCAGTGTTCATCTCCACACCCGTCTTCGACGGCGCCAAATGGGACGAGAAGGAACTGGCAGGCGACAAGCCCGTGATCGTCGACATTCTCAAGAACCTCAACCCGGAGAGCCACGACGGCCGGACGCGGTTGATCGGCGACGACGGCAAGCAGGTGCTCTACAACGGGCGTACCGGAGAGGCCTACGACAACCCGATCATGACGGGATACGTCTACATCCTGAAACTGTCGCACCTAGTCGACGACAAGATCCACGCCCGCTCAACAGGGCCGTACTCGATGATCACCCAGCAGCCGCTCGGCGGCAAGGCCCAATTCGGCGGTCAGCGGTTCGGCGAGATGGAGGTCTGGGCCCTAGAGGCGTACGGCGCCGCCTACTGCCTCCAGGAGTTGCTGACGATCAAGTCCGACGACGTCCTGGGCCGCGTCAGGGTCTATGAGGCGATCGTCAAGGGCGACAACATTCCCGAACCTGGAATCCCCGAGTCTTTCAAGGTCCTCATCAAGGAGATGCAGGCCCTGTGCATCAACGTCGAGGTCCTCTCCAAGGAGGGCCAGGAGATCGAGATGCAGGAACTCGATGAAGAGACGTTCCGGACGGTCGAGGAACTGGGGATCGATCTCCAGCGCCCCGAACGAGGTTCAGATGAAGAAGATGCAGCCCGTGCCGCGGCTCGCGCGGCCCGCGGCTGAGCGGCAGAACTGAAGAGTTGAGAGGACGACAGTCATGCTCGATGTCAACGATTTCTCCAATCTGAAGATTGGACTCGCCACCGCCGACAGCATTCGCACATGGTCCAACGGCGAGGTCAAAAAACCTGAGACCATCAACTACCGCACGCTCAAGCCCGAGAAGGACGGACTGTTCTGCGAGAAGATCTTCGGTCCTACCAAAGACTGGGAGTGCTCGTGCGGCAAGTACAAGCGGGTTCGCTTCAAGGGGATCATCTGCGAACGCTGCGGCGTTGAAGTTACCCGGTCCAAGGTGCGTCGCGAGCGTATGGGACACCTTGAACTAGCGGCGCCCGCGGTCCACATCTGGTACCTCCGCGGCACTCGTTCGTGGCTGGCCTACCTGCTCATGGGCACACAGCCCCGCGAGGAGCTCAAGGCCAAACAGCTTGAGAAGGTCATATATTTTGCTGCCAACCTGGTGGTATCGGTAGACGAGGAGCGCCGCGACGCAGACCTGTCAGAACTCGAAGCCGAGGTTGTGGCCGAGCGCGACGCCATCAACTCCGAGATGGAAGCAGACCTTGAGAGCCGCAACGAGGAGCTCGAACGAGAGCTGGAGACGCTTGAGCAGGACGACGCCAAGGATTCCGAACTCAAGGCCCTGCGCCGCCAGGCCGACCGGGAACTCGCCGACATCCGCGAGCAGTACGAGATCGAGCTCGACACCCTCGAGCGGGCTTGGGAGGAGTTCACAGGTCTCTTCGCTCGACAGATAGTCGAGGATGAGATGCTCTGGCGCGAGATGCAGGATCGCTGGGGCACCTACTTCGAGGGCGGCATGGGAGCAAGTGCGATCGCGCATCTCGCCGAGACGCTGGACTTCGACGAAGAGGAGGAAACGCTCAGGACACAGATCAACCCGCCCGAGGGTCAGCGGGGACTCTCCGCGCAACGCAAGCAGAAGGCCATCAAACGACTGAAGATCCTGGCTGCCTTCAACCGTCGCGACGATCATGGTCGCCGGATCAACAGCCCTCGGGCCATGATCCTTGACGCCATCCCGATCATCCCGCCGGAACTCCGGCCCATGGTCCAGCTCGACGGCGGCCGTTTCGCGACCTCAGACCTCAATGACCTCTATCGACGGGTCATCAACCGCAACAACCGGCTGAAGCGGCTGCTCGATATCGGTGCCCCCGACATCATCATCAACAACGAGAAGCGGATGCTGCAGGAAGCGGTGGACGCGTTGTTCGACAACGGACGCCGCGGGCGTCCCGTCACCGGTCCGGGCAATCGTCCCCTGAAGTCCCTCTCTGACATGCTCAAGGGCAAGCAGGGCCGGTTCCGCCAGAACCTGCTGGGCAAGCGCGTCGACTATTCGGGTCGCTCGGTGATCGTGGTCGGGCCGACGCTGAAGTTCCATCAGTGCGGACTGCCCAAGATCATGGCCCTCGAACTCTTCAAGCCCTTCGTCATGAAGAAGCTCGTCGACGCCGAGTTGGCGCAGAACATCAAATCAGCCAAGCGCATGGTCGAACGTCGCAAACCCCAGGTCTGGGACGTTCTCGAGGATGTCATTCAAGAGCATCCGGTGCTTTTGAACCGCGCTCCGACGCTGCACCGTCTGGGCATCCAGGCCTTCGAACCGGTTCTGGTGGAAGGCAAGGCGATCCGCCTGCACCCGTTGGTGTGCACCGCTTTCAACGCCGATTTCGACGGCGACCAGATGGCTGTCCATCTGCCGCTGTCAGCCGAGGCTCAGGCCGAGGCGCGGGTGCTGATGCTGAGCGCCAACAACGTGCTGAGTCCGGCCAATGGACGACCCCTGGTAACGCCCACCCAGGACATGATCATCGGCGCGTTCTATTTGACTGAGCAGGTTGACGACGCCGTCGGCGCGGGTCGGGTGTTCCGTGACGCGCGGGAGGTCCACACCGCCTATGAACGCGGCGACCTGGCGATCCACGCCCCGATCGAGTTCCGTGTTCCAGACCTGCTGATCGGAGCTGAGGGCGAACCGGGCCGATATGAGCACACCACCGTGGGGCGGGTCTTCTTCAACGAGGCGCTGCCCGACGCCTACCCCTACATCAATGCCAAGGTCGACAGGAAGGTCATGGGCGAGATCGTCGATGATCTGGCACGCGGTTACGCAAAGGCCGACGTTGCCGTGAGCCTCGATGCGATCAAGGACCTCTGCTTCTTCTACGCAATGCAGTCAGGACTGACAATCTCGATCGACGACGTGGCGACACCTGCCGAGAAGGCCAAGATTCTGGACCGTCACGAGAAGATGGCCGACACCATCGAAGGGCAGTTCCGTCGAGGCATCATCACCGACGGTGAGCGCCGCCAGATGGAGGTCGAACTCTGGTCTCGAGCGACCGCCGAAGTCACCGAACGTATGCGGGACGAACTCGAAGCAGACGATTTCAACCCGGTCAACATGATGGTCTCATCCGGTGCACGCGGCAACACGACTCAGGTTCGCCAGATCGCCGGTATGCGCGGGCTGGTCGCCAATCCCCGCGGCGACATGATCCCCCGACCGATCAAGAGCAACTTCCGCGAAGGCTTGAAGATGCTCGAGTACTTCATCGCCACTCCAGGTGCCCGCAAGGGTCTCGTCGACACGGCTCTGCGCACCGCCGACTCCGGCTACCTCACCCGCCGACTTGTCGATGTCGCCCAGGAACTGATCATCAACGACGAGGACCCGTTCGACCGCCCCGGTGTGGTCCGCGGGATCTGGCTCGACGACATTCAGCCCGACACCCCCGACAAGCTCTCCCACCTGGAAACCCGGCTCTTCGGTCGAGTGCTCGCCGACGATGTCGAACTGTCCGACGGAACAATTGTCGAGCGGGGAACGATGGTCGGCGAAGACGAAGTCGCCACCCTGCGCGACGATCCGGCCGTCAACCGGGTTCGAGTCCTCTCACCGCTCACGGACGACTCTGCTTTCGGTATCTCCGCGAAGTCCTACGGGATGTCGCTGGCCACCGGCGGACTGATCGAACTCGGCGAGGCCGTCGGCGTGATCGCCGCCCAGTCGATCGGTGAACCGGGGACCCAGCTCACCATGCGCACGTTCCACACTGGTGGTGTCGCCGGCGCCCAGGACATCGCCGGCGGTCTGCCGCGTGTTGTTGAGCTCTTCGAGGCCCGCACCCCCAAGGGCAAGGCCACCCTGGCCCGAATCTCCGGCGTGGTCCGGGCCGGCGAGGACGACGGACGTGGACTCGAAGTCGTGATCGTGGCCGACGACGGCGAGGAACAGTCCTACACGATCCCCTCCGGTTCCCGTCTCGAGGTTCTCGACGGTCAGGAGATCCGGGCCGGTGACGCGCTCGTCGAGGGGGCCCGCGACCCCAAGGAGCTCCTCGAGATCAAGGGAGTCCGCGAAACCCAGCAATACCTGGTCAACGAGGTTCAGAAGGTGTACCGCGACCAAGGCGTGTCGATCCACGACAAGCACATCGAGCTGATCGTGCGTCAGATGACGAAACGCATCCTGATCAACGAGCCCGGCGACACCGAGTTCCTGCCCGGCTATCAGGTGGCTCAGAAGACCTTCGCCGACACCAACCGCCGGGTCATCGAACAGGGCGGCCAGCCTGCCGAGGGCCGACCCCAGCTGATGGGGATCACCAAGGCTTCGTTGGCCACCGAATCGTGGCTCTCGGCTGCGTCGTTCCAGGAGACGACCCGTGTCCTCACCGAGGCCGCGATCGAGTCGAAGAGCGACTCCCTGCACGGTCTCAAGGAGAACATCATCATCGGCAAGCTCATCCCGGCCGGAACCGGTATGGGGGAGTACCGCAACATCGCTCCCAACGCCCCCGAGTACGAGCCGATGGACTACTACTCCTCGGATGATCCCGAGGAGGATCTGGCCGACTGGCTCGCCTCCCAGGCAGCGGTCGCCGGTGCAGACGCGGCAACCCAGTAGCGTCAGTCGATTCGCTCAACCTCGCGCACCGACAGGTTGAGGTTCCTCCGTCTCGCTCGTATGCTTTGCGGTCGGCTTGAGCGCGCCTGACAGTCGCTCGGCCGACCTGAATCAACTCATTCCCAGGAAATCTTCGTGCCCACAATTCAGCAACTGGTCCGCAAGGGTCGCCAATCGAAACGTCGCAAGGAAGCGACTCCAGCGCTGAAGGGCGCGCCCCAACGTCGCGGCGTGTGCACTCGTGTCTATACCGCCACCCCCAAGAAGCCGAACTCTGCGCTGCGCAAGGTGGCCCGTGTCCGGCTGACCAGCGGTATTGAAGTGACCGCCTACATCCCCGGCGAGGGACACAACCTCCAGGAGCACTCCATCGTGCTCGTCCGCGGCGGCCGCGTGAAGGATCTCCCCGGTGTCCGCTACAAGATTGTCCGCGGAACGCTCGACACTTCCGGTGTCCGCGACCGCAAGCAGGCCCGCAGCAGATACGGCGCCAAGAAGGAAGGCTGACGATGCCTCGCAAAGGTCCCGCGCCGCGTCGGGAGATCCGTCCCGATCCGATCTACAACTCGGTGCTGGTCACACAGTTCATCAACAAGATCCTTCAGCGTGGAAAGCGCACATTGGCCGAGCGCATCGTCTATGACGCTCTCGCCTCTGTCGAACAGAAGACCTCTTCGGAGCCCGTCGCCACGCTCAAGCGGGCGGTTGACAACGTCCGTCCCCAACTCGAAGTGAAGAGCCGCCGGGTGGGTGGGGCGACATACCAGGTCCCGATCGAGGTTCGACCCCGCCGGGCCACCACCCTTTCGATTCGTTGGATCGTGAGCTACGCCCGGGGGCGTCGCGAGCGGACCATGGCCGAACGTCTCGCCAACGAGATCATTGATGCCTCCAATGGGATCGGTGCGTCATGCAAGCGGCGTGAGGATGTCCAGAAGATGGCGGAGGCCAACAAAGCCTTCGCACACTACCGCTGGTGATGCAGCGGTAGTTGCTCTGACGAACCCATAGAGGAACTGCAATGGCCACTCAGCGAACCCCGCTTGCCAAGACACGCAACATTGGAATCATGGCCCATATCGACGCGGGCAAGACCACGACCACCGAGCGGATCCTCTACTACACCGGTCGTTCCTACAAGATCGGGGAGGTTCATGACGGCGCGGCCACGATGGACTGGATGGAACAGGAGCAGGAGCGGGGCATCACCATCACCTCCGCAGCCACCCACTGCCTTTGGAACGATCACCGCATCAACATCATCGACACTCCAGGCCACGTTGACTTCACGGTCGAGGTTGAGCGCTCCCTGCGCGTCCTCGACGGTGCGGTAGCCGTGTTCGACGGCGTGGCCGGGGTTGAGCCGCAGACCGAGACGGTGTGGAGGCAAGCCGACCGCTACGGCGTTCCACGAATGTGTTTCATCAACAAGATGGACCGCACCGGTGCCGACTTCTTCTTCGTGCTCGACACCATCAAAGACCGTTTGACCAGCAATGTTGCGGTCATGCAGCTACCCATCGGCGCTGAGGGCGACTACGCCGGCGTTGTCGACCTAGTGAAGATGAAAGCGCTCATCTGGCGGGGTGAAGATCTCGGGGCGAGCTGGGACGAAGTCGAGATTCCCGCTGAACTGGCCGAGGAGGCCGAACAGTACCGGAACCTCCTGCTGGAAGTCGCCGCGGATCAGGACGAGGACGTGATGATGAAGGTCCTCGAAGACGAGGAGGTCAGCGAGAGCGAACTCAAGGCCGCGATCCGCAAGGGCACACTCGAGAACGGGCTGGTCCCGATATTCAACGGCACCGCCTTCAAGAACAAGGGCGTTCAGCCGCTGCTCGATGCTGTGGTCGACTTCCTTCCCTCGCCACTCGACATTCCACCGATCGTCGGAGAGGACCGCTCGGGCAACGAGACCTCCCGCAAGGCCTCAGACGACGAACCCTTCTCTGCGATCGCCTTCAAGATAATGACCGATCCCCATGTCGGTCGCCTCACCTACTTCCGTGTCTATTCCGGTTCATTCGACAAGGGCACCCAGATCCTCAACACCCGTACCTCGAGCCGGGAGCGGGTCGGTCGCATCCTGGAGATGCACGCCAACGACCGCGTCGACAAGGACAGCGTCGCCACCGGCGACATCGCCGCCGCGATCGGGCTGAAGAACGCCCGTACCGGCGACACGTTGTGCGACCCGGGCCATCCGATCACTCTCGAGAATCTTGATTTCCCCGATCCGGTGATCGAGGTGGCTGTGGAGCCCAAGTCCAAGGCCGACCAGGAAAAGATGGGCAAGGCTCTGCAGGCCCTCTCAGAGGAGGACCCCACCTTCCAGGTCAGCACCAACGAGGAAACCGCACAGACGATCATCGCCGGCATGGGTGAGCTGCACCTTGAAGTCCTCGTCGACCGCATGATGCGCGAGTTCAGGGTCGAGGCGAGCGTCGGCAAGCCCCAGGTCGCCTACCGCGAGACCATCACCCGCCCGGTCCTCGACTACACCTACACCCATAAGAAGCAGACCGGCGGCAGCGGTCAGTTCGCGGTCATCTCCGCGACCCTCGAACCCAATCCAGGCGGTTCCTACGAGTTCGAGAGCACGGTGACCGGCGGCGCGATCCCCAAGGAGTACATCAAGCCTGTGGGTGAGGGCATCCGCGAGGCGATGAGCAACGGCGTGCTCGCCGGGTTCCCGACCGTCGATGTCAAGGTCACTCTCAGCGACGGCAAGGTCCACGACGTCGACTCGTCGGAGATGGCTTTCAAGATTGCCGGCAACGCCTGGTTCCGCGAGGTTGCGCCGCGTGCCAAGCCGACGCTGCTCGAGCCGGTCATGGCCGTGGAGGTCGTCACCCCCGACAATCATCTAGGTGATGTCGTGGGCGACATCAACTCTCGTCGTGGTCGCGTGCAGGGCACCGAACAGCGAGGAAACAATCAAGTCGTGAACGCACTTGTGCCGCTATCCGAGATGTTCGGATACAGTACGGATCTGCGTTCGCGCACGCAGGGGCGGGCAACGTACACGATGCAATTCGATTCGTATCAGCCCACACCTGCAAACGTCCAGGAAGAGATCGTCGCTCGCGTCCGCGGCGCATGATCGTCTCCTAACCCCAACCACAGAATGAACAAGGAAGGCAACTATGGCCAAGGAGACGTTTAAGCGGGACAAGCCGCACGTCAACGTAGGAACGATGGGTCACATCGATCACGGCAAGACGACGCTGACTGCCGCGATCACCAAAGTTCTCTCCGACAACGTTGAGGGCTCGGCCTTCACCGATTTCGAGAACATCGACAACGCGCCAGAGGAGCGCGAGCGCGGCATCACGATCAACGTGTCGCATGTGGAGTACGAGACGCACAACCGTCATTACGCCCATGTCGACATGCCCGGTCACGCCGACTACATCAAGAACATGATCACCGGTGCTGCTCAGGTGGACGGGGCGATCCTCGTCGTGTCGGCTGCCGACGGCCCGATGCCCCAGACCCGTGAGCACGTGCTGCTGGCCCGTCAGGTCGGCGTGCCGAAGATCGCTGTGGCGCTCAACAAGGTCGACATGGTCGATGATGAAGAGTTGTTGGAACTCGTCGAGATCGAGGTGCGGGAACTCCTCAACGAGTACGACTTCCCCGGTGACGACACTCCAGTCGTGCACGTCTCGGCGCTCAAGGCGCTGGAGGGAGATGCCGAAGCGGGCGAAGCCATCCTGCAGCTCATGGCTGAGGTGGACGAATATGTGCCCACCCCCGAGCGTGATCTCGACAAGCCTTTCCTGATGCCGATCGAGGACGTCTTCTCGATCACAGGCCGTGGCACCGTCGTGACCGGCAAGGTCGAGCAGGGAATCGTCAACACCGGCGACGAGATCGAGATCGTGGGCATCAAGCCGACCTCGAAGACGACCTGTACGGGTGTTGAGATGTTCCGCAAGCTCCTCGACCAGGGCCAGGCAGGCGACAACATCGGTGCGCTGCTGCGTGGTGTCGACAAGGACGAGGTTCAGCGCGGCCAGGTGCTCGCAGCGCCCGGAAGCATCACCCCCCACACCGAGTTCGAAGCTCAGGTCTATGTGCTGTCTAAGCAGGAGGGTGGCCGCCACAAGCCCTTCTTCACCAACTATCGGCCCCAGTTCTACTTCCGGACGACCGATATCACCGGTACGATCTCGTTGCCCGAAGGCACCGAGATGTGCATGCCGGGCGACAACACCGCCATGCATGTCGAGCTGATCAACCCGATCGCCATGGACGAGGGGCTCCGCTTCGCGATCCGCGAGGGTGGCCGCACCGTCGGTGCCGGCTCGGTAACGAAGATCCTCAAGTAGCAGGCTGGCTATGGCAACGGGACAGAAGATCCGCATCCGGCTCAAGGCCTACGACCACGAGATCATCGATCAGTCGACGAAGAAGATCGTTGAGACGGTCAAACGGACGCAAGCTCGTTTGTCGGGTCCGATCCCGTTGCCGACAGAGAAGCACCGCTTCACTGTTATCAAGGGTCCGTTCAAGGACAAGGACTCCAGGGAGCACTTCGAGATGCGCATCCACAAGCGGCTGCTGGACATTCTCGAGCCTTCCCCCAAGACTGTCGATTCCTTGCAACGCCTCGACCTGCCTGCTGGTGTCGACATCGAAATCAAGATCCAACAGGCCTGACGACGGGCCGGCGAGGGTCCCCGAAGCCAACCCGAGGTTCCGGTAGAGTTCGGAACGGAACGCGCTCTTCCACGCTGAACGAGTTCTGGCCGAACATACCCCGAATCGGAGGTCAGTATGGGTAGATTCACGGCCGCTGCGGCGGTCCTGCTTCTCTTTGCGACGGGTTGCGGAAACGACACTGTCACGGTCTCCCCGGAGCCGGAGACGACCGAGGCTCCGACTCAGAGCACCGCGCCGGACGCTGCGCCCGAAACAACCGCGGCACCGGCTCAAGAGCTTTCTGCTTCGGATCTCCTGGCCGCCGCCATCGAGTCGACGGTGGGCCGCTCGGTGCGCGGCCAGTTGAGGCTCGAGGGCGACATGGTCGACGCCAACGGCGACGGCCTGGCTGTCGACTTCGAAACGGACGCTCAGGGTGACACCGAGGCGATGCTGTCGGGGGGCGACCCGTCGGGTCCGCCGCTGACGGTTCGGATAGTCGACGGCCAGACTTACGCCGGGTTCCCCGGGATCATGGCCGCGCAGCTGTTCCCCGACTTCGTAGGCGAGACCGCGTGGTTCACCGTCAGTGGCCAGAACGCTGAGGAGTTCGCGATCGCATGTGCTTCCCCGCTGGCTCAGTTGAGGGTCCAACCCGGTAACTGCGATCCCGCAGCCGACTTGAGAGGGCTCGCCGATGCAGCCGAGGAAGCAACAATCGTCGGCGACGAGGAGGTACGCGGAATCCCCGCGCAGCGCCTCCGGTTCACCGTCTCCCTGGCCAGTCTGCCTTCAGCCGGGGCGGCGTCCGACGGTTTCGGCGATGACCCCGCCCTGGGACTTGACGGGAACATCGCCATTGACGTGTGGATCGACGACGACATGCTGTTGCGGATGTTGGTGGTGGGCCTTTCGTCCATCTTCGGTGGTTTTGCGGACGCTTTCGGTGGGGAGGACACGGACATTGAGGTCCCCTCTTTCCAGAGCGTCGTCGAGTACTACGATTTCGATGAGAGCATCTCGATCGAGGCGCCCTCACCTGAATCGCTGTTGGGCGACTTCTCCCAGGTGCAGGCCTTCGGCTGATCGGGCTGTCGATCAGTTCATCAACGAGGCCGGCTATTCGTTCAGATCTCGGTGGTGCAGGTAGCCGGAGATGAACGCCTGAACCGTCGCGGCGAAGGGCAGAGCCAACAGCGCTCCGACAACTCCCAGAAGCGCGGCACCGACCAACACGGATCCGAACGCCACCGCGACGTGGATCTCCATGGTGTGGGCGGTGATCCTCGGTGACAGCAGGTAGTTCTCGACCTGTTGATACGCCACGATCATGACCAGTACCCACAGCGCTTTGCGAGGTTCGTCGATCACGGTGACCAACACCGGCAGCGCACCCGCAAAGTATGTGCCTATGACCGGTATGAACTGCGAGATCACGCCGACCCAGAGCGCCAGCGGGATCGGAAACGGAACGTCGATGATCTCGAACACGATCCCGTGCGCGATCGCTGAGATGATCGCCAGGATCGTGCGGGAGAACACGTACCCGCCGGTCTTCTCGATCGCCAGATCCCAGATGTTCATCAACATCTCTTGGCGTCTCGGTGCCAGGAGCGAGCCGATTGTGAGCCTCAGTTTCGGGCCCTCGGCGACTAGGTAGTAGGTGAACAACAAGACGGTGAACGCCTGGAACACAATGTTCAGCAGGGCCGTGCCGAGGTTGACCAGATCGTCCGCGAAGCGCCCGGCCAAGTCGCTGATTCCACCGCCTTCGACGAACTCGTCTTGAATCCTCTGCAGGTCGATGTCGTCGTCGACGTTGTCCTGCAACCACTCCTCTATGTCGTTGACATACGTCGGCGCTTCGTCGATCAGACTGTCGATCTGGTCCGCGAGCGCCGTTCCGATGGCCGCCGAGAATCCCGCCATGGCAACAAACGCACCCAGATAGACGATCCAGACCCCCACGCCCCGCCGGATCTTCCATGTCTCCATCCGGTTGACGGCCGGTTCCACTGCGAAGCTGATGAACACCGAGATCAACAGCACGACCAGGAACGACCGCAAAGCCCGGACCGCGCCGGTGCCGATATAGACGACCACCCAACCCAGCCAG
Source organism: Candidatus Aldehydirespiratoraceae bacterium (assembly GCA_965221585.1). GTDB lineage: Bacteria > Actinomycetota > Acidimicrobiia > Acidimicrobiales > Aldehydirespiratoraceae > VXYK01. Next base: position 345,030 of record OZ244898.1, on the reverse strand, counting down.
AACAATGCGATCGCCTTGACGATCCAGCGCGGCACCTTGGAACTGGTCTTGTTGTCCTGCTCGGCAACACCGCTGTCGCCATCAGGGGTCAGCCCGGCACTGTCAGGTGTCATCTACGCGGACGCTACATCCCAGCGGGCAGCGATCCAGGGATACTCCGTGTCGACTACGCCCGGCAACACCACCCCGCGGCTCCGGCTACGCCCGGCGACAACAGAGTTGCTATAGGCAGTATTGGCGATAGGCTACGAGGTCTTGTTCGGCAAGGGTCCCTCACGGAACTTGCGCCACAACAATCGATGTCGATGAAGGCCCACGGGAACCACATCGCAAAACTGAAACACGCTCCGCCGGGTCCGCCCGTGCGGAGCGCTCGCGTGGGCGGTAGCCCACACACCGACCACAGGAAGCAACTATGGCCAGCAAGGCGATCGTCGGCGAAAAAGTCGGCATGACCCAGGTTTGGGACGAAGACAACCGTGTCGTACCAGTCACGGTTCTGCGAGTCTCGCCTTGCCGCGTCGTGCAGATCAAGACGCCCGAGAATGATGGTTACTCCGCTATCCAGGTGACCCTCGGCGTCAAGGATCCCGCAAAACTCACGATGCCAGAGGCCGGCCATTTCTCTGCTGCAGGCGTTGAACCGGGCTCGAAGCTTGTCGAGTTGCGTCTCGACGATGTCTCGGAGTACTCCATCGGTCAACAGATCGCCGCAGACCTGCTCGATCAAGGAGAACGCGTGGACGTTACCGCCGTGTCTCGGGGCAAGGGTTTCTCAGGGGTGATGAAGCGTCACGGATTCAAGGGTTCGCCCGCTTCCCATGGTGCTCACAAGGTGCACCGCAAGCCTGGGGCTATCGGCCAGTGCGCCACTCCGTCCCGTGTTTTCAGGGGTCGCAAGATGCCGGGCCGAGCGGGCAATCAGAAGGTCACAACTTTGAACCTCGAGGTGGTCCGCAGCGACCCCTCAGCCGAGGTCATCCTGCTGCGGGGCTCTGTACCAGGTCCGGCCGGCGGCACGGTGATCGTGCGCAACGCGGTGAAGGGTGCCTGAGATGGCTGAGTCCACCCCCAAGAAGAAAGCAGCCCGCAAGACCATCGGCGTCAAGTCTCAGAACGGGGCTGACGCAGGCAGGGTGCCGCTCTCGCCTGAACTCTTCGCGGTCGAGCCGAACATCGCGGTCATGCATCAGGTTGTGACCGCGCAGCTGGCGGCCCGCAGGGCCGGTACCCACAGCACCAAGAGCCGTTCGGAGGTCCGCGGCGGTGGAGCGAAGCCGTGGCGCCAGAAAGGCACAGGCCGCGCCCGTGCGGGATCACGCAACTCGCCGATCTGGCGAGGCGGTGGTATCGCCCATGGTCCCAAACCCCGCGACTACAGCCAGCGGACGCCCAAGAAGATGATAAAGATCGCTCTGGCCGGCGCCCTCTCCGATCGGGCCGCTGAGGGCAACATCATCGTCGTCGATGAATGGAGCTTCGAGACTCCCAAGACCAAGGACGCTTCAGCCGCGCTCGAGGCCATCGGTGCGCAGGGCAAGGTTCTTGTAGTCCTCGACGACGGCGATGCCAACGCCGCCAAGAGCTTCCGCAACCTCCCACATGTGTCCTGCCTGCATTCCGCTGAGCTCAATACTCACGACATCCTGGATTCCGATGTCGTCGTGTTCACCAAGGCAACACTTAACGACGCCGGTGGCGGCACGTCGACTCGAGGCAGGGAATCCAACGACAGTGGGGTGGAGCAGTGAAAGACCATCGCGACGTAATCCTGCGACCGGTTGTGTCCGAGAAGTCCTACGGGCTGCTTGAAGAGGGCGTCTACACCTTCGTTGTGGCTCCCAAAGCCTCCAAGACCGAGATCCGAGACGCCGTCGAGGCGATCTTCGACGTCTCGGTACTGAAGGTCAACACTCTGAACCGCAAGGGCAAGCGCAAGCGCGAGAGGCGCACCGGTCGCTGGGTTCGAAGCAGTGATCAGAAGCGGGCCCGCGTCACCCTCATCGAGGGTGACTCAATCGATCTGTTCGAGGCATAAGGCATGGCCATTCGCAAACGCAAGCCGACGAGTCCCGGGCGCCGTTTCCAGACCTCCTCGGACTTCTCCGAGATCACTTCAACAAAGCCCGAGCGCAGCCTGATCGCCGGCAAGTCCGGCACCGGTGGGCGCAACAACTACGGACGCAAGACCTCACGTCACCGCGGGGGCGGCCACAAACGGCGCTACCGGGTGATCGACTTCAACCGCAGCAAAGACGGCGTGATGGCGACTGTTGCGTCAATCGAATACGACCCCAACCGGACCTGCAATATCGCCCTGCTGCACTATCACGACGGCGAGAAACGCTACATCCTCGCTCCCCGCGACCTGAAGGTCGGCGACAAGCTTCAGTCCGGCCGGGGTGCCGACATCCGGGTCGGCAATGCCCTGCCGTTGCGCTACATCCCAGTGGGGACCGTGGTCCACAATGTGGAGCTCAAGGCTGGTGCTGGCGCCAAGATGGGCCGTTCAGCCGGCGCTGCGATCCACATGGTCGCAAAGGAAGGAAATTTCGCCACCCTGCGGCTCCCCAGCAGCGAGATGCGTCGGGTGCCGATCGACTGTCGCGCGACGGTCGGAGAGGTCGGCAATTCGAGCCACGAACTTCTCAAGATCGGCAAGGCCGGACGCAATCGCTGGAAGGGCAAGCGTCCGCAGACCCGCGGTGTCGCCATGAACCCGGTCGATCACCCCCACGGCGGCGGCGAAGGCAAGACTTCCGGGGGTCGTCATCCGGTCTCACCGTGGGGCAAGCCTGAGGGCAGGACCCGCCAGAAGAACAAACAGTCCGACAAGCTGATCGTGCGCCGTCGCCGGACGCGCGGTTCGCGGAGGTAATTGCTATGCCGCGCAGTCTCAAGAAGGGTCCCTTCGTTGACGACCACCTCCTCAAGAAGGTGGATGCGTTGAACGAGTCAGGCACCAAGAAGGTCATCAAGACCTGGTCCAGGCGCTCAACAATCATCCCCGACATGGTGGGCCACACGATCGCAGTTCACGACGGCCGCAAGCATGTGCCCGTCTATCTCACCGAGTCGATGGTCGGTCACAAACTCGGTGAGTTCGCGCCGACCCGCACATTCAAGTTCCATGCGGGCCAGGAACGGGGAGCCCGTCGCTGATGGCCGGCCTCAAGACCAACGAACGCCCTGGTACACGTGCGCAGGCCAAGTATGTGCGGTCGTCTGCCTACAAGGCGCGCGAGGTGCTGAACCAGATCCGCAACAAGTCCTACGGCGAAGCCTCCGAGATCCTTGCCTTCTCCGAACGCGGCATCAGCAAAGAGGTGGCCAAAGTCCTCGACTCCGCCGTTGCCAACGCTGCGCACAACGACAATCTGATGGCCGAGGAGCTGTTCGTCTCAGCCTGCTACGCCGATGAGGGCATGACTCTCAAACGAGCCCGGCCGCGGGCCCGTGGGCGCTCAACACCCATCCTCAAGCGGACCTGCCATATCACCGTGATCGTGAGCCAATACGACGAGGAAACGCTTGAAGCAATCCGCGAACGTGAGGCGAGCAGCGGTCGCAGTATCACCAGCAACGCCGCGGAAGCACGTCGGCGCAGAGTTCAACGGAGCCGCGACCGTTCCCAGGCAACCGAAGCCGAAGATGCCGAAGAGGCCGAAGAGGCCGAGCCGACCGTCGAGGAGCAGGCTGCCGAGATTGTCGCTGCCACCGAGCAAGCCATGGCATCGGGCGAAGCTGGAAGCGACGAAGCCGCCGGAGACGAAGCGCTTGGCGACGCCACCGACACATCCGACGGCGACAGCACCGACAGCGCCGACACCGACAGCGAGAAGCCCGGAGAACAAGACTGATGGGACAGAAGGTCAACCCCTACGGATTCCGCCTAGGCGTCACGACGGAATGGAAGAGCCGCTGGTTCGCCGACCGCCAGGAATACGCCGACAATGTGATCGAGGACTGGCAGATCCGCGACTTCCTCTTCACCGAACTCCCCCACGCGGCCATCAGCCGGGTCGAGGTGGAGCGCACCCGCGACCGGCTCCGCGTGGACGTTCACACCGCCCGACCCGGGATTGTCATTGGCCGTCGAGGCAGCGAGGCGGACCGCCTGCGCTCCGGACTCACCAAGATCACCGGCAACGCCAAGGTTCAACTCAACATCCAGGAGATCAAACAACCGGAGTTCGACGCCGCGCTGATCGCCCAGGGAATCGCCGACCAGCTCGCCGGACGCGTGGCGTTCAGGCGCGCCATGAAACGAGCGGTTCAGAACGCCCAGAAAGCCGGTGCCCTCGGTATCCGGGTGCAGTGCTCCGGGCGCCTCGGAGGGTCGGAGATGGCTCGAAACGAGTGGTACCTCGAAGGCCGCGTGCCACTGCACACGCTGCGAGCCGACGTCGACTACGGATTCCGCGAGGCCCCCACCACCTACGGACGGATCGGTGTGAAAGTGTGGCTCTACAAGGGCGACATCCTGCCCTACAAGACCCAGACCGAGGACAAGGCAACCCTCGAAGCCGCCATGGCAACCGGTGAGACCTCAGGCCAGTCGAGGTCCCGCAAGATCGTCTCCTCGGCCGCCGCACGCCGCCGGGAAACAACCGATATAGAACCGGACCTCGATGAGGAGCCGGCGCCGCTCATCAAAGAGGCCGACCCCGAGTTCGAGAAGCTCCTCGACGAGGAGGACGCCATCGAAGCCTCGACTCGCGAGCACAGCGAGACTCCCCACTTCCGAGCGAACGACTGAGGGCTGCCGTCATGTTGATGCCAAAGAAGGTCAAACACCGCAAACATCACAGAGGTCGCACCAAGGGCATAGCCAAGGGCGCGACCGAGGTCACCTACGGCGATTTCGGCATTCAGGCCCTCGAGCCCGGATGGATCACCGCGCGTCAGATCGAGGCCGGTCGTATCGCCATGACCCGGCACATCAAGCGCGGTGGCAAGGTGTGGATCAACGTCTTCCCGGACAAGCCCGTGACCAGCAAACCCGCCGAGACCCGAATGGGTTCGGGCAAAGGCAACCCGGAGCACTGGGTTGCGGTTGTGAAACCCGGACGCATCCTCTATGAGCTGTCATACCACGACGAGGACATCGCCCGCGCCGCGATCGAGCGTGCCATCCAGAAGATGCCGATCAAGGCCCGCTTCGTGACCCGTGAGGAGGGATTCTGATGGCCCGCAAGACCGCATTGGTGGAACTTCCAGACACGGACCTCTTCGAACGTCTCGCCGACTACAAGGAAGAGTTGTTCAATCTGCGCTTCCAGTTCGCCACCAACCAACTGGACAATTCGGCTCGTTTGAAAGCTGTCAAGAAGGACATCGCCCGTGTGCTGACCGAGTTGCGGGCTCGCGAGATCGCCGACGCCGAGGCACTCGAAGCGGCTCAGGAGGCCTGAAATGACCCAAGCAACGCAACAGCGCAAGGCTCGCAAGGTCCGAGACGGCCTCGTGGTGTCCAACAATATGGACAAGACCGCCGTGGTCGAAGCGATCGACCGGGTCCAGCATCGTCGCTACTCGAAGACGATTCAGCGCACCAAGCGCCTCCACGTCCACGATGAGGAGAACACTCTCAACGTGGGGGACCGCGTACGCGTGCAGGAGACGCGCCCGCTCTCCAAGACCAAGCGCTGGAGGCTCGTGGAAATCCTGGAGCGTGCCAAGTGATCCAGCAAGAGTCGCGACTTCGGATCGCCGACAACTCCGGAGCGAAAGAGGTCCTGTGTATCAAGGTCCTCGGCGGCTCCAAGCGGCGCTACGCGTCGATCGGAGACGTTTTCGTGGCGACCGTCAAAGACGCCATCCCGGGTGCGCAGGTCAAGAAGGGCGATGTCGTCCGCTGTGTCGTGGTGCGCGTCTCCAAGGAGAAGCGCCGTCCCGACGGCAGCTACATCCGCTTCGACGAGAACGCCGCGGTGCTGATCAACGAACAGCGCCAACCACGCGGCACGCGTATCTTCGGCCCGGTCGGCCGGGAACTACGCGACAAGCAGTTCATGCGAATCGTCTCGCTGGCCCCGGAGGTTCTGTGATGAGCGCCAGAAAGAAGCACAGCTCGATGAAGATCCATGCCGGTGACCGGGTCGTGGTCCTGTCAGGGAAGGACAAGGGCGCTGAAGGCGTCGTTGAGCGTTCCATCCCCGAGAAGGGGAAGGTCATCGTCGAGGGCGTCAATGTGGCTCGCAAGCACCAGGCCCCGACCCGCGGCGACCAGCAGGGTGGGATCATCGACAAGGCCATGCCGATCGACGTGTCGAATGTCGCCGTGGTCAGTCCCGGAGACGGGAAAGCCACCCGGGTCGGCTACCTGATCACCGAAGACGGCCAGAAAGTCCGTGTGTGCCGCCGTACGGGAGTGGAGATCTGATGGCCGAGACGACCTACGCCCCCCGATTCCGCACCCGCTACAACACCGAGATCCGCGCCTCGCTGCAGGAGGAACTCGCTCTGCCCAACCTGATGATGGTTCCCAAGCTTGAGAAGATCGTGCTCAACATGGGGGTCGGAGAAGCGGTCGGTTCCGCCAAGCTGCTCGAAGGAGCGCTCGAGGACATGGCCACGATCGCAGGCCAGAAACCGGTCGTGACCAGAGCCAAGAAGTCTCTCGCCAGTTTCAAACTGCGCGAAGGCCAGGCAATCGGCTGCAAGGTCACGCTCCGCGGCGACCGCATGTACGAGTTCTTCGATCGACTCATCTCGTTGGCCATCCCGCGAATCCGCGACTTCCGGGGACTCTCGCGCAGGTCGTTCGATGGCAATGGCAACTACACGTTCGGGGTGACCGAACAGCTCATCTTCCCCGAGATCGACTACGACAAGGTCGGTGCCACCCGAGGCATGGACATAACGATTGTTACGACGGCAACCACCGACGACGCCAGCAGAGCCCTGCTCTCGGCATTCGGTTTCCCGTTCCGACGCGAAGGGCAATGACCCATGGCAAAACAAGCACTAAAGCAGAAACAGAAGCGCACACCGAAGTTCAAAGTGCGCGCCTACACACGATGCCGTCGCTGCGGGCGACCACGCTCGGTGTATCGCCGCTTCGGTCTGTGTCGGATCTGCCTGCGCAACATGGCCCACGCCGGCGAGCTGCCCGGCGTCAAGAAGGCCAGCTGGTGAGGAGGTGACGCCGCAATGACAATGACCGATCCCATTTCAGACATGCTCACCCGCATCCGCAACGCCAACGTGGCGATGCACGATGAGGTGGCGATGCCCTCCTCCAAACAGAAGTTGGCGCTCGCCGATCTGCTCAAGAACGAGGGCTATATCAGTTCGTTCACCGAGATCGACAACGGCGACCGTCCCGGCAGGACCCTGACCATCGAGATGAAGTACTCGCCCGATCGGGACCGAGTGATCTCAGGACTCAAGCGGGTCTCCAAACCCGGTCTTCGCATCTACCGCAGGCGCGACGAGATCCCCCGAGTCCAGGGAGGTCTCGGTGTTGCCGTCGTCTCCACCAACAAGGGGCTCATGTCTGACCGAGAAGCAAGGAAGAACCGCATGGGCGGCGAGATCCTCTGCTTCGTCTGGTGAGGTGGAACTATGAGTCGCGTCGGTAATGCACCAATCACCGTTCCAGACGGGGTGGACGTCTCGATCAGCGGGCGCACGGTCACGGTTACCGGTGCCAAGGGCACGCTCGAACAGAAGCTCCCCGGAGGAATCACCGTCAGCCGAGACGAAGACACCCTCGTGGTCGAACGGCCCAACGACAGCAGCGAGTCAAAGTCCTTCCACGGCCTGGTGCGCTCCTTGATCCAGAACATGATCGTGGGCGTGACTGAAGGGTTCAGCAAGGAACTGCAGATTCAAGGCATCGGTTACCGAGCCGTTGCCAAGGGGAACAACAAGCTCGAATTGGCGCTCGGGTTCAGTCACAGCGTCAACATCGAAGCCCCCGAGGGCATCGAGTTCGAGGTTCCGCAACAGACCCAGATTCTTGTCAAAGGGATCGACAAACAGCTGGTGGGACAAGTCGCCGCCGATATTCGCAAGTGGCGCAAACCAGAGCCCTACAAGGGCAAGGGCATCCGCTATGCGAACGAAAGAGTGATTCGCAAGGCCGGAAAGGCAGCCAAGTAATGTCCTACACCGCCAAGAAACGCCGGATCGACCGCCGTCGACGCCACTACCGGATTCGCAAGACTCTGAGGGGCACCGCGGCGCGGCCACGTCTCGCCGTGCACCGTTCCAACCGCCACATCTCCGCCCAGATCATCGACGATGGCGCGGGCAACACACTCGCAGCCGCAGCCTCAACCGAACAGAAATTGCGGCCCAGTGGCAACACAGACACGCTGACTGCCACCAAGGTCGGGGCTCTGCTCGCCGAGCGGGCAAAGGCTGCAGGCGTTGAAGCGGTGGTGTTCGACCGCGGCGGTTTCCGCTACCACGGTCAGGTTGCCGCGCTCGCCGATGCAGCCCGTGAGGGAGGATTGAAGTTCTGATGGCCAATCAACGCAATACCAAACAGACCGGTGACCGCGAGCGCAACCCGGACAACCCGCGCGACGGTGGCGAGGGACTGCGCGAGTCTCGCGTGATCAACATCAACCGTGTCGCCAAGGTCGTGAAGGGCGGACGCAGGTTCTCCTTCACCGCGCTGGTGGTGATCGGCGACGGCGCCGGCAAGGTCGGACTCGGTTACGGCAAGGCCAAGGAGGTGCCCCTGGCGATCCAGAAGGGCACCGAGGAAGCCCGTCGCAACCTGTTCAGTGTCGCCATGGCCGGCTCGACCATCGTGCATGAGACCATCGGGGAGATGGGAGCGGGTCGGGTGATGCTCAAACCTGCCGCTCCCGGTACCGGTGTCATCGCCGGAGGCGCGGCTCGTGCGATCCTCGAGGAGGCCGGCATCAACGACGTGCTGTGCAAGTCGCTGGGTTCGTCGAACAACATCAACATCGCCCGCGCCACCATCAATGCGCTGGCCGGGCTCCGTCGCCCCGACGAGATCGCCCGCCTACGCGGCCTCGATCCAGAAGAGTTCCTTCCCGCAGGTCTCTGGGCTGCCTATCAGGAGAACCAGCGTCGCCCCGCCCCCAGTGCCCCTACTGAGGTTTCGTGATGTTGAAAGTCACTCAGATCCGTTCCTCCATTGGAACCAAGCCCAAACAGCGGGGAACGCTGCGCGCGCTGGGTCTTCGCAGAATAGGTGCGAGCAACACTCTTGAGGACCGTCCGGAGGTCCGCGGCATGATTGCCCGGGTTCCTCATCTAGTCAAAGTCGAGGAGGTCGACGAATGATCAGACTCCACGATCTCAAACCCCCGGAAGGCTCCAACAGGCGTCCCAAGCGCAAGGCGCGCGGCATCGGTGGGAAGGCCGGCAAGACCGCCGGCCGCGGCCACAAGGGTCAACGGGCCCGCAGCAAGGTTCCCGTCGGTTTTGAAGGCGGTCAGATGCCCCTGCTGCAACGCGTCCCGAAGCTCAGGGGGTTCACGAACCCGTTCAGGGTCTCCTATCAGGCGATCAACCTCGACACCCTCGAGGAGTCGGGTCTCACTGACGTGTCCCCGGAGTCGCTCCTGGAGAAGGGGCTCGTCCACAAGGGCGCCCTGGTCAAGATCCTGGGGCGAGGCGAGATCTCCAAGGCGATCAACGTGAAGGCTCACGCCTTCTCGGCGTCCGCTGAATCGGCCATCACCGCCGCCGGCGGTAGTGTTGAGAAATTGGCACTGCCCTGGGGCGACCGCCGTCCCCCGCACGGCAGCTTCAACCAACACACCAACCGCTAACCCCCAACACCGAACGACACAGAGAGGATCGCCGTGCTTTCACGGGTTCTGAACGTTTTCCGGGTCGCAGACCTGCGGGTGAAGATTCTCTTCACGCTGTCGATGATCGCGCTCTATCGCCTGGGGTCGTTCATTCCGGCACCCGGCGTCGACATCGAAGCGGTTCAGACGCTGCGGGACAACGCCAACCAGGGCGGAATCCTGGCCTACATGCAGCTCTTCTCGGGCGGCGCGCTCACCCAGTTCGCGATCTTCGCGCTGGGGATCATGCCCTACATCACCGCGTCGATCATCATGCAGATCCTCGGCGTGGTCATTCCCAAGATCGAGCAGTGGCAGCAGCAGGGTGCGGTGGGTCAGCGCAAGATAACCCAGTGGACCCGTTATCTGACCGTCTCCATTGCGGTCGTCCAATCAACCAGCTTCGCCTTCCTGTTCCACAATGGTGGTCTGGGAGTCACGGTCGACCTCCTTCCGAAGTTCAACGCCTGGACGGTGTTCGTGGTCGTGCTCACGCTCACCAGCGGCACCGCGCTGTTGATGTGGATGGGGGAGCTGATCACTCAACGGGGCGTCGGCAACGGCATGTCGTTGTTGATCTTCACCAGCGTCGTCTCGACCCTGCCCGCCCAGGGCGCAACCGTCAAGGCCGAGAACGGCAACCTCGCCCTCGCCGGGCTGATCGTCGTCGCGATCGGGCTGCTCGTCTGCATCGTGTTCGTCGAACAGGGACAGCGTCGGATACCGGTCCAGTTCGCAAAGCGGGTTGTGGGTCGCCGCATGTACGGCGGGCAGTCCACCTACATTCCTCTGAAGGTCAACCAGTCAGGCGTGATCCCGATCATCTTCGCGAGTTCGGTGCTGTATGTCCCCACGCTCATCGCCGTGGCACTGCCCAGCGACGGCATCGGCGGGAGCATCCAGGGCTGGGTCAACAACAATCTCGCCGAACCGACCGCGATCACCTATCTGGCGTTCTTCGGTCTGTTGATCGTGGGTTTCTCCTACTTCTACACCGCGATCACTTTCGACCCGGCCAAGCAGGCCGACACGATCCGCAAGCAGGGCGGTTTCATTCCCGGTATCCGTCCGGGACCTCAGACCGAGCGCTACCTGGCTCGGATCCTGAACCGGATCACCTTCCCTGGAGCGCTGTTCATCGCCGGCGTGGCGCTCATTCCCTCGATAATCATCAAGATCACGCTCGACAGCGATCCGACCGCTACCGGCACTGCCGCAGGCGCCGGCGGTTTGAACTTCGGTGGCATCTCCTTGTTGATCGCCGCCGGCGTCGCGCTGGAAACGATGAAGCAGATCGACAGCCAGTTGACGATGCGCAACTACGAAGGGTTCCTTCAGTAGATGTCAACGCTGCAAATGGTGATCCTCGGACGCCAGGGATCGGGGAAGGGCACCCAATCGCTGCGGATCTGCGAGGTATACGGCTGCATTCATGTCAGTACCGGCGACATGCTGCGCTCAGCAGTGGCGCAGGGTACCGAACTGGGCCGTCAGGCGTCACAGATCATGGAGGCAGGCGGTCTGGTTTCCGACGAGATAATCAACGGCATCGTCGCTGAGCGCTTCAGTCAACGCGACATCAGCGAACGGGGCGTGCTGCTCGACGGCTTTCCACGCACTGTGGAGCAGGCGAACGCCCTCGAGCGCATCCTCTCGGACCTCGGCAAGTCCCTGACTATTGCGATGAACCTCGACGTGCCCATCGAGATCGTCACCGAGCGAATGTTGGACCGTGGCCGGACCGATGACACGCCCGAAGCGATCCAGCGGCGATTGGACCTGTACAACAAGGAGACGACTCCCCTGCTGGACTGGTTCAGCTCGCGGGGCCTGCTGTGCACGGTGGAGGGTGTCGGAACTGAGGACGAGGTGTTCGCACGCGTCGAAGCGGCCATCTCCGCCAGCCTCGGATGAACCCCGAGAACTATCGCCGAATCTGCAGGTTGGTCACCTTCGGTGAGTCCGGTAGCGTTGTTGTCTGGCCTGGGCAACCGGGTCTTTCCGCGTGCAAGCAACAAGGCTTGGACGCGTCCAGGAGGTTCCACCCTGCCGAAACCTAAGGAAGATGCGATCGTCCTTGAGGGCACCGTTATCGAGTCACTCCCGAACGCCATGTTCCGGGTTGACCTGGAGAACGGCCACAAGGTACTCGCACACATCAGCGGAAAGATGCGAATGCACTACATCCGTATCCTTCCCGGGGATCGGGTCCAGGTGGAGTTAACCCCATACGACCTGCAACGGGGTCGCATTACCTACCGTTACAAGTAGCACCCGGCTTCGGTCGGCCAGCGGCCGCAGCGTGCGGTCGGGAGTGAAATGAAAGTTCGAACCAGCGTCAAGAAAATCTGTGACAAGTGCAAGGTGATCAAGCGTCGCCGCCGCGTCATGGTGATCTGCGACAACCCGCGTCACAAGCAGAGGCAGGGCTGAGATGGCACGCATCAGCGGTGTCGATATCCCCAGGGACAAACAGGTCGGCACCTCGCTCACCTACATCTACGGAATCGGCCGGTCCACGGCGCTGCAAGTGTGTGACGCCGCAGGTATCGATTCGGCCACCCGCGTGCGTGACCTGACCGACGACGAAGTCGCCAAGATCCGCAGCTACATCGACTCCGACCTGCGGGTTGAGGGCGATCTCCGCCGTGAGGTGAGCCAGGACATCAAGCGCAAGATGGAGATCGGCTGCTATCAGGGCTTGCGCCACCGGCGGGGTCTGCCGGTCCGTGGCCAGCGCACCCACACCAACGCTCGTACACGCAAGGGTCCCAAGAAGACTATTGCCGGCAAGAAGAAGGTCAAGAAGTAATGGCTACCGCAGGGGCGCGTGGGCGCCGGCCTCGTAAACGAGAGCGCAAGAACGTCACTCATGGCGTGGCGCACATCAAGAGTTCTTTCAACAACACGATCATTGCCATCAGCGACCAGCGCGGCGACGTGATCGCCTGGGCGTCTGCGGGCAACGTGGGTTTCACCGGTTCTCGCAAGTCAACCCCGTTCGCTGCTCAACTCGCTGCCGAGCAGGCAGCTCAGCGGGCGATGGAGCACGGGGTGCGCAAGGTCGACGTTCAGGTCAAGGGTCCCGGTTCCGGCCGCGAGACCGCGATCCGTTCGATCCAGAACGCGGGGATTGAAGTTACCGGCATCAAGGACGTCACGCCGATCCCCCACAACGGTTGCCGCCTCGTCAAGCGGCGGAGGGCCTGAGCCATGTCACGTTATACCGGCCCCAAAGCACGTGTCTCGCGTCGCTTGGGCACCAATATCTGGGGCACCAAGGGTGAGACCATCGCTTTGGACAGGCGCCCCTACCCTCCCGGCGAGCATGGCCGCTCCCGCCGTCGGGGAAACGTTTCTGAGTACCTTCTGCAGCTTCAGGAGAAGCAGAAGGCTCGCCACACCTACGGTCTGACAGAGCGTCAGTTCCGCAACATCTTCGCTGAGGCAAGCCGTCGCTCCGGCGTCACCGGCGACAACATGCTGCGCTTCTTGGAACTTCGGCTCGACAACGTGATCTACCGGGCAGGCTGGGGCGCCACACGTCCTCAGTCCCGCCAGTTCGTCAATCACGGACACGTGAATGTCAACGGGAACCGGGTCACCATCCCCAGTTACCGCGTCCGCAAGGGTGATGTAGTCGAACTGCGCTCCAAGGCGCAGAGCTTCACAGTCGTCCAATGGAACTCCGATGTCCTGGACCGCACGCCTCCGGCGTGGCTGGAGCCGAGCGGCGAGTTCCAGATCACCGTTCGTGAACTCCCGCTCAGGGAGCAGATCGATATCCCCGTTCGCGAACAGCTCATCGTCGAGCTCTACTCCAAGTAGTCGAGGTACCCGATGCTCGTCATTCAGCGCCCAACCGTCGAGTCCATTGACGAGGCCGAAGGCAACCTTCAGAGGTTCGCCATCGGTCCTTTGGAACCTGGATTCGGTCACACGATCGGCAATTCGATCCGCCGTACACTGCTCTCGTCGATCCCCGGCGCGGCGGTGACTCAGGTTCGATTCGATGATGCCCTCCACGAGTTCGACACCATCACCGGTGTGGCCGAGGATGTGACTGACATCATTCTGAACCTCAAGGACCTGGTCCTCGAAGTCCACAGCACCGAACCGGTTACTCTGCGGCTCGATTCCCGCGGACCGTGCACGGTTACCGCAGCCGACATCCAGCCTCACCCCGACGTGGAAGTACTCAACGGCGGTCTGCAGATCGCCAATGTCAACGAGAAGGGCCGGTTGGCGCTCGACATCACCGTGCAGAGGGGCCGCGGCTATGTTTCGGCGGACCGCAACAGCTCCAGCACCACGATCGGCGTGATCCCGGTCGATTCGATCTACTCGCCGGTGCGGCGTGTCGCCTTCGATGTCGAGCCGACCCGTGTTGAGCAGTCCACCGACTTCGACAGGCTCATCCTCGAGATCGAGACCGACGGTTCGATCTCGCCTCGTGAGGCCCTTGCCTCGGCCGGGGGCACACTGCGCGCCCTGGTCCAGCTCATCGAGGAGATGAGCGACGAGCCGCAGGGTCTCCAGCTCGGGGAGGCCATTCAGGTGGCAACCGGCGGTCCGGACATGGATCTTTCGATAGATGCTCTGGAACTTTCTGAGCGCCCCCGCAACTGCCTCAAGCGGGCTCAGGTCAACACTGTCGGCGAGTTGTTGCAGAAGTCCGAGATGGATCTGCTGGCTATAACCAACTTCGGACAGAAGAGCCTGGACGAGGTTCTCTTCAAGCTTGATGAGCGGGGTCTCTCGCTCCTGAACCAGGGCTGAGCAATGCCGGGCAGACCACGCAAGGGACGTCGTTTCGGCGGTAGTTCGCAGCATCAGAAGCTGATGATGGCCAACTTGGTGTCGTCGCTCATCGCCGCGGAGGGAATCACCACCACGCAGGCCAAGGCGAAGGCCATGCGCCCGATCGCCGAGAAGATGATCACCAAGGCCAAGGCCGGCGGGGTTCACAATCACCGTCAGGTGGTCAAGTTCCTGGGCGACCGGGAGATGGCCTCGAAGCTGTTCGATGAGATCGGGCCGCGCTACGAGGATCGGCCCGGCGGCTACACACGGATCATCAAGCTCGACAACCGTCCGGGCGACAACGCCCCGATGGCCCGGATCGAACTGGTCTGAGCGAAGACAAGTTGACAGCGGATGCCTGAGGGGGTCGCACCGCTGGTAGCACCCCCACCGGCCGGGTTTGTCCGGGTGCGGATGGACGTGGCCTACGACGGCACGTCGTTTCACGGTTTCGCCCGCAACCCGGGCGTGGTCACGGTGCAACAGGCCCTTGAGGACACGCTGTCGCAGGTGCTGCGCCATCCGGTCGCCGTCACCGGGGCCGGGCGCACCGACACCGGCGTCCATGCCCGCGGCCAGGTGGTCTCATTCGACGCCGACGAGTCGCATTTCGAGCCCAGAGCGCTGAGCCGAGCCCTCAATCGCATGCTCGGGCCGGAGATCGCGGTCGACAGGATCGAAGCGACGGAGCCCGCCTTCGACGCCCGCTTCAGCTGCACCGGCCGCAGCTATCGCTACCAAGTCTTCAACCGGCCCGTGCTCGATCCGCTCACCAGGCATTCGACCTGGCATGTACGCGACCAGCTCGACATCGAGGCGATGAACCAGGCGAGCGAGGCGATTGTCGGCACTCACGACTTCAGCTCATTCTCGAAGCGCAACAAGAGCCGGCCCCATGAGACGTTCGTGCGCACGGTTCGCGGGGCGCACTGGAACCGGTCCGGCGACATCGTCACCTTCGAGATCACTGCTGGTGCGTTCACTCATCAGATGGTGCGAAGCCTCGTGGGGATGTGCGTAGAGATCGGCCGCGGCCGACGTCCCGTGGCCGACATGGACAAGGTCTTGCGGGACATGAGCCGAGAGTCCGCCCCGAGCCCTGCTCCCAGTCGCGGCCTGGTGCTGTGGTGCGCCCACTACGACTGATCTCGGCATGCCAGTGCGAACCCGCCTGACAGCGAACTTATGGTCGTAGCCGTGGTGTTTTGGCCTCGGGGCCGTAGCCTCATACAGTCCCGTATTTCTCTCGGAGAGTTCCGTGTCCACCACCGCAATCAAGGCCAGCGAAATAGAACGCAGTTGGTATGTCGTTGATGCCGAAGGCTTCGTCCTCGGGCGGCTCGCGACCGAGGTCGCCAACATTCTGCGCGGCAAGCACAAGGCCATCTACTCCCCCCACCTCGACACGGGAGACCACGTCATCATCGTCAACGCCGACAAGGTCGTGTTGACCGGCAACAAAGCCCAAAAGAAGATCCTGTACACCCATTCCGGCTACCCCGGTGGGATCAAGGCCGAAACCTACGGGAACAAGCTCTCCCGCAAACCCACCCAGGCGGTGCTCGACACCATTAGGGGGATGATCCCCAAGACTCGGCTCGGTCGTGCGCAGATCAAGAAACTGAAGGTCTACGCGGGTCCTACGCATCCTCATGAAGCGCAGAAACCACAACCGCTCCAGATCGCACACGCGGTGGCGCGTGGTGAAGCCGAACAAGGTCAAAGCTGATGTCTTCACCAATCATGCAATCCACCGGACGCCGTAAGCGTTCCGTCGCCCGCGTCCGATTCCGGTCCGGCAACGGCGTTGTCACGGTGAACGGAAGGACTCTCGACGACTACTTCCCGTCGCGCACGCATCGCATGCTCTCGACGGAGCCGCTGGTGGTGACAGAAACGAACGAGACTTACGACATCGATGCCACGATTCACGGCGGCGGTACCAGCGGTCAGGCCGGAGCGCTCCGCCTCGGTATTGCCCGGGGTCTCGTGAAGATCGACGTCGAGCATCGCGATGCGCTCAAGAAGGCCGGCTTCCTCACCCGCGATCCCCGCAAGAAGGAGTCCAAGAAGTACGGCCTCAAGAAGGCCCGCAAGGCTCCTCAGTACAGCAAGCGTTAACCTTCTGGGCACCCGCTCGTTCAACCTTTCGGTCAACAGAGTGGGAGTTGAGGGAGAGAGTTCGTGAGCTTGCGTTTCGGTACCGACGGTGTGCGTGGCGACACGCGCACGGTATTGAGCGCGGCCGCGGTTGTGGCGCTGGGCCGGGCAGGAGCGGAGATCCTCGGTCCAGACCGTTTCGCCGTGGGGCGCGACACTCGCGCTTCGAGTCCGGAGTTCGCTGCCGCCGTCCACTCCGGCGTGGCCGCGGCGGGCGGACAGTCAGACGATCTCGGGGTGGTTGCCACACCTGTCGTGGCGCGGTGGTGCCACGACCACGGAGTCGCCGGCGCTGTGGTGTCTGCCTCGCACAATCCGTGGCATGACAACGGGGTCAAGTTCTTCGCCCCCGGCGGCCTGAAGCTCAGCGCCCACACCCAGCAACAGATCCAGGATCGTTTCGACCACCACCTTGACACGCAGTCGGTCGACACCGCCACCAGCGAAGCCGGAGCCTCAGTTGAGCAGCTCTGGGTAGACGGGCACTGGGTCGACCGGCACAGCGAGGCTGTCGAGCGCCACCTGGACGCTGTTGCAGACAGCCTCGAAGGTCGCACACTCGCGGGGCTCAAAGTCGTGGCGGACCTCGCCAACGGCGCCGCGACGACAACAGCAGGGCGTGCCCTGAGCCGACTCGGCGCGCAACTCAGCGTCATCCACGACTCACCCGACGGCCGCAACATCAATGACGGTTGCGGATCCACCGACCTCGCATCCCTGCAGCGGACGGTGGTCGGACAGCAAGCTGATGTCGGCTTGGGGTTCGACGGAGACGCCGACCGGGTGCTCGCGGTCGACGCCGACGGCGCACTCGTCGACGGCGACCAGATCATCGCGATCTGCGCGTTGGACCGTCACCAACGCAAGGTGCTCACCGACAACGCCGTGGTGGTCACCGCGATGACCAATCTCGGGTTCCGGCTCGCCATGGATGCCGCCGGTATCGAAGTCGTCGAGACCAGAGTCGGTGATCGCTATGTGCTTGAAGCGCTCAGCGCCAGGGGCCTCTCGCTGGGCGGTGAGCAGTCCGGCCATGTGATATTCCGGGATCTGGCGACCACCGGCGACGGATTGCTGACCGCGGTCCAACTGTTGGATGTCGTCGTACGCCGCAACACGGGCCTGGCCGAACTGGCTGCCGAGGCGATGACCCGGTTGCCGCAGGTGCTTTCCAATGTTGCCGTGCCGACGCCGATCTCTGATCACGAGGCGCAACTGCTCGAGGACCATTGCGAGCCGCTGATCGACGCGGCGATGGCTCGCCTGGCCGGCAAGGGTCGTATTCTGATCCGGCCGTCAGGCACCGAGCCCCTGGTCCGGGTGATGGTCGAGGCCGAGACGATCGCTGAAGCCCAGATGGAAGCGGATGCGCTAGCAATCGCGGTCACGCATCTGCTCGCCTGACCGCGGACCGGTTCGCCGCTGATCGCACGTACCGATCCCCAGACGGTTATCGCCCGTCGCGCTCGCCCCCTAGACTGTCTGAGAGTTCGGGCCCCAAAGCCTCGAGAAGATCGCCCGGCCCCGTATCGGAGGACCCATGTGCGGGATCATCGCAATCGTCCGGCGACAGTCGAGCCGACCGACCCCACACAGAGACGACATCCTCGAACCTCTTGCCGCTCTGCAGCATTCCCTTTCGGATCTCGGCGACGACGACGCTGCGTGCTTCGTCCTTCGCGAGGCCGCCGACCAGTTGAGCAGCATCGATGCACGATTGCGTGGTGTTCCCGGTCTCAGGCTGCTCCTGGGCGACCGATCTGCGGCGGGAATCCTGGCGCACCGCTGCGATCAGATTCTCGCCACGATCCAGACGATCGAAGCAACGCTGGAGTCGTCCTCGACGCTGGACACCGCTGATCTGGAGCAGCGCAACCACGAGCTCAACCTCATCCGCGATGCTCTCTGGGCGATCACCCGGGACCGACTCCGGGCTGCCGACAGCGTCGCCGAACTGGCCAACAACGCGACGACGCTCGGCGCGCTCGAAACGTTCCTGTCGGTTCATCAGGCTCTTGGGGCTCTTGATCGTCTCGAAGTACGGGGTCGTGACTCCGCAGGGATTCATCTGCTGATCAGCGACCACGCACTGAACCTGGACGACCCCGCGGTTGCCGCCGAGATCGCTCGCCGCAGCAGTGACCAGAACTTCGGCTCGGGCAGCGTGCGGGTGGTCGACGGACTGTTGAGCGTGGTTCACAAGGTGGCTTGCGAGATCGGCGAGCTCGGCGACAACACCGCCGCCCTGCGGTCCGCGTTGGTCCAAGACGAACTCTTAGCGGCTGCGCTGGCCAGCGACACGGCTCAAGCTGTCGTGTTGGCCCACACCAGGTGGGCATCGGTCGGCATCATCTCTGAGCCCAACGCTCATCCTCTCAACAGCGAGCTGGTCTCATCGGTCGGTCCCTACGTCGTGGGTGCGCTCAACGGCGACGTCGACAACTTCGCCGACCTCATCGGTGACGAGGGCGTCGACATTCAGGAGGCGATCACCACCGACGCCAAGGTCATCCCTTCTCTGATGAGCCGGCGGTTGGCGGAGGGGCACAGTTCCGCCGAGGCGTTCCGCCGCACAGTGGCAACCTTCGAAGGGTCGGTGGCGATCGCCGCGAGCACGGCCACGGCACCGCACCGTCTGCAGTTGGCTCTGCGCGGCAGCGGACAAGCGCTCTATGTGGGCTTGGCTGAGGATGCCTACATTGTTGCCAGCGAGCCTTACGGGGTCGTTGAGGAAACAGCTGACTACGTGCGGATGGACGGAGAGACCGCGGGAAATCCCGACAATCCCAATGCTGGCCGAGGTCAGATCATCGAACTCGACAGCCAACAGGCCGGCACGGTCGCGGGCATGCTGCGCCGAGCCTACGACGGCACCGACATGCCGGTCACCGGCGACGACGTCTTCACCGCCGAGATCACAACTCGCGACATCGACCGTGGCGACAACCCCCACTACCTGCTCAAGGAGCTCAACGAGGCCCCCTGGTCCTTCCGCAAGACTTTGAGGGGCAGGATCGTGGACGGCGACGGCGGTCCGAGGGTATCGCTCGGTCAGGAGATCTTCCCGGAGAAGGTTCGCCGGGGTTTGCGCGACGGGTCCATCAACCGGGTCCTGATCGTCGGTCAGGGCACCGCTGCAGTGGCCGGCCAGAGCCTCGCGGCAACCCTCGATTCTCTGGTCCGGCAGCCTCGGATAGCCAGCGAAGCGATGCTGGCAACGGAACTCTCGGGGTTCGCGGTGCGCCCGGACATGTCCGACACGCTTGTCGTCGCGATCAGCCAGTCGGGTACCACCACCGACACCAACCGCACCGTCGATATCGTGCGCAATCGTGGCGCTCATGTGATCGCCATTGTCAACAGGCGAGGCAGCGACCTGACCGATCGCGCCGACGGAGTGCTCTATACCTCCGACGGCCGGGACGTGGAGATGAGCGTCGCCTCCACCAAGGCCTTCTATTCCCAGATCGCCGCGGGCCTGCTGTTGGCCATCTCAATAGCCGACGAGTTGCAGGGCATCGACGGTGCCGAAGACCGCCGCTCGCTGCTGAACGCCGTTCACGACGTGCCCGAGGCGATGGAGAACGTTCTGGCTCGCCGCGACATGATCGGCGAGGCTGCCCGCCAGTTCGCTCCGAGTCGCCGCTATTGGGCGCTGGTTGGCAATGGAGCCAACCGCATCGCCGCAAACGAGATACGGATCAAGCTCTCTGAACTCTGCTACAAGTCGATGTCCGCTGACTCGACCGAGGACAAGAAGCACATTGATCTCTCCGCGGAGCCTCTGATCATCGTGTGTGCGGCCGGGTTGTCAGGTTCGACCGCTGACGATGTCGCCAAAGAAGTGGGAATTTTCAGGGCCCACAAGGCAGCGCCGGTGGTTATCGCCGATGAGGGCGAAGGTCGCTTCGATACCGCTCTGGCGGTGCTCCCGGTCCCTGCGATCGACAGCCGGCTGGGGTTCATTCTGTCCACCGTTGCCGGGCACCTGTTCGGCTACGAGGCGGCTCTGGCGATCGATGCTCAGGCGCAACCTCTGCGAGAGGCCCACAGCGCCATTGAGCAGGCCGCCGCTCGTCGCGATCTCAACGGCGAACAGGCCTTGGAGTGGGTCGAGCCGGTGCTGGCCAGGTCCGCGGCTGCCTTCTTCGACGGGATTCGCACCGGTGACTACAACGGTCACCTCGAAGCGGCGACCGCGGTCAAGCTGGCTTCACTGTTCCGCTTCGCGTTGGGCTCATCGCCCCTCGAGGCCTATCAGATCGAGTACGGCAAGGTTGGTACGCCTGCGGTGATCCTTGATGACCTCGCCGCCGCCCTCTGCGTCGGAATCGACGAGTTGACGAGGCCGATAGATGCGATCAAGCACCAAGCAAAGACCGTGACGGTCGGCATCTCCCGCTCGGATGAGACTCTGCTGGAGGTGCCGCTGGCCTTCGCCGCTCTGGAAGCGGGCGCTCCCCGCGACCGGCTCAGCTACGCCTCGTTGCGCACTCTGGCCGATCTCGACCCGGCGGTCGATGAAGTCCTGGGATATACCCGCTACCGAGTGGAGGGCCTGGCCGCCGACGGGACCGGCGAGGCGACGGTGGTGATCGTGGACCGGGGTGGCATCTCGCGCCGCATCGTGTCACGCACCGACCGGTTCCCGAGACTTCGGGGGACCAAGCACCAGGTCGCGCTCGAGCGCCGGGTGTTCGTGGCCAGAGGACGCGCCGACGACCGCTGCGTGATCATCATTCCTGAGCTGAAGGACAACGTGACGACGGGCCTCACGCTGCTGCATGTGCGCTTCGCCGAGTCTCTCACCGCGGCCGCGGCTCGAGGCGTGTTGCGCGGCTACCGCAACCGCTATTCGGCCCTGTACGACGCGGTGGTGGAGACCGAGGAGGTGTTCCGTGAGGATCTTCTCGCCACCGAGAATGTCGCCGACCTGCTGACCCTGCCGATCAACGTGCTGGCCGACCGGTGGCGGACGACCAAGTAGGGGCGGAGCGGGGAACCGGCTCTTCGGACGCCGCGACCCTTTGTTTCCCGCTCTTGTTCACTCCGTTCACGGGCCGCTCGGGCCACGGCCTCGTTCGACGTGACCCTGTGCGGGATCAATTCGCTCGGCCTCTAGGGGCCGGTAGCCTGAACATGTGCTCGGCATCGGAACCGACCTTGTCGATATCGACCGCTTCCGCGACGTATTGCAGCGGACGCCGGGGTTGATCGACCGCCTGTTCCGCGCGGCCGAGGTAGCTTACGCGAACCAGGCGGGTGACCCCGTGCCACGACTGGCCGCTCGTTTCGCGGCCAAGGAGGCGACTCTGAAGTCGATGGGCTGTGGAATCGGTGCGATGAAGATGCGAGACATCGAAGTGCTTCACCATGAAGACGGCCGTCCCGAGCTGCGCTTGCATGACGGCGCTTCGGAGCGGGCCGAGGCCTTCGGCGCGGTCCGCTTCGCGGTCACGCTCAGCCATACGGACGAACTTGCCCAGGCTGTGGTCGTGGCCCTGGCCGAATGATGTTGCCGATTGTCACTCCCGATGAGATGGCTGCGATCGACGAGGCTGCACCCGAACCGGTCGAGGTCTTGATCGACAGAGCCGCCCGTCATGTCGCCCGCGAGGCGATCGACTTGATGGGCGGTGTTTATGGGCGCCGCGTGACGGTGCTTGCCGGGCCCGGCAACAACGGCGCGGACGGCCGGGTGGCGGCTGCACATCTAGCTCGGCGCGGGGTGCGCGTCTCGGTGGTTGACGCGCTCGATGCCCCGGATTCGCTTCAGCTCGTTGACTTGGTGATCGATGCCGCCTTCGGTACCGGGCTGTCGCGTGGCTATCTGCCACCGGCAGTGCACGACGCGCAACCGGTTCTGGCCGTCGACATACCCTCGGGGGTCGACGGCCTGACGGGTGAACGTTTGGGTGTGCCGCTTCAAGCCGAGAGGACTGTCACGTTCGCGGCGCTCAAGCCGGGACATGTACTGGAACCGGGCCGCTCGCTGGCCGGTGAAGTTCGGGTGGTCGACATCGGCTTGAACGTGGGCCCGAGCTGGCGACACGCCGTCGAGGATGCCGATGTGGCGGCTCTTGTCCCGAAACCCTCCGCCGAGGACCACAAGTGGCGCTCGGGTCTGCGCATCGTCGGCGGTTCCGTCGGTATGGCGGGAGCTGCTTGGATGGCTGCTCGAGCTGCACAGCGTGCTGGGGCCGGGATAGTGCACTTGGCGATGCCGGGCGCTCGCGGGGACGAAGGGCCGACCGAGGCTGTCGTGATGCCGCTCCCGACCGTTGGTTGGGCCGACCAAGCTCTTGACGGACTCGATGACCGTGTCCGGGCTGTGCTCGTGGGTCCGGGCCTGGGCAATGACGACCCCGAGAGCCTTCGGGCAATGCTCGACGTGGCGGTGCCACTGGTGATCGATGGCGATGCGTTGACCGCCGAGGTCGCAGCCGCGCTCGATATCCGTCGCGCGCCGACGATCTTGACTCCCCACGACGGAGAATGGCTACGACTGGGTGGCGATGGTGGCCCCGACCGACTCGAGCGAACCCGCGAGTTCGCGCAGTCGCATCAGGTGACGCTGATTCGCAAGGGTCCGTCCACTGTGGTCGCCGCACCGGACGGCCGGATTCGGGTCGTCACCTCAGGCACGTCGGCTCTGGCGACCGCGGGAACCGGCGATGTCTTGGCTGGTTTCGTTGCCGCCCTGCTCGCCCAGGGTTCAGATCCCTTCGACGCCGCAACGGTCGCCGCCCATGTCCACGGTGCCGCCGGCCGTCTGGGGGGTCACGGCCTGATCGCCAGCGATCTTCCCGACTCGATCGGTTCGATTCTGCGCGACCTTCGCTGAGAATTGCTCGGGCGTGGCTCGCGGCGTCGCCGGGTCAGCGGATCGAGGACTGGAGTTGGGTTACCGCAACCGGGACGGTGCTCGAGCGAGTGATCGTGCCCCAGCGATGCCACCCAGGATTGCTGTTGGTCCTTTGCCAGATGTTCCAACGAACTGTGGCCCTCACGTTGAAGGGTGATCCGGCGCTGTTCGTGTAGGTGTAGGAGCAGCGGCTGGTCTGGGCCTGTGGATTCGCCGGGTCCCAAACCAGCGAGACGTCCTGGGTGCATACCCGGCTTGCACCGTTGCCCAAGTCCCAGCTGACGTCGCTGAATGACGCCCACGCGGATGCCCACACGGGGCCGGCGTTGGCCGAGACCTGGTCGTAGTTGAGTCGACTGGTCACCGCCAACCAGGTCGGAACTCCGACCACCTGTCGGTTGGGTGGTGAGAGTTGAATGACCGGCTGTTCGAAGTTGATATGAGCAATGGCGAACAGTGCGGCGTCCGCACTCGAGACTGCCGCTCCCGATACTTCTCCAGGCCCCCGGTACTGCGTGATCGTGGGATATCCCGGATACGACACCTGGGGACTGTCGGTCCAACAGTTGAGCAGGTAGGTGCTGCCGGCCTGCGGCCAGACGGAGTCCCCGATCGGGTCGAACAGGTACTCGCCGAACTCGACTGAGAAGTGGTACCAACTGCAGTAGACGGTCGTTCCGCTGCCGGGCCGGCCGGGTTCCGAACTGAGCGCCAACGACCCCGGCGCCCCTGCCGTCACCACCAGGCCGCCGGGCGTCTCGATAATCTCTGTGCCGTCAAGACCGTCGCCCGATGCTGCGGTGCCCGACAGCAATACCACGATGACCGCTATTGATATGCATCGATACACGGCCCCTCCGATTCGAACTCTTGGATCTTGCGGTACTGGCTCACCAACAGAGGCCCGAAGTGGTCGGTGACCGTCAGCTGCACCCAGAAATACGAGACCGAGCTGTTTACCGCAGCGTCGCTGTCAAGGTCGTAGGTCACGAGGCTGTCGCGCACACAGGTGTCGACCACCGCAATGGAGTCGCGACGCAACACCGTATGAGGGGCGCGGATGAGAGGCTGTCGATCCGCGGGCCAGCGAATTCCACGGCGGGCGGCGAGGTTCTGTTGCGCCCGGACTCGCAGAGCGTCTGCGCGGTCGGGGGTGGCCACGTCGTCGAAGAGCGTGCTGGTCGGGTCTGGTGGATCGTTGGCTTCAACGACCACTTCGAAATATCGCCTGACGGCTGCAAAGACGTGGTCGTCCTCGCTGAGCGGATCCGCGACGGTGGCCGGGATTGTCGAAGGTGTCGCAGCGAGTGTCGTCGGCGGGGCTGTTGAGGGTGCCGAGGGCTCCGCGACCGGAGGCGGCGTGCTGACAGCAGCGGCGTCGCTTATCGATGCTGCGGTGGTTGATGGGAATGTGGTCGTGACCGACTCCGCTGCAGTACTGCCGTCGTCGCTGCAGCCGGAGGCCACGAGCACAGCACACAACATCCCACCAACACACCGCAACATCAAACCGCCTGAGGTTCCGCTGACACGAGGCACCGAACCGCCCGATGCTTCGCTGACACGACTCGAGACGTTCCTGCCGACCGTTTCGCCAACGGTTCGCAGTATCGACTTGCCCGAGGCTGCAACGGCACCGCTTGGGGAACGTCCGCCTCTGTTCCCGTTCGTAGTCTGCAGCATTCTGCCCGCCTGTAAGTCGTTGTCCCGCAGAAATGACAATACATGAAATATCTGTAAATGCAACTATGGATTCCAGAAAATCGACTGCGGGGGTTCAGGCAAGCGCAACCCAGGTAGTTTTTCGGGGGTGAGAGTCGAGATTTTCGGTGTGTCCGTGGGGCACTGGACTGACGCGCAGGCGCGCACCGGTTGCACCGTGGTGCTGCTGCCTCCTTCGACCACAGCTTCGGGCGAAGTCCGCGGCGGTGCCCCTGCCACGCGGGAATTCGAACTGCTCGACCCGACTCGATCCGTCACTCATGTGGATGCGGTGGTGCTGAGCGGGGGCTCGGCATTCGGGTTGGCGGCCGCTGATGGCGTTGTGGCTGCGCTGGAGGCACAGGGCCGCGGCTTCGAAACCAGGGCGACCAACGTTCCGATCGTCGTGGCCATGAGCCTCTACGACCTCGGTGTTGGCGACGCATCAGTGCGGCCCGGACCCGAACAGGGCGCGCTGGCCCTGGCGAACTGCAGCGAGGACCCCGAGACCGGCCCCGTCGGCGCGGGCACTGGAGCGACCGTCGGCAAGTGGCGCCAACCCGACGAACCGCCCAGAGGCGGGATCGGAATGTTCACCGCGCGCAACGGTGAGTTGGTCGTCACAGCCCTGGTGGCCAACAACGCTGCGGGCGATATTGACGACGGAACAGTGCCCGCCGAGATCGCCGAGGGTACCTTCGCCGACTGGCCCAAGACCTTCGGTGGTGACGCCTTCGCCGACGCCAACAACACCGTGATCGGCGTGGTCATCACCAATGCCCGCCTCGACCCCGTTGAATGCCGGGTAGTCGCCCAGGGCGCTCACGACGGCTTGGCTCGCGCGGTCTTTCCGCCCCACACGCGTTCGGACGGTGATGCCTTCGTCGCGGCCGCTACAGGCGAGATCGTCGCCCATGTCGACGAGGTCCGTGCCCTGGCGGTGGTTGCAACCGAACAAGCCCTCCGCGGTTCGGTCACAAACAGAAACAGCTCGTTGTGAGCCCTCGACCGGCAGGCTCTGATGTGGTGTGTTCCACTTCGACCACCGATCAGACGCGTCTGCTGGCCGGGGCTGTCGCCGGGCTGGTCGACGACGGTGACCTGTTGGTACTGGTCGGAGACCTCGGAGCAGGCAAAACGGCGTTCACTCAGGGTTTCGCGGCAGCCCTCGGGGTGGAGACGCCAGTGACCAGCCCCACTTTCACGCTCGCCAACCGTTACCTGGGTCGGCTGGTCGTCAACCATCTCGACGTCTATCGGCTGTCGGACCTTGCCGAGGCCCGCGATCTCGCCATCCCGGAACTGTTGGAGCAGGGGGTGACTCTGATTGAGTGGGGTGAGATGATCCTGCCCGCTCTGCCGAGCGACCGCCTCGATGTGAGCATCACTTTCGGCGAAGGCGACGATGACCGCTTCATCGAGTTCCGCTCCGTCGGGGACCGCTGGTCGGGCCTTCGCGACGAGCTCCGAGATGCTCTGGAGCCTTGGGTCGACCCGCAGCGGGTGTTCGGCTGATGGCTCCCCCGATGATTCTGGGGATCGAGTCCGCGACCTCGAGGGTGGGTTGTGCACTCGGCGATGCCTCGGGAGTGCTGGCGGCGCGCGAGTCGGCTCGACCTCGTCGCCATGCTGAGTCTCTGGTACCACAGATCGCGGAGGCCCTCACAGAATCCGGTGTCAGCGCAGCTGATATCGACGTGGTGGCCGTGGACGTGGGCCCCGGGTTGTACACCGGGTTGCGCGTCGGAATCACCACCGCGGTCACCATGGCGCATGCACTCGGTGCGGTCATGGTTCCGGTCACCTCGCTCGAGTTGGTGGCTCGCAATGCAGCGCGCGCCGCCGCTGACAGTACCGGCCCGAGAACCTTCCAGCGTATTGATGCAGTTGTCGATGCGCGTCGTGGCGAGTTGTTCCATGCAGCCTTCACTCCGGAGGGCGAACCGATCACCGAGCCCAATGTGGTCGACCCCCAGGTTCTGGCCGAGACACTGCCCAGCACCGCTGCCGAGACCCTCTTGGTCGGCGACGGAGTCGAGGCTTACGAGGCCCTATTCTCGCAGGTCGGTCTCAGCATCGCGCGATTTCCTGCATATCCGAGTGCCGAAACCGCCGTTGAGTTGGCTGCGGAGGCGGTCGCCGCCGGCGAGGCTGTGAGTCCCGATTCGATCAGGCCGCTGTACCTTCGCGGACCGGACGCCCAACCGATCGGAATAGTTGCCTAATGTCTGTTGATGTGCGCATTGAACCGATGACGGCCGACCATGTCCCTGCGGTCATGGCAATCGACGAACAGGGTTATGGCGATCCCTGGTCGACGACGACCTGGTACAACGAAATGGGCGACGACGATCGCCTGCACCTGGTCGCAATAGCCGACGCCGAATCCAGCGCCAACGGCGGTACCCACAGCGCGGGCGAACGGGTCGTGGGTCATGCGGGTCTTCTGTTCCTGGCGGGAATGGCGCATGTCAGCAACGTGGCTGTCGACCCCGAATACCAGCATCAGGGCGTGGCCACGCGGTTGCTTATCGAGCTGTTGGACCGGGCCCGAGACCACGGCGCCACCGCGGTCACTCTCGAGGCTCGTGCCGCCAACAAGCGTGCCCATCGCCTCTATTCCCGTCTCGGGTTTCAGCCGTTGGGAATCACCCCCGGTTACTACACCAAACCAAGAGAGGACGCCTTGGTGATGTCGATCCGCTATCTCGACGAGCCTGCGGTTGCGGAGCGTATTGATCGAGTACGGGCGGCGTTGCGATGAGCGTTGCTCAAGCTGTCCGGGTCCAACGGATCCTGGGGATCGAGACGAGTTGTGATGAGACTGCGGCCGCTGTGGTCGAGTCAGGCTCGGTTGTTCGTTCATCGATCGTGTCGAGCCAGGTGGATCTTCATGCCCGCTACGGCGGCGTCGTCCCCGAGGTTGCCAGCCGCGCTCATCTGGATCTGATCGTGCCGGTCGTGTCAGCCGCGGTGTCCGAGGCCGGGCTCGAGAACTCGGACATCGATGCGATCGCTGCAACGCATGGTCCCGGGCTGGTGGGTGCCCTGTTGGTGGGAGTGTCGGCCGCGAAGTCTCTTGCTCTGGTCTGGGACGTGCCGTTTGTTGCTGTCAACCATCTTGAGGCGCATCTTTATGCCGCTTTCTTGGAGGAGTCGGATCTGAAGATGCCGATGGTGGTGCTGTTGGTTTCCGGCGGGCACACGATTCTTGTGGTGATGGAGGATCATCTGCGTTACCGGGTGCTTGGCGCCACGCTCGACGATGCTGCCGGCGAGGCTTTCGACAAGGTGGCCCGTTTCATGGGTCTCGGCTATCCGGGAGGGCCGGTCATTGATCGTTTGAGCGCAGAGGGCGATCCTGATGCCATCGCATTCCCCCGGGCGATGGCCAATGACGGATGGAACTTCTCCTTCAGCGGAGTCAAGACCGCGGTGGTGAACCATGTCCGCAAGAACCCCGATGTTTCGGTTGCCGATGTGGCCGCGTCGTTCCAGGAGGCGGTGGTTGATGTCCTTGTCGACAAGGCCCGCCGCGCGGCTCGTGAACTTGGCGCTGAGGCGATCTGTCTGGCGGGTGGTGTGGCGGCGAACTCTCGGCTGCGGTCTCGAACCGAGCAGGTGTGTGATGCCGACGGTATCCGGGCGGTGATCCCCAGCCGGGCGATGTGCACCGACAACGCGGCGATGGTGGCCGCGGTGGCTTGGCAACGTCTGGGTGCCGACGGCCCGTCGCCTCTGACGACGGGCGCTGATCCGTCCCTGCAACTCCCGACCGTCTAGAGCCAGGCAGCAGGCTCGCTCAAGCGGCCTGAGGAGCGGCTTGAGCGGCCTTAGAAACTGTGGGGTCGCGGGTTGTTCGGGGGGCAGGACGCTTCTATCGTTAGCACTCTCTGGTCGAGAGTGCTAACGGTTAGCCGGCTCTGATCAGGGACCAAATCACATCAGCAACTCAAGACCGATCTCGGAGGATCGAATGAACTTGCAGCCCCTCGAGGACCGCATCGTGGTCCGCTCCAGCGAAGCGGAGTCCACCACCGCCAGCGGCCTGGTCATACCCGACACCGCACAGGAAAAGCCCCAGCAGGGTGAAGTCATCGCCGTCGGCCCGGGCCGTCGCTCAGATCACAGCGGTGAGATAATCCCCGTCGACGTCGCTGTCGGCGACACGGTCGTCTACAGCAAATACGGCGGGACCGAAATCACCGTCGATGGCGAAGAACTGCTCATCCTGAACGCCCGCGACGTGCTCGCGAAGATGGGCTGAGGTCGCATCCATGCCAAAAATCCTCAAATTCGACGAGTCCGCACGCCGCGGGCTCGAGGTGGGCGTGAACAAGCTCGCCGACACTGTCAAGGTGACACTGGGACCCAAGGGTCGCAATGTCGTGCTCGACAAGAAGTTCGGGGCACCGACCATCACCAACGACGGCGTCTCCATCGCCCGTGAAGTCGAACTGGAGGACCAGTTCGAGAACATGGGAGCGCAGCTCGTGAAGGAGGTGGCTACCAAGACCAACGACATCGCTGGTGACGGCACCACCACCGCCACCGTGCTTGCTCAATCCCTGGTGCGCGAAGGTCTGCGCAACGTCGCCGCCGGCGCCAACCCGATGGGCCTCAAGCGGGGCATGGAGAAGGCTGTGGCCGCCGCGGTCGAAGCCCTCGCCGATCAGTCGGTGCATGTCGACGACAGCAAGGACAAGGTCGCCCAGGTCGCCTCGATCTCGGCCGCCGACACCGCTGTCGGAGAGGTGATCGCCGACGCGATCGCCGAAGTCGGCAAGGACGGCGTGGTCACCGTCGAGGAGTCCAACACCTTCGGCATGGACCTCGACTTCGTCGAGGGCATGCAGTTCGACAAGGGCTACCTCTCCCCCTACTTCGTAACCGACCCCGAACGCCAGGAAGCTGTGCTCGACGAGCCCTACATCCTGTTCAACCAGGGCAAGATCTCCAATGTTGCGGAGCTGTTGCCCGTGCTCGAGAAGGTCATGCAGTCGGGCAAGCCGCTGTTGATCGTCGCCGAGGACATCGAGGGAGAGGCGCTCGCCACTCTCGTGGTCAACAAGATTCGCGGCACCTTCAACTCGGTTGCCGTCAAGGCGCCCGGGTTCGGTGAGCGTCGCAAGGCGATGCTGGCCGACATGGCGATCCTCACCGGCGGCCAGGTAGTTTCCGAGGAGGTGGGGCTCAAGCTTGAGACCATCGACATGGAGCTGCTGGGCAAGGCACGCAAGATCGTCGTCACCAAGGACGACACCACCATCGTCGAGGGTGCGGGGACGCGTTCCGACGTTGAGGGCCGTGTCAGCCAGATCAAGGCCGAGATCGACAACACCGACTCCGACTGGGATCGTGAGAAGCTCCAGGAGCGTCTGGCGAAACTGGCCGGTGGCGTGGCTGTCGTTCAGGTCGGTGCTGCTACCGAGGTCGAGCTCAAGGAGAAGAAGCACCGCATCGAGGATGCGCTGTCTGCGACACGCGCCGCGATCGAGGAGGGCATCGTCGCCGGTGGCGGCACTGCCTTGCTTCGCTGTCGTGGCGCGGTCGACGCTGTGGCCGACAGCCTGAGCGGCGACGAAGCCACAGGTGCACGGATCATCAGCGCTGCGCTCGACGCGCCGACAAAGCTGATCGCGGCCAACGCCGGTCATGAGGGTGCGGTCATCGTGCAGCGGGTTGAGGCCGAGTCGGGTTCGACCGGTTTCGACGCTGCCCTCGGTGAGATGGTCGACCTGATCGACGCCGGTGTGATCGATCCGGTGAAGGTCACCCGCGCGGCCCTGCAGAATGCCGCGTCGATCGCCGGACTGCTGCTCACCACCGAGGTTCTCGTAGCCGACAAGCCCGAGGAAGCACCGCCCATGCCCATGGGTGGCGGCGACCCGATGGGCGGCATGGGTGGCATGGGCATGATGTAATGCCCCACCCAGCTTGTCAGCTGCGGTATTTCTGAGAACGGCCCGGGTCTTCGGCCCGGGCCGTCTCGCGTCTATGACCGACCGAGACACAACGCCGTCTCACATTCAACCCATGTGGGGCTTGGGCGGGTAGCGTCGATGCGGTGACATCCGATCTTGCCGATGCGTCTTTGCCTGAGACCCGGGCAACGGAGCCGTTCGCACCGGTTCCCCCCGGACGCGGCGGCCCCCAGGAGATACCGCGACCCGATGGCGCCCGGATGGGCGGGCCTGCGCCGTGGGCGCACATCCCCCAATCCCGTCGCCGCGTGACGCTCGCCGGTATCACTGATGCTCTCGCTCGTCAGAGGGCTCCACAGCTGGTGGGAACCGTCGGCGACGGTATCGGTCGCAGCGCCGTGCTCTGTCTGTTGTACGAACGCTCTGACGATGTCTACATGATCTTGACGAGGCGCTCCGCAGGTCTGCGTCACCATGCTCACGAAGTCGCATTCCCGGGAGGGCGACACGAACCGGGCGACGCCGACCTCTGGACGACCGCGGTCCGCGAAGCGCAGGAGGAGGTGGGGATCGACCCTTCAACGATCAGGCGGATCGGTGAGCTCGACAGCTTCGTGACCGTCGGTTCTCGGACTCTGGTAACCCCTTTCGTAGCGGTCACCGATCATCGGCCGACCCTGGAACGAGACCCGACCGAAGTGGAGTTGATCCGCCATGTCTCGTTCCAAGAACTGCTGCTCGATGAGGTGTGGCGGGAGGAGTTCTGGCCATTACCCCGCTATCCAGAGCCGCGGGTGATCACCTTCTTCGAGCTCGTCGGCGACACTGTCTGGGGTGCCACCGGAGCGATGCTGCGTCAACTCCTTGCCATTGCCTCCAGGGTCCCCGACACCGCGAACGTCGAGGTTGCCGCACGGTGAGCACGGCACAGTGAACTCACCCGACGGTGCCGAGACGGTCCTGGTCGTCGACTTCGGCGCGCAGTACGCCCAGCTGATCGCTCGGCGGGTCCGCGAGGCCAACGTCTACAGCGAGATCGTGTCGCCCACGATCACCTCGGAGGAGATCGCCGCCAAGAACCCGAAGGGGATCATCCTCAGCGGAGGCCCGGCGTCGGTCCATGTCGAGGGCGCGATCCTTATCGACCCCGAGGTCTATGACCTCGATGTTCCGATTCTGGGAATCTGTTATGGCGCGCAGATGATTGCTCAGCAGAGGGGCGGGCGGGTGGATCACAGCGGTCGTGGTGAGTATGGCCGTACCACCATGTCGCTGGAGACCGACGGTGGTTGTCTGCTCGGGGGCACCCCCGCCAAGCAACAGGTGTGGATGAGCCATTTCGACGCGATCGTGGAACCGCCCGCGGGCGTGACCTCCACGGCTTCAACTTCCGCCGCGGCTGTCGCTGCTTTCGAGGACCGAGACCAGAAGCTCTACGGCGTGCAGTTCCATCCCGAGGTGATCCACACCACCCACGGTCAGCATGTGATCGAGCGTTTCTTGACCGATGCCTGCGGCAGTTCCGGGTCCTGGACGATGGACTCCATCATCGACACGGCAGTCTCCCAGATTCGTGAACAGGTCGGTGACCACACAGCGATCTGCGGATTGAGCGGTGGGGTCGACTCAGCCGTGGCGGCGGCGTTGGTCCACAGAGCGATCGGTGATCAGCTCACCTGCGTGTTCGTCGACACTGGTCTGATGCGACTCAACGAGGGTGACCAGGTGGTTGAGACCTTCGAACGCAACTTCGGGGTTCGCCTGATTCACGCCCAGGCACAGGATCGTTTCTTTGCCGCATTGAAGGGGATCACCGAACCGGAGGAGAAGCGGAAGGCGATCGGAGAGCTCTTCATCAGGATCTTCGAGGGCGCGCAGGCCCAGGCGGGAGAGGCCCGCTTCCTGGTTCAGGGCACGTTGTATCCCGATGTCATCGAGTCGGGCGGCGAGCATGCTTCCACGATCAAGAGTCACCACAATGTCGGTGGACTGCCCGACGACATCGAGTTCTCGCTGGTCGAACCGCTCAGGAGTCTCTTCAAGGACGAGGTTCGCCAGGTGGGCCGCGAACTCGGACTCCCCGATGAGATCGTTGAACGTCAGCCGTTCCCCGGGCCGGGTCTCGGTGTTCGCATCATCGGCGAGGTTACGCCCGACAAGGTCGCCACTCTGCAGCAGGCGGATTTCATCGCGCGCGAGGAGTTGCGAAACGCGGGGCTCGAACGGTTGATCTGGCAGTCGTTCGCGGTGCTTCCGGACATCCGCACGGTGGGGGTCATGGGAGACGAGCGCACATATGGTCATCCCGTGATCATCCGCGCGGTCACTAGCGAGGATGCGATGACCGCGGACTGGGCCCGGATTCCTCACGATGTGCTGGAGGTGATGAGCAACCGCATCATCAACGAGGTGCCCGGGGTCAACCGTGTCGCCTATGACATCACCTCGAAGCCACCCGGCACCATTGAATGGGAATAGGGGCGAATGGGAACAGGTGGCGATCCAGGCACGCCGATGCGCCCAGGGCGAGCGGGAGCCGCTGATGGCTGAGCCGGGCGCCGCCGAGATCACGCCTCGGCCCGATCGCGGGCGAGTCTTCGAGCGAGGCAGACGGGTGAGGCTCGCTGACGTCGATCCTCGGGGACGCTGCCGCTTGGACGCACTGGTTCGTCATCTCCAAGACGTGGCCCGCGACGATTCTGCAGACAGCAACCTGACGAACCCCATGAACTGGATCGTGCGGCGCACGATGGTCGAGGTCCGCTCCGCGCCCGTCTTCCAGGAATGGATTGAACTGTCGACCTGGTGCAGCGGTTACGGCAGCCGTTGGGCTGAGCGACGTACCAGTGTGAGGGGCGGGCGTGGCGCCGAGGTAGAGGCTGTGACCATCTGGGTCCACATCGACCGGGAGTCTCTGCGGCCTGCGAGGCTCAACGACGACTTCTTTGAGATCTGGGGTGAGACTGCGGGTGATCGGCGGGTCACCGCCCGCACGAGTCTGCCGACGGCATGGCCCGAGCATGCCAACGACGACCCGTGGCCCTTGCGTTTCACCGACCTTGACCTGCTCGGGCATGTCAACAACGCCGCTCAGTGGGCCCCGGTGGAACAGGCGCTCCACCTTTCCGGGTGGACCGGTGGATCGGTCCGAGCGGAGCTTGAGCACGGCCCCGGTGTCGAGCACGGCAGCGAGGTGCATCTGCGCTGGCTGGCCTGCGACGGAGGTGTGGATACCTGGCTGACAACCAACGGTGAGGTCGGCAGCGTCGCCCGCGTCCGGCCCCTCTAGCCGGTATCTGCGAATCGCTGACCGCTACGCCGCAGAGAGGGTGAAGCGAAGGAGTCCGTCTTCGTCGCGGCGCACCGTACCGTCGCCGATGAGACGCAGATGTTCGAGATGGGCGAACGTTTCGCTTGCCGCCATCTCGCCCCAGGAACGTTCTTTGAACAGCACTCTCATCCAGGCTTCGACCGGTGCGTCGCGGTGTTCGGCCGCGGCGTCGCGCAACAGCTGCAAGCGGTCGGCGTGATGCACTTGGATGTGGTCGCATCGTCCAGCAAGATCTTCGAAGGGGTGTCCGTGAGCCGGCAATACGCAGGTGAGGTCCTGCAGGGCGGCGACTTTGTCGAGCGAAGCGAAGAAGGTGGCCAGCGGGTCTCCCAGGTCGGGGTTCCCGGCGATGTGGGGCGTGATTGTGGGCAGCACATGGTCTCCTGAGAGCAGCACGCCCTCTTCCGGGTCGTAGAGGCACAGATGGTCGGAGGTGTGCCCGGGAGTGTGCACGGCGAACCAGTCACGATTTGCGAGCCGAACGGGGTCACCGTCGGCTACTCGGATCGTGGGATGCGGTGCCAGGAAGCGGCGGGATCCGGCCGGGTCGTTGTGCAGCCATTTGAGCATGACCTCGTCCGGTGGCGGCTGACGGACCTCGCCCCACGGGGTCCTCTCGGATTCGATGATGCGCTGTTTCCACAGTTCGACGATCGCCTCGTTGTCCATTTCGAGCAGTTCCATGTCGAAGTCGTCACCCGCCTGTTGGATTCGACTGTGGAACGCCTCGTGGGTGAGGACCTCGGCGCCTGCGACTTCGCGGAGCTGGTCGCTCCCCCCGAAGTGGTCTGGGTGGCTGTGGGTCACGATCACCGTGTGGACGCGCTCGACGGGAATCGACGCTGATGCCAAGCGGTCCATCAGTGCCTGCCAGGACTCCTCTCCGGGGAGACCCGGATCAACGAGGGCTACCCCGTTCGAGTCTTCGAGGGCATAGCAGTTCACATGACCAAGCCCCGGCATCATGATGGGCAGTTGCATCCGCAGTACGCCGGGCGCTACTTCGAGAACTTCCGTTGAGGCCGGTTCCTGTTCCTGTTTGCGGTAGATCACCCCCGAACCCTAGAGCCTCACCGCCGCGCCGACTAAGCCGGCAGCCAGCCGCGGCTCCGGCCACGCCCCGCGACAACTACACCTCGCTGGATCCCGCGGCTCCGGCCGCGCCCGGCGAAAGCTAGGCCCCGCCAGTCTCCGCGGCTCCGGCTACGCCCGGCAAAAACACAGTCTCGCGGTAGTGGCGCAATTCTTCGAGGCTCTCGCGAATATCGTCCATGGCGCGATGCCCGGTGGCCTTTTCTGGCGCTGTCTCCAGCACACGCGGATTCCAGCGGCGCGCCAGTTCCTTGACGGTCGAGACGTCAACTGAGCGGTAGTGCAGGAAGTCCTCGATCTCGCTCAAGTGCTTGGCCAGGAAACGACGGTCCGTGCCGATCGAGTTGCCGCACAGGGGTACCGTGCCCTCCTTGTCGATGTGTTGTTTCAAAAAAGCCAGAGTTTGGGCCCCAGCTTCGGCAAGGCTGACCGTTGAGGCCCGCACCTCGGACAACAGTCCGCTCTTGGTATGCATCTTGACGACGACTTCGTCCATGCGGGACAGGTCATCCTCGCTGGCATGGACGATCAAGTCTGGCCCCTCGGCGATCAACTCAAGATTGTCGTCGGTGATCAGCGTTGCGATCTCCAGGATCGTGTGTTGGTCGGGGTCGAGCCCCGTCATCTCCAGGTCCATCCAGGCCAGCATGGTCTCAGCGTACGCCGCTTCGAGCTTTGCTCAGCCATACCGCGCCGGCATCGTGGTCCACTTGCAGTTCGTCCAGGAGTCCGCGGGTGATTCTGGTGAAAAGGCGCACAGCCCGCTCTGACAGACCGTTGCCGGTGGTGCGACTGGCTTCGAACTCGAGCCGGTTGTCGACTATCCGGAAGACCACATCGATGTGAAGGTCCTCTTGTTGATCGGCTTCGAAGCCATCGAGCAGCATGACCATTGCCTGGTCCATCACCAGTCTCAGATCGTCGAGGTCCGCAAAGTTCATGTCGAGCCGCTTGGCGAGAGCGGCCGCGCCGACTTTCACGATCGGCGCGTAGGGTTGCCGCGCCGGAATCCTCAGATAGACCCTCTCGGCGTTGGGGGAGGCCACGGCAGCCAGTATCTCACGAGCGGGAGGGGTTTGGCCGACGGTAGCCTTTCTGGTCGTGGCATTGTTTGTTCAGAAGTTCGGCGGCACGTCGGTCGGGGACCCGGATCGTATCCGCGAGGTCGCCGACTATGTGGCGCGCAGCCACAGGCGGGGAAACCAGATCGTGCTGGTTGCCTCGGCGATGGGCAAGGAAACCGACGAACTGCTGCGTCTCGCCGACCAGGTGTCGACCAAGAAGCCTGGCCGAGAAATGGACATGCTCATCACCGGTGGCGAACGCAAGGCCTGCGCACTGGTTTCGATGGCTCTGCACGAGTTGGGAGTCGAGTCCGACTCGTTCACCGGAAGTCAGGCGGGTTTCCTCACCGACGCGAGCCATCAAAACGCAAAGATCCTGGAGTTGCGCCCCGACCGAATCCGCGCCGCTCTCGAAGCCGGTCGTGTGCCGGTAGTGGGCGGATCGCAGGGAGTATCGGCGGACAACAACGTCACGTTCCTTGGTCGGGGTGGTTCGGACACCACCGCGGTGGCTCTCGCCCACGCCTTGGATGCCGACGCCTGCGAGCTCTACACAGACGTTCCCGGTGTGTTCACCACCGATCCGCGGCTGGTGACCGACGCTCGGCGGATCGACGAGATTTCATTCGACGAACTACTCGAGATGACTGCTACCGGCTGCCCCAAGCCGGCGATGCGGTCAGTTGAGTTGGCCCGGACCCACGGTGTGAAGTTGCATGTCCGCAGCGCATTCTCGTGGATTCCCGGTACCTGGGTAACCGAGGAGGGTCCCATGGAAGGTGCACTGATTTCAGCGGTAACGCATGACACCAGCGAGGCGAAGATGACCGTCTCGGGGGTTGTCGACCGTCCCGGCGTGGCAGCCCTGCTGTTCCGTACGTTGGCGAATGCAGATGTCAATGTCGACATGATCGTGCAGAACGCGTCCGAGGATGGGCGCACCGACATCAGTTTCACCGTGCCCCACGATCAGGTCGGGGTGGCATTGGCGGCGGCCGACTCCATTCTGGAGTCTCTCGGTGCGGCCGGAGTGGTGGCTGACGACCAGATCGCCCGGGTCAGCCTGATCGGCGCCGGCATGAAGACGAATCCTGGGGTCGCCGCAACCATGTTCGAGACCCTCTCCGAGAACGACATCAACATCGAGATGATCTCGACATCGGCGATCCGGGTGTCTTGCGTGGTTCGGGAGGCCGATATCGAGCGGGCTGTCTCGAGACTCCACTCCGCTTTCGAGCTGCATATTCCCCCCGAGGACCGCAGCAACATCTGATGACCGACTCGACCGTTGAGTCGCGGCCGGTTGCGTTGGTCACCGGGGCCAGCCGGGGTCTCGGCAAGGCGATCGCGGTTGCGTTGGCGCACGCCGGCTACGACCTGGCGATCACGGCTCGAACGCTCGTCGACGGTGACCGTCGACTGGAGAGCGATGACAGCATTGTTGTCCCGGGCGGGCTCGACACGACCGCCGCGGCGATCGAAGCCGCTGGTGGGAGGGTTCTGTCGCAGTACATGGACGTTCTCGACCGGGCCACCGTCGAAGCGGCGGTACACCAGACGGTCGGCTATTTCGGGCGTCTCGATGCGGTCGTGAACAATGCCATCTACCAGGGACCCGGCGCGATGCTGGAGTTCATGGATCTGACCGACGAACAGCTGAAGAACCTGTTCGAGGGCAATCTGTTCGCCCATCTGGCGGTGATCCGCGCAGCGCTGCCGACGATGATCGCCGACGGCGGGGGCATCGTGGTCAACATCATCTCTGCCACTGCTTACACGACTCCTGAGAACAGGATCGGTTCGGGTGGGTGGGGCATGGGTTACGCCATGACCAAGGCGGCCTTCGAGCGTGTCGCACCGCTGCTGGAGGTCGAACATTCCTCCGACGGGATCCGCGCCTTCAGTGTCGATCCGGGGCATGTCGCAACCGAGCGACAGATCGCGTCGGGCAGGGCCAAGCAGTACGAGGGGAACTTCACGGCCGGCACTCCCGAGCAGATCGGTGCGGCAGTCGCCTGGTTGTGCACCGATCCCGCGGCTGATCAACACCGCGGTTCGATCGTGCTGGCCCAGAAGCTCTCCCACGACCTGGATCTGTTGTAGTCGTTTGTTGTGGCTCTCCTCGAGTCTCTTCGGCTTTGCGGCTGCACTAGGCTCGCTGCTGGTTTGAAAGAGGAGATCTGGTGACCGAAGAGCCGAGTTGGTCGATGGGTATCGAGGAGGAGTACATGCTCGTGGAGCGCGAGACCGGCGCGCTCGTTCCCAAGCAGCCTCCCGGCCTAATGGAGAAGGTGGTCGATCTGCGACACGGCCTGGTGGCCAGGGAGTTGTTCAGCTCGCAGATCGAGATCGCCACCGGCGTCTGTACCGACATGAAGTACCTCCGCGCCGACGTCGGTCTGTTGCGCATCGCGGTGGCTGAGGCTGCCGAGGAGTTCGGCTTGGCTCCGATCGCCTCTTCATGTCATCCGTTCGCGCGCTGGGAACGCCTTGAGTACACCGAGGGAGAGCGTTACCAGGCTTTGGCTAAGGACCTAGCGGGGGTGTCGCGGCGGTTGATCATTTCCGGGCTGCATGTGCATGTCGGCATCGAGGATCCCGACTTGCGGATCGATCTGATGAATCAGGCGACGTATTTCTTGCCGCATCTTCTGGCCCTGTCGACATCGTCGCCGTTCTGGGAGGGAAGCGACACCGGGCTCAAGAGCTACCGCACGACGGTGTTCTCGAGTTTGCCGCGCACCGGGCTTCCCGAGAGGTTCGATTCCTGGTCTGAGTTCAGGCGGCATGTGGAGGTGCTGGTGAACGCAGGGATCATTGAGGATTCCAGCAAGGTGTGGTGGGATATCCGCCCGTCGGAGCGCTACCCGACCTTGGAGATGCGGGTAACTGATCTGCCCACCAAGATGGAGGACACGATCGCGGTGGCGGCCATGTACGTGTGCCTGTTGCGGATGCTCTGGCGACTCAAGTTGGAGAATCGGCGTTGGCGCAGCTACGCCAACTTTTTGGTATCGGAGAATCTGTGGAGGGCGGAACGCTATGGGGTCAACGGCGAACTGATCGACTTCGGCAAGGGCGAGTTGGTGCCGTTCGCGGATTTGGTGGAGGAGATGATCGAACTGGTCAGACCCGACGCTGAGGCTTTGGACTGTGTCACCGAGGTCGAGCACGCGCGCACGATCTGCGCGCGCGGCACTTCAGCCGATCGTCAGCTTGCCGTGTACAGCAGTGCGCTTGAGGAAGGCGCGACCTCCGACGAGGCGCTCAAAGCGGTGGTTGAATCCCTGGTCGCCGACACGATCGCGGCTCCAGAGATCTACGAGATCGAGGAACGACCGAGCTAGCTTGCCGCGGGTTGGTCGCTGGCAGGGGATTCGTCGGGTTCGGGCGGTGGTTGGCGCTTGAGGCGGTTGGCGCGACGGGCGGCGTCGACGAGGGTGGCTTCTATCTGGGCGTTGACCGATCGGAACTCGTCGGCCGCCCAGGTCTCGTAGCTGTCGTAGAGATCTTGAGGGATCCGCAGCAGATACTGCTTGCGTTGTCGGGCCATGGCGCCCTCCTACCGAGGGACTAACGACTGAGGGTGCCGACGTTGACGACGGGGTTGGTTGGGCTGTCGCTGGCGATGACGGTCATGAGATTGGATGCGAAGGTGGCCTTGCGATCGGCGTCGAGCGGGATGCTGTCGTGGCCGTCTTCTCCTTCCTCCAGTCCACGCACTGCGTCGCGCACCATCAGCACTGCACCGTCGACGATCTCTTTGCGTGCCGCCACGATCGCCGCGGCTTGTTGACGCCGAAGCATCGCTTCGGCGATTTCGGGCGCGTAGGCGAGGTCAGTGATCCTGGCTTCGAGGATCTCCACCCCGGCATCGTCAGCCCGTTCCTGCAATTCGACGAGCAGGTGGGCGTTGACTTCGCTGGTGGCACCAATGAGGGTGGTGATGTCGTCCTCGTCGAATGCGTCGTAGGGGTAGGAGCGGGCCAGTTGACGGACCGCCGACTCGGACTGGGTGTGGACGTAGGAGGTGAAGTTGTCGACTCCAAAGACTGCTCGGGCGGTGTCGACCACGCGCCACACGACCACCGCGGCGATCTCGATCGGATTGCCCCGAGAGTCGTTCACCTTTGACGTCTGAGTGGTGAAGTTGCGGACCCTCAGCGACACCTTCTTGGACATGTACAGCGGATTTGCGATTCGCAACCCCGGTTTAGCGTCTGTGCCTCGGTAATCGCCGAAGAACATCAGCACGGCGCCTTGGTTGGGCTGCACCATGAAGAAACTGATTGAGACTACTAGCACCGCGATCGACAGTGGGATTGCCGCGAGGATCATCGGTAGGTTGGCGGCGATTCCGCCGAAGACATAGAGCAGGACAGAGCCGATGAGCATCAGCACGTCGGCGGCCAGCCACGGCACACCTGACCGGGACCGGCTGGGGGTTTCTTTGAGTTGATCCATGGGTTTCTCTCCAGAGTGATCGGTTATAGCGTAATGATATCACTTTGCTAACGAATCTGGAACTTGCGCCCCTGAATTCTGATTGGACCAGCTGAAACGCTTACGGTGTAGCGATGGCTGAGATTCACGGCAACTGTGAGGCTGGGTTCGAGGGTGTGCGGGACGCTTTCGCGACGAACTTCGACGAGGGCGACCTGGGTGCCTCGTGTGCGGTGGTTCACCAAGGTGAGTTGGTGGTCGATCTCTGGGGCGGGCATCGAGACGTGGCCGAAACGAAACCGTGGGAACGCGACACGATTGTCAATGTCTGGTCGACCACAAAGATGATGACTGCGCTGTGCGTGTTGGTGCTGCACGACCGAGGGGCTCTGTCGGTCGATGATCCAGTAGCGACGTACTGGCCCGAGTTCGCAGCTGCCGGCAAAGAGGGTGTGCTGATTCGTCATCTGCTGAGCCATACCGCCGGTCTTCCGGGTTTCGATCCGCCGATCAGCGAGGACCAGATGTACGACTGGGAGCACTGCTGCGCCAACCTGGCCGCCCAGGCTCCGTGGTGGGAACCAGGCACCGCTTCGGGCTACCACGCTTCGACTCAGGGCTGGCTGCTCGGTGAGGTGGTCCGGAGGGTGACCGGCCGCACACTCGGAACCTTCTTTGCCGAAGAGATTGCCGGTCCTCTGGGCGCCGACTTCCACATCGGACTGGACGATGCGGAGTTCGACCGGGTCGCAGAAGTGCAAACCGACGAGGCCCAGGGAATAGGCGACCACAGCGACCCGATCCCGGCACGTCAGGCTCGTGGCGAGGCCGAGCACTCTCAATATGTCAACACCGACCGGTGGCGTCGCGCGGAGATGCCCGCGTCCAACGGCCACGGCAACGCCCGCTCGATCGTCCAGATTCTTTCGATCCTGGCTCACGGCGGTGAAGCTCAGGGGCTCCAGTTCTGTGGCCCCGACACCATCGAGCGGATCTTCGAGGTGCAGGCTCATGGGCGTGATCTGGTGCTCGGTTACAACATGAAGTTCGGTATCGGTTACGGCCTCAATTCTGAGGCAGCGCCGCTCGGCGTCAATGACCGCACCTTCTTCTGGGCGGGCTGGGGTGGTTCGATGGCGGTGGTCGACGTCGAGAACTCACTCACGGTCTGCTATGCGATGAACCGCATGATGGCCGATGTGGTCGGCGGTATGCGCGCTGCCCGGGTTATCTTCGCCGCCCACGACGCGGCCGCTGCCCTGCGGGCCTGACAACGCAAACGGTCAGGGGACGGGGACCGTGACGGTGTCGGTGCCGCTGCGCAGCACTTTGCCGGGCAGCGCCTCGGTTGCCTGTCCGTCGAGCACGGTGGTCACTCCGTTGACCATCACTCGTTTCACGCCGGTCGGTTCGGAATAGAGGCGTTTGCTGTCGCCTGGCAGGTCGAACACCAACTCCACATCGGTGGCACCGATCTCTTCGCTGTCGAACAGCACAAGATCGGCGAAATAGCCTTCGGCGATGCGTCCTCGGTCGCGCAGACCGAAGAGCCGGGCCGGTACGTCGGTGAGGTGCCGGATGGCGTTCTCCATGCTGGTGAGTTGCCGGCCGTGCAGGCAGTCTGCGATCCATTCGGTGGTGTAGGGGGCACCGGCCATGCGGTCGAGGTGCGCTCCCGCGTCAGAACCGCCGATCATCACCGCTTCGTGTTCCCAGGCCTGTGCCCGCAGCCTCCAGCTCTCGGCGTCGTCGTCGGTCGGCAGGGGCCACCAAACTGTTCTCAGGTCGTCTTCGAGGGCGATCTCCACCATGGTGTGGAACGCCCGTTTGCCCCGCTCGCGGGCTATGTCGCCGACCTTTCGGCCTTTGAGTCCCTCGTTGGCGGCAGAGTACGTGTCACCGACCAGGTAGTTGTCCCAGCCGGTGAGGCGGGAGAACACTCCGGCCTCGGGCAGCGCCGCCTGATTCTCGAGCCAGGTGACCACTTCGGGGTCGCGCAGCTTGGCCATCCGCTCCGGGTACTCGAGGCCGAAAATTGACTTCCACTCAGGGAGTTGGTGCAGTGCGCAGAAGCTGCCGAGGCTCATGTTCATGCCGACCAGGATCGGCATCGTCAGAGCGACGATCTTGGCGCCTTCGGAGTTGGCCTTCTCGCAGGCGGCGATCTGGTTGCGGTAGGCCTCGGGGCGGGCTGAGTCGACGGTCAGCACGTTCCAGTTGAGTGGCCGTTGGCCTTCGACTGACATTTTCGTCATGAGTTCGACTTCGTCGTCCTCGAATCCGTTGAGGCAGCCGTCGGCCACCCATTCGAGGGTCGTGCCTTCGTGCGCAGCGGTCTCGCGGCAGAGTTCCAGCACTTCGTCCCAGGCGGCCCAGCGGCTCGGCACGGGGTTGCCGTCCCAGTCGTTGTGGGTGAAGGAGCGTCCGGTGGAGAAGCCGAGCCCTCCCGCTTCGATGGACTCTTTGAGGAGTTGTCGCATCGCCTCGACCTGCTCTGCGCTGGCTTCGTTGCCGACGGACTCGTCTTTCATGACGAATCGGCGCAGGGCGCAGTGGCCGACCAGGAAGCCGACGTTGATGGCTGTGCCGTTCTCGGCCACACGGTCGAGGTACTCGCCGAAGCTGCGCCAGTTCCATGGAACGCCCAACTCCAG
Source organism: Candidatus Aldehydirespiratoraceae bacterium (assembly GCA_965221585.1). Lineage (GTDB taxonomy): Bacteria > Actinomycetota > Acidimicrobiia > Acidimicrobiales > Aldehydirespiratoraceae > VXYK01. The sequence goes on along the minus strand of OZ244898.1, from coordinate 301,208 downwards.
CGCTTCGAGCGCCATGCCTTCGACTTTGACCATCATCTTCTTGAGGTATTCGCCGTCGGAGTCGTCGGCCAGGGGCGCCAGAGTGAACCCGCAGTTGCCTCCGATCATCGAGGTGACTCCGAAGAGGTTCGACGGGGTGGTCCGTGGGTCCCAGAAGATCTGTGCGTCGTAGTGGGTGTGTGGATCGACGAATCCGGGGCAGACCACCAGGCCGTCGGCATCCACCGTCTCGGCTGCGGGCTCCTCAACTTGCCCGATTGCCACGATGCGACCGTCGCGAATACCGATATCGCCTTGCACCGGTGCCGCGCCCGTGCCATCGACGATGGACCCACCTTTGATAATCATGTCAAGCATCTGTTCGTCCTCCTGGCTGGAACGCGGCCAACTGCCGTAGAGCGTTCATGCTATTGCCCGTCACCCTCAGTCGCCCAGTTGCAAGCCGGCGGTCGGGGCGTGACAGTATCCGACGATGAGTGAACGGACTGACGAGCTACTAGAGGCGATGACCACCGAGGAGAAGGCGGCCTTGGTGACCGGTGGCGACATGTGGCATACCCGGGGCATCGAGCGGCTCGGGGTGCCGAAGCTGAAGGTGACCGACGGCCCCAACGGTGCCCGCGGTGATGGACTCATGGGCACCGGCAGCAGCACCGCCTGCATCCCGAGCGGTTCCGCTCTGGGCGCGACCTGGGATCCGGGACTGGTAGAGGAGTTGGGGGAACTGTTGGGCGACGAAGCGTTGGCAAAGCGCGCGCAGGTGCTGTTGGCGCCCACGATCAATCTGCACCGCTCCCCCAAGGGCGGGCGCAATTTCGAGTGTTTCAGCGAGGATCCGATCCTGTCAGGGCGTCTGGCTGCAGCTTTCGTGCGGGGAGTGCAATCGCGTGGGGTGGCGACCACTGCCAAGCACTTCGTGGGCAACGATTCCGAGTTCGAACGCAACAGCATCGACACCCAGGCCGATGAGCGGACCCTGCGTGAACTGTATTTGGTGCCCTTCGAGCACGCCGTGAAGGACGGTGGCTCTTGGGGGGTCATGTCGGCGTACAACCGGCTCAACGGCACTTTCTGTGCCGACAACCATTGGCTGTTGACCACGGTGCTGCGTGAACAGTGGGGTTTCGACGGTTTTGTCGTGACCGATTGGTTCGGGGCGCGGTCCACGGTCGACATGGCCAACGCTGGTTTGAGTCTGGAGATGCCTGGTGAGGGACGCTGGTACGGCGATCTGCTCACTGAGGCGGTCAATGCCGGGGAGGTGTCGCCGGCCGCCCTTGATCGCATCGCAGCGGACATCTTGAAGCTGATGGAGCGCACCGGTGCACTGGACCACGACAACGACTTCACCGAAGCCGAGCTGGACCGTCCCGCCGACCGGGCTTTGGTTCGTCGTGCGGCGGCGGCTGGTTCAGTGTTGTTGCGCAACGACGGAGTTCTGCCGCTTGATCCCGCAGAAATCAGCAAGTTGGCCGTGATCGGACCCAACGCCTTCAACGCCAAGGTGATGGGCGGTGGTTCTGCCAAGGTCAGGGCATACCGCACGACCTCGCCTCTGGATGCCCTGAGTGCAAGGCTGCCCGACACCGAGGTGGTCTGGGAGAAGGGTTGCGATATCGACCGCACCTGCCCTGCCTTGACGAAACCGCTGGTACAGGGTTCCGTCACCGTCGACTACTTCGACGGGTTCGATCTCGGCGGGCCGGGCGACGCGAAGGCCACGCTCCAGACCGGCGGTTTCGATTTCCTGGCGTTCGGACCGCCCGCTCCGGGGGTGTCCGCCGAGAGCTATTCGCTGCGGGCCACAGCAACCGTGGTACCGACATCGACTGGGGTGTATGAGTTCCGCTTGGTCCAGTGCGGACGGGTCCGTGTACTGGTTGACGGAGAGGTCGTGCTCGACGCAACCACCGGCGACTTTGAACGGGGCAGCGCCTTCTTCGGATTCGGCACCGATGAGATCGTCGCTCCGATCGAACTGGTCGAAGGGCAGCCGATTGAGGTGACCGCCGAGTTCTCCAACCGCGATTCAATGCTGTTGTCGGGAATGAAACTGGGCCTGCTTGCCACTGCTGAAGAAGATCTGCTGGGCCGGGCAGTCGCGCTGGCTGCCGAAAGCGATGTGGCCGTTGTGGTGGTTGGCACCAACGATGATTGGGAGACCGAGGGGCGGGATCGTGACTTGTGGGAATTGCCCGGTGATCAGCCCGAGCTGATTCGTCGTGTGGCGGCGGTCAATGAGCGAACGATTGTGATCCTCAATGTGGGTGCGCCGCATGATCTGTCGTGGCTCGATGAGCCCGCCGCGGTGTTGTCTGTCGGTTTCGGTGGGCAGGAGCTCGGCGATGCGATTGTCGACATGCTGCTCGGTGAGGTCGAACCGAGCGGCCGGGCGCCAACGACAGTCGGTGCTCGTTACGAGCAGTTCGGCGCCTACCTGAACTATCCGGGGGACAATTCGATTGTCCGCTACGGCGAGGGTCTGTTCATCGGTCACCGTTTCCACGATGCGTTGGGGATTGAACCGGCGGTGGAACTCGGCTTCGGTCTGTCGTACACGACCTTCGAGATGTCTGAGCCCCGCATCGTGTCCGGATCCAGCGCCGCCACGGGTAACACGATCAGTGTCGAGGTCGATGTGACCAATACCGGTGATCGGCACGGTTCCGAGGTGGTGCAGGTGTATGTCGAACCTTTGGATCCGGAGATTGTTCGGCCTGTGCGTGAGCTGAAGGCGTTCGGCAAGGTGGCCCTCGACCCCGGCGAGTCGGCCACGGTCACCCTTGATCTGGAGCCTCGTGCTTTCGCCTACTACGACGTCGCAGACCCGTTCTGGGCCGAGTTGAGCAGCGCGGGTCCCGTGCCCGTCGAGGGAGAGGGGCTTCATCGGACCGAGCCAGGCTGGTATGTCGACCCCGGCGAGTACCGGATCGTCTCCGGTCGGTCATCTCGGGACTTCTCAGGTTCGGCCCTGCTCACTCTGACCGGTGAGGCAGCACGACTCGACACATAGGGCGTAGGATCAGACCCACCCGAGGAGAACTGATGATGCTCTTTCGACGAGACAAGCAAGTTATGCCCAGCCCCGAGGAGGCTCTTGAGGGCCGACCCGATCCGCTACCAGTGCAGGACACACATCTGGTTCTGGGCACGCCGTTGGAAGGTCCTTATCCCGAAGGGTACGAGACTGCCATGTTCGGGCTCGGCTGTTTCTGGGGCGCGGAGCGTTTCTATTGGCAACTCGACGGTGTCTACACCACCGCTGTGGGATACGCGGGCGGTTACACACCGAACCCGTACTACGAGGAGGTCTGTTCTGGACGGACGGGCCACAACGAGGTCGTTCTGGTCGTGTTCGACCCGAAGGTCGTCAGCTATGAAGAACTGCTCGCAGTGTTCTGGGAGGTGCACGACCCCACCCAGTTCATGCGCCAGCACAACGACATCGGCACCCAGTACCGCAGCGAGATCTACGTCTACGACGAGATGCAGAGGGCCGCGGCGCAGGCGAGCCTAGACAAGTATCAGGGACTGCTGTCGGGGGCCGGCTACGGCGAGATCGTGACGACTGTGGTGGACGCGCCGACGTTCTATTTCGCCGAGGAATACCATCAGCAGTACCTCCACCGGAATCCCGGCGGATACTGCAACCACGGGGTCTGCCAGGTCCGCTACGCCTGACCGGCCGGTCCGTCAGGGACCGTTCAGATCGACTGGCTCGGGAAACCCGGGCCTTCGTGATCCTGTCCGTCCATGCTGGCATTGAGGCGGGCCTTGCCCATCAGCTCGGCCATGACCGGGCCGAGTTCGGTCGGATCGTCGGGCTGCTCAGCGGTCGGACCCAGGTGCCAACCCTCGGCGATCCCGAGGTGGCGCCCGCGGATGTCGAAGACTCGGCCTGTGACCTTGCCGGCCTCGGGGCTGGCCAACCAGGTGGTGACCACCGCGATCCAACGCGGCGACATGGCCTCCATGGCTGATTCGGAGAGGTTCTCCGCGCCGCCCATCAACGGCAGAGTGAGGCGGGACACAGCGGTCGGGGCCAGACAGTTCACGGTCACGCCGTATTTGACGAGTTCCTGCGCGGTGATGATCGTGAAGGCTGCGATCCCGGCTTTGGCCGCGCCGTAGTTGGACTGGCCTACGTTTCCGTAGATGCCTGAGGGTGAGGCGGTGTTGATGATGCGGCCGTAGGCTTCGCCGCCGGCCTTGACCTGGGCCCGCCAGTGGACCGCGGCGTGATGCGACGGACCGAACGTGCCTTTGAGGTGCACCCCGATCACTGCGTCCCAGTCGTCCTCGCTCATTGAGAACACCATCCGGTCACGCAGAATGCCTGCGTTGTTGACCACGATGTTGATGTCGCCGTAGGTGTCGATCGCCTGGTCGATCATGGCTTTGGCGTCGTCGAATTTGGCTACGTTGCCTCCGTTGACCACGGCTTCGCCGCCCATCGCTTCGATCTCGGACACGACTTCCTGTGCCGGGGTGAGGCTGCCGGGTCCGCCGAACTCGTCACCGCCGAGGTCGTTGACGACGACTTTGGCTCCGTGCTCGGCCATCATGATGGCGTGATCGCGGCCGATGCCACGGCCTGCGCCGGTTATGAGAGCGACCTTGCCTTCAAGAAGTTTGCCCATGCCCCCTCCAGGGTGAGAACCTGCCGGAAACGGGCAGGATGAAAAAGTCAACGGCCGTTATTCTAAGCAGGACAGCGCACTATCCCTTCACCGAGCGGTAGCTGATAATGGGCCGGCCGGGCGGGTCACCAGCCTCGGGCCACCCATTCGTCGAAACTCGGGATTTCTGTGCCGATGGTCGTGTCGGCGCCATGGCCGGGCAGCACGATGGTGTCGGGGTCGAACACCCGGAACATGCGGTCCTCGATGCTGCGCAGAATCGTCGGGAAGTCGCCGCCCTCGAAGCTGGTGGCCCCGGGTCCGCCTGGGAAGAGCGTGTCACCGGTGAACAGCAGCGGTGTGTCCTGGACGCTGAACGACATGGAGCCCGGGGTGTGGCCCGGCGTGTGATGGGTGTGGATTCGTAGTCTGCCGATCTCGATCACCGACTCGTCGGTGAGGAGGTAGTCGTAGCTCGGCAGCATGGCGGCGTCCTCGGCGGTGACTCCGACTTTGTAGCCGGCTTCGCGCACCGCCGGGACTGCCTGGATGTGATCCCAGTGGCCGTGGGTCTCGAGCACGGTTCGCACGTCGAGCGCTTGGCACAGTTCCAACAGGCGCTCGTGTTCGTTGGCAGCATCGAGCAGCACGCCCTCCCCCGTCTCACGGCAACGGACCACGAAGACGTTGTTGTCCACGGGACCGACGACGATCCGATGCACCTCGACTCGGCTGTCCGACCAGTGCAGGGTTGAACTGGAAGATGTTCGTGCGGGCGGTGTCACACCGCGATCGTAGCGGCGGCGCGGCGATCAGGCAGCCGTTTCGCCTTCGACACTCAGGCCGCCGGCTCGTCCTCGACGCTCAGGCTGCTGGCTCGTCTTCGACGATACGCACATTGCCGAGGGGCACGCCGGGAACTCCGCAGTTCCAGCAGGCGTCCGCGCTGGTTCCTCGCCAGGTGACATCGCAGCGGATGCAGCGCAGCGGTTTCTCGACTCCCTGCACCGCCGGGGAGACAAAAGCTAATTCGGTCACAGACGTCACACTATGCACACCCACCATGTCAACTGGGTGATCCCCCGCCACCTGTCGGCCATCCGTCGGCATTTCGGGCGCGGCGCTCTAGCCTGCTTTGAGCAGAACCAGGAGATTTCCATGGCCCAAACCCCCCGCCCGAACAGCGATGGCTCGAGTCCCAAACGACAGCGGTTCGATGAACCGCCGGAGATGTTCATCGACACGACCAAGACCTACACGGCAACGATGGAGACGTCGCTCGGTACGCTGACCATCCACCTCGACGCCGCGGCAGCTCCGAAGACGGTCAACAACTTCGTGACCCTGTCGCGCTACCACTACTACGACGGAGTCACCTTCCACCGCATCATCAACGGTTTCATGTGTCAGGGAGGCGATCCCGAGGGCAGCGGCCGCGGCGGCCCCGGCTACCGTTTCGAGGACGAACTGCCTCGACCCGGGCGTTACGAGATCGGCTCTCTGGCAATGGCCAACGCCGGTCCCAACACCAACGGGAGCCAGTTCTTCATCGTCTCGGGGGCGAGCGGCGTCGGCTTGCCGCCGCAGTACTCGCTGTTCGGGAAGGTCGTGTCCGGCCTCGATGTTCTCGACGAGATGCAGCGTGTGCAGACCGACCGCAACGACCGCCCCTTGACCGACGTGGTGATCTCGTCGGTCACGATCACAGAGGGAGACTGACATGACGATCAAGACAATCGGAGTGGTCGGCACCGGCGCGATGGGCAGTGGGATCATCGAAGTCGCAGCCAAGGCGGGAGTCGCCGTCGTCGCCTACGACATCAACGCCGCCGCCGTCGAGGCAGGCTCCTCCAAGGTGCAGGGTTCGCTGGACCGAGCTGTCAGTAGGGGCAAACTCGACGAGAGCGCCCGCGACAGCGCCGCCGCGCGGATCACCTGGACCACCGACATCGCCGACATGCACGGATGCCAACTTGTGGTCGAGGCCGCCCCTGAGGTCCTCGATCTCAAGCTCGACATCTTCAAACGGCTCGATGAGGTACTGGCCGACGGGGCGATCCTGGCGACCAACACCTCATCGATTCCGATCATCGACATCGCCATGGGGACCAGCCGCCCGGAGCAGGTGTGCGGAATGCACTTCTTCAACCCGGCGACAGTGATGCGGCTCGTGGAAGTGATCTCCACGCAGCGCACCGATCCTGCCGTCGCGCAAGCGGCAGCGGATTTCGCCACCGATGCGCTGGGCAAGCACGTGGTCCATTGCAAGGACCGTGCCGGATTCGTGGTCAACGCGTTGCTGGTGCCGTTCCTGTGCCAGGCGATCGCCATGTTCGAGGCCGGCCACGCCTCAGCCGAAGACATCGATGAGGCCATGAAACTCGGGGCCGGCCATCCGATGGGCCCGCTGGCTCTGTGCGACATGATCGGTCTCGACGTGATGCTCTGGACCGCTGAGTCGCTCTATGCGGAATACAGCGAACGCTTCCTGGCTCCCCCGCCGCTGCTTCGCCGCATGGTGTCTGCCGGTCATCTCGGCCGCAAAACCGGCAAGGGCTTCTACGACTACTGAACCAGCGAGCGGCGTGTCTCCCAGGCGTCGGCCTCGGCGCGGGCTTCCTGCTCGGCTCTGATGGCGCGATAGGCGTCTCGGTGACGTCGATGGCGTCGCAGTCCGCCGAAGTAGTCCCCTATATAGGCCCGCAGGAACGCCCAGCGTCCCGACTCGTGCCACTGTCGAACATGAACTAGTTCGTGCGCCAACAGTTTGCAGTTGCCGCTTCGATCATTGTCGGTCCGCAGCAGCACGTACCGACCGACCGCCATCGCACTTGAACCGAACGGAAGCATCGGAACCCTCACAATCCGAACCCGTTCAGCCAATTCGGCGCCGAGAACATCGTACGATTGGATCTCTGGTTCCTCTAATCGCCTCATGTTCGACATGATCGTATTCGACTTCCTCGTGGCACCTTGAAGACTGTTCGCGACATCCTGCCGCGGTTCACCGGGCTGAAGCTGCCGGTTCGCGTCGGCGTCGTCTCGGCCGCGTTGGTTCTGCTGCTGTTGATCACCGCCCTGCTGGCCGAGCCGACCGACGATCTCACCGGCGACGTGAACGCCACGAGCACGACCACGACCACAACGACCACGACCACAACCACCACAACGACCACGACCACGACGATCCCCGAGTACCCCGGTTGGGTGGACCCCGAAACGGTCGGCATGCCCTGGGGCACAGAGGTTCGTGGGCTGCTGACATTCCGCGGCAATCCGACCCGAACGTTCTACGGCGAGGGCCCGGTCCCGGTTGCGCCTCAGGTCCTTTGGAAGTTTCCCACCGCAGGCTCTCTGTGTTCACTCTCCACCACCGGCGGTGAGACCACAAACTGGTGCGGCTCAGGGTGGACGGGCCAGCCTGCCGTGTTCGAGTACAACGGCAAGACCTGGGTGACACTGGGCAGCTTCAGCAGCAACATCCATTTCCTCGACTTCGCCGACGGCACCCAGATCCTGGCCGACTTCCCTACAGGCGACATCATCAAGGGTTCTGTGACCGTCGACCCAGACGGATTCCCGCTGCTCTACGCCGGCAGCCGTGACGGCTACTACCGAGTCCTCGCCTTCGACGGCGACGAACCCGTCGAGCTCTGGAAGCTGTCTGCCCGTGATGTCTTCCCGACCATGTGGAACGATGACTGGGACGGTGCCGGCCTGATCCTCAAGGACTACCTCTTCATCGGCGGCGAAAACTCGCAGTTCCATATCGTCAAACTGAATCGGGGCTATGACAACGACGGCAGGGTCAGCGTCGATCCTCATCTGGTGTTCAATGCCCCGGGATGGGACGACGAACTGATCGCGGCCGTCGGGCCGAACGTCTCGATCGAGAACTCGGTGGCGATCTCAGGAAACGTCGTCTACTTCGCCAACTCGGGTGGGTTGATCCAGGGATGGGACATCAACGACCTGGCCGATGGCGTCGATCCGACACGGGTGTTCCGCTTCTGGGCAGGCGATGATGTCGACGCCACCCTGGTAATCGACAAGGACCAGATGATCTACGCGGCGGCAGAATACGAGCGGGGCAATGCCCGCAGTGAAGAGGTGGGGCAGATCTTCAAGCTCGACCCTTCCCGCCCGGATGATCCGCTCGTGTGGAAGATGGATGCACGCCCATACACAGGCGCTGGCGTGTGGGCCACACCGGGGCTCCACAACGACATTCTGATCGTGCCCACAGACTCGGGGAACGTCCTGGGGCTCGACCGTGCAACCGGTGCGAAGCGCTGGTCGGTCAAGCTTCAAGGACCAACCTGGTCCTCACCGGTGATTGTCGACGATGTCTGGATCCAGGGCGATTGCGCCGGGTTTCTGCGTGGGTTCGACGTGTCCGACACGACTGTCGAACCTCCGCAGTTGTGGGAGGTGAACCTCGGTGGTTGCATCGAATCGACCCCCGCCGTGTGGGGAGGCAGGATAATCGTCGGTACCCGCGCCGGTCAGATTGTCGCGGTCGGGTGAGTTCAGCGGCGGTGCCAGACGGAACCGCTTGGCGTGTCCTCGACGACGACGCCCAACTTGGTCAGTTCGTCGCGGAGCCGGTCCGCTTCTGCAAAGTCCTTGTCTTCGCGTGCGCGGGAACGAGCCGCTACGAGCTCTTCGATTTCCGCGTCGCTGCCTTCGGTGTCGTCAGCTTCGCCAACTCGGATTCCCAGTGCGCCTGCCAGGTCGATCACAGTGGCGACCAGTGCGGCGGCTTCGGCCGCGTTGCTGTCGAGGGCGGTGTTGGCTCGCCGGAGGGTGTCGAATATGACCGCGACGGCTTCGGGAGTACCCAGGTCGTAGTCCATCGCAACCATGAACGCCTCAAGTGATTCGTCATCTCGCTCGGCTCCGTCGAGCGCAATGCCGGCGGCTCGGGCTCTGCGGGCCATTGCGTCGATGCGCTCGATCGCGGCTCGGGCCTGCGACATCACCTCAGCGTTGACCTCCATGGTCTTGCGGTAATGGGTCTGTAGCAGCAACAGGCGCAGCGCCCTGGCGTTGAGGGGGTGTTCGTCGAGCAGGTCGCGCACCGTGCGGAAGTTGCCGAGCGACTTGGCCATCTTCTCGCCACCCACGTTGAGCATGGCGTTGTGCAGCCAATGCTGGGCGAAGGGTCTGCCTGCGGCGATCGCTTCGGCACGTTCGTTGGTGTGATGGGGGAACACGAGGTCGTCACCTCCGCCGTGGAGGTCGAATCCGTCGCCGAGGATCCCGAGGCTCATGGCCACGCATTCGATGTGCCAGCCCGGTCGGCCCTCTCCCCAGGGGGAGGGCCAGGTCGGCTCGTCGGGCTTGGCCGATTTCCAGAGGGCGAAGTCGAGCGGGTCTTCCTTGTGCTCGTCGACTTCCACACGAGCCCCGGAGCCCTCGGCTAGCTCATCGAAGCTGCGGTGGACCAGGTCGCCGTATCCCGGTACGGAACGCACCCTCAGGTACACGCCCGATTCGGTGGCGTAGGCCGAGCCGTTGTCCATCAGGGTCTCGATGAAGGCGACCATCTCGTCGACGAACTCGGTGGCATGGGGGCGGTCGTGGGGATGGAGGATGTCGAGTTCGTCCATCGCTTCGATGTATACCGCTTCCCAGTGTTCGGCGACCTGGGGTTCGGTGAGGCCTTCTTTGTTGGCGCGGTTGATGATGTTGTCGTCTATGTCGGTGACGTTGGCGACGTGGTGGACCTCGATGCCTCGCCATTCGAGGTAGCGGCGCAGCACGTCGTAGGTGAGGGCTTGGCGGGCATGGCCGAGGTGGGGGTGGTCGTAGACCGTCGGCCCGCAGGCGTACAGCGACAACTTGCCCGGGTCGCGCTGGGCGAGGGGCCGAACCTTCATTGTGAGCGTGTCGTACAGCTGGATCAAGGGACTGGGGCCGCCGGGGTTTCTAGTTCGATTCCGCAGAGGTCTGACAGTTCTCGCAGCACGGTGGGAGCCGTCGTGTCGTCGCCTCCGTCGAGTATGGCCGCGGCGAGCCCGAGCAGTTCGCTTCGTGCTCGGGGGGCGTCGAGGTCGTCGTCGAGCGCGGCACGCAACCGGCTCGCGTAGGGGGCAGGGTCGGGGCCGCCGACGGCGTTGGCCGCCGCCAGCAGCGTCTCCAGGTCTGCTGCGGATTCGGTGATGTCGTCGTCGAACCACTCCCAGTCTTCTCGATAGTGGTGTGCCATCAACGAGAGCCGGATGGCCCGTGGGTCGGCGAGTTTCGACAGTTCGCTCACGAAGACGAGGTTGCCGAGCGATTTCGACATCTTCGTTCCGTCGTAGGCGACCATGCCGCAGTGCATCCAGTGGCGAACGAAGGTGGTGCCGGTGGCTGCTTCGCTCTGGGCGCGTTCGCATTCGTGGTGCGGGAAGATCAGGTCGCTGCCGCCGCCGTGCAGGTCGATGGTCGTGCCGATCAGACCCATAGACATGGCGCTGCATTCGATGTGCCAGCCGGGGCGGCCCGGTCCCCACGGTGATTCCCATACGGGTTCGTCGGGCAGCGAGGGTTGCCAGAGGATGAAGTCGAGCGGGTTGCGTTGGCGGGGGTCGTCGGGGTGGCCGCCGCGTTCGGCGGCCAGTTCGATCATGGTCGCTTCGTCGTAGCCGGAGACGGCGCCGAACGTGTCGAAGGTCGTCACGTCGAAGAAGGTGGCGCCTTCGACGGTGTAGGTGTGGCCTTTTTGTTCGAGGATCGTGATCAGGTCGATCATCTCGGCGACCCATTCGCGGGCGTGGGGTTCGGCTGTGACTTCTCGGGTGTTGAGCGCAGCCATGTCGCCGTGGAAGCGGGCTGTTTCGGCGGCCGCCAGTTCCAGGAAGTCGACGCCCAGTTCTCGGGCTTTGCCGAGGATGCTGTCGTCTACGTCGGTGATGTTGCGCACGAGTTTGACGTTGTGGCCGAGTTCTTCGAGCCGTCGGATCAGCAGGTCGTAGGTCAGGTAGGTGTTGGCGTGGCCGAGGTGGGTCGAGTCGTACGGGGTTATGCCACAGACATAGATCGTCACGTCCTCGCCCGGTTCGAAGGGAACTATCGAGTTGCGCGCTGTGTCGTAGAGAAGCACCCCCGCAACGGTAGCGCCCCGATCCCCCCACACGCCGATTTCGGACCCCCGGCTGAGACTCTCTACGGCTGCTCGGTCGCTACTGCTGCTGTGCAAGCTCGCCCTGCCAGATGCGACGGGTGAAGTGGCTCGCGGGGAGGATGTCGATGCCGTCGTGAGTGCGGCGTGGCCGGTCTTCGAGACACACGACCACTCGGGTGTGCAGCTCTGGATGTTCTTCAGCCAGAGTGCGCAGCCCTCGGAGATGGCGTGGCGTGACGGAGGTTGTGGCTTTGGCCTCGACAGCGACGCGCATGTCGCCCACGATGAAGTCGACCTCGATGCCGCTGGGGAGCCGCCAGTAGCTGAGTTCCTCGCCGGTCTCGAGGTACGCCGTCATCGCGCACAACTCGTGGAACACCCAGTTCTCAAACGCCTTGCCGTAAGCGTCTGATCCCCGCTCGACTGTGCCACGACGGGCAAGGCGGTTTACCACGCCGACATCCTCGAAATACAGCTTGGGTGCCCCGGCCAGACGGCGTTTTGCCCGTCGCCGCCAGCGCGGCAGCCAGCGGGCCAGCAATGTGTCGGTGAGGATGCCGAAGTGTGCTTTCGCTGTCGGCCCCGACACGCCGCACTCCCGGGCGATGTTGGCGAAGTTGACGGGATCGCCGTCGCTGAGAGCCGCCGCGTCGAGAAAGTCGGAGAACGCCGGCAGGTTCCGCACGAGACCCTCCACCGCGATCTCCTGCCTCAGGTAGTCGGCAATGTAGGCATCCAACAGGCGGTGGGGCCGCTCCGAATCGTAGATGCGCGGCAGATACCCGTGGTTGATCATCCGGTCGAGACTGAACGCGTCACCGAGTTCATCGGAGGTGAGGCCGCGAAGCTCATAGCGCAGCGCCCGCCCGCCGAGCAGGTTCGCCGCACCGTGACGGACCTTTCGTGCGCTTGATCCACACAGCGCAAAATGCAGTCGGTACCGCTCGATGAGCCAATGCACCTCGTCGAGCAGCGCCGGCACCTTTTGGATTTCGTCGATGACAACCTGGCGGTTCGGGTCCGGGCCGTGAGGGCCGGCCGCTTCGAGTTCCTGTCGTAGCCGCTCGGGTCGGGTGGCGTAACGGCGGAAGTCGTCGGCCTTGAGCAAGTCCACCCATACCGCGTCGGGATACTGCTGGCGCAGCAGGGTACTTTTTCCTGCTTGCCGTGGCCCCCACAGGAAGAAGGTCTCGGTGCCCGGCGTGGGAAGCATCAACCGACGTTCATACATGAACTTTAGATTATCATGATAATTCAAAGTTCAACTTGTGATTTAGCGGCGCAAGATTCAGCTGTGACTTCCCGGGGGCGGGGTGGTCAGGCCTCGTCGGTGCGCTCGAACGCGGCCGCCAGTTCGATCACGGCTCTACCCCTACGGAGTCAGGCCATAGCTCATGGGCGAGTTCTTCGCCGTAGAGAAGCACCCCCGCAACGGTAGCGCCCCTGTTCAGCTACTCGACGCTGCGGAACGCTTCGATGCGGTTGTCGAGATTGAGCAACAGCGACACGTACCGGCTGATGTCCGCGGCGGTGATCTCGTCGAGGAGTGCCAAACGCTGATCGGGAGTACCGACGAGCGCATCGTCGAGGTGTCGGCGCATCAGCAGCGGGCTTATGATCTCGTCGTTGTTGTCAAGCTGGTAGTCGTCCCGCAGTACCGACTTGGCTTGCGCCAAGTCATCCTCGGTAGGACCGTTGGCGATCAACTCGGCGACAGTTTCGACGATCGTCGAGTTGATCTGCTCAAGACTCTCCGAGGGTCCCGACGCGCTGAAGTAGTTGTCCCACAAACCTACTTCGATCATCGGTGTCAGCACCACGCCGACTGAGTAGGTCTCTCCGAGATTCTCGCGCACCGAGGCGACGAGCAGGTCGTCCAACAGTGTGCTCACAAGATCAGCGATCACTAAAGTCTCGGCTGTGACCGGCACTACTGGACCGAACTGTATATAAAGTCCGGCTGCCCCCGAGTCGGCATCGACTGGAGTGGTGATACGCGAGATTCCCGGAGGAAAGCCCGGGTTGTGGTTCACGTGTGCGTCGGCCTCGCCAGCGGGCAACGTGCCGATGTAGCGAGCGGCCAGGTCGGCGACGGTGGCCCTATCGATGTCACCGACGATCACCACTACCAGATCGTCCACATCGCCCAAGCGCGCCTCGTACAGCTCCAGCAGTCCCTCGGCCGTGACCGCGTCGATTTCCTCCTGCGTGAGGATGAAGTGGTACCACGGGCTGTTCTGGTAGAAGGCGTCGTAGAGGTCGAACACGGAAGTCCACTGTGGATTGTTCTCGTAGTTGGTCCTGCGGGTTTGCAGGCCTTGGATCTGCTCGTCGGCCGCGACCTCGCTGACCCGCGGCTCGGTGATGTAGAGCTGCATCAGCGCGAGCAGATCGTCGAGATCGTCGGGACCGGCGGAGCCGTTGAAGCCTTCGGTCAACTCAGTGATGTAGGGGGTCAACAGGGCCGTGGTTCCGGCGAGGTACTCATCTAACTGTGATGCCGAGTAGTCGGCCACACCGCTGCTAGCGACGGCTCCCGTGATGGCTCGACGCATCGCAGCACTCCCAATCGGCAGCTGCGACCATCCACCAAGGCTACGCGCCGATACGGCCACCTGCCCTGCGGCCAAATCAGAAGGGGCGAACACTACATGCGCCCCGTTAGCGAACACCCACTCGTGGGCACCCTCGAACAGGCCCACCGAGTGCTCGCGGATCGGGGCGACCGGATCGGGAGTGGCCAACAGGGTTTCGATGCGCTCTTCAGCGGGAGGGGGAGGCACGGGTACCACCGCGTCGATCGCGGCTTCGAGCTGTGCGATATCAGGAACGTTGGCGGGATCGTCGCCGAGCGGTACCACCAGAGGCGGCGCATTGTCGAGGATCCAGCGCAGGTGCGCGGTCAACTCCTCGACGGTGAAGGTGTCGAGCAGATCGTGCAACCGAGCCACCCTGTCCTCGACCGATTCGATGCTCTCGCCGCGCACGAAGTTCAAGACGTAACGGTCGGCGTAACCGGCACTCTGGATGGTCGCCGCACGCTCGAGTTGCGCTTCCAGTGAGGTGCGCGCCGTGGTGGCGGCCTGCTCCAGCTCATCGTCGGTGAAGCCGTAGTGCGCTGCGCCGGCCAGTACCGAGAGGAAGTCGGTGGTGGCCTGCTGCAGATCGGGACCTTCGATGTTGGTGCCGTACAGGCGAAGGCCGCGGGCCTGCTGCCAAAGCGACATGGCTGGCTCGTCGGCCTGGGACATCAAGCCGGCCCGGTGGGCATTGGCGAGTCGAACATCGAGCAAGTAGGCGATGATGCCTTCCATCCAGCGGAGTCGGTCGCCGCCGACGGTGCTGGGCGTCCACGCCGGCAGCTGCCAGTCGAGCGACATCGAGATATAGCCGTAGTCGGGGTGTGTGGCGATGTCTATGACCGGTTCGTCGACAAAATCCGCCGTGAATGCGTTCCGTTCGGGCTGCACCGGCATCGGCTCGGTGGGATTGGTCAGGCCGCCGAGGAACTGCGCGGCCTTCTGGGCCATGTCCGCGACGGGCAGGTCGCCGACGACGACTAGGGCCATATTGTCGGGTCGGTACCAGGTCTCGTAGAAGTCGCGCAGCTGCGCGGCGGTGATCGACGAGTTGGATTCCTCACTACCGCCGAGCAGCATGCCCTCATAGACGGTTCCGCTGGAATAGATGGCATCGAGGAAGTTCCCGATCCAGCCGTTCGCGGACTGGTCGATCAGCCGGTACTCGTCGAGCACGATGCCTCGCTCGGCTTCGACTTCGGCGGGGTCAATAGTGGCCGCCGACGCCCACTCCGACAGCACCGTGAATGCGAGATCGAGTGCTTCGGGGTCGTCGAGTTGGAAGTCGAGCATGTACACGGTCTCGTCGGCGGATGTGTAGGCGTTCAGATCGGGGCCGAACTCGACGCCGAGGTCGCGCAGTGCTTGCCTTAGTTCAAGCTTGGAGAACTTCTCCGTGCCGTTGAACAGCATGTGCTCGAGGAAGTGGGCGGAGCCCTCCTGGCCGGGCGGGTCCAGCACCGCGCCGGCGTTCACCACGAGGCGCATGACGACACGATCAGCCGGCGAGTCGTTGGACCTGAGGTAGTAGGTGAGGCCGTTATCGAGGGTGCCGATCTGGACTTCCGAGTCGAGGCCAAGCAGCGTAGGGTCGGGCTCGGCAGGCTCGTAGTCGTTGAAGGCCCCGAGGTCGGCGGGTTCGGTGGACAGGTCTGCTGGAGCAGTGTCGGTTGTGTCGGGTTCTTCGGCTCCCGCGTCCGTGGTGTCAACCGTTCCGTCGGGTTCACCCGCATCGGACGGGGCCTCGGTCGAGGCTGGCGTTTCGCCAGCCGTGGGCTCCGTGTCCAGCGGGTCATCCGCACACGCTGCGGCGATGACCGCGACGGCGAGTGTAACGGCCAGAACGGCGTAACGGGATCGAGAAATCACGTGCCGGGAATCTAGTGCTCCAGAGGTCTACCGGCAACCAGCGCGCTCCGACCCCGTGCGGGGCCGAGGTGGTCACATCAGAGCATTCGGCGTGTTTTGACGGTCGTCGGTTCTCAAAAGGCCTACTCGGGGGTGACGTAGGCGGCGGTGAGGCCTCCGTCGACCTGGAGGTTGGCTCCGGTCATGTACGACGAGTCGGCCGAGGCCAGGAAGAGGGCGGCCGAGGCCATCTCGGCGGCTTCGCCGAACCGACCCATCGGCACGTGCACCAGCCGACGCCGGCGCTTCTCGTCGGTGTCGAGGTACGACATGAGCAGTTCCGTGCGCAGCGGCCCGGGCGACAGGGCGTTGACCCGGATGTTCTCCCGAGCGTGGATCACGGCGAGCTCACGGGTCATCGACAGCACAGCTCCCTTGGAGGCGGTGTAGGCGATCTGCGGGGTGGCCGCTCCGACCGACGCCACGAACGAGGCTGTGTTGATGATCGAACCGCCGCCCGCCCGGCGCATGGCGGGGATCTGGTGCCGGCATCCGTACAGCACACCCTTGAGGTTCACGGCCAGGGTCTTGTCGATGGTCTCCTCGGATGTGGCGATGGAGTCTGAGTCGTCGGCCAGCATGATCCCGGCGTTGTTGAAGGCGATGTCGAGTCGCCCGTATGTCTGTTCGGCGGTCTTCACGGCCGCGGCGACAGCGGCATCGTCGGACACGTCGGCCTGGACCGCGACAGCCTCGCCCCCGGCTGCATTGATCAACTCGACGGTCTCGTGATTCGCGTCAACGAGGTCGACTGCGACGATCCGGGCACCCTCCTCGGCGAACCGCAGCGCGGCGGCGCGTCCGATTCCACCGGCCGTTCCAGTGATGAGAGCCACTTTGCCTTCAAGTCTCACGCTTCTTCCTTCAGTGTTGTCGCAAGCATTCTCGCGCACAATCAACCGGCACCCACAGGTAGGGTCAGATCAGTCAACTCTCGAGGGATCAATGGCACGCCGGGACGAGGCTCACGCTGACAATGTGGATGGGCCGTGGTTCGTCGACACGCGCTGTATCGGGTGCGACGTCGCTCGCCACTGGGCACCCAACCTCATCGACCTGGACAGCAAAGGGCGGTCCTTTATTTCCCGGCAGCCTCAGACATCGGAGGAAACGGCCGCACTGTGGCGGGCGCAGTCATGCCGTGGGGTCGACTAGGCGGCCGACGAACAGGATTGCACCGGTGGGCTGGTGGACGATGGTCCACAGGAAGGGGCGGTCGGCGACCACGGTGAGGTCGGGCTCCGGCGGACCCGATTCGGCGAACGACATGGCGGTTGCAGCGGCGGCCTCGGTGCCTTTTTCGTCCACGATCACCTTGGCGCCGTGGAGGGCGCCGGTGATGAAGAGTCCCGAGGCGATCTTGTCGAAGCCTGCACCGGGACAGAATCCGCGGGGGCAGAGCCATTCGAACAGGTCGGTGGGCGGCAGGGTCTGTTCCCACTTGGGCACGGTGAGATCGACGTATCCCTCCGTCGCCTCACTGAGCAGGCCGGCCAACGCCTCCGCGCCGAGCGACTCCTCGACGGCGGCCAGACCGTCGGAGTTGTGGGGAACGATCAACCACATGGCCAACTCGCCGCCCTGATAGGGCAGCTCCACCGCGTCGGCATCGCCGAGGCGGACGTACCGGCGGTATAGCGGTTCACGGTCGTGCATGAACGCAGCGGTCACCGATCCGCCGTCAGCGGTGGTGAACTGGCCGTCTTCGGTCCACTCGGGCAGGAACGGTTCCTCCCAGTCGGCTTTGAGGTAGACGGTGTTCACAAGTATCAGCCTCTGGTCGTCGACAACGTCCTCGGTGACGATGGTGGGGATGAGTTCTCGTGTGCTGCCCGACACCCACCGATTGATGGCATTTGCAGCCGCGGCGGGCTGGGCAGTGTCTATGGGCTGGATCCCCGCTCCGTACTGGCTGGACGCGACGTCGAGGAATTCGGGCAGTGGCGAGAACTCGTCATCGGGAAACAGGCGGTTGGCCACCTCCAAGGTGGTGGGACCTTCTGAGGGCCCGACCAGACTGAGACCTACGGCATTGGCCGCGCTGTGGGTATCGGCAACAGGGAACCCGAAGATGTCATCGAGCACCTCCCCCGTATCGGGGGACGCCCCGGCCCGGCTCAAGCTGAATGCGACACCGATGCTCATTGGACTGGACACTGCGTTGCCCGCCAGGTGCCGGTGGAAGTCCCATCCGGCAGCGTTGACCCCAACAACCCACTCTTGTGACGGTGCATCGGGGTCAGCGGGCAACCGCGCCGCGGTCGGAGGCAACACGGCCGTGCCGGCAGGGTCACCAGAACCGCACGCCAGCGAAATGGAGCCGAGCAGTACCAGCGACCCGATCAACTTCCCAATGGTCCTCTTTGTTTCGGTCATGCTTATTTGACGACGCGGAGACCCGCTCAGTTCCCGAGCACTGCGATCTGGCGGGCCGCCCTGGTGCCCGACATCATCGCCCCGTGCACCGTGGAGGGGTAGACGGCGTGGGTGGCCTCACCCGCAAGGAACAGCCGCTCGTTCACCGGTGTGGCTAGCTGCCGGTAGCTGTCGAACGATCCTCCCGCGGGTACATAGGAGTACGAGCCTCTCGTCCAGGGATCGGAGCGCCAACGCGTACTCACCGAGTCGACCGGGTCGGGTACGTTGCCGAAAACCCTGCCCAGCCCCTCCACAGCCATCCGCGTCAACGCGTCGTCAGAGTACTGCTCGACCGCTGCCCCGAAGGTGCCTGCGTTGAACATGGCGAGCACCGGCTGGCCCAGGTAGGGGTAAAGGTTCAGAGTCTCAGCCCATTCTCCGGGAGCATCGCCGACAATTCCGATCCATTCGATTTCGGGGTCCCAGAAGGGCTCGTCGAAGAGCAGGCAAGTCCTGTTGAGGTCGCCCATCGCCAGCGCATCGACCGCGCGCAGGATCTCATCGGGCAGCACCGGATCGAAGACGATCACGTCCTCCTTGAGCACGCCCAGCGGAACGGTGACAATCACTCTGGCGGCCTCGAACACATGTCCCGTTTCGGTCTCGACCGTGGCGCCGTCCACGGTGTGGCTGATGCGCTCGACTGCCTGCCCGAGCCGGATGTCGAGCCCTTCGGCGAGCACATGGACGATCTGGTCATAGCCACCGGGAAACACCACATCGCCACCGCTCAGCACACCGCCACCCTCGTAGCTCGATATCGAGAGGTCGCTGAGGTCGGCGCCGAACTCCTGCTCGAACATCGAGTTCAGCAGATGTCTCCAGCGCTGCCGCTGTTCGAACCCGAGATCGTTGGCGGCCGCGAACTGCTCGAAGATGGTGAGCAAGTCCTCGTCGGGCGCACCGTATGCGAGCTCCAGGTAGTCGCTCCACAGTTCCTGCGGCACCTGCGCCAACTCCCGGGCCGACGTGTCGTAGACGACCTGGTTGCGGTAGTCGGTGCGAGCCGTGCGAATGTCGTTCTGCACGGCGATGTCGTAGACCGGGTTGGCGTTGATGCCATGAATCCAGGTGGCGCCCAAGTCCACGGGTACCCCGTCACCCAGCGTGCTGGTCCAGATGCGCCCGCCGACACGGTCGCGAGCTTCGAGCAGCACGACATTGTCGAAGCCCTGATTACGCAGTTCGTTCGCCGCGGCGAGTGCGGCCGCTCCTGCTCCCACAATGACGATGCGCTCATCGGAATCCGACGCGTCCGTCCCGCTCTGCCTTCCGCAGCCGAGCAGCGGCAGGGCCGCGACGCCAACCACGCCAAGACCACCCCTGATGAAGCCCCTGCGGTCGAGGCGCGGCACACGAAGGTTTCCCGAGGATGTCGTCATTGCCAGTCGACCGCGCCGATCCGGGCGCCCGCCTCAGCGAAGCGCAGCGCGGCGGAGCGTCCGATCCCGCCGACCATTCCGGTGATCAGCGCCACTTCGCCTTCCGGTCTCATGCTGCTTCCTTCAATGGTGTCCAAGCATCCTCGCGCACAATCGACCGGTGGATTGACGGTGGCGCCCCCGGCAGGAATCGAACCTGCGACGCACGGTTTAGGAAACCGACGCTCTATCCACTGAGCTACGGGGGCGGGGCTGGTGCGTAAGTCGCAGCGGTTCACTGTAGTTGTCGTCACGTGCCGCCGCGTCGGCGGGTTGGTGTCGAAATTCGAGTCAGTTGAGCGATGATCCCGGCGGACCTCGAAGCAGAAGCGGAGAAATGGGTCTCACTTGTCGTGATACGGCCGCTTTTTGTGGAACCTTCCATTGGAGTGGGGCGTCGTAGGTGCTGAGGGGCAGTTCTGACGCTCGGACTCCCCGAAACAATGACACTCACGTTCAAACACAGAAAGGGAGTGCTGAAATGCGCTTGTTCAAACTGGTACTACCGCTGATTCCGGTTCTCCTGATCGCCGCGGCCTGCTCGCAGGACAAGGTACAAACCTCGGCACCCTCGGAGTCCGAAGCGCCCGAGGTGACGGCGACTGCGGACTCCACTGCCCCGCTCAGCGCAGAAGAAGAGGCGGCCGCTCCTCGTGAAGACTTGGCCGATGCGCTGTATCTGATGCTGCTGGACGACGAGTGGCCCGAAGCGATCGATCAGACGCACCTCGGCTGCTTGGCTGAGGGTGTGGTCGGCGTCTTCTCAGATTCACGGCTGGCCGAACTTGGAATGGACGCGGCTTCTGTCACCGACGCGTACGACGACAGAGGCCCGTATGGGCTGGGCGACGTGTTCGAGATCTCAGACCAAGAAGCGTCGGAAGTGGTGGACCAGGCCCTGGAGTGTGTGGACTGGCGGGCATTCGTCGCCGCGGTCATGGCCGAGGAGGGAGGCTGGCCCGACCAGGCTGACTGCATCGCGGGAAGGATATCCGACGGGGGCCTGCGCTCTTTGGTGTCGAATTCCCTCGTGTTCGAGTCACAGGATGACTTCGGGCAGTTCGAGGCAGAGATTCAGCAAGCCCTCCCGGCCTGCATCGGCAGCGGTGTCGGCGGCGACGGTGGACTTCAGGAGATGTTCTTCAACTTCCTGACCCAGACCGGTATTTCCGCGGAGAGCGCCCAGTGCGTCGTCGACGGCACGCCCGACGAGATGATCCAGTTGCTGCTCGGGCTGGACACCAGCGGAGAAGTATTGCCGCCACCGGGTTTCGACCTCTCCGAACTCCAGAACCAGTGCCTCACCCCCGAGGAGATCCAGTCGATGAACTAGTGTCGTCACTTCCGAAGTTCTGTTACGGAACCGCGGGGGCGGCTGCTTCTAGCTCTGAAGCGCGGAACAGGGGGCGGAGGACGATCTCGTCCTCGGCGAGAGATTCGGTGCCGCCCTCCTCGCGGTCGACGACACAGATCGCTCCCAGGATTGTCGCGCCGAGAGCGCTCAGATCGGCCGCTGACAAGCGGATCTGGCCCCCCGAAGTAACCACATCCTCCACAATCAGCAGTCTCTTGCCCTCGACAGCGGGACCCTCTGCCAGGCGTGCGGTTCCGTACTCCTTGGCGACTTTCCTCACGAAGACCGCCGGGATCCCGGTCACAGCCGACAGCGCTGTCACGACCGGGATGCCCCCCATCTCCAAACCAGCCAGAATCTCCGTCTCCTCGGGAACAAGCGCAGCCATCTCCGAAGCCAGAGCTTTGAGAAGCTCGGGGTCGCTCTCAAACTGGTACTTGTCGAAGTACCGGTCCGCCACACGACCGGAACGCAAAGTGAACTCGCCGACCAGGTAACAGCAGGAAAAGACCCGCGCCGCCAAGGTTCTCCGGTCCTCCTCGTTCAAGAAACTCATCGCACATCTCCAGACACTGCTTCACCCGAATTTCACGAAAACCCTACAATCCCGATGCGCGGGCGGTGGAGTGGACGGCGTCGATATCGATGTAGCAGCCCTGTAGGTGGCGGCGTTCGGTCGAGTGAAAGGCCCGGCGACCGTGCAGCACGCGGCGGTTGTCGAAAGCCACCAATTCGCCGGGTTGCAGGGTGAGTTCGATCGCGGAATGGTCGCGGTCGAGCAGGTCGACAAACACACGGTACGCACGGTAGAACTCCGCAGTGTCGGCACGGCCGGCTGCCATCGGCTCCATCGAACGGTTGTTGACGCCCACAGCCCGTACCGCACCGTCGCTGTCGAGCTCGATCAGCGGACGACGAGCCCGCAGGTCCACATCCGTGCTGTGGAAGCGGAACGTGACATCGGTGGTCGTGAGCGTCTCGAATGCCTGAGCATCCTCGATCCGCAGGCGCTCGACCACGGCGAACCCGTCTACGAAACGGCTCGCCCCGCCGTCGCTTGCGGCGACCAGGCAGTGCAGCAACTGCACGGTGGGGCACGGATCGCGATATGGGTTGTCGGTGTGGGCAGGCAGGTCCAGCGGCGTGTAGGCGAGGTTGATGGGGTCGGGTTCTGCGACGACATCAAAGAGAGAGCCGTAGTTGGTTTCACGCACGAACCCGATCGCCTTGCCGACCTCCAGAACCGTTGCGGGCTCAACCCCGCAATCCTGCACCAAGGCAATCCCCCGCCGCGCCAACTGATCTACAAAATTGCCGAGATCACCGGACCAACTCGTGGCGTCGGCACGCAACTGCTCCGCGAACGCCGGTGGCCACGGCTCCGTCTGCAACTCATCGGGTTCAGCCGCAGGGATACGACAGACATGCCGTTCACCCGAGCGGTGGTGCAACGTGACCTCCAACCCGTCGTGGCTGCGGTCGGTGCGGACCACCATCCAATCATTGAGAGTCGTGGCATCGATCAGGTGCTGGTCAGACCCTGGGTCACGGCACTCGGGGCAACGGCAGGCGTCACGGGCCCACGACGGGTCGATCGGACGCCTCGGCTCCAGTGCTGCTGCGAGCAGATCCCGATAGGACTCAAGCGGGGCAATCACCAGGCCCTCGACCTTGCCGTCGTCGTCGTAGGCACGCAGCCTCAGCGCCTCGGCAGCAAACGCACCTGCCCTGAACGCCTCGGCTTCGTCGGCACACAGCGGGCCGCCCTGTTCGGCCAGCGACATCTGCGAAGCCTCGCTCAAATGGTCGTGGTAGGGCGGATCGACCGCCACGCGGTAGCGCTTGGCGGCGACATGACCACGAATCGGCTCGACGATGGTCGAGTCGAGCAGGGGCTGCAGCGCCCTGGCTCCGACCTCGGCGTGACCGGGCAGACCCCAGTCGCCCGCCCGACCCAACACATGGCCGAGATCATGCATCAGGGCGGCCAGCACCATCTCATCACCGGCGCCGTCGGCTGAGGCCAGCGCCGCCGACTGCAGCGCATGGTCGAGCATCGACACACGTTCGCCGTAAGTCACATCTGCACCCGCGGCCAAGAGATCCAACACCACGTCCACCAGCGGAACCTCCCGACCCACCAGCGATGACCCCGCCCAGCGGCGATCGGGTGCGAACCCGCACAGATCCGAAATGGTCGGTGCAACATCGAGAGCCGATGCTCCTGACCAGCCCGAACCCGGTTGGATACGGCCCGGGGCGCGGACCACAACGAACGTCTCCAACACGTCGGGGACCTCGTCGGTGTGATCGCTGCCGACACCGCCGTGGTCGGTGGTGACCAGCACGGATGCCTCAGGACCGTGCGCGTCGAGCAGCCGGGCCAGCGCGGTGTCCGACCTCGTAACCGCCGCAACATACTCGGCGCTGTCCCAACCGTGGAGGTGCCCGCAGAGGTCGGGTTGCGTGAGATACACGAACGACAAGTCATGGTGACTACTGGTGCCGGTCGCGATCGCGGCCTCGACAATACGGCGGTCGTCGCCAAGGTCGTAGCCACTGTCGATCACGAACCGCTGACTGGCCGCATCCGGCTCGATCACCGAGTCGAACGGAAGCCAGCTCACGAACATTGCCGTGGAACAGCCGAACTCGCGCGCTGCACGCAAGAAGGACGGGGCGTCGGTGCCCAACGGTGCAGGCGTGTTGTCGAACAACCCGTGAGCGGCAGGATCCACACCCCGAAAGATCGACGTGTGCACAGGAAGCGTTTCGGGCGGTGTAACGGTGCGCGCCCTGAAACACGACGCGCCCTGGAGTGCGAGGGTGGTCAGGGTGGGCATCGTGGCGCGACTGATGTGGCGCGGAGCCAGCCCGTCAATCGAGACCACCAGCACAGGAGAAGGCAAAACCGTCGTACCCACAGAGTACGTCTATCCAATCCAGAAATCAGGTATCCGCCTGCGTGCTGTGGAGCTTGAGACCTTCAGTTTCGTCGCGGATCACGGTTCTTGTGGGGTTGGCGGCCTGTTCAACCACTTTCGTATGCGACAGCGGCGGCAAAGACGTCCGTTCCGATATTGGAAATGTACCAAGGCGTCTCGCCGCTGACGGGAGACCTGAAACAGCCGCTGAGCTCACCCCGCCGCATCTCCAATGGAACTTCGAATCGCGAGACATCCATGGAAAGACCCCATCCGTGGGCTTTGCTCAAAGCCTCCTTGATCGTCCACAACATCAAAAAATATTGCAGCTTCCGCTTCCCCTTCAGCGCCGCCAGCTCTTCTTGCTCGTTGGGACCGAGAGTTCCTTCGACCAACAAATCGACGTTTCGCTGCGCAACCAGTACCTCGACATCCACCCCCACACGCCGCTGCGGTGAGAGGGCGATGAGACCCTGGTTGCCGCTGTGACTGACATTGAACCCAAATGACGCCGCACACCCGTGCACCGTGGCAATCGGCTTTCCGTGTTCAGCCGTGTCGAACGCCAACTCGTCGTTTCGACACTCGAGCGCATCGCACAGCAGCGACCGAAGAGCGGCCCGGCACAACAGGAACTGGCGTTGGGCACCCTCGTGCAGGAATTTCTGCCAACGGAGACGCTCAGCGTCGTCCAGCCAGGACCACGCCGCCTTCTCGTTGGCAGCATCCGCGGCAAGGTCGACGTGCACGATCATCACCGTTTCCGCCTCGGTGTAGGGCCTCCACCAGTCGCCCGCCTCCATCAGATCACGCTGATCTGGGCAAGGAAGTCACGTATCTCTTCCACGCATTTCTCCGGCTGCTCCAACTGCAGGAAGTGGGTGGCATCGGGGAGAAAGTCGTAGTCCACGGTGAGGATCTCGCTCAGGTCGATCGTCGGTAGATAGGAGTACGGCAGCGTCGGGTCCGCTCCAACCACCTTTATCGGGCACTGCATCGCGCCAAAATCGACCAACACGGCGAAGATGCTGGCATGAGCGATGATCTGGGCCTCATGCTCACGCGGGCAGCGGAGTTCGTAACCGTCTCCATCAGCGCTTGGGCGCAACGTCGTTCGTGCCACAAGTTCGGGCACTCCAGGCACGGTGAGCTTGAAATTCGGAGAGAAGCCGATCAGGTCGATGAAAGCCTCTTCGGTCTTGAACCGATGCGATCTTTGTGCAGCGAGACTGGCCGCGCGTCGGGCCGCCTCATCAAGCTGGTGACGAACCACCCGAGGATTGCGAAGGGGAGGGTCGAACAGAACCAGCGCGGAGAATTCGCTCCCCAAGGTCGACGACAGCAGCGGGGCCATCGACGAGACCGAATGGAACACACCCACTTGGGGTTTCTCGCCGTAATGCTCCGCGATGGCCTGCATCACAGTGTCATGGTCGCTGACGAAAGTTGGAAACGTGTGGTTCGACAGGTCGCTGACCGCGTTCCAGCCGTGGCTTCTCAGGTCGTAGACGACCACATCAAAGTCGTCGGTCAGCAGAGACCAGAACGGATAGTAGAGATCGATCGCCAGGCCGTTCCCATGGCACAGCACGATCCTCGGACCATCGGGGTTTCCATGGCGCCGCAGCATGATCACGGTCCCGTCGTCCATCGTGACCTCATGGACCGAGACAGGCTCGGGAACGGTCCAAGCGGCCTCCAGAATCATGGGCTGATCCTAACGGTCATTGGTCTTCGCTTCGTAGACGTGTCAGCCCGCCGCCGAGACCTGAACGGTCACAATGTCGAGACCATGGAACTTCTGGTGATTCACCGACGAGGCGTAGTGGCGCAACAACCGGAGTGAAACCTCGCCCTCCTCCAGACCCGCAACGCTGTGGGACTCTTCGTTCAGGTGAGCCAGTCGGTCCTCCAGGTTCTCGTCGTCGAGCACGGCGATGAACTCCATTTCCACCGTCTCCCCGCTCTGACGGGCGACCAGTACCAACTTAGGAGTGCCGCTGCTCGATTCGTCCGGGTCGCCCCTGGGGCGGCTCTCGCTGTGCTCCAGAATGCTCAGCAAGGTCTCTTCGCCGGCCGAGCACAAGCGTTGAGTCGCCCGTTCATCCCAACCGATGTCTGCCGCGAAGCCCCCCAGGAACTCCTCGACGGAGTTGACAGCTGACATGTCCAAGGCGGCCTCGAGCCGGGCCCGCGAGCGGCGATCGGACCACTCAACAAACTGGTTCATCGCCACCGCAGCCACCGCGCCGACCAACATTCCGTTGTCGATGAGCGGCCCCCATCTGTCTCCGAGAAGGTCAGCGCCGATCGTCTGGCTGTCCATCCCGATCCCCAAGGAGAAAGCGATCGCGACTGTCAGGGCCTTGCCTCTGTCGAGTCCACCCGCAATGAGCGTCTGTATTCCGGTCACGAACAGCAACCCGATGGCGGCCATCAGGTAGGCGCCCATGACCGGATCGGGGATCGCCAGAAGCACGGCACCCAACTTCGGAAGCAGCGCTATCGCCACCATCAGAGCGCCGATCGCGTAACCGACGCTACGAGCCGCCACTCCCGTGAGGTGGATCAGCAGAGGAGTCGAGGACGAGTAGACCGACGTCGGCGGCGTGCCTGCCAGACCCGAGAGCATTATGCCGATGCTGTTGGTGTTGAGCGAAGCCTGGACCAGTCGATAGTCGGTGACCCGCGGCGTACGCCACGAGGCCTGTTGGATGGCGATGCAGTCACCGATGTTCTTGACGCTGCCCGCCACGGCAACGATCACGAATGCCGGAAGCAGAGACCAGAAGTCCGCGTCGAACGTCAGATCGATCCCACCGAACCCGCCGTCAGGTATGCCGATCCAGGCGGCGTCACCCACCGCCGAGAACTCGAGGGCCCCGAACATGGCCGCCACGACGCAACCGGAGCCGACAGTGATCAGCGGCAACCAGATCCTCCAGGCACCGAAAGTGCGCAGCGACAACACGACGACCATGACCAGCGTCACGAGCGCCGAGATCGGGCCGGTCGCCGCGGGTGCGCTGTCGGGCACGGCCTGCACCCGGTCGAACGCTACGGGCATCACCGTCGCAGCAATCAGCATAATCACGGTGCCCAACACGACCGGCGTGAATATCCTGCGCAGCAAAGGCAGCCATAACGACATCAACAGGTAGAAGATCCCCGCACCGATGGTCAGACTGGCAAGCAGGCCGGGTCCCCCCGCCGCCAGGGCCAACACCGATATCGCCACATAGTTGGGCGTCGGGCCCATTATCAGAATGTGGCCCGCCCCCAGTCTCGGGAAACG
This sequence comes from Candidatus Aldehydirespiratoraceae bacterium, assembly GCA_965221585.1. Classification (GTDB taxonomy): domain Bacteria; phylum Actinomycetota; class Acidimicrobiia; order Acidimicrobiales; family Aldehydirespiratoraceae; genus VXYK01. The sequence goes on along the minus strand of OZ244898.1, from coordinate 273,579 downwards.
GGCTGCTTGAACCGCGATCAGCCCGCCCGCGATCACCAGGGACGCGAACAACGCCCAGGCGACATAGGAGTCATCCTGCCCCCCGGCTCGGGCTGTGACGGCAACGATCAACACGATCACCGCCAGCACCAGCATGACCCCTTGAATGCCGACGCTCAACGCCACCAGCAGTCCGCAGGGCTCGTCTGGTTCAAAAAGCAGGTCCTGCTCCGCCGCCTGCTCGCTCATGTCTCACAACCCGACAACGAGCGCACAGCAACCACCATTCCCGAACCATAGCCGTCGGCGTGCTGCCATCGGAATGCCTAATATGGCACCAACACGTAAGGAGGCTTGATTGCTCTCTGCGGAAGTTGACACAGTCGCCCTCGAGGCCGGAATCGTCGACACACCCGGGTTCCGAGTCGTGCATGAGCGCACGAACACCGTGTTGACGCATTCATCAGCCAAGACCTGCGCACGGGTGCCGCCGATCCAGGAGACCCGGCAGGAAACAGAGCGCACGCTGCACGCCGTGGAGATGCTCATCGCCCAGGAGGCCGCGCTGCTGCCCGCAGCGCACCCCACCCCACTAGCGCTGCCGTCGGGTCGAAACGTGACGTTCTGGCCGTTGGCGAGCCCGATGAGCAACAACAACGTGACAAATCAGGAGATGGCCGACGCCATCGCAAGCCTGCACCGCGCCGAGCCCGATCTTTCGTTGCGTGAATGGAGATACTCCGAAGCGTTGAGCCGGCACCATCTTGAGAAGGCACGACTCGCGGAGGTTCCGGAGGTTCTGATCGACCGTCTCGAGGGTCTGCTCGAACGAACGCTGTTCGCGGCACAGATCAAGGACCTAGAACCGCACGTCGCGATCCATGCCAACGCGTTTCCCGAGAAGATGGTCCGCTACGAGGGCGAAATAAAGCTGATCGACTGCGACCAGACGGGTTTCGGACCACCCGAACAGGATCTCGCTACCGTCGTCCACAACTGTCGGCGCTACCCGACCTCGACCACCGAGTATGGATTCCTCAGCTGCTACGACGGCAACTACAGCGAGGAACTGCTGAACCGGCTTGTCCGGCTGCGGGAGGTGGCATCGATCATCTGGCTGGCATCGATGCACGGCGCGACGGTGCGAGCACTGCCCGAGGTGCAACACCGTTTGGAGACGCTCGACACGTCGCACCGCTGGCACAAGACCTGACTTCGCTGTACGGGCGCGTGCCAGAATCTACGCATGGCCCCGCCAGACGATCATCTCGACAGCCCGATATGGGATCTGGCCCGCAACAGCGGTATCAGCCGGCGCCGCTATCTGAAGCTTCTCGCGGTCGGAGGCGCCGCTGCAGTCCTCGCCGCCTGCAGCGGCCAGAAGCTGTCGTCCGATGCCGCGGGACAAATGGATTTCTTCAAGAATCCTGACCCGTTCATCCAACGCAAACTCGGACTCGAGGCACGCCTTGAGAACATGCAGGGGACCATCACCCCCAACCGCTTCTTCTTCGTTCGGAACAACTCCAAGAGCCTCGACCTCGATGCCCAGGCATGGCGGCTCGCGATCGACGGCGACGCCGTCGCCCAGCCCGTCGAACTGACCTACGACGACATCCGCCAGATGCCGAGCACCACGCTCACCGCCTACCTCGAATGCGCAGGCAACCACCGGGCCATGTTCGGCCTGTTGAACGGCCGTGAAGCGAGCGGAACCCAGTGGGAACGCGGGGCTGTCAGCAACGGCGAGTGGACCGGCGTGAGCCTGGGTTCGGTGCTTGAGCTCGCCGCCGTGGACATGTCGCGCGCCCGCAGCGTGCTGCTGGTCGGACTCGACCGCGAGTCTCCCGAGGGCGGCTTCCGGCGATCGATGTCGATCGAGAAGGCGACCGATCCCGACACCCTGTTGGCCTACGGCCTCAACGGCGGAGTGCTGCCCCGCGACCACGGCTATCCGCTGCGGGCGGTCGTGCCCGGATGGGTCGGCAGTTCCTGGATCAAGTGGATCGGCGGGATAGTCGTGTCCACCGAACCGGCCTGGACTCGCAACAACACCACATCGTACGTGCTCATCGGCGACGACTACCCGCCCGAGGGCCAGGCCGAGGGAGCCCCGGTCACCGAACAATCAATAAAGAGCGCATTGGCTTTGCCCTGGCCGGCGCAGCTGCCCGCGGGCGCGCATCTGATACACGGTTTCGCTCACTCCCCCGACCCGCTCGCCAAAGTGGAATGGAGCACCAACTCGGGGGCCACGTGGACACCGGCCACGCTTCACAGCCCTAACGGGAGGCACTCATGGGCGCGGTTCGAGTTCTCCTGGTCGCCCAACGCCGGCGACTACACCGTGATGACCCGCGCGACGGACGTGGCAGGCAACACCCAGCCCGACTCGGTGCCGTTCAACGAGAAGGGCTACCTGTTCAACCAACCGCTGCCCCACCCCATAACCGTCAACTGAACCGGGTTGGTCAACCCAGCGCACGTTGCGCATATGTTGGGCGCATATGTTGGACGACATGACATGTCTAAACACTGACGGTGGACGAAGCTGATGCAGATCTGGCAGCAACACTCCCTCGGCGACCCCCTTGAACTGCTGCGACTCGAGGAAGCAGAGGAGCCGACAGCGGGCCCCGGCCAGGTCCTCGTAGACATCGAGGCCGTGGGGTTGACGTTCGTCGACTGTCTCATGGCCCGGGGCATGTATCAAGCAACCACGCGGCTTCCCTGGTCTCCCGGAACAGAAGTTGTCGGCCGAGTCACAGAAGTCGGCGAAGGGGTGCACGACCTCGAGGTGGGTCAGCGAGTGATTGGTGTGGGCGGCGCAGGTCTGGCAGAGCGGGCCTCGCTCAACGCTGCCGGGCTGAACAAGCTCGACGAGAGTGTTCCTGCCGGGGTGGCAGCCGCCTTGCTGGTGAACTACGGGACATCGTGGTTCGCGCTGCACGAACGGGCTCGTATCGCCTCCGGCGAGACACTGCTGGTGCACGCCGCCATGGGTGGTGTGGGAAGCGCCGCCGTACAGCTTGGTCTGGCAGCGGGAGCAAGGGTGATTGCTACCGCCGGGGGTGCCGAAAAAACCGCCCAGCTGACCGAGATGGGTGCGGAGCTGGCAATCGACTATCAGCAGAACCCCGATTTCGTCGACACAGTCCGCGCCCACACCGAAGGACGCGGGGTGGATGTGTGCTTCGATCCCGTCGGCGGCGATGTGTTCGACCGGTCACGCCGGGTCATGGCCTGGGACGGACGGTTGTTGATCATCGGCTTCACCAGCGGCCGGATCCCCGAAGCGCCGGTCAACCATGTGTTGTTGAAGAACTACTCGATCGTCGGTGTCCACTGGGGAGCCTCGATCGCCCGCAACCCAGCCGCTTCCGAAGAAGCCCACCAAACCATGCTCGACATGTACAACCAGGGTCGCATCGATCCCCCGGTGTTCCCGCCGTTCGCTTTCGACGACGCTCCAGCCGCCCTCGACGCCATCTACAACCGGCGCAGTTGGGGCAAAGTCATCGTCGCACGCTGAAGCCCACCAGGTTCGGTCTTCAAAGAAGAATGCGGCGGGCGATCACACGGGCACCGTCGAGGTCCTCGACGAAATGGTCCTCGGGGACACGGCGCAGAACGTCGAGGGCATGAACGCTGGTGCCCGCCAGCTCAGACAAGCCCATCACGATGCACTCAGTGTCGGCCACCGCCGCGGCGTCGACCAACTGACCCAGCACCAGAGCCGCGCTGTCGTCGATGAACACCGTCTGCGAGAAATCGAAGATCACCACCTCGTGCTCGGCGATGTCACTGCGGATCGTGCTGAACAGCTTCGTCGACGACGCAACCGTGAAACTGCCACGCAACGACAGCAGACCAGTGCGCGCCGCGAACGGATCAAAGTCATCGTCCAGGTCGAAATCGAAGTTGAAGTCACCGCCGTCGTCGGCGTCGTCGTCATCGTCGCTTTCGTCAGCGAGGAAGGTCATATCAAGCAACGGGGTCGACACGACCATGTCGAGTTCCAAACGCTCAATCTGACGCGCACCTGTCATCGCCGCCGCTATCAGCCCCGCCGCGACCGCGACAACCAGGTCCGACACGATCGACAACCCGAGCGTCAACGCCAGCACCACAAGGTTCTCGCGGGGAATGAGACGGACCCGAGTGATATAGCGCCAATCGATTATGTCGAATCCGATCTTGATGAGGATCCCGGCCAGGACTGCGTGCGGAATCGCGTCGGCATACCTTCCCAGTCCCAGCACAAGCGCCAGCAAGATCGTCGCACACAACGCCCCAGAGATGCGCGACCGGCCACCGGCACGGACATTTGCGACCGTACACGATGTGGCTCCGGCTCCAGGCACACCCCCGACGAGCGCCACGACCACGTTTGCGAATCCCACGCCCATCAGTTCCCGGTTGGGCTCATGGCTCTGGAGAGTCAACGAGTCAGCCACCCTCGCAGTGAGCAGGCTGTTGATCGAACCGAGCAGGGCGATCGTCACCGCAGGCGGGAGCGCCGCTCCGATATCGCCCAGTGGGAGTTCCGGAATCTCGATGTCGGGAAGGCCCGCAGGCACCTCGGCCAAAGTCGGCACATCGCTCAACCAGAACACTGCGAGAAGCGTCCCGATGAGCAGCGCGGCCACAGAAGGAGGCATGAACCTGCGGAGCCTCTCCGGCCAGAAGATGCAAACGGCCAGTGTGACCAGTCCGAGGGTCAGTGCGCTCGGGTCGACGTTGCTGACCGCGTCGGGCCAGGAACGCAGCGATTTGAGCGCCCCGCCCAACGCCACCTCACTGCCCAGCAACGGCAGGAACTGGACCAGAATGATGATCAACCCGACCGCTGAGGTGAACCCCGACACCACCGCGTAAGGCGTGTAGGCCATGTAGCTGCCCAACCGCAACGCACCCATCAGAACTTGGATCAACCCGGCCAGCGCCACAATGGCGAGCGCCTTCGCGAGATCCTGGTTGGCATAGTCGACAAAGACAACCGCCATGGCCACGGACAACGGCGCAGTGGGCCCCGAGATCTGAGTCTTCGAGCCACCCAGCAGCGCCCCCAATAGACCCACCACGATCGCCCCGTAGAGCCCGGCAACCGCGCCCAACCCCGACGCCACCCCGAACGCGAGCGACAGCGGCAGCGCTACCACCGCCGCTGTCAGGCCTCCAAAGACATCCCCTCGGATTACCTGGAGCCTCTCACTGGTCTGCGAACTCATGGTCCTCCCGACAATAGACGAACCTTCGCTACACAGACCTGCTCACACCGCCCGTCAGATCAGAATCCGGTCGTCCAGTCCTAGGATTCATCGGCCCGACACGTAATCGCCTGCAACCCCGCTGATCCCCGTTGGTCCGGGTTCGATATGCTCAAGGCGGGTCTGGAGGAGGGCGATGCGCAGGAACGACCGGGCGAGGATGAGAGCCGAGGTGGTCGCGGAGGCGATGGAAGACATCGCCGAGATCGACGCTCGAGGGCGGGACCAGGGCGGGATCGACAGCGCCGGGGTCGAACGCATCAAAGAACGGTTGCTGCGGTTGGCCGAGCATGAGCACCTTTTCCCCGACGAGGACTTCCCCCCACCCGGCACCGAGTCCAGTTCACTGATGTACCGGATAGCGCAGGACGACAATCAACTGGCCCTTTACATCCAAGCGGTGGGCAACGGTGTGTCCGCGCCACCCCACGAGCACACGACCTGGGCGGTGATCGTGGGCATGCGCGGCCAGGAACTGAACCGCCTCTACGGTCAGTGCGCTGGCAGAGGCGAACCCGAGGTGCAACACGAAGTTGTGGTCGAGCGGGGAACCGGTGTGGCCATGCTCGGCGATGATGTCCACTCGATTCACATCGACGGCGCATCGGCCAACTTTCACTGTTACGGGCTGGCTCTTGAGGAGCTGTCGGGCCGCCGTTACTGGCACGCCCAGAATGGCGAGTGGCGCGAGTACCACGATGTCGGAACCATCGTCGAAGCCCGCGGGGAGCACGCCAGTCTCTGACCTCCCGCCGCCCGGGCGGATTGCTACACGTAGCCGGCGGCGTGGGCAGGTGTGAAGCGGGCGATCAGCCGGCGTTCGTCGATCATGGCTTGACGGAATTCGTCCCAGTTGGAATGGGTTCCTGCCATCCGCTCAAAATACTCGACAAGCGCGTCGCTGGTGGCGTCGTCGGCGTTGGTAGTCACAGGTGACAGCTCAACTGTGCCATCGAGCGACACGTATGACCATGCCTGTTCGTCGGATACGTGCAGAACGGCTCGCGGGTCACGTCGCAGGTTGGCTGTTTTCGCTCGGTCGTCGGTCACCGAGATGAGGAACACGCCGTCGTCGATGTAGTACACGACATCAGAGGACTGGGGCCTGCCGTCTGAGCGGATGGTAATGAGCACGCCGAGCCTGCGTTCCGACGCCCAGTCGATTGCCTCAGAGAGTTCCATGAGGTTGTTTTAGCCCACAGATCGGCATCCGACCACGAACAGCGCTTTGCCCAAACCACCAAAGAGGCCCTCAACTACTATCAACGACGAGCAACGATGGGACGGCAATCCTTTCCCGGCACCGCCGAACAGGCGGTCCTCGTCCAGGCCACGGCCTCAGCTGCAGGTCTGGGCGACGGAAGCTACGAACTGCTGCGGGTGGGCACCAATGTCGTGTACACCAACAACGAAGATCGCGTGGTGGCCCGGGTCGCACCGAAACACGAGACCGTTGAGTTGGTCGGCGACCGCCTGCAGAACATCGAGATGCTCATTACCGCGGGGGCGCCGGTACTGGGACCTTTCACAACCCCTCTGGAAATCGCCGATGGACGGGTTGTCACCTATTGGCCGCTGGGCGAGCCCAACGAGCAGATATCGCTTCACAACCTGGCCATGCTCGTGGCCGAGTGGCATCAGGCGTCTCCCCCGCTGTCGCTGGAGATGTGGACACCGGGCCATCAGGACGGCCGCCGCGAGCGGATGATAGCTGCCGGGATGGAGGCTGATGTCCCGGCCCAGGCCCTCGATTTTCTGCTCGCCGAGATGCACGAATCCCGCGCTGAGCTGGTCGAGGCTTGGGAGGATCTGCCTCACACGCATCCGGTCGTGCCCGTCCACGGAGACCTCTACCCGGGCAATGTCGTGGTCCACAACGAGCGGACCCTACTGATCGATTGCGATTTCATGTGCTGCGGTCCGCCCGAGGCCGATCTTGCCCAGTTGATCTCCCACTACCAGCGGACGACCGACGACAATCCAGAGGATTTCATCGCGGCGTACGGGCTGCCGGTCGACGCCCAGTTCCTAAGGAGAGCCACCCGACTCCGTGAGCTTGATCACGGTCTATGGCTGGCTTCGATGTGGAACGTCAGGGTGGAGTCGCGCGAGGAGTTGATGCTGAGAGTCGAGCAATGGGACGACCTCTCCATCCGCTGGACAACCCTCTGATCCGGCACTTGCATTACCCACCAGAGTGTGTCGTCAGGACAAACTGCTCAAGTCCTGGGCAGCTGATGGATCCAGCAGGACCGTGACATTGGAGTGAAGTTGGATCGATGAAGCGGGCACAGAATCGGAAATCGGTCCCTCTACGGCTCGGGCCACGGCGCTCGCCTTATGCTCACCCCAGGCCAACAGCAGTAGTTCGGAAGCGGCAAGGATCGTGGCAATGCCCTGAGTCATCGCCCGGGCGGGAACAGCCTGCCCGGCCGGAAAGAAGCGAGCGTTGTCGTGCAGGGTCTGTTCACTCAGTTCAACGACTCGGGTGACGCTGTCGAAAGGGGTCCCCGGCTCATTGAAGGCGATGTGGCCGTTCGACCCGATTCCAAGGATCTGCAGGCCGATTGAAGCGGTCCGCACCTCTCGTTCGTAGCGCTCGCACTCTGCAACCAGATCCGGGGCCCCGGGGTCTGGACCATGCAGTGAAGCGCAATCGAGATCGACGTGCCGCGTCAACAGACGGCTCACAACAGAACGGTAGGTATTGGGATCACTCGGGTCCAGCCCGACGTACTCGTCGAGGAGGTAGGCCTCCACAGAACGAAAGCTCAATCGCTGCCGGCGGCAACGGTTCACGAGTTCGGCGAAGAGACCCTCCATGGTCTGACCGGTTGCCAGTCCCAACGCCGGCGACTCAGAGGTGGTGACGAACCGTTCAACGACGCCGGCCGCCTTCCGAACGGCACTGTCGGGACTGTCGGAAACAAGAACGTTCATGACGCAGAAGAGGTCCAGGCACCCCGGTTGGCTCCACTAGCCGCAACTGCGGCACCGACGATCCCGGCATGCATGCCGTTGCGAGCCACCGAGAACACCTTGGACTCAGTAATCCGGCCGAAGACCCAGCGGGCAAAGGCCTCTTCGTTTGGAGTCACACTGGGGATCCGAACCGCTTCCCGCACGAGTTCGACAAGTGCATCGCTGTCGACGGCGTCGGCGACGTCGGACGCAGCGCTCATCGGGGCGGGTCTCCCAAGATCTCTGAGACCAGGGATTCGTGCACGGAACGCAGCGACATCGACACTGCTCCCACTAGAGCCGCTCGGCGGCCCAGAGTGGATGGCACAAGCTCCGGAGGGGAGTCGACCAACTGGGCGAGGTGCAGCCGGACTGCGTCTACAAACACCGGGTTGCTGCCCACGCCTCCGCCGAACACGACGCGCCGCGGGTCTGCTATCAGACACAGGTGCGAGACCGCTAACGCCATCGCCCCTGCTACCTCGTCGAGCACCGTCCGTGCCGCTTCGTCGCCCACATTGACGGCTTCGAATATCTCCGGCACGTCCGCGCTGGGATCCAACCTGGAGTGGTGCCCGTCCTCTATAGCCCCTCCGAACAGCTTGCGGATCGAGGGCGCGGAGGCCACATCCTCGAGGGTGACCGGCACCGCGCCGCGGGCCGGTAGCGACAACAACAGGGAGCCGACTTCGCCCGCAGATCCGGTGCCACCTCGATAAAGGTCGCCTCCGACCACCATTCCCAGACCAATACCCGTGCCTACCGAGATCGCCGCGAAGTCCCTATCCGGCTGTTCGGCACCCATTTGAGCCAATTCACCCAACGCGGCGAGGTTGACGTCGTTCTCGATTTGGATTGGCCCATCCATGCGTTCAGCGAGAAACGCGTGCAGTGCCAAGCCATCGAATCCAGGCAGGTTGAGGGCCTGTTCCACGCGGTCACGGTCATGCCGGTATATCCCGGGCACTCCGATGCACACACCGCTGCAAGGGCCGTCAATGCTCCGAAGCATCTCAGTGGAGGTGCTAATGAGACCCTCCAGTGCCGCCCGGGCATCACGACCTGTTTCCATCTCGCGCTCGGTGACCAGATTGCCGAACAAGTCGGAGATACCGACCAGCATCTTCGTGGCGCCGATGTCGGCAACCACGGAGTGCCGGACCGTAGGCACCAGTTCGTAGAGGGCTGCAGGACGGCCGATCGAGCCTGATTTTGGGCTGTCGTTAGCGACTCGGACCAGCCCCGCGGACTCCATGTCGGCGACCAGGGCCGACACGGTCGGTTTGGAAAGGCCGGTCGCTCGGGCGATCTCGGCCCTTGACATCCTTTGGGGATGTGACGAGAACAATTCATCAACAATCCGTTGGCCGCTGATCAGCCTTAGAACACCGCTTCCAGATGCTTCTCCCATATTGTTAGTAACATTACCTTACTAATAGACCTTGTCAAGCAGAATCTGTCGCGACAGAACCTGTTTCGATGGCGCTGGCGTTGGCTCGGTGAAGCGGTTGCTGCAAGAGTCCTTCCATGAAATATCGACTGATGGGTTCGAGCGGTCTGTGGGTCTCCGAGGTCGCTCTCGGCGCGATGACTTTCGGCAACACGGAGTGGGGTGTCGAAAAAGACGAAAGCCGTTCGGTTTACGAAGGGTTTCGGGAAGCCGGCGGCAACTTCGTCGACACCGCCAACATCTACAGCGGAGGACGAAGCGAGGAGTTCGTCGGCGAGTTCATAGCAGACCATCGAGACGAGGTCGTGCTGGCAACCAAATACTCCGCGCCGATGCGTCCCGGCGACCTCAACGCCCAGGGAAACAGCCGGAAACACATGATGGAGTCGATCCACGCAAGCCTCGAACGTCTCGGCACTGACTACATCGACCTCTACTGGGTCCACGCCCGCGACCACACGACCATGGCTGAGGAGATCATGCGAGGCCTCGACGATCTCGTCACGTCAGGAAAGGTCCTCTACATCGGAATCTCCGATACACCCGCCTGGCAGGTTGCCCGCTGCAACACGATTGCCGAGCTGCGGGGTTGGAGCCGCTTCGTTGGACTACAGATCAGGTACAGCCTGATCGACCGCGAGGTCGAGCATGAACTGTTGCCTGTGGCCGAGGCGCTCGACCTGACGGTCACGCCGTGGGACACGCTGGGTTCGGGAGTGCTGACCGGAAAATACAACCGCGACGCCGACACCACAGGCCGGGCGACGCTACGCGGACGGATCTCCGAGCGCGGTCTCAAAATCGCTGCCGAGGTTGTCGCCGTGGCCGACGAACTGGGCCGCTCACCCGCACAGGTCGCGCTCAGTTGGGTTCGTTCCCGAAAGGGCGTCATCGTTCCGCTCATCGGGGCTAGAACGCGAGCTCAACTCGACGACAATCTGGGCTGTCTCGATCTTGAACTGCCCGAAGATGCCGTGACGCGGCTCGACGATGTCAGTTCGATTCGTACGCCGTTCCCCCACAACATGCTGGCGCCGTTCCGCAGCGTCGGCTCAGGCGAGAGCCACCGACCGGACCAGCACTGAGGACCTACCAGGCTCGCGGGCTCACGACCGCTTCTCGACAACCCTCCAGTTCAAATCACCCGGACGCGATCAGCAGGCGTGCCAGGGAGTCTTCGAGACCGCCGGGGCGACTGGACCGCAACCAGGCCGCCCGCTGAGCGTTGATCACATGCTGGAATTCGGACGCTGAGGGTTCGTCGCCGAGCAAACGGCGGAGGCCGAGTTGTGTCGCTGCGCAGGCCGCATCCAGCTCTTGTGCTGCGATGCCCCAACGCGTTGTGCCCGACAGCTCTTGAGCTGCTGTGAATTGACTGCGCGCGTCGCCCAACAGGGCTAATGCACCGTGTGTCGCGTCGCGGTCCAATTCGCCCACGGTCGGCAAACCCGAGGTCACGAGCGCGTAGAACGGCGCCGAACCATTCAGGCCGACCGTGCCGATCGTCTCCGAGATTGTTCCGAGTTGCTCGATCAGCGCTCCGCTGCCCGCCGGTGCGCCGAGGATCTCATCGACCACTGCACCGACATCGACGGATCCATCAACCGGACGACCTGTCCAGGCGGCTGCCGCGGCCCGGACCATCGACGGCAGCGAAACGGCCAGGGGTTGCCAATGGCCGTTGTCACCCCAGTCGGTAAGCATGAAACCGGTTGCTCCGCCGGCCGCTCCGACAACAGCGGCATCGTCGATATTCGCCGCGGCGTTGATGCTGCGGCCCAAGAAACTGTTCCAAGACGATGTACCGCAGGCAAGCCACGTGGGTTTGCCACTCGCCATGGCCAGACGGGCATGGGCCGCGAATCCCTCATCGGCGTCTGCGGGAAGACCGAGCAATTCGCACAGGTCCTCAGGCAACATCGTCATCAGACGCGCGGTCGGCTGCGGCGCTTCATAGTTCCAAACCACGCACACCGATCCCTCTGGGATCCACTCGACGGAGTCAGGGTCGGTGCGGAAGTGGTCACCCCAGAACAGCACCTCGAACCCGTCAGCCACCAGCGGCTCGATGATGCGCTTCAGGTGCCTCCGGTACAGCTCCTCCCGGCCGATCTCGGCCGCCAGATCCGCAGACACCCCGGCACCAAGCTCAAACGGCTCATCACCGCCGATCATCACCCGGTTGCCGCCGGTGACTTCCAACAGTTCGCGGACAAGACCGAGCGAGAACTCCGCGTTCTCCGGGGTGGGTGCCAAACAAGTGGGTGATGAACGCAAACGTTGCAACTGCTCGGGCATGCCGTCGGGGCACTCGGCGCGGTGACGGTAACCATCGTGTCGCAACCAGCGTTCCATATGGCCGAAGGTGTTGAGATTCGCAACCAGCTCGACTCCAGCGTCTGCCGCATAGTGAGCCAATCTCTCGACCTCTGCAGCGGAAAGCGGTGACGCTCCACCCCAGACCTGCTCGTGGCCCGCAAACTCGAATGCGTGTTCCACGTACAACTGGAGTTGGTTGTAGCCCAGCATCGAGAGCGAATCCACGAGCCAGTGCAACGTGTCGGTCGTCGGTACCCGATCACGCGATACGTCGAGCATGAAACAGCGGTTCGCAAATGCCGGCGTACCCGAGAACCCTAGCGAGTTCGCGAACCCGAATTCGGGCATCAGGAGCGCCTCTTGTAGATCGTGAAGCTCTCCTTGAACGGAACCAGGTCACGGCGGTATTGGCGGTGCACCTCGTCCACCGCTGCCGAAGCGTCGGTCTGAACCTGCTGCAACGCGGCTTCCAAGTGAGCGATCCGCGCCTCGAGTTGGAGGACGCGTTTCACACCGGCGAGGTTCAAGCCCTCGTCGGTCAGATCGGAAATTCGCTGCAGCAGGGCGATGTCCGCGTCGCTGTACCGGCGGCTGCCTCCTCCCGTGCGCGCAGGGTCGACGAGTCCCTTGCGCTCATATATCCGCAACGTCTGTGGGTGTACTCCCGCAAGCTCCGCAGCAACAGAGATCACATACACCGCTCGATGGAATCGTTCCTGGTCCATGGTTGTGTCTCCTTTCTCTCTTACACGCCCAGATGAGCGCGTGGTGATTCAGTCGTGGCTTCAGCGAACGCCTCTACTGCCCGGCGTTGTTCGTCGCTGAGTTTCTGGGGCACGGCGACGGCGACAGTGACGAGCAGATCACCTGCTCCGCCCTTTCCCTTGAGCCGAAACGTCTTGCCGGACACGGTGCCCGGGGGGATCCGGATCTTGACGACCTCACCGTTGAGAGTCGGTACTCCCACTTTCGCGCCGAGCGTCGCCTCGGCGAAGGTGATCGGAACCTCGAGGGTGAGGTCCTTGCCGGACCTGCCGAACATCTCATGGGACTCAACCGTGACATGGACGAACAGATCACCGGGCGGACCGCCCTGGTATCCGGGACCTCCACGTCGTTTGAGCCGGATCTTCTGGCCGGTCTTGACCCCGGCCGGAATCCTGACCTTGACCTCCCGGGGGCGTACCTCCACACCTGACCCGCGACAGGTCGGGCAAGGCGAGGTGATCACCGATCCTCGGCCGCCGCAGCTCTGGCAGGGCCGGCTGAACGAGAACAGTCCCTGGTTCTCGTCGTGCACGCCCCTTCCGTCGCACGACTCGCATTTGCTCGGCGTCGTACCGGGCGCTGAGCCCATGCCGTCGCAGCCCGAACACGTCGCTTCGCTGGTGAGGGTGATGGTGGTTTCGAGGCCGTTCACCGCATCGTCGAAGTCCAGCGTGAGGTCCACTTCTATGTCGTTGCCCCGTTGCCCGCGCGCGGAGCCCGGCTGGCCGCGTCCGCGGCCGCCCCGGTTGAACAGACCACCGAGAAGGTCGCCGATGTCGTCCATACCGACGTTGAAGTGGCCAGTACCGGGACCCGGGCCTCCTCCGCCGCCGAATATCGGGCCGATCGGTCCCATCTTGCGGACTTCGTCGTACTTGGCGCGCTTGTCGTCGTCGCCGATCACGTCGTAGGCGGCCGACACCTCCTTGAACCGCTCCTCGGCACGTGCGTCACCAGGGTTGGAGTCTGGGTGAAGCTCGCGGGCGAGCTTGCGGTACTTGCTCTTGATCTCTTTGGAGGATGCGCTTTCGGTGACGCCGAGAATCGCGTAGTAGTCCTTCTCGAACCACTCCCTTTCGAATTCAGTCACCAGATCACCTCCTCAGTTCACCTATCCCTTCACCTTGACCATGGCCGCGCGCAACACCCTGCCGTTGAAGGCATAGCCGGTGCGTAGCACTTCGGAGACCATTGGTTCGGTCTGGTCCTCGTCACCAGGTTCGCTCATGGCAGCCTCGTGCCGGTTCGGGTCGAACGGTTCGGCCTGGTCGATGACCTCGAGACCCTGGGCTTCGAGCACGCCGCGGAGTTGCGCCATGATCGGCTCAACGCCTTCGACTTGCTGTTGGGCTGCGGCGTCGCAGGCATCGAGCACCGGCAGGATCGCTTGCACAACCCCGGCCGCGGCCTGGCGCACGGTCTGGGCGTTGCGCTTCTCCGTCTGCTTGCGGAAGTTCGCGAATTCAGCCGTGACTCTCTGCAGGTCGTTGAGGTGCTGGTCGCGTTCGGCGGTGAGCAGCTCCAATTCTGAGGGCTCCCGTTGTGCCTCCTCCGGTTCGGGCCCAGCCTCGGTGGGTTCGGCCCCCTCGAGTTCAGCCTCGGTGGGATCGGCGTCGCTCGGATCGTCGACCGGATCGTCCACGTCGGGGTCCTCAGAGGAGGGGTCGGGCTTGTCGTTGCCGCTCACGATGCCTGGCTGTCGGTGTCGTCCTCGTCGATGATCTCGGCGTCGACCACCTCGTCGTCGTCGGGGGTCGATGCGGCCGCCGCAGACTCGCGTTCTGCCTGCGCGGCTGCTTCGTAGAGGCGCTGGCCGAACTCCTGGCTGGCAGTCATCAGGGCTTCGGTAGCAGTCTTGATCGCTTCGACATCGGTGCCTTCCAGCGCCGTGCGCACATCGGCCAATTTCTCTTCGATGGTCGCTTTCTCGTCGTCGCTGACCGCGTCGGCCTGGTCGGAGAGCAGCTTCTCGGTCTGGTAGACGAGTGTGTCGGCAGTATTGCGAACCTCGGCTTCCTCCTTGCGCTTGCGGTCCTCCTCGGCGTGCAGCTCAGCGTCCCTGACCATCGTTTCGATGGTGTCGGAGTCGAGCGAGCTCTGTCCGGTGATGGTCATCGACTGCTCTTTGTTGGTGGCCTTGTCCTTGGCGCTCACATGCACGATGCCGTTTGCGTCGATGTCGAACACGACCTCGATCTGCGGCAGGCCACGGGGCGCGGGCGGAAGGTCGACCAGCTGGAACTTGCCGAGCGTCTTGTTGTAGGCGGCCATTTCCCGCTCGCCCTGCAGCACATGGATCTCGACCGAAGGCTGGTTGTCGTCAGCGGTTGTGAAGATCTCGCTCTTGCGGGTCGGGATGGTGGTGTTGCGTTCGATCAGGGTGGTCATCACTCCGCCCTTGGTCTCGATGCCGAGCGACAGCGGTGTCACATCGAGAAGCAGGACGTCCTTGACTTCGCCTTTGAGCACACCGGCTTGGATGGCCGCGCCGATTGCCACGACTTCGTCGGGGTTCACCGTCTTGTTCGGTTCCTTGCCGGTCATTTCCATGACCAGCTCGGCCACCGCCGGCATCCGTGTAGATCCACCGACTAGCACGACATGGTCGATCGCTCCCTTGGTGAGTCCTGCGTCCTTGATGGCGGCTTCGAACGGGCTGCGACAGCGGTCGAGCAGGTCGGAGGTGAGGTCGCGGAACTTGGCGCGGGTCAGCTCGTAGTCGAGATGCAGGGGCCCTGCATCGGTTGCGGTGATGAAGGGAAGATTGATCTGCGTCGACTGCGTCTGCGACAGTTCGATCTTGGCTTTCTCGGCGGCCTCCTTGAGTCGCTGAGCGGCCATGGGGTCCTTGGTCAGATCGACGCCGTGGTCGCCCTTGAACGACTTGGCGAGCCATTCGATCACAGCATCGTCCCAGTCGTCACCGCCGAGCTGGGTGTCGCCGGAGGTGGACTTGACTTCGAACACTCCGTCGCCGAGTTCGAGCACCGACACGTCGAACGTGCCGCCGCCGAGGTCGAACACGAGAATGGTCTGGTCCGACTCCTCCTTGTCGAGGCCGTACGCCAACGCGGCCGCGGTCGGTTCGTTGATGATCCGCAGGACTTCGAGCCCGGCGATCTGGCCGGCCTCGGTGGTGGCTGTGCGTTGTGCGTCGTCGAAGTAGGCGGGCACGGTCACAACGGCCTGGGTGACGGTGTCTCCGAGGTACTCCTCGGCGTCGCGCTTGAGTTTCATCAGGACGCGGGCCGAGATTTCCTGGGATGTGTACGCCTTGGAGTCGATGTCGACCTTCCAGTTGGTGCCGACATGGCGTTTGACTGAACGGATGGTGCGCTCGGGGTTGGTGATCGCCTGGCGCTTGGCTACTTCACCGACGAGAACCTCGCCGTCCTTGGCGAAGGCGACGACCGAGGGTGTGGTGCGTGAGCCTTCCGCGTTGGGGATGACGACGGGATCGCCGCCTTCCAGCACGGAGACGACGGAGTTGGTGGTGCCGAGATCGATACCTACGGCTTTGGGCATAGTTATGGCTCTCTTCTCTTTTGCTGCGGACGGCGCCGCAGATCCGCGGAAACCGTCAGGGGTCGGGTATGTTGTTGGGAACCAGTGTAACAGTATCTGAACTTGTTTACACCGAAAAGTTGAGTGTCTTAATATCAACTTTGGTTTAGCCACCAGAATGCTACTGTCGGCGGGATGTACAACCTGATCTTGGTGCGCCACGGACGCTCCCTCTGGAACGACCTGAACCTCTTCACGGGCTGGCACGACTGCCCGCTCATGGAAATCGGGCGGCAAGAGGCACGCGACGCAGTACCACTGCTCACCGAGGCGAACCTGCTGCCGGACATCCTCCACACATCGCTGCTGCAACGGGCCATCGAGACCGCCGAGATCATCCTCGCCGGACTCGACCGCCGCTGGATCCCAGTGCGCAGGCACTGGCGACTCAACGAACGCCACTACGGCAACCTCACTGGCCTCGACAAGGCACAGGTCGGCGAAATTCACGGGGCCGAACAACTTCGCCTCTGGCGACGCAGCTACAACACACCACCACCACCGATCAGCGACGACAACGAATACAACCCCGCAATATCTGCCGCCTATGCAGACCTCGCACCCGAACTGCTGCCCGATACCGAATGCCTCGCAGACGTCGTGGCCCGGCTGTTGCCCTACTGGTACGACTCGCTCGTGCCCGACCTGCGCACGGGCCGCAACATCATGGTGGCAGCGCATGGGAACTCACTGCGGGCCCTCGTCAAACATCTCGACGACATCGGCGACGATGAGATCATCGAGCTCAACATCCCCACCGGGGTCCCGCTGCACTACGTGATCGGCAACGACATGCGCCCCGTCGACCAGGCCCACCCCCTCGACCGGGCCCTCACCGCGGACTGATCCCGCAGCAGAGCACCAGCAGGACAACGAAGAGCACGCTGGTTCTGGCGGTGCCCCTTCACACCGCCAGAACCAACAGAATCAAGCGGCCACCGGGGTCTCCGCGCCGTAACCGGAAGTACCGTGCTCGGCGACGTCGAGACCCTCGAACTCCTCATCAGCGTCGACACGCAGACCCATAGTCTTCTTCAAGGTGTAGAAGAGGATGAAGCAGGTGACCCCGACCCAGGCGGCGACAACCAGGACCATCACCGCTTGCATCAGCAACTGTTCGATACCGCCACCGTAGAACAGGCCCGCGTTCTCACGGCCCAGGAAGGCGTCGTCGTAGCGGGCGAAGAGACCGATCGACAGCGTGCCCCAGATCCCGCACACTCCGTGCACCGCGATCGCGCCCACCGGGTCGTCGATGCGGATCCGGTCGAAGGCGAGCACCGCGAACACGACGATCACGCCCCCGATAAGCCCGATCACCAGAGCAGCCCACGGCTCCACCGCACCGACAGGAGCGGTGATCGAAACCAACCCGGCGAGCGCGCCGTTGCCCGCGATAGCCACGTCAGGTGTGCCGGTGATCTTCCAGATGACCGCTGTCGCCCCGATCACGCCGGCCGAGGCAGCGATGAGCGTATTGAGCGCCAGGAACGGCACGAGGTTGTCCGCTGCGAGTTCCGAACCCGCGTTGAAACCGAACCACCCGAACCACAGGATGAACACACCGATCACCGCGTAACCGATGTTGTGGCCTGGAATTGCTCTCGGAGAGCCGTCCGCGGCGTACTTGCCGACGCGGGGACCGAGCATCGCGGCACCGACCAACGCGGCCACGCCACCGGTCAAATGAACGATCGTCGAGCCGGCGAAGTCGGAGTAGACGGCGTCACCGATACTCATCTGGGCGATCAGCCCGCCGCCCCAGGTCCAGTGCACGACAACCGGGTAGATGACCGCGGTCATCGCCACCGCGAACAGCAGGTAGGTCACGAACTTGGTCCGCTCCGCCATGGCCCCCGAGGCGATCGTCACCGCTGTGGCGGCAAACACAACCTGGAAGAAGAAGCTTGCCGCGGGGGTGACGTTGTCGGTCAGGCCGCCGCCCTCGTTCAGTACCGAGGGATCGGCGCTGTCCTTGAAGAAGAAGTCGCCGACGCCTCCCCAGAGGTCGCCGCCGTCGCCGAATGCGATCGAATAGCCGATGATGAAGAAGGCCACCGTGCCGACCGCCATGTCGGCGAGGTTCTTGGCCATGATGTTGGCCAGGTTCTTGGCTCGGGTGAGGCCTGCTTCCACGAAGGCGAAACCGGCCTGCATCAAGAACACCAGACAGCCGGCGATCACCAGCCACAGGTTGTCCATCACCTGTTGGACGGCGGCCGCAGCCACGTCTGAGTCCTGCGCTGAGGCCGGGCCGGCCCACAGCAGTGCTATGGCTCCCGTGCCTACGATCAACGCGGTTCGCTTCATTGTCTTGTGCATGGTTCGTGTCCCCTTGTTCGTGGTGCGGTGCTTGGTGCCAATGTCGGCGCTTCCTCCCGTGCGTGAAGCTAGGAGTGGCCGGTTTCAGCACTGTTACGTCGGCGTGAAGAACTCCGACAATCAATGCCTGCGCCCGTTACTCATTCGGCCCGTCCGGGGATGTATCGTCGCGGCAACATGAAACTGCGCCTCAAACCCCATCAGCTCGTTATCGGCGCCGGTCTGGCGATCGCGCTCTTCACGCTCGTCTCAGGCATCCTGCCGAGCTACACCAACTGGCACGACGACAGTTCGGTGCAACGGGAGGTCTTCGGCAACGTCCCGACCGCCCTGAAGCTCAGCTTCTATTCGATCATGCCGATCCTGCTGGTGTACGGCGCCTACATGTTCGCGATGCGGGTGAAGAACTGGGAGCGCGGCCGGCCCGACAACCGCCGGACAACCCTCAAGAACGCGCCCAGGCGGATGGCCGACTTCCGGTCGGGCGTCTACATGCAGACGCTCCTTCGCGAACCCGGTGCCGGTGTCATGCACTCGATGATCTACTTCGGGTTCCTGGTGCTGCTCGGTGTCACCACCGTGCTTGAAATCAACCATCAGGTTCCTGAGAGCGTCAAGTTCCTCCACGGTGACGTCTACCGGGCCTACTCCTTCGTCGGCGACGCTGCGGGCGCGATCTTCCTGATCGGTATCGGCTGGGCGGTCGTGCGGCGCTACGGACCGTGGAGTTGGCGTCCATACCGCATCCGCATCAAGAGCAAACCCGAGCACATGGTGATCCTGGGCGTGTTCGCGGCGATCGGGATCACGGGTTTCGGCGCGGAGATGTTCCGCATAGCCGTCGACGGCACCCCGGACTTCGAGAAATGGAGTTTCATCGGTTATCCGTTGGCAACACTCGTCGAGGACAGCAGCAACGTCGCCGGCTGGCACCAAGCATGGTGGATTGCCCACGTACTGAGCTTCATCGCCTTCCTGGTGATCCTTCCCACAACCATGCTGCGTCACATGTTCACGTCGCCGCTCAACATGTATCTCAGCGACAAGGACAGGCCCAAGGGCGCCATGAAGGCGATGCCCAACCTGGTCGAGGGCGACACCGAGCTGGAGACATTCGGTGCTTCGGTCATCGAGGACTTCACCTGGAAGCAGCTACTCGACACCGACGCCTGCACCATGTGCGGCCGCTGCACCTCGGTCTGTCCGGCCCACGCCACCGGGAAGCCGCTCGATCCTCGCGAGATCGTCCTCAAGACGGGCGAGGTGATGGCCCGGACCGGCAGTCCGGAGGTCTCCCCTCCCATCGGTGTGGACAACGACATAGTTGTACCGGCCAACTGGATGTTCGACCGCATCACCAACGATGAACTCTGGAGTTGCACTTCCTGCAAGGCGTGCGACGAGATCTGTCCGGTGAACATTGAGATTCTCGACAAGATCCTCGACATGCGACGTTACCTCACGCTGATGGACTCCGACTTCCCCTCCGAGCTCGGCCAGGCGTTCCGGTCGATGGAGAACTCGGCGAATCCTTGGGGGATGAGCCAGAGCGAACGCGCCGACTGGGCTCGCAACCTCGAGGGTCTCAACGTCATCTCGGGAGATGATCCGCTGACCGCCGAGTATCTGTACTGGGTCGGCTGCGCAGGGTCTTTCGACGACAAGAACAAGAAGGTCACCCAGGCGATGGCACAGCTCATGCAACGTGCAGAGGTCGACTTCGCGATTCTCGGTCCGGCGGAGAACTGCACCGGGGACTCGGCCCGGCGTTCAGGCAACGAGTACCTGTTCCAGATGCTCGCCAGCCAGAACATCGAGACGCTCAACGCCATGGGAGTGAAGAAGATCATCACCCAGTGCCCCCACTGCTTCAACACGCTCGCCAACGAATATCCCCAGCTCGGCGGCCATTACGAGGTCGTGCATCACAGTCAGTTCCTTGAATGGCTCGTGGACCAGGGGCGGCTGGACCTGGACGAGGCGAGGCTCGAGGAACGGGTGGTCTACCACGATTCGTGCTATCTCGGTCGCCACAACGATGTCTACCTGGCGCCTCGCAAAGTGCTCGGCAGACTCGGCGGGATCGAGGTCGTCGAGGCTCAGCGCAACGGGACCAAGGGGATGTGCTGCGGTGCCGGCGGGGCTCGGATGTGGATGGAGGAGACCATCGGGGAGAAGGTCAACGATGTCCGAGCCCAGGAGTTGGTCGATACCGGCGCCAGCCGCGTCGCCACGGCCTGCCCGTTCTGCTACATCATGATGGATGACGGCGTGAAGGCCGTCGGCAAGGAACCAGAGGAAGTCCAGGTCGCCGACATCGCCATTCACATTTTGGAAGCCATAGAAATTGGCGAGCAGTAACGTAACGGGCGTGAAGCCCACGGTGCTCGTAATCGACAACTACGACTCCTTCGTCTACATCCTGGCGCAGTACCTCGGGGAACTCGGGGCCGAACCAGTGGTGCGCCGCCACGACGCCATCGACATAGACGGCATCCGCGACATGGACCCCGACGGCATTCTGATCTCGCCGGGTCCGGGAACCCCTGATGATGCAGGTATCTCGATGGAAGTGCTCGCCGAACTCCAGGGCTCGCCGCCGGTCTTCGGGGTGTGCCTGGGCATGCAGTGCCTGGGGCAGGTCTTCGGCGGCAGGGTGGTGCGTGCACCTCAGGTCATGCACGGCAAGACCTCCTTCATTCGCCACAAGGACTCGGGGCTGTTCGAAGGACTGCCGAACCCGCTCGAGGCGACCCGCTATCACTCGCTGATCGTGGAACGAGACTCGCTTCCCGAGTCCTTGGAGGTCACCGCAGAGACCGACGATGGACTGGTAATGGGTCTGCGGCATCGCCGACTCGACATCGAGGGCGTGCAGTTCCACCCCGAGTCGGTGTTGACCAACGCCGGTCACGACCTCCTGAAGAACTACCTCGACCGCTGTCAGCGAAGCTAGCCGTCGTCCGAATCAGGGGCGTTCGTGGTTGTTGTGGTCGTGGTCGTCGTGGACGTGATGGGGCCGTCGGTCGCTTCGCCGACCTCGATCACAACGACTGTGTCGAGCTCGACCTCTGTGAACGGCTCCGGGTTCTGGGACACGACCCGACCCACCGAAGCGTCGCCGACCGGAACTGGAACCAGGACGATCTCCACTTCGAGTCGGACCTGGCGCAGAGTCTGTTCGGCACTGTCGGCAAAGAGGTCGACAACCCCCGGCACCGGAACCGTCGGGAAGCCTGTCGAGATGACAACGGTCACCCAACTGCCCTTGTCGACCAGGTTGTCGGCCTCGGGATCGGTGCGGATCACCAGACCCGCCTCGATCGTCTCGGAGGGCTCTTCAACGTTGTCCGGGGTGACTCTGAACTCGGCGGAGAACAGTGCTTCATACGCGGCATTGAGCGTGGCGCCTTCGAGGTCAGGCACCGGCACCTTCTCCGGGCCCGTTGAGATCGTGATGACCACCGACCCGCCCGGCGGAAGCTCCGCCCCCGGAGCCGGCAACTGGGTCACCACCTCGCCGAAATCGCGGATATCTGACACAGCCGCGACACTGACGCTGTAACCGAGCGACTCGAGCGTGTCGAGAGCGAGGTTCTGGTCCATACCGATGACGTTGGGTACCTGGTCGGGGACGCCCGCGCTCACGAACAGGGTGACCTCGGACTCGGGCTCCACCTTCTCTCCGGCCACGGGAGTCTGCTGGACCACCTCACCCGACGGGACCGTCTCGTTGTTGCGCCGGACGATCGTCACCTCGAGGTCCAGGCCGAGCAGTTCCCGCTCGGCATCGGACATGCTCATCCCGACGACCGACGGCAGGGCGATCAACTCCGCTGCGCCGTCGGGTTCCGCGACGCCGTCGTCGCGGACCTGGTCGACGAAGGCGACGATCAGGTAACCGAGCACCAGAACCAGGACGCTGAGTCCGACCAGAAGTCCGGCAGTCCGCTTCCAGTCGTCACCGCGCGACATCGGCGGAGGATCGTTGTAGTAGCCGCCATGGCCGTACCCGGCCCGCTGGTGTGGGTCCGCCGGCGCCGATGCCTGCTGTACCGGCACCGGAGAGCGTGCTCCAGGAGCCGGCGGCCTTCGACCTGCGGGCTGGGGCGGGGGCCTGCCGGAAGGTGGCCTGCCAGCAGCGGGCGGGGAACCGCCTGGGGCCGCCTGAGGCCTTGACCGGGGCCCCGGCGCAGCGGGCGCACCGGGCAGATCAGTGGTGCCGCCCAGATATCGGCGCAGGTCAGCACGAAGATCCTCGGCGGTGGGATACCGGTTCAAGGGGTTCTTGGCCAGCAACTTCATGGTGATGGCGTTGAGTGCGGAGGAAACCGGGACTCCACGCTCGATCAACGATTGGGGCTTCTCTTGGACGTGTTTGTAGGCGACTGCTATCGGAGTATCGGCAACGAACGGTGGCGCTCCGGCAAGCATCTCGTAGAGCACGACTCCAAGTGAGTAGAGGTCGCTGCGGCCGTCGACCTGCTTTCCCTGCGCTTGTTCGGGTGAGAAGTAGGTGGCTGTGCCCATCACAGAGCCGTGTTGGGTAAGACCCGCGTCGGTTCGTCCCGCCAGAGCGGTGGCGATCCCGAAATCAGCCACCTTCACAACTCCGCTGTCGGCGATCAATATGTTGCCCAGCTTGACGTCGCGGTGGACGAGACCGGCTTGATGCGCAGTCGAGAGCGCCGCCGCTACATCATTGGCGATTTCGGCAGCACGTTGCGGTGGGACCGGCCCAGAGGCGCGCACCACATCGGCCATGGTCCGTCCCGCGACGTGTTCCATCACGATGTAGTAGGTGCCGCGTTCCTGACCCCAGTCGTATATCCCCACGATATTGGGGTGGTTGAGGTTGGCAGCCGCCTGAGCCTCGCGTCGGAACCGTTCAACGAAGTTGGGGTCGTTGGCGAACTCGGGGAAGAGAACCTTGAGAGCGACTTCGCGGTTCAACAATTCGTCTCGTGCGAGATAAACGTCGGCCATTCCACCGCGCGCGATATGGCGCAGCAGTTCGTATCGGCCATTGAAGACCGTTGGCCGACCATCCGACATAGCCCCGGAGTCTACCTGAGCAGGACCGTTGACTGTTGCACGGTAATACGCCGCAACCGGGCGGTCACAGCACTGCTAATAGCACTAGCAGCAACACCACTAGCAACACCGACAGGATCAGCGCTAGGGCCGCGAACCGCCTGAGCGGCAGGGTTTCGAACCAGCGCCAGTCAACGAAGGACCGCCAAGACAGCGAGTCGAGTTCGGTTGATGCGGTGTCTGCTTCCGCGACCCCCTCGGGCTCGGCGGCATTACCGGCTGCGTCGGTGGGTGCAGTCTCAGACTGGTGGATTGCGACAACCCGGTCGGCGGGAGGGTCAGACTCGGATGGAGCAGCATCGACCACGTCGACGACCACGACGGTCACGTTGTCTCGCCCGCCTGCATCGCAGGCAGCCTGGACGAGTTCAGAAGCGGCCTCTTGGGGATCGGCCGTCTGGTCGAGTATCTCTTCGATCTCGGCGTCGCTGAGTTCGTTGTTGAGGCCGTCGCTGCAAAGCAGGTATCGGTCGCCTGCCACCGGTACGAGCTCCCAGACGTCGACCAGCAGGGGCTCTTCAACTCCGAGCGCCCGTGTGACCACGTTTCGCTGGGGGTGTACCCTCGCTTCGGAGGGCGTGATCCAACCGTCTCGCACCATGCCCTCGACCAAGCTGTGGTCTTCGGTCAGCTGCATCATCTCGTCGGGTGTGCGCAGATACAGCCGGCTGTCACCGACATTGGCGACGCAGAGCAGCTCAGTGTCATCAACGGTCATGGCCACGAGCGCGACCAGTGTGGTTCCCATTCCGTAGAGCGCCCGGTCGTCGTGGGCCCGGTCCAGGACCTCACGGTTCGCTCGCTGCACTGCCTCGACCAGTTCGCCCACACTGTTGAAGCTGGTTGTCTCCGCCATCAGTTCGACAGCGATGGCCGAGGCCACTTCGCCGCCGCTGTGACCACCCATGCCGTCGGCCACGACAAAGACACCTTCAGCAGAGAGGACTCCATCTTGGTTGATGTCGCGTATCCGGCCCGTATCGGTGACCGCACCCCAAGCCAGCGTGGTCATTTGAGCACCAATTCAAGGAAGAGCGATTGTTCCGACACGGTTCTCTGAGGTTACCTTCCGCCGATGACACGAGCGGATGTTCACGCTGACCGGAACTCGATCAGAACCGAACCCAACTCGATCCGGTCGCCGTCGGCGAGCCGGTGCGATACCACGGCTCTGCCGTTCACCAGAGTCTGGTTGGTCGATCCGTTGTCGTGGAGGATGAACCCGTTGCCGTCGGGTCGAATCGTGGCGTGCTCCCGGCTGACGTTCGAGTCGTCGAACGAGATCGTGCATTCCGGTAGGCGGCCCAACGTGACCATGTCCTCACCGAGGGTCACCTGCTCTCCCGTCGGCAGAAGCAGCGAGCCGACGCTCGCATCTCCTTCTCTCATGCGGGCCAGCACTCCGATCGTGCCGCTGCGGATTCGTTGGTCTCCGCACAGCTCCACCCGGATCGGCCCCATCAGGGTCCAGCCTTCGTCGCGGGCATGGTCGCGTGCCACGTCACACAGTTCTTTGGCCAGGGAGTCTTGGATCTCTGCGAAGCGGTCCAAGTCCTGGGTCGACAGCGTCACCTGGAAATGGTTGGGCACGACCGTCTGCCCCCGCACTCCGACACTGCGGCTGTCGCCCATCTCACGCACGATCTTGTGGCCGATCTCAACGGGGCGCACGCCGCCACGCAGCATGCGCCCGACGGTGTTTCGCACCAAACGTTCAAGGCGTCTCTCTACCGACCGTAGGCCCACACTCAGAGAGTAGCCCCGCTCCGCCCCTTCAGATCACGACCCGGCGGCCATACGGAATCGAACTCGGAAACGCTAGGATCGGGGCACGTTCACTGCGGTGTGCGGCCACGCGCGAGTGGCGGAATTGGCAGACGCGCAGGCTTCAGGTGCCTGTGTCCGAAAGGATGTGGGGGTTCAAGTCCCCCCTCGCGCACTCTGGTGCCGGCTCTTCGTCAGGCGTTGTGGTCTGGAGGCTCGGAGTTGGCGAGGACCAGCGACGACCACTCGCCTGCGGTTGTGCGTTCGACTTCAACGAGGGGATGGAGGAAGTCGACTACCTGAGAACATTGCGACGGTGAGATCCCGCCGACGGCGAGCCATCCCTTAGGTGACACGCACGCGACCAACTCCGAGGCGAGTGCCACGATCCCCGCTCTGGCGATGTTGGCGACAACCACATCGAAAGCACCTGCGATCTCCCCCAGGTTGGCGAGCGTCGCTTCCAGACGATCGCCCATGGCGTTGATTCGAGCGTTGCGCCGGGCCGCTTTGACCGCATCGGGCTTGACATCGACCGCCATCACGCTCGCTGCGCCGAGCCTCAGAGCGCAGAGTCCGAGGATTCCACTCCCGCAGCCGACATCGAGGACCCTCTCGCCGCCGGAGATCCGCTCCACCAACGCCTCGATCATCAGGCGTGTCGTGGGATGGTGGCCGCTTCCGAATCCTCCCGGGCCGAGTTCGACCAGCCCGACGAGATCGCTGCGGTCGTGCTCCGACCATGCGAGGCAGACGCTCAGTCGCCCACCGAACGAGACTGGACGGGTGTCGCGGAACCATGCCCGCTCCCCAGCTCCGCCATCAGGCCTGTTCACCGCCATCACACCGTCCGCTTGAAGCGACTTCACAAGGCTCCCGGCGTTCCGTTCGTCGTCCACGACGGCCCGAATCACACGGCGAGTGCCGCTGGGCGCCACAACATCGAGCGATCCCACACCGAGCCCGCGAAGCCGTGCGCACACCCCGTCGAGCTCAGCCGCGCTGGTCGCCACCACAATCACTCCACCACCATGCCCGATCCAGCGCCATACGTCGTATCGCGAGTCGGCGGACACATGATCGTCACGGCTCGGTAGCACAGCGCGATTTACCACCTGATGTCCAGCCCTGCAACCGACGGGCAGGGCCAAGTTTGCCGAGATGGCTGAGGGGTAGGATGCAGCATGTCACTGCACCCCAAACCTCGCGACGCAACGGCCTTCCGGACTGCCGATCCGCTCGAGCTATCGGCGCGTGTGATCGCTTCCGGTGCAGCCGACGAACCGACCAACCGGGTGACCAACACGCTCACCGAGATCGATGACGGCATAGCAATCGTCGAGTCGTTCTCCCATATGGTCGCATTCTCGACCGACGCGGGTCTTGTGTGTTTCGACGCGAGCGGTGCTCGCAGCGGTGCCGCTGTCGCCGAGGCTCTCCGGGGTTGGTCGAAGGAACCAGTCGATTCGCTCGTTTACACGCACGGCCACATGGATCATGTGGGCGGCAGCGGAGCGGTCGCCGCCGATGCCGAGGCTCTCGGCCACCGGCCGCCACGGGTTGTCGGCCACGCCAACATTCCAGTGCGTCTACGCCGGTACGAAGACACGAACGGATACAACGTCGCCATCAACGCGCGCCAATTCGGCGGGTTGTCGAAGCGCTTGAATCTGGGAAGCCTGCGCGCAGCCGCAGACCGTTTCGTCGGGCCGGACACGCTCTGGCCAGACGTCACCTACCACGACAATCTGACGATCTCAGTCGCAGGGACCGACTTCGTCCTGCATCACGACAAGGGCGAGACCGACGATCACACATGGGCATGGGTTCCAGAGCATCGCGCCCTTTGCGTCGGCGACTTCGTGACATGGGTGTTCCCGAACGCCGGCAACCCGCAGAAGGTCCAGCGTTACCCGCTGGAGTGGGCCAGGGCACTGCGGCGCATGCAGGCCTTCGAGGCCGAGCTTCTGCTGCCTGCACACGGCCTCCCTGTTCGTGGCGCTGCAGATGTCAATCTGATCCTGGGTGACCTCGCCTCTGCGCTGGAAGGTCTGGTCGATGCGACGCTCGAGTTGATGAACGACGGCGAGTCGCTCGACACCATCCTCCAGTCCGTCGACGTGTCCGAGGACTTGTTGTCGAAACCGTGGCTCCAGCCCATCTACGACGAACCCGAGTTTGTTGTCCGCAACATCTGGCGCCTCTACGGCGGGTGGTGGGACCTGAATCCCGCGAAGCTGAAGGCTGCGAGCGAGGCTGCCTATGCGGCCGAGATCGTTCGGCTCATCGGTGGCGCGGAGACGGTCATCAGCCGCGCGCAGGAGTTGGCGACAGCCGGAGACTTCCGTCTGGCGTGCGAACTCATTGAGTTGGCTGCGACTGCCGAGCCGGAGTCGGTCGCGGCACACGGCGCCCGGGCGGAGATCTACATGGCCCGGCGTCACGCCGAGCGGTCTCTCATGGCCAAGGGCATCTACGCCGCCGCCTCCCGAGAGTCAACCGCCATCATCGAGAGCGCCAACCCCGACCAGACCCCCTGACGGCCACTATTGTCTCAGAGGTGCCGAAGACTCTGGAGGCGGGGCGGAGGGTTAGATGATTCCAGCTCACGGTGAGCAAAGGGTGAGTGACCCGTGGGATGCGATTGAGGCGTGCTACGCGGCCGGATGGACCGATGGTCTGCCGGTTGTCCCACCAACGGAACCTCTCGTCGACGCGATGCTCGCCGGCGGGGTGTGGGATCCGGACGACGTACTGTTGGACGACCCCTGGCGGGGGCTTGCCGTCACAGCCCGCAAGGCCGCGACCAACGCGGTGATGGCGGGGTGCCGCCCGGAGTACTTCCCCGTGGTCGGAGCTGTGCTGCAGGCGATGGCCGCGCCGGGGTTCGCTCTGCATGCGGTGGCTTCGAGCACCGGCGGAGCCGCCATTTTGATCGCAGTCAACGGCCCGATCCGCGACGAGATCGGCGTCGCCTACAAGGAGAATCTGTTCGGTCCAGGTTTCCGGGCCAACGCCACCATCGGACGCACGGCCCGGCTCGTGTTGCGCAACTGCCTAATGGCCATTCCCGGCACGCTCGACAAGAGCACCCAGGGATGGGCGGGCAAGTACGCCATGTGCTTCGCTGAGGACGAGGAATCCTGCCCCTGGGAGCCCTTCCATGTCTCGCGGGGCTACGCCCCGTCGCAGAGCGCGGTCACGATCATGGCTGCTGAGTCAGGGCACAACGTGCTGAACCACGCCTCCTTCGATGTCGAGGAGCTGCTCGGAACCTTCGCAGACGCTATGGCCGCCTTCGGTTCGCTCAGTTCAGGCCGATCCCTGATCGTGTTCGCGCCCGAGCACGCCCGAAAGATCAAGACCTCCGGATGGAATAGGACTCAGGTGCAGGAGTACCTGTATGAGCACGCTGCCCGCTCGTTCGCTGATGTCAAGCGGGGCGGGAAGGTGGAGCCCGCAGGTTTTGTCGACGGATTCGATCCGGAGTGGTGGATGGCATCGGACCCGACGGTCAAGCCTGGTGATGAGGAAACTCTGGTGCGGCGAGGAACCGGCCCGGAGGACATCTCGCTCATGGTCGGCGGCGGTGACGCCGGCGGACATTCCTCCTTCTTTCCCACATGGAGTCGCGATCGCAGTGTTCCCCTCGTGACCCAGGAGATAATCACTCCATGACCGTGACCCTCATCGATCCGACGCTCGCTCCCGCCGTTGACTCCGGCCTGCTCGCGGACCGGCCCGCCGATCTCGACGGCGCTGTGCTCGGTTTGGTCGACAACGGCAAGACTCACGGGCGAGAGATCCTCCTGCGGGTGGCGGAGAACCTGGCCGCGAGGCATCGCATCGGCGACACGATCCTGGTCACGAAGCCCAACTCCAGTTTCGCGCCGGCGCCCGACGACATCGAGAGGCTTGCCGACGGAGCAACCGCCATCATCGCGGCCATAGGTGATTGAGGCAGTTGCTCGTCGGGCAGTGTGCTCGACGCCGTCCGGTTCGAGGAACTAGGCCTGCCTTCAGCCGCGATCCTTACCGAGCCGTTCCGCGCCACCGGGCGGATGATGGCCGAACTACAAGGATTCGCCCAATATCCCTTCGCCACGGTTCCGCATCCGGTGGCCAGCCTGTCCGTCGACGAGGTCAAGGCGTTGGCCGATGCGGTCACAGCCACGGTCGAGCGTCTGCTCACCGGCGCAGCGTCCGCCGTGCCAGAGTCAGCAGGCAGCTACGTTGCAGCAAGGACCGGCAACGAGCGGGAGAACCTCGAGGCTGTCGTGGATGTGATCGCTGGGGCCTTGAGAGCCGATGGCGCCGACATCACCGCCGAGCAGTCCGGGCACAGGATCATCTTCCGACTGCACATCCCCGACCAGGCGTGCGCCGAGTGCGTCATGCCGTCGTCGATGCTCGTGCCCATGCTCCAGAATCGCGTCGAAGCCGAACTGGGGTCCGGTCTGGTGGTGGAACTCCACGACCCGCGCGACCACGGCCCATTCGATCACTGAATCGCGGGTTTACCCGAGTTGAGGCACCAATTCTGGATTTTCTCCTGTTGGCGTCACCGCTGATCGGACGGACTCCCGCAGCCCGGAACAGGGACGCTGACCCGGACAGATCCCCTGACGACTACTATTGTCTCAAACGTGGCCGAAGGCTCTGGGAGAGCGTCTTGGGCTTCATCGCCCGGCAATCGCAGGTCGATGCAGGGCAATCGAAGCCGTGATACAAAACCCGAGTTGGCTGTGCGCTCCGCCGTTCATCGCCGGGGTATCCGTTTCAGGGTCTCGGTCCGTCCCGAGCCAGAACTGCCCCGTACCGCTGACCTGGTACTGCGCAAGAGCCGGATCGCGGTGTTCGTGGACGGCTGTTTCTGGCACGGCTGCCCCGACCACCACACGAAACCCGCGACCAACTCTGAGTACTGGGCCGACAAGATCGCACGCAACGTCGAACGCGACGCCGAGACCACTGCCTACCTGCGGCGGGCGGGTTGGACCGTGCTGAGGTTCTGGGAGCACGAGGACCCCGAGTCGGTAGCCGACCGAGTCGAGGAAACCGTCCGCGCTCATTACCCGGGGGAGGCCGCGATCTCAGACCGAGAATGCGGTGGTTAACCGACGCCAGTTCCCGGGCCGCTGACCGTCAGAGCGGCGTACTGAGTTGCGAAGACCACGAAGGTCCAGGTAGACCCCCGGTGTGGCCCGACCTGAACCCATACGACGCAGATCGACAAGATCGATGGGATCCGGCGCCGCGCCGCCACAGGACTTCGCCGACGACCCGAAGAATCCGATGTCCACTGGGCATCGTCCTCCCCCTGATCAGACCTCGCCACCAGCCCCCTCTATCGCGGGCGTCGTGCGCTGGTTCGAGGAGCAACCGGACGGGCGTGAGCGGTTTGCCTGGGTGCTGCGCGACTCCCTGGACGAACTGCTCGACGGGCAGCGCACGCGCCGATGGTGCTACCAACAACTCAACAAGACCGAGAAGACCCACCTGGGCACCAAAGTGGAACTCGGGCTCACAAGCGAATTCGATATCTCCGACGGAACGGACCTCGACTGGGAGATCGATGGGATCGATGTCGATTGCAAGTTCTCCAAGGACTTCGGCGGTTGGGAGATCCCCATGGAGATGTACCTTTGCGACGACCACGAGCAATCCGGCACCGCTGACCACCTGGCACTACTGGTGTGGCTGAGCGATGACGACGCCCAATGGGCCGCCGGTGTCCTCCAGATCCGCGATGAACTGCTCAAATTCAAGACCGATAGCACCGGCTCGAAGCGAAGGCAGTACAACCGGGACAACAAGCGACGTCTGAACGACGAGGGGACTAGCAGCGCCTATTGGCTCTGGGGCGGACTGCAGGATATGCCGCCGAACCTGCTTCGACGTATTAGCCAAGAGAAACGTCGCGAAATCCTGCTGAACACTTCAGGCCAGGAGCGCGTCAACGCGCTGTTGCGTGAGATTCAGGGTGAGATTATCGACAGGTCGACCATGGTTACGGTCGCGCAGCAGAAGGACGCGATGAAGCGGGCGCGTGATGCGCGTTTGCCCGCGAACCTCGGCCGCGAGGGATTCTTGATCCTGGGCCATCAGGAGTCCGACCCCCACATCGCCCGAGGACTGGATCTTCCTGTTCCGGAGAAGGGGGAGCTGGTTTCCTGCCGGGTCGTCCCTGCGGAGCACGAGGAGTTGCGCAAGGTCTGGCTGGGCAAAGGATGGTGGCGACTCGCCAGAGCCGACGAAGTAGCAGGACCGGGTCCCGACCGACACCTCTATCTCTCGTTGAGCAGACACACGATCGAGTCCGGACAAGCAGACTGAAAAACCCATCAATTTGATCGGCCTTCAACCTCCCGTGGTTCTCGCATTACTCAAGAATGTGCGCTAAGTGCAGGGCGATCTCCCGGGCGAGCACCGGCGGGACTGCGTTCCCGATCTGGCGGGCGATCTCGATCTTGGATCCTTCAAAGATGAAGGTGTCGGGGAAGCTCTGAAGCCGGGCTGCCTCGCGGTGAGTGATCGGCCGGTCGTACTCGGGATGCAGGTAACGTCCCTTCTCGGGCTTGAAGAACTCGGTCCGAATAGTCGGCCCGGGACGGTCCCACCACATCCGACCCATTACATCAGTGGTGCCCGTGGGTTTGTTGAGCCAGCAGGCTGGCGTTATGTCGGGTCGATTGCGTTGCAGATCGAAGCGGTTCCCTCCCGGTGGGATCGCACGGTAACGCTGCAGGGAGATCTCCCTCGGGTTGCGCCGGATATGAAGATCCTGGGAACCGTCTTCTGCTGTGGTCGGCTGATCCGTCGTGGGCTCAGAAGGCAGATCGGAGATCGTATCGCGTACTGTGCGGTACGGCTGTTCGAACATCGGCGAGTCGCCGTGCGTAGGCGACGGGGGCCAAGGCGCGGTCTGTTTGTAGACCGCCATGAAGATGCCCCGCCTCCTGGTCTGCGGCACCCCGTAGTCCGCGGCGTTCAGCACCCCGAAGCCGTATCCGAACTGTGACAGGAACGGGTGACTAGCCATCCGGTCGAGCAACTCGTTGAATTGGGCGGACCGCTGGAATTGGGGGACGTTCTCGATGACGAACGCTCGCGGTCGGACCTGGACGACCGTCGCGAGGAAGTGCTCCCACAATCCGTTGAGTGCTGCTCTCGAGTGGGGGTCGCGGTCACGGCCCAGAGGGGAGAATCCCTGACAGGGCGGACCCCCGATGACGACGTCAGCGTCCGGGTACACTTTGGGGTCGACGAACTCGATGTCCCCGTCATGGACGTGTATGCCGAAGTTGGCCTTGTAGGTGGCTGCTGCAGCCGGGTCGTGCTCCACCGCGAAGACGGGGTCGTAGAGTTCGGCGCCTGTCTTGTCGCGAGCTAGCCAGAAACCTGCGGTTAGCCCGCCCGCTCCCGAAAAGAGGTCGATCGTTCTATAGGCCATGTTTGGGATCCTTTCACGGAGAGTAGTAGCCGACAGCAGCGAGCCGGGCGATACCCGACCAGCCCGTTTTGCATCACCTGCCTCAAATCCGGCCTTGCGGGGAAATCGCATCTGGCACGTCAAAGAACTAACCGGAATCGAGAACCCAACGATGACACAGCCCTGTGACACTCCTCGCGCACAGAACCGGAGCAACAAGACAGGGTCGCGTTGCTTGCTTGTTCCCGACAGCGACCATTCACTCAGTCGGTAATACCGCTCTCCAAGTCAAGGTCCGTGCTGCCGGGATGCAAACGCAGGAAGGAGTACCTCGCAAGCCCACCGCGCTCTCGAAGTATCCGGCCCGTCGTTGCTGTGTCACCACACTTTTGCCGAGTTGCGAAGATGTCACCGTCAAGACGATTCGATCTCGGCCAGGGCCTTCATCTCGTCGGATATCGGCAAGTACAGTTCGTCGGTTGCCGGGGTACCGATGGTGCTCACTGCGAACCGGTACTCGCTTTGCCAGTTGTAGGCTTTACGCTTGACGAACGTGGCGGCTATCGCCTGGCAGGCAGGGGGCAGAGAAAAGACCGTCTCCTCGGGGTTGTCGTCGTACAGCACCGGGCCGTGATACACCCGCACGATCCCGTCGATTCGCCAGAGCATGGCAACCCACCGCTGGATCTGCGCCGGGAATTCGAGTTGCAGGTCAGCTTCTGTTGAGTTCACTGCGAACATCTCTCCTAGTTGTCGCGCGAACTCCGAGGGACTCGTGATCGACGTGGCGCACTCATACGAGAACCGCTGCCGCATCCGTTCAAGCTCAGGGGTCGAGTGCGGCATCACAGAAGTACTGAAAATCCAGAAGTCGTCGGTGCCATATGTCACCTCCCCCGACAGTGACGAGTTAGAGCTGAGGAGTTCTGAGCTTCCGGTTTCTTTGAGGACCGTGTGGATGTCCCTTGTTTGGCGGGCTTCAAACTCGTCTCCGATACCGCCTTCGGGTTCATCTTGATCACGGAAGAAACGAGCAGTGGAGAGTCTCAACTTGTCGTGCTGTGGAATGGCGAATCGGGGTTCTGAGAATTTCACGACTTGGTCCGGCGCCGCGGCAGCCAACAATCCCCGCTGCAAGTCCACTCTCGCTACTGTTACGAGCATCTCCTGTGGTTCTATCACCCAAGACCCCGACTCCAAAGTAACTCTGTCGCGTCCCAGATGGCTGTTCATCTCTTCTGTGATTTGGATTTCAGCATGCACCAACTGAACAGTATTGGTTCCGGGTAGGAAGCGCGACTCTTGCCTTGCGGGGCCGAGATCATGTTCTGGTATGTCCCGTTGGACGTGAAAACGTACCGGTTTCAGCCGGACACAGGAGGTTTAGGATCGGTGTGGGTATCGTCGGTATTTTGGGCGTGCTCGGCGAGCCAACGCAGTAAGCAGACGATGTGTAGCAGCACGACGTACTGCGGTTCTGTCAGATTCGTCAAGGAGTGGGCTAGGAGGTTCCTGAGGTTCATGGACCATCTATGGGTTAGCGCTGAATCCAGGTATCTCGGGATTAGTTGAGCTTCAGCGAAAGCTGGTTGGCTTGCGATGCGGTTCAACAGGACACCGAGAGTTGCCGCTTCGCCAACTGCGCTCCCTCCGGGGCCAGGTTTGGTTTGGGTGACTGTTACGTCTATCGACTCGGCCAACTTGCGGATAGCGGCTTCGACGGTGAGAACGACCACCGAGACGGCGCTATCTTGGTCGCCTTCGCGCCAGTGGAGGAACGACTTCGCGATTCGCCTGGCTAGGTCGTCGCTGATCCACGCGCAGCGGAAGTGCTCGGCAAGTGCTTCAAGTGTCGGGCTGTAGCGTCTGTCGATCTCTCGTAGGACGTTGCACCCAACAAGCCAAGCGAATACGTCGATCTGCTGGCGCTCAAGACGGCGGACTTCTCTGTCCATAAAGTCCGGGTCACGGATCGATGGGGCGTCAGAGGTGGTTATCTGATCCCCTACCGAATCGATTTCGATTCTGCCAACTAGGTACTGCAACGGTGTTTCATCAACTTGGTTCGTCACATTTTGCCGGTTTTGTTCTTCGGTCTCAATCGGCATCTGACGTCCGAACGCTAGGAGCGCGTCAGACAGGCTCTCCGCGTCTCCAATAACTTCGTTCACCACGGCTTCTACCTCCTCATGGGAGATTTCGACTTCGTGCTCGACACGGATCAGGTCATCTTCAAGATTCACCCGGGCGATTCGTGCGTCCAAGTCACGGGCGACATCATGCAAGCCCTGGTCTCGGGCTAGCGAAGCGGCGTCTCGTAGTAGGCTCAACTGGCGCAACCCCGGAGATGAGTCCGCGTCCGCAACCAAGATGTTGATGGCTTCGATGATGCACTGCATCGGGTCGGCTTCCAGGTCTTCGGCCTGTGCCTTTATGCACCACAACTGCATGTGTTTATGAGGGTCGGTGCGGTATTTGGAGATGGCCTGATCTACAAGCGCCCTGCAAGGCTGTTTACGCGCGGCCAAATGCGACAAACAGCGCCCAACAGGCCCGTAGCACTCCCCTTCCTCTACCAGCAGGATCGAAACAAGGTCGTTGAGAGCGTCCCAAGCGGATTTCTCCAACCCCGTCTGCTTGGATTCTCGTGCGAGGTTGACGGCCCGGATAACACCTTTCTCGCGTTCCAAAACTTGCACATCTTGCTCGCGAACCAGATCAACGTAGGCACCAACCGCTATCTCATGCCAACGATGCCGCTGTTGATCGTATTTTCGGACCCACAAGAGATCAGCAAGCCGCGAGCGCAGCAGCGGGTGAAGCGCAGACTGACAGGCATACTCAACCCAAATGTCCAACACATCATCGGGCAGCCTGCGTAACGCGGGAGGAAAGTGACCCCAGCCATCCCCATCGGGGTTTCTCATTTCAAACATCGGACCAAACGGGCCTTCCGACAAAGGCTGTCCGTCCTCGGCATCCACCAGCGCAGAGCGATACCACTCACTGTTGTCCATGAAGTAGCCGAATGCGATGGCCAGCGACTGGAGTTCATGGTCTTGCTCTCCGCTCTCTTTCCAAGCCGAGTGCAACACGTCATGCACACGGTCAACAGTGAACCGGCGGCCGCCATCGCTTGCTAGGACACGGCAAATCTCATAGAGAGTCTCCAACCGGGGTTGAGCCACGCGACGTTTCACCTTTCAATCGTCGGACAAGAAGTACGGATGGCAACCTATCGAGCTACCAAACGAGATCGGGATATCCGCCGCCCGGCACGCCTACATCACCGCGTCACCGTCCGGTTCTCCGGGCGCTGTCACATCGTGTTCGCCTGTAGCCAGCACGCACACAGAATACGATGAGACTCCGACACCCGGATGCCTGGACTCTGGGTAGGTGCTCGCCCACAATTCGCAGCCACCTCAACACCGTGTTGAGAACACCGAATTGAGTTGAGAAAGAAGCAAAGAGTGCGCTCACCGCAAGATCGTTGAGATCTAGCCAGCATCAACCCCGGGTTACCGCGAACCCCGCTGGCAACGGTACTGGTCCGACTCGAACAGCATCCCTACGGCGTTGTTACCGCCCCGGGGGTGGGTGGTGATCGGCGGTTACGATGCCAAGGCGATGGACAGCACTGTAAGTCTTGAAGACGAGGCTCGAGCGTTTCTGGGTGCCGCGCTGGGTGTGCTTCGAGACGAGCATGTGGTGCCGCCATCGCGATACCAGCCGTTCCTGCACGTCGGCGACGATTACGTAGGCGCCACCGTCGGGGGGAGCGAGTACGTCGCGTTCGAGAAAGCCATTGCCAAGCGCCATCCGCGATTCAGCGACGACACACCGATCGGGGAGCGAGACTTCGCCCACATGTACCTCTTTAGCTTTCTGGAAGCATTCGTCGCCGAGGTCACGTTGAGAGGAGAGGATTGTTCCCCCGATGCTCCTAGCTTCGACAGGTGTGTCGACAGCCTGGTGTCAGCCGTGGATGCCGGGAGTTGGGAGGTGGCATGTTGTCGCGAGGTCTCCAATCTCACCACAACGAACGGCGAAACTCTTCACTTCGATGATGTAACCGTCATCCCACTCACGGGGCCTGCCCATGAGCATCGCCGAGAAGCTGCCCGCGCTATCGCCAAGGTGATTCCCCACGCACAAAGTGCCTATGGGCGGACTCCACCCGAGGGATGGGACCCTCCGCACTCGATCGTCGTCGCCCGAGACCACAGTCCTGATCCCTACGAAACAGCGAATACCATCTCCGGCCGGATCGGCCACTTCTTGTTCATTGCACGACTACTGCATTCCGCAACCTGCGACTCCCTCTACGAAATCCAAGGCGAGACAGCACTGGTTAGACGGTTTGAACCAAACCTAAGGCAGTTCCGCGGCTCGGCTGGCTCGCTGTGGACTCCCAGCATCATCCGTCGAACCGCTTGCCTTGAACCACAAGACATACCGAGATTCGCGGGCCTCGCTGGGGCCCTTGCATCTGTGGAAGGCGAACCTCAGGCCATGCTGCTGAGTTCATTCGGCATTGCCAAGCACAGGTTTCAGATGTCATATCACGCATACGCTTGGTATGAGCAACTCGTTGATCTCGCCATCGCCCTTGAGGCTGCGCTCTCCGGCACCGACAAGAATGACGTGCTGCTTCGGCTGAGGACACGCGCGGCTGCTCTACTGGCAACTGAGAACGACCCAGCAGGCTCGATATTCGATGACATCGGACTCCTCTATGGGCTCCGGTCTCAGTTGATTCACGGCAACGCGCTCTCAGAGAAAACGCTACAACGGTCAGTGAGGTCGATCACCACCGTGCCCGGCGACAGTCTGCTCGGAGAAGCCATCGACCACGCGATCGATCGGCTCCGCGATCTCGTGCGCCGCGCTCTGCTGGCGCGGGTGTGCCTGGCAGCTTGCGATCCGCCCCTTTGGAAGCTCAACGAGGAGAAGGGTATCGATACCCAGCTGATTGACGCCTCGACAAGAAACAAGTGGTGCTCCATTTGGCGAGACTTCCTCAGGTCGTTCGACGCGCAAAGATCCGCTGACCGACCACGGCCCGCGGTCGGGCTAATGAGCCGGGACGATTTAAGTGGTGGCGGGGGCGGGATTTGAACCCGCGACCTTCGGGTTATGAGCCCGACGAGCTACCAAACTGCTCCACCCCGCGGACCCCAACGGTACCGATGAGACTTGGCCGCAACAACCTGCACAATCAGCGCTTGATCGGCCCCGGCACACCAGATACTCAACCCCGAAACTCGCGGTAACCTCGCCGTAGGCTCGGACCAAAAGAGAGGCGCGCGTGACGAGCGTCGCAACAGCACGGAGCGGTGGACTGGTCCTCGTTGCCATTGTACTGGGCCTGACGATGGCCGCCTGTTCCGACGACACCACCGCACCAGACCAGAACATCTCCACAACGACCCTCAGCACAACCACCAGCTCCAGCACTAGCACGAGTACCACCACCGAGAAGCAAGCGCCTCAGACCACCGCACCGCCAAGCACGACGACAACGATCGCGAAACCGGCGCTGATCGCCTGGGAGGATCTCGAGAACCTCAGCTTCGAACTCGACGGTGAGACCATCGAACTGGAAGACGGGCAAGCCACGATCTCCTACGGCGGCGCCTCCGAAACCGTATTTCAGCTGCAGAACCGGGTCACTCAAGGCGACCTCGACAACGACGGAGACGAAGACCTGGTCACACACATCATCGAACAGTCAGCCGGAACCGGCGTCTTCCACCTGATCGTCCCGGTAATCAACGACGACGGAACACCGGCGCCACGAGCACCCGTGTACGTCGGCGATCGCGTCGTCATCGAAGAGATCGCAGTTCAACACGGTCTCATCGAAGTGACGCTGCTGGACCGTCTCGACGACGAGCCGTTCACCGTCGTCACCCAACGCACAACCCTCGAAATCGACCTGACCGGAGCCGAGCCCCAAGCTCGAGTCGTCAGCAGCAAGCCGCTCAAGAACCTCCCGCTGCCCGAACTGGAACCGCCCGAAATCGCAATCCACTTCGAGGCGGGAGCGATATCAGCCACCGAAACCGGAACGATCGAACCGAACCAGCGGCAGATCTACACCCTGCAAGCCAGCGAGCAACAGGCGATCAGCGTCGAACTGACGGCACCGCTCGGAGTCTGGTTGACCGTCGACCTCGGCTATTTCATGCTTGCCTCCCCGGACGACCGGACCCAGCAACTCAACACGGTTCTACCCGCCACCGGACCCTGGAGGCTGGGCGTCGTCTCCACCCACGGGGAAGCCGCCGACTACGAGATGACCGCAACGGTGCTGCCGCTCGGCGCATTCTCAGATCCAAAACCGGTGATCCCGTTGCCAACGATCCCCACAAGACCAACGGCCGAACCGGGCGATGTTGTCTATCTCACCATCGACGACGGCCCACACCCCGTATACACCCCTCAGATTCTTGATGTCCTCGCTCGTCACAACGCCCGCGCAACATTCTTCGTCGTCGGCTACCTCGCGGAGCGCTACCCGGCCATTGTCGAGCGGATCGTCGCCGAAGGGCACACCGTGGCAAACCACACGTGGCTCCACGAGGATCTGACAACGCTCTCCAGAGAGGCCTTCGACCAGACGATCAGCCGGACCCAGGAGATCCTGGGAGAACACGCCGCACCGTGCGTCCGACCGCCCTACGGTGCCAGGGATGCGTTCACCTACGACTGGGCGGCCTCCCACGGCCTGGCTGTAGCCCTATGGACGGTCGACACGTTCGACTGGCGCAACCCCGGTGCCGAGACGATCGCCAACAGGATCGTTGCCGGCGCAACCGACGGAGCGATCATCTCGCTGCATGACGGAGGCGGTGATCGTTCCCAGACAGTCGAAGCCCTCGACGATGCCCTCGACCGCCTGGCCGACTCGGGAATCCGCTACGAACCTCTCTGCTGATTGAACGGCTGATCCAACAGCTGGAACGCCAGTGTCGAGATGGCTAGAACGGGCGGTCGCCGACGATCGTGACCCGCTCCATCAGCCTGTGCTCGGGAAGAAAATCGGTGGCTGCCGCGTGTTGCACAGCCCGGTTGTCCCACATCACGAAAGTGTCGACCCCCCAGCGGACACGGCACTGAACCGAAGGATTCCGGATCGCCCGCTCAAGATGCCGCAGGATCTCGCTGCTCTCCTGCTCAGAGACCCCGTCCACATGCGAGGTGAAGCCGATATTGGTGTAGATGCCTCTGGCACCGGTGACCGGGTGGGTCCTGATGACCGGATGTCGTTGCGGAGGATACTTCGCCTGGATCTCCTCGGTCTCCGAAGGGTCGACACGGTCGCCGAATACCCGCGAGTAGTCGTGGATGGCGTACAGGTCGTCCACCCTCTGCTTCCAATCGTCCGACAGCCGCGCATAAGCCGCGGTCGCATCAGCGAAGCAGGTGTCTCCACCGACCTGAGGAACGACACGCCCGCGCAGGATCGAGCCCATCGACGGTTCCGCCCGCCAGGTCACGTCGCTGTGCCAACCCGCCGCGACAAAGGACTTGCCGCTGTCGCCGCCGGCTTCGAGCACCACGACTTCTGGGTGACCCTCGTCGTTGTCGGTGAACGGGTGGATCTCCAGGTCTCCGAACAACCGACCGAAGGCGATGTGTTCCTCGATGGTGATGTGTTGATCACGGAACACC
Organism: Candidatus Aldehydirespiratoraceae bacterium; assembly: GCA_965221585.1. GTDB lineage: Bacteria > Actinomycetota > Acidimicrobiia > Acidimicrobiales > Aldehydirespiratoraceae > VXYK01. The sequence continues at coordinate 232,976 of OZ244898.1, read as the reverse complement.
AGGACCTTGTGCTCCATCCAGATCTCGTGCAGTTCGTCACGCGTCGAGTCGTCGACCGCAGCCATATCGAATCCGAACACCTCAGCGCCGAGGGTCGCGGTGAGCGGACGCACATCGAGAGTGGTCAGGGTCTGGCTCATTGCGCCACGGTATCCATAAGCAAGGTATCCACAACCAAGGTACCCACAGCTAGAACGGCCTGTCGCCGACGATGGTCACCCGCTCCACGTGACGGGTCTGCGGGTAGAAGTCGTCGGTGCCGAAGTGCTGCACCGCCCGGTTGTCCCACATCACGAAAGTATCCACCTTCCAGCGGATCCGGCACTGGACCGTCGGATTCATGATCGCCCGTTCGAGCCGATCGAGGATCCGCTCGCTCACGTCGCTGTCCACGCCCTCGATATGGGAAGCGAATGTCCGGTTCGTGTAGATGGAGCGTTGACCGGTCTCGGGATGGGTGCGAATCACGGGGTGACGAGCCGGTGGGAACTCCTTTTGTTTGGCTGTACGTTCCTGCGCGCTGAGCGCCCGCCCGAAGGTCTTTGTGAAGTCGTGGATCGCGAACAGGTCGTCCAACTCCGCCTTGAAGTCGGCGGACAGAAGCTCATAGGCGGCGGCCGCGTCGGCGAAGCAGGTGTCGCCTCCGGCAGGAGGTATCACGACTCCGCGCAGGATCGAGCCCATCGACGGTTCCTGACGCCAGGTGACGTCCGAATGCCAACTCGCAGCGGCGTACCGATGCTCCGCGGTCGATTTGATCTTGACGATCTCGGGGTAGTCCCGTCGCCCGGTCGCGAACGGGTGCACCTCGAGATCTCCGAAGAGCCGGCCGAACGCAATGTGCTGTTCGGTGGTGATGTGTTGATCCCGCAGGACGAGCACCTTGTAGTCGAGCCAAGCCTTCTTGAGCTGGTCGAGCGTCACCGCGTCGACGTCGGCCAAGTCGACGCCCGTCACTTCGGCTCCCAGCGTCGCGGTGACGGGATGGACCTCGATCCCCATCTCAGCTCCAAGCTTCCGGGTCGGCTGGATCACCGTTGAGCACGATGTCGTTGTATTCGGGATCGGGAGTGATCGAGACATCGGGTCCCGCCCAGATGTTGGCTGCAGTCGCCACATCGGCTCGAGCACCTCCGGTTCCCCACTGCACGTACGCCAGAATGTTGCTAGGCGAATTGAAGTCGGTGTTGTTGGCATACAGGGCGGCCTCACCGCCCTGATCACTCAACCCGCCGACTGCCGAAGCGGGAATCTCAACGGTCGTCCCGGCAGCAATGACCCCGCGGGCCACGACAGTGCCGAGATCCGTGTACTGGGGGAACTGACAGATGTAAATGCCGTTGACGTTGGCATCGGCGGTGCCGCTGTTCCGTACTCTCACGAAACCGGTGTCGCCGAACTCGACCCCGACGATCTGCAGATCGCCGAGCGACACAGCGTCTTGTGGGATGGGTGCTGTGGTCGATGTGGTCGACGATGTCTCGACGGACTCCGTTGGCTGAGGTTCACCAGGATCAGTGGTTTCATCGGCGTCATCGCCGCCACAGGCCGCGATCAGCAGTGCCAGAACCAAAAGTGCAGTTGTCAGACGAACGAACCGCATGAGACCTCCCGAGCGGACCGAGACACTGGGGTCCGAGCGTATAAGCCACAGCGCCGTCACGCTCATGGGGGGAGTCCCTCCGCCTACGGGACCCCCCATGAAACGCGCTCCCGGCAGTTCGTCTCGGACCACCGGAGCATCCGCCGAACGGTCATACTCGCAGCGCGTTGCAGCCTTCTGAGACAACTACACGACACACTGAATGTCAGCTACCCGACACATCGCGGTTCTTCAGCACAGCACCTTCCCGCTACGGCGGTTGCTGTTCTCAGGAACGTATGCGAGAGCGCTTTTTCAAAGCGGGCAGAGTGATGGAGTCGGAGAACTGGTACAGCATCGCGCCGACGAGCGTGAGGATGGTCACATAGGTGGCCGCAAGCGCACCGAGGTCGTTCTCTCGGCTGATCCCAAGTTCTGCAATGACTATGGAGAACTCCCCGTGGGCTATCAGGGCGGCTCCGGCGCGGGCCCGCCCGGGTTTGCCGATCGCCGCTCGTCCGGCAGCGACCCAGCCAGTGGCGAATTTGGTGACGACAGTCACCGCCGCGATCACAGCCGCTGCCACAGCAACGTCCGGGATGAGCGAGAGATCCACCTGCAGGCCGAAGAACACGAAGAAGACTGCGGCGAAGAGGTTGCGCAGCGGCAAAATCAGCCCCCGGGCATGCGACACAATCTCACCTGACAGGACGATGCCCACAATGAAGGCTCCCACCGCCGTCGAGAGGTTGAGACGACCAGCGACACCGGCAACAAGAAGCGTGCCGCCGAGCAGGGTCAACAACAGAGCTTCGCTCGATTGGCTGAGAGCTATCGCGCTGAGCCGGTCACCGAGAACGTAGGCGACAGCGAGCACCGCGAGCACTGCGAGCAAAGATATGGAGACCGTGATCGCGGTGTTGAGAACTGAGCCGCCGAACAGCACACCGGAGACAATCGGCAGGTAGAGCACCATGGCGAGGTCCTCGATGACGAGGACGCTGAGGACCACCGAGGTCTCGTGGTTGCCGATGCGGTCCAGGTCCGCAACCAGCTTCGCCACAATGCCCGAAGACGATATGTATGTCACTCCGCCGAGCAGGATCGCCACAATCGGGTCGAAACCGAGAATCAGCCCAGCAACAAAACCGGGCGGAAAGTTGAGGGCGAAGTCGACAAACCCAGCCAGCGTCGAACGTCGCAGGTTGGTGATCAACTCTTGAGCCGAGAACTCGAGTCCGAGCATCAGCAGCATCAGGATCACACCGATCTCAGCTCCCACTTCGATGAACTCTTCGGACGCCGACAGTTCAAGAAGACCTCCTTCGCCCAGCGCAAGCCCCACGAGCAGGTACAAGGGAAGCGCCGGCACGCCGATCCTGCGTGCCAGGCGGGCGACGACGGCCAACGTCAACACCACCGCTCCGAGTTCGATAACCAGGAGGTCGCCGCCCGAGTGCATGGGCTAGCCCGGTCGCGTCAGAAGTTTGGTTGCAGCTGTCACCGCGGCCGGCACGCCGACCAACACCGCTGTGTCACCGGATTCGAGGGTCTCAGTCCCCGCGGGGATGGGTATCGAACCTGAGTCGCTTACGAGCGCGACGATGCCGGCGCCGGTTCGCGACCTCAGTGAAGCCTCTGCGAGGGTGAGTCCCGCGAGGGATGATTTCGGGTCGATCGTCACCCACGAGATGACGAGGTCCTCGAGTCGGTGCACGGCATCGTCGAGATGCTCCAGGACTGGATTCCCTCCGAGCAGTTCACCGATTGTGTGCCCCTCGTCTTCGGTCAGCTCCAGACTCTCGCAAGCACGATCAAAGTCTCGTTCGTCATAGATCACCAGATCCCGACGCCCGGTTTGATGAACCACCACACCCACCGAGCGGCCTGCGTTCGTCTCAAGATCGAAGCGAACCCCCACGCCGGGCAAATCGGTCTCGGTTGCCTTCCTCACCGGTCCCTCCTAGTGCTAGTCGTCAAGGCGGGCGTAGCCATTATGGCAGAACCACCGACCCGGTCCCGATAGTAGAAGGGCACCGGCCTGCCGGCTCCAGACCGTACTGTAGAGCGGAACGTCACAGCGGAAGCACCACCTCCGGGAGGGGATGACGGTAAAGAAGGGCGGCGTTCTCGCAGCACATGGCCCGAAGTTCGTCGTTGGGTATGTGACCCCAATGGCGCTCGATCACATCCTGAGTGTCGGGCCAAGTACCGTCGCCGTGAGGGTAGTCGGTCTCCAACATGATGTTCTCGACACCAATCGTGTGACGGCAGTCGATCGTGGACGGATCGTCGAGAGTGCAGAACCAGAAGTTCCGGCGCAACACGTCCGCAGGATGCTCCTCCCCACCGACCTCGTAACCCTTCCGGTCAAGGACATTGTTGAGCCGGTCGATCAGCATCGGCACCCAACCGATACCGCCCTCCGACATGGCGATCTTCAGATCCGGATACATCTCCGGGTAGGGCGACATCAGCCATTCCAAACAGCTGCGCACAGACAGCATCCCGAACATGTGAGCCCTGAGTGGCAACGACGGGGATCCGGGAGGCGGCTCGTAGTTGGGACCCGAACTCCCCACATGCATCGAGACGACAGTGTCGGTATCGACGCAGGCCTCGATGATGGGATCCCAGAAATCACGGTCCCACAGCGACGGCAGGCCGATCCGATGTGGACGATCAGGGAACGTCACCGACACGAAACCTCGTTCAGCATTGCGGTGAATCTCTGCTACGGCCTGCTCCTTGTCTCCGAGGTAGGTGATGGCACAGGGGATGACCCGGTTCGGATGGGGCTCGAACCACTCGGTGTACAACCAGTCGTTCCAGGCCCGAACACAATCGAGACCAACCTCTCTGTCTTGCGCCCCTGCGAAGATCCGCCCACAGAATCCACTGATCGCCGACGGGAAGTTGAGCATCGCCCAGATACCCGCAAGATCCATGTCAGCGATCCGGGCGTCGACGTCGTAGCAACCAGGCCGCATGTCCTCGAACCGGGAGGGTTCCTCCTGCATCGTTTCCTTGCGCCGCCCGGCGAAGGCCAGCATGCCGACCTGGGAGTAGGTCTCTCCCTCGAACTCCCACATCTCGGCACCGTTCGGGTGCTCGACCACCTTCGGACCGCGTTCACGCAGCCGGGGGGACATGTACTCCTTGAACAAGTGCGGCGGCTCCACAACGTGGTCATCGACCGAGATCACGGTGTAACGCACATCAACCTGATCCGGGTCGGGAAGGAACAGCTCAGGATCCAGTGTCATCTCAAGCATCTGCTCCTCGTGGCCAGAACCGTGGTGATCGAGAAGCGTACACCACCGGCTTTCGCCACAACCGAGCCAGTCAGATTTCGCGGGTTCAAGCCACCGGAGCCGACTGGCGAAGTGCCAGCACCGATAGCGCGACATCGTCGAGGTGAGCCCTCTGCGAGCCTGATGTCGTAGCCTCGTGCCTGGGCACCGACCAGCGGGCCATCGAGAGGTCCGACCCGTAGTCGTAGGAGGCTCCATGAATGACATCACCCGCCATCATGCGGTGGAATGGGTGGGCGCAACCGATGTCGTCGAGGAACTCGACGGCGTCCGGCCCGTCCGCGTGCCGCCGGGGTCCCGCTACCAACTGGACTTCCGCACCGCGTTCGTGGCGGAGATGTGCTCGGGAATCCGAGCCTGCTTTCGCACCGACTCGTCCTCGGTGGAGCTTGAAGTCGAACCGGTGCGCGTGCAGCTCGACGGGACCGAGTCCGAGCCCGCCCGTTTCGACCTGATGGTCGACGGCGAGCTCACAGACGGCGCTGAGACCGACGCCGGGACGGTGATCGCGTACGACACCAACAACCTCAGCGACTTAAGCATCGAGAACCACGGACCGGCCACGATCTCCTTCCGAGGGCTGCCCGCTGGAATGAAGTCGATCGAAGTATGGCTTCCCCACACGGCCGTGTTGATGGTGCGGCGGTTGACGGTCGCTGCTGGGTCGACGGTTGAGCCCTCGGCGCAGCCCGAGGCCTGGATCCACTACGGCAGTTCAATCAGCCACTGCTCAGCTGCCGACCGGCCCACGAACATCTGGCCCGCGGTCGCGGCCCGTGCCGGGGGGAACCGGCTGTCCCTCATCAACCTCGGCTTCTCGGGAGAGTGCCACACCGACCAGTTCGTGGCCCGCTTCATCCGCGACCGCGACGCCTCGCTCATCTCGCTCAAGCTCGGGATCAACTCGCTGGAAACGTTCCGCGAGCGGACCTTCCGATCCGCGGTCCACGGATTCCTCGACACCGTGCGCGACGGCCACCCTGTCACACCGGTCGTCGTGTGCTCGCCGATTTACAGCCCCGACCGAGAGGCGCATCTCGACGCGGCTGACGGACAGCATCACTCTGCGCGCGATCCGCAGGTGCCGCCACTGACTACCCGTGACTGCCGGACCATCCTCGCCGGCGTCGTCTCCGACCGGGTCTCCCAAGGTGACGGGCATCTGCACTACCTCGACGGTTTGGAGTTGTTCGGCTCCGACGACATCGACGACCTGCCCGACGGGCTCCACCCCAACGCCGCCGGCTACATGCGGATGGGCGAGCGGTTCGCAGCGAAGGTGCTCGGTCCCGACGGCCTGCTCGCCCGCTGACGAGTGCCACGCCGTGGCGACGGGCGGGAGTCGAACCTCCGAATGGGTGCTGCAAATCAGTGCACGTCGAGCCGGCGCAGAACGACCGCCCAGGTGAGGACCGAGCTGACCGCAACCAGAGCGAGCGAGGCAACCGCTCCTTGAGCGAGAGCCCCCCGCTCGCCGGCAGCCCACACCTCGGTCGCGAGCGTGTCGAAACCGATCGGTGCGAGCAGCAGAGTGGCCGGCAGTTCCTTCATCGTCGAGAGCATCACCAGACCCGCGCCCGCGAACAGGCCAGGAGCCATCAGCGGCAGTTCGACGGTGAAGAATCGACGCGACCGGTTCGCGCCCAGAGTCGCTGCCGCGTCGCTCAGGTTCTCCGCTACCGTCTCCACCGCGACATGGGCTGCCCGACTCGCCTGGGCGCCGAAGTGCAGGACATAGGCGACGATGAGCAGCGGAAGCGTCTGGTACCAACGTCCGATGAGCGGCGCGTCAATAGCCCAGAACACCAGCGAAAGGGCAATCACCACGCCGGGGAGCGCGAAGCCCGCAACCACCATCGAATTGGCCGCGCCGGCGATCCGGCTCCGATAGCGCCCCGTCAACCAGGCGATCGGCAACACCACCGCAATTGCCACCACAGCGGTGATGAGGCCGACTTCGGCCGTGCGCAACGCCGGGCCCAGCAGATCTCCGATGTCGACTCCCAGACCTACCGAGTCGATGTTGGTTGTGAGACCACGCCAGGCCCAGAACCCGAGCACCGCGACCGGGCCGATCAGCGCATTGCCGAGGAAAGCGGCTACCACAACCAGCGCCGGGATGCCCCAGCGCTTGAGGGGAACGATCAGCGGTTCATGGCTGCGTGCCACCTCCACCTGAGCGCGCCGCCGTTCGAGCGCGCGCTCGACCGTTACGACGCACAGGGCGGTGACCCCCAGGATCAGGGCGAGCCCCATCGAACGGGCCTGGTCGAACAGCTGGTCGGCATAGATCTGTTCGGCCAGAGTGCTGTATCCGAGCAGCGAAACAGCGCCGAAATCACTGATGGTGTACAGGAAGACGAGCATCGTCCCGGCCAACACGGCGCTCCAGACCTGGGGCAACACAACGGTCAGGAAGACTGTCGCCGGTTTGCGACCCAGCAGACGGGCCGACTCTTCGAGTGACGGTGGAAGCGAAGCCATCCGAGCCGCCACCGGAAGATAGACGTAGGGATAGGTGAACAGCGTCAATACCAGCCAAGCACCGCGAAACCCCCTCATGTCGGGCAGATCGGTGATACCCAGCGGCGCGACGAGATCCTCCACCAGGCCGCCGGTCGCGAACCCGGCGATCAACGCGGTCGCTCCGACGAAGCTCGGAAAGACCAGTGGAATCGGGGCGAGAATCCGCCAGACACGGCGACCCCAGAGGTCGGTGCGGATCGTCAACCAGGCCAGGCCGGTGCCGATCGCCGCGGTCGATGCTGATACGACGAATCCGAGCAACAGGGAGCGCCGCAGCGGATCCCAGGTTGATTGCGACAACAGCAGCGAACCGAGGTCGGTTCCCAGGTCGAGGTTGCGGCTCACGACATAGGCGAACGGGCCCATGAAGACCACGCCGATCAACACCGAAAGGACCAGCATCGCCGCGGGGGGTCGACCCTTCGATGCAGGCGACCGCGATGCAGGCGACCGCCCCGATTCGGCGATACCGGAGGGTCGCGGGCTACTGCTCAAGACCGCTTTCTCGAATCAGATTGATCGTTCCCAGCAAGCCGTCTCCGAGCAGATCATAGTCGATGGTCTGGGCCGCGTATCCGTCCAGTGACGGCAGGTCGGACGGCGGGGCGATACCCGCGACCAGCGGGTATTCCTGCGTCTGGTCGGCGAAGGTCATCTGAGCATCATTGCTCAGCAGGAATTCCAGAAGCGACTCAGCTGTCTCGCCAGAATCGGAGGAGGAGAGCACCGCGCCCGCCGTGACGATCACCAGAGATCCGATGTCTTCGACCGGCAGGAAGTGGTTCTTGCTGGCCACGGACGGATCGGCCTCAACCGCACGCAGGTTGTAATAATGGTTGACCAGTCCCATCGGGACTTCGCCACGTCCGACAGCCTCTACGATCGCAGAGTTCTTGGGGTAGTTGGGGGAGTTGTTCTCGGCCATCCCCACGAGCCAGTCCCGCGTCGCGTCGTCGCCCAGTTCGTTGCGCATCGCGGTGACGAAGTCTTGGAACGAACCGTTGTTGGGCGCTACTCCGACCCTCCCCGCGTATGCCGGGTCGACCAGGTCGAGGACCGATGTCGGCAGATCTGCCCGGTCTACAAGGTCGCTGTTGTAGACGACCACGCGCACGCGTCCGGTCAAACCGACCCAGGTGCCGTCGCCTGCCGCGAATCCTTGTGCCACCGCTGAGGTGAGATCACTGTCGAGCGTGGCCAAGCGGCCCTCGCCTGCGAGCAGGCCGAGTGCTCCCGGACTCTGCGAGATGAAGAGGTCGGCGGGAGTGTTCTCACCCTCGGTCTGGATCAGCAACGCCAGATCCGCGGAGTCGCCGTAACGCACATCGACGGTGGTTCCGGTCTTGGCGGTGAAGTCGTCGACCAGCGGTTGGATCAGTTCTTCGTTTCGTCCCGAGTAGAGCGTGATGCTGTCGTCTGATTCGTCGTCGCCGCCGCAGGCGGTGGCGAACAATGCCAAGCCGAGCAGAACCACGAGGGTGACTACGGAGGATCTATGGTTTTTCATGCCGGGACTATAACCAGGATCCAGGCAATGTTAGGCATACCTAACATGTGACATATGTCATAACCCTGATCTAGCCGACCGACTCGGCCACCCTCTGAACCGGAACGGAAGAACTCCCATAGGCCAGGGTCGACACCCCCGAGTGACCGACCGCGACCTCGGCACCGACCGCATATCTCGGCGCGCCGGTCGCTCGGCTCCTGACCACCGTTCCCCCCGCCAAAGCAACGCTTATCAACGCATCGTGCCCGCAGTAGTCGATCCCGACAACCCGCCCTCCGTATCCCGGAGACAGCACAATCTCCTCGGGGCGGACCAGGACCTCGACGGGGCCACTCGCCGAGTTCGACAGCGGAATACGCCCGAGCACAGTGTCAGCCTCGGAACCCTTGGCGTAACCCGCCAACAACTCCGCCTCACCCACGAACGCTGCCAACCAAGGGTCCGCGGGTCGGTTGTACAACTCAGCCGGTGTCGCCTGCTGAACCAGCACCCCGTCGCGCATCACAGCCACTTCATCGCCTAGTTCGAAAGCCTCGGTCTGATCATGGGTGACAAAGATCGCAGTGATCTCAAGCTCCCTGAGAAGCTGAGCAACCTCGGACCGCACCCCGGCGCGCAGGTTGGAGTCCAGACTCGAGAACGGCTCGTCGAAGAGCAGAACCGAAGGTCGGGGCACCAGTGCGCGGGCCAGCGCCACCCGCTGTTGCTGCCCGCCCGAGAGCGAACCGGGCAGCCGATCACCGAAGGACTCGAGCCCGACCATCTCCAGCATCATCCGCACCGACTCGCGGCCACGATCACTGGTCCGTCCGAGTCTGCGCCAACGATGCGCCCGCGGCAGTCCGTAAGCCACATTGGCAGCCACGCTCATGTGCGGGAACAGAGCACCGTCCTGGAACACCAGACCCACACGGCGCTTCTCCGGAGCAACGTGCACGGTGGAACTGGCAACCAACTGTGAACCAACCCGGATCTCGCCCTGCTCAACCGGTTCCAGACCCGCTATCGCCCGCAGAAAGGTGGTCTTGCCGCAACCACTGGGACCCAGGATCACAAGATGCTGACCCGGCGCGGCCACCAGATCAGCTCCCTTCAGCACGGGAACGGAACGGTTCACCCAGAGATCTTTGGCGACGACCACCAATGCGACCAGTTCGGAGTCCGCATCCGTGTGAGGCATGCCTTACATCGTATCGCCGCTGGACGTCTTCAACGAATTCGTCATCCGAGCAGCTCAGGCAGAAGCTCGCTGTAGACGACGGTCACTCGCTTCGTGGCCCTAGTCAACGCCACATACAAGGACCGCATACCGCAGGTCTCCTCGTCAACGATTCTGCGCGGCTCAACCACGACAGCGGCGTCCACCTCGAGACCCTTGACCAGGCGCACCGGCACCACCGTGACCCTCTGGTCGAGACCATGGCGAGTCGGCCCGCCGAAGGGCAGCTCCCGGGCCGCAAAGGCCGAAGACACGCTCTGGAGCAGAGAAGCGGGGACGATCACCGCAACGTTGCCCTCCCCCACCTTGGCAAGTTCCGCCAAGACCACCCGGATCAAGGTCTCCTCTAGCGAATCGCGAACCTCAACAAGTTGAGGATCGTCACCGTCCGACCGCACGGGCGTGGGAGGAAGCAACCCCGGCGCGGCGAACGGCAGAATCCTGTTGGCCAACATCATCGTCGGCCCAGGTATCCGGTAACCGACGCTCAGTGCCTTGATCCTCGGCTCATGCTTGCTGGCGAACGCCGCGATCACGGAGTCCCAATCGCTGTTCGCCCACGCACCCGTCGCCTGGGCGATATCGCCGACGACGGTCAGCGATCCATTGAGTGACCGGCGCGCCACCATACGCAACTCCATCGGAGAGAGGTCCTGCGCCTCATCAATACAGATGTGCCCGTAGGTGCGGACCGCGTCCACCGCGCGTTTGCCCGGGCGAGGACCCAATACCGCACGGGCCTCGTCGAGCAGCGGTACGTCCTCGAAGCTCCACACAACCTCATCGGCATGGCTGCATCTCCGCCGGTGCAGACGCAGTATCTCGTCCTCACCGAACACCCCGCGGTTCGCAGACTTCAACAGCGCCTGCGAACCGTACAGGTCGTGCAACAGATGTGCCGGGGTCAGAACCGGCCACATCCAGTCGAGCGTCTCCCGAACCCCGACATCGTTTCGCATCCGTTCACGCACAACCTGGGGATCGACGTGCTTGCGTGCACTCTCGGCAAGCGTCTCAAAGAACAGGTCCTCAACTATCTTGCGACCCGCATTGTGGGTTCGGGAACGCCGGCGGGCCACCGAGACGATTCTGCGGGACTCGGCGACGCTTATCCGCAACCGCTGAAGACCGAAACCGAATTGCTGATCGGTTCGGAGACGTCGCTGCCGATCCGACACCGCGGCGGCCAGTACCTCCACCATCCGCGGGTCGCCCTTGACTCGGGCCGCGGGCTCATCGTCGAGGCCCTCGACCCGGACCCGCGGCTGCACCAGGTCGGCGAGCACCGCAATGGTCACTCCCGCCTCTCCCAGCGACGGCAACACCTGTTCGATGTATGCAATGAACAACCGGTTCGGGGCCACTACCAGGACACCCTGAGTCTCCAGCGAAAGCCGATGTGTGTAGAGGAGATAGGCCGCCCGGTGCAGCGCCACCACGGTCTTGCCCGTGCCGGGCCCGCCCTGAACCACCAACAGTCCGGGCATCGGCGCGCGGATGATCTCATCCTGTTCGGCTTGGATCGTGGCGACGATGTCACCGAGCCTCCCCGTGCGTGCCGCTTCCAGAGCAGCGATCAGTGCACCCTCGCCCCTTGCCGCTGCGTCGCTCGTGTGGTTGGGGTCGGCAAGCTCACCGAACAGTTCATCGTCGATTCCGAGCAGGGTGCGGCCCCGCGTGGCGAAGAACCGGCGTCGCTCGAGCCCCAACGGCTCACGACCGGTGGCCCGGTAGAACGGTTCAGCGACTGGTGCCCGCCAATCGACCACCACCGCGTTCTGGTCATCGTCCCAGACACCGACACGGCCGATGTAGAAGCGTTCGTCGGTTCCCGAGGGATCGATGCGTCCGAACACCAACGAGCGATTCTGCAGGTTGAGCCTGCTCAGACGGTTCAATGCGCCCTGAAGTACCGATTCCCTCTCGAAACGCGCCTGATTGGTGCCGCCTCGGGTTGCCTCGAACATCTCGGTTATCCGCCGCACCCGCTCACGCGAGTCGTCGAGGCAGCCGTAGGCAGCGTCGAGATATGCCTGTTCAGCCTCTAGTTCCGGGTGATGTTGCGACACTTTGCCGATCAACTCTCAGAAGTACCAAACGAATAGGAAACCGCGAATAGGGAGTCATTTAGCCTAGCGGGGCGCGGACGCCCCTACGCTGCGGGGATGTTCACAGTCGGACTGGTTCTTGGCGCGGGCGGAACGGTGGGCGACCCTTGGCATTGCGGGGTGCTGTCGCGTCTGGAGTCGGAGACGGGTTGGGATCCTCGTGACGCGGACCTGATCGTCGGGACTTCAGCGGGAGCGTTCACCGCCATCAGTCTTCGCAGCGGAATTTCGGCGGCTGACCGGGTGGCCCGGTTCCGTGACGAACCGGTGAGCCCGCAGGCCGCCGAGATCTATTCGAGGGTGACCACCGAGTTCGCCGAACCTGCTGTCGAGAGGGACTGGCGGCCGCTGTCAGTGGAGATGTCAGCCAAGGCCCTCTGGCCTCCCTGGAATCTCGACCCGGTGAGGGCCGCGCTCGGGGCCATCCCCCGGGGGACCCGTTCTGGAGCCGCCTCCAGCAAACGCATGGACGAACTCCACCCGGACCGCTGGACGAAGCTGCCGACCTGGATTGTTGCGGTGCGGGCAAGCGACGGTCGCCGCATCGTGTTCGGCCGCGATGACGTCAGGGGCACGATCGGCCAGGCGGCACAGGCGTCGTCGGCGGTGCCTGGCGTGTACGTTCCGGCCCGGATCGGGAAGACCGAGTACATCGACGGCGGTGTGCACTCCGCAACCAACGCAGACCTCACCGCGATGCTCGGCTTCGACCTTGTGATCATCTCCTCGGCGATGACGGGCGGCAGCGGCGTGCTTGGTCGACTCACCAATCCTGTCCGCACCTGGTTCAACAACAAGCTGACCAGCGAGGTCAACGAGGTTCGGCGGCAGGGCACCGCGGTCGTGGTGGTCGAACCTCACCCCGACACGCTCGAGGGTCTGCCCGACGATGAGGGAGACCGGCGCCGACAGGCGGTGCGCGCCGGTGAGATCGCGGTTGATCGGCTCCTTAAGACCCCGACCGGTATCGGTCTGCGGGCGCTGATCCAACAGGGGAAGCACAGCTAGCGTGGGTGGCATGCGTGACGTGGGCACATCGGACCCCTTCGAAGAACATTGTTTCCTGCGGGCCTGCCGGGGCCTGCCCCATGAACGGGTCCCTGTCTGGTTCATGCGCCAAGCAGGACGCTCCCTCCCCGAATACCGGGCGGTCCGCGGCAGCGGATCGATCCTCGACGCGATCAAGAACCCCGACCTCTCAACCGAGATCACGCTCCAACCCGTGCGCCGCTACGGGGTCGATGCCGCCATTCTCTACTCCGACATCGTCGTGCCGGCCCATGCGGTAGGTTTCGGAGTTGCGGTCACGCCCGGAGTCGGGCCCGAGATAGCTGAGCCGTTTCGCAGTTCAGCGGATCTCGACCGGCTGCGCCCCCTTGATCCTGTTTCCGACACGCCCTACGTGCTGGAGACGGTCGCTCAGTTGGTCAGGGAACTCGACGTGCCGCTGATCGGGTTCGCGGGTGCTCCCTTCACCGTGGCGTCGTATCTGATTGAGGGGCGGCCGTCGCGTGACTACCTGAAGACGAAGTCGCTGATGTTCAACGACGAACATCTCTGGCACTCGTTGATGGACCGGTTGGCCGACCTCGCCATTGCTTCTCTCACTTCGCAGATCGACGGCGGCGCATCGGCGGTACAGTTGTTCGATTCGTGGGCAGGGGCGCTGTCGCCTGACCAGTATCAGCGCTACGTGGCGGCGCATTCGCGCAAGGTGTTCGACGCGATCGAGGGGACGGGCGTGCCTCGAATCCATTTCGGTGTCAACACCGGCGAACTCCTGGAGCTGATCCACGGTGTCGGTGCCGATGTCGTTGGCGTGGATTGGCGTGTGCGGATCGACACAGCCCGAGCCCGACTCGGCGAGGGCGTGGTGCTGCAGGGCAACCTCGACCCGGCCGCCGTGATCGCGGGGGTCGATGCGGCGGTTTCAGGTGCCCGCGAGATTCTTGCGTCCAATGCCGGTCAACCCGGCCATATCTTCAATCTCGGCCACGGCGTGCTACCGATGAGTGACCCCGACGTGCTGAGCGAGGTGGTGAGGGTCGTTCACACCGAAGGGACGGTCGGATCGGCCGATCCGGAGCCGCAATGAGCGACCGGACGCTGATCATCGGCGGCGGCATCACAGGGTTGTCCGCGGCCCACCAGCTTCATCGGCAGGGTGAGGACTTCGTGCTGCTCGAGGCGAGCCACCGGGTGGGGGGCAAGGTCGCCGGTGGCCCAGTTGAAGGCTCGGCTCTGGGGTTCGATGTGGACCGTGCAGCCGACGGGTTCTTGGCCCGCGAGCCGGAGATGGCGGATCTGTGCCGTGAACTCGGTCTGGGCGACGATCTGGTGTCACCAACCTCATCGGGGGCGTTCGTCTGGGTTGAAGGGGCACTTCGGCCGATCCCGCCGAGCGTCCTGGGCGTGCCCTTGGAGCCCGATGATCTCAGCGCCAGCGGGATCGTCTCGGCTGACGGGATCGCTGAGTTGAGATCCCGTGGTTTCGCTGACCACCCTGGATTGGTGGGCGACAGCACGGTCGGTGACGTGGTCAGGGCGCGTGCTGGCGACGAGGTGTTCGAACGGCTCGTCGATCCGTTGCTCGGGGGCATTAACGCGGGCAACGCGGACGACCTGAGTATCGCTTCGGGGGCGCGGGCGTTGGCAGACGCGGCCCGCAGCGGTGGCCCGTTCATAGAGGCTCTCCGCTCCCAGCGCGCCTCCGCCGCGCCGGGACCGGTCTTCAATGGGGCCATAGGCGGCACTCAACGGGTCATCGACGCGCTCCATGACGAGCTCAGCGACTACATCTATATTCACGCACCGGCGGTCTCGCTCGAGCGCCACGGTCGTACCTGGAGGGTCGCAACAACGTCCTGGCGCGTCGACGGTGACCGGGTGATCCTCACCACACCTGCGTTCGTCAGCGCGGCATTGCTCGAGCCTCATTGTGCCCAGGCTGCTTCGCTGCTGTCGGGCCTCGTCTACTCCGACGTGGTGGTGGTCACTTTCGTCGTGCCGACCGAGCAGGTGGGTCACAGCCTTGAGGGAGCCGGTTTTCTGGTGCCCCGTGACCAGGGCCTGTTGATGACTGCCTGTTCTTGGGCATCGTCGAAATGGGAGCACTACGACGACGGCGACCACGTCATCCTGCGGGTCTCTGCGGGCCGAGTCGACGATCGACGCTGGCTGTACCTCGACGAGTCGGCACTCGTCGAAACCCTGCGGCAAGAATTGGCGCTGACTGTCGGCCTGAGGGGCGAGGGCGTCACGCGGGTCACGCCCTGGCGCCGCAGCCTCCCCCAGTACCTTCCCGGCCATCTCCAACGTTGCGACCAGATAGACGAGTCCCTGGAACGTGACACCCCGGGTGTCACCGTCACCGGCGCGTCCATGCGAGGCCTCGGCCTCCCCGCCTGCGTCCGCCAAGCCCGCGCCAGCACCAGCCGAACTTGACTCGGCGGCCCGGGCCTACCGGGTCCGTTGCAGCGCGATGCGCTGTAGCGCCTCGTCGGCTCGATCCGTGAGGAACGTCAGCTTGCGCTTCTCACCCGACTCGTGGGTGTAGGTGATCCGCAGCGCCGTGGTGCCCCCTCCACCGATCAGCCGATCCTGCGCCAGTCCCTTGAATCCCCAGCCCCCGTAGTCCCGCCGCGGATCGACCTGCACGACTTCGCTTGTGAGGATCTGATCGATCGGGACCACGGTCCACGGGAAAGGCCACGCACGCGCCGCGACACGATTGTCGTCAATCCGAAGTTCCAAGTACTGGCGCAATATCCCAACGGCACAACAAAGGCAAAGGACTGCAAGCAAAGCCAAAATGGCCATCGCAAGATCGGATTCGCCCGAAGAATAGAGTTCCGCGACGCCATAGCCGGCGATCACCCCGCACACGGCGAACATTACGGCACAGAGCAAGAACATCGCCCTACAAAAGGAATTGTACGTTTCGCGAATCCTCAGTTCGCCGTTGTTCAACGATCCGCTCATCCTTCTCGCCTCTTCGGCACCTGCATGTCCCTGAAACCCTATTACTACACTCGCGGACCGTGAGACGTTCGGGAATGATCGTTGTCCTGGTCTTGGCACTATCTGGGGGCGCGTGCACCGGAATCGATGACGTCGGGCCTGCCGAGCCCCCGGTCACCGTAACGACGATGAGCACAACTACAACCGTGAGCACGACCACGACAACCACGACCGTGCCGCGTGAGGTGAGCGCGGCTGAAGGGCTCGGTGACAGCTTCTATCCGTACATGGGCAACGGGGGCTATGACGTGCTCCACTACGAGATCGACCTCGACATCGACCCCGTGGCCAACACAGTCCAGGCGCTCACCACAATCACTGCACAAGCCACCGAGGAACTCTCGGCATTCAACCTGGACCTGTCGGGCCTCACCGTCGCATCGGTCGAAGTCGACGGTTCGGACGCGGAGTTCTCCCGCCAAGCCGCCGAACTCGTCGTCGTTTCCCCCGAACCGCTGGCCGCAGGCGCAGAGTTCTCGACCGTTGTGCGCTACTCGGGAACGCCCGTGCCGATCTTCGACCGGGGGGTGCCGTTCGCCCGACTCGGCTGGTATCACCGCGACAACGTCATCTACACGGTCAACGAGCCGTCCGGCTCGATGACATGGTTCCCCTCCAACAACCACCCGATCGACAAAGCGACCTTCGAGATCCGCTTGACGGTTCCCGAACCCTTCACCGCGGCCGCCACCGGCGTGCTCGAAGAAGAGACCAGCAACAATGGTTCCACAAGCACGACTTGGCTGATGGAAGACCCGATGGCTACCTACCTGGCCGCGGTCTACGTCGGTGACTTCGAACGTGTGGAGACCGCGCTGGCCGATGGCCCGTTGATCCGCGACTACGTTCCCCGAGCCGACCCAGAGGGGGTAGTCGACGCTCTCTCAATCACACCCGAGGTGATCAACTACTTCGAGAGCCTTCTCGGCCCCTACCCGTTCGAGGTCTACGGCACGATCGTGATGCCGTTCGGCCTCGGTTTCGCATTGGAGAACCAAACACTCTCAGTGCACGGTCGATATGCGATCGATCCGTTCACCGTCTCCCATGAGATAGCGCATCAATGGTTGGGCAATTCGTCGACATTGGACGACTGGAGCGAGACCTGGCTGCACGAGGGGTTCGCCACCTACCTCTCGTTCATGTACCTGGCCGAGTACTACGGAGTGGACCTCGACCTGCAGATGGCCGAACAGCACGACTACCTGGCCGAGGTCGCCGCGGTGCCTCCGCTGGAGATCGAACACTCCGAGTTGTTCGGCGTATCCGTCTATCGGCGGGGCGCTTTGACACTGCACGCGCTACGGCAATACGTCGGTGACGCGGTGTTCATCGAGATTCTGAGAACCCACTACGAACAAAGCGCTTATGGCAACACCAACACCGGGGAGTTCCTGGAAATCATAACCCATCTCGCAGGTAACGAAGCCGCCGAACTGGTCGAGTCGTGGCTGCGCGAAGACCCCATTCCCGCGCTGTAGACCACACCTCGATCAACGCCAAGCGCAAGGTTGGAACGACGTTGAGAACTCGTTACAGTTCCGCGGTCGATATTCCAGTTATGTGACAAACCGAGCATGAACGGGACACCGTAGACCAAGACAAATCAGAGGTTGTCCCCCCTCGACAAAGTCAACCCGACAGGGTCACTTCCCCCGCAATACGGACAGCGTCCGCCACCAAGGAACCCAACCGTCATGCACCTACGAGTGAGCGTATTGGTCATCGCCTTGACAGCACTGCTGTTCACGACCGCCTGCACACCCGAAGAAATCGCCTTCTACCTGGACAGCACCGCGCATGTCAACGATGTACTCACCCTCGAAGAACTGAAACGCCTGCGCGACTGCGAATCGAGCGACAACTACCAAGCCGTCTCCGTCAACCCCGCCGGCCTCTACCGAGGTGCCTACCAATTCGTTCAACACACCTGGGATGGAGTCGCCGAACGCCACTTCCCCTGGCTGGTCGGCAAAGACCCGATAGAAGTCGAACCATGGTGGCAGGACGCCATGACCCGGGCACTCTGGTCCGAGCGCGGCAGACAACCATGGCCGGTATGCGGCCTCCGGGTATGACCAAGTGTGACATTCTGTAGATGTGACAGAATCCACGGAAGCCGAAGCGATTCCGGGCACCAACGAACCAGACCGAGCAAAGCCACCGAGAGTCGACTCTACGGGCGAACTGCTGCTGCCTCTGCTCGCCGCAGACACCGGACCGGCTCGGGAATGGGCCGACGCAGCACAGACCGACCGGGTGGCGCCCCCCCACGAACTGACCGAGGGCGACGCCCATCTCAACGTCACCCGCACCTTCTGCTTCGCTGACCTCAGCGGATTCACTGCCTTCACACGCGACAACGGACCGCACGCCGCGGTCGGTCAGCTCGGACAGTTCCGGCGGATCGCCCGCAACGTCGCGGCCAAACGCGGTGTGCGTGTCGCCAAATGGCTCGGCGACGGAGTCATGCTCGTGGGAACCGAAGCGCCCCCCACAATCGCCTCAGGAGCCCACCTCGTTCATGCCTTCTCCGACAGCGAGATCCAGGTTCGCGTCGGAATCGCCACGGGCATCGCCCTGCTGTTCGAGGGCGACGACTACATCGGGGAGCCCGTCAATCTCGCCGCCAAACTCTGTGCCGCAGCTCACCCCGACGAGATCCTGGCGGTCGCTGAACCTGCCGACCTGCCTGAGTGGGTCATCAGCGAAGACAACGTGACCATCCGCATAAAGGGTGTGGGAGCGATCGGAGGCGTACGCCGACTCAGAGTGAACCTTCCCAAGCGGCCATGAGCCGAGCCACCGCCGAGCCGTGAAAAAGACACGGACGCTGTCGGTCCTCGCCGGTGTGCTCATCGCCTCCGGGCTCCCTCCCTGGGGTTGGTGGCCGCTCACAATCGCAGGGCTGGCCTTGTGGTTCCAGCTGCTCGACCGGTTGACACCTCACGGTCGATTCGGACGCTCACTGCTCGTCGGCGCGGCCTGGTTCTTTCCAAGCACCGTTTGGATGGCTGACCTGACGCCCATCGGCTGGCCCGTGGCAGCAGCCGCGTTCAGCCTCATGATCGCCTTGGTCGGGTGGATCACCCCCAGCGACCGCGGTTACCGCGGCGTAGTGTTCTGTGCTGCGGTCGTGCTGGCCGAACTGATCCGCTGGAACTGGCCGTTCGGTGGAGTTCCGATCTCAACGCTCGCAATGGTGGGCGTCGCCACTCCGCTCGCCACATCGGTCAGGTTGTTCGGATCACCGATCCTCGTCGTGTTGATGACCCTCGCGGGCGTGATCCTCGCCGACCTTGTAACGCGCCGCAGGGCGAGCCTGGTCGCGGTGGCCGTTCTCGTCGTGTTGCCCCTGGTCGGACTGCTGCCCTGGTTCTCCACCGACGAGGGTGACAGCATCCGGGTCGCGGTCGTACAGGGCGGTGGACCGCAGAACACCCGTGCTGACGTGTGCCAGAACCGGGGAGTGTTCGAACGGCACATGGCCGCCAGCGCGCTCATAGACGAACCGGTGGATCTCGTGCTGTGGCCCGAAGATGTCGTGCATCCGGCCACCAACGCCGCTGCGTCAGACCCCTGTCCCGAGCCGCTGCTGGGCCGCAGCGAAGCTGTCAGCAGGGTCTCGCAGCTGGCCGACGACCTCAACGCCGTGCTGGTGACGGGATGGTTCGAGCCGAGCGTGGACCGCACCGCCAACCGGAACTATTCGATCGTCTCGGATTCAAACGGGATTACTCGGGACCGCTACGACAAGGTCCAGTTGGTGCCATTCGGTGAGTTCGTGCCGCTTCGCGGCTTCATCGAGCTCTTCAGCAGCGAGCTTCCGGGCCGCGACGTCAGAGCTGGAACGGAGCCGGCCGTCGTCGACAGCGAACTCGGACCTCTGGGTGTCGCCATCTCCTGGGAGGTCTTCTTCGACCACCGTGCCCGCGACGCCATCGGAAACGGCGGCACTGTTCTGCTCAACCCCACCAATGGCTCGAGTTACTGGCTCACGATCGTGCAGAGCCAGCAGATCGCATCAAGTCAACTTCGGGCGCTCGAAACTGACCGCTGGGTTCTGCAGGCAGCACCAACCGGTTTCTCCGCCATCGTCAACCCGTCCGGCGAGGTGACCGCCCGCAGCGGCGTCAGCGAACAGAGAGTCCTGATCGAGACGATCGAACTGCGCGAGGGCCGCACACTCGCCGTGGTGGTCGGAGCGTGGCCGGTGCTCATCGGTTCACTGGTGATTCTGATCTTCGCCCACATCGACTCTCTGAGCAAGGCAGTCGCCCGCCGCGCACGAGCCCGCAAGCAAGCCCGCCAACGGAAGCGCGCGCAGAAACCCTGACGGGCGACTCACCGGGTCGGTTCGAATCGTGCCGCAGGTCACGCGGGGTAGGGAAAAGGCGAATACTTGGGCATTATTCAAGGTCCGATAATCGTCCGCGGAAGTGTGTTTCATCCATGGCCAAGGCGCAGAATCCGAGTGACCGCGCCCTCCGCATCGCACTGTTGACCTATCGCGGGAAGCCCCATGTGGGAGGACAGGGCGTCTATGTCCGTCACCTGAGCAAAGCGCTCGTCGACCTCGGACACCATGTCGAGGTGTTGGGCGGCCCCCCCTACCCCGTCCTCGACGAACGAGTCCCGCTCATCGAACTGCCCAGTCTCGACATCTGGAGCGACCCGCATCCCATGCGCAAGCCACGGGTCTGGGAGTGGAAGGACTGGACCGATGTCGCCGAGCACCTCTCGTTCGGCACCGGCAACTTCTCTGAACCCATGGCCTTCAGCCTGCGGGCATGGCGCCATCTCCGGCATCGTCGCCACGAGTTCGACCTCATCCACGACAACCAGACACTGGGGTGGGGCCTGCTCAAGCTTCAACAGGAAGGTTGGCCGATCCTCGAAACGATCCACCATCCGATCACCGTCGACCGCAAACTCGAACTCGAGCATGCCCGCACAGCTTGGGAGAGGTTCGGAAAGAGGCGCTGGTACTCCTTCACCAAGATGCAGCGCAGAGTCGCCCGGCAGATGCCTCGACTGATGACCGTGTCCGAGTCGTCGAAGAGCGACATCAGCGCCGACTACGGAATCGACCCCGAGCGGCTGCATGTGGTGCCCGTCGGCGTCGACCCCGACCTGTTCCTGCCCGTGAGCGGCGTCCAGCGCCGTGAAGGCCACCTGGTGACCACCGCATCAGCCGATGTGGCCATGAAAGGGCTCCGATTCCTTCTTGAGGCCGTCGCCAAGCTGCGCACCGAACGGCACATCGAACTGACCATCATCGGCAAACGGCGACCCGACAGCCACGCCAGCACGGTCATGACCCGACTGGGGCTCGATGACTGCGTCGAGTTCGTGTCCGGTGTGGCTGACAGCCGCATCGTCGAGCTCTACAGCGAAGCCGAGCTTGCCATCGTTCCGTCGCTGTATGAAGGCTTCTCTCTGCCGGCGATCGAAGCGATGTCGTGCGGCGTTCCACTCGTCGCCACGACCGGCGGCGCGCTTCCAGAGGTAGCCGGGAACCACAACGAGACCTGCTTCCTCACCGAGCCGGGCAACAGCGAAGCCCTGGCCTCAACGATCCGCGAAGCCCTGGAGAACCCGGAACTGCGAGCCAAGGTTGGCGCTCAAGGCCGACAGAGGGTCATCGATCAGTGGTCGTGGCGTCACACTGCGCAACGCACCGTGGATCAGTACCGCGCAGTGCTCGAAACGCAGGAACAAGGCATCGCCTGATGCTGACCGTCGACTACGACCGATTCGACCTGCGCGCGGGCGACCGGTTGCTGGACCTCGGCTGCGGTTTCGGCCGACACACCTATGAGGCGCTCGCTCGAGGCGCTGATGTCGTCAGTTGCGACATGGCCCTCGCAGAGCTCGAGTCCATCCGCAACACCGCACCCCTGCTCATAGAGGACGGACTGTTCGACGCCCACCTCAGCCACACGGTGGTACAGGGAGACGGCACCACTCTGCCGTTCGCCGATCACAGCTTCGACAAAGTCATCGCCTCCGAAGTCCTTGAACACGTACCTGACGACGACGCCGCCTTCGTTGAACTCCTCCGGGTGCTGAAACCCAACGGGACTTTGGCGGTGACCGTCCCGGCCTGGCTGCCCGAGAAGATCTGCTGGAAGATCAGCTCCGACTACCACGCTCCCGCGGCGGTGGGCGGGCATGTGCGGATCTACACCGAGAAAGAAGTGCGCCAGAAATTGCGTACTGCCGGCTTCGAACCTACGGTCTCTCACCGCACTCACGCCCTGCACTCCCCTTACTGGTGGCTTCGCTGCGCAGTCGGTGTCAACAACGAGATCGAGGACAACTTCTCTGTGCGGAACTACCACAAGCTGCTCGAATGGGACATCGTCAAGGCGCCGTGGTTGACACGCACGGCCGAGAAGATCCTCAACCCGGTGCTCGGCAAGAGCCTCGTTGTCTACGCCGAGGTGCCGGTCACCGCTGCGGTGCCTGCAGCAGTCGGGACGCCGACTATCGCAGCAGAACCTCCTCTTCATCATTCGTCCGTTACCCGAGAGGTTGCTCGTGCTACCTGAGATCCGCGGCGTCCTGTCCGCCGAACAGATCCGACAGACCGCCGACCACATCGCCGAGTGGCAGCTTCCATCGGGCATGATCCCCTGGTTCCCCGGCGGTCACGCCGATCCCTGGAACCATGTTGAAGCGGCAATGGCACTGGTCGTCGGCGATCACCGAAGCGAGGCTGAGGCCGCTTATCAGTGGCTCGTCGACTCCCAGAGACCTGACGGATCCTGGCATCAGTACTACCTCGAACACGAGGTCGAACAGGACAAACTCGACGCCAACGTCATCGCCTACGTGGCGACTGGGGTTTGGCATCACTACCTGCACTTCCGCGACCTCGGCTACCTCGAGACGATGTGGCCTGTGGTCGAGCGGGCCATCGACTTCGTGCTGGATCTGCAACAGCCCCGCGGCGAGATCCTCTGGGCCCGCCACCCCGACGGCACGCCATGGCCCTTCGCGCTGTTGACCGGTTCGTCCTCGATCGCTCACAGCCTGCGCTGTGCCGTGGCCATCGCCGAGGAACTCCGCCACGAACGTCCCGACTGGGAACTGTCGGTGGCGCAGCTCGCCCATGTGATCCGCAATGAACGCGACGAGGCGTTCTCGCCCAAACACCGCTGGGCGATGGACTGGTACTACCCCGTGCTGTCGGGCGTGATCAGCGGCGAAGCAGGACGGCTTCATCTCGCCGAACGGTTCGCCACTTTCAACCTGGGTGACGAGGGCATCCGCTGTGTCAGCGACCGTCCCTGGGTCACCACGGCCGAGACCTGCGAGTGTGCCATCGCCCACCTTGGCGTCGGCGACTATGCCACGGCGATTCGCTTGTTCACCGCAGCTCAGAAGCTGCGCGAACCGGACGGTCGCTACATCACCGGCATGGTCCACTCCGAACTGACGATGTTCCCGCCCGGTGAACGCTCCACCTACTCAGCGGCAGCTGTTCTGCTGGCCGCGGAGGCGATCGAGGGTTCGAGCCCGGCCGCGAAGCTGTTCTCGGACCACCGTTTCCTGCCGCCGATCATCGACATCGATCCGGTCGACTCCGGCGTCTCCAACCCGACCTGAGCCGAGCTAGTCCGGCCCTGGCTGATCCGGCCCAAGCGTGCGGCGAAGCACCCGCAGCGAACCGGTGGCACTGATCTCCTCGAAGGCCCCCGAGTCGAGTGCCCTGCAATAGATCTCATAGGGCGGTCGGCCGCCGTCCGACGGATCAGGGAACACATCGTGGATCAGCAGCGTGCCCCCAACGACGACATGGGGCACCCAGGTCTCGAAGTCGCGGTGGGCCGGTTCACGACCGTGCCCGCCGTCGATGAACAGCAGCGCCAGCGGCGTGGTCCAGACCGAACCGACCGTCACCGAATCGCCGACGACCGCCACCACTGTCGCTTCCAGACCGGCATCGTGGATCGTCCTGCGAAAGGTGCCTAGCGTGTCGATCTTGTTGGTCTCGGGGTCGACGAGGTCCGGCTCGTGGTGCTCCCAACCCGGCTGGTTCTCCTCGGATCCGCGGTGGTGGTCCAGCGCGAACAACACACGATTCGTCAAGCGGGCCGCGGCACCGAGATAGACCGCGGACTTCCCGCAGTAGCTCCCCACTTCCAGGAACGGCCCGGGCACGCCGACTGCTGAGGCCGCTTCGTACAGGGCCAGACCCTCGTCCGGCGGCATGAATCCGCGCGCGGCCCGGGCGCTGGCGAGCAGTTCAGGGTCCACTCAGGCGACCTCCGCGACCGGCTTCTCGCCGGCCTTGGGCCACAGCAGGCCGTCCAACACCAGGTACTTCGCAACCCAGACAGGTCCGTAGGCAACGATTGTGCCCGCCAGCAGAATCAGCGTGTGGTCGGTGATCATTCCGAGCACTCCGATCGTGACGCTCGAGAGCGCCAGACCGATTCCCGCAATGATCCAGAACGGCGCGATCTCAGACTTGACACTGTTGGCCCCGAGCTGTTGCCAGACCCAGTAGCGGCTCAGCAGATAGGCGGGACCGGTGCTCACCATCCAAGCCGTGAGGTTGGCGACCACCGGACTGAAGTCGAGAATCTCGAGGGCGAACGCCAGCGTGCTCAGCCCGACGACCACGTTGACCACCGAGACTGCGCAATACCTCAGTGCCTTGCGCCAGTGCTCCGCCACGGTCCTGACGATCACCGCTCGGTTGATGACGGGCATGGCTTGAGAGGATACTCGCATCGTTTCGCTACCGTTCGCGCCGCTTGCCGTCGACATCAGAGCAAGATAGGGGCATGCAGGACGACGTCGACGCACTGGTGAAGCTCCTCGACCTCGAGGTGATCGAGGTCAACGTCTTTCGGGGCGTGTCTCCGGACGAGAACCGCCAGCGGATCTTCGGCGGGCAGGTTGCGGGGCAGGCGCTGGTCGCAGCGGCACGAACGGTCGAGGCAGACCGCGGCGTGCATTCACTGCACGCATACTTCCTGCGTCCGGGCGACCCGACAGTGCCGGTGCTGTACGAGGTCGATCGCATCCGTGACGGCCGGAGCTTCACCACCCGCCGGGTGGTCGCCATCCAACACGGGCGGGCCATCTTCAATCTGCAGGCATCGTTCCAGGTTCTTGAGGACGGGCTCGAGTTCTTCGACTCCATGCCCGAAGTCGTCGCCGCGGATTCGCTGCCCACACGAGCTGAGCGCTATCAGGCCCAGGGCATACCCGACCCGTTCGCCGGGGTCGGCCGTCCCGTCGATATTCGCTACGTAACCGCCAGTCCCTTTCAGCGCAGCGAGCCCCTCCCGCCCGTGCAGCAGGTGTGGTTCAGAGCCGACGGGCGCCTCCCCGACGATCAGGTCCTGCACACCTGCCTTTTGACGTACGCGTCCGACATGACCCTGCTCGACACGACCCTGCTACCCCACGGAACCAATTCCGAAGTCGGTGATATCCAGTTGGCGAGCCTGGACCACGCGATGTGGTTCCACGGAAGTTTCCGGGCGGACGAATGGCTGCTGTACGACCAGTACACGCCTGCTTCGACAGGAGCCAGAGGACTCGCCATCGGACGGGTGTTCACCCACGACGGCCGCCTGATCGCCAATGTGGTGCAGGAGGGTTTGATCCGCCAGATTTCCCGTAAGCGTCTACGCTCCTAGGCGTGTTGCTAACAAGGTCGCGCAGTGGTTGAGATCTACGAAGCGGACGAGGTGGACGATGAACTCGTTGAGGCGATGGCGCGCCTCGTGCCGCAGCTCTCGAGCTCAAACCCGCCTCCCGGCACCGCCGAGCTCCAAGAGATCGTCGACTCCGACGCGGTGAGACTGCTGATCGCCCGCGACGAGCGGGGCGTGGTCGGAACCCTCACCCTCGTGCTCTTTCGCATACCCACCGGTGTGCGGGCCTGGATCGAGGATGTCGTCGTCGATGAGGGAGCCCGCGGTTCCGGAGTCGGACGCAGCCTCAACGAAGCTGCGATTGCACTGGCTCTCGCGGCCGGAACGGTGAGCGTCGATCTGACCTCGCGCCCCTCGCGCGAAGACGCCAACCGGCTCTACCGGAAGCTCGGCTTCGAACAGCGGCAAACCAACGTCTATCGCTTTGCTCCGTAGCGCGCTCAGCCCGTAGAGCGCTCAGCCCGTAGAGCAATATGCGCATGCTCTCAGATATGGTCTATGGCGTGTCGAGCCCTGCCGATTCCCCTCCACACATCAACTGGTTGGCCAAACCCCCGACACTTCGGTCGCCGGTGCTGATCACCGCCTTCGAGGGCTGGAACGACGCCGGCGACGCAGCCTCGATCGCGGCCCGACATTTCGCGGACAGATGGAAGGGCACGGCCCTCGCCGAGATCGACGCCGAGTACTTCTACGACTTCACCACCAGCCGCCCGCTGGTTCACCTCGACCACCAGCGCCGGCGCTCCCTGAGTTGGCCGTCCAACCTGTTCCGTTCCTGTGTGGTCGGCGAATGCGAACGCGACGTCGTGGTGCTGGTGGGGCTCGAACCCCAACTGCGTTGGCGCACGTTCTGCGATCAGGTCATTGAGACCGCCCGGATACTCGAGGTCAGCCAGGTCGTCACTCTGGGGGCGCTGCTGGCTGACGTGCCCCACAGTCGACCCGTCGAGGTCTACGGCGCGAGCGAGGACGAATCGATTCGAACCCACTTGGACCTGGCTCCGTCGAGCTACGAAGGACCGACCGGGATCGTCGGCGTGCTCGCCACACAATGCCATCAAGCAGGTCTGCCGACTGCTTCGCTTTGGTCTGCGGTTCCGAGTTACGTTCCCGGTGCGCCGTCGCCCAAAGCAGGACTGGCCCTCGTCCAGCGGGTGTCGAAGCTGCTCGGCACATCGGTGTTCGCCACCGACCTGGAGATCGCCGCGGCGACCTATGAACGACAGGTCAATGAACTCGTCGCTGAGGACTCCGAGACCGCCGACTACGTCGCCGATCTCGAGGAGGCCTGGGACGGCAACTCCCCGTCCGACGACGCAGACCTCAGCGACGATCCTCAGACGCTGTTGGCAGAAGTCGAACAGTTCCTGCGGGACAACGACTGACCGGTCTGGTCAGGTGCGCTGTGCGACTGCTTGTCTTTCAGCACATCGACTGTGAGCATCCCGGTCAGCTCAGGGAGTACCTGCGCGCCGACGGGATCGACTGGACCGCGGTGGAGCTTGACGAGGGCGAGCCGATCCCTCCTCTCGAGGATTACGACGCTCTGTGGGTGATGGGCGGCCCGATGGATGTCTGGGATGTTGAGGAACATCCCTGGCTTATCCCTGAGAAGCAGGCAATACGCGACTGGGTGTGCGAGCTTGAACGGCCGTTCCTAGGGGTGTGTCTGGGCCATCAGCTTCTGGCCGACGCTCTCGGAGGAACCTGTGACCTACAGCGCCCGCCCGAGATCGGGGTGCTGCCGGTCGACCTGACCCCCGAAGGCCGGACCGATCCGATCTTCGCGGGCATGGCTGATCGCCAACATGCCTTGCAGTGGCATTCGGTGGCCGTGACAGAACCTCCGGACGGTGCTGTCGTTCTGGCCAGCTCGCCGGTGTGCGCAGTTCAGGCAATGCGGGTGGGTCCGCTGGCCTGGTCGATGCAGTACCACGTCGAGGTGGAACCCGACACGGTGCGGAACTGGGGCGAGATCGAGGCCTACCGCAACGCGCTCGAATCGACGCTGGGACCGGGTTCCCTAGACACTCTGGCCGACGAGGCCGACCTACACATCAACGACTTCGTGGCCGACGCCGAACAGCTCTACCGCAATTTCATGGCCGCGGCCGCCGGCTAGACAACCGCGCAGCAGGCCGAGTCTTCGCGCTCGGCGGCGACAGGGTTCGCCACCACGATGTTCTCGCGCACCTCGTTGTCGCCGGACTTGACGTACCACTCCCACTCGACACCCGCAGGATCGGTGACCCAGGTCTCGGTCTTGTCGGCAAAGCAGCACATCGTCTCGTCGACCCCGGTGGTGCGAAGCCCCGCCGCGGCGAGACGCTGTTGCGCTGAGAAGACTTCATCTTCGGTCTCGGTTTCAACACCAAGATGGTTGATCGTCCCTCCTGCACCGGCTGTCTCGAAGAGCACCAGCTTCAGTGGTGGTTCATCGATGGCGAAGTTGGCGTAGCCGTCGCGTCGCTTGGCGGGTTCAACCCCGAACAACCGCGTGTAGAAGTCGACGGCTTCGTCGATGTCTTCAACGTTGAGGGCCAGTTGTAGTCGCATAGTTTCAGCGTACCGGTAGCAGCCCTAACCAAGGTGGGTGTTGATCCAGGTGATCACTCGGTCGATGACCTCGGGGCCGCTGGGCTCGTTGAACACCTCGTGGCGAAGCCCCGGGTAGACGATCCGCTCCACGTTGGGCAGCGTCTCGAAGATCTCCGACGCCTCGGGAGGCACCAGACGATCGTCGCCGCCGTGGAGCACAAGGGTCGGCATCGTCACCCGCTCGATGCCTGCGCGCGCCTGCGAGATCGCACGCAGGATCTCCAGACCCATGCGCGCAGTCGGATTCGGCACCCGCAGCGGATCAGCGTAGAACAGCTCGCCGACCTTGGGGTCCGACGACAGCAACGCGGGATCTCCCTCGTCCTTGATCTCCAATCTCGGCACCAGGCGACCCAGCAGCGGAGCCGCCAACCGCAGATGCAGCGGGATCTCCGCTCCGAGCGCCGGACCTGAAAGCACCAGAAGATCCGGTTGAGGACGATCATCGACAACGTAACGGGTGGCCATCAGTCCGCCGAGCGAATGGCCAAGAAGCACGGTCGGCAAACCAAGCTTGCGAACTTCCGACAGTTGATCCTGCACATCGTCGGAGAACTGTGACCAAGAATCACAATGACCGCGAAGACCGCCGCTGCGACCGTAACCACGGTGATCAATGCCGACCGTGTCGAATCCAGCCGCGGCGAACCGGTCACCCACATGCTGATAGCGACCGCTGTGTTCGGCTATTCCGTGCAACAAAAGGACAGACGCCCGTGCCGGGCCGGCGGGCCGCCATCGGCGACGCATCTGGATCAGACCATCGCGGGTGGTTCCGTGATCAATGGTTGACGACACAAGACCTCTCAGGACTCCGGATCACCACGCCACGGTGGTCTGCGCGGCACATCGAACTGGACCTTGATGTCCTCGCCACGGATGGCCGCGAAAGCATGATCGGCCCACCAGTCGGGGTTGACGGTCGCCTCGGGAAGGGCGTCACGGGCGAAGAACCCGACGTCAAGGCATTCAAGGGGATGCGGCCGAAGTTCGCCACCGGTAGCACGGCAGTGGAACACCAACGACACCAGAGGAATACGGGTGAAGCCGCGCCGTTGCCCGTCGAGGATCGATATCGGTCGGATCACCTCGCACTCGATCCCGGTCTCCTCATAGACCTCTTTGAGCACTATCTCCGACGGCGAATAGCCGACGTCTGCCCAACCAGTCGGGTAGAGCCAAACCCCTGAATCAGCCCGCTGAACCATCAGCAACTCGTTGCGTTCGTTACCGACCACCGCGCCGATGGTGATCTTCGGCGTCACGTAACCCGCTACCCCGGCGCCGATACGGTCAACCCATTCCTGGACCTGCTCCTCTGGATGAAATCCGCCCTCGACATGGGAACGAATGTCCGCAGCTATAGCCAAGACCTCTTGGAACCGTTCACGCTCATAAAGGTTGTCGGTGAACCCGAGTCCGGTTCGAGCGGTGGCCGACAGCGCCTCTGCCCAACGCAGAAGCGCACGCTCGTTGGCTCGGCGAACACTCACGTCACAACCCTAGGCGTCTGAAGCGATAGCGGTAAGAACAGCGATCTCAATCTCGCCAAGATAGTTCTCGTCCAGAATCTTGAGGCCATCGGGGCCACGAACATAGAAGGAGTCGACAACATCGTCGCCCAAGGTCTGCACCTTCGCCGAATAGATGTTGAGATCCAGATCGTCGAGGGCGCTGGTGATCCGATACAACAGCCCGATCGAGTCCGGGCCGCGAACCTCGATGACCGTCGCATCCGCCGACAGGTCGTTGTCGATGATCACCTCGGGTTCAGAAGGACGGGCCGTGGTCACCCGCTGGAAACGATAGGTCCTGGCCCGTTTCAACAGCCTGGCCCGCACAGCCAGACCCCCCGAGAGCGACAAGCGGACATCGTCCTGCACGCGTTCGGGTCGTTCATCGAGCCCCACGCCCCCGCCGACGCGCAACACACCCAACGACATCGAACCTTCGGTGTGGAGCCGAGCTCCCAGAATCTCAACGCCGTGCAGCGCCAACGCTCCGGCGACCCGCGAGAAGACACCGGGACGGTCCGCGGTGATCACGGTCAACTCGTGGCCGTCGAGTTGCACCAGTTCGTCGCCTTCTGCCAGCAACTCGTAGTGCTGCTCGGTCGGGAACTGCGAGGTCAGCATCGTTCCGCCCGTCTGCAGGAAATGTGCAGTCCGGTTCACCAGCTTCTTGACCAGCTCCGCCTTCCAACCACCCCAGGCAGCCTTGCTCGTCGCAATCGAGTCAGCTTCGGTCAGCGCACCGAGCAACTCCAGAGTGCCCACGGAGTCGATCTGTTCAGCAACGAACCGGATCGTCTCGGTCGCATCGAGATCGCGCCTCGAAGCCACATCGGGCAGCAGCAGATGATGCCGCACCAGCACTCCCAACGTCTCGATATCGGCCGGGGGATAACCCATGCGGGTGGCGATGCTGCGGGCCAGCCCCACGCCGACCTCGCTGTGGTCTCCAGGGTAGCCCTTGCCGATGTCGTGAAGCAGCCCGCCGAGCACCAACAGGTCGGGCCGCTCCACCCGGTCGGCGATTGCGGCCGCCTCGGCCGCGGCCTCGAGCAGATGGCGATCGACGGTGAAGCGGTGGTACACGTTTCGTTGCGGACGGCTCCGGTTGGGTGTCCACTCGGGGAACAGGCGGGATATCAGATCGACCTGGTCGAGCGCTTCGATCACCCGGATCGCCTCGTAACCCAGAAGCAGCAGGTCCACGAAGATCTCCCGTGCCTCGTCGGGCCAACGATCGGGCATCGGGGGAGTCTCAACTGCGAGCCTGTCGAGCACGTCACGCTCGATGAAAGCGTCCTCGGTAGCGGCAATGTAGGCGACGCGCAGGGGCAGAACCGGGTCTTCCGAAACCGGTGCGTCATCGCAGAACCGCAGCGTCTCATCAACGATCTCGATTCCGTGGCCGAACTCACGCACCCGTGGTCGCCAACGGCGGCGGGTCGAGCGGACATGGATGCGGTGCATGACCGCGTCCATGGTCCAGGCGACCGATCGGGCTGCTGAAGCCACCGCGGCCATCAGCTCGTCGGCATCCGCGTAACCGAGCGCCGCGGACACGTCGTCCTGGTCCTGCAGCAGCAGTTGGTTGCCGGACTGCCCGCTGAGCCGGTGAAGCTCGATCCTCGCCGACAGCAGCACCCGGTGCGGTTCGATCAGCTCGCTGCGTTCGGTCGCTTCCAGCAACCCCTGATCGGCCTGATCGATCCAGTGCAGAGAGTCGAGGTCGCGCAGCCCTCCCCTCGCCAGCTTGAGGTCCGGTTCCAGCAGGAACGCCACCTCACCGGCGGCGTCGTGGCGTTCACGGACCGACTCGACGAGGAGTCCGAGCATCTTGTCGGCATTGTTGCGCCACAGGTCGTGCGATTTCTTGGCCAGTTCGTCCACCAGACGCGCCTCACCGCCGATGAGGCGGATGTCGAGCAGCGACGTGGCGGTGTCGAGGTCGTCGGCAGCCAGGTCGATTGCTTCGTCGATGGTTCTGACCGCGTGGCCGAGCTTGATCCCGCTGTCCCAGATCGGATACCAGATCCGCTCGGCGACTTCAGCCACATGGCCTGAGTCGTTGTGCACCAACAGCAGGTCGAGGTCGCTTCCGATGCTCAGCGAACCCCGCCCATAGCCGCCCACCGCCGCCAGCGCCACGCCCCGGACTTCCTCCACGCCCTCCACGACCGACTCCAGCCATGCGTCTATCTCCGCGGTGTAGGCGCGGGACAGGTCGGTGCCCACCAGGCTTCGATCGGCAAGAAGCGCTGAGGTTGCGGGGACTGCTTTCATGGGGCTTTCCGTGGTGGCCGGGCGCCACCAACTCTACCGACCAAAGAGTTTTCGACAAGGCGCGATCAGTACGGCCAGTCCCTTGTTCTGTGACCGAATATCCGGGTCAACGGATACAGCTTGAGCGTCAACGCGCCCTTGATGATGACATTGCGTACGAACCAGCCGAGCTGCAGAGCCTGACGCAGAAAGTTCCCGGCCGACGACCCCGGGGACATCGGTTCGCGCCGGTACTCCGCCAACGACGCGCAGCGGCCAACATAGCGCCAGCGGCCGGACACGAAGGTCGCGCTCAGCAGCGCCAGGGTCACCCCGATCGAGCTGAACGAGTCATGGATCAGCATGGTGCCACCGTCCGGGACCCGGTCACCCCACTCGACGATGTCTCGGCGGGCCGGTCCGAAACGGTGAGCGCCGTCGATGTAGAGAAGGTCGATGTCGCCGTGCACATCAGCGAGGGCGTCAGCGGACATCTTGCGGACGTGCCTGACCCGCTCGGCGACACCAGCTCGTTTGAGGTTGGCGTTGAATGCGGCGTGATCGCTGTCTCCGAGTTGTTGATCGGGGGCTATCTCCTGGGGGCCCCGATCACCGCCACCGTGCGGATCGATCGACACGATCTCCGTGCCCGCGGGCGCGGCGCTGGCGAG
This sequence comes from Candidatus Aldehydirespiratoraceae bacterium, assembly GCA_965221585.1. Taxonomy (GTDB): domain Bacteria; phylum Actinomycetota; class Acidimicrobiia; order Acidimicrobiales; family Aldehydirespiratoraceae; genus VXYK01. Next base: position 199,975 of record OZ244898.1, on the reverse strand, counting down.
AACGATCAGCGAACGACCCCGGAAACTCCCGATCTCGACTATCTGAGCGTCGTCTTGAAGTTCCCATGCTCGCTCATGGAGCCGTTGAGCCTGCTCATCGGTCAGCCAACCCTCAACGTCGGCGATTCCGGCTAGCACGTCTGGGAAGGATTTGCGGACTGACACCGCTGGCGATCCTACCGGGCAGCCTCAGGGCCGGCTTGCGCCCACGCACACGGGATTCGGCGCCGATACGGTTATTGGTATGGAGGCGATTCGTACGGGCCGACGCGGCGGTGCCCACCGGACGCGGATCGGGGCCGATGTCGGCGGCACGTTCACCGACGTCGTCGTCCAGACCGCTGACGGAGCGCTTCACTCAACCAAGGTCCTGACCACCTACGATGCTCCTGAGCAGGGGATACTCACCGGAATCGAGAAGCTGGGACAGGACACGGGCCTCGATCTCGGCGAGGTCGACCAGATCATCCACGGCACCACACTGGCGACCAACGCCCTGATCGAGCGACGCGGCGCCAAGACCGCTCTGGTTACCACTGCCGGGTTCCGCGACGTGATCGAGACCGGCACCGAGAGCCGCTTCGAGCAGTACGACCTCAACATCGTGCTGCCGGAGCCTCTGATCGAGCGAAAAGACCGCTACGTCATCACCGAACGGCTCAACGCCCGCGGCGAAGTTCTCGTCGATTTCGACGACGACGGCGCAAAGTCGCTGGTCGAGCATCTCGGGGAGCAGGGTTACGAGTCCGTGGCCGTCGGTTTCCTGCACAGTTACCGGAACGGGTCCCATGAAAGGCGCTTTCGCAGCCTGTTGAAGGAGGCGTTGAGCGATGTCTCGGTGTCGATCAGCAGCGAGGTCTCTCCGCAGATGCGCGAGTACGAACGCTTCAACACCGTCTGTGCCAACGCCTACGTGCAGCCGTTGATGGCGTCGTACCTGTTGCGGCTGCGCGACCAGCTCGGCGCGATCGGCGTCGGCTGCCCGCTGTATCTGATCCATTCCGGCGGTGGCTTGATGAGCGTCGAGAGCGCTGCTGAGTTTCCGGTGCGGTTGATCGAGTCGGGACCGGCCGGCGGAGCGATCTTCGCCGCTGATCTCGCAGCCCGTTACGGACGCGACCGCGTACTCTCCTACGACATGGGCGGGACCACCGCCAAGATCTCCCTGATCGAGGACTTCGCCCCCCGCACCGCGAAAGTGTTCGAGGTAGACCGGCGTGCCCGTTTCAAGAAGGGCAGCGGGATGCCCATCTCCATTCCGGTTATCGAGATGATCGAGATCGGCGCCGGCGGCGGCTCGATCGCCCGGGTCGACTCCATGGGGCAGATCCGGGTCGGGCCGCACAGTTCCGGCAGCGATCCGGGACCGGCCGCCTACGACCGCGGTGGCACCGACGCGACCGTCACCGACGCCAACCTGGCACTGGGCCGCCTTCACCCCGACACGTTCGGCGCTGCCGACATCGACCTCAAGCCCGAACTGGCCACACAGGCCCTCGCCTCCGGTGTCGGCGAACCGCTGGGACTCGACGCCGATACCGCCGCTGTCGGGATCTCCGAGGTGGTCGACGAGAACATGACCAACGCGGCCAGGGTCCATGCAGTGGAGGGGGGACGCGACCTGGCCGGGTTCACGATGATCGCTTTCGGCGGCGGAGCCCCCCTTCATGCTTCCCGACTGATCGACAAACTCGGCCTCGACGAACTGATCGTTCCCAGTGGTGCAGGGGTGGGGTCGGCCATTGGTTTCCTGCGGGCCCCCTTCGCCTATGAGGCGATACGCAGCTTCTACACGACCACCGACGAGTTCGACTACGTCGGTGCCAACAGGGTGCTCGCAGAGCTGACGTCCGAAGCCGAATCGTTCGTGCGGGCGGGTACCGCCACAGACTCGTCGGACGAGTCGGAGACCATCATCGAGCGCCAGGTGTCTATGCGATACGCCGGGCAGGGCTGGGAGATTCCGGTGCGCCTCGACGACGGCGATTTCGACGAGTTCGCGGCGGAACTGCTGGCGGCCGAGTTCACCAAGGCTTACCTGGAGTTCTTCGGTCGAGCCATCGACGACCTGACGATCGAGGCGGTCAGCTGGGCGGTGCGGGTGTCGTCACGACAGGAGCCACCTGCACCGGTCGAGACAGTCGAGTCGAGGACCACCGCGGTGCCGGAGATCAGCCGGGACATGTACGACTCCGCACTTGACGAGCGTGTCCGCGCCGGGGTCTACCAGCGTTCGCAACTCACTCCCGGGGATCTCGTGGTGGGCCCTGCACTGATCGTCGAACCCCAGACGACCACCGTGCTCGGCTCCCATCACCGCTGTGTGGTCCAATCCGATGATTCGCTGTGTATCAGCCGAGCGGGTGGCGCGCCGTGAGGACCGCCGACCTGCGCAACCAGGTGATGTGGAATCGTCTGATCTCCGTCGTTGAGGAACAGGCGCTGACCCTCGTCCGCACCGCTTTCAGTACGTCTGTACGCGAGGCCGGCGATCTTTCGGCCGGGGTGTTCGACACCAAGGGGCGCATGATCGCTCAGGCGGTGACCGGCACCCCTGGGCACGTCAACACCATGGCTGCGGCGCTTACCCATTTCATCAACGACATCGGTCCCGATCGAATCTACGAAGGCGACGTGTACATCACCAACGACCCCTGGAAGGGCACAGGGCACCTGCACGACATCACCGTTGCCACCCCGGTCTTCTACAACAGCGCCCATGTCGGTTTCTTCGCCTCGACTGCCCATGTGGTCGATATCGGTGGCCGCGGCTACGGGCCCGAGGCCCGGGAGGTCTACGAGGAGGGGATCCGGATTCCCATCTTGAAGTGGGTGGAACGCGGAAAGCTCAACCGGGACCTCGTCACCGTGGTTGCTCAGAACGTCCGGGAGTCCGACCAGGTCGTGGGCGACATCTTCGGGCTGGCCGCCTGCAACGAGTCCGGCCGGCGACGGCTCTGCGCCATGTTCGACGAGTTCGGGCTCAGCAACCTCGACGACCTCGCCGAGTGCGTGTTCGACCGCACCCGGAAGGCCACGTTGGCAGCGCTCAAATCGGTGCCCGAGGGTGTCTACACCAACGAGATGACCGTCGACGGATACGATCACACGCTCACGTTGTGCGTCTCGGTCACCGTCACCGCCGACGGTATGCACGCCGACTTCACGGGCACTTCACCGCTCAGCAAGTTCGGGGTCAACGTGCCCCTCACCTACGCCCAGGCCTATTTCACCTATGGAATGCTCGTTGCGCTGGCCCCTGAGCTTCCCAACAACTTCGCTTCTCTGGAACCTTTCACTGTCAGCGCGCCGCCGGGGGTGATCCTCAACGCACAGCATCCCGATCCGGTGGCCGTCCGCCACGTGATCGGCCACTTCGTGACCGACCTGTGCTTCGGTGCCGTAGCTTCTGCTCTTCCCGACCGCATCCCGGCCGAGGGGTCCGGAGCGCTGTGGAACTTCCAGGCAAGCGCCCGTGCAGCGGATGCGGCCGATCCCAAGCCACCCGTCGAGTTGCTGATGTTCAACAGCGGCGGCAGCGGTGCTAGGCCCGGCCTCGACGGACTGACTGCGACCGCCTTCCCGTCGGGTGTGCGCACGATGTCTGTGGAAGCGACCGAACAGGTCGGGCCGATCATCATCTGGCGCAAGGAGATCCGCAACGACAGCGGCGGTGCCGGTCGACAACGCGGCGGTCTGGGTCAGATCATCGAGGTCGGGCCGACCGACGGCTACCTCTTCGAGTTCTCGGCGATGTTCGATCGAGTCGCCAATCCCGCCAGAGGGCGCCAGGGGGGCAGCGACGGGGCCGCGGGTGCGGTGTATCTCGACGACGGCAGCCCCTTCCCGACCAAGGGGAAGGAGACTGTCCCTGCCGACCGTCGCCTGATCCTGGAGCTGCCCGGTGGCGGAGGTTTCGGTGATCCCGCTGAACGGGACCCGGCTGCTGTCGCGAACGACCAGCTCCAAGGCTACGTGACCGCCTGAGGATTGCGAATGCGCTAGCGGGTCCGGTCGACGATCTCGGTTACGGGTCCGACCAGTCCCGTGTAGAACGGTCCGAACTCCGCGTAGATGGCCGAGGCAGTGTCGTAGCGCATCGTGTAGACGGTGTCTTTCAGATCGTCGAGGTTGGTCCCGAACAGTGTGACCCCCCATTCCCAGTCGTCGAGACCCGTTGACGCCGTGATCAACTGGACTATGCGACCCGCGAACTTGCGCCCTGAGGTTCCGTGCTCGTACATGAGCTCCTTGCGTTCATCGAAGGTCAGGCGATACCAGTTCTGGTTCTCGTTGCGTCGTTTGGTCATCGGGTAGAAGCACCAGGCTGACTTTCCCGGAGGCGGCAACTCCGGGTAGAGGCGCATGTTCTTCATGTCTTCGCCGAGCCCGAGGGCATATTCTGACAGTTCGGTGATCGACACGAAGCTGTCAACCACTTCCAGACCGGCGTTGACGAGGCTGGTCTGCAGGTCTCGCAACGGCCAGCCCTCGCGATGCAGCGCCATGAAGCACAGTTCCGCCTTGTGACCGAGCACGGCCACGCTCACCACCTGAACCCCGGCCGCCTGCGCCGCCTCGACCGCGGCAACGATCGCACTGTCGTCAGCGTCCGCGGTCCGTTTGCAGAACAGATGAACGACGGCGAGGCCCTCGGCTGTGGTCACAGGATCAAGCATGTCCCCAATGCTACGGGGCCTCTGCTGAACCGGCTCAGTCCGTTCCAGTCGCAAGAGTTCGCAAAGTAGAGATCGGTGCAATTCGCTACCCTTCAGAGTCAATGGCGGGCAGCACCGACGCACAGCCGCAGCGATACGACGAAATCGACGTCAGCGAATGGCTCGTGTCAGGAGAGGAAGACCTCGGAACCAAGCCGAAACGCTGGCTCGTCAACCCTGACACAAATGAGCGCTGGTTGATGAAGGACGCCACGTTCAGCAAACCCCTGGCCGGATCACGCTACCGAAAGGGAGACGACTGGGCCGAGCGGATCGCCTATGGCGTAGCTCAAGCAATAGGTCTACCCGCGGCCGAGGTGGAGATCGCAGTGGATCACAGAAGAGGAACACCCGTGTACGGAACTGTGTGCCGCAATGTGCTTCAGGAGAATGAGAGCCTCGTGAACGGCGATGAGCTCTTGGGAGAACTCGGTATTCATGTCTCCCGCAATCAGCGAACCGGGTACACGGTAGAGGCAACGTTTCAAGCCTTGGAAGGTGTTGAGCCCCCTCGGGGTTGTGCAATTGACGTATCGGCATGGACGATGTTCATTGGGTATCTGGTCCTAGATTCTCTGATCGGCAACACCGACCGGCATGAGGAGAACTGGAGCGCAATCAGCCCGGCTGAGGCAGGATCAAAACGACGTCTGGCACCGACGTTCGATCATGCCTCCAGTCTTGGCTTCCTGCTGAGCGACGATGACCGGCTGGAGCGACTGTCGACAAAAGACCGAAACCGTACACCTGAGGGTTACGCCAGCCGTGCTCGGACTCCGTTCGCCTCCAAACGGCATCCGATTTCGATCGTGGCCGACGCTGACAATGTCTGCGGGGATCAGGCAAGGGCGCTCTGGCTCGGACGAGCACAACAAGTCGACGATCTGATCGCACCGATCTGGGAAGTCCCTGAGCACCGGATGTCAACACCGGCTCGGGAGTTTGCCGAGCGGCTGTTGCGACACAACTGGTCCAAGTTGACTGCTTGAAACCGGTTAGACTCGACTTGTTCGTCCTGTCATACCCGGTCAGTAAGGTCGAATCGCATGAATGAGAACCACCTGTACGTGACTTGGCGCCATCCCGGGGGTTTGATCCACCCCGTGGGCCTTCTCTCGCAACGCGGCAACGAACAGTCCCGGACATATCGGTTCGTCTACCTCAAAGCCGCTGAAGGTCTGAAAGCTGAAGGCTTCCCATCGCTGCCAGGGTTGCCGGACCTCTACCAAACCTATGTGAGCGATGAGTTGTTCCCGGTGTTTCGCAAACGGCAGATGCCTCGTCAACGCCCGGACTACGCCGAGTACGTCGAAAAACTGGGGCTGGATGTGGAGACCGATCCCTTCGAGGTGATGGCCCGCAACGAGGGCCGGAAGCTGACAGACCGCATTGAGGTGTTCGCTCCACCGCGTCTTACCGACGACGGTGACCTCACCACCTTGTTCTTTGCCCGAGGCATTCAATACCGGCCTGGGGCCTCGGAAGCGGTCGAGCGGCTACAACAGCGAGATCCCCTCATTCTGGTCGATGACCACCAAAATGAAGTGAACCCGCTGGCAATCCACATCGACTCTCAGCACGGCGACCCGGTCGGTTGGGTTCCGAATTACCTGATCGACCCCGTCCACGAACTCCGCGAACTCAACGGTCAGGACACTTTGAGTGTCACCGTAGAGCACGTCAACCCGCCCGAAGTCGCACCATATATGCGTCTCATCTGCAGACTGACTTGTCCTTGGCCCGACGGTTACGAGATCTTCTCGGGTCCAGAGTTTCAACCGATCGCGTCGTAGCTGCGGTCGACCGCACCGAGGTGCCTGGTCACGCGTCGACGTAGACGGTGAGGGATCCGCCTCGGGCGAAACCTGCCAGTTGCATGCCGGCTCTCTCCGCTGTGGCAACGGCCAATGCTGTTGGGGCGCTCACCGAGACCAGGGCTCGAAAGCCCGCAGCCCAGGCCTTGTGAACCAGTTCGAAACTGGCCCTGCCGCTCACTACGACCGCCAAGCCATGAGCCGGAATCTGCTTGTCGAAGAGCAGACGGCCGACCATCTTGTCGACAGCGTTGTGTCGACCGACATCCTCACGGGTCGTGCTGACGGTCCCGTCTCGGTGTACAACGCCTGCGGCGTGGACCGCGCCCGTCTCGGTGAACAGAGTCTGTTCCGTGAGCATCGCCTCGGGAGCGCCCGCCAGAACCTGCCAATCCAGCGCCGGCCCTGTGACGGGATCGAGCTTCGCGGCGATCTGGTCGATCTCGTCGGTTCCGCAGAACCCGCATGACGAGGTCGTGGCGGTGAGCCGAGGGGTGGGAACGGGTGCTGCACCGCCCGTGGAGACGCTCACGACATTGAACTCTGTGGCCAGCGCAGAATCCGTCTCGCAGTACTTGACGGTCAGCACAGGGTGGCCGTCGAGCAAGCCCTCGGTATGGCAGAACCCTGCAGCCAACTCGAAGTCATGTCCAGGGGTGCGCATGGTCGTCGCCACTCGAACGCCGTCAAGCTCGATCGCCATCGGCTCCTCGGTGGCCAACTCCGCGTTCGACCGCCCGCTGCTTGGCTGTTGAGGCGACCACGGCCTGACCAGTCGTTGCTGACTACGCGAGCGAAGACTCACGGCTCCACACTACCGACCGCTCTGCCACCCACCAGCAGAGAACCTGATCGACGCCGTCGTGCGGTGGGTCTGTTCGCACGAACCGGACAGCTCAGACCCAGGCTCCTCGGCGATCATCGACTCGGGTCAGTTCGGCTCGCAGATGATGCGTGAGCGGCTGGCCCATGGCAGCCATCCACATCTCCGATATCAGCTTGTCTCCTTTGACCTCGAGACGGCGCCGGACCTCGGTTATGGGTTTGGCCGTGCGTGTCCCCTCCACCCGTTCGGTGCGCAGATCGACGACCAGCGATCCACCGGTTTCTGTGACCGAGCCGACATGGATCTCCACCACCCCGGTCGGTTGGGTGAGCACCAGCTCCATGGCCGATCGGGGCTGCGGCCGGAGATAGCCGACCTCGGAGTGCAGGGGTGCGTCGCTGTGCGGGTCGCGGGTGCGCTGGGTCATGGCCAGGAACGGCTTGCCGATGTGGGAGAACTCCAGGTCCTCGAGGTAGGAGAAGTCGGGGACGGTCGGGTAGTGACCGTCCCCAGTACCTCGCCAAACACCGACCAGCGGGGCCAGCGCTTCGCAAGCGGAATGCAGTTCAGCTCCGCTCATCGGCTACAACTTATCCCCGGGGTCGGGGATCGAAAGCTCTGCCGCCGGGGATTTCCGAGCAAGCTCAGAAATCCATGTCAGGCATTGCGGGGGCGGCAGAATCCTCCGGGGCGTCGGCAATGACGGCCTCTGTGGTGAGGAAGAGGGCAGCGATCGAACCAGCGTTCTGCAGCGCTGAACGGGTCACCTTGGCAGCGTCGATGATGCCCGCAGCGATCAGGTCGACGTATTCGCCGCTGTCGGCGTCGAGGCCGGTGGAACCTTCAAGGTTGCGCACCTTCTCCACGATGACTCCGCCTTCCATCCCGGCGTTGACCGCGATCTGGTGGAGCGGACCTTCCAGGGCCTTGGCCACGATGCGGGCACCTACCTGCTCGTCAGGATCGGAGATGCCGTCGATGGCGTCGCGTACCGCAGCCTGGGCACGGATCAAGGTTGTCCCACCGCCGGCGACGACACCCTCTTCGATGGCGGCCTTGGTGGTTGATACCGCGTCCTCGATGCGGTGCTTCTTCTCTTTGAGTTCAACCTCGGTGGCTGCACCGACTTTGAGCACCGCCACGCCGCCGGAGAGCTTGGCGCGGCGCTCCTGGAGTTTCTCGCGGTCGTAGTCGGAGTCTGTGTTCTCGATCTCTGCCTGGATCTGGTTGATCCGACCTGCCACATCAGCGGCGTCACCGGCACCTTCGATGACCGTGGTTTCGTCCTTGGTGACCACGATCTTGCGTGCCTCGCCGAGCATGTCGAGGGTCACGCCCTCAAGCTTGAGGCCGACTTCCTCGGAGACGACCTGGCCGCCCGTGAGGATGGCGATGTCTTGGAGCATGGCTTTGCGGCGTTCACCGAATCCGGGGGCCTTGACCGAGACGGAGGTGAAGGTGCCGCGGATCTTGTTGACCACGAGCGTGGCGAGGGCCTCGCCCTCGACGTCTTCTGCGATGATCAGCAGCGGACGGCTCGACTGCATCACCTTCTCGAGCACCGGCACGAGATCCCGTACTGCGGAAATCTTCGAGCCGACCAGGAGGATGTAGGGGTTGTCGAGCACGGCTTCCATGCGCTCGGTGTCGGTGACGCTGTAGGGGGAGATGTAGCCCTTGTCGAAGCGCATGCCTTCGACGAAGTCGAGATCGAGGCCGAACGTCTGGCCCTCTTCGACCGTGATCACTCCGTCCTTGCCGACACTGTCGATGGCATCGGCGATCGTGGAGCCGATCTCCGGGTCGGCCGAGGAGATGGCGGCGACGTTGGCGATCTGGTCCTTGTCGTCGGACACGTCGTGGGCGTTCTCGGCGATGGAAGCGACTGCGATCTCGACTGCCTGTTCGATTCCGCGCTTCACAGACATCGGGTTGGCGCCCGCGGCGACGTTGCGCAGACCTTCGCGGACCATCGACCAGGCGAGCACGGTGGCTGTGGTGGTTCCGTCGCCTGCTACATCGTCGGTCTTCTTGGCGACTTCTTTGACCAGCTCGGCCCCGATGCGTTCGTTGGGGTCTTCGAGCTCGATCTCCTTGGCGATCGAGACGCCGTCGTTGGTGATTGTGGGGGCTCCCCATTTCTTTTCGAGTACCACGTTGCGGCCCTTGGGGCCGAGGGTCACTCGGACTGCGTCGGCGAGCTGGTTCATCCCCGCTTCGAGCGCACGCCGGGCTTGTTCGTCGAATTGAATGGTCTTGGCCACAGTTCCTCCAGATTCGTTGCTGGCAGACAGATAAACGTCGCTGGCACTCTCATGCCGCGAGTGCTAATTCAATCTGGGGGACGCCGAAATCGCAACTACCGCAGCGGCGATTTATCCGCCTGCGACGGCAGGCACGATGCTCAGCGTTTCTCCCGCCGGCACCGCGGTGGAGAGCCCGTCTAGGAACCGGACATCGTCGTCGCTGACGAACAAGTTCACGAACCGGCGCAGCTCGCCGGCATCGTCGAGGATGCGCTCCTTGAATCCCGGATGCGAGCTCTCGAGGCTGTCAAGCACCGTGGCGACGGTGTCACCTTCAACCGAGATCTCCGATTCGCCCGCGGTCAGGGCTCGCAGCGTGGCTGGGACTCGAACGGTGACGCTCATGGTGTTGTCTTTTCCTTGCAACTAGGCATTTCTCGGGGTGTCGGCAAACCCGAGGCGAATTCCCGACCGAGGCTATCGGGAATTGATTCTGATTGCGCGCGCAGGGCGCTTCGAGCATCGTTGAAGTACGCTGGGAACATGAGCAAATCGACTAAAGCGGGTCGGATGTCTTTCCCTGCGGTTGTCGTGATCGCGGCGCTGGCGGTTTTCGGCGCGGTCACGCTCGTCCAGTGGGTGGTCGGTTCGCTCGCGGGGATCCTGAAGTTCGGTCTGTTCGTGGTGATCATCGTGGCTGTCGGCAGTTGGGTCGTCAGCGCGAAGGGCAAGCGCTGAGCCAATCGCGCGCTGCCGTTCGAACGCAGCCGAGCGTGTCGTTCAGTGCGCGTTCGGAGCCGTAGGTCGCTGTCAGGTCCACTGTCGGGATCATCCCGGCGACATCGTCGGTCGCCCGCCCCACGATGGCCATCACGGGCACCTCGGCATGGCGTGCCAGTTCCACCACACCGCCCACGACCTTGCCTTCGAACGATGTGGCATCGAGGCGACCCTCTCCGGTGATCACCAGGTCAGCGTCCTCGATCTGCTCGTAGAGGCCCACTGAGTCAGCGATCAACTCGAATCCGTCGCAGAGCTCTGCGCCAATCGCTAGGAGCCCTCCACCCAGCCCACCCGCTGCTCCGCTTCTGGGCACATCGGTGACGTCCACCCCGTGTTCGGATTCATAGACCTGAGCCAACCTGGCGAGGCGTCCGGCCAGCAACGCGACCTCCGCGGTAGATGCCCCCTTCTGCGGACCGAACACGGCCGCCGCGTCAAGGAACTTGGTCCGCACATCGGCCGCGACCTCGATATCGACGCCTCGATAGCGAGCAAGCGGTGCCATCGCCTCCAGTGCGCCCAATCCGCCGTCGGTCGTCGCCGATCCTCCCAACCCGACAATGATCCTGGTCGCCCCGCAGTCGGCGGCTGTCGAGATCAGCTCGCCGGTGCCCGCGCTGGTGGCTTGGACCGCATCGTTGCCATCCGAACCGCCCACCAGACTCAACCCCGATGCCCGGGCCATCTCGACTACCGCCAGTGCGCCGTCGAGACGCCATTCGGCTTGCACGACTGAACGGTCAGGTCCCGTGACCGCGGTTGTTCGGTTCGCACCACCGAACGCTTCGAGGGTGCCTTCGCCACCGTCAGCCATGGGTTGGGCGACACAGTTCCAGCCTTGTTCTGTGGCCGCTGCGGCTATTGCGGCAGCTACCTCTTCGGCGCTCGCGGTTCCGCGGAACTTGTCGGGGCAGGCAAGAACGCGCACGACCCAGTTTGACCCATCGTCGATCCGGGCGCGTTGTCCGGCGGATTCCGCCGGTCAGCGAGTCGTGTCTGGATTCGCCCGGGTCAGCCGAGCTCAGCCGAGAACGGCGTCCGCTCCGAGCACCACATAGATGTGGTAGTCGGTGGTGGCTTCACGGTACGTCTCAGACACCAGGGTGAGCGGATCAGCGGGTGCCGCCTCGATGACGGAGGGCGATCCGTTCAGAGCCACTGCGACGAGCTCGGCCTCATCCGCGTATCCGGGTGTGTAATAGACCCGGCTGAACTCCTTGTCGCTCGTGTCGGCGTTGGCCGCGATCGACACGTACCCGGCGGTCTTGAGGTGATCCGAGCGCGATCCGGCCAAGCCAGTCTCACCACGTCCGTTGAGGACCGCGACCTTGACCGAGTTCGGCGGATCGACGACGACAGGAGCGGCAGTGGTCGTGGTTGAAGTCGTCTCGTCTGGCACGTCCTCGGTTTCGCGAGCGGTGGTGGTGGGAGTTTCCTCTTCGTCGCCGTCGTCGGCAGTCTCGTCGGTGTCGTCGTCACCGGTCGCGACCGTGTCGTCTCCATCGAATCCCTGCCACAGCAACAACACTCCGATGACGATGGCTATGACGATCAGTATCCCGCCCCTAGCGGCGGCGGTCGCCGTCGACCTTGTGAACGAGTTGTCAGATGCGGCGTAACGCCCGGGTGATGTCATCGGCTTTGCTCCTCGTAGCTGAGTGCCAAGTATGCCTTAGCTTGCCAGATCACGGCGCGCAATGGGAACCGCAGCAAAAAATTCGACGCTGATCGGCGCAAACAGCCTTACGCTGAGGCAACGCCCGAGTAGCTCAGTTGGTAGAGCAGCTGTCTTGTAAACAGCAGGTCGCAGGTTCGACTCCTGTCTCGGGCTCGAGGAGATCGACAAATGCGCTCCTGTACACCGACAGCTTGCGGCGCGGGTCCGGTCAAGCTCCGAGCGCGAACCGGTCGCCGACGGCTATCGAACCCGGCTGCGTGACCTCGGCGTAGGTCCCAAAACACGCGTAGACCCCGAAGTCGGTCTCTTTCTTGGCGTGAGCGGCCAGCGCGCCGAGTATCGCTTTGGACCGTTCGTGTCGGCCTTGTGCCAGCGTGGTCATCACGCATCTCGGGGCTGCTTCAGCAACGAAGAGGCCGGCGCTGCCGGCAGTCGCAGGAACATCCTTCCAAGCCAGATCGGAGAACTCACCGCTGCCCGAACCGTCGCCTGACGACACCACCAGATTCGGTCGGAAACGCTCCACCGCGACCGAGGCGCCGTCGACCAGCGTGCTCAGGTGGTCCATCGACTCCTTCAAGACGATATGCAGCGCGGAGAGGTCGACAAACGACAGCTTCTCGGTCAACATCGCGATCTGGAGTTCCATCTCGGTCTCTGACAGCGCAGTTCCGGGGATCTCGGGCCACTCGCTGTCATAGGTCTCCTCATCACCCTGCACCACTTCGACCAGCCGGATCGGTTCGCTGAACGAAGTCGTCAGAGCTTCGTCGAGTTCAGGGTCCCCCGCAACATGTTCATCGCCGTCCGGCGACGTCACAACGACACCCCCGCCGTCGGTTCTGGCCGACCACTCAAGGAGCTTTCCGTAGGGTCTCGGCCGTTTGGCGCTGATGATCTTGTTCGTTTCTGTGTTGCGCAGTGCCCACCTGCGATCACCTTCAACCCCTCCAGGGCCGACATCGACCCGGTCGAGGCTTTCGCCCCCCATCGACTTGACCGGATACCGCCAAAGCTCGGTGATTTCGTAACCAGACAACATCAATTCAGCGTAAGGACGTCCCTGCTAGGCCACCAACCCGGCCCGTCCGACAAGAACCCCGACCAGTCACGCCAACTCTCCTAACTCGGTGAGGAAGGAACGCCGGAATGCGACAATGGACAGATGGAGATCGCTGAGAGTGTTGGACGGCTGGGGCGTGTGGATGGGGTCGTTGGGGTTGTGTTGGGTGGGTCGCGGGCACGGGGGACGCACATTGAGTCTTCGGACTATGACCTGGCCGTGTACTACGAGGACTCGATAGACCTTGCCGTGGTGAAGGAGTGGGTGCACAGTGTCGCCGACCCGAACACCGAGGTCACAGTGGTCGCTCCGGGTGAATGGGGACCGTGGATCAACGGCGGCGCTTGGCTGACGGTCGACGGGGCAAAGGTCGACCTCCTCTACCGGGAACTCGGATTCGTAACGCAGCAAGCTCACGAGGCCCGCGTGGGGACGTTCACGTCGCACTACCAGGTTGGCCATCCATCCGGATACCACAGCTTCCATCTGCTCGCCGAGGTCGCAGTCAACCAAGTGCTGCACGACCCGAGCGGCGCCCTGAAGAACCTGCAGACCCTCGCCGTGCCCTATCCCGAACCGCTCCGCAGCGCCATCATCGACAAGTTCCTGTGGGAGGCCGGATTCCAGCTTGAGATCCTCGAGCGCACCGACTTCGGCTCAGATCCGTGCTATGAGATGTCGGCCCTGTCTCGGTTCATCTCATGCGTGCTGCAGGTGCTCTACGCCAGATCCCGCATCTGGTTCCTAAACGAGAAACGAGCGCTGCAAGACCTTAAGAACCTCGGGGCCGATGTCGGCGACCTGCCCGAGCGCTTGGTGCGTATCAGCCAACTCCCCGACGACGCACTGCTACAGGCCCGTTCTCTCCTCACCGAGGTCAAGAACGACCCCGGCTAGAAGGATCTACGCTGGGCGGGTGGCTGGCAACTCCCAAGTCGACAGCTATATCGAAGCGTCGACGAAGTGGCCCGGCGAGATGGCCGCGCTGAGGCCGATCCTGTTGGGCTGTGGGCTGACTGAGGAGATCAAATGGGGCCAACCCTGCTACAGCCACGACAACAAGAACATCGTGATTCTCCAGGAGATGAACGACTTCTTGGCGTTGATGTTCTTCAAGGGAGCCCTGTTGGACGATCCTGTCAACGCCCTTGAGGATCAGGGTCCGAATTCTCGATCGGCTCGTCGCATGCGGTTCACCTCGGTCGAGCAGGTCACGCAACTGGGCGAAACCGTCGCGGCCTACATCGACGAGGCAGTCGCTGTGGAGGAGGCGGGTTTGACCGTCGGGCCGCCGCCTGAGCTCTCCCTTGTCGAGGAACTGCAGAACCGCTTCGACGGGGACCGGGCGTTGAAGGCGGCCTTTGAGGCGCTCACCCCGGGCCGGCAGAGGGAGTACAACCTTTATTTCTCCAGCGCCAAGCAGGCCAGGACCCGTGAGACGCGCATCGACAAGTACCGCCAGAAAATCCTCGACGGCAAGGGTTTCCGCGACCGCTGACAGATCGCATGCGCAGCCCGCGTGTTCAGGTGAACAGACGCAGGGCGGCGGTGACTGACATTGCAGCCACGATCACCACCAGAAGCGGCGCTTTGCGCCAAACGGCCAGTGCTCCGACGCCGACTCCCACGACCCGTGCGTCGATCACCAGTTCGCCCGCGGTCTCGAAGGTCATCACTGCGATCAGCGCAGAGAACAACACCGCCGGCAACAGCGACACCAGAGCGCCTAGCCTGCGCTCCACGACCGCTCCGAGGGTGGTCACCCCGAGGACCTTCAAGCCGTAGGAGCCCGCGGCCAGCACGATCATCAGCGGCCAGCTCACGGCTGTCCCCAACCTTCGCCGCCGAGCGAGTCTTCGCCATCGAGCAAGTTCCCACTGGCACCCGGCCAACGACGGCGTACATACAGCGCTGGTATCACCGCACACACGGCCAGCAGGATCGGCACACCGGCGGCGGTGAACGGCACCGCCCCCAAAGCGATGGCCGCCGCCAGGACTGCGGCCGCACGCCCCGCTGGTGTGCGCACATGCGTGGCCAGCAGCGCAACGAATATCGCCGGGAAGGCAGCGTCGAGGCCCCAGGTCTCGGGCGTGGACAACACCGCTCCCAAGGCCGCCCCCGCCAGCGAGCCCAGGTTCCAGCAGATCCACAGCGTGACGCCCGTGAACCAGAAGGCGTCCCAGCCGGCGCTGCGGTCGGGTTGGGCAACCGCCATGGCCGTTGTCTCATCGATCACCAGATGGGCCGCTCCCAGCCTCGGCAATACAGGATCGGGCAACATCTTGCGCACCACCGGCCCGTACAGCGCATTGCGGGTCGCCAGCAAAAGTGCCGAGCCGACTGCGGCGCCGCCGGTCCCGCCGTCGTCAATCACGCCCACCGCCGCGAACTGCGAAGCGCCCGTGAACACCAGCGCAGACATCACCACTATGCGGGGCAGATCGAAACCTGCCGCCTCGGCGAAGACGCCGAAGGTCACACCGATCAAACCGACCGCGAGGCTGACCACCAGGCAGTCACGCCGACGCGCGCGCCGCGCTCCGTCATCCGTGGGACCCATATTCGCCGTCGGCGGTTCAGTCATTGTCCGTCCTGATCACCTCGGAACCACGCGCCGAGCGGATACGCCAAGATACCCGCTGCCCGATGAGCTCAAACCGCTTGGCCATACGCACACGTACCGGCGCTATCATCCCGCGCGGCGCACGGCACCAACGAGCAGAACCCCGAACCGGCAAGAACCCCCGAGCAAGCAAGAACCCCAAACGACCAGCACACCCGAACGAACAGAACCGTCCGACAAACCCGAACAACCGACAAGCCCGAACAAGCAGAACTCATGACAACCGTCGAACCGATTCCAGAAACCATGCGGGCCGCGCTGCTGCTCGGCACGGGCGGACCCGAGATGCTCGAGGTACGCGACGACGTGCCCGTTCCACGACCCGGCCCAGGCGACGTGCTCGTACGGGTGTCTGCGTGCGGGGTCAACAACACCGACATCAACACCCGCGTGGGCTGGTACAGCAGGTCGGTCTCAGCAGCAACCTCCGGCGACGGCTTCGCCGAAGCGGACCTCAGCGATGTGGGCTGGGGCCGTGAGGGTCTCGCCTACCCCCGGATCCAGGGCGCAGACATTGCCGGGGTGGCCGTAGCCATCGGCGAAGGCACCGACGACAGCCTCCTGGGTTCCCGGGTGCTGGTGGACCCCTGGATTCGCGACAGGCAATTTCCGGACGATCGCGAACTCGCCGGCTACCTGGGAAGCGAACGTGACGGCGGTTTCGCGCAGTACTGCTCGGTGCCGAGCGAGAACACATATCCGGTCTCGACTGAGTTGTCCGATGTGGAGTTGGCGTCGTTCGCCTGCTCCTGGTCCACCGCCGAGCACATGCTGCAACGGATCAACCTAGGCGCCGGTGAGACCATCGCGGTTCCGGGCGCGTCGGGAGGAGTGGGTAGCGCCCTCGTGCAACTCGCCAAGCTGCGTGGAGCCGGTGTAGTGGCCGTGGCCGGCGCCTCCAAGCTGGAGCGGGTCCTCGAACTCGGAGCAGACTCAGCTGTCGCCCGAGAGACCGACGACCCGGTGGCTGCAGCCGTGGAGGCCAACGGTGGTTTCTTCGACGCCGTCGCCGACATCGTCGGCGGAGCCGACTTCGGAGGCTGGCTGGAAGGACTCAAACGAGGAGGACGATACGTCACCTCCGGCGCAATTGCCGGACCGATCGTGGACCTGGACCTTCGCACCCTCTACCTGCGCGACCTGCAACTCCACGGTGCCACCGTCTACGGACCCGGAGTCTTCGCCGATCTGGTCCGCTACATCGAAGCAGGAAGACTTCAACCGGTCGTCGGCGGCACCTTCCCGCTCGACCAGATCCACGAGGCGCAGGAAGCGTTCGGCTCCAAGGACCACGTCGGGAGCATCGTCATCACGATTCCGAGCTAGTCGGAACCGGCCAGCCAGACTGTGGAAGGCCGCAGCTAGCTCGACTGGCCCATGCGGCGAGACAAGATCTCAAAGCAGGCGACCGCGGCAGCGGCTGAGACGTTGAGAGACCCGAGCGCACCCTGCAACGGTATTGACGCAAGGGCATCGCAGCGCTGACGTACCAAGCGGCTCAACCCCGGGCCTTCGGCCCCCAACACAAGAGCTATCGGTTCGTCCGCGACGGTCAGGCGATGGATCGACACCTCACCGCTCGCATCGAGGCCGACGGTCCACACACCGTGATCGCGCAGTGTCTGCATCGCTGCCGGCAACCCTCCTACCAACGCCATCCGGAGATGCTCGATCGCACCCGCAGCAGCCTTCGTGACAGAGGGAGTTATGTGCGCCGCACGATGCCGGGGCAGCACCACACCCGTCACCCCGGCACACTCAGCGGTGCGCAGGATCGCACCGAGATTCTGAGGGTCGGTGATGCCGTCGAGCAGCAGCAGGAACGGCCTTTCGTCGGCCGGGCCATCGGCTGAGCCGTCGGCGAGCAGATCCGCCAGCTCTGTGGGCTGCAGCGGGGCTGCAGTCGCCAAAACTCCCTGCGAGGCACCGGTTCGAGCCATCGATTCGAACTTGCTTCTCGTCAGCTCCCGGATAGGCACCTTGTTCTCATCGGCCAGGTCGATGATGTCTCCAAGGATCGGCGCGTCATCCAGGTCACCGGCCAAAACAACCTCGCGGGTGCGTCGAGTGCCCGCCAACAGCAGCTCCCTGACCGCGTGACGGCCCTCGACCTGATCACCACCCAGGGTCGGGCCCCGGCCGCGGTCGATCGGATCGTTTCTGTACGGTGTCGTCCCGCGCTGGCCCTGCCGGCGATTCGGCCGGCCACCCGTGGTGCCCTTGGGGCTGCGCCGCGGGCCTTTGCCTCGTTGGGATCCACCGCCTCGCTGAGGGCCGCTACCGCCGTGGCGTCCGCCTGCGCCGCCTCCCCCGGAGCGTCGTTTGGATCCGGGGTTGTTCGGGCTCATTTCGCTACCAGAGCGACGGCCCAGGCCACCACACCCTCTCCCCGACCGAGCGCTCCGACGCCCTCTGTTCGTCGTCCCGTCACCGTGACCGACGCCCCTACCGCGGCAGAGAGTTTGGATTCCATTGCGAACTTGACGGGCGCAATGGCAGGCCGGTCGAGCACGACCGAGCAGTCGATGTTCCCCGGTGACCATCCGCTGTCGCGCACCGCTTGGGCTACCAGGCGCAACAGGTCAACGCTGTCGGCACCTGCGAAGGCTGGGTCGGTGTCGGGGAACATCTGACCGATGTCGCCCAAGCCGGCGGCGCTCAACAGAGAATCGGT
The DNA here is from genome assembly GCA_965221585.1 of Candidatus Aldehydirespiratoraceae bacterium. Lineage (GTDB taxonomy): Bacteria > Actinomycetota > Acidimicrobiia > Acidimicrobiales > Aldehydirespiratoraceae > VXYK01. The sequence continues at coordinate 181,547 of OZ244898.1, read as the reverse complement.
GCAGACATGGGCGACGACATCGGCGTCGCTGTGGCCTTTCAGCCCCCGCTCGCCAGGAAACGCTATTCCACCAAGCACCAGCACACGGTCGGGGTCATCGGAGAAAGCATGGATATCGAACGCCGAACCCACTCGAAATGGAATCTCGACATCGCTCATGATTCACCAGAAATAAGCAGGGCGGCCATCTCAAGATCGTAGGGGGTGGTCAGCTTGAGGTTGCGTTGGTCGCCGGGCACGAGTTCGACTGCGCCTCCCGCTTCGGAGACCAGAGTGACATCGTCGGTGGCCTCCGGCGCCTCTCGGTGAACCTGCCGCAGCACGTCGGCTCGGAACGCTTGGGGTGTCTGAACCGCAACGAGCTCATCACGGTCGACGACACCACCGGAGCGGTGCCGGATGGTGTCGGTCACCGGAATCACCGGGGTGGCGGCATCAGCACCGGCGCGCACCGCGGCGATGACGTTCTCGAACACCGAATCCGACGCCAGAGGACGGGCCGCGTCATGGACCAGCACGATCCCGACATCGTCAGGGACCTCCCCGAGGCCGTTGCGAACAGAACCCGAGCGGGTCGCGCCGCCGGCCACCAAACGCCACTCGACACCCTCCGCCAACTCACCGGACCCAAGTTCTCCAGACAGTCTGTCCAACTCCGATCTAGGCACGACAACCACGACACCGTCACTGTGCCGCGCGGCAGCCGACACCGACCGATCGAGCACGCTCACCCCTGCAAGATCGCAGAACTGCTTGGCTGCTCCGAAACGGCTCCCAGACCCCGCGGCGACCACAACGGTCCAGATCTTGCCGTTTCCCTCAGATTTCACAGCTACAGCTTGGCAGCAGCAGACCAAATCACCCACCAGGGACACCCCACGATCCTTTATGGCCCGAATTCAGAACCACCTCAGGCCGCCCAACTAGATTGAAGGAGAGATGACCGACATCAGCATTCTTCGTGACACCGAGCTGTTCGCCAGCCTCTCCGAAGAATCCCTTGTGACCATCGCCGCCACCGGCGAGGCCCGGGACCTGCAAAGAGGCGACACGCTCTTCACCGAGGGCGACGAACCCGACTACATCTACATCGTAACCAGCGGACGGATCGCCATGGTCAACCGGTCGATCGACGGCCGCGAGTCTGTCGTCGCCCTGATGGAGACCGGCGACCTGTTCGGCGAGATGCCCCTGTTCGACGGTGGAATCCGATCGGCCGGCGCTCGGGCACTCGAACCGTCCGGTGCCATCGCCATCCCCTACGAGCCGGTCCGGGCGCTCTACGCGGAGCACCCCGAGGAACTATGGGGCGTGGTCAAGCTTCTTGTCGGTCGCCTGCGTGCAACCGACAAGAGCCTGGCAGACAGCGTGTTTCTGGATGTCACCGGGAGGACCGCCAAACGCCTCCTCGAATTGGCGGGCGACGAGGACGAGTTCATCCTCCCAATCACGCAGGAGGAGCTGGCCGGCATGATCGGGGCGAGCCGTGAACGGGTCAACAAAGCCATTGCGTCGTTCGTGCGACTGAAATGGATCGACCAGTCCGACCGACGCTACGTCATCACCAACCGTGAACAGCTGACCATCCGGGCTCGCTGAGCCCCCAAAGCCGCTTAGCTACCAAAGCCAATGGGCGGCCTGCTGCCAGGCGTCGGCGGCGTCGTCCGGGCGGTGCGCCGGACGGGCCGGGTCGTGAACGAATCCGTGTTCGGCCCCCGAATACTCAACAACCTGCGCCCCCGTCCCGCGAAGCTCCGCCACAGCATCAGCGGGCGTGTAGGGGTCCTCGGTGCCGACCACCGCCAGCAGGGTCGACGCGTCGCCGTCACGGAGATGCTCCAGCGGCTCACCCTGACCCGGTCCTCGCCAATCCACCGGCACATGAATCATCCCATAGAACGACACGAGCCGATCGAAACGGCCGGTACTGACCGCTTTGTTGACGTACATCCCGCCCATGCAGAACCCGATCACGCCGACCGTCGCCGCTCCGGTGCGGTCCGCTGCCGCGACCATGTCGCCCAAGACCCGTCCGTCATCGAGCGACGAGGCAGCCGCGAACCGGCCCTGCAAATCGAGGCTCTCCTGGCCGGGATACAGCTCAGGGGCGACCACAGCGCACTGCCACTGTGCGGCCAGACGCACCGCCAACTCATCGAAGAGCGGACGCAGCCCCATTATGTCGGGTACCAGCACCAGCCCCCTCCGGTCGCTGGAACCAACGACTTCAGCAGGCGTTCCCGACGGCAGTTCAATTCGCATCGATTCAGGCTCCTCGGGTCTTCAGCAGGTCCTCGAATCCCAGCACGACCGTATGGTCCGTATCGGGGATCGCGTCATTGCCAGACAGGAACAACCCGGTGGCCATACCCAGCTCCTCCGCCACATCGAGGTTGCCCTGGATGCTGCTCAGATAGAAGCAGTCGAACAGATCAACCGACATTGTCCGCCGGGTCGCCTCGAACAGAGCCGGTTCCGGAAGGATCGAGCCGACATCACCGCTGACCATCCACGACGAAATCGAATCTTCGAGCGCTGCCATCTTCCTGAGGCGGTCACCCCAGGCACGAGGTTGGTTGCCGATCGCCGCGACCGGCAGCCCGCTGTTCTTCATGCGGTCCAGGAACGGATGCAGGCCCTGGTTCAAGCGGAAGGACGACAGATACCTCGTCTCCATCTGATCAGACACCAGGCTCAGATCAACCTCGCTCCAGAACTCCGACGGAGACACACGGCCCAACACCAACAGTCGGTGGAGCTCCCGAACGCGCTCCGGGTCGATGTCGGGCTGTTCCGACATGATCAGCGGCAGCAGAGCGCCTTCGAGCGGATTGGTGGGCCGGACCAACACACCGTGAACATCCACCACCAGCAGCCGCAACATGCGACGACGGGGGCGGCTCGCCTCCTGGGCACGGGTGGCTGCGCGATGCTGTCGGCGCCGGATGTCTCGGCGTCGGCGGCCCTTCGGTGTGCGCCACTTGGCCAGCAGGAAGCGCACCAGATATGAGACGAGCAGCAGCACCAGCAGGGCACCGGCGAAGAGCGCGACCATCGTCCAGACCCGCACCAGGATGCTCTCCACCGACGAGTTCGCCTCGATGTCCACAGCATCGTCGCCGTAGCTCATCGTCCAGATGACGGTTTCGTCGACGACCTCTCCGTTGGACTCACCGAGCGTTTCGGGCATCCGCACGGTCACCGTCAACCCGAGCACATCTTCGAAGTCGCCTTCGAAATCATCTTCGATCTCATCGGCGGCTCGCCCCAGCGGGGCGAGTCCGTCGGGGAAGACATCGCCGAGCTGCTCGATGTCGAAGGTGGGATCGACCGAACCCCGCAGTGCGTAGTCGGTTCGCGCCGGTCCCAGCCCGATGATGTCGAAGTTGTGGTCCTTGACGAGCGTGAACCCCTCGAAGATCACATCCTCACCGGCGATCTCGGCCAACACGCCGCCGAGCGCGTCTGCTGAGGGGAACCGTTTCGAGGCATTCACGGTCAATACGCCGGCTCCATCGACGGTATTGGTGTTGACCGTCCAGCCGGCATCGCTGAGATCGTCCAGCTGCAGGCCGTCGGGCGCATCGGGGATGAGGGCGACAGCTTCAGCGTCCGCAACGACCTCCACGGTCACCTCGCCGGTGCCGTCGTCATCGACCCTGATGTCGACGGTGGCATCGACCCGGCATCCGCTTGCGAGCAGCACGCTTGCGACCAGCAACGGGGCCACCACCGCGAGCGCGCGCAACCGCATCATCGTATGAACGCTAGACCGCTGAACACGTCACCGGACCAACGCCTGCTCTAGAAGCTGTCAACCGCTTCGGCGAGTTCAACTTCGGGAGGCGTGAATCCCTCTATGGACCGGAACACGATCATCGATTCGTCTGCTGAGGCCGGGTCGGCTTCGACGTCGACGATGACAATCTCGCCCGCCCGGAAATCCTTGTTGAGGAGCTTCTCCGAGAGGGGATCCTCGACCAGGCGTTGCAGGGCGCGCCGCAGCGGCCTCGCCCCGAGCGTCGGGTCGTAGCCCTCTGCGGACAGGAAGTCCTTGGCGGCGTCGGTCAGCTCAAGGCCCATACCCTGACCTGCGAGTTGCTCCGCGGTGCGGGCCACCATGAGATCGACGATCTCACGCACTTCGGGTTGGCTCAGCTCATGGAAGACGATCACGTCGTCGATGCGGTTCAGGAACTCCGGTCGGAAATGCGCCTTGAGGGCATCGGTGACCTTCTCCTTCATGCGCTCATAGGTGACCGCCTCATCAACCTTCGTGAACCCGAGGTTGGCCTTGCGCAGGTCTAGGGTGCCCAGGTTGGAGGTCATGATCAGAACGGTGTTGCGAAAGTCGACGGAACGGCCCTGGCTGTCGGTCAGGCGTCCCTCCTCGAGGATCTGCAGCAGCGTGTTGAAGACGTCTGGATGGGCCTTCTCCACCTCGTCGAACAGCACGACCGAGAAGGGCTTGCGGCGCACCTGCTCGGTGAGCTGACCACCTTCGTCATAGCCGATGAAGCCGGGAGGGGAACCTATGAGCCGGCTGACCGTGTGCTTGTCCATGTATTCCGACATGTCGAGGCTGACCAGGGCACTCTCGTCGCCGAACAGGAACTCGGCGAGAGTCTTGGCCAACTCGGTCTTGCCGACACCCGACGGACCCAGGAAGATGAACGAGCCGCTGGGCCGCTTCGGATCCTTGAGGCCGGCCCTGGTGCGACGAATCGCCTGGGACACGGCGTGAACCGAACTCTTCTGGCCCACAACCCGCTTGTGGAGCTCCTCCTCCATGCGCAGGAGCTTCTGTGTCTCCTCCTCGGTCAGCTTGTAGACGGGGATGCCGGTCCACAACGACAGGACCTCGGCGATCGCCTCCTCGTCGACCTCGTCGAAGAGGTCGACGCCGGATGCCTTGGCCTCGCCCTCCAGAGAGTCACGCCGGGCGAGCAGCTCCTTCTCGCGGTCACGCAGACGACCCGCCTCCTCGAACTGCTGGGACTCCACCGCGTACTTCTTCTTCTGCACGACCTCGGCGATCTCCGCCTCGAGCTCCTTGTGCTCGGGTGGGGTGGCCATGCGCTTGATGCGCAGGCGTGAACCGGCTTCGTCGATCAGGTCTATGGCCTTGTCGGGCAGGAACCGGTCCGCGATGTACCGGTCCGCCAGATTGGCCGCCGCCACGACGGCCTGGTCGGTGATGGTCACCCGGTGGTGCGTCTCGTAGCGATCGCGCAGGCCCTTCAGGATCTCGATCGTGTGCGGGACCGTCGGCTCGTCGACAACGACGCGCTGGAAGCGCCGTTCCAGAGCGGCGTCCTTCTCGAAGTACTTGCGGTACTCGTCGAGGGTCGTCGCGCCGATGGTCTGAAGTTCGCCGCGGGCCAGCATGGGTTTGAGGATGGAGGCAGCGTCGATCGCGCCCTCGGCCGCACCCGCCCCGACCAGCGTGTGAATCTCGTCGACGAACAGGATGATGTCCCCGCGGGTCCTGATCTCCTTGAGCACCTTCTTGAGGCGTTCCTCGAAATCGCCGCGATAGCGCGACCCGGCGACCAGAGCGCCCAGGTCGAGCGTGTACAGCTGCTTCTCGTAGAGGGTCTCGGGGACGTTGTCGTTGGCGATCGCCTGCGCCAGACCCTCGACGATGGCGGTCTTGCCGACACCGGGCTCGCCCACCAGCACCGGGTTGTTCTTGGTGCGACGGCTGAGTACCTGCATCACCCGTTCGGTCTCACGGGTACGGCCGATCACCGGGTCGAGGCTCTTGTCGCGTGCCAACTGGGTGAGATTGCGACCGAACTGGTCGAGAACCAGCGAACCGGAGGCGCTGTCGCCGCCCGAGCCGCCCGTGACCGCACCTGCCCGTTCACGGGAGGGGCCCGACGCCTGCTCCCCAGCCGGGCCGCCGTAACCGGAAAGAAGCTTGATGACCTGTTGGCGCACGCGACTGAGGTCAGCCCCGAGCTTCACAAGAACCTGGGCTGCCACACCCTCCCCTTCTCGGATCAATCCCAGCAGGATGTGTTCGGTGCCTATGTAGTTGTGCCCCAGCTGCAGCGCTTCACGAAGACTGAGTTCGAGGACCTTCTTGGCACGCGGGGTGAACGGGATGTGGCCGCTCGGCGAGGATCCTCCCTGTCCGATGATCTCTTGAACCTGATTGCGGACCGCTTCGAGGCTGATCCCCAGCGACTCGAGCGCCTTCGCCGCGACTCCCTCACCCTCATGGATGAGCCCCAAGAGGATGTGTTCGGTACCGATGTAGTTGTGGTTGAGCAGGCGCGCTTCTTCCTGCGCCAGCACCACCACTCGTCGAGCCCTGTCGGTAAACCGCTCGAACATCGGGTTTCCCCTCCTAGATATCGGGCTTTACAAGTCTCAGTGTATAGGCACGCTTCCGTCTAAGACCACGAATGCACATCGAGGCTGATAATCGCCTACATCGAGATTGCGCAAGTAACCTCTCAGCGTGGCCGCGACTCCGCTCTCCCTGGTTCCCTCGATGCAGGACGATCTTCGCCGGGTCGAGGCCGAACTTCTGCGGGTGGTCTCGGCGTCCGACGACTTCCTGACGGAGGTCGCCAGCCATCTGATCAACGCAGGCGGCAAACGGGTCAGGCCCGGATTCTGCATCGCCGCGGCGGCTGTTCACGACTTCGACGGCGAGGCGGCTTCGATCGACGTGATCCGAGGTGGTTGCGCAGTCGAGCTGGTGCACATCGGCTCGCTCTACCACGACGATGTCATGGACGGGGCGACTACTCGCCGGGGCGTGAAGAGCATCAACGAACAGTGGGGGAATCTGCGGGCGATCCTGGCCGGCGACTATCTGCTGGGGCGCGCCTCCGAGTTGGCGGCTGCGCTCGGCACCGAGGTGGCCGGCTTGCTGGCAACGACCATCACCGAGCTCTGCACCGGTCAGATCCTCGAACTGGAGTCGGTGCACAACGCAGACCGCTCCTTCGAGCAGTACCAGCGGTCGATCTCCGGCAAGACGGCGTCGCTGTTGGCGACTTCCTGTCGAATCGGCGGAATCGTGGCCGACGTGCCCCGAGTCACGATCGACGCGCTCAGCGAGTTCGGACGCGCCTACGGGATGGCCTTCCAGATCGTTGACGACATCCTCGACATCGTCGCCACCGACGAACAGCTCGGAAAGCCGTCCGGGAACGATCTGCTCGAGGGGATCTACACCCTGCCCGTGATCTATTCGCTGGCCGATCCCGGGGTCGGCGCAGAACTCCGTTCGCTGCTGCGGAGCGAGATCACCGTCGATCAGCGTGACCGGGCTCGTGAACTCACCCGCCTCGGCGGAGGGGTCGAGCTTGCGGTCGAGGTGGCCGAGACCTGGGCCAACAAAGCCGATGCCGCCCTGTCGGACCTTCCGGACACGACCGGTGCCGCAGCCCTCCGGGCGGCAGGGCACCACCTCCTGGGGCGCCTCAACGCGGTTCGCTAACGGCCGTTGAATCAGCGATTGTTGCGCTGGTTGCGCTGGTGGACGATGCGCAGACCGTGGAGCGTGAGGAACGGCTCAACATTCTCGATAGTCCGCGCCACGGGGGCGATCAGGTGGGCGAGACCGCCCGTGGCCACCACGTTGATCTCGCCCAACTCCTCAGCGAAACGGTCGACCATGCCGTCGATCATCGCCGCGAACCCGTAGACGGTGCCCGACTGGATCGACTCGACAGTCGACTTTCCGACAACGCTCCGAGGCTCCACCAGTTCCACCGCTCGCAGCGCCGCGGCCCTGCCGAACAGCGCATCAAGGCTGATCTCGATCCCGGGTGCGATCGCACCCCCCAGGAACTCGCCGAACTCTGAGATGACGTCGAAGTTGTTGCCCGTGCCGAAATCCACAACGATCGTCGGGCCGCCGTACAAGTCGAAGGCACCTATGGCGTTTGCGATCCGATCCGCGCCGACCTCTTTGGGGTTGTCGTAGAGAATCGGGATCCCCGTCTTCACGCCCGGTTCGATCACGACCGGGGCGAACGGCAGGTAGCGCCCGACCATTTCGCGCAGCACGGCGAGAATCCTCGGCACGCCCGAACAGATGGCAGTTCCGGTCAGATCCGTTTCCAGGCTGACACCGACCGTGTCGAGCAGAGAACGAATCAGCACCGAGTACTCGTCCGGTGTGCGCTCGGCGTCGGTCGAGAGGCGCCAGTGGTCGACGAGCCCGACCGAGGCTCCTTCGCCCAGATCGCTGTCAGGATCGTAGAGGCCGAGGACACTCTGGGTATTCCCGACGTCGATGGTTAGAAGCACACGGTTACGCTATCGGCCCAGTGGTTCAGGTTCCTTACGGGGCTGGGGTGGTCAGATCACTGCACCGTCGTTGTCGATGAGCCGGGCCCGTCCGAAGCGTGCGGCTATGAGGAGTCGCACTTCACCGTGTAGGGGACCGTCGTTGACGAGCGAGTCTGCTTGCACGGCGGCTACGTAGTCGAGCGTGGCGAGGTCGGCCCTATCGGCCACGGCCTCCATGGCCGCTTCGACGGTCGCCGGATCCCTCACGCCAGCACTGATCGCATCCAGCCCAGCGTCGAGGGCAGCGCGAAGCACCGGGGCCTGGGCACGTTCTGCTTTGCTGAGATAGACGTTGCGGCTCGACATCGCCAAGCCGTCGGGTTCCCGAACCGTTGGACACGCCACAACCTCGACCGGGATGCTCAGGTCGCTGACCATGCGTCTGACCACGCAGACCTGCTGCCAGTCCTTCGACCCGAAATAGGCACGGCACGGCCCGACGATCGAGAACAGCTTGGCGACGACCGTCGCCACGCCCGCGAAGTGATGAGGACGCGCCACCCCCTCCAGCGGAGCTGCCACCGACGGCACCTTGACGACCGTTTCGACCGGGCTGGGATACATCTCCTCGACCGAGGGAACGAAGAGAAAGTCGACACCGAGAGCTTCGCACTGGGCGCTGTCCGCGGCCAGATCCCTTGGATAGGAACCAAGGTCCTCGCCCTCGGCGAACTGCAGCGGGTTGACGAAGATCGACACGACCGTCACCGAATTCTCTGTGGCCGCGGTCTCCACCAGCGACATGTGACCGGCGTGCAAGTACCCCATGGTCGGCACAAAACCGAGCTTGCGGCCAGCCCGACGCTGGGCATCGAGCCGGACCCTCAACTCCGGGATCGTCGTAATCGTTTCCATAAGCCGCGAATCAGCCTAAACCCGGACGGTCAGCCGATGGTCATCAGGGTGGTACCTGTCAACACGGCGGCAACACCGATGATCTGCCACCAGCGGAGCCGGTCGTCGTCGAACAACACCGCCAACGCGATGGTCGCCACCGGGTAGAGCGAGCCCGCCACCGCGACCGCCCCGACCGGCCCTCGTTGCAATCCTGCAATCAACGCCGCCATCCCCGCGCCGCCGATGATCCCTCCGACCAGACCGGGGAGTCGCAGCGTACGCGGCAGCACCTGGGGGATTCGCATCGCTCTGGTCGCGACCAGCATCAACCCCGTGGCGACGAACCGTTGGCTCACGGCCGACCACATCCCACTGTCAAGGCTGGTCCTGGCCAACAGCACCGTCGCTACCGCGAAGGCCGTACCGGCCATCAGTGCGAACGCGATGCCCGCGCGGAGACGTCCACCGAGATCAGGGACAATGACCGCGGCCAGCAGACCGACAACAGCACAAGCGATGCCCAGAGCCACGATGCGTGAGGGCCGCTCGCCGGTGGCGAGTCCGTACACCAGAGGCCCCAGAGCCGTGAACGCGGCCACGATCGGCGAGGCGACCGCGGCAGAGGAAATGGCCATGCTGTGCCACATCGCCGAGAGCGCAAAGGCCATCAATGCGCCCGAAACAGCCCCCAACACCAGAGCCTCGTATTCGATTGCGCTGGGCACGAAGTACAACAACACGGCCGTCATCCCAAGGCCGCCGATGAACGCAGTGCCCACTGAGGTCATGGCGTGGGAGCGCCGGGCGCAGAACCGGCCGTAATAGTCCGACACGCCGATCAGCACCGACGCTAGAACTCCCAGAAGCACCGGCATACGCTCCGCACGCTAGCGGACCGGCTGCTCGCCATGACTGAAACGTTTGCTCAGCGGCCAGCTAGGCGTTTCGCCTCTTCGACGAGAGCCTCGTAGACCACCCGCTCCTCCGCGGGCAGTGCTTCGAGATGGCGGGCGATCGTGGCATCGTCGCCGCGTGCGGCGGGACCTGTGAGCGCGTCGGCGGGGCCGAGGCGCCGGACGTTGTCGATGTTGACCCGCGCCAGATCGAGCATCACCTCGAACGGCACACCGGCCAGGGCGGCAACCCGCTCTGCTTGACCCAAGAGAGCCACCAGATGGTTGGAGGAGATCACCGCCGCGGCGTGATACAGCGACCGGGATTCATCGTTGATGCCAAACGAGCGACCGCCGAGCGCCTTGACCAGCGAGTCGACTGCGGGATCGCCGTCAACCGCATACCAGGCACCGCGCAGCCGCTCGGCGCCCAGGTCCGGCGAAGGCAGCGGCACCAGCGGGTGCATCGCCGCGCGGCGCGGGTGCCCCTTCAGAACATCGAGGCCCAACACCCCCGACAGGTGGATCACCAGCGTCGAGGCCACGCCGCCGACCGACTCGGCGACGGTCTCGATGGTGTCGTCGGGTGTGGCGATTACCAGCACATCGGCGTCGGCGGCTGCCCCGCTCAGATCATCACCACGGCCCAGGTAACCGAGCAGGTTCCAACCCGCAGACTCGAGCGCGGTACCCAGCGACCCGCCGGCACGTCCATCACCGATAATGCGGACGCTCAACATGGGTCTCTCGACGGCATGAGATTGCCGAGACGGCCAAGTCGCTCCACCTCGTCCCTGCGACTGGCGCTGTCGACATCGAATCCTTCAGGGAGCAGATCGGCAGCAAGGTCACCCAGCGGAATGAGCACGAAACTGCGTTCGAACATCCGCGGGTGGGGGACAATCAGGTCGGGCTCAGTCACCGTCTCTCCGTCGACCCAGAGCACATCGACGTCGAGCGTGCGAGCCCCCCAGCGGACTTCGCGTACCCTCTGAGCAGCACTTTCGAGACCTTGGCACACGCCGAGCAACTCTCGCGCGCCCATCCGGGTCCTCAGCTGCACCACCAGGTTCAGATACGGGCCCTGTTCGGGACCACCCACCGGAGCCGTCTCGTAGACATCGGACACCCCGGCCAGGTCAGGAACCGCGGCCACCGCCTCACGCAGGTAGCCGATCCGATCCCCCAGGTTCGAACCGAGTCCGAGGAAGGCTCGATGAGGCTCGGTCATCGCCGACGGACAACCCGCACACCAGCCGAATCAAGGATCTGTGTGACCGGCGGGCGCAGCTTCCTCACCTCGACGGTGACCTCGGTAATCCGCTCATCGGTCAGCACGGCTTCAGCGACCCGTTGTGCCATCCTTTCAAAGAGCTGGAACGATTCGTTGCTGGTGACTTCTTCCACCCGGGCGAGGATGGCACCGTAGTCGATCGTGTCATCGAGTTCGTCGGTCATGGTGGCCGTGAGTTCAGCCACCACGTCGATGTCGAACTCGTAGGGCTGAAGGCGGCCCTGTTCCTCGGGGAGGGCGCCGCAGACGCACAACAGGCGCAATCCACGCAACTGGATGGCATCAGGCGGAGTCATCGGCCTCGCCCTCGTCAGACTGATCACCGGCGTCAGTGTCGGACTCATCAACAATGTTCACGAAAGCACCCGTCGGCACGTCCTCCTGAGAGTCACAGCGCTCCAGCATCGCCACCATCTCGCGGCCGGTCGAAGTCAGCTCCCGCTCAAAGAGCCGTTCGGTCACCATGATCGCCCGGGGGCCGTCGGGTACCAGGCCCATCCACAGCAGGTACGCGCCGACCATGCCGGTGATCGTCTCGCCCAATTCCTCGCGGTGAACGACGATCTTGTGACCAGCACGGACATGGTCACGGATCGCCGCCATCACCCGTGTCAGGCCCAGCGGCCCATCGCTCAGACCGGCGAAGGGCACGTGGTGGTAGGGCAGGCCGAGCTCTTCGTAGTTGTGAAGATTGTGATTGGAGCCGATCAGCGAGACGACGAAGTGAAACCCCTGCTCACGGAGCCAGATGATCTCCTCCAGGCGACGCACCTTGCGATGATCGAAACCGTAGCCGCCGGGCCTTTCGCAAACCGCTACCTGATCCTTGAGGACCCAGCGAAAATGCCTCGGTTTGATGCCCTGTGCCCACCGGCCCCTCATCGCCATTTCTCGGTACCCATCATGTCGGTGCCCGTCACGGGGTCAGCAGGCTCAAGGCGTGGACTGTGGCCCTGACGTCGTGCACTCGGATCATGTCCACCCCAAGATACGCGCTCCATACGGCAATCCCCACGGAGCCTTCAAGCCGATCATCGGATCCGGTGATCGGTCCGGTGCCTTCGAGTCCGTCGGACCGTGCATGGATCTTTCCGACGACGCTCTTGCGGCTAGCGCCCACAAGCACCGGCGCGATCTCAGTGAAACGATCGATGTTGGCGAGGAGTTCAAGGTTGTGTCGGGTCGTCTTGCCAAAGCCGATCCCAGGGTCGACCCAGATGCGTTCCACTCCTGCCTCGCGGCCGCGGCTCACAGCGTCGGTCAGGAAAGCGGCGATGTCTTCGACCACATCGTCGTAGCGGGGATCGTCCTGCATGGTGGCGCTGTCGCCGAGGGCATGCATGGCGATCCATCCCGCGCCGGTCTCGGCCGCAACGTTCTCGAGCGACGCGGACACGTCGTTGATGATCGTGGCGCCCGCATCGACCGCGGCTCTCGCGACATCGGCCTTGGTGGTGTCTATGGAGACCTCCGCACCCGTTGAGGCCACTGCGGACACGACGGGGATGGTCCGCTCCAGTTCCGTGGCTTGGTCGACCGGACGAGATCCGGGTCGGGTGCTCTCACCGCCGATGTCGATGATGTCGGCACCCTCTGCAACCAACGATTCGGCGTGGGCTATCGCCGCGTCCGTCTCAAGCCAGAGCCCACCGTCGGAGAAGGAGTCCGGCGTGACGTTGACAATACCCATGACCCGGGTCATGTCTTCACCGACCGAGGAAACGCATGGCCTCGGCACGGGTGGCGACGTTCTCACGGAAAATCCCGGTCACACTCGACGTGACCGTTGTCGTACCCGGTTTGCGAACACCTCTCATCGACATGCAGAGATGCTCGGCTTCGATCACCACCAGCACCCCGCGGGGCTGAAGCGACCCCTCGATCGCGTCGGCGATCTGGGTGGTCAGCCGTTCCTGCACCTGCGGACGCTTGGCGTAGCCGTCGACAAGACGGGCCAGCTTGGACAATCCGGTGACCTGACCGGACCCGCTGGGGATGTAGGCGACATTCGCGGTGCCCAGGAAGGGAATCAGGTGATGTTCGCACAGCGAGTAGAGGGGAATGTCGCGAACCATGACCATCTCGTCGTGTCCCACCTCGAAGGTGGTTTTGAGGTAGGTCACGGGATCCTCGTGGAGTCCGGCGCAGACTTCGGCATACATCCGGGCCACCCGATTCGGGGTTTCCCTCAGGCCCTCGCGGTCTGGGTCCTCACCTATCGCGGCCAGGATCTCCCGTACCGCAGCAGCGATTCTCGGCTGATCGATCTGGGGCGCGTGGCCCCCGTTGACCAATGGCCGGGAGTAGTCGTCGGGTGAGTTCACGGTGGCAAGCTAGCTGAGTTTGCGGGCTCAAAGACACTTATGGAGTTGAGTTCGCGGTAGCGCTCGGCGACATCGAGCCCGTAGCCGACTACGAAATCGTCCGGGATCGAGAACCCGACATATTCGATCTCGTCGGTGCTCGCACCGTCGCGTACGAGCAGGGCGCAGACCTTCAGACTGGCCGGCTGACGTTCTTCGAGGAACCTCAGCAGGTAGCGCAGCGTCGACCCGGAATCGACGATGTCCTCGACGAGCAGCACGTCACGGCCTGCGACATCAAGATCCAGATCCTTGACGATGCGCACCACCCCGCTCGATTTTGTGGACGCGCCGTACGAGGAGACGGCCATGAAGTCGATTTCGACCGGAAGCCCGATCGCGCGGGCCAGGTCGCTCATGAAGACGAACGCACCCTTGAGCACACCGACGAGCAGCGGGGTGCGCCCGGCATAGTCCTGCGTGATCTCCGCTCCGAGTTCTCGGACGCGCGCCGCGAGTTCTTCGGAGCCAACCAGAACTCGACCGATGCTCCCCTCCGGAACCGTCATCGTCTGAAACCCTACAAGGACTCCAAGCGGAGGCGGTTGGCGGTTCGGGCAACTCGGTAGCCGCCCTCGACTTCGGTGGCCCGGTGCGTGCCGTCCACTACGGCCATGACCCGGTCGATTGAGGCGGCGTCGACTGCGGTTGCGCTGTTGGTCTCGGTCATCAGCCATTGGCGCAGTGCTTCTGAGGCCACTGCTTTAGGGGACTCTCTCAACGCCGCTGTGTCGGTGGGATCGAGTGCCAGCGCGGCGTCTTGGATGACGGTCAGGGCATCCGCGACGAGGTCTGCGTGGCGGTTCAGCAGGGGCACCGGATCGCGTCCAAGGGCATCGGCCGCGAGAGGCATCAGCTGGGTGCGCACCACCACTCGGGCGAACCGCGGGTCTTCGTTCATCGGGTCGTCGATCACCGAAACGCCTGCTGAGGCGCACAGGGCATATGTTTCGGCCCGACGCAGACCGATGATCGGGCGTCTCACACGGCTGAACGGTGTGGCGACACCAGCCAGGCCTGCTCCCCGCAGGAGGTTGAGCAATACGGTCTCGGCGCGATCGTCTGCTGTATGTGCCACGCACACATCAGGCGGCAACGCCGCGTATCGAGCCTCGCGGGCGCGGGCCTCGAGGTCCGGGCCGTCACTCAGGTTGAGGCATCGCAACTCGAACTGCGCACCCAACGACGAAGCCAACTTTTCCACGACCTCGGCTTCAGCAGCGCCGGTATCGCGAATGCCGTGGTCCACATGCCAGATCGTGAAGCGCCAGCCCGCATCAGCAGCCAGCAGTGCCATGGCGGTGCTGTCGGCACCACCGCTCACCGCCAGCGCTAGTTCGTCGTCCTCACCGAAGTCACAGCGGGCTAGAAGCTCTGCGCTGTCCATGGTTCAAGCCATCGTTCAAGCCGCGACATCAGCCGAGGACACCCGAGCGATCCACAGTTCCGGGTTGCGGATCTCGGCGATCGAGGGAACGTTGGCCGGCTCGGCCCAAGCCCGATCAAGCAGTTCTCCCCCTCCGTGTTTCTCGACCTCGGCGATGAAGTGCTCCCCTTCGGCGTACTGCTTCATTTTCGCCTCAAGCCCCGAGAGCCTCTGGAACACCCTGGCGAATCCCCGGACGTTCTGACGCCGGTTGCGGAGCACACGGGCGAAACGCGGCGCGGAGGGGACCAGTCCCATTCCCGCCCGGTCCATCGTCACGTCGCCGTGGCCCTCGAGCAGGCTCATCAGACCGGCGACCTCGTTGATCACCACAAGCTGCTGTTCCGAGGCGAACAGACCCATCACGCCACCCTGACCCATGATGTCCTCGCCGCGTCGGCGGGCTTCAAGCAACCTCGACACAGCCTCCACCATCCGCTTCGGGTCGGGGTCGAGGCCGTCCATCGTCGACTCGACCAACCCCAGGAAATGCTGTCGCATCCACGGAACGCCCGTGAATTGCGCCCGGTGGGTCACCTCGTGCAACGCCAACCACAGCCGGAACTCCTGGGGAGGGAAGGCGTAGCGGCGTTCCAGTGACAGCACGTTGGGCGCCACGTAATAGACGATGTCCTGCTCATCGGGGTTCTCGTCCTCGATCACCAGAAGGTCGTACTGGCCGAGCACACGCTTCGACATCCAGCCGAGCATCACCCCGAGTTCTGCGCCTGCGATCTTGCCCCCCACCCCGCGCATGGCGCCGTGGTCGATCTGTTCTCCCAGCTTGGTCACTATCGGACGCAGAAGTCGCTGGAACGAAGCCAGATTCGCGTCGATCCAGCCTTTGCGGTCGGTCACCCGACCACGGGCATTGCCACTGAGCGAACGCAGACCCGTGCACTGCGCGACGAGTTCCTCGGCTTGGGCGGTGTAACGGTCGAAGTCCTCCTCCAGGCCCTGCCGGTAATGTGCCGCTTGATAGGGGTCACGGCCCGCGGTCTTGTACGCGACGTTCTTGGCGATGTCCCAGTCGACGGGATCCGTTGACACCGGGTGGTCCCGTTCAGTCTCGGGGATAGCGGGTGGCGGTGACCTTGTTGAGGTAACCCACGATCGTCGCGATCACGGCCACGACGGCCCCGAAGGCGAGCGGAACTGCGATCCAGAAGTGCCACACAACTGCGAGAGTCATGTCCGCCAGTGTAAGCCCCCAAGCCAGCCTTTTGTAAGCCCGATGCCAGGGAAAGCCAATGGGGGTGCGCTGAGCAGAAAACGAGCCCGAGAGGAGGATTGAACTCCTGACCTACGCTTTACGAGAGCGTCGCTCTACCGACTGAGCTACTCGGGCAAGACACCGAAAGGTACCAATCTACCGCAGCCCTTCCACAGCGGAATGCCGCAAAGCCTGCTCTGTCGGCTCGGAGGGACTGGCCTGTTCTAAGGGTCGATGGGGGACAGTTTCAGCAGCAGCGCCTGAAGCAGCAGGGCCTCGTTGGGGTTGCGGATCAGTGCGTCGGTGGTCCGGCTCAGGTGATCCACCGCTTCGAGGGTTGCCTCGCCCCCCTCGTCATCCAGGATCATCTCGCGGTAGCGCGACGCCAGCGTGGCGAAACCGAACCGGAGTTCCTCGGTTCTGAACTGACGGAGCTCCCGGCGCTGCCTGGTCTCGAGAGCGCGGCGACCGGAGCCGCGGGTCCCCATCTGCTCCTCACGCTGGGCCAACTCCTCGAGTTCCCGCTGATGCTGGGCCGACTTGACCGCGGCTGCATCGTCGATCAAACCCCTGAGCTCCTCGACCAGCTCCACCACTGCGGAACCGGTGCCGTCAAGACGGCCCGGGACCGAACTCCAGGCATCACGGCGGGCGGCCAGTCGTTCGTCGAGCACCAGCAGGCGGGCCCGGTCCACGCTGCCGTTCGCGGCAACCGCCACGACCTGCGCACGTTCAGCGTCGACAAGGTCTTCGGCCACCAGTGTCTCGGCGATGTCTGCGGCACTGAGAGGCGGGAAATCGACCCTCAGACAACGCGACTCGATCGTGGCCTGATGGGGCGGTACATCGCTGGCCAACAGCACGAAGATCGTCGTCTGCGGCGGTTCTTCCACCAGTTTCAGCAACGCTGACGAGGCTGGGGCGTCCGCCGACTGGAACTCCTCGACGACTACCACTTTGCGGGTCCCTTCCGTCGGTGACCGCGACGCCTCACCGATGATCGCCGGGATCTCGCCCGGGTCGCTGCGCGAACCGAGGCGCAGGTTGTTGCCCGCCGGCGCGAAGACGACGATGTCGGCATGGGTTGAATTGAGGGCCAAGCGCCGGTGCCGGCTCGCACCCTCCGGGTCGGCTTCGGCGATCAGCTCCCCCGCGAATATCTGCGCTGCCAGGCGTTTGCCGACCCCCGAGGGGCCGACGAACAGGTAGGCATGGACCGGTGACGACACCGCGGCGCGCAGGCGACGCGCAGCTTCGGCTTGGCCGATCAGCGACTCCCACGGATCAGTCGTCATGGATTCCGAGACAGCCAACCATCGACCGCGGAAGCAACCCGAGCGGCTACTTCATCGACGGAGCCCCCCGCGTCGATCACGATCCAGGAGTCCGGGTGTTGCGAGGCGAGTTCGAGGTAGCCGTCCCTGACCCGCTGAAAGAACTCGGTTCCGGTGCTCTCGATGCGGTCGTGCCGATCACCGAGCCGCTGGCGCGCGGCGGCGACATCGATGTCGAACAGCACCGTGAGGTCCGGCTCCAGTCCCTGGGTCGCGAACTTCATCATCTCGTCGAGAAGCCGCAGGTCAAGGCCACGGCCGTAGCCCTGGTAGGCCAGAGTCGAGGCGCAGTAGCGGTCCGAGAGGACCGTGCGCCCGCCGTCGAGGGCAGGGCGTACGATCTCGCTCACATGCTGAGCCTTGTCCGCGATTATCAACATCGCTTCGGTTCGATCATCGAGATGGCCGTTGGTCGGATCGAGGAGGATCGAACGGATCGCTGCACCCGTCTCGGTAGCGCCGAACTGGAAGGTGACATCGAAATCATGCCGCTGGGCGAACCTGCGGATCTGCGTGGACTTGCCGGAACCGTCGATCCCTTCAAACACGATCAGCCGAGCGGTCACCGGCCGCCTCCACTGGGTGCTTCTGCCTCGGAGGAGTCGACACCTATGACACGGAGACTCCAGGACGCGAGCACTCCGGCCGCGACGACCGTGATCGCCGAGAGCCACAGCGTTAGACGAACACCGGGCACCGCGATGGTCACACCGAAGAAGTCCCAGTCGGAGTCCCACCAGCGATCCGACAGCACATCGAAGCCTTCCGCCAGCAGGGGTGCCACCGCCAGCGCCATCAGCAGACAGAAGCGTACGAGCACCAACAGCGCCGCGAAGATGCGCCCCCGCAGATCATCTTCGACATGCTCATGCAGCAGCGTGAAGCCCAGAACGTAGATCGGTCCCGCCGCGAACCCGGCAACCCCGATCACCGGAACCACAATCCCGAGCAGGGACGACGAGCCCGAGACGAGCAGGGCGCAGCCCGCCAGGATCAGCGCCATCGGGAACACTGCGGAGCGGTTGATTCGGTTCTGCATCGCGGTCGCGGTTATGACGCCGAGCGCCATGCCCAGTCCGAGCGAGAAGAGAATGAGGTTGAAATCGGCTTCGTCGCCCGCGATGACATCGTTGACGAACAGCGCCCCGAGCGGAACCAGCATCCCCCCGCCGATCACTCCGACAGCGAGGCCGACGTTGACCGCCCGCACGATCGGGTTGACGGCAATGAACTGCCAGCCCTCGCGCAGCTCGCGCACCGCGCCACCGAGTTCCCAGTTGCGCCTTTGGGTGCTCTTCCTTTCCTCACGGCTGCGACGCGGGAAGGCGATGGTCGAGACGATCAGCGCTGTCGCCAGAAAGGAGAGGCCGTCGACATAGAACGCCAGACCTTCCTGATTGAGCCGGAACGTATTGACCCAGCCCTCATCACTGAAGGACTCGGCGAGCTTGGCCAACAACGCGGCGATCCCGGCGGCAACGGGAAACATGCCGTAGGCAGCAGCAACGTTCAGCGAGTTTGCGGTCGTGAGCTTCTCGGTGGGGACGATGTTGGGGACCACCGCCTCCTTGGCCGGCGACCACATCATCGTGCAGATCTCCAGAAGGAACGAGGCGATGATCAGACCCAAGAGGCTGTCGACGAAGGGCAACGAGAAGAGCACCAGGGCCCGGGAGACGTCACAGACCAGCATGACCCGCTTGCGGTCTAGCCGGTCGACGAGAACCCCCGCGGCGGTTGCCAGAAAGAATCCCGGTGCGATCCGTGCCGCAAGCACCAAAGCGATGGCTGTGCCCTCTGAGCCCTCGCTGAGTCGATCGGCCAACGCCACGATAGCGATGAGTCCCAGCCAGTCGCCGGTGGCGGAGATGACCTGCGCGATCCAAAGCCGGAAGAATTCCCTTGAACCGAACATCGTCTCGATGGGACCCGGATCGCGTCGCGCTCTGAGTGCCTCACCCAGTCGGGTGGCGCTACTCGAAGGGATCTGTTCGTCCACGGCGCGAGACTAGACCGTCATTGCTCGAATGCGCCCACGGGATCCGCTCAGTGCTTCCGGGTAGCCTTCTTGGCAGTTTTCTTGGATGCCTTGTTGGTCGTCTTCTTGGTGGTCTTCTTTCGGCCCGAGGCTCGCTTTGTGGCCTTCTTGGCGGGGCCCCGCAGGCGCCTCTCCGCCAACAACTCCGCAGCCCGCTC
The DNA here is from genome assembly GCA_965221585.1 of Candidatus Aldehydirespiratoraceae bacterium. Lineage (GTDB taxonomy): Bacteria > Actinomycetota > Acidimicrobiia > Acidimicrobiales > Aldehydirespiratoraceae > VXYK01. The sequence goes on along the minus strand of OZ244898.1, from coordinate 161,675 downwards.
GACCGTCAACTCCTCGACGGTGTCTCCCTTCCGGAGAGACGCGTTGAACTCGCCGTCTGTGACGTACGGGCCGAAACGACCGTCCTTGACAACCATCGCCTTGCCGGTCTCCGGATCCTCACCCATCTCACGCAACGGCGGTTTGGGGGTCTGCCCGCGACGCCGTCTGGGCTGCGCGAACAACACCAAGCACTCATCGAGCGTCACGCTGAAGATCTGTTCCTCATTGTCGAGGCTGCGACTGTCCGAACCCTTGCTGACGTAGGGGCCGTAACGTCCGTTCTGAGCAGTGATGACCTGTCCGTCTGCTGGGTCAGTGCCGACAGTGCGGGGCAGCGACAGCAACTGGAGCGCATCGGCGAGAGTGACCCGCTCCAGAGTCATGGTCGCGAACAACGACGCCGACTTCGGTTTCTGATCCTGCTCGTCGCTGTTGCCGACCTGAACGTACGGACCGAAACGGCCCGCTCTGGCGTAGATGTTCATGCCGGTTTCGGGATCGCTGCCCAGCACGCGGCCCTCTCTCGGCATTTCGAGATACTCGAGCGCCTTGGTGAGGGTCAGCTCATCAGGCGGGAGATCCTCGGGAATCGAAGCGGTGTTGCCGTTGCTCGCGCCGTTCTCATCGGACTCGCCGCGCTGCACATAGGGGCCGTAGCGGCCGACACGTACGGCGATCGGCTGACCGTCGTCGGTCATTCCCAAGGGAATCGTGTTGACCGACCTGGCATCGATATCGGCCAGGCGGGTCGACACCTTCTCCTTCAGACCCGGTTCGGTGCCTTCCCCCCCGCCGAAATAGAAGCGGGTCAACCAGGGTTCTGACTCCTCGGTGCCCCTGGCGATCTTGTCGAGGTCGTCCTCCATCTGGGCGGTGAAGCGGTAGTCGACAAGGTTCGGGAAGTGCCTCTCCATCAGGTTGACCACCGCGAACGCCGTGAATGTGGGGACCAGGGCCGAACCCTTCTTCCAGACGTAGCCACGGTCCAGGATGGTGCCGATGATCGACGCGTAGGTCGAGGGGCGACCGACGCCGAGTTCCTCGAGCCGTTTCACCAGCGATGCCTCGGTGTATCGCGCCGGTGGGCTGGTCTCGTGCCCCTCGGGCTCCAGGGGGCCGGTCGCGCGGGCCTCGTCTCCCCCATCTATCGCGGGCAGGCGACGCTCTTCGTTCTCGTCGCCTGCACTGTCGGAGGCCTCCTCGTACACCTCTCGGAAACCACGGTGCGAGATCACCGTGCCGCTGGCAGCGAACACCACGTCTTTGTTGGTGTGGCTGGTGGCCCCGAGTCGAAGTTGCACGGTCTCGCCGGTGCAGTCCGTCATCTGGGAGGCGACAGTCCGCTTCCAGATGAGTTCATAGGCCCGCGCCTCCGAGCGGGGGACCTCTTTGGAGACCTCCTCGGGGGAACGGAACGACTCACCGGCCGGCCGGATCGCTTCGTGGGCCTCCTGGGCATTCTTCGATTTCTTGGTGTACCGCCGGGGCGAGTCCGGCAGGTATTGCGAGCCGTAGCGGTCCCTGACCGTGGCACGGGCCGCTTGCAGCGCGGTCTCCGACAGGGTCGTGCTGTCGGTTCGCATATAGGTGATGTAGCCCTTCTCATACAGACCCTGCGCGGCGCGCATGGCCATCTGAGCCGACATCTTCAGCTTGCGGCCCGCCTCCTGCTGAAAGGTCGAGGTGATGAACGGTGCCGCGGGCCGCCTGCGGTAGGGCTTGGACTCGCGGGACCTCACCACGTAGGAGACGCCCTCGAGATCGCCGACGAGCGTCGCTGCCGCGGCGCCGTCGAGCACCGTCACATCGTCGCGGGCCACCTGACCGTCGTCTCCGAAGTCGCGTCCGCCGGCCAGCCTCACGCCGTCGATCATCAGCAGCGACGCCGTGAACTCCCGTGTGTCGCCCTCGACTGCGGCGAAAGTGCCGCTCACGCTCCAGTAGCTCGCCGCCCGGAACTCCATCCTCTCGCGCTCACGCTGGACCACTATCCGGGTGGCGACGCTCTGCACCCGCCCCGCCGACAGCTGCGGCAGCACCTTCTTCCAGAGCACCGGGGACACCTCATAGCCGTAGAGCCGGTCGAGGATGCGACGCGCCTCCTGCGCGTCGACCATCTTGCGATCAAGCTCGCGGGGAGAGTCCACCGCCGCGGCGATCGCCGCGGGTGTGATCTCGTGGAACACCATCCGCTTTACCGGGATCTGCGGGTTGAGCACCTCGATGAGATGCCAGGCGATCGCCTCGCCCTCGCGGTCCTCGTCCGTCGCCAGATACAGCTCGTCGCTGTCCTTCACCAACTGCTTGAGGAGCCGGATGTGCGACCGTTTGTCGGCGCTCTCCACATACAGAGGCTTGAACCCGTCGTCGACATTGATCCCGGTGCGCGCCCAGGGCTCGTTCTTGTAGGCCTTGGGAACCTCTGAGGCGTTGCGCGGGAGGTCGCGAATGTGACCGATCGACGATTCGACGGTGTAGCCGGCACCGAGGAACTCCGCGATCTTCTTGGCCTTGGCAGGCGATTCGACAATGACGAGTGCGTTGGTCACAGGGAACGGTCAATCAATACAGAGAAAACGTGTCGGGCAATGTAGCCCTCGAATGTAGTCACGCAACATTCAGGGGCTGGACGTTCCCACCAACATTGGATCGTCCGTCTCGATCTCTTCCACCGGTTTTGAGCGCAGCAGGATCAGAGTCCCGATGACTGCGGCGACCACCGAAGCGCCGAAGATGCCGATCTTCGCTTCGGTCAGGAGCGCGTCGCTGAAGGCCAGACCGGCGATGAACAGCGAGACCGTGAAGCCGATCCCTGCGGTGGCCGCCAGCCCGACCACGTGGGTCCAGGTGGCCGACGGCGGCAGCGCGGTCAGGCCCGACTTCACGCTGAGCCAGGTGGCGAGGGTGACGCCGATCGTCTTGCCGAAGACCAGACCGGCGGCGATGCCGAGCGTGATCGGGCTCGTGGCGGCATCGGCGATGGTCTCGGTCGACAGGTCGATCCCGGCGTTGGCCAGAGCGAAGATCGGGATGATCAGGAAACTCGAGACTGGATGGAGCAGGTCTTCGAGCCGTTCCACCACCGAGACCTGGTCCTTCAACTCGAAGTTCGCACGGCGCACGCCCTTGGCGTTGGCGTCGCCGCGCAACGCGCTCAGGACCGGTTCTTCGTCGGGTTGCACCTCGTTGAGCGGGATGGCCGGCGTGAGCAGGCCGAGGATGACCCCGGCGATGGTGGCATGCACTCCCGATTCATGGACCGCGAACCATAGGAAGAACCCCACGACTACGTACGCGGGAGTCCACCCGACCCCTGCTCGACGCATACCGATCACGACAAGGATCGCCCCGACCGCGGCGAACAGCCACTCACTGGAGAGATCGCTCGTGTAGAAGATCGCGATGACCGCGATCGCGCCGATGTCGTCAACGATGGCGAGGGTCAACAGGAACACCTTCATGACGCTCGGGACGCGGTCGCCGAGCAACGACACCACACCCACCGCGAAGGCGATGTCGGTTGCCATGGGAATACCCCAACCGTCGGAGGCCGGACCGCTGGGGTTGAAGGCAAAGTAGATAGCTGCCGGAAGGACCATTCCGCCGATCGCGGCGATCGCCGGAAGGGCTGCCGCACGCGGATCGCGGAGAGTCCCCACCACGAACTCCCGTTTGATCTCAAGGCCGACGACGAAGAAGAAGATGGCCATCAGGGCGTCGTTGATCCAAGCTTCGAGGGCCAGATCCAACAGGACGTGGGATCCGATCTCGATCGAGATGTGGGTCTCGAGAATCTCGTGGTAGACGTCGCTGTAGGCCGAATTGGCCCAGATCAGGGCAATGACCGTGGCGCCGAGCAGCAGGATGCCGCCCGCTGCCTGGATCCGCAGGAACCTGCGCAGCGGACGGCCCAATGCGCTCACGAATCGAAATTCGCGGCTTCGGCGCTTGGGCGACGCTTGTGGCGATTCCTCAGACATGACCATGCGAGACGCTACCCGCCCACAGCGGCGCGTTTACGCTTGGATCCGTAGAAAACCAGGCGAACACATGTCCCCGTTGAGGATGGTCGGATCTCGGTCTCGTCTGCGAGCATCCGCATGAGTCGAAGCCCCATGCCGGACTCATGGAGGAGCCGCTCGGGGGAGTCCGGGTCCGGGAGGTTCGGCAGGGCGTCGGGGTCGAACCCCTTGCCGTGGTCGCGGACGGTCACTTCAATCTTGTCCTCTGTGACGTCGCAGGTGAGTTGGATCTGCGCGTCGGGGTCAACACCCTCGTGGGAGCGGATGGCGTTGGTTGTGGCCTCCGATACCGCAACCCGCAGGTCTTCGACTCGTTCTGACTCGATGTTGGGGTGCAACTGGGCGGCGCCGGACACCACCAGGCGAACGAGCGACACGAATTCCATCTGCGCCGGGATCTCGAGGACGACTTCGCCGGTGTAGGCCGCGGCAGAGTCAGGGTTCTTGGGGCGGGTCGCCGCGGGGAGATCTTGGCCTGGGGTCATTCGGTCATCGGGTTAAACGGTCACTGGGTCATCGATCATTGGGTCGAGACCGCTTCTTGCACTGTTCTGTGCAACTTGAACACTCGGTCGAGGTCGCACACCTCAAAGACTCTACGAATCCGCGGCGCAGGCACAACCACGCGCAGGTCGCCATCGAGAAGGCGCGTGCGTTTCAAGGCGCCGACGATGACTCCGAGTCCGAACGAGTCGATGAAGTCGACCCCGCTCAGATCGAGGACCAGGCGACTGCTGCCCTCACCGACCTGCGCCATCACATGTTGTCGCAACTCGGGTCCGCCGACTACGTCGAGCTCCCCCACAACCGCGGTGATCGACCACGGCCCCTCGTGGAACGTCTCAACCAGATGCACCCCAGAAACCGTACCGGACCTGCACCCTCGGCTTGCGCACCCACCGTTGATTCAGGCGTTCACTGTTCTCGGTACATGGCCGCGACCGACGACATCTCGGGGTCGTTGAGGAGCGCTCCCACGACCGAGACGTCGGTCCGCATCACGTAGACGAGGAGCACCCTGACGACCGTGGCGTCCCGGGTGACGCGGACCGTCAACTGTGCGGGGTCCAGCGAACCGGCATCGATCACCGCGGCGCTGACCTCCGCGTCGGTTCCGCCGACCGCAGCGATCCGGGCACCCTCACGAGCAGCGTGGGTGAGCATGACCCGGGCACGGACCACCAGCCCGATCTGGGCGACCACCAAGAGCGCGACCACCGCCACCGGTAGCAGCAGAGCGAACTCGACGGTCGCCTGACCCCTGCTTCCACCCCAGCGTCGTCTCACGAAACCCGATCTGCTATCGAGTCGACGACCCTGTTGAGCAGCGACGAGATCTTGCCGGTGGACGTTGCCCAGGCAATCAACATCATCGCCACCGTGGCCGCACCGAGCACCACAAGCGCGTACTCGGCGGTCGCCTGACCTCTGTCTTCGGTCAGCCGCGATCTCAACTGGACAGCGGCGGTGCGAAGCGCGACCTCGACTACTAACCATTGACGCATCAACATCTGGCTCCTCCTGTTTCTGTTTGATCTGTTGTCTTGCGGGGGAAGCGAGATCCGACGGCCGTGGTTCAGACCACCACACCCAGGTCGCCGAGAGAGCCGAGCACCAGCGGGACCAGAGTGAGCAGGGCGAACGAGGGAAGTACGCACAGCAATAGCGGCCCGAGCATGGCGACGGGCACACGGCGCGCACGTTCCTGCGCCGCCACCCGCCGCAGGCGACGAGCCTCGTCGCTCACCCGCAGCAACCCGCCGGCCAGCATCGAACCGTCGCGTTCTCCGGCGTTGAGCGCGGCCACCAGCGGCCGTACCCGATCTCCGAGAGGGGTCATTGCCCGATCGAGCGCCTCGGCGAAGGTGGCCCCTGCCGATGCTCTCGCAAGCGCTCGGTCCACGGTCGTTGCGAACGGGTCGGGCAGCCAGGCTTGGCAGCGCTGCAGCGTTTCTCTCGGTGTGAGACCTGCACCGACGCCGACCATCAGAAGATCCACGACTTCGGGCAGCGTCTTCGCCACGGCCGCGTCGTCATCGTTGGAGGCTCGGCGGCCCCGGATCACCACGACCGCGTAGATGAACACCAACGGAACGAGCATCACAGGTTGCGTCAACCCCACTATCAACGCGCCGAAGACCACCATGCCGAGCAGCACCCGCTGGGCCGCTGATCCTCGCGACGATCCCGCGGTGACGCTTGGTCTTTGCGGCGGGGGCTCAACCAGTGGCCGCGGCCGCACACGCCAGGGGCGGAACCAGACCGCGCTGAGCACACAGCAGCCGACGATCAGCACGATCCTCATCGGCCACCGCCGGTCATCGGGTTACCGACCCCGCCAGCCTGCGCATCCAGGCGAAGCCAACGATGTCGAGCAGCAGGCCCAACACCACGCAGAGCTGACCCGTGCCGGTGGTGAAGACTGCTGCGCTGCTCGCCGGGTCGAGGGTCAGAAGCAGAACCAGAAACCCGAGCGGCGCCACGAACAACACCATCGCAGAGGCTCTGGTCTGTGCGGTCAACACCCGAACCTCGTCGACGAGTCCGGCGCGTTCGCGCAGGGTCAGAGCAGCGCGTTCCATAGATCCTGCCAGCGCTCCGCCTGTGACCGAACCGAGGCTCACGACAGCACGAACCAGGTCTCCGTCGGGGTGGTTCAACTCGCCGGCCCAACGGTCGAGGGCCTCCACGAGCCGTTCACCGGAGGCGAATCGGGTCACCAGAGTGTCGAGTCCCAGACCTTGTAGCGACGACATCGATGAGGCCGTCTGGATCGCTTCGTGCAGGTTGCGCCCGCCGCGCAGTTCGCGTGCCAACACGTCAAGCATTTCGGGGAGCTGTCCGATCGCGACGAGCCGTCGACGCTGCTGCGAGCGAGCCGCCGTCACGCCTCTCACCTTCGTCACTCCCTGCACCACAGTCACTCCCCACACCACAGGGGGCGCACCGTCTCCCCGTCGACCACTTCCACTACGGCGGCGATTTCACGTGCCCCGGACGGCGTGCGTTCGACCTGCACTACTACGTCGACTGCCGATCCGATCTGGGTGCGGACCACATCATGGGGCAGCCCGGTTCCGGCCGACATGACCAGCGACGCCAGTCTTCGCAGCGCGTCGGTCGGGGAGTTCGCATGGATCGTCGACAGGCACCCCGAGTGCCCGGTGTTGAGCGCCTGAACCAGGTCGAGCGCTTCGGGGCCGCGCACCTCTCCGAGCACGATGCGATCAGGACGCATCCGCAGCGCGTTGCGCAGCAGGTCGCGGATCTCCACGGCTCCCACCCCTTCGATGCCGTCGGACCGAGCCTCCAAGCGCACCACATGGGGATGGCGGAGCCGGAGCTCAGCCGCGTCCTCGATGGTGATCACTCGGGCCTCAGTCGCGACGTGCGCGGCCAGGGCGTTGAGCAGCGAGGTCTTGCCCGCGCCGGTCCCGCCGCTGACAATGATGCTGCGCCGCTGTGTGACCAGCTCCGCAAGCATCGAGGCGACCGATGGAGGCCCAAAATCGGCCACGTCCTCGGCCCGCAGCACGAACCGTCGAATGGTCACGTAGGGGCCGTCGATGGCGACGGGTGCCGCCACGATATTGACTCGGCTGCCGTCAGCCAGACGCCCGTCGACCCAGGGCTTTCGCGGGTCCACAATCCGTCCGATCGGCGCGACGATCCGTTCCACGAGAAGCTCCAGTTCGGCCTCGCCGAGCACGACCGAGCTGGACTCGATCCGTCCGTGACGCTCGAACCAGACCACACCGGGTCCGTTGATCATGATCTCGCTGATCTCGCGGTCGACTAGCAACGGCTCGATGGGACCGAGTCCGGCGAGACGGGCCGCGACCTGCCGGTGCAGCGATTCCCGTTCGCGGGCACCCAGCAACGGGGCGTGGCGGGCGATTGTGGGGAAGATCTCCGCCGCGCCTCCGCCCTGGTCCAAGAGGTCACCGTGGACAGTGGCCGCGAGGTCAACCATTAGCGCTTCAGCCATCGAGAACCTCGCTCAGTCGGTTCAGCGAACGTGGCATCCGGTGCGCGAGCAGCCCCGAGTCGACTGCCCGAGCGACTGCCGGATCCCAGGGCACGGGAACGACCCTGTGTCCGTTGAACACGGCTGTCACATCGGACAGTCGCAGCGCTCTGCCGGGTTCTTCCACCACGACGACCGTCGTTCCCAGCGCCAAGGGTCGGGCGAGGGCTGCTTGAATGCCCAGGTAGCAGGCGCGGATGACCATGACGGCACGGGTGCCGTGCACCAGCCACCGGTCGGGAGGGCCGGTGCTGCCCGCATCGACCACAACCCAGCGTGCGGACCGCGACAGGAGTTCTGCCGCCAGCACGCTCCGCTCGGGATCGATCGCTTCTTGCGTCGCGTTGCCGGCGCCGAGGAGTTGCAGACGGTCGCCCGCCGGCATCTCGAGCAGCGACAACGCGTCTGCGGACACGTCGGAGGGCGCGAGCAGCCAGTCGGACAGTCCGTCACCGGTGCCGGGGGGCAGGCCGAGCACCATCGGCAGATCGCCGACAGTGTCGACTAGCAGGGTTTCACGACCGGATGCGGCGATCGTGAGGCCCAGCGCGCTGGCGACGACTGAGGTACCTGATCCGCCCTTGGGCGACCAGCAGACAATGAACACGACAACTCCCGGAACTCGATGTTCGACGGGGGAAGTTGTTCAAAGGGGGAAGTGGGTTGTCACACCCTAGTTGTCAGGGTGGCGGTGTCAACCGCCGATCGCGCCGGCTCAGACGTCTTTGACCTTGCGGCCCAGAAGCACCAGCAACACGATCAGAACGACACCCAGAAGCAAACGGTTCTTTGACATGGCGAGCACCGTATCGACTCACGAGCGATCTCACACCGTCGGGACTTGTTGTTTGGCGGTAGCGTCTGGTGTGGAGGTGTCCGAGCGCCTGGTGGGCTCCCCCGCCTTCAAAGCGGGTGGGATGGGTGATCCCTGTCCGGCGGGTTCGATTCCCGTCCACCTCCGCCGATATGGGCGTCAGTAACGAGTGGCCCGGCGTGCCCGTATTCCGCCGCTACTAGATTGGCTCGCATGAGCAATGACTACGTCTTGTACAGCACCTCGGGAACCACCGCGACGATCACTCTGAATCGCCCAGATCATCTGAACGCCATCGTGCGGCCCATGTGGACGCAGCTCGACAATTACGTCGCCGAGGCCAACCGTGATCCGCAGGTGAAGGTAATCGTGCTGCGGGGCGCCGGCCGGTCGTTCTGTGCCGGGTTCGACTTCGGCTCCGACGGGGACCTCGCCGCAGTGCGGCGCGAGGACCGGGATTGGGACCCAGGACGAGACGCCATCGGCGTAACGAATCGCTGGGACGCACCGGTCCCCAACTTCATGGGCCTCTGGTCAAGCCCGAAGCCGACCATCGCCCAGGTGCACGGGTGGTGCGTGGGGGGCGGCTCAGACATGGCCCTTTCGGCCGATCTCGTCGTTGCAGCCGAGGACGCGCAGATCGGCACGCCCTACTCCAGGATATGGGGCTGTTACCTGACAGCGATGTGGGTGTACCGGCTCGGGTTGGCCAAGGCCAAGGAATACGCGCTGACCGGCAAGCCGCTCTCCGGAGCCGAGGCGGCACGGGTGGAGCTGATCAACCAAGCGGTCCCGGCCGACCAACTCGACGAGACAGTCGCGGAGTTGGCCGGCCAGTTGTCGAGCATCCCCGCATCGCAACTGGCAGCCATGAAACTGGTCGTCAATCAAGCGTATGAGGCGATGGGGCTGCGCAATTCCCAGGTGCTCGGATCGATTCTCGATGGCGCCATGCGCAACACCCCCGAAGCCCTTGCGTTCATCGACACAGCCATGACCGAGGGAGTCCCCGCCGCAGTGGCACAACGCGACGGCCCCTTCGGCGACTACAGCCAACGGGAGCGTTAGTCGGCTGGCGGCGGCCTCGGTCTATCGTTGTGCCTGGATTGCTTGGATGTCTTGGGGCCACTGGCTCTTGATGAAGGCCAGAACAGCCCAGATATCGGAATCGTCTAGTTCGTCAGCGAAGCCTCGCATGTCGCTCTCGTAGTCTCCGCCGACGATGGCTTCGGTCCCCCGCTTGGTGATGTCGAACAGTTGGGCGTCACCGTGATGCCAGGTATGGCCGGTCTCGTCATGCGGAGAGGCGGGCAACTTTCCCTCAGCGTTCTTCTCGCGCCAGTTCGGCTGGCCCTCCAGATTCGGGCCGTGACACGAAGCACACGACTCCGCATACACCACCGACCCGCGAGCCACCAGTTCGGGATCTGAAGCGTCCGCGCTTTCTACGCTGGACAACTCTTCAGCTACGTCCTGATCAGCCGAACAAGCCACAATCAGCCCAGCGACCGCCATCACAAAAACCACCAAAGAGACCCGCATCATTCACCCGGCCCACGCCCACCACAAATCACAGTGAATTCGCTCCAGTCCCAGCAGAAACGACCATGCCCAATAAGACCACCAACTGAGCCAAGATCGCTGCACCTCTCATTTGCACTTTAGGTGCGAACGTACTGTCACGGGGAGCGCCGCTGTGTCCGCGTAGCTGCCTTCGTCGTCGTCATCAGGTCGTTCAAGGTCTCGAGCATCATCAGAGCCCGCGACGGTGAGTCATGAACGAACCTATGTGCCCTGGGGTTTCTCCAGGCGGCGACCACTCCTTGACATAGGAACATGTGACCACGCTGTTCGCTCTCATCGTTCTTGGATCTCCCGCGGTTGATACGTAGTAGGGGCTTGTTTGGAGAGAACGCAAGCGTCATCAACGAATCTCCATCCTCAGAGCTCCCAGTCCGAACTCGAATGCACTCACAAAGTGCCTTTACCCCCGCCTCGATTGCGTCGGCGTAGTGCGTCGTCAGGAAGAGCGATCGCGTAGCCGCTCGCAGATCAGAATCCACAACCCGACGATCGAACTCAGCAACGGGACCGCGTCTGTGGTCGTGTTCAGTCTGCGCCGCACTATCTCGGGCCTCCGGCCATCGATAGTCCGACAGTTCACCGGCCAGCCTCCCCGCAAGCGATGCCAGTCCCGACCACCGGTTGTTGGTCACTTCCCGTACAGGTTCCTCGCCATGCTTGAGAAGATCTGATCGATCTGTTCCGGTGTCGCGTCGGCGGGAATGTGGATCTGAATATCGAGATGGACCGTTGGGGTGCCATTGGGTTCAATGGAGGGAGATGCTGGCTCAGGCGGTTCAGCCCTCCTAGGTTCTTTGGACTGTTGCGACCGCGAGGACTTCGGAGTCTTGTTCTTCGCCGACGACGATTTTGCCTTCTTGCCTTTGCCCGAGTCTGGAACTGGGGGATCGGGGATCTCTTTTCCTGCGATCATGACATACGTCGCTGTCATTTGCGCAGCATTCGACACCCCAAAGCCCTGGTGGTCAAACCAAGTTCTGACCTGCGTGGCATCCGGTGTGCCGTCGTCATGGGCCAGAGTCGCAAGTTCGTCTGGATAGATCTCGTCCAAGATCTCTTGACAAGCCTCACCGAAGGACGCATCAAGACGCCAACTGTTCCCCCGAGCGGTTAACGCACCCTCCTCATCGATTAGGCCGAGTCGGCGCATCGGACTAACGATGTTGTCGCGAGCGCTCTTCGGGTTCGCCATCCCCAATAGGGCCGCTACCGATTCATGGGTGAATTTCACAGTCGGAGCTGCGGCCGCTCGATTCCGCAGAACTGCCCACGCCTTCGCTGTGACCTTGGGATATCTCGTATTCGCCATCGGTTTCTCCCATCGATGAAATTACACCGCTGAGACTAGCGACAGCATGTGACAGTCCCCAAACGGTTTTCCCATAACCCAAAGAGAAACTGTCTTTTCTGAAGCGAGGCCGTTAATTGTGGATCTCGCCAACGGGGTCGGCAGAGAGTGCTTCGGTAAGGGCTTGGATCTCGGTTAGGGCGGTTTGGAGGTCTTCGGCAATCTCGGCGGCAAGGACGGCTGGTGGTGGCAGGTTGTCTGTGTCTTCGAGGCTCTCGTCTCGAAGCCAGAACAAATCGAGGCTGACCTTGTCGCGGGCGATCAGTTCGTCGTAGATGTAGCACTTGAACCGTTCGGATTCCTTGCGCTGGTGGCGGGTGTCTGCTTGGTAGCAGGCAACGAAGTCGTCTAGGTCGGCGCGAGTCAGCGGGTTCTGCTTGAGGGTGAAGTGCTTGTTGGTGCGCAAGTCGTATACCCACAGCTCTCGGGTCCATGGGTCTTCGGCTCCTTCACGGCGGCGGAAGAACAACACGTTGGCCTTCACCCCTTGGGCGTAGAAGATGCCTGTCGGCAGACGCAGGAGCGTGTGGACCTCACAGTCGTGCAACAAGCGGCGACGGATCGTCTCGCCCGCTCCGGCCTCGAAGAGCACGTTGTCGGGCACCACTACGGCCGCGTCTCCGCCGATCTTCAGCAGGCTCACCACATGCTGGACAAAGTTCAGTTGCTTGTTCTTGGTCGTGGCCCAGAAGTCCTCCCGCTCGTAGCTGTCCGACGACGAGCGACCGAACGGCGGGTTGGTCAACACCATGTCGAAGGCCTTGCTGGGAGGGTCACGCAGAGCGTCGTCCACCACGATCGGTGAGTCGGATTCGGGGCTCTCGATGCCGTGTAGCAGCATGTTCATGGCACACAACCGGGCCGGCAGGTCAGCGATCTCCCAGCCGGTGAACGCGCCCGAACGCAAGTGCGCGACTTGCTCGGGCTCAAGATGCGGAAACCGCACCACGATCGACCGGTACGCGCCAAGAAAGAACCCTCCGGTGCCACACGCTGGGTCGCAGATCCGGTCATCAGGCTCGGGGAGCATTACATCGACGATGGCATTGATTAGAGCCCGAGGCGTGAAGTACTGGCCTGCTCCCCTAGCACCCTCCTGTGCGGTTTTCTCGATCAGGCCCTCGTAAGCGTCGCCCTTGAGGTCCGCGTCGTAGCTCATCCACTCGTGCTGGTCGATGAACTCTTTGATGAGTTGTTCCAGCTTCGCGGGTGTCTGGATGCGGTTGCGGGCCTTGTGGAAGACCACACCGAGCATGTCGTCACCCGCACCGAGCGCAGCTAGTGCGTCGCTGTAATGGGCTTCGAGCTCTGCACCCGAACGATTCAGCAGCGATGGCCAGTCGTACTCGACAGGCACGATGCGGTCGCCTCCGAGCATCGCATGCTGCTCGTCGGCCATCTTCAAAAACAGCAGGTACGTGAGCTGTTCCAAGTAGTCGCCATACGACAGTCCATCGTCCCGCAACACATCACAGAAGTCCCACAACTTCTGCACCATCGCCTGCGCGTCCTGTGCGAGCATCGGTATTCGTTCGGACTACTGGTCAGAACCCGCAGACTGCGGATTGCTCGGGGGCGGGGCATCTGGCACAGACAGAACAACGATCTCAAGTTCAGTAATGCCTTCAAAATCTGCCGGATTCGCTGTGTACAGTGGGAGGCCATTTGAGATGGCGGTGGCGGCAATGAGCGCATCGTAGGCCCGAGCCGCGCGCTTTCGTCCAGAAGACCGTAGATCGGCGGCGACCTGACCGAAGGCCCTAGCCGCAGCATCGTCGAAGGGCAGTGGATCAAAGTCGTTCTCCGCTTGCTGGAGGTGAGCCTGACGCCTTGCTCGTTCGGCCTCGTCGGATGTTGCGAGGGGCCCCACAGACAGCTCAGCGAGGGTGATAGCAGTGATGGTCGGTTCCGCGGGCAGCGTCCCGGCGTCAGCGATACGCGGTAAGCCGATCACGGCGTTTGTGTCGAGCACGCCGCGGATGTGTTGGCGCTCAGCGGTCACAGTGACGGGTCTATCACGTCATCAATATCGGACCGAAGTCGCACGGGATCGATACAAGGAAGGTGCTGCCAACGTTCAAGCAATGTCGAGGCATCAAGCGCCCGGCGAGGCAAGGGGCGCAGTTCCGCCACTGGCCGACCAGACCGTGTGACCGTGAGTAGTTCACCCGCCTGCACTCGGTCCACGACCTCGCCCCCATGATTCCGTAGCTGCCGGATGGTCACTTCTTCCACCCCCGCGAGTGTATCACAAGTGATACACTCGCGGTATCGAGAAACCCTACATGGACAACGGTTGCACCTCAAGCTTGACAAGAACGCAATTGGCTCGGTCGCATCTCGAACTCAACCACACACGAACCGGATGTCAAACGTATACCGTCATTCCGGGTTATTTATGGGGCGCAGTCCAGAGGTATCGACATTGACTAATGACAACGAGAATGGTGAAACCGCAACTGAGGTGAAGAGTTCGAACTCCGAATCTGACGTGCTGCAGGCAGCCGACAGGGTCCAGCTCGGCGATTTCTCACACTGGCCGGGAGATGTAGTGCCGAAACGCGAGGAGGTCGAGCCATACCTAGCTGCATTGCTACAAGCCGAGCACCTGAACCTTCTCGTCGGATCCGGTTTGACGACGGCTCTCGCAACGTTGGCTGAATTCGATGGTGGGGCCGACATGAATGCCGAACTCAAGATCCCAGACAGTGAGTGCGCCAATGCCATCCTGAAGGCCACCGACACTTCGGCGCGCCAGACAGGCCGCGGAACACCCAACATTGAGGATCGTCTCAGAATTGCCATCGCCGCGGCCGAAGGTCTCAGAATCCTGGGAGACGACCGAGCCGAAGTACTGCAGCATGGCGTTGACTCGGCCCTTAAGAACCTGCGGCGTGAAGTCAGCGAGACCGAGGATGCACTGGAACAGAAACGGGAGGAGCCCGTAGCAGGGAAGATGACACTCCAAGGTCTACTCATGTCTTTCCTCGGATCGTTCGCCGGACGGGTTCCAACCCGCGATCGCCTACACGTCTTCACCACGAACTATGACCGAGTCATCGAGTGGGGGGCAGAACTCGCAGGCCTCCGAATCGTGGATCGGTTCGTCGGGTCGCTGCACCCGATCTTTCGATCATCCCGCTTGGAGATCGATTATCACTATTCGCCACCAGGAACCGTCCGAGATCCACGCCATCTTGATGGGGTTTTTCGGCTCACGAAGCTCCATGGCTCGCTCGACTGGCAGTGGGATGGCAAGCGTCGTCGGATCATTCGCAACGCGCTCCCGTTCGGGCAAGCACCGAACGCCACTGCATCTGAAGCACTGATCTACCCCAAAGCCGCCAAGGACTTTGAGACGAGCTTCTACCCTTACGCGGACTTGTTTCGCGACTTTGCCGCAGCCATCTGTCGGCCACATAGCGTGCTGGTCACCTATGGCTACGGTTTTGGTGATGACCACATCAACCGCACCATCAAGGACATGCTCACCATACCCAGCACGCACCTTCTCATCATCAGCTGGGATGACCCGTCGGGGCGGATAGGCAAATTTGTTGAGGGTCATCAGCGGGCTGGACAAATCAGCCAGATGATTGGTCCCGAATTCGCAGGGCTGCCGTCTCTTGTTGAAAAGTGGCTCCCATGGCCATCGGCTGAATTCCTGCTCCAAGGACGGGCAGATATCTTCCGAAATCGGGACACCGGGACCAGAGGCCACTCGTCCGTCGAGGACTCAAATGACTGAGCCTATCTACGTAGGGCAAGCTCGCGACGAATTCGATGCTTCAACGATCGGCGTGGTCGAGGCTGTTGCACCCAAGGGCATTGATGTCGCGATCTTTCTTGAAGCGCCTCACGGTACGGGCTTGCGGCAAGGGGCCATTCATCACTTCCCGCGTATCAATAGCTACATCGTGCTGCCATCCGAGAGGGGCAGCATTCTCGCGATGGTCACATGGATTGGCATCGACGAACAACACTTTGCAGCGCGTATACAACACGACCAGATAGGTCTACCGGTTCCTCGTCGACGTCTGAAGGCCCTGCCGCTCGGGGTGCTCAGTCACAGTGGTTCGCTGACATCGGGTGCCCCTAGCACAGTTGCGCTAGATCGAGGGGCGCTTCTGTTCCCCACAGTGGGCGACCCAGTGCGACTACCAACGAAATCAGAGGCGATTGCCACTCTTCCCTCGTACGACCACGAGAGGTTGACGGTCCCGATAGGACAAGCGCCACTCGTCGCTAACGCAGAGGTGAGGCTGGACCCCAACCGACTCTTCGGACGTCACTTGGCGATTCTCGGGAACACCGGTAGTGGGAAGTCTTGCTCCGTAGCTCAGCTGATCCGTTCGAGCGTAAAGGCAATCGGAAGTGAACCGAAGGCATTTGGCGCAATCATCCTGGACGCGAACGGCGAATATGCCCGCGCATTTGACGACCTGTCACACGGCCTGTCAGTTCGACGCTTCAGCGTACAACCTAGAGATGAAGACTCTAAACAACTCCGAGTCCCATATTGGCTTTGGAATTATCGCGAGTGGCTCTCTTTCTCGGCGGCGAGTGAGCGAGGACAAGCACCGCTACTGAGGCGATCCCTTGGTTTATCTCGATTGGTCGGGCCTGTCGACTTGGCAAGCGGCGCCAACGGCATCGCCGCGGGCCGCCAGCTCGTCAGACAATACAAGATTGGTGCAATAGGGCCTAAGGCGAATTCCGAGTGTCTATCGGGACTCGACAACGCGCTTCGCGCTTGCCAGTACATCCAGAGTCAGAATTCGACCGCCCCCAAATCAGAACTGGCCACCCTTATGACAACTCTGAAAAATATACTCAAGGAACGGCGAGGGACCGGAGAATATTTGTGGAAGTTCGGTACAAGAACACTCGACTCGGACGAATGTGCGACTTTGGAGCCACTGTTTGATCAGACACTCAAAGCACTAGGAGTCCCGCTAGTCAGCAGCGATGGCCTAGACGTAAATGTACCGACTCCGTTTCAAGCAGATGGCTTGGTTGAGTTGCTGCCTCTGGTTGCCGCAGACTCTGGTCCTGAAGTTGTTGGTTGGATTTCTCCACTCGTTGAGCGCCTCAGAATATCGATGGAAGATGAACGGCTGACTACGGTTTGCGGTTGGACTGAAGACGAGTCATTAGAAGAGTGGCTGAACACTTATCTCCCTGACAATTCCACCAGCCAGATCACTATCATTGACTTGAGCCTCGTTCCAAGTCAAATTGTTCATGTCATCGTCGCGGTATTCGCGCGTGCACTTCTTGAAGCCATGGAGCGGCATCACCGATCTGATTCCTCTGGGACCACACCCAGGATCTTGGTAGTCGATGAAGCTCACACACTCATTCGGCGCCAACGTCGCGTCCTAAGCGATGACCAATCGATCTCAAGCACGAGACTTTGTCGTGAGGCGTTTGAACGAATCGCCCGAGAAGGTCGAAAATTCGGACTATCGCTGGTGGTTTCTTCTCAGCGGCCAAGTGAGCTCTCCGAGACAGTCCTCTCGCAATGCAACACCTTTGTGGTTCATCGAATTGTTAATGACAATGATCAGGGACTCGTGCGTCGGCTCGTCCCAGACAATCTTGGTTCCCTGATGGACGAACTCCCAGCTCTACCAAGCCAGACTGCTTTGGTCGTCGGCTGGGCGTTGGACATTCCAACCCTGGTTCGCATCACAGATCTAGCCGAGGCGCACCGGCCGCGCTCGGCAGATCCAGACTTTGTTACCACATGGACAGAAGGCAATTCTTCTGACACGGACTGGAGCGCAGTTGCCGCTGATTGGCAACAGAGCCTCGTTGAGCCTGGAACGGCTGAACCCGAAACAACCGACACCGTTGAAGACCGGCCCGAGGAATCACCCTTCTAGTTCTCGCTCCAGTGCTACAACCGGAGCATCAACACTGGTAGTTCTTCGTTCGAACGTTCGTGACGTGACACACGTACGCGCTGCGCTCGCGTCTCCTTTGAAATCGGGCGATTCACCAAACCGTCGTGACATTGTTCCATCTCGTTCTATTGGACCCTACGTTCGTTCTTCGGTCGAGTCTCACGGCGTCAGGCGCCCTGCGAAGGCGTCAACGAGCACACTGCGGCGCGTAGCTTCGATCCTTGCTTGTGCTGCGGCGATCGAAGCGCCGGTAGCGTCGAGGCGGGAGAAGTGCTCTTCGATGGTGGCAACAATGCGACGCTGCTCGTTCGACGGTGGGATCGGAATCATCAAGGCCCGCAGATCGCGCTGGGGCAAGTGCGCGATAGTGCTACCTTGCGCATGTTCTTCGAATCTGCCGGTCTGGGCGGACCAACGCATGAAGTGCTCAATCCACCGTGCCTCGATTCCCGGTCGCGCTCGCACCCGATGTAGCGCTTTTTGAAAGCACATCTCAACAGACGGTTGCGTCCACATCGCGGCCCGTCCAACTTCGCCACCCTCACAGATCAAAAGATCGCCTGGCCGAAGCTGAAATTTGACACGCTCGCAATCAGTGAAATCCATCGATGCCACATCGGACAGATCGATGCGGTGCCACTGTACGTTCTGGTTACGAAGATACGGAACCGGTGCCTTGCCCTGCCGCGACTTTGCTGACAACATCTTGCCGAGTTGCGTTGTAGCAATTTCGTCGAATCTTGCCCATACCCAGTTGGGCGGGAGACGATCCGTCACGCGGCGAGAGCTAGGGAGTGTTCGCCGACCAACCGACTTTGCTGGTTCACTTACTGCAACACGTGACACGAGGTCTGATGCTGGTTCATCGGTCGGGTCTTGCGGTGTGAGACGGCCCGCAAAGGCTTCAACGAGCACACCGCGGCTCGTAGCTTCGATCCTGGCTCGTGCAACGGTTATCGCATCACTAGCGGCGTCGAGACGGGAGAAGTGAATGTCGATGGCGGCGACGATCCGTTCCTGATCAGCTAATGGGGGTACGGGCACCATCTGCTCAAGAATCGGTCCAGACTTAGCGCGGGTGTGAGAACCCGTTGCTCCTTCGACAGCGAGTTTGATCCACTCGCGAAACCTCGGAGACGAGAGATAGTGACGCAGAAAGCTGGTCATTCGGGGTTCATGCAACCTGAGTACGAGATACTCAGTCGACGCAATTTGAGGCCGGTTCTGAGCGCGCCCAACCGACCAAACGCGGTTAATTCGAGGATTGATTTTGCATAGAAGAACATCATCCTCTTGTACGAGTCTCTTTCCGCTCTTTATCGATGATCCTTCCACAAGCTCAGGAATCCCTGTCTTGAAGGCAGGTACGCTGTAGAGGTCGTAGATGATCTCTGGTTCTGGCGATACTTGGCCTCGAACCTCAGTTCCAAGTTCGCCGAGAGCTGTCCATGTCCAGCCCGAGGGTAGATCGGTGCTCATGCGGCGAGGGCTTGGGTGAGTTCGGTGAGCAGGGTGTCGAGATCGGGGCCGAAGAGTTGGCGGGCTTTGCCGAGACCGCCTTGGGTGCTGAACGGTGGGGCCGAGAGTTCGGCCGGTTCGATGCCGAGGTTGGTGGCGATGCGATCCTTGATCATCGCCAAATACGCAACCTGTTCCTGGGAGAACGAGCGGCCAGCGTTCGACTGCTGCAGCAGCCATGCTTTGAAACGCTCGTCGACCAGATCAGGGAATGACACCAACTCATCGGCTTCGCCGAGCGTGTAACGGACGAGGCTTACCAAGTCGGTGCTGACTCGATGGCCCGAACCGCGCACCTTCGACGCGTCGAGCATCTCGTAGGCCTCCCACAACGCCTCTGGAGTCCAGCGATGCGGTGGACGAGCGATGGCGTTGGCCAATTCCTTGATGTCGCCGTAGCTCAGACCTCCGCCGTAAGGCTGGCTGTACAGAACCTGCAGAGCCGTGATCTCATCCCTGTTGTCCTCGATGAACTGTCGCCACGACTCCACTTGGGTCTTCGCACGATCAGCCGCCTCCCGAGAGAACCCACCGGAGATCACTTGATCCTTCGAAGCCGTGTCGATCACTTGCTCGTAGCTGCGCCGAACATCGATGAGCTTCTCGCGCAGCGCTGAATTGCCGACCAACGGCTTCACCGCCTCACGGATCATCGCCGTCCCAGCGACCTTGACCTGCTCCGGCGTAGGTTCACCGACTGCACCAATCGCAGCCAATTCGTATTGGTAGTCGACATCAAGAGCGTCCACCATGGTCCGCACCAACTCCGTCAACCCGACACCTGCCACCTCCTCAACCTCTGAGCGATCCTCGGCTGTTATGCGTCGGTTCAGCCGCGCCAACCGAGACGCCACAGACGACACCACCTCAGGATCGGTCGAACCCAACCCAATCTGGTTCAGCAGTCGGTCGAAGCTCACACGACGCTTGCGCTCCAGCGGCACCGTGTCGTGAAGGTCTGCCTCGGTCACACCGACAGCGTCAACAATGACGAACCGATCCTTGACTGTCGCATCAGGTGTGACCGCACACAACTGGTCGCCGTCAATCACCCGTACACCCCGCCCCTTCATCTGCTCGAAGAAGTTTCGGCTACGCACCATGCGCATGAACACGACACACTCGATCGGCTTCACATCAGTGCCCGTGGCGATCATGTCCACCGTCACCGCGATACGGGTCGGATAGCTGGTACGGAACTGCTGCAACAGCTCCTCAGGCTTGTTGCCGGAATCACCCGAGCGGTAGGTGATCTTCACCGCGCCCTCGTTGCCGAGCCCGAACTCCTGCCTCACGATCTGGACGATGTCATCCGCGTGACTGTCATCCTTGGCGAAGATCAGCGTCTTGGGGATGTGCTGCAGCAAGCCGTCATCCCGGCGCACCCGGTCGCGGAAGATCTCCGGCAGCGAATCTCGGAACGCACGCACGACCGTGCGGATCTGGTCGGGAGCCACTACTCGTCTGTCGAGTTGAGCGGCTTCGTAGTCGATGTCGTCGTCGATCTTCTCCAAACGGAGTTGGCGAGTATCACGGTCGCGGAACTTGGTGACGAACTCGGCGGGAACAGTGCCGCCCGACTCGGTGATCTCAGTACGGATGCGGAAGACATCGAAGTCCACGTTCACCCGGTCCGCCACCGCCTGGGTATGCCCATACTCCATCACAAGGTTCTGATCGAAGAACCCGAACGTCTGCTTGCCTGGAGTGGCGGTCAGGCCGACAAGGAAGGCATCAAAGTACTCGAGCACCTGACGCCACACGCCGTAGATGGAACGGTGGCACTCGTCGATGATGATCAAGTCGTACGACTCGATCGGCACCGCCGGGTTGTAGGCCACATCAACCGGCGCGGTCGGTGCAGTCTCGAACCCGCTCCGCTCATCGAGCGATTCGTCGAACTCCTCATCGCCACGCAGAATCGAATGCAGCCTCTGAATCGTGCAGATGTGAACCTTCGTGGCCGCTTCGTTTGCCATGTCCAGACCCGACGACGTCAGATGGCGAGCGTTGTAGAGCTCCGTGAACTTGCGACCGTCGTCGGGAGTGGCAAAGCCCTGAAACTCCCTGAGCGCCTGACGACCAAGATTCGCCCGGTCGACCAAGAACAGAATCCGCTCAGCGCCAGCATGGCGAAGCAAGCGGTAACAGACATTGGCGGCGGTGAAGGTCTTGCCCGAACCCGTGGCCATCTGGATCAGTGCCCTGGGCCGGTTCTCCCTAAGTGACCGTTCAAGATTCTCAATGGCTTCAGCCTGAGCAGGCCAAAGGTGCGACCAGCCGGAGTCCACATCGAGCTCTGGCAGGTGCGGGATGCCAGCACGAATACCAGCGCCACGGCCGTAGACATGGTCATTGTGCCAGCGGTCCAGAGTCTCGGGACGATGGAAGCTGTAGACCCTTCGACTCACAGGTACAGGGTCCAACCCGCTCGTGAAGCGAGTCTCCGCACCGGTCGACTCATAACCGAACGGCAACGCGCCATCAACCTCGACCGCCGGCAGCTCATCGGGATAGGCGGTGCGGTACTTGCGAGTCTGGAACTCGACCCCAGTCAGCGTGCTGCCGGCCTTCTTGGCTTCGATGACCCCAACCGCCCGACCGTCAACATAGAGCACATAGTCGGCAGGACCCGACGCGGTGGGAACCTCACGAACCGCAACACCTTTGGCCTCGGCCACCGCCGCGCTCCTGTAGTCCTGCACGACCCAGCCACACGCCTCTAGCTGCTGATCAATCTCTGCCCGAGCCTGAGCCTCAGGCGTCAGATAATCGGATGAGCCGGTCCCAGACACCCCCGTGATCCTACGTGCCCAAGCACCCTCCGGCATTCTTGCCAGAGATCCAGAACTCCCCGCGCATGCTTCCAGCCTGCGTTCCCGACCAATACCTATGAGATTCTATTGAAATTAAGTTACACTTAACAGATAACCGTAACTTAGAGGATCGATGGCATCACACTTACAGAAGCACTGGGAAGCAAGGTTCGAAGGACCGAGTCGGCGCGATCGGCGCGGATGCTCCTACAACGCGTACCTGGCCGACCCGTTGATCGGCTGGGACCTGTCGATCCCAGCCGATGTCGCCGCTGATATCGCCGATGCGGAAGCAGCCGTTCGCGCGCTGAACGACAGAGGCACCGCTCACGTAAGCCTCGAAGGCCTCGCCCGCTTCCTCCTCCGAGCGGAATCGGTCGCATCTTCCAAGATCGAGGGCCTCGACGCCGAAGCCCGAAGACTCGCCCGTGCCGAAGCAGCCATGGCTCTCGGGGGCGATCCAAACGACCGGGTCGCGGTAGAAATCATCGGCAACATCGCGGCGATGGAATCAGCCGTCGAACTCGCAACCAACACCGCCACCTTCGAACTGGAGAATCTGCTCTCAGTTCACCGAACCCTCATGGACAACTCGCCCACACCAGCGCTCGGAGGTACGGTCCGCCAACAACAGAACTGGATTGGCGGCAGTTCCTTCAACCCGTGCAGCGCGGTCTTCGTCCCGCCGCCTCCTGAATATCTCCCCGAGCTCTTGCGCGACCTGCTCGACTATGCCAACGGCGACCAACACTCCCCGCTCGTCCAGGCCGCCATCACGCACGCGCAGTTCGAAACTCTCCATCCGTTCGCCGACGGCAACGGTCGCACCGGGCGCGCCCTGATCCATGTCGTTCTGCGGCGACGCGGTCTCGCTCCCGCATTCGTACCACCGATCAGCCTGGTCCTGGCGACCTGGTCCGACGACTACGTCAACGGATTGACAACGTACCGTCATCTCAGCGAACCCGACAGCGCAGAACGCTCCGATGGAGCAGTCCAATGGCTGGCCCTGTTCGCCGCCGCTGCACGCCGTGCCTGTCGAGACGCCGAGACCTACAGCGAAGAAATCCACAAGATCACCGAATCCTGGCGTTCGAAGCTCGGCCGTGTGCGAACTGACTCCAGCGCCGACAAACTCCTGCGTGTACTCCCGGGCGTGCCGATCATCAACGTCGAGTCGGCCTGCAAGCTGATCGGTCGATCCAGAGCACGGACCACCGACGCCGTCAACGCCCTGGCCGAAGCAGGAATCTTGCGTCAGCGCAACGTCGGTCGACAGCGTTACCGGGTCTTTGAGGCGACCGATGTTCTCGACCTGTTCAGCGACCTCGAACAAGCACTGGCTCAACCGGGATCGAACTCGGACCTCTCAGCCATCTTCGGTATCGGGGACTCTGGCGGCAACGACATCGCTATCGATCGAAAGACCACCACGGCCGAAGCCATAGCTGCTCGAAACAAGCAGCGGTAAGCGTCTTGGTCGGCGCCTCCCAATCGGCGGGCGGCACCTCCTTCACGTCACAGCCGAAGGCACGACCCATCGGCAAGCATCACCGGTCGCGAGGGTGCGCAGGTTGTTCGACTGAGCGATCTCAGATTCGGCGGCAGTCGACGGCAGTGGCTAGCGCTTCACAGACTTGGTGCATTCGTGCTCCGCTGAGACGGCCGAGTCGGGAGGTAAGGCTCTCTACCGACACGTTGAACGTGGCATCCAACTGGATCACACAGGCACGGCGCACAGGGTCTTCCTCTGGTTCAAGACGAACCTCCGTTACGAGATTCCTGTCGATCGTGCTGCACGGTGCGACGATCACCCGACGAAGTGCGGATATTGCGGCATCGCGGGACAGCACAGCCACCGGCCGACGGTGTTTGTCCGGCACTTCGCACCACCAGACCTCACCCCGTTGCGGTATCCCGTTCACGATCCCTCGACGGAGCCAAGGAAGTTCTCCAGGTTGCCCCATTCGTCTTCGGTCTCGAGCGGGAGATCCGCAAAGACCCGGTATGAACGATCAACCTCACCGGCACGATGCTCGGCACACAAAGCCGAAAGAGCGCGGTCCAAAAGAGCGGCGTCGTTCAAATCGGGGTCGGCTGAGCGGGCCTGCTCCAACAAGACATCGCTCACCGTCGTGCTGATCCTTACCCTTGGCATCGCACAAATGTAGCATGATTATGCTACACAGGGCAGCGCAAGAGCAGGAATCGTTGCCGCGGCCCTCCGACGCCGTGGGTGTATCCGCCTCGGAACATCGTGCTACTACGGTCGGGTAGCATCGGGGCGGAATGGGCCGGGCAGCGCATGTTTGGCCGGCCGAATGGCTAACGCGGAGAAATCGTGATCATCCTCGCAAACGGCAAGACGAAAGAGTTCCTCCAACGCTCCGACGAAACGGAGTCCCTGTGGGTGCGGCTCGGTGAACTCCCCGACGCCACCGGCTGGCAGATGAAACCGCAGGGCGCGTGCCTCGGCGAGCTGTGCGTGCCGCTGCCGGAAAGCAAACGCGAGGAATGGATCGCCGATGCCGACGACTGGGTGTGGTTCAACTACTCGGATTTCGCCGACATGATCGGCCAGAAATACGTGCGCGACGGCAACGTGTGGAGCCTCGGCACAGTGCCCGCAGTCCGCCAGACCGGCTTGGAATGCGGAGTCGCGCCCGACTTCGAGGTGACCGACCGCAACGGCGAGGAGTTCAAACTCTCCGAGTTGCGCGGCCACAAGGTGGTGTTGTTCACCTGGTCATCCTGGTGAGGCTGCCGGGTCAGCCTGCCGGTCTGGCAGGAACTCTACGAATCGATAGGTCAGGACCGGTTCAAGCTGATCAGCGTCGCCCAGGACTCAGGAGGCCCCGCCGCCGTGAACAAATGGCTCGACCGGGCCTCGCCGACGTACCGCTGCATCATCGACCCGACCCACGAGATCAGTTCGCTGTTCGGCTGGGTGAACGTGCCGTCGGCCGCCTGGATCGACGAAGACGGCCAGATCGTCCGCAGCAACGAAGGCGTCTACCCCGCAGAGACGATCATCCGGTTCGGCCTGGGCAAGGTCCGCATGGGCGACAACTCGTTCGCCGACGCAACCCGCGACTGGATCGAACGCGGGGCCGACAGCGAGCACGTCTGGTCGAGCAGTGAACTCAGCGAACGGCTCAAACCCGTCGACGACGACAAACTGCTCGCCGAAGCGACCTTCAAGCTGGCCCTGCACTTCGAGGCTTCAGACGACAGCGAACGTGCCCAAGAACACTTCGCCACAGCACAGGAACTGGCACCCGACAACTGGAACTACCAGCGCCAGGGCTGGACCCACAAGGGCGCTGCCTACGCCGCGTTGAAAGTGCTGAGGCGGACGAGCGAACTGCGCAAGAAAACCGACAAGAGCTTCTATGACCCGACCGGGCTGCCCGGCGAGAACCATCGCCGGTTCACCGAAGCCGAAATGCTGTGGACCCCTGCCGTGAATCGGGTCAAACAACTGCTCCGCCGATAGAGCCCCTAGAACCTGGCTGGATATGATCCCCCGATGAACCTCGGTCAGCACTCAACGGGCACCGACAGCAGCGACAGCTACGACGCGGTCGTCATCGGCGCCGGCGTCATCGGCGCAGCAACGACGCTGGAACTCGCCCGGCGCGGCCAGCGGGTACTGTGCGTCGACAAGGCCGCCGCCGCAGGAGCGGGGTCGACCCTCAACTCCTGTGCGATCGTGCGGTTCAGCTACTCCACGAAACCAGGAGTCCTGCTGGCCTGGGAAGGTCTCCACTACTGGCTCAACTGGCGCGACCACATCGGTGTCGCTGACGAGTTGGGCCTGATCGAGTACCGCCAGTGCGGGCAGTTGTTGCTGCTCAGCGACGACACCGACCATCCGCAACGAGTACGCGCCCTCTGGCAGGAACTCGGAATACCCTTCCAGGACTGGTCTCTCGACGACCTCTCCCGGCATCTGCCGATCTTTGACCAGGGATCCCACGGACCGCCCAAACTGCCGTCGGACGATGCCTTCTGGCAGGAGCCCGAACAGCAGCTCACCGGCGCGATCTACTCGCCCGAGGCCGGCTATGTGAACGACCCGCAGCTCTCGGTGCACAACCTGCAACGGGCCGCAGAGGCTTCAGGTGCCCGCTTCAAGTTCAAGTCGCAGGTCGTGGACATCCTGCGCTCGCCGCAACGGATCACCGGCGTCACGCTCGACGACGGCACCACCATCAACGCTCCGGTCGTGGTCAACGTCGCCGGCCCCCACTCTTATCTGATCAACCAGATGGCCGGGGTCTACGACTCGATGAGGATCAAGACCCGGGCCCTGCGCCACGAAGTGCATCACGTGCCCTCGCCGGAGGGGTTCGACTACGAGACGCACGGCGTCACCGCCACCGACGACGACACCGGGGTCTACTACCGGCCCGAGGTCGGCAACCACATCCTTATCGGCAGCGGCGACCCGACCTGCGACGAACAGCAGTGGGTCCACCCCGACGACTACGACGACCGGATCAGCGACAGCCAGTGGGAGGCCCAGGTTCTGCGCGCCGGCCGGCGGATCCCGGGCCTCGGGATCCCCCACCAGAAGAAGGGTGTCGTCGACCTCTACGACGTCAGTGACGACTGGGTTCCGATCTACGACCGCACCGACCTCGACGGGTTCTACGTCGCCATCGGCACCAGCGGCAACCAGTACAAGAACGGACCGGTCGCGGGGCACCTGATGGCTGAGTTGATCACCGCGGTCGAAGCAGGGCTCGACCACGACAACGATCCGCTCGTGGTCGAGGGACGCTACACCGGCATGCCCATCGAGACCGGATTCTTCAGCCGCAACCGCACCCCAGCGGCAACCTCAATGACAGTCCACGGTTGAACCCTGCTTCAGGGCCCGCCTCGGCGCTAGATGCTGAGGAGGTCCCGGGCGCCGGTGTCGGATGAGGGGTGGCGCAGCTTCGACATCGCTCGGGCCTCGATCTGACGGATACGTTCCCGGGTGAGGTTGAAATGCTCGCCGACCTCTTCAAGGGTTCGAGGCTCGCCGCGGTCGAGGCCGAAACGAAGCTTGAGAATCTCACGCTCACGCTCATCGAGCGGCGACAACAGACGGGTGATCTCCTCGGGCAACAGGGCCGTCGCCGCTACCTCGAAGGGAGAATCCGCGCCGCGGTCCTCCACGACGTCGCCGAGTTCAGCGTCTCCGTCCTCCCGCAGCGGCTCGGACAGCGACAACGGCTCGGCCGCGAAACGAAGCGCCTCGGTCACCTTGTCCTCGGGCATCTCCACTTCAAACGCCAGTTCGCTCAGCGTGGCGGGCCGACCGTACTTGAGTTCCAGGCGGGTCCGAGCCTTCTGCAGGCGCGCCAGCGTGTCGCCCGCATGCACCGGCAGGCGGATCGTGCGACCGGTGTTGGCGATACCCCTGGTGATCGCCTGACGAATCCACCAGGTGGCGTAAGTCGAGAACTTGAACCCCTTGCGCCAATCGAACTTCTCGACGGCGTGCATCAGACCGAGGTTGCCCTCCTGGATCAGGTCGAGCAGGGGCAGGCCGGAAGCCTGGTACTTCTTGGCGATGGACACAACGAGACGGAGGTTCGACTGGACGAAAGTGCGGGTTGCGGCCTCGCCCTTGCGGGACAGTCGGCGGAGTTCGCGCCGACGAGCAGGGGTGGGCCTCGACTCGGCCAGCTCACGGCGCGCCTCGATCCCGGCCTCGATCTCCTGAGCCAGGCGAACCTCTCCCTCCTTGGTCAAGAGCGGGTACTGACCAATGTCCGTCAGGTACAGCCGGACCAGGTCCTCTTCGTCCCTCTCGACACGCTCCTTCGCCACGGACGTCCCTCTCGTCGCTTCAGCCCCGTTCGGGTTCACGATACCGATGGATTGTTCTTATACAACCGAGTGACAGTTCCTATCGGTTTGAGCGAAGCACTCCCGCCGGTACGAGTCCGCCCGCCGAGACGAGTTGCTTCTCGGCTTCCGTCATCGCTGCGCTGATCTGTTCGTCGCTGCCCGAGTGGCGCAGAACCCCCAGCAGAAGTTCACCCGCCTCACGGTCATTACGCAGGTCTAACAGCAGGAAACCGAGCGCACGGATCAGCGGCGCGTCAGCATGCGGATCAGCCAGCCGTTGCAGCGCCTCGCACGATTCTGAGAGTCGAGCCAGAAGCACCTGCTGGGCGACCGCCAGTCGCACGGCTGTTCCCTGAACGCCGCGAATGGCCTCGAGGGCGCTCTCGGACTGTGGAGACGGGGCACCCAGGGCCGTCAGATCGCTCAGAAGCACCGAATCCGGCATCAACGCCTTCAGATTCTCAGCCTGCTCGCCCAGATGACGGCCGGTGGACGACAGCCACGCAGCGACCTCACCGTGTTCGGGTTCGACTTCACCGGCCCACCCAACGAACAACTCGAACAGACTCGAAGAAGCCCAGTGGAGGTCGCGCAGCACGGTCGCCGTCGCAGCGACCGTCAAGAACTCCTCGTCCAAAGACTCAGTGTCGTTCGTCGGCGAATCACTCATGGCGTGGTGCCCCTCACGCCCTGTAGCGGTTGACGATCGGCATACGGCGGTCACGACCGAACGCCTTGTTGCTGACACGAGCCCCGATCGGAGTCTGGCGCCGTTTGAACTCGGCGATATCGACCAGGCGACAGACCTGCTGTACCAGCTCGCGGTCACCCAGGCCCTGCTCAACGATCTCCGCCACCCCCAGATCACGCTCCACGTAAGCCCGCAGGATCGGGTCGAGCACGTCATAGGGCGGAAGGGACTGATCGTCACGCTGATCCGGTCTGAGCTCAGCCGACGGAGCCTTGTCGAGCACAGACTCGGGAATCACCGCAGCGCCCTGGGCATTGCGCCACCGGCACAACTCATAGACAGTGAGCTTCCAGACATCCTTGATGACCGCATACGCACCGGCCGTGTCGCCGTAGAGGGTCGAATACCCGACGGCCGCCTCCGACTTGTTGCCGGTCGTCAGGACCAACCAGCCGTGTTCATTCGCCAGCGCCATCAACAACACGCCGCGGATCCGCGACTGCACGTTCTGATCGGTCAGATCACCCAGATTCCCAGGAGTGGCCGAGTCGCCCGACAACAACTCTGTGACCGCGGCATGCACAGGCTCGATGGCGACGGTACGCGTGTCGATACCGAGATTGGCGGCCAGAGCTTCAGCATCGGCGATCGAATGACCACTCGAGTACCGCGAGGGCATCAACACCCCGTGGACATGGCTCGCGCCGAGCGCATCAGCCGCAATGGTCGCGGTGATCGACGAGTCGACCCCGCCCGAAAGGCCGACACAGACATCGCTGAACCCGCTCTTGTGGACGTAGTCGCGGGTGGCTAGCTCCAGTGCCCGCCACTGTTCGGCTAACTCCGACAACGGTTCGCTGAGAGGCACCGCCAGCTGATCCCGCTGTCGGGGACTCCGGGCCGAGACCACAACCACCGAAGCCTGCTCGGTAGCCTCACGAACACTCGGCAACTCGATGTCGATCACCTCGACGCGTTCCGCGAAACGCTCACAGCGGGCCGTCACCTCCGGCCCCTGCGGCGACGGGCTCACAACGAACGAGCCGCCGTCGAAGACCAGTTCGTCCTGCCCACCGACCAGGTTTGCGTACAGGACCGGAACCCCCGCCTCGGCCACCCGTTCGCTGATGACCTGTTCACGCACCGACTGCTTGCCCGCACGGAACGGCGAGCCGTTGACGTTGACCACGACCCGGGCCCCCGCCGAGGCGAGCCTCGAAACCGGGCCGTCGGGAATCCACGAGTCCTCACACACCGTCACACCGACAGCCACACCGCCGATCTCGTAGAGGGTCAGCGGATCATCGCCGCGCTGGAAGTAGCGCAGTTCGTCAAAAACGTCGTAGTTGGGAAGGTGGCGCTTGTAATAGGTGCCGACAACACGGCCCCCCGCACATATCGCCAGGGCATTCCACACGCCGCTGTTGTAACCGAGCCCGTCGTCGTCGATAACGGCTCGGTCAGCGACGGTGCGTTCCGGTGACGGGTCTCCATCGGCGAACCCGACCACAGCCGCGCAGCGCGAGGTCTGCGTGGCGAACTTCTCCACCGTCGCCCGACAGTCGGCCACGAAGCCGGGTCTCAACACCAGATCCTCGGGCGGGTAACCCGTAATGGCCATCTCCGGCATGACCGCAACGTCGGCATCTGCCTCCTCGGCCTGCGCGAGCGCGGCCAATGCAAGCGCCACGTTGCCCTGGAGGTCGCCCACAGTCGGGTTCATGTGGCACACGGCCACGCGCAGGACATCAACACCAGACGTCATGCCTTCATCGTAGGGTCCAACGATCGTAGGGCCATACGCCGGTACCGCAGCAGTCGCCCGAACCCACAGGTTGCTCAACCCGCGGTCATCTGCTGCCGCTTGCCTGTGCGATTCCCAAATACGCGATACTCAGCAAGCATGAACGCCCCACGAGTGAATCGACAGGTCGTACTGCGTCGTCGACCGCAGGGAATGCTCACAAACGACGACGTCGAGATCGTCGAAGCGCCGATTCCCGAGCTAGAGGACGGTGAGATCCTGATCAGGCTGGTCTGGCTGCAGATGGACGCGGCGGTCCGATCCTGGCTCGACGAGGGCGAGGGATACCTGCCCGCAGTCAAGATCGGCGAACCGGTGCGAGGCGGCGGAATGGGGCGGGTGATCGCCAGCAGACACCCCGACATAACCCCTGGGATGTGGTGCGGCGGCGGGCTGCCGGGATGGCAGGAATACGCCATAGCTCAAGGCGACAGCCCGATCGTCAACCCATATCCACCGGACTGGGACGTGCTGTTCCAGCTCGCGGTGATCAGTTCACCCGCGGCCACCGCATACTTCGGCCTGAAGGAACTCGGCGAGCTGCAACCCGGCGATTCCGTGCTTGTCTCCGCGGCGGCGGGAGCAACAGGCTCTGTGGCGGTCCAGACTGCGCGCAATCTCGGTGCCTCGGTGGTGGGAATAGCCGGGTCGGACGAGAAGTGCCGCTGGGTCGAGGAACTGGGCGCCGAAGCGTGCCTCAACCGTCGCAGCGACGACCTGGCAGCACAACTCAAGGAACTGCGCCCCAAGGGGTTCGACATCTACTTCGACAACGTCGGCGGCCCCATCCTCGACCTGGCCCTGCGACGGCTGGCCATCGGTGGCCGGGTCGTGATCATCGGCGCGATCTCGATGTACAACCAGGGCGGGAGACCGCCCGGACCGTCCAACTACCTGAACCTCATCAACAGGCAGGCGAAAATGGTCGGCTTCCAGGGAATGGCCTACGTCAGCCGCTACGACGAAGCCTGGAACCAGATGTGGGAATGGAAAGCGGAGGGCAGGATGCGCTACCGCACCGAGATCACCCACGGACTGGAGAACGCCGTAGACCAGCTCAACATGCTGTTCACCGGCGGGAACACCGGCAAGGCGATGGTTCAGTTGTGCGAAGACCCCGGTCCGGGGCCCTACTAGGTCGTCGTTAGTTCGACGAGTTGCCCAGAGCGGCGCAGACCGTGTCGGTCATCAACGCGGCGACCACGTAGGGGTCGGCGTTGGCGTTGGGGCGACGATCCTCGATGTAGCCCTTGCCGTTCGCCACGACCTGCCACGGAATGCGGATCGATGCACCGCGGTCGGAGGGTGCGTAGGAGAAGGTGTCGAACCGCTCCGTCTCATGCGCTCCCGTCAGACGATCCTCAATACCGACGCCGTATCCAGCGATGTGGCGCTCAGGCACCCCTTCGGCACCCAGTGCCTCGCAGGCCTCGATGATCGGGTCGAACGACTCACGCATGGCCCTAGTCGAGAAGTTCGTGTGCATTCCTGCACCGTTCCAGTCGCCCTTCATCGGCTTGGCCTCGAGGGAGACCTCGACGCCGAACTCTTCAGCGAGGCGGTAGAGGAGATAGCGGGCGACCCACATCTGGTCACCGATCGCCATGGTGTCGATCGGTCCGATCTGGAACTCCCACTGACCGGGCATGACCTCGGCGTTGGTGCCGGAGATGGCCAGGCCGGCTTCGATACAGGCGGTGGTGTGACGCTCGATCAACTCACGGCCGTGGATCTTCACCGCACCCACACCGCAGTAGTACGGGCCCTGCGGAGCGGGGAAACCGTTGGGCGGGAACCCCGCAGGCCAGCCGGTCGTGCGGTCGAGCAGGGTGTACTCCTGCTCCATCCCGAAGATGGGCTCCTGATCGGCGTAGCGCCCGTACGCCTCGCGTGCTTGACGCCGGGTGTTGCTCGGATGCGGTGCCATAGTTCCGGTCAGCTGCGTCTCGCACATGACCAGGATGTTGTCGCCGCCGCGGATCGGGTCCGGGCACTGGAACACAGGTTCGAGCACGACATCAGAATCGTTGCCGGCGGCTTGATTGGTGCTGGAACCGTCAAAACCCCAGACCCCCGGCTCTTCGCCATCGGCGAGAACCTTCGTCTTTGAACGAACCTCGTTGGTCGGCTCGGTCCCGTCGATCCACAGATATTCAGCTCGATAAACCACTGGATTTCCTCTCTTGAAGAATGTTGCTCTTGGAGAATGTTGCCGACTTCTGGGTGGCCGCGGGGCCGCGACTGCTGCGGCAATCGACGACAGGCTACCCAGATGAACAGCCCCTAGCGTCCAGGGAGCAGATTTCTCAACGATTGCCCGATTGTTAATTGTGTGTGAACGGTCAGGTCGAGCAGCGAAATCCAGGTATTGGCGTGGCAACGTTGGCGGATGGAACGCGACCAGCAGTACGTGCTTCGCAGCGTGGAGGAACGCGGCGTCCGGCTGATCCGGCTCTGGTTCACCGATGTGCTCGGGAAACTCAAGTCGGTCGCCATCACCCCAGCCGAACTCGAGGCGGCGTTCGACGAGGGCGTGCA
Organism: Candidatus Aldehydirespiratoraceae bacterium; assembly: GCA_965221585.1. Taxonomy (GTDB): domain Bacteria; phylum Actinomycetota; class Acidimicrobiia; order Acidimicrobiales; family Aldehydirespiratoraceae; genus VXYK01. The sequence continues at coordinate 128,756 of OZ244898.1, read as the reverse complement.
GTTCGACGGCAGCTCGATCGACGGTTTCTCACGGGTCCACGAGTCCGACGTTCTGGCGCGGCCCGACGCCACCTCCTTCGAGCTGCTTCCCTGGGCAACGGACGAGGAGCCGTCGGCTCGCATGTTCTGCGACATCCAGAACCTGGACGAGACCCCCTTCGACGGGGACCCTCGCCAGGTCCTTCGCCGCAATCTCGACGAGGCTCGCGCCAAGGGCTACTCGTTCTTCGCCGCCCCGGAGGTCGAGTTCTTCTACTTCGCCTCGGGCGACCCGTCTCTGGGCAAACCCCAACCCCTCGACCACGCCTCCTACTTCGACCTCACCACAGCCGACGTATCGAGCAACCTTCGCAAGCGGACGATCCACATGCTCGAGGCCATGGGGATACCCGTCGAATACTCGTTCCACGAGGACAGCCCGAGCCAGCACGAGATCGACCTTCGCTACACCGAGGCGCTCGACGTTGCCGACAATCTGATGACCCTGCGGCTGGTCGTGAAGAGGATCGCCATGGAGGGCGACACCTACGCGTCGTTCATGCCCAAGCCGCTCAACGGAGTGCAGGGCTCGGGGATGCACGTTCACATGTCGCTGTTCCGTGGCGACACCAACATCTTCCACGACGGTGAAGATCCGTACGGGCTCTCAGCAACCGGACGCCAGTTCACCGCAGGTGTGCTGCGCCATGCCCCAGAGATCACCGCGGTCACCAATCAGCTGGTAAACAGCTACAAGCGGCTGTCGGAGAAGTCCGAGGCACCCCCGTACGTGGCTTGGGCGCGCAACAACCGGTCGGCCCTGGTCAGGGTGCCGGTTCGCAGGCAGGGCAAACCGACCTCGGCACGGATCGAGTACCGCTCCCCAGACCCGGCCTGCAATCCCTACCTGGCCTTCTCGTTGGTGCTCGCCGCGGGGTTGCGCGGTGTCAGCGAAGGCTACGAGCTACCTGCTGAGACCCGCACCAACCTCCACGAGCTCAACCCGCAGGAAATCGCCGAGTTGGGGGTGGAGCCGCTACCCCGTTCGCTCGACGAGGCACTGGACCTCATGGAGAGCTCCGACCTTGTCCGTGAATCGCTCGGCGACCACATCTTCGAGTGGTTCCTGCGCAACAAGCGCTCCGAGTGGGACCAGTACCAGTCGACCGTCACCCCGTTTGAACTCGAGCGATATCTTCCCACCTGGTAGATGCCCGACGCTGCACATGTGCCCGACTTGATAGACATGAAGCGATGAGACCGTTGCTCGTGTTTCCCGACCCGGTGCCACCGGAGTTGGCTCAAACCCTCGATATCGGGGGCTGGGCATGGAAGGCAGCGGCCGACATCGACGCCGCCCGGGGCGACGAGCCCGCAGACGGTTGGGTGGGCGCAATTGTCATGGCCGGACCGGATCTGGAACCGGCGCTCCGTTTCTGCCGCTCAGTTCACAACGGCGATGTCAACGTCGGTTCGCTGCTGCTGCTCGTCAACGGCGGCCATCTGCAGTCGCTCGATCCCCACCACGACCTGTTCGACGACTTCTGTCTGCATCCGTTCCATCCCCTGGAGTTGGAGATCCGGCTCAAACACCTCTTCAGGCGGGGTGGTCAAGCCGACGACATCGACCTGATCGAATACGGCCCCCTCGCCATGAACCTGGAGACCTACCAGGCCGTGATCGACTCCAGACCACTCGATCTCACCTACATGGAATACGAACTGTTGAGGTTCCTTGCCGCGCATCCCGGCAAGGTCTTCACCCGCGAGACCCTCCTCAACCGGGTATGGGGCTACGACTACTACGGCGGCGCACGTACCGTGGACGTCCATGTGCGGCGGCTGCGCTCGAAACTCGGCGAAGAGCATGCCAGCCTGATCCAGACCGTCCGTTCCGTCGGCTATTCCTTCGGCCGCAGCCGCTGGGGCTAGTCCCCGGGCCTAATCCCGGTACGGGTTGGTCCTCGACAGAGCCAGGTACTCGTTGGGTTCACCGTCTTCGTCGACGTTGTCGAGGTCACTGGCGCGCCCGATGAGGCCGCCGAGCAGGCCCGCAAGAGCGGCCATGCTCATCAGCACAGCCACCGGCATCGCCCCGACCAGCAACACCACGATTACGACGGCGCCCAGATCCATGGGATCAGTCTGCCAGACCAGCCGGGCGTTGCGCGATCACTTCGATCTCGACTCTGGCGCCGAGCGGTAGCGCCACGACAGCGACCGCGGACCGCGCCGGGCGATGACCGTCGAACTCCTCGGAGTAGATCTCGTTGACAGCTGCGTAGTCGTCGATGTCGACCAGGAACACGGTGGCTTTCACCACATCGGCAAGCGATGCATCCGCCGAGGCCAGCACTGAGCGCAGGTTGACGAACACCTGGCGGGTCTCCGCCTCCACCCCGCCCTCGACGAGTGCGCCGTCGCTGATACCGATCTGGCCGGCGGTGAACAGGAAATCCCCGCCCCTGATGATCGGCGAATAGGGACCCACCGGTGTGCTCATGACATGCTCCTTGCCCAGTTGATCGACTCAGTTCCCGAGCCCGTCGCAGGTTAGCAAAGCGCCACAGTCAGCGGTCACCGGTCGGCCATTGTTCGGGGCAGCCCCGATCAAGCCATACCGCCGCAGCGACCGCCGCGAACACTGCGTCTGAGCCGTTGACCGGATCGTCTGAGGACGGCTCGACAGTGACATCGATGCGGGGCGTGTCGACTGCCCGCAGCACGCCGAAGGAACGGATCGTCAGATCGTGCGGTTCGCCGTGATCGTCGACTGCGAGGCTCTCGCTGGTCACCCAGGACAGGGCCATATGTGCAGCTCCGGCGCAGTACGAGCGCAGAACAGTCTCATCGAGCACAGCCCCGCAACGGACCGAGACCTCCAGCGTTCCATCGGCTTTGACCGAAGCGGTCGCCTTCCCTCCGTCCGGAGCGGTGATCCATCCGACCTCGCCGCGTGCCCCGGCTAGCAGAACCGTCGCCTCGACCCAGCCCGCGCCGCGGATGGCCGCGCTGGTCGGTGGACCGGCGATGTCCACTTCCTGCACCACCAGACCGGGGGCAACCTCGGTGATCGCCTCGGCGATCCCGGGTGTTCGCGCGACTCGGACAACCCCCGTTCCGTCACGGTTGATCCCTGCGGCGATCGGTGGGCGCTTGGGGCCCAGTCGCACCGAGTCCTCACGCGAGTACAGCACACGCACCGGCCGTCCCGCCTCGTTCGCCAGGCGCCGCGCCACTTCGGCTACTTCGCTCGATTGTTTCGCCCCGAACGCTCCCCCGTTCGCCAACGGCGTCACCGGCTCACCTCCCGGGTTGCACCACGACGCATCGGTCTCGAGGTAGGCCGGTTCGACCCACGAGGTGCGAAGCGTCAGGTCGAAATCGCCGTCAGGCACCTCGATCGGCGGTTCGAACACCGCTGTGGTGCGGCGGCCCTGCACCTTGCCCGCAAGACGCAACGCTTCAGCCCGAGTCTCCCCCAGCACCCATCGTTGCTCGAACGATTGTGCTTCATCGTTCGCCAAGACTGCTACGAGCGCATCGCCAGGGGCAGTGTCGTCCGCGAAACCACCACGTCCCAGCGCCACCGCTGGGCCCACCGACTGCGGCACACCCCCTTCAATTCTCGCTCTGCGGGCCGCGTCGCCTCGACCGGCGGCCGTGCGAACGTCGACAGGCTGTCCGGGCGCCAGGGCACAGCCGCCGAACGCCACCCAGGCGTCCACCACAGGTTGCCAGCCGGTGCACCGGCACAGATGTGCTTGCAAAGCCTTGGCTGCAGCCTCACGGTCATCGTGGGCCGCGCCCTTGGCGCGCAACCCCTCGAAACGGCAGATGATGCCAGGCGTGCAGAACCCGCACTGGCTGCCGCCCGCCGAGGCGAACGAATCAGCCCAAGCCCCGACCACCTCGTCGCCAAGACCTTCAAGGGTGGTGATCGCGCGGTCACGGACCCGCCGCGCCGGGGTAACGCATGACACCCGAGGCGCACCGTCGACCAGTACCGTGCAGCAGCCGCACTGCCCCTGCGGGCTGCAGCCGTCCTTGACCGAACTGAGCCGGAGATCGTCACGCAGGACGTCAAGCAGAGTCGCCGTTGCGGCAACCTCGTCGTCAACGGTGACCAGACGGCCGTTGACGACGAAACTCACGGCCTCGCTTGATCCCATCGGCTGACTCTACGCCCAACACCCCATACCCAGTACCCGCAGCATCGGTCGCGGCTATTGTTCGAGCGCAATGGCAACGTTTCCAACCGTTATCGACGAAGTGACCGCACCCTGGCTCACCGAGACGCTGCGCTCATCGGGCGCTCTCGCCTCCGGTTCGCAGGTGAGTGACTTCGACATCGAACCCATCGGTATGGGAATCGGGATCATGGGGCTGCTGTACCGCCTGTCGCTGCGCTACGACAGCAACGGGGCGGGTCCGGAGACCGTCGTGGCGAAACTCGCATCGAGCGACGCCCAGGCCCGCTATGTGTCGCGGGTCTTTCGCTTCTACGAGAAGGAGATCGGGTTCTACCGCAACTTCGCAGCACTCACCCCGATCCCCACACCCGCCTGTTACGCAGCCGACCACAACCCCGAGACCGACGACTTCGTTTTGCTTCTCGAAGACATAGGCGAGGCCACCGTGTACAGCCAGGTCGACGGCTGCCCGTTCGACGCGGCGCTGCTCACGGTGCAGAACATTGCTCGGCACCACGCAAGGTTCGCGGACTCGCCGCTGTTCGACGACCCCGACTTCGCCTGGGTGCCGTTCGGTTCGGACTCGCCCAATCCCGAAGGAGTGATCCAAGGACTGGCGGACTCTTGGGAACCGTTCCAACGCTTGTTCCCTGAACTCATATCCGGCGAGCTGGCGGCGATCATGGAGCGCTTCGGCGGGTCGGTCCGTTCACTGCTGACAGTCAAGGAGGGCCGTCCGATCACCCTGGTCCATGGCGACTACCGGCTCGACAACCTGTTCTTCTCCACTGCCTCCGATTCTGGAGCCGGCACAGTCACAGCCATCGACTGGCAGGTCTGTGCCAAGGGACCGTTCGCCTACGACCTCGGCTACTTCATGACGCAGAGCCTGACCGTAGAAGACCGCAGAACTCATGAGGCAGCGCTCATCGACGCCTACCTCGCTGAACTGGAGGCCGCCGGTGTAACCCACGACCGGGACATGTTGATGGACGACTACCGTGCGACCGCCATGTTCTGTCTCTGCTACCCGATCCAGGCAGGGAACATAGAACTCGTCAACGATCGGGCACGGGCTCTCATCGTCGACATGTTCAACCGGGCAATGACCGCCATCGACGACCACAGCGCCACCGAGTTCCTCCTCGACTGAGCCTGTTCGTCTAGACGCCGAGGGCTTTGCGCAGCGCAGCCGATGCGTCGCGGGCGCTGTTGAGGCTGACCTGCGCGTTCGCGATCATCGCGGATCCGTGGAACGTTCCCGGGTAGGCGTGGATCTCGGTCGACACACCCGCTTCGAGCAGGCGCATTGCATAGATCAACCCCTCGTCGCGCAAGGGATCGAACTCCATCACCGACACGAAAGCCGATGGCAGGCCCGAGAGGTCCTCAGCGACCGACGGCGACGCGTACGGCGACACGGACCCTTCGTGGTCCGGACCCAGGTAGTGCTTCCAGCTCCAGACGGCGTTGGGCCTGTTCCACAACGGTGTGTCGTCGAACTGTGTCATCGACGGCGTCTCAAGCCGATGGTCTAGCTCGGGTATCTCCAACAGTTGGAAGCACAACTGTGGTCCGCCCCGGTCACGGGCAAACAGCGCCGTCCCGGCAGCCAGACCACCACCGGCGCTCTGGCCGGCGACAGCAATGCGATCACGGTCCACACCCAGCTCCTCGGCATTGTCGGCCAACCACACGAGCGCCGCATAACAGTCATGGATCGCCGCCGGGAAAGGGTGTTCGGGGGCTAGACGGTACTCCACAGACACAACCAGTGCCGGGAACTCTGCGGCCACACGATCACACCATGGGTCCATCATCTCGATCGACCCGATCATGAACCCTCCACCATGGATCTCCAGCACTGCAGGCAGAGGCCCTGATCCGGCTGCGCTCGGGCGGTAAATCCGGACCGGCACATCGGGATCACCTTCGAACCCGGCAACTGTGCAGTCCTCACGGATCACGTCGTCACGAGGCTCGACTTCGGGACCGAACATCCCCATCTGCTCCCGCAACTCCTGAATCTCGTCGAGATCAGAAAAACCTGCCAACGAGGGCAGCAACGGCAGCACCTCAAGAAACTCCGGGTCATAAGCGCGCTCAGTCATGCCGAGACCGTAGCCCTTCGCCCAAGCCGCTGAGAAAACCACAAAGGCCCGCCGCTGGGCGACGGGCCTTTCAGTCAGTGCTTACGGGATCAGCTGAAGCTCTGCCCGCAGCCGCAGGTGCGCTGTGCGTTGGGGTTGTCGATGGAGAACCCTGCGTCGGTCAGCCCGTCCTTGTAGTCGAGAGTGGCTCCCTCGAGCAGTTGGGCTGACGAAGGATCCACAACAACGTCGACCGGGCCGAAAGCGACCGCCATGTCGTCGGAAGCCTTCTCGTTGTCGAAGTACATCTCATATGAGAAACCGGAGCAGCCACCGGGGCGAACGGAGACACGAAGCGCCAATCCCTCTTCGCCCTCAGCGGTGAGGAGCTCATCGACTTTCGAGACAGCGGAATCGGTAAGTGTGATCACGGAACTTCCTCCCTGGGAGAACTACCACGACTCTGCCTTTACCTTACCCGCTACGACCCAGATTCGCCTCCCTGTCTCAGAGCTCGGTATGCGCCGGTAGCCTCGGGGGGTGGACGACGTTGCTCTGCCCACTGCCGATGATGTGATGGGGCTGCTGCGCGGGGTGATCGACCCGGAACTCGGCAGCGACATCGTCGAGCTCGGGATGGCCCGCTCCGCCGACGTCTCGGCCAGCGGCATCATCACTCTGGAGATCGCGCTGACGACGAGCGGCTGCCCGCTGCGGGGACAGATCCAGAAGGACATCCGCAGCCGGTTGCTGTCGCTGCCCGGAATCAGCAATGTGAAGATCAACTGGGGTGAACTGACACAGGAGCAGAAGTCTGAGGCGATGGCCAAGGCCCGTTTCAACGTCAGCCAGGACGCTCCCGACACCGCCATCCCGCCGACCACCAAGGTAATCATGGTCGCCTCGGGCAAAGGCGGAGTGGGCAAGTCGTCGATCGCCACGAACCTGGCGGCTGCGCTGGCCGACATCGGCTACGCAGTCGGGGTGATGGATGCAGACATCTGGGGATTCTCGGTTCCCCGCATGCTTGGCGTCGACGGTGAGCTGGTCGCCAGCCAGGGCAAGATCACCCCTCTGATCCGGGAGGTCGGCGAGGGCCGCCTGGAGATCGTGTCGATGGGATTCCTGGTCGATCAGGAGGACTCTGCGCTGATGTGGCGCGGGCTGATGCTCGACCGGGCGGTGCGGCACTTCTGCGAGGACGTCGCCTGGTCCGAAGACCTCGACTACCTGTTGATCGACATGCCGCCGGGGACCGGGGACGTGCAGATGGGACTCGCAAAGCTGCTGCCAAGAGCCGAGATGCTGATCGTCACAACCCCGGCCGGCAACGCCCAGAAGGTAGCGGCGCGGGTCGCCGACATGGGCCGCAAGAACTACCTGCGAATCGTCGGCGTGATCGAGAACATGACCAGCTTCGTCGCCCCCGACGGCAGCGAACACAGCCTGTTCGGAAGCGGAGGCGGTCAACAACTGGCCGACGACGTGGGTGTTCCTCTGCTCGGATCGGTCCCGATCGAGGCCGAGGTGTCGATCGGAGGCGACAGCGGATCCCCGGCGGTGCTCGGCTCAGGTGCCGCAGCGGAGGCGCTCAAGGCCATCGCGCAAGCCATTGCCGAGGAGTACGTTCCACCCGTGGAGATGGCGGGATGCTCAGCGCGGATGCTCGAAGCAGCGATGGCCGCCCTCGACGAACTTGACGAGCTCGAGACGAGTTCGGGCTGAGCAAGACCTGCTCAACGGTCAGCGCCGTTGGGGTCAGCGCCGTTGGGGTCAGCGCCGTTGGGGTCAGCGCCGTTGGGGTCAGCGCCGTTGGGGTCAGCGCCGTTGGGGTCAGCGCCGTCGGCGTTCCTCATCGGAGTCGTCGTCCGTTCCGGCGTTCGTGTCGGACGCTGGGCCGAGTTCGATCGCCTCACCGGCGCCGTTGCCATAGCTGGCATCGCCGGCGTGCGTGACATCTGTCGAATTCGCATCGGTCCATTGACCGAATCGGACGCCCGGCCCTCCAATGGTCCCCCGGCGAGCCACGCGACCGGCGAAACGGCGCTTTAGGACTTCACGCACCACCGCTCTGGTCGGAGGGAACAGCAGCAACAGACCGACACCCGCCGTGAAGAACCCAGGGGTCAGAATCAACGCGGCAGCGACGAGCAGCAGCACGCCGTTGATCAACTCGTTGGTCGGGATCTGCCCCTTGTCGAGCGACTGCTGTGCCCTGCGCAGCACGCTCAGGCCTTCCCGCCTGACCAGCCAGGCGCCGACCATGCTCGTCAGCACGATCAGGCCGATGGTGTTCCACCCGCCGACGGCTTCGTTGAACGCGAGGATGACATAACCCTCAACGATCAGGACCACCAGGAAGAGAAGAAACAGGACGCCAATGATCCAGCCATCGTAGAAGCAATCCACCCCGACGCACGCCCGGAACGAATCTCCACGGCCAGAACGAATAGGCTGAACTGGCCGTGACCGAACAAGATTCACGCCCCCCGTCGGTCGACCGGCTGGCCCGGTCGTTGCACGACACCGGCCTGCCCCACCCGATGCTGGTGGAGGCCGCCCGGACTGCGATCAACAGCGGATCACCAAGCGACGCACGCCGGATCGCCCACGACATGGCCAGACGGATGCTGCGCCCCGTCATCAACGGCACCGGCACGCTGTTGCACACGAATCTCGGGCGTGCCCCGATGGGTTGGGTACAAGCCGAGCAGTACACGAACCTCGAACTCGACCTGACCAGCGGCGAACGCGGCTCGCGCATGGCCACCGCTCCCGCGCTCATCGCCCAGGTGTGCGGAGCCGAGGCCGCGATCGTCGTGAACAACTGCGCGGCTGCGGTCCTGCTCGCTTTGGCGAGCCTGGCCGAGGGTAGAGCGGTCGTGGTATCGCGAGGCGAACTGGTGGAGATCGGAGGCGGTTTCCGGGTCCCGGACGTGATGGCACGTTCAGGGGCACGGCTCATTGAAGTCGGCACCACCAACCGCACGAGGCTGGCCGATTTTCAAGATGCGGTCGATCAGCACGGCGAGGAAGCTGCTGTGGTGCTGCAGGTCCACCAGTCGAACTACAAGATCGTCGGTTTCACCGAGTCCCCCCGGACCACGGAGCTCGCCACGCTCAACAGGATCCTGGTCGTAGACATCGGTTCGGGTCTCGTCGACAGTCGCTGTCCCTGGTTGCCGAGCGGGCCGCCGGGATGGCTCGATGACGAGCCCGCCGCCCGCCAGACGCTTGAGGCCGGAGCGGACCTGGTCACGTTCTCCGGCGACAAGCTCTTCGGCGGGCCACAGGCGGGGGTCATTGCGGGCCGGGCGGATCTGGTCGCCCGATGCGCGGCCCATCCTCTGGCCAGGGCCCTGCGGCCCGGGGCCTTGGTACTCGGTGCGCTGCAGGCGACCGCGCTCGCCTACCTCAACCGCGACGGTCAAGCGATCCCCTTCTGGCGAATGGCGACCCGGTCCCAGGACACCTTGCGCTCGCGCGCGGAGAGTCTCGGGGTCGGGACGGTGGTCGACGTTGCTTCCACACCGGGGGGCGGGACTCTGCCGGGGGTGGAGATTCCATCCGCGGGAGTGGCTGTCGACGGCGACCAGCGCAGCAAGCTGCGCAACCGGCAACGTCCGATCATTGCCCGGGTGATCGATCAGCGCACAGTCATCGATCTGCGCACCGTTCACCCGGACGACGACTCTGAGATAGAGGCTGCCCTCACCTCCGGCGCCAGCTGATGCATGTTGTAGCCACCGCCGGTCATGTGGACCACGGCAAGTCCACCCTGGTAAAGGCGTTGACCGGGACCGACCCGGACCGGTTGTCCGAGGAGAAGGCGCGGGGCTTGACCATCGACTTGGGGTTCGCTTCGGCGCAGCTTCCCTCCAACAGGGGGGTGGCGTTCATCGACGTGCCCGGCCATGTCCGGTTCCTCAAAAACATGTTGGCGGGGGTGGGCAGTGTAGACGCCTGCATTTTCGTGGTCGCCGCGACCGAGGGCTGGAAACCGCAGTCCGAGGAACATCTGCGGATCTTGGAACTGCTTGGTATCAGCCACGGTCTGGTGGCGTTGACGAAGACCGGACTCGCCGACGACGACCTTCGAGAGCTGGCCAGACTCGAGGTGGAGGACCGTGTCGTCGGCACGTTCCTACAGGACGCTCCGATCATCGAGGTGGATGCGATCAACCGGTCCGGTATCGGCGAGATCACCGCCGCGCTCGACGAACTGCTCGACGGCACACCCACCGCAGCCGATCACAGGCGTCCCCGGCTCTGGATCGACCGAGTGTTCGCCGCGAAGGGATCGGGCACCGTCGTTACCGGGACGCTCACCGGAGGCCGGGTGCGGGTCGGCGACGAGTTGAGCGTTCTGCCACAGCAGAGGAGTGTACGGATTCGCGGGTTGCAGAGCCTGTACTCACAACGCACCAAAGTCGGACCAGGAAACCGGGTTGCCCTGAACCTGACCGGGATCAGCCACGACGAACTGAGCCGCGGAGACGTCTTGGTCACCGCCGATCAGTGGCACGTCACCCGTCGGGTTGACGGTCGTTTGACGGTTCTTGACGCCATCGACCACCCGGTGACCCGACGCGGCGCGCACATGGCCTACCTGGGTTCGGGGGAGTTCCCGGTGCGGGTCCGGGTGCTCGGTCAATCCGAGATCCAGCCCGGTAGAAAGGGCGCGGTGCGGATCCACCTCCCGGTCGGTCTGCCGTTGCTGCCCGGCGACCGTTTCATCCTTCGGGAATCGGGGCGGGGCGAAACGCTCGGTGGCGGTGAGATCCTCGATGTGGACCCGCTAGTTCCCGCCGCGAAGGCCCGACCTGATCGCCGTGTCGAGCGGGTGATCGCCGAACGGGGCCGAGTCGACGTCGAAGAACTCTTTCGTCTCACCGGTGAGCGTCGTGGTGCCGATGTGGGGAACTGGGCGGTGGACCCGGCTGTGTTGGAAGCCGGCCGGGCAGAACTCGAAGAGGCCATTGCCACCTCCGGGTCGCTGGGACTCGACATTGCGAAACTCGATGACTTCGGTCGTGCGTTGCTCGATACCGTCGACGGTGTCGTGGTGGACCATGGACATGTTCGGGCGGTCGACTCCGTCGATGCCCTGGTCGGACACGCCTTTGTCGACGCCCTGGAGGCATCCCCCTTCGCCCCGCCCGAGCCCACCGGCATCGACCGCGCGGAGCTGCGGGAGCTGGTTCGCCGTGGTGACGTTGTAGAGACCCAGGGCGTCTACTTCGCGGCGAGCGCCGTCGCCGCGGCCGCTCGGGTCGTGGCTGTGTTGCTCAGCCGCAAACCGGACGGCGTGACCGTTGCTGAGGTTCGCGACGGCTGGGCCACCAGCCGCAAGTATGCAATCCCGTTGTTGTCTTATCTCGACGACAACGGGATCACCAGGCGTCGAGGTGACCTACGGATCGGTGGTCCCCGCCTTCCACCTGTGGAGGAGTCCGATCAGACCGTCAGAAGTTGACGGCGTTCGCTTTCGCTGAGGCCGCCCCAGATCCCGTGTTGCTCGCGGATGGACAGAGCGTGATCCAGACAGTCGGTTCGAACGGTGCAGGTCTCGCAAATGGCTTTGGCGTGCCTCTCCCGAGCCCGCTTCTCATCTCGTCGTTCTGGCGATGCCGGTGGGAAGAAAATGGCCGACTGGGGCCCTCGGCAGGCCGCTCGTAGTTGCCAATCAACGGGATCGAACTGCTTGAGCATCAACTCCTCCATTTCTTGATGATGGCCTACCAGACGAAACCGCAACTAAGCAAACGCTCTTCGCGTGAGAAACTGCAGAAAATACCACTCTCCGTAGTGAATTGACCCTAAAAAGGGGTCAACGGCGCATCTCGCGGTAGTCGCGAGCACCCCCGCTCTCGGGTTCGATCTCCAGATACAGCCCCTCAATGGCAACGATGCGAACCTGATCACCTGCCGAGATGGGCGTCGTGCGGTTCACCCGTGCCCGCCAGGGAGCGCCGTCCACATCAACGATGCCCTCCTTGGAGATGTCCTCGCTCGCCACCGCAAGCTTCCCCACCATCCACTCACGGCCTATGGTCGGCGTCCCGAAGCGGGTGCGGATCATCGACGGCATCCCCGCGATCATCGAAAGCGCCACGCCGACGATCCCGACCAGCAGAGTTATCCACGAGATCGCCATCCCCTCGTACAGGAACAACGATCCGATGACCAGACAGATCGTGGCCAACCACGACCAGACGCGCGGCACTCCCACCTGAACGTCGATGGCATAACCCAGCATGGCCACAACCAGCAGCGCAATCGCCCAATTCCGAGCCGGCAGGACATCGAAGCCGTAGCAGCCAAGGATGAAACAGCCGGCGCCGATCACCCCCGCAATCCCGACACCCGCCGTGTACAACTCGAAGACGAGCAGCGCTGCACCGATCAGGAACAACAGGTAGGCCATGGCAGGACTCGCCAAGCCGTGCACCCAGCCGTCGATCAGTGGCAGCTTGAAGAACCGGACCGGGGAGTCCGGCACCCGCACCGAAGTGCCGTCCACGGTCTCGACCGTGCTAGCGAACCCCGGGAGGTCCAATACGAAGAACACAAGAGTCGGCGAATCACGGGTGGCGAGGCCCTGCTCAATGACACCCTCCTCGTCTACGGTTCCCTCCTCCAAGAATTCAGCGGCATTCAGGAACTCCTCGGACAGCAGCTCCGGGAAGATCAGTTCGCCGGTGGATCCGAGCCGCGAACCGACCGCGACCGACAACTCCTGCGCCACCCCCACCAACTGAGCCGCTCCGCCGAGAGCGGAGGCCCCGGACGGTCCGACCCAGGCATACACCGGGACCGGCGAGTCCACGATCGCAGTTGCCACCTCGGTGAGCCGTTCGTCGCTCACCACATGCCCGCGGCTGTTGACCTGCAGGACCACGCCACCGGACCCGCTCGCCTCGGCTGTGGTGACGGAGTCCTCAATGAAGTCCGCAACGATCTCATCGATCAAGCCTGAGATCGCGACCACATCGAACGTCGGGTACTCGTCGGCCGCCGAGGCAGCGCCACCTTCGCCGCTGCCCTCCTGCGCACCGGCGGGCATGAACCAACCGAGCAGCGATATCGCTATCAGCGCGGCGCCAGCCGATAGCGTGGCTCGACGGCGTAGGTTTTGCCGTGACCGTCGTCTCAGTCGCTTCGAGGGGGGGAATGGATCCCGGTCAATTCTTCGCATCGTCGCGGATCCTGATCGTGGCGGGAAAGGGTGGTGTGGGCAAGACCGCCACCTCGGCCGCGTTGGCCTTGGCAGCGGCCCGAACCGGACGCACCGTCCTGGTTGTGGAGGTGGCCGGCCGGCTGGACTCGGCACCGATGTTCGGTGTCGATCCACAAGGCTACGACGAGCAGACCGTTTACCGCGCTTCGGACACCGGCCCGATCCGCTGCCGTTCCATTACCCCCGACGCGGCGCTCGTCGACTGGCTGAGCAATCACGGTTTCACACGGATCGTGCGACGCATGTCGCGCTCCGGGTTGCTGGAGGTCGTCGCCACGGCCACACCGGGCATCAAAGAACTGTTGGTGCTCGGCCAGGTCAAACACCTCGAACAGAGTCGAGTGGCCGACCTGATAATCGTCGATGCTCCCGCCGCGGGTCACGCGCTCAACTTCCTGCGCGCGCCGCTGGCGGTGCGCAACACCGCACGCACCGGGGTGCTGAGACGCCAAGCAACCGAGGTGCTCGAAATGTTGAACGACAACGAACGGTGCCGAGCCCTGCTTGTGGCCATCGCAGAGGAGACCCCGATCAAAGAACTGGTCGAAACGGCATACGCGGTGGAGGACGAGGTCGGGCTCGCCCTCGGACCCGTCGTCGTCAACAGCGTGCTCGCCCCGATCGACACGCTCGACGAGAGCCTCGACCGCGAATCCTTCGATGCCGCAGCCTCGGGGGAGCGACTCACCCCGCACCAGCTCGACGATCTCGTGGGCGCCGCGAACTTCCGCCGTGATCGCATGACCCTGCAGGTCGACCAGCTCGACTCGTTGGCGCGGCAGCTGCCTCTCGCGCAGATTCGTCTGCCGCACCTGTTCACAACCTCGATCGGTCTGGACGAACTGACGAGGCTCGCCGACGCTGCCACCAGTTCCATCGAAGAGACCCGGTGGTTGGGCGACTGAAATGCGGACCCGCTGATGAACAGTCAACCGATGCACAGCACCTCGGCGGACAGTTACGCCGATCTCGTCGCCCGCAAGCAGGTGATCGTCGCCTGCGGAACCGGCGGTGTCGGCAAGACCACGATGGCAGCAGCCACGGCCGTTGCTGCAGCCCAACGGGGACGACGGGCTGTGGTCGTCACGATCGACCCGGCCAAACGGCTCGCCGACGCCCTCGGCATCGACCATCTCGGCAACACCCCGACCGAGATCGACGGGGCCTGGCCGGGAGTTGTCGGCGCCATGATGCTCGACAGCAAGGCGACTTTCGATGATGTCGTCAAAAGACACGCCACCAGCAGCGACCAGATCGGACGCATATTCAGCAATCGCTTCTACGTGAACGTCTCGACCGAACTTCCAGGCACCCAGGACTACATGGCTGTCGAGAAGCTCAACGAACTGCACTTCTCGGGCGAATGGGACCTTGTGGTGGTCGACACCCCGCCGACCCGAGACGCTCTAGCCTTCTTCGAGGCCCCGAAACTGCTCGCCCGGCTGCTCGACAACACCATCTACAAGTTGCTTATCTCACCTCGTCCCGGGGTTCTGCGGGCAGTCAACAGAGCGGCAGGCGGTGTGGTGCGCCGCCTGTCACGCGTCGTCGGCGCAGAGGTGGTCGACGACGCCATCGAGTTCTTCCAGACCTTCCAAGGGATGGAGGAGGGCTTCAAACAACGGGCCGATGAGACCCTGGCCCTGCTGGCATCCGACGACACCGCCTTCGTACTGGTCGCCTCCCCCCGCAACGACACGATCACCGAGGCGCTCTATTTCCTGAACAGGCTGGCCGACGCCAATCTCTCGGTCCATGCCGTCGTGGTCAATCGCATCCTCGCGGCGATGTCGACATCAGCCGTCGAGGCGGAGCAACTTGAAGCCCGACTGGGCCTAGGCCCTCTGGCCGGCGCGGCACAGGCGCTCCTCGACCATGTCAGCGCCGCTGCAGGCGACGAAGACCGGATCGCCCAACTGATGGCACATGCGCCCGACGCGGCTCTGACCACGGTCCCGTTGATGCCCAGCGACGTCCACGACATCCCCATGCTCAGCCGGATCGCCGAGTTGCTCGTTCAGGACGCTCGCTGAGAAGCCCGAGAACCCGCAGCCCGAAGTGTCCCGGAACCAGCATCCTGAGAAGACCCTGAATCAGCCGGCAGGGGGTTCATCCAGGGCAGCTATGGCTTCGAGCCGGTCTTCTTTCACCGCCACGATCCGGTCGAACCCCGTCGTGTGGAGCAGACGGGAAATCGGTGCACGGTCACTGAAGACCGATATCCGGCCCTCGTTGTCGCGAACCTTGCGGATGCCTCCTATCAAGGCTCCGAGACCCGCTGAGTCCATGAACAGCACGCCCGACAGGTCGACCAGCAGCCGCTGCTCTTCAGACACCTGGGAAAACGCCTCCCGAAACTGCGCAACCGAGTAAGCGTCCAGTTCTCCCTCCGGTCGCAGAACAACATAGTTTCCGTCGACCACGCGGCCGGCTGAGATCTCAAGCACAAGGGAATACTACTCCCTTCGCGGCGCGGTCGTGCCAGCATCCCCGTGTGCCGGCCCGCCCGCCGAGGTCCCGGCCACGGCCGACGCCGTGTACGATTCGGCGTGTGTCCGACATCCTTCTCGCAACCGACGCCGACTGGCTGGTTGACGACATCGAAGCTGCGGTGGGCGGAGCGCATCTGATCCACCGGGTATGGCGCGGTGCCGATGTCGTTCCTGCCGTGGCCGAGCTCAACCCCGACCTTGTGCTGCTCGATATTCAGATCGGCAACATGGGGGGAGTAGCTGCCTGTCTGGCGGTTCGCCAGGAGGAGGAGGCGGGCCGTCTCGAACCGAGCGTCGTCTATCTGCTGCTCGATCGTGAGGCCGACACGTTCCTGGCCAAGCAGGCCTCGGCCGACGGGTGGCTGGTGAAGCCGCTCAATGCCTTCAACACCCTGCGGACCATCAACAAAGCACTCACGGTGCACACCGGGAGCCGATAAACTCGCATTTCTGCAACACGGGCAGTGGCGCAGGTTGGTAGCGCGCCTCGTTCGGGACGAGGAGGTCGTGGGTTCAAATCCCGCCTGCCCGACAACGTGACCGTGGCGTGTCGGGTGCCGGTTCGTTGTCGCCGACGCGGCCGGTGGGTATCGTCGCCGGCATGGCGACGTTGCCGGCAGGGCTGTTGGCGGTACTGAAGATTGCGCTGCTCGCGGCCCTGGGTATCGCGTATCGCCAGTACTGGCACCCCGATATTGGGGTCATATACCTGGTCCTGGCCCTGTTCCTTTCGACCAACCTCTTGATCTGCTACTGGGAGATGTGCCTCTTCTTCAAGCGGGACTACATCGAGACTCGCAACGCCTATTGGCGGGAGAGACGACAAGAGACCGGCTGCAGCCCGGCAAAGGAGTTTCTGACCTCGAAGGTTCCGCTGAAAGCCGCATTCTCACCGACGGTGTGGGCCGACGTATGGGCGACATACTCCTTGTCCGACGGTTCGTTCGCTGATCGTCGCACCTACGGGTTCAACGTGGACGTCGCCAACGGCTTCGTCACGGCCGTACCCACGGTCATCCTCTACGCAGCCTTCGCCACCGAGTTCTTATCGCCCGTTACGGCAGGAATCCTCGGGATCATGATGTTCTGGCAATGGACGTATGCAACGTCTGCCTATTGGATGAGCTTCTTCATCGCTAAACGGCATCGAAAGATCCCAAAGAGCGAGCTCTACATCATGATCTGGGGTACCAACGCCCCTTGGGTTCTGTGCCCGCTGGTAGGCCTGTACGCCTCCATCCGCATCGTTCTCGACGACAGTTACCGCATCCTCGGCGGCTGAACCGATACGAAGTGCTGGTCCGCGCTTCCGTCAGGTCCGTAGGGTTGGGGGGTGGATTCAGCGGAGATGCGGCAACGGGTCTCAGAAGCCCGGTCAGGGGTATTGAGCACGACAACGGCCCAAGGGCAACCCCACGCCGTACCGTGTTGCTTCGTGCTCGAAGGCGAGGTGGCGTATTCGGCCGTTGATTCCAAACCGAAGTCCACTCTGGCGCTGCGGCGGTTGGACAACCTGGCCGCCGATCCGAAGGCCTGCCTCCTGGTGGACTGCTATGACGACGACTGGTCTGAGCTCTGGTGGATACGGCTCGACTGCAGCGCACGAGTGCTCAGCAGCGGAACCGAGCGAGAGCAGGCATTGGACCTGCTCGCTGCCAAGTACCCGCAGTACCGCTCCGCCCGGCCGCCCGGTCCGGTCATCGCCCTCGATGTCAACACATGGCGCAGTTGGCCGTGAGCGCCGGTGCTGCTGCTGTCCGTTTCGACGGATCGACCCGGGCTCTGGCAAGGTTGTGGGATGACAGACTTTGCTGAGAAGTACGGGCCGTGGGGAGTGGTGACGGGCGCCGGCGCCGGGGTTGGACTGGCGTTCACCGAGGAGCTGATATCCAGGGGCGTCGGGGTCGTGATGGTCGACATCTCACCGGCAGTGGTCGATGTCGCCGCTGGTCTCGCTGGTGATACACGCACGGTGATCACCGATGTCGGCGATCCCGGCTGGGTCGAGGTGCTCACCGAGCAGACCGCCGGACTCGAAATCGGCATCGCCGTGGCGAACGCAGGAGTCTCCTATGTCCGCCCCTTTCTCGACATGGACGCGGAGATGCGCCGCAAGACCCTCGACGTCAACTGCCGGGCGACCGTTGACCTGGCTGCATGGGCGTTGCCGGGGATGGCCGAGCGTGGCCGAGGGGGATTCGTCACGACCAGTTCGGGATCGGCCTTGGCCGGCACAGCTTGCGTGGGCCTGTACAGCGCAACCAAAGCCTTCTCCATCAACCTCGTGGAGGCGATCGGCTGGGAACTGAAAGGCGCCGGAGTAGACACTCTGGCGATCGTCGCCCCGAGCATGGACACCCCGGCCTTCCGCTCCAGCGGCGCCGACTACGATCGCATGGGCGGACCACCCGTCGATCCTCGCACGGTTGTCGCTCCGGCTCTCGACGCGCTGGGAACGGGAGGCCGCTGGTTGGGCGACGAAGGGTTGGAGTTCGTGGCCACGGTCGAACGCGCGGACCGAGTGGAGATGATGGGCAGCGCCACAGCCGCCATCTACCACCTCTTCGAGGACTGACCCACCCATCCAGCCATACTTGACCCCGTGAACCAAAGTTCTCCCCCCAGCCCCGACCCAGCTTCGGCTGCCGCGGCTCCGGCTACGCCCGGCAACAGCAACGCTCCGGCCACGCCCCGTGCGAACACCGCGGCTCCCGCTCCCACGGCTCCGGCTACGCCCGGCGAAAGCAACGCCGGCAACCACACAGACGTTCTTGTGGTGGGTGCGGGGATCTCCGGGATCGGGGCTGGGTACTACCTGCAGAAGGAATGCCCCGACCGGACGTTCGTGATTCTCGAGGGGCGCCCCGATATCGGCGGTACCTGGGACCTGTTCCGTTATCCCGGCGTGCGGTCCGACAGCGACATGCACACCCTCGGCTACAGCTTCAAACCGTGGACCGCCGAAAAATCGATAGCGGACGGACCGGCCATCCTCGACTACCTCCAGGAGACGATCGAGGAGTACGACCTCGGTCGCCGCATCCACTTCAACCGGCGCGTGCGCCGAGCGTCCTGGTCGACCGACGAGCAGCGATGGACCGTCGAGATCGAACACACCGATACCGGCGAGCACAGCACGACGACCGCCAGCTTCCTGGACATGTGCTCGGGCTACTACTCGTACGACCAGGGGTTCACCCCGGAGTTTCGCGGCATCGAGCGTTTCGAGGGCCAGATCGTCCATCCTCAGGCCTGGCCCGAGGATCTCGACTACACCGACAAGCGGGTAGTCGTCATCGGCTCGGGCGCAACCGCGGTGACCCTGGTACCGGCCATGGCCGCCGACACCGCCCACATCACCATGCTGCAGCGCTCGCCGACCTACATGGCGCCGGCACCCGACATCGACCCCATAAACCGACGGCTCAAACAGGTTCTGCCGAAGCGGGTCGCCTATTGGCTGACCCGCTGGAAGAACATCGTACGGACCCACCTCGTCTACCGGATGTCACGCACTGAACCCGAACGCCTCAAGGGGCGGCTCCTCGACGCCGCCCGCGAAGCACTGGGAGACGACTACGACATCGAGACGCACTTCACCCCCGAGTACAACCCCTGGGACCAGCGGCTCTGCCTGATTCCCAACGGCGACCTCTACGAGGTCATCGACAACGGTTCCGCTTCGGTTGTGACCGACACGATCGACACGTTCACAGAGAACGGCATCCTCCTAGAGTCCGGCACCGAGCTCGAGGCCGACATCATCATCACCGCCACCGGCCTGCAGCTGGTTGCGCTGGGCCAGGTCGAGCTGGAGGTCGACGGTCAGGCCGTCAACCTCGGCGACACCTGGACCTACAAGGGCATGGCCTTCTCCGACGTGCCCAACCTGATGACGACTTTCGGATACGTCAACGCCTCTTGGACGCTGCGTGCCGACCTGAACGCCGCCTACCTCTGCCGCCTGCTCAACCACATGCGCGAGACGGGAACCACACAGTGCACGCCGCGGCTGCGCCCGACCGATCACGACATGGTGCCACGCCCGTTCATCGACGACTTCCCTGCGGGTTACATCAGACGGGCGATGCATCTGCTCCCCCGTCAAGGCGACCGGGAACCCTGGCTCAACACCCAGAACTACCTCAGGGACCGCAAATTCATCGGTCGACAGCCCGTGGCCGACGACGTGATGGAGTTCAGTATCGCTCCAATCCCTGCTCCCACATACGGCTGAACCTCCGCTCCAGCTATTGCGTGTACGATTTGGTGCTAGCCCCGTGGCTAAGAGCACCCCGTAACGGAGAGCAAGAACTCGAAGGAGATCGCACGCCGATGGCGGACACGTCCTCGACGATCAACAGACACGGACCCGAGGCCAAGGGCTACGAGCCAACCGTGCCGATCACGGTTTCGCCGATCCTCGACTGGCCCCCGAGGCCGATCGCGACGCTGCGCTACCTGCTCACGCCTGTAATGCTGCCGTACGGGATCTTCTGGGTGGCACTGGCAGCGCTGGTTTGGAACTACCTCACCCCGTCGATGCAGCGGATGCAGACGCTGCACCCGCGCTGGATGCTGGAGGTCTACCTGCGTAATGTGGTGCTGTTGACGCTGGTAGCAGGGTCACTTCACCTGTTCCTGTACAGCCGACGGGCGCAGCAGCAGCGCTACAAGTACAACCAGCGCTGGCTCAGCACCAGCAACCGCTCATTCCTGTGGACCAACCAGACCCGCGACAACATGTTCTGGAGCCTCGTCAGCGGCTGCGGGATCTGGACCGTCTACGAGTCGCTCACAATGTGGGCCTACGCCAACGGCTGGATCGCTTCAGTGCAGTGGGGTTCGACGTGGCCATATCTGGGGTTGCTGACCATCGGTGTGTTCCTGTGGTCGGTCACCCACTTCTACCTGAACCACAGGCTTCTGCATGTTCGCTGGTTCTATGACCACGCCCACTACCTGCACCACCGCAACGTCAACACCGGACCCTGGAGCGGCATCTCCATGCACCCGCTCGAGCATGTGATCTACTTCAGCGTCTTTCTGCTCTGGTGGGTCGTTCCCGCCCACCCCTTCATCGTGATCCTCAACGGATTGTTCAACGGTGTGTCTCCGGCGGTCTCACACTCCGGTTTCGAACGCTTCGAGATCGGCCGGCGCGAGGGACGGACCGCTCCCGGAGCCGACTACTTCCACCATCTGCACCACCGCTATTTCGAGTGCAACTACGGCAACCGTCCCGTGCCGATCGACAAGCTGTTCGGGACCTTCCACGACGGCACGCCGCAAGCCCACGCCCGCATGAAACAGCGCATGCGTCAACGCCGAGGCAGCCAGGCCGGCGCGGAGAGCGCCTGACAGATCCCGCGCTCACTCCAACGGGAAGGGCGACTGGAGCCACCATCTACGGCTGACGGGCCTTACGGAGTTGACCCATTTGACCCACCAGAAACCGCGCCGTCCGGGCGCCACGAGCCGCACGGGCGCGCCGTGGCCCCGACTCAGCGGTTCACCGCTGTATCCGACCGCCAGATACAGGTTCTCGATGTCACGGGCCGGGAACAGGCGGCTGTAGCCGGTCGACGATTCGACCTCCAGGCTGGGCGCATCGAATGCGCCCATCAACTCCGAAAGCGGCACGGCGTCCCAGCGCTGCCTGCTCCACCAGCCGCCGGTGCAGTCGAGGTCGGCCTCAACCGGCCGAGCGCGGTCCCAGAGCGACTCGATCGAGACCTGTTCGTCCGCAACTGTGAGCTCCCAGCGCCTGGCGTCCACATCGGGCGCTCGGTCGTTGAGCCAGGTCACCGTCGGCATCTGCAATGGCGACATCGAGGCGATCTCGTGCGAACCGGTGAAGCGCCGGTTTTGACCGACCGCCACCTCCTGCACACCGTAGACGGCGGCCGCTGCCACCAGCGCCGCGCCGCCCCCGGCGACAGCCCGGCGGTCGAGGTCGGCGATCCGCGGGCGGCCCGTGCGGCTGACAATGTGCCAGATCACCAGTACGGCCAGCACTGCGGCAGCCAGCACATGGGTCCACAGAGCCGACCAGTAGCCGACCCCGTACCAGATGCCGGTGGAGTGGAGTACTCCGAGCACGACCGTGGCAGTCACCAGCAGGCCAAGCAGAATTGAGAGCCATCGACCGGCCCGGCGACGGCGCAACCCGGTCCGCACCGATCCGCTGATCTTGGCAGGCGCCAACGCCAGCAGACTCAGACCCGCCACGCCGTGCACGACGGTCACCCAGCGTGCCCAGCCGGTGCCCACACCCCACGACAACAGACCGGTGAACGCGGCGACGACCACCGCGACGAACAACAGCATGTCGACCCGCCGCGAAGTCAACCTCCGGTAGGGTCGCAGCACCGCCTCCGCGGCCCCGTTGAGGCGGCGGATTCGCTGCACGCCCACGGTCCGGCCTCTCAGCTGTCGGGGTCCTCGGAGCTGCCGGGATCCTCTGGACCTCCAGGGTCAACCAACCGCTGACGAGCGGCCAGCAGAGCGACGATGATGACCAGACCAAGGATCGTGGCCGACAGCAACGATTCTGACGCTGTGATCGTGTTGTTCGAGTACTGGTCGGTCGTCCCGTCCAACCATTCGAGCGGGTCCCTGTGAACCAGCAGGGCGATCATCGCCGCGAAGATTCCAACGGTGACAAGCACGCTCGAAACCATCTCGGACACACGACCTGGTTCTGTGCGATCCAGTTGACGCCAACCGGCGAAAGCCAGAAACAGCGCAGGTATCCACAGCGGCAGCGAAACGATGGAGATGACCGCAGCCGGAATGATGCCTGCACCGGCCGCCAGGACGAAACGGCCCCGACCCGCGCGCTGAGCCAGCAGCGCCACCAGGGCAGCAACCACGAACGGTGCAACCAATGACACCGAGATCCGCAGGCTTCCCGGCTCTCCCTCAGACCCGACGAACCGGATCACACCGATACCCGCTGAGTAGACGATCGTCAGCAGACAAGCCGCCACGACCCGACGCTGCAGCGGACCGTTGTTTTGCATCAGCATCGACCTTCCTGTGACCGGGCCGGGGTTCTGGTGGTCAGTGTCGCCTTACGCCACCGTATTTCATGCGGGTGTCGTTCATGGAAGCAGAGCGCTTGGCGTCGTCGACGATCTCCGCATCGACAAGTTCGCCGACGAACAGAGTGTGTGTGCCCAGATCGATCGCGTGGCGGACTTCGCAGTCCATCCAGGCAATCGCCTCCGTGAAGATCGGTGCCCCGGTGCGTCCGGAACGAACGGGCCGGTCATTCAGCGTGTCGCCGTCGTCGCGGGCGGGCTTTGAGAACTTGACGAAGACCCGGGTGTCGTCCGAGTCCCACAGGTTGATGGTGAAGGAACCGCCGTCGCTGATCAGTCGATGAGTGACCGCAGTGTTGTCGACTCCGATGCCGATGAGTACCGGTTCCATCGAGAGTTGAGTGATCCAACTCGTGGTCATGGCGTTGCGTTCGTCGCCGGCTCTGGAACCGACCAACGCCAGTGCGTTGGGGATCTTCCAGGTGACCCGGTTGATGAGTTCGCTCTCGAGTGCTTCGTCTGTTGCCATACACAGAGCGTAGGCCGCGCTGGGTCAATCGAGTAGGGGGTCAATCGAGTTGGGGGCGACCGGTGCCGATCACAGTGGCGACACCTTCGACGAAGAGCTTGCGCCCGCTGACATCGACGGACTTCTCGTTCCAGAGGGTCTCCAGTTCGAACTCGGGCGCGCCCGCGCCGACCATCGCCGCCGCCACCGCAGTGTTCGCCTGGTCGATGGCCGCTTGTCTGGCCGGTTCGAGTTCGAAGAAGGAGTCCGGCTCCGCTCCGACGTGAACCCGGTACAGCCCTCGGCGGGGGGAGGAGACAGTCACCCGACGACAAATGCGGACCTTGCCCACAGCGGCGCCGATCGCATTGGCGACGTCCGCGTGGTCGGGAATCTCGACTTCGGTGCCGAGCAGTTCGCCGACAGCCGGGTAATACGTGGCGGCCGGGGCTCCGAGACCGACCAACCGAACACCCAGCCCGACCGCCAGTCTGGAGGTGCGAGACTTGCCGTCGAGCGCCGCGGCCACAACCTCGGAGGTCGCAGCAGCCTCGGACAGGCCGTCGCTCGTGAAGGCCATAGCCAGCAACTTCTCGGCCGACTGCCGCACCAGACGCTTGACCACAGCCTCAGCGAATTCCCTGGGCTCCTCCACAATCGCCTTGCCCTCATGGTCGCATCGCCGAGACCACACTTCGGCAGCCGCATGGGCAACCGCTGGGTCATGGGTCACCTGGGTCCCGAGCATGTGGCTGGCATCTGTGGGCGTGAAGGCCGACACACGCAACAGGCCACGGGCAGCCAACCGTCGCACGGCCAACCCGTCCCGGCTGCCTTCAACAAGCGTGTCCGCGGCAACGATCCGGTCGCCGATCAGCTCCATCAACTGACGCTCGCCGCGGTCGCTCGAACCCTGCGCGGCTTTCGCTGTCAGTGACAGGAAGACCGAGCTCCACTGTTGGGGAAGGGTCTCGGCGTTGAGCTGCCGCCGCAGCTGCGAAAGCAGATAATCGCCGTGGCTCTGGGCTGTGACCACCAGCGGAACGACCCGCCGGGGGCCGACTATCAACTCGGCGCCACGCGCCCGATCCACCAGCAGCACCTCGCTGTCACCACCGATACCGTGCGTGGCCATCGCGACCGCCTCGATCATGGTCCGGTGTCCGCCGACCGTCGCCCCTCTGGTGCCGAGGTCGAATCGCCCGTCGCGCAGCGCGGCGATGTCGGTTGTGGTGCCTCCGATGTCGGAGATGACGGCGTCGGACGCACCGACGAGATGTGCCGCGCCGAGCAGGCTCGCTGCGGGTCCCGACAGGATCGTCTCCACAGGTCTTTCTCGCACGAAGTCCGCGGACACCAGCGAACCGTTGCCGCGCACCATCATTATCGGGGCATCGACCCCCTGCTTGGCCAGCGCCTCTGTGGTGGTCGAGACGAGTTCGTCGATCAACGCGATCATGCGGGCGTTGAGCAGGGCAGTGACCGACCGTTTGGGTCCGTCGAGCGCGTCGGCCAACTCGTGGCTGCAGGTGACCGGCAGGCCGGTCCGTTCCCGGATCAGGTCACGGGCAGCGATCTCATGGTCGGCGTTGCGCACACTGAATTCCGACGTGACCGCGAAGCCGTCGACTGACGGTGCGATCTCGGCGACCGCCTCGGCGAGTGTCTCGGTGTCGAGCGGCTCGGCTTCGGCGCCGTGCGGTGTGTGCCCTCCAGCGACCATGACCACTGAGTCGTCGCCGATCGCCTCTCGGAGACCGCCCCTGTCGAGAACGGCCTCCTCAAACCCGATCATCACCAGAGCTGCGGGACGACCCTTGCCCTCGACCAGCGCATTGGTTGCCAGCGTGCTCGACAGCGACACGAAGCTGACCGCGCCCGGGTCGATTGATCCGGCCGCCAGCACCCGTTCGATCGCACCGCCGATGCCCACTGCGAGATCATCGTGGGTGGTCGGCGCCTTGGCCTTGGCGAGTACCGAGTTCGAGCCCTCGTCGTAGACGACCGCGTCGGTATACGTGCCGCCCGTGTCAACACCAAGAATCCAACGGCCTGGCATGGCCCGCTATTCTGCCCCAACCGAGGGCCGGCCGCGACGATATCGGCCATAGACTTTTGGAGTGCCGCGCAGTACACGTCCCGACATGGCTGGATGCGCGTCACGCTGGGACGGGCCGGCTGGGGGCTCCTAGGGCCAGAGGGGTTCGTTTATCTCCGCGCCGAGAGGCGTTCCCCAACTGTTGCGATACGACACCTCGTGCGCCGGCACCCGGCTCGCGGTGGCCCAGGTCCCGGTCGGGTAACCCATCGGCACGCAGCATGCCATCCGCCAACCCTGGTCCTTGGGCACTCCAAGCACCTCCAGGGTCTCGTCGTTCTTGAACAGCAGCACGCTGGTGAGCGACGACCCGACACCCTCGGCGCGGGCAGCCAGCATCGCGCTCCAGACCGCAGGGAAGATCGATCCACCGGTCGAGTCGAACCTGTCGAACGCGAACAGCAGCAGCGGGTAGGTCGCAAAGTTCTTCTGCGCCCAGGTCACCGATTTGATGATCCGCGAGAACTGTTGGGCTTCGGGGGTATCGCCTGCCGTCGCCTCAGCGACCCGGTCCGCATAGACCGTCTCCCACAGCATGTCGATGCAGTCCGAGTACAGCGCACCGACCTTGGCGATCTGTTCGGGGTCGTCGACGATCAGGAACCGCCATCCCTGACTGTTGCCTCCGCTCGGCGCTCGAATCGCAGCATCGAGTATGCGCAACTGGACCTCTTCGGAAACCGGGTCGGGCTTGACCCGCCTCATCGCCCTGGTCGTGTACAGCGCTTCTCGGATATCCATCTCCACCCCGTTTCCGTGGCCCAGCGTCTCGGTGCTCAACAGCCCAAAGACTCAGGCGTGAAGTCTGGATCGTCGGCGTCTGCAGAGAGCCACTCCACGACCAGTTCAGGTCGCGCCTGGATCAAGCCCGTCACACACATACGGGTCTCTGCCGACCAACCGCCCGCTGCTGCGTCCATGAACGCTGCACCGATCAATGCCAAGCTGTTCTCCTCCAGGCAGACGAAGATGGAGGCCGTCATCGCGCCACCCCTGCCAGCGGCTTCCAGTACGTTCACCACCGGTGCCGCGGTGAACGCCGCAAACCCGCCTTCACTCAAGCGGTCGCTCACGCAGGCGACTTCGTTCTCGGTGAGCAGAGCCACCACTTCCTGCCCAGTGGTCGTCGTGGTCAACGTATAATCGGCAGGCAACTCTGAGGTGCGGACAACAGGCGCAGGTGGCGGGAAGAGCGCAGCAGCAGCGAACCTGAGAGATTGACTGCGCAGCGGCTCCTCCAAACAGTCGTAGACCTTGAGCGCAGAGTCGGCAATCAAAACCAACTCAGCGTCGCTCATCGCCGCGCGTTGTGCTTCGCCGACACGGAGCAACGAGACGTACTCCGGGTTGTCCACCGCGAAAGTCTCCAGACAAGCTCTGGTGTCGTCTGGCAGGCCGAAGAAGGCGACATCGTTGAGGTTGACGAAGATATTTCGATATGTCTCGTCCGACACGCAGTCGGGCCACTCCTCACCCGTCGCGAATGCATAGTTCGCTGAAGGCGCAACGACCAGTTCAGCATAGCCGTCATCACCCAGAATCGAACGAATGCACTCGATTTCAGATTCAAGCAGTTGGGGAAGAATGTCGCGTTCCATCACCGTGATCGCATCGATTGAAGATTGTATCGAAGCAATCAGTTGAACTTTTGCCGGGTTGCTCAGGCAGTCGTATACGTCATTCCCGAAGTCCTGCCATGCTGAAACAGAGGTGTCAATCTCTGCCAGGCTGGCCAGACCCAACCCGACAAGCACCAACGGCGGGTGCTGCTCGGCCACATCGGTAATGCACAACCGAGCTTCGGGCGTCCAACCCCCCGGCCACCGCGCATCCATCAGCGCAGCAGCGACAATCGCGCCGGTGCGTGGTTCCAAACACTCAAAAACCGGAACCGCGGTCGCGGCCCCACCGCCACTTGCCGTCAACGTGAGCACAGGCGTAGTCCGCAGCACATCGAAAACAGTGTCACCGAGGGCCTCGCGGATGCAGTCCGCTTCTGCCTGTGTACCGACACTCAACATGTCTTGGCCGGTTGTCGTCTCAGTGAAGTAGAAGTCGGCCGGTGCAGCCATCTCGTCGTCGGCTGCCACAGTGGTGGTCGTAGCCGTTTCGGGCGTTTCTGTGGTGGCCGCGGTGGTAGCGGGCGCGCTGGTCGTTTCCGGCGCCGATGTGGTGGTGGTCACTGTCGATGCGGCCGGTTCAACCTGTTCGTCATCGTCTGAGCCACAGGCAGCAGCCGTGACGGCAATGACAACGATTGCCGTGAGCAGGTTCTTCAGGGACTTGGACATGTACAGATACTCCTACGAATCGAACGATTGGGCCAAGAAGAATCACAGTGCGGGAGAGCCGCAGACAGGCTTCGCAGCCGCATCATCGACCGTCCCCCGGTTCCCCACGCGCAAATTTTATCATGGGTGCCTCCGTATGTCATCGAATGATCTTCTTATTCGTGCAGCAGTTGTTCGTGCAGCAGCCATACTGGCGATCGCGGTGGTCTCCAACATCGTGGCAGTGGCACCCGCCACAGGAATCGCAGGCTACGGCGACGTCGAGGCGGAGCGATATTACACCAAACCCGTCCAATGGGCAGTCGACACCGGAATCATCAAGGTCCCAGGGGCCTGCCTCAAGCCCTACGATCCCGTGTCACGGGGGGAGACAGCCACATACCTATGGGAAATGCAGAACCGTCCCCCAGCTTCGCCGCATCAGTTCACCGACATCGATGACAACTCCCAGAACGCCGCGGTCTCGTGGCTGGCAGCCTCGAGAATAACCACTGGCACCTCCGACACCACCTTTTCTCCCGACTTTACCCTGACCCGCGCCCAAGCGGCTGCGTTCCTGCATCGACTCGCTGGAGAACCTTCCGCCGCTCCCCATCCATTCTCCGACGTCCGAAAGGGGTGGCAGCAAGCCCCAGTGTCGTGGCTCGCCGAGAAAAGGATCACTACGGGCACATCCCCGACTGCATTCTCACCCGACGCCACCCTCAGCCGGGCCCAACTGCTCACCTTTCTCTACCGTTACGCCGGCGAGCCTGCGGTCACCGTCAACCCGTCAAGTCCCATCTGTGACGGGACCCAGCGGAACGGTTACGTCCAAGTCAGTGCCGGCGAAACCCACTCCTGCGCCGTTCATTCGAGTGGGTCTGTCAGTTGCTGGGGATTGAACAACTTCGGCCAAGCCGACGCTCCGGACGGCCGTTTCTCGGAAGTTGCCGCGGGATACGGACACAGTTGTGGAATTGCCGTCGGCGGCGATGTCTTATGCTGGGGAGACAACCGATTCGGGCAGATCAACTCACCCGAGGGCAACTTCCGCAGACTGACCAGCGGGGCTGCGCACAGTTGTGCGATCGGTGTGAACGGCATGGTCAGCTGTTGGGGAGCCGACAACTTCAATCAGCTGGCGGCACCTGCCGGGCCGTTTCGCGGCGTCAGCGCCGGAAGTCTCCACACCTGCGCGATTCGTACCTCGGGAACCATCGCTTGCTGGGGCAACAACAACAACGAACAGTCCGACCCGCCGCAAGGATCGTTCAGAGCGGTCGCTGCCGGAGGCGCACACAGCTGCGCGATTCACCGCAACGGTCGGGTCACATGCTGGGGATCGAACCGTTCAGGCCAGTCCGAGGCTCCTTCCGGCATCTTCAAAGAAATTACCGCTGGAGCTGAATTCTCCTGTGGAATCCGAACGGACGGCTCCGCCGCCTGCTGGGGAACCGACCTCTACGGTGAGACCGAACCACCCGCAGGCAACTACCAGATGGTCACCGCGGGCCGGTTCCACGGGTGCGCGGCAAGTAGCAGCGGCGAACTTGCTTGCTGGGGGAACAACGAATCCGGGCAACGAACCCCGCCGGGCGGCCCCTACCGCAGTGTCGCCGCGGGGACACGGCGAAGCTGCGCGATCGACACGCTCTACCAGGTGGCCTGTTGGGGACCCCGGTCAAATGAGCTGGAGCATCCTCCACAAGAGCGTTACCGCTCCATCAGTCTGGGCGACAGGCATTGGTGCGGATTGACCGACCAACGGACCGTGGCGTGTTGGGGGGAAAACGATTTCGGCCAAGCTGATAGCCCGGTTGGACAGTTCAAGACGATCGCGACTGGGAACTGGCACAACTGTGGTCACAAAGACGATGGCACCGTCCAATGCTGGGGGGTCGATCAGTTCGGGCAGTCAAGCCGCCCGCCCGACAGCACCGCGACTTCCGGCACAAAGACCTCAGCGCGCGTTCGACAGCTGTCGGCCGGGGCACATCACACTTGCGCCCTCGACAACGACCACCAAGTCAGTTGCTGGGGCAGCGATGCGTCGGGCCAGACGAGCGTTCCCTCCGGTGACTACACATCCGTCAGCGCCGGGGGAGTCCACACCTGCGCCATCGACCACTCGGGCAACGTCGTGTGCTGGGGCGACAACAGCCGCCAACAGTCAACGCCGCCAACAGGAACCTACACAACCGTCAGCGCAGGACATGCCCACACCTGCGCCATCGACCACTCGGGCAACGTCGTGTGCTGGGGCGACAACAGCCGCCAACAGTCAACGCCGCCAACAGGAACCTACACAACCGTCAGCGCAGGACATGCCCACACCTGCGCCATCGACCACTCGGGCAACGTCGTGTGCTGGGGGGCGGTGAAGTTCCGCCTAGCAGCGGGCTGAAGGCCAGTGGTTGCCAGAACTGACGCTACCGACCTGCATGACCACTACAACTAGTCGGCGGCCTACCGATGGTTACCGAGGCGTGACGATAATGCAGTCTTCGTCGGGGTAGGAGACTACGACGTTGCCTTCGGTATCGCGAATTTCAGCGGGGAAACAAACCATATATGGCCGACCTAATGCAGAAGCAGCCGATTCCGCCTGATAGTACCTCCACGCCTGATCCGGGTCATTTGGCGTTACCGGATAATTGATAACCACCATCGGCGGTTCCGGAGCGTCATCGGGCGGTACGTCCGTTTCAGGATCCGGAGCATCATCGGGCGGTACGTCCGTTTCAGGATCCGGAGCATCATCGGGCGGTACGTCCGTTTCAGGATCCGGAGCATCATCGGGGGGCGTTGTCACTTCAATCAACTCTTGGGAAAACTCCTCAACCGCCTCCTCGGACTCCTCGGCTTCTTCGGGTGTGCGCGCGTTGAGGTTCCAACCGTGCGTCGAAACCGACCCGTCCACGCTGTTCTCGACAGTCACCGATTCAGACGTGACCGTCAGTGTCACCACGTTCTCAGTCGGGCGCTCAGCACAGGTCAGATCGGGCCTGCCCGGGCATGGGAAACCGAGACCGTGGCTTTCGTCTGGGTCATTCGAGTCTTCCGGCGGGTCTTGACGGTCTTCTGGATCGTCTGGAACGGTGGTTGTGACCGTCGTTGTGGTCGACGTCGTCTCTGTGTCTGTGTCTGGGTCTGCTGGGTCTGCGGTCAGCACAGCTGTATCGGTGATCCATGTCACGCTTGAGACCGTGACCGCAGCAAGCGTGGGGTCCGACGATTCAAACCTGAACGAATAGCAGGCGCCTGTACCTGAGCAGGCAAAGCTGGCGCTGATCGCGCCGTTCGGAATCGCTTCGCTGATCTGTCGACCATCGGAATCCAGGTATGTGACAACCAGTGTTGAAATGTTGTCTACCGGCTGATCGGTCTCCAATAGGCAGACCGCGATCGAATCGTTGGCAAGGTCACAGACGACACTTGAACTCGGAATTGGACTAACTTCCGATGCCGACACCGAGGCCAGCCCGGCGAGGGAAGCCGCCGCGAGCACCCCAGCTAGCAACCCTAGACGAAACTTGGGCAATGCAGTTCTCCAATCACGAAACCGGCCAATGGCGGCCATCCAATGATCAGGCCACACTACTATGTCGTTGATCCAGAAGCTCTTCTGCAATCTGAACGGTGTTGAGGGCAGCGCCCTTGCGAAGGTTGTCGCCAGACACGAACAGGGCCAGGCCGTTGCTGACAGTCGGGTCTCGACGGATGCGGCCGACATATGAAGGGTCGGCGCCGGCGGCCTTGAGCGGTGTCGGCACTTCGTCGACGACCACGCCAGGGGCGGAACCGAGCAGTTCATAGGCTCGCTCGGGTGTGATCGGCGAGGCGAAACGGGCGTTGATCGAGAGACTGTGCCCGGTGAACACCGGAACCCTCACACAGGTGCCCGAGACCTCCAAGGCGGGAATGTCGAGGATCTTGCGGCTCTCATCGCGCAGCTTCTGTTCCTCGTTGGTCTCATTGGCGCCGTCGTCGACGAGCGCACCCGCAAGGGGCAGGACGTTGAAGGCGATCGGTTGGCTGAAGTTCTCCCCTGCTTCGAGCGGCACGGCGCCGCCGTCGAAGGTGAGTTCCGGTCCGGCGGTTCCAACCTTCTGGACCTGGTCATCGAGCTCGCGCGCCCCGGACAGACCAGCCCCGGACACAGCCTGGTAGGTCGAGATCACCATCGCTGAAAGACCGGCTTCGTCGGCCAACGGCTTCATCACCGGCATCGCAGCCATGGTGGTGCAGTTGGGGTTGGCAACGATGCCCTTCGGGATCGAACGCAGTGCCTCAGCGTTGACCTCCGGCACCACCAGCGGGACCTCGGGGTCCATGCGCCAAGCCGACGAATTGTCGATGACGACCGCGCCCTGCGCCGCGACTTTCGGCGCGAGTTCACGGCTCACCGTCGCTCCCGCGGAGAAGATGACGATGTCGAGGCCGCTGTAGTCGGCGGTCAGCGCCTCTTCGACAACGATCTGTCGGCCCTTGAAGTCGATGCTCGTACCCGCGGAACGCGACGATGCGAACAGCCTCAACGTGTCGACGGGAAAGTCCCGTTCCTCGAGCACGGTGAGGACCACCCCACCGACCTGGCCAGTTGCCCCTACGATTCCGATATCCATGCATCAAAGGCTACCCGGCACGCCCTCGAGCGCTCCGCTGATTTATTGGGCCTATTTCATGGGCCGAATTGCCTGACTACGAGTAGCGGGCGCGGTTCTGGACCCACCACTGGTCGAGGCGCGAGAAGATCTCGTCGTCCTCGAGGACGCCCTCGGAACGCTTCAGTTCGAGCAGCCAGCCGAGGATGTCACCGACATGTCGGCCCGGACCGATCCCGAGGTGTTCCATGACCGCTGTTCCGTCGATCTGAGGCCGTTCGGCAGCTCTGCGTTCCTGTTGGGCCAGATCCGCGATCCGCGACTCGAGTTCGTCGATCGACCGCTGCAGTTCTTCGACCTTGTGCTGATTGCGGGTGGTGCAATCGGAGCGGACCAGAGCGTTGAGCCGTCCCAGAAGCGGGCCTGCCTCACG
Source organism: Candidatus Aldehydirespiratoraceae bacterium (assembly GCA_965221585.1). GTDB lineage: Bacteria > Actinomycetota > Acidimicrobiia > Acidimicrobiales > Aldehydirespiratoraceae > VXYK01. The sequence goes on along the minus strand of OZ244898.1, from coordinate 95,800 downwards.
GGCGTAGCGGCGGACGGCAGCGTCGGACCAACCATCGGAATAGCCCTTGAAGCGACCGCTCAACCTGACCAGTTCGCTCACCTGCTCCACAACCTCTTCGGAGTAGCCGAGTTCGGTCAAACGCTTGCGGGTCATGCGGGCGCCGACGGCTTCATGGTGTCTGAACGTCACGCCGCCGTGCTCGAAGCTGCGTGTCCTGGGCTTGGCGATGTCATGAAAAAGTGCTGCTAGGCGCACTATTTCATCTTCGGGTGTCTTGGCGACCACCGCGATCGTGTGGGCCAGGACATCCTTGTGGCGATGGACCGGGTCCTGTTCCATCCGCAACAGCGGGAGTTCGGGCACCAGGTCGTCGATGCGGCCGCTGTCAACCGCTGCCCAGAGCGCACCGGCCACGTCACTGTCCATGACGATGGCGGAGAGGGCCGCGGCCGCGTCGTCGGTCGTCGCTGCATCGTCGGTCGTCGCTGGCGCTTCCATGCAGCACAGAGTCTACGGACTGCCGGCACCTCAGGCGGCGAGTATTGCAGCGCCTCTAGGCGGGCACCACCTCGACGGGGATCCCGTTGACCGCGGCATTGCCCGAGGGGACATCGACGAACGTGCCGGGCGCAAGCAGATTGTTGTTGACACCGGCGTGCTCACGGGCGATAGACATGCGGGTCCCGGGCTTGTCGTGGCCCCAGCCGTGGGGCAGCGACACGACTCCCGGCATCATCTCGTCGCTCACCTCCACCGGTACCTCGACCTCACCGGCAGTCGACGAGACACGCGCCAGCGATCCGTCGGAGACGCCTGAGGCGGCCGCATCGTCTGGATGGATCAGCAGAGTGCAGCGATCCTTGCCCTTTACCAGCACCCTCACGTTGTGCATCCACGAGTTGTTGGAACGGATGTGACGACGGCTGATCAGCAGCAGTCCGTTGTTCTCCCGGTCGATCCGTTCCTCGAGGCGGGGTAGATCGGCAATCACGTACTCGGGCGCCAGATCGACCATGCCGTCGGGGTGGCAGACGACCTCGTCGATTCGGGGGACCATCGGCCCCATGTCGATCCCGTTGGGTTCATCCTTGAAGTGCTGCAGGGTGAGCCCGCCCGGGTTCTTGCCGTACTGGTCACCCCAGGGCCCCGTGCGGATGGCGTTGTCGTTGAGGCGTTCCGGTCCAGGCTCGGGGCAGGCCGCCAGGGCAACCTCCGGGTCAACGCCTCCCATCTGTGCCAGTGCCGAGAAGAACCCGTCGTCGATGGCCTTGATGTCGACCTGCTCCTGGGGGATGGGTGCCATCATCGCCCCTACCCGGATCATCACCTCCCACTCGTCTGGGCGACCGTCCTGCGCGGGGAACAGCGCCGGTGACCACTTCCCGGCTGAACGCACCGCCCACGACCACAGCAGCTCGTCGTAGTGGGGCTGTTCGAGCGGCGACAACCCCGGCAGGATCACATCAGCGTGGCGGGTGGTCTCGTTGAGGGCGTTGTCGATCGCGATCATGCAGTCGAGCATCGGCAGTGCCTCGTCGAGTTTGGCTGAGTCGGGCGCCGAGATCACCGGATTCCCGGCCACGGTCACCAGCGCCTTCAGTTGCCCCTCACCCGGCGTGGCGATCTCCTCGGCCATGCACGACACCGGGAACTGTCCCATGACTTCGGGAGCGCCCCGCACACGACTGTGGTACTTGCCGAACTCGATCGGTTGATCACGCGGCGCAAGAGTCAGCGACGGGGCGATCGCTTTGCCCCACATCAGCCCACCCTCGGAGTCGAGGTTGCCGGTCAGGGCGTTGATAACATCGGGCAGCCACGACGCCAACGTTCCGAACTCCTGGTTGCAGGTGCCGATCCGGGCGTACCAGCATGCCCGGTCCGCTGCCGCGAACTCCCTGGCCAGGGCGCGGATCTCAGCCGGGGTAACGCCGCATGTGGCGGCGACTCGCTCGGGCGTGAAGTTGCGGGCCACCCGTTCAACCACGTCGACGTTGCGCAGCTTGTCGCGGAGATGGCCGAGATCGACCAGGTCCTCCTCGAAAAGCACCTGCACCACCGCCAACTGCAGCGCCGCATCGGTTCCCGGATAGATCGGCAACCACTGGTCTGCGTGCTTGACTGTGCCGGTGCGGCGAGGATCGATGACGACGACCTTTCCGCGCTCACGGACCTCGTCGAGTCCTCCCAACACGTCGGCACAGGCCAGCAGCGAACCCTGGCTGGCGTGGGGATTCGCGCCCTGGACGACTATGAAATCGGTGTTCGGGAGATCCGGTGCCGGGATCCGCCAGGGATGGCCGTACATGGTCCAACAGGTGACGTTCTTGGGCCACTGGTCGACGGTGCCTGCCGAATAGATCGGGCCGGGGAGGTCGGCGAGTCCCATCATCAGCCCGGTGTAGCGGCTGATCGAATAGTTGTGGGCGGCGGGGTTGCCGATGTAGATCGTCACGGCTTCCTTGCCGTGTTCGGCGATCACGTCCGACATCAGCTCCTCAGCCCGTGCGAACGCTTCGTCCCAGGTGGCTTCAACGTGTTCGCCTGCGGCGTTGCGGACCAGAGGCACACGGAGCCGGTCGGGATCGGTGTGGAGGTGGCCGAGCGTCGTGCCCTTGGGGCAGATGTGCCCCTTGGACCAGACGTCGTCGCGGTTCGGGCGGATCAGTTTCACCTCGTCGTCCTCGACGTGGAGTTCAAGGCCGCACATCGCCTCGCAGAGGTGACAGGTACGGATATGGATGTCTCTGCTCGCCATGGCCCGACCTTACCGACGCAGGTCCCTGCGCTCCTAAACCAGACGACACAAACGAGACGTGATTCCAATGCTGCGTTTGTGTGACGAATTCGAGTCAATCACGCGACACGGGAACCAATCGTTGAGAGCCCTCGTCTCAGTCGACAAATAGATCCGACAACACGCGGGTCGAACCCGACCAGAAGGGGATTCAAATGACCAGATCCACACTGAACAGATCCAAGACAGGCTCTCTGCGTTGGGCCATCGCCCTGCTCGGATTCATCCTCGCCGTTACCGCATGCGGAATCATCAACGATGACGACGGGGACGCCGCGTATTCCACGGTTGCCGCCGATGATGACGGGGACTTCATCACCTCTGACGATATGGCCGACGACGGCGACGACATGGCCGAATCGGGCGACTACATGGACGAAGGCGATGCCATGTTTGCCGAGGAGGACGCCGACTATGCCGTCGACGCAGACACAGCCGAGCAATCCGTGGGAGCCGACGGCGTTGCCGTCCCCGAAATCTCACCGATCAGCCTCGGACGCCAGATCATCTACACGGCCGAAATCGAGGTACGAGTCGAAGATGTGTTGCAAGCGACCGCTGAGGCCAACAGGGTCATCGCCGAGGTCGGCGGGCTGTTGTTCGGGCAGCGGACAGAAGGCGGACCGCATCCCAGGACGGTGCTCACCTACAAGGTCTACCCGGAGGACTTCGACCGTGCGATGGCTGCCTTGGAGGGTGTCGGTGAAGTCGAGCACCAGTCGATTCACACCGACGATGTGACCGAGAGGATCGTGGATCTTGAGAGCCGCATCACCACCGCGGAGTTGAGTGTCGAGCGGGTGCGGGAGCTCATCAGCAACGCCCCCGACGTCAAGGGAATCGTCGAACTTGAACAGCAGTTGCTCGAACGAGAGACGCTCCTTGAGCAGCTGAAGGGCCGACTCAGGACACTCCAGAATCAGGTGGATCTCGCCACCATCACCTTGACCATCACCGAAATCCGCGAGGACATCCCGGTTGCCGCCATCGACATGGTGGCCTGGCTCGGCGAGGACGAAGAAGACGCCTGCCCCGGATTCTCCGACCTGACCATCGAAGCCAACGACGAAGCGGTTCTGTGCATCGAGGTGCAGAACACCGGCGACGACACTCTCACCGATATCGACATCAACGTGCCGACCTTCAGGCTCCGTATCGACGATCTGACAGTGCGCAGCGGCGACCTCAGCACCCTGGAGCCCGGCGATTCCGTGATCGCCGTCGTTGAACTCGAGTCCACCGACGGTTTCGTCCGTCGGATCAGCACCACCTATGGACGGGAGATCGAAGTCGTGGCCACTGCGGTTCCAGCGGCGAGCTTGCGGCCTGGAAACAAGGAAGTCGAACTTGAGGCGTTCAACTATGTGTACCTGGAGGCCAGCGTCGAAGACCCGCTACCGGGATTCTCGGACTCGTTCTCGTCCGGCTGGTCCAAGCTCGCCACGCTGGGCTCAGTCCTGTTGATCGTCCTCGGCACGGCTCTGCCCTTCGTGCCCTTCGTCGCCCTGGCCGCTTGGCTGGTCCTGCGCCGCATCCGCAAACGAAACGTCGCAGCAGGCCCTCTCGACGACTCCGGCCCAGACGATACGGACCCGGACGCCTCAGAAGACTCAGGCGAATAGATCGGCCCAATGGGCGCACCCCCACCATTGGGCTCTACTCTTCGGGTCGGGCTGAGGCGAACTCGGTCCGACCCGAGGAGGACACCCGTGAGCACTGACCAAGCCGAGAACATCCAGGAACGCAACAAGGGGATCGTCTCCCGCTATTGGGACGCCCTCTATTCCCACGATTGGGATCTGGTCGCCTCGTTCTTCACCGACACGGCCAACTACGTCGATACCGGAACGGGGGAGTCCATGGGCGGTGCTCACGGACCCGACGAGATCGTGGCCCGCCTCTACCTGGGCCTCGACCCTGTGCAGGAACACAACCATGTGGAGGGCCGCTTGATCGCCGAGGACCACTTCGTTGTGACGGAGCACGCAGAGGAATGGGTCTTCCACACCGGTGAGCGCATCGTCCATCCGTTCACTTCGGTGATGGAGCTCACCGACGACGGTCTGATCCAACGCTGGTGGGACTACTCGAACCTTTCGAACCTCCTCGACAACGCCCCGCAATGGTGGCTCGAACACATAGCCTCCGGCTGGCGCGGGTAGGCCCTGGATCTAGCTGAGAAGCTCTACCTCACGTTCGCCGGATCCGCCGAGGGGGTCTACAACCACGGTCGCATCGACGACGATCAACGCGAATCACGCTCGGCCCGGATGATCTCGACGATCAAATCCTGGTCAAGATCCGACTCACCATATGCCAGCCATTCGAGGACGCGGAAGGCGCCCATGCCGGAGGGGTCGCACAGAGCTTCGGCTTCACGGATGCGACTGCGTGCCCGCAGGGCTGCCAGGTCACCTATATGGACCGCCTCCTGCCATTGCTGCTTGCCCTCGGCCACCAGATGGTCGATGCCGTGGGCTCGCAGGAACTCCGCCTGGGTGCGGTTGGAGTCAGCCTCGCGCACCAGATCCAACTGATCGGTGGCGACGTCGACGGTGATGTCACAGGAGCCGGGGTCCTTCAACCACCGGTTCGAGTCGCCCTCACGATGCTCCTGATGGGTCCGCAGCCAACCACCCCGAGCGGCGAGCTCTGCGGTCGTTGCGCCATAGTCGAGCACCACAACCCGACCAGCGTTCAACGACGCCAGAGCTTCGCTGAGCCATTCCCGCGCCGCGACCTGTCTCACAACCTGCACCCCGTGGGGCGCCGACCCGCCGAAGAGCGAACTCAGCTCGTTGCCGAGCGCGGATTCGGGAACCGGAACCTCAACCGTGGTGAACCGGCTGGGAGCAGACCCTTCGGTGACCCGCAACTCAACCCAGTGGTCGCCGGCTCGTTGGTAGAGATCGAACGGCAAGTTGTCCAACAGCTCATTGGCCAACACAACGCCGACGGGAACCGGTTCGTTGGGTCCGGTCGCTGAGGAGACCAACCATGGATGCTGTGGATGTTTCATCCGTTGAGCATCGGACCGTTCAATCGCGTGCCACCTCAGCGCTCCGGCCACAGCTGCTTCAGGTTCGGCCGCGATCACCGCGCGGGCCAGTGTCCCCGGCCCGGCTCCCCACTCGTACACGTCGAACCGGTCCGGGCAGTTCAGGTCGCGCCACCAGCTGTCGACCGCCCGGGCGATGACCGCACCGAACAACGGGCCCACCTCAGGAGCAGTCAGAAAATCACCGGATCGGCCCGACTGGCCACCCGTCTGGTAGAACCCCTCGCTCTCGTCGTAGAGCGCCGCTTCGATATATTCCGACACCGGGATCGGCCCCCGCTCAGCAATCCTTCGACACAGCCGGTCAGCGAGAGTCACCACGGCTACAGACTACGGGCGGTCAACCTCCGGCGAGCAGGCTCACTTCGGTGAAGCGGCCTACGACATCGCCTGGGATCACCCCCATGGCGACGGTGATCACCGCGGTCAGGGTGAGGGCCACACCCAGAGACATCGGGACCGAAACCGGGGCCAGATCACCGTCGGGGGCTTCTTCAGCCCACATGCCGAAGCCGATCCGGGCGTAGTAGTAGAGAGCGATCACCGAGTTGACCGCCACGAAGACGCCCAGAACCACGCCCGCTGCGGTGTCGGCCTCGATGAGCGCCTCCATGACCCGGAACTTCGCCAGCCAGCCACCCAGCGGTGGGATGCCCGCCAGCGAGAACAGGAAGATCGTCATGGCGACAGTGAGCCCGGGTGCGTAGTGGAACAGGCCCCTGTAGGTGGAGATCTCCGCAGAGCGGGTCTTGCGGGCGACCGCGATCACCACCGCGAACGCACCGAGGTTCATAGCCGCATAGATGACCAGATAGGTGACCGAGGCGGTGAGGGCCTTGTCAGGCACCGATCCCGCCACCGCCAGTGGCGCCAGCATGTAACCCGCCTGAGCCACACCCGAATAGGCGAGCAGCCGCACAATGTTGGTCTGGCGCAGAGCGATCAGGTTTCCGGCAGTCATCGAAGCGGCCGCCAAGACCCACATCAGCGGTTCGAAGATGTCATCGCGGCCCAACAGACCGACGAACAGCAGGTTCATCAGAGCCACGAAACCAGCCGCCTTGGAAGCCACAGAAATGAACGCCGTGACCGGGGTGGGCGAACCCTCGTAGGTGTCGGGTGCCCAGGTGTGGAACGGGAAGGCCGACACCTTGAAGGCGAACCCCACCACCACGAAGATGATCCCGAGAACCACCACCGCGGAGGGACTGGCCGCCCCGCTGACCGCCTCGTTGATGTCGACCAGAAGAGTCGAACCCGACGCTCCGTAGAGCAGGGACATGCCGTAGAGCATCACCGCGGAGGCGAACACGCCCATCAGGTAGTACTTGAGGCCTGCCTCGTTGCTCTTCAGGTCCCGTTTGCGCCAGGTGGCCAGCATGTAGGCCGGGATCGACAGCAGTTCGAGGGCCACGAAGATCGAGATGAGGTCACGGGCCGATGCCATCAGGATCATGCCCAGGATCGAACTCAACAGCAGGCCGTAGTACTCGTTCTCCCAGTAGTCGCCCTCGGCTATGTAGTTGGTCGACATCAGCACCACCACATAGCCGGCCAACACGAACATGGCCTTCATGATCAGGCTGTAGTCGTCGACCACGAAGCCGCCGCTGAACATGGAGCGGTCGTCGCCCGCCAAAGCCAGGGTGATTATCGGCACCATCGTCGCCAACAGAGCCAACGAGGTGAGCGGCGCAGCGATGTTGCGGGCACGCTCGAGCCAGCCGATGTCGATCATCGTGATCAGCGCGCCGAAACCCAGCAGCGTGAGTTCGGGCGCGGCCGCGTGCCAGTCGATCGCCGGCCGGATGAATTCCGACGCAGCAAGCAACGGAGCGGCAGCAGCGGTCACTGTCAGCCTCCTCCCGCCGCGACGTCAGCGACATCGCATCCCACCTGGATGCAGTTGTCGAGCGACTGGACCACCGCGGGGTCCGTGACTTCGAAGATCAAGCCCGGGGCAATCCCGAAGAGGACGATCCCGAACAGCAGCGGCGCCCAGGCGATCCACTCGGTCGTGGACACGTCGGTGATATTGGGATCATCGGCGAACTCAGCCTTCGGCTCTCCCATCGCCGTGCGTTGCAGCAGCCACAGCAGGTAGCCGGCGGCGAGCACCGTGCCGATGGCCGCCACGACCATGTAGCCGCGGAAGGTCTCCTCGGGGATCCCGACGGCGGGGTTGTAGGCCGCGAGGATCGCCGGGAACTCGCCCCAGAACCCGGCGAGACCGGGCAGGCCGAGCGAGGCCATCGACGTGAACCCCAGAATCCAACCCAGGCGGGGGGCCTGGGCGAGCATCCCGCCGAGCCGCTTGATTTCCAGTGTGTGGTAGCGCTCCTTCACCGAGCCCGCGATGAAGAAGAGCATTCCGGTGATCAGCCCGTGCGCGACCATGCCGAAGATTGCGGCGTTGATGCCGAAGTCGGTCAGCGTGGCGATGCCGAGCATCACGAAGCCCATGTGGGCGACCGACGAGAAGGCGATCAGGCGTTTCATGTCGGTCTGGGCCAGGCAGCCGAGCGCACCGTAGATGATGCCGATCACCGCCAGCAGGCCGATCCAGGGAGCCCAGGCCTCGGCTGCTTCGGGCAGCATGGGGATGGCGATGCGGATGAAGCCGTAGGTCCCGAGCTTCAGCAGCACCGCAGCAAGGATCACCGAACCCTGGGTCGGTGCTTCGGTGTGGGCGTCGGGTAGCCAGGTGTGGAACGGGAACATCGGCACTTTGACGCCGAAGCCGAGGAACATGCCCCCGAAGACGAGCAATTGGGTGCCTCTGGCGATCCCTGCGCCGGCGTTCTCGGTCAACACCAGCATGGAGAACGTGCCCGCGTCGGTGAGGAAGAACAGCGCTAGGAACGACAGCAGCATCAGAGCCGAGCCGAACAGGGTGAACAGGAAGAACTTCAGCGAGGCATAGCGTCGGTTCTCGCCGCCCCAGACTGCGATCATGAAGAACATCGGCAGCAGCACGACCTCGAAGAAGACGAAGAAGAGGACCAGGTCCTGGGCGACGAACGTGCCGATCATCCCGGTCTCCAGGATCAGCGACAGAATCAGGAACGCCTTGGCATTGCCTGGTTCGGGGATGTGGTTCCAGGAGTAGACGAACACCAGCGGCATGACCAGCGCGGTGAGCGCGATCAACGGCAGCGACATGCCGTCTACGCCGATCGTGTAACCCGCCCCGATCACTTCGATCCACTCGGTGTCCACGAAGTACTGCAACGACCCGGCCTGACCGTAGTCGAAGTCGATCAGCAGGAAGGCGGCCAGCCCCAGGGTGACCACCGAGGTGATCAGGGCCACCTGCTTGTGCGACTGCTCGTCTTGCTGGGGGATAAACACCATGACCAACGCCCCGACGAGCGGAGCGAAGACCAAGGCCGAGAGCAACCAGTTGGTATCAGCGATTGTGTCCATATTGAGAGATTCCTGGGTTAGAGAGCGAAGATGATCAAGAAGGCTCCGGCGAGCACTGCCGCCATTGCGAAGAGGATTGCGGCGTAGTTCTGGACCTTGCCGGAGTTGATGTGACGGAGTTCTTCACCGGTGGCGTCCGATACCCGTCCCGAACCGTCGACGAACCCGTCGATGACAGCCTGGTCGACCACGTCGTAGACACCGCGGCCCACCATGACCGCTGTCTCGCCGGCCGCGTCCACCGTGCGGTCGATCACCTTCTGATTGGTCCAGTAGGCAGCGCGGGCCAGCGGTCCTTTGGTGAAGCGGACGATGACTTCTTCGTAGAGGTGGTCGAGGTAGTACTTGTTGACGAGCACCCTGTGGCCGGCGCCCGCTGCGCCGTTGGTCGTGGAGAGGCCGTCCGGCAATCCGGTGAGCGACTGTTTGGTTTCGTTGGACAGACGATCGACCTTCACGAAGTAGTAGTGGATCGCCACAGCCGCGCCCACCAGGGCCACAACGCTCGCCGCCACAGCCAACGACCAGCTCGGGGTTGCGTGGGCGATCTTCGGGAAGTACGAAGATCCCACCGGTTCCACGTAGTGGCCGAAGCGTTCTGTCCAAGAGTCGGGAACGAGCTGGAACCCGCCCGGGAGGTTGACGAAACCGGCCACGATGGCCAGACCCGACAGGATGTAGAGCGGCACCAGGATGCGTGGCCCCGACTCGTGCGGGTCACCATGGTGGGCATGCTCGTCGTGAGCGTGGGCGTCGTCGTGAGCGTGGCCGCCGCGGTACTCGCCGTGGAACGTCAGATACACGCAGCGGGTCATGTAAGCCGCGGTGAGTGCCGCTCCGAACATGCCCATCACCAGGTGGAACGTGTACGCGCCGTTGCCGCCGGTACCGCCGAACAGTCCCCAACCGCCCGTGCCGACGAGTATCTCGTCCTTCGACCAGAACCCCGCCAACGGGAAGAGCCCGGCCAGCGCCAACGAACCGATGATGAAAGTGACGTAGGTCTTCGGCATGAACTTGCGCATTCCGCCCATGTCCCGCTTCATGTCGAACGAATGCACCGCATGGGCCACCGAGCCCGAGCCCAGGAAGAGGTTGGCTTTGAAGAAGGCATGGGTGAACAGGTGGAAGACCGCAGCGGTCCAGGCACCGACACCGAGCGCCATTACCATGTACCCGAGTTGTGAGACCGTCGAATAGGCCAGCACCTTCTTGATGTCGTCCTGCACGAATGCCAGCAGGCCGCCGAAGACCAGGGTGATGGCGCCGATGGTGGCCATCAGGTTGATGCTCGACCCGCCGATCTGCATTCCCTCGAAGAACACGGGGTACAGCCGGGCGATCATGAAGACACCGGCAACGACCATCGTGGCTGCATGGATCAACGCCGACACTGGGGTAGGGCCGGCCATCGCATCGGGCAGCCAGGTGTGGAGAATGAACTGACCTGACTTCGACATGACCGCGGCCATCAGGCAGACCGAGGCCACAACGAGGGCTGTGTGGCCAACCTCGCCCTGCACGATCGCTTCGTTGATGGCGACCGTGTCGAAGGTGTGGCCGCCCCCGGCAGCGAAGAAGAGCGTGATCGTGCCGATGATCAGGCCGACGTCTCCCACCCGGTTGGTGAGGAAGGCCTTCAGTGCCGCGTCGGAGTTGGGTTTCTCCTCCCACCAGTGTCCGATCAACACGAAGGAGCAGACACCGACGAGTTCCCAGCCGACGATCATCTGCAGGATGTTGTCGCTGAGGACGAAGAACAGCATCGCAGCGGTGAACAGCGACAGGAACGCGAAGAAGTGGGTGTACCGCTTGTCGTCTCCTACGTAGTCGGTGCTGTAGATGTGCACCAGCAGCGACACGATGGTCACCACCAGCAGCATCATCACCGACAGGCCGTCGACCAGGACCCCGGCGCCGAACTCGACGCCCCCGGACTGCAGCCACTGCGTCGAACTCTGGACCGCGTAGTAGCCGCTGTCGTCGTGATGACCCAACCAGGCGATACCTGCGCAAACCGCCAGCACGAAGGAGACCGCGACCGCGCCGATCCCCAACTCGGCCCCCTTGTAGCGCATCCGCTTACCGAAGAAGAGGATCCCCACGAACGACAACGCGGGCAGCAACGGGACCAACCAGGCGTTCTCGAGGAACCAGTTCGCCGCATGGGTCACGGTCGAGCTGGTCGGCACCGAGTCGGATTCAGCGAGGGCGACAAGAAGAGACACTGATCAGCCCTTCATGAGATCGATCTCGGAGAGGTCGATGCTGCGACGGTTGCGGTAGATGAGCAGGACGATGGCCAAGCCGATACCGACTTCGGCGGCTGCCACCGCAATGGTGAACAGGGCGAACACCGAGCCGCCCACATCGTTGGTGAGCGCGCCGAAAGCGACGAGGTTGATATTCACGGCGTTCAGGATGAGCTCGATCGACATCAGCACCAGCACGCCGTTCTTACGGGCCAGAACACCGTAAACGCCTATGCAGAACAGCACCCCGGACAGCAGCAGGAACTGATTCAACAACATGTGCTCAGCCCCCTCAGTCCTTGCGCGCCACGACGATGGCGCCGATCAGCGCCGCCAACAACAGAACCGACACCGCCTCGAACGCCACGATGTACTGAGAGAAGATGGCGTCGGAAACCCTGGCCGTCGACAGGGGTTCGTCGATGACCAGACGGTTGTCCTCGAAACTGTCGATCAAGGCGATCGCCATCACCGAGAACAGCAGTACGGCCACAACCGCGGCGATGCCCCGCTTCTCTTCACCCACCGACTCGTCGTCACCGAGCGAGGCGCGCGTCAACATCACCCCGAAAAGGAACAGCACGACCACCGCGCCGATGTAGACCAACACCTGGGTCACGGCTACGAACTCGGAGCCGAGCAGGATGAACTGGGCGGCCACCCCGGCCAGAACCACCACCAGCCACAACGCCGCATGCACGATGTTGCTGGTGGTGACGACCCGCACCGCCGAGAAGATCATCGTCACCGCAATGACCGCGAAGAAGACGTTCTGCGCGACATACAGGTCGCCGTCGGTGGACAGCGCGGTGGACAGCGCGGCCAACATGCTCATGTGGGCGGCACCTTCAGCTTCTTCTGCTGCGAACCGGCCTCGTAGTCCTCAAAGTCCGGGACCGTCTCCATCCACTCGCACAGGCGCTCCTTGTCGTGCAGCAGATCAGCGATCCGGGGCTCCGAGAACTCGTACTCGGGGCTCCAGAACAACGCCTCGAAGGGGCAGACCTCCACACAGATCCCGCAGAACATGCACAACGCGTAGTCGATGTCGAACCGGTCGAGGATGTTGCGCTGGCGAGGCTTCCCGCCCGCTCGACGCGGCGGTGCCTTCTCCTTGTGGCCCTCGATGTAGATGCACCAGTCCGGGCATTCACGGGCACAGAGCATGCAGGCGGTGCAGTTCTCCTCATGGAGCGCTATCACGCCACGCGCCCTGGTCGGCGGCGCCTCTTTCTCATGGGGGTACTGCACCGTCTCGGCACCCTTGACCGGCGAGGGGATCGGTTTGGTGATCCCGCCGGGGAAGATCGTGCGCAGCATGGTCGACCCGGTGACTCCGAGTCCCTTGATGAGTCCTGGAATAAGTGCCATAAGTACCTGCCGACCTAGAACGTGACCTTGAGGATGCCCGTGACCACGATGTTGGCCAGAGCGATCGGAATGAGGAATTTCCAAGCGAGACGCTGGAGTTGGTCCTCGCGGAAGCGGGGCATGGTGAATCGGGTCCAGAAGACCACGAAAGTCAGGCCGACGATCTTCACGAGCATCACCAACGGCCCCAGGACGTTCATGATGTCCGCGCCCGGATCGATGCCCGGGATGTACCAGCCCCCCAGGAACAGAACCGAGGCGAGCGCTGCGAACACCGCGGCGGTCGCGAACTCGCCGATGAAGAACAGCAGGAACCGCATTCCCGAGTATTCGGTCATGTACCCCGTCACCAGTTCGGACTCTGCCACCGGCATGTCGAACGGTGCCTGGGCGAGCTCCGCCTGCATGGCGATCAGGAAGATTATGAACGCAACACCCTGGGTGAGGATGTAGGGGTTGCCGACGACACCCAGACCGAAGATCTCGCCGTTCGCCTGGGCGTAGACGATGTCTGCCATGTTCATCGTGCCCGCCTGGATCACCACACCGATCACCGCCAGGATCAGCGGAAGTTCATAGGCGATGAGCTGGCCGGTCGCACGCAGCCCGCCGAGCAGCGAGTACTTGTTGGACGATCCCCAACCGGCCATCAGGATCCCGAGCACAGAGACCGACGACACGGCCATACCCAGGTAGATGCCGAGTTCGCTGTTGACGAACCACAGGTCGGGCCCTGCCGGCACCACGACAACCAGCAGGAACGTGGACGCGAGCACCACGAACGGTGCCGCGCCGAACACGAACCGGTCGGCCTTGCGCGGGAAGATGTCCTCCTTCTGCAAGTGCTTGCCGACCTCGGCCAGCAACTGGAGCGAACCGTAGGGTCCCGCTTCCATCGGGCCCAGCCGGCTCTGCATGAACGAAACGGCCTTGAACAGGTGCAGATACACGAGTGCGCCTGCCACCAGCAGCACCGCGGCCAGTCCGGCACCAACGCGGATGCCAGTCTGCTGCCAGTAGGCCAGCTCGGCGAGAAGGGCGCTGCTCACCGGTCGATGTCTCCGAGGATGAAGTAGAGGCTGCCGAGAATGGTGATGATGTCGGGGACGTACACACCGATCAGCAGCCACGGCGTTATCGACATGTTGTTGAACGACGCTGAGCGGATCTTGACCCGGAACGGGACCAGACCGCCCTTGGAGACCACGTAGTAGCCCATCACGCCCAGGGGGTTCTCGGTCTCGACGTACGCTTCGCCCTCCGGGACCTTGATGATGCGGGGGACTTTGGCCATGATCGAACCACTCGGGAGGCCGTCGAGGAGCTGGTCGACCATCTTGGTGGACTCCCGCACCTCCTGGAGGCGGACCCAGAACCGGCTGAACGAATCACCGTCAGGATGGGTCCAGACCCGCCAGTCGAGTTCGTTGTGCACCAGCCCGCCTGCGCCGGTGGTGCCGTCGCGTCGAACGTCCCAGTCAACCCCGGAGCCACGGATGTTGGCTCCCGAGAGTCCGTACGACAGGCCGATGTCTGCAGGGACCACACCGATTCCACGGGTACGGGCCTGGAAGATCTCGTTGCCCATGACCAGATCTTCGATCTCGTCGCAGAACGAGCGCATCTTCTTCATCACCTGTTTGGTCTCAACGATCCAGCCCTTCGGGAGGTCGTCTTTCAGGCCGCCGATCCGGTCGAAGTTGGGGTGGAAACGCCCTCCCGTGGCTGCTTCGATCTGGTTGAGGATGTGCTCCCGGTCGCGGAAGGCGAAGAAGACCGGTGTAACCGCGCCGACCTGCACGGCCATGTCGCCGAGGAACAGCACGATGTTGGCGATCCGGCTCATCTCGAAGAGGACCGTGCGGATCCATTGGGCTCTCGGAGGCGCTTCGACCTCCATCAACTGCTCGGCCGCCAGGATGAACGGCACCTCGTTGGCAAAGCTCCCCAACCAGTCGATGCGGTTGATGAGCGTCGTTACCTGCGGATATGTGCGAACCTCGCTGAGTTTCTCGTAGCCGCGGTGCATGTAGCCCATGACCGGCTCCGCAGCGATGACCTGCTCGCCGTCTAGCTTGGCGACGATGCGCAGCGTGCCGTGTGTCGCCGGATGTTGCGGCCCGATGTTGAGGGTCATGCCCTCGGTCTCGATTTCGAGGTTGACCCGGGCGTCTGCAGCCTGCGCGGCAATGTAGTTGAGTTGCTGGCGGCTCGAGACTGCGGTCATGCGTCGCTCGCCTCCGCTGTGGCTTCGGCTTCCTGTTGCCCGTCAGCCTCGTCGGTCTCCTCGGTCGGCATGAGTTCCACGTCGACGATGCCGGGCCATGGTTTCACGCGCCGCGCCAGCAACGGGTAGTCCTTGCGCAGCGGGTTCCCCTCGAACGCGCCGGGCAGGTAGATGTGGCGCAGACCGGGATGACCGACGAAGTCGATGCCGAACATCTCCCAGGTCTCACGTTCGTGCCAGTTCGCGCCCGGGTATACGGGCACCCAGCTCGGCACCGACATGGTGGCCTCGTCGACATCGGCCTTAAGGGTGACGGCCCGATGGTTGACGACGTCGTTGACCCTCGCCAGAACCTGAAAGCGGGTCTCGCCACCGGCGAGTCCCTGTTCCATCGGTTCTGCGTCGTCGGGATCGGCTGGCTCGTCGAGGGCCAGATCGACCTGGCTGTCCATGTCACGGCCGAACGGCGAGGGCAGCCAGTCGATGGCACTGAGGAACCCGAAGTAGCTGAACCCCATCTCCTCTTTGAGGAACTCGGCGGTGGAGGCCCAGGCCTCCGAGGTGACGCGAACCGTGAGATCAATGCCTGCCGCCAGGTGGGAGTCAACCAGAGCGTCGCCGAGTTCGTCGGTCAGCTCAGCCAGAACCGCTTCACGGACCTCGTCGTTTGCATCTGTTTGCTCAGCGCTGGTCTCGTCAACGGTGTCATTCGACGACAATCGGATCACCCCTCCAGCGCTGCGTCATGTCTTCGTTCTGGATCCGCTCCTGGAGCAGCACAATGCCTTCGAGCAACGCCTCAGGACGGGGAGGGCAACCCGGCACGTAAACGTCGACCGGGATGATCTGGTCGACGCCCTTGGTCACCGAATAGGAGTCCCAGTAGGGGCCACCGCAGTTGGCACACGAACCCATCGATATGACGTACTTGGGTTCGGGAATCTGCTCATAGAGACGCAGCACGGACGGTGCCATCTTGTCGGTCACCGTGCCCGACACGATCAGCAGGTCGGACTGGCGCGGGCTTGCCGGCAGGGGGATCACCCCGAGCCGCATCACGTCGTAGCGGGGCGAACCGAAAGCGGCGCCCATCTCGATGGCACAGCAGGCAAGCCCCCACTGGTATGCCCAGAGGCTGTACTTGCGGCTCATGTTGAGCAGCGATGTCATCGGCTTGGGTACCTTGCCCGATTCGACTAAACCCATCGGAGCATCCCCTTCCGCCAGGCGTAGAGCAGCCCCAGCAACAGGATGTAGATGAAGATCGCCATCTCAATGAGCCCGAACATCTTGTAGAACTCGAGTCGCATGGCCCACGGAAAGATGAAGACCGCCTCGACGTCGAACATCACGAAGAGCAGCGCGAAGACGTAGTAGCGGATGTTGGCCTGCGACCACATGTCGCCGGTCGGGTCGACGCCGGACTCGTAGGAGGCGAGCTTCTGGGCGGTCGGATTCGAGGGCCGGAATATGCGGCCCAGACCCAGGAAGGCCGCAACCAGGGCGACGCCGACAAGCCCGAAGATTCCTACGGTGAGATAACTACGGAGAAATTCCGACACGAGCGCTAAGCCTAGCGAACGTGGTGAACCAACAGACCACCCGGAGCACCAGCGATACAGCTACGATTCGCTGCTTTTTGGTGCCATTGCCTCGGGACTGTCGAAGCCGTCCGGCAGATACAAACCAGAGATCAGATTCTCGTGCATTCCGTAGCCGACACGCCCTTCGTTGGTCTCGTGACGACTCAGCGTCTCGTTGAGGAAGGAGATGTCGATTCGTTCGGTCGGCTCCCCGATCGGTGTGATCACTCCTTCGACCTTCTCGTCGTCTCCTTGCCACACTCCGTGACCCCAGTAGCCGTCGTACATGTAGCCGGATCCCGCCTTGAGGTAGACCGTCTTCAACGGTGTGGTCCTGATGCGCAGATCTGATGCTCCCGGGCCGCTGAACCACACCTCGGCGCTTGCGACCTCGCGGGTGCCGGGGTGGTAGCTGATGTCGATCTCGGGGCGTCCAAGATGCTCGGGTTCTCGTGGGTCGTCCAGGTTGTATAGGCGTACGGCTTCTTCCAGCAGCCTGCGTCCGGCATGGTCGTTGTCGATGGTGATCTTGACCATGTGGTCGTCGAACTGGATCGGCAGCCAATTGTGGAAGAAGCCCATGGCCATGTCCGGCGACCTCTTTGAGCGAATGCCTCTGGGTTCTGGTTCTCCGATGCCGTGACGCACCCCCCAGCTGTGGTCCCTCGCCCCTCCCCAACGGTCGGGGGTGACTTCGTAGCGTTGGCCGTCGATCTCGATGAAACCCTCGTAGGAGCCGACCTGTGCCAGCCGGTACGTCTCCTGGGTGACGCGGGTGCCGACCCTGGTCCAGCTCTTGGGTTCTGCGAGAGCTTCTGTGGTGCCCCGAAAGGTCACATCGAGCGCCAATCCCCATTCGTTGGGCTCGCAGACGACCCGCAAGGAGCGGAGCCCTTCGATCACTTCAACCCGGATCGGGCCGACCGTGGTGTTGAGCCGGTCCGAACCGAGTTCCCGAGAGGCGCGCACTGTGGTCTGTTGACCCTGGTGGTTCACGCTGACGAAGGCGTCGGTGACTCCGAGGTTGGGGTATTGACCCATGCCCATCACCGCGAACAACGTGTCGTCGGAGGCATGCATGTTGAAGTAGTAGCGATCGTAGAAGTGGCGATCGCCGGTGAATACTGTGTCGATCGGCTCGGGATATTGATGGATCAGGTAGTCGTCTGCGCGGCTCAGAGGCATGAGCCGAGTCTTGCTGGTGTGGCTGGATTCGTCCTAATCCTGAGGTCCGTCAGTCCTCTGACACCCGGTCCAGCACGTTCCAGCGGACCGCGCAGCCCATCATTCCTTCGACCATTTTTTCAAACCGCTGGTAGCTGCGGTGTTCCGGTTTCCCACCTCCGGCGATAACACCGTGCATAGCTGTTGCGGCACCAGTGCAGTGGAACTGGAGGCTGGCGGCTGCATCGTCGAGCAACTCCTCTTTTGACCAGTCAGGCCCTCCCGCGGCTGCTAATGCGGATCGGTAGGTGTTGAGCAGCGCATCTTCTTCGGCGACGGACTCATCGGTGGCTCCTACTCCGAGGAACCAGGCCAGATCACCGCCCGGAAAGCTCTTGATAGTGGTCTGCCAGTCTAGGATCACGGGACCATCGGCTGCGAAGAAGATGTTGTCGAACTCGTAGTCACCGTGCACCATCGTCCAGGGGCGTTCAGCGATGCGGTCGAGCCATGCCTCGGTGTCGTATACCCAGGTTCTTTCGAAGAAATCGAGTATCTCGACTGGTGCCATGTCGGGCCAGATCTTGCGCATCTCCGGCCAGCCTCCGCGGAGGATCGGAATTCCCAAGCGCAACGACGGCGCGCTCCAGTCGATACACCAGTCACGTGAGGCGAAGGCATCGCTGTGCCAGTACTGGCCGTGCATGGCGCCGAGTTGGTGAACCAGATGATCGAACATTTCGATGTCGGGACCCGCCAGGATGTCGCCGGCAGTGCCTTCGATTTTTTCGAGTAGCAGAACGGCCCGGCCGGACTCGTCGTCATATTCGTTGACGAACGACCGGGCTATCGTCATCGGCACCCGGTCGTAGAGGTCCCGGTAGAACCCGTGCTCACGTCTGTAGGCATTCATCACCTTGTTGTACTGGCGGGCCGTCTCGTCGTCACGGGGGCACTTCCCGAAGAGGGTATTGGGCAGGTCGCTGTCACCTGCGTAGGTCAGATCGACGTTCGCGACCTCGCCCATGATCCCCGAGAACCCCTCCAAGGGGCGCACCTCGATGCCTGTGACCTCGGAGTCATGCCCACCGGCGGCGAGCCGTTCGTTGACCCACTCGGGGGTCAACGCGGATAGAGAAGCAGGGATGTCTGTCACGCCGTGTAGTACAACACTTTTCCCCATCCCGCTGCAAAATCCCCGATCCTTGCCAGGATCACCCAACCCAGTGGTCTGATCAGATGGCGAACAGGACGGGGATGGCTTCTAGGGCCAACTTGTCGATGGGACCTGGGAAGAGGCCGAAACCGACCGTGACTGCCAGAGCGATTCCGATCGCCAGGCCGGCCGCCGGGTGGACTCGCTCCAAAGGCGTATCGTCGGATGCTTCAGCGTCGGCGGCGGACGAGCCCAGATACACGGAGAGCACGATGCGCAGGTACAGGAACGCGGAAACCACGGCCGAAACCATGGCCGTCACCGCCAGCCAGAAGGACCGTGCTTCGACCGCCGCGCCGATGATCTCGAACTTCGCCACGAATCCGGTGGTCAGCGGCACGCCCGCCTGGGCCAGCAGGAAGATCGTCAGAACAAGCGCCAACACCGGACGGCGAGTACCCAGACCATTGAGGTCGTCGAGGCTGGTCTTGCGGTCGCCCGAGCCGGAAACGACCGTGAGGGCACCGAAGGTGCCGATCACCATGAAGGCGTAGGCCGCCAGGTAGAAGACCACCGCCGCTGTACCCCGATGGGTGGCCGCGTGCAGCCCCACCAGGATGAACCCGGCGTGGGAGATCGAGGAGTAGGCCAGCATGCGTTTGGCGTCACGCTGCACGATCGCCAGCACCGCTCCAACCAGCAGCGTCAGCACCGCCAACGCGAGGACCGCCGGCTGCCAGTCAAGCCGGTACTGGGGAAACGTCACTACGAACACACGCACCAGCGCTGCGAAGGCCGCAACCTTGACCGCAGAGGCCATGAACGCCACGACCGGAGTCGGTGAGCCCTGGTACACGTCGGGCGTCCAGGCGTGGAACGGAACGGCGGCGACCTTGAACCCGAGTCCGACCAGCAGCATCGCCAGACCGGCCAACAGCATCACGTCGTCGAGAATCACGACCGACCCGAGGTAGACCCCGATCTCGCTGAGG
Source organism: Candidatus Aldehydirespiratoraceae bacterium (assembly GCA_965221585.1). Classification (GTDB taxonomy): domain Bacteria; phylum Actinomycetota; class Acidimicrobiia; order Acidimicrobiales; family Aldehydirespiratoraceae; genus VXYK01. Next base: position 75,792 of record OZ244898.1, on the reverse strand, counting down.
TTCAATGACCCGGTAGCGCCGTAGACGAACGCCATTCCGTAGAGCAGGAAGGCCGACGAGAATGCCCCGAGAACGAAGTACTTCAAACCTGCTTCCAGTGATTCGCTGCGACGAACATGCGAGGCGGCCATGACATACACCGGGATCGACAGCGTCTCCAGACCGAGGAACAACACGATCAGGTCGCCGGCACCGGCCATCACCACGCCACCAGCGGCCGACAGCATCATCAGCACATACACTTCGGGGCCGTCGATGCCCTCACGACGCAGGTAGTCGTCAAGCAGCAGCGCGCACAGCGCCACAGCCGACACGATCACCCCTGCGACCACCAGGGTGAACCCGTCGAAGGAGAACTGGTCGCCGATGGCTCCCACCGGCCCCGCCACTCGCAGATGGTCGTTCCACAACTCGACGATTGCAGCCAACGCCACCAGGGCAGTGGCGGATGTGAAGATCGCGTCGAACCTGACGCGCATGGTGGCTACGAAGAGGCACGCAACCACCAGTACCACCGCACCGAGCAACACGAACACCGGCGCTCCGATGTCGGCGCGCAGGCCTGCCAGAGGCATCTCGTTGCCGACCAGGCCAGCCACGACCCAGGCGGCCGCAACCGCGACCGGGCCGACCGCTATCGTCGCCGTTCGCTCCACAGAGGCCGGCAACCGTTTCATGATCGAGCGGAACATGATGAGCACCAACGCCCCTGCCGCCAGCACGATCAGCGGGCTCAGCCCGGCCAGCGAATACTGCGGGGGCGTCACCTCGAAGGGGACCTGGGCGACTGTCTGAGCGCGCATCAGTGACCGTCCCCGCTCGTACCGCCGTTGTCGTCAAACACAATCACGTCCGCCACCGGTTCGGAGAAACCCGGGACATGAAACTCGACATGCTCGATTAGCGCATCAACAGCCGGCTCCATCCGGTCGATGACCGGCTTCGGATAAACGCCCATGAAGACGATGCCGACCACGAACGGCACCAGCAACAGCCCTTCACGCAACTTCAGATCGCTGATCTCCGCGTTGGGCCCCTCCGCCGGCCCGTGGAACACCCGCTGGTAGGCCCAGAGAAGATAGAGGGCCGCGATGATCACTCCGCTGGCAGCGACGACCGCCCACCACCGGTGTGCCGCGTAAGCGCCGATCAGGGTCAGGAACTCGCCGACGAAACCGTTGAGTCCCGGAAGGCCCAGCGATGACAGGGTCACCAGAATGAAGACTCCGGCCAGTATCGGCGCCGGTTTCTGAAGCCCTCCCAGTTCCGAGATCATGCGCGTGTGGCGTCGGTCGTAGACCATCGCCACCAGCAGGAACAGCGCTCCCGTCGACAGGCCGTGGTTGACCATCTGCAACAGGCCACCGACAAGGCCCTCGGTGTTCAAGGCGAACGAACCGATCATGATGAACCCGAGGTGGGCCACCGACGAATAGGCGACCAGGCGTTTCAGGTCGCGCTGCATGGTCGCGGCCACGGCACCGTAGATGATGCCGATGGTGCCCAGGGCGACCAGCGCCGGAGCGAACCACACCGCCGCTTCGGGGAAGAGGTAGATGCCGAACCGCAGAAAACCGTAGGTCCCGAGCTTCAGCATCACCGCGGCCAGGATCACCGAACCGGCGGTCGGGGCGTTGGTGTGAGCGTCCGGCAACCAGGTGTGGAACGGGAACAGAGGGACCTTCACTGCGAACGCCAATGCGAACGACAGGAAGATCCAGCGTGCGGTTGTCGTGGCAATCGACTGGGAGTTCGCCAGTTCCACCAGATCGAACGTGAGCACACCGGTCTCTGCCTGGTTGAGGAACGCCAACGACAGGATCCCCACCAGCATCAGTGCCGATCCGAACATCGTGAAGATGAAGAACTTGGTGGCGGCATAGGCACGCTCGCCGTGACCCCACCTTCCGATGAGGAAGTACATCGGTACCAACACGATCTCGAAGAAGACGAAGAAGGCGAAGAGGTCGAGCGCCAGGAAGACCCCCATGCAGCCGGCCTCCAGGATCAGCAGCCACGAGTAGTACGCCTTGGGACCGTGTTCAGCGTCGACGCCGACGATGGTCAGCGGGAAGATCAACCCGGTCAACACCACCAGCCACAGGGAGATCCCGTCGACTCCCAGCGACCAGGAGATCCCCAGGCTCTCGATCCAGGTGTGGTGGTCGGTCAACTGGAACTCGGCGGCTGCGCCCGTGCTGAAATCGCTGAGCACCCACACCGACATGGCACCGACCGAGGCGCTGAACAGGAAGGCGACCTGTTTGAAATGCTCGGGACGGTTGTTGGGCAGCAGCACCAGCACCAGAGCGCCGATCACCGGGGTGAGGACCAGCGCGCTGAGCACCGGGAACGTGGCGGAAGATCCCGCCGAAGCAGCGAACACGCTGGCGACGACAGACCCCATCACCAGCTCGCTCTCGTCAGGAACCAGGCCAACAGCGCCACCGCACCGATCGCAACCATCAGCGCGTAGAAGCGGACGAACCCGCTCTGGACCCGACGCAGGAGGTTGCCGCCATGGCGGACCCAGCGGCCGATGCCGTTGACCGTGCCGTCGACCACCGTCGTGTCGAACGCCACGAGCGCGTCGAAGCTCTTGCGGCCCGGTCCGCCCATGAACTTGGTGATCGACTCGTCGATGAACCAGCCGCGGGCGAACAACGGCAACTCAATGCGCCTAGCCCAGTCGACAGCACCGCTGTCACGGCTCCGGCTGCGCCCGGCGGCAGCAAAGCCGCGCAGGTAGACCCGGACTGCGGCGGCGATTCCCACCGCGCCGCCGATCACGGCGACGATGGCCAGCGCCCATTTCGCGGCGGCGCCGGAAGTCAGGTGCGCCTCGTTGTGGTAGAGCGACGGTTCGAGCCAGTGGCCGAGGAAGTGAAGGTCTTTGCTGAACGGAAGGTTCATCACCCCTGCAACCACTGCACCCGCGGCCAGCACGACCAGCGGCAGGGTCATCAACCATCCAGATTCGTGAGGATGGTATTCGCGGCGGGAGCTCACCGCTTCGGAAAGGTCCGCTGGGTCGAGCCCGCCTGTATCGGGTTCATCGAAGATCGAAGCTTCGGCTCGCGGCGCTGCAGCCGCGGTCAGCACCTGCTCGTGCTGGGTCTGCGTGGCGAGAACCGTCCGCTGAGCCTCGGCGTGCGCTTCGACAGCCGCAGCGACCTCTGCCTGCGCCTTCTCGACTGCACCACCGGCTCGTTCGAGGTTCTTAGTCGCTTTCGTGGCGGCCTTTTCGTCTGCAGGATCCGCCTCTACCATCTCGGCGTTGCGGGCGACGAGTTTCTCCTCAGCCGTCTCGAGCTTCTCATTGGCCTTGGCAACGGCCTCGGTAGCCGAACCGAGCTGGGCTTCGGCCTCTTCGACGGCGACCGAAGCGTTGCTGACGTTCCTCGACCAAGCCTCAGAGATCTCCTCTGGCCGGACATCGGCGAATCGGTAGCGGCCGAAGAAGGTCATGAAGACCTGACGGCTCATGTAGAAGGCCGTCAGGACCGCGGTGATCAGGCCGATGAGCCACAGCAGCACGTTCTCCTCCCAAGCGAACGCCAGAATCTCGTCCTTGGACCAGAATCCCGAGAACGGTGGCACACCTGCGATTGCCAGCCAACCGACTATGAAGGTCGCCGAGGTGATAGGCATCAGCTTGCGAAGTCCGCCGTAATGGCGCATGTCCTGGTCGTTGTCCATGCCGTGGATCACCGATCCCGACCCCAGGAACAGCAGCGCCTTGAAGAAGGCGTGCGTGATCATATGGAAGATCGCGGCCACATACGCTCCAGAACCGACAGCCAGGAACATGTAGCCGAGCTGACTGATGGTCGAATACGCCAGGACCTTCTTGATGTCGTTCTGTGCTACCGCGATGGTCGCCGCCAACAGGGCGGTGATGGCACCGACCCAGGCGATCAGCGAAGGAGCCCACGCCGCCGACTCGGCGATTATCGGGTTGACCCTTGTGAGCAGGTACACACCGGAGGTGACCATCGTCGCCGCGTGGATCAACGCAGACACCGGTGTGGGGCCGGCCATGGCATCGGGCAGCCAGACGTAGAGGGGGATCTGCGCCGACTTGCCCGCGGCGCCGACGAGCAACAGCACGGTGATCGCGGTGGCGGTCGTTTGCGTCAACTCTCCGGCCCTGTCGAACACCTCGACGTACTGGATAGACCCCAGCGTCGTGAAGGTGACGAACATGGCGACCATGAATCCCCAGTCCCCGATGCGGTTCGTCACGAAGGCCTTCTTGCCCGCTGATGCGTTGTACTCGTCGGTGAACCAGAACGAGATCAGGAAGTAGGAGCAGACCCCCACGCCCTCCCAGCCCAGGAAGGTCAGCAGCATGTTGTCACCGAGCACCAGCATCAACATCGAGAAGGCGAACAGGTTCAGGTACACGAAGAACTTCGAGAAGTCGGGGTCTCCGTGCATGTAGCCGATCGAGTAGAGGTGGATCAGCGCGCCCACACCGGTGATGAACAGGGTCATCGTCACCGACAGCGGGTCGACTAGAAAACCCACGTCGACCGAGAAGTCACCTGCCGGGACCCATTCGAACAGCGTCTGAACGTGTCGACGGTCGCCTTCAGGGCGGTCGCTCAAACCCACGAACACGAGCACCGACGCAACGAAGGAACCTGCCATTGCGCCGGTTCCCAGCCAACCCGCGGCGGGTTCGCCGAGTCGGCGTCCGAACAGCAGGATCAACCCGAACCCGGCGAGTGGGAATGCGACGATAAGCCAAGCGAGGTCTACCAACTGGTCCACCTCAGCCCCTCAACACCGTGATGTCGTCGGCAGTGGCGGCGGCGCGTCGCCGGTTGATGGCCACCACCAGAGCGAGCCCGACAACCACCTCGACAGCGGCTACAACCAACACGAAGAACACCGCGATCTGGCCGGAGACATCGTTTAGTTCCGTTCCGAGCGATACGAAGGTGACGTTGACGGCGTTGAGCATCAACTCGACGCACATGAACATCACCAGCGGGTTGCGCCGAACCAGCAGACCCACCGCGCCGATGATGAACATGACCACCGACAGCAGCAGATACCAGTCATTGGTGAGCTCCATCGAAGATCACCCCCCCAGCTCTTCGTCGGGGGAAGCAGGGGGTAGATCCATCGAGGCAGCTTCGAGGTCGGCGAGCATTTCGCTGCGCATCAGCTTGCGGGTCAACATCACCGCACCGATCACCGCCACCGTCAACAGAGCAGCGGTGATCTCGAATGACAGCGCGTAGTCCGTGAACAGCACACGCCCGATGCGTTCTATGTCGGTGTACCCGTTGTTGAGGGCGCGTTCGCCGCTGAGCGTGATTCTTCCCGTGAGCGCATCGGACGCCACCACCACGAGTGCCAGGCCACCGCCGAGCAGGGCGGCCCCGACCACGACCGCGAGCGGGCGCTGGCCCGCGATCGGCTCCACCGACCAGTCATCAGCTGTGTCAACACCGAGCAGCATGATGACGAATAGAAACAGGATGACGATGGCACCGGCGTAGACCACGATCTGGACCGCGGCCAAAAAATGTGCTTCCTGCAGCACGAACAGCACCGCGACGCCGAACAGGGTCTGGATCAGGAACAGCGCGGAGTGCACGGGGTTGCGCGACGCGACCACACCGACGGCCCCGCTCAACACAATCACCGCCGCGACCACGAACACGATCACTTCGCTCACGCGTCACCTCCGCCCGATGTGCCCTTGTCGTCGGTTGCGCCCCTGTCCTCCGCTGCGTTTTCGGCGGACTGGCCGAGTTCGGGTGCTCGCACTCCGTAGCCGAGTTCGCCGGACCACTGCACGACGCCCTCGTAGCGGTGGTCTCCCGACGGAGACGTGGCGCGCATCCACCCGGAGGTCAACTCGTCCTCTCCCTCACGCCAGTCCTCCCATGGAAGCTGTTGAGGCCTGCCGTCGTCACCGACGAGCAGCTCGTCGCGGGTGTAGATCGCGTCGTTGCGGTTTGTGAAGGAGAACTCGAACAGTTTCGACTCGGTGATGGCCTGCGTCGGGCACGCCTCCACGCACAGGTCGCAGTGGATGCAGCGCAGGTAGTTGATCTCGTATACGTAACCGAAGCGCTCCCCGGGCGACGTCGGATTGTCAGGGTCGTTGTCGGCGCCCCGCACATGGATGCATTTGGCTGGGCACACGCCGGCACAGAGTTCGCAGCCGATGCACTTCTCCATGCCGTCCTCGTACCGGTTGAGGACATGGCGTCCGTGCAGGCGTTCGACCTTGGGGCGCTTCTCGTCGGGTTGGCCCGCCTTGGCCATCCCCCCGCGGTACTCCTTGGTCACCCGCTCCTCGAAGAGCTTCTTGAAGGTGACGACGAAGCCTTTCAGATAGTCGGTCAGCTCCGCCACGGCACACCCCCTTCGGTAGGTTCGCCAGCACCAGTCTTGACAGGGCCGGCGGAGCCTTCGTCGGCGACTTCGGCCCCACCGAGATCAGCAATGCGCTCCGAGCGGGCCGCGCGCAGCGCCATCATCAGCAACAACCCGCACAGTGCACAGACGACCCCGAACCCCAACGCGAAGGCACCCACTTCCACGCTGCTCCAGCCACGGTCACGACCCGTCTGGATGCCGGCGAGAACCAGGAACCATCCCAGCGACAGGGGGATCAACACCTTCCAACCCAGGTCCATCAACTGGTCGTAGCGGAGCCGGGGCAGCGTGGCGCGCAGCCACACGAACGCGAACAGGAAGAACATCAACTTCAAGAAGAACCAGAAGACGCCGATCCACCAACCCTCCGGCACGAACAGCGCCGGGCCGGCGGGTCCGCCGAGGAAGAGGGTGACGATGATCGCGCCCATGGTTATCTGATTCATGAACTCCGCCAGGTAGAACAGGGCGAAACGGATCGACGAGTACTCGGTGTGGAAACCGCCCACGAGTTCCTGTTCGGCTTCGACCAGATCGAAGGGCGGGTGGTTGAGTTCAGCGGTACCCGCAATCAGGAACACAACGAACGGGATGAAACCGGTGACGATGATGTTCCAGTTGGGGATCAACCCGCCGAACCCCTCGCCGGTCTGTGCCAACACCATCTCATGCATCGACAAAGTGCCGGTGACCAGCACGACCGAAGCGATCGACAGGCCCAGGGCGGCTTCGTAGCTGACCATCTGTGCGGAGGCTCTCACCGAACCCAGCAACGGATATTTCGAGCCGGAGCCCCAGCCTGCGAGCATCACCCCGTAGATCGCCAGCGACGACATCGCCAGGAAGAAGAGGATGCCGACGGGCGGGTCGGCGACCTGCAGCAGGGTGTCGTGTCCGAAGATCGATACAACACCGTTGGGACCGTCTGAGCGGTTGAAGTCCCCGCCGATCGGCACTATCGCGAACACCAGGAAAGCAGGGATCAGCGACAGATACGGTGCCATCTTGAAGACGAACCGATTGGACTTCTCGGGGATGAGGTCTTCCTTGAAGAACAGCTTGATCCCGTCCGCCAGGGTCACCAGGATTCCCCAGGGGCCCGCCAGGTTGGGGCCGATCCGGTTCTGCATGTCGGAGATGAGTTTGCGCATGAACCAGATGTTCAGCATCACCGCGACCAGCAGGAACGCGAAGACCACAACCACCTTGAGCAGGACGACCGCGACTTCGCTCAAACCGAGCGGGCCGTTGAGAAGCGGATCGAGCCTCACAGTCGCTCCACTCTCACGTCGGTCACCATCGCCGCAGCGTCGATCAGTGGCCTGACATCTGCGCCAGGGGTGCCCCATGGCACGGCCGCCGAACCGACGGGCACGCCGGCATCGGCCCTGACCGGCATGTCGAGGTGGCCCCGCGCGGACTCGACCCGCACGACGGTGCCCGCTTCGACACCGATCTTGTCGAAATCGGCCGGGTTGAGTCGCAACTCGAGTGACGGGCCGCCGCCGCTGCTCGCTGGGCTGTGGCGCAGGGCGGTGCCGTCGTCGTACATCCGCCGGGTAACCAGCAGGCGCAACGAATAGCGGTCGTTGACCGGACTCGGAGATCCCGACGGCTCCGGTGGCCCGATGTCTCCGTTGCCCTCCAGCAGTACACCCTCGACCGGGGAATCATCGAGCGCTGTGGTCCCCAGCGGGGCGTGGATCTCGGAGACCGTGGCCAGTTCAGCCCGGATTGCTGCGGGTGAGTCGACGCCGAGGTCGTGCCCCAGGCGGGCTGCGATCTCCGCTGCAATCATCCAGTCAGGCCGTGAGATTCCCGCGGCGGTGACGATCTGCTCGACGACGCTGACCCGGCCCTCCAGGTTGGTGAAGGTGCCCGACGATTCCGTGGGAGCTGCCGCCGCCAGGATCACGTCGGCTTCGGCGCTGATCGAGTCGTTGCCAAAGAGGTCGACCGCAATCACCGTGGAGGCACCGGCCAGGCCCTCACGAGCCAGCTCTGCGTCGGGGAAGTCGTTCAACGGGTCGGCCCCGAGCAGGATCAGCACATCGATCTCGCCTGCTTGGGCGGCCCGCAGGATGCCTTCGGTGTCGTGACCGACCTGTTCGGGCACGCGTGGCCAGATGTCGGCGAGTCGTTCTGCGCCCTGTTCCAGGGTTGTGCGACCGGGGAGCAGCCCCGGTGCCAGTCCGGCATCCAGTGCGCCGTGAATGTTGCCGCGTCGCAACGCAGACAGGAACGTAACGTCGTCCAGCGCTGACAGGGCCACCGCGGCGTCGATCGTGGCATCGGCGGACTCGCTCAGCGACGCCCGGCCGACAACCACCGTCACCGGCCCCGAAACATCGCGCGCTGCCGCCAGAACAGCAGGATCGGTGTCTTCTCCGTCTGCGCGGTCTGGGTTGGTCGCGGCAGCGACCAGGGCGGCGGCCAGATCTCCGACCTCGCCGGGACGAGGGTGCAGGGAGTGTGCAGCAATGTTGCTCAGACCCGTGCGCTGCGGGGTGAGCTCGATGAGCGTCGCCCCGTCCTGCACCACCGCATGACGCAGGCGCAGATACAGCGCGCCGAGATCCTCCTTCGGATCGGGACCGCAGAGGATGATCGTTCCGCCTGCCCGGCAGGCGTCGTCGATGGTCGCCCTACCAAGACCGAGCACAACCTCGGCCGGCAGTCCGTCACCTAGCTGGGCATCGACATGGTCGGTGCCGACGACACCCTTGGCCAGCTTCGCCCAGGCGTACTGAGCCTCGTTGTTGAGCCGCGCGCCGCCGATCACTGCGATCCGTGCCGGGTCGGTGCCCCCGAGCGCGTCGACCACCCGTTCAAAGGCCACTCCCCAGCCGACCGCTTCGAGTCGACCGTCCGTTCGCAGCATCGGAGAGACCAGTCGAGCGTCGCTGTTCAGCGCCTCGAAGGCGAAACGCTCCTTGTCGGAGAGCCAACCCCAGTTGACCGCATCGCAGTCGACCCCAAGGATTCTCAACACTTCGTTGCGCGAGGACTGGACGGTGATCCGAGACCCGACTGAATCGGTCCAAGCAGTGGAGATCGTCTCTTTGAGGTCCCACGGGCGTGCCTTGAATCGGTAGGGCTTGGCGGTGAGGGCCCCGACGGGGCATATCTGCACCGTGTTGCCCGAGAAATAGGAGGCGAACGGCTCGTCGGGGAAGGTGTTGACCTCGGTGCCGGCCCCCCGGTCCATGAAATGGATCAGCGCATCGCCGGCCACCTCATCCGCGAAGCGGGTGCAGCGGTCGCAGAGGATGCACCGCTCGCGGTCCAGATAGACGGTGTCGCTGATCGGTATCGGCTTCTCGAAGTGGCGTTTCTCCTCCACGAACCGGGACTCGCCGGGGCCGTACGCCATGGTCTGGTCCTGCAGCGGGCACTCGCCGCCCTTGTCGCAGACCGGGCAGTCGAGGGGATGGTTGATCAGCAGGAACTCGAGCACCCCGTCCTGGGCCTTCTTGGTGACATCAGTCTCGGTCTCGACCGCCATGTTGTCGCTCACCGGAACCATGCAGCTCGGTTGCAGGCTGAACCCCCGACCGGTGTCGACCTCCACGAGACACATCCGGCACATCCCCACCGGGTTCATTCGAGGGTGGTGGCAGAACCTGGGGATATAGGTGCCGTTGCGTTCGCAGGCGTCGATGAGCAGCTCGTCGGGGTACGCCTGGATCTGCCGGCCGTCGACGGTGACGCTGACCGTCGAGACTTCTTCGGCGCGCTGGGTGTCGGTCACAGCAGCACCTCCGCCCGGACCGGGATCGGGTCGCGTCTGGTGATCTTGGCTTCGTACTCGTGGCGGAAGCGGCGGACCGTTGACACGATCGGCGCCACCGACGATGGACCGAGCGGACAGATCGTCGTCTGTTTGGGTGGGAACGGCACCGCTTCGAGCCCCTCGCTGTCGAGCGCCGCGACCGGATAGGGGCCGGGGCTGATGTTGTCGGCGATGTCGAGCAGCAGGTCGATGTCGCTGGGTCGGCCCGCTCCGTTGAGGATCCGTTCGAGGATCCGTTCCTCCCAGGTTGTGCCCTCACGGCAGGGGGTGCACTTGCCGCAGGATTCGCGGGCGAAGAACCTGACGACCTGAAGGGTTGCTTTGACCGCATCGGTGGTGTCGTCCATGACCACGATCGCGCCCGATCCGAGCATCGAGCCGGCAGCTCCGACGGGTCCCGCCTCCAACGGCAGGTCGAGGTGTTCCTCGAAGAACCAGGGCGCCGAACCTCCGCCAGGGATGAACATCTTCAGTTCGTGGCCGTCTCGGATGCCCTGACAGAAGTTGTCTCCGTAGATCAACTCTCGGAATGTGGTGACACCGTGCTCAACTTCATACACCCCAGGGCGGCGCACATGCCCTGAGACCGCGAACATCCGCGTCCCCGGCGACGCCTCGGAGCCGTAGTTCCTGTACTGCTCCGCGCCGTTGACCATAAGCCAGCCCACGTTGGCGAGCGTCTCCACATTGTTGACGATGGTGGGTTGTCCGTAGAGCCCGATCGCGGCCGGGAAGTAGGGAGGCTTGAGCCGGGGCATGCCCCGGTTGCCTTCAAGGCTCTCGATGAGCGCTGTCTCCTCGCCGACGATGTATGCGCCCGCACCCCAGGTGAGCACTATGTCCACCGAGAAGTCGCTGCCGAGAATGTTGCGGCCGACATAGTTGGCCTCGTAGGCCTCGTTCAGCGCCGCGGCGATGCGTTCCTGTGCGAGCGCCATCTCGCCGCGCACGTAGAGGAAGCACTGGCTGAGCCCCAGCGCATAACAGGTGATCAGGCAACCTTCAATGAGCTGATGCGGGTCGCGCTCCATGAGCAGGCGGTCCTTGTAGGTGCCGGGCTCGCTCTCATCGCCGTTGACGACGAGGTAGTAGGGGAACTTCCCGGGTGGCAGGAACCCCCATTTGACACCTGCCGGGAACCCTGCACCGCCGCGGCCGAGGAGTGTCGCGCTGCGCACCACATCGTGGACATCGGCAGGTCTTTGGGCGAGCGCGGCGCGCAGACCCTCGTAGCCTCCGGTCGCTTCGAAACGGGCCAAGGTGAACGAGTCGGCGTAACCGAACCGTCCTGTGACGATCTTGGGACCCTCGTTGTCGACGTATCCGGGGGCGTGTTCGATGTACTGGTTGGAGGCAGCCGGCGGGTTCGAGGCAGCAGGCGCGTTGGTGGCCATCAGCTCACCACCTGCCCGTCGGCTGTCGTGGCAGCATCGTTGCGCTTCAACCACACGGGTGCTTCACGGGCCAGCTCGGGCGGGACTATCTGGGCGACCCTGTCGAAGGCGATGTGCTGGCGCACAGTGGCGAGAGTCCCGTGCTGCGGCACGTTGTCGGCGCGGCCCGCACGGATGTCTTCGATCATCTGGTCGAAGTCGTCGTTGCTGACTCGCAGGCGGTAGCGGTAGTTGACCTGCAGGCAGGGAGCCTCGGTGCAGGCAGCGATGCACTCGACGTCTTCAAGGGTGAACATGCCGTCTTCGGTCGTTCCGCCAGTCTTCACGCCGAGGCGCTGCTGGGCGTGTTCGAGCAGTTCCTCGCCTCCGAGCAGCATGCAGGAGATGTTGGTGCAGACGTTGATCAGGTAGCTGCCGACGGGCCCGAACTTGAACATCTCATAGAAGCTGCCCGTGCCTTTGACCTCGGCGGGGGTTGTGCCGCAGAGTTCAGCTATCTGGCGCATGGCCTCGTCGGTGACGAAACCATGCTGTTCCTGAGCCAGATGCAGCAGCGGAATGAGCGCCGATCGTGGCATCGGATAGCGGGAGATGATCTCGCGGGCCACCTCGAGGTTGGCGGAGGTGAAGAAGCTCATCGGTCGACCTCGCCGAGTACCGGGTCGACACTGGAGATGATTGCGACTCCGTCTGCTATCAGTCCACCGCTCATCAGGTGTGGCAGCGTTTGGATGTTGATGAAGCTGGGAGGGCGCACACGCATCCGGTAGGGCGTGCCGGTGCCGTCGCTGACGATGTAGACGCCGAGTTCGCCGCGCGGCGACTCGACCGCGCAGTAGGCCTCACCTCTGGGCACCTTGAATCCCTCGGTGAAGATCTTGAAGTGGTGGATCAACGCCTCCATCGACTCGTCGATGCGGGCCCGTGGCGGTGGCGTGACCTTCTTGTCCTGCAGGCGGTAGTCGCCGCTGGGCATCTTCTCGATCACCTGCTCCACGATCTTGATTGATTCGCGGATCTCGTTGAGGCGGATCGCGTAACGGTCGTAGCAGTCCCCGTAGGTGCCGACTATGACGTCGAAGTCGACCTGGTCATAGGCGAGGTAGGGGTCGTCGCGACGCAGGTCCCAGGCGTAGCCGGTCGAGCGCAGAAGCGGTCCTGTGGCGGACAGCGCCAGCGCCTCATCGGCGTTGATCGCGCCGACCCCCTGCAGGCGCTCGCGCCAGATCGGCTGGCCGGTCATCAACACGTCGTACTCGTCGAGGCGCGGCTCGATCATCTCAAGCAGCTCGTGCAGGTCTTCGCGCCAACCGTCAGGGAGGTCCGCAGCAACCCCTCCGGGACGGATGTAGTTGTGGTTCATGCGCAGCCCGGTGACCTTCTCGAAGAACCGCAGGACCTCTTCACGTTCGCGCCAGCCGTAGATCATCATGGAGACCGCGCCCAGGTCGATGCCGTTGGTCGCCAGGAACAGCAGGTGTGACGAGATCCGATTGAGTTCGCACATCAGCATCCGGATCCAGGTGGCGCGCTCGGGGACTTCGACACCGAGGAGCTTCTCGGTGGTGAGGGAGAAGGCCAACTCACTGAAGAGCGGCGAGGCGTAGTCCATGCGGGTCACGTTGGTGCAACCCTGCAGGTAGGTGAGGTTCTCACCCTGTTTCTCCATGCCTGTGTGGAGGTATCCGACCACGGGTTTGGACCGCAGTACGGTCTCGCCCTCCATCTCCAGCATCAAACGCAGAACACCGTGGGTCGAGGGGTGTGCGGGACCCATGTTGAGCATGACCCGCTCATCGTCGTCGGGGTCCGCAGCGTCGTCGCCGATGCGGGCAGCCTCCGCTTCGGAGAGCCGCAGCACGGCGGAGTCGTCACCGCGTCGCATCACCCGCTCCGCGCTCATCGCGGCTCGCTCTGGGCCGAGAACTGGACTGGGATCTCGCCTATCGAATAGTCCTTGCGAAGCGGGTGGCCGACCCAGTCCTCGGGCATCAGCACTCGGCTCAAATCGGGGTGGCCGGCGAAGTTGATACCGAACAGGTCGAACACTTCACGTTCCAGGTTCTCGCTGCCCGGCCACAGGTCGAACAGCGACGGCACCTGCGGTTCGTCGGCCGGCACCTGTACCCGCAGCCCCAGACGCTCCCGCGAGCGGTGGTTGATGAGTTGAACAACAACTTCGAACCGCTCGCAGTCCACTCCGTCCGGTCGGGGACGGGTCCCCGGATAGCTGAGGTAGTCGACGGCGGTGAGGTCGACGAGGTGCTCGAAGCCGTGACTGCGGGCCGCGGTCGCCGCGTCCAGGTACTCCTCGGCGGTGACGAACAGGACCACCTCAGAGGAGAGCTCCGATGCCATTACTCCGTAGCGTGATTCCATGATCAGCTCCGGATGGTGAGACCGGCAGTTTGTCCGTCGCGTTGCTGGACCATGATTCCGGCTCCCGAGGCGGTCTCGCCGGTGCCCGACACTTCCCGGCGCTTCAGCAGTTCACCGGTCTTGATCTTCTCGTGAAGTGTCAAGATCGCATGCATCAGGGTTTCCGGCCCGGGCGGGCAGCCCGGAGCGTAGACGTCCACCGGCACAACCTGATCGATGCCCTGCACGATGGCGTAGTTGTTGAACATGCCTCCGCTGGAAGCGCACACCCCCATGGAGATGACCCATTTGGGTTCCATCATCTGGTCGTACACCTGCCGCAGGACCGGTGCCATCTTCTGAGACACACGGCCGGCGACGATCATAAGGTCGGCCTGTCGGGGCGAAGCCCTGAAGACCTCCATGCCGTAGCGGGCCAGGTCGTAGTGGGCAGCCCCCGCTGCCATCATTTCGAACGCGCAGCAGGCCAACCCGAATGTGGCGGGCCAGCAACTGCGCATCCGAGCCCAGTTGACCAGGTCCTCGACGTTGCTGGTGATGAAATTGTGTTCAAGGCCGGCGAGGCCGTCCTCGGCGATCTCGTCCGCCTTGCCTATTCCGGGAATGCGCATCAGGCCGCCTCCCCGGCGCCGTCGTCGGACTCTTCACCGTCAACAGCAGCCCCGGACGTCATGGCGGGGCCCCGATCTTCGAGCCCGACCCTGCGAACCGTCGAGGTGATCGTGCGATCCGCAGAGATCGCTCCGGCGGGACCCGCCACCTGCTTGAGCGGACCCCACTCGAGTGCTCCGTTGCCGATCAGATAGACGAAAGACTCGAACACTGCGAATGAGAAGATCATTATCAGGACCAGCCCGAACAGGCCGAGGCCTCCCTGCGCGACCGCCCACGGGTAGAAGAAGACGATCTCGATGTCGAACACCACGAAGATCATCGCCACCAGAAAGAAGCGGACCGGGAAGCGTTCGGGGGTCTCCCGGGTGGGAATGATGCCGCATTCGTAGGGCGCCCGCTTCGGGCCGGTCGGCTTTCTGGGTGCCAGCATGCCCGATGCGACGAAACTTCCAGCGGCGAACAGGGCGGCCAGCACGAAGAGAGCAAACAGTGGGAGGTACTGACCGATCATCTGCTATCCCGCCCCTTTGTTGAACTCGGCGACGCGGGCCATGACTACTTTGTCACGTTCATGGAGCATGTAGCACAGAGCCAGGAAAATGAGCAGCGATCCGAGCGTTACCAGAGCAGGTACGAGGCGGAGGTTGCCGAGGTCGCGGATCATCACCACTGACACGACGGGCTCGTCGGGGTCGGCTATCGGCCGCTTGGGTGCCTGGCCCGGAAGGTTGTCGATCGATTCGGGCGTTACCGCCTGCATCTGCACTATGCCGTAGCGGGTGGGGTGTTGGAGCGTCAGCGCGGTGCGAATCTGGGTCTCGATTCGATCCCAACGGCTCGGGTCGGGCGGAAGGCCGCGCTTCCCGCCGATGGTGAAGGCATCCAGGATCTTGAATTCGTTCTGGGTGCTGAAGGAGAAGTCTCCGCTCCCGAGCAGAATGGCGATCGCGGATGCCTGTGCTTCGCCTGCTTGCGCGGTCGACAACAACTCCCAGCCGCCCAGGGCAGCGTCGTCCTGGTCGATCAGGCTCGGGGCCACGGCCGCCAGTTCGCTGAGGGTGGTCGCCTCGTTCTTTGCTTGCTCCTCAACAGCCAGGGCCTCGATTTCCTGGGTGGTCAGACCCTCGGTCGCGTCAGCGGTGAGGTCCGCGACGGTCACCACCCCGAACTCTTCGTTCGCGACTTCGATCTCGGCACGCAGTTCCGGGTCGGTGACGCTGCCGATCCTCTCGTAGGCCGACACCACGAGGTCATGGGCCGTGGGCAGAAGCTCCGATCTGAGGGCTTCCGCTTCGTCGAGCGCGGCGAACTCCAGATGACCTTCGCTGTCGAAACCCTCGACTATCTCCACCTCGTGCCAGGTAGGCGCATCGCCACGGTAACCGATCCCGTAGATCCACCAGATCGCAGCCATGATCGTCATCCAGCCGAAGAACCCGGCCAGAGCGATCAGCGTTCCCAGACGGGTCCCGGTATTGGTGGCGAGCAGCAGCCACACCGAGCCCATCAGCACGACCACGCCAGTGAGGACCGCGAGGAAGCCTCGGATCTCCGGGTCCCAGGCGAGGCCGGCGAAGAGTTCGATCGCCTCCATCAGAGGTTCCTCTCGTAGGCGACAATGGCGTCGATCTGATCAGCGGTGAGCAGCGCGGGGTACGGGGTTTCGAGGTCGTTGGGGATGCCCGGTCCCACAGTGTCGGTCTCGACCCGGGGACCGAAGCCCGGCATCTGCCCGTTGCCGCCCGATCCTCCCCTGCCGTATGTGGTGCCGATCGTCTGACCCGTCTCCACGAACTCTGCGTGGCCTCTCGCCGACTCGAACTCGGTCGGGGTCGCACCGCTGAGCAGGCTGGGTCCGAAGAACCCGCCTGCCTGGACCAGGCCGTCCTCGAAGCCGTCTATCGGTGTGTCCCGCCCGTTGACGCGCAGGGTCATCTCCTCGTCCGCGCCGAAGCTGAACCCGTAGGTATGGCATCGGGCGCAGCTGTATGTTCCGAACGTTCCAGGGTTCGCGAAGAGCAGCGCGCCGTAGGTCTTGTACTGCTCCCAGTCGTCGGGGTCGAGCCCTTCGCCGCTTACCAGAATGTCGAGCGCCGCCCATCTCAGGCCTTCAGAGTTCTGTTCCAACGCCAACGACTCGTCCTGGGCGATCGCCAGTTGCCGCGCTTGCTCGCTCACGGCTTGAGCTTCCTCAACCCAACGCTGAGGGTCTTCAACCCAACGCTCCGCATGCTCGTCGGTACGTCCCTCGCCCTCAGAGAAGTAATCGCGCACCGCCTGCATGACACCCGATTCGACCTGTTCGGCAATGCGGTCCGGGGTGATCTGGATGCTCCGCAGGTAGAACATGATCTCTTCAAGCTGCTGTTCGGTGAGCGGTCCGCCGCCGGGAGCGCCCCAGGCAGGCATCACCCCGTTGCGGCCGTAGTTGAGCGTGTGCAGCACCTCGTCCTCGGAGAAGCGGGAGAGCACAGTGTTGAGGGCGGGTGCCTCCCAGCTCACCTGGGCGATGAACTCGCCCGTTTCAGACGTCAGCGCAACGCTGGTCGATCCACCGGTTCCGTCGGCGCCGTGGCAGGTGACGCATTGGGCACCCTCGAGGTAGATGTCTTCACCGCGGTTGGTGAAGATTCTGGCCGTGTCGATGTCGCGCCCCTCCTGACGCCCCGGCTCACCGAGCCAGTAGAGCGGCAACGAGACACCGATGATCGTGAGCATCACCAGGTTGGCCCCCAGCGCGAAGTCCAGCCGTTTGCCTTCGAGATCCTCGTCGCGGACATCGTCACGGCGGTTGGCAGCCAGTTCGAGCTCTGAACCCACCTCGCTCTTGGCGGCCCGGATGTTGAAGAAGAGGTATACGAGCCCGCCGATGAAGACGATCGCCAGGATGACGAAGCCGATAGTTCGCGGGGTGGAAGCGGCGAGCAGCATAAGGACGCAGAGAGGTTATCTAGTGGCTGGCTTGACCGATGCAGTTGGGCCCTTCGGCTTCCTGCCCGGTGGTGTTGACCCCGATGGCTGGGCCTTGGATGATCGTTCCGGTGTCTACGGTGAGTGATCCGTCGGCCCCGATGGACATCGCGAAACGGTCCATTCCCCTGGGAGCCGGGCCGCCGCGCTTCTCACCCACCTGGTTGTACTGGGAGCCGTGGCACGGGCATTCGAACCACTGTGAAGTTCCGCACTCGGGCACCCTGCAACCCAGATGCGGGCACTTCTGGTACAGCGCTACGACCCCGCCGTCGAGACCGAGGGTGAACCCCGCCTGCATCCCCGCAAGTTCGGGACCGGAGTAGACGAGACGGGCCTTCTCGACAGCGCCGTTGGGGTATTCGGTGATCCACATGCGGCCGTCGGCGCGGTAGAGGAAGCCGTTGTTGTTGCGGACCTCGGCGAGGATGTCCGATACGAGCCCGACCTTGATGGCCGATCCGAATCCGCCGCTGATCTGCGGCCACAGGAAGGCGATGCAGGCAACCCCGAAGCCGGACAGTCCAAGGCCGAACATCAACACGATCGAACGGTTGAAGAACTGGCGCCGGGTGACTCCCAGGGTCTCGGGGTCCGGCGGTACATAGGGAGCCGGTGGAGGTGCGGGCATGCGGCTTGCCAAGACCAGTTCCCTGGTCGCTGCCTCCCGCTGTGCGACCACAGCCTTCTCGACCTCGCGCCCCGTCGGTTCCCTGTCAGCTTCCAGGGTGTCGCTTGCGGTGTCGCGTTTACGGGTCTCGCGTGAAAGCATGCCGATCGCGTCGGAGTTCTGTCGCCCCCGCATCGCCGCGAACGTCGACAGCACGACTAGGGCTCCCAGGATGATGATGGCGATGGTGATCGTCATGGTGTGCTCTTGTGGGTTCGTTCGTCAGCCGTCGAGTCTGACTGGATTGAGTCTGTGTGGTAGGTCATTGGTTCTCGATCACAGTTCGAAGAAGAGACCGGCTTCCCAGGGGAAGACGAAGTTGAATCCGGGTCCGCGGAAGAACGAGCCGATCATCACCAGCACCGCCCAGAACATGAGGTGGATGGTCATCAGCGAAATGGCGAACTTGCGATCTTCGGGTTTGTTGGACGGGTTCTTGTCGATGTAGGGGGCGAGGATCAGCAGGAAGATACCGATGCCGGGGATGGTCACACCGGCGACCATCGGATGGAACATCGTCAGCAGCTCCTGCAGTCCCAGGAAGTACCAGGGTGCCTTCGAGGGGTTGGGTGTCTCGTTGAAGTTGGCCAGCTCCAGCAGCGGAGCATTGACGAAGATCGAGAAGATCGTGCTGAAGGCCGTGATGAACAGCGCCGCCGCGAACTCGACGACCAGCAGGTGCGGCCAGACATGGACCTTGTCCTGGGGCAGGGACTTGACGTCCTGGATGGACCCGGACTTGACCACGGTGAGCAGGCGCTGGGTGTGTCCGCCCGGGCCGGTCGCCGCAGCGGCTGCCGCAGCCGCGGCGGGCACCTCCGCGGGCGCTGGGGCTGCCTCAGCAGCCTCGCCAGCGTCTCCGCCGGCCGCGGCCGCTTTGGCTGCTCTGGAACGTTCCAGCAGGTGCGGAGGGATTTTCGCGGCGGCAGCCTTCTGCTCCTCGGTCATCGCGCTTTCGTCGGCGGCGGCAGGGGTCTCACCAGCGGCCTCGGCTGCCTTTGCGGCGGCTTTGGCCCGGGCCTCCTCGGCTCTCTTGCGAAGGTGTTCGGGGACTTCGACCATTCCTTGATCTCCTTACGACCTACAGCGGACCCGAGATGCCGCCGTCTTTACGCACCCGCCAAAAATGGATCGCCATGAAGATGACGGCTACGAACGGGAGCATGAGGACGTGCAGCACATACCATCGCAACAACGTGTCCGTTCCGATCTCGACACCGCCGAGCAGCACGAAACGGACCTGGTCACCGAACACCGGCGTGTACCCCATCATGTTGGTGCCCACCGTCACGGCCCACAACGCCAGCTGGTCCCAGGGCAGCAGATAGCCGGTGAACGACAGCAGCAGCGTGAGGGTTAGCAGGATCACGCCGATCACCCAGTTGAACTCGCGCGGCGGCTTGTACGCCCCGTGGTAGAAGACCCTCGCCATGTGCAGGAACACGGTCAACACCATCAGGTGGGCCGCCCATCGGTGCATGTTGCGGACCAGCAGCCCGAAAGTGACCGAGGTCTGGAGAGTGTAGATGTCGTCCCATGCGGCGGCCGCGGTCGGGCGGTAGAAGAACATCAGGAAGATGCCGGTGATGGTCAGCAGGATGAACAGGAAGAAGGTGAGCCCGCCGAGGCACAGCGTGTAGGAGACCTTGACGGCGTGGCGTTTCACCTTCACCGGATGGAGGTGGTACATCACGCTGTTCATGATCACGTAGCTGCGGTTACGCGGGCTGTCGGTGTACCCCTTGCGGAATATCGACCCGGGCCTGAAGATCGAGTTCCAGGCTTGGCTGCCCTTCATGTCGTTGCCGAGCTTCGACATCTGCGCTGAAAGCCGCTCTTTGAGCGGTGGCTTGATGTCGTCGGTGTCGATTGCCATGTGTTGATTCTCTCCTGCGTCGCCCGGTTCTAGCCGAGTCGCATTCCGTATCCGTAGCCGTGGCTGTTGGTTCGCTGGTGGGGATCGCCCTCAACGCCGGGATCGCCGATCTTGCCCATGATGATGACACCGGTGGGGCAACGGTCGACGCAGAGAGCGCAGCGGGTACAGACGTCGTCGTCGATCGTGAAGATCACGTGGTCGCTAGGGTCGAGCCCGGGCTGCTCGGTGCCGACGGCTTCGTCGATCGCGTCGGGCCGCACCATGTGGATGCACTTCCAGGGGCAGATGTCGACGCAGCCTTCGCACATGATGCACTCGGACTGGTCGATGTGGATGAACTGCTTTGGCTTGACGGCAGCGCTGAGCCACGCGGCATCGACCTCCTGCAGGACGTAGTCGTCGCGGAACTCCGGCATCGGGGGGTTGGCGTCGGTCGTTGTCACAGCGACGAACCCTCCTTGACGAGCGGGCGGCCGAATGCGGACCTCGCCGGGGCAGTCTCGGCGGCCTTTTGGCCCCTTGTCTGCCAGACCTTCCAGAGCACGACGTTGCCTACCAGCACTACGCCGTAGATCAGCACCGCGATGATGTGCTCGAGGTGCAGGTAGTTGATCGTCAACGGGTTCCAGCCACCGGCGGGCTGAGGCTTGAGGAATCCGCCCCAGCCGATGAAGAGTTTGTCGCTGCGCCAGGCCAGTTCGTTCTCAGCCCAGGTGAGCCATTGATGCGGCACCACCCCGTAGGCCATGAACAACAGGAAGAACACGAACATCGAGCCGAACATCGCTTCACCCCAGGTGTGCGGGGTGCCTATCGGGCGCCGCTTCGCGTACGCGAGGATGCCGGCGGTCCCTGCGAGGGTGACGATGATAGACAGCGAGAAGGCAACCATGTTCGGCTCCGTTGGAGTCTTGGATCCGACTACTTCGTGAATCTTCGCACAAGTGTAGTCCCGAGCAGCAAAACCGCTCAGTTGGGCGACACTGTTCTTCGGATTCCGTTCGGGTTTGTCGAATCGGGCGGCAATCGCTCTATCCTTCCCCGAAGTTCACCTAGAGTTTGTCGCGCCGAGCAACTGACTCAGCACCATCTGACCCGCACCGGAGACGACGTTGGTCGAAGTACCCGAGCATCTTCTACAGCGCTCCGCTGAGGCCCGCGCTCGCCTCAGTGGTGAGGCTGCGCCCGGCGACGGTGGCGAGTCGGCCGCACCCGCGGATTCCGGGGCATCTGCGTCGCCTGCGGTGCCCGCGCCCGCCCCGGCTGCTGCGGTTCCGGCAGAGCCGCCGGTCAAGGTTGAAGTACCGTCCGCTCCCTATGTGACCGCGGCGCTCCGACGCAAGACGATCCCGTACTGGGTCATGCCTGTACTACTGTTCCTGCCGATCTGGGCGATCTACTACGTCGGTTACCTCGAGCGCCCTCCTGCGGACCCCGAGGGTCTGCTGTTCGAGGGTGGTGAGGTGTACGCAGAGGTCTGCGCCTCGTGCCACGGAGGGACCGGGTCAGGCGGGACCGGACGACAGCTCAGCGGCGGCGAGGTACTGCTCACGTTCCCCAGCGAGGCCGCGGGTTACGACGGTCTGGCGGGTCATATCGCCTGGGTAGCGAACGGGTCTGAACAGACCGAGTTGGTCGAGGGCACCGTCTACGGCGATCCGGCTCGCACCGGCACCGACAGCCCCCGAACAGTCGGCAGCTTCGGTGCGGTGATGGGCAACTTCACCGAGTCCCTGTCCGTCGAGGAGCTGGCTGCGGTCGTGTACTACGAGCGGGTGGCCCACGGCGAGCTCGATGACGCCACCGCTGCATACGAGCTTGAAGTGCTTGAGGAGTTCGTGCACATCAACGACGAGGCGGGGGTGTCCAACCTCGCTCTCGGCGTGTCGGTGGCCGCCCTCAGCGCCCAACTCGACGAGGCTCGGGCTGTGGTTGCGGCGGCGCACGACGAGGTCGCCGCCGGCTGATTCTCGGGAATTGTCAGCGGCACGGCCGCGATCCCCGCGACAATCTCTTGAGCCGATCTACGCGAGGGAGTCCCGTGGACATCTCAACCACGAGCGAATGGGACAGGGTTTCGGCGTTGGCCGAGTCGTTCGCTGGCCTCGATCTGCGACGCCTGTTCGCCGAGGACCCCGGTCGTGTTGCCCGCTTGACGTTCGCCGTCGGCGATCTTGTGGTCGACCTGTCCAAGCAGCGGGTGACCGACGAGACAGTCAGGGCGCTGGTGGAGTTGGCGCACCGGGCCGGACTGGAGCGCCGGGTGGCGGCGATGATGCGCGGTGACCGCATCAACACCACCGAGGACCGCGCGGTGCTGCACACAGCCCTGCGCGCAGCTCAGGGCACGGTGATCGAGGTCGACGGTCATGATGTCGTCTCCGATGTTCAAGACCTGCGGGCGCGAATGGACACCTTCTGCGGGCGGGTCCGTGACGGCGACTGGCTCGGTTGCACGGGTGCGCCCATCGAGACTGTTGTCAACATCGGTATCGGCGGGTCGGACCTGGGGCCGTCGATGGCCTATGAGGCTCTGGCCGCTTACCGGCATGAGCGTCTGCGCTGCCGTTTCGTGTCCAACGTCGACAGCCACGATCTGCTGAGCAAACTCTCGGATCTTGATCCCGCCACGACTCTGTTCGTTGTCGCCTCCAAGACGTTCACGACCTCTGAGACGTTGACCAATGCCACAACGGCGCGGCGCTGGTTGACCGACGCTCTGGGCCCCGATGCCGTTGCCCGGCACTTTGTGGCGGTGTCGGCTGACTCGGCTGCGGTGAGTGCCTTCGGTATCGACGCGGCGAACATGTTTGAGATGTGGGACTGGGTCGGGGGACGCTACTCGCTGGATTCCGCTATCGGGCTGTCGTTGATGCTCGCGATCGGAGCCGAGAGCTTCGATGAGATGTTGAACGGGATGCGCGTCGTGGACGAGCACTTCGCAAGTGAACCGCTGCACAGCAATGCGCCGGCACTGGCGGGGTTCATCGCGCTCTGGTATCGCACGTTCTGCGGGTTGCCGACCCGTGCGGTATTGCCCTATTCGCAGGCTCTGGGGCGCTTCACCGCCTATCTGCAGCAGCTCGACATGGAGAGCAACGGCAAGCGGGTGCGGCTCGACGGTGAGCCAGTCAGCTACGAGACCGGGCCGATCCTGTGGGGCGAGCCCGGCACCAACGGCCAGCATTCGTTTCACCAGCTGCTTCATCAGGGCACCACGATCGTGCCGTGTGACTTCATCGTCTTCGCCGAACCCGATTCCGCCGACGCACCCGCTGAGCACCACGAACTGCTCGTGGCCAACTGTCTGGCTCAAGCGGAGGCCCTGGCGTTCGGCAGAACCGAGGCAGAGGTCGCGGCTGGCGGGACCGACCCCAGCCTGGTGCCTCACCGCACGTTTCCGGGGAACCGGCCGTCCACCACGATCATGGCGCCGCGTCTGACCCCGTCGGTGCTGGGTCAGCTCATTGCCTTCTACGAACACCAGACGCTGACCCAGGGCGTGGTGTGGGGGATCAACTCGTTCGACCAGTGGGGTGTCGAACTGGGAAAGTCTCTGGCAGCGACGATCGCCAGTGAGCTGAGCGCGCCGACCCAGCCGGCGCTGAGCCACGATCAGTCCACCAACGCCCTCATCACCCGCTACCGCGAGTTCAGGAGCCACCGAGCCGACTAGCGGCTCCCGTGGGTCTGTCGCCGGCGATCGTCAGGCGGTGCATCACTCGCCGGGAGCTGTAGTCGGGAACCGCGTAGTGCTGTACGCAGCGGTTGTCCCACATGGTCAGCGTGCCGGGGCTCCAACGGTGGCGGCACTGGAACTCGGGTGATCCCACATGCTCGAGCAGCATCGACAGGAACACTTTGCTCTCGCTGCTGGTGAGTCCGTCGAGCCTGGTGGTGAAGTTGCCGTTGACGAACAGCGCCCTGCGGCCGGTGTCCGGGTGGACTCTCACGACGGGGTGGTGCACCGGCGGCCACTGCTGCTGCATCATGTCGAGGTCTACATCCGCGTTGCCGTCGGCGATGGCCCGCTTCAACGTCTTCGTCAGGTCGTGGGTGGCGGTCAACCCGCTCAGGAACGTCTGCATCTGCGACGAGAGCGCGTCGTGGGCCGCATACATGTCAGCGAAGCAGGTGTCGCCGCCAAGCTCGGGCAGAGTCACGGACTGGAGGATCGTGAACGACGGCGGGCACGGCAGGTAGGTGTTGTCGGTGTGCCACGCATCTGCACCCTGGTTCTTCGGTGAGACCTGGTCGAGCACGGTCATTTCGGGGTGGTCCGGGTGTTTCGGGCCGAACGGTGCAACATCGATCTCGCCGAGCCCCCGCGCGAACTGCAGTTGTGCCTGCGGGCTGAGGTGTTGATCCGTAAAGAACAGAACTTTGTGCTCCAGTATCAATTCGACGACCGTGGCGATGACTTCGTCGGTGGCACGGCCCAGATCGATACCGCTGACGCTGGCCCCCAGGGTCGGGGTCGCGGGTACGACCCTCAACGTCACAACTCCCCGATCGCTTGAAGATGGTGTTCGACCTGCTCGGCGATCTCAGCGCCGGTCTCGGAACTGAGGGAAGCGGCCACCTGCGACGCACCGGCATGGTTCAGCATCTCGGGCAGGCGGTCTCGCAACTGGTTGAGCACCCAGACCTTGACGGGCCCGTGTGCTGCCTTGTCGAACTCGACAATGGTGTTGGTGCCTGCCTCCTTGTCGATGTAGTGGTAGTGAGGGTCGTCGACGAAAGCGTCGAACCTCAGGTATTCGTGCCCGTCGGCAACGATGTGGACCGAGATCCCCTCGTCGCTGAATCCCCCCTCGGGCGAGTGCTCGTCGATCTCGGCCATGTGCTCGGCGTTGTCTCCGTAGACCTCGGCGAGAGCGGCCGGATCGACTCTGCGGTATTCGATGCCGACCCGGAGCGGGGCGAAGTCGAACCAGTCGGTGCTGCTCTCGTCGGGTGGGACGGGTGGAACGTTGTAGGTGGTGCCGACCATTCTCAACTCCCTTGCGATGCGCTGCCGGGCTGGGGAATACGACCAAAGATACGGCGTGCGGTGCCGTCGAGAAGAGCTTCGACGGTTTCAGCGTAGAGGTCCAAGTCCTCCAGTTGGCGCATCGACCGGACATGGCCGGTGAGCGGGAACCCGGTCCCGAACACACAGCGGTCTCTGCCGTCACCCTTGATGAAGGCGACCAGTTCGTCGGGCCAGCGCCGGGGTGGATGGGTGGCGGTGCCGATGAACACGTTGGGGAACTCCGAGGCCGCATTGATGGTTTCAGCAACCCAGGGGGCTCCCGTGTGCGACAGCACGAAGGAGACTCCGGGGAACTCTGTGGCTGGTGCGGCGACGGCACTCGGATGCCCGGACTCGTGAGCCACGTAGCCTCCCGAGGCTCCGGCGCGCATCGTGCCTCCTGAGGCTCCGGCCTGCATGGTGAAGGGAATGCCGTTCTGGGCGCACAGTTCGTAGTAGGGCCAATAGTCGGGGTGGTCGAAGGGGCGGTCCCAGCTGTGGGTGTGGGTGTGCAGGCCCACGCACCATTGTGCTGTAACGGCTTCGGCGGCCGCGGCGAGGTCCGCAGGGCCCGCATCGGGGTTGACGCTGAACACCCCGACGAACCGACCTGGATATGTCGCGAACAGACTTTTCATCTCGGATTCGCGCAGCGCGTAGTGGGCGAACTCTGTGAGCGCCGGAGCGTCTTTGTCTCCGCCGAGGGCTTCGCAGACGGGGAGCACGACCGTATCGACCCCCACCCGGTCGAGACGCTTCACCATCTCGGCTGGTTCGCAGAACCCGTCCTCTGAGTCACCGCCGCGAATTCGGATGCCCAGTCCGCCACTGGCGATCACTTCTGTCCAGAGCGGCTCCCGGTCGGGAGTGAAGGCGTTGCACCAGTAGTCGATCATCGGTCGTCACGGAAGCGGATCAGCTTCGCGGCCTTGCCGAATCCGGTGAAGTCGTCGAGCGATCCTGGCGCGACCACTTCGGCACCGATCCGCACGCCGGTTGCCTCCTGCAGTCGTTCCGCTACTCGTTTCGACAAGGTCTCGAATTCAGCGGTGCCCGGTTCGCTCACGATCTTCACGGTCATCTCATCCCGGTTGTTCGCGCGGTGGGCCAACACGAAATAGTCGTCGCCCACTCCCTCGACGCCGGAGGCGATCTCGCCCAGTGCTTCGGGCCAGATGTTGACACCCCGGAGTTTCACCATGTTGTCGCCGCGTCCCGCGAAGGGGGCCATCTTGCGCAGCCAACTCCCGCACTCGCAGCGGCTCCTGGGATACAGCGCGGAGAGGTCCATGATGTTGTAGCGGATCTGTGGGCTGCCCGTCTTGTAGATCTCGGTGATGCAGACTGCACCCTGTTCGCCGTCGGGCAGATGCTTGCCGGTCTCCGGGTCCACGATCTCCACGATGAAGGCGTCCTCGAAGATGTGCAGGCCTTCGCCCGCACCGCATTCGATCGCCACCCACTGGACTTCGTGGAATCCGTAGGAGTCGTAGACGGCCGCGCCGAAGGTCTCGCTTAGACGCTGCTTGTCGCCGATGTTGGGCAGCGCCCGCAACTTCAGGTCAGCTTTGGGGTCGATCCCCATTTCACGGGCGGTTTCGGCAAGGTGCAGCAGGTAGTCGCCGGTGGTCAGGATCGCTTTGGCTCCGAACTGCACCGCCAGCTCGATCTGTTTGCGGGTGGGGGTGACATTGCCGGTTCCGGTGCTCAGAACGACGCAGTTGAGCCAGCGGTACAGCGCTTCGTCCATGGCATGCGCGCCGTTGTGGGTGGAGTAGGCCCAGGCGTTGATCACCACGTCTCCGGGGCGAATCCCCTGCATGTACAGCGCTCGTGCGCTGAGTATCGCTCCTGCTTCGCGGTCCCAGGCGGTGTAGAGGGTCGGTCTGGACGCTCCTGTGGTGCCCCCGCTCATGTAGACGCGCATCGGTTCGTGGGCAGCCTGTTCGACACTCACACCCTGGTAGTCGCCGTAGGGCGGGTCGGTTTCGATGCTCTCGCGGATGTCGTCGACGGTGTAGCTCGGGACTTGGCGGAGATCGTCGAGCGAACGGAGATCGTCGGGGCCGACCCCGGCGGCATCCCAGCGGCGCCGGAAGAAGGGGACTTCGTAGGCGGCTCGGGCGCGGCTCTGCAACCGGGCCAGTTGCTTGTCGGCGATCGTTTCGGGATCGTCGAGGTAGGCGGTCTCAAGGTATTCCGGGGGCGGAGGAAGCTGGGTTGTGAGCAGGTCGTAGTCGACCGCTTCATGCGGTCGCCGAAGGGGGCTCATCGCTGCGCTAGCTCGGTAGCCTCGATGAACTCGGTCGGCAGATAGTCGTCTGGGAACCGATAGAAGTTCACCGAGTTGTCCCAGAGGATCTTGCGTTTGCTCTCTTCGCTGATCAGGTCCGGTTCGAGGTCGAGGAAGTACTGGACTGCGTGCGGGTATTTCGAGTCCGGATGGGGGAAGTCGCTCTCCCAGAGGATGTGGTCGTCTCCCAGCCAGCGGATGACGTCGGCCACATAGGGGTCTTCGCATTCGGTGCTGATCCAACAGTTGCGTTTGAAGTAGTCGGTGGCGGTCATGGTGAGGTAGCCGCATTCGGCTTCGCCCGCCATCTCGAGGTGTTCGTCGATGCGGTGCAGCCATGACGGAAGCCATCCGCAGCCCGCTTCCTGGTAGGCGCAGCGCAGCTTCGGGAAACGCTCGAACACTCCTTGGACGATCATCGAGAGGCAGGCGTTCTGGGCTTCGTGGACGTGCACCACGGTGTGCCATTCGGTGAAGGTCTTGAAGCGGTCGACACCTTCGGTCTGGGCGTTGAGGCCCATGAACTCGTGTGTGGCGAAGGCGCAGTCGAGGTCTTGCAGGAGTTCGTATATGGGGTCGTAGTAGCGGTCACCGAGTTCCCGGTGGTTGGTGTGGTTGGGTCGGGTCCAGAAACAGCGGGTGCCGAGGTGGTCGTAGGCGTACTGGATCTCTTCCACCGCCCGGCTGACATCGGTGAGGGGGATCGGGCCGGCGGTCATGACCCGGCCGTCCGAGGCTTCGCGCATGTCGGCGCCCCATTGGTTGTAGGCCCGTGCCATGGCCGCCTGCAGTTCGGGGTCGATTCCCGACAGCCACATGTCGTACTCGGGTCCGTAGATGACGCAGCAGTCGACGCCGTCCACGGCCAGCGCTCGGGCCACCCGATCCCCGGTGAATCCGTCCGTGGCGAGTTCGCCGTACTGGGCGACCATGTCTTCATAGGTCCAGTTGATCGCCTTTTGGAACTGCCCGTAGAGGCTCACGTCGTGTTGGCTGTAACGGCCGTCGACCAGCACCGGGTTGTAGGTCTCGAGTCCCGCTGGGTTGCGGCGGTCGAGTCTGTGCCTGAAACGCTGCGGCAGGTACGTCTGCCACAGATCGGCTGGGTAGACGACGTGTGCGTCCGCATCGAAGACTTTGAACCCGTGGCGCATGCCTGTGTTCTCCTAGCTGATGTTGGTTGCGGCGTCTGCGGTGCGAGCCACAAGGAAGCGGACCCCCTGCTCGCCGGCGGTGAATCCGTAGAGATGGTCTGCGGGGATGACGGCTACGTCGCCGGCGCCGAGAACGGTCCCGTCGGTCACTTCCACGCTGCCGTCGAGGATTACCATCATCTCGCTGATGTCATGGGTGTGGGGCGGTACGCAGAACCCAGGCGGCATCTCGGAGATGTGACTGTGGAAACCGTGTTCGCCGGTGGTGAGTCGGCTGCGTCGGGCACCGAGAGCATCTGCCTGCGCGGCGAGAGCCGCAACTTCGGCTTTCTGATCGGCAGCTGTTTCCCACTCCAGCTGATCCAGGTGGCAGAAGACCGGTCGTTGTCCCATCCCCAAACAATGACCTGATTTGCGATAACGCGCCAGATCAGCGTTGTGTTCTTACTGGTAGTGTCACGGACGCACAGGTGATCGGGGGTGACTCATGGAACTGTACGAGATCGACTTGGGCAACATCCTGGAGTTCTGGACTCGTCCACCCGAGGAGGTGTCCCAGGCGTTCGCATTGTTGAGGGCCACCGATCCGATCCGTTTCTGCGAGGAACGCGATTACGTTCTCGACGGCGAGGTGATCAGCCACGCGGGCCCCGGGTTCTGGTCTATCACCCGCCACGCCGACATCGTCGAGGCCAGTCGCCGCGCCGACCTGTTCTGCTCGGGTCAGGGCACCCAGATCACGGACCTTCCGACCGAGCTGAACGAGTTCCTCGGATCGATGATCAACATGGACGATCCGCGTCATGCGCGTCTGCGGCGGCTGGTGTCGCGAGGCTTCACGCCCCGCACCCTGGCCCGTGTGGAAGAGCAGGTGGCGCGGGTCGCTTCTGAGATCGTCGACGATCTGGCCGAGGTCGGTGAATGCGATTTCGTGCCCGATGTGGCTGCCCGACTGCCCCTGCAGATCATCTGTGAGATGATGGGCATCCCGCCGAGCCTCTACGGCGACGTGTTCGACCAGAGCAACATCCTTTTGTCCGCGGGCGACCCGGAGTACGTCCCGGAGGGGACGAACGTGTTCGAGGCGTTCTTGAATGCGGCCGCGTCCCTCGCGGGGATCATGACCGAGTTGGCGGCCTTCCGTGCCGACGAACCCAGCGATGACATCACTTCAGCGCTGGTCCATGCTGAGATCGACGGTGAGCGGCTCAGCCACCAGGAGTTGGCTTCGTTCTTCGTGCTGTTGTGCGCCGCCGGCAACGAGACGACCCGCAACGCGATCAGCCACGGGCTGGTGGCCCTCACCGAACATCCTGAGCAGCGCCAGTGGTGGCTCGATGATCTCGAGGGCAACACGCCGACCGCTGTCGAGGAGATCGTCCGCTGGTCGACCCCGGTCATCCACTTCCGACGCACGGTCACCACCGACGGCGCGCGGCTTGGTGACCACGAGTTCTTCGCAGGCGACAAGGTGGTGTTGTGGTACAACTCAGCCAACCGCGACGAAGCGGTGTTCGAACATCCTGAGCGGTTCGATCTGAGTCGGCACCCCAACGATCACATCGGTTTCGGCGGGCCGGGTCCGCATTACTGCCTGGGTGCCCACTTGGCACGGCGGGAGATCGGGGTGATGTACCGCGAGCTGCTGGGGCGCTTCCCCGATATTGCAGCTACCGCTCCCCCCGAACGCCTGCGTTCCAACTTCATCAACGGCATCAAGCACCTGCCCTGCTCGGTCGGCTGACCAAGCCTCTCGGCTGGTGCCGATCAATTGAACAGAGCCGGGCGAGCGACGCCCGACCGCGATCAACTGCGACGGACGAGCAGTTGGAACTCGACGATACCGTGGTCTGCTACCGACACCACGATCGGAGCTCTCGGCGGAGTGACGCCGAAGTCGGACCAGAAGATCTCGGCAGACCCGACGATCAGGCCGAGATCTTCTTCGACGATCGTGGGGTGCAGATGAAAGAAAACCTGACTGGTGGTTCCTTTCACGGTCAGGTCGCCGAACAGATCGATCTCAAGCGTGGAACCCGCCTCCAGGGCTTCAATGTCCAGTTCAACCGGCTCGGTGAGCACGAACGTGGCGGTCGGGTAGACGCTGGTTCGAATTGCGTTGTGTATGGCATGTTCGCGTCGCGGGTCGTTCGATACGATTCTCGTAAAGTCGACGGTTACCTCAGCGGTCACGAGCGTCCCGTCCTCGATGGTCAAAGAGCCGCTCACGTCACCGGTCCGTCCCACCGCCGTGACCTCGCCGATTGTCAGTTCCTCTTGTACACGGAACCCTGCGAATGAACCGCTTGCTGTGTCGAAGTCGAATTCACCGAACTCGTCGTCGACTGTCCAAGTGCCCTCCGCGACGCCCACCTTCGGCGCCTCCGTCACCGTCGGTTCCGGTTCTGGATCAAGTCCCGCATCGGACTCGGATTCTGATTCGACATCCGTGCCGTCTGACACCGTTTCCGGGTACTGATCGCCTGTTTGAGAGCTGAGATCTTCCTGATCATCCGGTTGAGAGCTGAGATCTTCCTGATCATCCGGTTGGGAAGCGGAATCTTCACGATCATCTTGTTGAGAAGCGAGATCTTCGCGAAGTTGCTCGAGACCTGCTTCGGTGCTCACCGGTGCGGGCGTGTCGCCACGAAGGAACACAAACCAGAATCCTGCAACCAGCAGGGCAAGAACCAACGCGGCGCCGACGATCAACAATCGTTTTTTCATGCCATCTCCAAGGCTACTTCCCTGCACGCCTTGATCGTGGCTTCGAGTTCGGCGTCGGTGTGGGCCAGCGACGTGAACACGGCCTCGTACGCGCCAGGGGCGAATGCCACGCCGCGGCGCAGCATCCCGTGGAAGAACTGTTGGTACCTGCCGTTGTCGCAGATCGCCTTGGCCGACTCGAAATCCGTCGGGGGCTCGGTGCCGAAGAACAGGCCCAACAGCGGCCCCACCCTCGGCACACAGGCGGCGATCCCTGCTTCATCGAAAGCTGAGACCAGGCCCGCCTGCAGTCTGGTGGAGATGTCGGTCAGCTTGCGGTAGGCGTCGGGCGTCAACTGTTCGAGGGTCGCCAGTCCTGCGGCGGTGGCCAGAGGGTTCCCCGACAAGGTGCCCGCCTGATACACGCTTCCCAGCGGGGCGAGGTTGCTCATGATCTCTGCTGAGGCACCGATCGCTCCCATCGGCAGGCCACCTCCGATCACCTTGCCGAAACACCAGATGTCGGGGTTCACGCCGTACCACTCCGCGGCCCCTCCATGACAGAGGCGAAAACCTGTAATGACCTCGTCGAACATCAGCAGCGCTCCGACCTCGTCACAGGCCTCGCGGAGGCCCTCAAGGAACCCGGCCACGGGTTCGACCAGGCCCATGTTGGCAGCGACCGGCTCGACCACCACCGCTGCGACAGTCTCATCGAGTTCGGGCACGACGTTGTAGGGAGCGACCACCGTGTCGGCGACCGCGCCGGTCGTGACCCCTGCCGAACCGACCAGACCCTGCTGGGCGACTCCGGACCCTCCGGCTACCAGCAGCGCATCGCTGTGGCCGTGATAGTTGCCGGCGAACTTCACGACGCGGTCGCGTCCGGTCGCGCCGCGTGCGACGCGGATGGCGGTCATTGTCGCTTCGGTTCCGCTCGACACGAGTCGCACCATCTCCAGGCCCGTGATGCGGCGCGATATCTCTTCGGCGAGGCGGACCTCGTTGTGCGTCGGCGCGCCGTAGCTCGTGCCCGAGGCCGCGGCGGCCTGCACAGCTTTCGTCACAGCAGGGTGGGCGTGCCCGAGAATCGTCGGGCCGTAGCTCTGCACGTAGTCGATGTAACGGTTCCCTTCGACGTCGTAGACATGGGGGCCGCTGGCTCGGGCCACGAAATAAGGCGTTCCGCCGACTGACCCGAAGGCTCGCACCGGTGAGTTGACACCTCCGGGTATGACGGCCTCGGCGCGCCCGAAGAGCGAACTGTTCGTGGCTGCGCCGCTCACTGGAGCTTCTCGGCGAGAAGACGAGAGAAGTAGCTGCAGATCAGGTCTGCTCCGGCTCGTTTGATGGCCAGTGAATGCTCGAA
Organism: Candidatus Aldehydirespiratoraceae bacterium; assembly: GCA_965221585.1. GTDB lineage: Bacteria > Actinomycetota > Acidimicrobiia > Acidimicrobiales > Aldehydirespiratoraceae > VXYK01. Next base: position 43,154 of record OZ244898.1, on the reverse strand, counting down.
CGCCACCGGTTCGAGTTCCAGCCAGCCGAGGTGCGCGGCAGCGTGGACCATCGCGTACTCGCCGCTCACGTGATATGCCGCGATGGGGACGTCGAATTCGCTTCGCGCGCGGACGATCACATCAAGGAACGGCATGGCCGGTTTGACCATGACCATGTCGGCGCCCTCGGCGATGTCCTCACGGATCTCCTCGACCGACTCGCGGGCATTGGCCACATCCTGCTGGTAGCCGCGTCGGTCGCCTCCGCCGGCGATCGTCACGTCGACTGCGTCGCGGAAGGGCCCGTAGAGCGCGGTTGCGTACTTGGCCGAGTAGGCGAGGATCGCGATGTCCTCAAAGCTCGTTTCGTCGAGGGCTCCACGGATGGCCGAAACCTGGCCGTCCATCATTCCGGAGGGTGCCACGATGTCGACACCGGCGTGCGCCTGTGCGAGCGCGACCCTCGCGTAGAGCTCGAGGGTCGCGTCGTTGTCCGGCTGACCGGTGCTGTCGAGCACCCCGCAATGACCATGGTCGGTGTACTCGTCGAGACACAGATCAGCGATCAGCACCATCTCGTCGCCGTGGTCGTCACGCAGGTCCTGCAGCGCGACCTGCACGATTCCTTCCGGGTTCCATGCTTCGGACCCTTCGGCGTCTTTTCGTTCCGGTACGCCGAAGAGCAGCACCGCGCCGACTCCAAGGGCTCGGAGTTGATCCACTTCGGCTCGCAGCGACTCGCGGGTGTGTTGGAAGTGGCCGGGCAGCGACGAGATCGGCTGGGGCTCGTCGATGCCTTCACGCACGAACAGCGGCGCAACCAGGTCATCGACATGGAGATGTGTTTCTGCTACGAGCCTCCGCAGCGCCGGAGTTCGGCGGAGGCGGCGCAGGCGGCGTTGAGGAAATGGCACCCAGTCAGACTAGGGCCTAACGGCCCCTTAGCGAAGCGCGCGGAAGTGAACCGCGCGAAGCGCGCTAGAACATGCGGCCTTCGATGCGGCTCGCCGCCAGCCACATCCCCATGTCGTAGATGGTCTGAGACATCGCCTGACCGATGAGGTCAAGCTTGCGGACCTGCTCGATCCGCACCGATGCCTGCTCGAGTTCCCGCTTGGGCAGCAGTTCCGCGAAGAGGCCACAAGCGTCCGCAAGGCAGATGATCACGACGTCACGGGGATCGGGGATCTCGTCGCTGAACAGCACGCCCATAATGCGCAGCTTCACTTCACGCTCGGCTTTGCCGTCGATGATCGGATAGCGGCGCGACTTGAAGACCCACAGGAAACGGTCCTCCTCGCGCTCCAGGATCCCGATGTCGACCAGACGCCGGAGTGCCTCCTCACGGGTTCCCTCGGAGTGGCTCGCCTCCTGCTCGACCCAGTAGCGGGCGTCTCGATCCGCGCCGTCGCGATCCGCGGCGATTCGAGCGAGCGTCGGGTCGAGCAGGCTGTCGCCGGTCGGTGTGTCGTCAAGCAGAACAAGTCTTTCCGGGTCGGTGTCGATGCGGTACTCCATCGCCAGGTCCATCAGCACAGCGCCGGCAAGGATCCGATCCAGCAACCAACTCGGCACATGCACGAACTTGCCGTCATCGTCACGGAGCAACAGCAAAATTACTTCTTCAGCAAATCTCAGCATGGTCCTGAAGGCCCCCAGTCATGTCTTGGTTCGCAACTCGTCAACGAGTTCCGGGTTCGGTCAGAGGCTAGCACCCCCCTCGGATCGACACTTTATCGCTTGCTGTCGGCCGTGTCGGCACAGAGGCTGACGATCGCGTCGACGAGTCCGTCGATGGTGTGCGGTTCGGCTTCCACGTCGACTGTCAGGCCCAACGCCCGTGCGGTTGCCGAGGTGGCAGGACCGATACAGGCGATCATCTTGGGGAGGTTCTCGGCGCCGACACCGTCGTGGAGATGACTGACCGTCGACGACGAAGTGAACGCCACCACATCACTCTGCCGGCACGCGGAGGTGTCGGCGTCGCTGACCGGTACGCCTATTGTCCGGTACGCCGCGATGTCGTGGACTGTCCAACCCCGCCTGCGAAGCTCTTCGGGGAGGACCCGGCGGGCCTCAGCGGCACGGGCCAGCAGGACGGTCGCCCCTTGGCGGCTCGGCGGAGGCATCGCCTCGAGCAGGCCTTCGGCTATCGACCTGTCGGGCATGAGATCGACTCTGATGCCCAGATCCTCGGCGCGCCCAGCCGTGCCCGGGCCGATCACCGCGACCGACACGCCTGAGTTCAGCGGCACGCGTTCCAGCGCTCCAGAGACTTTCGTAGCCCCGTTGGGGCTGGTGATCACAAGCCAGTCGCCTTCACCCAGACGGCCGATGTGGTCTCTAAGGGCCGCGCCGCCGTCGACGGGGCCCACGATTTCGATCACTGGCACCTCCACCGCCGTGGCACCACGTTCCGCCAAAGCGTCCGCGAGCACTCCAGCCTGCTCACGGGCTCTGGTGACCACCACCCGAACACCGGCGAGAGGCTGGTCAGACACTGTCTCGTCAGGCACCGTCGGCCCTTAGGGCTTCCGCCAGCAGGGCGCGGCCCCCGGCGTCGTCAAGCAGGAAACGTGCCAGGGAGCGGCCGAGGGCGTCAGGATCAGGTCCCTGACGTTTCTCACGCAACAACCTTCGACCATCGAGCGAAGCCACCATTGCCAGCAGATCGACATCGCCGTGGGCCGTGTCGTCGAGCACCGCAACCGCGCCCGCAGGAAGCGTGCAGTCTCCGCCGAGTTCGGCGAGGAAGGCTCGCTCGGCATCCACGACCCGCCTCGCTGCCGGATCCTCAACGGCTCTGAGCGCAGCGATCGTGTCGTGATCGTCTGCACGACATTCGATCGCCAGAGCACCCTGGGCGACCTGGGGGACCATCACCTCATGGTCGAGCGGATCAAGCACTTCGAGATCCAATCCGAGGCGCTCGACAGCCGCCATCGCCATCACGATCGCGTCGAACTGCCGGGCCTTGTCCAGGCGTGTCGCGATATTGCCGCGCAGTTCTGAGAACACTAGGTCCGGACGGTGCCAGGCGAGCTGAGCGCGTCGGCGCACAGATCCGGTCGCGACTCGGGCACCAGGGGGCAAGTCCGCCAGGCGAGTCCCCACCAGCGCGTCTCGGGTGTCGCCCCGGTGGGGCACCGCGGCAAGAACCAGCCCTTCAGGTGTCTGCGAGGTGAGGTCTTTGGCGGAGTGCACCGCGATATCGGCGCGGCCGTCAAGCACCGCTTGCTGCACTTCCTTGGAGAAGACCCCCTTGCCGCCCATCGCGTGGATCGGGGTGTCCAGGCGCCTGTCACCGACGGTTGAAACGACGAGTTCCCCAACCCGGTCCACAACACCCGCCGAGATCAGCAGCGACGCCACGTGACGCGTCTGCCACAGGGCCAAAGGGCTCTGCCGAGTAGCAGCGAGCATGGTTCGCTACGCCGTTGGAGCGCTCAGGTTCGTTGCGCTCGTCGACCGTTCCAACCGGAGCTCAGAGGTCATAGAGATCCCGCAGAGACTCGGCCAAGCGGTCCCCGCGGGCCCGTCCCGCAGCTTCTTTGAGGTGCGTTGACGGTCCGTGCAGCATCTTGTTGACGATCCGTTTGCTCAGAGCCTCCACGGCCGCCAGCTGTTCGGCATCGAGTTCCGGCAGTTTCGCGCTGATCCGTTCGAGTTCGGCCAGCCTGATCTCTTCAGCCTGCCGATGAAGCGCGCTGATCAGCGGTGCCACCTCGCGTGCCGAGGTGATCGACCGGTAGCGCTGAACCTCAGCGTCGACTATCTCCACAACGCTGGCGACTTCACGGTCGCGGCTTTCAAGGCCACCGTCGATGAATTCGCCGATGTCGTCCATGTTGAGCAGGGTGACGCCTTTGAGCCGACCGGCCGCAGGATCTACGTCTCTGGGAACTGCGATGTCGACGATCACCAGCGGCAGATCGCCGCGTCGAGCGGCCATCGTCGCCACGTCTGTGGCCTGTAGGATCAGTTCGGTCGCTCCGGTGCTGGTCACCAGCACCGTTGCTCGTTCCAGAGCGTCGGGGAGCTGCTCGATACGCACGACAGTTCCGTTGCAGAGCGCCGCGAGCTGCTCGGCCCGCTCATGGGTGCGGTTGGCAACAATAATCTCCGAAGCACCGGCTCTGACGAGGGACTTGACCGTTCCTTCGGCCATCTCACCAGCGCCGACCACCAACACAGTGCGCCCCGCGACACCTCCGATGCGATCATCGGCCAACGCCACCGCGGCCTGGGACACCGAGGCGATTCCTCGCCCGATCGAGGTCTCGGACCGGGCGCGTTTGCCCACTTCGACTGCGTGCCGGAACAGAGCGCCGAGCGCGGAGCCGACCGTGCGTTCGGAGACTGCGCAGTCCCAGGCGCCGCGCACCTGCCCAAGAATCTCATGCTCGCCCACCACCGCTGAATCAAGGCCCGCGGCAACCGAGAACAGGTGACGAACCGCATCAGCGTCGTGGTATGCGTAGAGGTGGTCGGCCACGTCTTCGGGCGCCATTCCCCCATGTCGGGCCAGGAACTCACGCACATCCTGATATCCGCCGTGGAAGCGCTCGGCGTAGGCGTACACCTCGACTCGATTGCAGGTGGACAGCACCACCACTTCGGAGAGGTGGTCCGCCTGCGCCAGTCCGCCCAACACTTTGGGCAGGTCATCGGCTGTAACGGTCATCTGCTCGAGCTTGGCGAGCGGAGTCGACCGATGATTACACCCAATCGCGACGATCGACACAGCGGAGTCCTCAAATCCGGTATGGGAGCGGGTCGTTCACCGAACCGCTCAATACTTCAGGCAAACAGAACGGTACCTGTTTCAGGAGATTTCGGCGACCCCGCCGCGGTGCGGGGGCTGCTGCCGTTGGAGATGGAATCCGAGTATCTGCAGTTCGGTGGAGAGGTCGACGTAGCGGACATCGATCCCCTCGGGTGCTGCCAACACCGCCGGTGCGAAGCTGAGGATCGAACGAACCCCGGCTTCGACGAGCAGATCGACGGTTTCCTGGGCCCCTTCCGCGGGGGTGGTGATGATCCCGATAGCAACCTGGTGTTCAGCCACGACCTCGGGCAGATGCTTGGGATGGTGCACCGCCACACCGTCGATCGTCGTTCCGATCTTTTCGGGGTCGGTGTCTACCGCAGCGGCGATCGGGAATCCCCGGTCTGTGAATCCGGTGTGGTTGGCCAGGGCCTGGCCGAGGTTGCCGAGTCCGCAGATCACGACCGGCCAGGTGTTGGTCACCCCCAGGGCTCGGCTTATCTCGACGATCAGATGGTCGACGTTGTACCCCACGCCGCGGGTTCCGTGGGGACCCAGATAGCTCAGGTCCTTTCGTACCTTTGCGTCGTTGACGCCGGCCAGTTCTGCAAGACCCACCGAGGAGACGGTCGTCGGGCCGCTCGCAGCCAACTCCAGGAGGCTCCGCAGGTACACGGGCAGGCGGGCGACGGTGGCTTCGGGGATGGGTTCGTTGCCGTTCACCACCACAACCGTAGCCTTGCGAGTCAGCGCAACTCGCGACGCAGCACCTTGCCTGCGATGCCTCGCGGTATCTCGTCGACCAGATCGATCTTGGTGGGGCATTTGTAGCGCGCCAGTTCTTTGGCGCACCAGGCCACCAGCTCGTCCTCTTCGACGATGTGGCCGTCTTCGGCGACCACGAAGGCTTTCACGGTCTCGCCGCTGTGCGGGTGAGGCACGCCGACCACGCCGGCTTCACGAACCGCCGGGTGAGCCGCCAGCACCCTTTCGACCTCGGCAGGATAGACGTTGAACCCCGAGACGATCACGAGGTCCTTGGCCCGGTCCACCAGATAGAGGTAGCCGTCGTCGTCGACCACCGCGATGTCGCCGGTGTGGAGCCAGCCGTCATTGTCGATGACTCTGGCGGTCGCGACCGGATCACCGAGGTACCCCCGAAACACGTTGGGGCCTCTCACCAGAACCTCGCCGGGGTCACCGACGTACACATCGCCGTCCTTGTCTGCGAGCCGTACTTCCACTCCCGGGATCGGCTTGCCGATCGAGCCGACGGGTGCGTCGGTGCCGGTCGCGAGCGTGACCGTCGGGCTCGCTTCGGTCAGGCCGTAGCCCTCATAGATCCTCAATCCGAAGCGGTCCTGTGCCTCGGTGACCACGCGGTCCGAAATTGCCGCTGCACCCGACGCAGCCAGGCGGATGGAGGAGAAGGCCCCTTCGGGGACGTCTTCGAGTTGGGTCAGCGCCGACCACATCGTCGGCGGACCGGCGATGATGCTGACCTGTTCTTCGACGATGAGTTCGACCATAGACATCGGATCGAACCGTTCAACCAGCACAAGCGTCGATCCGACCCAGAGCGAGAGGTTGAGGATCGAGTTGAGTCCGAGCACATGGAAGAGCGGAACGACGCAGACCGAGACATCGTCCGGTCGGACCACCTGTTCGGGCCGTGCCAACACTTGACGGATGTTCGACGCCAGGTTGCCGTGGGTGAGCATGGCAGCTTTGGGACTGCCCGCCGTGCCGCTGGTGAACAGCAGCGTGGCGAGCTGCTCGTCGTCTCGATCCACGATCGGTGCCCCTTCGCTCTGGGCGACCGCGGCCTCGGCGACCGCGGCGTCGAGATCGACTGCGCCTTCGAGCACGACACCCGAGGGCACCAGGCAGTGTTCGAGCGAGGCGACCGCATCCCGGTCGAGTGATTCGAGGGCCCTCACGCCGGCCGGGCCGGCGATCACCGCTCTGGCATTGACAACCGACATCTCCCGTTGGATCTCAGCCGCGGGCGCCTGCGGATTGAGCGGCACCGCCACCATGCCTGCGCCGACAACCGCATACCAGGCGCGTACGAAGCGTGTGTTCGTGGCGCAGAGGATCGCGACTCGGTCACCACCAACGAGGCCCAGTCCGACGAGCACGCTTCGCGTGGCGGCGATCTCTTCTCGGAGCTGGCCATAGGAGACACGGTCACCGCCCGAGATTATGGCGGTACGGCTGGCTGGATGGTCTTCGAGGAGAGTTGCGAGGTTCACGGTGACGGGGTCCTTGTCTCACCGTAATGATGGCACGCCCTCGCAGGCCGGGCTCAGAGCAGCAGGAACTGGACCACTCCGGCACCCAGAATCAGTATCAGCAACACAACGATGGCGATGGTGGTGCCGCTTCTCATAGGTGGTGTCCCTTTCTTTGGATATCGACCGCGATGGTCGCGCCGCCTGGTCGGGAATCTGCTTGAGCGGCAGTGCCGTCGGTGGCTGACAGGCGAATCTCGTCTCCTTCATCCAGACCGAATTCAGCCGCGGCCGATCCTCTGGCGACGGCGAGTGAGAGCAGACCGCTCGAGTCGACCAGCAGACCTACTCGACCGGTCGGGATCTCGTCGTAGGCTCGGACGAGCATTCCGGTCTTTGTGGTGTTGGGCATATCCACCGTCATGGTGGACCCGAAGTCGACGATGTCTACGGGGTCGACGTTCAACTGGCAGTTGCCGAAACGGTCGATCCACAGGATCTCGGCCAACAGTTCGTCGCCTTGAGTCTGACTCACTGGCAACACTCCGGGGATCAGGCTCGCGGTGTCGATGTCTGGTCCGAGTTCGGTGAGCGGCACACCGTTGCAGAGATGCGCTGCCGCCGGCGCGAACACGTCGCGTCCGTCGAATGTCGGCCCTGTGACCGAGGGCAGCCGGTGGTCGGGCGATGTCAATTCGACGGCTCGTGTGGCGCCTCCTACGAGGCCTACGGCCGGGGCCAACAGTCCGTTGTCGGGGCCGATCAGGTAGGAGGCTCCGTCGCCGACTTCGACCACAACCGGTCGCCGGGATGTCCCGACCGAGGGGTCGACCACCGCCAGGACCACGCCGGGGCACAGGTAGTTGGCGGCCCGGGCGAGGGCCAGACCTCCGGCTCGGGTGTCATGTGGGGCGATTCCGTGGGTGACGTCGATGATCTTGACGTGTGGGGCTATCGAGCGGATCACCGAATGGACGACACCCACGAATTCGTCGGACTGCCCGTAGTCGGACAGGAACGAGACGGTGTCGAATCGCGAGGGCACGACAACGACGCTAGCGCCCCAGTTCGCGTGATCTCTCCGTGGCCGCTGACACCACCCTGCCGACGAGTTCGACAAGGTCTGCTTCGGCGAACACGGCGAGGCCCGCGGCGGTGGTGCCTCCGGGGGATGTGACGTTGCTGCGCAGCACCGCGGGGTCCTCCCCCGATTCTGAGAGCAGCGTGGCAGCGCCGAGGAGGGTCTGGCGGGTGAGGGTGTCTGCCGTTTCGGGGGCCAGACCTTCGGCGATGCCCGCGGCGCGCAGTGCTTCGGCGAGGTGAAAGACGTATGCCGGACCTGAGCCCGAAAGCCCCGTGACCGCGTCGAGGTCGCCCTCGTTGACGACTTCGACGGTCCCGACCGCTGAGAGGATGTCGCTGGCCCATTCAAGGTCGTCCGGTCCTGCCGCGGCACCCCCGGCGATGGCCGCGGCACCCTTGCCGACCAGCGCAGGGGTGTTGGGCATAGCGCGCACCACCCTGGTCCCGGCCGGCAGTTGCGCTTCGATGATCCCGATCCGAACTCCCGCGGCGATGGAGAGCACCCTGGCGACCTCCGCTTCCGCCAACTCTGGCAGGACCGCGGCGACCACGTCTGGTTTGACGGCGATCACCGCGTCTGTTCGGTCGAGCGGCTCTAGGCCGATCGACATCGACGGATGCTCGGCGCCGAGCAGTTCCCGTCGCTGCTCGGCCGGCTCGACCACATGGAGTTCGCCAGCTGTCGCCCAGCCGCATTCGATCAGTCCTCCCAGCAGGGCTTCGGCCATCTTGCCGCCACCAATCATCTGCAGCTTCATCCGACGCACCGTACCCCATCGGAGGTGGTTTCATTGGCAGTTTCGTTGCTGGGCAGTAGCGTGCGCGTATGCATGGAGGGGACTTGTTGGCAGCGGGTTGCGAGTCGACGGGTTCGATAGCTTGCGTGGGTTTGGATCCCCGGCCCGAGCTGATTCCCGAGGGGATCGTCAGGTCTGCGGTCGGCCGCAGCGACGATCCGCGCCGACAGGTGGCGATCGCTTTCGAGGAGTTCATGGTGGCGGTGGTGCGCGCTGTGGCGGGCCATTGTGCTGCGGTGAAGCCGCAGGCCGCGTGCTACGAGGCCTACGGTTCGGCCGGATGGCAGGCACTCGAACGGATCGTGGCCGAGGCTCGTGGGCTGGGGGTTCCGGTCATCGTCGATGCCAAGCGTTCCGACATCGGTTCAACCGCCGTCCATTATCGCCAGGGGCTGCTCACCTCATCGCCGAGTTTCGATGCCTCGCAACGGCTCCCGGGGCTCGACGCCGACTGGATCACCGCCAGCCCCTACCTGGGTGGTGATTCGGTGCATCCCCTGATCGGTTCACCCGACGAGGGCAAGGGTGTCTTCGTGTTGGTCCGCACCTCGAATCCGGGGGCTCAGGACTTCCAGGACCAGGCCGTGGGCAACGAGTCACTGTCGACAGTGGTGGCTCGGAAGGTCCACGAGTGGGGTGCCGGCCGCGTCGGCACCAGCGGGTTCTCAGATGTTGGAGCGGTCGTCGGCGCTACCTGGCCGGCTCAGGCTCGGGACTTGCGTGACATCCTGCCCAACACACTCTTCCTGGTGCCTGGATTCGGCGCTCAAGGCGGCAGCGCCGAGGGCGCCGTGGCGGGATGCACCGCCGAGGGGACAGGGGTCATCGTCAACTCGAGCAGGGCGATCCTGGGCGCTTGGCGAGCAGAGCCCGAAGGGACCGACCCGGTCGAAGCGGCCCGTGGTGCCCTGGACGCCATGAACCGGCAGCTGTCAGCCGCGCGTCCCTGACCGCCACGACACAGGTCTGTCCCCAATTTGGGGGCGGAGGGGGGGACCGGCGGGAACGGTGATCCACACTTCCCCGAGTGCACCGCCGCCCCGCCTGGTCAATATCCAATATACATGAAATTAATTGAAACACAACTTAGATTGTCGTTCCGGATGCTACGCGAAACGGGACGCGAACCCGATTCGGAGGGCGGGCCTGAAACAGAGCTCGACCGCCGCCCACAACGATCCGAGAATCCGGTCGAGTTCAGCCTCGGTCACCGCAGCGACAGGCAGTGATCCGGCCAGGAACAGGGCGTCCTCGTCGCCGATCTCGAAGGCCAACCCGGTCAGGGAGTGGTTGCGGCGCAGCAGTTGACGATAGAACTCCGCTTCGTTCTCTTCGGGTGCGGGCATCACGTAGGTCTCGAACTGGAGCGTGCGTTGCCGGAGTGTGATCCAGGCCGTCCATACGTCCTTGTCCTCACCGAGCACGCGGACGAACCAGCGGACGATGTCTTCGGTGCTGCGCTCCACGGCAGCGACCAGTGGATTGGTCGCCTCGGCTTCGGCCAGCCAGCCGTCGATGCGCCGCTCCACCGCTGCCAGTTCAGCTGGTGTGGCTAGAGGCGACTCCATCCGGCGACGTTACCCAGCATCGTCCGATCATGTGCAGTTGACCGGCACCCGGGCGGCAATGTCGTCGTAGACACGGCGCAGGCGACCGGCCATCGTCGTCCAGGTGTAGGACTTCGCGCAGGACGCGGCGTTGCGGGACATTTCATCGGCGAGCAACGGCGAGTCCAGGATCGAACCGGCCGCAGCGGCGAAATTCTCGGGATCACGGCCGGCGATCCGGAATCCCGTCCGGCCATGCTCGACAAGCGTGCGCAGTCCTCCCACATCGGAGGCGACCACGGGCGTGCCGCAAGCCGCAGCCTCGAGGGCCACCAGACCGAACGACTCGGAACGGCTCGGTACCAGGCAGACGTCGGCGGCCCGGTAATAGGTGGAAAGGAGGTGATGGGGCTGTGGCTCTACGATCTCCACCCGCTCGGTGAGTCCGTTGTTGGCAACGAGTTTCTCCAGCCTGCGGACCTCGCTGTCACCGTCGGTTCCGCTGGCCCCTCCCACGACCAGCAGACGAGCTTCAGGATCATTGAGCTCGGCCAGCGTTTCGACCGCGACGTCAGCGCCTTTGAGGGGCTGGATCCGTCCCACGAACAACAGAACCGGGCCGGAGCCCAGCCCGAGCGCCTGACGCGCTCCCCGCTGGGAGCCGGCCGAGAAGAATGCGTGGTTGACTCCTGGCGGCACGACCTCGATGCGGTCGGGGTCGGCCCCGTAGTGCGACACCAGTTCGTGCAGTTCGGTCACGGAGTTGGCTGTGATCACATCGGAGCAGCGGATCACCTCGATCTCGGCGTCGATGCGGAGTTGCGGCTCGGGATCGCCTGTCACGGCCTTCACCCGGGCAAGCGTGTGGAAGGTTGCAACCAACGGCAGGTCCAGCTCATGTTTCAGGCGGTGGCCCGCGACCCCTGAAAGCCAGTAGTTGGCGTGGATCACGTCCACGGGGTCACGGTCCAGATGACCGCGAACTTGATCCGCGAACTGACCGACTATTCCGGGCAGCGCTTCCTTGGCGAGGTCGGAAGGGCCTGCATTGACATGCACGACCCGAAAGCCGGGTTCCACGGCCACCACCTCGGGCAGCGCGTCGTCCCAACGCCTGACGTAGACGGTGACGTCGGCTCCCGCTTGGGCCAGCGAGGAGACCAGTTCGCGGACGTAGACGTTCATGCCGCCGGCATCGCCCCCGCCGGGTTGCACCAGCGGCGAGGTGTGGAGCGACAGGACCGCTACCCGGCTCAAGGCGCCACCCCGGCAGGTCCACCCGCAGCTTGTCGCTGGCAATCCATCCGTCGAACGATATCCAGCGTTTGCGGTCGTTCCTGCGGACGACGCCGCAGACCCCTCGCCGTCAACCTCCCGACACTCTGCTGACGCTGCGGACGACACCGCAGACCCCTCCCTGTCAACCTCCCGACACTCTGCTGACGCTGCGGACGACACCGCAGACCCCTCCCCGTCAACCTCCTGACACAGGGGGCAGCACAGCGACCTCGTCCTTGTCGGTCACCTGTTCATCCCGATCGGTCGGTTCGCCGTTGCGCCAGAGCGCGCATGTCGCCAGCACCGCCTCGAACTCCGACCCATAGCGAGCGACTGCCGCGTCGAGGATCTCGCCGACGGTCGACCCCGCGAACTCGTCGCTTCGACGGCCGGCTGCCTCTCGGGCCGAGGCGAACAATCGGAGTGTGGCCATCACTGAACGCTACCGGCCCCGACGTCGCGGTGAGGTGGGTATCCCCGATCTTGTCACACCGCGCCGGTACGGTCGGCGCCATCATGCTGAATGTCCTAATTGCCCGCCACGGGCAGTCCGAATGGAACCAACTCGGTCGCTGGCAGGGCCAGGCCGATCCTCGGCTGTCGGAGTTCGGGGCGGTCCAGGCGGCCGACGCCGCGCGGCATTGCGGCGCCTTCGACGCGATCATCTCCAGCAACCTTGTGCGGGCCAGCGAGACCGCGATGATCATCGCAGAGGCCACGGGTATCGGCCCTGTGCTCGTCGATGACGCATTCTCGGAGCGCGATGTCGGCGCCTACCAGGGTCTGACCCGCCCCGAGATCGACGCTCAGTTCCCAGGCCAACTCGAAGCGGGTATCTGGCCCGAGGGTTGGGAGACCGACGAGTCGGTGTTGGAGCGTGTCCTGGGGGGCCTTGAGGGTCTGCGTCGACAGTGCAGCACCGGCGATGTGCTCGTCGTCGCCCACGGCGGGGTCATCTACACCCTGGAACGCCATTTCGGCAACGAATTCGACCGGATCTCAAATCTCGAAGGCCGGTGGTTTCACCACGACGGCACAGGTTGGCACCTCGGAGAGCGGGTAGCGCTCACCCAGCAACTCGATGCACAGAAACAGGATCTGATCCTATGACCGATATTCCATCCACGAAGTTCATGTCGTCGCGCTACCCGGTAGAAGTCATTCGCAGCGACCGTCGAGTCAAGACCGTCTCTGCCCGCATCGTCGACGGGGTGATCCGGGTGAGGATTCCCTCTTGGATGTCTTCGCGCGACGAAGCCGAGTTCGTGACCAACATTGTCAAGCGCGTCGAGTTGAAGCGCCGCTCCGACGGCATCGACCTCGAGGCACGTGCACGTGCTCTGGCAGCCAAGTTCGACCTTCCTCTGCCGAAGTCGATTCACTGGTCCAAGACCCAACGGCAGCGATGGGGCTCCTGCTCACCTCACAGCGGCCATATCCGGATTTCTGACAGGCTCGTGGATGTGCCGCCCTGGGTGTTGGACTACGTGATCGTGCATGAACTGGCGCACCTGGTTGAACCCAACCACTCCCCTGCCTTCTACGAATTGGAACAGCGCAACCCTCTCGCGGAGCGCGCTACCGGATACCTCATGGCTCTCAATGATCGAACCGAGCCGGTCGCCGGGCTGTCCCCAGTCAGCGATACCGGTGTCGAGGTGGAGGGCCAGGTTCTAGACCAGGCCGGCTAGCTGCTCTGCTCCGGTTCGGCGACCCAGCATCGTTGCCGGAGTGTTCCGGGGCTTTTCAGCCAGCCAGGCAGCTTCGGCGTGACCCATCGGCGTGCTCGGCGCTGCGTCGGTCCATTCCCACAGCTCCTCTGAGATCCTTCTCCAGTTGGCCGTGACGCCGAGTTTCCCCAATATCGAGAAGAGGCCGAGGTTGATCCGTTGGATCAACGCGAACGTGGGAGGCACGTTGGCGTGCTTGAGGATCGCGTTGGTCTTGGCGTCGAAGGTCTGGCGGAGCAGGGAGGCGCTGTAGTCGGAGGTGAACGTGACTGCGGTGTCGTCGAGGATGATCTCGTAGTAGGCGGCGAACCAGTCATAGATTTCCTGGTCGTCGAATGGCGCTTCGGGCTGCAGGACATTGACCTCTTCGGCGGTGCGTCTGAAACCTGCGGGATCCCTTTCGATCATCGCTCGGATCAGTCGCGCGAACTGTTCGACCTCTGCGTGCTCGAAGTGCTTGACCAGTCCGAAATCAAGGAAGGCGATCCGGCCGTCGTCGGCCAACAGATAGTTCCCCGGGTGCGGGTCGCCGTTGAACACATGCAGGCGGTTCAAACTGCGGAACACGAAGCGATACAGCACTTCAGCGACGCGCTCCTTCACTTCCTCGGTCTCGTCGTAGACCGATTCGAAGGGGCGGCCGGCGACGAATTCGCTGGTGAGGACTCGCTGCGATGACCGTGCCGGGTCGATCTCGGGGATCCATACATGGGGATGGTCGCGGTAGTACTCGGCGAAGAGCATCTGGTTGGCGGCCTCGTGGTGGTAGTCGAGCTCCTCACTGATGCGGGCACGGAGTTCGGCGACAAGGTCGTCGGGGTGAAGCCCCGGGTAGACCATCCCTAGGAGCCTGGCCAACGTTTCGCTGTTGTCGAGGTCCGAGGCGATGGCTTGGGCGATACCGGGGTATTGGACCTTGACCGCAACGGCGCGGCCGTCGCTGGTAACGGCTTTGTGCACCTGACCGATCGAGGCGGCGGCTATCGGTTCTGGATCGATCTCAGAGAACAGTTCGTGCAGCGGGCGACCCAGTGACCGTTCGATCTCGGTGAGAGCCAGATCCGACGGCATCGGCGGGGCGTCGCTGCGCAGACTCGCGAGTGCTTGGCTCATCGCCGGGGGCATTCCCTCGTCGAGGTAGCTCGCCATCTGCCCGAGCTTCATCAGGGCGCCCTTCATCTGTCCCAGCGCGGCTACGACGTCTGCGGCCTCGCGCCGTTCGAGGTCTGCTTGCAGACGCCGCCGTGTTCCATCGGCGGCCAGCTTCAGGCGTGCGGTGGTCATGCTCCGGTCGAAGGCCCGCCGGGCCATCAGTCGTGCCATCTCGGCTCGGCGCTGGGCCCGGCTCAACGAGGCGATGGGTGATGCGACCGACGCCTTTGGGCGTCGGAACCGGAACACGCCGGCGACCACGGCCGCCAGAGCGACCAGGCCCAGCGCTACGCGACGCATCCCGACTCAGTCCTCGTCGGAAGCATCTGGACTCTCAAGCTGTTCCGCCAGTTCTTCCGCTCGTTCCAGTTCGTCTGACTCGAGCGCTTCGAGCACCTCGTCCACGAGGTCGAGCGCCTCGCTGGCGGCGGTGCTTGCGCCAACGCCTTCTTTATAGGCTTGCGTCGCGTCGGCTTCCCCGTTGGTCAGACGGCCACCGTCGGCCATGGCCGGGTCGTCGGCTGGGGACGGTTTGTCGGAGGGAGTCTCGGCTTGCATCAACGCTGAGGCTAACCAACCCGAACCGCGCTTTTTCATCCATCCCGATCTGACATCCGCGGCGAGGGCGCGGCAGGCTGACGACATGGACACCCGCCATCCCCACGCTGGGGAACCCTTCACCGACGACGACAGCGCCATCGCCGCGGCTCTCGAAGAGGTCAGCATTCCGACCCTCATGTGCACGATGGTTCACATCACCGGTGATCTCAGCTGGGTCCGCGGCGACATCAAGCCGGCCGGCCTGTTCCTCAACGAGTACCAGGGCTACATGGATGAGGAATCCAAGGCCGAGGTGCGGCGGCGTGCCCTGCCGGAGATAATCGCCTACCGCGACAACGGTTGTGAACTGCCCGCGAACCAGCCCGACGCCGATCTGTTGCACGAGATGATGAACTTCATCGGCTGTGCTGAGATTCCCGACGAGGTCGTGCCGATGATGCTCGACGAGATGGGCCTGGGCGACACCGACGTCAACCGGATCGACTGGGCCGATGAGATCTCCGACGAAGCCAAAGACGCTTTCGGAGTGGTGGTGATCGGCTGCGGCCAGTCGGGCCTGTTGGCAGGTATCCGGCTGAAGGAGGCGGGCCTTCCCTTCACGATCCTCGAGAAGAACGGCGGTCCTGGCGGCACCTGGTGGGAGAACACCTATCCGGGGGCCCGGGTCGATGTCGGCAGCCACTTCTACTGCTACTCCTTCGAGCCTTCGGACCATTGGACGGAGTATTTCTCTCAGCAGCCTGAACTTCAGCAGTATTTCGTCGACGTGATGAAGCGCAACGAGATCACAGACCACTGCCGCTTCGAGACCGAGGTGCTCGGGGCCACTCTCGACGAGTCAACGGGGATCTGGACCGTTGAGACCCGTTCGGCCGACGGGGTCGTGGAGTCGCTGCCCGCCAGGGCGATCATCAGCGCCGTCGGTTCGCTCAACCGTGCCAAGCTGCCTGAGATCGACGGGATCGACGAGTTCGAGGGGCCCTGGTTCCATTCGACTCGCTGGGACCACACCGTCGACATAACCGACAAGCGGTTCGCCCTGATCGGTGCCGGGGCGAGCGGTTTCCAGATTGCCCCGACCATCGCTGAGCGGGTAGAGCATCTGAGCGTCTTCCAGCGCACCGCTCAGTGGATGTTCCCGAATCCGAACTACCACGAGAAGGTCCCGGAGGGGCAGAAGTGGGCGATCCGCCACCTGCCGTTCTTCGGGCGCTGGTTCCGGTTCCTGCAGTTCTGGCCGGGTTCCGGGGGAGACTTGAGCAGCAGTCGCATCGACCCGGACTACGACGACAGCGACGGATACGCGGTCAGTGAGCGAAACCTGGCCACCCGGGGGTTCTTCGAGGGCTGGATTCGCCAGCAGGTGGGCGACGACGAAGATCTGTTGGCCAAGGTGATCCCCGACTACCCCGCCACGGGTAAGCGCACCCTGCAGGACAACGGCTCATGGCTCGCCGCGTTGAGACGCGACGATGTCGAACTGGTCCGAACCGGTATCGAGCGCATCGAGCCCTCCGGGGTACGGACGGTCGACGGAGTGCTCCACCCCGTAGACGTGATCTGCTACGCCAGCGGATTCCACCACAACCGGTTCCTCTGGCCGATGGACATCCGCGGCCGCGGGGGCAGGCTGCTCAACGAGTACTGGGGCGAGGAGCCGACCGCCTACCTCGGGATCACGGTCCCGAACTTCCCCAACCTGTTCTGCATGTACGGGCCCGGCACCAACCTCGCGCACGGTGGAAGCCTCATCTTCCACTCCGAATGCCAGATCACCTACATCATGGGTTGCCTGAAGCAGTTGCTCGACGGCGGACATCGATTGATGGAGCCGCGGCCGGAGGTCCACGACGCCTACAACGCCCATCGCTCCAGCGAGATCGACCAGATGGTCTGGAGCCATTGGTCGATCCCGCACACGCACTACAAGAACGCCCACGGCGACGTGTTCACATTGTCGCCCTGGCCGATCCACACCTATCAGCAGTGGACCAAGGCCCCCGACCCGAGCGAATACACGTTCACTTGAGCGCGGCGCTTGAGCACGACGTTCGAAGCGGGTTGAGTCAGCGAACGGTCCTCGCTAGGCGGGCCGCGGCTGAGCCTGATGGATAGCCGAGGAGCATCACCATCCCGGAGAAGGCGAAGCAGGCGATCACCCACACGAAACCGCGGTAGATGCCGTCGTAGCTGAACCCTGCTGCGAGGGTGCTCACCACGCTGATGCCGATGGCGTAACCGACCTGTTGGAATGTACGGAGCGTGGCATTGGCGCTCGCGAACTGGTCGACTCCGACCTCGGCCATCGCCGCGCTCTGATAACCGGCGATGGTCGCTCCGACGCCCACTCCGATCAGGACCGCTGACGGCAGAAAGACGAAGACATAGTCCTGTTCCGAGCTGAAGGTCAGCAGTATCCAGAGGTAGCCCGCGGCAACCACCCAGCAGCCGAGCGACACTATCCAGCGATGTCCGATCCGGTCGGCCATGCCTCCCAGACGTGCGGACGCCACCGCCGCGATCAGAGGACCCGGAGTGAGGCCGAATCCGGTCTTCAGCACGCTCATGCCCCACAGCTCCTGGAACATGAACGAGTTGAGGAAGAAACCGGCGGTGAAAGCCAGTGAATAGACCCAGAACGCCGCGGTCGACACCGAATAGGGACGACCGGCGAACAGCGACAGATCGAGCAGCGGGGCAGGGTGGCGTTTCGATCGCCAAACCACGATCGGCGCCACCGCGATCCCGGCCAGGATCAAGGCGAGCACGCTCTGGTCGGCCCACCCGTGCTGTTCTGAGCGGACGATTCCGTACATGACCAGGGCAACACCGGCGACACCGACGGGAACTCCGATCAGGTCGAGTGGCCCCTCGGCCTTCTCGTCACGAGTCTCAGCGACCAGGTGTCGGGCCAGAACAGCGACGATCAGCCCCAACGGGACGTTGACAAGGAAGATCCCTCGCCAGTTCCAGGCGCTGATCAGGACGGCCCCGACCGAGGGGCCGAAGGCCGCTCCCAATGCGCCCGCCGCGCCCCAGATCCCGATCGCCACGCCTCGTCGAGAGAGCGGGAACTGGGGCAGGACCATCGCCAGCGAGGCGGGCATGAGGAACGCGCCCCCTGTCGCCTGCACAACCCGAGCGACGATCAGGGTTATCGGGCTGTTGGCCATTCCGCATAGGGCGGAACCGGCCAGGAACAGGTACAGCCCGGCCGTGAACGTCGCCCTCCGGCCACGACGATCCGCTGTCCGTCCCGCCAGCAGCAACAGTGACGCCAGGGCGATGTTGTAGGCGGAGATCACCCAGGGGAGTTCCACCGAGGTTGCTTGCAGGTCGCGTGCTATGGAGGGCAGGGCGACGTTGACCACAGACACGTCGAGCACCACCAGGAACGCCGCCGCGGTGACGACGATCAACGCCAGCCAGCTCTCGCGGGGGATCTCTTCGGGTTCCGCAGCGGGCATGAACCGCTGACGGTAGTTCACAGGCGCAGTCTCCACTCATCACCGCACCGAACTTGTGTGTCCACGAAATTCAATCCGCGCACGTTCTTGGTCCAAGGACGCTAGACAAATGCCGTGGCCTCAGTCCCCGACCGTGATCTGCGTCGGTTCTCACGCCGTGCCGTGATCCTTCGTTTCGTGAGCCGACTGTTCTGCCGGACGCGCCACACAGACGACGGCCCGGTCGACACGCTGGGAAGGCCCGTTGTCGTGGTCGCCAACCACCGGAGCTTCTTCGATGTCCCGGTCGGGTTCGCGCTGTTGGAGAGGCTCGGGTTGCGGGCCCGGATCCTGGTTCGGGCCAAGTACTTCGACATTCCGCTGGTTGGGAGGTTTCTCAGGTCGGCCGGCTGCATCAGCGCCGGCAGCGGTTGGCGGGCAACCATCGACACCGCGGTCGAGACACTCGCCGCGGGTCGCCCGGTTGCAGTGATGCTCGAGGGTCGGATCGTGCCCCCCGACAAGCGGGACGAAGCGGGTCTGGGCAAGGTTCGCAGAGGCTTCCTGGAGATCGCCCGAGCAGCCGACGCGGTCGTGTTGCCCGTCGCCTTCATCGGTTCGGACGAGGTCTGGCCGGCCGACAGCCGGTTCCCCCGGATCCCGTGGCGCGGCCGGCCTCTGGTGCAGATCCATGTGGGTGAGGTCATGTGTATCGACGATCTCAGCAGCCGTGAAGCACTCGACGCGGTCCGTTCAGTGGTCGCCTCCCATATAGCCCGGCTGAGTTGAGCGTTCTACGCTGCGGCCATGGACAGACAACCCAACATTCTGCTGATCGTCTCCGATGAGGAACGGCGCAACGACTGGCTTGCCGGCAAGGCCGACCTCCCCGCGCATGACCGGCTGCGCGCCGACGGGTTGACGTTCAACCGCTACTACACGCATTCGTCGCCGTGCTCCCCGTCCCGGGCGAGCCTCTACACCGGGAGCTACCTTGCCGAGCACGGCGTGGTCGACAACGTCTCGTTCCCGGTTCACACTGCACTGGACCCAGCGATCCCCACGATCGGCAGCCTTCTGGCAGAGCGCGGGTATTACAGCGCTTACCTGGGGAAATGGCATCTTTCGCACGAGCAGGTTCCCGAGTTGACCGCTCACGGCTACCAGGACTTCCGTGGCAACGACGCGCACTACACCGGTTCGGCTTGGAGCGGCCGCTTCTTCGATCCGATAATCGCCGCCGATGCCATGAACTGGCTCCGTGAGCACGCGGACGATGAAACACCCTGGCACCTCACCGTTGCGCTGGTGAACCCGCACGACATCATGTGGTTCCCGATCGACCACCTGAGCTATCAGGCTGAGCACCCCAAAGACGCCAAGGTGTTCGAGTTCATGCGCAAGCTGCGGCTGGAGGGTGTGCCCGTGGAGGCGGTGAGCGAGGACTACCCGGAGCGGTTCGACGAACTCCCGGCCAATTTCCACGACGATCTGCATTCGAAACCGGAGATCCAACGCGCTTGGCGGCAGGTGCGGAACCACGAGCACTTCGTGGGCAGGATCGATCTTGACGATGAGCGGGCCTGGATGCGGCAACTCGACTACTACGCCTACCTCCACGAGGAGCTCGACCGGAACCTCGCTGAGCTGCTCGCCACTCTCGACGAACTGGGCATCTACGACGACACCGTCATCGCCTACACCTCCGATCATGGTGACGCCTGCGGTTCTCACGGCCTGCGGGCCAAGTTGCCGTGCGTCTATGAGGAGGTCATGGGCGTTCCCCTGATCGTCAAGGTTCCCGGTGTCACCGAGCCGGCGACGACCACCGATGCTCTGGCGACCCACGTGGACCTCGCCGCGACACTGTGCTCGCTCGGCGGTGTCGACATCGGGGAGACGCCAACGCTCTCGGGTGTCGATCTCACCCCGGCGCTGGCCGATACAGCGGCTCGACCGCGTGAGGCCGTGTTCTTCTCCCAGGACAGCGCCCAGTCGTCACTGCTGCGGAATTGCCGTTACGCAGTCCGCGGCTTCTTCGACGGGGTCACAAAATACGCCCGCTACTACGGGATCGGCGGCGGGATCGAGCGTGACGGCACCCGTTCGCCGGACCCGAAGCTCTTCGATGTCGATGCTGCCTTCGAGGACCACGACCATGAGTGGTACGACACCCGCGAGGATCCTCTGGAGTTGGTGAACCTCGCCCATGACCGCAGTCGGCGCGACGAGCTTCGAGCCAACTTCGAACGGCTGCTGGAGATCGAGGCCGACGCCGGAGTGTGAGGCCGTAGCGCACATCACGGCTGTAGCCTGCTTGGTGGGCCGCTAGCTCATCGGGTAGAGCAGGAGACTTTTAATCTCAAGGTGCCGGGTTCGAGCCCCGGGCGGCCTACGAATCGACGCATGAATGCAACTGAAATCCCACGGCGGGCGAATACAGTTCCCGTGTCTTGTGGTAAGTTCCGGGTTGTCCTCATATCACACCCCCTCCCAGGTTGTTGAACCATGTCACCACGCCAGATTGCAGTCACTCTCGTTGCCCTGATCTTCATAGTCGCAGCCGCCCTGCTGATTATCAGCCGGGGCGACAACGGCGACTCAGATGACGCTTCAGAAACCACAACCACCACGACTACGAGGGTTACCACGACGGACTCTGCGACTGATCCTGACCCGGGAGGCGACGACGGGGCCGATGACGGCGACGACGGAGCCACCTCGACCGTCACCTCGAGCACGACCACCTCGATCCCGCTGTCGGTACCGATCGAGGTTCCGCTGGTGTGCACGGCCGAAGGTGCGGGCGCGCAGGTGGTCGCTGAAGTCGAGGCGGACGCTGTCCCGCAGCTGGGCAGCAGTTCCTCGATCAGCACGGTCGGGCTCGGAGTTGTCACGTTCGGGCTGACAGTGCCTGCGGCTGCTGAGGCGAGCGGCTCGGCGATGCTGTCCTGTGAACCGGTGAGCGAGTGCTATCACGTCACACCGGCCGCGGCTCCCCCTGGGATCAGCTTCCTGGTGCACGCTTCCACAATCGAGCGTGTTGACATTGTTGAAGGTCCGATCACCACCCGTTCCGGGCTCGGCATCGGCACCACCGCAGAAACTCTGGTTGCGACATTCGGGGACCAGATCGAACGAGAGGTGGTCGACGCTGACACGGTCAACTTCGTGTTCGTGCCCAGGGATGCTTCCGACGCCGACTTCCGAGTCGTGTTCACGGTCGAGGACGGCGCGGTGACGACCTTCCGGTCCGGTCGTCTGCCGATGATCCTCCAAGACAGTCCCTGCGGCACCTGACCGGCGGAGGGCGGCTGAGTGGCGGGCGACTGAACCCGCCGGTTTACCGGGACACCTCGTCGGGGATCTCGGTCTCGTAGCTGCGGCATTCGACGACGACCGAGCCGATTCCTGCGGGTGTGAACTCACCGGTCTCGATGTTCAGGTCGGTGACGAAGTCGACATTGTCGAACCGCACTATGTCGTGATCGAACGTGAAGCTGAGCGGCACCCCGAGCCGTGGCTCGAAGCGCACCTTCTCGCCCTGTTCGCCAACCTCCAACCCGACGTAGGGTTCTGCGACGAAGGCCTGGACGAAGGCGTGGACGGGCTTGTTGTTGACGTCTCGTCCCACCCCCACCGCAAGGATCTCGCTGGCGCCACCGTCGATGCATGTGAAGACGAGGTCGTAGGCGGAGGGCCCGATACGGACGATACCCACCGAATACGGAATGGTCGGCTCGCTGCTGAGCGCTGATGTCTCCTGTTCGGCTTCTACGCCGTCTGCGTCGCTGGTGACATCCTGAGTCGAGCAGCCTGCGACCAACCCGAACGACACACAGACGGCGAACACACGGCACAACCAGCGCACGCCACGAGGCTACAGAACGCTTGGAGCCGACGCAGGTAGGCGGTAGTTTCAACGGCTGTGGCGACCAACCCCAATACCCGCAAGCGTCGGGTCAAGACGAACCAGGTGAAACAGCAGCGTCATACCCATGCGGTGTCTCGCTACCAGCAACGACGGCGGCGCCTGCAACTCTGGTTGGTGCTGGGTCTGGCTCTGGCGATGGTCCTGCCGCTTGCTGCGGGGATTGTGTTCACGCTGTTGAGCTGAGGACCGTCCGCGGCCCAAAGTTGGTGGCTCCGGCCGATAGTCTGCGATGCCGTGAGTACCGACAAACGCGCCCGTCAGAAAGCCAACCGAGCCAGCCGCATCGCCGCGGCGCAGGCTGCCGAGGCCATGGCCGTCCGCCGCCGACGGATGACCCGCTGGGGTGCCGGTGTCGTGGTCATCCTGATCGGTTTTGCAGGTATCGCCTGGCTTGTCGGCCGTGGGGACGACGAGACGCTGCCTTTCGATTCCGTCGGCACCACGACCACTGCCGTGCCGGCCGAGGCTGACCCTGCCGAGTCTGAACCCGACGACACCACGTCGACCACGCAGGCCGTGGAGATTTCGGAGCCGTCTCACCCGGATTGTCCCGCTCCCGACAAGTCCAGCCCCCGAACCATTGATTTCGCCGGGCCGCAGCCGATGTGCATCAACCCTGCCCACAACTACCGTGCCGTGTTCGACACCTCAGAGGGCGAGGTCGTCTTCGACCTCGACACGGACAGCACGCCGAACACGGTCAACAACTTCGTGACCCTGGCCCGCTGGGGCTACTACGACGGGACCACGCTGTTTCGAACTGATCCCAGCATCGACATCATTCAGGGCGGCTCGCCCCACACCAACTCCGCCAGTGATCCGGGGCCCGGATACACGATCCCTGACGAGCCGACTTTCGCCGACGAGGGCGGCATCCTCACCGGGCCTTACCGCTACGTCCCCGGCCAGTTGGTGATGGCCCGCAGCGCTGGTCCCGATTCGTCAGGCGCTCAGTTCTTCTTCACGACAGGCCCCAACACCGCGCTGCTCGACAGTCAGGGCACCTACATCGTGTTCGGGCAGACAGACGAGGCCGGGCTCGGCGTGTTGCAGAGCATCATCGGTTTGCATCAGCCCGATGACAGCGGGCTCGGGGGGCGCCCGTCCCGCACTGTCACTGTCAACTCAGTGACGATTCAGGTGGGCTGAGCGGTCGACGCGCCCTTGCTTCCACGAACGGTCGAAGCGGCGCCGAGAGGGTCGGCACTTCGAACCGTTCGAGGTCTGTGATGGTCATAGGTATGGCACGGATCTCGGCGGGCAGGTCTCGATCGAGGTGCAATCCCCCGACGGCGCGCCCCAGACGCCCGCCGATGGCCAGTAGGCGCCCGGGTCGTCCGGCCCGTGCCACGGGCTCGAGGAACAGCATCCGTCCTGTGCCTTCGAGAAGCTCAACAAGCGTCCGGAGGAACCGGTCGAGGTCGGCCACCAGCGGCGTGCGGATCAGGCTGACGATCGTGTCGAAGGGGCCGAGGCCGAGTCCGCCGAGTTGCTCGGGGTCGGCATCGAGGCGGGTGACGCCGGTGGGATCATGTATGGAGGTGCCTGCGCGGATGTCGCCTGGCCGGTCGAGCATCGTGACCGAACCCACCTCGGTGCCGATCTGGTAGCTGTCGAGATGGTCTGACCAGCCGCCGAGGTCGAGGACTTCGCCGCTGGCCGCGGATGCCAGTCTGCTGCGGCGTTTGCTCAACGCCGGTGCCAGTTCCATGGGCAACGGGTTCATCCAGGCAACCAGGGGAGCGCTCACCTGCAGCAACCTAGCGCGCTCTAGGGTGATCACATGGGTGCCGAGGAACCTCGAAGTGTCTGGGATTTCCCGCCGGTCGACAGTGCCGAACCCAGCGGGCTGGTCGGTGTGGGTGCTGATCTGGAACCCTCCACGGTGATCGCCGCGTACCGCTCCGGGATGTTTCCGATGCCTCTGATCGCCGACGGGCCGATCGGTTGGTGGTCGCCCGACCCTAGGGGAGTTCTCGAACTTGATGCGTTGCATGTGAGCCGTTCGTTGCGGCGCTCCGCCCGGAAGTTCGAGATACGCGTCGATACCTCGTTGCCTGCGGTAATCGACGCTTGCGCAGGCTCCGACCGGCCTCACGACTGGATCGATTCACAGATCCGCGACGCCTATGTCCGGCTCGGTTCGCAGGGCTGGGTCCATAGCGTTGAGACTTGGTTGGACGGGGAGCTGGTCGGTGGCCTGTACGGGGTCGCGGTGGGTGGTCTGTTCGCTGGCGAGTCGATGTTTCACCGGGTCACCGATGCTTCCAAGGCTGCGCTGGTGGCCCTGGTTGAACTGCTGCGTGACGACCACCAGCGGCTGGTCGACGTTCAGTGGGAGACTCCGCATCTCGCCACGCTCGGGGTTTCCCAGTGGCCTCGCACCCGCTATCTCGAAGCCCTGCCGGAGTTATTGGCAAGCCCCCTTCCAGCGGCTTTCGAGTATCCTGGCTAGCTGGAGGGATGGCAGAGCGGACGATTGCACTGGTCTTGAAAACCAGCGGGCTTAACGGCCCCGGGGGTTCGAATCCCCCTCCCTCCGCTCAGGGGCGAGCACGAAACCGGACCTCAAGCGGTCAGCAGCGCCGCGGGGATAACACCAATTCCGTCCTGTCGACGATAGGCCTCGGTGCCAGTGGTGATGACAGCGGCATCGAGCAGATTGTCGCCGATCCGGTCCGCCAGCCAGCGCAGATGCCGAACGTCGTTGTCGTTGACCGCGGCAGTGAGTTTCACTTCCAGCGCCACGACTCTGCCGTCGCGGCGTTCCACAATCAGATCCACCTCTTGCTCGCCGCCGCGGGTGCGCAGGTGCGATACTCGTGCTCTACAAGCCTGCGCGTAGACGCGCACCGACAGAGTCATCAGTGATTCGAACAGACTGCCCAACAGAGTGCCGTCACGCTGGGTCACCTGGGGGGTGGCGATGCCGTCCAGCAGGGCCTCTGCATCGATACCCAAGCTGCTCATGGCGAGTGCAGGATCGGCGAGGTGGTGCTTGGGTGACGCAGCCAAGCGACGCAGGCGACTGCGCGTGGGCAGCCAGGCCGGCAGCTCTTCTGTGATCCACATCTGCTCGAAGACGCGACGGTACGCGGCCACAGTGGCCATTGACGGCGGGTCGCCTGAACCGGGTGTGGCCGCGTCGCGGATCGAGGTGTAGGCAGCGGTCGTGGCGGTTGCGGCAGCGAACGCCTCGAGCCAGCGACGCAGTGACGCCCGGTCTCGTAGGCCGATGCCGAGTTCGTCGATGTCGTGCTCCACGATCCGGTCGAGGTAGCTGCTGATTTGACGCTCACGCAACTCACGGCCGAGTTCGCGGATGGCAGGAAAGCCCGACCGCTCGATCTCCATCGCGTAATCGGACAGTTTCATGGTCGACGTACCGGTTAGCGGGAGCCGACGGCCGCTCAACAACTCGGCCATGCTGACCGACGGCTCAGCGAGACGCTCGGCCAACGACATCGGGCGCATTCGCAGCGTGACGATCCGACCCGCACCTGAATGCGTCGGCGCGGTGGCCGGCGCGGCCGAACCGGTGAGCAGGAAACGTGCGGTGCGGGGGGCTGCGTCCACACGGCGCCGGACCAAGTCCCATGAAGCCGGGTAGCGCTGCCATTCATCGATCAGGATGGGTGGTTCGCCGACGAGGAGGCGCTCGGGATCACCGCGTATGACCGCTAGGCGCGCGCTGTCATCGAGTCGATGGACCGTGCGGGCTCGCCGCAGCGCCGTCTCGGTCTTGCCCACGGCTCGTGGTCCTTCGATCGAGACGGCGGGCAGGCCCGCGCTGAGTATGTCCAATTCGGTGTCGACGATCCGGGGCTGGTATTGCTCCATATTGACAAGTATAGAAACTGGACGGCCTGAACTATGCGTTTTGGACAGCAAAATTTGAACGAATTGGACGGCTCAAACTATGAGAATCGGACGGTCTGAATCCAACACCCCCGATTTGAAGGGGGCGTAGAGGGACACATCGGAGTAGATAGCTCCGTTGGACGCGACCCGATCGGCTACCTCAAGATCCACCCAAATCGAGTCGGATATGGCGCAACATTGGGTTGTTGGTCGGTTAGTGTGCGATTCGCACGACACCGGGAGGTCGAATTGGGTTCGCTGGATGCTCTAGACCCAGATCCTGACCGCATCTCTGTGCGCCCCAGATTCTGGCATCTACTCATTACGGCCCTGTTGTTGGCGGCGTCCTGCGACGCTGGGGCCAACGTGACGCTTAGCACGGAAACGACCTCCTCAGACGGGACCAGCACGCTCCCCCAGACGGGCGAGACAGTTTCCGAGGACGGCCCGAACCAAGACACATCCACTGACCCCGACGCAGCGGACGGTGCCGAGCCGAACGGAACCACCAAGCCGAGCGATTGTTCGCCCCATGTTCCCGACGACGCTCAGCTGTCCGATCTTGGGACGCGTCTGGTCGGTCTCGGGGCAGCGTCGGCGAGCATCGAGATATCCGAGGTTCTGTATGGCTGTGCCGTCGAGGTCGGTCTCGCCTACGCCGGCGATCCCGCCGCGGTCGTCACGCTCCAGTCGCGTGAGATCCAAGGACCGTTGCTGCTGATAGGGCGCTGGTTGGACGATCCGCTGTTCGCCGAACTTGAACGTCTCGCGCCCGAACGGATCGTCACTGCCGGAATCCCAAACCGGGTTCGGCGCTACGGGCTGCGCGGCTTCACCACCACGTCTGTCGCTGTCGATCCCGAGGCGCGACTGTCGCTCGACGGTCTGTCCCCCGAACGCGTCTGGTTGGTCGACAACTTCTCGTTGGCGGTGCCGATGGCGGCAATCGCCCAGCCGATCGGCGTGCCGGTGATCACTGTGTCCAACAACTTCCAGGGGATCTCGGCTAAGACACGGGAGAAGATCGCCGCTGCATCTGAGGTGGTCCTTATATCCGATTTCGTTGAGGGGGCAGCCTGGTATCTCGATGTGATCCGCGGCAACGACGAATCCCCCTACGGTGGCCGGCTGCTGTTCGATTCGGAACCCCGCCGCCGGATCGTGGCCATCTATGGCCATCCACAGACTTCAGGTCTCGGAGTTCTCGGGGAACAGGGGCCGGAGGAGGCCGTCGAGCGCCTCCGCTCCATTGCTCAGGGTTATGACGCGGACGGTTTCGACGTGTTGCCCACGTTCGAGATCATCGCCACTGTCGCTGCGGGCAGTGCCGGGGGCGACGGCAACTATTCGAATGAGACCGCGCTCGATGTGATCAGGCCCTGGATCGAGGTCGCTGCGGCCAATGGCATCTACGTGGTCCTGGATCTTCAGCCGGGGCTGTCCGACTATCTCTCGCAGGCGAAGATCTACGAGGAGTTCCTGCGCCTCGAACACGTGGGTCTTGCGCTCGACCCGGAGTGGAGGCTCAAACCCGGCCAGCGTCATCTGCAGCAGATCGGCACGGTGGACGCGGCTGAGATCAACCAGGTTGTGCGCTGGTTGGCCGGGATTGTCCGTGAGGAGGCCCTTCCACAGAAGCTGCTGGTGCTTCATCAGTTCCGGTTCTCAATGATCACGAACCGTCATCTGGTGGAGACGCCCCCTGAACTTGCGGTTCTGATCCACATGGACGGTCAGGGCCGGCTCGCGACCAAGTACAACTCCTGGAACGCTCTGACCCGTCAGAGCGACGCCGGACGGTTCTATTGGGGCTGGAAGAACTTCTACGATGAGGACTCTCCGACCGCCACCCCTGATCAGGTCCTGGCGCTCACACCGACCCCCCTGTTCGTCTCCTACCAGTAGCGCCGCCTCGGCTCAGGCTCTCAGTGTCGCCAGGTAGGCGAGTACTTCCTGTTCGGAGACGACGTCGGCGTATTTGGCGTCCAGGTCGAACAGGTTGGATTCGTGGACCGCTTCGTCCCGGTCGCCGCAAGCGTCACGCACGACGATGGGGACGAAGCCGTGCTGGCAGGCGTCGAGCGCGGTGGCCCGCACGCAGCCGCTGGTGGATACCCCGGTGTGGATCACAGTGTCGACGCCCATCGAGGTGAGCGTAGATGCCAGCGATGTGCCGAAGAAGCCTGAGGCGTATTGCTTCACGACTACCACCTCGCCGTCGGCGGGCTCCAGGCCGGCTTCGTACTCGCCCAGCGGGTTGCCCCTCACGAAGCACTCGAGGGCGCCGACCTTGCGGAAGAAGATCCCGCCGTCGGCTCCACCGGGCTGGAACTCCACCCTGGTGTGCAGGACCGGGATCTGGGCGGTTCGGGCAGCGGTCAAAACCCGCATACAGGAGGCTCGGGCGTCCTCAACCCCGGCATACAGCGGTGATGCCTCGTCCAGGTAGGCCCGGCAGAAGTCGATCACCAGCAGTGCGGGGCGCTCGCCGAACCCGAGCCGGTTGTTGAACCCGGCACGGCGGTAGTCGTCGAGCAGGCCGTCGGCGCTCATCAGCTGATTATCCCATCGGCGCGGAGCCGGTCCATGGCCTCATTGCTGAGTCCCAGGATCCGGCCGAAGACCTCGTCGTTGTGCTCACCGAGGTTCGGACCGGACCAGTCGATCGATCCTGGCGTGTCCGACAACTTCGGCACCACGTTCTGCATCGGAACGGCCCCGAAGTCATCGGTATCGACCCAGACGATCGCCTCACGGGCCGCGAAATGGCCGTCGGCCAGCATCTCCGGGGCACGGTACATCTGTCCGTTGGGGACGTTGTGCTCGTTGAGCAGTCGGTGCAACTCCTCGGAGTCGATCGTGACCGACCACTCCGCAATCAGCTCGTCGAGCTCGGCCTGGTTGTCTCCCCGGGCGATGTGGGTGGCGAAGCGGGGATCATCACCGAGTTCCGGTCGGCCCATGGCATCAGCCATCCGCCGCCACACCGTGTCCTGATTCGCTGAGATCAGATGGATCTTGTCGTCGCGTGTCGGGTAGGCGTTGGCAGGCGCGATGTTGGGGATCATCGAACCGGTGCGTTCGCGGATGAACCCGGCAACGTGGTATTCGGTCAGCAGCGACTCCATCACAGCAAGCACCGACTCGTACAGCGCCGCGTCGACGAGCTGGCCTTTGCCGGTGCGCTCCCGGGCATGGATGGCGTTGAGGGTGCCGATCGTGGCGAACATGGCAGTGAGGGTGTCGCCGATGCTGATGCCGGTCCGGCTGGGCATGCTTGCGGGATCCCCCGTCGTGTAACGGATGCCGCCCAGCGCCTCACCGATGGCTCCGAAGCCCGGCTGGGTCGAGTAGGGCCCGGTCTGGCCGTATCCCGACACACGAGTCACGATCAGTCGGGGGTTGAGGGTCTGCAGGTCTTCGGGAGCCAATCCCCAGCGCTCGAGGGTGCCGGGGCGGAAGTTCTCCACCAGCACGTCGGCTTCGGTCACCAGTCTGCGGACCAGGTCCTGCCCGGCCGCTTCGCGGAGGTTGACCGTGACCGACTTCTTGCCGCGGCCCACCACCGGCCACCACAACGATTTGCCGTCGGCTTTCTCCTGGCCCCAGGCCCGCATCGGGTCACCGCTGACGGGCGGTTCGATCTTGATGACTTCGGCACCGTGGTCGGCCAGTTGCTGGCCGCAGAACGGCCCGGCCAGCAGCGTGCCCATCTCGATCACGCGAATGTCTGAGAGCGCCCCGGTCATGCGTCACCAGTATGCTCGGCGGTGTGACCGAGTCCATCCAGATCGTCGAGGTTGCCCCTCGCGATGGTCTGCAGGCCGACCCCGCGGATCTCAGCACGGCCCAGAAGGTGGAACTCATCGAGCGGTTGGTCGCCGCAGGCAACACCCGTATCGAGGCCACCAGTTTCGTCAACCCCAAAGCAGTTCCGAAGATGGCCGACGGCGACGCGGTCATGGCCGGCGTTCCCCGGTCCGGCGGTGTGAGCTACAGCGCGTTGGCTCTCAACCAGCGCGGCGTCGAACGGGCGATCGCCGCTGGTGTCGACGAGGTCTGCGGCGTGGTGGTCGCCACCGAGTCGTTCTCGCAGGCCAACCAGGGGGCCACGGTCGCCGAGTCGGTGCAGCGCTGGCGTGCCATCAGCGACGCTGCCCGTGGGGCGGGGATCAAGACCGCGGTCACGATCTCGGCGGTCTGTGGATGCCCCTACGAGGGACGTGTCGAGCCGGCGAGAGTGCTCGACATCGTGTCTGAGGTCGCCGAGACGCAGCCGGATGAACTGGCCCTTGCCGACACCATCGGAGCAGGCGTTCCGACCCAGGTCGGCGCTCTGTTCGCCGGCGCTGCGCAACGAGCTCCCGGCATTGCTCTGCGTGGGCACTTCCACAACACCCGCAACACCGCGCTGGCAAACATCACCGCAGCTATCGACGTTGGCGTGCGGGTGTTCGACTCCAGCCTCGGCGGGGTCGGCGGTTGCCCGTTCGCGCCGCGGGCCACCGGCAACGTGGCCACCGAAGATGTCGTGTACCTGGTGCATGAGATGGGCTACGAAACCGGACTCGACCTTGATGCGTTGATCGACGCCAGCGCCTGGCTCGAGACCCAACTCGGCCACAGCGTGCCCAGCCTGGTCGCCAAGGCCGGCGCCTTCCCTCCAGCGGCGCTGAGCCCCCAGACTCGCTGAACCCGCAGCAAACCCGACGCTGATCGGTAGCCCTGCCCGGGCGGTGCCGCTCATGTCGGTCGCTTCTGGTACTGGCCGATGGGGCTGCCCACCACGTTGCCATCGGCGAGGATGCGCCGGCCTCGCAGCCAGACATGGCGCACCTTGCCGTTGAGCTCCTGGCCCTCGAACGGTGTGTAGCCCTGGCTCGATTCGGACTCCGCAGCCGACACGACGTGGCTCACTGACGGGTCCAGCAGTGCTATGTCCGCATCGAAGCCGACTCCGATGGTTCCCTTGGTGCCGAGTGCGTACCGCCGGGCGGGGTTCCACGCCAGCATTCGGGCCATGTCCACCAGACTCAGGCCCCGTCTGGTTCCTTCGGAGTAGAGCCCGTTCAGCAGATACTCGGTGCCTCCGAAACCGCTCTTGGCGAGCCAGATGTCGTCGGGGTTCTCAGCGGACACCTTGGCCTCGGCGCGGCAGCATGCGTGGTCGCTCACCACCCAGTCCAGTTCACCGGCGAGCACATGGTTCCACAGCGCCTCCACGTCGGAACGGGGACGGATCGGCGGGTTGACTTTCCCCCACGGGTCGCCGGAGGTCTCGATGTCCACCAGAAGGTGCCCGATGGTGACCTCGCGGCGGAAGTCCACGGTTTCGAAGCAGCGTTGCATGCGCAGGGCCGCGTCCACGGCCTTGGCCGATGACAGGTGCAGTAGGTTGATGTTGACCACTTCGGTCTCGTGAGCCAGATACGAGGCGATGGTGACCGCCAGGCCTTCCGAATGCGGCGGTCGGGAGGCCGAGTAGGCGGCCAGCCCGGTGAGCTCCCCCGCCTCTTCGACCAGTTTGGTGTAGGCGGTCATGATCTCGGCTGTCTCGCAGTGCAGTGACAGCGACAGCGCGTCGGCCAGTTCGGGGTGGTTTCGACGGGCCTCGGCGATGCCCCGCATGATGAACTCGAAATGGGCGTAGTCGTAGCGCTCACCGGGCGGCGTCATCAGGAACTGGGACTGGTCGTCGCTGGCGCCATGCAGGCCGTGTCCTCCGTAGAACATGAAGATCTTGAACGAGGTCACTCCGTATTCGGTTGCCAGCATGGGTATCTCGGTGATGTGGCTGGCTTGCATCGGGGCGAGGTGGAAGGCGTAGTCCACATGGCTGTTGCCTTGGATCTGTTGCAGCACTTCCGGGAAGAAGTCGGCGTAGGGGCCGCCCTTGTTGAGGTAGTACTGGCCGGTTCTCATGTAGTTGAGCACTGTTGTTGTGCCGCCCTGGGCCGCGGCACGGCTCTCGCTCTGGGCATCTATGGGCAACGGGTTGTAGATGCCCATGTGGGTGTGGGCGTCGACCGAGCCGGGAAAGGCGATCAGCCCTGTTGCGTCGAACACCTCGGTCTCGGGCGCAGCGGCGGCTGCGAGCCCCGTTCCCAGTTCGCTGACTTTGCCGTCGCTGATCGCTATGTCTGTCTGGTCTGCTTCGCCTGCGTCCGGGCGGACCACGGTGGCACCGGTGATGATCAACTCGGTCATGGGCATTCCTTCGTTGCTGCGCCGATTCGTTGCAGTGGATCCAGCAGCTGATCGACGGAGGCGATGTCTGCGAGGCCCGACAACCTCTCATGGGTTCTGCAGGCGTCGCGGCTCGAAATCAGACCAGCGGTGTTGTCTGTGTACTTGGCTGCCAGTTCCGATGCTGACAGGGGCCGGTCGGGTCCGCCACGGTTGGCGAGCACCTCTTCGACCAGCGTCTCACCCGAAGCGGTCGTGACGCTCAGGCGGGCCGGGAGCTGATTCGGATATATCTCCATCAATTGGGGATCACCAACGACTTCGACCCGTGCCATGAGTTCACGGCGCTGCGGGTCCGATGCCAGCGAATCACTGAAATCGCTGAGGCCGACGCCCAGTCCTGCGCCGCCGAGCAGACCGGCGACCACCGTGTACGGACCGCTGAACTGGGCCTGATATCCGGATTCGGGCATCCGTTTCGCCTCGATCGGCTCGCCGATCGTGCGCACGGTCGGCGGTGCCACTTCCAGGGTGGCGCTGACGAGGTCTTCGGCGCGCACTCCTCGGCGGCGCAGGGCCATCGCGGCGTCGATACCGGTGTGGGTGAAGTGGTTCGCAGGGTACGGCTTGTAGAAGATGTCGTCGCAGTGCCAGCGGTCTGACAGGCGTGTGGTGACCGCGGCCAGGTTGGACTGATCGCCGAGGAACGCCTGGAAGAGCCCGAACCGGCCTTCGATTGCGGTCGGTGGTCCGGTAATGCCACGCGCTGCGAGTTGGGCCGCAGAGACCCCTGCGCGGGCGGCCCAGCCGCAGTGCAGCCGTTTCACGGTGCCGCCGGCCCGGTTGGCTTCGATGATTCCGCTGGCCATGCTGCAGGAGATTCCCATGGCGTGGGCGATCTGGTCGCGGTCCAGTTGTAACAGACGACCAGCGGCGGCAGCCGAGCCCACCGCGCCGCATATCGAGGTGGCATGTTGACCGCGTTCGAAATACACCGATTGGCGGGCCAGCGGGTCGTATCCTCCCATGCCGAGGCGCACGGTCGTCTCCAGGCCCACCGCCACCGCGTCGAGCAGGGCTGCGCCTGATGCCGACCGCCACTCGGCCACCGCCAGCGCGGCGGGTACCACCGAGGCGCTCGGGTGCAGGATCGACGGCAGGTGCGTGTCGTCGTAATCCAGTGAGTGGGCGAGCACTCCGTTGACGAAGGCGGCTTCGGCTGCCGAGGTTGCCCGTCCAGCGCCGATCGCGGTGGCTTGGGCGGCGGTGCCCTGATCGACGGCGAACCCGATGACGGCCTGCGAGGTCTCCAGCGTCGAGGCGCGCACGGCTATTCCCACGATGTCGATGATGCGCGACGGGATGCCGGCTCGGACCGCTTCGGGCACGGGGGAGCAGGCCAGTTCCGCCAGTCGCGAGACGACCGTGCTCATGCGCCAGACCTCATGCGCCAGTGCTCATGCTATGGCCAGGGGGCGGACCGGGGCTCCGGTGGCGCCGTGGATGTTCAGATGGGACAGCACGAACACGAACTCGTAAACGCCTGCCGCGGCCAGACCGTCGAGGTCCAGCGCCTCGATGATGTTGATCCCCTGTTCCACCAGCAGGACCCGGTGAGCGGGGAGCAGGGCATGCCCGCGTCCTGCGGGGATGCACTCGAAGGCCAGGGTGTCGGCCCCGACCAGGGCTGCGCCCTGCTCGGCCAGCCATTGCGCGCCGTTCTCGCCGACTCCCGGGACGCCGGTTTCTGTACCGCGGTAGCGTTCGGCGTCGTCGAAGTACGCTCCCCAGCCGCTGCGTATAAGCACCGCGTCGCCCGGGCGCAGAGGGGTGTCTTGACGGTTCACGGCGGCTTTGAGTCCGGCCACGCTGATCTCGTGGCCCCCGTCGCAGGCGTCCTCTTCAAGCAGCCCGGGGATGTCGAGCATCACGCCTCGACCCACGAACGGTGGCAGTTCCTGGATGCCCAGCACCTCGAAGTGTCCGTCCGCCTGGGCTGCTTGCGCGTCGATGCCTCCATGCAACAGGCCTTGGTGGCTGACATGGGCCAACGCGTCCACATGCGTCCCGACGTGACAGCCGGTCGTCAGCAGGTCGGCAGCTGCCGAACCACCGTCTGTTCGCACTCGTTCACCATGGCGCCGGTCCAGACAGTGGCGGAACAGCGGGTGGTTCGGGGATTGTGCCATGCCGTTTCGCATCGGACGGCCGAGGTCGTAGACGCTGGTTTCGGCGAGCGTGCCCAGCAGGGCGGTGACCGGCCCTGGGTCGGTGCTGCTCATGCGATCACTCCCCGATCCCGCAGGTCGGCGAGTTGTTCGGCGCTGACCCCTGCGTCTGCCAGCACCTGGTCGGTGTCTGCGCCCAACCTCCGGCCTGGATGCCGGATCTTGCCGGGTGTGGCGGACAGCCCGAACAGGACGTTCTGCATCCGCAGCGGACCCAGTTCGGGATCGTCCACGGAGACCACCGCTTGTCGTGCCTGCACCTGCGGGTCGGTGACGTACTGTTCGACGTCGTAGACCGGGGCAAGAGCCACATCCGCGGCGGCGAAGGCCTCGATCACGTCCGCCAGTGGACGTTCACCTATCCAGGCGGCCATCGCCTCGTCGATCTCATCGGCATGGTCGGCCCGGCCGGCACCGGTGGCGAACCACGGTTCGCATGCCAGGTCGCCTCGACCGACCAACTCGATTGTGCGTCGGGCGACTGCGTCGGCACTGCTGGAGACGGCCACCCAGCGGCCGTCGGCGGTGAGGTAGGTGTTGCGTGGGGCGTTGTTCATGGAGCGGTTGCCGCAACGCTGGGCGATCTGGCCGGTTTGGTCCCAGGTGATGACATGAGGTCCGAGCGCGGTGGCCAACGGTTCGAGGATCGCCAGGTCCACGACCTGGCCTCGCCCGGTTGCGTTGCGGTGGTGCAGGGCCATCATCACTGCGGCGACCCCGCTGATGCCTGCGATGCTGTCGGCGAGTCCGAAGGGAGGCAGTGTTGGCGGCCGCTGCGCTTCGCCGGTCATGTGGGCGAAGCCGCTCATGGCTTCGATCAGGGTCCCGAATGCCGGCCGCGCCGCGTATGGGCCCGTCTGGCCGAACCCGCTGACCCGGCACAGGACCAGGCCGGGGTTGCGGTCCGTCAACACCTCGGGTCCCAGGCCCCAGCGTTCGAGCGTGCCGGGCCGGAAGTTCTCGATGACCACGTCTGCGTCGGCGGCCAGGTCCTCAAACACGGCGGCGCCTTCGCTGTGGCTCAGGTCCAGGCCCACGCACCGTTTGTTGCGTGCCACCATCTTCCACCAAAGGCCTTGACCGTCTTTTTGGGCGCCGTGGCCCCGAAGACTGTCTCCTGTTCGGGGATGCTCTATCTTCACCACATCCGCGCCGAAGTCCGCCAGGATCTGGCCTATCATCGGTCCCGCGATAACGGTGGAGGCGTCGATGACACGCAGGTCGGCCAGCGGACCCGTCATGCGGAACGTCGTTTCTCCCAGGGGAACATCGGCCCTAGTGTTCCGCACAATCAAGGCCTTTGGCAACCGTTTCCAGCGATCCGAGCCCCCTTTCGACGAACACAGACCTTGACAGCGAACAACCGCTAACCTCATTCCTCTGAGCGGAACAGCAGAACCAATGGACCCAGTCACCAGCACCCCTCGCAGCGTCGCCGCCATCGAGCGGGCCGCTGATGTGCTGTTCCTGTTCGCCAGAGCACAGAGCAGCCTCGGTGTCACCGAGATATCCAAGGAACTCGGGGTGTCCAAGGCGGTGGTACATCGAATACTCACCTCGCTGCGCGAACGCGACCTGCTGACGACCGACCCCGAGACCCGGCGCTACATGCTCGGGCCGGCGGTGCTGGAACTGGCCACTGCCTACCGCGACCAGCTCGACATCCGCAGCCTGGCGCTCGACGAGATGCGCAGGCTCAGCGCCGCGACCGACGAGACCGCCACCCTCTCAGTGCGCCACGGCAACCGGCGCGTCTACGTGGCCCAGATCACACCTCCGCGCGAGGTGAAGATGACCGTGCCCATCGGCGGGTCGTTTCCGCTGCACGCAGGCGCATCCTCCAAGGCTTTCCTGGCCTGGCTCAGCGAAGGCGAGATCGACCTGTACCTCGCAGAGAACCCGCTCGACGCGATGACCGAGTCCACCATCGTCACCGTCGACGAGTTGCGGGCGGAACTCAGCCGAGTTCGCCAGCAGGGTTTCGCAGTGTCGCTCGGTGAACGTCAGCACGACGCGGGATCGGTGGCCGCGCCGATACTCGACCACAACCAGGCGCCTGTCGCGGTTATCAGCGTCAGCGGTCCGATTGAGCGCTTCCGCGACGAGATTGCCAGCTCGGCCGCCGCGGTCGTGGAGGTCACCCGCGCGCTGTCGACGAAGCTCGGGGCCCGCCCCGGTGCCTAGCCGGTGCCAACTGCAGTGACCGACCGCCTGAAAGTGGCGGCGGTGCAGTTCGCCGCTGGCAGCGACCTCGGCGAGAACCTCGTCACCTGCCTGCGGATGCTCGACGCAGCCGCCGAGAGCGGCGCAGACCTGGTGGTATTACCAGAGTTCTGCAACCACATCTCGGTATACGACGACGCCGCTCACTGCCGGGCCGTCGCCGTGGCCCTCGATGGCTACTGGATGCGCACCTTCGCGGCGAGGGTCGCTCACCACGGGGTATATGCCGCGCTGGCGGTGACCGTTCCTCGAACCGACGACCGAGTGACGGTCACCGGCGTGTTGTTCGACCCGTCTGGAAGTGTGGCCGCCACTGCCGACAAGCAGATGCTGATGGGCAACGAACGGGCGTTTCTGAGCTGCGGTGCGGGTGCGAGTCCCGTGGCTGAGACCGCTTTCGGTCCGGTCGGTCTGTATTCGTGCATGGACGGCGTGACCTTCGAGATTCCTCGTACCTTCGCGGTGCGCGGTGCGCGGCTGTTGTTGAACAACCTCAATTCGTTCGCCCGCGACGAAGCCTCTCTGCATGTTCCGGTTCGAGCCGCCGAGAACGGCGTTTTCGTGGTTGCCGCCAACAAGGTCGGCCCGCTGTTGCCGCCCGACCGTGTGGATGCCTTCAGCGAGTCGCTCGGCGTGCCGCCCGAGACTCTCAACGGTGCCGGGGAGAGCCAGATCGTCGGTCCCGACGGCACAGTGCTGGCCATCGGGCCCCTGACAGGCGAAGCGGTGGTCATCGCCGAGGTCGACCTTTCAGAGGCCGACCCGAGCCGGCTCGCCGGCCGACGGCCCGAGGTGTATACCCCGTTGGCGCGGCCCGACACTGCCACCCCGGCAGCCGGGCTCGCCGCTGAGGTCACGGTTGCCTGCGTTCCTGGAGTTCAGTTCGACGGCGGGCTCGTTGACCAGGCCTTCGCTTCGGGGGCGGCGCTGGTGGTGCTGCCGGAGCTGACCCCGGTTCCCGAGGCGGTCCCCGAAGGTGTCTTGGTTGTGACCACGGCCCTTGTGGGGGATCGGCATGTCGGCCAGGTCTGGGCGGCGCACGGTCTTGTCCACCAACAACCCCAGATCCACCGCAGCGACCGCTATCCGCAGGTCACCGATCTCGGCAATTCGGTCGACTTGTACCGAACCGGATTCGGCGACCTGGCGGTGCTGGTGGGCGACGACCACCGCTACCCCGAGGCAGTGCGGTTGGCGGCTGTGGCCGGTACCCATGTCGTGGCACTGTGCTGGCAACCGGAGCTCTCCTGGGAACGCGAGCTCGGGGTGCTGGAGCGAGCCGCGGAGAACCGGGTCAGTCTGGCGGCCTGCGCGCCCAGCGGTTTGGCGGGCGCGGCGATATTGCTTGACCCGCCCGCCGATTCGCTGTGGAATCCACATCGCACCAGCCCCTACGACGGCACCATCAACACGCCTTTGAGCGTCGAGGCGGCGCCCGCTGAGGGGTTGTTGGTCGGCACCCTGCATCCGGGCCGGGCCTTGAATCGTGAGGTGTCCATCCACACCGATCTGGTTGGCGGTCGTCCCTGGCAGGCTTCTGCTGTACTCAGCGCGGCACCCTAGCGAGCACTGCCTGGGCTTGGCGCACCACCGCGGCGTCGACGAACTCACCGTTGAGGATCAGCGCGCCTCGGCCCTCTGCGACCGCGGCCTCATGGGCGGCCACCACCTCCTCCGCGTGAGCGATCGCCTCCGCCGACGGCGTGAAGACCTCGTTGACCGGCTGCACCTGGCTGGGGTGGATCACTGAGCGGCCGCCGAAACCGTGTCGGCGCAGCGATTCGCTTGACGCCACCAGCGCTTCGTGATCGTCGAGGGAGGTGGGGACCGGTCCACACGGCGACGAAAGCCCGGAGCCCGCGGACGCCACGACCACCCGGGTGCGGATCGGCCACATTTCAAGTACGTCCGCGGATGGTTCCATGCACATGTCTGCAGCCAGGTCCGCTTCGCCCAGAGCCAGTCGCACCACCGCAGGCATCGCCGCGATCTCGTAGATTTCGGCCACACCGACCGCCGACTCGATCAGAGCCATGACCGGGCTGTTGCCGAAGTCTGCTGTGCAGGCCGCGGTGTCGGCCTTGGGCACGACGACGCCGGCGAAGGACACGCCGTCGGCCACCAGTGAGCGCACCATTGCGGCATCGTCGTCGAGCAGGTCCGGTCGGTTGTTGACCCGTATCCATGCGGGCGCTTCGGAGTTGGCTCGGAGCCAGTCGCGTACCGCGTTTCGGGCGTCGGATTTTGCGGTTTCGGCGACTGCGTCCTCGAGGTCGCAGATGATGGCGTCGGCACCCGAGCCGAGCGCTTTGTCGAAGCGGTCGGGGCGGTCGCCTGGGACGTAGAGAGTGGTGCGGCTCAAGGTGGCGGTTCCCCTATGGTCTGTTTGTTGACACTCGTCTTCGCTCAGCCCTACTGTCGGACCGAACGAAACGTTGTTCCGCTTGACGGAACAATCTCCCTCTGACGATACCGGGGAACCCATGCGCGAGACGTTGCAAGGCGTCCAAGACATCTTCGACGAACGGGACACGACAGATACCACGGCAACGTTCAACCGACTCTGGAGCATCACCTGCGAGCTCATGGCCAAGCTCGAGAACCGGTTCGAACTGGCCCGGGACCCCAGCACCGACGACCTCGAGTCCTACCGTGCCGAGGCCGAATACCCCGCCGGGCGGCTCGCCGCCTACAGCGGACCCGAGATGGACTGGCTGATCCATTCCTGGATCGGCAACCCACCCCTCGGTTTCACCAACATGCACGTGACCGCCTGGCTCGGTCCGCAGATCGACGTGCCGCATCTCGGAATCGCCTGGGGAACCCTGCCCGACCTGTGGTTCTACATCGACTTCAACGCCCGCAGCGACCTGATGCTCGACACCGCAGCGCTCGACAAGTACTTCCAACCGCTCAACGAGGAGTTCCTGGAACTGCGCGCCGACGAAGGACTGGCACCGTTCACCTCCAGAGCGTTGTACATCCGCCAAGCCTTGAGCGACGTGGCCGTCTGCTTCACCACCCCCAACCGCACCCACGACGAGGCCCGGCTCGATCAGGTGAGCGAACTCGCCCATCGGCGAGTCGACCAATGGCTGCGCTGGGTCGACGAAGCCGAACCCGTGCCCGAGCGAGGTCGTCAACAGCTCGCCGCGGACGACCTCGCCCGGCGACGCAACATCGCCGAACGAGACCCCGCCAACATCATGGCGGTACGGTTTTTTGGCGAGGAGATGACCGACCGCCTGGTACGCGCCCTGTGGGGCGGCGACCGGCAACTGCCAAGACCCGGCTGAAGGACCCAACCCCTCCAAGGAAGAA
This sequence comes from Candidatus Aldehydirespiratoraceae bacterium, assembly GCA_965221585.1. Taxonomy (GTDB): domain Bacteria; phylum Actinomycetota; class Acidimicrobiia; order Acidimicrobiales; family Aldehydirespiratoraceae; genus VXYK01. The sequence goes on along the minus strand of OZ244898.1, from coordinate 2,825 downwards.
GCACATGTTCATAAAGAACCACTGGTACGCAGTCGAGTTCGGGGCAGAGGTCGCGGCTGAACCGGTCCAGGCCCGCGTGCATGGTCACGACCTGGTGCTGTGGCGCAGCCCCGACGGCACCGTGAACGCCCAATCCGACCTCTGTGTCCACCGAGGGGGGTCGCTGGCCGGGGGCAGAGTGGTCGGCAACTGTGTGCAATGCCCCTACCACGGCTGGCGCTACGCCTCCGACGGTGCCTGCGTGGAGATCCCCGCGAACCGGGAAGGTCTACCGATCCCCCGCAAGGCCCGGATCGACACCTACCCCTGTGTCGAGCGCTACGGCTTCGTATGGGTCTTTTTGGGTGACCTTCCCGCAGCTCAGCGACCGCCGGTGCCTGTGCTCGACGGTCTCGAGGAGCACACCGAGGCGAAGGCTGCGGGCTATCGGGCGATATTCGGGGAGTTCACCTGGAACGCCAACTATGACCGGGTGTTGGAGAACGCTGTCGACATCGCCCACACCCCGTTCGTACACTCCGGTTCGTTCGGCAACGCCGACCAACCCGAGATCGAGGAGTTCGAGCTCGAGGAGCAGCGCAGCGACGGGTTCCTGACTTCGGTGACCGCCACGGTCGACCTCGAGCCGCCCCGCCCGTCCGGACTCTGGAAGTTCATTTCGAAGAAGGACCGCCCGCCGGTCAGCACCACCACCGGGTTCTATCCCCCCAACGTGTCGCTGCTGATCGTGCGCCTGCCGATGGGCGAGATCCGCATCTTCACCGCCGCGGTCCCCCGTGATGAACATGTCACGGTCTCGAAGTTCGCCATGTTGCGGACGTTCTTCACGGGCGGCTGGGCCGACAAGAACTCGATGCAGCGCACGATCAAGATCTTCCTGGAGGATCAGCCGACCGTGGAGGGTCAGCGTCCCGAGCTGTTGCCCTTCGATCTGTCGGCGGAACTCCATGTTAAGTCCGACTCGATCCAGTTGGCGTACCGCCGTTGGCGGCAGGAGCAGATCAATCGAGGCTGGGGGCTGGAAGTTCTGCCGGGCGAGCAGGCCGTGCGAGCCGCGGCGGTGATCCCGTCGCCGGGACGGACCGGCGACCCCGAGCTGGCCAACGCCTGGGTCTTCCCCACCGTCGACGAAGCCACGGCGCGGCAGGACCCTGCGCCATGAGTCTGTCCGCTGATCTTTGTCTCAGCGCAGTCGGGACGATCGAGGCTCGCCTGGACATGGCCGAGACGGTCAACACGCCGCTGGTCTCGGCGATCGACGGCTCAGCTGTCGGAACGCACCGGGTGCTGTCCCGCGACGGGGTGGCAGCGCTGGTGTATGTGGGCATGACCGTCGAGGCTTTCGGGCTCGACAGCCACATGTGCTTCGCGTTCACCCCCGCCCACAGCCCTGTCCCTCACTTCACGGTCGACTCTGTCTTGGCCGGGCCTCACTACGCCTTCCATCTGGATCTGATCCCTCGCCTGGACCCCGGCGCGAACCTGGCCTACATCGACCATTGCTACGGACCGCTCACCGAGGTCCATGACCAGGTCGTGCAGCTGAAGGGGCTGACTCCGGCGCACCTCTCGCCGCGGCAATGGCAGTTGATGTCGGCGTGGATGCTGGCCCATCGCGCTGACGAGGACGGCTTCAGGGGAGTGTTCGATGCGGTGGCCCACTACCGCGACCACTGGCTCCGACTGGTGATTGAGGGTGTGCCCGACAACGCTGTCGGTGACGCGACCCCCGAAGATCTGGACCGGCGCGACTCCCGCAACCGTTCAGCCATATTCAACCCGGATGTCGACCCGGTATGGGGCCGCGTCGACCAGCTGCTCGGCCCCGAGACCAGCGCCGACATCCAGAACAGCCTCAAGACCGCCGCCCGCACCTAGCCACCCGCGCCTAGCCACGGGCATCCGCACCGCCGATCCGAGAACGGAGACAACCACATGAGCGAGACCGAAGCCTCCGAGTGGCAGCAACGCATCACCGGTGAGTGGTACGGCCTGCCGTCGGTGTTCGATGCCGATGGCAGTCACACCGGGTTCAACAAGGTCAGCCGGGCCAGCGTGTTCGCCGACGGCAATGTCACCTATTGGATGCAGTGCAACTTCATGAACACCGGGCCGTTGCGCAACCGCTTCGAGATCCGCGATTTCGAGTTCGGTGTGGACGACCAGGGCAACGACCGCATCTACCAGGGCCCCGACTTCTACGGGGCGGGCCATCCCTACGGTTCGCTGGTGGACTCGCACTATTACGCACCGGGTTGGCGGGCCGATCTGAACACCATGAACCAGATCCTTCCGGACGGGGTCACCCAGGTTTATTCGTCGCTGTTGTATGAGGGGCCGACGATCTTCGCGGTGTTCAACGGCGTGTATCTCAATGCACACGACTACGACACCAACCCCGAGACCAAGGCCTGGATAGACGACCATCTGGAGGCCGAACGCGAACTGGCTTCGTGGCCCCACACCGTGCCGGATCGGGTGGGCGGCCAGTGGGCCGGGGAGTGTGAGGTGTTCGGGGCCGATCAGCAGCGGCGGGGCACGGTGGAGGTGCGTCTGCGCAACGACCCGATCGATCTGGTGCGGGCCAACTGTACGTTGGAGATCTCGGGGACCGTGGACCGTTCCGTCAGCTACATTCGCACCCGATCCGGCGGCAACCGCTACACCTTCGACGGACCCGACCTGTGGGGCAACGCCATCGCCTACGGGCGTGCGCTCTACACCTCACAGCACCACGTCAGCGAGGCTTTCAAGATCAAGGGTCGGGAGTTCATCCTGGACCGCAGTTACCGGATGGCTGTGGCCTGGAAGCTCTACTCCGGCGA